>CAWAMB010000001.1:0-77583 GCA_963783055.1 uncultured Chloroflexia bacterium
CAGATGTTCGTGGCCAGGAAGTCGACGATCGGCTTGCCGGCGACCACGACGAGAAGGATCAGGCCGGCGGTCAGGACGACCAGCAGCGGGATGACCGTGAACGGGATCTTGCCGGTCAGCGTGAGGCGCGAGAACGTGCGCGCCATGGCCGTCACTTGTCGACCCCGCCCATGATCGGATCGAGGACTGGCCATCACCGCCATCGCGTCGGCGATCAGGTGGCCCGGCATCAGGACGCCGACCGACTGGAGATGGACGAACGACGGGTCGTGGATCCGCATCCGGAACGGCTGGTCCGTGCCGTCGCTGACGACGTAGGCGGCGTACTGGCCGCGGGGCCCCTCGATGCCGGCGTACGCCCGGCCCGGCCGCGGCCGGAGGAGGCGCGGCAGCTTGGCCATGATCGGCCCGTCGGGCATGTTGTGGAGGCACTGGTCGATGATCCGGAGGCTCTGCTTGATCTCGTCGATCCGGACCAGGTAGCGGGCCAGGCAGTCGCCCTCGTCGCGGGTCGGGATGTCGAACTCGAGCTCCGGGAAGACGCTGTACGGGTGGGCCCGCCGGAAGTCGAGGGGAACGCCGCTCGCCCGCAGGTTCGGGCCGGTGACCGCCATCCGGAGCGCGGTCTCCTTGTCGAGGATGCCGAGGCCGCGCATCCGGCGGACGAAGATCTCGTTCTCGTTGAGCAGCCCCAGGTTGTTCTCGATCTGGGTCGTCGCCCGGGTCATCCAGTCGCCGAGCCGGCTGAGGAACTCGTGGTTCAGGTCGCCGTTGACGCCACCGATCCGGAAGTAGTTGAAGAGCAGCCGCTGGCCGGTCAGGGCCGCCAGCATCTCCGCGATCTCGTCGCGCTCGATGAAGCTCCACAGGATCGGGGTCAGGCCGCCGAGGTCGAGCGCCATCCAGCCCATGAACAGCGAGTGCGACAGGATCCGGTTCAGCTCGGTCGAGAGGACCCGGATGTACTCCGCTCGGCGCGGCACCTCGACGTCGAGCAGCTTCTCGAAGGCCATGACGCCCGGCCATTCACAGAACAGCGAGCTGATGTACTCGAGCGGGTCGAGATAGGCGATCGAGTGGTGGTAGTCCGCGTTCTCGCACAGCTTCTCGACGCCCCGGTGGAGATACCCGAGGACCGGATCGAGGTCGACGACGTTCTCGCCATCGAGCTTCAGGACGATCCGCAGCACGCCATGGGTCGATGGGTGCTGGGGGCCCATGTTGATGAACATCTCGCCGTTGCCGAGGGTGTAGAACTCGGACTCGCGCTCCGTCCGGGGCGGGTACGGCGGGACGGGCTCGAAGACGCCGGCTGCCTCGTCGAGCTGGACCCGCGGATCGTCCGACGGAACCTCCTGCTCCGGGTGGATGTGACGCGTGGTGGTCGTCATGCGCCGGGGGTCTTGCGGATCATCGTGGCCGCGCGCGCGTTGCGCGGCGTGTGCACCTGCTCCATGTGACGGACGCCGGCACCGGGCGAGCGCGCCGCGTCGTCAGCCAGGAAGAAGTCCTTGCGGAGCGGGAAGGACTGGTAGTCGGGCGGCATGTAGATCCGGCGCAGGTCGCGGTTGCCCTCGAACGTGATGCCGAACATGTCGTAGGCCTCACGCTCCATCCACTCGGCGCCCTGCCAGAGGAATGTGACGGACGGGACCCGCGGGTCGTCACGTGACAGGCCGTCGGCGACGATCCGCAGCCAGTCCGGGCTCGTCTCACTCCACAGGTGGTACACGACCTGCATCGCGTCGCCGGTGTCGACCCCGGCCAGGTCGGCGAGGAGGATGAACGCGAACGCCGGCTCGTCGTGGACGGCGCGGCAGACGTCGGGGACGTCGCCCGGGCCGATCCGGATCTCGGTCTCGTCGTGGCGCTGGTGGATCGGCGCGATCAGCTGGTCGCCGAACCGGGCGTGGAGACGGCGCTTGAGCGCGGCGTCCACTAGACGTCCTCCGGAACGGTCGGTCCGACCGCCCGGTCGGGCCAGTGGCCGCGGCGATCCTTGACGAGCTGCTGGAGCTTCATCATCCCGTAGATCAGGCCCTCGGGGCGGGGCGGACAGCCGGGGACGTAGACGTCGACCGGCATGATCCGATCGATCCCCTCGACCGTGGAATAGCTCCGCTTGTAGCGCCCGCCCGAGCAGGTGCAGTCGCCCATCGCCACGCACCACTTCGGCTCGGGCATCTGCTCCCACAGCCGGACGAGCGGGCCGGCCATCTTGGTGGTCAGGGTGCCGGCGACGATCAGGACGTCGGCCTGGCGCGGCGAGGCGCGGAACGGGAACATTCCCCAGCGGTCCATGTCGTTGCGCGACGTGGCGCTCGACATCATCTCCATCGCGCAGCAGGCCAGCCCCGACAGGAGCGGCCACAGGCTGTTCGCCCGGATGAGGTCGAGGACGTAGTCGGCCTTGGTCGGGATGACCTCGAGGGCGCCCGACCAGCGGGCGTCGTCGCGCCGGGCGATGCCTGACGCCTCGACGTCGCGGAGGTGCGTGACGTCCGGCTCGAGGCTGCCCTGGTAGGCGTTCGGGTCGGTCGAGCGCCACAGGGTGTTGCTGACGACGATCGGCTCGGCGACCGCCGTCTGGCTGACCGTCAATGCCGCCGGCTGGTTGCCGGGAGCGTCGGAGCCAGCCGCCGTGGCGTCGTCGGGTCCCGTGCCGAGGCCCGCGCCGCGATCCTTGCCTAGCGCCATGTCAGCACTCCCTTGCGCCAGGCGTAGGCAAGACCGAGGAGAAGGATGCCGACGAAGACGAACATGCTCACGAACAGCGAGGCGATGTCGACCCCCGGGGCGCGGAAGATGATGGCCCAGAGGTAGATGAAGACGACCTCGATGTCGAACGCGACGAACAGCAGGGCGTAGATGTAGAACGACAGCCCGAACCGGCCGTGGGTGTCCCCGTAGGTGTCGATCCCGGACTCGTACGGCAGGCCCTTGTGGACGTCGCCGCGATTCCGATGGGAGATCAGCCAGGCCGCCCCGATCGTCAGGAAGACGAACGAGACGCCCGCGACCATGAACCCCACGATGTACCAGATGTTGGTCACGTCGGCGGACTCTCCGGGTGTGGGCTGCGGGCCGACCCCATCCGGCACGCACCGGGAAGCGGTCTCACCCCTGTGCGCGGCCGCGCCCCTGGGCCCGGTCGACGCGCCGCCATTCTAGCAGCGGAACCCGTTCGGACATGCGCACGGCGAGGCCCCGCCACGAGGCCGTGGATCGAGGTTGAGTGGGGCCGCGGCGGCGGAGTTCGGCGAGCCGATCGACGGTCGTCAATCGGCCCGGCGCGCTGCCTGGCGGTGCCAGCGACGAGCATGATCGGGGAGCGGATCGTGCCGAGCGCGCGTGCCAGTCCACGATCCGCTCCCCGGCGGTGGGCCCCGTCGCCGGGACGGCTGAAGCGTCGTCCTCGGATGGGCTTCGCGGCAATAGGGCGTTCGCCCTAGCCAGAGGCGATCGGAGTCCGCCAGAGCGACCCGAGGGTCACGCGCGCGTGGTGAAGGTCCAGGTGGTGGGGGTGACACGGTGGCCACCCCGGTCGTACAGGGTCGACAGGAGCTCCACGCGGTAGCGCGTCCGCCCGTACATCAGCAACAGCGGATCGAGGACCACGGTGTTCGTGGACGCAATCCACGTGAACCGCACCCGCACGATGAAGCCCGTGTGAAGGTTGCGCAGGCGGACGTTCGAGATGGTTGCCGTCACCGGCTCGGAGAAGCGGACCCGCACGTTCGACGAACGGCTGACGTTCGTGGCCCCGGACGCCGGCGTCCTGCCGATCATCCGCGGCGTCGTCACGTCGAGGATCTCGATCGACGGCGATTCCGCCTCGGCGAAGTTGCCGTCCTCGTCGATCGCGATGGCGGCGACCCGGTAGCAGTAGCCGGGTCGCAGGCCGGTCAGCTCGATCACTGGCCCGAACGCGAGCTCGGTCACCGTCGGCCTTGCCGTGAGATCGCACTGACCGCGCGCCATCGGCCATCTCCCGAGCACGGCGATCGAATCGACGATCGCGTGGTTGATCGCGAGGCGGACGGTATAGGTCGACCCCGTCTGGCGCACCGTGTCGGTCGGGGCCAGGAACTCGATCGTGAGCGCGGGCAGCGGCGCCGGCGGGTCCAGCTCCGGTAGTGGGTCGGGCACGGGTTCCAGGAGCGCCGCGGCGGCGTCGACTCGCCCGTCGCCGAACACGGTGTCATGACCCGGATCGCCGAGATCGGCTGCGCTGGCCCGGAGGACCGCCTCCAGCTCATCGACCGCCAGATCGGGTCGGGCGGCCCAGACGAGGGCCGCGACGCCCGCGACGTGCGGCGACGCCATGCTTGTCCCCGATTCAGCCGCGTACTCTCCGCCCGGGACGGTCGACGTGAGCTCGACGCCCGGCGCCGCGAGGTCGATCGCCTTGCCGGTGTTCGAGAAGTCAGCCAGCTCGTCCTGGCCGTCCACGGCGTTGACGGAGACGACGCCGGCGAACGACGCCGGGTACAGGCGCGATTCGCTGCCGCCGTTGCCGGCGGCCGCGACCATGAGGATCCCGGCATCGCGAGCTGCGCTGAATGTCGGCTGGCCCAGGGCGACCTGCTCCGGCGTCAGCCCGCCGCCGAGGCTCATGTTGATGATGTCCGCGCCGTGCGACCGCGCCCAGTCCACCCCGTCAAGGACGTCCGAGAATGACAGGGACGAGTCGTCGGTCACCTTGATCGGCATCAGCGTCGATGCCGGCGCGATCCCGGCGATGCCCTCGCCATTGTCGGTCTCGGCGAGGATCGTGCCGGTCACGTGGGTGCCGTGGCCGATCACGTCCGTCACATCGGACGAATTCCAGAAGGTGTTGCGCGGCGACACGACCGCCACGCCGTCGAGATCCGGGTGGGCAAGGTCGACGCCACTGTCGATCACGGCGACGACGATCGACGCCTCGCCGCGGGTCTCCTGCCACGCCTCCGGCACGCCGATCTGGGCCAGATCGTCCTGGTCGCCGTACAGCGTGTCCGAGGGGAACCCATCCGCCGGCCAGTCCGTGAGCGTCCATCGCGCGTCGGGCACGACCGCGAGCACGCGCGGGTCGGCACGCAGGGCGGCGGCGACACCGCTCGCGCGGCCGGCCGCGGCGGTGACGACCGAACGCAACGGACGCTGAAGGGCCTTGATGGATGCGACGCCCGGAATGCGCAGCGCGGCCGGCGCCGGCGCCTTCCACACGACGATGAGCCGCTCTCGATAGGCGGCGCCGTCCGCGGATTGCCGATCGGTCGAGCGGACGGCGCTGGCGGGGGCGGCGGCCCCGAGCGCGAGCGAGACCGCGAGAAGCGTGGCGAAACCGACGCGATACGACACGGACTGCCCCCCAAGGACGTGGCGGATGGGTGATGAGCGCCGAACGAGTATCACCCGCGTCCCCGCCGTGTGCCATCGAATCGTTCGCCTGAACGCATGGCCGTGGGCGTAAACGCACCGCTCGCGCCGTCCTGGCCGGGCCAGGCCACGGCCTCAGTCGATTCCCGGCATCCTCGTCCCCGGCTCGAGGCCCCGCCCGAAGACCATGACCCGGAACCGGCCCATCGCCCCGGGATCGATCATCCGGACGAGCGCAGAGCGCGTCTCGAGGTAGGCCTGGAGGCTGGCGGCCGGGCCGGTCTGCTCAGAGACGAGCAGCTCGCCGGCCCCGAGCCGGCTGAGGAACGCCGCCTGGGTGGTCGTGCCGAGGTGGTCGAGGCCGGCCCGGACCGCGGCCCGCTCGACGGCCGTGACGTCCACGTGGGCGGTGACATCCTGGTGGCCGATCGCCCGGTAGGGATCCTCGCCGACGCGGTGGCCGAGGTACGTGGCAAGGGTCCCGGCCGCGCGGCGTCGGGCGTCGTACAGCTCGACGGCGGGATGGCCGTAGTCGATCAGCAGGAGGACGCCGCGGGCCAGTCCAGCGGCCGCCCGCGCGACCCAGCCGTCGACCGCGAGACAGATCTCGGCGTGCTGGCCGTCGGAGAGCTCGATCGACTCCGACGCGAGGCGGTGGGCGAGGGCCGGCGTGGTCGGGTCGGCCTCGCGATCCACGAGGGTGCCGTCCGGTCCCAGATCCACCAGGATCTCGCGGAGCCGGTCGCCGCGCCGGACCACGCGGTGGGTCGGCAGGGCGTCGAGGACCTCGTTGGCGATGACGAGGCCGTCGATCGAGCCGTCGGGGTCGGCGTCGACAGCGACCCCGGCGGTGACGATCGCGGCGCGCACGGCGGCGACGCGCTCGGGCTCGACCTCGGCGACGAGGTAGTGGATCTCGGTCGGAGGGTGCGCGCCCTCGCGCAGCGTTGCGACCAGCGGAGCGGCGAGCGCGCCGGTCCCGGCCCCGTGCTCCCGGATCGTGAAGGTGGCCGGCGCGCCGATGGCCGCGTGGACGGCCACCGCGAACCGGGCAAGCGTCCGGCCGAAGAGCGGGCTCGCCTCGGGGGCCGTCAGGAAGTCGCCCGCGCGTCCGGGTCGCGCGACGGCTCCGCGGTAGTACCCGCGCGCCGGGTCGTACAGCGCGATCTCCATGAATCGGGCGAACGTCAGCGGACCGGTGGCCGCGATCTCGTCGCGGATCGCCGCCAGCAGGACCGGGTCCGACTCGACGTCCCGAGCCGGCGGCGGTCCCGGCCTCAGCTCCACGTTCGCCTCGTCCCGAGCGCCAGCCGCAACCCGGGCCCGACCAGGCTGTGGCCGCCGAGCACGATCCGGATCGCGGCATCGCGGGCCGCCGCCGACAGCGATCGCAGCCACGGGTCGGCGATCTGGTCCACCAGGAGCAGGTCGGATGCGAAGCGGTCCTCCGAGGATGGCCAGCCGGACTCGTCGGCCCCGAACCGATGGGCCAACAGGACGCGGCTGTCGACGAGCGCGGCGTCGCCCAGCTCGGTCAGGATCGTGCCGAGGGCCGCCGGCCCGTCGCGGTCGAGGAGCAGGCCGAGCGCTGACCGCACCGGGCGTTGACCGGCCGGACGCGTCCGGAAGCCACGCTCCTCGACGATGGCGCGGGTGCGCGACGCCGTCGAGCGCTCAAGCCACGCGAGGCCGTCCGCCGACGCACGGCCGGTCACGACCAGCTCGCCGCTCGGGTCTTGGGCGACCGCCAGCGCTCCGGCCAGCGCCGCCCGAACCGGCCCCGTGTCGATGCCCGGCAGGTCGGCCGACCCGGTGAGGAGCACATCGAGCGGCGAGTCGAGGTCGACCTGGAGCCGCCAGCGCCGGCGCAGATCGCCGACGTCGAACCCGGCGTGGTCAGACAGCCAGCGCGGCAGCCCGTTATCGGACGCCAGATCCGGCAGGTCCGCGAGCCGGTCACGTCCGGCGAGCGCCACCACGTCGGCCGAGAAGCGGTTGTTCGCGAGCGCGCGTCCGGTGGGCCCCGCGGCGACGTCGACGAAGGCAGACAGGTCGGCCGGCCGGGCGAGCGGGATGCTCCCCGAGCCGAGGACGATGAGGCCGTCCGCCTGGACCTCCTGAGCAGCGGCGCGCAGCCGCTCGCCGAATGTCCGGTCATCGGGCGGTCCGTCGATCACCCTGACGTCGTCGGCGCCGGATCGCCGGAAGCGGTCCGCAAGGGCGGACCCGTTGGCGTGCCGGACCGCGGCCAGTGCCTCGGTGAGCGGTCCCGCGCCGGGTCCCGGCCGGGCGTGGAAAATGAGAGCGACGACGCGGGTCACGCGGCGAGTCTAGCGAGCGAGGTCAGCCGATCGATGCGACGGGTCCGGGCGTACGTCGGCCTCGGGGCCAACCTCGGCGATGCCCCGGCGACGCTCGCCGCCGGGATCCGCGGGCTCGCGGCCCTGCCCGGCGTTCGTCTCCGCGCCGTGTCGCAGCTCTACGCGACCGAGCCGGTCGGGCTCGTCGACCAGCCGGAGTTCCGCAATGCGGTCGTCGCGCTCGACGTTCCGGCCGGGCCCGATCCGGCGACGGGGGCGACCGCCCTCGTGATCGCGCTCAAGCAGCTCGAGCGGGCGTTCGGCCGTCAGGACCGGGAGCGGTGGGGACCGCGCGAGCTCGATCTCGACCTGCTCGTGTTCGGCCGGGCACGACTGTCGCTCGAGCGGCCGCCGGCCGGCCTGTCGCTCGACCCCGGCAAGGCGGATCGCCTGCTCGTCGTGCCCCACCGCGACGCCGCGGAGCGGCTGTTCGTGCTTGCCCCCCTGGCCGACGTGGCGGCCGGCCTGACCCCGCCAGGCTGGCACGAGACGGTGGCAACGGCCGCAGCGCGACGGTGGCTCGACGAGGGCGCCGATGCGGTTCGCGCGATCGCGACATGGGACGCGGCTCGCGCTCGCTGGCGCCCCTCCGGACGACGATCCGCGACCTGATCAGGCGCGGATCGCGACGACGGCTTCGACCTCGACCGCGAGGCCATGGGGCAGGGCCGCCACGCCGATCGCTGAACGGGTGTGGCGACCGACCTCGGGCCCGAACACCGCCACCAACAGGTCGGAGCAGCCGTCGATGACCGCGGGCAGGGCGACGAACCCCGGCGCGACGTTGACCATCCCGAACACGCTCAGGATCGCCTCGACCCGTCCGAGGTCGCCGAGCTCGGTGGCGAGCGTGGCCAGGAGTCCGAGCCCGGCGCGGCGCGCAGCATCGTAGCCCTGTTCAGGGTCAGCTCGGCACCGACCTTGCCCGTGACCCGGGAGCCATCAGCAGCCGGCGCCGGACCGTGCCCCGCGAGGTGGAGGATCGACCCATGACGACGGACCCGGACGTAGTTTCCGCGGGGCGTGCTGAGAACGGGGAGCTCCAGACCCATTGCGCGGAGTCGCTCTGCCGGATCCGTGCCCGGCGGGCCGTCTCCGGTCACGAGCGGGCGGCGGCGTCGCGCTCCTGGAGGGCGTTCCAGACGCGCTCCGGGCTGAACGGGGCCTCGCGCAGGCGGATGCCCGCAGCCCGCCAGACGGCGTTCGCGATGGCCGCCGCGACCGGGTTCAGCGACCCCTCGCCGCCGCCCTTGGCGCCGTACAGGCCGACGCCGTCGCCGCGCTCGACGATCACGGACCGGATCTCCGGCAGGTCCGTCGTTCGCGGCACGCGATAGTCGAACAGGTTGCCGTTCATGAGGTTGCCGTCCTCGTAGACGAGCTCCTCGCGGGTCGCCATCCCGAGGCCCATCATCGCGGCGCCGATGTCCTGACCCTCGACGAGCTGGGGATTGATCGCGCACCCGACGTCGCCGACGGTGACGAGCTTCTCGACCCGGATCTCGCCGGTCTCCTCGTCGACGGAGACCTCGACGCCGACGCAGCCGATCTCCCAGAACGGCGGCATCTCCTCGGTGGCGCCCGAGCGTCGGATGTAGCCGCGCCCGACGCACCTCGCCGGCATGCCCACCGAACCACGCCCGGACGACCGCACCCCAGTCGTGGACGGCATCGCCGATCCGGACGCCGCCGACTGTTCCTCGACGACGGTCGGGCCGTCGGGCGCGAGGCGACTCCTGGGCCCACTCGATCAGCTGGGCTCGCGCGTCACGGGCGGCGGCTGCGATCGCGAGGCCCATGAGCGTCGTCGTCCGGCTGGCGCCCGGTCGAGCGGTCGTAGCTGACCGCCGCCGTGTCGCTCTGGAGCAGGTGGACCCGATCCAGGTCGACGCCCATCTCGCCTGCGGCCATCTGGGCGAGGACCGTCGACGAGCCCTGGCCCATCTCGGTGCTGCCGCAGGTGACGGTGACGCGAGCCGTCGGCGTGGACCCGCAGGAGCGAGGTCGTCATCGGCTCCGAGCCGGCGTCGGACGCGGACAGGCAGATCGCCCGGCCGCGACCGGCCGGCAGCGGCGTCGTCCCAGCCCAGCTCCTCGGCGGCGAGGTCGAGGTCGGCCGGCGAGGTCGGCGTCGATGCCGCGGACCTTGCGGCCACGGGCGCTCGCCCGGGCGGAGCACGTTGCGCCGCCGGATCTCGAGGCGGATCGATCCCGAGGCGCTCGGCGGCCTCGTCCATCTGCGATTCGCCGGCGAGCGTGACCTGCGGGGCTCCGAAGCCGCGGAACGAGCTGGCGGGGGCCGTGTTCGTGTAGACCGTCGAGCACGTGACCTCGAGGGCCGGGATCCGGTACGGGCCGCCGAGGCGGTTCGCCGCCTTGCGCCCGACGAGCGGCGAGTTCTCGGCGTAGCCGCCGGTGTCGAGGAGGATCGTGGCCTGGCGGCCGAGCAGGATGCCGGCCGTCGCGGTCGAACGCGCTCCGGAGCCGGACGATCGCCGCGTCGCCGCGCGTCGTCAGGATCGACTCCTCGATGGTCAGCGCGAGCCGGACCGGCCGCCCGGCGCGCAGCGCCAGGGCCGCGGTCAGCGGCTCGATCTTCGTGTAGGACTTGCTGCCGTAGCCGCCGCCGACGTACGGGACGATGACCCGGACGCCGGCCAGCGGCAGGTCGAAGCACTGGGCGAGGTCCTCGCGGACCATGTACGGGTGCTGGCCCGACGTCCAGACGGTCAGCTCGCCCTCGCCCCAACGGGCGACCGACGTGTACGGCTCCATGGCGTAGGCGTACGAGCGCGGGTAGCGGTATTCGCCCTCGATCACGAGGTGCGGCGCCGGCGAACGCGTCGTCGATGTCGCCCCAGGCCTGGCGCGAGTGCGAGCAGACGTTGGGGTGGGTCCGCTCGATGTCCTCGTCGAAGCCGCGGTGGGCGCGCTGCTCGCCGGGCTGCTCGTGGATGATCGGGCGCGTCCGTCGCGAGCGCGTCCGTCGGGCGATCGTGACGTACGGCAGCGGCTCGTACTCGACGTTGATCAGGCGGAGCGCCTCCTCGGCCGTCACGGCGTCCTCGGCGACGACGCCGACGACCGGCTCGCCCGCGAAGCGGACCTTGCCGGTGGCGATCAGCGGATGGTCCGCGACCGAGTGGCCGTAGACGAGGTGGACGTCGGCCGAGGTCGTCGGCCGTGACGACGGCGATCACGCCGGGGTGGCGGCGCGCGGCGGCGGTGTCGATCGAGCGGATGCGGCGCGTGCGGATAGGGGCTGCGCAGGAGCTTGGCGTGGGCGAGGCCGGGCATCCCGATGTCGACCGTGAAGCGGCCGCTGCCCGGTGACCTTGGCGACGCCGTCGCGGCGCGGGACGGGCAGCGCCGATCGGGGACGGCGCGACCGGCCGGCGTGCGTGACGCGTCTCATCGCGCCGGCTCCGCGACCCGGCCGTTGGCCGCGGCGCGCGGCGGCCAGGACCGCGTCGACGATCTGGGCGTAGCCGGTGCAGCGGCAGAGGTTGCCCTCGAGGCCGTGGATGACCGCCTCCCGGGTCGGGTCGGGGTTCTCCTCGAGGAGGGCGGTCGCCGCCATCAGCATGCCGGGCGTGCAGAAGCCGCACTGGAACCCGGCGTGGTCGATGAACGCCTGCTGGAGCGGGCTGAGGCGTCCGTCCGTCGCCAGACCCTCGACCGTCCGGACCGTCGCGACCGTCGGCGTCGATCGCGAGGTACGTGCAGGCGCTGACGGCCAGACCGTCGACGAGGACGGTGCACGCCCCGCAGACCTGGGCGTCGCACGAGATCTTCGTGCCGGTCAGCGCCGAGCCGGTCGCGCAGGACGTCGCCGAGCGTCTCGCGCGGCTCGATCCGGAGCGCCGCGCTCGCGATCGTTGACCGTCAGCACGAGCGTCGATCGTCTCAGGCATGGGCGAGGGCCTCCGTGAGCGCGCGCTCGGGCCGCTCGGCCGAGGAGGACCCCGGCGAGATGGCGCTTGTAGTCGGCGGAGCCGTTGAGATCGGCGACGACGTCGAGCTCGCCGAAGGCGTCGCGCTGCCGCGTCCGAGGCGCGGCGCCGAGCGCCTCCGTGATCGGCCTCGCCGCCGTCGAAGCGCGGCGCCGGCCGCCGCGACCACGGTCGGGCACTCGGTCAGGGAGCCGACGGCGACGGTGCTGCGGCGATCGTGCCGTCGGCGACCGTGAGGCGGACCGCGACCGACGCCGCGGGACGCTCGAAGAACGCGAACTTCTCGTATGCCCGCCCGACGCCCGGCGCCCGCGACGGGAACGCGGACGCCGATGACCAGCTCGTCGGCTTCGCGCGCCGTGAACAGCGGGCCGAGCACGAAGTCGCCGATCGGGCAGCTCGCGCTCGCCGGCCGGACCCGCCAGCTCGACGGTCGCGCCGCAGGCGAGCAGGAAGGTCGCCGGGTCGGAGTGCGGCTCGGCGAATGCGAGGTTGCCGCCGATCGTGCCGGTGTTGCGGACGCGGACGTTGGCGACGCCGCGCTCGAGCGTCGCGAGGCCGGGAGCGCGCTCGCGCACGACCGCCGAGCGCTCGATCTCGCGATGGGTGGTCGCCGCGCCGATCCGAGAGGCCGCCGGCCGTGTCGATCGAAGCCCGGAGCTCGGCGATCGCCTTCAGGTCGACGAGCGTCGCCGAACTGGGCGAAGCCCATCTTCATGACCTGGAGCAGCTCGGTCCCGCCCGCGATCTAGGCGGCGTCGCCGTCCGCCGCGGCGATGGGCCGCGAACGCCTCGTCCAGAGTCGTGCGGCCGGACCAGGGAGAAGCGAGGGATCACGGTCGACCTCGATCGGCGATACGGTGACGGCACGGTCGGCACCGGCCATGGTACCGGTGGCCGGCGACGTTATGTCGTACAATTCGCCTGGATTGTCTCCCCTCAGTCCAAGACTGTTCGCCACTGCGTCCAGTCAGGAGGATGCCCGTGTCCGACGCCAACAAGCTCATCACCCGCGAGGAGCAGCCGCTGAGCGGCACGGCCATCACCGAGATGACCCAGCGCGAGCAGTGGAACAAGAAGCATCCGCCGGTCGAGGCGACGATCGTCAAGGACCTCAGGACGACCGAGCTCGTCGCCCGCGAGTACCGCGGGACGAAGGCGCGCTTCTACCGCCTGTCGGGCGCGATCCGGCTCCAGCCCCACCTCTCCGAGCTGCCGCCCGGTCCACGCGTCGGTCAACCATCGCCACACGACCGAGGCCGTCCTGTACATCGTCAAGGGCAAGGGCCACACGACCATGGGCTACGACGGCGACGAGCTCCAGCGGGTCGACTGGGAAGAGGGCGACCTGATCGGCATCCCGCTCTGGGCATGGCATCAGCACTTCAACGACTCCGACACCGAGACGGCCCGCTACCTGGCCATCCAGGACACCTTCACGGTCAAGGCGATGGGCCTGCACCAGATCGAGCGCCACCCGGACAGCCCGGCCGGCGAGGAGTAGCCGTCGCCCCGACGGCCCGCGGAGGACGACGATGACCGAGGTGTGGCGCTCCGTCGAGCCGGCTGGAGCGGGCCGACTTCTACGCTGAATGGCTGGCCGCGAGCGAGCGGAACGCGTCGGTCGTCGAGCGCTCGCCGATCGTCGCCCGCGGCCGCGATCTGGTCTGGATCGAGACGCCGAACGAGCATCGGGTCGCGATGCTCATCGGCGAGCAGGTCGGGTTCCCGACGAACGGGACGAACCTGTGCACGGTCGTCGTCCCGGCCGGCCAGCACACCGGTCGACATCGCCACGGCGAGGAGGCGATCCACGTCCTCCGCGGCAGCGGCTTCATCGTCGTCGGCGGGCGGCGCTACGACTTCCGCGACGGGACGACGATCCACGTCCCGTACATGGAGGACCACCAGGTCTTCAACACCGGTCGACTGACGACGTCGAGTACGTCTCGGCCTCGACGATGGACCTGGACCTGTTCGTCCGGCTCGGCCGCCTCGAGCAGCTCGAGGACAAGGGCGCCGAATGAGCCCGGCTTCGAGGCACGCCTTTCCGGCCGAGGACGGCCAGTTCGACACGCTCGGGCCGGCGGATCGCGCTCCACATCGAGGACGCCCCGAACGAGGCCGACCGGCAAGAAGTCGCACGCCGCGCGCGGCTGACGAGAGCAGCACCGGCGGACGGTCACGGATCGCACGGCCATGCGCCGCGACGGCGATGGCCGCTGCCGCGCCGGCAACCGAGCGCAACGAAGCCGCCGGAGCGCCTGATCAAGAGCGACCACCCCCACCGCCACGGCGCGATCTACAACCTGATGGGCGGCGGCGAGAGCAAGAGCGAGCACCGCAACGGGTTCACCGCCCTGACCGCGGCGATGACCCAGATCTTCGAGGAGGTGCCCCACACCTCGAGCCACTGCCACACCCACACCGAGGCGGTGCTGTACGTCCTCGAGGGCGTCGGCTTCTCCGAGATCGACGGCGAGCACTACGACTGGGAGGCCGGCGACGCCGTCCAGATCCCGCCGAAGATGACCCGTCACGAGCACTTCAACCCGTCCGACGGACGGACGCGGACGCTGCGCATCGAGTACGGCATCCGCTACTTCTACGAGCAGCTGTGGCCGGGCTACTACAAGGTCGAGCACCGCGAGACCTCGATGGCGCGGCCCTAGGAGCGTCGTGAGCCGCCCGTCCGGCCGCGCTCGGTGCACGGCGCTGATGCGGTGCGTGCCGGCGCACCACTTCACGGTCGGGAAGGCCATCGCCTGGCGCAGCTCGATCGACGACGACCCGCCCTACCAGCGCGCCGGCGACGTCTGGTCGCTCGGCGCAGCAGCAGCTGTTCATCGACTCGCTCCTCAACGGCTACGACGTCCCGAAGATCTACCTCCACGACCTGCGCGGTCAGCACCCGACGAAGGTCTACGCGGTCGTCGACGGCAAGCAGCGGCTGACGACGATCTGGTCGTTCGTCCGGGACGGGTTCCCGCTCGCGCCGACGTTCCGGATCGAGTCCGCCATCCGGGTCCGCCGCAGACGCCGGTCGGCGGCGGCTCCGGTTCTCGGAGCTGGGTCCGAGCTGGCGGGCTGCGCTCCTCCGGACACCGCTCTCGGTCGTCCTGATCCGCGATGCGACGGAGAGCGACATCGAGGAGCTCTTCTCGCGGTTGAACAACGGCGTGGCCCTGTCGGCGGCGGAACGCCGCAACGCGCTCGGTGGGGCGATGGCTCGCCTGATCCGCGATGTCGCCGCGACGTCGGGCGTCTTCGGGACGGTCATGTTCGACGACGATCGGGGCGACCGCCTGGAGCTGGCCGCCCGGCTCCTCGCCCAGGAGGAGGCGCACGGCCGAACCGAGCCCGGGTCGCGCGACGACAGCCCCGCCGGCCTCGATGCCTTCGTCACGCGCCATCGCGAGCTGACGGCGGCGGGTCGCGCGGATCTGATCGAGCGCGTCGGGCGCCGGTGGGCGACGATCGAGGACCTGTTCACCCGCCCGGATCCGCTCCTCGCGAGTCCGACCGTGGCCATGGACGTGATGCGGTACGCCGGGCAGGCTCTCGCCCGCGACCCGTCCGACGAGGGCAGGGCCGGCCTCCGGGTCGCCCTGGCGGCGCGACGCACGGCCGTTGGTGGCTCGCCCGCCGGAGCGGTGCCGGTCGCCGCGGTGTCCGGTGCCGCGGACGCGCTCGGGGACGACTGATCCCGTGGCGGCCACGGCCGGCGGGGCGGCGGCGCCTCTCGAACGGTTCAGGAATCCGCTGGACCCCCGGAATCCGCTGTCCGGACTCTATGTCGCGACCGGCCTGTTCGAGCTGGCTGAAGGGGCACTCCGGTTCCTGGTCCCGATCAATCTTCACGGCCGCGGTCTGAGCACGGCCCAGATCGGCCTCGTCATCTTCGCGTTCTCGCTCACGAGCCTGCTTGCGCGCGGCGTCGCGGGCATCGTCTTCCGGCCAGATCGCGCTCGTGCCCTGATCATCGGTGCGGGCCTCGCGAGCACGATCGCCTACCTGATCACCCCGTTCGTGTCGGACGTCGCCGCGTTCACCGTGCTCATGGCCATCGACGGCTTCGGCTGGGGCATCGCGACCACCTGCCTGTTCACCATGCTCCTGCTGTGCACCCCGTCGACCATCGCGCCGGCGGTGGCGATGGGCTGGTACATCGGGTTCCAGGGCCTCGCCCTGGCGGTCGCGACCACGGTCGGCGGCCTCCTCGGCCAGAGCCTCGGGATCGCGACCGCGATGCTGGTGCTGGCGACGGTCCCGGTGCTCGCCGCGGTCTTCATCTCGGTCCGACTGCCGCCCGTCCTGCGGTCCACGATCGATCCGGATCGCGCGGATGACCTCGCGGCTGGCCAGCGGCCCCACCTCCGCAGCCGGCTCATGGGGTCGCTGCGGCGAACCGGGCTGCTGCCGTTCGCCGTCTGGTCGGCGGCCCTCGTCGCGGTCTACCTCAACGTGATCAACGGGCTGCTCCAGAGCTTCTTCCCGATCCTCGGCCTTGCCCTCGGCTTGTCGATCGCCCAGATCGGAACGCTGTCAAGCATCCGGACCGGGATCTCATCGATCGCCCGTTTCGGGGCCGGCTGGATCTTCGAGCGCGTCAGGCCCGAGCGCATCCACGTGCCGCTCCTGGTCGTGTCCGCGGCGACGCTGACGGTTCTGCCGTCGGTCGGCGCCTATCTGCTGCTCCTGCCCCTGTTCGCCGCGAACGGCATCAGCCGCGGCCTGCTCCGGGTCACGACCAGTGCGACCGCGATGGAGGAGACGCCCGGGCACCAGGCCGGGATGGCCGCCGCGGTCATGACGGCTGGCCTCGACGTCGGGAAGATGCTCGGGCCGCTAATCGGCGGGGTCGTTGCCGGAGCGGTCGGGCTCGAGGCGATGTTCCGGATCGTCCCGTTCGCCTTCCTCGCGATCTACCTCGTCCTGTTCGTCACGGCGGAGCGGCTGCGCCGGGCGCCCGATCCCGCCGATCCCCCGCCGCCCAGCCCAGCAAACCCAGCCAGTCCCGCCGAGGAGCCCTGATGCCGACCGTCACCGTCAACGACCTCCCGATCGCCTACGAGCTCACCGGGCGCGGCGATCCTCTCGTCCTGATCGCCGGCACCGGCTATCCGGGCGCGACCTGGCTGCCCTCGCTCGTCGACCAGCTCGCCATGCGCCATACCGTCCTGACCTTCGACCATCGCGGGACGGGAGAGACTCCGTCGCGGGCCGAGCCCTACTCGACCCGGTTGTTCGCGTCGGACGCCGCCGGACTCATGGCCGCCCTCGACCTGCCCCCCGCCCACGTCCTCGGTCATTCGATGGGCGGCCGGGTCGCCCAATGGATCGGCCTCGACCAGCCGCGCCGCGTCAGGAGCCTCATCCTCGCTGCCAGCGGACCCGGCGAATGGCGCGCGGACAAGCCGGTGACCCGGGGCGTGCCGCTCCACACGGCCGTCGCGATGATCGAACACGGGTACCAGGAGTACATGCGCGAGCACATCGCCGACACGTTCTTCACCCCGGAGTTCGTCACGGCCCGACCGGATCGCGTGCATTGGCTCGTCGATGCCTTCTGGCAGCATCGGCCGGAGCTGCGCGAGTACCTCCGCCACGTGATCGCCCGGCAGGAGCATCAGACCGCCGATCGGCTGTCTGAGCTGACCATGCCGGCCCTCGTCCTGATCGGCGATCGAGACCGTCACCAGGGTGGAACCGGCGTTCACTGGGAGCAGTCGGCCTATCTCGCGGAGCACCTGCCGGACGCCGAGCGGACGGTCGTGCCGGATGCGTCGCACGGCTATCTGTGGCAGGCCCCGGAGCTGTCGGTCGAGATCCTGCTCTCGTGGACGGCCCGCCACTGAGCGGCACGGCCGCCTTCGGTCCCGCGCCGACGGCGCCGCTGTGACGGGATCAGCCCCCAGCCCCGCTCGGACTCAGTCGGCCTGACCCCACGCGTCGAACCGGACCCAGTAGCGCGCCCAGCGGGTGTGCCGTTCGGTCCGGAGATCGCGCTCCGGAGCCCGCTCCGGGTCGGGCCGCGGACCGCGCCGGCAGATCTCGCGGATTTCGAGCGCGACCAGGCCGTAGACGTGCTCCTCGCCGAGGTCGCCATGGGCCGGCGCCGGGAATCCACCGCCGACCGACCGACCGGGACACTGGTGGGCGCCGGCGCCGAATGACAGCCCCCAGCGCGCGACGCTGGGGTCGACCGCGCGATCCGGATCGAACGCGTCGGGGCGCTCACCGAACAGCTCCGGATCGCGGTTGCCCGCAAGGGCGTCGAGCACGACGACGCTCTGGGCCGGGATGTCGCGGCCCGCGACGGACGTCGCTGCCACGGCGCGCCGGCGCATCTTCGGCGTCGTCGGTCGAAGGCGGAGAGTCTCGTGGACGATCCGCTGGCAGAAGGCAAGGTCGTCCGCCGCGCGAGCGACGACGGCCGCGCTGCCCTCCTCCCCGAAGATCAGGTCCAGGGCGTTGACGAGGGTCTGGGCGCTCGTGTGGGTGCCGCCCTGGAGATACGTCGCGACCTCGCGCGTGACGCGGCCCGGATCGGCGAGCTCGATCTGGGGGTCGTCGCGATGGCGCAGGAGGGCCGTCAGGATGTCGTGCGGCAGATCGTCGGCCGCGATCTCGCCGAGTCGTTCGCGCTCGATCAGCGTCGCCCTGCGATCGGACGAGGCTCGCAGCCAGTCCCGCTCGAACGTCTCGTAGGTCGCGTAGACGAGGGCTCGCACCGCCTCGGGGTCGTGGGCGTCGAGGATCGCGCTGCCCTGTGAGAACACGTCGACGTAGTGGACGAGCTCGCGGATCTGTCCAAGGTCCGACTCATCGACGTCGATCCCCGCCCGGCGCGCGGCGAGCACGACCGACAGCTGCTCGCCGACGCTGAACACGTCGACCGAGGGGGCGTCGATCAGCCGGTCGAGGAGATCCGTCAGGACCTGCGGGAAGAGCTCGCGCTCGTACAGGCGCAGGACGTCCGACCGGAACTGGGTGTTCTCGACTCGGCGCCGGGCGCGATGGACGGGCCCATGGGTGACCGAGACGACGCCATCGCGGATGTTGCCCTCGGCGTACGACCGATCGTCGAAGGTGCGCGACAGGTTGGCGTCGAACAGGGCCTCGCGAATGTCCTCGTAGCGGTCGAAGACGATCGTTGCCGGGGAGGCCGGGGCGGTGTCGGCCACCGGTGAATCTGCCATCGCTGCGCCTTTCTGGGACCGGTCCGGGCCCTAGTTCGAGTCGTGGAGGACGGCCCCGTCGCGGACGATCCGGATGGCCTGGGTCGGACAGCTGCGCGCCGCCGCGAGGAGGAGTTCGAGGTCGCTCGTTGGCGCGGCCGGTGTCGGGTGCGAGACGGAGGAATCGTCGTCGAGCTGGAACGCCGCCGGGAGGAGGCGCACGCAGTCGCCCGAGCCGATGCAGAGCTCCGGGTCGATCGAGACGTTGATGCTCATCCAACCTCCTGGGTTCGCCGGCCACGCCGGGTCCAGAGATTGTACGCATGACGTTCCGTGGTGGATACAATCGTTGGCAGCGAGGCGCGGCGATTGCCGCGGCCGGCCAGGGAGATGCGTTGCTCATCGAGCGGGTCCTCAGCGCAGACGCCACGCACGAGCCCGCCACGTTCGGCTCGTGGATCGACGGTGCGTTCGCCGACGGTCGGGACGGTGCCGGCGAGGGGCCACCGATCGACGTCGAGGACCCGGCGACGTCGCGAGTGATCGCACGGATCGCCGAAGCCGGGGCGTCGGGGGTTGGACGCGCGGTCGCGGCCGCCGAGGGGGCGGCTTCCGACTGGCGGGCACTGCCGGCCCGCGAGCGGGCCGCCCTCGTCCAGCAGCTGGCCGGCCGGGTGGCCGACAACGCCGAGCGTCTGTCCCTCCTCGATTGCCTCGACACGGGCAACCCGCTCAGCGCGATGCGCGCCGATCTGGACAAGGGCGTCCGGTCGCTGAACGACGCGGCTGGGCTTGCCCTCCAGGTCAAGGGCGAGGTCTTTCCGCTGCCGGGCCTGCACTACACGCAACGCGAGCCGTGGGGCGTCGTGGGCCGGATGATCACGTTCAACCATCCGGCGATGTTCGCCTGCGCCCGCCTTGGGTCGGCCCTCGTCGCGGGCAACGCGGTGATCCTGAAGCCCTCCGAGCTCGCCCCGCTCACCACGCTCGCGATTGCCGAGCTGACGGCGGGGCTGTTCCCCGACGGGGTCGTGAACGCCGTGGTCGGCGGGCCCGCGACCGGCGCTGCACTCGTGGAGCACCCGGGCGTCCTCCGGATCTCGTTCACCGGCAGCACCGCCACGGCGCTGCGGATCCAGGCTGCGGCTGCGGCCAGCGGCCGGGTCAAGACCCTGTCGTTCGAGCTCGGCGGCAAGAACCCGATCGTGGTCTTTCCCGATGTCGACGTCGACGAGGCCGCGGCCGCCATCGTCCGCGGGATGAACTACACCCGGGTGTCGGGCCAGAGCTGCGGATCGACGAGCCGGCTCGTCATCCACGAGTCGATTGCCGCGCCGGTCCTGGAGCGCGTGGCCGCTCGCGTCGCGGAGATCCGGATCGGCCTGCCGACGGATCCCGCGACCGAGATGGGCTCATTGATCAGTCGCGCCGCCCGCGACCGCTGTCTCGCCGTCATCGACCGGGCGGTGGCCGGCGGCGCGCGCGTCGTGGCCGGTGGCCGGATCCCGTCCGATCCCGGGCTCGCGGCCGGCGCCTTCCTGGAGCCGACCGTGCTCGACCGGATCGACGCGGCGTCCGAGATCGCCTGCGAGGAGGTGTTCGGGCCGGTCCTGAGTGCCCTGACGTTCCGGACCGAAGACGAGGCCGTCGAGCTCGCGAACCTCGGCCAGTACGGGCTGACGGCTGCGGTCTGGACCGCGGACATCGACCGGGCGCTGCGCGTCGTGGGCCGCCTCGAGGCGGGCTACGTCTGGGTCAACGACGTCGAGACACGCTATCCGGCGATGCCGTTCGGCGGGTGGCGCGACTCGGGCATCGGCGTCGAGCACGGCCTCGAGGAGATCCTGTCGTTCACCCGGTTGCGGTCCGTCAACATCCGGGTCCGCTGACGCCCGGCTCGTCTCGAAGGAGGTACCAGGTGGCGAGGATGGTGGTGCGTGGCGGCGAGGTCGTGACCCCCGGTGGGACCGTCCGCGCCGATGTCGTGATCGAGGAGGGGCGGATCGTTGATATCGCCGACCCGGGGGTCGGTACGACCGCAGGCGACGAGGTGATCGACGCGACGGGGCGCACCGTCCTGCCGGGCTTCATCGACAGTCATGCCCACCTCCGCGAGCCCGGTCACGAACACAAGGAGGACATCGCGCACGGGACACGGGCGGCGGCGGCGGGCGGGTACACGACGGTGATCGGCATGCCGAACGTGTCGCCGCCCACGACGACCGTGGAGCGCTACCAAGCCGTCCTCGCGCGCTACGCAACCTCGTCCATCGTCGACTACAACCATCACCCCGTTCCGACGGACCTCGCCGAGATTCCCAAGCTCGCCGCGGCCGGCGCCCCCGGCTTCAAGGCGTATCTGATCTCCGACGCGGGGCGCGACTACCTGCGCGAGCCGGGGCTGGCGATCCACGATGACGGCGCCCTGTTCGAGGCGATGGAGGCGGTCGCTGCGACCGGCCGGCCGCTCCTCGTCCACCCCCACAACCAGTCGCTGATGCGCGCCATCGAGGCCCCCTGGCTCGCCCGGGACGAGCGGGACTTCCGGGCCTACGCCCGCGCCTACGCCTCGCACGACGGGATCGTCTGGGACACCGCGTCGGCCCTGGTGATCCGGTTGGCCGAAGCCGCCGGCGTTCACCTCCACCTGCTGCACATGAAGACGGCACGGATGATCGACCTCGTCCGCCGCGCCAAGGCAGCCGGCCAGTCGCTGACCAGCGAGATCAACCCCGTCTCGATCCTGCTGGCGAACGAGTGGTCCGAGGTCGAACGGGTCGGCCCCTACGCACTCTCGACCTGGACCGGCGACGGCCAGACCGAGCCGCTCTGGGAGGCACTCGTGGACGGCACGATCGATGTGATCGGGACCGACCACGCCCCCCACACGCGGGCCGAGAAGGAGCTCGGCTGGACCGACATGTGGGCGGCCGCTGGTGGGCTGCCACACCTCCAGGAGACGCTCCCGTTGTTCCTGACGGAGGTCTCCGCCGGGCGGCTGTCGCTCGAGCGGCTCGTCGAGCTCGGATCGTCGGCGCCGGCCCGACTGCTCGGCCTGTGGCCGGCCAAGGGGGTGATTCAGCCCGGTGCCGATGCGGATCTCGTCGTCGTTGACCTGGCGGCGCGGTCAACCATCCGCGAGGCTGACGTGCTCAGCAAGTGTGGCTGGACCGCCTGGGATGGCCGTGCCGTCCAGGGCATCCCGACGCTGACCATGGTCCGTGGCCGGATCGTGTATCGAGACGGAAGCGTGATCGGCGAGCCGGGCTGGGGTCGCCATGCGCGGCCGGTCTCGAGCAGCATCCGGAGCGCCGCCTCCGCTGCCAGGGAGAGCTAGCTCATGGTTCGCGCCGTCGTCAACACCGGGCCGGACGCCTTCGAGCTGCGCGACCTGCCATACCCGGCGATCCGCCCGGACAACGCGATCCTCCGGGTCGAGCTGTGTGGAACGTGCGGGACCGACGTCAAGTACGCCTCGGGCAAGCTGGACGCGCCGCGGCCGATGATCCTCGGCCACGAGATCGTCGGGCGGGTGGAGGCCATCGGAGACGTCGCGATCGCCCGCTACGGCGTGTCCGTCGGCGACCGCGTCATCGTCGAGAGCAGCATCCCGTGCTGGTCCTGCGAGGCCTGCCGCTCGGGCGCCTACCGGATGTGCCCGACCAAAGGCGGCTATGGGACGCGGAGCGGCCTGGCGACGGGGTCCGGGCTGTGGGGAGGCCTGGCCGAGGTCGTGGAGATCGCCCCCGGCTCGATCGTCCACCACCTGCCCGAGAGCGTCTCGCCGGAGGCGGCGATCGGCCTTGAGCTGCTCGCGAACGGCTACCAGTGGCTCCTTCGCAAGGGCGGACTGCTGCCGGGCCAGCGAGTCCTGATCCAGGGGTGCG
Source organism: uncultured Chloroflexia bacterium (assembly GCA_963783055.1). GTDB lineage: Bacteria > Chloroflexota > Limnocylindria > Limnocylindrales > CSP1-4 > CF-46. Next base: position 22,743 of record CAWAMB010000001.1, read on the forward strand.
GTCCCCAGGGACTGTGCGCCGCACTCGTCGCTGCGCGCCTCGGGGCGGCCGACATCGTGGTCACCGGGCTCGCCAGCGACGCGGCGCGACTCGCCTTCGCGGCGGCGGGCGGGGCGCGGACGGTCGTCGTGGATCCGGCCGCCGGAGCGGCCGCTCAGCTTGCGGTGATCGGTGGCGGGTTCGACGTCGTCCTCGATGTCACCGCGGACCCGCGCGCGCTGGCGACGGCCGCCCAGCATCTCCGACCGCAGGGCACGATGGTCCTCGCCAGCGTCGTCGGCAAGGGGGTCGAGGTCCCGTTCCGCACCGACGATCTCGTCTACCGCGAGATCCGCATCCAGGCGGTGCTATCAAAGGATGAACAGGCCCTGCTCGCGGCGACGGCGCTCGTCACGATGGACCACGAACTCCGGACGCGACTCGAGGGGCTCGTGAGCCACGTCTTCCCCCTCGAGCAGGCGGCCGCCGCGATCCATGCCCGGGCCGCCGGGCTCGACGGCTTCGTCAAGGCCGCGGTCCGGCCGGCCCTGGGCGTGTCATGACGACCAGCGTCCTCGTCACCGGCGGCCACGGAACGATGGGCCCGTGGGTCACCCGTGAGCTCCGCCGGCGGGGCGCCCGGGTCGTGGTCCTGGACGCCGCGCCCGTTGCCCGGTTCAGCCTGCCGGAAGCGGAACCGGAGCGGGCGATCGCCGGCGACATCCGCGACACAGAGCTCGTCCGGTCGGTCCTCGCCGAGGAGCGGATCGACCGGGTCGTTCACCTGGCCGCCATCGTCGGCGAACCGTGCGAGGTGGATCCGGTCACCGCCTTCGAGGTGAACGTCATCGCCACCGCCCGGCTGATCCAGGCGTCGGAGGAGGCCGGGATCCAGCGGGTCACGGTCAACAGCACGAAAGGCGCCCTCGGTCCGCTGCCGGCGCGCTACCTCCATCCAACGTACGAGCCCGTTCCGGCCGATCATCCGCCGAGCCCGCGCCAGATCTACGAGGTGACGAAGCTCGGGGTCGAGCGGCTCGTCGTCGCCGCCCGGGCGCGCCATCTCTCGGCCGCGGCCCTCCGCTTCACGACCACGTGGGGACCGGGCAAGAGCGGCGAGACCCACGCCGGCCTGAGCTTCCACTCCGATCTGGTGGCCGCCGCGCGGCGTGGCGGCGACATCCCGGTGGACGTCCATCCCGATCAGGCCTTCGACCTCATCTATTACGCCGATGTCGGTGCGGCGATCGCCGCCGCGTGCCTCGCCGATGGGCCCCTCAATGCGCCCGTCTACCACCTCGGTGGCGGCCGGCCCACCCGGATGGGCGAGTTCGCGACGGCCCTCGAGGAGGCCTTCCCCGGCTGCCGGATCCGGATGGGCGATCGGTTTCCGCCCGGTCGGAATGTGCTGTTCGACATCGGACTCGCCCAGGCCGATCTGGGGTACGAGCCACGATTCGACGTCCGGGCCGCGCTGGCCGACATGATCGACCTCGCCGCTCGGGCTGGCTGATGACCGCGACGCGCTAGGGCAGCGTCCCCGGCGAACGGTCCTCGCCCGCCGCGAACCGGGCCGCGGGATCCACGCTCCGGGGCGCGCTGGCCACCGCCTCGGTGCCCGACAGCGCACCCGGCGGTCGGGCGGCAAGCCCGCGCCAGGCGCGTCGCGTCGCATACAGCCCGAGCGGCGCCAGGAGCGCGCCGGCGATCGCTGCCTGCTGGGCGCCCACGGCCACGGCGATCGCTCCGAACAGCAGTGCCGTCAGCGGCCGGTTCCCGAGGTGCGCGGTCTGGTGGAAGGCCATGATCCGGCCGCGCAACGTGTCCGGCACCTCGAGTTGCAGGGCCCCGGTGAGGATCGGGAAGCAGAGCGAGAACCCGAAGCCGATCAAGGCGACGGCGAAGAGTGCGACGACCAGGCTCGGAGCGAAGGCTGCACCGAGCAAGCCGCCCGCCTGGAACAGGAGCCCGATGGCGGCCATCCGCCGCGACCAGCCACGTCGCCGAAGGGGGACGAAGGCCGCCAGCGCCAGGGCGGAGCCAGCGCTCTGGGCGGCGATGAGCAGTCCCGCCGCGCTGTCCGGCTCGCCCAGACCCTCGACCACGATCGCCGGAGCCAGGGTCCGGATGATCTCGAGCGGCGCGCTGACGGACACGATCCCGACGAGCATCGCGAGCACCCATCGCTGCTGCCGGACGTACGTTCCGGCACCAACGGTCGGCGCGGCATTGCCGTGCCGGTCGACGGCCGGCGCGCTCTGGGCCCCGAGGTTGCGCCGCTGGAGGTACAGCATGCTGAGGACCGGCCCAAGGAAGGTCAGGGCATTGATCGTGAATGCCCAGCCCGGACCGGCCGTCGCGAGCACGACCGCCGCGATGATGGGCCCGCTGATCTGGCCGAAGATGAACTGGAGGGTGTTGAGTCCGACGGCGTCCGTCACCTCGTCGCGGGGAACCAGACCGGGCAGGATCGCGATGATCGACGGCTTCGCGATCGCGTAGATCGTGTTGAGCGCGAAGAAGACGACGATCAGGTGGATCTCGCCGGCGAGGCCAGCGAACGTGAGGACGGCGAGGCCCGCTGCGAGCACTCCCGACAGGACGTGGGTGCCGATCACGACCCGCCGGCGGTCGAATCGGTCCGAGACGACGCCGCCTGCGATGGAGAACAGGAAGATGGGCAGATAGCCGACGAAGTTCAGGAGTCCGACCGCCAGGGCCGAGCCCGTCAGCTGGTAGACGACGATCGAGCCGGCCACGGCCTGGAGCCACGACCCCAGGTTGGACACCAGGCCGCCCGCCCAGTAGACCGCGAACGCGCGATGCCGGAACGGCCCGAGACGGCTCGAGCGGCTGGCGGGCGGTCCCGGGGGCGGCGGATCTTCTGGGTTCATCTGGGGAGTCAGTACTCGACAATCCGGGTGGCAATGCATACATTCTAGCCGTGCCACCCCAGCCCGGACGCGAGCCGTTCGACACCGTCCTGCGCACGGGCCGGATCCACACGGAGCCCGGGACCGTGAGCGCGGCCGACACGATCGGGATCCGCGGCGAGACGATCGCCGCGCTCGGCTCGTGGACCGACCTCGAGGCCGGGATCGGTCCCCGGACCCGCGTGCTCGATGCCGGCGACCGGATCGTCGCTCCGGCGTTCATCGACAGTCACACCCACTTCCACCGGGCAGCCGTCCTCCGTCATTGCTTCCTGGACTTCGACACGCTCGCGCCGGCGGGGATCGATGACGTTGTCGAGCTGGTCCGGGCCCGGGCCGCGGCCGCGCCGCCGGGGACCTGGGTCCAGGGCGATTCGCTGTCGCCGAGCCGCCTGACGGAGGGACGCTTTCCCGATCGGTCCGCCCTCGATCGAGCGGCCCCGGACGTGCCGGTCGTCCTCCGCGGCATCGGCAAGCATGTCGTCGCGGCCAACTCGGCCGCCCTCGCCGCCGCCGGCATCGACCGGGCGACGGCCGATCCGCCCGGCGGCCGGATCGAGCGCGACGCAGCGGGCGAGCCGACCGGCATCCTGCACGAGACGGCCAAGCTCCGGCTCGACCAGTCAGATCGGCAGACCGTGGTCCCGACCCCTTCGGCGTGCGAGCGCCAGTCCGCGCTGCGGTCGGCCTACCACGACCTGCACGCCGCCGGGATCGCGACGATCCACGAGATCGTCCGCCTGCCGGAAGAGGCTGCCGACCACGCCGCCCTGCGGGCGGCCGGCGAGCTCGGCGTTCGGGTCCGCCTCTTCTATCGCGTCCACGAGTCGCCCCTGTCACTCGACTGGCTGATCGGTCTCGGGATCCGGCGCGGCCTCGGCGACGATTGGCTGAAGGTGCTCGGAGTCAAGGTCAGCGTGGACGGCTTCTGCATCTTCCGGAACGCCGCGGTCGAGGAGCCGTATCGCGGCGAGCCCGACAATTGCGGGTTGCTCCGGATCGACGCCGCGACCCTCGACGACCTCGTCGCCCGGGCCAATGAGCACGGCCTCCAGGTGGCGCTCCACGCGGTCGGACCGCGGGCCGTCGACCTTGCCCTCGACGCGTTCGAGCGGGCCGGCCCGCCGGCCGCCGGACCGTACCGCCTCGAGCACGCGTATCTGGACATCGGTCCCGACCGCCTGGGACGGGCGCAGCGCCTCGGTGCCGCGTGGTCCGTCCAACCGGCCTTCCTCGACGCCTACCGCCGCGAGTGGGCCGACGTCTTCGAGCCCGGCCGGGTCGAGCGGATCATGCCGCTGGCGACGGGCGCAGGCCTCGGCCTCGCGATCCAGTTCAACAGCGATACGCCGTGCGCGCCGTTCGACCCGCTCGATGCCATCCGCCTCGCGGTCACGCGCCGGCGTGACGGCATGGGACCGGGCCATCCGGAAGGGCTCGACGTGGCTGCTGCCTGGCGGGCGTTCACGACGACGCCCGCCGACATCGCGGGCGAGCCGCGGCTGGGCCGCATCGCCGTCGGAGGGCTGGCGGACCTGATCGTCGTCGACGGCGATCCGTTCACCACGAACTCGGACCTCGCAGACGTGGCCGTCCGTGCGACCATGGTCGGCGGCCGCCTGGTCCATGACACAGGCGCGGTGGGAGGATGAGACTCTTGGATGGTGAACGCGACGGGCAAGGTGAGGCCCGCGACAAGATGACCGAGATCATCGACGCAGCGCGCGAGAGCAACGTGACGGCCCAGGAGCTCGTGCTTGCGTCGGTCCGCAAGGCCATCCTGTCGGGCGTGCTGGGACCCGGCGCGCGCCTCCGCCAGGAGGAGCTCGCCGAGGTGTTCGGGACAAGCCGGATCCCCGTCCGCGAGGCCCTCCGGGCGCTCGAGTACGAAGGCCTCGTCAGCTCCGAGCCGCATCGCGGATTCACGGTCACCGCCCTCGACGCCGACGACGTCGAGGAGGTCTACGGCCTCCGCATCCTGCTCGAGAGCGAGGCTGTCCGGCTGGCCCTGCCGCTCCTGACCGACGAGGACCTCGAGGATCTCGAGGTCCTGTTCAAGGTCATGCAGGAGGTCAAGTCACCCGACGAGCAGCTGGCCGCCCGCGAGCGGTTCTACATCCGGCTCTACTCGGTGACCGGACGGCCGCGCCTCGTCGGGCTGATCATCCGCCTCCGGCAGGAGGTGGCGCGGGTCCTGCGCTGGGCGACGATCCAGCACTCGAGCTCGATCCACGAGCACTTCTTCGAGGCGGTCCGGGTCGGCGACGCGGACCGCGCCGTGGCCCACCTGAGCGGCCACTACCGGCGTGTCGCCATCCTGATCCGACGCTACATCAAGGAAGCCGAGGCCCGCGAGCGGGCCGATCGTCGACGCTGAGCGTCGCGCGGCTCACCGGTGCGCGTGGCAGCCCGCGACCCGACGCCAAGCTCCCCGGCGACGCGCCTGATCCGCGCTAGTTGAACTCCGGACGCCACCGCTCGAAACGCCGCTCGATCCGGCGAACCCCCTCGCCCATGAGGACGCCGAGCAAGCCGAGGATGATGACGCCGAGCATGACCCGGTCCGTCCGGAGCGTCGTTCCGCTGAAGTTGATGAAGAAGCCGATCCCCTTGTTCGCCGCGAAGAACTCGGCAACCACGACGCCGACCAGGGCACGGGTGGTGCCGAGACGCAGAGCCGTCAGGATGTAGGGAAAGCTGCTCGGCAGGATCACCGACCTGAAGGTCAGCCATCTCGAGGCGCGGAAGCTCTTCGCAAGATCCAGGTAGCGCGCCTCCGCAGCCCGGACGCCGGCCATCGTGCTCACCACGATCACGAAGATCGCCTCGAGCCAGACGATGAAGATCTTCGATTCCAGCCCGAGCCCGAGGACGAGGACGATGAGCGGCACGAGGGCGATCGTCGGCGTCGCGTAGATCGCCGACAGCCACGGATCGAGGAAGTAGTTCAGGCGGCGGAACAGGCCGAGCGCCAGTCCGAGCGGCACGCCCGTCAGCAATGCCAGACCGAGCCCGAGCACGAACTGCTGGGAGCTCTGGAAGAGGTGCGGCCAGAGATCCCGATTGATGATCAGGTCGTTGATCGCGGTGTTCGCGATGATGCTCGGCGAGCTGAGCGTCACCTTCTTGACCATGCCCAGCCGGACCACGAGCTCCCACAGCGGGCATGACGATCAGGAATCCGATCAGCCCGTAGCTGACGCGCTCGCTGAGGAACGCAGACGCTGGATTGCGCCCGCGGATGGGGCGTCCGCGACCGGGCGAGACCCTGGGAACCGACGGTCACGCGACCGCCTCGCCGGGCTTCCCGTCGACGTCGTGGAGGTGCGGCTTGAGCTGGGTGGAGATCAGGTTCCAGATCTGGTCGGCGTACGTGATGAACGCCGGGGTGCGCTTGATCTCGAGCTCGCGCGGCCGGGGCAGGTCGATCGCGATGTCGGCCAGGATCCGGCCCGGTCGGGCGCTCATCACGAGGACCCGATCGGACAGGTAGATGGCCTCGTCGATCTGGTGGGTGATGAACAGGACCGTCTTGTTCGCCTCGTTCCAGATCCGCAGCAGCTCCGCCTGCATGAGCTCCCGGGTCTGGGCGTCGAGGGCGGCGAACGGCTCGTCCATCAGCAGGATCTCGGGATCGACGGTGAGGGCCCGGGCCAGGTTCGCCCGCTGCTGCATGCCACCCGACAGCTGGTACGGGAACTTCGTCTCGAACCCGGTCAGGCTGACGAGATCGATGAGCGGCTTGGCTCGCGCCTGGGCCTCCTTCTTCGGAACGCCCTGGCAGACCAGCCCGTAGGCGACGTTGTCGACGATCGTGTACCACGGGAACAGCGACGAATCCTGGAAGACCATCGCGTGGGCGACGCCGTGGTCGGGCTTGCGCAGCTCGATCGTGCCCTCGGTCGCCGGGAAGAGGCCGTTGACGATCTTGAGGAACGTCGACTTGCCGCAGCCCGACGGCCCGACGATGCTGACGAACTGGCCCTCCTTGATCTCAAGGTCGACCCGGTCGACCGCGAGCAGCCGCTCGCCGGTCGCCTGGTCGACGTACTCCATCCGGACGTCCCGGGCCTGGAGTGCCAGACCTGACTGCATCGATTACCTCCGCTCGAGTGATGTCATGGGACGCCATTTCTGGAAGCGGGCCTCGACCCGCCGGATCGCCTCGACGCCCACGATGCCGGAGACCGTGAAGATCAGGACGCCGAAGAGGGCTCGATCGCCTTGGCGGAGCTCGGTGGCGCGCCGGATCAGGACTCCGATCCCTTCGGTCTGGGTATAGAGCTCGGCGGTGACCACGCCGATCAGGGCGCGGGCGATCCCGAGTCGCAGGCCGGTGATGATGAACGGAACCGTCGACGGAATGACCACCGAGCGGAACAGCAGCCGCTCCGAGGCGTTGAAGCTGCGGGCGACGTCCACGTACCGGCGATCGACGGTCCGGACGCCCTGCATCGTCGGGATGACGATCGAGAAGAACGCCCCGAGAAAGACGACCGCGATCTTGGAGCCGGGCCCGAAGACCCCGAACATGATCACGAGGACCGGCAGGAGCGCGATCCGCGGCAGCGAGTTGAAGAAGTTGAGCCAGGGATCGAGGGCGTACTGGAGGCGCCGGAACCGGCCGGCAGCGAGGCCGATCGGGACGCCGAGCACGATCGCCAGGATGTAGCCGAGCCCGAACTCCGTGACGCTGGCGTAGAAGTCGCCCCAGAAGCGCGGGGTCTGGACCTCCTTGATGCCCGCCTCCACGATCCCGGTCGGGCGCCCGAAGAACGCCCGGTCGATGATCCCGGCACGGCTGCCGAACTCCCAGCGCCGCCAGGAACACGACGATGCCCGCCAGCCCGAGGACCAGGCGCTCGTTCTGGAGGAGTCGGCCCAGTCGTCCGCGCGGCGGGCGGAGTGGCTGGCTCTGGATGGCGATGCCCAACAGCGCGACCTCTCAACATGACCGGCCCGCCCGCCCGGAGACGGCGTGGCGTCGGCTCGACGCTTCCGCAGTCTCGCGTCCCTGCGCGCCAGCCTACCGGCAAACGCCCCGGCCGGCGGCGACGCCGCCGATCGACCTCGGTGCGTGCCTGGGATGCCTCGAGGCGTCGACCCAGTTGGCGCAGTTTGTGGCCCGAATGTGGACAATGTCAAACGTTTCGACTACATTCCGGGCTCGGCGCGCCGCGGATCCATCTGCTGGCCGGCGCCGAACAGGAGGACCACACGAACATGGCGAAGCGCTCACGTACCCTCGCCGTCCTGGCCGCGGTGGCGATCTTCGCCACGGCCTGCTCCACCCCCGCCGCCTCGACCGCACCGTCCGTCGCGGCGCCCACCAGCGGCTGCCTCGGTAGCCGCGTCGGTCGCCCCGTCCGTCGCGTCGGGCACCCTCCCGACGCCGGAGAAGACCGACATCAAGATCGGCCTGAGCGTCACCGAGACCAGCCAGTTCGCGGCCAAGCTGGCCGAGCTTGCCGGCATCTACAAGAAGAACGGGCTCGACCGTCCAGATCACCGTGTTCGAGGGTGACGGCAAGGTCATGCAGGCCCTCCAGGCGGGCCAGCTCGACGTCGGCTTCGGTGGCACGTCGTCGTTCATCACCTCGCAGACCACGGACGTTCCGGTCAAGGGCCTGGCGGTCAACGCCGTGATCCTGACCGACGAGCTCGTCTCCACCGCCGCGGTCAAGACCGCCGACGACCTCCGGGGCAAGTGCGTCGCCGTGTCGACCTTCGGCGGCACGTCGCATGGCGCGGTGATCCTGTCGCTCAAGGCCCTCGGCCTGACGGACAAGGACGTCGTCATCACCGAGGTCGGCGGCCAGGCGGCCCGGATCGCGGCTCTCCAGGGTGGCGCATGCGCGGCCGCGCCGGTCGACGCCGCTCGACACGAGGAGATGGCCGGTCTCGGCTTCAACTTCCTCGTCAACCTCAAGGAAGCCAAGCTGCCGTGGGGCCGCTCCGGCCTGGGCGTCACCGAGGAGTGGCTCGCCGCCAATCCGAAGACCGCCACCGTCGTCGCCGCCTCGGTCCTCGAGGCCCAGAACATGATGTGGACCGAGCCCGGACAAGGCGGCCGAGCACTACGCCGCGTTCACCCAGAGCACGCGTCGCCGAGGCCAAGGCGCTCATCCTCGAGTTCCAGGAGATCGGCAACCGGCCGATGACCTGGACCGACGATGCCTTCCAGAACCCCAAGGACGTCCTCGCGGCGGTCAACCCGGCGATGGCCGACGTGCCCGTCACCGATGCCTTCGACCGGAGCGTCCTCGAGAACCTCAAGGCGATCGGCTTCTACGAAGCCAACGAGCATCCCCACCGAGTAGGGTCCCCCGCTCGATCCTCGACCGCCCCCGGAGCCCCGATCCGGGGGCAGTCCGTTTGTCCTCCACGAGTTCGCTGAGACGCCCGCAGGCGGCGTCACGAGAGGTGCCGCGTGTGTGGATCCGCACTCCCCGCTGAGTCACGGTCGAGCCCGGGCCGGCCGGCGGCGTCGACCGGGTCGTCGACCTGGACGATCTCCTGGCGGTCGCCCGCAACGTCGTCCGCCAGGACGAGATCCGGCGCACCGCGGCGGGGTTCATCGGCTACGGCGCCACCAAGCCCGGCGATCGCGTCCTGATCGGCGTCGACAGCCAGACCGACCCGGACCTGACCGCGGCCGTCGCCGCGGCGCTGCGCGAGATGGGCGCACGGGTCGACGTCGTCGTCGCCCAGGTCGAGGACGACCGCGAATTCGAGGACCTCGACGAGATCCGGGTCGCGATGCGCCGTCGGCCGTGGGTCGAGGAGCCCCGCCGCTGGGAGGGAACGCCCTGGATCGAGGACCTCGCCCGGACCCGCGGGTACGACCTGCTGATCCACGGCAAGGGCGGCGCGATCCCCAAGGTCGACCACCGCTACGAAGGCTTCCCGTGGGTCGTCAAGGACCATTTCGACCCCGGGCTCGAACCTGTTCCCGCGTGACCTCCACCGCCGGATCAACGAGCGGACGTGGTCGCGGATCACGGACAACCCGGCGCCCGGCTGCTCCTGACGGACCCGGAGGGGACCGACCTGTCGCCTGACGATCCTGGACGCCCCGTTCGACGACACGACCCGCCACGACTACGGGCTGCACGCCGAAGTGGGGCCACCTGATGGCCCACCCGCCGACCCCGATCGAGCGCGACGACGACACGACGCGGCGTCATCGCCGGGACGCTGAACCACTTCAGCCGGCCGTTCCCGCGGATCGAGGTCGACGTCGAGAACGCCCGGATGACCGGCAACCGCGGCGGCGGCGCGTACGGCGCCGCCTGGCGCGAGCTCGAGGCCGAGTCGGCGGCGACCCAGTACCCGTCCTTCCCGGCGCCGGGCCTGTTCTGGATCTGGGAGATCGCGATCGGGACCAACCCGAAGATCGTCGCGACCCGTCGGACATCCGCACGCTGTCGTCGGGCGGCTTCGAGTGGGAGCGTCGCCGGGCCGGGATCATCCACTGCGGCCTCGGCACGCGCTGGCGCTCGTCCGAGGAGGTCTGGGCCGGCGAGCGCCACCTGCTCTACGGCCACCTCCACGTCCACCTGCTGGCCCCGACGCTGATCGTCCAGACCGCGACCGGCGACATCCCGGTCATCGAGAACGGCCGGCTGTCAGCGCCTACGACGACCCCGACGTCCGCGACCTGGCGGCGACCTACGGCGACCCGGACCAGCTCCTCCACGACGACTGGGTCCCCGAGATCCCGGGCATCACCGTCCCGGGCGCCTACGCCGACTACGCCGCGGACCCGCGCGCGCTGGGTCTACGGGCGACCTCGGCTGAGCCGCGCGCGAATGTGGACAAACAGTGCGCGATTGGCTACATTGATGGCGATTTCGTCCGCAGTCGACGACTCCTTCCCACGGCCGCCTTCGCCGGCCGTCCGCCCCCAGGTGAGGCTCGATGGCCACCGAGCAGGTTCGCTTCTACAGCCACGGCGACGCCCTCGCCGGCGACGCTGCTGCTGCCCGACGGCGCCTCGCCGCGAGACGCCCGTGGCCGCCGTCGTCCAGGGCCCGGGCTGGCTCGGGCTGCGCGACGCGAAGCTCTACCAGCCCTACCACGACGCGCTCCTCGCGGCCGGCATCGCCGTCCTCGTCTTCGACTATCGCGGCTTCGGCGACTCCGAGGGCGACGCGACGCTACCTCGACCCGATGGGCCAGGTCGAGGACTGCCGGAGCGCCGTCGACCTACCTCGAGACGCGGCCGGAGATCGACCCGCGGCCGCCTCGGCGTCGTTCGGTTCGGGCGGCACCGGCGGCGGCAACGCGATCATGGCCGCCGGCGCTCGACGACGCGGTTCAAGGCGACGGTCAGCCAGGTCCCGATCGCGGACGGCCGCGACTGGCTGCACCGGATGCGCCGCGAGCACGAGTGGCTGGAGTTCCTCGAGCCGCTCTCGCCGCGGATCGCCTGCGAGCGGGTCACGACCGGCGAGGGCGACGATGGTCGCGCCGCGCGACGGGATCATGGTCCCGACGCCGGAGCGCAAGACGACCACGATCAAGAGCGACGTCGACGAGCCGGGTCCCGGCGCTGGTCGAGCTCGCCAGCGCCGAGGCGATCTTCGCCTACCGCCCGATCGACGTCGTCGACCGGATCGCGCCGCGGGCGGCGATGCTCATCTGCGTCGAGAACGACGCGACGACGCCGGAGGACCACGCGTTCGCGCTGTACGAGAAGGCCGGCGGTCCGAAGCGCCTGGTCGTCCAGACCGGAACGACCCACTACGCCGCCTACGCCCAGTACCGGGACGTCGTCAATCCGCTGATCGTCGACTGGTTCGAGCGCTACCTCGTCGCCGGCGAGGTCCACGTCCACGAGGCGCGACCGGCGACGCGGCGATCCGCTACCTGACCGGCCGGCGCGAGCCGGCGGAGACGCCTGATGGCCGCTATCGACCTCGTCATCCGCGGCGGCACGGTCGTCACCGCCGACGGGCCGGACGCGAGGCGGACCTCGCGATCAGCGACGGGCGGATCGCGGCGATCGTCGGCGCCCGGGCACGCCGCTCGACGGCCGACGCGGCCGCCGATCGACGCGACCGGGCAAGCACGTCCTGCCCGGCGCTGATCGACGTCCACTCGCCACCACCGCGAGCCGGGCTTCACCCACAAGGAGGACATCGTCAGCGCGACCTCGGCCTGCGCCGCCGGCGGCGTCACGACCTCGTTCGCGATGCCGAACGTCGCAGCCGCCGCCGAACACCGTCGAGAACGGCTCGACGCGATGATCGACCTCTACGAGCAGAAGGCGCATCATCGACTGGAACATCAACGCCGCCGGCACCGTGCCCGACCGAGATCGCCGGGCTCGCGACGCATGGGCATCGCCGCGTTCAAGGTGTTCATGGTCGTCGACACCGGGCGCGACTACCCGCACATGCCGGGCATCGGCGTCCACGACCACGGCGAGCTGCTGCGAGATCTTCGAGACCGTCGGCCGAGACCGGCCTGCCGCTGATGGTCCATCCCCACGACCAGGCGCTGATGACCCACATCGAGGAGGGCTTCTGGGAGCGCGGCGAGCGCGACTTCCGGGCCTACGCCAAGGCCTACGCCGCCCACGACGGGATCATCTGGGACACGGCCGCGGCGCTCCTGCTGCGGCTCCAGCAGGCGACCGGCACGCCGCTCCACCTGCTCCACACCCAGACCGCGGGCGTGGTCGACCAGCTCCGGCGCGCCAAGGCCGCCGGCCAGGACGTCTCGGCCGAGCTCAACCCGTGGGCCGTGTTCCTCGGCAACGACTGGGCGAACATCGAGCGGCTCGGGCTCGTACGCGCTGTCCTACTACGTGCCCGGAGAAGAACACCGAGCCGCTCTGGGAGGCCCTCCGCGACGGCACGATCGACCTCGATCTCGACCGACCACGCGCCGCACACGCGCGAGGAGAAGGAGCCCGGCTGGACCGACGGCTGGAAGGCCCACACCGGGCACGCCGTCGACCCAGTTCTACGTGCCGCTGCTTCCTCGACGCGGCGCGCCGCGGCCGGATCTCAGCCTCGAGCGGGTCGTCGACGCTGACCGCGACCGCCCCGGCCCGCGTCTTCGGCCTGGCCGACAAGGGCCGCCTCGAGGTCGGCGCCGACGCCGACATCGCGATCGTCGACCTCGAGCCGAGTTCGAGATCCGCGACGAGATCGTCCTGAGCAAGATCGGCTGGACGCCGTACGCCGGCCGGCGGGTCCGCGGCGCCGTCGACACGACGCTCGTCCGCGGCCGCGGTCGTCTACGACGACGGACCGGTCGTCGGCCGAGCCCGGCTGGGGCCGCCAGGCCCGACCCGACAGCCGACCGACCGCGTCGAACCGAGCGCAAGGAGGAGCGCGTCCATGGCCACCCGTTTCGGCCTGCTCGTCCCGCACTTCGGGGTGGAGGCCGACCAGGACCTGCTGATCGAGGGCGCCCGCCTGGCCGACCGGCTCGGGCTTCGACTCGCTCTGGGTCCGCGACCACCTCGTCTTCCATCCGCACGGCATGGAAGGCACCGACCGGACGTTCATCGAGCCGTTCGTGACCCTGACGTACCTGGCCGGCGTGACCGAGCGGATCGGCCTCGGGGCGGCGACGATCATCCCGTTCCGCCACCCGATCAACATGGCCTACAGCGTCGCCTCGATGTCGTGGATCACCCGCCGCCGGTTCGACCTCGGGCATCGGCGCCGGCAACTTCCAGCACGAGTTCGACGTGATCGGCCAGGGCGACCTCAAGCGGCCCGAGCTGATGAAGGAGCAGACCCTCATCGCCCGCCGGCTGTGGTCCGGCGAGATCGGTCGAGTGGCACAGCGAGCTGTACGACTTCGACGACGTCGACCTCAAGCCCCAGCCGGTCCACCCGGTGCCCGGTCTGGTGGGGCGGCGCGACGCCGGCGTCGGCCCGCCTGGCGGTCGACTTCTGCGAGGGCTGGCTGCCCGGCCGGATCACCTTCCCGACCTACGAGGCGCGGGTCGCCAAGATCCGCGAGATGACCGCCGAGCAGGGCAAGCCGATGATCATGACCGGCGCCGTGCCGGTGACCAGCATCGACACCTCGTTCGAGGCCGCGACCGGCCGGATGAACGTGCCCGGGCTGATCAAGAACGCCAACGCCCAGAAGTTCTGGCTCAAGCCCGAGGGCGGCGAGTTCACCACGATCGAGGAGCTCGACGGCTCGATCCTGGCCGGCTCGCCCGACGACATCGTGCGCGGCATCCAGCGCTACCAGGAGATCGGCTGCGACCTGCTGATCTTCGACTTCCGGATGCGCTTCCCGGACTGGCTCGAGCAGATCGAGACCCTCGCCCGCGACGTCCTGCCGCGGGTCAGCGCAGCCGGCGACCGTCGGCGTCTAGGCCGACTCCCAGGCGAGGGCCGCGGGTCCTCCGCTCGCGACCCTCGCGAGCCTCCCGCGAAAGGACGCCGACCCGTGAAGACGACGACGTCGACCCAGGTCACCCACTACGAGATCCAGAAGAAGCGGCGCGAGTCGCTCCTCGAGGAGTGGCGCGGCTACCACAAGACGGTCATCAAGCGGCAGCGACGTGGAGCTCGTCGAATCGCCCGCGCGTCGGACGCGTCGCGGCGTCTACGCCGGCTGGGACGGCGACCGGCCGACCAAGAACCTCGATGCGACGCTGCACGAGCTCGATCCCGGCGTGACCACCACGATCCACCGCCACTCGTGGGACGCGATCATGTTCATCGAGTCGGGCTCCGGCTGGACCGAGATCGACGGCCAGCGCGATCGACTGGAAGCCGTGGGACACGATCCACCTGCCCGAGCTGGGCCTGGCATCGCCACGGCAACGACGGCGACAAGCCGGCGGTCTTCCACACGTGGAGCGTCCAGCCGATGCTCGAGCAGTTCGGCGTCGCGCTCCTCGAGGACGGTGGCGACACCCCGGTCGCGGACCTCCCGCCCCGGCCGCAGCAGATCGCGCCGCTGACAGGCGACGACCCGTACGCCCGGCGAACCCAGCGTCTCGCCCGCCAGTGGGAGGGCGACGAGAGCGCCCGGCTGATCACGCGCTTCGACGATGTCCGCGGGCTCGTCACGAAGCGCGGCGCCCGCAGCCTGTTCATGGTCGACAAGTCGATCGGCTACCACACGGCCGGCCTGTCGCGCGGTCATGCACGAGCTGGCCCCCGGCCTGTACCAGTCGCGTCACCGCCACGGCGGCGAGGCGTGGCTGTACGTCATCTCGGGCAACGGCCACAGCGAGGTCGACGGCGTGCAGCCACACGTGGGAGGCGGGCGACCTGATCGTCGTCGACCACTGGCAGTGGCACCAGCACTTCAACGACGCTCGCAGGAGCAGACCGCCCGCCTGGTCCGGGTCCACAACTTCGACGCGCTGTACGACATGATGCGGATCCTGCTGGACCCGCTGAACCTCTTCGAGGAGCTCCCGACGCTCGACGCGCCCGACCTGACCGGACGTCGTCTGGCCGGACCACCTCGAGGGACGGCCGGAGGCCTAGGCCGTGCCCGCCATCACCGTCCCGCCCGGCGTCGAGGGCATCGCCGGCCTGACGCGAGCTGCCCGACGACGACTGGCGCGATCGCTGGGATCGGATCGTCCTCCCGGACGGGTCAGAAGGACCGACTGCTCAACTACCTGCTGTTCTCGCTCCGCCACCGCGGCCGGGTCAGCCAGGTCGGCCTGCCCATCCACGGGCTGGTCGTCCTGCCGGGCCGCCCGGCACGGGCAAGACGACGCTGGCCGGCGGTCTCGCCGACCAGGCGGCGCGGGCGCTCGAGGGCGGGTCGCTGCTGTTCGTCGACATCGACCCCCACGTCGTTCCCGAGCCAGATGCTCGGCGAGAGCCAGCGTGCCGTCGCGCGCCTGTTCGAGCGGACGATGCCGGACCTCGCCAGCCGCGGCCATCCGATGGTCGTGCTGCTCGACGAGGTCGAGGCGCTGGCGGTCAGCCGCAGCCGGGCGTCGCTCGAGACGAACCCGGTCGACGTCCATCGCGCCACCGACGCGGTCCTGTCCGGCGTCGATCGCGTCGCCCGGGCCTGGCCGAACGTCACGTTCGTCGCCACGACGAACTACCGGGCCGGGGTCGACGCCGCGTTCCTGTCGCGGGCCGACCTGATCGAGGAGATCGGCCAGCCCGGCGCCGCGGCGATCCGGGCGATCCTGGCCGACACGCTGCGCGAGGTCACCGGGCCGGGAACACCCGGACGACGATGGAGCTCCACGCGTCTCGCCGCGGCGGCCGCCGGCTCCATGGACGCCCGCCAGGTGCGCAAGCTCGTGCTCCGGGCGGTCGTGTCGCGACAGCGATCTGGCGCTCGCACCCGGCAGCGCCTGACCGTGCGGACGTGGCGGCGGTCGTCGCGGCCGACACGGAGCACCGCGACCCGGGCAGGCGCTCGTCGCAGCGACGCCACGGGCCGTTCGCCGGACGCGGAGACCCCGCCGGTCGCAGACGGCCGGCGAGGCGCCACGCCGAGTCCGACGCCCCGAGCGACCGCCGGACGCGCCGTCAGCGGCGGACCCGCGCTCGGCCGCCGGATCCCGCGCGAAGCCCTGCTGCTTGCCGGCTCGATCTTCCTGCTGATCGCGGCCACGAACATCCTGACGCCGCTCCTTCCCGATGATCCGCGACGACTTCGGGGTGAGCATCACGACCGCCGGCTGCATCGTCGGCTCGTACGGCCTGGCCCGGCTGGCCGTCGACCTGCCCGGCCGGGCTTCCTCGCCGACAGGGTCGGCCCGCGTCGCCTGAGCGTGATCGCCATCGTCGATGCTGCTCGTCGTCGTCGGTCCTCGGCGCTGCTCGCCGGCACGCGTCGAGATGCTGATCGCCGCCCGGATCGGGTCGCGGCATCGCCGTCGGCGATCCTGGCGACCGTCATCCTGTCGGCCCTGAGCGCGACGGCCACGCCGGTCGAACCGGGGCAAGGTGATGAGCCTGTTCCACGTCGCGAACAACACCGGGATCGCCCTGTACCCGATGGTCGGCGGCCTGCGTCGGCGACCGCATTCGGCTGGCGGGCGACGTTCGCGGTGACCGCCGTCCTCGCCCTCGTCGCGGCGGTCGATCCTCGTTGCCCCTGCTCCTGCGGATCGACCTCGCGCGGCAGGCCGGCACCGGCAAGGGCGGTGGCGATGCCGATCGCGTCCTGCACGGCCGCCGAACGGCGCGTCGCGATCGCCGTCACGAACTACGGCGTCGTCGCCAACATGATCCATCGCCACGGCTTCCGGAACACGATCCTGCCGCTGTACGCGGCGACGGCCCTCGGGCTCGGCGGCATCTCGATCGCGACCGCGATCGCCCTGATGTCGATCACCGGGCTGCTCGTCGCCACGCCCGGCGGGATGCTCGGCGACCGCCTCGGCCGGCGCCGGGTGATCACCGCCGGCCTGGCCGCGGTCGCGGTCGGCGACCTGGCGTTCCTCCTGACGGGCGACCTCCTGACGCTTCCTGCTCGCCGCCGCGCTGATCGGCTTCGGCGACTTCTTCACGAGCTCCCAGACGGCGCTGCTGTCGGAGGTCGTGCCGCCCGGCCGAGCGCACCAAGGTCCTGTCCGGCTATCGCTTCTCGGCGGACCTCGGCGCGCTGATCGGACCGGTCCTGCTGGCCGCGATCATGGACTGGTCGGGGCGCCGCAGGCGGCGATCGTCGTGGCGGCGGCGATCCTGCTCGAGCGCCTCGCTCGCCGCCCGAATCGGCGTGCCCGCTCCCGGCGACCGCCGAGCAGTCGCCCTGACGCTGACCACGCGACCGGCCTCGTCCACCGGTCGCCCGCCGCGACCGCGACCCAGGAGGTACGCCCATGACACCCGATGACGTCGTCGCCACGGATCGATCCCGCAGGAGGTGGTCGACCTCGCCCTCGCCCTCGGCAACATCGACAGCCCGACCGGCAGCGAGGGCGCCGGCCGGCCGCTTCGTCCGCGACTGGCTGGCCGCGAACGGGTTCCGGCCGCGGACCTTCGCGCTGACCGAGGACCGGATCAACGTCGCCGCCTGGATCGACGGCACGGGCGGCGGGTACAGCCTGATCTTCAACTCCCACCTCGACACGACGCTCCGGCCGGACGCGACGTGGTCGGCCAGGGACCCGAACGATCCCGCTCTACCACTCGGCGTGGGTCGAGGGCGACGAGATCTTCGGCGACGGGGTGGTCAACGACAAGGGCCCGATGGCCGCCTTCCTCGTCGCCGGCAAGGCGATCCTGGAGGCCGGTATCCCGCTCAAGGGCGACCTGATCGTGAGCGCCGTGGCCGGCGAGATCTCGCGCGAGCCGATCGACGAGTGGCAGGGGCCGGCGCTATCTGAGCAAGGACCTCGGGGCGCGGTTCATGGTGACCCACGGGGCCGTCGCCGACTTCGCGCTCGTCGCCGAGGGGACGGGCTTCGGGATCGTCGGGATCGAGCCCGGGCAAGGCCCATTTCAAGGTCACGGTCTTCACCGACACGCCGCGCTACTACACGCCGTACCTGCCCCGCCCGACCGGCCTGGCCGACGCGCCGAACGCGATCGTCCGGACCGCCGCCGTCATCGAGGCCTTCGAGACGTGGGCCTACGCACTACCAGGTCGCGAACACCTACGAGAGCCCGAACGGGACGATCGTGCCCAAGGCGAGCATCAACGCCATCCGGGCCGGCTATCCGTTCGGCCTGACGAGCGCGCCGCAGCTGTGCTCGTTCTACGTCGACACCCGGATCCTGCCGGGGGCCAACCCGCTCGACCTGCGCGATGCAGCTCAGGACGATCCTGCGCGACGTCGGGGTCGAAGGGACGGTCGAGCTGTTCCTCTACCGCCCGGGCTTCGAGGCGATCGGCGCGGAGCGTCTGATCGAGACGGTCCGGCGCTGCCACGACCAGGTGTTCGACACGCCCGCCGATGATCGTCGGCGAGCCGGTGACGAGCATGTGGCGGGACACGAATGCGTTCAACGAGCTGGGGATCCCGGCGATCAGCTATGCCCCGCGCTCGACCAGCCACGCCGCGCGCAAGTCGTTCAAGGTCAAGGACCTGACGGACGCCGCGATCGCATACGCTCGGATCGCGATGGACCTGTGCAACCAGGACCGCCCGGCCGGCGCGCCGCTCGGTGCGCACATCAACCGCGACGATCGCGGCCAGCGTCGCCGAGCGCGACCGCGCCTGATCTGACCGCCGCGCGATGGCGGGCGGCGCGGCGCGGCCACTACGCGACGCTCGGGGTCCCGTCGACCGCGACGCAGCGCGAGATCAGGGCCGCCTTCCGGCGCCTCGCCCGCGCGACCCACCCCGACGGACACGACGGCGACCCGGCGCTCGAGCGGCGGTTCAAGCGGATCGCCCGCGCGTACGAGGTTCTCGGCGACCCGGCTCGCGCGGCGGGCCTACGACCGGCGCCTGACCACGG
Source organism: uncultured Chloroflexia bacterium (assembly GCA_963783055.1). Taxonomy (GTDB): domain Bacteria; phylum Chloroflexota; class Limnocylindria; order Limnocylindrales; family CSP1-4; genus CF-46. The sequence continues at coordinate 42,034 of CAWAMB010000001.1, forward strand.
GCCGCTTCGCCGCTCCGGGGGGCGCCGGACCGGCCACGTTCGTGGTCGACGCCGGTCCGATCTATCACAGCGATCTCGGCCATCACAGCGACTTCTACCAGTCGGGCGACCCGTTGACGGTGGCCGAGGCGGCGCGCCCTGGTTCGCCGCGACGCCGGCTGGCTGCGCCGGGCGATCCGGACCGGGCGCCTGGCGGCGTCGCGCGGCCCGTCCGGCTACCTGCTTCGCCGCCGCGACGTCGAGCGCCTCGACCGAACCAGTCGACGCCGCGGCCACGCCCGACCCGGCGCGCCGATGCAGGTCCAGAGGGTATGGATACAAGTGAGTCATGATTGGGTACAATCTGACCTGACGCGATTGCCGGGTCGGCGCAACAGCGCAGGGAGCACGATGACGACGATCGGCTACGCGGCGATGCTCGAGCAGTTCCATCCAACCGATCTGCTCGATTGGTGCGCCGCGGCCGAGGACGCCGGTTTCGAGGCCGGCTTCATGGTCAGCGAGCACTTCCACCCATGGACCCCCCCAGGGCCAGAGCGCGTTCGCGTGGTCCTTCATGGGTGCCCTCGGCCAGCGGACCTCGCTGAAGTTCGGAACGGCCGTGACCTGCCCGGGGTTCCGTTATCACCCCGCCGTGATCGCCCACGCCGCGGCGACGCTCGGTGCGATGTATCCCGGCCGGTTCTGCCTCGGGCTCGGGGCCGGCGAGGCGCTCAACGAGCACGTGATCGGCGGGAGCTGGCCGGAGGTCGGCTCGCGGAGCGCCATGATGTTCGAGTCGATCGAGATCATCAACAAGCTGTTCACCGGCAAGGTCGTCAAGCACAAGGGTGAGTACTTCACCCTCGAGAGCGCGAAGCTCTACACCCGGCCCGAGACGCCGGTCCCGGTCTACGTCGCGACCGCCGGACCGATCAACGCGAAGAAGACCGGACAAGTTCGCCGACGGGATCATCACGGTCGGCGCAGCCGACGAGAAGATCGGGATGCTCTGGGACAAGTTCGAGGAAGGAGCCCGCGAGGCCGGCAAGGACCCGTCCGCGTCGCCCAAGATGCTCCAGATCCACGTGTCGTGGGCCCGGACCGACGAAGAAGCCGTCGACAACGCGATGCGTCGAGTGGCCGAACGGCGGAATGCCCTTTCCGAAGCAGGACATCAAGCATCCCGAGGACTTCGCGGCGATGGCCACGCTGGTCCGGCCCGAGAATTTCCGGAACCGGGTGTTGATGACGTCCGATCTCGAGGCCCATACGAAACACATCCAGCACTACGTCGACATGGGCTTCGACGAGGTCCACCTCCACAACGTCGGGCGCAACCAGGAGGAGTTCATCGAGGTCTTCGGTCGCGAGGTCATCCCCAACCTCCGCCTCGACCGGACGGATCCGAGCCTGCTCGCCGCGAGCGCCTAGCCTCGCTGCCGGCGAAGGCGAGGCGCCGGCGAGAGCGCCCGGGCGCGGCGCGGCGCCTTAGCCGTCGCTCGCTGCCGGTCCTTCGTCGGAGGACTGCTGGCGAGCCACCACCACGGCACTGAGCGCGACCGTCAGACCCGGCGGCGGCGATGACGCCGGCGGTCCCGGTGAAGACCGCGATCGAGCCCGCGGCGATCGGGATCACGACCTGGCCGACCCGGTTGCCGAGCAGCCGGAGCGACATGGCCGTGCCGCGTGCCGCGTCCGTTGCCCGGGCCGCGACCCACGACATCGTCATCGGTTGGCCGATCCCGAGCGTCATGCCGGCGATCGCCATCGTGAGGAAGGCGAGTGGCAGGGGCAGGAACGGCAGCGCGACGACCGACGCCGCGGCGATGCCCAGGCTGGCGATCAGCAGGCGCTCCCTCCCAGCGATCGCAACCAACCGGCCGAGGAACAGACGCGACGCCATCGAGGCGCCGGCCCGCACGGCGAGCAACGCACCGACCGTCGCCACGCTCAAACCGCGTTCCTCGCCGATCGCCGGCAGGTAGACGGTGATGACGTCCATCGTCGCGAGGACGGTCATGCTCGCGAGCATCGCCGGTCCCATTCCCGGCATCCGCAGGATCGAGAGGATCGCCGGCGCCGCGGGCCGGATGGCCGGCGGCGCCACGGCCGGCCCCGGATCGCGACGCCAGACCACGAGCCCGAGCGGGATCGCGACGACCGACAGGGCGGCGCCGAGGAGAAGCGCCCGAGTCGTTCCCTCGGCGGTCCCGTCGGCGGCGATCACCCCGGCCGCGGCCGGCCCGATCAGCTGGCCGAGCGAGGCGACGAACGACAGCGATCCGAAACGGCTGTCGTAGGCCCCGCTCGGTGTCCGGCTCCCGACGATCGTCTGATCGGCGACGACGAAGATGAGCTGCCCCAGGCCGAGCATGCCGATCAGGACGAGGAGCGCGGCCGGGCTGGCGGCGAACGCCAGGCCGACCGACGCCACTCCGAGGAGGACCATCGAGCCGATCTGGAACACGAATGGCCCCCAGCGGTCGATCTGGCGACCGATGGACAGGGCGAACACGACCGGCGCGATCGCGAACGCCGCGGCCACGAACCCGAGCGAGCTCGGATCCATGCCGATCTCGAGCGCCCGGTACGAGGCCATGGGGCGGGCCACGGCGGTCGCAGCCTGGAGGAGGGTCGCCATGACGAGGAGCGTCATGAACCAGCGGCGGTCCCCTCCGATCGGCTGGCCCGTCACGCCAGGTCGTCGGCGCGGTCGCTCCCGGCCGCCGACCCGAGGAGGTCGGCCAGGCGATCGACGAGGCGCAGGTCAGGGGCGCACGGTCGCAGGACGAACTCGTCGAGTCCCATGTCCGCCTGGCGCCGGAGCAGGTCACGGACCGCCCCCGCCGTCGTCGGGATCCCCCGCGAGTCGCCGTTCGGCGAGGGCCGGGTCGAATGCGTACGCGGAGCGGATGTAGTCAGCGGCCTGGCGGTCGGCCGCCGGGCCGAGCGCGACATAGCTCGAGCCGACCCAGCGCGGCCGGCCGGTCCGGCCGGCGGCCGACCAGGCGTCCTCGATCGTCCGCCACAGAGCCGCCATCCGGTCCGGCTCGCCACCGCCGGGGGCCATGAAGCCGTCGGCATGGGCCGCGATCCGGCCCGCCACCGCCGCGACATAGCCGCCGACCAGAAGCTCCGGGCCACCGTGCCGGGCGGGTGGCACGCCGATCCGCTCGGCGCCACCGGCGGCGGGTTCCCCGGCCCAGATCCGGCGAAGCAGGGGCAGCTGTTCGTCGAGCCGCCGGCCACGTCGTTCGAAGGCCATGCCGGTCGCGGCGTAGTCGTCGCGCCGGATGCCGACGCCGACACCCAGGCTGAGGCGACCGCCGGACAGGCTGTCGAGCGATGCCGCCTGGCGCGCGAGGAGCGTCGTCTCCCGAGTCGGAGCAATGACGACGCTCGCCAGCAGCCGAATTCGGCGACGTGACGCCGATGACGGAGGCGAGGGCGATCAACGGCTCGTGGGCCGGGAACACGACCCGGTCGAGCGTTGCCAGGCTCGAGAACGGACCGCTGTCGGCACGCGTGGCCCACACCCGGATCGTCCTCGGCGGAGAGCCCGTCGGCCCGTGTCGGCAGCCCGATCCCGATCTGCATCGCGGCCCGTGCGTCAGGCGCTGCGCAACGCGTCGGCCGCGATCTCGCCGACGAGGATCGCAGCCAGGCGGTGTTCGCGTGGGGCACGGTCGGGAGCACCGACGCGTCGGCGACCCACAGGCCGTCCACGCCGTGGACCTGGAGCGTCGGACGAGACGACCGCGCCCGGATCGTCCGCCGGCCCGAACCGGCACGTTCCGACCCCGTGGTTGTAGCGTGATGTAGCTCGCCCGGATGTGCTCGACCAGGTCGGTCGTGCGGCTCGGGCACGACGCGCGGGCCGTAGAACGCGGCGAGGGCCGGGTGACTCGTGAGGCGGTCGACCAGGCGGATCCCGCCGACGCATCGCCGCCACGTCATCGGGATGCTCGAGCAGGGCGGGCTCCACGATCGGCAGCTCCAGGGGATCCGCCGAGGCGAGACGCACCCGGCCCCGCGATCGGTGCTCGAGCAGGTGGAGCGACACGGGCAGGAGCGGCGCCATGCCCTCCATCCGGATCGACGGCCGCATGAACACGTGGAGGTCGGGAGCGTCGCGCCCGGGATCGCTCTTCGCGATCAGGCGGACCTTCGGGATGACGTAGTCCTCGCGGAGGTCGGTCGTTCCCTGGTAGGTGATGTAGACGACCGCGTGGTCCTGGTAGTTCGCCCCGACCCCGGCGAGCTCGACGAGCGGCGGATCCCGTGACGATCGAGCTCGGTCGCGCGGGCCGATGCCCGACAGGAGGAGGAGCTGGGGGAGTGGTAGACGCCGGCCGCAAGCACGATCCGATCCGCAGCCGCGATGGACCGCTCGCCGGACGCGATGGTGACCTCGACGCCGCAGGCGCGACCGACCGTCGAGCACGACGCGGGTCGACGACCGCGTCGGCGAGGATCGTCAGGTTCGGGCGGCCGCCGGACCGGGTCGAGCCAGGCGACCGTCGTCGACTGGCGGCGCCCGTCCCGGACGTGTAGGGCGACGCGCTCACGCCATAGGGCTCCGCGACGTTGAGGTCGTGGCAGAGCGGCAGGCCGAGGTCCTGGGCGGCCGCGGATGAGGGCCTCGACCGGCGGGTCGGCCGGGTCGTCCAAGTGGTAGGAGCGCTCGAGCCGGAGGGGCCCAGCGGCGCCGTGCAGGGGGCTGTCGCCGAAGTCCGGATCGGTCTCGATGGCGCGCATCGAGGGCAGCAGGGCGTGCGTACGACCAGGCCGGCCCGCCGAACTCCTCCCACGCTGCGAAGTCGCGGGCCATCGGGCGGACGACGGCCAGGTTGTTGACCGAGGACCCGCCGCCCATGATCCGGCCGGACAGGAGCGGGAAGGACGACCCGTCGTCGCGCTCGACGTCGTACATCCGGATGTACGGCGACTCGAGCAGGAGCTCCGACTGGCGCTTCGGGTCGCTCACGATGTCAGGAATCGGCTGGGGGTCGGGCCCGGCCTCGAGGAGCAGGACGCGACAGGCCGGGTCCTCGCTGGCACGCGCCGCGATCACGCAGCCGGCGGTGCCGCCCCCGACCACGATAACGTCGTAGCCCGCGCTGTCGATCGTAGCCCGGCCGGTCACCGGTCGACTGCCGCGGCCGGCTCCGAGCGGCTCGAGCCGGCTCCGGAGACAGCGGCTGACCTGGCCGACCATCATCCCGGCCGTGGCTCGCAGGACCATCTCGCCGACGATCGCCAGCCTGCCCTTGACGGTGACCGTCGCGCGGTACGCCAGGCTGGTCTGGCCCGGTGCAGGCTCGGTGAGGGTCACCTCGACGTGGGTGACGACACGGCTCTTCGTGATGGAGTCGGTGCCCTCGACGTCGACGACGAGATCGGACGGCTCGCGCGTCAGCGTGAGGACCGACCGGAACGCGAAATCGCCTTCGAGCGGCCCGATCGCGGCGCGGACGGTGCCATCGAATGTGTTCGGATCGACCTGGCGCACGTCGCGCACGCCCGGCACACAGGCCGCGAGGTCGGTCGGGTCGATGACGACCGCCCACGACGGCGGCCGGTGGAGCGGCGATGTCGATCCTGCCCTCGAGCTTCATCCGGCGTCCTCAGATTTGTCTGCAACCGACATGATATTGCACACAACGCCTCCTGGGGCTGCTCCGGGTCCGTTCGACCAACCGCGGCGGCCGGTGCGTCGTGGGCTCTCGTCCGGGTGGAGGCGACTCGATGTGGGCGCCGATGCGGTTCGCGCAATCGCGACGCGGGACGCGGCGTCGTTCGCCTGGCGGCCGATCAGCCCGGATCGGCCGTCGGGCTGACCCCGGCGGGTGGCGCGACGACCCAGTCCTTGCACATCATCCAGTGGCCCTTCGGATACTCGAGCGACTCCGACCCGAGCAGCCGGAACCCGGCCTTGCGTGCGATCGCGTTGGACGCTGCGTTGGCGACGTTCGGATACGCATGGACCGGGCGAGGAATGGCCGCCCAGGCCGCTTCGACGACGAGCCGGGTCGCGGCGGTTGCGAAGCCGCGGCCCTGGAGGGCGAGGTCCTCGGGCGCCCAGGGCCGGAGGGCGATCGGCGGTGCGTCCGTCATGACGCGCCCAGGTACCGCGTCGGGAGGGCCGTCTCGACCGACCCGCCGGCTCCGTCCGGCGCCACGTGCCAGGCGCCGGCATCGGGCGCCGAGGCGACGACTTCGAGGAGCGCGCGGCCGGCGAACACCAGCGCCGCCCCGTCGTCGACGGCGTAGCCCGCAGCCAGCGTGCCGTCAGCGACGAACCCGCGGTAGACCGGCCGCCGCTGCTCCTCGCCGTGGTAGTGCGGACAGAAGCTCCCCTCGAGCAATCCGAGACCGCCGTCGAGTGGCCGGAGCGTCGGCCCGAAGGAATTGGTCGTACAGGCCTCGAACCAGCAGATCGCGCCAGCCGACATGCCGGCCAGGACGACGCCGGCCGCCCAGGCCTCGCGCAGCGCCCGGTCCAGGCCGTGGAGCCGCCACAGGGCGAGCAGGTTGGCGGTGTTGCCGCCGAGGACGTAGACGGCGTCCTGCTCGCGGACCACGGCCGCGAGATCCGCCGTCGGCCCGAGCGAACAGGCGCAGGACCCGCGGCTCGGCACGCGGCGGAGCAAAGAGCCGCTCGAAGTCGGCGATCACCTCCGCATCGTCGCCCGTCGCCGTCGGGATCAGGAGGATCCGTGGCCGGTCACGGCCGGACTGCGTGCGGGCAATCCCCAGGACGTGATCGTCGAGCAGCGGGTTGTCGGGCTCCATCTGGAATCCGCCGCCGCCCATCGCGACGATCGTGCCCGCGGTCATCGCCTCGCCCGCCAATCCTTGACCCTACAGGCGGACTGACGGTGGCCGGCTGCGGTCGAACATGTGGACCGTGTCGACGAACCGGACCTGCTTCGTCTGGTAGCCCATCACCAGGGAGTGGGTCCGCGCACCGCCGCCGAAGAAGCGCACGCCCTCGAGCAGGTCGCCGGCCGTGACACCGGTTGCCGAGAAGACGAGGTTCTCGCCGGGCGCGAGGTCCTCCGTGTGGTAGACCCGGTCCTCGTCGCCGTGGCCCATCGCGGCGCCGCGGGCCCGCTCGTCGTCGCTGCGATAGCGGAAGCGAGCCTGGATCTCGCCGCCGAGACAGCGCAGCGCCGCCGCGGTGATCACGCCCTCGGGCGCGCCGCCGGTGCCCATGACGGCATGGACGCCGGTGCCCGAGACCGCCGTCGAGATCGCGGCGGACAGGTCGCCGTCGCTGATGAGCTGGATCCGGGCGCCGGCCGCCCGGACCTCCGCGATCAGCGCCTCATGACGGGGCCGCTCGAGGATGACGACGGTGATGTCGCTTGACCGACCGGCCGAGGGCGGCGGCGATCCGGCGCAGGTTCTCGGTCGGGCTCTCGCGGATGTCGACCTTGCCGGCGGCACCGGGACCCGACGCACAGCTTCTCGAGGTACGTGTCCGGGGCGTGGACGAGGCCGCCCTTCTCGGACGCCGCCAGGACCGTGATGGCGCCGGGCTGGCCGTGGGCGACGAGGTTGGTGCCCTCGAGCGGGTCGACGGCGATGTCGATCTCGGGATTGTTCTCCTCGCCGGCCGGCGTCCGGCGCCCGACCGGCTCGCCGATCCAGAGCATCGGTGCCTCGTCGCGCTCACCCTCGCCGATCACGATCGTGCCCGCGAACTCGATCTCGTCCATCGTCGCCCGCATGGCCTCGACGGCGGCCCGATCGGCCTCGTCCTTCTCGCCGCGGCCCATGAACCGGGCGGAGGCGAGCGCCGCGGCCTCGGTGACGCGGACCATCTCGAGCGCAAGCAGTTGTTCCATAGCCTGACCTCCGGGGAGCTCGATGCTGCGACTAGTGGCGGAAGTGGCGCTCGGCCCGTGAAGACCATGGCGAGGTGGTGGCGATCGGCGACCTCGATCGCCATCTCGTCGCGGATCGAGCCGCCCGGCTGGATGATCGCGGTGACGCCGGCGGTGGCGGCGATCTGGATCCCGTCGGGGAAGGGGAAGTAGGCGTCGCTCGCCATGACGGCGGTCTTGGTGCGGTCGCCGGCCTTGCGCAGGGCGATCTCGACCGACGTCTGGCGGCTCGCCTGCGCCGCGCCGATCCCGATCGTCGCGCCGTTCCGGGCGAGGACGATCGCGTTCGACCGGACATGGCAGACCGAGCGCCAGGCGAACAGCAGGTCGTTCAGCTCGTCGAGCGTCGGCCGGCGCTTGGTCACGACCTGGAGCCGGCCGCGATCGAGCCCGACCTCGTCGAGGGTCTCGACGAGGAGCCCGCCGGCGACGCGCTTGAAGTCGAGGCTGGCGATGCCGTAGTCGCGCATCCCCTCGGTCGGGTCCGGCGGGACGGCGAGGATCTCGAGCCCGGCCTTGGCCTTGAGGATGCCGAGCGCGGCCTGGCTGTAGGCCGGGGCCACGACGGCCTCGTACGAGTTGGCGGCGATCTCGCGAGCCGTTGCGCCGTCCATCTCGCGATTGACGCCGACGATCCCGCCGAACGCCGCGACCGCATCGGTCTCGAGCGCATGGCGGTAGGCCTCGACCAGCTCGTCGCCCGACGCGATCCCGACCGGGTCGGTGTGCTTGACGATCGCGACCGTCGGCGCGGTGAAGTCGCGCGCGATCCGGTACGCCGTGTCGAGATCGAGGTAGTTGTTGAACGACGGACGATCGCCCCGGATCTGGGTCGCGTCGGCGAGGGTTCCGCTGCGATGGGTCGTCTCGCGGTAGAACGCCGCCCGCTGATGGGGGTTCTCGCCGTAGCGCAGGTCGTCGACCTTCTCGAGGACGACCGCCAGGCGCTTGGGAAACATGTTGTTCGAGATCTGGTTCAGGTAGGCGGCGATCTCGGCGTAGTAGGCGGCCACGGCCCCGAACGCGTCGGCGGCCAGGGTCGCCCGCAGCTCGGCGCTGATCGTGTGGTGCTTCTTGAGCTCCGCGACGACCTTGGGATAGTGCTCCGGGCTGCCGACCGCGGCCACGCCGGCGCCGTTGCGGGCCGCCGCCCCGAGGAGCGCCGCGCCGCCGACGTCGATCATCTCGATCGCCTCGTCGATCGGCACCAGCTGGGCTCCGACCGCCGGCGCGAACGGGCTCACGTTGACGACGACGAGATCGATCGCACCGATCCCCTGCTCGATCGAGCTCGTCCATCTGGGCCGGGATGTCGCGGCGGGCGAGGATTCCGGCATAGATCGCCGGATGGAAGGTCTTGATCTGGCCGCCGATCAGGGTCGGCAGGCCGGTCAGGTCGGAGACGGGCCGGACCTCGACGCCGTCGGCTGCCAGGTGATCGCGGGTGCCGTCGGTCGCGTAGACCTCGACGTCAGCCGCCAGGAGCTCCCGCGCCAGAGAGACGATCCCGTCGCGGTTGGCGACCGACAGCAGGGCTCGCACCCGGGCTTCTCCTCATCCGAAGCGGGGCCCTCGCCACCGCACGGCGCATCCCCTCCACTCGCAGCCGAGTATAGCGCGGGCCGTGGCATACTCCGTCGTCAGCGGCGATCATTTCGCCGCGCCGGACCCGGCTCGGCGAGTCCGGTCCACGGCCCCCCGATGATCGAGGTTGAACGTGCGGCTGCTTCCCTGGGAGTACTTGTTCAAGCCGTTCAACGCGCACCTGTTTCCGGACACGTACACGATCACGTGGGTCGCCACGCTCGGGCTGCTGATCGGCCTCGTGATCCTCTACAACGTCCGGACCCGGGCCCTCCACCGTCATGCGCCGTACCTCGACATGTACGAGTGGCTGCTCTGGACGGGCGTCAGCCTGTTCGGGCTGATCCTCGTCGCGGCGGTGTTCAAGTTCTACATCATCGTCCTGCTCGTGATCGTCGTGTCCGGGCTCGCGACCCTGCTCTGGGTCCGCTTCGTGCGCTTCCCGCCGATGTTCGAGGTCTACGAGCAGAAGCTCGCCAAGCAGCGCTACTTCACCCGCTCGAAGTTCGCCCATCCCGAGGCGACGATCCGGCCCAAGGCCGTGCGCGCCGGCGGCAGCCGCCCGAACGCCCAGCGCAGCCGATCCAACCGCGGCCGCCGCCGGCGCTAGCCGGCGACTCGCCGTCCCGAATCACCCCGCGAGCCGACCGACGATGCCGATCGAGGTCCGCCGCTTCGGCGTCGGTCACCGCCGTCCGGACGGCCCACCCGGGACGACCGGCGTCAGCGGGCAGGTCATCCACAGCGACGCGCGCGGCGTCATCAGCGAGCTCGCGTTCGCGCGCAACGGCCGGATCGAGCCCCACACGAACCCGAACACGACCTGGTTCATCGTCATCGAGGGCGGTGGCTGGGTCGTCGTCGACGGCGAGCCGCTCCGGGTCGCGGCGGGTGAGGCGATCCTCTGGCCGCCGGACGTGCCACACGGGGCGTGGGCGGACCACGGACCGATGCGGGCGTTCGTCGTCGAGCTGGCCGGACCGGACGACACGATGTTCCGCGGGATCCTCGAGGCGCGCGCCATGGCCGAGATCGGGCCGGGTCCGCGGATCGTGAGCCGCGGCGACGGAACGCTGGCCGGCTCCGGTCATCCGCCGCCGCCTGACCCGGAGGCCGGCGAGCCGCACTGACCGGCCGCGCGCCGCGTGGTGCCGCTCAGGCGGTCTCCGCGCCGTGGAGCCACAGCCACTCACGCAGGCTGATCCCGGACTCGTGCACGTCCCGCGCCCGCTCGCGGCCGAGGTACCGGACATGCCACGGCTCGGGCTTGTAGCAGGTCGACCCGGGGCTGTGCTCCGGCGGGTAGCTGATCGCGAACCCGTGGCGCCAGGCGTTGACCGCCAGCCAGGCGTCCCCGCCGTCGAGGTCGAGCGCCGTCCCGAGCTGATGCTCGGAATGACCGGGCCGGGCCGCGGACAATGCGGTCCACGCGGAGCCGTAGGCCCGCTCGAGGCTGTCGACCGTCCGGGCCTGATCCTCGAAGGTGCGGAAGGCGGACCGGACGCGCAGTCGGATGCCGTCGGCGCGAGCCGCCCGGGTCATCGACCGGAGGTCGTCGACGACGAGCAGCCGGATCGAGCCCGAGCCGCTGATCCCGGCCTCCTCGACGGGCACGAGATCGGCGGGCTGCCAGTCGCGCTCGAGCCGGAACGTCGGGTCCAGCAGCGTCCGTCGCCAGTCGGCCGGCTCGCGATGAACGGCCAGGAGATCGCCCGCCTCGCAGGTGGGCAGCGGTCCGCCGAGCGTCGTTGGCCGGAGCGCCCGTGACCGTTCGGACGACGCGCGCCGCGAGCCCGCTCGGGATGGCGGCCGCCCCGACGGCGACGACGGCGCTGACGAGGACGACGGGCAGGATCGTCGCGAGACGCCGACGGCGGCCGGGATGTCGGATCGGTTGATCGCGGTCCATCGATCGAGCCTGCGGCGTCCGCAACCCCTCGGACAGCCAGGGCCTCCCGGCCGGCCGTTGCGGGTTCTCCCGGCCCTGGCCGCGTCACGCCCGCTGGCGGACATGCGTCGGCCGGTGCCGCTCCTCCTCGGACACCGGCCGACGCGGGAAATTCGGATTCGCCGGTCCACCGGATTGGCGGACCGGCCGGGCCCGGCGCTCAGCCGCGCGAGGCGGCCCAGGTCGTCGAGCAGCTCGAGGAAGGCGTGGACCTCGTCGGTCGCGGGCAGGAGCTCCGCTTCGCGATTGGCGACGTTGGCCACGGTGGACAGGTCGAGCCGGCGCGCCAGCTCGCCACCGCGGAGGAGCTCCGCCGTGGCCGCGACGATCGCGTCGAACCGGAAGTACGGATTCGCCCGCGCGAACGAGCCGGCGAGGTCGCGGCTCCGGACCTCGCGGCTCATCTCCGACGAGTCGCCGCTCTCGGGATCGGTCCAGCGCAGCCGGACCGTCGCCAGGTGGCTGTCGGGTCCGGCGTTCCGGGAGAGCCGCACGGCGTAGAGCGCGGTGACCGAGTGGCCGGCCCCGATCGCGCCCGCCGCGACGTCGTCGTTGGTGAAGTCGCGGTCGCTGATCGCCCGGTTCTCGTAGCCGACGAGGCGGTAGGCGAGGACGCTCTCGCGATCGAACGAGACCTGGGCCTTGGCGTCGAGCGCGACGCTCTCGAGGGTGCTCGTGAGCTCCTCGGTGAAGAGCCGGCGGGCCTCGTCGAGGGTGTTGATGTAGGCATAGAAGCCGTCGCCCTGGTCGGCCAGCTGCTCGAGCAGGGCGTCGTTGTAGTTGCCCATTCCGACGCCCACCGACACGAGCTCGATGCCGGCGTCGGCATCGCGCTTGATCGATGACAGGATCCCGCTCGGATCGGTGAGCCCGACGTTGGCGACCCCGTCGGAGGCGAGGACGACCCGATCGATGTCGTTCTCGGTCAGGGTCTGACGGGCGAGGTCGTAGCCGAGCCGGAGCCCGGCCTCGAGATTGGTCGAGCCGCCCGGATGGAGGCCGTCGAGGGCATCGAGGATCTCGGCAGCGCGGGTGGCCTGGGTTGGGCCGAGCACGACGCGAGCGGTGTCGCCGAACGTGACGATGGCAACACGATCGTCGCCATCGAGGCCGCGAATGAGGATCCGCATCGCGTCCTTGACCATCTCGAGGCGGCCGTCCTGGGCCATCGAGCCGGACGTGTCGACGACGAAGGTGAGCGATGCCCGCTGGCGATCGCGGGCCGTGACGTCGCGGGCCTGGAGACCGATCCGGAGGAGGACCTCGCCCTCGTCGACGAACGGCGTCGGGCCGCCGTCCGCGACGATCGCGAAGGCGTCCTCCTCGGGAGCCGGATAGCCCTGCGCAAAGGCGTTCACCCACTCCTCGACCCGAACGCTCGCGGGATCCGGCCGGAGCCCGTCCTGGACGTAGCGCTGGGCGATCGTGTACGACGCGGTGTCGACGTCGAGCCCGAAGGTGGACTCGCCATCCTGCTCCGGATCGACCCACGGGTTCGTGCCGGGATCCTCGTACGTGACGTCGCCCGGCTGGGTCGGGTACGGCGTGGCCGCCGGCGGGTAGACGATCGGCGGGTTGTGGTGGCCCGGGGCGACGGGTCCCGACGACGCGGCCGGGAGCGCGGCGCTGTTGCATGCGGAAGCGAGGAGCGCAGCCGCAGCCAGGGACAGGAGCACTTTGCGCATGGCGCAACCTCCTCGGGCGGGCGCGGAGTGAGCGCGCCCCCCATCCACGAGGCGAGGCCGGCGGCCCCGCAGGTCCCGGTGCGACGCCGCAAGTGCGCCGACGGGCCGCCGCCACCATGACAGTCCGGGCTGCGTTTGGGCGTGAAGAATTAGGGGGCCGGTCGGTGAAGGTTCCTCAATCGGCCGGGTCGGCGTGCTGGACGAGGGGCTCCGCGCCCGCCTCGCCGACGGGCGAACCGGCCAGGATCGCGCCGAGCTGGCCGAGGATCCGGGCGGTCGCGCCCCACACGTGCAGGCCCTCGATCCGGAACCCGCCGTAGCGGACCGGCCAGTCGCGGATCGTCCGCTCGACCATCTCGATGTCGGCGTCGGGCAGGAACGCGTCGACGGACGGCGTCAGGATCCGGGCCACCTCGCCCGGGTGCGGCACGAGCACCAGCGGCCTGGATGCGACCGCGACGATCGGCGTGATCCGGAAGTCACTGACCGGGATGAAGACCTCGTCGAGGCGGCCGACGATCCGGATGTTCGCCGCGACCGGATCGAGCCCGACCTCCTCGGTCGCCTCGCGCAGGGCCGTCGCGGCGGGATCGGCATCGTCCGGCTCCGCCTTGCCGCCCGGAAAGCTGATCTCGCCGCTGTGGTGGCCGTCGTAGCTCAGCCGCTCGGTCAGGACGAGGCGCGCCTCGCCGTCGGGGCCGGGATGAATGAGGACCAGGACCGCCGCCGGCCGGGCAGTCGTCGTGGGATCGAGCCGCGGCCGGAGTCGGTCGTCGATGAAGACCGGCTGGAGCTCCGCCCGTCCGGGCGGCAGCGGGTCGGGCAGTACCGCCAGCCGCGCGACGGCCTCGTCGAGCCTCATCCGGCCCGCTGACGACGGCCCATCAGTTGACGAGCTCGCCGCCGTCGCGATCCCGTCGGCTCTCGTCGACCTCGGGCAGGTCGAGGACCGACTTCGGCCGGCGTGCGGCGCCGGCGCCGACCGACTCGTCCGCGCCGCCGTTTCCGGCCCGCGATCGAGCGTCCCGTCGCTGGCCGGCCTCGGCGACGACCGTCGAGCGATCCGTCGCGAAGACCAGCGTCCCGTTCACCGGGTCGGCGTCGATCTTGATCGTGTCGCCCGGGGAGAACTCGCCCTTGAGCAGGGCCCGCGCCAGCGGGTTCTCGACGAGACGCTGGATCGTCCGCTTCAGCGGCCGGGCGCCGTACGCCGGGTCCGTGCCTTCGCGGACGATCAGCGCCCGGGCGGCCGGTGTCAGCTCGATCCGGAGGTCCTGCTCGGCGAGCCGCCGCTCGAGGCCCGCGAGCAGCAGGTCGACGATTCGCTCCAGCTCGGTGTCCGTCAAGGCGTGGAAGACGATGATCTCGTCGATGCGGTTGAGGAACTCCGGCCGGAACTGGGCCCGCAGGGCCTCGGTCACCTGGCGCTTCATGACGTCGTAGGCCGCGGCGTCGCGGTCGTGACCGGCGGCCGCGATGATGAGCTGGCTGCCGACGTTGCTGGTCATGATGATGACCGTGTTCTTGAAGTCGACGGTCCGGCCCTGGCCGTCGGTCAGGCGGCCGTCGTCGAGGACCTGGAGGAGGAGGTTGAAGACGTCCGGGTGGGCCTTCTCGATCTCGTCGAGCAGGATCACCTGGTACGGCCGGCGGCGGACCGCCTCGGTCAGCTGGCCGCCCTCCTCGTAGCCGACGTAGCCGGGCGGGGCCCCGATCAGCCGCGAGACGGAGAACTTCTCCATGTACTCGCTCATGTCGATCCGGGTCAGCGCCCCCTCGTCGTCGAACAGGAACTCCGCGAGGGCTCGGGCGAGCTCCGTCTTGCCGACGCCGGTCGGGCCGAGGAAGAGGAACGACCCGATCGGCCGGCGTGGGTCGCCGAGGCCGGACCGGGCGCGCCGGACCGCGTCCGACACGGCCTCGATCGCCTCGTCCTGGCCGACCACCCGCTGGTGGAGGCGCTCCTCCATCTTCACGAGCTTCTCGAGCTCGCCCTCCATCAGCCGGGTCACGGGGATCCCGGTCCAGGCGGCGACGATCTCGGCGATGTTGTCGGCGGTGACCTCCTCGCGCAGGAGCGAGCCCGGGCCCTGGAGCCGGGCGAGCGCCTCGGTCTGCTCCGCGAGCTGCTTCTGGAGCGCGGGCAGGGTCTCGTACTGGAGCTTGGCGGCCGTCTCGTAGTCGGTCTCGCGCTGGGCCTGCTCGATCCGGACCTGGAGCTGCTCGAGCTCCGTCTTCGACGCCCGGATCGCGGCGATCGCCGTCTTCTCGGCCTCCCAGCGCTGCTTCAGCGCGCCGGTCTGCTCCTCGAGGTCGGCGAGCTCCTTCTCGAGCGCCGCGAGACGGGCCTTCGATGCGTCGTCCTTCTCCTTGCGGAGGGCCTCGCGCTCGATCTCGAGCTGGATCCGGCGGCGCTCGGCCTCGTCGAGCTCGACCGGCATCGAGTCGATCTCCATCCGCAGCCGCGACGCGGCCTCGTCGACGAGGTCGATCGCCTTGTCGGGCAGGAACCGGCCGGTGATGTAGCGATGGCTGAGCGTCGCGGCGGCGACGAGCGCGGAATCGGTGATCCGGACGCCGTGGTGGACCTCGTAGCGCTCGCGCAGGCCGCGCAGGATCGAGATCGTCTCCTCGACCGTCGGCTCGTCGACGACGACCGGCTGGAAGCGACGCTCGAGGGCGGCGTCCTTCTCGATGTGCTTGCGGTACTCGTCGAGCGTCGTCGCCCCGATCGTGTGGAGCTCGCCCCGGGCGAGCATCGGCTTGATCATGTTCGAGGCGTCCATCGCCCCCTCGGCCGCGCCGGCGCCGACGACGGTGTGGAGCTCGTCGATGAACAGGATGACCTGGCCCTCGGCGTCCTTGATCTCCTTGAGGACGGCCTTCAGCCGCTCCTCGAACTCGCCCCGGAACTTCGCGCCGGCGATCAGGGCGCCGAGGTCGAGCGAGACGACCCGCTTGTCCTTGAGGCCCTCGGGCACGTCGCCGCGGACGATCCGCTGGGCGAGGCCCTCGACGATCGCGGTCTTGCCGACGCCCGGCTCGCCGATGAGGACCGGGTTGTTCTTCGTCCGACGGCTCAGGACCTGGATGACCCGGCGGACCTCGTCGTCGCGGCCGATGACCGGATCGAGCCTGCCGGCCCGGGCCTCGGCCGTGAGGTCGCGGCCGTACTTCTCGAGGGCGGCGTACGTTCCCTCGGGATTCGGCGAGGTGACGCGCTGGCCGCCGCGGACGCTCTTGAGCGCCTCGAGGACGGCTTCGCGGGTGGCCCCGTGGCGTTCGAGCAGGTCGCGGCCCTCGCCGCCGACCTCGAGGACGCCGAGCAGGAGGTGCTCGGTCGAGACGTACTCGTCGCCGAGCCGGCGGGCCTCCTCCTCGCCGAGCTCGAGGACCCGCTTCGCGCGCGGATCGAGCGACAGCGAGCCGCCCTGGATCCGGGCCCGCTTGCCGAGGATCCCGGCCAGCTCGTCGCGGAACGCGGGCAGGTCGACGCCGAGCCGGCGCAGGGTCTCGGCGGGCACGCCGTCATCGGGCTCGACGAGGGCGAACAGGAGGTGCTCGGCGTCGAGGACGGGCGATTCCATGCGCTGTGCGGCGGCCTGGCCGGCGGCGATGGCCTCCTGGGCCTTCTCGGTATAGCGATCGAGTTGCATCGTGGGTTCTCCGGGTCCGGGGATCGGGTGATCGGCTGCGTGGATTCGTGTCAGGTGGTCGGGTTGCGTGGGTCGGGCTGATCGAGCTTGCCAGGAGCAGGTCGCGGGCGGCTGCGGCCGTCTCGTCGTCGAGCTTGGTCGGGAGGATCACGCGGGCCCGGGCGTACAGGTCGCCGGCGCCCTCGCCCTGCAGGCGCGGCATGCCCTGCCCGGCGAGGCGGAAGCGATGGCCGTTCTGGGTGCCGGGCGGGATCCGGAGAAGGACCTTGCCCTTGAGCGTGGTCACCGGCACCTCGCCGCCGAGGAGCGCCTCGGCCAGCGTGAGCGGCAGCTCGCGCTCGAGGTCGGCGCCCGTGCGGGTGAACACCGGGTGCGGCCGGATGCGGGTCGTGACGACGATGTCGCCGCCGTGCGGGCCCTGACCGGACAGCTTGATCTTGGTGCCGTTGTCGGCGCCGCGCGGGATCGTCACGTCGAGCTTCCGGCCGTCGAGCTCGAGCCGGCGGGTCGTGCCGTGGAAGGCCTCCTCGAGGTCGATCTCGGCGACGGCCTCGGCGGTCGCCCGTCCGGCGCCGGCTGTCCGCCCGGCCGTGCCCGCCTGGCCGCCCGCGTTCCGGCCCATCTCGGCGAGGATGTCGTCGAACGACGGGCCGGCGCCGCCGCGGCGGACGCGCGAGCCGGCCGGCGGGGTGGAGGGATCGGCGGAACCGGATCCGGCATCCGAGCTGAAGAACGTCCGGAAGAAGTCCGAGAAGTCGGCGCCCCCGCCGGCCGTCCGGAACTCGTAGCGCACGTTCGAGCCGGCGCCACCGGACCGTCCGGAACCGCCGAACGGACTGCCGGCGCCGAACGGGCTGCCGGCCGCGTCGGGATCGACGCCCGCCCGCGAGTACGCCTCCCAGTCCTTGCCGAGGCGGTCGTACTTCTTGCGCTTGTCCGGATCGGCGAGGACCGCGTTGGCCTCGTTGACCGCCTTGAAACGCGCCTCGGCGGCCTTGTCGCCGGGCTTCTTGTCCGGGTGGTTCTCGCGGGCCAGCTTGCGGAAGGCCTTCTTGATGTCGGCCTGGCTCGCCGTCCGCGGGACCCCGAGCGTCTGGTAGTAGTCCTGGTATTCCATCGTGGCTGTTCCAGCAACCTGCGGGCCGGGCGGTGGCTCGGCCCGGATACGCGAAAGGCCGGTGAGTCGCTCACCGGCCTCGTCGCACTGTCCTTACCGGTGGCGGTCGACGGCGACCGGCGGCTGGTCGGTGGGCGGGAAGGTCGTCCGGCGGACGTGATCCTCGCGCTCCGGGTTGTCGCTCGGCGCGTCGCCGGGCTTGACGATCTTGGCGTGCTCCTCGACGACGAGCGCCTTCGGCTTGCGCCGGAGCGCCGTCTCGAGGACCTGGTCCATCGAGTCGACGAGGACCAGCTTGATCGACTTGCGGATCTCGTCGGGGATGTCGCGCAGGTCCTTCTCGTTCTTGCGCGGCAGGATCACCATCTTCGCCCCGGCCAGGTGGGCGGCCAGGATCTTGCTCTTCAGCCCGCCGATCGGGAGGACCCGACCGCGGAGGGTGATCTCGCCGGTCATGGCGACGTCCTTGCGGACGGGGATGCCGGTCAGGGCGCTGACGATGGCGAGGGCCATCGTGATCCCGGCCGACGGGCCGTCCTTCGGGGTGCCGCCGGCCGGAACGTGGATGTGGAGGGTGTTCTTCTCGAAGGTCTCGCGCGAGATGCCGAGCTCGCTGGCGTGGGCTCGCGTCCACGACAGGCCGGCCCGGGCCGACTCGCGCATCACGTCACCGAGCTGGCCGGTGAGGATGAAGTCCTCCTTGCCCTCCATCTTCGTGACCTCGATGGCGACGACGTCGCCGCCGACCTCGGTCACGACGAGGCCCATCGCGGAGCCCGTCTGGTCCTCGGCCTCCAGCTCGCCGTACTCGTAGCGCGGCGGGCCGAGGTACTCGGCCAGCTTCTTGATGTCGATGACGGTCTTGCGCTTGCGACCCTCGACCACGGTCCGGGCGACCTTGCGCATGACGTTGGCGATCTCGCGCTCGAGGCTCCGGACGCCGGCCTCGTGGGTGTACGAGCGCACGAGCTCGACCATCGTCTCGTCGGGGATCTCGATCCGCTTGTCGGTCGAGGCCGTGGTTCTTCATCTGCTTCGGGATGAGGAACCGCTTGCCGATCTCGATCTTCTCCTGCTCGGTGTAGCCGGGCAGCTGGACGATCTCCATCCGGTCGCGGAGGGCGGCCGGGATCGGGTCGAGGAGGTTGGCGGTGGCGACGAAGAGCACCTTCGAGAGGTCGAAGGGCACCTCGAGGTAGTTGTCCTGGAAGGTGTTGTTCTGCTCCGGATCGAGGACCTCGAGCAGGGCGGACGAGGGGTCGCCCCGGAAGTCCATCCCGATCTTGTCGACCTCGTCGAGCATGAAGACCGGGTTGTTGGACCCTGCCGTCTTGATGTTCTGGATGATCCGGCCGGGCAGCGCGCCGATGTAGGTCCGGCGGTGGCCGCGGATCTCGGCCTCGTCGTGGATGCCGCCGAGGCTCATCCGGACGAACTTGCGACCCATCGCCCGGGCGATGCTCTTGCCGAGCGACGTCTTGCCGACGCCGGGCGGGCCGACGAAGGCGAGGATCGGGCTGCGGATCTGGTCGGCCAGGGTGCGGACCGCGAGGTACTCGAGGATCCGCTCCTTGATCTTCTCGAGGCCGTAGTGGTCCTCGTTGAGGATCTGGGCGGCCTCCTTGATGTCGAGCTGATCGTCGGTCGCGACGTTCCACGGCAGCCCGACCAGCCAGTCGACGTAGGTCCGGATGACACCGACCTCCGGCGAGGCGGACGGGATCCGGCTCATCCGGTCGATCTCCTTGATCGCGCGGGTCTTGATCTCGTCCGGCATGCCGGCCGACTCGACCTTCTCGCGGAGCTCGTTGATCTCGGCCTGCTGCGGGTCGTCCTCGCCGAGCTCGCGCTGGATCGCCTTGAGCTGCTCGCGGAGGATGTACTCGCGCTGGGTCTTGTCCATCTCGGACTTGACCTCGGACTGGATCCGACCCTTCAGCTCGAGGATCTCGATCTGGCGGGCGAGGAAGTTGCTGACGAGCTTGAGGCGCTCGGTCACGTCGACCGTCTCGAGCAGCTCCTGGCGCTGCTCCGTGGTCATGTCGGGGCTGTACGCGACCATGTCGGCGAGGAGCCCGGGCTCGGTGATGTTGCGGGCGGCGACGGCGGCCTCGGGCGGCACCGGCGCGCCGTTGGCGACGTACTGCTCGATCTGGGCCTGGACGGTCCGCATCAGGGCCTGGACCTCGAGGCTGGCGCCACTGTCGTCGTGGAGCTCCTCGATGGTCGCCCGGAGATAGGGCTCGCTGGAGACGAAGCCGATCAGCTTCAGCCGGGTCTGGCCCTGGACGATCGCCCGGACGGTGCCGTCCTGGAGCTGGACCACCTGGGCGATCTTCGCCAGGGTGCCCACGGTGTAGAGCTCGGCGGGGGACTCGATGTCCTCCTGCTCGGGCTGGCGCTGGGTGACGAGGGCGATCGGGCCACCCTCGGCGACCGCCGCGTTCAGCGCGTTGACGCTCTTCTCGCGACCGACCTGGAGGGGAACGATCATCTCGGGGAAGATGACGGTCTCGCGGAGGGCGACGAGGGGCAGCTCACGCGGGCCGTCGGGCGTCGTGATGGTGACGGTGGTCGGCTGATCGTCCCGGTCTAGGGTCGGGCGCTTGGCCATCAAAAGTCTCCTGTGGATCGTGTCGAGATCATCGGCCCTGCGCGGGCCGCTCGTGAAGTAGGGGTTGCGGGTCGTTCGTCATGCCCGATCGTCCGGTGTGGTGGCGGGGCGTTCGGGATCGGCTGGTGCGTCCTGGGCTGTCCGCTCGGCGGCCCGCCGGCGCGTGCCCTCGGCGTAGAGCGCTTCGAGGATCCGGGTTCCCAGCCGCTCTTCCAGCTCGAACAGGAGCCGGATCCCGGCAAGGTTGACGCCGCGCTCGCGGGTCAGGTGGCGGATCCAGGTGATGCGACGGATGTCCTCGTCGCTGTAGAGGCGGATGTTGCGTGGGGGTTCGGGCCGGGCAGATGAGACCCTCGTCCTCGTAGATCCGGAGCGTCCGGGGATGTGCCTCGACCAGCGTGGCGGCCACGCTGATCACGTACACCGGTCGGCGGGAGTCCTTCTCGACCCGGCCCTGGGACATGTGGCTTAGCCCTTCGCGCCGCTGGCGACCGGCTCGGGCGTGGAACCGTTCGAGCCCGACGTGACCTCGTCCGCCCGGGCAGACGTCCCGTCGACGGTCGGGCTGATCCGGATCTGGCGGGGCTTGACCGATTGGCCTTCGGGATGCGCAGCGTCAGGACGCCGTGCTCGAAGGTGGCACTCGCCTTGTCCGGCTCGAGGCCCGTCGGCAGGGCAATCGAGCGGCTGACCGAGCCACGCCGGATCTCCGCCACGAGGGACTCGGCCTGGTCCGACCGGCCCTCCTCGCGATACTCGCCGTGAATGGACAGGGTGCCATCCTCGACCGTGATCTCGACGTCCTCGGGCTTGATGCCGGGTAGCGCAGCCTCGACGACGAGTGCATCAGCGGTTCTCGTCACGTCGAGTGGCAGGGACGCGCCAGCGGCCTCGAACAGCGGCCCAAGCGGGCGCCGGACGAAGCTGTCCTCAAACAATCGGTCCATCGCCGAACGGAGCGACATGAGCTCGCCGAACGGCGAGGGACGGCGCACGATCGTCATCTCGTGTACCTCCTTGCAAATGGTGCGATGGCGTCCCGACCGGCCAGTTCCGGGGAACATGGAGAGGCTAGAACCTTGACAATGACGTTGTCAAGAAGGTTGCGAATTGTTGATCCCGAGATCACCAAGCGGCGTCGGTTTCGGCCCTCAGGCGGTGGCGCTTCGCGGCCCCGGTTGGCGCTCCCCGACCAGGCGGACGACGACCGTGCTGACGCGATGCTCAACGCGACGGCGGCCACGAGCG
Source organism: uncultured Chloroflexia bacterium (assembly GCA_963783055.1). Lineage (GTDB taxonomy): Bacteria > Chloroflexota > Limnocylindria > Limnocylindrales > CSP1-4 > CF-46. Next base: position 63,760 of record CAWAMB010000001.1, read on the forward strand.
CCACGTAGGCCTCGTTCGTGATCGCATCGGCCGCAACCGCCGCCGAGCCGAGGACGAACGAGAACTCGCCGATCTGGCCGAGGCCGATGGCCAGCTGGAGCGGCCGGGCCGGCAGGCGCGCGGCGCGGGCGAGGCCGTAGACCACGGCCACCTTGGCGACGACGATCAGGACGAGGAACAGCGCGAGCCAGCCGATCCCGCGGAACAGGGCGTCGGGCTGGATCAGGGTCCCGATCGCGACGAAGAACAGGACGGCGAAGAGGTCGCGGAAGGGGAGGAGCCGGCGGCGCGCCTCGGCCGCCTCGGGGCTCTCGCTGACGGCCAGCCCGCCGACGAACGCGGCGAGGGCCAGCGGGACCCCGAACACGGCGGAGCCCACGCCGGCCAGCGCCAGCCCGCTCGCGACCGACACCATCAGGAAGAGGTCGTGCTCGGTGCGCAGGGCGCGCAGGACGACCGGCAGCAGGCGCGCAACCGCCAGCGTCAGGGCCAGGAACGCGACGAGCCCGATCGCCGCCTCGCCGAGCGGCCGCGCGCCGGAGCCGAGCAGGGCGAGGAGCACGGCCGCGATCGCCACGCCGGTGACTGTCCTGGAGGGCGCTCCAGCCGAGCAGGGCCTGCTCGGTCGGGCGGTCCGTCGTCCGCCGCCGGCTCTTCGTGATGTTGACGATCACGACCGACGACGACAGGGAGATCGACAGGCCGATCAGCGCCGCCGGCACGGCTCGAGACCGGCCACGAGCAGCGCCGGCTCCGGCGATGACGGTCGTGACGATCGCCTGGATCGGGGCCGCCGCGATGAGGCCGCGCTGCTCTGATCGGATCCGGAGGACGTCGACCTCGATCCCGACCTCGAAGAGGAGCAGGACGACGCCGAGATCGGCCAGGAGCTGGAGCTGCTCGCGGTCGGCGACGACGCCCGGCGTGAACGGCGAGACGACCATGCCGAGCGCGAGATAGCCGATGACCGCCGGCAATCCCGCCCGGCGCGCGACCCAGCCGACGACCACGGCGCCGAGCAGGAGGAGGCCGATCTCGAGGATCGGCCCGGCGGTGTGATCCACGGGCCGGATGGTACCGGGCGGGGTCCGATCGGCCCGAGCGGCATGCCAGTCGGCCGCCGATATCGATCCCATCGCTAGACGCCGCGTTGCCGCGTGTCCAACGGTTCGAGAACGCCCCGACTCACGCTCGGATGAGCGTGTCTTCGGTGTCACGGGGAGTGCGATCGACGCCTTCGCGAGCTCCTACGCCGGGGAATACCGATGGCGTCAATATCGAGCGGCGAGCGGCCCAGGGCCGAGCAGGCGGCGGCCATGGCGCCGAGCAGCGCCGGTCAGCCGGCGGCCGCGCCCTCGAGATCGCCGATCAGCTGCTCGTGGAGCTTCGGACCGCACTCGCCCTTGCCGATCGCGATCACCTTGTCGCCTTCGGCCAGCACCGTATCCGGCCGGAGCGGCGTCGCGACCCCGTCGCGGATGACCGCGAACAGCGAGCAGCCGTCGGGCATGTTCAGGTCGCGTGGCGCCTTGCCGATGGCCGGCGAGCCGACCTGGAGATGGGCCTCGATCAGCTCGAGCTCGCCCTCGCCGAGGGCCGCCAGGTGGAGCAGCTCGTGGACCGGGATGTCCTGCTCGATCGAGCCGAGGATCATCCGGGTCGGGCTGATCAGCTCGTCGACGCCGAGGTGCTTGAACAGCGACCTCGTTCTTCGGGTTGTTGACCCGGGCGATCGTCCGCGGGACGTCGAAGTGGTGCTTCGCCATCTGGCAGATCACGAGGTTGTCCTCGTCGTCGCCGGTCACGGCGGCCACGATGTCGGCCCGGTTCGCGCCGGCCTCGGCGAGGTACTTGCCCTCGCAGCCGTCGTGGGCGATCACGACCGAGCCGATCTCGTCGGCGATCTGGTTCGCCCGGTCCGCGTCCTTCTCCATCAGCACGACCTCGTGGCCGGCTGCGATCAGCTCCTTGGTCAGGTAGTAGCCGACCTTGCCGCCGCCGACGACGAGCACGAACACGGATCAGCCCTCCCGGGCGTGGCGGCGCGACCGGCGCCGGTTCGGATCGAGCGGTGCGTGCCGGCGCCGGGTCGAGGCGCTGACGGCGTCGCCGGGCGCCGTCGTGATCGCCTCGCCGCCGTGATGGTCGCCCCGGATCGGCGGGCGAGCGAGCCGGCCCGGCCCGGAGGCCAGGTGAGCCCAGGAAGTCGTTGACCGCGTCGGCCATCAGGTTCGTCCGGCAGAGCGTCGCGATGCCGAGCTCCGCGTACGCGCTCGGCCCGGACGCGGGTCGTTGATCTTGGCGATGACCTGCTGCGCCCCGAGCGCCTCGTCGGCGAGCTGGGCGGCCATGACGTTGCGGTTGTCGCCCTCGGTCAGTGGCCATGAACACGTCGGCGCCCTCGGCGCCGGCCCGGCGGAGGATGTCCTCGTCGGTGCCGTCGCCGCGGATGCGCGTTGCCGCTCGAACGCGCGCGGCAGGCGATCGAAGGCGCGCGGTCAGCAGGTCGAGCGACGATGCACCTCGTGGCCCGGCTCGGTCGAACGCGTCGGCCAGCGACGGCACCCGACGCGGCCGCAGCCGACGATGACGGTCTTCACGTATGTCTCCTCGGGGATCGGCTCGCGCACGACCCAGACTGCGCACGGCGCGTTCTTGAGCACGTACGGGATCGTCCGGCCGATGGCGAAGTCGCCGCCGAACTCGCTTGCGATAGGCAGCCCGACGACGAGCAGGTCGGCCTCGCGCTCGACGGCCTCGTCGACGAGGGCGGCCCCGACGTCGCGGGCCTGGAGCAGGACCGGCTCGAGCGTGACCTTGCCGCCTCGGCGATCTCCTCGGCCACGTCGAGGACGCTGCTGGACCTCCTCGGATCGGCCGGCGACGTCGGCGTCGAGCGGCAGCGTCCAGTCGATCTCGACGACGTGGACGGCGATCAGCTCGGCCTTGTCGGCCTTGGCGAGCTGCGCAGCGACGAGCCGGACGATCCGGGCGTCGCTCGGGTCCGCCGTTCAGGGCGACGACGGCGCGGCGGAACGGCGGGCGCTGGGCCGTCGGGCACGGCGGCACGCTACCACCGGGCCTCAGGCGCCGGCGGCGCCGTCCGCGACCGGACGGCGCGATGCGCGCGGTGCGGCCGCGTCGGCGCCGTCGCCGCGCGTCGGGCTCAGCGCGCTCGCGCCGGTACGGGACGTCGGCGACGACCGTGTGCTCGCGGCCGACGAGGGCCGCCTTCGAGCCGCTTGGCCGACTGGTTGTAGAGCAGCCGCTCCCACCAGTGGCGGGCGACGTACTCGGGCAGGACGACGAACGTGATCGGGCCTCCTTGTCCGGCGGCCAGGCCGGTCGAGCACGTCGAGATAGGCGATCGAGCGGCCCGATCAGGGCGCGGTACGGCGACTCGACGATGACCAGCGGGACGCCGGGAACTGGCGCTCCCAGCGCTTCGCGGAGCTCGTCGCCGGCCTCGGGGTCCTCGGTGATGAAGACGGCCCGCACGTCGCTGGCCAGGGTCCGCCCGAAGTTCGACGGCCTGGACGACCGCCCGGTTGATGCCCGTTGACCGGGATGACGACGCGCTGCTCGCGGTGCGGCCGGCGCGAAGACGAGTCGTCGCGGACCCGGAGCTCGCTCCTCCTGGCCGTCGTACTGGCGGCGGATGAACGACATGATCCCGACGAGGACCGGGATCAGGGCGAGCGACGATGCAGCGACTGGGCGCCTTGGCGATCGTGACGACGACCGCGACGATCGCCGGTCAGCGACGCCCCGAACGCGTTGATCGCCAGGCGCCGCCGCCAGCCCGGCGGCCGCTCGCGGCAGCCAGTGCCGGATCATGCCGGTCTGGCTGATCGTGAAGTCGATGAACACGCCGACCGCGTAGAGCGGGATCAGCAGGTGGGTCTCGCCGCTGGAACAGCACGATCAGCGACGGCGGCGACCGTCGCCAGGACGATGATCCCGTAGCGAGAACGCGAGCCGATCGCCGCGGAACGAGAACTGGCGGGGCATGAAGCCGTCGATCGGCGAGGATCGCGAGCGAGCCGCGGGAACGCGTTGAAGCTCGTGTTCGCGGCCAGGACCAGCAGCAGGGCCGTGAACGCCTGGAACAGGTAGAACGGGATCGAGCCCGCGCCGTAGACGCGCGCCGGCGACCTGGCTGATGACGGTCTGCTTCTCGGGCTCGTCGATATGGGTGATCCCGAAGTTCGACGGCGAGGAACGTGATGCCGATGAACAGGACGCCGAGCAGGCCGGCCATCACCGCCAGGGTCGTCGCGGCGTTCTTCGCCTCGGGCGGCTGGAACGCCGGCACGCCGGTCGCGATCGCCTCGGTGCCGGTCAGGGCGACGGCGCCTGCCGCGAACGCGCGCAGCAGGAGGATGATCGACAGGGTCTGGACGCGTCCTCGGCCGGTCTGAGCGACGGTCCGTCGGCGTACGCGCCGCGCTCGCCGAGGACCACGATCCGGAACGATCCCGACGGCGATCATCAGCAGCGCCGAGCCGAGGAACAGGTAGGTCGGGATCGCGAAGATGTTGCCGGCCTCGCGCAGGCCGCGCAGGTTGCCGAGCGTGATCAGGCGCGATCGCGACGACGCCGATCAGGACCCGCGTCGTCGAGAGCTCGGGCACGGCCGAGGTGATCTGCTCGACCGCCGACGACGTCGACACCGCGACGGTCATGACGTAGTCGATCATCAGCGCCGAGGCCGCGATGAGCGACAGCGCCGGCCGAAGTTCGCGCTTCGACACGGAGTAGCTGCCGCCGCCGGTCGGGTAGGCGATGCAGATCTGGCGGTAGCTGATCGCGACGGCGATCAGCAGGACGGCGATCGCGACGCTGACTCGACAGCCCGCAGGCGAGGGCGGCGATGCCCGCCGAGGATGAGGACGCGCAGGATCTCCTCGGTCGCATAGGCCGACGAGCTGATCGCGTCCGAGCTGAAGATCGCCAGCGCCTTCTTCTTCGACAGCCGCTCGCCGATCTCGTCCTCGCTCGCCAGCGGCCGGCCGAGCAGCGTCGCCTTCGGACCTGGGCGAACAGCTCGCCGGTCCGGCGTGGTCGGGCGCTGCGCCGCCTCCTTGGCGCGTCAGCTGGCCCGGGCCGGTCCAGCGGAAGCAGCGGCGAGTGCGGGCGCTCGACGCGGACGCGCCGATCGCCGGGCTTGCGGCCCTGGAGCGGCCGCCGGCCGCCGATCATCGCGGCTCACAGGCCGAACGCCAGCCGGTCGGCGAGGCGGCGCCGGCAGCCCGGCGTCGCAGCATCGCCGCCTGGACCGCGTCGACGTCGTAGGCGACGCGCCGCCACGTCGCGGTGGCCGGCGTCCGTGTCGATGCTCGAGCTAGCTGGCGGTCGGGTCGCCGTCGCGCGGCTGGCCGACGCTGCCGGGGTTGAGCAGCGCCGGCCGGCCGTCGAGGGGAAGGACGAGCCCGGGCCCGGGCGCGATCTGCTCGACCCGGCCGTCGCGGTCGGCCCAGGCCATCGGCAGGTGGGTGTGGCCGTGGAGCCCGATCGTCGTCTCGAGGACGGCGAGGTTCGCCCGGGCGATCGGGCACCGACGTGACGTACTCCCAGACCGGGTCGCGCGGGCTGCCGTGGACGAGCGTGACGTCGCCCTCGACGCGGCGTCGTCGGGAGGCTGCCGAGCCAGTCCCGGGTCGGGCTCGCCGATCCGGCCCGGGTCCACTCCATCGCGGCCTTGCGCATCGGGGTTGAACCAGTCGATCTCGGGCCCGCCGAGGGCGGCCGAGTCGTGGTTGCCGCGCGACGCCGACGGCGCCGATCGCGGCCAGCCGCTCGACGACGCCGTCCGGGCTCGGGGCCGTAGCCGACGACGTCGCCGAGGTGCCAGACGGCATCGACCGAGCCGACCGCGGCAAGGACCGCGTCGAGGGCGACCAGGTTGGCGTGGATGTCCGAGAGGACGGCGACGCGCACCGCGCCAGCCTAGCGCAGCCGCATCGCCGGCCCGCCGAGGTCGCCGGCGACGCTCGGTCCGAGCGCGCGCTCACCACGGCTGGCGGCGCCGGGCGGCCGGGTCGCGCGGCCAGGTCGGGCGATGCGTCCGGCGGCGCGCTCGACGATCACGAGACGGTGATCGACGAGGTGGTAGGCCGGCCGAGCGCCCATCGCGCGACCGGCGACCGCGACCTCGATCCAGCCGCCGCGATCGATCCGGCCAGCGCCCGCCGCGGCCGCGCTCGCCGCCGAGCCCGGCGGGTCGCCGGCGTCGCCGCGCTTCCAGGCGACGAGGATGCCGCCCGGCGCGAGCAGCGGGAACGGCCAGCTCGACGAGCTCGGCCAGCGATCCGACGGCGCGGGCCGTGACCGCCGGCCAGCGCTCGCGATCGACCGGGTCGCGGCGCGAGCGCCTCGGCCCGCTCGCGCGACCGCCGCGACCCGCCGGTCGAGGCCGGTCGCCTCGACCACGGTCCGCGAGGAAGCGCGCCTTCTTGGCGACCGAGTCGACGAGCAGCGCCCGGTCGGCCGGGCAGCGCCGCGGCGAGCGGTCAGCCCCGGGAAGCCGCCGCCGCTGCCGAGGTCGACGAACCGGTCGACCCGCCGCGTCCGGAGCAGCGGCCAGGGCCGTCAGGCTGTCGAGGACGTGGCGGACGGCGATCGCGGCCGGATCCCGGATCGCCGTCAGGTTGATCGCCGCGTTCCAGGCGAGCAGCAGGCGGACGTGGCCGTCGATCGCCGCGCGGGCGTCGGGCGTGCAGGCGCGAGCCCGAGCGCGTCGAGGCCGGCGTCGAGGGCGTCGCGGTACGCGGCGGGCAGTGGTGGACAGGCCTCGACGCGCGTCGGGAGCGGCTCCCGCGGACGGTCCAGGCACTCCTCCTGTCGGTCGTGCCTGTGCGGGCCGTCCGGGCTCCGCTCCCGGCGTCGTCTTCGTCGCACCGCCCGTCGGCGCTCGGTCTTCCGTGGCTCGTCCGGTTCGCGGCCGGGTTTCCCCGTGCCCCTCGCGGGCCTCGTTACCCGAGGTGGGTCTCGGTGCGGATGCCGGACACTAGGCGGACCGGCGGACGGCGTCAACCGGGTTATCCACGAAGTCCGCCGAGACGTGGCCGTCTGTGGAAAACTCGCCCGTCCGGCCGGCGATGCGGCGGCGCGTCGCGACCGTCAGGCCGGCGCCGGCGTCCGGCGCGGATCGCGGCGGCGCCCGGAGCGCAGCGTGGCAGGCCCGAGTGCGCCGGCCGGTCCGGATCGATCGGCCGTCGGTGCCGGCGGCGTCGCGCGCCGCGGCGGCCGCGAACGCCCGGCGGACGGCCCGCTCCTCGAGGCCGACGCTCTCGGTCGGCCAGGGCTCGATCGAGGGTCGCCGCGATGACCTCGGGGTCGACGTCGGCGGGCCCGGGCAGGACGAGGACGAAGGCCGACCCGGCGCCGGGGACGGACGCGACATCGAGGTCGCCGCCCATCCGCCGGGCGAGGTCGCGCGCGATCGGCAGCCCGAGGCCCGTGCCGGTGATCCGCTCGTGGCCGGCCATCCGGTGGAAGCGCTCGAAGATCCGGGCGCGGTCGTCGGCCGGGATGCCCGGCGCCGTCGTCGCGGACGGCGAGGACCGCGACCGGGCCGTCGAACGCGGCCGTCGATCTCGACCGTGCCGCCGGCCGGGCGTGAACTTCAGGGCGTTGGCCGACGAGGTTCGTGAGGATCTGCTCGACCCGCCGGCGGTCGCCGGTCGCCGACCCGCAGCCGCGGCGGAAGCGACGTCGCAGGTCGGATCCCGCGCTCGAGCGCGATCGGCAGGAGCCCGGCGGCGACCTGGCTCGCCGGCCTCGGCCATCGAGAACGGCTCGACCTCGAGGCCGAGGCTGCCCGGACTCGAGCCGCGACAGCTCGAGCAGGTCGCCGACGAGCTCGCCCATCGAGCCGACGATGCGACGGCTCCGCTCGAGGAAGTCGCGCTCGACGGCCGGGTCCGCGACCTTGCCGCCGAGGATCAGCTCGAGGTAGCCGCCGAGGCCGGTCAGCGGCGTCCGCAGCTCGTGGGCGACCGTCGAGACGAAGCGTCGTCCGCTCGGCGTCGCGCGCGCGCAGGGCCGCCAGCTCGCGCTCGGTCGCCAGCTGGCTCGTCACGAGGGACAGGGCCACGGCGGCGTGGCGGGCGAGGTGTCGGCGGGAGGCGGTCGGCGAGCTGCGCCGCGTCGGCCGGCCGGTCGAACTCGAAGCCGAGGGCGACGTCGCCGGCGCTCGGGATCGGCAGGACGGCGTAGTCGCGCCGGCGCCGAGATCGCGTCCGGCCGACGTGCAGCTGGCGGACTCGAGGCGTCGGCCGGCTCGCGGTCGTCGGGTCCGGCGCCCGAGTCGTCCGCGTCGGTCGGCGACGGCGGCGACGATGAACGAGATCGGGGCGCGGCCCGCGGCGGCGCGTCGGGCGCGGCTGCGCGGCGCGTGGGCGTCGAGCCAGGCGGCGAGCGCCTCGGCCGTCGCCGGATCCTCGCCGCGGGTCGACCGCCGACGGCCGCGCGTCGCTCGATCCCGTCGGCGACGACCGCCGCGCGCCGCGCGCCGACGGTCCGGGCGAGGAGGCGAAGCAGGCCGGCCAGACGCTGCTCGGCGGTCGCGGTCGGCGGCGAGCACGTCGAGCGCGCGCGCCAGCAGGACCTTCTCCTGGTGGGCGTCGCGGTCCTCGGCGCGGCGAAAGGCGACGCGCCGGTCGGCGAACGGGCGTGGCGCGGCGACGGTCGGCGGGCGGGCGGGCAGCCGGTCCGGGCGCTGGTCGATCATCGGCCCCTGGCTGGCGTGCGGTCGCGCGAGCGAGCCGATACCGGGATGGTCGGCCTGCGACCATCGTCCGCGCCGCGTGGGTCCGTGCGGACATCCCCCGGCCGCCGCCTCGACTGGCCCGGAAGTACCGGTCGTGCGGACGGTCAGCCGGAGCGGCTGCGCGCTCCGGACCGGGCCGGCCCGAGCGTCCGCCGCACGACGTCGATCACCTCGTCGACGTAGGCGTCGGCCTCGCCGCGCTCCGCGGCGGTCCGGACGCAGCCCTGGACGTGGTCCTCGAGGACGAGGATCGACAGGGCGTCGACGGCCGCTCGCAGCGCGGAGGTCTGCTGGAGGATGTCGACGCAGTACTCCTCGCGCTCGATCATCCGGGCGATCCCGCGGACCTGGCCCTCCATCCGCGACAGGCGCCGGATCAGGCCGGCCTTGTCCTTCGAGTAGCTGTGGCGGAAGTTGGCCGGCTTGGGCGCCGGCGCGCGGCGGGTCGTGCTGGTGGGCACGGGCGGACTCCGATCTGGTGACGCGGTCCTCGCGCATGATACCCCCTGGGGGTATCCGCGAGCAAGGCGGGAGTATCGGCGACGCCGGCCGAGGCGGACGCGGCTCACGCTCGCGACCGGCTAGACTTGCCGCCGATGGATCCGCGCGACGACCTCGATTCGCTCGCCGACGGCGTCGACTGCGCCGCCTGCGGCCTGTTCGTCCCGACGCGACCGGATCCGCGTCCTCGCCCGCCGCGACGACATCGCCTTCGTCGAGATCCACTGCCCCGCCTGCCGGAGCGAATCGCTCGGGATCGTGATCGCTCCGACGACGACGACGAGCGGGCGTCGGCGGTCGGCCCGGGTCTGGCCTACGGCGAGTTCGGGCCGGGCGACGACGGAGCGGTTCCGCGAGGCGCAGCCGATCGGCGCGGCCGACCTCGAGCTCGTCCACGACCTGCTCGCCCGCGGCGGCCTGGCCGCGCTCGTCGGCGGATCCGAGCCGCCCGCGGCCGGGTCCGGCCGGTGACGGCCAGCCCGACGACCGGGTCCGAACTCCGGGCGTCGCGGCCGCGCCGACGGCGCCGGCGCGACCCGGCGCCGCAGCTCGACCTGCTCGACGCCCGGCGCGCTCCGCCGTCGCCGGTCGCGGGCCGACCGGGCCGGGCACCGCTGTCCCTCGACGCCGTGGCCGCCGCCCGATCGCGCCGCCGCCCGACGTTCGCCCACGCGAGCGAGGCGGAGATGGCCCGGATCCTCGACTTCTACCGGATCCGCTGGGAGTACGAGCCGCACACGTTCCCGATCCTGTGGAACCTCGAGGGCGACGGTCGTCGAGAGCTTCTCGCCGGACTTCTGGCTGCCCGACCTCGATCTCTACCTCGAGATGACGACCCTCCGCCAGAAGCTCGTCCGCAAGAAGAACCGCAAGCTCCGCCGGATCCGCGAGCTCTACCCGGACATCCGGGTCAAGCTGTTCTACGCCCGCGACTTCCGGGCGCTGATGCTGAAGTTCGGCGGCTCGCCCTCGTCGACGCCCTGAGCGGGCACGTCCGGCCAGGTCGTCCCGGAGCGCGGCGTCAGCGCCGATCGACGACGTCGCGCCGATCGACCTCGCCGGTCCGTCGACCATCGCCGAGCTCCGGAGGCCCGCGTGACCGACGACCACGATCGACCTCGTCGCCGACATCGGCGAGGTCCTCGTCAGCGAGGAGCAGATCGCGGCCAAGGTCGGCCGAGCTCGGCGCGCCGGATCGGCGCCGACTACGCGCGACCGGCCGGCTGACGCTCGTCTCGGTCCTCAAGGGCTCGCTGCCGTTCATGGCCGACCTGATGCGGGCGATCCCGATCCCGGTCCGGATCGACCTGATGGAGGTCTCGTCGTACGGCGGCACGTCGACCGAGTCGTCCGGCCTCGTCCGGATCCTCAAGGACCTCTCGGCGACGATCGAGGGCGAGGACGTCCTGATCGTCGAGGACATCATCGACACCGGGCTGACGCTCAACTACCTGATCCGCTACCTGCGCGGCAAGAACCCGCAGTCGCTCCGGATCTGCACGCTGCTCGACAAGCCCGCGCGGCGGCTGGTCGACATCCCGGTCGACTACGTCGGCTTCACGATCCCCGACCAGTTCGTCGTCGGCTACGGCCTCGACTACGGCGAGTACTACCGCAACCTCCGCTTCGTGGGCGTCCTGCGCCCCGAGGTCTACACGAGCGCGCGACTGAGATGCACCGCCGACCGCTCGGAACGCGGCCGCCGCCTCGCCGGCCTCGCCGCGATCGTCATCCTCGTCGCGCTGCTTCCTGCCGTGGTGGCAGACGTCGACGGCGACCTCGGCCTGCCGCCGCGGTCGGGCAACGCGTTCGACGGCAGCGGCGTCCTCGTCTTCTTCGTCGCGCTCGCGATCATCGCCCTGCTCGCGCTGCCGTACGCCGCGGGCGACATCCCGGTCGGCCTCGATCGCTCGCTCAGCTTCCTGATCCTGGCGGTCGTCGGCTGGCTCGGCGATCGCGGTGCGGGTCGTCGATCTCGGGCGACCAGCTCGACGCGATCTTTCCGCAGCGGGCCTACGGCCTGTGGCTCGCCGTGCTCGGGCATGGTCCTGCTCAGCCGGGCCGTCTACGACATCGCCCGCGAGCGTCGCCACTGATCGTCGCGCCGCGAGCGCCGCGGCCGCCGCGCGCGTCCGCGCTACGGCAGGGCCCGGATCATCCCGCCGTCGACCGGCACGATCGCGCCGCTGACGTAGCTCGCCGCCGGCGACAGGAGGAACGCGCCGAGCCGGCCGACCTCCGCCGGGATCGCCGTACCGCCCGAGCGGGATGCGGCCGATCTGCTCGCGCTCGATCTCCTCGATCCGGCCGGCCGATCGCCGCCCGGAGGCCGTCGAGGTGGGCGATCCGCGGCGTCGAGACCCGGCCCGGGGCGATCCCGTTGATCCGGATCGGGGCGATCTCCGCGGTCAGCGACTTGATCAGGCCGACGAGGCCGGGTCGCAGGACGTTCGAGGTCGTCAGGCCGCGGGATCGGCTCGCGGACCGAGCTCGAGAGGATGATCAGGATCGCCGGCGTCGGGGACTCGCGGAGATGCGGCAGGCTCGCCCGGATCAGGCGGATCGCGGCCAGCAGGACGCCGTCGATCGCGGTCGTCCAGGCGGCCTCGTCGAGCGTGTCGAAGTCGCCGCCCGGCGGCCCGCCGGAGTTGACGACGAGGAGGTCGAGGCCGCCGAGACGCTCGACGGCCGCCGCCACGGCCGCCGCCGGCCCGTCCGGGCTCGACAGGTCGGCCGGGATCGCCATCGCCGCCGATCCGGCGGGCGTGCTCGTCGAGCCGGTCGCTGGGCCGCGCGGCCAGCGCCGACCAAGCCGCCCTCGGCGCGCGATGACGGTCGCGATCGCGGCGCCGAGACCGCTCGAGCCGCCGCCGACGAGTGCCCGGAGGCCGTTCAGTCCGAGGTCCATCGGGCCATCCTACGGGCTCGTCGAGCCGCTCGCCGGCGCGCCGTCGGGTCCGTCGCCGGACGCGTCGCTGGGAAGCGGCTGGTCGGGCAGGGCTCGTCGCGGCCGCGACCTGGACCGCCCACCAGCGCTCCCAGCCGGCCGCCCTGAGGGCGAACACGTAGCGGCCGGCGGGCCACCCCGCGTCGGCAGCGCGGTGCCGCGCCGGACCCGTTGCCGGGCTGGGCCGGGGCCGGCGAGGCGGAGCCCGGCCGTCAAGGCCCGAACAGGGCGCCAAGGACGGTCGCGTCGTCCGGGGCGATCCTCCGGAGCGGACCACGGTCGGCCGTCGCCGCCGCGGTGCCGGCAGGCGGTGCCAGGCGCTGACGCGCGCGTCGTCGGGCGGCCGCTCGGGGCCGGTCCACGGGCTGCAGTAGCCGAGGGCGTCGACGAACGGCCCGAGCGGGACGACCGGGATCGACGGGTCGGTCGGTCCGGTCGCCCGGACGGCGGGCTCGAGGCTGTGCCAGGTCCGGACCTCGCGGCCGATCCACAGCTCGCGGCTGTAGACGCGCCAGCCGAGCGGATCCTGGCAATGCCGCGCAGTCCGGCGAGGCGGTCCGGCCCGATGGACGGAGCGACCGTCGGTGCGACCGCCGGCGCCGGCTCGACGGACGGTCGGGGCGAGGGACGGGCCGTCCCACGGCTTGAGCAGGGCGCCGACGAGGAACAGCCCGATCAGCCCGGCCCAGGCGACCGGCCAGCGGTCGCGGCGGCGATCCGGACGGTCGGCGTCGGGCGGGCGAGAAGGTCGTGGACCGCCGGTCGGTCGCGCTCGGGCGCCGCGAGGCGCGGGTGCCGCACGCGATCGCGCGGCCATCCGCGCATGCGGCGGGTCCCGCTCGGGACCGGCTGGGTCGGGCACGTGCATCTCCGGGGAGATCCGTCGAGGATGGCCAGCGGTCCGTCGGCGTCCAGCGCCGGGATCGGCGCCGGGGTCCGGCCCGGGCGGCTCCGACGCTATCCTCGCCGAGGTACGCCTTGCGGACCATCTCGTTCGTGATCAGCTCGCTGGCCGGCCCGGTCAGGACGACGTCGCCGGTCTGGAGCACGTAGCCGCGGTGGGCGATCGACAGCGCCTGGAGGGCGTTCTGCTCGACCAGCAGGATCGTCGTGCCCTGCTCGTTGATCTCCTTGATCGTCTGGAAGATCTGCTGGACCAGGATCGGCGCGAGCCCGAGCGAGGGCTCGTCGAGGAGCAGCAGGCGCGGCCGCGACATCAGCGCCCGGCCGATCGCGAGCATCTGCTGCTCGCCGCCCGACAGCGTCCCGCCGAGCTGGTCGATCCGCTCGCGGAGCCGCGGGAACAGGGTGAAGACGCGCTCGATGTCCGGCCCGGTCTCGGCCAGGTTGCGGGTGAACGCGCCCATCAGGAGGTTCTCGTTGACGGTCATCCGCGAGAAGATCCGGCGGCCCTTCGGGCGACTGGCCGATCCCGGCCCGGACGAGGGCATGGGCGGCCGTCCGCGAGATGTCCTGGCCCTCGAACAGGACCCGGCCGGTCCGCGGATGGAGCAGGCCGCTGATCGTCTTGAGGGTCGTCGTCTTGCCGGCGCCGTTGGCGCCGATCAGGGTCACGATCTCGCCCTGCTCGACGGTCAGCGAG
>CAWAMB010000002.1:0-1200333 GCA_963783055.1 uncultured Chloroflexia bacterium
CGAGATTGCTGGGCGGCGTGTACGTGGACGCGCTCAGGCCCGGCACGTCGATCTCCGGGCTCGTGAAGGCGCAGCCGTTGTTGTCGGCCTGGATGCGGTAGGTGATGGTGTCGTTGGCACCGGCCGGATCGGTGGAGTCGGTCCAGTCGAAGGTCGGCGTAGCGTCATTGGTGATCGCGTTGTTGGCAGGCGCGACGAGCGAAGGCGTGGTCGGGGCGACGTTGCTGACGACGACAGCCTTCGTGGCGAGGTTGCCCGCCGCGCTGTCACTGTCCGTGAACTGGATTCGGACGGTCGGGTTGGCCGGGCCGTCGGCGAAGAAGCACTGGAAGCTGCCGGTCTGGCTGCCGCTGTTGCCGGTGACCGCGTAGGACAGGGCAACGATGCTGCCGCCGCTTCCGCAGTCCGGGAAGCCGATTGTCACGGCGTAGGTGTCGACACCCGGGTCGGACACGGTGAAGGTGTAGGTCTTGGTCTGGCCCTCATCGGCGGTCGCCGGGCTGAGGACGTAGCTGACGGTCGGGGCGACGTTGGCGATGGCCACCGTCTGGGTGGCGATGTTGCTGTCGGCGCCGTCGGAGTCCTCGACTTGGACCGAGACGTTGCTCGAGGCCGGGCCGTCGGGGAACGAGCAGACGAAGCTGCCGGCGCCGGTGACGGTGTTGAAGGTGTCCGGGCCGACCTGGATGCCGTTGGCGCCGCAGTCGGTCGACAGCGAGGGCGAAGGTGTCGTCGCCCGGGTCGCTGGTGGTGAAGCTGTAGGTGTGGCTGGTGCCCTCATTGACCGACAGGTCGTTGGCACCCGACAGGGTGACCGTCGGGGCGACGTTGGCGACGGCGACGGTGACGGAGTCGGTGTCCGCCGCGCCGTCGGAGTCGCTGACGGTGACGCTGACGGTCGAGCTCGCCGGGCCGTCGGGGAAGGTGCAGTCGAAGCTGCCCGCGCCGGTGGTCGCGTTGAACGTGTCGGAGCCGGACTGGGTGCCGTTGGCGCCGCAGTCGGTGTCGTCGAGGACGAACGTGTCGTCGCCCGGATCGGTGACGGTGAAGCTGTAGGTGTGGGTGCGTGCCCTCGTTGGCCGAGGCATCGACCCGTCAGGGTGACCGTCGGGGCGACGTTGGTGATGGTGACGGTCTGGCTGGCGATGTTGCTGTCGGCGCCGTCGGAGTCCTCGACCTGGACCGACGACGCTGGTCGAGTGTCGGGCCGTCGGGGAACGAGCAGACGAAGCTGCCGGCGCCGGTGTCGGTGTTGAAGGTGTCGAGCCGACCTGGCTGCC
This sequence comes from uncultured Chloroflexia bacterium, assembly GCA_963783055.1. Taxonomy (GTDB): domain Bacteria; phylum Chloroflexota; class Limnocylindria; order Limnocylindrales; family CSP1-4; genus CF-46. Next base: position 1,281 of record CAWAMB010000002.1, read on the forward strand.
GTTGGCGCCGCAGTCGGTCGAGAGCAGGGCGAAGTCGTCGTCGCCCGGATCGCTCGTCGTGAAGCTGTAGGTGTGGCTGGTGCCCTCGTTGACCGCCAGGTCGTTGGCGCCCGACAGGGTGACCGTCGGGGCGACGTTGTTGACGGTGACGACGACGACCTGGTTGTCGGTGTCGGTGGCGCCGTCGGAGTCGGTGACGGTGGCGGTCACGTTGGTCGTGGCCGGGCCGTCGGCGAAGAAGCACTGGAAGCTGCCGAGACCGGTGCCGGCGTCGTACGTGTCGGAGCCGGCGACCTTGGCGCCGTTGGCACCGCAGCGCGGTCGGTGATCGTGTGGGTGTCCGGCGCCGGGATCGGTGACGGTGTAGCTGTAGGTGTGGGTCGTGCCCTCGTCGGCCGTGGCGTCACCGGTCAGGACGATGCTCGGCTTGACGTTGGCGATCGCGACCGTGATCGAGTCGGAGTCCGATGCGCCGTCGGAGTCGCTGACGGTCACGCTGACCGTCGAGCTCGCCGGGCCATCGGGGAACGAGCAGTCGAAGCTGCCGGCGCCGGTCGTGCTGTTGAACGTGTCGACGCCGACCTGGGTGCCGTTGGCGCCGCAGTCGGTGGCGTCGAGGACGAACGTGTCGGCACCCGGATCGCTGACGTGAAGCTGTAGGTGTGGGTCGTGCCCTCGTTGGCCGAGGCGGAGCCGGTCAGGGTGACCGTCGGGGCGACGTTGGCGATCGTGACCAGCGAGCGAGTCGGAGTCCGACGGCGCCGTCGGAGTCGCTGACGGTCACGCTGACCGTCGAGCTGGCCGGGCCGTCGGGGAACGTGCAGTCGAAGCTGCCGGCGCCGGTGGTGGCGTTGAACGTGTCGAGCCCGACCTGGGTGCCGTTGGGGCCGCAGTCGGTGGCGTCGAGCGACGAACGTGTCGGCACCCGGATCGCTGACGGTGAAGCTGTAGGTGTGGGTCGAGCCCTCGTTGACGCTGGCCGAGCCGGTCAGGGTGACGGTCGGGGCGACGTTGGCGATGGCGACGGTCTGGGTGTCGGTGTTGCTGTCGGCGCCGTCGGAGTCCTCGACCTGGACCGAGACGCTGCTCGAGGCCGGGCCGTCGGGGAACGAGCAGTCGAAGCTGCCGGCCCCGGTCGGCTGTTGAAGGTGTCGGGTCCGACCTGGGTGCCGTTGGCGCCGCAGTCGGTCGACAGGATGGCGAAGGTGTCGTCGCCCGGATCGCTGACGGTGAAGCGTAGGTGTGGTTGGTGCCCTCATTGACCGCCAGGTCATTGGTGCCGGTCAGGGTGACGGTCGGGGCGACGTTGGCGATGGCGACGGTCTGGCTGGCGGTGTTGCTGTCGGCGCCGTCGGAGTCCTCGACCTGGACGCTGACCTGTCGAGCTGCCGGGCCGTCGGGGAACGAGCAGACGAAGCTGCCGGCACCGGTGGTGGTGTTGAACGTGGCCGAGCCCGACCTGGACGCCGTTGGCGCCGCAGTCGGTCGAGAGCAGGGCGAAGTCGTCGTCGCCCGGATCGCTGGTCGTGAAGCTGTAGGTGTGGCTGGTGCCCTCGTTGACCGCCAGGTCGTTGGCGCCCGACAGGGTGACCGTCGGGGCGACGTTGTTGACGGTCACGACGACGACCTGGTTGTCGGTGTCGGTGGCGCCGTCGGAGTCGGTCACGGTGGCGGTCACGTTGGTCGTGGCCGGGCCGTCGGCGAAGAAGCACTGGAAGCTGCCGAGACCGGTGCCGGCGTTGTACGTGTCGGAGCCGCTGACCTTGGCGCCGTTGGCGCCGCAGGCGGTCGTGATCGTGTGGGTGTCCTGGCCGGGGTCGGTGACGGTGTAGCTGTAGGTGTGGGTCGAGCCCTCGTCGGCCGTGGCATCACCGGTCAGGACGATGCTCGGCTTGACGTTGGCGATGGCGACCGTGATGGAGTCGACCGTCGGCCGGCGCCCGGATCCTCGTCGTTCGCCGAGACCGACACGATCGAGCTGCCGGGCCGTCGGGGAAGGTGCAGTCGAAGCTGTCCGGAGCGGCGGTGTCGGTCAGACTGCCGTTGGCGCCGCAGCTCTCGACGATCGTCAGGGTGTCGTCACCCGGATCGCTGACGGTGTAGGTGTAGGTGTGGGTCGTGCCCTCGTCGGCGCTGGCGTCACCGCTCAGGACGACGGTCGGCTTGACGTTGCTGATGGCGACGACGAGCGAGTCGGAGTCCGACGCGCCGTCGGAGTCGCTGACGGTCACGCTGACCGTCGAGCTCGCCGGGCCGTCCGGGAACGAGCAGTCGAAGCTGCCCGCGCCGGTCGTGCTGTTGAAGGTGTCGGGCCCGACCTGGGTCCCGTTGAGGCCGCACTCGGTGGCGTCGAGCACGAACGTGTCGGCACCCGGGTCGCTGACGGTGAAGCTGTACGTCTTGGTGTCACCCTCGTTGGCCGTGGCCGAGCCGGTCAGGGTGACCGTCGGGGCGACGTTGGCGATGGCGACCGTGAGCGAGTCGGAGTCCGACGCGCCGTCGGAGTCGCTGACCGTGACGCTGACCGTCGAGCTCGGCCGGGCCGTCGGGGAACAAGCAGTCGAAGCTGCCGGCGCCGGTGGTCGAGTTGAAGGTGTCGGGTCCGACCTGGCTGCCGTTGAGGCCGCAGTCGGTGGCGTCGAGCACGAACGTGTCGGCACCCGGGTCAGTGACGGTGAAGAGTACGTGTGGCTGGTGCCCTCGTTGGCCGTGGCGTCACCGGTCAAGGTCACCGTCGGGGCGACGTTGGCGATGGCGACGGTCTGGCTGGCGATGTTGCTGTCGGCGCCGTCGGAATCCTCGACCTGGACCGAGACGTTGCTCGAGGCCGGGCCGTCGGGGAACGAGCAGACGAAGCTGCCGGCGCCGGTGACGGTGTTGAAGGTGGCCAGGCCGACCTGGCTGCCGTTGAGACCGCAGTCGGTCGACAGGAGGGCGAAGTCATCCTCGCCCGGGTCGCTGGTCGTGAAGCTGTAGGTGTGGCTGGTGCCCTCGTTGACCGACAGGTCGTTGGCACCCGACAGGGTGACCGTCGGGGCGACGTTGTTGACCGTCACGACGACGACCTGGTTGTCGGTGTCGGTGGCGCCGTCGGAGTCGGTCACGGTGGCGGTCACGTTGGTCGTGGCCGGGCCGTCGGCGAAGAAGCAGGCGAAGCAGCCGAGGCCGGTCGCCTGGACGAACGTGTCGGAGGCGAGCACCTTGGCGCCGTTGAGACCGCAGGCGGTGGTGATCGTGTGGGGTCCACGCCGGGATCGGTGACGGTGTAGCTGTACGTGTGGGTCGTGCCCTCGTCGGCCGTGGCGTCGCCGGTCAGGACGATGCTCGGCTTGACGTTGGCGATCGCGACCGTGATCGAGTCGGAGTCCGATGCGCCGTCGGAGTCGCTGACGGTCACGCTGACCGTCGAGCTCGCCGGGCCATCCGGGAACGAGCAGTCGAAGCTGCCCGCGCCGGTCGTGCTGTTGAAGGTGGCTAGGCCGATCTGGCTGCCGTTGGTGCCGCAGCTCGTCGTGTCGAGGACGAACGTGTCGGCACCCGGATCCGACGTTGAGAAGCTGTAGGTCAGCTGGTTGCCTTCGTTGGCCGTGGCCGAGCCGGTCAGGGTGACCGTCGGGGCGACGTTGGCGATCGCGACGACGATCGAGTCGACCGTGGCCGGACCCGGATCCTCGTCGTTGGCCGAGACCGACACGGTGCTCGAGGCCGGCCCGTCGGGGAAGGCGCAGTCGAAGCTGTTGGGAGCGGCGGTGTCGGTGATCGTGCCGTTGGCGCCGCAGCTCTCGACGATCGTCAGGGTGTCGTCACCTGGATCGCTGACGGTGTACGTGTAGGTGTGGGTCGTGCCCTCGTTGGCCGAAGCGTCACCGCTCAGGACGACGACCGGCTTGACGTTGAGGACCGCGACGATGAGCGAGTCGGAGTCCGACGCGCCGTCGGAGTCGCTGACGGTCACGCTGACCGTCGAGCTGGCCGGGCCATCCGGGAACGTGCAGTCGAAGCTGCCGGCGCCGGTCGTGGTGTTGAAGGTGTCGGATGCCGACCTGGGTCCCGTTGGCGCCGCACTCGGTGGCGTCGAGGACGAAGGTGTCGTCGCCCGGGTCGCTGACGGTGAAGCGAGTAGGTCTTGGTGTCAGCCCTCGTTGGCCGTGGCCGAGCCGGTCAGGGTGACCGTCGGGGCGACGTTCAGGACGGACACGCTGGTCGTGTAGTCGTTGAAGTCACCGTTCTGGTCGGCGATCCGGCCGCGGACGACGACCGTCGCCGGACCGTCGGCGAGATGGCTCGCCGGAACGGAGGCGCTGTCGAGCGTGGTGGCGGCAATGTCACCTGGGTCGGTGAAGTCGCCGTCGTTGTTGAAGTCGTAGCTGTAGGTGAAGCCGGCGGTCGTGTCGGCCGCCGACGGGTCGAACTGATCCGTGAAGCTGACCGTCCCGCTCGAGCCCTCGTTGATCGGGCCGCTGTTGCCGAGGGTCGCGGTCGGGGCGACGTTGTTGACCGTCACGACGACGACCTGGTTGTCGGTGTCCGAGGCGCCGTCGGAGTCGGTCACGGTGGCGGTCACGTTGGTCGTGGCCGGGCCGTCGGCGAAGAAGCAGGCGAAGCTGCCGAGACCGGTCGCCTGGACGAACGTGTCGGAGCCGCTGACCTTGGCGCCGTTCAGGCCGCAGGCGGTCGTGACGTGTGGGGTCCTGGCCGGGGTCGGTGACGGTGAACGAGTAGGTGTGGGTCGTGCCCTCGTCGGCCGTGGCGTCACCGCTCAGGGCGATGCTCGGCTTGACGTTGGCGATCGCGACGACGATCGAGTCGGAGTCCGACGCGCCGTCGGAGTCGCTGACGGTCACGCTGACCGTCGAGCTGGCCGGGCCATCCGGGAACGAGCAGACGAAGCTGCCCGCGCCGGTCGTGCTGTTGAAGGTGGCTAGGCCGATCTGGCTGCCGTTGGTGCCGCAGCTCGTCGTGTCGAGGACGAACGTGTCGGCACCCGGATCCGACGTTGAGAAGCTGTACGTCAGCTGGTTGCCTTCGTTGGCCGTGGCCGAGCCGGTCAGGGTGACCGTCGGGGCGACGTTGGCGATCGCGACTGACTGCGTCGCGACATTGCTGTTCGCGTTCGCGGCGTCCTTGACCTGGATCGAGACGATGCTGGTCGCCGGGCCATCCGGGAACAAGCAGACGAAGCTCCCGCCCGAGGCGGTGGTCGTCGTCGAGCCGACCTGGCTGCCGTTGGCGCCACAGCTCACTGAGACGACCGTGAACGTGTCGCCGGCGTCGACATCGGACACCGAGAACAGATAGGTGTGCTGACTGCCCTCCACGACGGACAGCTGGTTGCCCGGGTCGAGCGTGACGGTCGGCGCCTCGTTGACGTTGGTGACCGTGATCGTGAACGCCTCTTCGAAGAACAGGCCGCCCTGGTCGGTCGTGCGGATCCGGACCGAGTAGGAGCTCTGCGCCTCGAAGTCGAGCGACGCGGTCGCCCGGAGGGTGTTGCCGGAGATGTTGAACGAGCCGTTGCCCGTCGAGCCGGTTCCGGCCACGAGGGTGTAGGTGAAGGTGTTGCCGGCGTCGGGATCGGTGGTGCTCAGGGTTCCGACGGTGGCGTTAGCGCCGGCGTTCTCGGCGATGGAGCTCGGAGACAGGGCGATGTCGGTCGGCGTCTCGTTGACGTTGGTGACCGTGATCGTGAACGCCTCTTCGAAGAACAGGCCGCCCTGGTCGGTCGTGCGGATCCGGACCGAGTAGGAGCTCTGCGCCTCGAAGTCGAGCGACGCGGTCGCCCGGAGGGTGTTGCCGGAGATGTTGAACGAGCCGTTGCCCGTCGAGCCGGTTCCGGCCACGAGGGTGTAGGTGAAGGTGTCTCCGACGTTTGGATCTGTCGTGCTGAGCGTGCCGACCGTGGCATTGGCGCCGGCGTTCTCGGCGATCGTGTTGTTCGAAAGGGCGATGTCGGTCGGGGCGCTGTTGGAGGCGTCGTCATTCGTGATGGAGCCTGCGCCGGTGGCATCGCCAATCGTTGCGTTGGTCGGGCTGGAGAGCGTGATCGAGAAGGTCTCGTTCGCCTCAAACAGCGCGTCCTTGCACACGTTGACCGTAATGGTCTGCGTGGTCACTCCGACCGCGAATGTCAGGGTTCCGGAGGACGTCTCGAAGTCGAACGCCCCTGGGCAGGTCGCGCCGGCCGTGGCCGTACCGTTGTTCGTCGTGTAGGCGACAGTTGACGAAACCTCGTTGGCGCCGTCCGGGTCACGGTGAAGGTGAACGTCGTGGTTCCCGAGCCGTGCCTTCGGCCGCGGTGACATCGTTGATGGCCAGCGTGGGGGCGGTGTCGTCGTTGGTGATCGTGCCGAGGCCGCTTCCGTCGCTGATGGTCGCGTTCGTGGGGGCGGAGAGGTCGACGGTGAAGGTCTCGTTCGCCTCGAAGACAGCATCGCGGCAAACGGTCACAGCGAACGTCTGGGTCGTGTCGCGGCAAGGGAACGTCAGGTGCCGGAAGTTGTCACGTAGTCGATTCCGGCGGCGCATGCGCGGCGCCGACCGCCGTTCCGGGGGTCGTCAGTGTAGGCAACGGTGCGAGCCAGTGCCGTCAAGCCGGACTTGGTCACGGTGAACGTGAAGGTCGTCGAACCAGCACCGTTGCCCTCGGCGACGGTCGGGTCGTTGATTGAGAAGGTCGGCGCGGTGTCGTCGTTCTGGATCGTGCCCGTGCCGGTGCCGTCGGCGATCGTCGCGTTTGTCGGGCTCGAGAGGTCGACGTGAAGGTCTCGTCGGCCTCGAACGACGGCGTCGCGGCAGACCGTGACGTTGATGGTCTGTGTCGTCACGGCCCGGCCGCGAAGGTCAGCGTGCCGGAGTCGTCTGATAGTCGATCCCGGCCGCGCAAGCTCGCGGCGGCGACGGCGGTGCCAGGCGGCGGTCGCGAAGGCAACGGTGGAGCTGAGGTCGGTGGCGCCGGTCTTCGTGACCGTAAAGGTGAACGTGCCCGTCCCGCTCGGGCTGCCCTCGGCCGCGCTGACGTCGTTGATCGCGAAGGTCGGCGCGGTGTCGTCGTTCGTGATCGTGCCGATGCCGGTAGGCGTCGGCGATCGTGGCGTTGGTCGGGCTCGAGAGGTTGACGGTGAAGGTCTCGTTGGCCTCGAACGACGGCGTCGCCATTCACAAGGACAGCGATGGTCTTGGTGGTGTTCGCCGGCGCAGGAACGTCAGAGGTCGTCGTGTGACAGGGCGGTGTAGTCGCCCGGGGCGACCGCCGAGCCGTTCGGCGGTCGCGTAGCTGACGGTCGTGGTTAGACTCGGTAGCCGCGCGTCTGGGTGACCGTAAAGGTGAACGTGGTCGTGCCGGCATTGCCTTCGGCCAACGTCACGTCGTTGATCGACAACGTCGGCGCGGTGTCGTCGTTGGTGATCGTGCCCGTGCCGGTGCGCATCGACGATCGTGGCGTTGGTCGGGCTCGAGAGGTGACGGTGAAGGTCTCGTTCGCCTCGAAGACGGCGTCCCGGCAGACGGTCACGGTGATCGTCTGGGTCGTCACGCCGGCAGCGAAGGTCAGCGTTCCCGAATTGTTGATGTAGTCGTCGAACCGGGGCAGGTCGCGCCCGCCGACGGCCGTGCCGGCTGCGGTGGCAAACGCGACGGTCGAGGTGCCGGACGGGGTGCGCGGGTCACGGTGAACGTGGCCGTCACCGTCCCGGCGCCGGTGCCTTCGGACCGGTCGCGTCGCCGATGGACATGCCGTTCGGCGGCGTTGACGTCGTGATCGACGGTGTTGGAGTCAGCCGTTCGCCGAGCAGTGTACCCGAGCCGTACGCGGCTGCGGTGTTGGAGTAGGTCGTTCCGTACGTTGCGCCAACGGGCACTGTCGACGGGAATCGTCACCGTGTAGACCGATTGTTACCGGGGCCGGTCAGCGTGCACGGTGAACACGGTCGCTCGACCATGCCGCAGTTCGATGTTCCGTCGCTACCGGATGTCTGTGAGCCGGTTGGCGTCCCGACGACCGGTCGCAGACGGTTCCGTGACCGTGATCGTGCCTTGGTTCGACCGTTGCCCGTCGACCACGTGTATGAGACGGTCGTGCCCGCGAGTGTCGGATTGCCGGTCCGAACTTCACGTGGGCATACGGTCCGCGGCCACATACGGCCCAACGAACGGTCCCCCATCCCCGACCGGCGCCGCGCCCGCAGGCTGGACCTCGGTCGGTCCCCGTGTCGGCCAGCGCTCGAGCCAGGTTGAGACGCCCGTTGCCGGTCTCCGCGACGGTCCCCGCGGCGTCGGCGGATCGGGCCAGGCGCCCGACGACCGCACCCGCGGACAGCGACGGATCGACGGCGCGCAGCAGCGCAGCCGCGCCCGCCACGGCGGCCGCGGACGCGGACGAGCCGGTGACGGAGGTGGTGCCGCCGCCCGGGACGAGGGTCAGGATCTCGGTCCCGGGGGCGGCAAGGAACGTCGACGGCGCCGTAGTTGGACGACGCGTTCAGCGTGTCGGACTGATCGGTGTTGGAGACGCCGATGACGCCGCGGTCGCCGGCGGGGAAGGTCGGGGCGGACGAGCCGTCGTTGCCGGTGGCGGCCACGAGGACGACGCCGTTGGCCCAGGCGTAGTCGATCGCGGCCTGAAGGGCGGACGAGTAGCCCGGTCGCCGAGAAGGCCATGAAGAGCGACGTCGGCGCCGTGGTCGGCGGCCCAGACGAGGCCTTCGATGATGTCGCTGTCGCGGCCGAGCCCGTCGGGGCCGAGGACGGTGACCGGCATGACCTTGACGCCGGCGAAGCCGACGCCCGCGACGCCGATGCCGTTGCCGGTCTCGGCGGCGACGATGCCCGCCATCGCGGTGCCGTGGCCGTTGGCGTCGGTCGTTCCAGGCGGAGCCGGCGACGAACGAGGCGCCGGTGACGAGCGAGTCGTCGATGTCGGGATGGGAGGCGTCGACGCCGGTGTCGAGGACGGCGACGATCGCCGAGCCGGACGGCGTGACCGAGCCGTAGACCTGGTCCCAGCCGATTTGCGGCAGCGACCACTGGTCGCCGTAGCGACGCGTCATCGGGGGTGGCCTCGGCGGCGCGGCTGCGGTCGAGCTCGACGCGACGCGACCGAGGGGTCGGCGCGCAGCGCGTCGGCGGCTGCCGTCGCTGGCCTGGACGGCGTGCATCCGGAGGACGGCGATCGAGTCGAGGTCGGTCGCGCCGGCCGCGGCGATCGCGGCGGCCTGATCGGCGGCCGAGGATGCCCGGAGCGGAAGGAGACGATGTAGGCGGCGGTGACGGGGGCAGGGGTCGGGTCGGGCGTGGCGGTCGGGATCGGGGGTCGGGTCAGGCGTTGCGTCGGGCGTGGGGTCGGGCGTCGGCTCGGGGGTCGCGTCCGGCGTGGGCGCCGGCGTCGGATCGGCGTCGGCTCGGGCGTCGGACCGGCGTCGGATCGGCGGCGTCGGGTCCGGCGAGGGCGATTCCGCCGGGCTCTCGCTCGGCGGAGGCGGCTCCGCGGCGATCGTGCCCATCGGCGCGGCCATCGAGAAGACCAGCAGCGCGATCTGCAGCGCGATCAGGATCCGGCGGACACGAAGAAGCTGCCGCGAGGCAGCGGACGACCCGAACATCGATGAAACTCCCCGGCACCGGCTCGTCGACCCCTCGCCGAACCAGGCGCGCGCTCGGATTGATGGCCACAAGCCATCGGATGAAGACCACCGGCCATACGACCGGGACGTTTGCCGGCCATACGACCGGCGAGAAGTACCGTCCCATACGGGACCCGCTGACGGTACTGGTCACCACTGCGCGCAACCAGTCCAAACCGCCCTCGATCGCAACATTCCGGTGCCCGATGGCAACGCGCGCGTTCGGGGCCAGCGCGAGTACGCCCGCGTCGAATTGAAAGAGCCGGCCCGAAGGGCCGGCTCTTCTTGCATGCAGGACGAGGGACCTACGGACCGACGGTCCGGCCTTCGACCACCGGGTCGACCGGTGAATTGGCGGAGACGTAGTCCTCCATGACATCGAGCAGGAGGTCGCCGGTGAGCTTCACATTCGTGCCGGACGTGAAGATCGTGTAGCCGTCCCCACCGGTGTACATGAAGTCGTTGGTCACGAACCGGACCGTGTCGGTGTCGAGCACCGGCGTGAGCGTCCCGGCCGGGCCATCCGGCGCCTTCCACAGGTTGTCGATCACGGCCACCAGCCCGTTGCAGTGGAACTGCACCTTGAGGCCGGCGATCTGGGGGAACCGGCCCGTCGAGACGGAGGCGTCGCAGAACGGGCGGAACCCGTTCAGGAACGCCGTCTTCATCTGGGCGCCGGTGAGGGTCTCGATGACCGTCGCGTTGCCGAACGGCAGGACCGCGAACAGCTCCCCGAGGGTGATCACGCACGGGCCTTCGCCCGCGCTCTCCGGAAGGCACGGGAGGTCTGCCCGGAGGCCACCCGAGTTCGTATACGCCGCTTCAGCCTCGGGATACTTGTCGAGCATGGCGTCCGCGACCAGGTTGCCCATCGCCGACTCGTGGAGCCGGGTCGGATCGCGGAGGATGTCCGCGACCTGGTTGCCGACGACCTTCGAGAGGATCGGCTGAACCTCCGCATTCGCGGCCGCGACGACCGCCTGGACGTCGGCCCGGCGAGCGACGCCGATGTCCTTCGCGACCCGTGTCGCGCCGCCGGCCCACGCGACGTCCCCGTCCTTGACCATCAGCTGCAGGACCGAGAAGCTCGTTCCGGCGTTGATGCCCTCGGTGATGAGGATGTTGCCGCGCATCAGGTTCGAGATCCGATGCGTGTGGCCGACGATCATGGCGTCGATCGTCGTGTCCTGGAGCTGGTCGGCGATCGTCAGGATCGGGCCGGTCCAGGGAATGCCGAGGGCGTTGCCGGCCGCGTTCCGGCCTGCTGCGGTGCCCTCGTGGATCACGACGAGCTGGATGTTGACGCCAAGGTTCTTGAGCCGCTGCGACTCGGCCTTGATCCGCGGTCCCTCGTCGAGGAACGTCAGACCGGCCGTTGCGCCGGCAGACACGAGCTCGGGCGTCTCCTGCAGCTCGGCTCCGATCACGCCGACCTTCAGGCCGTTGACGGTGAAGACAACCGACGGCGTGACCCACGAGGGCCGGACACCGGTCGCCGTCTCGATGATGTTCGTGGCGAGGAATGGGAAGTGGGCCCGCGCCTGGTGCTCGAGCAGCCGGGCGATGCCGAAGTCGAACTCGTGGTTGCCATACGACGTCGCATCGAGGCCCCACAGGTTCTCGACGTCGATCGCCGGTCGATCCTGGAGGAGGCCCGAGTTGGGCGGCGACGCGCCGACGTTGTCGCCGGCCGCCAGCAGGAGGCCGGGACCGGGCAGGCCCGCGAACTCCTCGTCGAACATCGTGGCGAGGAATGCCGCGCCGCCGACGTTCGACGAGATGCCGTTGTCGCCGACGAGCGTCGATCGGGTCGATCTGACCGTGGAAGTCGTTCAGGCCGATGATCGTCAGGGGCTTGTAGCTGTTGCCGCCCTTGACGACATCGAGCAGGACCTTGCCCTGGCTGTGCTGGGGCTCGGGAATTCCGAGCATGAACGCCAGCGTCGGCGCGAGGTCGATCGAGCGCGCGGTGACCTGGCCCTTGGCGACGCCGGTGCCGCCGGCCAGGAACGTGGCCCGCATGTTGATGTTGGCCGCAAGGTTCTGGACGTCCGGCACGTAGCCGTGCTGACCGAAGAAGTGGGATGGCGCGATCAGGGTTCCCGGCGTCTCGGCGTCGTACTGATACGGCGGCGCGGAGAAGACGACGAGGTCGCCGGTTCGGGTGGGATGGGCCATGTCGGCGGTCGACCCGGGCCCGTTCGGGATGTAGCGCGCCTCCGCCTTGGTGAAGACGCGGTCGATGACCTTCCAGCCCTCGGGCTTGCCGTCATGCGTCCAGTCGTTGGGATCGGTCAGGGCCAGGTAAGCCGCCTTGATCTCGAGCGCAGCGGCGTCGGCCGCGGCCTGCGTGGCGTAGCGCGGGTCGGGCATGAAGTTCGGGTTGTCGGTGCCATCGGCCAGCTTGGCGTTCCTGGCGTTGGCGGGCCGCGGGTCCGGGTCCCGGCCGTTGACATTGAGGTAGATCTGGAGGGCGCCACCGGCCCAGCACGCCTTCGCCTTGGCGAAGTTCGCGGTGACCCGCACGTCGACCGGCGGCGGAGTCGGAAGTGCGACGCGGCAGTTCGAGACCTGCGGCACGCCCGGCACCGAGCCGAGGTTGAGCAGCCCGAGGTCGAGGAGCGGCTTGCTCGCGTCGATCGCCAGGAACTGCGGGGCGAAGCCGTGGTCCGAGGACACGAACGTGGTCGGATTGCTCGAGACGAGCGACCGGGCGAGCGTCAGGACCTCGTCGGCCTCCTCGTACGCCGTCCGGATGTAGGTCTCGCGCGCGGCCACGCGGCCGTCGGCGACGCCGTTGAGATCGACATCGTCGTACGCCGGGTTGGCGGCACCGTTGCCGAGCTTCGGGCTGACGAGGCCGAGGAACTGGTGCTGGAACTCGTCGGTCGTCGGCATCCCGACGAGGAGGAGGTCCGGCTTGTGCTTGGCGGCGACGTACTTGAGCATCGGCACGTGGCCGGTGGCCCAGTACAGGCCCTGCTCGACGTAGGTGTCTTCGCTCGTGACGCCGGCCTCGAGGATCGCGAAGTCGGCGGCCGTCGAGGTCGGGAACTTCTGGGCGAGGTACTCCTCGAAGTCGCCGGTGAAGCCGGGCTCGCCGGCCCACGAAGGCCAGGTCGCGAGCGCGCGCGTGACGGAGGTGTGGAACAGGCGCACGCGCGACAGGTCGCCCGTCAGCTCCTCGACCTTGACGAGGAAGCCGGCGGTCTTGCCGTTGAGCGGGTTCGGGGGCGACGTCGGCGTCGCCGGCGGGATGTTGAGGACGACCTTGACGTCGGCCCACTGGCCCTTGGCGAGGGTGCCGACGACGTCCGGCGCAGCGCCGCTGCGCGACCGCGAGAAGAGGACCTTGTCGTAGTTGGTCGTGCCGTCGTTCGTGCTGTCGAAGATGTAGGCGTTCAGGCCGTACTTGTCGACCGCGGGACTGCCGTCGAGCACCCGAAGGCGCATCTCCTTGGCCGGGCTGAACGAAGGGGGAACGTTCGTCCACGCGCCGGCCGGAACGACCGCGGCCTCGGGCACGGCGGCCTTGCTGGCAGCCGGATAGCCGTCCGGATGATCGAACTGGAGCCCGAACGACGAGATGAACGGCGCGTCGTCGAACAGCGCCTGACCGGTGCTGCCGATGAAGTTCGTCGCGACGCCACGGCCCGAGAAGAAGCCCTGGAAGTCAATGGTCGGGCCGTTGATCGACGCGTTCCGGCCACCGGCCCACTCGACCTGGGCGACCTTGAGGCCGGCCCGCTCGGCGGACTGGGCGATCGTCTCCGCCTGGAGGACGTTGGCATCGAACGCCGCGGTCCGGGCGGTCCCGAACGCGTCGCCGTTCTTGTGGAACGTGTTGTTGGTCGAGGCATGGACCCCCGGCCAGGCGCCGGTCGCGAGCGTGTACCAGCCGGCGCCCGTGTTCGGCGGAGCCTCGGTCAGGAGGCCGTTGCCGGTCGCCGACGTCCCGTGCTTGAGGAAGGACGCCATCGTCGGCATCACTCCCTGCGCGGCGTACCTGGCGACGATGTCCTGGCGCATGCCGTCGGCAGCGAAGAAGACGGCCTTGCCGGGCGTCGGCTTGCCCTTGCCGGGTGGCGGGGCGGCCGATGCAGGTGCCGCCACCAGCGACAGCATCAGGGATGCCAGGACCACGAACACGATGGGCCGGATGCGGACGCGGGACGTCACGGGGCGCTCCTCCTCGAGAACGGCGGGCACTGGGGCTCCGGGGATGCGCGAACGGCGGGCGCGATCTGTGGCAGACGCTCGACTCCTCCTCTGGAACCCACGTCTGCACTCTGGACCGCCCACGATACTGCGGGGAGCGAATCGCGTCACCCCGCGTCAACACCTGGTGAACGCCACGTTGCATGGGCCCGCCGCCGCCGGCGCGAGAAGGCGGTGCGCTGGGGCAACGGCGCAGCCGCCTGCGGCGATAAGCCACAGTGAAGCGGCCGCCGTGACGATGGCCCGATGGACCTCCACCCCGCGGTCGCCGAACGCCTTGCCAGGCTCGCCCCGGACCAGCGTGCGGCCGCAACCTGCCCGCCGGGTCCGGTGCTCTGCGTCGCCCCCGCCGGGTCTGGCAAGACCACGACCCTGGTCGCCCGAATCGCGTGGCTCCTCGACAGCGGCGCCGCCGCGCCCGGCACGATTGCCGCGATCACGTTCAACAAGCGCGCGGCGGTCGAGCTGGGCGAGCGGTTGGCGACCGCCCTCACGCCGATCGGGCTGACCGGCGACGCCGTCCGGGTCCGGACGTTCCACGCCCTCGGGCTGGAGATCCTGCGCGACGCCGGCGCGCCGGTCACTCCCCTCCTCGACCGCGTCGCCGTGCTGCGGCGGGTCGTTCCCGAGGTCGGACCGGCTGGTTGGCGCCGGCTCGACACCGCCTTCTCGAAGCTGAAGCTCGACCTGGCAGTCAGCGCCGACGAGGTCGCGCGAGATCCCGAGCCAGGCCCGGTCGCGCGGGCCTTCCTCGCCTACGAGGCCGAGCTGGCCACCGAGGGCGGGCTCGACTTCGATGACCTCGTCGCGCGCTGCCTCCGCCTCCTCGAGACCGAGCCCGAGGTGCTCGCCCGGTGGCGGACGCGCTGCGCCCACCTGCTCGTTGACGAGGCCCAGGACCTCGATCGCGCGCAGCTCCGGATGGCCCTCCTCCTCGCGGCGCCGGCCAACCGGATCTTCCTCGTCGGCGACGATGACCAGTCGATCTACGGCTGGCGACTGGCCGATGTCCGGCGCGTCCTCGCGCTGGCGGACGACCTCGCGGGCCTGCGCCGCGTCGACCTCGTCGTCAACTACCGCTGCCCGGCGACGGTGATCCGGCGCGCGGTCCGGCTCGTCGAGCACAACGTCGAGCGGTTCGCCAAGACGATCGAGCCGCGGGCGGACGCGCCGGGACCGATCATCCTCGCGGCCGACGCGGCCGATGAGCCCGTCCGGGTCGGGCGGCTGCTCGGCGGCTGGTTCCCGACGGGCGGATTGCAGGCCGACGGTCTGCCGGTGGTCGACGACCCAACGACCGCAACCCCGCCCCCGACCCCGACCCCGACCCCGACCCGGGCAATCCTGACCCGGACGAACCGCGAGCTCTTGCCGGCGATCGCCGCGGCCCTCGACCTCGGCCTGCCGTTCCGCCCGCCGCCGGTCGAGCTTCTCGTCGACTCGCCGGTCGTCGACCGCCTTCTCGACGAGGTGGCGACCACGCGTGCGCCGGGGACCGATCACGGCGGGCTCCTCACCGGGATCGAGTCGGTCCGATCCCGCTGGGCCGCCCAGCCGGCCGACCCCGACGCCGACCCGGACGCCACCCGCCCGGCCGAAATCGCCGCAGCCGTGCTCGCGTGGGCGGTGCCCTTCCCCACGCTCGGGGCGCTTCGGGAAGCGATCGCCGTCCGTCGGAAGGCGCTCCGCGAGCTCTGTCGCGACGACGCCGCGCTGAGCTTCGCGACCGCGCACGCCACGAAGGGCCTCGAGTTCGACGACGTCGCCGTGCTGGGCATGGAGCGCGGCCGCTTCCCGAGCGCCCGCTCGCTCGCCGACGCGCCGGACCCGGCCCGGGCGCTGGAAGAGGAGCGGCGGCTGGCGTACGTCGCGTGGACCCGGGCCCGCCGCTCGCTGACGCTGATCTACGACCCGGCCGCGCCGTCGTCGTTCCTGCTCGAGGCCTTCGACCCGGACGAGCTGGGACTCGAGCCCGTGGGCCCTGAGCCCTAGGCGGCTCCGGCGTCGCGCCGGTTCAGCTGTTTGATCAGCCGGTCGATCGCCTCGAGGAATGGCTCCGTGACATCGGGCGGCAGGACATCGCGCACGGAATCCTTGGGCCCGTACGCCGCCCGGGCGCGGAGCGCGACCTGGCGCAGCGAGCGCGGCTCGTCGTCGCGCAGACGGTCCGGCATGGCCTCGAAGTAGCGCAGCCAGCGGATCGCGCCGGCCGCTTCGGCCGCGGCGACGATCCTGTCCGCCTGCCGGCCCGCGATCAGGCCGGCCTCGTCGACCGCGGGCAGCTCGTGCCGAGCGGGTCCGCGCCGATCGAGCCCCGATCGTGAGCCCGTGTCGCGCTCAGGCATCCGGCCCGGACACGAGGAGCGGGAGTCGCTTCCGCTCTGAACCGTTGACGAGGATCCGGAACGAGTAGTCGCCGGGCGCCGCGAAGGTCAGGTTCCAGAGGTCGATCGAGAACGTCAGGACGGTGTCGCGCCCGTCGGTGTGGCCGCGGGCCTGGAGGTTGCCGGTCGCGCCCGCGACCTCGCCGCCGTCGGGGTCGAGGAGGACGAAGCGGACCTCGTGCTCGCGGTCGACCTCGGGCGCCGAGACGAGCAGGCCCAGGACCATCGCCAGGTGCGGATGGCGGAGCGGGAAGGTCCGGCCGCCGATCCGCGACACGCCGCCGCCCAGGACATGGAA
The DNA here is from genome assembly GCA_963783055.1 of uncultured Chloroflexia bacterium. GTDB lineage: Bacteria > Chloroflexota > Limnocylindria > Limnocylindrales > CSP1-4 > CF-46. Next base: position 17,799 of record CAWAMB010000002.1, read on the forward strand.
CTTCTGGCCCGGCTGGGTCTCGGCGGCGTCGGCAAGGAAGGCGTACTCGATGTCCGGCATGGGCGGCATCGTAGCGGTTCGTCGTTCACGGCCGATGCTCGACGGCCTGCCGATGCTCCCGATTCACGCACCACGTGCACAAGCGACGCGTTTGACGCGATGCGAGGCGGATCGGGGTCCAATTCGGCCGATTCTGGTCGCATTTTCACGTGGGGCGCACAGGGCCGACCGAAAGCCGCCTTGGTGCTGTTCAAGTGGTCGCTTGTGCACGCCCCGTGAGAATCGCGGGTCCTGCGGCATCCTGGGGAGGGCCGGGCCGCTCCCGCATCAGCCGATCAGCGGGTCGAGGCCGCGGCGGCGCGCTTCCGGGAGGGCGTGAGCCGGACGGGCGGTCCGTGACCGTTCGAGCCGTTGGCGGCGTGGCCGCGACCCGCCTCGTCGGCGAACGACACGTCGGACAAGCGGCACGAGTGGCTCGCCGCGCAGGACCCGGTCGAGGTACTCGCCGGTCGCGGAGCCCTTGGTCGCCGCCACCTTCTCCGGCGTCCCCTCGGCGATGATCAGCCCGCCGCGGGCGCCGCCCGCCGGCCCGAGATCGATGATCCAGTCGGCCGTCTTGATCACGTCGAGGTTGTGCTCGATCACCAGGACGGTGTTGCCGCCATCGACGAGCCGGTGGAGGACCTCGAGGAGCTTCTCCACGTCGGCGAAGTGGAGCCCGGTCGTGGGCTCGTCGAGGACATAGAGCGTCCGCCCGGTCGCGCGCCGCGAGAGCTCGGTCGCGAGCTTGACCCGCTGCGCCTCGCCGCCCGACAGCGTGGTCGCCGGCTGGCCGAGATGGACGTACCCCAGCCCGACGTCGTACAGCGTCTGGAGCTTGGTGTGGACGTTCGGGACGGCCGCGAAGAACTCGACCGCCTCGGCGATCGTCATCTCGAGCACGTCCGAGATCGAGCGGCCCTTGAAGTGGATCTCGAGCGCCTCGCGGTTGTAGCGCTTGCCCTTGCAGACCTCGCACGTGACGTAGACGTCGGGCAGGAACTGCATCTCGATCTTGAGGATCCCGTCGCCCTTGCAGTTCTCGCAGCGGCCGCCCTTGACGTTGAAGCTGAAGCGGCCCGGCTGGTAGCCCCGGACGCGCGCCTCGGGGACGCCGGCGAAGAGCTCCCGGATCGGCCCGAACAGGCCGGTGTACGTCGCAGGGTTCGAGCGCGGCGTGCGCCCGATCGGGCTCTGGTCGATCTCGATGATCTTGTCGATGTGCTCGGCGCCCTTGAGCGCGTCATGGGCCCCGACGGGTTCGCGGGAGCCATTGAGCTCGCGCGCGAGCGCTCGATAGAGGACGTCGGTCACGAGCGTCGACTTGCCACTGCCCGACACGCCGGTGACCGCGGTGAACGTCCCGAGCGGGATCGTCAGGTCGACGTCGCGGAGGTTGTGCTCGCGGGCGCCCTTGACGACGAGCTTCTTCAGGTTGCCCTTGCGGCGCTTGGCCGGGATCGCCACCGAACGCTCGCCGCGCAGGAACGCGCCGGTGATCGAACGCGGCTCGGCGAGGAGGTCCTCGAGCGTGCCGTTGGCGATGATCTCGCCGCCGTGCTCGCCGGCCCCGGGCCCGATGTCGACGACCCAGTCGGCCGTCCGGATCGTCTCCTCGTCGTGCTCCACGACGAGCACGGTGTTGCCGAGATCGCGCAGCCGGGTGAGGGTCGCGATCAGCTTGGCGTTGTCCTTCTGGTGGAGCCCGATCGACGGCTCGTCGAGGATGTACAGGACGCCCATGAGCGTCGTCCCGATCTGGGTTGCCAGCCGGATCCGCTGGGCCTCACCGCCCGACAGCGTCACGGACGCGCGATCGAGGGTCAGATAGTCGAGCCCGACGTCGACGAGGAACCCGAGCCGGGCCGTGATCTCCTTGAGGACCTGGACCGCGATCGTCCGCTCCCGGTCGGACAGCTTCGGCCGGCAGGCCCGCGATCCAGTCGAGGGCGTCGGTGATCGACAGGACGGCGATGTCGGAGATCGACTTGGCATCGACCGAGACGGCGAGGACCTCCGGCTTGAGCCGCTTGCCGGCGCAAGTCGGGCACGGCCGGGTGACCATGTACTTCTCGAGCTCGGTCTTGATGTACTCGGAGTCGGTCTCCTTGTAGCGTCGCTCGAGGTTCGTGATGATCCCCTCGAAGGTCGCCTTGTACGTGTTCTCGCCGCGCTCGTGGCGATAGCGGACGAGGACCTTCTCGTCCTTCTGGGCGCGCAGGATGTAGTCGATCGCGTCGGGCGGCAGGTCGCGGACCGGCTTCTTGTAGTCCCAGCCGTGCGACTGGCAGATCGCCTCGAGGATCTTCAGCCGCCACGACGCGTCGTTCGGCATCTTGGCCCACGGCACGAGGGCGCCCTGCTGGAGGCTCTTGGCCTTGTCCGGGATGACGAGATCCGGATCGATCTCGAGCCGCGTCCCGAGGCCGGCGCAGGCCGGGCAGGCCCCGTGTGGTGAGTTGAACGAGAAGTTGCGCGGCTCGAGCTCGTCCATCGTGAAGCCGTCGTACGGGCACGTGAACCGTTCGCTGTAGCGCTGCTCCTCGAACTGCAGCGGCTCGTCGTCGCGAGGGGCCGGCGCGATCAGGACCTGGCCCTCGCCGAGGCGCAGCGCGGTTTCGATCGAATCGGCCAGCCGGGACGAGTCGGGGTCCGGCATCGCGCGCCCCGTCTCGGGGTCGATCGGGCGGCCGTTGGCGTCCCGCTCGGCACCGTCGGGCGCGTCGGCGTGGCGGACGATATAGCGGTCGACGACCACCTCGATGCTGTGGCGCTTGTACTTGTCGAGCTTCGGCGCCTCGGCGATGTCGACCATCTCACCGTCGACGCGGACGCGGACAAAGCCCTGCCGGCGGGCGCCGTCGAAGACGCGATCGCCCTCGGTCTTGCGGTCCTTGATGAGCGGGCCGAGGACGAGGAGGCGCGTCCCCTCGGGCAGGGCCAGCACCTGGTCGACGATCTGCTGGACGCTCTGGCGCTCGATCGGATGTCCGTTCGGGCAGTGCGGGTGGCCGGCCCGGGCGAACAGCAGACGGAGGTAGTCGTAGATCTCCGTCACGGTCCCGACCGTGGATCGCGGGTTGCGCGAGGCGCCCTTCTGGTCGATCGAGATCGCCGGGCTCAGGCCGTCGATCTGGTCGACGTCCGGCTTCTCCATCTGGCCCAGGAACTGGCGAGCGTAGGCGCTCAGGCTCTCGACGTAGCGGCGCTGACCCTCGGCGTAGATCGTGTCGAAGGCGAGGCTGCTCTTGCCGCTTCCGGACAGCCCGGTGATGACGACCAACCGGTCGCGCGGGAACGCGACGGTGACGTCTTTCAGGTTGTGTTCGCGGGCACCGCGGACGACGAGTTGATCCTGGGGCATCTCATCCGCGAGTCTACCGGATGCGACCCAAACCGTACAGGTGTTCGATCTCGGTCGGACGACGGAGCGGGCGTCGCGTGGGACGCGGGGACAAGCCACTCCGCCGCGGCCGCCGGAACGCGGCGGCCGCGGGTGCGGCGCGCTCAGACGGAGGTCAGTCCTCGCAGATCAGCCACTTGCCGCCTTCGTTGACCACCGCGATGTCCTCATCGAGCTTCTGGGTCGATGACATCTGGGTGGCCATCGCGTCGACCATCGTGTTGAGGGTGGCGTCGTCGGCGGGCAGGCCCTGGGCGGTGAACATCGCCTTCGCGATGGTCTTGAACTTCTCCTTGTCGATGTTGATCTTCATGTCGCCGGTCACGTGAACGGTCGCGGCCGTGTCCGTCTTCGAGACCTCCTTCGTCACCACGTTGGAGAAGGACATCGTCATCGCGCCGAAGATGTCCTCGGGCTTGACCCCGGCGGCGGTGAGGGAGCCCAGGTCGCCGCCCCCGAAGGCGCCGGCGATGTCGTTCTTGTGGGCTGCGCAGGCGAAATCCGTCAGCTTGCCGAGGCCGCCGGACTGCGCGGCGGCAAGGGCAGCGTTCACGACGCCGCTCGGGTCGTTGGCGACGGCCGCCGGTCCTCCGCTGCAGGCGCCGAGCACCAGCACGAACGTGAACGCGAGCGCCGCGAGCCGCGGCCGCTTGATTGACTGCATCGGTGGGCCTCCCCTGTTCCGTCTCGAGCGAGACGGCGTGAGTGTAGATCGCTGCACGGGCGACAGCGCCTCGAATGCGCAGTCGTGCCTCGGCGCGGCGGCGGGCGCCGGCGCGGCGGTCAACGTCGGCGGCGCCCGCTCGGTCGCGAGCCGGTCCGATGGCGGACGTTGGGCGTCACGGTCCGGTCCCACGTCGGGCGGTCGCGCCAGGCCGCCGTCCGCCCGGTGTCCTCGTGCTCGTCCCGGATGCCGGGCAACCAGTCGGCCGCCGTGTTCGCGTCGGTCGGTCCGTCGCTGTGATCGTGCCCGTCATCCTCGGTGTGCTCGCCGTCGAGCGGCGCGACCGGCTCCTCGCCCGCCGGCAGGACGGTGACGCTCATCACCTCGAACGCCTGGTGCTCGCCCGCCTCCTCGTCCCGGCGGGCACCGCGCTTCCGGTCGGCCGCGCCCACGAGCCCGGTCCCGCGCTGTGACGCTGCCCGTTCCGCCGCCCGCCCGACGATCAGCGATGCGTCCTGCTCGAGGACGCGCAATCGGATGTTCTGGATCTCGTCGCGGAGGGCTGCGGCCCGCTCGAAGTCGAGCTCCTTGGCGGCGGCCCGCATCTCGGTCTCCATCCGGGTCACGAGCTTCTCGATCGCCTTCGTGTTGTCGAGGGTCAGGGCGCGGCCGGCCAGCTCCTCGCGCTCCGAGGTGTAGACCACGGTGCGTTCCGCGACCGAGCGGAGTCGCTCGTTGATGTCGTGGATCTCCTTGATGATCGTGGTCGGCTCGATGCCGTGCTCGGTGTTGTAGGCGACCTGGATCGCCCGGCGTCGGTTCGTCTCGTCGATCGCCGCGGCCATCGACTCGGTCGTCCGGTCGGCGTACATCACGACCCGTCCGTCGATGTTGCGGGCCGCCCGGCCGATCATCTGGATCAGGGACCACGAGCTCCGCAGGAACCCCTCCTTGTCGGCGTCGAGGATCGCGACGAGGGTCACCTCCGGCAGGTCGATCCCCTCTCGCAGGAGGTTGATCCCGACGAGGACATCGAACACGCCGAGGCGGAGATCGCGCAGGATCGCGACTCGCTCCAGCGTGTCGACCTCGCTGTGGAGGTACTGGACCTTCACCCCGAGCTCCCGCAGGTAGTCGGTCAGGTCCTCGGCCATCTTCTTCGTCAGGGTCGTGACGAGGGCGCGCTGGCCCTTCTCGGTCCGGAGCCGGATCTCCTCCATCAGGTCGTCGATCTGGCCGTCGGTCGGGCGGACGTCGATCATCGGATCGATGACCCCGGTCGGCCGGATCAGCTGCTCGACCACCTGCTGGCTGCGCTCGTGCTCGTACGGCCCCGGCGTCGCCGACATGTGGACGACCTGGTTGAGGTGGCCCTCGAACTCCTCGAACGTCAGCGGCCGGTTGTCGAGGGCAGACGGCAGCCGGAACCCGAAGTCGACCAGGATCTCCTTGCGGGTCCGGTCGTTCTTGTACATCCCGACGACCTGCGGGATCGTCATGTGCGATTCGTCGACGACGAGGAGCCAGTCCGGCGGGAAGTAGTCGAGCAGCGTCCACGGCCGCGAGCCCGCCTCGCGTCGCGACAGGTGGCGTGAGTAGTTCTCGATCCCGGTACAGAACCCGAGCTCGCGCATCATCTCGAGGTCGAACGTGGTCCGCTGGCGGAGGCGGGCCGCCTCGAGGATCCGGCCCTCGGACTCCATCTGGCCGACCCGCTCTTCCATCTCGGCCTCGATGTCGACGATCGCGAGCTTCAGCTTGTCCTGCGGCGTGACGTAGTGGCTGGCCGGATAGACGTTCACTTCCTTGCGCTCGGCGAGGAGCTCGCCGGTCAGCGGGTCGACCTCGGTGATCCGCTCGACCTCGTCGCCGAAGAACTCGACCCGGATCAGGGTCTCCTCCGATGCCGGCTGGAACTCGAGGGTGTCGCCACGGACGCGGAACCGGGCCCGCTGGAGGGCCTGGTCATTGCGCTGGTACTGGAGGTCGACGAGCTGGCGGAGCACCGTGTCGCGGCGGTACGAACCACCCTGGCGGAGGCGGACGACGGTCGCCCCGTAGTCGACCGGCGCGCCGAGGCCGTAGATGCACGACACCGAGGCCACGATGATCACGTCGCGTCGCTCGAATAGGGCGTGCGTCGCGGCATGGCGCAGCCGGTCGATCTCGTCGTTGCGCGACGAGTCCTTCTCGATGTAGGTGTCGCTCCGGGGCAGGTAGGCCTCGGGCTGGTAGTAGTCGAAGTAGCTGACGAAGTACTCGACGGCGTTGTCCGGGAAGAACTCGCGGAACTCGGCGTAGAGCTGGGCGGCCAGCGTCTTGTTGTGGGCCAGGACCAGGGTCGGCTTCTGGTGGGCCTCGATCGTGCGGGCGATCGTGAACGTCTTGCCGGTTCCGGTGGCGCCCAGCAGCGTCTGATGCTTCAGGCCCTTCTGGAGGCCGTCCACGAGGCGATCGATGGCGACGGGCTGGTCGCCGGTGGGCTCGAACGGAGCGACGAGTCGGAAGTCGGGCATCGGGCGTCCATGGTACCGGATCTCGCTCGTTTCGAACACCCGTTCTCAACGATCTCGAGCGGCCGAACGGTCCGCCGGGTAGGACCTCGTTGGGACGACCGGGCTATACCGGCGGCCGGCGTCCATGGGCGACGATCCGGTGCGCGCAGTCCACACCCAGCGGGGTGGCGACGGCTGAGCCGACGACCCGAACTCCTGCTCGTGAGACCGAGTCAGGCGTGCCCCCAGAAAGGCCGGAGATGGACCAGGAATTCCGCGACGATGGACGACGCAGCAAGATCATCATCGCCATCGGCGTCGTGCTCGCCCTCGTTGCCGGCGGAGCGGCCTTCTTCCTGATCAATCAGGCCACCCAGAAGGCCGGCTCGGGCGACCTCCAGAAGATCGCCGTCGTGGTTGCCGTCCGGGCCGTCCCGGCGCGCCAGGCGATCGTCGCCGAGGATCTCGAGATCCGCGAAGTGCCCCTCGATCCGACCAACGCGAACGGCGTGATCACGAACCCGGTCGACGCGATCGGCCGGCTGCCCGCCGTGACGATCCTCCAGGGCCAGCTGGTCACCCAGAACATGCTGACGTCATCCGAAGCGGGTGGCGAGTTCTCCATCCTGGGGCCGGACGAATCCGTCGGACCCGACAGCGAGGCCTGGCGGGCCGTGTCCATCACCGTCTCCGACGACCTTGCGGTCGGCGGCGTCCTCAAGGCCGGACAGACGGTCGATGTCTTCCTCACGACCGTGATCAACGTGCCGCCCGACATCGCGGAGTCCGGCCGCTACACGAGCGACCGGTCCACGAAGATCGTGTACCAGAACGTCCTCATCCTCGCCCGGCGCGACGCCTTCTACATCATCCGGGCACCGATCGCGATGGCCGAGGAGCTGACCCATCTGCAGGCCGTCGGGTCCGCGACCATGAGCATGGTCCTCCGCCCGGACATCGACCAGCGGTTCGTCGACGCGACCAATCTCGGCGAGACCACGAACCGGATCATCCAGAAGTACGGACTCCCGATCCCGGAGACGTATCCCCGCGGCAATACGCCGCTCCCGAGCCAGCCGCCGCTCGCCTCGCCGACGCCGGTTCCGACGCCGACTCCGTCGCCGAGCCCCGGGGCGTCGGGCAGCGCGACCCCCTGATCCCGCATCCGGAGCGCCGCTCACCGGGCCGACTTGGTGGTGCGCAACAGTACGAACGAGCCATGAGCGACCCCTTATCCCGGCACGTCTCGCAGCCTAGAGTCGAGGCTGAGGACGGCCCGCCCAGACGGGAGTCCGATTGTCAGCAGGACGCGACCGACTGATGTCACGCACGCCACGCTGGCCGGCGGCTCCGGCCCCGGCCGGCGCTCGACGAGAACCGCACCCGAACCGCCGCCGATCGCGAGGTCAGGCGATCGTCGAGCTCGCCCTCATCCTGCCCGTCCTGCTCGTGCTCCTGGCCGCCGGAGCCGATCTCGCCCGCCTGTTCCACTCCCAGGTCGCCGTCGAGAGCGCCGCCCGCGCGGGCGCGCTCGAGGCCGCTTCCAACCCGACCTCGTTCTCGTCGGGTCAGCCGTGCAGCATCACGACCAACCGGGTGATGTGCGCGGTCCTGCGCGAGTCGGCCGGATCGTTCCTGACGGTCGCGCCGGCCGACGTCACGCTGACCTGCACCCCGACGCCGTGCGCCGAGGCGCTCGGCAACGTGGTCGAGGTCCGGGTCGTGGGTCACTTCAACCTGATCACCCCGATCCTGGCGGTCTTCACGGGCGGGACGAACGTGACGTTCAGTCAGAGCGCGGTTGCCCAGATCTCGGTTCGCCCCAACGTCGAGGCGCCCACCCCGACCCCGACCGTCACCGCCGCGCCGACGGCGACGCCCACGCCGACCCCGACCGCCGACCCCGACGCCCGACCCCGACCGCGACGCCGACGGGTCCGCCGGGACCAACGCCCACGCCGACCGCGGTGCCGACGCCGACCCCGACCCCGTTCTGCATCCCGCCCACGGCCGACTTCTCGTTCTCACCGTCGACGGGCAAGAAGAAGAAGACCGACTTCGCGTTCACCGACCTCTCGACGACGACACCGTCGTGTCCCCTGACGTGGTCGTGGAATTTCGGTGATGGCGCGGGCGACTCCACCTCGACCCTCCAGAACCCGACCCACCAGTACCAGAACCAGGGCACGTTCACGATCACCCTGGTCGTCTCCAACTTCGGCGGTCCGGCGACCCGGACGCGCACGGTCACGGTGACCCCATGACCCGCATGGGACGCGGCCGCCGCCGGTCGCGCGGTCAGAGCCTCGTCGAGTTCGCCATCGGGATCACGGTCTTCCTGACGATCCTGATCGGTCTGATCGATCTCGCCCGCGCGGCGTTCCTCTACAACGGCGTGTCCGACGCCGCCCGTGAGCTGGCTCGCGTCACGAGCCTTCATCCCGGCTCGCCGACGCTCGGGTCCAGCAGTCAGACCTCCACCGTCCTCGGCACGGAGCGGAAGCTCGTGCCGGGGCTGACCGTGACGTCCTACTCGTGCGTCGATCTGGCCGGAACCGCCATCACCGGCCTGTGCCGGCCTGGCAGCTGGGTCAGGGTCGCGGTCCAAACGTCGTTCACGCCGGTCCTGCCGCTCCTCAGTGCCTTCGGCCCGATCACGTTCAACACGTCCAGCAGCGCCAAGATCCAGTGAGGGCCCCGATGTCTTCCCGCCCGATCCGCCGCCCGGCCGAGGGCGGTCAGATCTTCGTCGTCTTTGCCCTGGCGATCCTCGTCATCGTCGGCATCGTCGGCCTGGCCGTGGACGGCGGGTCGACCTACGCCCAGCGGCGCGATCAGCAGACCGCGTCCGACCTCGCCGCGCTGGCCGGCGCCAACGACTTCCTCGTGAACAACGTCATCGGCCACCGCGATCACCCGAGCCCGCGAGGTTGCGGCGTCGAACAACTTCACCAACGGAGCCGGCTCGACGGTCAACGTCACGATCGACACGTCCAATGGCGTCGCGGTCACCGTCGACATCGGTCGCGGTCACCGCAACTCCTTCCTCGGGGCTCTCGGCATGGCCAACTGGCAGGTCTCGACGACCGCCACGGCGCTCGCCGGCTTCCCCGACACGGCGACCGGCGCCGGCCCGTTCATCTTCTCGATCGGTGCATTCGAGAACGACGGAACCCCCAAGTACATGACCTCGACCGACTTCGGCGAGACGAACGGCGACGTGCCGACCAGCCAGCTCGACATGGCGTGGACGAACTACGGCACGGGCAACGTCAACACGAGCGAGGTCGACGACATCATCACGCGGCGGGCTCGACATCACCCGGACGATGGCGTACGGCCAGTACATCGGCCAGCACAACAACGGCAACCACACGGCTCTGTTCCAGGACGTCGATACCTACCTGTCGGGCCTCGACATGCCGGTCGCGATCGTCGACGGCAACGGCAACTTCATGGGCTGGGCGACGTTCCACGTGAACAGCGCGTCCGGCGGCTCGAACAAGCACATCAACGGCTACTTCCTGAGCTCGTTCACGAGCGACCGGCTGACCGTCGGGTCGTGCGCCGAACAACGCCTGCCCGCGCTACCTCGGCTCGTACGTCCTGAAGCTCACGAACTAGGGCGAGCCGGCGCGTCTCGCGCGGCGGCGGAGCAACCCCGGCTCAGCTGCCGCGCGTCGCGGCGTCCCAGGCGGCCGCGACCCGCGAGCGCGCGTCGGCCAACGGCCCGGACGTGTCGATGACCCGTGTCGCGACCGGCCGGACGCGCTCGACGAGCCCGGCCTGAGCGGCGATCCGGCGATCGGCATCGTCGGCCGAGGCGCCGCGGGCCATGACCCGATCCCGCTGCACGGTCGGCGCGCAGGTGATCAGCCAGGTCTCGTCGCAGAGCGCCGCGAGCCCGCCCTCGACCAGCTTGATCGCCTCGATCACCACGGCCGGCGCGCCGCGACCGATCGGCGTCGCTCATCAGCTCCAGGATCCGCGTCCGGACGACGGGATGGACGATCCCCTCGAGCCGCCGGAGCGCCTCCGGATCGCGAAGACGACCCGCGCCAGGGCCGCCCGATCGAGCCGCCCGCCGTCCTGGCGAACGGCGTCCCCGAAGGCGGCGATCACCGCGTCGTGGGCCGGCTCGCCCGGCGCCGAGACCGTCGCGGGCGACGTCGTCGGCGTCGATCACGACGGCACCGCGGTTCGCCAGCCAGCCGGCGACCGTGCTCTTGCCGCAGCCGATCGGGCCGGTCAGGCCGATGCGGACCGTGCGCGGCTGCGCTGACGTCGTCGCCGTCACGGGGCGCGATCCTCGAGGTCGAGCCAGGCATCCTCCGCCGCCGCCAGCGCCCGCTCGACATCGGCCAGCTCGCTCGTGACACGGCGCATCTCGACGAAGTTGGCCGCGATCACCGGCGAGCCCATCGACAGCTCGAGCTGGCTCTTGCGCAGGCCGAGCCGGGTCAGGTCGGCGTCGACCAGCGCCTTCTGGCGGCGATAGGCGTCCTTCGAGAGCTTCTCGCGGCGGACCGCCGGACGGGCGCCTGCACGACTCGACGCGCCGTTGGTCACCGCGCCTTCGGAACGCGGTCCACTCGCCAGGGCGGTGGCGGACCGGGCGCTGCCGGCGCCGGACTCGGCGCGGCCTGGCGCGCCCGTCGCGCTCGCTGCTGCCACGCCGGCCGTCGCCAGCCGGCTTCCGCCGTGCGCGCCGCCGCGCAGCCGCGGCGGCCTCCCGCTCGGCGGCCGCATGCACCGTCCAGCCGTCGGCCACCGCTGCCCGCCACTCCTTCCAGCCGCCGGCGAACGGGCACGGCCAGCCCGTCGTCGACCACCCACAGCGAGGTGCAGACGGTCTCGAGCAGGCGCCGGTCATGCGATACGACGAGGAGCGTCGCGGGCGAGTCGTGCATGAACGACTCGATCGCCTCGCGGGCCGGGATGTCGAGGTGGTTCGTCGGCTCGTCGAGGAGGAGCAGGTTCGACGGCATGATCCCCAGCAGCGCCAGCTCGAGCCGCGAGCGCTCGCCGCCGGACAGCTTGCCGACCTCCTTGAACACGTCGTCGCCCCGGAACAGGAACCGGGCGAGGAAGCCGCGCGCCTCGCCGGGCGTCACCGGGATCGCCTCGAGCAGCGCGTCGAGGACCGTCGCGCCGGGGATCGCGGCGTCGCGGAGCTGGGCGAGATAGCCGGGCTGGACGGCGTTGCCGAAGCTCAGCGCGCCGTCGAGCGGCGGCAGGTCGCCGGCGATCGTCCGGAGGAGCGTCGTCTTGCCGGCGCCGTTCGGCCCGACGATCCCGATCCGGTCGCCGCGCGTCGCCGCGAGGAACGGCACCGTCGCGACACGCTTCGGCTCGGTCGCCGGCTCGCCGTCCGCGCTGACGGCGCCGCGGCCCGGCAGGTAGCCGACGACGAGGCCCTCGACCCGGATGACGATCTCGCCCGAGCGCGACGGGCCGCTGCCGGCCAGGGCGCCGGCCGGGAGGCGCAGCTTCTTCGTTGCCTTGGGCGCTTCGACCCGCTCCGACTGGAGCTTCTCGAGCCGCGCCTCGTGCTCGTGCATCTTGCTGAACTTGCGGTGCGAGCGGTAGCGCTGGACGAGCTCCTTCTCGCGCGCGATCTGGTCCGTCTGGGTGTCGGCATCCTTGACTGCTCGCAGGTCGCGCTCCTCGCGCTGGCGGTGGTACGCGGTGTAGTCGCCGCGGAAGACCGTCAGGCGTCGGTCGCGGAGCTCCCAGATCCGGTTGACCGTGGCATCGAGGAACGCCCGGTCGTGGGACGCGACGAGGAGCGCCCCGTGGCGCCGACGGAGATGCTCCTCGAGCCACTCGATCGCCCCGATGTCGAGATGGTTCGTCGGCTCGTCGAGGAACAGCAGGTCCGGCTGGGCGACGACGAGCCGGGCGAGCGTCGCCCGGGTCTGCTCGCCGCCGGACAGCGCGGTCGGCGGCTTGGCCCACTCGTCGCGGGTGAAGCCGAGGCCCGACAGCGCCTCGTCGACGCGGAGGTCGAGGGTGTAGCCGCCCAGAATCTCGAACTGGTGCTGGAGGTTGGCGTAGGACGCCGCTTCGACGCGGCCCGACTGCTCCATCGCGTGGAGCTGCGCCGCCATCGTCTCGAGGTGGGCCGCCCCGTGACGGACCGCGGCCCGCAGATCCGGGGCGGCCATGAACGCCGCGTCGAAGTGCGACTCCTGGGCGAGCAGCCCGATCGTCAAGCCGCGCTTGCGGTGGACGACGCCGGCGTCGGGCTCGTCGCGGCCGGCGGCCAGGCGCAGGAGCGTCGTCTTGCCGGCGCCATTCGGGCCGACGAGGCCGATCCGGTCGTCGACGGCGATCGCGGCCGTGATCTCGTCGAGGATGACGAACGTCCCGACCTCGCGATGGACGGCGTCGAGGCGGAGGATCGACATCGGGTCAGCCGCCGACGGATGCGCGGGCCGCGGCGCGCCGGGTGGCCGCTGCCCGGCGGGTCCTGTCGGCACGCGTGACCTGGGCGCGGCGGTTCGTCGCCGCCCCGGCCGGCCCGACGCTCCCCTCCCCGCCCGGCAGCTCGGACCAGCGTCGTCCCGTCCGATCCGGCACGGACGCGCTGCGCAGGATCGCCCGAGCGCCTGCTCGGTCCGCGGCCGGCAGGCGCTGGCACCACGAGCAGAAGTGGGTCGCTCGGCTGCCGACCACGATTCGCCTGATCGGGCGCCCGCAGCGCAGACATGGCTGGCCGGTGCGCTGGTAGACGGCCAGGTGGTCCTGCATCTCGCCATCGCCGTCCGGCGCGGTGTAGTCGTCGATCGAGGATCCGCGCCGGATGACCGCCTCGGCCAGGATCCGCCGGATCTCGAGCCAGAGGTGACGCTCGTCGGCGGGCCGCAGCGTCCGCGCCGTCCGGAGCGGGTGGAGGCGAGCCGCCCAGAGCGCCTCGTCGGCGTAGATGTTGCCGACGCCGGCCACGAACGACTGGTCGAGCAGGAGCGGCTTGAGCCGTCCCTTCCGGGCGCGGACCCGCTTGCGGAACACGGCCACGGTGAACGCGTCGGCCAGCGGCTCCGGCCCGATCTTCGCGAACGGATCGGCGTCGGCCGCAGCCGCGGTCGCGTCGGCGTTGTAGAGGCCGATCTTCCCGAACTTGCGGATGTCCCGGAACCGGATCTCGCGGCCGTCCTCGAGGCTGAGCACGAGCCGGACGTACGGGTCCTCCGGCCCGCCCTGGGGCACGACGAACAGCTGGCCCGTCATCTTGAGGTGGATCGTCAGGAAGGCCCCGCCGGACAGGTCGACGACGATCTGCTTCGCGCGTCGCCCGACGGCTTCGATCCGCCGGCCGGCGACGCCGTCGGCGAACGCCTCCGGGTCGAGCCCGCGCAGGGTCCGCGTCCAGTACGTCGTCGCGTCGACGATCGTGGCGCCGGTGATCAGCGGTCGGAGGTCGCGGGCGACCGTCTCGACCTCGGGAAGCTCAGGCATCGCCGAAGAGCCTACCCGGCGATCGGCGTGAGCGGCGCCTCGAGCGGCAGCTCGCCGGCCTCGGCGGCGATCTCGTCCTCGCGAGTGAGCGGCGTCATCGCCTCCCAGTCGTCGCCGACCTTGATGTCGACCGTCAGCGGCACCGACAGCGGCAGGGCGGTCTCCATCGTCTCGCGCACGATCGCGGCCAGGGCGTCGACCTCGGCGCGCGGCGTCTCGAACAGCAGCTCGTCGTGGACGCTGAGCAGGAGCCGCGCCCGGAGGCCCGCCCCGGCAACGCGCTCGCTGGCCCGGATCATCGCGATCTTCTGGATGTCGGCCGCCGTTCCCTGGATCGGCATGTTGATCGCCATCCGCTCGCCGGCCCCGCGCAGCGCCGGGTTCGAGGCGCGCAGCTCCGGGATCTGGCGCTTCCGCCCGAGGAGCGTCTCGACGAAGCCCTGGGTCTTGGCCTGCTCCTTGATCGCCATCATGTAGTAGCTGATCCCGGAGTACGCCGCGAAGTACGAGTTGATGAACTCCTGGGCCTCGCGCCGCGGGATGTTCGCGCGCGACGCCAGGCCGAAGTCGCTCATCCCGTAGGCCAGCCCGAAGTTGACCATCTTGGCCATCGAGCGCTCGTCGGCGGTGATGTCCTCGGCCGGCTTGTGGAGGACCCGGGCCGCGGTCTCGCGGTGGATGTCGGCCTTCCGCGCGAACGCGTCCTTGAGATGCTCGTCGCCCGAGACATGGGCCAGGATCCGGAGCTCGACCTGGGAGTAGTCGGCTGCGAGCAGGGTCAGGTCCGGCGCGCCGGCCACGAACGCCCGCCGGATCCGCCGTCCGAGCGGCGTCCGGATCGGGATGTTCTGGAGGTTCGGGTCGGACGACGACAGCCGGCCGGTGGCGGCGACGGCCTGGTGGAACGTCGTGTGGAGCCGGCCGTCCGCGGCGATCAGGCTCGGCAGCGCGTCGACATAGGTCGAGCGGAGCTTCGTGTAGACCCGCCACTCGAGCAGCTTGTCGATCATCGGGTGGGCGGGCCGGAGGTCCTCCAGGACCGACGCGTCGGTCGAGTAGCCGGTCTTGGTCCGCTTGCCCTTGGGCAGATTCAGCTCGAAGAACAGGATCTGCTCGAGCTGCTTCGGGCTGCCGAGGTTGAACTCGTGGCCGACGTCGACGTAGATCTCCTGCTCGAGCCGATCGATCACCTCCTTGAACTCGATCGTCAGGCCGGCCAGCGCCTCGAGATCGAGGGCGACGCCAACGGCCTCCATCCGGGCGAGGACCGGGATCAGCGGCAGCTCGATGTCGCGGAACAGGCGCTCGAGCTTGACGTCGACGAGGCGCCGCTCGAGCGGCTCACGGACGGCCAGGGCGGACAGCGCCTCGAGGCCGGCCCGGGCCGTCGGCGGGAGCTCGGTTGCGGGCGGCAGGATCTGGTCGAGGTTCTCGGCGACGACGTCGGCGATCGTCTGGCTGCGCAGCGCCGCGTTCAGGAGGTAGGCCGCGACCTGCGTGTCGAAGGCGACCGGCGTCGCCGGACCCTCGAGGTCGGCGACGAACCGGGCGACGAGGATCGGCTTGACCTCATGGCCGACGAGCGGGATCCCCGCCTGCTCGACGAGGCGTCGCAGCGCATCCGCCGCCTCGGCTCCGTCCGCCGCGACGACCCGGCCATCGGTGCCGGCGATCGCCAGGGCGAGCGGCGTCCCGCGGCGGGGCCCGGGATGGTCCGCGACGAGCGACGCGCCGAGCGCCGGCTGGGCCGCGATCCAATCGCCGAGCTCCGCGATCCGGTCGAGGCCGCGGACCTCGATCCGCATCGGATCGACGATCGCGGCCGCGAGCGCGCTCGGCAGGTCACCGGCTGTCTCGAGGTCGGCGCCACTCTCCGTCGTCACTCCGGCGGCTGGCGATGCTGCCCCGTTGGCGTCGGCGACGGCGGACCGGCTGCGCGCCACCGAGTCGAAGTCGAGGCGCAGCTGGAGCTCGCCGGTTTCGGGCCGAGCATTCGTTCGGCCGGCGCCCCAGCCATCCGGCCGGCCGGCGACGCGAGCGGCCGGGACGTAGCCGCTCTCGACCACCGACCGGAGCGAATCGGTCCGCTGCTCGGCGGTTTCCCCGGACATCGGCGGCAGGCGCTCGATGAGGGTCCGGAACTCGAACTCTCGGAACAGTCGGACGACCGTGTCCCGGTCGTAGTCACCGAGACGGGCCGCCTCGAGGTCGATCTCGACCGGCAGGTCGCGCACGATCCGCGACAGGTCCTGGCCCATCCGGATCTGATCGACGTGCTCGCGCAGCTTGTCACCGAGCTTGGCGGGGGTGACCTCGTCGAGTCGGGCGAGCAGGCTCTCGAGGTCGCCGAAGTCGCGGATCAGCTTGGCCGCGGTCTTCTCGCCGACCCCGGGGACGCCCGGGATGTTGTCACTCGGATCGCCCTTGAGGGCCTTGTAGTCGACCATCTGGTCGGGCCGCAGCCCGAACCGCTCGTCGATCTTCGCGACGTCGTACATGACCGTGTTCTCGACCCCGGATCGCGTCGTCATCAACCGGACCCGCGGCGTGACGAGCTGGAGCATGTCGAGATCGACGGTGACGATCGTGGTCTCGAGGTCGGCCCGACCGTCGAGCTGCTTCGTGATCGTGCCGATGACGTCGTCGGCCTCGTAGCCCTGCATCTCGTAGACCGGGATCCGGAGGGCCTTCACGACCTCGCGGACCTTCGGGAACTGGTCGCGCAGGTCGTCCGGCATCCGGGTCCGGTTCGCCTTGTACTCGGCGTACTGCTCGTGCCGGAACGTCGGACCGGGCAGGTCGAACGAGACCGCGAGATAGTCCGGCTGGAGGTCCTGGAGGCCGCGCAGCACGATGCTGGCGAAGCCGAACACGCCGTTGACGAGGTCGCCGCGGGACGTCGTCAGGGGCGGAAGGGCGAAGTAGCCGCGATAGACGAGCCCGTAGCCGTCGAGCAGCATCAGGCGTTCGGTGGGCACGACTGGAGTGTACCCGCGGCCCTCGTCAGGGGCCGTCATGATGCGCCACCGACGGCGCTCTTCCGTGGCGCGTCAGATGGTCGAGCGACCGCGCAGGCGCGAGGCGACCAGGAGCGCGAGCCCGAGCACGATCGCGCCACCGAACAGGAGATTCAGGGGTCGGAACGGCTCGCCCGTGGCGACGCTGTTCAGCGCGGCGACGTCGGGAGTGGATCCATCGCTCGTCGACTTGTTCGTGCCTTCCGGCGCGGGCACGCCGGCCGCCGCATTGTCGTTCGCGGACGCCGTGGGTCCGCCCTGGGCGCTGGTCACGACCGGCGGCGCCCCGGAAGCGGCGTCGAGGTAGTGTTCCGCCCCGGTTCGGCCGGAGCCCGCCGACGCCGCGGGTGCGGCGGGCGCTCCGATGACGATCTCGCGCTGCGACGGGTCCTGAGCGGCTCCGCCGGCCGCCGGCGTTGCCGCGGAACCGCCGAGCGACAGCTGGACGTTGCCGATCAGCAGGCCTGCCAAGCCGAGGGTGGCCAGGCCGACGCCGAGCGGCCGGGTCAGGCCGGATCGGGCATCCGAGAACGCGGCAACGAGGCGCCGCAGGCCACCCGGCCGGAGCCGTGCCGCATCCGCGGGAGTCAGCTGGAAGTCGCGCGGACGAACGCTGATCGGAGGTGGCGCCGACGCCGTCGCGCGGGCAAGGGCGCGGAGGTCGTCGAAGAGGAGGGCGCAGTCGGCGCAGGACCCGGTGAGGGCGAGAGCCTGGTCGCGGTCGGTGCCGGCGAGGTCGTCGGCACTGAGCGCGACCACGAGGATCGGGTCGTGGTCGTCGTGGGCGATCGAGCGGAGCTCGCGGGAGTGCGGCATGCGGGTCAGACGACCTCCACGCTGGTCTGGTTCCCGCCGGGCTGCACCAGCGGTCGGCGGTCAGCCACGGAACAGCTCCATCCGGTCGGCGAGCCGGTCGCGGAGGGCGAGCCTGCCGCGATGGATGCGCGACTTGACCGTACCGAGCGAGACGCCCGTCATCGCGGCGATCTCGGCGTAGTCGAAGCCTTCGACGTCGAAGAGCACGATCGCCGCTCGCTGGTCGTCCGTGATCGTGGCCAATGCATCGTTGATCGCCCGGTGGCGCTCGGTCGTCAGGGCCGTCGTGACCGGGTCGGCGTCCTTGCCGGCCGGCGGCTGCCAGCTCTCGTCATCCAGCTCCGGGTACGGCTGGACCGGTCGCCGCTTGCGAGCCCGCTGGATGTCCATCGCCGCGTTGATCGCGATCCGGTGGAGCCACGACTTCACGCTCCCGCCGCGGAAGCCGGCCAGGTTCCGGAACGCGGAGAAGAACGCCTCCTGGACGCAGTCGGACGCCTGGTCGCGATCCGGGACCATCCGCACGATGAGCGCGAAGAGCTGGTCCTGGTAGCAGACGACGAGGTCGTTGAAGGCATCGAGCTCGCCGCCGCGGGCTCGCTCGAGCAGGATGAGGTCACGGCGCTGGACGGGGTCGTCGGAGACCGTCGTCGAGCGAAGGTCCTCCACGATCAGGGGGTCCCTCCGGACGGCGATTCTAGGGAGCGGCGAGTCTAGCATCGGCTCGCCGCCAGACGCCGGTGCTCGTGGGACGGTTCCACCGCGGCCGATGTCACGGCGCCGCGGCTCGACCCGCCCGGTTCGTCCGTTACGATGCCGGTCCGTGCCGAAGTGGCGGAATGGCAGACGCGGCGGTCTCAAACACCGCTGAGGGCAACCTCGTCCGGGTTCGAATCCCGGCTTCGGCACCAAGGTGTTCCGCCGCTACCAACGCTCTTGCCAGCGGTGGCAACGAATCGTCGCCGACCCCGGGCACGGTTCGTCCCGGGCGCCGTGCGAGCCAACGTGAGCACCGCGCGCACCCCAGGTCCTATAGACGGAAGCGCACGGGCGCCCTAGGGTGACGATCAGGCGCCGACCACGGGCGATGGCGCACGACCTGCTGAGCGGCAGCAAGCGCGCTCCTGGGCCGCCTTCCGCCCATCCGCCCCGGCAGGTGCACTCTTGGCTCCCGCGACTCCCTCGGCAACGGCCGTCGACCGGAACGCTCGCTCGGACCGTCTCGGCCGGTTCTTCCCGGTGTTGCTCGGCCTGACGCTTCTCGCCTCGATCGTCGAAGGTTTGGCGGGCCTCGTGCTGCACGTGCCTGCCTGGTCATGGCTCCAGCTGCGAGCGGGGCGACCTCTCATGGCGCGAATCGCCCTCGCCATCAGCCTGACCCTGTTCGGAGCAATCGGCGGCCTGCTCATCCCGGGCGTCGGGCAGACCACGGCCCTGCTGCCGATCCTGTCGTTCATCCTCGTGCTGCCGCAGACGTCGCGACGCTGGCTCGTCATGGTCAGCCTGGTCACGATCGCGGCGACCCTCGTCATCCTCGGGGTCGAAGCCACCGGGAGCCAACCGGCACCGCGCGACGACCTCGTGATGACCCTGTTCCGGGACGCGATCCTCGTCGGGGTCGTCGTCCTGATCCTGGCCGGCCTTGGCGACTTCGCGATGGAATCCCGTGACGCCCTCCGCGATCTGAGGACATCCGCGCAGCGGCAGCTTCGCATTGCCACCGCCCGACTGTCGCTGATCGGCGCACTCCGGTTGATCCGGCGACAGCCGACCGCCGAGGCGACCGCCACGTCGATCGCGTCGCCCGTCATGCCGGACGACTCCGGGCTAGAGTGACGTGTCTGGAGCGATCACGTTCCGGCAGCCTGGGCAAGCAGCCGAGCTCTGGGCGGATCGGCCGGGACCCGGGCTCGGCGACGTCGAGCTGACCGCCATGGGGGTCTCGGGTCAGGCGTTCGCGCCGATCATGGCCGATGACGAGATCGTGGGGTTGATCAGCATCGCCACCACGGACCAGGACCAGGCGGAGCACCTCCTGGCCGACGTCCCGTCGGTGAGCGAGGCGGCGGCCGTGGCCGAGTCGATCCTCGCGCCGATGATCGTTGCGCGTCAGGAGCTGCGGACGGCCGAGGTCCGCATCGCCGCCGCGATCGCGGCCGGCGCGTTCCACATGGTGTTCCAGCCGATCGTGAATCTGGCCACCGGTGTCACCGTCGGGTACGAGGCGCTGACGCGGTTCGCCAATGGCGACGCTCCGGACCAGGTGTTCGCCGATGCCGCGCGGGCGGGCCTCGGAGGCGATCTGGAGGCCGCGACCCTGACCGCCGCGATCCACGATGCCGTCGGCTTGCCCGCCGAGGCGTGGCTGACCCTCAACGTGTCGCCGGCCTTCCTTGCCGAGCCCGAGCGGCTGATCGCGATCCTGGGGCAGCGAACGCGGCCGATCACGCTCGAGATCACCGAGCACGACGTGATCGACGACTACGGCCCGATCCATGCGGCGATGGCCGCGGTCGGTGCCGACGTCCGGTTGGCGGTCGACGACGCAGGCGCCGGGGTAGCCAACTTCCAGCACCTCGCCGAGCTTCGGCCCAGCCTGGTCAAGATCGACCGGGGCCTGATCAGCGGTGTGAACGCCAACGTCTCCCGCCAGGCGGTCGTGGTCGGGATCGTCCACTTCGCCCAGGTGTCGGGCGCCCTCGTGCTGGCCGAGGGGATCGAGACGCAGGCCGAGCAGGACACCGTGCAGCGGCTCGGCGTGACCCTTGGACAGGGATACCATCTCGGTCGGCCGGCGCCCGCCAAATCCTGGGCGCGAGCCGCGAGCATCACCCCACTGGTCCGGCCTTCGAACGTCATCCCTCTCCGCAAGGGGGCGTGACGGGCGGAGGAGGGGCGTTCGCGCCGCGGACTCGACCTTCACCCAGCGCACATCACGTCGCTCCCCATCCACCTGATGACGGGTTCGCTGCGATACTCGCCGGGATGAACGTGGTCTCGAGCCCCAGCCTCCAGGAACGGTTTGCGCCGCTCGGGCGCTGCTTCGGATGCGGGCCGGCCAACCCGATCGGGCTGCGGATCGGGAGCCGGCCAAGTGCCGACGATCCGACGATCCTCGTCGCCCGCTGGACACCGGCGGCCGACCATGAGGCGTTCGCCGGCGTGGTCAACGGCGGCATCCTCGGGACGCTCCTCGACTGTCACGCCAACTGGACGGCGACGTGGCACTTGATGCGCGAGCGCGGCGCCGACCGGCCGCCGACGACCGTCACCCTCGACTACGCCATCCGGCTGCGGCGGCCGACGCCGTCCGATCGGCCGATCGATCTCCGGGCATTTGTCGTCGACGCAGCCGAGGACCGGGCCACGGTCGAGGCCGAGATCGCATCCGATGGTGTGGTCACCGCCACGGGCGGCGGCACGTTCGTCGCCGTCCGACCCGATCACCCCGCGTACGACCGCTGGTAGGAGACCCCCCGATGTTCCGTCGCTTCCTCGGCCTCGACCGTCGCCAGCCCGACACCCGGCTGCCGGTCGGTGACGATGCCGCTCCCCTCCCCGACTCGGCGGCCGAGACCGCCACGGCCCGCCGGATCGTAGCTCGCCTCGAAGCGCTCCCTCCGGCCGAGGCGCGGTTCCTCGCGTGCTTCGCCTACGTGATGAGCCGGGCGGCCAACGCCGACTTCGACATCACCGCCGACGAGACGGCCCTGATGGAGCGGTTCGCGGTCGAGTACGGCGGCCTCGACACGGCCCAGGCCGTGCTGGTCGTCGAGATGGCGAAGCTCCAGGCCCGGCTCCACGGAGGAACCGAGGACTTCGTCGTGACCCGCGAGTTCCGCTCGATCTCGACGCCGGCTCAGCGCCTGGCGCTCCTCCGCTGCTGCTTCGCGATCGGCGCCGTTGACGGGACCATCTCGGCGCCCGAGGCGGGCACGATCAACGAGATCGCCCGCGAGCTCGATCTCGAGCCGGCCGACATCAATGCCGTTCGATCCGAGTTCCATGAGCAGCTGTCCGCGGTCCAGGCCCTGCGCCGGGCCGGCGCCTGACCGATCCCGCAGCGCTCGGGCCCGCGCCGCGCGCCACCCGGTTCAGCTGGCGGCCTTGCCCCGTGCGGTGGTCCCATTCGGCGTCGTCGTCAGGCCGCTGAAGGTCGTCGTGAACGTCGCGCTGGCGCCCGGGGCGAGCGTCGTCGCCGACGGTGAACCGGAGGTTGCGTTGAGGACGCGTCCCAGGTTGTCGAAGATCCCGACCAGGAAGCTGACGTGGGTGGCCGTTGTCGACCCGCTGTTCAGGATGGATCCGGTGACCTTCCACTGACCCGCGCCCGGCGCCGAGGTGGCGACGCCGGTCGCGCCGAGGAGCCTGGTGGCTGTCGACGCTCCAACGCTCGTTACGGTGTACTTGACGCTGGCGTAGCCGGCGGGCTTGGTCGTCTGGATCGTGAAGAGCGCTCGGCCGTACTTGGGAACGCCGGCGAGCTGGGTCCGCGTCGAGACCGTCTTGAGCAGCGACCCCGACGACGAGTAGAGGCGGGCGGTCACCGTCACGGCGCGCGTGGTGGAGCTGGTGTTCATGATCTCGCCGGCGAGCCGGACGGACCCGGCCGGCGCCATCGCGGGCAGCGCCGACAGGAGCGCCGCGCCGCCAGACAGCGGCTGGATCATCCACTGGTGGCTCGTCCCGCTCGAGACACCTCCGACGCTCGACATCCGGATGGCATACGTCCCGGGCGCGAGCGAGCGGACGATCTCCTCCCAGTGCGTTCCGGCCTGATCGCTGGTGGCAAGGACCGTCGTGCAGCCGGAGTAGAGCGTCGCCACGCCGTTGACCGGCAGCTTCCCGAGCAGGAACCGGTAGAAGCCACTCTTGGTGACCTGGAACCGGACCCAGTCGACGTCATTGGCGGCGCCGAAGGACGCATTGAACCAGGTGCTGGCCGGCGTGATGATGGGGGCGCCCGCGCACGTGTTCGAGGCATCCGAGGCGGTCTTGGTGTAGTTCGCGGTGAACGTCCGCGGGCTCTCGCCGGCCGTCACCGTGTGGGTCCGGGCACCGCCGTCCGACCAGGAGCTGAAGGTCCAGCGGTCCTCGCCCGCGGTGACGGTGCTGGCGGCCGAGATGGTCGCGACGTGGCCGACGATGGCGGGCAGCGGCCCGACGCTGCCGTTGGCGGTCTCGCCGTCGAGCGTCACCGGCAGGCCGGCCGGGTTCGAGACGACGCGCAGCGTCGATTCGCGCGGCGCGACGTCGATCGACTTCGTCGTGCTCCGATTGCCCGAGTCGGTCACCTTGACGGTGACGCGGAGGAACGAGCCCGCGTCGTGGTCGGGCGCGACGATCGAGGTGGACCTGACGTCGAACACGTCGATCAGCTCGTGCTCGTGGCAGTCACTCGGGGTGTGGCAGTGCCACAGGGCCACGTGCCACTCGAAGGCCGAGGCCGGCATCGTCCCGTCCTCCGGGTCCGTCGCGTGGGCGACCATCGAGATGACGTCGTTGACCTTCCAGCAGTCCGTGGTGCAGGTCGGTTGGTCGATCGTCACGACCGGCGCGCTGTTGCTGGCGGAAACCATCCGCGTCGTCGTGGCGGTCGCCCCGTTCGAGTCGGTGATCGTGAGGCTCGCCGTCCAGGTCCCGGCGGGGTAGGTGTGCTGCGCCGTGACCCCGGAGCCGTGGGCCGATCCGTCGCCGAAGTCCCAGTCGTACGACGCCACGCCGGCCGGCGCGGTCGAGGCGCTGCCGTTGAAGCTGACGAGGAGCGGGGCCGTGCCCGCGCTCGGCGTGGCCGTGAAGGAGGCGACCGGCGGCTGGTAGCGGAAGCGATGGATCTCGCCGCTCGTGAACGCCACGTAGACCAGGTCGCCATCCGGATTCTTCGTGAGCATGACCGGGTTCTCGACGGTCGAGCTGAACGGGATCGCGGTGGACTGGGGCACCCCGTCGCCGCGGTCCGGCAGGACGACGATGCAGTTGCGGGCATAGTCCGCGACGAAGAGGGCGCCCTGGTACTGGGCGGGGTAATCCGAGCCGGTGTAGAACGCGAGGCCGCTGACCGATGCTCCGGCCGACGTCGCGGGCGAGACGGGCGGGCACGCATCCCCGCTGGCCATGTGGCCGGTCTGCGGGTAGTCGAACAGTGGCCGGACGGCGTTGCCCTCGCTGAGGGTCGAGCACAAGTTCAAGGTGACGCTCGTGTAGTACGAGCCGGTGAGCGGGCCCTCGTGGCAGGGCCAGCCGAAGTTCGACACGGAGGCCGTCGGGTTCGGGATCCGGTTGACCTCCTCCCACGAGAAGGAGCCGACGTCGCCGACGTACAGGTCGCTCGTCCCGGGCCGGAACGTCATCCGGAACGGGTTGCGGAGCCCGTACGCGACGATCCGCTTCCGGATCGGATCGGGGTCGCCGATCGCGGGATTGCCCGCCGCGGCCGCCCCCGTGGCCGGGTTCAGGCGGAGGACGGTGCCACCGAGAACGGCGGATTCGGATGCCGGACGTCGGAAGCTCTGGGATCGGAGGGCGCCGCCCTCGGCCGTCGGGGCCGTCAGCGTCGACCCGACCGAGCCGGGCTCGTCGCCACACGGGTTCCTGGGTGTGATCGGGTTGGAGGTATCGGGTTTCGTGCCGCCGTACTGGCCGTAGTCCTGGGTGCCGCCGTTGAAGTTCGCGCCATCACCGCCGCTGACGTACAGCATGCCGTCCGGCCCGAAGACGACCGACCCGGCGGAGTGGCTCGGGAACTGCTGGCACCAGCCGGTCAGCAGCGTGGTGCGACCGGTCGAGACGCCCGTCGTCGTGTTGACCGTGATCCGCTCCAGGCGGTTCTGCACGACACAGCCGTCACTGGTGGCTCCCGGTGGGTTCGGGCACGGGTCGCTGTTGCCGTCGCCGCTGCTCGGCCAGCGCGGGGCGGCGCCGCCCGGAATGGCGTTGTACGTGTACAGGACGTAGAGGTACGGGTTGCCGGGGTAGCCCGGATCGACCGCGAGCCCGAGCAGGCCGCGATCCCAGAAGTTCATGACGTCGGTCCGGAGGTCGATCGTCTGACCCGGCGCGTCGTTCTGCTCGAGCGAATCGACCGTGGCCCACGTCTTCACGACGCCGCGCTTCTCGGACACGAAGACGCGACCGCCCGGGGCGAAGACGATGGCCGTCGGGGAATCGAGGCCGTTGACGAGGGTCTCGTCGACGAACCCGGAGGTCAGGGCGGCCTGCGCCGTTTCCGCGGGAACTCCGGCGACGGGCGCGCCGATCAGCAGGCCGAGAGCGAGCGCCGACGCGGCCAGCAGGGCCGGCAGGCGGCGGGCAACGCCGCGGGCGGTCGCGTCGCCGTGACGCGAGGGGCGGATCACCTGGGCGCGAGTGGTCGCCACGTCTGTCTCTTGATCCCCTGGTGGAGCCATGCCCTGCCGATCCCCGACGTCGGTGGCTCGGGGCGACCATAGCAGGACTTTCGTCATGTGGGCCTTGCAACGACCTTTCTGCGGCGCCGAGGCGCACCGGGCTCGCCCGGCGGTGGCGCGGCGGCGGCTCAGGCCGGCCGGAGCTCGCCCAGGATCGCGTCGACCGTCTCGACCAGACGGTCCGCGTCCCCAGCGGAGAACACCATGGGTGGCTTGATCTTGATCACGTTGTGGTCGGGGCCGTCGGTGCTGAGGAGGACGCCCCGTTCCGCAGCGGCGTTGACCAGGTCCGTCGCGAGGGCCGGGTCGGGCTTGCGAGTCGACCGCTCGCGCACCAGCTCGAGCCCCACGAACAGGCCCATCCCGCGAACGTCGCCGATCGGCTCGTGGCGGGTCGCGAGCTCGCGCAGACCGGCGAGCAGTCGCTCCCCGGTGACCCGGGCATGGTCCTGGAGGCGCTCGTCCGCGATGACGTCGAGGACGGCCAGCCCGATGGCCGCCGACACGGGATTGCCGCCGAACGTGTTGAAGTACTCCATGCCGTTGTTGAAGGCGTCGGCGATCGCGCGCGTGGTCACGACCGCCCCGAGCGGATGGCCGTTGCCGATCGGCTTGCCCAGCGTGACGATGTCCGGCGTCGCGCCCTGCGCGGCGAAGGCCCAGGTGTCCGAGCCGACCCGCCCGAACCCGACCTGGACCTCGTCGGCGATCGGCACCGCGCCGACGGTCCGCGCGGCGTCGAACAGGCCTGCCAACCAGCCGGCCGGCGGGACGATCTGGCCGGCCACGCTCGGGATCGCCTCGGCGATGAGGGCCCCGGCCGGACGGCCGCTGCGTGCCGCCGCCATCGAGGGCAGCGCGAGCCTCGGCGAGGTAGGTCGCCCCGACCTCCGGGCCGCTGCCCCGGTGCGTCCCGCGGTAGGCGTCGGGCAGCGGCACGACCTGGACGTCGTCTGCCCGGCCGGCGCCGCCCGGGCCGTTGAACTTGTACGGACTGATCTCGACAAGGCGCTGGGTGTTGCCGTGATAGGCGACATCGACCGTCGCGACGTCCGGCCGACCCGTTGCCGCGCGGGCGAGCCGGAGCGCGAGCTCGTTCGCCTCGCTGCCCGAATTCGTGAAGAAGCACACGGTGAGGTGGTCCGGCAGGAGCGCCGTGAGCCGCTCGGCGTACCGGACGACCAGCTCGTGGAGGTACCGCGTGTTCGTGTTGAGGAGGCGCATCTGGGCGATGCCAGCCTCGACGACGCGCGGGTTCGCATGGCCGACATGGGCGACGTTGTTGACGCAGTCGAGGTACGCCCGGCCAGCGGCGTCGTACAGGTGGGCGCCTTCGCCGCGGACGATGTGGAGCGGCGACCGGTAGCTGAGCGAGAGCGACGGGCCGAGGGTCTGCCGGCGGAGCGCGAGGATCTCGTCCGCGTCCAGCACACGCCCCGGATCGGTCGTGGTCACCGGAAGGGCTCCACGGCCAGAAGGCGTTCGAGCAGGGCCCACGCCGGCGCCTCCGACACCGTGAGATACGGGTCGTCGGGGTCCAGGCTCGACTGGTGGGCGCTGAGCGCAACGCTCGTCGCCAGGCGAAGGGCGACCAACTCGACGAGGACGTTCCGTTCCGCCACGTCGAGCGGACGCGCCTCTTCGAACCCCTCGCGCACGAGGGCCACCGTCTCGAACGGAACGGGCGCGTCGAGGGCCGCGTACGCCGCCGCCACGGCCAGCTCGTTGATCGTCACCGACCAGATCGCGTCGCCCAGATCGAGCAGCCCGCTGATCGATCGCCCGCCGTCGGCGACGAGGACGTTGTGGTCGTTCGCGTCGTTGTGGATCACGCCGTGACGGAGATCGGACCACGCGCCGGCGAGCGGCGCGAGGCGGCGCTGCCACGCCGACAGCAGCGACGCCCGGGCCGGGTCGACGACGGCGGAGGCATGGGCCGCGATCACGTCCAGCCCCTGCTCGGCCGACCACTGGAAGCCTCGATGGGCCGATGGATGGTCGAACCCGACCAGCGCAGCGGCGGTCCGGCCCATGACCCGTCCGAGGTCGCGGACGAGCTCGGGCGACCGCTCGGCCGCCGGGATCGTCGCCAGCGGCCGGCCGGGTAGCCAGGTCAGGACGCGGGCGAGGCTCGGCGGGCCGGGCGGCCGGCCGATGTCGACGACCTCGGCTCCGGACCGGCTCGCGATGGCGCGCTGGCACGGGACGCCGGCCGCGGCCAGCCGTTCCATGGCGCGGTGCTGGAGGTCCAGGAATGCCGCGTCCTCGGCGGCGTTCGAGACCTTCAGGACGTATCGGTCCAGTCCGTCGATGGCCACCGCGAAGTTCCGGTCGCGCTCACTGGGCAGCGGACGAAGGGTCCCCGCCAGGCCCCAGTGGCGCTGGAGGACATCGGCTGCCGCGGCCGCGTCGATCGAGGGCCGGGTGAGGACGGCGCCGACGAGCTCGTTCACCTCGACAGCGTACGGGTTGGGCCGGGTCGTCAGCCGAGGGTCAGGTCGACGAGACCCTCGCCGAGACGACGGCGGACCTCGGACAGCAGCTCGGCGTCGTAGGCGACGCGCCGGCTGAGCTCCATCGGAAGGGAGCCGCCGCCGGTCGGGGCCGGCACATGGAGGACGACCCTGGTCGCGCCGGGTCGCTCCCGGAGCAGCGTCTTGAACGTCTCCATCGCCAGCACGAGGCGATCCGAGCCCGCGCCGCCGAACCGGACATGGAGCACCTGGTCGGGCTGGCTCTCGAGCTGCGACGTCGGCGCCTGCGAGGCGTGCGCCGCACGGGCCCGAGCTTCGTCGGGCAGCGCCGGCTCGTCGGCACCGGCCGTGCCGCCGTCGTCGCCGGCCGGGGCGAACCCGTCCGGCTCGTCGTACGTCGGGATCGGCTCGGCGGGGCTGATCCGGGGCAGGGCCTCCGCGAGATGGGTGGCGGCGCGGGCCTCGGCCCGGAGGGGCGACACCCGCGGGACCCCGGGGCGGATCTCATCAGGTCCGGCGGCAACGCCGGGCCCCACGGCGACCGGCAAGTCGGCTCGGCTTGCCGCAGCGGCCATGACCGGAATGCCGACGGGCCCCGGCGAGGTGGGGGCCGCGCCGATCGGCTGCGCCGGACGGGACCAGCCGTTGCCGTTGCCGGTTCTGGGGACCGCCGCGCGGCGGCCGCCGTCCCCGGTCGCCGGCCGCCACCTCGCGGGCGAACGCCTCCGGCCCGCGCGCGAGCGCCCCGTCCCAGTCGACCGCCAGGTCCGCGAGGAGCGAGACCTCTTCGCCGCGATGGTCGATCCGGCCGGCGACGAGGAGGATCGTGCCCTCGGTCCAGGTCGCGGCCGTCTGCTCGTACATCTTCGGGAACACCACGACCTCGATCGAGCCCTGGAGGTCCTCGAGCGTCGCCACGCCCATCGTGGCGTTGGCCTTCGTGATCACCCGCCGGAACCCGGTCACGATCCCACCGATCACGACCCGCTGGCCATCGAGCGACTCGTCCTTGAGGTCGCTGCTGAACGCGGTCACGAACTGGCCGACCTGCGACGCGACCTCGCCCATCGGGTGCTCGGAGAGGTACAGGCCGAGGAGCTCCTTCTCCCAGCGGAGCCGCTCGCGGACCGGGACCTCGGTTGCGAACGGGAGCGGCCGGTCGAGGGTCGTCGCGTCGTCGGCGCCCAGATCGAACAGCGACGTCTGGCCGGTGATCCGGTCGCGCGACGCGGCCTGGCCGGCGTTGATCGCGTCGTCGAGGCCGAGGAGCACCTGGGCCGGATGGCCGAGCTCGTTGATCGCGCCGACCTTGGCGAGCGCCTCGAGGACCTTGCGGTTCACGAGCCGCAGGTCGATCCGCGAGCACAGGTCCGTCAGCGACTTGAACGGGCCGCCCTCCCGGCGGGCCGCGACGATCGACTCGATGGCACTCTGGCCGACGTTCTTGACGGCCAGCAGGCCGAACCGGATCGCCGGGACCCTCGACGGTGAACTCGACGTCGCTCCGGTGGACATCCGGGAGCTTGATCTCGATCCCCATCCGGCGGCACTCGGCGATCGCCGCGGCGACCTTCTCCTCGTTCGACCGGAACGCGGTCAGGACGGCCGTCATGTACTCGACCGTGTAGTTCGCCTTGAGGTACGCCGTCTGGTAGGCGATCAGGCCGTAGCAGGTGGCGTGGGCCTTGTTGAAGCCGTAGCGCTCGAACGGCTCGAACGCCTTGAACACCTGGTCGATGATCCGCGGCTCGACCCCACGCTCGGCTGCCTGGGTGACGAACTTCTCCTTCTGGGCGCGCAGGACCGACGACTTCTTCTTGCGGATCGCGTAGCCGAGCGTATCGGCCTCCGGGCCGGTGAAGCCGCCGAGGGCGACGGCCGCCGACATGATGTCCTCCTGGTACACGAAGATCCCGTACGTCTTGTTCAGGTACGGCTCGAGGAGCGGGTGGAGGTACGTGACCTGCTCCTGGCCGTGCTTCCGGCGGATGTAGGCCGGGATGTTGTCCATCGGACCGGGCCGGAAGAGCGCGACCATGGCGGCGAGGTCGTAGACCGAGGTCGGCTTGAGCTCGCGGATGTAGCGCCGCATGCCCGCCGACTCGAGCTGGAAGATGCCGGTCGTCTCGCCCGAGGCGAGGAGCTCGAAGGTCGTGGCGTCGTCGAGCGGGATGTCGTCGAGGTCGATCTCGGTCCCGCGCTCCTGCTTCACCAGGTCGACCGCGTGGCGCAGGATCGTCAGGTTCGACAGGCCGAGGAAGTCGAACTTGAGCAGGCCGAGCGCCTCGATCGCATGCATCTCGAACTGGCTCATCAAGGCGTCGGAGTTCGTCGCCTTCTGGAGCGGCATCAGCTCGGTCAGCGGCTCGCGGCTGATGACGACCCCGGCCGCGTGGGTCGACGCGTTGCGGGCGACGCCCTCGAGCTGGCGGGCGAAGTCGATGATCCGCTTGACCGCCGGATCGGCGTCGACCTGGCCTTTCAGGTCGGGCGAGATCTGGAGGGCCTCGTCGAGCTTGATCCCGAGCTGGTTCGGGATGGCCTTGGCGATCCGGTCGACCTCGCCGTAGGTGTGGCCGAGGACCCGGCCGACGTCGCGGATCGCGGCCCGGGCGAGCATCGTCCCGAACGTGATGATCTGGGCGACATGGTCGGAGCCGTACTTGCGGCTGACGTAGTTGATGACCTCGTCGCGCCGCTCGTCCTCGAAGTCGACGTCGATGTCCGGCATCGTCACCCGGTCGGGGTTGAGGAACCGCTCGAACGGCAGTCCGTAGGCGATCGGATCGACCGGGGTGATGCCGAGGGTGTACGTCACGATCGAGCCCGGGGCGCTCCCCCGGCAGGTCGTCTGGATCCGCTGGCTGCGGGCGAACCGCACGAAGTCGGCCACGATCAGGAAGTAGCCCGCGTAGCCCATCGACAGGATCACGCCGAGCTCGTAGTCGAGCCGCGTCTGGAGCTCCGGCGTCACGGTCCCGTAGCGCTCGACGAGACCGCGCTGGCACTCCTCGCGCAGCCAGGTCTCGACGGTGTGGCCGTCGGGGACCGGGAAGTGCGGGATCCGGAGCTGGCCGAGCGGCAGCTCGAGATCCGTCATCTCGGCGATCCGGCGGGTGTTGAGGATCGCCTCGCGCTGATCCGGGAAGAGCGCGGCCATCTGGGCGGCGGGCTTCAGCCAGAAGTCGTTGCCGGCGAACTTCATCCGGCCCGGCGTGTCGATGTTGTTGCCGGTCCCGATGCACAGCAGCACGTCCTGGGCATCGCTCTGGGCCTGGTGGACGTAATGGAGGTCGTTCGTGACGACGAGGGGCACGCCGGTCTCCGGCGCCAGGCGCAGCAGCTTCTCGTTCAGGACTCGCTGCTCGGGCATGCCGTGGTCCTGGAGCTCGAGGAAGAAGTTGCCCTTGCCGAGGATGTCCTGGTACTCGCCGGTCAGGCGCCGGGCGCTGTCCCAGTCCTCGATCTCGAGGGCCCGCGGGATCTCGCCACCGAGGCAGGCCGACAGCCCGACGAGACCCTCGCTGTACTTCGCGAGGTGCTCGCGGTCGATCCGGGGCTTGTAGTAGTAGCCGTCGATGTGGGCGTCGGTGACCAGGCGGCACAGGTTGCGATAGCCGACGAGGTCCTTGGCCAGCAGGATCAGGTGGAAGGGCTGGGCGTCGGCCTTGCCTTCCTTCTCCGTCATCGATCGTCGGGCGACGTAGGTCTCGACCCCGATGATCGGCTTGATCCCCTTGGCCTTCGCCGCCTGGTAGAAGGCGACCGCGCCGTAGAGGGCGCCATGGTCGGTGATCGCAAGGCTGTCGAAGCCCTGCGCGGCGGCCGAATCGACGAGGTCCGTGATCCGCCCCAGCCCGTCGAGAAGGCTGAACTCGGAGTGGACATGGAGGTGGGTGAAGTCGTTGGGCGCCAGGGTCGTCACGGGTGCTTCATGGTAGCCGGGCGGGCCGGCTCAGGGTCCGGAGCCGCGCCCGGCAGACCCCGCCACGCGGCCACGAGCACGAGCAACCAGCCGCCGATCCCGACCCACCCGACGACGGCCCGGACGACTGCGAGACTCACGTCGCGGGCTCGGACGGGGTCGCTGGCGATGAGCTGGACGATCGCGACCTCGGCGAGGGTGGCGAGTCCGATCAACAGCGCGCCGCCCGTCAGCGGGCGAAGGCTGCGCGGCGCGTCGAGGCGCCGACGCCAGGCGATCGCGGCGCTCCCGATCCAGCCGGCGGCCGCAACGGCGGCGACGCCGACCATCCCGAACAGGATCGGCGGCGTGAGCGTGTAGCCGAGGACGTACTGCGCGACGAACGTGATCGCGAGCAGGAACCACAGGCCGATGGAGAGCCCGGCCAGCGCGGGACGGAAGCGTCGAGGCCGCGGTCCGGCGGCGCCGGCCAGCCCGATCAGGACGACGATCGTGCCGACGGCGGCGGTGATCGCGAACGCCGGCTCGATGACGAGGGCGATCGGGTAGACGATCGACGAAGGCGTGCGGCCGCTCCGGAAGGCGACCGCGAGCGTCGCCGCCGCGACGGCGCTGGCCACCTGGGCGACGCCGATCAGCCCGAGGCCGACGACGGCGACGACCGGCCTCGCGCGGTCGCCCCGTGCCCGCCCGATCGCGACGGCCGGGACGAGCGCCTGGACGGCGACCGCGATCGCACCGATGCCGGCCCCGATCGCCGCGCCGGCCGTGAGGCCGCCGTACGTGAACGCGGCGATCAGCCTGGCGAGCACCCCGACGCCGGCAAGCGCGACGAAGAGCCAGACGACCAGCTCCGGGCCGCGCCCGCGCGGCTCGGGTTGCGGGCGGCGTCGCGATCGGGCCACCGTCAGACCAACGGCGCTCCGTCCGTCCGCGAGGGCTCGAGGAGTGCGTACTCGCCGTTGTAGCGGACGCCCAGGCCGTTGTTGAACAGGTTGAGCATGTTGATGTAGCCGATCAGGAAGGTGAGCTCGACCAGCTCCGGGTCGGAGAAGTGCTCGTGGAGCTCGAGCCGGAGCCCGTCCGGGATCGCGTTGGAGTGGGCCATGACGGCGCGGGTGTACGTCACCGCGAGACGCTCCCGCGGAGCGAGCGCGGCAGGGTCGTCGATCAGCGCGAGCGGCTCCTTCGCGATGTCGGCGATGGCGACGAGGTCGCAGTGCGAGAACGTGCAGAACTGGCACTCGTTCGTCTGCGAGGCCGTGATGATCGTCAGCTCCTTGACCCGTCGCTCGAGCAGGCCACCGGGGTACACGCAGTCGCCGAAGCCGGCGAACGCCCGAAGGATCTCGGGCCGGAGGCACATCGCCTGGATCATCTCGACCGGCGGCCGGCCGCGGTTCCACAGGGCGCGGCTCTCGTCGAACGAGGGGTCGTCCTTGACCGCCTCGAACGCCGTCCGGATCTGGTCCGGGCTGACGGTGATGTGCATCCGCGCTCTCCTGCTCTGGGGCCGCTCAGCGTATCGAAGGCGCGGCGGGACTGGGCGCTCGCCGAGGGCGGCCCGTCAGGCGATGTCTCCGGGTGCTCGGGGCGCGGCCGGCGCGGGTGTTGCCGGCGCGGGTGCGGGCCTGGCCGGAGCGGCGAACGCGGCGATCGCGACGAGGGCACCGCCGCCGTACGTCGCCAGGACGTGGAAGAACGTCGCGAGCTGGGCCAACGGCGGCCGGGGCGGCAGGCTGGCGGGATCGATCCTGCTGCAGGCGCACGCCATCTGGAAGTTGACGAGGAGCGCCGCTGCCCAGGCCGCCGCCCCGACCCACGCCACGGCGATGGCCCGGGTGGCGTAGCGAGTCCCCGGGTGGTCGGGCGCCCGCCACAGGAGCCCGGCCACGAGCAGTGACGCGGCAACCAGGATCAGGAAGAACGGGTCGAGGTCCGTTTCGCCGACGAGTCGTGAGATGACGAGGGGGATCGCCGCCAGCCCGGCCGCGACGAGCGCGAGGGCCGGCCGCCACCATCGGACGACGGCTCGCGTCGGGCGGAACGCTCCACTGCTCATGGCCGGACGATACGCGGACGGTGCAAGCCGAGCGTCGGCAATTTGGGGCGCCCGCTCGCACGCTCCCGCCGCAGTCGTGCCATCGTGGCGTGATGGAAGACCTGCGCGCGCCCATCGGCGACCGCGACGAACCGGGTTCGGTCGACTTCGACGCGGTGATCGACGACGTGATCGACGATCTGCCCGAGGCGTTCCTCGCCCGGCTCGAGTCCGTCGCGATCGTCGTCGAGGACGAAGCCAGCCCGGAGCTGCTGGCCGAGGTCCGGGCGGCCGGGCTGTACGGGCTGTACCAGGGCGTCCCGCGGACGCGGTTCGGCGTCGACAACGTGCCGTTGCCGAGCAAGATCACGCTGTTCCGCGGGCCGCTCTCCCGCTCGAACCGTGATCCCGAGCAGCTCCGCCGAGCCATCGAGAACACCCTCCTCCACGAGATCGCGCATCACTTCGGGATCGATGACGCGCGGCTCCACGAGCTCATCGCCGAGGGCCGGGCGAGCCGGATCGCCGGCGATCAGCGCGGCCACGCCCACGACTGACCGACCGATCGACGAGTCCGACGGACCGTCAGCGGGCGACTGGCCGGCCGACCAGATCCGCGACGACCGGCGCGATCCGCTCGACCCAGAGCGCGTACTGCGCGCCCGACGGATGGAGACCGTCGTCGGCCACGAGCGAGCGATCGGCGGCCGCTCGGAGCGAGAGGTCGAAGATGTCGACGAACGCGATCGCCCGCTCCCCCGCCAGCTCGCCGAGCGTGGCATTCGTCGCCCGGATCCCCGCCGACTGCGTGGCCGGATCCCCGTAGGCGGCACCCTGCGGGGTGACCGTGTAGTCGGGAGTTGCGACCGTCACGATGCGTGACGCGGGCAGGATCGCGAGGAGCGCGTCGAGGATGCGCTCGGCGTTCGCCCGGTACGACTCGAGCGGGACCCCCTGGACGACGTCGTTGACCCCGATCAGGACGCTCACGAATTCGGGCTGCAGTGCGTCCAGCGCCGGCAGCTCGGTGTCGATCAGGTCGCGCGACGTGTAGCCGTTGACGCCCAGGTTCGCGACGAGCTCGAGCGTGGGCGGCGTGGGACCGAGGGTCGCGACGAGGCGGTTCGGCCAGCGCTCGTCCGCGTGCCGGACGGCCGTCCCGATCGTGTAGCTGTCGCCGAGGGCGACGTACCGCAGCGCGCCGCCGGGGACGGCCGGCCCGAGGCCGCCTGACGTTCCGCTCATCCTCCCGAGGAGCCCGGGCCGCCCGTGCCGTCGTGCTCCGAGCCGCTCGACTGCGCGACCTCCGTCGGGTGACCGTCGAACGCGCCACTTCCGACGGCGGCCAGGAAGCCGGTCAGCAGCTCGGCGAACGGCTCCGGCTGCTCGAGGCTGAGCATATGGCCGGCGCCGGGCAGGACCGCGATGCGGGCGCGCGGCGCCTGCGCCGCGATCCGCTCGGCAACCGCGAGGATCGCCGGATCGTCGGCATCCCCGACGATCACCAGGACGGGGCAGGTCAGCTCACCGAAGCGCGCCGACGCCGGCGGGCTGAGCTCGTGCTCCGGGGCGACCTCCGGGTCCCATTCGGGCAGCTCGAACGCCTCGCGCTGCATCCGACCGACGAACGCGCGGATCCCCGGGTCGACCGCGCCCGACGACCGGCTCGGCCCGTCGACCCAGGCCCGCAGGTTCACCTCGACCGCGCCGTCGAGGTCGCCTCGGTCGAGCGCATCGATCTCCGCGGCCCAGATCGGACGGAAGGCGGCGGGCGTGCCGTCGAACAGCGCGCCACCGGGCGCGACGAGCACCAGCGACGCGACGGCGCTGGGCCTGGCGAGGGCCGCTTCTACCGCGATCCCGGCGCCCATCGACGCCCCGACGACGTGGGCTCGCGTGATCAGCAGCTCGTCGAGCAGCGCCAGCAGGTCCGTGTGGTGGGACCACGGACCGCCCGGTGGGAGCGATTCGCCCGCGCCGCGGACATCGTGGCGGATGACCCGGTGGCGGCCGGCCAGGTCGCCAGCCACGGATGCCCACATGCGGCGATCGGCGACCCCGGCGTGGACGAGGGCCAGCGGCGGTCCCGAGCCCTCGTCGTCGTAGGCGATGCCGGCGGCTGTCCGGCCTCCCGGAGCGAGCTGCTGCCTGCGATCGGTCATCGCGACAAAGTATGGCACCCGTCCGCTGCGCGCCCTATCCTTGCGCTGGCGAATCCCTCGACCCGGATCCGGACCTGCCCGCGCGACGTGATGTCGCACTTGCCCGGCCGATCCCGCGTCGCTAGGATGCGCCGGAGGTCGCTCTGCGGAGCGAACGTTCCTTCGAGACCCGCCACGGACCTTTCCGAAATTCCTCGGCCGGACGGATCTCGATGCTGGAGGAGGACACATGCACAAGCGCTCGCTTGGCCTGACGCTGCTCAGCGGCCTGGCCATCATCGTGACCGCGTGCGGCGGCGGGGCGACCCCCGCTCCGTCGGGCGCGGCACCGTCGACGGCGGCCACCGCGCCGGCGTCGGCACCCGCGGCCTCGCCAGGCCGCGTCGGCACCGCCGTCGACATCGGCCCTCAAGCCGATCAAGGTCGGCGTCGTCACCGACGTCGGGCAGCTCGAGGACAAGTCGTTCAACCAGTCGTCCAACGAAGGCGCCAAGGCTGCCGCGACCGAGTCGGGCGGCACCCACGACGTCATCGTCACGCAGGCGATCAGCGACTACGCCGCGAACATCCAGACCTTCATCGACAACGACTTCGACGTCATCGTGACGGTCGGCTTCCTGATCGGGACCGATACCGCGAAGGCCGCCAAGGCCAACCCGGACGTCAAGTTCATCGGCGTCGACCAGGGCGTCTGCGTCGACGAAGCCGGGGCTCCGGACGCGACGTTCGCCTGCAAGGGTGACGCCGCGACCCTCCTCCCGAACTACCAGGGCATCGTCTTCGCCGAGGCCCAGCCCGGCTACCTCGCCGGGATCGTCGCCGGCAGCCTGAACAAGTCGGGCACGATCGGAGCCGTCGGCGGCACGAACGTCCCGGCCGTCGTCAACTACTGGCGCGGGTACGAGAACGGCGCGAAGTCGGTCAAGCCGGACATCAAGGTCCTCTACCAGGAGACCGATCCGGATCCGGCAAAAGGGCTTCAACGACCAGAGCAAGGGCAAGACGATCGCCAACCAGTTCATGGACCAGGGCGCCGACGTCCTGTTCCAGATCGCCGGCCTGACCGGCCAGGGCGTCCTCGAGGCCGTCTGCGCCAAGACCGGCGTCTGGGGCATCGGCGTCGACGTCGACCAGGCGGTCAGCCTCCCGAACCTCAGCAAGTGCATCGTCACCAGTGCCGAGAAGAAGCTGGTCGACACGGTCAAGGCCGTCGTCCTCAGCGTCGCCTCGGATACGTTCAAGGCGGGCACCGTCCCCTACAACGCGGCGTCGACCCCGCAGGCCGTCGGCCTGTCGGCCTACCACGACAACGCGGCCCTCATCACGCCCGACATCCAGGCCAAGGTCGACGAGGCCCTCGCGGGCCTCAAGGCTGGGACCCTCGATCCGTGCGCACCGGTGAAGTGCACGGTGGCGGGCAAGTAGTCCGCCTCCCACCTTCGCACTCCGCATCGAGGGGTGGTCTCCGGACCACCCCTCGATCGATTCCCGCGGGCTCTATGATGGCGCAAGTTCCGCGCAGATCGTTCGCCACGCCCGTCCCCTGATCCGCGATCCGTCGAGGCCGCCGTGACCGAGTCCGTGACCGACCCCGCGCCAGCGACCCCGGCCGTGGCCGCCCCCGCCCTCGAGATGCGGGGGATCTCCAAGCGCTATCCCGGCGTGGTCGCCAACGACGCGATCGACCTCGACGTGCGGCCCGGCGAGATCCATGCCCTGCTCGGCGAGAACGGCGCCGGCAAGTCGACCCTGATGAACATCCTGTACGGGCTGGCGACGCCCGACAGCGGCGAGATCCTGCTCGACGGCAACGTCGTCAGGATCGGCGGCCCGTCCGACGCCATCGCCCGCGGCATCAGCATGGTCCACCAACACTTCATGCTCGTCCCGGTCATGAGCGTCGCCGACAACATCCTGCTCGGCGCCGAGACGATGGCGAACGCCGTGTTCCTCGACCGGAAGGAGGCCCACCGCCGGATCGTCGAGCTCGGCCAGCGGTTCGGCTTCGAGATCGACCCCGACGTCAAGGTCGGCAGCCTGTCGGTCGGCTGGCAGCAGCGGGTCGAGATCCTCAAGGCCCTCTACCGCCAGGCCCGGATCCTCGTCCTCGACGAGCCGACCGCCGTCCTCACCCCACAGGAGACCAAGGAGATCTTCCTGGTCCTGCGCCGCCTGGCCGACGAGGGCCACAGCATCATCTTCATCAGCCACAAGCTCCACGAGGTCCTCGAGATCGCCGACCGGATCACGGTCATCCGGCGGGGCAAGGTCGTCGGGTCGCGGGTGCCGGCCGAGACCAACGAGGACGATCTCGCGGCGCTGATGGTCGGGCGCAACGTCCAGCTCGTCGTCGATCGCGGCGAGAGCCATCCGGCCGGCCCGACCCTGGTGGTCCAGGACCTCGTCGTGGCGGACGACCGCGGAACGCAAGCCGTCAAGGGCCTGACCTTCGAGGTCCGCGCCGGCGAGATCCTCGGCGTCGCCGGCGTCGCGGGCAACGGCCAGGAGGAGCTCGTCGAGGCCCTCACCGGCCTCCGCAAGCCGACGAGCGGATCGGTCACGCTGGCCGGCCGGGACGTCACCGGCTCCGGGCCGCGCGACCTCCAGCAGCGCGGGATGTCGTTCGTTCCGGGCGACCGCCATCAATTCGGGCTCGTCCTCAGCTTTCCGCTCTCCGACAACCTCGTCCTGACCCAGTACGACGAGCCACCCTTCGTGCGCGGCCTGCTCCGCAACGACGCGGCCATCGACGAGTGGGCCAAGCGGGCGATCAAGGAGTACGACATCCGGACCCCGTCGCCGGATGTCACCGCCGCGACGCTGTCCGGCGGCAATCAGCAGAAGGCCGTCGTCGCCCGCGAGTTCAGCCGGAAGCTGTCGGTGCTCGTGCTCGACCAGCCGACGCGCGGCCTCGACGTGGGCAGCATCGAGTTCATCCACCGCCAGGTCGTCGCGAAGCGCAATGAGGGCGCCGCGATCCTGCTCGTCTCCGCCGAGCTCGACGAGGTGCTCGAGCTCTCCGACCGGATCGCGGTGATGTACCGCGGCGAGATCGTCGCCCTCGTCGACGGCCCGACGGCCGAGCGCGAGGAGGTCGGTCTGTTGATGGCCGCCGGCCGGCGGGCCATCCCGCCGGTCGAGACCGGCCCGCCGGCCGACGGCCCAACGTCGGTGACGGCATGAGGGCCCGCCTGGCGCGCGCCTGGTCGCTCGCCGTCGTCCCGGTCGTGTCGATCATCCTGGCCCTGCTGCTGGGATCGGTGCTGATCATCCTGTCGAGCCTGGCGACGGAGGGATCGCTCAACCTGATGCTCCCGGTCGTCGCCTACGAGAGCCTGCTGCAGGGCGCGACCGGGCTCTCGTTCATCGATGTCGCCGGCAAGGCGATCACGTTCAACCCGTCGATCAATCCCGACCAGGCGTCCCGCGCGATCACCAGCACGCTGGCGGCCGCCAGCCCGCTGGTCCTGACCGGTCTGGCCGTCGCCGTCGGCTTCAAGGGCGGCCTCTTCAACATCGGCGGAACCGGGCAGGTGCTCGTCGGCGGGTTCGCCGCGGCGATGACCGGGATCGCCGTCGCCGGTCAGCCGGCGCCGATCGCCTTCACCGTTGCGCTCCTGGCCGGCGTGCTCGGCGGCGCCTTCTACGGCTTCATCCCAGGAGCCCTCAAGGCCCTCACCGGCGCCCACGAAGTCGTGACGACGATCATGCTGAACTCGGTCGCGGCATTCGTGATCATCGGCCTCGTGAACGACATCTTCAAGATCACCGGACCGTCGTTCGCCCGGACTGCAGACGTCGGGAATGCCGCCATGCCCATCCTGTTCGGGCGGAACGGCAACCTCGGGATCGTGATCACGGTCGTGCTCGTGGTTCTGACCTGGGTCCTGATCTACCGGACGCCACTCGGCTTCGAGATCCGGACCGTCGGCGCGAATCCGGACGCGGCACGCTACGCCGGGATGAACCCGCGCCGGCTCATCGTCCTGACGATGACCCTGTGCGGGGCGTTCGCCGGACTGGCGGGCGCCTACGAGATCCTCAGCCTTGGCTACTACCCGGCCGTCTTCGGCTCGAGCCTCGGGTTTGCCGGCATCACGGTCGCTCTGCTCGGACGGGCGAACCCGTTCGGGGCCCTCCTGGCTGCGCTCCTGCTGGGAGGCATGCGGGCCGGCGCCCCGGCAATGCAGATCAACGCCAAGATCCCGATCGAGATCATCGACGTCATCCAGGGCCTGATCCTGCTGTTCCTGGCTGCCGAGCTCATCGTCCGGAAGCTGATCCGGACGCGGTCGAAAACGGTCACACCGAGCGAGATCGAAACGGTCTCGCGGAGCTACGGCGAGACGGTCGTCTGATGGACGTCATCCTCCAGATCCCGGTCCTCGGATTCGTCCTCCAGTTCCTGGCGTATCTGGTGGACGCGGTCTTCACCACGAACCTGCCCGCTCAGACGCTCCAGCTCGCCACGCCGATCGCCCTCGGGGCGTTGTGCGGGCTGTTGAACGAGCGGAGCGGCGTCGTGAACATCGGCATCGAGGGGATGATGCTGACCGCGGCCTTCGTCGGCTTCATGGCGGCGATGGTCGTCGACGAGGCGATGCCCGGCGCCGAGGCGGGACCGTTCGGGTTCACCCCGGCCCTGGTCGTCGGCGTCCTCGCGGCGATCGCCTCGGGCATGCTCGTGTCGCTGCTCCATGCGTGGCTGTCGATCACGGTCCGGGCGGACCAGATCATCAGCGGCACGGTCATCAACATCATCGCCCTCGGGCTGACCGGGTATCTGAACCGGCTGCTCAAGCCGGGCGGCAGCGCCGGGACCCTCGATCAGATCCAGCCACCAACCGAGCTGCTCGACCTGCCGGTCGTCGGCTGGATCGTGCAGATGTTCTTCACCTCGGGACCGATCACGACGTCGGTGATCTTCTTCGTGATCGTCCTCCAGATCATGCTGTTCCGATCGCGCTGGGGGCTCCGCACCCGGGCGGTCGGCGAGCACCCACGGGCCGCCGACACGGTGGGCATCGACGTGATCTGGGTCCGCTACCGGAACGTCGTCCTCGGCGGAGTCTTCGCGGGCCTGGCGGGCGCCTGGCTGACCCTCGAGTTCAACGCCTCCTTCCAGAACGGGATGACCGCAAACCGCGGCTTCATTGCCCTCGCGGCGGTGATCTTCGGGCGGTGGACGCCGATCGGCGCGTTCGGTGGGGCCCTCTTCTTCATGGTCTGGGAGGCACTCGGGATCGCGATCCGGTCGAACCCGCCACCCGGTGACCTGGGGGTCTTCCTGTCCGGGATCCAGGCGAGCTATCCGAGCATCTACAACAACTTCTTCGGCTCGCTGCCGTTCGTGCTGACCCTGATCGTCCTGGCCGGTGTCGTCGGCCGGAGCATCCCGCCCGCGGCCACCGGACGACCGTACGTCAAGGAAGGCGCGAGCTGAGCGAGGCCGATCCCGACGAGCGGGTCGCCGACCGGGCTCGGCTCCAGGCGCTCCTGGATCTTCACGAGGGTCGCGGGACGGTCCCGCTCCTGGGCGACGACGGGATCGCGCGGGTCCTGCGGTCGGCCCGCCGGATCGCCGTGATCGGCGCGTCGGCGAATCCGTGGCGGCCGTCGCACGGCGTGTTCGGAACCCTGCTCGACGCCGGCTACGACTGCGTCCCGGTCAACCCGAACGAGACCGAGGTCCACGGCCGGCCGGCATTCGCGTCCCTGGCGGCCGCCGTCGCGGCGACCGGCCCGGTGGACATCGTCGACGTGTTCCGGCGCTCCGAGCTGTGCGTCGCCCACGCGCGCGAGGCCGTCGCCGCCGGCGCGTCGTGCCTCTGGCTCCAGCTCGGCGTGGCGAACTGGGAGGCGGCCCGGATCGCCGCCGAGGCCGGACTGGCGGTGGTCATGGACCGCTGCACCGCGATCGAGCTGGGGCGGATCGGCGGCCGGGAAGGCTAGGCCGGAAGCCGCTCGCGCAGGCGCTTCCGGGTGCTCTCGTCCATGAACCCGACCTCGACCGAGCGACGCCGGATCGCCATCAGGCTCGCCGGCGGGAGCCCACCCGAGGCGACCAGGTCGCGTTCCTCGTCAGCCAGCGTCCGGTCGATCGTGATCGGGTTGTCGTTCCCGAGGACGACGCCCGCGCCCGCCGCGAGGAACGCGTGGAGCGGGATGCTCCCCGAGGGAGCGGGCGGCGCCGGTGAAGACGTTGGAGGTCACGCAGACCTCGAAGGTCAGGTCATGGTCGACCGCCCAGCGCAGGGCCTCGGGGTCGTCGGGGACGTGCGTCCCGTGGCCGATCCGGGTCGCCCCCAGCCACTCTGCGGCCTCGCGGGCCGCCCCGGCGCCACTGGCCTCGGCGGCGTGGGCCGTCAGCCCGAGTCCGGCCGCCGCCGCGATCCGGTACGGCTCGACGTAGGGCTCGTTCGACGGCCAGCGCAGCTCGTCGCCGGCGACGTCGAGACCCATCACGCCCTGGCCGGCCATCGCCGCCGCCGCTCGCGCGACCGCGAGGTTCGTCTCGCGGTCACTGTGGCGGAGGAGGCAGACGACGAGACCGGTCGCGAGACCCGTCGTGCGCGTCCCCTCGGCCAGGCCGTCACGGACGGCGCCGATCACCGCGTCGATCGGGAGGTCGGACCGGCGGTGGGTGGCCGGCCCGAACCGGATCTCGAGGAAGTCCTCGCCGGCGGCCGCAGCATCCTCGACCGCCTCCTGGGCGATGCGTCGCAGGGCATCGGCGAAGCCCATCACCGGGTATGCGGCCGCGACGTGGTCGAGAAACACCGTCAGGTCGGCCGGCGTCCGCATCCGGAACGCCGCCTCCCAGCCGCCGTCCGGCTCGGGGATCCCGTGGTCGCGGGCAAGGTCGGCCGCGGTCGCCGGGCGCACGCAGCCCTCGAGGTGGCAGTGCAGGTTCAGGCCCACGAACTGCGACCTAAAGCGACAGGGCGACGGCCGTCTCGAGCGCGGCCTCGATGCTCGCCCCCCAGCCCGTCGCGAGTCGCTTGTGGGCGTCGTCGTCGTAGACGCTCGTGCCCGCGACGAGATTGCTCGAGACCGAGCAGATCATCCCGGCCCGCAGCTTCCGCTGGCGGGCGACGATGAACAGCGCCGACGACTCCATCTCGACGTTGAGCAGCCCGATCGACGACATCTGCTCGGTCCACGCCGGAGTCTCGGCGTAGAAGGCGTCGTCGGAGACATTGATCCCGGCATGGACCGCGAGGTCGTGGCGCGGTCCGGACTCCCGGGCGAAACGCTCGAGGGTCAGGCTGATCTCGAGGTCGGGAACCGCCGGGTACCCCTTCGGGACGTACATGTCCGAGGTGCCGTCGTTG
Source organism: uncultured Chloroflexia bacterium (assembly GCA_963783055.1). Taxonomy (GTDB): domain Bacteria; phylum Chloroflexota; class Limnocylindria; order Limnocylindrales; family CSP1-4; genus CF-46. Next base: position 61,036 of record CAWAMB010000002.1, read on the forward strand.
CGGAACGAGCCCTGGCTCACGATCAGGTCGCCCGGATGGATCCCGGGCTGGAGGGCCGCGGTGCTGCCGACCCGGATGAACGAGGTGACCCCGACCCGAGCCAGCTCCTCGACTGCGATCGCCGTCGACGGGCAGCCCATGCCGGTTGAGGTCACCGTGATCTGGCGGCCCTTGTACGTGCCGACCATGGTCCGGTGCTCGCGCTGATGGGCTACCTCGCGGGCATCCTCGAGGTAGCCGGCGACGAGCGGGACCCGGAACGGATCGCCGGGCATCAGGGCGATCGAGCTCACCTCGCCCGGCGCGACGCCGATGTGGAACTGCCGGCCCCCGACCCCGATGCTGTTCTTGTCGACGACGCCCAAGCGATCCTCCCTCTCACGTTACGGTCATCTCCACGGAGTCTATCGAGGGCGGGCCCAAGGGCGGGCCGCCATCGGCGGGTGCCTGGCCGGCCGGTCGCGCTACTTGATCAGGAAGCCGAGAAAGACCAGGACGAAGCCCACGCCCGCGATGACCGCTCCGACCTGGGCCTGTCGCTTCAGGATCGCCATCGCGACCGATGCGCCGGTGGTCGAGTCGTCGCGGACGCCGCCGCGCCAGGCCTGATATCGCTCGGCGTTGGCGTCCTGTTCCCTGAGCCCCTGGTAGCGCGCCCACGGGCCCTTGGCCCGGCCGTAGCCCAGCGCGATCAGCGCGATGCCGGCGATCCACAGGACGATGTTGACGATCATGCTTCGGGTCCTGCCTCCAGACGTGCCCGCACGGCCTCCTGAACGAGCGCGGCGTTGGCCTGGCCGCGGGTCGCCTTCATGACCTGGCCGACGAAGAAGCCGAGGACAGGCTTGCCGGCCCGGAAGTCCTCGACCGCCTTGCTGTTGGCCGCAATGACCTCATCGATGACGCCGGCGAGGGCGCCCGCGTCCGAGATCTGCCGGAAGCCACGGGTCTCGACGATCGAGGCGACGGACGAGCCGTCCGCGGCGTGGGCCGCGAAGACTTCCTTCGCGTTGGTGCCCGACAGGTCGCCAGCGGTCACCCGGCCCACGAGGTCGGCGAGCTCTGCCGGATCGACCCGGGCGGCGGCCTCGGGATCGGTCCGGAGCAGCCCGAGGAAGGCCCCGGTGACCCAGTTCGCGAGGGCCTTGGGCTCGGCGTCCGGGGCGGCCGCACGGGCGCGCTCGAACAGGTCGGTCGCGTGCGACTCGGCGACGATCACCGCGGCGTCATACGGCGACAGCCCGAGATCGGCCTCGTAGCGCGTCCGGCGCGCCGCCGGCAGCTCCGGCAGGGCGGCCCGGATCGCGGCCAGCCAGGCCGCGTCGACCCGGAGCGGCGGCAGGTCCGGCTCCGGGAAGTAACGGTAGTCGTGGCTGTCCTCCTTGGAGCGCATGACGTAGGTCGTGCCGCGATCCTCGTTCCAGCCGCGGGTGTCCTGGGTCAACGTCTCGCCGGCGTCCAGGGCCGCCGCCTGGCGCTCGATCTCGTAGGCGATCGCCCGCTCGACGGAGCGGAACGAGTTCATGTTCTTGACCTCGACCCGGATCCCGAACGGCTCCGTGCCACGCGGCCGCAACGACACGTTGGCCTCGACCCGCATCTGACCCCGCTCCATATCGGCGTCGCTTGCGCCGATCGCCCGAAGCAGCGCCTGAAGCTCCTCGGCGTAGCGCCGCGCCTGCTCGGCCGAACGCACGTCCGGGTCGGTCACGATCTCCATCAGCGGTGCACCCGACCGGTTGAAGTCGATCAGGCTGATCCGCCGGCCGGCCTCGTCCGTCGCGTGGACGAGCTTGGCCGTGTCCTCCTCGAGGTGTGCCCGGGTGATCCCGATCGTCACCTCGCCGTCGGACGTCTGGAAGGTCAGGGTCCCGTGGGCGGCGAGGGGCAGGTCGTACTGGCTGATCTGGTAGCCCTTGGGCAGGTCGGGGTAGAAGTAGTTCTTGCGGTCCCAGCGGGTGGCCGCGGGCGTCTCGGCGCCGATCGCGACACCGGTCGCGAGAACGTGCTCGACCGCCTGGCGGTTGATGACCGGCAGCGTGCCGGGCATTCCCAGGCAGACCGGGCAGGTGTGCGTGTTGGGCGGGTCGTCGGCGTAGCTGTTCGAGCAGCCGCAGAACATCTTCGACGCGGTCCGGAGCTGGCAGTGGACCTCGATTCCGATGACGGGCTCGTAGCGCTCGAGGACGGATGAAGCGGTGGCGACGTGCATCGGCGAAGTTTCGCATAGGCCGCGGGGGTGGCGGTTCGGCGGAACCAATGGCGTGCGTCACCGTCCCAGGGCCACAGCCTCGGCCGGCTCCTGCTCCCCGGGCGGAGCGTGCGCGCACGTGGCCAGACATGCCCCCCAGGACTCGTCGGCGTGATCTCCGAGCTGACTCGGGCTTCCCTCCCCGCACCCCGTCGCTCCGGATGCGTCCAACAAGTCTGGCCGTGACTGCTTGGCCATCTCGGGAGGCCAGGCGACCTGGCGACCTGGCGACCTGGCGACCTGGCGAGCTGGCGGCCAGGGGTGGCAGCGTGTGAGAGCGCTCTCTTGACACGGCGTGATACGGTGCATCCCGAGCGTGAGAGCGCTCTCACAAGTGGCCGAGGGACCACGGGGAGCGGGCCCACGGAGGAGATCGGCTTGGCGCAGCTCGCAGCTCGCAACGGGCGCACGCGAACCGTCACGACCCTCGAAGAGGTCGCCCTCAAGGCCGGCGTCTCACGGGCCACCGTCAGCCGCGTCGTCAACGGCTCGCCGAAGGTCTCGCCGGACGTCCGGCGCGAGGTCGAGGCCGCGATCGCCGCCCTGGGCTACGTCCCGAACCGCGCCGCCCGGTCCCTCGTCACCCGCCGCTCCGGCTCGATCGCCGTCGTCATCGCCGAGCCCACCGGTCGCCTGTTCTCGGACCCGTTCTTCCCGCGCCTCCTGCGCGGGATCAGCTCCGCCCTCAGCGCCCGCGACCTACAGCTCGTCCTCCTGATGCCGGCATCCCCGGCCGACACCGAGCGGACGGCCGACTACCTGGCCGCCGGCCACGTCGACGGCGCGCTCCTCGTCAGCCTCCACGGCGACGATCCCCTGCCCGAGCGAATGACCCGCGCCGGGATCCCGTTCGTCCACGGCGGCCGTCCGCTCCGCGGAAGCGGCAGCAGCCTCGTCGATGTCGACAACCGGGGTGGAGCGAGGAGCGCGGTCGAGCACCTCGTGACCCGCGGCAACCGGGTGATCGCGACGATCGCCGGCCCGGCCGACATGGGCGCCGGGGTCGACCGCCTGAACGGCTACCGCGACGCCTTGGTCGAGGCCGGTCGGCCCGTCGACGACCGCCTGATCGCGACCGCCGATTTCACCCACGAGGGCGGCGCCGCCGCGATGCAGGAGCTCCTGAAGAAGAGCCCCGACCTCGACGCGGTCTTCGCCGCATCCGACCTCATGGCGGCCGGCGCCCTCGGCGTCCTGATCGCCGCCGGGAAGCGCATCCCCGAGGATGTCGCCCTCGTCGGCTACGACGACTCGCCGATCGCCTCGACCGTCCGTCCCCAGCTCACGAGCGTCCACCAGCCGATCGAGGAGATGGGCCACGAGATGGCCCGCCTGCTCGTCGCGGCCGTCGAGGAAGGCCAACCCGTCCAGCGCCGGGTGATCCTGGCCACCGAGCTGATCCGGCGCGCCTCGAGCGGCGGGAGGCGCCAGCCCTGAGAGCCGGCCGGCGACCGGTAGCCGTCGACGCACGTCGACCTCACGCACGTCCCGAGAACAGAGGGAACCGAATCGGCCCATTCACGCAGAGGAGGAGACCCGCAATGCACCAGATCCGTTCCGGACCGCGGAGAACCGTCACGTTGCTGGCCGTCGTGGCCATCCTCGCCGCCGCGTGCGGCGCGTCCGCGTCCCCGAGCCCGAGCTCGGCCGCGCCGACCACCCCGGCCGCGTCGCAGGCCGCCACGCCGGAGCCGACCCCGCTCGTCACGGCGGCCCCGATCGACACCAGTGAGCCCGGACCCAACGGCGGCGTCGTCGTCCGCTGGTTCGTCGGCCTCGGTGCCGGCGGGCAGCCCCAGCAGATCGCCGCCCAGACCTCGTTCGTGAACGACTTCAACAACGGCCAGAAGGACGTCTACATCTCGCTCGAGATCTACGACAACAAGGTCGCGGGCAACATCCTCAAGACCCAGATCGCCGCCAGCAATGCGCCGGACATCATCGGGCCGGTCGGCGTCGAAGGGCTGAACCTGTTCATCGACCAGCTCGCCGACCTCCAGCCGCTGATCGACTCCACCGGGTACGACATGAGCAAGTACCCGGAGGCGATGCGCAACTTCTTCAAGATCGGCAAGGGCGGGGCCACGATCGGCGTGCCGTTCGGGACCTACCCGTCGTTCCTCTGGTACAACAAGAAGCTGTTCGACGAGGCCAAGCTGCCGTACCCGCCGACCAAGGTCGGCGACCTGTACCAGGGCAAGCCGTGGGATGTCGCCGCCGTCCGCGAGATCGGCATGAAGCTGACCGTCGACAAGAACGGCAACGACGCCACGAGCGCCAGCTTCGACGCGGCGAACATCGTCCAGTGGGGCTTCGACTCCCAGTGGGCCGACAACAGCCCGACGGCCGAGACCGCCCTGTTCGGCGCCAGCTCGTTCCTCGGCGCCGACGGCAAGACGGCCCAGATCACCGACGCCCTGCGGGCCGGCATCCACTGGTTCAACGACGGCGTCTGGAAGGACCACTTCATCCCGACCCAGAACCAGGTCAACAGCGACCTGCTGGCGAAGGGCAACCCGTTCTCGTCGGGCAACCTCGCCATGACCGAGATCCACACCTGGTATTCGTGCTGCGTGAACCCGGCCGCCGCCGGCCAAGCCGATCGTCGGCGACAACCTCGGCTGGGCGGTCGCCCCGTCGTACAACGGCAAGACCACCGCCAAGCTGCACGCGGACACCTTCAGCATGCTCAAGACCACCAAGCACGCCGACGCGGCGTTCAAGGCCCTGTCGGCCCTCGCCGGCTCCGGCTCGCTGGCGACGATCTACGGCGCCATGCCGGCCGACGAGACCCAGCAGCAGCCATTCAAGGACTCGGTCGACGCCGCCTATCCGGGCGCCAAGTTCGACTGGTCCGTCCCGACCCAGATGCTGGCCAACCCGGACATCCCGAACCACCAGTCGTGGGTCCCCGACTATGCGAAGAGCAAGGCCGCCTGGCAGAAGTTCGGCGTCGGATACCGGACGAGCCAGAGTGCGGACATCGACAAGGACCTGGACACGTTGATGACGACCCTGCAGGGCATCTTCGACGCGGCCCCGGACAAGAACCCCTAGCTTCTCCTCCTCCAGGCTCCTCCCGGGCGGCCCCCAACCGCCCGGGAGGAGTTCCGATCCCCCACCATCGACCCTCCATCCCGCCCAGGGAGCCACGGCCCACCGATGACAGCGACGATCGAGGAGCTCGAGCCGACAAGGCCGCCCGGACGGGCCCTGACCGTCCGGCCATCCGTGCGCGAGGCGCTCTGGGGACTCGTCTTCATCGGACCCTGGCTGATCGGGCTCCTGCTCTTCACCGCCGGTCCGATGGTCGCGTCCCTGGTGATGTCCCTGACCGACTTCAACCTCGTCAGGCCGGAGGCGACGAAGTTCGTCGGCCTCGACAACTACGCCCTCCTGGCGAGCGACCCGACGATCGGCCAGTCGTTGTTCGCGACCTTCAAGTTCGCGCTTCTGGCGATCCCCCTGACGATGGGTGCCAGCCTCGGCTTCGCGCTGCTCCTGAACCATCCGAAGCTCGCGTTCAAGGGCCCGCTCCGGGCCCTCGTCTACATGCCGGTCATGATCCCGCTCGTCGCCTCGACGCTGGTCTGGCTCGGCTTCCTCAACACCGAGACCGGCTGGCTCAATGCCATCCTGGGTGGCCTCGGCCTGCCCGAGCCGGACTGGATCAACAGCGAGACCTGGGTCTACCCGGCGCTGTCCCTGATCGGCCTGTGGGGCATCGGCAACTTCATGCTCATCAACATCGCCGGCCTCCAGTCGGTCCCGACCGAGCTGTACGAGGCCGCGCGGATGGACGGGGCCGGGGCCTGGACGCAGTTCCGCCGGATCACGATCCCGCTGATGTCGCCCGTGCTCCTCTACAACCTCGTGATCATCCTCATCGGCACGTTCCAGTACTTCACCCAGGCGTTCGTGATCACGAACGGCCGCGGTGACCCGAACAACGCGACGCTGTTCATGAACCTCAATCTCTACCGCGAGGGGTTCATCTACAACCACATGGGCTACGCGGCGGCGATCGCCTGGCTCCTGTTCGTGGTCGTGCTCGTGCTGACGCTCCTGCTGTTCGGGTTTGCCCGACGACGGGTCTACTACGCCGGCGGCGATCGATGACGGCCGTCGCTCGCCCCGAGGGTCGGTCGCTGTCCGACCGCTCCCCGGTCGCGCGCTCGTACCGGCGGTTCCTCGGCCGGTCCTCGATCCTGATGTTCGCGCTGATCATCATCAGCGCCTATCTCCTGCCGCTGCTGTACATGGTGACGACGTCGCTGCAGCAGCCGGGGCAGTCCACGACGCCCGGCGCTCCGGTCTGGCCGGCCACCGCCCAGACCGCCGAGTACCAGGGCGAGACCTATCCGGTCTTCGCGGTTCCGCTGTCCGACGGTGTGACGCGCCAGCTCATTCTCATCGAGCCCGGGCGCGAATCGAGCGTGTTCATCGACCCGACGGACCAGGCGCAGACGCGGATCGAATGGCAGGGCCGGTGGCGAACGCTCGAGCAGGCGTGGACCTTCGCGCCCCTCGTCGAGAACTTCACGACCGCCTGGGATCAGCTGAACTTCCCGCGCCTCCTGCGGAACACGTTCCTGATCGCGGCGCTGTCGACGATCGGGGCCGTCGTGTCGTCGATCCTCGTCGCCTACGGCTTCGCGCGGTTCCGCTTCAAGGGCAAGAACGCCCTGTTCGTGATCCTGATCGCGACGATCATCCTGCCGTTCCAGGTCACGCTGCTTCCGCAATACGTGATGTTCACCTGGCTCGGCTGGAACGGGACATGGCTGCCGCTCATCATCCCGCACTGCTTCGCCAACGCCTACAACGTCTTCCTCCTGCGCCAGTACTTCCTGTCGATCCCGCGCGAGCTCGACGAGGCGGCGATGATCGACGGTGCGGGTCCGTTCCAGGTCCTGCGCTCGATCATCGTCCCGCAGTCGATCGCGGCCATCACCGCGGTGGCCCTGTTCCACTTCTTCTTCGCCTGGAACGACTTCTTCGTACCCCTGCTGTACCTGGCGTCGAAGCCGGAGCTCCAGCCCCTGTCGATCGCGATCCAGCAGTACAACGCCCTCTACGCGACGCAGCCCACGCTCATCCAGGCGTCGGCGTTGATGGCGATGGCCGTCCCGGTGATCGTGTTCCTCCTGGCCCAGCGAGCGTTCATGCGCGGGGTGGTCGTCACCGGCGTCGAGAAGTGACCGTCCCGACGGAGTCCGCCGAGCCGAGCGACGCGGCGGATCCGCGGCACGGCGGCGGACCGGAGGCGCCCCGGATTCCGGACGTTGCCTGGCAGCGCGGGATCGGCGAGCCCTGTCGAGAACGTCGGACACCCGCGCGTGTCGAGCCCGATGGTCGACGACGGCGAGTGGGCCGGCGTGCCGATCGGCGGACTCGGGACGGGGAGCATCGGGCGGACGTTCCGCGGCGACGTGGCGCGCTGGCATCTCGAGGTCGGGACGCCACCGGTTCGCGCCGTCGGCGGTCGACGGATTCACGATCCATGTCGGGGCGGCCGATGGGCAGCCGGCTCGAACCACCCTGCTGTCGGCGCTCCGGCCGGCCGATCTGCCGCCATCGATCGACGCCCTCGCGCCCGGCCAGGGCACGTACCACGCGCTGTTTCCACGGGCCTGGCAGGCCTTCGAGCCGAGCGAGCTCGGCGTTCGCGTCGTCGGCGAGCAGCTCAGCCCGGTGATCGGGGGCGATCTCGTGTCCAGTGCGCTGCCGGTCGGCGCCTTCGATTGGTGGATCGAGAACAGCGCCGCCCAGCCACGAACGGTCGGACTGCTGCTTGCATGGGAGGAGCCCGCGGACCGCGACGGCGTGGTCGCGCCGGGCGGGCGGCACGAGCCGATCGCCGCGGACGCCGCCGACGGCGTGGTGATGCGAGCCGGCCCGACCGCGCCGACCGGGCTGCGCGGAACGCTCGCGCTCGCGGCACGAGCCGACGCCGGCCTCGCGATCGCCACCCGGGCCGGGCTCGACGTCCGGGGGCTCGCGGCCGTCCGGGAGGAGTTCGCGCGGACGGGCGCGCTCGAACCAGTGCCCGCAGCCGGCACAACCGCCGGTGGCACCGCCGCCGCGATCGCCGTCACGCGCCACCCTCGGGCCCGGCGAACGCCGCTCGATCCGGTTCGCCATCGCCTGGGACTACCCGATGGTCGAGTTCGGCGCCGGACGGCGCTGGTGGAAGCGCTACACGCGGGACTGGGGCCGGACCGGCGAGCGGGCGTGGGACCTCGCGACCCACACGCTCGAGCAGACGGACCGTCTGGCGGGCGGCGATCGAGGCCTGGCAGGCACCCGTCCTCGACGATCCCGACCGGCCCGCCTGGTACAAGGCGGCCCTGTTCAACGAGCTCTACTTCCTGGTCGACGGCGGGACCTTCTGGGAGGCCGGCGAGGTCGGCGGCCCGGAGCCCGAGCCCGACGACTTCGGCCGCTTTGCCCTCATCGAGTGCATCGACTATCCGTTCTACGACACCGTCGACGTCGACTTCTACGCTTCGTTCGCGATCCTGGCCACGTTCCCCGAGCTCGAGGCCCGCGGGATCCGCGATCTGCTGGCGCTGGTGCCTGGGGGCGATCCCGCGATCGTGACGATCGAGGCGACCGGCCACGAGGCGGTCCGCAAGGCGCCATGGGCGGTCCCGCATGACGTCGGCGGCCCGGCGGACGATCCCTTCCATCGATCGAACTGGTATCGCTTCCAGGACGTCAACGTCTGGAAAGACCTCGGCCCCAAGCTCGTCCTCCAGGTCTGGCGCGACGTCGTGGCGACGGCCGACGACGCGCTCGTCGGCGACGCGCTCCCGATCCTCGAACGGGTCATGGCCGGCGTGACCGCGACGCGACACGGACGGCGACGGCCTGCCGGACCACGCCGGGATCCCCGACCAGACGTACGACACCTGGCCGATGACCGGGCCGAGCGCCTACGGCGGGAGCCTGTACCTCGGCGCTCTCGCGGCTCTCGAGGCGATGCATCGACGGGTCGGCGACGGCGCGCGCGCCGATGCCCTCGCGGTCGACCGCCACAGGGCCGCCGCGGCGTTCGAGCGCCGGCTGTGGCGCGGCACCCACTACGCCTACGACGACGGCGGAGCCGCCAGCAGCGACAGCGTCATGGCCGACCAGCTCGCCGGCCAGTGGTACGCCGACGTCACGGGGCTCGGCGACCTCGTCGCGCCCGAGCGCGTTCGGTCCGCGCTCCGGACCGTCCACGCGCTGAACGTCGTCGCGTTCGGCGACGGTCTCCTCGGCGCGGTCAACGGGATGCGCCTCGACGGGTCGGTCGACGCGTCCTCGGAGCAGTCGGCCGAGGTGTGGGTCGGGACGACGTATGCGCTGGCGGCGTTCATGATCGGCCGCGGCCTGGTCGACGAGGGCTGGGAGACGGCCCGCGGGGCCGCGGCCGTCACCTACGAGCGTGGCCTGTGGTTCCGAACCCCCGAGGCCTATGACCGCCACGGCAACTTCCGGGCGAGCGTCTACCTCCGGCCGCTCGCGATCTGGGCGATCGAGGACGCGCTGCGCCGGCGAAGCGTCGCCTCGCGCTGACGCGGCGGAACCCCGATCCGGGCCGGTCAAAGCGCGCACACTCTCGTCGTCGGATCGACCGCCCGACGCGTGGCGACCGGTCGCCGGGACACGAGGGAGGATCTGCGCGTGGGATCGGAGCCGCGTCCCGAATCGGGCGACGCCGTCGAGCACTCGGACACGTACGTCACCTTCACGTCCCAGGCGTACGCCGCCACGAACGATGAGGCGGCCATCCGGGCGGCCGCGGAGTGGCTCGAGCAGCAGTCAGTCCATCCGTTCCTGCGCGAGGTCGCGACGAAGAGCCTCGTCCGCCTGGCCCTCCAGGCCGGCGAGTCGGTCCTGGATGTCGGTTGCGGCACGGGCGTCTTCCTGCCGAGTCTGGCCGCCGCTGTGGGGCCCGACGGACGGGTCGTCGGCCTGGACCACTCCGCGGCGTTCCTCCAGGACGCGCACAAGCGCCTGGACGGAGCCTCCCTGTCCGACCGGGTCGAGCTCGTCGAGGGCGACGCGCACGAGCTCCCGTTCGCCGACGGGACGTTCGACGCGGCGCATTGCGAGCGGGTCCTGATGCATGCCGCGGATCCGGCCCGGGCCATCGCCGAGATGCGACGGGTCGTGCGACCCGGCGGGCGCGTCGTGATGGCCGAGGTCTACCCGGGCGGCGCGCGGATGGCGCATCCGGATCCCGAGGCCGAGCAGCTGATCTCGACCCAGCTGGTGTCCGGGATGCGGAACACTGAGATGGGGATCGAACTGCGCGGTTTCGCGGTCGAGGCCGGCCTCACCGACATCGGGGGCGAAGTGGTCGGCTACTTCGAGGAGACGCTCGACCAGGACGAGGCCGAGGAGTGGTCCATCGGCGCGCGCGCCCTTGCGGCGCGCGGCGTCCTCGACCCGGCGCGCGCCGAGGCGGCGATCGCAGCGATGGAGGAGCGGCGGTGGCGGGGCACCCACTGCGGCCTCGCCACCATCTTCATCGTGTCGGGTGGTGTGCCGAGCGGAACGTCCGACGGAGGCTGATCGCGCCCAGCGGCGAAGCCGGCCCCTGACCGCCCTGTCGGTCGCCACCGGGATCTCCCTGGTCGGCAACCAGCTCACGAGTCTGGCCCTCCCGTGGCTCGTGCTCACGACGCTCGGCCGGCCGATCGATGCCGGCGTCGTCGGGGCCGCGATCGTCCTGCCGGGCGTCTTCGGAGCGCTGGCCGGCGGCGTGGTCATCGATCGGTTCGGGCCGCGCCGGACGAGCGTCGTGGCCGATGTGGTGTCGGGCCTCGCCGTCGCGGCGGTCCCGATCGCTGCGCTGACCGTCGGGCTCGGCCTGCCACTGGTCGTCGCACTGGCGTTCCTCGGGGCGCTCCTCGACGCGCCCGGAGCGACCGCTCGCCAGGTGATCCTGCCCGACCTCGCCGTCGCCGGTGGCGTGCGCCTCGAACGGGCGAACGCCATCTTCCAGGCGATCGAGAACGGATCGCTCCTGATCGGGCCCGCAATTGCCGGCCTCATCGTGCTGGCGGTCGGCCCACTCGCGGCGCTCTGGCTCGACGCGGTCTCGTTCGTCGTGTCGGCAGCGATCGTGCGGCTGCTGGTTCCGGATGTTCGACCGGCCGCCGGCGACGAGCCGGCGGATCTCGCCGCGGGCATCCGGGCCCTCGTCGAGGACCGGGTCCTGCGGATGCTGACGCTCGTGGCGGCGATCGGCAATCTCGTCTACACGCCGCTCTTCATTGTCGTCCTTCCGGCGCTGGCGACCGGGACCGGCGAGAACGCCGCCGCGCTCGGTGTCATGGTTGCCGTGCTCGGTGGCGGGCTGGTGGTCGGGGCTCTCGGGTTCGGGCTGCTGGCCGATCGAATCCGGCGCCGGACGGCACTCGTGCTGGGGTTCGGCGGGACCGGCGTGGCGCTGATCGTCGCGTCCCTCCCGTTGCCCCTGCCCGCGCTCCTCGTGGCTCTCGGCCTTGCCGGATTGGCCTGCGGGCCGATCAACCCGATCGCCTTCACGGTGATGCAGGAGCGGGTGCCGGCTGCGACGCGCGGCCGCGTCTTCGGCGCGGTCCTCGGCGGCGTCCTCGTCGCGGCACCGGTTGGCATGGTCGCGCTCGGTGCCGTCGCGGACGTGGCCGGTCCCCGGACGGCGCTCGCGATCAGCGGCGTGACGATCGTGGCGGTCGGGGCGCTCGTTGCGATCCTGCGAGCCTCGCGGGAGCTGGATGCCGCTCCCGAGGCCTGACGGTCCCGAACGTCAGGCGCTGACGCGGTGGCGCTCCACGAACCGTCCGATCCGGCCGAGCGCGTCCTCGAGCTGCTCGTACGAGGTCGCATAGCAGGCCCGGACGTGGCCCTCGCCGCTCGGCCCGAACGCCGAGCCGGGGATGACCGCCACGCGTTCCTCGGCGAGGAGGCCCTGGGCGAAGTCCTCCGACGAGAGGCCCGTCGTGGTCGAGACCTCGGGGAACGCGTAGAACGCCCCGCGCGGCTCGAAGGTCCGGAGTCCGATCGCGTTGAAGCCGTCGACGACCAGCCGGCGCCGCCGGTCGTACTCGGCCCGCATCCGCTCGACGTCCGCCTCGCCGCCGACGATCGCCTCGAGCGCGGCGTCCTGGGCCGTCGTCGGGGCCGACATGATCCCGTACTGGTGGACCTTGACGATCCCCTCCAGGATCGCCGCCGGCGCCGCGAGATAGCCGACCCGCCAGCCCGTCATCGCGTAGGCCTTCGAGAAGCCGCCCATCAGGATCGTCCGGTCGCGCATGCCGGGCAGGGCGCTGAACGCCCGGTGACGGTACGAGCCATACGCCAGCCGGTCGTAGATCTCGTCGCTGTAGACCAGCAGGTCGTGGCGCTCGGCGATGGCGGCCAGCTCGTCCTGGACGTCGTCGGGCAGGACGGCGCCGGTCGGGTTGCAGGGATAGCCGAGGAACAGGGCCTTGGTGCGCGGCGTGATCGCGGCTTCGACGGCGGCCGGATCGAGGGCGAAGTCGTCCTCGAGCCGGGTCGAGACGTGGACCGTCGTGCCGCCGGCGAACAGGATGGCCGGGACGTAGGCCACGTAGGAGGGCTCGTGGAGGATGACCTCGTCGCCCGGGTCGCACGTGGCACGCAGGGCCAGGTCCACCGCCTCCGAGGCGCCGACCGTGATCAGCAGCTCGGTCGACGGGTCGTAGGCCACGCCGTAGCGCGCCGCGAGGTGGGCGGCCAGCGCCCGGCGCAGCTCGATCGTCCCGTAGTTGCTCGTGTAGTGGGTCCGCCCGGTGTGGAGCGACCGGACGCCGGCGGCCACGATCCGCTCCGGCGTGTCGAAGTCGGGCTCCCCCACCCCGAGGCTGATCACGTCGTCCATGGTCGCGAGGATGTCGAAGAACCGCCGGATGCCCGACGGCGGCACGGCCCGGACGCGCTCGGCCAGGGCCCGATCCGCAAGGGGCGGCCGCGCCGTCTGGCTCATCGCCACGCTCCCACGAGGCTGGCGGCCCGCTCCGCCGGGGTCGGCTGGGCGGGGTCCGTGGTGAGTCCGATCTGGGCCGGCTCCTGCGAGCGCCACGATGCGCCGGCCGTCAGCGCCTCGAACGCTCGCGACAGGCGGAAGAGCTCGAGCTCCGACCAGGCCGGACCGATCAGCTGGAGTCCGACCGGCATCCCCTCCGACAGCCCGCACGGGATCGAGATCCCGGGCAGGCCGGCCATGTTCACCGGCAGCGTGCAGGCGTCGGACAGGTACATCGCGACCGGGTCCGCCATCTTGGCCCCGAACCGGAACGCGGTCGTCGGCGAGGTCGGCGCGACCAGGGCGTCGAAACCCTGCTCGAACAGGATGTCGAAGTCCTGCTTGATCAGCGTCCGGACCTTCTGGGCCTTCACGTAGAACGCGTCGTAGTAGCCGGCCGACAGGGCATAGGTCCCGAGCATGATCCGGCGCTTGACCTCCGGCCCGAACCCGCGACCGCGCGTCGCGAGGTAGTTGCCGAGCACGTCCGAGTCGCCGAGACGCGGCCCGAACCGGACGCCGTCGTAGCGGGCGAGGTTGGCCGACGCCTCGGCCGGCGCGACGATGTAGTACGTCGCGAGGCCGTAGTCGGTGTGGGGCAGGCTGACCTCCTCGACGGTCGCCCCGGCGCCCTCGAGCGCGGCCACGCTCTCCTCGATCCGGCGGCGTGAATCCGGGTCCATGCCGGCGACGAAGTACTCCTTCGGCAGCCCGAGCCGCTTGCCCTTCAGCCCGGCGGCGGCCTCGTCGTCGCCCGCGGGCAGGCTCAGGAGCGCGTCGGGGACCGCGACCGACGCGGACGTCGAGTCGCGCTCGTCCCGGCCGGCGACCGCGTGGAGGAGCGTCGCGGCGTCGCGGACGTCGCGGGCGAACGGCCCGATCTGGTCGAGGCTGCTCGCGAACGCGACGATCCCGTAGCGCGACACCCGGCCATAGGTCGGCTTGATCCCGACGATCCCGGTGAGGGAGGCCGGCTGGCGGATCGAGCCGCCGGTGTCGGTGCCGATCGACAGGGGCACGTGGTACGCGGCGACCGCCACGGCCGAGCCGCCGCTGCTCCCGCCCGGGACGGTCTCGAGGTCCCACGGGTTGGCAACCGGGCCGTAGGCGCTGTGCTCGTTGGACGAGCCCATCGCGAACTCGTCCATGTTCGTCTTGCCGAGGATCACCGCCCCGACCGCGCGCAGCCGCTCCGTGATGTGAGCGTCGAACGGCGAGCGGTAGCCCTCCAGGATCCGCGAGCCGGCGGTGCACTGGCCGCCCTTGACCGAGACGAGGTCCTTGAGGGCCACTGGCACGCCCAGCAGCGGGTGACCGTCGGCGTCGCCCGTCGGGGCGGCCAGCCGGGCGTCCGCGTCGTCCGCCATCCGGAGCGCCGCGTCGCGATCGATCGTGAGCCAGGCGTTCAGGGCGTGGTTGCCGGCTTCGGCGGCGGTCAGGTGCGCCTCGGTCAGCTCGCGGGACGAGACGTCGCCGGACCGCAACCGGTCCGTCATCTCGTGCGCGAGCAGGCGCGTGAGGTCGGTCACCTGCCCGAGTCTTCGCCGAGCAACGGCGGCGAGACGAAGTAGCCGCCGGCCGCGGCTGGCGCATTCGCGAGCGCCTCCTCGACGGTCAGCGACGGCCGGACGACGTCGTCGCGCAGGATGTTCTCGAGCTCGATCGTCTGGGCCGTCGGGGCGATCGCCTCGGTGTCGAGCTCGGCGAGCTTGTCGTACTGGTCGAGGATGTGGTTGAGCTGTCCCTCGAGCAGGCTCAGCTCCTCGGCGGTCAGGCCGAGTCGGGCGAGATGCGCGACGTGTTCGACGTCGCTGCGGGACAGGCCGGGCATGGCCCGGATGATATCCGACACGTTCGGCCGACCTTGCTGCGCTCGGCCGAGGTCCAGGCCACGCGGTGGAACATCTCCATCCGGTTCGCCCGCTCTGTCGCTCCCGGAGCATGACCTGGCGCCCTCGGCTGAGGCTCACGGTGTCGAGTCGAGCGAATCGGGTGTCAGGCCGAGGCGAACGGGATCGTGGAGCCGCGCGCCTCGCTCGACACGATCGTGGCCGCTGCCGGGCAATCGCCGTGATGGGGAGTCTGGACGCCGGGCGTGCACTCGGCGCAGCCCCAGGGAGTCAGCCCGCCGTCGTCCGGCAGGAACTCGAGCGAGCACACGTGCTCCGTTGGATCGCAGTGACGGCCATGGCAGCCGTGATTGCAGCTCAGGGAGTGGCTGCACGAGCACTCGAGCGGATCGACGTTGGGGACGGTCATTCGTCCACCTCCATCGCCATTGTCCCCCGGGCGGCAAGACCGATTCCGTCATCCAGGGCGGGACGACGCTCAGGCAGCTCCGGACTTGCGCCGGAAACGGGCCGCGGTGAGCCGTCAGTCGGCGCTGACCGCCGTGAGGTTCATCGTGAGCAGCACACCCGGCTTTGGCAGCTCATGGACGCCGATGACCGTTCGCGCCGGCCGGTGATCGCCCATCCGCTCGACGTAGGCGGCGTTCATGGCCTCGAAGTCGGCCATCCGGAGCAGGAAGATGTTGATGTGGACCACGTGATCCAGGTCCGAGCCGACGGACTCGAGCATGACGCGCGAAGCTGTCCAGGATCCGCCGCGTCTGGGCCGCGACGTCGGCACCGGCCAGCTCGCCCGTCGCCGGGTCGAACCCTGCCGTCCCGCCAATCGTGATCGACGAGCCGACGCGCGCCACATGGTGATACGGCCCGATCGGCGTCGGGGTGTTCGGCGGGGTGCTCGTCTCGACCGTCGGCATGATCTCCTCCGGTGGGTCCGGTCAGCCCGGCCCGACCATCCTCCAGAACGCCGCCCCGAGACGAAGCTCGGCCGCCCGCTCCATGAGCGGCCGGTAGAGCCCGACCACGTCCGCGGCGGTCGCCTCGATCGTCTCGATCCGGCCCTCGAACAGGAGCGTCGCCTGGACGTGCGCCCGGCCGTCGTCCGCCGTGAGCTCGATGTCGTCGATCGCGATCCCGGCCCCGAGCACCTGCTCGAGATCGACGCTCAACCGCGCGGCGAACCGCTCCTCGGCGTCGTTCACGGATTGCCCTCCGACGGCTCGCCGGCCAGGAGCTTCACGAACCCCGCCGCGTCGAGGACGGGCACGCCAAGCGCCTCTGCCTTGGCCAGCTTGGAGCCGGCGCCCGGCCCGGCGACGAGGTAGTCGGTCTTCTTCGAAACGGAGCCCGCCGCCTTGCCGCCGGCGGCGCGGACCGCCTGCTCGGCCTCCTCGCGGCTGAAGCCCTCGATGCTCCCGCTCACGACGACCGACTTGCCCGCCAATGGGCCGGTGGCGGCCGATGCACCGGCGCCGGCCGGCCGCGGCTCCGGCAGCTCCGCCTCGACCCCGGCGTCGGCCAGGTCCTCGAGCACGGCGCGACCCGGCCCGTCACGGCCGAACCAGGCCGCCAGCGCCGTCGAGACGGTCGGCCCGATTCCCTCGATCTCGACGAACCGCTCCGGCTCGTCGGTCGCGACCTCCTCGAGGCGGGCGGCGGCCCGGCGCAGCCAGTCCTCGCCGGCTGACACCTCCGCGGCGAGCCAGGCAGCGAGCTCGATCGCGGTCGTGAACCCGACCTGCGGGATCCCGAGCCCGGCGATGATCCGCTCGAGCGGCCGGCGGCGGGCCTTCTGGATCGACGCGTGGAGGTTCTCCGCGCTCTTCCGGGCGAACCGGTCGAGGCCCTCGAGGTCCTCGACGCTCAGCCGGTAGAAGTCGCCGCGGCGTTTGACCAGGCCGGTCTGGAGGAGCTGCTCGAGGACCTTCCAGCCGGCCCCTTCGATGTCCATTCCGCCGCGCCCGACGAAGTGCTGGAATTCCTGCGAGACGCGGGCCGGACAGGCCAGGTTCGGGCAGTAGTGGCGGACGGCGCCCTCGTCCTGGACGACCGGTGTATCGCACACGGGGCAGCGCTCCGGCATCGTGAACGGGCGCTCCGTGCCCGTCCGCTTCTCGACGATCGGCCGGACGACCTCCGGGATCACGTCGCCGGCCTTCTGCAGGACCACGTGGTCGCCGATCAGGAGCCCCTTCCGGCCGATCTCGTCGACGTTGTGGAGCGTCGCCCGGGTGACCGTCGAGCCGGCGACCTTGACCGCGGTCAGGTGCGCGACCGGGGTCATCGTCCCGGTCCGCCCGACGTACGGAACGATGTCCTCGAGGACGGTCTCGACCTGCTCGGGCGGGAACTTGTACGCGATCGCCCAGCGCGGCGCCCGGCTCACCATCCCGAGCCGGGCCTGCTGGTCGAAGCGATCGACCTTGACCACGACCCCGTCGGTTTCGTACGGGAGGCCGTGGCGGTCGTCGCGCCACGTCTCGGTGAAGGCGATGACCCCTTCGATGTCGAGCGCCGCGTCGCGGTTCGGGTTGACGGCGAAGCCGAGCGCTTCGAGACGATCGAGCGCGCCGGACTGGCTTCCGTTGCGGGGTCCTTCGTCGGCGTCGTCGCCCTCGATCAGCTGATACGACCAGGTGCTCAGCTGGCGGCGGGCGGTGACCTCCGGATCCTTCTGACGCAGGGATCCGGCGCCGGAGTTGCGCGGGTTGGCGTAGAGCGGCTGGCCGGCCTCCTCGCGCTCGGCATTGATCCGGGCGAACTCGGCCTTGGGCATGTAGACCTCGCCGCGGGCATCGAGCGTCGCCGCCTCCGTGAGCCGAGGCGGCACGCTCTTGATCGTCCGGAGGTTGGCGGTGACGTCCTCGCCGGTCGTGCCGTCGCCGCGCGTCGCGCCCTGGACGAAGCGGCCGCGCTCGTAGCGAAGGGTGATCGCGAGGCCGTCGATCTTCAGCTCGGCGACGTAGGTCAGGTCCGGGGCCGGCTCGGGGGCGGGCGGCAGGCCGAGACCGCGCCGGACGCGGGTATCGAACGCCCGCAGCTCGTCGTGGCTGAAGGCGTTCGAGAGCGACAGCATCGGCCGTCGATGGCGGACCTCGTCGAACGTGCCAGCCAGCTGAGCCCCGACGCGCTGAGTCGGCGAGTCGGGCGTGATCAGGGCCGGCCAGGCCGCCTCGAGGGCGACGAGACGGCGGAAGCGCTGGTCCCACTCGGCGTCGGTCAGGAGCGGCGCGTCAGCCTCGTAGTAGGCCTTGTTGGCCGCCTCGATCTCGGCCGCAAGCGCGGCGTGACGCTCGGTGGCCGCGGCCTCGTCGAGCGCGGCCGCCTCCTCGATCAGCGCGGGATCGACCGGCAGGCCGTCCGTGCCCAGCGCGGTCGAGTCGGTGGCGATCGAGGTCTCGTCCGTCATGGCGACAAGGATAGGAAACCTGACGCGTCCCGGCGGGCCGCGCTGTTGCCGGCGACGCCCCGCGATCCTTGGCGAGGAATGTTGATAGGCTCGCATCCAGTCCGCAGGAGCGGCTGGACGGCGGCGCGAGACGCCGTCGCAAGCGGAGGATTCGACCCGTGGGCGACGCGTTCTTTCCGGAGGTGACGGGCCGGATCCCGTTCGGCGGTCTCGATGCGACCGAGCCTCTCGCCTTCCGGGTCTACGACCCCGACCGGATCGTCCTCGGCAAGCGGATGGAGGACCACCTTCGGATCGGCGTCTGCCTGTGGCACTCGTTCGCCTGGGCCGGCCGCGACATGTTCGGCGTCGGGACGTTCGACCGGCCCTGGCTCGACCCGGCCGTGGACCCGATGACGGCGGCCCGCCAGAAGATGGCCGTCGCCTTCGAGTTCATCGAGAAGCTCGGCATGCCGTGGTATTGCTTCCACGATCGCGACGTCGCGCCGGAAGGTGCGTCCTTCGCCGAGTTCCGCGACAACCTCGACGCGCTGACCGACGACGCCCTCGCGCTACCAGGAGCGGGTCGGGGCACGGCTCCTGTGGGGCACGGCCAACCTGTTCACGCATCCCCGCTACCAGGGCGGCGCGGCGACGAACCCGGATCCGGAGGTCTTCGCCTACGCAGCCGCCCAGGTCAAGCACATGCTCGAGGTCACCCAACGGCTCGGCGGCACGAACTATGTTCTGTGGGGTGGCCGCGAGGGCTACGACACCCTCCTCAACACCGACCTGAAGCGGGAAGGCGAGCAGCTCGCGCGGTTCCTCCATCTCGTGGCCGAGCACAAGCACAAGATCGGCTTCGCGGGCAGCCTCCTGATCGAGCCGAAGCCGATGGAGCCGACGAAGCACCAGTACGACTACGACTCGGCGACCATCCACGGCTTCCTCGTCCGGAACGGCCTGGAGGACGAGTACCGCCTGAACATCGAGGCGAACCACGCGACCCTCGCCGGGCACTCGTTCCACCACGAGGTCGCCTACGCGGTCGCGAACGGGATGCTTCGGCTAGCATCGACGCGAACCGGGGCGACCCGCAGAACGGCTGGGACACCGACCAGTTCCCGAACTCGGTCGAGGACCTCGCCCTGCCGATCTACGAGATCCTGCGGGCCGGTGGGCTCACGACCGGCGGCTTCAACTTCGACGCGAAGCTGCGGCGGCAGAGCACGGACCGCAACGACCTGTTCCACGCCCACATCGGCGGGATCGACACGCTCGCACGGGCCCTGCTGGTCGCCGCCGAGCTGGTCGAGCGCCAGACGCTCTCGACGCCCGTCGAGGCGCGCTATGCGGGCTGGAACGGCCCGCTCGGCTCGGCGATCCTCGATGGCCGGGAGTCGCTCGCCACGCTCGAGGCCATGGTCGCCTCCGGCGAGATCGACCCGCGGCCGGTCTCCGGCGGCCAGGAGCGACTCGAGAACGTCGTCAACGAGGCCCTCTGGAGCGCCGCACGGGCCGCCCCGCCCGAGACCGGCACCGGGCGCTGACGCAGCAGCGAGTCTGACGTGGCGTTCGTCCTCGGCATCGACGTCTCGACCACGGCGACCAAGGCCGTCCTCGTCGACGACTCCGGTGCGGTCGTCGGCGTCGGGGTCGCCGAATACGGGTTCGACGTCCCGCGACCGCTCTGGAGCGAGCAGGACCCGGAGCTGTGGTGGACGGGCACGATCGGCGCGATCCAATCTGTCCTGGCATCGACCGGTGTGGCCGCCCCGGACATCGCCGCGATCGGCCTCACCGGGCAGATGCACGGCGCGGTGCTGCTCGACGCGTCGGATCGCGTCCTCCGACCGGCGATCCTGTGGAATGACCAGCGGACGGCGGCCGAGTGCGACGCCATCCGCGCCGCCGTCGGTCCGGAGCGACTGGTCGCGATCACGGGCAACGACGCGCTGACCGGCTTCACCGCCCCGAAGCTCGTCTGGGTGCGCGACCATGAGCCGGAGACGTGGAGCCGGGTCGCCCACGTCCTGCTGCCCAAGGATCTCGTGCGTCTCCGCCTCACCGGGGAGCACGCCCTCGACAAGGCCGACGGCGCGGGCACGCTCCTGTTCGATCTCGCCGCCCGCGACTGGTCGCCCGAGGTGCTCGACGCGCTCCGGATCGACCCGTCGTGGCTGCCGCCGACGTTCGAGGGTCCGGCGCCGACGGGCTCGCTGACGGGATCGGCCGCGGAGGCCACGGGCCTCCGGGCCGGGACGCCGGTGGTGGCCGGCGGCGGCGACCAGGCGGCCAACGGGGTGGGCGTCGGCGTCGTCGACCCGGGGGCGGTCGCGCTGTCGCTCGGGACGTCCGGGGTGATCTTCGCCGCCACGGATCGTCCGATCTTCGAGCCCGCCGGGCGGGTCCACGCGTTCTGCCACGCTCTGCCGGACCGGTGGCACCTGATGTCGGTGATGCTGTCGGCGGCGGGCAGCCTGCGCTGGTACCGCGACACGCTTGCGCCGGGCGTCCCGTTCGACGCCCTGGTCGCCGAGGCGTCGGACGTCTCGGCCGGCGCCGACGGGCTCCTGTTCCTGCCGTACCTGACCGGCGAGCGCAGCCCGCACCCGGATCCGCTCGCCCGCGGCGGGTTCGTCGGCCTGACGGTTCGCCACGAGCGCCGCCACCTGACCCGGGCAGTCCTGGAGGGCGTCGCGTTCGGGCTGCGCGACGGTCTCGACCTGATGACCGCGGCCGGGATGGCGACGCCGACGGCGATCCGGGCATCCGGCGGCGGCACGGCCAGCCCGCTCTGGCGCCAGATCCTTGCCGACGTTCTCGAGGCCGACCTCGCGACGGTCGACACGACCGAAGGTGCGGCCTACGGTGGCGCGGTCCTCGCTGCCGTCGGGGCGGGCTGGTTCGCCACGGTCCAGGACGCAACGGGCACGTGGGTCACGACGACGATCGCGGCGACGCCGGGACCGGACGCGGCCGCGTACCGGGCGCGCCATGCCGTCTACCGCACGCTGTATCCGGCCCTCGCCCCGACCTTCCACGCGAGCTGAGGCCGCTCGCCGCCGCAGCGGGTGCCGGGCCCCCCGCGCTCCCCGACCCTAGCCGCGAAGCTCGAGTGCCTCCCGCTCGGTGTCGGTGACCTCACCGGGACGTTTGCCGAGGATGATCATCCCGAGGATCTCGTCCGTCGTCACCGCGTGCTTGTCGACGGTGTCGACGATCCGGCCGTGGTACATGACGCTGACCCGGTCCGCCAGGTCGTAGACGTCGTGGATGTCATGGCTGATCAGGAAGATCCCGATGCCCTCGTTCTTGAGCTGACGGACGAGGTTCCGGACCTGGCCGGTCTCGGCCGGGCCGAGGGCGGCCGTCGGCTCGTCCATGATCAGGATCTTGGCGTTGAAGTAGACCGCGCGGGCGATCGCGACCGCCTGGCGCTGACCGCCCGACAGCGACTTGACCGGCATCGTGAACCGCTGGAACGCCGGGTTCAGGCGGCCCATGACCTTGCGGGTCGCGTCCTCCATCCGGTCGTCGTCGAGGTTGCCGAGGCGGGTGGTCAGCTCGCGGCCGAGGAAGAGGTTGGCCGGCGCGTCGAGGTTGTCGGCGAGCGCCAGCGTCTGGTAGATCGTCTCGATCCCGACTGCCTTCGCGTCGCGCGGGTTGGAGATGTCGCGGGGCTCGCCGTTGATCAGGATCTCGCCCGAATCCGGGCGCTGCGCGCCGGACAGGACCTTCGTGAGCGTCGACTTGCCCGCGCCGTTGCCGCCGACGAGGCCGACGACCTCGCCCGGGTGCAGGTCGATCGAGACGTCACGAACCGCGTGCACGCCGCCGAACGCCACGTTGATGTTGCGCATCTCGACGAGCGGCGGGGCGGATCTCGAGGGAGCCGGCTGGGCAGCCGCTGCGGTGTCCGTCATCGTTCGTTCCTCCCGCTCATCGTGCCCGCCGCCGGACCCATTGATCGAGGCCGACGATCGCGACCAGGACGAGGGCCAGGACCATGTTGATCTGGGGCGAGGCGAACCCCAGGAAGCTGAGGCCGTACTGGATCGACTGCATGACGAGCGCTCCGAGGATCGCCCCCGGGATCGATCCCACGCCGCCCGCGAACGACGTGCCGCCGATCACCGCCGCCGCGATGACGTACAGCTCGTAGCCCTGGCCCAGGTCGAGGGTGGCGCCGTTCAGACGGGCCGATGCGATCGCCCCGCTGATCGCGCACAGGATTCCCATGAGGATGAAGATCTTCATGACCGTCCAGCGCGTGTTGATGCCGGCCAGCGCCGCCGCGTCCGGATTGCCGCCGTAGGCGAACACGTCGCGCCCGAAGCGGCGCCGGGTCGACAGGAACGTCATGAAGATCGTGACCCCGATCACGATGACGAGCGGGAACGGGATGCCGGCCTCGATCTGGAGGCCGCCCGGCGGCTCGACGATGCCGTTCTTCTCCGCGTACTGGGTGGCCAGGCCCGGCGGCCAGTGATAGCTGTTGGCGATGTAGACCCCACCGAGGACCACGCGCGATCGCGATCGCACCGATCAGGACCTCGGCCCAGAGCGGCCGCAACGGGAAGCCGAACTTGCGGCGCTGGCGGCGGGCGCTCACGAGCAGGTAGACGGTCGCCGCGCTGATTGCGAGCCCGAAGATCCAGCTGAGCGACCCGCCGAGCGAGCCCTCCGGACCGCCGCCGATGAGGTTGAACGTCGGGTCGTTCGGGGCGACCGTCGTGCCGCCGCTGAACTGCCAGATGAGTCCGCGGAAGAGGAAGAGCCCGCCGAGCGTCACGACGAAGGACGGGATCTCGAGATACGCGATGAGGAAGCCCTGGAACGCCCCGATCGCGATCCCCAGGAGGATGCCGAGGCCAAGGGCGAGGACCCAGTCGAAGGGGGCGTTGACGCCGATCGTCGCCGGAAAGATGTCCGCCATGAGGATGGCGTAGCCCATGCCGATAACGCCGACGACGGCCCCGACCGACAGGTCGATGTTGCGCGAGACGATGACGAGGACCATCCCCGTCGCCAGGATCGCCGTGGAGGCGGCCTGGACCGAGAACGTCAGGAAGTTGACGGGCGCCAGGATCTGGCTGTTGGCCAGGCCGAGCCCGATCCAGATGGCGACGAGGGCGACCACCATGCCGAACTGGCGGAGGTCGATCTCGGTCGCGCGAACCAGGTCGACGATGCGTTGCCGGCTTCCGCCGGCGGTGCCACCCGGGGAGACCCCGGCCTCGTCTGTCATGACGGTCTACTCCTGGCTCGTCCGCTCCTGGTCACTGCCTGGAATGAAGCGACCTGCTCCGCGGTGCGGAGCAGGTCGCCTTCAATGGACCGGTTGGAGGATCAGCCGCAGGCGGGGGACGATCCGGCCGGAACACCGGCGCAGACCGCGTCCTTGGTCGCCCAGCCAGCGTCAATCGTGTCCTTGACGTTGTCCTTGGTGATCGCGGTCGGGGTGAGGATGATCGACTGGACGGTCTTGCCGCCCGGGGTCGTGAACGGGGTCGCGTTGAGGGATGCGGGAGCCGCGGCGGCCGGAAGGCCGTCGGGCGCCTTGACATCCTTCATCGCGGTCTTGGCACAGAGCTGGGTGGCGACGCTGCCGGCCGTGGTGCCGAGCGCGAAGGCGTTCTTCCAGACCGAGACGGCCTGGGTGCCGAGCGCGACGCGGTTCAGCGCGGCGGTGTCACCGTCCTGGCCGGAGACCGGGATCTTCAGGCCGACAGCGGTGAGGGCCTGGACGACACCGGTCGCCATGCTGTCGTTCTCGGACAGAACGGCATCCATCTTGTTGCCGTTGGCCGCGAGCGCCGCTTCCATGTTGTTCTTGGCGTTCGTGGTGTCCCAGTTGTCGGTGTTCTTCTCGAACACGACCTTGATGCCCGCGGCGTTCGTCTCGCCGAGCTTCGGGATCCCTGCCTCGGTCATGCCGGAGCGGAGGAACGCGGAGTTCGGGTCGGTCTCGGCGCCGAGGATGACGGTGTAGTTGCCCTTCGGGACGAGCTTGATCAGCGTCTCGGCCATCAACGTCCCGACCTTCTTGTTGTCGAACGTGATGTAGAAGGTGCTCTCGTCCTCGATGAGGCGGTCGTAGGCGATGACCGGGATCCCGGCCGTCTTGGCCTTGGCGATCGCCGGCAGGATGCCCTTGTCGTCCTTGGCGAGGATGATCAGCGCCTTGGCGCCCTGGTTGATCAGGCTGTCGATGTCGGTGAGCTGCTGCTCGGCCTTGTCGTTGGCGTCGGCGCGGATGTACGTCCCGCCGGCCTTGGCGATCGCGGCCTGCATGGCCGGCTCGTCGGCCTTCTTCCAGCGCTCCTGCGAATAGTTGTTCCAGGACACGCCGACCTTGCAGCCGGTCGCGGTCCCGCCTGATGCGCCGGCGCCGCCGGAGGCACCCGGGGTGCTGCTGCAGGCGCCAAGGACGATCATCGCCCCGGCGGCCAGCGCGGCCAATCGTCGAGTGAACATGTGCTCTCGCTCCTCCTCATGGAATCCCACTGGCAACGCACGGGTCGGCGCTAGGCTACCACCCTCCTGTCCGCAAACTTTGCCGTTCGGAACCGATCGGTCCCCAGCCCGCCCAACCAGGCGGCGGGATCGGCCAGAACGGGTTCAAGCGCGAGCTCGGCCGCACCGACCAGCGGCGCCTCCGGGCCGAGCGCACCGGCCACGATCCGGACCAGCCGGCGCGGCGCCGGCAGGGTCCGCCGATCGAGCTCGGCGTCGACGATCGCGGCCACGTACGGGTGGATCCGCTGGAACAGGCCGCCGAAGACGACGAGACCGGGGTTGAGGACGTTGACGAGACCGGCGAGGCCGATCCCGAGCCAGCGTCCGGTCTCCTCGAGGGCCGCCAGCGCGACCGGCTGGCCGGCGTCCGCGTCGCGGAGCAGGGCGTCGATCTCGGACGGGCCGCCGAGGACGCTACGGCCGGCTCGGCGGAGGAGGCTCATCGCGCCGACCTCCGTCTCCCAGCAGCCACGCGAGCCGCAGGTGCACCCGTGGCCTTCGGGATTGACCGGCAGATGGCCGATCTCGCCGCCATACCCGGCGATCCCGCTGAACGGCCGCCCGTCGACGATCAGGCCACCGCCGACCCCGACCTCGCCGGATACGAACAGGACGTGATCCGCTCCGATCGCCACGCCACGCCGCGTCTCGGCGACCGCCGCCAGCTCCGCTTCGTTCGCGACCGAGATCGGGACCTCGTCGCCGAGCACGCGGGCGAGGCGGTCGCCGAGCGGCTGGTCGATCCAGCCGAGGTTGGGGGCCATCGACACGAGCCCGTCGGCGCGGCGGACGACGCCGGCCACGGCGACGCCGATCCCGACGAGCTCGAGCTCGGGCGATCGTCGCGCCCGAACCCCCGCGGCGAGCTCGGCCAGGTCGGCGACGATGGCGGCGAGCGATGAGTGGCCGCGCGGCCGTTCGACCCGGTTGTGCTCGAGGACCTCGCCTCCGAGGCCGATCAGGGCCGCCGCGAGCGAGTCGACCTCGATGTCGAGGGCGAGGACGACCGCGCCAGTCCGGTCGCGGCCGGACGAGGGGCGAGGGCCGGCCGGGCGTTCCCAGCGAGCGGGCCCGGTCCTCGACCACGAGCCCGCCGGCCACGAGCTCGCCGATCAGGCCGCGGATCGCGCTGCGGGTCAGGCCCGTCCGGGCCACGAGACCGGAGCGCGAGGTCGGTCCGACGTCATGGAGCTGCCGGACGATCGAGCTCAGGTTGGCTCGCCGGATCGTCTCGCTGCGGAGGCCGGGCTCGGTTCGAACGGAGGTCACGCGGATTTGTGTTCCTCCTGCTCAAATAACCGGCAGACTGTACCACGCGCCAGGTTGTAGATTGCGCCTCGCGCGATTGCGGATCGGTGGCCGGGACGGACCCGGCGCGGATCGGAGGAGGAGCTCGTGAACGCTCGCACGGGGCCGGGCGGCAGGCTCGGCTGGGGGATCCTCGGACCCGGCCGAATCGCCCCGCGGATCGTGCGCGCCCTCGACGGCAACCCGCGCGGTGAGCTGCGGGCCGTGGCCGGCCGCGACCCGGAGCGCGCCCGGGCGTTCGCCGCCCGGCACGGTGCGCCGACCGTCCACCCGTCGTTCGAGGCGCTGCTCGCCGATCCGGCCATCGACGTCGTCTACATCGCGCTGCCGAATGGCTTCCACGCGGAGTGGTCGATCCGCGCGCTCGACGCCGGCAAGCACGTCCTGTGCGAGAAGCCGCTTGCCCTGACACCCGAGGACGTGGACGCGATCGCCGCGGCAGCCGAGCGGAACGACCGGATCGCGGTCGAGGCGTTCATGTACCTGCACCATCCCCAGACGCTGCGCACGCTCGAGCTCGTCCGATCCGGCGCCCTCGGGACGATCCAGGTGGTCAACGCCGCGTTCTCGTTCCTGCTCGACCGGCCGACCGACCCGCGGATCGACCCGGAACAGGGTGGCGGGTCGCTGTGGGACGTCGGCTGCTACGCCGTCAGCGTCGCCCGCCGGATCGCCGGGGAGGAACCGGACGGGATCGCCGGCTTTGCCCGCTTCGACGAGCGCGGCGTGGACCGCACGTTCGTGGGCGTGCTGCGCTTCCCGGGCGGGCTCGTCGCCCACTTCGAGAGCGGCTTTGCGGCCCCGGACCGGGAGCGGGTCGAGATCGTCGGCGACGCCGCGACCCTCGTCGTCGCGCACCCGTTCCTGCCGGAACCGGACGGGCCGCCGCCCGAGATGACGATCGTGCGCGACGGCGCCGCGGAGCCGATCGAGGTCGCCTCGGTCGACCAGTACCGGGCCGAGGTCGACGATCTCCAGGCGGCGATCCTCGACGGCACGCCGCCGCGCGTCGACCTGGCGTTCAGCCGGGGCGGGATCGCGACGCTCGTCGCCCTGGATACGCTCGCCCGGCAGGCCACCGCGGCCGCGGGCCGTTGACGGACCGCCGGCGCGCCGGCCGCCGGTCCGACGGCCGGATGACGCGACGCCCGGTCCTCGTCGTCGGCGCACTGGTGGGCGTCGCGGTGATGGCCGCCGCCGGCTTCGCGATCTGGGCGCTCAGCGGAAGCCGGTCGCCGGGCTCGGCCCTGGACGCCCCGCGCTTCATCGAGGAGACGGCGACCGCCGGCGTCGCCGTGACCTATGACGGTCCCCTCGCCTACTTCGCGGGCGGTGGCATCGCCATTCCCGACTGCGACGGCGATGGCCGCGCCGGACCTGTACGTGGCGGGCGGCGTCAATCCGGCCGCGCTGTACCGCAACGATGGTCCGCCGGGCGGCGCGCTCCATTTCGCGCTGGTCGCCGAGCCCGGTCACCGATCTCACGGCCGTCACGGGCGCCTACCCGATCGACATCGACGGCGACGGCCTGGTCGACCTCGCCGTCCTCCGCGACGGCGGGAATGTCCTCCTGCGCGGACTCGGCGACTGCCGGTTCGAGCGCGCCAACGACCGTTGGACGTTCGACGGCGGCCGGGCGCCGACGATGGCCTTCAGCGCGACCTGGGACGGGCGCGGCCGAAGCTGCCGACGCTGGCGTTCGGGAACTACGTCGACCCGGCCCGGTCGGGCGATCCGGTCAGCCTGTGCCCCGACAACGTCCTCGTCCGACCGATCGCGGCCGGCGAGACCTACGGGCCTCCCCTGCCCCTGGCCCCGAGCTGGTGCGCCCTCTCGATGCTGTTCAGCGACTGGGATGGCTCCGGCCGGCGCGATCTCCGGATCAGCAACGACCGCCACTACTACCGCAACGGCGAGGAACAGCTCTGGCGGATGGATCCCGGCGCGGAGCCGCGCCTGTACACCGCGGCCGATGGCTGGGTCTCGGTCAGCGTCGAAGGGATGGGCATCGCCAGCCAGGACGTGACCGGTGACGGCTATCCCGACATCTTCCTGACGAGCCAGGGCTCCAACCGCCTCCAGACCCTGACCGCCGGCCCGGGCCGGCCGACCTACGGCGACATCGGGCTCAAGCGTGGCGTCCTCGCGGAACGGCCATTCACCGGCGGCCAGGATCTGCCGTCGACCGCCTGGCACCCCGAGTTCGACGACGTCAACAACGACGGCCTGATGGACCTGTTCATCTCCAAGGGCAACGTCCACTCGCAGCCGGACTTCGCGACGAAGGATCCGAGCAACCTGCTCCTCGGCCAGGCGGACGGGACGTTCCGCGAGAGCGCCGAGGCGGCCGGCATCGTCGACTTCGATCGAGGGCGCGGCGCCGCGCTGGCCGACTTCAACCTCGACGGCCTGCTCGATCTCGTCGAGGTCCACCTCGGCGCGCCCGTCCGGATCTGGCGGAACGTCGGCGCGGGCAACGCCGCAGGCGCCCGCCGCCATGGGGCACTGGCTCCAGGTCCGCGTGCTGGACGCCGAACGCTCGAACCGCGACGCGATCGGCGGCTGGCTCGAGGTCCGCGCCGGCGGCCACCACGATCCGCCGGGAGCTCGTCGATCGGCGGCGGGCACGGCGGCGGCCAGCTCGGCTGGATCCACGCCGGCCTCGGCAGCGCGCCGACCGCCGAGGTCCGCGTCCAATGGCCCGACGGCGAGTTCGGCCCGTGGCTGGCCGTCGGCGCCGATCAATTCGTCGAGGTAAATCGTGGTGCGTCGGCCGTCGTGCCATGGACGGCGCCCGCCCGATGACGGAGCATTCGTGCCCATGACCGACCGCCGTCCGCGTCTCGCCGAGATCGGCCTCCCGCCTGAGTTCGGCGACTCCGTTGTCCGCCCGGAGCTCCCCGCCGGCCGCCACGCCGAGCGGATCGACCAGCTCCGGGCCCGGATGGCAGCGCGCGAGCTGGACGTGCTGATCGTGTGGGCCGATCGGGAGCACAGCGCCGGCCTGTCGTTCCTGACCGGCTTCGACCCGCGCTTCGAGGAGGCGATCCTCATCGTCGGGACCGACGGCGACCCGGCGATCCTCGTCGGCAACGAGTGCTGGGGCACGGCCGGTGCGGCTCCGCTGGCGATGCGCCGGATCCTGTTCCAGGACCTCAGCCTGCCCAGCCAGCCGCGCGACCGGTCGCGACCGCTCGCCGAGATCCTGGGTGACGAAGGCGTCGTGGCCGGCACCCGGGTCGGCGTGGTCGGCTGGAAGACGTACGCCGATCGGTCGCTGATCGAGGCACCGGCCTTCCTGGTCGACGAGCTCCGCCGGCTGGTCGGCGCCGGTGGCGTCGTCGAGAGTGCCAGCGACCTCCTGATCGATCCGGCCGACGGCCTCCGGATCCTGAACGACGTCGACCAGCTGGCGGCCCTCGAGTCGGCCTCGACCCGGACGTCCGACGGGGTGCGCCGCGTGATCACCGGGATCCGGCCCGGGATGACGGAGCGCGAGGCGGTCCGGCTGCTCGAGTGGGACGGGACGCCGCTGTCGTGCCACCTGATGCTGACCGCGGGTCCGCGGGCGACGTTCGGCCTGCTCAGCCCGGGCGACCGCCCGATCGAGCGCGGCGACCGCTTCACGACCGCGTTCGGGATCTGGGGCGCCCTGACCTGCCGGGCGGGGTTCGTCGTCGAGGACGCCGCCGAATTGCCGTCCGGGATCCAGGACTACGTCGAGCGCCTCGTCGCGCCGTACTTCGGCGCGGTCGTGGAGTGGTACGAGACGATCCGGATCGGGCTGCCGGGTGGAGCGCTCCAGGAGATCATCGATCGCCATCTCGGCGATCCGTTCTTCGGGATCTTCCTGAACCCCGGCCATCAGATCCACCTCGACGAGTGGGTCAACTCGCCGATCTGGCCGGGCTCGACGATCCCGCTCCGGTCCGGAATGGCCTTCCAGGTCGACATCATCCCGGCCACCGGCGGCCCGTACTTCACGACGAACATCGAGGACGGGATCGCCCTCGCCGACGAGCCGCTGCGGGAGGCATTCGCGGCGTCGTATCCGGCGGCCTGGGCGCGGATCGAGGCCCGTCGCGCGTTCATGGCCGAGGCCCTCGGCATCCGGCTTCACCCCGAGGTGCTGCCGTTCTCCAACATCCCGGCCTACCTGCCGCCGTTCCTGCTCCGGCCGGAGCGGGCGATGACGGTGGCCGGTTCGTGACGGCGCCGGACGACGGCCTCGTTCGCATCGCCGGCGGACCGATCGAGCTGGAGGTCCTGCCGGCGATCGGGGCGCGTCTCCATCGGCTGCGCGCCTTCGGCCACGACCTGCTCCGGACGCCCCACGACCTGCGGCCACACGTCGACGATCCGTACTTCTACGGCTGCTACCCGATGGCGCCGTGGTGCAACCGGGTCCCGGCCGGCCGGGGGCTGGTGGCAGGACGCGAGGTCGACCTCCCCGCGAGCTTTCCGGACGGCACGGCGATCCACGGCCAGGTGGCGCGACGGCCGTGGGAGGTCGTCGGGGACGGGTCGTTCCGGATCGCCGCCGGCGGGGACGGCTGGCCCTGGCCGTACGAGGTCGAGCAGCGCGCTCGTGATCCGGGACGCGACCCTCCACCTCGGCGCTCCGGCTCACCAACCGGTCGCCGAGCCCGATGCCGGGCGGGCTCGGCTTCCACCCATGGTTCCGCCAGCCGGTCGAGGTCGCGATCGCCGCCGGAGCGGTCCACCCGTCCAATCTCGCGACGGAGGCCCGGCCGGTGCCGGTCACGGACGTCTTCGACCGCCGTCGGCTCGAGGTGATGCCCGACGGGCTCGATGCGACCTGGACGGACGTGGCCGACCCGCCGGTCGTTCTCCACTGGCCGGACGCGGGCGTGCGGGCGACGATGCGCGTCCAGGCGCCGGCCCGGTTCATCGTGGCCGCCACCATCCCCGGCACGGATGCCGTCGCGGTCGAGCCGCAGACCCACGCCCCGGACGGCCTGCGCCGGCTTGCCCGCGGCGAGCCGGGCGCGCTGGCCCTCCTGCCGCCGGGCGGCAGCCTCGCGCTGGACGTCGAGCTGGCCTTCGAGCGAGCCGGCCCGTGAGGTCGAGCGTCGCCGACGCGCGGTTCCCAGCCCGCCAAACCTGACAGGGCCTGTCCGGGTCGCCGTCCAGCATGGCGCGCATGAACCGAACCACCCTGCTGACGGCCATCGCCGATGGCCGTGCCCGCCTCGATGCGGCCCTGGCTGGCCTGACCGACGACGCCATGCTCGATCGGATCGACGACGACTGGACGCGCAAGGACGTCGTCGCCCACCTCGAGGCGTGGGAGCGCCGCGTCGTGGATCTCCTCGACCGCCTGCGCGCCGGGTCGGAGCCCGACGAGCGCATCGAGACCGACGAGCTGAACGCCCGCTTCTTCGCCGCCGATCGCGATCGATCCCTCGAGGACGTGCGCGCGGGCGAGCGCGGTGCCTATCACGCGGTCCTGGCGGCGCTCGATCGGGCCACGGACGAGGAGCTGTTCGAAGGCGGCCACTTCGCCTGGACGAACGGCGACCAGCTCGCCGAGTGGTTCCGGGGCAACACCGACGAGCACTACGACGAGCATCTCGAGCAGCTCACGCGACCTGCCAGCCAGGGCGTCTAGGGACCGGAGGCTCGGCCGCCCGCCTCAGCCGGCGACGTGCGCGCGCGTGACGTCCGCCGGGGTCGGCGTGCCGAGCAGCGTCATCGCGATGACCGTCTCGTCGCGCAGGATCTCGAGGGCCCGCGCGACGCCGGCCTGCCCGCCGGCCGCGAGCGCCCACAGGATCGGCCGGCCGACGAGGACACCCCGGGCGCCGAGGGCGAGCGCGGTCACGACGTCGAGGCCGCGCCGGATCCCACCGTCGACCCAGACCTCCGTCCGACCGGCGACCGCCTCGGCGATCGCCTCGAGCGCGTCGGCCGTCGCGATCACCCGATCGAGCTGGCGGGCGCCATGGGCCGAGACGACGATCCCGTCGACTCCGTGCTCGACCGCCAGCCGGGCGTCCTCCGCGGTGAGGATCCCCTTCAGCACGAGCGGCAGGGACGACCAGCCGCGGATCGCGCCCAGGTCCGCCCAGGTGAGACCCTGGCGAAGACGCTTCTGGAGGAGGTCGAAGCCGCCGTCCGGATCACCACCGTGCGAGCCGTGGTCGGGACCCGAAGCGCGACCGAAGTTGCCGAGCGGAACCGACAGGTTGAAGCCCGTCCGGAGATCTCGCTCGCGGTAGCCGAGAATCGGCAGGTCGACCGTCACGAGGATCGCCCGATAGCCGGCCGCCTCCGCCCGCTCGACGAGGCTCCGGCTCCGGCTCCGGTCCTCCTGCGTGTAGAGCTGGAACCAGCGGATGCCGTCGGGCGCGGCCGCGGCGACGTCCTCGATCGACGCCGTCGACATCGTCGACAGGGTGAACGGAATGCCGGCCGCGGCGGCGGCGCGAGCCGTCGCGAGCTCCGCGTCAGGGTGGGCCAGGCCGTGGGCCGCCATCGGCGCGATGCCAACGGGCACGGGGACCGCCTGGCCGATCATCGTTGTCGCCGGATCGACACGGGCGACATCGATGAGGACGCGCGGTCGGAGCCGTCGCCGGCGCCAGGCCTCGGGCGCCTCGCGCAGGGATTGCTCGTCCCAGGCGCCGCCGGCGATGTAGTCGTAGGCACCCGGGTCCAACCGCTCGGCGGCGATCGCCTCGAACGCGTCGAGCGAGACGATCCGGGCGAGGTCCACGGAGGGATCGACCGCCGTCATGGCGGCGAGCCTACCCGACCAGGTCGAGGTTCGCGAGGCTCGCGAGCATCACCTTGCGGCCGACGCCCGGGTCCTTGAACGCGACCGTGATCTCCTCGTCGCTCCGGGTCAGCTTGGAGGTCACGACGATGCCGTCGCCCCAACGACCGTGGCGGACGCGGTCGCCGTCGCGGTACTGGCGTTCGCCGGGGATGATCGGCCGCGGCGGCTTCACGGCCCCGGTCTGGGGGCGCTCTTCGCCCCCGCGGCGAGTCAGCGAGCCCGACGGCGCCCCGTCGTCGAACGCCTCGCGCTTGGCGCTGAGATCGCGGGTCGGGCGGAACGCCTGGCCGGGCGGTGGAGCGCCGGGCGTGCCGCTCCCCTGGCGATAGGCCGCGCCGCCGCCCAGCCCGTTCCGGATCGGCCGACCGAAGCGCGTCGTGCCACGCGCGCCGAACGCGAGATCCATGTCGACGTCGAGCCCCGCACTGCCCGACGCGAGATCCGGCCCGATCATCAGCTCGGCCGGGATCTCGAGCAGGAACCGCGACGGGACGGACGGCTGGCCCATTCCCCACGTCGCGCGGCGCCAGGCGTGGGACAGGAACAGGCGCCGCATCGCCCGGGTCATCCCGACGTAGGCGAGGCGGCGCTCTTCCTCGAGCTCCTTCTCGTCGTCGAGGGCCCGGCTGTGGGGGAAGACGCCCTCCTCCAGACCGGCGATGAACACGACCGGGAACTCGAGACCCTTCGCCGCATGGAGCGTGATCATCGTGACCGCGTCGGCGTCGCCCTCGTACGAGTCCTGGTCGGCGACGAGGGCGGTCTCCTCGAGCAGCCGGTCGAGGGCGTCCTCCGGCTCGAGATCGTCGTAGCGGGTCGTCACCGAGCGCAGCTCGAGGAGGTTCGCCCAGCGGTCCTCGCCATCCTCGGACCCGTCCGCGAGCATCGCCCGGTAGCCGGACGCCTCGAGCGTCTCGTCGAGCAGCTCCGGCAGGTCGAGGACGCCGACCTTGGAGCGCAGCTTGCGGATCAGCACCGCGAAGTCGGCGATCGACGACCGGGCCCGCGGGCCGAGCCCTTCGACCTCGCCGCGAGCCGCCCGCTCGATCGCCTCCCACGTCGAGATGCCGCCCCGGACCGAGGCGCCGCGGAGGACCTCGATCGTCTTGTCGCCGATCGCCCGGGCGGGGATGTTGATGATCCGCTCGAAGCTGACGCTGTCGGTGTCGGAGCGGAGCACCCGCAGGTAGGCCAGCGCGTCCTTGACCTCGCGCCGGCTGTAGAACCGCGTCCCGCCGACGAGCTGGTAGCGGATCCCGTAGCGCAGGAACGACTCCTCGATCGCGCGGGACTGGGCGTTCATCCGGTACATGACCGCGATGTCACGCGCCTTGAGGGAGCCGGCGTCATCGTCGTCGGCTCGCCGGGTCAGGACCGAGCCGCGGCCGCCGACCAGGCCCTCGACCTGACGCGCGATCCACTCGGCCTCCTCCTCCTCGTTGTAGGCCTCGAAGCGCTGGATCTTCATCCCGCCGCTCTTCTCGGTCCACAGCTTCTTGTCGGTCCGCTCGGTGTTGCGCGACACGACGGCGTGGGCGGCGTCGAGGATCAGCTGGGTCGAGCGGTAGTTCTGCTCGAGCTTCACGACCGTCGCGTCGGGGTAGTCGCGCTCGAAGTCGAGGATGTTGCGGAGGTCGGCGCCGCGCCAGCGGTAGATCGACTGGTCGTCGTCGCCGACGACCGCCAGGTTGCGATGCTTGGCCGCAAGCGACCGGATCCACAGGTATTGCGGCCGGTTCGTGTCCTGGTACTCGTCGACGTGGAGGTAGCGCCAGCGATCCTGGTAGCGGGCGAGGACGTCCGGCGCGTCGTCGAACAGGACCACGGCCTTGAGCAGGAGGTCGTCGAAGTCGAGCGCGCCGACCTTCCTGAGGCGCTGCTCGTAGCGGACCGCGAGCTTGGCGATCGTCCGCTCGCGGTGGTTGACGGCGTTCTCCGCGAGGAACGTGGCGTCGAGCATCTCGTTCTTCGCCCGGCTGATCGCGCCGAGGACGGCGCTCGGCCGAAACTCGCCGGTGAGCGGCAGGTCCTCTTCGCGGAGGAGCTGCTTCATCAGGCTCTGCTGGTCCTCGGTGTCGTAGACGACGAAGCGCCGGTCGATCCCGATCGCCTCGCCGTCGCGGCGGAGGACGCGGGCACAGAGCGAGTGGAACGTCCCGGCCTGGACGTCGCGGCCGGGCTCGCCGACGAGGCTGATGATCCGCTCGCGCAGCTCCCCGGCGGCGCGGTTCGTGAAGGTGACCGCGAGGATGGACCAGGGCCGGACGTTCTTGACGCCGACGAGATACGCGATCCGGTGGGCCAGGACGCGGGTCTTGCCCGAGCCCGCGCCGGCCAGGATCAGGAGCGGGCCGTCCGTGGTGGTGACCGCGCGTCCCTGCTCGGGGTTGAGCCGGCCGACGATCTCCAGGGCGCGGGCCTTGGCGCGCGCCGTCTCGGTGGCCTTCTGCTCGTCCTCTCGAGCACGGCGCTCGTCGGCGGTCAGCTCGACCGGGACGTCGCCCGGGATCGGGACGTCGCGCAGCCAGTCGGGCTCCTGCGGGACGTCCGTCGCGGGCGCCTCCTCGACGTCGGCGAAGAGCGTTCCTTCGCCGTTCGGAGCGTCGTCGGGAAGGCGTCCGGCGCGTTTCCGGCGGGTCGGGGATGGCACCCGGTCATTGTAGGTCGGGGGACTGCTCCGGGCCGCATCTGGCGCGATGGCGTGGCCCGGGCGTCGGTGGTGCGGTGAGCCCCACAACGGACGTCTGATCGGCCCGCCGAGGTCCGTTCCGCCCGCTTCCGACTCAGGTTGTTGCGGCGACCGCCACAACCATCGGCGGAGGGGCCCACCGGGCCCGTGCGCTCAGGCAACGTCCGACGCTTGTGGGGCTCACAACAACAACAGCCCCGCATCGGTGGTGCGGGTCGCGCGACCCGTGGAATCGGCGAGGCCCGGGTCGTCGACCCGGGCCTCGCGCTGCGGTGATGGAGCGAGCGTTACGGCGCGATCTGGTCGGCCGGCGGGTGCCACGACCGAGACCGGCACGTCGTACTTGAGGTCGAGCACCATGCCGAAGGTGCCCATGTCGACCGACGTGGCCGAGAACGAGATCTTCGCCGGACGGTTGTCGTTCTTGCGGGTCCAGATGTCGAAGCTGACATCGCCGTTGACCGAGGCGGTCGGGTCGAGCGCCTTGAGGTCGGCGGCCGTCAGGGCCATCGTCACGTGATAGCAGTCCTGGTCGCCGCACTTCTCGTCGGCGCCCTTGGTCGGTGGCGTCGGCAGCTTGCCGAGCGCGGCCTGGATCTCGGCGACGGCCTTGTTGATGTCCGTTGCGGCGGCGATCGGATCACCGGACGCCGTCGGAACCGCCGTCATCGTGAACTTGTCCGGCGTGCCACCGAGGAACCCGGCGAGGGCGCCGGAGACCTTGTAGTACGCGTTGCCGCCCACCACGAGCGCCTCGATCTTGGTGCCGAGCAGCGTCGGCGCGTCGAGGCTGAACTTCACGTTCTTGTTCGGAATGTCGATCGCGCCGGCCAGCTTGACGGTCGAGAGGTCGAAGTCGCCCATCTGGGGCACCTTCACCGTGCCGGTGAACGACCCGGTGAACTCGAAGGTCTTGACGTCGACCAGCGAGGTCACGCCCTTGGCGACGATCTCCTTCGGATCGGTGAGGAGCGGTGCCGCGGGCGGCGTCGCGCCACAGGCGGCGAGGACGAGCGAGAGCATCGCGACGAGGGCGATGGGCAGGAGCGCGAGGCGTCGAGTCAAGAGGATCCCCCTGGATGGCTGGATGAACGGCCGTCAGCGTCACCCGACCTCGCGGACCTGTCAAACGCCCGATCGTCCCATCCGGGTCCCGTGCCCAAGTGGGGAACGAGCGCGGTGGGAGCCTGATACCGTCCGCCAATGCCCGGCCTGAGCCACTGTCGCGGATGCGGGATGTCGATCTCACTCGACGAAGCCGTGGTCGCCCTGACGGCCCCGGACGGCGCGCGCGAGCTCGCCCACGTCGGTCATGAAGCTTCGCTGCTCGCCCTCGGCTACACGACGATCGGCACCGGAGCCGCGGCGGATCTGGCGACGCTCGACGCCCGTCTCGACGCGATCGATCTGCGGCGACTCGCGCTCGGCGCGGCCGCCGGCGCCGGGACCTACGCGATCGTCGCCGTGCTCGCCCTGTCGCTCCCGCCCGGTTCGCGAGCCGCGCTCGGTCTCGTGGCGATCTTCGCGGCACTGTTCGTGGCCGGCCGGGTCGCGCGTCCGCGGACGCCATCCCAATGGGCGCTCACGGGCTGCCTGAGCGTCGCGGCGACCGTCATGATCGTTGCGGTCCTGTTGACCGTGGTGGGCCGCTGACCAAGGCCGGATCGACCAATTCGATCATTGCCGGAGGAATCGAACGTGCTGCTCATCAAGTACTGGCGCTATGCGCTGCTGGTTGCCGTCTGGCTGATCGTCGCGTTTGCGGCCGCGATTGTGCTCGCAGCGATCGGGGCCCGGCTGCCGGCCGGCGCCCAGGGGTTGGTCGGGCTCGTGACGCTCGTTGTCCTCTTCGGGGTCCTGATCGCCGGCCCGCTTTGGAGCATCCGGAGGTTCGGCGATCGGATCCGGGGCCGACGCCGACCTGCGCCCGACGAGCCCGCACGCTGAGCGGCGCAGCCGGGCCGCCCCACCGTGCCGAGGGGCCGCTTCAGGCGACGTTGAGCCGACCGGTACGATGATCCGGGAGGACATCACCATGACGCGCCGACGTCGAACCATCGCACGAGCCGGCGGCGCCGTGCTCGCGCTCCTCCTGCAGTTCTCCGCGGCCCCGGGAACCCTCGCCGCCGGCCCATCCTGGACGGCGCCATCGACGGTCGCGTCGACCGGCAGCCGGTCCTGCGACCACTCGCTGGCCGCCTCCACGACCGCGTCCGGCATACGTCTCCATGCCGCCTGGCTCACGCGCGGCAGCGGCGGATACCTCACCGATCCCCCGCTCGTGTACTACCGCTCCAGCCTGAACAACGGCTCGACCTGGACCACGCCGCTCCGCCTCAGCGGCCTCACCAAGACGTGGAAAGGCTGCCCGCTCACCGCGGCCTCTGGCTCGTTCGTCGTCGTGGCCTGGACCCAGGGCGGGACCCGATCGATCCGCCTGCGCGTGAGCCGCGATGCCGGCATGACCTGGTCGCCCGAGCGACGGGTCGCGACGACGCGAACGCCCGGCGAGCCCTCGCTGGCGGTCGTGGGCACGCGGATCTACCTCTCCTGGACCGACGCCGGCGCGACGCCGCACTGGGCGCGCTACGTGACCAGCGCCGACGGCGGCGTCTCGTGGATGGGCGGGCGGCTCGACACCAGCCCCGCGTTGTTCACCAGCTCGTGGGAGGTGACGACGCAGATCGCCGCGTCCGGCTCGACGGTGTTTGCCGCGTGGCTCCGCTCGAATGGCACCGACCTGATGGGCCGCTGGTCGACGAATGGCGGCGCGTCCTGGACCGCGCCGACGCAGCTCGCCGTCCTCGAACCGGGCGCGGTCGCCAAGGGGTTCTCCATCGCGGCTCGCCCCGACCGGCTGGCCATCGCCTGGGGCGACCTCGACCGGGACCCGGCCGATCCCAGCCCGCTGGTCCATGTCCGGGTGTCGACGGGCGGCGCCTGGCAGACCCCACTGACCCTCAGCGCCGTGCCTCCGGTCGCGGCCGCCTACGGGCGGTTCAGCGACCCGATCGTCACGCTGCTTGCCTCGAGCCGCGTCGGCCTCGCATGGGCAGCCTGCACCGACAATCGCGTGACGGACCGGCCCGACGAGCTGATCTGCGGCGACTACGGCGGGTACGACGCCAAGGACATCCTGGGGTCGGAGTCGACCGACAACGGCGCGATCTGGACGCCGTCCGCGATCGTCGGCTCCGACACGAGCTACGCCGAGGTGGCCTCGGCCACCTGGGTGTCGTCGCAGCTCCGGGGCGTGCTCATCGGCCATCCCACCGGCATCACGTTCCGGCGCGGGTTCGACGCGCCGTAATCGAGCTCAGCGTGAGCGGCGCGGCATCCCGAGGCGCATGCCGGCGACCACCAGGCCGGCGAGTGTGGCAAGGATCAGGAAGACCGCGCCCGGCCCGTCGCTGCCGGCGCGACCGTCCGAGCGCACGCTTGAATCGGTCGGCGGGATCGTGACCGCCGGGGCAACGGACGCCGGCGCGGACGGGGCCGCCGGGATCGTCACCGTGAAGGCGATGTCATCCAGGAAGTTGCCGACGGAGTCGCTCCCCGAGCCGGTGCTCACCGCGCGGAACGCGAAGCGGGTGCAGGTCTGGCCGGCCGGGACAACGTAGTCAGCGCCGTGCGATCCCCAGGCGGACGTGTCGTCAGACAGGTCGCCCGAGATGACGTCCCAGCCCGCCGTCCCGTTGATGTCGGCCGCGTTGGCGTCGCCGATCAGGACCTGCATGACGTCGGTGCCCTCGCGGGCCCGGTGGAGCAGCGTCCAGCTCATCGTCGAGCCCGGCGTCGACACGACGTCCTGGTACAGCGTCCCGGCCGTGTTCGCGTTGAGCTCCGCGAACGCGTTGCCTTCGCCGGCAGGCACGCCGCCGAAGCCTGTCCCCCAGATCTCGATCTCGCCCAAGCCATCGGTCGTCTGCCACGGCGGCACGGCGGCGGCGGGGAACGGGGTGTAGGTGTCGGGGGTCACGGCTGGCGTCTCGAAGCCGCCGTTGCCGAGGGAGTCCGTCGATCCGTCGCAGACGGCCGCGAATGCAGGAGTCGCCACGCCGAGGCTTGCGAGCACCAGGGCACAGGAGCACAGGAGGAGCAGGATCACACGGCGCACGGGTTCACCTCGACGGCTTGGCCTGGGGGCCACGCACCATCGTGCCACGCCGGGCAGGGTCCCGTACTGCCGACTCACGGCGCTTCGCGCGCCGGATATCAGTCGGGCTGATCGGCCGTGCACACCGATCGGCGTTTACGCCGGATCAGGCCCGAATCGACCTGGGCGCCAGCGTGCGTCGTGCGGCGACCGACCCCATGCGGGCCGCGCTGCGTCAGGCTCGATCACCGAGGCTGATATGGACGTCGCGAGGCCGCGAGGCCGGTCAAGGGCACTCCGTCGCTGCCGGGCGAGCACTCGGTTCGCGGCCCGACGAAGGCGGGTCACGCGCCAACGGCCCCCTCCGCGACATGGACAGACGAAGACCCCTCCCGCTCCCGGGAGGGGCCTTCGTGTTGTGGTGCGGGCGGACTAGAAGTCCATGTCTCCGCCGCCGCCGTGGCCGTGGCCACCGCCGGCGCCGGCCGCTGCCTTCTCGGGGATGTCGGTGATCAGGGTCTCGGTCGTGAGGACCATGGCCGCGATCGAGGCCGCGTTCTGGAGGGCGGAGCGGGTCACCTTGCGGGCGTCCACGATCCCCTTCTTGAACATGTCGCCGTACTCGTTGCGGAGTGCGTCGTAGCCATGGCCGATCTTGGCGTTCCGGACCTGGTTGATCACGACCTCGCCGGACTGGCCGGCGTTGTCGGCGATCTGACGGGCCGGGGCCTCGAGCGCCTTGCGGACGATGTCGACGCCGACCTGGGCGTCGCCCTCGAGCTTGAGGGCGTCCAGGGCCGGGATGGCCTGCAGGAGCGCGGTGCCGCCGCCGGCGACGAGGCCCTCTTCGACGGCCGCACGGGTCGTCGAGAGCGCATCCTCGATGCGGTGCTTCTTCTCCTTGAGCTCGACCTCGGTGGCCGCGCCGACCTTGATCACGGCAACGCCACCCGACAGCTTGGCGAGACGCTCCTGGAGCTTCTCCTTGTCGTAGTCGGAGGTCGTGTCCTCGATCTGGGCCTTGATCTGGGCCATGCGGGCCTTGATCTGGTCCGGCGATCCGGCGCCGTCGATGACGGTCGTGTCGTCCTTGGTGGCGACGACGCGGCGAGCCGAGCCGAAGTCCTCGAACGTGACCGAGTCGAGCTTGCGGCCGACTTCCTCGCTGATGACGGTGCCGCCGGTCAGGGTGGCGATGTCGCGGAGCATCTCCTTGCGGCGGTCGCCGAAGCCCGGGGCCTTGACGGCCAGGACCGAGACGGTGCCACGGAGCTTGTTCACGACGAGCGTCGCGAGGGCCTCACCGTCGATGTCCTCGGCGATGATCAGGGTCGGCTTGCCCTGCTGGACGGCCTTCTCGAGCGCCGGGAGCATGTCCTGGACGCTGGAGATCTTCTTGTCGGTGATCAGGATGAGCGGGTTCTCGAGAACCGCCTCCATCCGATCGGGGTTGGTCACGAAGTAGGCCGAGAGGTAGCCCCGGTCGAACTGCATGCCCTCGGTGTATTCCTTCTCGAGGCCGAGCGACTGGCCCTCCTCGACGGTGATGACGCCGTCCTTGCCGACCTTGTCCATCACCTCGGCGATGATCTCGCCGACTTCCGGATCCGCAGCCGAGATGGCCGCGACGGCCGCGATCTGCTCGCGGGACGAGACGTCGACCTTGTGCTTCTCGAGCTCGGCGACGACGGCCGCGACGGCCTGCTCGATGCCGCGCTTGACGACCATCGGGTTGGCCCCGGCGGTCACGACGCGAAGGCCCTCGGCGACGAGCGCCTGGCCGAGGACGACCGCGGTGGTCGTGCCGTCGCCGGCGACGTCGTCGGTCTTGGTCGCGACTTCCTTGAGGAGCTGCGCGCCCATGTTCTCGAACGGATCGTCGAGCTCGATGTCGCGAGCGATCGTGACGCCGTCGTTGGTGATCGTCGGCGCACCGAACTTCTTGTCGAGGACGACGTTGCGGCCCTTCGGACCGATCGTGACCTTGACCGCGTCGGCGAGCTTGTCGATGCCGCGCTTGAGGCTGCGACGAGCGGTCTCGTCGAAGATCAGCTGCTTAGACAATGTTCCTGCCTCCTGGAGACGTGTTTGGGGATCCTGTTGGTGCCGGGCGAGGAGGTCAGTCCTCGACGATCGCGAGGATGTCCTTCTGGCTGACGATGAGGAGCTCCTCCTCGTCGATCTTGAACTCGGTCCCGGCGTACTTCGCGTAGAGGACGGTGTCGCCCTTCTTCACGTCGATGCTCTCGCGCTTGCCGTCATCGAGCGTCCGGCCCGGGCCGACGGCGAGGACGGTGCCCTTCTGGGGCTTTTCCTTGGCGGTGTCGGGAAGGACGATGCCGCTCTTGGTCATCTCTTCACGAGCGGTCGGCTGGATCACGACGCGATCGCCCAGCGGGCGGAGCTTCGTCGCGGAAGCGGTGGCGGTGGCCAACGTGCATTCCTCCTGGGACGGCGGCGACGGCCGACGTCGGTCTCGATGGGGGGACAGCGCGGCGGCACGGGCCGATCGCGTTTCCCGGCGTTGTGATGACTGCCGCGACGGGTCGGAGCACCGGGCCCTCGGGCGGCCGTCGGGTCGACGGTTCGCCTCCTCCAGGTCCCCGGTTGGACCGCGCTAGCACTCTCGATGTGAGAGTGCTAACTGTAGCGGCGCGGTGGGCGGGCTGTCAACCCCGATGCGCCGCGGGCGGGCCCGATCAGACGAGCTAGATCAGGGTCCGGACCCACAGGGACGGCCCGCTGACGGTGACCCGCTCCGAGCGTCCGCCGATCGTGATCGTGACGGAGTAGCCCGCCGCGGTCACGACGAGGTCGCTGACCTCGACGCTGGGATGACCCTCGGCCGGCACGATCAGGGTCAGGTAGCGGGCGCGGCGACCACGCAGGACCGATTCCTCGACCGGGGCGGGCAGCTTGTGACCCGGCTTGTAGGAGATCCAGCCCTGCACCGGCCCCGTCCGGCCCTGCACGATCCGCAGCTCCGGGCTGCCGATGAGCTGGCGGATGAGGACGTTGCCCCGCGGGCGCTGGGTGACCATCGTCGTCGCGTCGGTCGTCGGGCGGGCGTCCTCGACGAGATGCCACAGCTGGCGGTAGGTGTGGAGGTCGGCCGACGTCAGGCGGTCCTGCACGAGGAGGTAGTCGAGGGCCCGCGAGTACGTGATCCGCCGGGTGTGGATCACGCCGGCATAGCCTGCCGTCTGGAGCCGGAGGTCGACGTACTCCGGCCGTTCCTGGTAGCTGATGAGGCGCGTCGGGGTCGACCAGGCCCAGTCGGCGCCGTCGACGGTGACGATGTTGTGAGCCGGACGGCCCTTGAAGAACGCCCGGTCCGGGCCCGGGGTTGTAGCCGAACATGCCGGGATCCACGAGCAGCCGCGAGCCGTGGGCCGCGAGGGTCAGGTTCATGCCGTCGGCGTGGCCGTGGAAGATCGGCGCCGCGCCCCACTTCACCGACAGGAACGACTCGTCGGCGACCAGGCGGCGCTCGCCCCAGCCCGAACGGGCGAACAGGTAGCCGGCCGTGTAGCGGGCGATCGCTCGATCGGGCTTCGGACCGGACGCCCCCCGGGTCGCGGCGTACTCGGCGGGCGTCCCGGCGATCGCGTCGGCCGGGTAGCCGGCGGTGTCGCCGATCATCTCGTAGGTCCCGTCGGGCAGCGTCGCCTGGGCGAGGAACGCCGGCATCAGGTCCAGCCGGGCGAACGCCGCGCTCGGCTTGAGGCCCACGGCCAGCATCCGCTCGCTGGCCTGGCGATAGCGCCGGTAGTTGAAGTCGGCATACCCGATCGACTGCTCGTTCGTGACGCCCTCGCGGTCGACGCTGCCGACGATCAGGGCGTTGATCCGGCGCCCGGCCAGCTCCTTCCACTGCGACCGACCGAGGACCCGCGACACCTCGAGCAGCCCGATCGCCTGGTTCAGGGCGTGGTTGCCGGAGTTCCGGTAGAACGCCGGGTCGGCCAGGGTCCGGCCGTGCAGGACGAGGGCATCGCGCAGCCAGATGGCCATCGGAACGAGGTCGGCGGCGCAGGCGAGGACGACGGCCCGGAGCGCCGTCGTGTGGTCGTTCCAGGCCCAGATCGAACGGGCGGACCGGCGCGGGTTGTCGGTCGACCAGTCGTGCAGGAGGGCGATGCCTCGGTCGAGGTAGGCACGATTGCCGGTCACACGCGTCGCGCCGAACAGGTCCAGGACGTAGCGCATCGAGTGGAAGCGGAACTGCCACGGTGCGTCGTGGAGCGGATTCTCGGTCCAGCGCAGGTTCGCGGGCAGGTCGACGATCGGCAGGCTGCCGAGGCGGTAGCGGTTGGCCAGCAGCTCGTCGGCGCGCTTGACCGGGTCGGCCGAGTTGACGCAGTCCGGGTTGAGGGTCTCGGGTCCGTCGACGGCGGCGTCCGACGAGCGGCGTCGCGCGCGACCGGCGGCGAGCCGACCGGCTTCGGCGGAATCAGGGCCGCGGTCGTCGCCGCCGCGTCTGCCGCGTGTGACGAGGGGGTCGCGCCGGCGAACACCGCCCCGTCACAGGCCAGCGCGACGAGCAGGAGCGCAATCAGCGGCACGGCTCGCGCCGATCGCTGGGCGGCGGATCGGCCGGAAGCGGGAGCGAGCGACGGTCGGGCGCGCATGGTCCGGTCCCTCGGACGAGGCTGGTGACCGGGGCGTCGGGCCGCGGTCATGGACCGAACCTAGCCGCTCATCCCGCCCGGATCATCGCTGCGAGGTAACGATTGCGGACGCGC
Organism: uncultured Chloroflexia bacterium; assembly: GCA_963783055.1. Lineage (GTDB taxonomy): Bacteria > Chloroflexota > Limnocylindria > Limnocylindrales > CSP1-4 > CF-46. The sequence continues at coordinate 105,713 of CAWAMB010000002.1, forward strand.
GGACGCCCTGCGCGGGGCCGCCTCAGCGGCGGTGGGCCGTCCCGAAGACCCGATCGTAGGCGCCGACCAGCGCCTCGCCGGCTGGATCCAGCTCGTCGCCGCGCTGCTCGGCAACCCACTCGGCGGTCACGCGCACCCACTCGGGCGTGTTCCGGATCCGCGGCGCGCCCGGGCGGGGCGAGGAACGGCGAATCGGTCTCGACGAGCAGGCGGTCGGCCGGGACGAGGCGGACGACCTCGGCCGTGGCCGCCTCGCCCGTTCGGAACGCGAGACCGGAGACGCTGATCGCCGCCCCGAGCTCGAGCAGCGCCTCGGCGTAGTCGACGGGGCCACTGAACGAGTGGATGACGACCGATGGGACGTCCGCCCCGAACGCCTCGAGCTCGGCGAGCAGCGCGTCCTGGGCCTCGCGCTCCCCTACCGCGGACCGACAGTGGAGGATCACCGGCTTGCCGGTCGAGGCCGCCGAGCTCCAGGTTGCGCCGGAGGTTCACGAGCTGGGCGAGGATCGGCGAGAAGACCCGGTCGTAGTCGAGTCCGGTCTCGCCGATGGCCACCACCCGCGGGTCTGCCGCGGAGTCGGCGATCGCGCGCCACTCCGCATCGTCGACGCCGGCTGCGTCGTGGGGGTGGACGCCGACCGCCGCGTCGAGCCACGGAACGCGCTCGACCAGGGCGATCGCGGCCGCCGACGACCACGCGTTCCAGCCAGGCACGAGGATCCGCTCGACGCCTGCCTCGCGCGCGGCGGCCAGGACGACGTCGACGTCGTCGTCGAACCGGTCGGCCTGGAGATGGCAGTGGCTGTCGACGAGGCGCATCGACGGATTGTCGCCGATGCGCTCCGCCGGGTTGCGCGCGAGCTCCGTCAGCTGCTGGTCAGGCTCTTGTAGAGCGCCAGGACGTTGCCCTCGGTGTCGGTGCCGACCGCGAACCAGCCCATGCCCGGGATCTCGGACTTCGGCTCGGTGATCGTGCCGCCGAGCTCCTGGACCTTCTCGATCGCCGCGTCGATGTCGTCGACGGCGATGTAGTTGCGGACCGTCTGGCCGGCCATCTCGCCGCGCTTGCCGAGGCCCCCTCCGAGACCGCCCGGGCCGGCGGTGTACAGCGGGTAGCCCTCGAAGCCCGGCGTCTCGGAGAACTCCCAGCCGAAGACGCCGCCGTAGAAGCGCTTCGCCCGCTCCTCGTCGTCGAACGGGATCTCGATGTGGTTGTACTCGCCGTGGGCAGGCATGGGGCGTCCTCCGCTGCAGGGCCGCCGATGTCGGGCGGCGCGACCGCATCGTCGTCAGTCTGGCGCGGTCTCCGTTTCGAGGCGCGGGAAGAGCGGCTCCGCGGCGGCCGAGCGGCCGGGCTCGCCGGCGTGGGCGCCCCAGCGCAGCTCGTCGAGGAGCGGCGGACCGCCGTTGCCGTCCGGGCCGTACGGCCAGGCGTAGCCCAGCTGGGCCAGGACGCGCGGCGCCGTCGCCGGCAGGAACGGCGCCGCGGCGAGGCCGAGCAGACGGCAGGCCTCGACGAGGTCGCCGAGCACGAGCCGGAGCCGGGCCGCCGCGGCCTCGTCGCCGGCCTTGGCCGCCTTGTTCAGCTCCCACGGCTTCTCGCGCGTCGACGAACCGGTTGGCCTCGCCGACGAACGCCCAGAGCGTGCCGAGCGCCTCGTGGAGCAGGCAGTCGTCGACGTTCGCCTGGAGCATCGGGACGCGACTCGTCCAGCTCCACTCGCGGTCGGCGACGTCGGCCGGCGAGGGATCGGGTCGCTCCCCGTCGAGGTAGCGGTTGGCCATCGACACCGTCCGGTTGACGAGGTTGCCGAAGTCGTTCGCGAGGTCCGCGTTGTAGCGCCGGACGAAGCCGTCCCAGCTGACCTCGGCGTCCTTGTCGAACGGGACCTCGCGCAGCGCCACGTAGCGCGCCCCGTCGCTGCCGAACGCGGCCACGAAGTCGCCCGGATCGAGGAAGTTGCCGCGGCTCTTGCTCATCCGCTCGCCACCGGCGGCGAGGAGCCAGCCGTGGGCCCAGACCCGGCGCGGCGGCTCGAGCCCGGCGCTCCACAGCATCGCCGGCCAGAAGATCGTGTGGAAGCGCAGGATGTCCTTGCCGATGACGTGGAGGTCGGCCGGCCACCAGTGCGCGAACGCCTCCAGGTCATCCGGAAAGCCCGCACCGGTCACGTAGTTGATCAGGGCGTCGTACCAGACGTAGATCGTGCCGGCCTCGGGATCCCACGAGCCGTCCTCGCGCTGGGCGGTCTCGCCGTTCTCGGCGATCGGGAACGGGATCCCCCACCCCGCGCCCGGCCCGGCTGATCGAGAAGTCGTCGAGACCCTGGCGGATGAACCCGAGCATCTCGTTGCGCCGGTAGTCCGGCTGGACGAACTCGGGGTGCTCGAGGAAGTGGCGCTCGAGGCGCTCCTGGTAGGCCGACAGGCGGAAGAACCAGTTCTTCTCGGTCAGCCACTGGAGCGGGACGTCGGGATGGTTCGGGCAGATCGTGCCGCGGGCGGTCTCCTGGACGTCGCTGGCGTTGCGGAACCCTTCGTTCGGGCAGTACCAGCCCTCGTACGTCCCGACGTAGATGTCGCCGTTGGCGTAGGCCCGGCGGACGAGCTCCTGCGACGCCCGGATGTGGTCCGGATCGGTCGTCCGGATGAACCGATCCGGGGCGATCCCGAGGGCGTCCTCGGCGGCCTTGAACAGGCCGACCTTCTCGTCGACGAAGGCGCGCGTGTCGCGGCCCTCCTCCGCGGCGCGCATCGCGATGTTGACCGAGTGCTCGTCGGTGCCGGTCAGGAAGCGTGTGTCGTCGCCGAGCATCCGGTGCCAGCGGGCGATCGCGTCGGCGCCGATGACCTCGTACAGGGTGTGGACGCCGGGCTGGCTGTTGGCGTAGGCGATCGCGGTCGTCAGGTAGAAGCGCGGGCGTGAATCGGTCGGGCATGGAGTCCTCGGGCATGGGCCGGCTCAGCCGGAAGGGTACCGTCGGGAGCGCGCGGAGCGGGCGCGCGTGCGGTCGGCGGCCGACGCTCGGCCAGGCGGGTCCTCGGTCAGACCTGCGGCGAGCGGGGCCGCCCGGGCATCGCCATCAGGCTCCGGGGCTGGTCCACCTGCCGATGATGGCCGAGCGGCGAATCGTGGTCAAGTGCGTCGACGCCCGGACGCCTGCGCCACCCGACTGCGGTCATCGACCCGACCGCCGTCTGACGACCGTGCTCGCGGCTGCCGCCCGGACAGGAGGAGGGCGGGACAGCGACCCCCGACCGCCATCCCGCCCGCGATTCACCGGATTCCCCCGGCGCCGACATGATCGCCGGTCGGTCAAGCGCCGCACGGCGCGCGCCCGACGTCCCGGCCCTCGCGCCGGATCAGTGACGGAAGTGGCGCACCCCGGTCAGGAGCATCGTGGCTCCGGCAGCGTCGACCACGGCGATCACCTCGGCGTCGTTGCGCGATCCGCCGGGCTGGACGAACGCGGTCACCCCGGCTTCGAGGCAGGCCTCGACCGCGTCGGGGAACGGGTAGAACGCGTCCGACGCGCAGGCCGCGCCGACGAGGCTCTCCGGGCCCGCGATCGCGCGGGCCTTCTCGACGGCCTGGCGGGCGGCGTCGACGCGCGAGGTCTGGCCCGACCCGAAGCCGATGAGCCGGCCGTCGCGGACGAGCACGATCGCGTTCGACGTGACGCCGCGGGCGAGACGCCAGGCGAGATCGAGGTCGCGCCGCTCGCTGTCCGTGGGGGTGCGGCTCGTCGCCACCTGCCACGCCGCGGGATCGTCCGGCGTCGTGTCGGGGGCGGTGACCAGGACCGCGCCACCGGCGGATCCGGATGGAGCCGAGCGGGTCCGGGGCCGGCGGCGGCGCGTCGTTCGCAAGCGACGGGTCCTCGATCAAGCGGAGGTTCGCCTTCGTCGCGAGCAGCTCGCGCGCATCGGGGTCGAAGCCCGGCGCGACCACGACCTCGAGGAAGAGGCTCGTCAGGCCGTCCGCAGTCGCCCGGTCCACGGTTCGCGTGAGCGCCACCACGCCACCGAAGGCGGACACCGGATCGCCGGCGAGGGCGGCGTCCCACGCGTCGCGCAGGCTCGGCCGCTCGGCGGCTCCGCACGGGTTCGTGTGCTTGACGATCACGCACGCCGGCCCGTGGAGCGCCCGGGCGAGGGCCGCCGCCGCGGACGCGTCGAGGACGTTGTTGTAGCTCAGGCTCTTGCCCTGGAGCGGCGGCGCGCCGCTCGCGAACGGCCCGCGAGACCGGATGCCCGTCGGTCCGGCGGTAGCGTGCTGCCGGCTGGTGCGGGATTCTCGCCGTAACGCAGCGTCTCGACCTTCTCGAGCCCGATCGTGAGCGTTTCCGGGTAGGGATCACCGGCGCCGGGCAGGCCGGGCTCGTCGGGCAGGTCGACGCCGGCAGCGGCCATCCGACCCGGCAGCTCCGCCGCGATCCGGGCGTCGTAGGCGGCTGTGTGACGGAACGCCTCGATCGCAAGGAGAGACCGCAGGCCGGCCGGGACGGGGCCGCCGCCACGGATGGCGGCGAGGACGTCCTCGTAGCGCGCCGGCGACGTGACGATCGCGACGCTGGCGTGGTTCTTCGCCGCGGCCCGGACCATCGACGGACCGCCGATGTCGATCTCCTCGACCAGCTCGTCGAAGGTGATGCCGGGCCGCTCGGCGGCGGCGGCGAACGGGTAGAGGTTGACCACGACGAGCTCGAACGGGGCGATCCCGGCCGCGACGAGCTGCCGGCGGTGATCGGCGAGGCGGCGGTCGGCCAGGATCCCGGCGTGGACCCGCGGATGGAGCGTCTTGACCCGACCGTCGAGCATCTCCGGCGAACCGGTGACCGCCGCAACGTCGGTGACGGGCAGCCCGGCGTCGCGCAGGGCACGTGCCGTGCCGCCGGTCGACACGAGCTCGAAGGCCTCGGCGACGAGCCCGCGCGCGAAATCGACCAGACCGGTCTTGTCCGACACCGACAGGAGCGCCCGGCGCGGGCTCGGGCAGGTTCCGTTCGGCGCTGGTCGACGTCGACCCGGATGACCCGGCCGGATGGCGGCCCCACCGCATCGGCCGAGGAGCAGCGCCACCGCCCGCGGCAGCAGCCGGTGCTCGACGGCCCTGATCCGGTCGTGGAGGGACGCCTCGTCGTCGCCCGGCGACGACCGGGACCGCCTCCTGGAGCACGATCGGGCCGCCGTCGAGCGTCTCGTCGACGAGGTGGACCGTCGCACCGGTCACGTTCACGCCGTGAGCGAGCGCATCGCGCACGGCGTGGGCGCCGGGAAACGCCGGCAGGAGGCTGGGATGGGTGTTCAGGATCCGTCGGTCGATAGGCGTCGAGGACGCGCCGGCCCGACGAGCCGCATGTAGCCGGCGAGGACGACGACGTCCGGTCGGGCGCCGTCGAGGGCGTCGCGCAGCGCATCGTCGTCGCCACCGGGGACGAGCGCCGTGTCGATCCCCTGCTCGGCCGCCCAGTCGAGCGCCGGGCAGGCGCGATCGGCGACGACCAGGACGATCTCGCCACCGAGGTCGCCGCGCCGCGGCCGCCGCATGGAGGGCGCGCAGGTTCGAGCCCGCGCCCGAGACGGCGACCGCGATCCGCCCGCTCATCGAGCCAGCGCGCCCTCGACGTAGCGCGATCCGCCGTCGGCGTCCACGACCTCGCCGATGACCGACGCCGCGATCCCCTCCCCCGCCAGCGCGGCGAGGGCTGGCTGGACGGCCTCGGGCGCGACCACGGCGATCATCCCGATCCCGGCGTTGAACGTCGCCCGGAGCTCCTCGTCGTCGAGCCCGCCGAGGGCCCCGACCAGCCGGACGATCGACGGCATCCGCCAGGTCGCCGGGTCGAGCCGCGCCGCCGAGGCCGTCCGGCAGCGCCCGGGGCACGTTGCCGGGCAGTCCGCCGCCGGTGATGTGGGCAAGCCCATGGACATCGTGGCCGGCCGCCTTGAGCGCGCTCCGGACGCGCAGGAGCGCTCCGGCGTAGATCGTCGTCGGGGTGAGGAGGACCTCGCCGAGGGTCGCCAGGCCGTGCTCGGGCTCGGCGGCGATCGCGTCCGCGGCGGCCGCGACCCCGAGCGTGAGCATCAGCTGCTCCTGGTACGGCCGGGCGAGGTCGAGGTCCCACTTCGCGATCAGCGCGCGGACGAGCGAGTAGCCGTTGGCGTGGAGGCCGCTCGATGGCAGGCCGATGATCGCGTCGCCGGCGCGAACGGCGCTGCCGTCGAGCCACTCGTCGCGCTCGACGACGCCGACGCAGAACCCGGCAAGGTCGAACTCGCCCGGCTGCATCAGCCCCGGGTGCTCGGCCGTCTCGCCGCCGACGAGGGCGCAGCCGGCGTCGAGGCAGCCCGCCGCGACGCCTTCGACGAGCTCGGCGACCTGCTCGGGATCGAGCCGGCCGACCGCGACGTAGTCGAGGAAGAAGAGCGGCTCCGCGCCGCTGCAGACGACGTCGTCGGCGCACATCGCGACGAGGTCGCGCCCGATCGTGTCGTACCGCCCGACGGCCGCGGCGATCGCCGTCTTCGTGCCCGACGCCGTCGGTCGAGGACACGAGGACCGGCTCGCGGATAGCCGGCCGGGATGCTGATCGCGGCGCCGAACCCGCCGAGACCGCCGAGGACCTCCGGGCGGCGCGTCCGTTCGACGGCGGCGCGCATGAGCTCGACGGCCCGCTCGCCGGCCGCGACGTCGACGCCGGCTCCGGCGTAGGCCGTCCGGGACTCAGCCACGAGTCGCCGTCTCAGCCACGGACCGGCAAGGCCTCCTCGAGGACGAACTTCCGCGACGCCGCGTCGTACGGGACCGGCTCCGGGTAGTTGCCGTCGAAGCAGGCGAAGCAGAACCGGTCGTACGGCAGGTCGAGCGCCGCGAGCACGCCCCGGATCGACAGGTAGCCGAGCGAATCCGCGCCGATGAACTCGCGGATCTCCTCGACCGAGTGGGTCGCCGCGATCAGCTCGGTCTCGACCTGGGTGTCGATGCCGTAGAAGCACGGGTGGTAGATCGGCGGGGCGCTGATCCGGACGTGGACCTCCTCGGCCCCGGCCCGCCGGAGCAGGGCGACGATCTGCTTCGTCGTCGTCCCGCGCACGATCGAGTCGTCGACGACCGTCAGGCGCTTGCCGCGGACGACCTCGCGCAGCGGGTTGAGCTTCATCGTCACGCCCCGGTGGCGCATCGTCTGGCTCGGCTGGATGAACGTCCGCCCGGTGTAGCGGTTCCGGATCAGGCCCTCGCGGAACGGGATCCCGGAGATCTCGGCATAGCCCGCGGCCGCCGGCGCGCCCGTGTCCGGGACGGGCATGACGAGGTCCGTCTCGACGGGATGCTCGCGCGCCAGCTCCTCGCCCATCCGGCGCCGGACCTCGTACAGGTTGCGGCCCTCCATGTACGAGTCGGGCCGGGCGAAGTAGATCAGCTCGAAGACGCACAGGGCGGGCTTGGCGGCGGCGTAGCGAACCGAGACCGGCGCGCGACCCGCTTCGAGGACGACGATCTCGCCGGGCTCGACGTCGCGCACGAACTCGGCGCCGACGATGTCGAGGCCGGTCGTCTCGCTGGCGAGGACCCAGCCCGACGTCGCGTCGTCGCCCGGATCGTCGCCCCACAGCCCGGGACCGGCCGCGGCGGCCGCCGAGTCCGGGGCGGCCAGGCGGCCGAGCACGAGCGGCCGGAACCCGAACGGATCGCGGACGCCGATCACCCGCCGCTCGTCGAGGATCACGAGCGAGAACGCCCCGTGGACGCGGGGCAGGACGCGGACGAGGGCGTCGACCGTGTCCGCGGCCGGCTCGTCGGCGAGGAGCGCGGTCAGGAGCTCGGTGTCGGTCGAGGCGGGGAGCCGGCCGCGGCCGCCGACCAGCTGGTCGAGCAGCTCGCGGGTGTTGACGAGGTTGCCGTTGTGGCCGATCGCGAGCGCCCGGCGCGGCCCGAGCCGGAACGTCGGCTGGGCGTTCTCCCAGATCGTCGAGCCGGTCGTCGAGTAGCGGCAGTGGGCGATCGCGAGGCCGCCCTTGAGCGACGGCAGGCGCCGCTCGTCGAGGACCGAGGCGATCATCCCGAGGTCCTTGTAGAGCATCAGCTGCTCGCCGTCGCTGACCGCGACCCCGGCCGACTCCTGGCCGCGGTGCTGGAGCGCGAACAGCCCGAGCGAGGCGAGGGCCGCCGCGCTCTGGTCGCCGCCCGGCGGCAGGACGACCCCGAAGACGCCGCACATCAGCGCCCCTCCCAGCCGAGGGCGCGCGACAGGCCGCCGTCCCAGGCATGGCGCAGCTCGTCGAGCCCGACGATCAGGGCGTCGGCGACCCGGCTGCCGCGATCCTCGGCGGCGCCCGTCGCGCCGGCGCCGCCGAGCTCGATCACGAGTCGCGCCGGCGAGCCGTCGCCGGGTCGCGCCGTGACCTCGCCGAGATCCTCGATCGGGAGGCCATGCTGGCGGGCGAGGAGCACGAGCGCCGGCGCGTGGCGTGGCGTCGCGGTCACGACGACCCGCGATGGGCTCTCGCCGAACAGGTCGACGGCCGGCGAGCTCGCGACCCCGATCCGGAGCCGGGCGCCGAGACCACGCTCGTCGTCAGCCCACATCGCGCACTCGGCGAGGGCCACCGCCAGGCCGCCGCCGGACACGTCCTGGGCGGAGGCAAGGAGCGCGCGGGCGGCGGCCTCGCGCAGGAACGCCTGGAGCCGCCGCTCGCGGTCGAGATCGAGGCTCGGCGGCCCATCCTCGGCCGCGAGGCCAGCCAGATCGGCATAGGCGCTGCCGGCCAACCCCGGCGTCGCCTCGCCGACGAGGAGGACGCGATCACCGGCCGCCTGCCACGCCGGACCGACCCGCAGCGCCACGTCGTCGAGCAGCCCCACGACGCCGATCTCCGGCGTCGGTGCGATCGCCCCGGTCGGCGACTCGTTGTACAGCGAGACGTTGCCGCCGGTCACGGGCAGCCCGAGCGCCCGGCACGCGTCGGCGAGGCCGCGGACGCCCTCGGTCAGCTGCCAGAACGCCTCGGGTCGGGTCGGGTCGCCGTAGTTCAGGCAGTTCGTGACGCCGAGCGGCCGGGCCCCGGTGATCGCGACGTTGCGGGTCGCCTCCGCGACGCTGAGCGCCGCGCCGAGCCAGGGATCCAGCGCGCCGACGGCCTGGTTGGCGTCGGTCGAGGCGACCAGCGCCTTGGTCGTGCCCTTGATCCGGACGATGGCCGCGCCGTGACCGGGGCCGGCGACGGTGTTGGCCTGGACGGTCGAGTCGTACTGCTCGAACACCGGCCGCCGGCTCGCGAGGTTGGCCGAGCCGAGCAGGGCCGTCAGAACGGCGCCCGGGTCCATCCCCCGTTCGGGCAGGCCATCGAACGCGGTCGACGGTGCGCCCGGCGCGGGCGCCGCTCGGCGCCGGACGGGAGCGGCGGCGACTCGCTCATGAATGATGGCGTCGCTCGTGAGGGCCCTCGCCGGGATGCGGGCGATCTCGATGGCGGCCTCGTCGACGACCACCACGTCGCCATCGTCGGTCACGACACCGATCACGGCGACGGGCAGGCCCCAACGCTCGCAGACGGCCCGGACCTCGCCCCAGCGGCCGGCTCGACGACGGCCAGCATCCGCTCCTGCGACTCGCTGATGAGGACCTCGAACGGCTCCATCCCGGGTTCGCGCCGCGGGATCGCGGCCAGCTCGATCCGCATCCCGGTTCCCGCGCGATCCGCGGTCTCGGACGTCGCGCAGGTGATCCCGCCGGCGCCGAGATCCTGGAGCCCGGCGACGAGGCCGCCCCGGATCAGCTCGAGAGAAGCCTCGATCAGGAGCTTCTCGGCGAACGGGTCGCCGACCTGCACGCTGGGCCGCTTCGAGGGGTCGTCGTCGGCGAACGTCGCACTCGCAAGGACGCTTGCCCCGCCGATCCCGTCGCGGCCCGTCGTCGAGCCGAACAGCACGACGAGGTTGCCGGCGCCGGGCGCCGCCGCGAGCGTCAGGTCATCGATTGCCAGCAGGCCGATCGCCATGACGTTGACGAGCGGATTTCCGGCGTACGACGGATCGAACACCAGCTCGCCGCCGACGGTCGGGACGCCGACGCAGTTGCCGTAGCCGCCGACGCCATTCACGACGCCCTCGACGAGATGGCGGGTCCGGGCGTCGGCCGGATCGCCGAAGCGGAGGGCGTCCAGGACGGCGATCGGTCGGGCGCCCATCGTGAAGATGTCGCGGAGGATGCCGCCGACCCCGGTCGCGGCGCCCTGGGTCGGCTCGACGGCGCTCGGATGGTTGTGCGATTCGATCTTGAAGGCGACCGCCAGGCCGTCACCGATGTCGATGACCCCGGCGTTCTCGCCCGGACCGGCCACGACGCCGTCGGCGGCGGTCCCGATCGGCAGGGTCCGGAGGAGCGGTCGCGAGCTCTTGTACGAGCAGTGTTCGCTCCACATGACGCTGAACATCGCCAGCTCGAGGTCATTGGGAGCCCGGCCGCCGAGCCGGTCGCGGATCGCCAAGAGCTCGTCGTCGGTGAGGCCGAGGCGGCGGTGGAGCGGCTCCTCGGGCATGACCGTCGACGCGGGCGTCACGACCGGCTCCTCGACCATCGTCACCGGGCGCCGGCCGTGACAGCACCGGCCGTGGCGACGATCGCCGGTCCGCCGGTCCGCTCGCGCTCGGCGGCGCTCGCGACGAACGACGCGATGATGCCCAGCCCGTCGTCCGATCCGAGCACGGCCTCGACGGCGGTCTCGGGATGGGGCATCAGGCCCGCGACGTTGCCGGCGGCATTGGTGACCCCGGCGATCGCCCGCAGCGACCCGTTCGGGTTCGCCCGGTCCTCCTCGCCGCCGGCCGGCGTGCCGTCGTCGTGAACGTATCGGAAGAGGACCTGGCCGTTCGCCTCGAGCGCATCGAGCGTGGCCTCGTCGGCGTGAAACGCGCCCTCGCCGTGGGCGACCGGCATCCGCAGCGGGCGGCGCTCGCCGATGGCGTGGGTGAACGGCGTGTCGGCCCGCTCGGCGGCGATCCGGACCTCGCGCGACACGAACCGCAGGCCGCGGTTGCGGAGCAGCGCACCGGGCAGGAGATGGGCCTCCGTCAGGACCTGGAAGCCGTTGCAGATCCCGAGGACGAGGCCGCCGTCCGCCGCGTACCCGGCGATCGACCGCATGACCGGGCTGAACCGGGCGATCACGCCGGCGCGGAGGTAGTCGCCGTAGGCGAAGCCGCCCGGGATCAGCACCCCGGCGACGCCGTCGAGCGACGCGTCGTCGTGCCACAGGATCACCGGCTCGGCACCCGCGACCTCCAGGGCGTTGACCGCGTCGATGTCGCGGTTCGAGCCCGGGAAGACGACGACCCCGATGCGGACGCTCACGTCGATGCGCCCTCCGGTGTCGCGACCGGAGTGGGCACGCCGTCGACGCCGGCCGAGCCCGCCGCCGCCGACCCTCCGGGTGAGACCGCAGACGAGGCCGCCCCGAGCGTCTCGACGTCATACGCCTCGATGAGCGGGTTCGACAGGAGCTCTGCGGCGAGCCGCTCCACCACCCCACGGGCGGCCGCCTCATCGGCCGCACCGACCGTCAGCTCGACCCGCCGTCCGACCCGGACCTCGCTCACCCCGCTGATCCCGAGATGGCCGAGGCTGCCCTCGACCGCCCGGCCCTGGGGATCGAGGATCCCCGGCTTCGGGCGGACGTTGACCGCGAAGCGGACGTCGATCGTCACGCCCCGGGCCCGATCTCGTCGGCGTCGAGGTAGCGCTGGAAGCTCGCCCCCGTGATCCGCTCGAACGCCTCGACGTAGCGGGCGCGCGTCCCGCCCACGACGTACGCCGGCAGCTCCGGTCCGGGCGGGGTCTTGTCCCAGTCCTGGGTCTCGAGCCAGTCGCGGACGTACTGCTTGTCGTAGCTCGCCTGGGCCCGGCCCGGCTCGTAGTCGGCGGCGTCCCAGAAGCGCGACGAGTCCGGCGTCATGACCTCGTCGATCAGGAGCAGCTCGCCCGTCGCCGGGTCGATCCCGAACTCGAACTTCGTGTCGGCGAGGATGACCCCTGCCGGCTCGGCGATCTCGGCGCCCCGGCGATACAGGGCGATTGCGAGATCGGCGACCCGCTCGGCCGTCGCGCGACCGACCAGGTCGGCCGCCTGATCGATCGAGATGTTCTCGTCGTGGCCCTCCTCGGCCTTGGTCGACGGGGTGAACAGGGGCTCCGGAAGGCGCTCGCTCTCGCGCAGGCCCGCCGGCAGGGGGATGCCGCAGACCGCGCCGGTCCGGCCGTAGTCCTTCCAGCCGGAGCCTGCGAGGTAGCCCCGGACGATCACCTCGATCGGCAGGGGCTGGACGCGGCGGCAGAGCATCATCCGGCCGCGCAGCTCGGCGACCGCGGCGGGGTCGCCGTCGGCGGCGCCCGGCGCACCCTGCGGGATGTCCTCGGGCGCGACACCGACCAGGTGGTTCGCGACGAGGTCCTCCGTCCGATCGAACCAGAACCGCGACAGGCCGGTCAGGACGCGGCCCTTGTCCGGGATCGGCGTCGGGAGGACGACGTCGAACGCGCTGAGCCGGTCCGACGCGACGAGCAGCAGGCGGTCCTCGCCGACGGCGTACAGGTCGCGGACCTTGCCGGAGCGCAGGAAGGAGTCGGCCAGGGTGCTAGCGGGCGACATGGATCTCGGCCTCCAAGCTGTCGAGTCGGGCGATGACGGTCGGGACATGGCGGAGATGGGCGGGGTCGTCGAAGCACGCGTCGAGGTCCGTCAGGCTCATGCGCTTCGCGACGTCGGCGTCGAGCGCGAGCAGGTCGCGCAGCGGGGAGCGTTCGTCGGCGGCGCGCAGGGCGGCCCGCTGGACGATCGCATAGGCGGCCTCGCGGCTCATTCCGCCACGCTCGACGAGCGTCCCGAGGACGCGGCTGCTGGCGTGCAGCCCGAGGCCGCGCTCGATGTTCTCGAGCATCCGCTCGCGCCGGACGACGAGCCCCTCGACGAGACCCGCCATCTTCACGAGCAGGTAGTCGAGGACGATCGTCGCGTCGGGCAGGATCACGCGCTCGGCGCTGCTGTGGCTGATGTCGCGCTCGTGCCACAGCGGCTGGTTCTCGAGCGCCGTCTGGGCATAGCCGCGGAGCAGCCGGGCGAGGCCGGCGATCCGCTCGGCGAGGATCGGGTTGCGCTTGTGGGGCATGGCGCTCGAGCCCTTCTGGCCGGGCTTGAACGGCTCCATGACCTCGCCGATCTCGGTGTGCTGGAGGTTCCGGATCTCGGTCGCGAAGCGTTCGAGACTGCCGCCCAGGATCGCCATGGCCGTCAGGAGCGCCGCGTGGCGGTCGCGCTGGACGATCTGGGTGCTCGACGGGTCGGCGTGGAGGTCGAGCTCGGCGAGGACCTCGGCCTCGACGTCCGGCCCGAGATGGCTGTAGGTGCCGACCGGGCCCGAGATCTTGCCGGTGGCGATCTCGTCGACGGCGATCGCGAGGCGGCGCCGGCCGCGGTCGACCTCGAACGCCCAGCCGGCGAGCTTGAGCCCGAACGTGATCGGCTCGGCGTGGACGCTGTGGGTCCGGCCCATCATCAGCGTGTCGGCCTCGCTCCGGGCGCGGGCGATCAGGGCCGACAGGAGCCGGTCGCAGTCGCGCACGAGGAGCGCGCCGGCGTCGCGGAGCTGGAGGGCGAGGGCGGTATCGACGACGTCGCTGCTGGTCAGGCCCAGGTGGAGGTAGCGGCCGTCTGGCCCGATCGTCTCGGCGACCTGGCTGACGAACGCGATCACGTCGTGGTCGGTCGTCTTCTCGATCTCGGCGATCCGCTCGGGGTCGACCAGCGCGCGGGACTCGATCGCGGCGAGGGCTTCGGCGGGCACGACGCCGCGCGCGGCCTGAGCGCGGCTGACCGCGAGCTCGACCCGGAGCATCTGTTCGAAGCGCGCCTTCTCGGTCCAGATCGCGCCCATCTCGGGCAGCGTGTAGCGCCGGATCATCGGGCGGCCCCGGCAGGCTCGGCCGCCCTGGCAGCCTCGGCAGCCTCGGTGGCCGCTGATCGGCCGATGTCGTGGCGGCGCTGGCGGCCGGACCACGTGATCCGCTCGGCGGCTCGGTCGGCGCGCTCGGCGGCGTCCGCGAGGTCGCGACCGCGGGCAACGACCGTCAGGGCCCGGCCGCCGGCCGTCTCCCAGCCGTCCGGACCGCGCCTGGTCGCGGCGTGGAAGACGAGGGCGGCGTCGGCAGAGGCGGCATCGGCGGAGGCGGCGTCGGCGAGCCCGTCGATCGGATCACCGGTTGTCGGCGTCCCGGGGTAGCCCGACGAAGCGAGGACGACCCCGACCGTCGCCCCCGGCAGGGTCGGAAGGGACCGGATTCCAGCGAGCGACCCACGCGCCGCGGCCAGCAGGACCGGACCGAGCGGCGAGGCCAGCCGGGGCACGATCGCCTGCGTCTCCGGATCGCCGAGACGGGCGTTGAATTCCAGCAGGCGCGGGCCGTCGTCCGTGAGCATCAGGCCGGCGTAGAGGGCGCCCCGGAACGGCGTGCCCCGTCGGGCGAGCTCCGCGAGGACCGGCCGGTGGAACTGCTCGAGGATCGCGTCGGCCGTCTCGTCCGGGAGGTCGGCCAGGGGCGAATAGGCGCCCATCCCGCCGGTGTTCGGTCCCCGGTCGCCATCGCCGAGCCGCTTGTGGTCGCGCGAGATCGGGAGGGCGACCGCGGACCGTCCGTCGCAGATCGCGATGACGCTCGCCTCGGGGCCGTGCAGCCGCTCCTCGACGACGATCGGACCGGTCTGCGCCGCGATCGCGCTGGCGACCTCGTCGAAGCCGCTGCAGACCGTGACGCCCTTGCCCGCCGCCAAGCCGTCGGCCTTGACGACGACCGCGCCGTCGGGAGCCAGGCCCATCGCGTACGCGAGCGCGGCCGACGGGTCCGTCTCGGCGAAGGTTCGGCCGCGCGCCATCGGGACGCCGGCCGCCTCGGCGATCTCGCGACAGAAGCCTTTCGAGCTCTCGATCCGGGCGGCGCTCGCGGCCGGGCCGAACACCGCGATCCCGGCGGCCGCCAGCGCGTCCGCGACCCCGACTGCCAGCGGTGCCTCGGGGCCGATCACGACGAGCTCGGCCGCGAACTGGCGGGCCAGGTCGACGATGGCGGCCGGATCGAGCGGATCGACGGCGACGCAGCGGACGCGGGGCTCAGCAGCAATTCCGTCGGAGCCGGGCGCAACGAGGACTTCGTTGACACCGGGTTCCGCGGCCAGCTTCCAGGCCAGGGCGTGCTCTCGGCCGCCGCCGCCGACGATCAGGATCCGGGTCGGCTGGACGAGCTGGCTCATGCGCTGACCACGACGCGATGACGCATCGGGCGCCACGCCCGCTCGATCGTCTGGGTCCGCTCCGGGCCGACCGAGACGAGCACGATCGGCGCGCCGGCATGCTCCTCGAGGGCCGTCACGTAGCGGCGTGCGGCGTCGGGCAGGTCGGACAGGGCCCGGACGGCGTGGATCGGCTCCTCCCAGCCGGCGAAGTCCTCGTAGATCGGGATCGCCCGATCGAGCAGCTTCGCCGAGGACGGCCAGGCGTCGACCCGCATCCCGTCGATCTCGTAGGCGATGCACAGCCGGATCGGATCGACGCCGGACAGGATGTCGAGCTTGTTGAGCATGATCGAGCTGACCGAGTTGACGGCGACGGCATAGCGGGCCGACACGGCGTCGAACCAGCCGACGCGGCGCGGCCGGCCGGTCGTCGTGCCGACCTCGTGGCCGCGGGTCGCGATCCCGGCCCCGACGTCGTCGAGGAGCTCGGTCGGGAACGGCCCCGAGCCGACCCGCGTCGCGTACGCCTTCATCACGCCGAAGACCTCGTCGACCTGGCGCGGCCCGATCCCGCCGCCGGTGCACGCCCCGCCGGCGATCGGCGACGACGACGTCACGAACGGATACGAGCCGTGGTCGATGTCGAGGAGCGTCCCCTGGGCGCCCTCGAGCAGGACGTGGTCGCCGCGCCGGAGAGCGTCCTGGACAAGCCACGTCACGTCGGCCAGATGCGGCGCAAGCCGACGGCCCCAGGCGAGCGCCTGCTCGACGAGGGGCTCCACCTCGAACTGCTCGCTCGAGCCGAGAGCCGCCAGGACGGCGTTCTTCTCGGGCAGGACGCGGGCGAGCTTCGTGCGCATCGCGTCCGCGTCGAGCAGGTCCTCCAGGCGCAGGCCGGTGCGGGCCGCGCGGTCCTCGTAGGCCGGTCCGATGCCGCGCCCCGTCGTCCCCACCTTGGCCGTTCCGAGCCGCGCCTCGCGGGCGACGTCGAGGGCCCGGTGGTACGGCAGGATCACGTGCGAAGCGAAGCTTGCCCGAAGCCGTCCGACGTCGATGCCGCGCGAGGTCAGCCCGTCGATCTCGTCGATCAGGGTCGCCGGGTTGACCACGACGCCCGGCCCGATGGCCGGCACGATGTGGGGGTACAGGACGCCCGAGGGCACGAGGTGGAGCTTGAAGACCTCGTCGCCGAGCATCAGGGTGTGGCCGGCGTTGTCGCCGCCCTGGTAGCGCACCACGAGGGCGGTCTGCTCGGCCAGGAAGTCGGTCGTCTTGCCCTTGCCCTCGTCGCCCCACTGGAGCCCGACGATCACCGTGGCGGGCATCAGCGCTGCCCCGCTCGGCGGCTTGTGGGGCTGGACATGAAACGACCCCGGACAGAGCCGGGGTCCCGGGTGGAAATCTCCCGCGAAACTCCGCCGGCGTGGTGGCGAAGCGGGGCGTCGAAGGTGCTCACACGCCTCACGGGACGAATGACGCGCCTTCCTCGAGCAACGGCGGTCTCCTTGAGTGCACGCGGGCCGCGAGGAACGGCGCCAGTATCGCACGAGACGGACCCCCGCGCCGGGTCACAAGCGAGGTCGCGCGCCGCGCGGCGGGACGTTCAGTCGGCGCTCCGCAGGACTTTCGGCCGGACTTCCGATCGAGGACCGACCAGTAGCCTTGGGGAGTGATGCGTTTGCTCGGGGGGCTTGGGCTCCTCGCACCGATTTCCCTGCTCGTCGTCTGGATGGCCGTCCCGAGCGCGATCGACTCGTGGACCGACGAAGGGACCCGCTCGATCATCGCCTCACTCGTGGCCGGCACGATGGGCGTCTCGCTCACTGCCGGCCTCATCTTCATGTACGTCCGGCTCCGCCTCGGTCACCTCATCCGGGCCGCCGAGCGCCTGGCCGACGGCGATCTCGGCGTCGAGGTCGGCTCGACCCCTCGATCGCGCGGTCTCGAGGGTCGCCTGGCGCGGGCGATCGACTCGATCTCGGTGGCGCTGGCGGAGACGACCAACGCGGCGACGTACGACAAGCTCACCGGCGTCAGCAACCGCCAGACCTTGCTCGCCAACCTCTTCGCCGAGGTCGAGCGATCGAACCGCTACGAGCGGGCGCTGTCCGTCGCCTTCGTCGACATCGATCACTTCAAGGCCGTCAATGACAACTACGGCCACGCCGCCGGCGACCTCGTCCTGCGGGCCGTCGCGCAGACCCTCAAGGCCAACCTCCGGGCCTCGGACCAGGTCGGCCGTTACGGTGGCGAGGAGTTCATGCTCCTCCTGACCGAGACCGATGTCGAGGAGGGCGCCAACCTCACCGAGAAGCTGCGCAACCTCGTCGCCCGCCAGAGCGTGCCGGTCGCCGACGGACAGGCGATCAGCGTGACGATCTCGATCGGGATCGCCGGCGGCAAGGGTGGCCTGCTCCGAACCGATGCCCTCGTTCGCGATGCCGATGCGGCGATGTATTCCGCGAAGTCCCTCGGCCGCAACCAGACCTACATCTTCGCGGAGCCTGACGAGGACGCGCGCGTCCCGCGGGCGCCGATCTCGGCGGTCGGGCGGGCACTGGCGATGGAGGTCGGGCGGGCGGCACGCGACGCGGCGACGGCGAGCCTGACCTCGGTGATCTCACCGCTTCCCCACTACCGCGGCCAGCCCTCGGCGCTGATCGCGTCGATCGTCGTGGCGATGGCCCAGAACCTCGACCTGCCCGAGGCCGAGGTCGACCGGATCCGGACCGCGGCGCTGCTCCATGACGTCGGCAAGGTCGCCGTCCCGCAGGAGATCCTCGACAAGCCGGCCGCGCTGTCGTCGGCCGAGTGGCGGACGGTCGTCCAGCACCCGCGCATCGGCCAGGTGATCCTGGAGCAGGCGGCGGCCCTCAAGGACGCGGTGCCGATCATCCTCCATCACCACGAGCGCTACTCCGGCCACGGCTATCCGTTCGGGCTGCGCGGCAACGACATCCCGCTCGGCGCCCGGATCGTCGCCATTGCCGACGCCTACGACGCGATGACCCACGACCGGCCGTACAAGCGGGCGATGAGCCACGACGACGCGATCAAGGAGCTCCGGCGCCACGCCGGGACGCAGTTCGATCCGGAGCTGGTGTCGCTGTTCTGCGACCTCTTCAGCCGGGTTGCGCCGGTCCCCGATCCGCGGATCGTGGCGATGACCGGGCCGGCCGTGGCGCTCGAGGTGGCCCACCCGGCGCCACGCCGGCGGCGGCGCCGGTCGACCGATCTGCCGAAGCCGACGATCGTCTCGAACGAGGGGCACACCTCCGCCGCAAGCTGATCCGAAGCGAGGGCGATCGCCCGGATACGTGGCCGCGAAGTCCCGGTGAACCGCGGGTGCAGGGCCGCCTGCTAGGTTCGTCTTGCCCGCCAGGCAACAGCCGGTCCCGCCGAGCGACACGTCCACGGTCCGCCGACCACCGATGGTCCACGACCCGCCGGATGGCCCGACCGCCGGGGCCGGCGCCTCTTCCACCCCGTGCCCCGCCGGCACGTCGTCCCGCCGCGCCCGCCATGTCGTTCCCGCCGGAACGCAGGCCGCCGACGCCATCGTCGGTCGGCCGAGAAGGAGAACGGACCGTGAATCGGGTCCTCTTGACTGGTCGCCTCACGCGCGACCCGGAGATGCGCAGCCTCGCCAGCGGCAAGGCCGTGACGCAGTTCAGCGTCGCCACCAACGAGTACATCGGCCAGGGCAAGGAGCGCGCCGAGTACCACAACATCGTGACCTGGGACCGGCTCGCCCAGACCTGCGGCGAGTTCCTCGGCAAGGGCCAGCAGGTCGCGATCGAGGGCCGGATCCAGACCCGGACCTGGGACGACGACGCCGGCAAGCGCCACTGGAAGACCGAGGTCGTCGCCAACCACGTCGAGATGCTGTCGGGACGCCGCAAGAAGGACTACGCGGCGGAGTCGGCGGCCAACGGCCTGGCTGCGCAGGCGGCCACCTACGGCGACGAGGATGAGGCCGACGATGGCGAGGCTGCGGCGATCGCCGCCGCCGCGGAGCCGCTGACCGAAGCGGACGAGGAGGTCGTCGCCGCCTGAGTGTCCTCGCGGCACGCACCGATTGTTCGCAGGACCGGCGGCGGCTTCCCCTCCCGCCGCCGGTCCGACTCACGCGTGGGACGGGCCACGGGTCGGGCTCCTAGACGAACTCGAAGAACGACACGGCGAGGATCACGTAGACCAGCATCAGGAGGGCGCCTTCCAGCCAGTTCGACTCGCCGTCGAGCGCGATCAGGGCGCTGATCCCGACCGCAGCAGCGACCGCGGCCACCTCGAGCGGGGTGAACACCAGGGTCATGTCCTGGCCGACGACGAGCCCGAGCAGGACGAGCACCGGCGCCACGAAGAGCGCCACCTGGAGGCTCGAGCCGTAGGCGACGGCCATCGCGAACTCCATCTTGTTCTTGTAGGCCAGCTGGACCGCGACGAGGTGCTCGGCCAGGTTGCCGATCGTCGGGATCAGAACGACCCCGACAAAGAACTGCGACAGCCCGAACTCCTCGATGAACGGCTCGATGGAACCGACGAGGATCTCGGAGGTGAACGCGAGCAGGCCGGCGGCCGCGAGGAGCACGAACACGGCGGTCCGCGCGGTCCACGGCGGACCGCCGTGGCCCTCGGATGGCTCGTGGCCGCCGAGGGTCGTCGCCGGGTTCGTGAACTGGAAGATCAGCGACAGCACATAGCCGACGATGAGCAGGAGCGCGATGAGGACCGACTCCTCGACGAGGCGCCCCTCGCCCCCTCGGCTGCTGAACGCGAACACGGCAGGCACGAACAGCCCGACGAGCGCCAGGACGAGGAGCGCGGCGTTGGAGCCGGCGATCTGCTGGCTGAACTTCTGGGGCCCGTTCTTCAGGCCGCCGAGCAGCACGCTGGCCCCGAGGACGAGCAGGAGGTTGCCGATGATCGAGCCGGTGATGCTCGCCTGCACGACCTCGATCAGGCCCCGCTGCAGGGCGAAGAAGGCGATGATCAGCTCGGCGATGTTGCCGAACGTCGCGTTGAGGATGCCGCCGACCTGGGGGCCCGTCAGCGCTCCGAGCCGTTCCGTGCCAAGACCGACGACCCATGCCAGGCCGAGGATCGCCGCCGCGGCCAGCAGGAACACGACGGTTTCTGGGAAGAGATGGAGCACCAGGTCGCTGAGGATCGTGACGATCGCAAGCGCAATGGTGACGACGACGGCCACGCGGGCCGGCATCGACAGGACGCCGAGGACCGGGATGCCGCTCGAGGCAGTCGACGTGGGGTGGCTCATCGCTGCCGAATCCTAGCGGGCCGGCGCGCCGCCCGGGTCGAGCCCGGCCGGAGCGTGTTCCGCGAGCAGCTCGGCCGCGGCGCGACGATCCGGATAGGAGCCCTGGGTCCCCGGACGAGTGACGCTGTCCGACGCCGTCGCACAGCCCAGCGCTCGCGGCGGCCGCCGCGAGGCCAGCCGAGGCCGAGACCGACGACGAAGGCGCCCACGAACGCGTCGCCGGCCCCGGTGGTGTCGAGGGCCGGCACGCGGGGCGCCGGGACCCGGGTCAGCTCCCCGGTTCGACGCCGCAGGACGACGCCGTGCTCGCCGAGGGTGACCGCCAGGTGGACGTCGAGCCGGTCGCCCGAGCTCGTCGATGGCGGCCGCCTGATCCTCGGCGGAGCCGCGTCAGCCGACGACCGCCGATCGCCACGAACTCGGTTTCGTTCGGGACGAGCCAGTCGGTGACGGCGAGCAGGTCCGGTTCGATCGGCGCGCCGGGCGCCGGGTTCAGGACCGTGACGGCCCCGCGGTGTCGGGCCGCGGCGAAGCCGGCTCTCGTCGCCGCCTGGGGGATCTCGAACTGGCCGACGACGACGGCCGGCCGGACCCGCTCGACCGCCGTCGACGCCTGGTCCGCCGAGACGTGGGCATTGGCGCCGCCGATGATGATGATCCGGTTCATCCCGTCGGAGTCGACCCAGATCGGGGCGACGCCCGAGGTCGCGTTGACGACGGCGACGTCGACCGTGGCGACCCCTTGGGCCCCGAGGTTGGCAAGGATCGCCTGGCCGTTCGCGTCGTCGCCGACCGCCGCGACCATCGTCACCGCCGCCCCGAAGCGCGCCGCCGCGACGGCCTGGTTGGCGCCCTTGCCCCCGAATCCCTGGAGGAAGCGCGTTCCGACGACCGTCTCGCCGGCCTCGGGCAGGCGGTCGGCGAAGGCGACGAGGTCGATCATCGTGCTGCCGACGACGACGATCCGCGGGTCGCCGCTGCCCCGAGCGTCGCCGGTCATGCGCCGTGCCCGCCGACGCGGTACAGGCGCCGGCGTGGAATCCCGGTCTCGGCCGCGACCGTGCGCGCCGCGTCGCCCCGCGACGATCCGGCGGCCACGCGCCGCTCGACCTCCACGAGCGCCGCCACTTCCGCATCGGCGGCCCTGGCCACGCCCACGGCGCCGCCGGCGGTCGCGCTGCCGATCCGTTCCGCCGTCCATGCCCCGACGACAAGCGCGAACTCGCCGCGGAGCGTCAGCTCCCCGCTCCGGGCCCGCTCCACGAGCTCGCCGAGGGTCCCCCGCACGATCTCCTCGTGGAGCTTCGTGAGCTCACGCCCGATCGCGGCCGGTCGGTCCGCGCCGCAGCTGGTCGCCAGGTCGCCGAGCGTGGCCGCGACCCGTCCCGGCGCCTCGTAGATCACGGTTCCCCGCTCGTCGGCGGCGATCCGGGCGAGGTGCTCCCGGCGGTCCCGGCCGGAGCGCGGCAGGAACCCCTCGAACGACCAGCGCGGGCCCGCGATCCCCGATGCCGCCACGACCGCCAGAACCGCCGACGCCCCCGGGATCGGAACCACGATTCCACCCTCGGCCGCCCAGGCGCCGACGAGGTCGTCGCCCGGATCGCTCACGGATGGCGTTCCGGCGTCGGTCACGAGCGCGAGATCGGCCCCACCGCGGAGATGGGCCAGGAGCTCCGCCAGCCGGCTCGGCGCGCTCTGGGCGTGGAAGCTCGTCGTGCGGGTCGTGATCTCGTGGCGATCGAGCAGACGCCGGGTCAGCCGGGTGTCCTCGGCCGCGATGAGCGGCACGGCGCGGAGCACCTCGAGGGAGCGCAGGGTCACGTCCGAGAGGTTGCCGATCGGGGTGGCGACGACATACAGGCGACCGCCGGAGCCGGCGCCCGATCCCTCTCCCGCCGCAGCGCGCGAGCCGCCGCCGCTCGCGCTCGCGCTCGCCGCCCGCATCCCCGCCCGCCCGGGCCGTCACTCGCGCGCGGAGCCCGGCCGGCGCCGCGGGTACAGGTAGTCGACCCCGGCCGTCCGCGGCCCGAGCTTGGCGATCGGCGGGACCTGCCGCTTGAACTCCGACGTCGGCGATCATCCGATCGACCCGGGCGACCAGCGCCGGGTCGAACCCGAGCGCCGTCATCTCCTCGTCGGACCGGCGCTTGTCGATCCGCCAGAAGAGCAGCCGATCGAGGACCGGGTAGCTGAAGCCGGCCTCGGTCTCGTCGGTCTGGCCGGGCCACAGGTCGGCCGAGGGAGCCTTGCGGATGATCTCGTCGGGAACGCCGAGCGCGGCAGCCAGCTGGCGGACCTGGCTCTTGTAGAGGTCGCCGATCGGGTTGAACGCGCAGGCGCTGTCACCGAACAGCGTCGTGTAGCCGATCAGCGACTCGGTCTTGTTGCCGGTCCCGACCACGAGGCCGCCCCACGTGACCGATCGGTCGTACAGGACCGCCATCCGCTGGCGGGCCATGAAGTTGCCGCGGCGGAGCGGCGCGGCGTCCGGATCGGACGCGAAGTAGCCATCGACCATCGGGCTGATCTCGACGAGCTCGCTGGTCACCCCCAGCTGCCGGACGACCTCCTCGGCGTCGGTTCGCGACGCGTCCGCCGACGTCCGATATGGCATGAGCACACACAGGAGGCGCTCCGGGCCGATCGCCTCGGCCGTGAGGAACGCGACGAGAGCCGAGTCGATCCCGCCCGACAGGCCGAGCACCGCGCGCTCGAACCCGGCCTGGCGGAGCTGGCCGCGGATGAACTCACCGATCACCCGGCGGGCGACGTTCGTGTCGATCGCCAGCTCGTCGGGCAGCTCGAACAGGGCGCTGCCGTCGGCCGCGGCGAACGCTGTCATCGACGGACTCCGCGCCGAAACCCGATCGGCTCGCGGGCAGGATCGCCGGGTGCGACGTCGAGCCCGGCCTCGGCCAGGTCGTCGGCGGTCGAGTCGGATGCCAGCCCGGCCCGTTCGGCCACGATCCGGGTCAGCTCGCGGATCTGGAGCTCGGGCCGCTCGTCGCGCAGGAGCGGGAGGGCCAGCCGCTCGCGACGCAGATCCGCCAGCGGCACGTCGACCGTGAACAGGCCCTCCTCGAAGAGCGGCGCCCCGAACAGCGCCTTGCCGTTCGGGGCGATCACCTCCGAGCCACCCCAGAACGAGATCGACTCGTCGACGCCGACCCGATTGCAGAAGATCACGACCGAGGTCGTCAGCTGGGCATAGGTCCGCATGAGCGTCCGCCACGAGGTCGCGGTCCCGAGCCCGACCTCGTTGGTCGCCGCCAGGTCGCGCCCGGGCGACGACGACACGTTGATCAGGATCTGGGCGCCGTCGAGCGCCAGCACCTGGGGCACGGTCAGATGCCAGAAGTCCTCGCAGATGGCGATCCCGACGCCGACCCCCAGCCGCGACCGCGTCGCCCGCAGGAGATCGCCCGCGGCGAAGAACCGCCGCTCGTCGAACAGGCCGTAGGTCGGCAGGAAGAGCTTGCGGTGGACGTGGCGGATCTCGCCGTCCTCGAGCAGGGCGGCCGCGATGAACAGCCGGTGGTCGGCCGACTCCTCGACGAACGAGACGACGGCGGACAACCCCTTGGTCGCAGCCGCGAGCCCGGCCAGGCGCGGGTCGTCGAGGCGGATCGCCACCTCGGACGCGAGATCCTGGAGGAGATAGCCGGTCAGGCCGAGCTCCGGGAAGACGACGAGCCCGGCGCCACGTCCGCGCGCCTCGTCGATCAGCTCGTGATGGCGGGCCAGGTTGGCGTCGAACATCCCGAGCCGGGGCGCGATCTGAGCGAGAGCCACGGTCAGCGACGTCACGCCCGGAGCATAGCCGCTCACGCTCGCGGCGCGACCCTACGCCACTCCGCGGCCGGCTCCCCGCCCCCCACGACGCCGCCGACCGGGCCGCTCGAGTGAACCCGGAGGGCCCCTCGACACGTACCTCCCGACAAGGCGCTGGACGCATGACCATTCGCCATGCACGCGTGCTAGGCTACCCGGCACCCGCGACCTGCGGCCCGTGGGCCGAACGCGCGCGGAACCCGGCGCTCCAACCAGGAACGGATGCGACGTGCCTGGCCAGGGAGCCGTTTGAGGAGGAGTCCAGGAATGACCCGAACCAGGAAGTGGTCGCCGCTCGCCGTTCTCGGCGCGGTTGCGATCGTCTTCACGGCCTGCGGAGGTTCGGCGAGCCCGAATCCGAGCACCCCGGCCGCATCGACCGGGGCCACGGCAGCACCGCCCAGCCAGGCCGCCAGCCAGGCCGCCTATGACGGCATGGTCTACCCCGAGACGGGCGAGGCCCCGTGCGGCACGGCCCCCTATACCGGCCAGCTCAAGAAGATCACGGCCGTCGACGCGCTCACGGTCGAGTTCCAGCTGTGCGGCGCGGCCGCCGACTTCCTGCCGAAGATCGCCTTCAGCGCGTTCGGCATCCATGACTCGGCCTATCTGACCGCCCACGGCACGGACGGCAGCCTGCTCGACAAGCCGAACGGCACCGGGCCCTACACGCTCAAGGAGTGGAGCCGCGGCAACCGGATGGTCTTCTCGGCGTTCGACGGCTACTGGGGCACCAAGGCCCTGACCCCGAACCTCGAGTACCAGTGGTCCGATGACGCCGCCTCGCGCCTCCTGGCGCTCCAGGCCGGCACGGTCGATGGCATCGACAACCCGGGCACCAACGACATCAAGACGATCCAGGGCGACAGCACCCTGCAGTACAAGGCCCGCGCCGGCCTCAACGTCTCGTTCCTCGGCATGAACAACACCGTCAAGCCGTGGGACAACGAGAAGGTTCGCCAGGCCATCGCCAAGGGCATCAACCGCAAGCAGATCGTCGACAACTTCTACCCGGCCGGCTCGACCGCGGCCGACTACTTCACGCCGTGCGAGATCCCCTTCGCATGCGAGGGTGACAAGCAGTGGGACTTCGACCCGGCCGGCGCCAAGGCGCTTCTGGCCGAGGCCGGCTTCCCGAACGGCTTCGACACCAAGATCCACTTCCGCGCCGCCGTCCGCGGCTACGTGACCGATCCGCCGCTCATCGCGACGGAGATCTCGCAGCAGCTGAAGGCCAACCTGGGCATCAACGCCGAGCCCGAGCTGCTCGAGTCGGCGGCCATGCTCGACGGCTTCGCCGCCGGGACCCTGCCCGGCCTGATGATGGTCGGCTGGGGCGCGGACTATCCGGATCCGTCCAACTTCCTCGACTACCACTTCGGCTCCGGCTCCGGCAAGAAGTTCGGAACCCCGTTCCCGGACATCGTCGAGGCCCTCAACAAGGGTGTCGCGACCGCCGATCCGGCGGCCCGCACCGCGGCCTACACCACCGCCAACAACCTGATCAAGCAGCACGTCCCCGCGTTCTTCATGGTTCACGGAGCCTCGGGCGCCGGCTACAAGGCCGACATCGAGAATGCCTACGCGTCGGTCTTCGGCGCGGAGCGCTTCGAGAAGATGAAGGCCGGTGACCGCGACACCCTCGTCTGGATGCAGAACGCTGAGCCGCTCAGCATGTACTGCGGCGACGAGACCGACGGCGAGACCCTCCGCGCCTGCGAGATGGTCAACGAGTCGCTCTACGCCTACGAGGTCGGCGGCGCCGCCGCCATTCCGTCGCTGGCCACGGAGTGCACGGCCAACGCCGACTCCACGACGTGGACCTGCAAGCTGCGGTCGGGCGTCAAGTTCCATGACGGCGCGGATCTCGACGCCAATGACGTCGTGCTCAGCTTCGCCGTCCAGTGGGACGCCAAGCACCCGCTCCACAAGGGCCGCACCGGCGCGTTCGAGTACTTCCCCGGTCTCTGGGGTGGATTCCTCAACCCGCCCGCGTCCTGATCGATCGCCCCGCGATCGACGATACTCGCCTGAGGGGCGCCGCCATCGGCGGCGCCCCTTCGCTACCCGCCGTCGGAGTCGAGGGTTGATCTGACGCCGTGGCCAAGTTCATCCTCCGTCGCTTCCTCGTCACGATCCCGGTCCTGTTCGGGATCGTCTTCGTCGTGTTCGCTCTCGCCCGGATCATCCCCGGCGACCCCTGCCGGGCCGTCCTCGGCGAGCGCGCCACCGACGCGGTCTGCAACGACTTCATCGTCCGCTACGGCCTCGACCAGCCGATCCCGATCCAGTTCGGGCGGTACCTCGAGCAGCTGGCCAGCGGCGACCTCGGCAACTCGATCAAGCACTCCCGGCCGGTCACGACGCTCCTGATCGAGCGCCTGCCGACGACGATCGAGCTGACGATCCTGGCGATGATCTTCGCCATCGTGATCGGGATCCCGCTCGGCCTGATCTCGGCCTACCGCCGGAACTCCCCGATCGACGTCGGAACGATGATCATCGCCAACCTCGGCGTGTCCGTTCCGGTCTTCGTCCTGGGACTGGTGCTCGCCTTCATCTTCGCGATCATCCTCAAGGACACGCCGTTCGCGCTGCCGCCGTCGGGCCGCCTGACCAGCGGCGTCTCCGTGATCCCGCTCGCCGAGGTCTGGGGCCTGGAGAGCTGGACGGGGCCGCCCCGGGCGTTCCTCGACTTCGTCTCGGGGATCTACATCTTCAGCGGCCTGATCAGCGGCCAGTTCGCCGCCGCTGCCGACGCCTTCCGGCACCTGATCCTGCCGGCCATCGCCCTCGGCACGATCCCGCTCGCGATCATCGCCCGGATCTCGCGCTCCAGCCTGCTCGAGGTGCTCGGCCAGGACTTCGTCCGGACGGCCCGCGCCAAGGGCCTCGGCGAGCGCGCGGTCGTGCTCCGCCACGGCGCCCGGAACGCGTTGCTGCCGGTCGTGACCGTCATCGGGCTCCAGCTGGGGGCCCTCCTGTCCGGCGCGGTCCTGACCGAGACCGTCTTCAACCTGGCCGGCGTCGGGCGCTCCCTGTTCGAGGCGATCTCCGGACGGGACTACGTCGTCATCCAGGGGTTCACGCTCCTGATCGCCGTGATCTATGTCACCGTCAACTTCATCGTCGACGTCTCATATGGGTTCCTGGACCCGAGGATCCGGCACTGATGACCAGCCATCCCGCGGCCACGCCGCTGCCCGTCGCCGACTCGCTCGCGGCGACGCGTCCGGCGAGCCTCTGGCGCGACACGCTGGCGGCGATCCTCCGGCAGCGATCGGCCGTGGTCGGCCTGTTGATCCTGGGCGTCCTCGTGTTCACCGCGATCTTCGCCCCGCTGATCGCGACGCACGGGCCGCAGGACAGCCTGCTCGGCAAAGAGCCCGGGATCACCCAGCGCGCCGCGCCGTGCATCCACCTGCTCGGCTGCGCGGCCGACAAGCCGCAGCACTTCTTCGGGACGGACGGCAACTTCCGCGACGTGTTCAGCCGGGTCGTCTTCGGGGCCCGGACCTCGCTCGTGATCGGCCTCGCGGCGATCGGCTTCGCGATCCTCCTGGGGACGATCATCGGCGCTCTCGCCGGCTACATCGGCGGCTGGGTCGACGACGTCCTGATGCGCCTGATGGACGTGGTCCTGGCCTTCCCGTCGCTGCTCCTGGCGATCGCGATCGTGACCGCCGTCGGCCCGAGCCTGATCAACGCCCTCTTCGCCATCGGAATCGTGTCCGTGCCGATCTATGCCCGGGTGGCCCGCGCGGCCGTCCTCTCGACCCGCGAGAGCGACTACGTGACGGCGTCGCGGGCCCTCGGCGAATCGAGCATCGGGATCCTGGTCCGGCGGATCATGCCGAACTCGCTCACGCCGCTCATCGTCCAGGGCACGCTCGGCATCGGCGGTGCGGTCCTCGAGATCGCGGCCCTCGCCTTCGTCGGCGTCACGGGCGACATCACCCGGCCCGAATGGGGCTCGATGATCGGCCTCGAGCGGAACCAGCTGTTCAACTCGCCCCACATCATCCTGGCCCCGGCCGCGGCGATCACGCTGACGGTCCTCGGCTTCAACCTCCTCGGCGACGGGCTGCGCGACGCCCTCGACCCGCGGCTGAACCGATGACGACCTCGCCGACCTCGACCGGGACCCCCGGCACGCTCGGGGTCAGCCTCGACGAGACCACGATCGAGGAGCTCCTGCCGGCGTCCGCCCGGCGCCCGAAGAAGGAGCGCGGCGACAAGCCGCTGCTCGAGGTCAAGGGCCTGCGGACCAGCTTCTACACGCGCGACGGGGTGGTCCGGGCGGTCGACGGCATCGACTTCCACGTCGACCGCGGCGAGATCATGGGCCTCGTCGGCGAGTCCGGCTGCGGCAAGAGCGTGACCTCGCTCTCGATCATGGGCCTGGTCGGCCGGCCGGGCAAGGTCGAGGCAGGCGAGATCCTGTTCGACGGCCGCGACCTGCTGAAGCTCCGCCAGGACGAGATGCGCAAGCTCCGCGGCGACCAGCTGAGCATGATCTTCCAGCAGCCCCAGTCGTCGCTGAACCCGGTGTGGGACGTGGGCCGCCAGGTCGGCGAGGTCCTCCAGATCCACCGCGGGATGAAGCGTGGCCCGGCCCGGCAGCGGGCCCTCGAGCTGCTCCGGATGGTCGGCATCCCCGATCCCGAGCGGCGGCTCAAGGCGTATCCCCACGAGATGTCCGGCGGCATGGCCCAGCGCGTGATGATCGCGATGGCCCTCGCCTGCGAGCCGGAGCTGCTGATCGCCGACGAGCCCACGACCGCCCTCGACGTGACGATCCAGGCCCAGATCCTCGACCTGATGCGGAATCTCCGGGAGCAGACCGGGACCGCGATCATCCTGATCACCCACGACCTCGGCGTCGTCGCGGAGATGTGCGATCGGGTGGCGGTCATGTATGCCGGCGAGATCGTCGAGCAGACCGACGTCCGGTCCCTGTTCCGGCAGCCCCGCCACCCGTACACGAAGGGCCTGATCGGCTCGATCCCGGTCGTCGGGGACGCCCGCGAGGTGCTCAGCGTCATCCCCGGCAACGTCCCGAACCTGATCGATGTCCCGAAGGGCTGCCGCTTCGCGCCGCGCTGCGCGTCGCGGGTCGCCGAGGACAACGCGATGGCCATCGACGTCCATCCCGGCCTGCACGCGCTCGAGCCCGGACACGAGGTCCGCTGCTGGCTGTACCACGACGCCAACGGCCGTCTCATCCCGCGCCCCGAAGGTTGGGTACCGCGGACCGACGTCTCGGCTGAAGAGGTCCTCGCGTCCGGCGCGATCGCCGACGCCGGCGCGGCCGCGGCGGGCACGGCCGCGCTGCCGGGCGGCGGGGCATGACCGCCGATCCGGTCACGAGCCCGGCGCCGGATCCGGCCCCGTCCACGTCCGCGGGCCGGGAGAAGCTGGTCGAGGTGCGGGACCTCGTCAAGCACTTCCCGATCCACGGCGGCGTGCTCCAGCGAACCGTCGCCAAGGTCCAGGCGGTCGACGGGGTCAGCTTCGACATCTTCCGGGGCGAGACGCTCGGGCTCGTCGGCGAGTCCGGCTGCGGCAAGACGACGGTCGGCCGGCTGCTCCTCCGCCTGATCGAGCCGACCTCGGGCTCGATCCGGTTCGACGGGACGGACATCGCGGCGATCAAGGGCTCCGCCCTGAAGCCCTATCGGCGCCGGATGCAGATCATCTTCCAGGACCCGTACGCGTCGCTCGATCCGCGGACGCCGATCGGCGACAGCATCGGCGAGGGCCTCCGGATCCACGGGATCGGGACGCCGGCCGAGCGCCGCTCCCGGGTCAAGACGATCATGGATCTCGTCGGGCTCGCGCCGTACCACGCCCGGCGTTACCCGCACGAGTTCTCGGGCGGCCAGCGCCAGCGGATCGGGATCGCCCGGGCGCTCGTCGTCCGGCCGGACCTCGTCGTGTGCGACGAGCCCGTCTCCGCGCTCGACGTGTCGATCCAGGCCCAGGTCCTCAACGAGCTCAAGGCGCTCCAGCGCGAGCTCGGACTGACCTACCTGTTCATCGCCCACAACATGGGCGTCGTCGAGCACATCAGCGACCGCGTCGCGGTCATGTACCTCGGCAAGGTCGCGGAGCTGGCCGAGCGACGCGAGATGTTCCGGGCGCCCGAGCATCCGTACACCCAGGCCCTGATGTCGGCGATCCCGATCCCGGATCCGGAGCTCCGGCGCAAGCGGATCATCCTGCGCGGCGATGTCCCCTCACCGGTCAACCCGCCGAGCGGCTGTCACTTCAATCCGCGTTGTCAGCTCCGCGCCGAGCTCGGCGGTCCGGAGATCTGCGCGACGACCGAGCCGCCGCTCCTGGACGCCGGCGGCGGCCATCTCGTGGCGTGCCACTTCCGGGGCGCCGCCGGCAAGGATCAGCGGATCCCGGGCGGGGCGAAGGACCCGGACGGGTCGGCCGGCGCGAGGTCGCTCGACGCTCCGACTACTTGACGAGCAGTCGCTGCTGGAGGATCGCCTGGTCGACGAGAGGACCGATCTCGCGGCGGGCGTCGGCGTAGGCGGCGAGGCCGCGGGCGATCTGCTGAGTGCCGGCCAGGATCGCGGCCGCATCGCCTTGCGCGATCGCATCCCGGAGCTGCTTCGCCCCGGTTCCGAGCTGTGGGAACGCCGTCCGATACAGGCTGCCCGCCTGGGCGGTCACGGGATAGGACTCGAGCCGCTCGATCAGCGGGGTGAGCTTGTCGATGAGCGTGGCGAGACCATCGGCGGCTCCCCGCATCGCCGCGAGGTCCTGCGTGTCGGCCGCCTTCTGGAGGTCGGTCCCCGCCTTCTGGAGCTCGCCATCGGCGGCGCCGAGAGCCAGGACTGCGCTGACGACATTGGCGGGCCACCGTCCGGAAGGTTCGGGGCTGACCAGCCCGACGCCGGACGCCGGCGCGGCGTTCGAGCCAGAAGGAGGAGCGGACGGGCCGCAGCCGACCACGGTCATGGCCGCGATCAGGACGAGGAGGACCCGGCGGAGGGTGCTGGATCGAGCGATGGTCCGTGGGCCCGGCACCATCGCCCCGGTTCGGATCATGCTGGGTCGGCGACCGCCGTGTCCAGGACCGACTGCGTCTCGATCGCCGCGCTCACGCTCTCGGAGCTGATCTCTTCGGCGAAGTGACAGGCCGTCTGGTGACCGTGCCCGAAGTCGCGGAGCAGCGGCTCCTCGGTCGCGCAGCGCTCGGGATTGCCGAGCTTCTCGCGCAGCCAGCAGCGCGTGTGGAAGCGGCAACCGGACGGGGGCGCGGCAGGCGACGGGACGTCGCCCTTCAGCACGAGGCGCTTCTTGCGGCGGCGCGGGTTCGGGTCCGGGATGGCCGACAGCAGGGCGACCGCGTACGGATGGCGGGGGTCCTTGTAGAGCTGCTCGACGGACCCGAGCTCCACGATCTTGCCGAGGTACATCACGCCCACCCGGTCGCTGAAGTACTGGACGACCGACAGGTTGTGGCTGATGAAGATGTAAGTCAGGTTCAGATCCCGCCGGAGATCCATCAGGAGGTTGAGGACCTGGCTCTGGATGGACACGTCGAGGGCCGATACGGGCTCGTCGCAGACGACGATGTCCGGCCCGAGGGCGAGTGCCCGCGCGATCCCGATCCGCTGGCGCTGGCCGCCGGAGAACTCGTGGGGATAGCGCCGCGTGTAATCGCGCCGCAGGCCGACCAGCTCGAGCGTGTCGCCGACCTTCTGGTCGCGCGCCTTGCGGTCCTTCATCCCCTGGGCGAGCAGCCCCTCGCCGATGATGTCGCTCACGGGCATCCGCGGGTTCAGCGACCCGAACGGATCCTGGAAGATGATCTGCATCTTGCGTCGCAGGGGCCGGAGCTCATCGGCGCTGATCGCGCTGATGTCGCGCCCGGCGAACGTGATCTGGCCGGCCGTCGGCTCGATCAGGCGCAGGATCGATCGGCCGAGCGTGGTCTTCCCGCAGCCGGACTCCCCGACGAGGCTGAACGTCTCGCCGGAGTTGACGTCGAAGTCGACCCCGTCGACGGCATAGACGGTGCCGATCTGGCGGCGCAGCAAGCCGCCCATGATCGGGAAGTGCTTCTTGAGCCCGCGAACCTGGAGGAGGGTGTTCCCGGCGCCGACGCGGGCGAACTCGAGCGGATCCATCTCGGCCACGGAGGTGCCACCTTCGACCACGACCTCGGCCTCGGGCTCGGACGGCGGCGCGCTGGCGGGCTGCATCGGGGTGCTCGGCGATCCCATGGTCGAACGGTCTTCCTCCACGTCAGCTGATCCCTTCGCCGACGTTCAGCTTGCGTTCGTGATCTGCGATCGCTTCAGGCAGCCGGGTCGCGCCGGCCGGGGTGTGGAGGTGGCAGCGGGCGAGCTGGCCGGCCCTCCCGGCCGGATAGAGCCCCGGTGGCTCCTTGTGGCAGAGATCCCAGGCGTACGGGCAGCGCGGCACGAACCGGCAGGCAGGCGGCAGGTTGAACGGGTTGGGGACCGTTCCCTTGATCGCCGACAGCCGGCCTCCGCGCTTCTCGACGGTCGGGATCGACTCGAGCAGGCCCATGGTGTACGGCGCCCGTGGGCTCACCAGGACTTCGTCGACCGTGCCCGTCCTCGACCACCTGGCCGGCGTACATGACGATGACGTCGTCGACCATCTCGGCCACGACGCCGAGGTCATGGGTGATCAGCATCAGGGCCGAATCGGTCCGGTCCTGGATCGACTTGAGGAGCTCGAGGATCTGTGCCTGGATGGTGACGTCGAGGGCCGTCGTCGGCTCGTCCGCGATCAGGAGCTTCGGCTCGCAGGACAGGGCCATCGCGATCATGATCCGCTGGCGCATGCCGCCGGACATCTCGTGGGGGTACTGCTTGACCCGCTTCTCCGGTGATGGGATGCCGACCAGCTGCAGGGACTCGATGGCCCGGTCCCACGCGACCTTGCGCTTGACCCCCTTGTGGAGCTGGACCTGCTCGGCGATCTGGTCGCCGACGGTGAAGACCGGGTTCAGGCTGGTCAGCGGCTCCTGGAAGATCATGGCCATGTCGTTGCCGCGGACCTTGCGCATCTGGTCGATCGGCAGCTTCAGGATCTCCTTGCCGTCGAACCAGACCTCGCTCTCGTCGGCGACCTCGGCAGGCGGGATGTCGAGCAGGCGCATGATCGTCAGCGCCGTCACGCTCTTGCCGGATCCCGACTCGCCGACGATGGCGAGCTCTTGCCCCGCTCGAGGCTGAAGCTGACGCCGTCGACGGCCGGCACGACGCCGTCCATGACCTGGAAGACCGTCCGCAGGTCGCGGACGTCGAGCAGGATGTTCTCGGCCGGCGGCTTGCCGATCTCGATGGGGCTGGCTGATCGTGATCGGTCACGCTCGTGACCGCGGATCGAGCGCGTCGCGCAGTCCGTCGCCGATGAAGTTGACCGCCAGGACCGTCAGGATGATGGCGAGGCCCGGGAACAACGGCCACCACCAGTTGCCCTGCGGGATGAAGGTCAATGCGTTCGACAGGACGTTGCCCCATGTCGGATAGATCGGGTTCACCCCGAAGCCCAGGAAGCTCACGAACGCCTCGCCGATGATGTTGCCCGCCACGAGCAGCGACGCGGTCACGATGATCGGGCTGAACGCGTTCGGAAGGATGTGGCGGAAGATGATCCGCCGGTCGCGAACCCCGACGGCGCGGGCCGCCTCGACGAACTCCCGTTCGCGGATGGACAGGAAGAGGCTGCGCACCAGCCGCGAGATCCCGGGCCAGCTGAACACGCCGAAGATCGCGATGATCAGGATCACGTTGCCGTTGCCGAAGAAGCGGCTGGCGACCAGGATGACGAACAGGATCGGCAGGCTCAGCATCACGTCGACGATCCGCATCAGGACGTTGTCCACGAAGCCCCCGACGTAACCCGCGACGGCACCGACGGTCGTCCCGATCAGGACCCCGATGAGCATGCTCGCGAAGCCGATCAGCAGCGACGTCCGAGCCCCGTTCACGACGAGCTGGAGGACGTCGCGCTGGAGACCGCCGGTCTCGCCGAACGGATGGGCCGAGCGACGGCGGACGACCGGCGGCGACGACCTTGTCCGGCTTGGGGATCTCGTTGAACACGAAGGGCGCCAGGATCGGACCGATGATGGCCGCCGCGATCAACACGGTCAGGATGACGACCCCGACGAGGGCGAGGCGGTGGCGCCGGAACTTGCGCCACGCCAGCTGCCACTGGTTGAGGGACTCGAGCTGGACCTCGTAGTCCTCGGGCAGCTGCTCCGAGCGCGGATCAGGCTCGATCGGCGGCACGCTGATGGCGCCGCGCGCGGGGTCTTCGGTCATCCCGGCCTCAGTACTTGATTCGGGGGTCGACGATCGCGTACGCGATGTCGGCAATCAGGTTGGCCGCGACGGTGATCGCTGAGGCGACGAGCAGGACGCCCATCAGCGTCGGAT
Source organism: uncultured Chloroflexia bacterium (assembly GCA_963783055.1). GTDB lineage: Bacteria > Chloroflexota > Limnocylindria > Limnocylindrales > CSP1-4 > CF-46. The sequence goes on from CAWAMB010000002.1 coordinate 140,549, forward strand.
AGTCGAAGTCCCGGGTGGCATCGATCGTCAACCTCCCGATCCCGGGCCACGAGAAGATCGTCTCGGTGACGATCGCGCCGGTGAACAGGAACGGGATCTCCAGGCCGATGTTGGTCACCACCGGCAGGAGCGCATTCCGGAGCGCGTGCTTGAAGGTCACGGTCCTCGCCGACAGGCCCTTGGCCTTGGCCGTCCGCACGTAGTCCTGGCTCAGCGCCTCGAGCATGCTCGCCCGGATGAACCGGCTGTCGCCGGCGATGTTCACCACGACGAGGGTGAAGACCGGCAGGATCAGGTGCCTGCCGATATCGACCAGGGCCTCGATCGGCTTCGCCCCGAAGTACGTCCAGTAGGCATCGCTGCCGAACGGTGGCGAGAGCCGCGTGGTCGTCATCCCGCTCGCGGGCAGGATGTTCAAACCCGGTCCGCTGAAGATGAAGATCAGCATGATGCCCAGCCAGAAGGTGGGCATGGCAAAGCCGACGTAGGCGAAGATCGTGGCCGCCTGGTCGAACAGGGAATAGCGTTTCACGGCCGCATACACGCCGATCAGGATCGCGATGGTGATCCAGAGGATGAGCGAGATGCCGGCCAGGATCGCCGTCGGCAGGGCGGCCCTGGTGATTCGCGCGATGACGGGCTCCCCGCTCTGGACGGAGACGCCGAAGTCCCCGTGCAGCACGCCGTTGCTGCCGCCGCCGAGGAAGCCCGGCAGGAAGTGGGGGACGCCCTTGGGGCTGATGAAGACGCCCAGACCCTCGCCGTCGGGGTTGCAGACCCCGAGCCAGCGACAGTACTGGACCGGAATGGGCTGATCGAGCCCCCAGGCCTTCTTGAACTTCTCTCGATCCTCGAGGGTCACCCGGGGATTTTGGGCGAAGCGGGCCGTCGGCCCGCCCGGGGCCAGGAGCAGGATGCTGTAGACAATGAGCGAGATCCCGAACAACACCGGGATCGCCTGGACGATCCGCCGGAAGGCGTACTTCGTCATGTCCCTGCCATCTCCATCGGGTGTCGGCCGTCACGATGACGCGGTCCACGAAGCGTACCGCGCCCGCGACCGCTCGGTGAGGAGAAACCGCTCGGGACGCCAGAGGCTGGCGTCCCGAGTGGTCGTGCGACGGACGGGCTGTCCGTCACTTCAGTGCTGGACGAGGCCTACGGAGCGATCGACCAGTCGTAGGCGTTCCAGGTCGGGCCGGCCGAGGTCGGGTTGCCGGTGAACCCGGAAACGGTCGGCTTGACCAGCGAGACTTCCTTGCGGAAGTAGAGCGGGATCTCGATCGTCTTCTCGACGTAGACCTTCTGCCAGTCGGCCATGAGGGTCTTGATCTCGGCGAAGTCGACCGTGTTCTTGACACCGGCCATGATCCGGTCGACGTCATCGTCCTTGATCGAGCCGTCGTTGCCACCGTTGGGCTCGAACTGGCTCGAGTGGTAGCTCGCATACCCGGAGAGCGGGTCGAGCGGGACCGAGAACGCATGCTCGGCGACGTCGTAGTGCGACTTCGAAAGGGCGCACGGCGTCTGGTCGGTGGCCTCGTTGAAGCTGGCGAAGATGTCGGCAGGAGCGACCGCGGTCACGGTCGAATCGATGCCGATGTCCTTCAGATACGAGCTGACGAGCGCCAGCGTGTCCTGACGGACCTGGCGGGTCGTGGTGCAGAGCTCGATCTTGGCCTTCAGGCCGTCCTTCTCACGGACGCCATCAGCGCCCTTCGTCCAGCCCGCGGCATCGAGGATCTCGTTGGCCTTGGCCGGGTCGAATGAGTAGGTCGGGGGATCGCTGTAGAACCACGCGAACGGGGAGACGTTGGTGAAGCCGAGAGCGGCCGCACCGGCGAGCATCTTGGTGTTGATCTCCTCCTTGTTCACCGCCCAGCGCATGGCCTCGCGGATCGCCGGATCGGAGACCGGGCAGCCGGTGCCACGATCCTTGATCGCGGGCGAACAGGTGGTCGGGTTCCAGTTGGGGCGAAGGAACTCGTACGTCAGCGAGTTCAGGACCTTGACCTCGTCGCCGAACTTGGAGACGTTCGCCAGGTCGGCGTCGTTGAGGTCCGTGGCGATGTCGAAGTCGTTGCCCTCATAGCCGGCGATCATGGCGTCGGCCGCGCCGTACCACTTGAAGATCAGGCTATCGAGGAGGGCGGGCTTCTGGTCCCACGGGTTGGTGTAGTTCTCGTTGCGCACGAGGCGGATCTCGGTCCCCGGCGTGACCGACTCGAACTTGAACGGCCCGGAGACCGGAACCTTCGGCATGTCGGCCGCGGTGTAGCCCTTGTGCGCGACATGGTCCTTGATCGAGATCGGGGACATGTAGTGCTTGGGCAGCGGCACGGGATACATGGCGATGTAGCCCTCGTAGATCTTGCCCATGTGGAGCACGATCGTCTGGGGGTCCGTGCACTCGAACTTCGTCACGTCCTCATAGCCGGAGGTTCCGGCGACGAGACCCGTGTTGCCCTTGTCCATGATCCACTCATGGGTGTACAGAAAGTCGTCGCAGGTCAGGGGCTGACCGTCCGACCACTTCAGGCCGGGCCGCAGCTTCCAGGTGACGGTCTGAGCGTCGCCGTTGTCGCCGGGAACCTTGACCCCACCGTTCTCAAGGGTCGGGATCTCGACCGCCTGATCGGGCGCGTACTTGAAGTCATCGGTGACGGCCACGAGGCCGCCCTGCGTGGCCGAGATGAGGTTCGCCTCGGTCACCTGGCTGGAGTAGTACGAGTTGAACTCGGTGGCTTCCTGCCAGTCGGCGAAGATGATCGAGCCGCCGGCGGCGCCGGGCTTGCGCGTCGTCGCGTACGCCGTGCCGAAGAGGTCGGGCGCGTCACCCGTGGGGCCCGAGGCGCTCGGCGCAGGGGCGGAGGCATTCGGATCCACCGAAGCCGCGGGCGGCACCGAGGCCGCCGGTCCGCTGGGCGACGGGCTGGCCGCCCCCTGACACGCCGCAAACACGATCATCGTGCTCGCGATCGCGCCAATCAGTCGTTTTCGCATCGAGACTCCTCCACTGAGTGTGTGATCCACACTGCTGGTCGCAGACTGCCGTGTTCGTGATCAGCGGAACCCATCGTCGCCACCCCCGGGCGGCAGCGCCTGTCCGGCAGGTCGATCAATGGGAACGCGCGAGCACACGGTGAGCGTCGGCTCCTGCGCTCCCGGAACTATGGCCACGGAGCGGGACCCTGTCAAATCGGCGCCAGGGTCGGTCGAACCGGGTGATCGATACTCACCTCCTTCGCGACGAAGCGGTCGTCGGGATAGATGCGGGGATAGCTGCCAATGGTTTCCGGGCGCGCGCTGAGCTCGTCCGGATCGGCCGACCCGGACGTCTGCCGGACGGACGCGATGTAGGCGGCCTCGAGTCGGTCGAGGGGGATTGCCGCAGCCGGGGCCGGGCGAGGCGTGGCGATCGGTCTCAGAACGGATCCGCCGATGTGACCCGGCAGGACGAGGATGACCACGAGCGCGAAGCTCATCGCGATCCCGGCCAGGGGCGACATGAGCACCGGCCGTCGACGGCGGGTCTCGATGCGGTAGCGCAGGCGCGGCCAGGCGTCGGCGGCCGCCACGTCCGCGATCGCGGCGGCATCGTCGCCGATCCGGCGAAGGGCGGTGATCGTGAGGATCGTCGACTCGATCGCCTGGCCGCAGCGGGTGCACCGGTCCAGATGGGCGAGCGCGGCTCCGGTCCCCGGTTCGACGTGGCCTCGATCGACGAAGTCGATGAGAAGCGGCCGAAGGCTGGCGCAGCTGCGCGACGAGCCGATCACGAGGCGTTCGCTTTCACGTCGTCAGCCGGGGCGTGGTACGCGCCGCCGAAGCGGCGGTCGCCCTCGAGATGGACCCGCAGGTTGCGGAGGGCATAGTGGAGGCGGGACTTGACCGTTCCGAGCTGGATGTCGAGCGTCTCGGCCGTCTCCTGCAGCGACAGCCGCTGGAGGTAGTACAGGACGACGACGCTGCGGTGCTTCTCGGGCAGGGCGGCGATCCCTTCGCGGACCATCACCCGGAGCTCTGCCCGTTCGGCTTCATCCGCCGGCAGCGGGGCGTCGTCGGCGCGGCTGGCCTCGGTCGCCTCGTCGATCGGGTTGGTCCTCAATCGCCGCCGCGAAAGGCGCGAGTAACAGAGGTTCAGCGAGACACGATGCAGCCAGGGCAGCGGCGACACGTCGGCGTGGAGCGTGTGCCGCCGCTGGTAGGCCCGGGCAAAGGTGTCCTGAAGGACCTCTTCCGCGGCCTGTCGATCGCCCGTCAGGCCATAGGCCGTCCGGTAGATCGAGGAGCGGTAACGAGCAAAGAATTCCTCGAAGGCGTCCAGGTCGTCAGCCTGGACACGGCGCAGCAGCTCCGCATCCATGGCCTGGCTCGTCCTCGACGTGGCGCCTCCCGCAGCGTCTTGCGTCGTCAGGTCTCCGTGCAGGCGAACAGGCCCCGGCGGGCCGCTATTGCTCACAAGATAGCGACTGAACCGCCGAAAGGTTCATTTCGGATTGCGCGTCGTCGACTTCGTGTGGCCGGCACGTCCCGCGCGACGCTTGCGGCGCGGCGCCCGGGCGTTGTCCGCGCCCGCCCGGCCCGCGGTCGCGCCGGGCGCCCGGCCCGCGCCCAGGTGCCATACGCCAATCACGTGAGCACTAGGCACGAGGTCCCGCCATCCGACGCCTGTTTCCCGCCCATACGACGTCCCACCGCGGCATATGGCGCAGATTCGACGGCAGCATCGGGCTAGTGCACCCCTGGCTGTCGTATGGCGCAAGCCGGACGACGCGGGACCCTCCCCGACGCCCAAGCCGCACGACTGCGTTTCCTCGCACGGGGGCGGCGAGGGCAGGGCGCCGCCGACCGGAGGTGGCACGCGACTGCGTTCGTCGCGCATGGGCGGCGAGGGCAAGGCGGCCGCGAGCACCGGAGCGAGCGACCTCGGATGGTCGTGAGCGAGAAGCACAGCGGCCAACGCCGCCCTCGTCGTTCAGGCGCGACAGCCCTTAATCCGGGCAGGGCATCTCGGCGCCGGCCATCGGCCGCCAGCGCAGGTTCGGCTGCCGTGCGGCGGTCGCCTCGTCCAGCCGGCCGACCGGCGCGTCGTGGGGCGCGCTCTTCACGAGCTCGGGATCGGTCTCGCACTCGCGGGCGATCGCGATCAGGGCGTCGGCGAAGGCGTCGAGGGTCTCGACCGACTCGGTCTCGGTCGGCTCGATCAGCATCCCCTCCTCGACCGTGAGCGGGAAGTAGATCGTCGGCGGGTGGTAGCCGTGGTCGATCAGGCGCTTCGCGATGTCGAGGGTCCGGACGCCGGTCCGCTTCTTGATCCCGGCCGCCGACGCGACGAACTCGTGCTTGCACGCCCGGTCGAACGGGATGTCGTAGGCCTCGCCGACGCGCTTGCGGAGGTAGTTCGCGGCGAGGACCGCGTCGTCGCTGACCTGGCTCAGACCGGTTCCCCCGTGCGCGCGCAGGTACGCGTACGCGCGCACGAGCACGCCCGGTGTTGCCGACGAAGCTGCGCAGCCGCCCGATCGAGGTCTCGCGCTCGCCGGCCTTCTCGAGCCGGAACGAGCCGTCGTCGGCGCGCAGGACGCGCGGCGACGGCAGGAACGGCAGGAGCGTCTCCCCCACCCCGACCGGTCCGGCGCCCGGGCCGCCGCCGCCGTGCGGCGTCGAGAACGTCTTGTGGACGTTGAAGTGCATGACGTCGAAGCCCGCCTCGCCCGGCTTGAACCGGCCGAGGATCGCGTTGAGGTTGGCGCCGTCCATGTAGGCCAGGGCGCCGGCTGCGTGGACCGCATCGAGGAGCTCGCCGATCCGGCGTCTCGAACAGCCCGAGCGTCGACGGGTTCGTGATCATGACCGCCGCCGTCCGGGGGCCGAGCGCCGCCTTGAACGCGTCGACGTCGACGCCGCCGTCGGACGCCGACGGAATCGTGATCGTCCTGAAGCCGGCCATCGACGCCGTCGCCGGGTTCGTCCCGTGCGAGCTGTCGGGAACGAGGACCTCGTCGCGGTCCGTGTCGCCGCGACTTCGGTGATAGGCCCGGATCATCAGGATTCCGGTCAGCTCGCCCTGCGCCCCGGCCGCGGGCTGGAGCGTGACCGCGGTCATCCCGCTGATCTCGGCCAGCCACTCCTCGAGCTCGAACAGGAGCTGGAGCGTGCCCTGGGCCGCCTCGTCCGGGACGAGCGGATGGAGCGACGCGAAGCCGGGCAGACGGGCGGCCCACTCGTTGATCTTCGGGTTGAACTTCATCGTGCACGACCCGAGCGGATAGAACCCGGTGTCGATCGCGTAGTTCAGCTGCGACAGGTTGACGTAGTGGCGGACGACCTCCGGCTCGTTGAGCTCCGGCAGGGCCGCCGGCGTGGCGCGCCGCGCCGCGGCCGGGATCCGGTCGAGGGCGTCCTTGGGCGGGTGCGGGATCTTGTCGCCGCCGCGGCCCGGTCGCGACCGCTCGAAGAGGGACGGCTGGAGCTGCTCGCCGACGACCGTCATCGCGCCGCCTCCACCGCCACCGCCGGACCGTCGCCCGAGGAAGCGGCGCCCCGCTGCGGACCGGCCGCCTCGGGCGATCCGGCCAGCTCCGTCGCGAGCGCGGTCGCGAAGAGGGCGATCTCGGCGTCGGTCGTGACCTCGGTCGCGCAGACGAGGAGGGCATCGGCGAGCGCTCGGCTCGTCCGGCACGATGTCGGCCAGGACGAGACCCGCCAGGACGCCCCGCTCCATGAGCCGGCGGTGGACCGTTCGCGCGTCCGGGACCCGAACCGCGAACTCGTTGAGATAGGCACCCGCGTGGATCCGCGGCGCGCCGACGGCGGCGAGGGCGGCCTCGAGCCGGGCCGCCCGAGCGGCGCCCTGGGCCGCGACGTCGCGCAGGCCGTGCGGCCCGATCGTCGCGAGGTAGATGCTCGCCGCGAGGGCGAGGAGCGCCTGGTTGGTGCAGATGTTGCTGGCCGCCTTGTCGCGCCGGATGTCCTGCTCGCGCGCGCGGAGCGTCATGACATAGGCCCGCCGGCCCTCGACGTCCGTCGTCAGACCGACGAGGCGGCCCGGGATCTGGCGAACGAGCGCATCGGTCGAGGCCAGGATCCCGAGGTACGGACCGCCGTACTGCGGCGCGATTCCGAGCGGCTGACCCTCGCCGGCGGCGATGTCGGCGCCGTATTCGCCGGGGGGCGCCAGGACCGCCAGCGAGACCGGCTCGATCACGCTCACGAACAGGGCGCCGGCGGCGTGCGCCAGGCGGCCGATCTCGGCCATCGGCTCGAGCAGCCCGAAGAAGTTCGGCTGGGCGGCGATCACCCCGGCAACCGGCCGATCGGCATCGGCCAGGAGCGCCTCCAGCGCGGCCAGATCCGTCGTGCCGGCTGCGTCGCCATCGGCCACGAGGGGGATGTCGTCGAGCTGGAGGCCGCCGCCGAAGTACGCGGCCAGCGTCTGGCGGTAGTGCGGGTGGACGGCTCGTGAGACCAGGACGCGCTCGCGGCGGGTCGCCCGGCAGGTCATCAGGCCGGCCTCGGCCGTGGCCGCCGCGCCGTCGTAGTGCGAGGCCGACACGACGTCGAGCCCCACGAGCTCGGCGAGGAGCGACTCGTACTCGTAGATGCTCTGGAGGGTGCCCTGGCTGATCTCGGGCTGGTACGGCGTGTAGGCGGTGTACCACTCGCCGCGGAGGAGGAGCTGGTCGACATTCGGCGGCGTCCAGTGGCGGTAGACGCCGGCGCCGAGGAACGACGCGAGATCGGTCCGGTTGCGGCCGGCCAGGCCCTGGAGACGTGCGGCGAGCTCGAGCTCGGGCTCCGGGCCGGGAAGGTTCAGGCGGCTCGCCCGGAGCTTCTCGGGGATGTCGGCGAAGAGCGCGTCGACGCTCGTCGATCCCGAGAGCCGCCAGCATCCGCTCGCGGTCCCCGGTCGTATGCGGTCCGTAGGGCATCGCCGGTCAGCCCGCCGCGATGAGCGCGTCGTAGGCGGCGGCGTCGAGCAGCTCGTCGAGCTCGTCGGGAGCGGCGAGCTTGAGGCGGACCATCCAGCCCTCGCCGTACGGGTCGCTGTTCACCAGCTCGGGCGATCCGGCCAGGGCCTCGTTGGCGGCGCTGACCTCGCCGGTCAGCGGCGCGAACAGGTCGCTGACCGCTTTGACCGACTCGACCACGCCGAACGCCGCGAACTGGGCGACGCTCCGGCCGACCTCGGGGAGCTCGACGAAGACGATGTCACCGAGCTGGCCCGCGGCGTATTCGGTGATCCCGACCGTCGCCTCATCGCCGTCCACGCGGACCCATTCGTGGTCCTTGGTGTAGCGCAGATCCGAAGGGACCATCCGAGCTCTCTCCTCCTTGGCGGTCCGTCAGGGCCGACCCGGTGATCGCGCCCCGGCGAGCCGGGTGCGGGCGCTGTTCACGGTCGACGGTCCGCCACGGCGGCGAGGGCGACCGCGGGTCTGACGATGCAGCCGGAGCCGAGCGACGACCGAGCGACCCTCAGCGTGGCCGGCGATAGAACGGCAGGGCGACGACTTCGGCGGGGACCCGCTGACCGCGGATCTCGACGTCGATCATCGTACCCGGCGCGGCGTCGGCCGTGGCGACGTAGGCCATCGCGATCGCCTCGCCCCGCGACGGCGACTGGGTGCCGCTCGTGACCGAGCCGGTGACCCGCTCGCCGGCGTGGACCGGGTAGCCATGGCGGGCGATGCCCGCGGCCGCGCATCACGAGCCCGACGAGCTGCCGGGCGACACCCTCGCGGGCGACCTTCTCGAGGGCCGCCCGGCCCACGAAGTCGCCGTCCTTGTCGAGCTTCACGACCCGCCCGAGGTTGGCCTCGTACGGATTGGTGGCCCGATCCAGCTCGTTGCCGTAGAGCGGCATCCCGGCCTCGAGACGGAGCGTGTCGCGGGCGCCGAGTCCGATCGGGGCCAGCCCGTGATCGGCGCCGGCGGCCATCATCGCGTCCCACAGCTCGACCGCCCGGGCGGTGTCCACGAAGACCTCGAAGCCGTCCTCGCCCGTGTAGCCGGTCCGAGCGACCAGGGCCGGGATCCCGGCGACCGATCCCTCGGCGATCGCGTAGTAGCGCAGGGCGTCGAGGTCGACGTCGGTCAGCGGCCGGACGATCTCGACCGAGCGCGGACCCTGGATCGCCACAAGGGCGGTGGCCAGCGAGCGGTCGTCGAGGATCGCCTTGAAGCCGGCGAGGCGCTCGGCGAGGGCGTCGCTCACGGTCCGGGCGTTGCTGGCGTTGGCGACGACCAGGAAGCGGTCCGGAGCGAGTCGATAGACGATCAGGTCGTCGATGATCCCGCCGTCGGGCGCCACGATCATCGAGTACTGGGCCCGGCCGTCGGCGAGGGCCGGCGGGATTGCTGACGAGGGCATGGGCCAGCGCGACGCCGGCGTCGGGACCCTCGACGAACAGCTCGCCCATGTGCGACAGGTCGAACAGGCCGGCCCGCTCGCGGACGGCCCGATGCTCCTCGATGATCCCGGCGTACTGGACCGGCATGAGCCAGCCGGCGAAGTCGATCATCCGGGCGCCGAGGGCGTCGTGACGGTCGTTGAGCGGCGTCCGGTGGACGGTCGGTTCGAGGGTGTCGGTCATGGGATCCTCTGGTGCCGCGCGCTCGACGAAGGCCGCGAGTTGGTCAGGCGCCGCCGACGGGTGCGCCGGCGGCGGATGGAACGGGGGACGGGCCGGTCGAGGCGGCAGAACGACCAGCTGGTGGTTCGACGATCTCGGCCGCGCGGGCGACGAGCGCTCGCTCGGTCTCGAACGTGAGCAGGGCGCCGGCCTGGTCGAACCGGACCCAGCGAACCTGATCGAACTCGTGATCGTGGCGCTCGAGGTCGCCGCCGATCGGCTCCATCAGGAAGTAGTGAACCGTCTTGTGGATCCGCGTGCCGCGCTGGATGAACCAGTACTCGATGGACTCCAGGACGTCGGTGATCCGGACCTCGAGGCCGGTCTCCTCGGCCACCTCGCGGAGCGCCGTCTGCTCGCGCGTCTCGCCGTCATTCGGGGTGCCCTTCGGCAGGGTCCAGGTGAAGATGTCGCGGTCGCGCCGGCGGGCGCCGACGACGAGCGAGGGAATGCCGTCGTCGAAGCGGACGACGATGCCACCGGCCGATGTGGCGGTGCCGGTCCTCAGGCGCGCCACGGCGCCGTGGCGGCGCTCGATCGACGGGTCGATCCGGCAACCGTGGAGCCGGTCCAGCTCATCGCCACCGCCGGGCGGGGCCGCCCATCGGTGCGCCGCGGGTGGGCAGGCCGGATCGCTCGCCAGTCGCCGCGAAGCCGGGCGAGGACGCTGCCGCCGGGGGTATGGAGGACGGTCTGCCGGGACGACGCCGGGCGGAACGAGCCGGCGCCGCGGAGGCCCAGACGCGACTCGCGAGCCTTCACCGACGGGCTGACGAATCGCGCGGTCTGACGGGCCGCATAGCGTGCGGCGACATTGCGCTCCATGAGCGGCAATGGTACTGCGTCAGGCGGGCGTTGCAAGCGGCTCCGCGAGCGTGATTCGGAGGTCCGCGGCGGCTTCCGGTGTCAGGGCGCCCCGGTCCACGGCGATTGCGATCTCGCGCTCGGCGAGGGCGCGGTAGACCGCCACGGTCCCCGGCGCGTGGGCGACCAGGGCGGCCAGGTGCTCCCGGACGGTGCCCCGGTCGCCGCGCGTCATCGGTCCGGTGAGGGCTGCCCCGATCCCGAGGCTCCGGGCGTTGCCCAGGGTCTGCTCGATGAGCCGGCCGTAGATCGCAAGACTGCCGGCCTCGTCCAGACCGGCCACCCGGCCGAGCTCGGCGATCGCGTCGAGCAGGGCGTCGAAGCCACCGGCGGCGAGGACCGCCGCCGCGTGGTACGCCGGCTTGGCCCCGGGCGCGAGACGCACCGGGGTTCCGCCGATCGACCTCGGCCATCCGGGCGAGGAGCTCGAGGAGCTGGTCGTCGCCCTCGATCGCGATCGTCGCGCCGTGGAGCGCCGCGACCGCCCGCTCCAGATCCGCGAAGGCGACGAGCGGGTGGAACGAGCCGACCTGGGTTCCGGCCGCCATCGCCGACGCGAGGGCCTCGGCGCCGAGCAGGCCGCTGGTGTGGATCATCGCCTGACCGCTGTACATGTGGAGCCCGCCCGCGACCGACGGGATGGCATCGTCCGGGACGGCGAGGATGATCAGCTCGACCTCCTCGACGAGCGGCGTCGGCATCGTCGAACGCGCGCACGCCCGGGAACGAGCTCGCGGAAGCGGTCGCGCCGCTCGGCGCTCCGGCTGGCCACGGCGTGGATCCGCCAGCCGGCCCGGTCGAGGGCGACGCCGAGCGCCGAGCCGACAGAGCCCGCCCCGACGATCCCGATGACCGGCGGCTCGCCCGGCTGGCTCTGGACGTGGGGATGGCTGTGGGCGTGCGCGTCGTGGTCCGGTCCGAAGGCCGCCGCGGCGACCTCCGCCGGTGACGCCGGGGCGAGGTCGATCCCGGCCTCGTCGATGGCCTTCAGGGTCTCGTCGCGGCGGTCACGGGCCGCCTCCCGCCCGGGATCGCCCCAGGCCTTCATGACGACCGCTCCCGGACCGTTGACGCCGGCCGAGCCACGGGCCGTCGGGCCGCCCGGCGGCCGGGTCGCGAACCGGACTCGCGGTACTCTTCCATCCGAGCGAGTGTACCGATCGAGCATCACGGAGGACGCGTGACCCATCCCGATCCCTTCGGCGCCCGGGCCAGCCTCGGGCCCGGTCTGCCCGACATCTGGCGCCTGGCCGCCGTCGCCGAGCGGATCGACCTCGATCGCGCCCCGGTCACGCTCAAGATCCTGCTCGAGAACGTGCTCCGTCACGCCGGCGGCGGGATCGTCACCGCCGCCGACGTCGAGACGCTCGCTTCGTGGCGGCCCGGGCGAGGCCGCCGAGGCCGAGGTCCCGTTCATGCCCGCCCGGGTCCTGCTCCAGGACTTCACCGGCGTGCCCGCCGTCGTCGACCTGGCCGTGATGCGCGACGCGATGGCCGACCTCGGCGGCGACCCGGCCCGCGTCAACCCGCTGGTCCCGGCCGACCTCGTCATCGACCACTCGCGTCCAGGTCGACCAGTTCGGGACGGCCGGCTCGTTCGCGTTCAACGTCGAACGCGAGTACGAGCGCAACGGCGAGCGCTACCAGCTCCTGCGCTGGGCCCAGACGGCGTTCCGCGACCTGCGCGTCGTGCCGCCCGGGACCGGCATCGTCCACCAGGTCAACCTCGAGTTCCTGGCCAGCGTCGTCACCGACGCCCCGGACGGCAGCGGGTCGGGACGGATCGCCTACCCCGACACGCTCGTCGGGACGGACTCGCACACGACGATGATCAACGCCCTCGGCGTGCTCGGCTACGGCGTCGGCGGGATCGAGGCCGAGGCCGTCCTGCTCGGCCAGCCGCTCTACCAGCCGATGCCGCGGATCGTCGGCGTGCGGCTCCACGGCGAGCTGCCGCAGCGGCTCGACCGCGACGGACCTCGTCCTCGTCGTGACCCAGATGCTGCGCGCCCACGGCGTCGTCGGCGCCTTCGTCGAGTTCGCCGGCGACGGCCTGGCCGGCGCTCGCCCTCGCCGACCGGGCGACGATCAGCAACATGAGCCCGGAGTTCGGGGCGACCGCGACGATCTTCCCGATCGACGACGAGACGCTCGCCTACCTCCGGCTGACCGGCCGGCCCGCCGAGCGCCTCGGCCTCGTCGAGGCGTACGCGAAGGAGCAGGGCCTGTGGCGCGAGCCCGGCGCGCGGGCCCGACTTCGACGAAGTCCTGGAGCTCGACCTCGCGACCGTCGATCCGTCGGTGGCCGGTCCGCGGCGGCCGCAGGATCGGGTGCCGCTGACGGCCCTCCGCGACAACTTCCGGACGAACTTCCCCGACGGGCTCGTCGCCCTCGACGACGCGGCCGTCGAGGCCCGCACGCCGGCCGGTGGCGAGGTCGAGGCCGCCTCGGCCGAGTCGTTCCCGGCCAGCGACCCGCCGTCGTTCGCGGCCGCGGACGCGAAGGACGAGGCGCCACCGGCGGTCGCCGAGCCGGCCCCGGGGCCGGCCGTCGACGACCACCACTACCGGCCGATCACGATCGAGGTCGACGGCCGGCGGGCGACGATCCAGACCGGGTCCGTCGCGATCGCGGCGATCACGTCGTGCACGAACACGTCGAACCCGACCGTCATGGTCGGGGCCGGCCTGCTCGCCCGGAACGCCGTCGCGCGCGGACTGAGCGTCGGGCCGACGGTGAAGACGTCGCTCGCCCCCGGCTCGAAGGCCGTGACCGGCTACCTCGAGGCGGCCGGCCTGATGGCGCCGCTCGAGCGGCTCGGCTTCGCGCTGGCGGGCTACGGCTGCACGACCTGCATCGGCAACTCGGGTCCGCTCGACGAGCCGATCGCGCAGGCGGTCGAGGACAACGACCTCGTCGTCGCGGCGGTCCTGTCCGGCAACCGCAACTTCGAGGGCCGGATCCATCCCCTCGCGCGGGCCGCTACCTCGCCTCGCCGCCCCTGGTCGTCGCCTTCGCCCTGGCCGGCCGGGTCGACATCGACCTGACCCTCGAGCCGCTCGGGCGCGGCGCCGGCGGCCGGCCGGTCATGCTCGTCCGACATCTGGCCGTCGGCCGACGAGATCCGGCGGGTCATCGGCGACGTCGATCGATCCGGAGCTGTTCCGCCGGACGTACGCGGTCGTGTTCGACGGCGACGATCGCTGGCAGGCGCTGCCGATCCCCGACGGGCGACCGCTACGACTGGGACCCGCGCTCGACGTACATCGCCAAGCCGCCGTTCTTCGACGGGCCTGACGCTCGAGCCGGCGCCGGTCCGCGACATCGATGGGCGCGCGCGTCCTGGCGCGTGCTCGGCGACTCGGTCACGACCGACCACATCTCGCCGGCCGGCTCGATCGCCGCCTGGTCGCCCGCCGGCGAGTGGCTCCAGGAGCACGGCGTCGCCCCGCTCGAGTTCAACTCGTACGGCGCCCGGCGCGGCCATCACGAGGTGATGATGCGCGGCACGTTCGGCAACATCCGGCTGCGGAACGCGCTCGTCGCCGGGCAAGGAAGGCCCGTGGACGGTCCACCTCCCGGACGGCGAGGAGCAGTTCATCTACGACGCCGCGATGCGCTATCGGCCGAGAGGCGACGCCGCTGGTCGTCATCGCCGGCCGCGAGTACGGCTCTGGCTCGTCGCGCGACTGGGCGGCCAAGGGCACGATGCTCCTCGGCGTGCGGGCCGTCCTCGCCGAGAGCTTCGAGCGGATCCATCGCTCGAACCTGGTCGGGATGGGCGTCCTGCCGCTCCAGTTCCAGCCCGGCGAGAGCGCGGCGTCGCTGGGGCTGACCGGCCGTGAGTCCTACACGATCCACGGCCTGGCCGACGAGCTCTCGCCCGCGGAAGCGGCTGACGATCGTCGCCCGGGCGGACGATGCCGCGGTGGGCTCCGCCGGGGAGCGCCGGTTCGAGGCGATCGCCCGGCTCGACGGCCCGATCGACGTCGGCTATTACCAGCAGGGCGGGATCCTGCCGGCCGTCCTGCGCAGGATCGCCGCCGAGAGCTGAGGCTCCGCGGCGCCGCGAGCGGCGCTCGCTCGGAGGCGCGCCAAAGGGGGCGGACACAGGACGAAGCCCCCGGTGGATCCGGGGGCTTCGTGGCAGGCGTTCGGTGGTTCAGCGGCCGGTCGTTGTCCCGACATACATCCTGAGCCGGCGGGCCACGACCTGGTCCTGGCGCCGGCGAGCAAGGAAGCCGGTGAGCTCGTGCCACCAGCGTGTCATCTGGGTTCCGTCCCTTCGTGGTGACGCCGCCGGACATCCGCCGATCGATCGTCGGACATCAGACGCGGAAGACCCCCGATCCGTTTCACGCCGGTCCACCCGACCTCGGGTAGGCTGAACGACCTGCGCGTCCGGCGCGTATCCCTGTCGAGAGCCCCGACCGCCCGAGGAGCCCGCCACGGACACCGAGATCGAGCCCGCGTCGTCGGCTGCTCCTCCCGCCGCGCCCGACACCACGTCTGTGGATCGTGAGGCGCGGCGCCTCTGGGACGACCTCCGGGGGGCCGTCGGGCGGGCCGTCGTCGGTGCCGAGATGCCGCTCCGGCTCATCCTGACCGCGCTCCTCGCCGACGGCCATGTCCTGATCGAGGACGTGCCCGGGACCGGCAAGACGCTCCTCGCCCGGGCAGTCGCACGGGCACTCGCCCTCGAGACGAACCGGGTCCAGGGCACGCCGGACCTGCTGCCGGTCGACGTCACGGGGTCGAGCCTGTACGAGGGCGGCGCGCTCCGGTTCGCGCCCGGTCCCGTGTTCACGAACATCCTCCTCGTCGACGAGATCAACCGGGCGACGCCGCGGACCCAGGCCGCCCTGCTGGAGGCGATGCAGGAGCGCCAGGTCTCGATCGAAGGCACGACCCGGGCCCTGCCGGATCCCTTCATCGTCCTCGCGACCCAGAATCCGATCGAGTTCGAAGGCACGTTCGCGCTGCCCCAGGCCCAGCTCGATCGGTTTCTCCTGCGCGTCACGATCGGCTACCCCGAGGAGGCGGCCGAGCGGACGATCGCCCGGCGCTACCAGGCGGCGGCCGAGCCGCTCGACGCGATCGAGCCGATCATCGACGGCGCGCGCCTGCTCGCCCTTCGCGACCAGGTTCGGCGCATCCGCGTGGCCGATGAGGTCGAGGCCTACGCCGTCGCCCTCGTTCGGGCGACGCGCGTCCATCCCGATCTCCAGCTCGGTGCCAGCCCGCGCGCGACGGTCGCCCTGTACCGGGCCGCCCAGGCGGCGGCGCTCCTTGACGGGCGGCGCTTCGTCCTGCCGGATGACATCCAGTCGCTCGCCCGAGCGGTCCTCGGCCACCGCCTCGTCGTCGATCTCGATCAGAGCCTGCGCGGGGCGTCGGTCGACGCGGCGCTCAGCGCCATCCTCGCGACCGTGCCCGTCCCGCCGGTTCGCTGATCCGGTGCCGCCATGACCGGCACGGCGTTCCTCGCGATCCTGCTCCTGCTCGGCGGCACGTTCCTCGGCGTGCCCGTCGCGATCGTGCTTTCGATCGTCGTGCTCCTGATCGAGATCGTGCGGGCCGTCTGGGCGCGCTTCGGGCTCGAGCGCGTGACCTACCGCCGTCACCTCGAGCGCGACCGGATCACCTGGGGCGAGGAGATTCCGACCGACATCGAGGTCTGGAACCGGAAGCGCCTGCCGCTGGCCTGGCTGCGGGCGGAGGACGAGGCCAGCCCGGGCGTCGTCGTCCGCGAGCGACCGCTGTTGATCGGCGGGCACGGCGGACGCGTCCTGCGCAACACCTGGACGCTCGCCCCGTTCGAGCGGGTGACCCGCCGGTTCCATGTGACCGGCGAGCGGCGCGGCGTCTATGAGCTGGGGCCGCTGGGGCTGAGCGTCGGCGACCTCTTCGCGCGTGAGGCGGCCGTCGAGGATCGAGCCGGCGTCGACCGCTTCCTCGTTCGGCCTCGGGCGGTGCCGACCCCGGCCCTCCGCCGGCGCGATACCTGGGGCGGCCTCGACCGGGCACGGGCCGGCCCGAGCGAGGATCCGTCGCGCTTCGCCGGGATCCGCGAGTATGCCCCGGGCGATCCGCTGCGGCGGATTCACCCACGCGCGAGCGCCCGGCTCGGCCGGCCGGTGGTCAAACGCTTCGAACCGTCGCGGGACCGCGAGGTCCTGCTCGCTCTCGACGTCCAGACGGCGACCGGCCTCGCCGCGGAGACGAACTGGGACGCCGAAGAGGTCGAGTCCCTGTTCGTCGTGGCCGCGTCGATCACGCGCTCGCTGGCCCTCGAGCGGGCGGCGTTCGGGCTCGCAGCGGCCGGATACCACGGCGCGGAGAGCCGATTCGCGCTCCTGCCCGTGTCGGAGGCGCCGGGCCAGCTCGAGCGGGTCTTCGACCTCCTCGCCCGCCTTTCGGCCCATCCATCGGCGCCGTTCGACCGGCTCCTCGGGATGGTCCTGCGGGTCGTCCGGCCGGGCACGACGATCGTCGTCCTGACGGCGCGCGATCCGTCGCCATACGTGGCCTGGCTGCGCCGGCTCGAGCGAGCCGGCTGCCGGGTCGTCGTCGTCGCGTGCGGTCCGAACGGGATCGCCGACGCCGGTCGGGCGCGCGGCGTCGGACTCGTCTCCCGGAGCGCCCGGCTGGACGGGCCGTGGCGAACCGCGGGTGGGCTCGCGGTGAGCCGATGACCCTGGAGCACTCCGGGGACGCGGCATCGGATCGGCCCGGTCCTCGGCGCTGGCGGAGCGGCCTGGCGATCGCGACCACGCTCGCCCCGGTCGCGCTCGTCGTCGTCGCGGAGGCGGCCTGGATCTCGGTGGTCGGGGGACTGCTCCAGGAGTTCGCCCTCCGTGACCCGATCCTGCACATCCCCGCGCTCGGCGCGTTCGTCGCGGCTGGAATCGTGTTGGCGCGGGTCCTCCAGCCACGCCTCGGCGAGCGCTGGCCGGCACTGGCGCTCGGGCTCGTCGTCGGCGCCGGCGCGATCGGCTGGCTGATCTCGGGGGCAGCCCGGGATGCGCTCGTCGAGGGGCTCGGCCCGGCGTTGGCAGCCCATCCCGGCGGCTGGCTGGCGGGCCTCGCGCTCCTGCGCGGGTTCGCCCACGCCCGTTTCCCGTTGGCCGAGGAGACGGTCACGCATCTGCTCGTCATCGGGATCCCCGGCCTGGCCTTCTGCGCCGCGATCGGCGGCATGATCGGCGAGCCGTATCGAGCCCGATTCCTGGCCGACGCCCTCAGTGCCGCGGTCGTGTACGTCGGAGCGAGCGTGCTGGCCCTGGCCTTCGTCCGGCTGGACGCGATCGGGCTCGATGCGGACTTCGACTGGCGCCGCAACCCGATGTGGCTGCTGATGACCGTCGCGATGATCGGCGTCGCGATTCTGGTCGCGATCCCGCTGGCGAGCATGGCGGGGACGATCCTGGCTGTTGTGATCTCACTCGCCCTCGGGCCGATGCTCGTCCTCGGACTGGCCACCGGCTTTGACCGGACGGCGCGCCGGATCCTCCTGTTCTTCGGCGCCATCGCCCTCGTGCTGATCCTGCTGGGCCGGGGAATCATCACGATCGCGGAGTTCGCGATCAACGGCGCACCGGCAGGCGCGCAGACCCCGCCGTCGCAGGCGACCGAGGACTTGATCCTGATCGGCCTGGGAGGCTTCGTGCTCCTGGCCGCCGCAGTGGGCATGCTCGCCGTCATCGCGATCTGGATGCGCCGTACCCCGCCGCCGGACGGCAGCCTGGCCGAGACCCGGACGATCGACCCGAGTGGCGAGGGGCTGCTGCCGGGGCGCCGGCGCGGTCGCTGGAGTCGGCGGCGCGATCCCCTGACCGCAGTCGAGGCGTACGTCGCCCTGATCGACGACCTCGCGCGCCATCCCGTCGTGCGCCGCGGCTCGTCCGAGACCCCGGCCATTCACGCCGCGCGGCTCCGCGAACGCGGCGCCGCCTCACTGTCGCTCGACCTGCTCGCGGCCGACTACGCCCTGGCACGCTACGGCGGCGTGGACTTGCCGGCCCGCGAGGATCGGCGCGGGGTCGGCCGCTGGCGGACGCTGCGGAAGGGCCTCGCCGCGTGGGACAGGCGCCACCCCGTGAGCCAGAAGGGCTCGGCCACGGCGCCCGACGCCGAGCTGCCGCTGGATCTCGAGCCGCCCCGGACGTTCTAGCGGCTCTCGCGCGGGCGGCCTACGTCGCCGGCCGCGTGGCGAGCGTCCGTCGGTCGGTCGAGCGGAACCACGACCAGTACAGCGCCGTGGCGATCGAATAGAGGGTGATGATCGTCACGAAGTTGACCGTGTAGCCCGCGTCGAATCCGAGCGTGGCCTGGAGGAGCGCATACCACGTGCCGCCGATGACCCAGCCCGCCTGCCAGAGGACGCTCATCGCCGCGGACAGGCTCGCCCGCTCGGCCGGCGTCACCTGCTCCATGGCGAAGGCGCTGAAGATCGGATTGCCGGCGTTCATCAGCGAGTTGCGGACCGCCATGGCGACGATCACGAGCCAGATCACCGGCGAGAAGCCCAGCACGACCAGGAAGGGGATGCTCGCCGCCTGGACGATCACGACCGAGGTGATCTGCCCGAATCGGCGAGCCAGAGCCGGCTGAGCCAGGATCGCCGCGACCGTCCCGAGGCTCGTGAACGCGAAGACCGCGTTGAGCGACGTCAGGTCGAGCCCGAACTTGCGCTGGATGTAGATGTTCAGGAACGGGATGACCTGACCCGCACCGATCGAGATCAGGAATCCGGGGAAGACGAGGCGAGCGAACCGGCGACGGTCGCGGATCGTGATCCCGAGGACCGTCCGCGAGCGGCGCGGATCGGTCGGGAACGCCGCCGGCTCGCCGATCCCAACCAGGCGTGGCGACGCGACGACGCGCGGCCGGTCGTCGGTCAGCAGGGCGACGATGACCAGCGACGCGGTCAGCAGCACGGCCATGATCGCGAGGATCACGCGGTAGGTGCCGGGGCCCGCCGGGTCGAGCCCGATGATCGACGCGATCGCCGCAGCGCCCACCGCACCGAGCACGGCGGCCGCGACGTTGGTGACGTTCTGGATGGCGAACTGGACCGCGAACAGCTCATTGCGGTGCTCCGGCTCGCTGTGCTCGGTGAGGAACGGCGCCTGGACGACCTGGAGCGACTGCTGGCCGACCGACCAGAGGGCCGCGAAGACGACGATCAGCGGCAGGGCCTGGGTCGCGAGCAGCCCGACCAGCGCCACGAGGGCGATCGCGATCCCCATGCCGATGATGGCCCGCCGGCCGAACCGGTCGGAGGCGGCGCTGGCCGGGAAGGCGACCAGCGCCCCGGCGATCGACGCGGCCGTCGACACGACGCCGATCGTTGCCGTCGACAGCCCCAGCGAGGCGAGATACAGGTTGAAGTCGATCCAGTAGAGGCTGAGCGCCGCGCCCGCCACGAACGTCAACACGAGGAAGAGGCGGGCGTCGCGACGGAACACCCGGATCGCGCGGAACGCGGCGAAGGGCCCGCCCGGCTTCGCGCTCACGCGGCCGCGAGGCGACGAGACGCGCTCGCGAACGGCATGGAATGATCTCCTGGGTGGTTCGGTCGGACGGGTCGGCGGATCGAAGTATGCCCTCGGCGGCGGCTCGGGTCGCGGGACGAGGCGGCGCGCCAGCCCGACGATCGCCGATGAGTTCGGACGCCGCGCTGCGTCTCTACAGCGAGACCGCCAACCAACGTTTCAGGGAGTCCTCCATGTCCGAGCCGATCACCTCCACCCTGGACGTGCCCGGGGCCGTGCTGACCTACGACATCCGGCCCAACGACGCGTCCACGAAGCCCGTCCTCGTCCTGATCGGATCCCCCATGGGCGCGTCCGGATTCGGGACGCTGGCGGGCCATTTCACTGATCGCACGGTCGTGACCTACGACCCGCGCGGCGTCGAGCGCAGCGAGCGCACGGACGGAGCCAGCGTGTCCACGCCCGAGCTCCACGCCGACGACCTGCACCGGCTCATCTCAGCGCTGAACATCGGCCCGGTCGAGATGTTTGCGAGCAGCGGTGGCGCGGTGAACGGTCTGGCGTTCGTGACCAGGCACTCGGATCAGGTCCGAACCCTCGTGGCACACGAGCCGCCGACGGCGCAGGTCTTGGCCGATCGCGAGCCGGCGCTGGCCGCGTGCGTCGACATCCACGAGACGTACGAACGCGACGGCTCGGGCCCGGCCATGGCGAAGTTCATCGCCATCGTCAGCCACAAGGGCCCGATCCCGGCCGACTACGTCGACCAGCCCGCGCCCGACCCGGCCATGTTCGGGCTGCCGACCGAGGACGATGGCTCGCGCGACGACGCCCTGCTCGGCCAGAATCTCGTCTCGATCACCCACTACCAACCGGACTTCGACGCCCTCCGCGCGGCGTCGACCCGCATCGTCATCGCCGTCGGTGTCGGGTCCGAGGACGAGCTGGCCCACCGCGCGGCAGTGGTCGTCGCCGACCGGCTCGGAATGGCGGCCGTCGAGTTCCCCAGCGACCACGGCGGATTCCTCGGCGGCGAGTACGGCCAGACCGGCGAGCCCGACGCGTTTGCCGCCACCCTCCGCGAGGTCCTGGCCGGGACAGCAGCCTGATCCGGTCGGGCTGCGTCGTCTCCGACGTCGCCCGGCCTATCCTTCGGGCATGACCGGACACGCCCACACGACGGCTCGGGCCGGCCGCGACCGCCTGGTCGTCGTGTTCTTCCTGACGCTCGCCGTGCTCGTCGTCGAGCTGATCGGCGGGCTCGCGTCGAACTCCCTCGCCCTCCTCGCGGATGCCGGCCACATGTTCACCGACGTGGTCGGCATCGGGCTCGCGCTCGGCGCCATCTGGATCGCGAGTCGGCCGGCCGGCGGCACCCGGACGTTCGGCTACCTGCGGTTCGAGATCCTGGCCGCGGTCGGGAACGCCGTGCTCCTCTTCGGCGTGGCGGCGTTCGTGCTGTGGGAAGCCTGGCGGCGGCTGTCGGAGCCGCCCGTGATCGCGACCGGGCTCATGCTCGCGGTCGCCGTGGTCGGTCTCGCGGCCAACGCGGTGTCGTTCTGGCTGCTCCGCGAGAAGCAGGCAGCGAGCCTCAACCTGCGCGGCGCGTACCTCGAGGTCCTCGGCGACCTGGCGGGCTCGGCCGCGGTCATCGTCGCGGCCATCGTGATCGCCGCGACCGGCTGGACCGTGGCCGACGCCGTGGCGTCAGCGGCGATCGGCCTGCTGATCCTGCCCCGGACCTACGGCCTGCTGCGCGAGGCGATCGACGTCCTGCTCGAGGCGACGCCGAAGGGCGTCGACATGAACCGGGTCCGGGCCCACATCCTCGAGGCGCCCGGCGTGACCGATGTCCACGACCTCCATGCCTGGACGATCACGTCCGGCCTCAACGTCGTGTCGGCCCACGTCGTGCTCGAGCCAGACGCCGATCCGCCGGCGGTTCTCGACCATCTCTGCACGTGCCTCACCGACATCTTCGACATCGAGCACTCGACGTTCCAGCTCGAGACCGGCGACCGGCGTCGCCTCGAGGAGCGAAGCCACGCCTGACCAACGACGGCGTCGCACCGGATAGGGCGAACGCCGTATGGCGGCCGGCGCGCGGTCCCCTCTAGCCTCCTGATCTGGCCCGCCGGTCCATGCGCCGCCGCCTCCGACCCCAGTCGATCCCCCACCGACTGGCGCGAGGAGTGGCTGGCGGGCGGCGGGCCAGACAATCACCCTCCGGCCGGCCGACCCTCGTGGTCAGACGATGCGGCATGGAGCGCGGCGAGCGCGGCACCCCGGGCCCCTGCCTGGTCGAGATCCGGGACCACGGCAATCGTGGCGACCTCGCGCTGCTCGTGCCGGAGCACCGTGTTCTCGGCCACGGCGCTGAGGAACCAGTCGCGGAGCGTGGCCGTGGTCTCCACGATCCCGCCACCGACGAAGTACGCGTGGGCGTCGATGAAATTCGCGGCGAGCGTGAACAGCCGTCCGATGGCGACCGCCTGCTGGCGCAGGATCGCGCGCGCCATCGGGTCGCCGCGCTCGGCCAGACCCCGGACCGCGAACGCCGCCGCACGCGACTCGACCCCGTGGAGCTCGTGGTCCGGGTATCGGCTCAGCCAGTACGGAAGCAGGTTGCGTTCGATGCCCTTCAGCGAGGCGATGCTCTCGGCGTCGCCATCGAAGCCGCAGTTGCAGACCGGTTGCGATTGCTCGGGCTCCAGGAGGCCGTCCATCTGGAGGTGGACATGCCCGAGCTCTCCGCCCATGCCGGCCGCGCCGGTCACCACCGCGCCATCGACGACGACGCCGCCCCCGAGTCCGGTCCCGACGATGGCCGAGACCGACGACCGGCGGCCGCCCTGTCCGCCGAAGTGTCGATCGTGGGCGTAGAGGGCGGCGGCATTCGCATCGTTCATGTAGGTGACCGGGAGGCCGATCCGGATCTCGAGGGCAGACCGCAGGTCGAACCCGGGCCACGGCGGGTCGGGGAAGTTCGTGCCCCCGCGGACGGAGATCACGCCATCGGCACTCGCGGGGCCGGGAGAGTCGAGGCCCACGGCCACGATCCTGTCGCGCCGAACTCCAGCCTGCGAGATCACGCCATCGAGCGCGCTCGCCAGCGCCTCGATCGTCGCCTCGGGGCCTTCAAGGACCCTCGACCGGGTCTCGCAGAGGCCGTCGATGAGGAAGCGCCGCGACGAGTCGACGATGGTCGCGTTGATGGCCGTTCCCCCGACGTCCAGGCCGACGACCAGCGGCTCGTTGGGCGCCGGTGGCAATGGGTCACCTCGGGTCATGCTCGGCCGCTTCCTCGAGAACCGCGTCGCCGGTGGCCCATCTTCTCACGAGAGCATGACAACGCGTCTGATCCGACGGATGCTGCAGCGGCAGATCGGGGGCTTCGAGGCTCAGCGGAGCTGGCCGCCCTCGACCGGCGCCCCGAACGAGTGAGGAGACCGAGCATGAACACCCTGCCGAAGGTGCCGACGCAGAAGGCTCCGGCCGAGACGTTCACCGGTGACGCCTGGATCGACCAGATCGCCCAGGGCGAAGCGCCGTCCCGGCTCCGCGCCGCGCTCGTCCGGTTCGCGCCCGGCGCGCGAAATGCATGGCATGCCCACGCGGTCGGTCAGACGGTCCACGTCACCGACGGCGTCGGCCGGATGCAGGCACGCGGCGGGGACATCGTCGAGATCCGGGCCGGCGACACCATCGTCACTCCGCCCGGCGAGTGGCACTGGCACGGCGCCGCGCCGGACCGGTTCATGACCCATCTCGCGTTGTTCGAGGCGCCCGACGAGGGAGCACCGACCGAGTGGGGAGAGCTCGTCAGCGATGCTGAATACGGCGCGGACCTCCCGGAGTCCGGCCGATGAGCCACCTGACCGCCGACGAGCTCGATTGCATCGGGCGCGCCACGGAGCCCGCTGCCGTTCGCAGCTGGTTGAAGATCGCTACTCGGATCTTGTGAGGGTCGCACGAGCAGCCCCAGTCCGGGCGTCCAGTGAGTGCGGCTCTCGGCGGATCCAGACCTGCTCAACCTCGATGCCGCGCCATCCCTGCGGCAGCGAGGGTGGTCGAACGGCCCAGGAGTCGGGTTCACCTGCGCTCGGACGCAGCCCGGTGAATCCGTACAGCAGCCCGGTAAGGTAGCCGCTGAGGTTCGCGAACATGGGCGAAGCCCGTGGGCGGTCCTTCCGAGAGCGCGGGTACTCGTCGGGCTCGAGAAACGGGTCGTTGATGAACTCGCCGTACCCGGTCTCAAGCAATTGGCGCGCCAAGGCAGGCTGACCGGCTCGAGCCGCGTAGACCGGCAGGAGGGCGCTGAGCATGGGCGCGCCGACATAGAGCGGGGCCTGCTCCACGGCCGCGTATCGGTAGGTGGCGAGCTCGATCCCGGGATCCGTCCGGTAGCCCAGGGGGAACAAACCGGCCGCGCCCTCCGGCACTCCGCCCTGCGGCTCGGTCAGCCGCGCGCCATCGTGATTGATGATCGCCTTCCGCCGACGATCGCGCGGGACGACCAGTCCTGCCGCGATCTGACGCCAGAGACCCGGCGCAGGCTCACCGATCATGGCCGCGCAATCGACGGCCGCGTCCAGTGCAAGCGCCGCGGACATGTTGGTGTAGGCGTTGTTGTCGACCGACACGTACACCTCGCGCGGCCCGACGGTTCCGAGGATCTCGTAGCCACGCCGCGTTCGAACCACCCGAGACACGATGAACTCGGCGACGGAGCGGAGCACGGGCCAGGCGATCCGCCGGGCGTAGTCGACGTCCCCGGTCGCGTTGACGTATCCGGCGAACGCCAGGGCGATGTCGGCGCTGACGTGGTCTTCCGTATACGGACGCGCGCCTGGCGTCGCCTCTTCGCCGTGCTGGGGGCAGCTCTCCCACGGGTACATGGCGCCCCGCCACCCGTGGAGCGCTGCGTTGTGATGAGCGGCCCCCAAATTGCGGAAGCGGTAGTCCAGCAGGGCGTGGGCTGCATGTGGCGCAAGAAGGAGCAACGGGGGCAGCGTGAAGGTCTCGATATCCCACATGACGTGGCCGTGGTAGTAGTGGTAGGTCGGCCAATAGGCGAGCCCGAACAGCGAGGTGCTCGCCAGCGATGCGGAGTGGGTCGAGCTCAGAAGGTAGAAGACGCTCGCGTCGGTGATCGCCTGCCAGCGCTGCTCAGCACCGTCGAGCACGATCCGTCCTCGCCACAGCTCGTCCCACGCCGCGCGGTTCGCCCGCCGCAAACCATTGAGGGTCTCCTTTGCGCCCACGGCGGCGAGCCGTCCGGCTTCCTCATCCGGGCGCGCGTGCGAGAGCTCCGGCACCACAGCCGTGATGAGGCCGACCTGATAGCGGCGATCCCGCCGCGCTCGCAGGTCATACGTGGTAGAGAATCTGCCGCGATCGTCCCGCGTCGCCGTGGATCGCTCGACCCCGGCGCCGCCGGCAACGGCGGTCGTGTAGGCGATCCCCAGCGTGGACAGGTCCCCACCCGAGTGCCACCGAAGCCGGCCGTCCACGCCCTCGTTCGGCCCTTGGTCCTGCGGCTGCGCCTCCCGGTCACCGAACCCCGGGACCCCCGTCGGGTCCACGCCCGCCGACATGCGGAGGTCGGCGGGTCGATCAACGACGACCGTGACCTCCACGGCGGCCAGCCCGGGCACCGATCGCGCGCAGAACGCGACCGTGCTGATCGTCGCTGTCGTATCGCCTGAGTGGAAGGTCCAGGACGTCAGGAGCTCTCCCGCGGAGAAGTCGTAGCGCTGCTCGACGAGCTCGACCCATGCGGGAGCCGTGGACGCCCAGACGCCGTTGACCGCGACATCGATCGCGAGGACATACGGAGCGCGGGCAAAGCCTTCGACGCCGTCATCCGGCGCGATGCCGGCAAATCCGCTGACCATCGTGGTCCCGGGCAGGTGCGGCAGGGTGGCGAACCGGATGCCGAGCACCCCGTTCGACAGGTACGGCGGGAGGCGATCGGGCACCAGCTCGTTGACCGGACCCGGGCTCAGCGGGGTTGGCATCGCGTAGCGGCTCCCTTGCTTGACCGTGGACTGGATCCGACTCTGGGCGCGGCTCGCCAGGGACGGGCCGCGTCCGATGGCGCGCGGCCCGCCGCGTCCGCGACAACCTTGCCTGGGTCGAGAAGAACGTCATCGCCGACGATCGGCAGGCTCGACAGGGCGACGCGTCGCTCGGCGAGGGCACGGGCGTAGACGCTGGCGTCGCGCAGAGCGCAGCCGTGCCCATCGTTGTTGAAGAACACGTATCCGGGCGCGCGCCGGCCCCAGCCCGCCTCGAGGCGCTCTGCCCACGCCGCCAGCTCGTGGGCGCTGTAGCAGGACCTCGGTCGGGCCCGGCCGGCGTGGAATCGGACGTACGACCAATCCGCGGTGCGCCACAGCGGAGTGATGGGACCAAGCCGGTCGGCCAGGCACAGGGCCACGTTGCGCGTATGGAGCACGTCCCGGAGGTCTTCGACGAACCACGACGCGTGCCGCGGCTCGACGGCAACCTGGACGTCTCCCGGAAAGGCATCCAGGGTCTCCTCGAGCGCGCCGAGGTCGAGCTCGAGGTCGGGCGGCAGCTGGATGAGGATGGGTCCGAGATGGGAGCCGAGCTCGCGGGCCCGGTCCACGAGGAGCGCCACCGAGTCCCGAGGCTGCTTCAGGCGCCGCACGTGGGTAAGGTAGCGGCTGGCCTTCACGGCGAACACGAATTCGTCCGGGACGCGGGTCGCCCAGGAGCGGAAGGTCGAGCTCGCCGGCATCCGATAGAAGGTGACGTTGAGCTCGACGGTGTCGAACGTCCGCGCGTACAGCTCGAGCTCCGACCCACGCGCCGAGGGCGGATAGAAGCGATCGCGCCAGTGCTCGTAGATGAAGCCGGAGGTCCCGATCCGGACGGTCATGGAGCCTCTCCGTCGCTAGCCGAAGAGCTCGCCGCCCGTCACGGGGACGACCGCGCCGGTGATGTACGACGCAGACGGCGATGCCAGAAACACGAACGCTGGGGCGAGCTCCGCGGGCTGAGCCGGCCGCCCGAGCGGCGTGTCGCCGCCGAACTTGCTGAGCTTCTCGGCATCGGTCGTCGCTGCGACGAGGGGCGTCCAGACCGGTCCGGGTGCGACGACATTCACGCGGATTCCGCGAGGAGCGAGCATGCCGGACAGGGCCTGCGAGTAGGTGACCAGTCCGCCCTTGGTCGTGGCGTACGCCAGCAGGTTCGGAGATGGCTCCCGTGCCTGAATCGAGCTCACGTTGATGATGGAGGCGCCGGGCTTCATCACCTTCACGGCCTCGCGGCACATCCAGAACGTCGCGGTGAGGTTCGTCCGCAGCGTCCGCTCCCACTCCTCCGTCGACACGTCCTCGACCGCATCGAACCGCTGCTGGTAGGCGGCGTTGTTGACCAGCACGTCGATCCGCCCGAACTCGTCCCTGGCCCGCTCGATGACGCTGCGGCAATACTGCTCATCCCGGAGATCGCCCGGGAGCACGAGCGCCTTGCGCCCGGCGGCTTCGACGAGGTCGATCGTCTGCTGGGCATCGTCGTCGGCGTCGAGGTATCCGATGACGACGTCGGCGCCCTCACGCGCGAAGGCCAGCGCGACCGCTTTGCCGATGCCGCTGTCGGCGCCGGTGACGATCGTGGCCATGCCCTCGAGGACGCCGTGCCCGACGTAGGTCGCCTCGCCATGGTCGGGCTTCGGGTCGAGGAGCGAATCGCGCCCGGGGAGCTCTTGTTCCTGCATGGGGAAGGGCGGCCGGGGGTAGGCGTCGCGAGGATCCAGCCTCGGCGCGAGCGGGCGCGCGTCCTTCGTGTCTTGGTCGACGGTCGTCATGGTTGATCCTCCAAGGGGGAGCGGGTGGCCCGTTGGAAGCCGGCGTCCATTGCGAGACGGTGGCTCGCGGGCCTACTCGCGATCCGGATGAGCAGCGTTGCGGGCGGGCGGTCGGTCGTGGGTCGGCTGCTCGAGAAGCCGGTGGAGCCTCGCCGTGTCTGCCTCCGACTTCTCCAGGTCAGGACCTTGGACGGCGGCGTCCGTCTTCTTGCTGGCCTTGCTTCGGCCCAGGTTCGGCAGCTTGAGTCGTCGTGGCACGCGCGTGGCTCTCCCATCGGTCATCGGGACCCACTCGGGTCCCCTTCCGTCAGCATCGCCACTCGGGCCTTCGCCGCGAGTCGTCGGATCGCAGGCGGGCTGTTGCAACTCCCTCGCGACCCGAGGATCGGTCGCCGGCCGCGGCCCGCCCGGCTCCCCCCTCCGGACTGTTGCGATGGTCTCGTAACGCGTCACCGTCCCTTGAATCTCGTCCCTCGATGGGGCGCTCCCGACACTGACCTCCCCAGGCTCACAGGACCGGCCCGGTCCTGATCGGCGAAGGAGATCTCGATGACGCAGCAGAAGGATTGGGAGAAGAACGAGGGTCAGCGGACGAGTGGCGGACCGGAGGCGACGACCGGCTCACCCGACCGCGACATGACGAGCTCACCCGACCGCGAATGGCTGGATCGGACGCGAGCAGCACTCCCGGTTCGAACAGCGGCACGTCCGGCAATGACGACGGCTCGACCGGCGGCAGGACGGCCAGCGGTGGGTCCGACTACGGAGCGGCCGCGGGCAGCAGCTCCGGGATGGCGGGCGGCCAAGGCTCCGGACAGGGCGCCAGCTCCGGCGACTGGGGGAACCGGAGCGGGTCGGGCTCGGGCGGGCAAGGGGAGTCCGGCATGGACGAAGGCACCGCCGGCTCGAACCAGGGTACGAACGGCTGAAGCCGATGCCGCCCGGTGATGCCGAGCGGCCCGTTTCCAACGCGCCCCTGTCGGCGCGTGATCGACGAAGCGACCACGGCGCAGACGCCGTGGTCGCTTCTGCGTCACGGGGCCAGCAGATTCGAGGACTCGTCCGGCCGTTCGGTGGCCGCGTCCACTGCCACGCACCCAAGGACCGGCCATTCGCGTACGACGCACTCGCCCGGGCCGATGACGGCCGCGATCGATGGGGAGCCAGTGGGAAACGGACGGTCTATCTGGCCGGTGATCCCGCCGTCGCATTGGCCGAATACGCGCGTCAACGCCACATCGGCGCCCCGGCCGACTCGCGTTGCCTGTGGTCCTTCCGGCTTCAGGCAGTCAGTGTGGTGGATGTCCGCGCCGACGCCGTCCTCGAGCTGTTCGGACTGGCGAGAGGCGCGGCTCAACTCCTCGATCGCGCGATGGCCCGACGGTTGGCCGGTGCCGTGCGGGACAGCGGCCTGTGCCAGGGCATGATCGTGCCGTCGATGGCCTACCTCGATCAGCCCGAGCAATTCAACTTCGTCCTCTTCGTCGAGCGGCTCGGGGTTGACCTCGAGATCCTGCTGACCAATCGAGAGGCGGTCGGCGAGCTCATCCTCCGGGGCTGAGCCGGGAGTCCGCGACCGCCGCCGCGAGCCGTGTTCCGTTCTCGCAACGTCCCGGCGTCGCTCGTCTCTGCCGGTGCAATCGGGGCGGAGTCACGATCCGATGACCCCTTGAAACAGGATGGAGGTTCGCCCGATGCCGAAGCGAGAGCTCGTCGAGCAAGGTTCCGGCAAGCGCTATGCCCGACGCGATGCCTGGGGCCGGTTCACCACGGATCAGACCGAGGTGGGCCGATCCTTGAGTGCCGACCGCCGGACGGACGCCAAGAAGGTCGTCCCGAAGGGTCAGGGCGATCGCGGCGATCAGCGATCACGCAAGGGTTCGTGACCGCCTCGCCGAAGGTCGCGTCGTGGAGGCCGTCGTCATGACGCCGAAGGCGACCCGCAGGAAGCTGAAGACCGAACCGAACGTCGGACCGCGATGACCCTCCGGACGTACCGGTCAAAGCGCGACTTCTCGCAAACGCCGGAGCCGGACGAGATCGACGTCGACCCGCCGGTCCGCCATCCGCGTCGGGAGCCGACGTCCGGCGGTCGCTTCGTGATCCACCGCCACCGTGCGCGCAGGCTCCACTACGACCTCCGTCTCGAGATCGGCGGCGTCCTCGCGTCGTGGGCGGTGCCGCGAGGCCCGACCCTCGACCCGGCGGCGAAGCGCCTGGCCGTCCAGGTCGAGGACCATCCGCTGGGGTACTTCGGGTTCGAGGGGGTGATCCCCGCCGGACAGTACGGCGGCGGCGACGTCATCGTCTGGGACTGGGGCCGCTGGACGGCGGACCCCGCTCAGCCCGACGCGAGGACGGCGATCCAAGCGGGCGAGCTGAAGGTTCGCCTCGAGGGTGCCAAGCTCCACGGGGGGTTCGTGCTGATCCGGACGGATCGCTGGGTCAAGGCGCGTCCCACGAAGCCGAAGTGGTTGTTGATCCACCGGCGCGACGACGCAGCGGTGTCCGGCTGGGATGCGGACGACCTTCCCGAGAGCGTCAAGAGCGGCCGTACGAACGAAGACGTCGCCGCGGGCCGGCGCGCCAAGCGTCGCGGGCGCCCGCCTCGTGCACACGCCCAATCGCCGTAGGCGCCGTCACTAGTCTTGACGGCCGTCATCCAGTGTTGGCGAAATTGACGGATTGACCTCCGGCTGCTGTAAGGGCGCTGTGACTTGTTGCCTCGTCCTTGCGGCGTCACCATCACTCCCGTCCGCGCAGGGCGTGATCCGTTCAGTTCGTCCGTCCATACCAAAGTCCAGGTGGTTCAGTGGAGCGCAGCGTCAGGATCATCCCGTCCAACGATTCCGCCTTCCGGCGCCACGTCGAACGCCTGGCTGCCCAACGTGCGTTCGAGACCACGGAAGAGCTGGCGGCGAGGCTTCGTCAGCTCTTTCCGCGGGTCGCGGTCCGGGCGAGCGAAGTCTCCGGCCAGGAGAACGTCTGGTACGTCTACCGCGATGGTGTCTGGCAGTCCAGCGCCGATCCGCGCTGGTGGGCGGACGGGCGAACGCCGCGCGTGGCCGTGACGACCGAGGGCTGGATCGAAGAGGCCAATGCCCCGGCCCGTGCCATCCTCGGACTCGGGCCCTCCGATGTGATGCCCCGCTTCTTCACGGACTTCGTGGCGCCCGGCACCCTTCAGGACGCCACGGAGCTCTTCGCCGTCGTGGCCGCTGGACACGAGCTGTCGGCAACGACCCTGGTTCGCCCAGCCAATGGCGAGACGATCGCGTGCGATCTGCGGGCGTGGACCGTCGACGGACGGATCTTCTGCGCCTTTCGCCTCGCGGACGACCTGCCCATCGCTCCGCCTGTGGTGCCGTCCATCAGCGTCGACCTCGTGTGTGAGCCGGCGTCCGATGTCGTCTTCGGAAGGTATGCGCGCGAGGCGCTTGATCGGATGCCCGAACCGACGCCCGATGGCCTCGCGATTCGCCTGCGCCGGCTCTATCCGCACGCGCGTGTCGAAGCGAATGGCGGAATGTGGCGAGCCTTCCGCGACGTGACGACCGCGGCTGAACCGGCGGCTGAATGGTGGCGGGCCGACGGCTTGCCGCTCGTTCACTATGACACGCAGGGCCGGATCCTCGAGGCGAACGATGCCGCCCGGGCGGCCCTCGGTCCAGACCTCGTCGGGCAACACTGGCAAGACCTCGTGACCGCCGGCACAACGGAGCAGGTCAGCGCTGTCATGCGGATGATCGCGGACGCGGGCTGGGCCGTGTCCCGCTTCCGAATGCCGGGCCCGGACGGCTACCTCTTCGAGTTCGATTCGTACACGGAGGTCTCGGGCGAGACGTTCGTGACGATCATGAAGCCGACGTCGCCTGCGGAGGGCTGACCCGACCCGCACGAGGCCGATCGGGTCGGTTCCCCGGACTCGCAACGCCCCTGAATCGAAACCTCAGGTGACACGCATCCCACTGGCCCGCCGGCTGGCCGATGATCCTCCAGCGGGCCTCGTCCGATCAGGGCGTCGCCGTCTGCGGGCATGGGCGGACGTTGGAGCTCGGCCCGACCTCGCTCACTCGGACCCGGAGGTATCAACGTGCAGCGCATCGGTGGGGAGCGCTCCCCGTCTCTTGATCGACCCCTGCGGATCGGCGTCCTGTCGCCACCGATGCTGCCCATCCCGCCCGCTCGCTACGCGGGGACCGAGCGGATCGTCGCGGCTCTCGTTGCGGGCCTTCACGATCGCGGGCATCGCGTGACGCTCTTCGCGCCCGGCAATTCTCACGTCGATTGCGAGCTCGTCCCGACGGTGCCGCGCAGCCTCTGGGCCCTCGGGTATCACGGCGATCTCGGGTCCTACCTGAACCTCACCATCGCCAAGGCCTGGTCGCGGTTGGACGACTTCGACATCATCCACTCGCATGTCGAGACCATGGGGCTTCCATTCGCCCGATGGTCGCCAACGCCCGTCGTATCAACCTTCCACGGACGCCTGGATGTGGGTGGCCACCCTGCCCTGCTGGATGAGTTCAGCGATGTCCCGCTCGTCGCGATCAGCGAGAGCCAGCGACGTTGGTCGCCGCAGGCCAACTGGGTCGCGACGATCCCGCACGGATTGGACCTGGCCGGTGCGCCGTTTCAATCCACGGTCGGCGAGTATCTGGCCTTCGTTGGCCGCGTCGCCCCCGAGAAGGGCGTCGAGGATGCCATCGCCCTGGCGCGGTCGACCGGCTTGCGGCTGCGGATGGCGGCCAAGGTCTACGACCAGCGCGAGCGGGAGCTCTTTGCCCAGATCGTGAGCCCGGCTGTCGAAGAGGGGGTTGTCGAGTTCCTGGGTGAGGTTGGCCCGGCGCGGCGGGACGAGCTGTACGCAGGCGCGCTGGCCACCCTGATGCTCGGCGGGTGGCCGGAGCCGTTCGGTCTCGTCGCGATCGAATCGATGGCGACCGGGACGCCGGTGATCGCCCGGCGTGCGGGGGCCCTGCCCGAGATCATCGAGCACGGGCGTTCGGGCTTCCTCGTCGACGACCTCCAGGAAGCGGTCCTGGCGGTCGAGCGGGCGAAGGCGATCGACCGGCGACAGGTGCGCCAGCGAGCGGTCGGCAAGTTCTCCGTCGAGCGGATGATCGATGACTACGAGCGCCTGTTCGGCGCATTGGTCGGCAAGGCAATGCCCGCGACGACGGAACACGCACCGATCCCGGTGATGGCCGATCGGCGCAGCAGCCGCACGCGCGATCAGGCAGAGGCCCTGGGCGAGGGGACTCGGCGCGAAGCAAGCTAGGCGGGCCACCGGCCCCGGTCCCGGGTCGCCGCGGCGAAATCGGCACAGCGCACCGCGCCGCGGTCGCGGAGCTTGACCCGCGCCTCAACCGGCCGCGTCGAGCCAGGCGATCAGCAGCAGCATGAGGACGCCGCCGATCGCGAGGACCCCCGCGAGGTATGCCCAGTGCAAACCCTGGCGGATGGTCCGCAGGTGCTCCTCTTCCACCTCGCCGGCCTGGAGGTTGAGGTCAGCCATCTGATCCGAGCTGCTTTGCCAGCGCGTCCACCTTTGTCTCGATCCGCCGAAGGGACGCCTCGGTCTCGTAGTCGCTGTCAGGCGATTCGTGGCTCTTGCGATGAACGAGGAACGTCGTGAGGACGATGAAGACGAAGACCTGCAGGAACTCGGATTGCCAGTTTTCGAACGTCGCCTGCGCCCAGGACCAGACGTAACCATGGTCGCCGAAGGCCTGCGCCTGCTCGCCATGAGCCGCTTGTTCGGCGACGAACTCGACCCAGCCCGTCCACGTCTGGAGCGTCCAGGCGGCGAGGAACAGCGCAGCAAGCGTGATGCTCAGACCGTAGTCGCGCCACAGACCACGCAGACCCCGGTCATTCATGACGGGCCGCTCGCGCATCGTCGGCAACGGCGAGCTCATCGGCTTCGGCCGCGAGCCATGCATGCAGCGGCGACGACTCGGGCGTCACATCGAGTTCGTGCTCGGCCGCGACCCGGAGTCGGTGGATGAGGTCCTGGTTCGTTTCAGGGACTTCGTCCCGGTCCATCATCGGTACCCCCTTCTGCGGTGGCTGGGGCGCATGTCGTGGCATCCGCCGACGGCGATGTCCCACGGGCCGCCACGAGGACGTTGCGGCGATGTCACTGGACATCAAGGCCCGGAGCGGCCCCGGTCGATGTCGTCGATCGTCTCCGGCCCCCTCGCCGACTCGTCCCCGAGCTGCTCCTCGTCGAGCGCGATCCGGAAGACGTCACGACTCTTGCGCGTGATGTCCTCGGCGAGGCGATGGAACTCTGGCGTCGAGATGGGCTCTGAGCGCTTCTGAGCCTCCATCTGGCGCAGGTCGTCGACCGCCTGGAGGATCTCGTCGGACCTCTCGCTCAAACGGTCCTTCGGAGACTCGTGGTCGCGCGGGGCCGCGCGCTCGCCTGCCATGTGATCAGTCTGACTCGAACCGCGTGAAACACGTCCTGACGTGTGAATTGACGCCATTGCTGTCTCGTTGCACCGGAACAGCGTCGAGCGTCGAACCGGCCTGTCGCCTCGAAGAGGAGGATCAACGTCGGGGCGACCCGCCTGGGCGACGCCAGCCGGCTTCGCTCGTGTTCGCTCTCAGGCCGGCCCTTGGCCGTCGTTGTCGTGTCCCGGATAGCGACGAAGAACATCGTCGAGCTCGTCGTCGGTGAGCCCGCGCCCCGTGACCTGGTGGCTGTGCGCCTCGGCGCCCGCGGCGAACGCCTCGCGCAGACGTTGGCTCAAGCGATCCCGCTTCCGCTCGGGCTTGATCTCTTTGTCGATGGCGTCGTTGGCCCGGCGCTTCCACCGCTTGGCGGCGGCATTCCGAGCGATGTCGGACCGCTGTTCGGGCGTCAGACTCTCTGCCCTCGCTCGGCCGCCGATGCGACCGCCGCGCCGGCCCAATTCGACGGCGTGCAGATCCTTGACGGGCTCGTCGCCGGACCCTCGGGGCGGCTCTGAATCTCGGGTATTGCTTGACCGCTTCGGCATCTGATATGAATCCTCTCAGACCGTGTTCCGGGGCGTCAAGCGGAGGCGATGTCGCACGTCGAGGAGGCGGGAACATGAGCGGGACAGTCGGTGAGGAGCCGACGTTGTGGATCGGTGCTGAAGGCGTCATCGAGGCCGCCAACGATGCGGCCCTGGCGCTCCTCGGGCGCTCGTTGGACGAGTTGCGAGCGCTCCCTCAGGGGTCCCTGGCGGCAGACCCGACGGACCCGGACGAACAGACCGCGTTGCGCGAGCAGTGGCAGGCCGCCGGGCGGTCGGGCATCGCGGGGATCACCACGATCAAGCGTCCGGGCGGCGCGAGGGTTCGGGTTGCCTTTGCGATCGCCCGGCAAACGAATGGCTCGTATGTCGCGTCGCTGAATGCATTGCCCGGCTCCAAGGCCTCCAGGACTCGCGTGTACACCGTCGGCGACGTCCTGGGCCGCTGGCGAGCGGCCGAACGCCGCTTGGAGACGATCGCGATCGGCTCGCCCGAGTACGAGGAGATCCGGGACGAGATCGACGTCCTGCGAGCGCAATACGGCCGGCTGTTCGATGCGAGGACGCAAGCGTCCTAGGGGCCGTGCCAGCGCACCTGGAGCCGGCACGGCTCCAATCATCGCGGCCGACAAGAGCCGTTCGCCCGCCCGGATTCGGGTGAAGGGACTCGTCGTTGTTCGGCCTCGCTCGCCCGCTAGTTGGCCGTCGCGCCGGCGCTCGCTTCCTGGCGGTTCGTGGACGAGATCTTCGCCAGCGACTCGGTCATGTTCTTGGTCGCCTGCTCGAGCGAGATGCCACTGCCCTGGGCGGCCCGCTGAACGTCTTCGCGCGTGATGTCCGTTGGCTGATGGCGCTCATCGGGCTCGCCACAGCCGCAATTCATGCACATGCCCGTGTTCCTCCAATTGCGTGCCTGGGGGCAGATCGAGATTCGCGATTCGAGTCATCCAGCCGCATCGGCCCGGGGAGCGCCCCACTTGCATCGTCGTGACGAAGTCAGATCGGGAGGTGCAGACCAGGCTCGCGGGTCCACAGCCGGTGATCAGCCATGGCCGTGATGAAGCGCTTGACGGCCTGCGGGGTGAGTCGGTCGCCGATCACGGTGGCGGCATCGGCGGGCCGGTCGCCCTTTGGCCCGTCGACGGGGATGTCGGCCGCCCGGAGCAGTTTGATGGCGTCGCCGCTGGCGGCGACGGCCTTGCAGTGCTTGTACGCGTCCTTGACGAACTCGATCGCATCCACGTCCTCGCTCCAAGCCGCTGCGTTCGGTCCATCGGCGACGGCGACCGCGTCAAAGAGCACGGAGGAGGTGGTCAGGATCGAAAACGGCGCGGCGTAGGCCTTGTGGTCGTCCGCGATGAACGGGCCAACGTGCGGACCGACGAGCACCGCCGCCGCGCCTTCCCGAGCCAAGGCCTTGATCAGGGCCGCGACTCCGGCGGCATCGAAGCCATCCGCGACGAGCACGGCGACCTTTCGCGTGGTGATCGGCCCGGGGACGTGGGCGGTCATGCTCAGGGGCTTCGACACGATGGTCGGATCGGCCACCTGGCGGTGCTGAAGCTTCTTCGGATCGCCGTCAGCCGGGACGCTCCGATTCGGCGGCGCGGCCGGCTTGGCGGGCACGCTCAGCCCAAGGGCTTTCGAGACGGACGAGGCCAGCCCTTGGTCGATCTGAGCCAGGTGCAGGACCATCCGCTCGCGCACGTCAGGGTTCTTCACCTTGCCGAGCTCGAAGCGGAGCGCCTTGATGAGGTGCTGCTGTTCCGGCTCCGACTGGCTCTTGAAGAACATCCGGGCCTGGCTGTAGTGGTCGAAGAAGCTGGCGCCTCGCTGGCGGACCTTCGTCGCCCTCGACCGGCTCCGGATGCGTGACATAGCCGCCCGCGGCGGCGGCAACCTGGGCCGGCTGATTGTCGCCGAGGCGTGTTCGGCCCGTAGCTGACCTTGCCCGCGCTGATCGTCTGGCGCATGTGGCCGTCCCGCTGGTTGTTGTGGACGGGGGCGACCGAGCGGTTGATCGGGATCTCGTGGAAGTTCGGACCGCCGAGCCGGATCAGCTGGGTATCGGTGTAGGAGAAGAGGCGGCCCTGCAGCAGCGGATCGTTGCTGAAGTCGATGCCCGGCACAACATGGCCCACGTGGAACGCGGCCTGCTCGGTCTCCGCGAAGAAGTTGTCCGGATTCCGGTTCAGGGTGAGCCTTCCGACCCGCTGGACAGGCACCAGCTCCTCCGGGATGAGCTTGGTGGGATCGAGCAGGTCGAAGCCGAAGGCGAACTCGTCCTTCTCCTCGATCACCTGGAGGCCGAGCTCCCACTCGGGGAACTTGCCCTCCGCGATCGCCTCCCACAGGTCACGTCGATGGAAGTCGGGATCCTTGCCGGAGATCTTCTGGGCCTCGTCCCAGGCGACCGAGTGGACGCCCAGGAGCGGCTTCCAGTGGAACTTGACGAAGCGTGACGTCCCCTTGGCGTTGACGAGGCGGAAGGTGTGGACCCCGAAGCCCTCCATCATCCGATAGCTCCGCGGGATCGCCCGGTCCGACATGACCCACATCACCATGTGCATCGACTCGGGCATCACCGAGATGAAGTCCCAGAACGTGTCGTGGGCCGAGGCCGCCTGAGGGATCTCGTTGTCCGGCTCGGGCTTGACCGCGTGGATGAGGTCCGGGAACTTGATGGCGTCCTGGATGAAGAACACCGGCATGTTGTTGCCGACGAGGTCGAAGTTGCCCTCCTCGGTATAGAACTTCACCGCGAAACCGCGGACGTCGCGCGCGAGGTCCGTCGAGCCGCGCGATCCGGCCACGGTCGAGAAGCGCACGAACACCGGCGTCTCGCGGGCGGGATCCGTCAGGAATCCGGCCTTGGTCAGCGTGGCCAGGGACTTGTACACCCGGAACACACCGTGCGCTGCCGAGCCGCGGGCGTGGACCACCCGCTCCGGGATCCGCTCGTGATCGAAGTGCGTGATCTTCTCACGAAGGTGGAAGTCTTCCAGAAGGGACGGCCCACGCTCACCCGCCTTCAAAGAGTTCTGGTCGTCGTTGATCGCCAGGCCCTGATTGGTCGTCAGACCCATGTTGCCCGGACGATCTGTGAACGGGAGCAGCTGTTCTCGCTTGGGACTGGTCCCGACGGTCTGCTTCGACCGGTCGCCACGTGTTTCGGTCGCACGCCTGGCCATGTGTCTCTCCTCACACCGATCGGCTGAGTCGCGACAGGGCCGGATGCACGGTGCCCGCCCTGCCCGTGGCGTCCGCGGCGCGATGCCACGAGGCGACGCCAGGTCCCGCGCGCGTCGCGTCGAGCCATCGGAATCGTCGCGGACCGGCTTTAAATGGACCACACGAGCCGTTCTGCCACGAGTTGCAACAGCCTTGCGAAGGCAGACGGCCGAGTCGGCGGCCGAGGACGGTGGGAGCGACCTGGATCGCCGGAACGGCGAGTGCGCTCCGGCGCCGCCCTCGGGGCGCTGACCGCGATGATCGGGCAGATCGAGACGTCCACCGAGAAAGTGGCCCTCGGCCTCGCCTCCGGGTCGGGGCTCTCGCATGACTGCTGGTCATGACGGGGCCGGTGCGGACCCGCACACTCGCCCTGCATGATCCCAGATGAACTCCTCAACCTCCGCAACAGGCTCGTTAAGGTTGCCGCCCGGCGGGACGCGATGCCGCTGCGAAGCGACGCCAGGAGTGTCACCGATGCCGAGGTGGAGTCGTTGACCCGTCAGGTTTGGGGTCGCGAGCGCCGGGCGACCATTCGGGACCGGTAGGACCCCAGCGGGCGCCTTGAATCGGCCTATTGGTCGGGGCCGTTTCGGGTCTAGTGGTCGACCTTGTCAAGCGACGGCCACAGGCGACTACACACCGTATTGGCGACCCTGAGCGCCTTCGTCGCCTGGTCCTGATGCAGTCCCGGCATCGATCTCGCAAGACCGCTCAGGAGACAGTCCTTGGCGGTTCGACAAACACAGAAACAGGGCCCGAAGGCCCGGCTCTGGTGGGGTCACGATGGTGGGCGATACTGGATTCGAACCAGTGACCCCGCGGATGTGAACCGCGTGCTCTAACCACTGAGCCAATCGCCCGGGAGGCGGCGGCGCCACTCAGGACACCGCTGCTACGGCCTCGATCATACCCGCAGGCCCGGATAGCGGGCAATGAGCTCGGCCGGCTCGAGGCCGTCGACGACGACCAGCTTCTGGCGCCCGGCGGCCCCGGCCACGAGCCGGACCGACCGACGGGGAACGCCCAGCTCGTCGGACAGCAGGCGCAGCAGCGACTGGTTGGCGGCCCCTCCGACCGCCGGCGCCGCGACGTGCGCTCGGAGCACCCCGTCGACCACGCCGTCGACATGGTCGGAGCCCGAACGAGGGGTCAACCGGACGGCGAAGCGAACGTCGATGTCAGCCAGGACTCACACGACCCGCCAGAGAAGGCTCAGCACGATCAGGACGATGAGGGGCGACAGGTCGATCGAGCCGGTCGACGGCAGGACCCGCCGGATCGGAGCCAGGAGCGGCTCGGTCGCGGCGATCACGAACGAGCCGGCCTGCGTCCGGCCGGTCGGATCGACCCACGACAGGAACACCCGACCGAGGATGAGCACCCAGATCGCGAGGAACGCGACCTGGAGCAGGTTCGAGAGGAAGACACCCACGCGCCGAGTCTAGCAGCCGTGTCCCGCGGCTCCCGTG
This sequence comes from uncultured Chloroflexia bacterium, assembly GCA_963783055.1. GTDB lineage: Bacteria > Chloroflexota > Limnocylindria > Limnocylindrales > CSP1-4 > CF-46. The sequence goes on from CAWAMB010000002.1 coordinate 180,102, forward strand.
CGGCAATCAGGGATGCGGACGCTCGCCGAACAGGGCTCGACCGACCCGAACGATCGTGGCGCCCTCCTCGATCGCGATCGGGTAGTCGTCGCTCATCCCCATCGACAGCTCGGGCCCGAGACCCGCCCAGCGCGTCCGCAGCCGCTCGGACAGACGGCGCAGCGCGACGAACGTCGGGCGGGCCGCCTCGGGGTCGTCGACGAGCCGGCCGACCGTCATCAGACCGCGGATGTCGAGGTGGGCGCACCGATCGAGCGCTTCGAGGCCGCGCTCGAGGTCGTCCGGCCCAAAGCCCGACTTCGAAGCGTCGCCGTCCACGTTCACCTGGAGGAGGACCGGAACCGGCGCGCCGGGCCGATGCTCGGCGGCGAGACGGTCGAGCCGTTCGGCCAGCTCGACGGAATCGACCGACTCGATGACCGCGAAGGTCGCCAGCGCCCGCTTGGCCTTGTTCGATTGGAGCGGCCCGATCAGGTGCCAGGTCGCGCCCGTGACCATCGCCGGCCTTGGACTCGCCTTCCTGCACGCGGTTCTCGCCGAGCGTCGTCAGGCCGGCTGCGACGGCCGCGATCAGCCGTTCGGCGGGGATCGTCTTCGAGACGGCGACCAAGTCGACGTCGGCGGGGTCGCGCCGCACCCGGGCACAGGCACCCGCGATGGTCGCGAGCACTCGCTCGCGGGCCGCCACGAAGGCGGCATGGTCCGCTGAACCCGGTCCGAGCGTCGTCAAGGGCGGCGGCTCGATCCGCCCGCGCCTACTTCCGGCGAAGGAAGCTCGGGATCTCGAGGTCGTCCGCGTCGTACGCCGCGGGCCGCTTGACCGGCACCGGCTCGCCGACGGTGCGCTCGATGCGTGGCGCCATCACGGCGGCCGCGGGTCGCTCTTCGCGACCGTCGGCGCTGCCGTCACTCGACTCGACCCGCTGCCGCTCGAGCTCCTCGAGGAAGTCGCGCTCGCGCGGAGCGCGGACCGACTGCTGATCGACCGCGGGCTGCGCCGACTGGGCCTGGCGATGGGCGTCGCGCTTGCGGTTGCCGTCGAAGCCGGTCGCGATGACGGTGATCATCACCTCTTCGCCGAGCCGGTCGTTGAAGCTCGTCCCGAAGATGATGTTCGCCTCCGGGTCGGCTGCGGCGCGGATCTCCTCGGCCGCCTCGGTGACCTCGAACAGGCTGAGGTTCGATGAGCCGGTGATGTTGAACAGGATGCCCTGCGCGCCGGTGATGTTGACCTCGAGCAGCGGGCTGGCGATCGCCATCCGGGCGGCCTCGACGGCGCGGTTCTCGCCGGTCGCCCGGCCGATTCCCATCAGGGCCGAGCCGGCGTCCTTCATGATCGCCCGCACATCGGCGAAGTCGAGGTTGATCAGGCCCGGCATCGTGATGATGTCGCTGATCCCCTGGACGCCCTGGCGGAGGACGTCGTCGACGACGCGGAAGGCGTCGATGATCGAGGTGTTCTTCTGGACGACGTCCTTGAGGCGGTCGTTCGGGATCGTGATCAGCGTGTCGACCTGGGCCTTGAGCTCCTCGGCCGCCTTCTCCGCGACGAGCTTGCGCTTGGCGCCTTCGAAGGTGAACGGCTTGGTCACGACGCCGATCGTCAGCGCGCCGGCGTCCTTGGCGAGCTGGGCGACGATCGGGGCGGCCCCGGAGCCGGTCCCGCCGCCGAGCCCGGCCGTGATGAAGACCATGTCCGAGTCGGCCAGCGCCTGGGCGATCTTCTCCGAGTCCTCTTCGGCGGCGCGGGCTCCGATCGAGCTGTCGCCACCGGCCCCGAGGCCGCGGGTGATCTTGTCGCCGATCCGGATCTTGTGCGGCGCGTCCGACTGGAGGAGCGCCTGGGCATCCGTGTTGCAGGCGATGAACTCGACGCCCATCATCTCGGCCCGGATCATCCGGTTGACGGCGTTGCTGCCGCCACCGCCGACCCCGATGACCCGGATGAGCGCGAAGTTCTCGGAATCGGACCGCAACGCCATCATCTGCCTCCGGGGGTGGATGAACCATGGTGACGGGCCATCCTGCGAGGGGAATGGCGGTCGTCGGGGGTTGTCTGCATTCGTCACCGGCGGGCCCCGCAGCGCCTGCGTTCCTCTGGGTCCGTCGGGTTCCCGGGAGTCTACCACCGGGTCGGCCGGATCGGACATCGGGATCGAACGTTCCCGGACGCCCTGCTGAGCGAGGCCGCGGACTGCGTCGCGGCCGAACCGGTGCGCGGCCGCACCGAGCGTGGGCGCCCGCCCGGCGCTCAACAGCGGCGCCGTCCGCGCTCCGCCGATAGGGCATGCGCCTTATGGACACCCGTCGAAGGGCCCTGCGATCCTGCGGACCAGTACCGGCACTGGTACTTCCGGGGAGAGCGCGCGCGTGGGAATTCCGTACAGATCGATTCGGGCGGCCGCGACTGCCCTGCTCGTCACCGCTGCCGTCGGCAGCGGTGGGATGGGCGGGTTCTCGACCGCGCTGGCGAGCGATCCTGGGCGGGTCATGCTGGCGGGGACGCTGATCGATGCTGCCGGTGCGCCGCTGGCGGGGGTGCACCTCACGATCTCCGAGGAGCTGGCGCCCGACGGCGGTGCGTTCGAGATCGCCGCGATCACCGCGGCCGACGGCTCGTTCAACGCCGAGATCTACGCCTGGGGCACGCGGGTCGCACCGGCCAGCCTGACGATCTCGACACCGGCCGGCGAGGCGATCGACGTCGCGACCGCCAACTGCAGCCGGACATGGGGCGTGGCACTCAGCGATGACCGCAAGGTCGCGCTCGCCGAAGCCACGCCGACCATCCTGATCGCTGACGGCGTCGACGAACCTGCTGGGCGAGGTCTGCGGCACGGTCGCGGTCCCGCCGACGGTCGGAACCGGCGGCACGGGCGGCGATGACCACCAGGGAGCCGCGACGCCGCCGCCGACCGACGTGGTCGCCGTGCCGGCGCAGGCCCGGCCGGACCGGCTCGTGCCGCTGCTGCTGATCGGGTTCGTCGTCGGGCTTCTGGCAGCCGCGGCATTCCTGCTGCCGCGGCACCGGGCTCGTCGCCGGGACTGATTCGTCGGCTCGGCGCCGCGACCGGCCGCGCCCGCGCTGAGCCCGCGCCGGAGCCGTTGTCGCCAGATGTCCGCTCAACGGGCGTTGCGCCGTCGGCGCGGGGGCCGTTGTCGCCAGATGTCCGCTCCACGGGCGTTAGACCGACGGATCGGCCCAGTCCTTGCCAGATGTCTGCAGCACGGGCGGATGAGCATGGCGTTGGCTCGAAATCCGGCGACCTGACAGACAGCCGCGACCCTAGTGCCCGCATCACGGACAAATGGCAATTCGCGGGCCGCCGGATCCGCGCCCGGCCGGCTCCAGGGGCGGCTGCGACGATCAGCCCGCGAGGAAGCTCAGCAGCACGGTCCGCTCGGCGTTGTCCGCGTTCGGGTCGAGAAGTGCGATCGACTGCCACGTCCCGAGCGCCAGCTCGCCGCCGATCACGGGCACCGTCAGGGACGGCGAGACGAGAAGCGGCAGGACGTGGTCGGCGCCGTGCCCGGCTGATGCCATGGCGGTGCCGCCAGCGGTCGTCCCGTGGCAGCAGTCGGTCGAGGGTCGCCAGCGCGTCGTCGTCGGAGCCGGCGCCGAGCTCGAGAATGATCACGCCCGCCGTCGCGTGCGGCACGAACACCGACAGCAGCCCATCGCCGTCGGCGGCCTGCTCCGCGACGAACCGCCGGCACGCCCCGCTGAGATCGGCGAAGCCGCGGTCGGACCCGGTCCGGACCTGGAGCTTCACGGAGTGCATGGCAGAGCGGTCAGGACGGGTGCGCGACCGGCTCTACGGGAAGATCGAGCGCAGCGCGTCGCGCAGCCGGCCCAGCCCGCCGCTGGCGGGCGCCGACTCGTAGCGCAGCGGCTCGTCCTCGGCCAGCGTCGACGCTCCCCACAGCAGCAGCCCGACGGCGGTCGAGTAGCCCGGTGTCAGGATCGTGTCGGTCAGGCCCCCGATCCCGGCCGGAGCGGCGATCCGGACCGGCATCCCGAGGACCTCGCGCGCCAGCTCGGCCGTGCCGGCCAGCTGAGCGCCACCGCCGGTCAGGATGATCCCGGCCGGCAGCATCCCGGCCCCGCCGCGGGCCATCTCGGTCCGCATCAGCTCGAACGTCTCGCGCATGCGGGCCTCGATGATCTCGCACAGCTCGCGCCGCTGGAGGGTCCGTCCGGCGTCCTCGCCGAGGACGCTGACCGTGATCTCCTCGTCGTCCTCGACCGCGGTCAGGTTGCAGGTCCCGTGGCTGATCTTCAGCTCCTCGGCGACCTGCAGGCTCGTCTTGAGCCCGAGCGCGACGTCATTGGTGACGTTGTTGCCGCCGATCGGCAGGACGGCGGTCCGGAACGGCGAGCCGTCGGAGAACATCGCGAGGTCGATCGTGCCGGCGCCGATGTCGGCGACCGCGACGCCGAGGTCCTTCTCGGTCTCGGACAGGACCGCGTCGGCCGAGGCCAGGGCGGACGCGACGAGCTCGTCGATCTTGACGCCGGCCGCGTTCACGCACTTCGACAGGTTCTGGACCGCGGTCGCCGCGCCGCTGACGATGTGCACCTCGACCTCGAGCCGGAGGGCGCTCATCCCGAGCGGATCCTTGACGCCCTCCTGGCCGTCGACCTTGAAGCCCCGTCGCTCGACGTGGAGGACGACCTGGCTCGACGGGATCGAGACGGCACGAGCGACCTCGACCGCCCGGTTGACGTCCTCGCGGCTGACTTCCTTGCGCTGGCCGCTGACCGCGACCTGGCCGGGCGAGTTGAGGCTCTCGACGTGCTGGCCGCCGACGGCGACGAAGGCGCGGTCGATCTTCCAGCCGGACAGGCGCTCGGCGCGCTCGACCAATTCCGCGATCGACCGGACCGTCTGGTCGATGTTGACGACGACGCCCTTCTTGAGGCCGGACGAGATGACCGTGCCATGGCCCATGACCGTCATCTTGCCGTCGCGGCTGACCTCGCCGATCAAGGTGCAGACCTTCGACGTGCCGACATCGATCCCGACCAGGACCGCTTCTCTCTCCACCGTCGTCGTCCCTGCCTCCTGTGCTGGCCGGTGGCCCCGCGTCGTGCGATCGGGCCGCCGTCGTTGTCCTAGACGAAGTGACGCCGGATGAGCGCCACGTTGTTGAAGATCCGGAAGCCGAAGTTGATCAGCGCCACCAGGTAGAGATCGAGGCTGAGCCGATCACCGATGAACGTGAGGATGACCGCGACGATCGCGTTCGTGATGAATCCGCTGATGAAGATCCGGTTGTCGTAGACGCCGTCGAGCTCGGCCCGCACGGCCCCGAGGACCGAATCCATCGCGGCGAGGATCGCCACGGCCGTGTAGCGGGTGAACTCGAAGCCGACGTTGACATTGAGGAGCCAGCCCGCCACGACGCCCACGATGAGACCCGCCAGGGGTAGGAACACGCCTCGCCGCCCTCGTTCCGGTGCGTTTCGGCAAGGCTACCCGACGCGCGCGGCCGCTGCCAGCCGCTGGGTCCGAGCGGCCCCGGCTCCCGGGCAGCGGTCAACGCCGTGGGCTCATGGCCGCGGCGTCGCGCTCGGGCGGGGCGTCGGCTTGACGATGAAGGTCCCCTCGCGATCGTCGGCCAGGATCACGGTCTGGACGGTGTCCTCGCGGCCGGCGAGGAGCCCGCTGAGGAGCTGGACCTGGCCCGGGATGAGGGCGGGCGTCCGCTGGTTCAGGGTGTAGAACCCGAAGACCGCGACCCAGCTGGCGCTGCCACTCGAGATCGTGAAGCCGCGATCGTCGGTGACATGGACGCGGAGAATGCGTCGCGTGACTCCCGACCTGGCCCGGGGTCAGGGACCCGAGCCGGGTCGCCGCATCGAGATCGACCGGATCGAGGACCGACGCCGACGGCGAACCCGACTCGCGGCCTGCCGATCGTCGATCACGATCGGCGTCGCCTGGATCGCGGGGGTCGGGTCGGTCGTCACGTCCGCGAACAGGATGCCGCCGGCGTCGACCGCGAAGCGTCGCTCGCCGACGGCCCACACGATCAGCGGACGGCGCTCCTCGACCGTCACGCGGAGCACGTTCGGCAGGCCGACCGACACCTCGACCGCGCGGACCGACGGCAGCTCGCGAAGCCGGGCGGCGATCGGCTCCGTGGCCAGCCCGACGAGATTCGTCCCGGCGTCGAGGCCGACCTTCGCCCGGATCGCATCCTCCGACGTCACGCTCGCGCCGGCCACCTCGAGGCGCTCGTATCCGAACGCGGACGTCGTCGCAAGGCCGTACACCGCCCCGGCGGAGATCAGCATCGCGAGGATCGCCGCGGATCGGACCGGCGACAGCCCGGCCGACGCCCGCCGCACCCGCGGCTGGCGGCGCGCGGTCCCGGCGGCGGTCCGGTAGCGACGCGGGGTCCGCGAGGTCACCGGCCGGCGCTCACGGGCAGGCCATCCGCGCCGGGTCATCGGCGCCCTCGCCGGCTCACCGCGGCAGGTCGGCCGGCGTGACCTGCCGGCGCGCCCGCCCGGCGTGGCGCTCGAGCGCGAGGTCGACGACCTTCGCGCAGACATCGGCGAAGGTGTAGCCGCCCTCGGCCGGCATCGTCGGGAAGAGGCTGATCGGCGTGAAGCCCGGGATCGTGTTGATCTCCGACAGGAAGACCTGGTCGCCCGCGACGAGGAAGTCGATCCGGGCGAAGCCCTCGGCGCCGATCGCCCGGTAGGCGTCGCGCGCGATCTTGAGCATCGACGCCTTCATCGGCGCCGGGATCTCCGCCCGCGTCGAGGTCTCCGACAGGCCCGGGGTGTACTTGGCGGCGTAGTCGTAGAACTCGTGGCCGGCCAGGATCTCGCCCGGGCCGAACAGCTCGAGGCGGGCATGGTCGTTGCCGATCACGCTGACCTCGAGGTCACGGGCACCGGCGAGGTAGGCCTCGACGAGCGCCACCTCGTCGTGGCGGAAGGCCAGATCGAGCGCGGCCGGGACCTCCCCGGCCCCGTGGGCCAGCGTGATCCCGACGGACGATCCGAGGCCGGACGGCTTGATCATCAGCCGCTCGTCGCCGGTGCCGGCGGCGAAGGCCGCGATCTCGGCGAGGACCGCGTCCGGATCGGCGCGCCAGCGCGCCGCCCGGACCTCGAGCCAGTCGACGACGGGCAGGCCGATCCCGCGGACGAGCCGCTTGAACACCGCCTTGTCCATGCCGAGCGCGGACGCCGTGACGCCCGAACCCGTGTAGGCGAGTCCCGCGCCCTCGAGCATCGCCTGGACGGTCCCGTCCTCGCCGAACGGGCCGTGGAGCGCGATGAAGACGAGCGGCTGGCGGCGTCGCGGTCGCGAGGCGGTCCAGGGCCGACGCCGGCGCTGCAGCGGCCCGTCGGCGCCGAGCGCGGCCGGGTCGTCGTAGGCGGCGCCGGGCCGGCCGTCGCGGCGATGATCGGACGGCAGCCACCACCACCGCGCCGTCGAGATCGATCAGGACCTGCCGGACGTCGTCGCCAGCGCTCGATGAGGGCCTCGGCGATCGCGGTGCCCGACACGACCGAGACGTCGTGCTCGGCCGACGGGCCGCCGAGGAGGACGACGATCGGCGGGTGGGCCGTCATCGATCGGCCTCGGGCGGTGGCGCATCGGCCTCGGGCGCGGCGGGAGCCGCACCCGTCCAGTCGCCGAGGAACACGACCTCGGGCTCGAGCTCGATCCCGGTCTCGGTCCGCACGGCCGCGGCGACGTCGTCGACGAGGCCGCGGACGTCGGCGGCCGTGCCCTTCCGGTCGTTGACGATGAAGTTGGCGTGCTTCTCGGACACGGTCGCCCCGCCGCGCGTCCGGCCCTTCCAGCCGATCGCGTCGATCAGCCGGCCCGCGGAGTCGCCGTCCGGGTTGCGGAACGTCGAGCCGGCCGACGGGATGCCGAGCGGCTGGTGCTCGCGGCGCCAGCGCTTGATCTCGTCGAGCCGGGCGGCGATCGTCGCCGGGTCGGCCGGTTCGAGGCGGAAGGTGGCGCTCAGGACGACCTCCTCAGGGCGGTGCTTCAGGCGGCTGTCGCGGTAGCGGAAGTCGAGCTCGGCGGTCGTCAGTCGTGCTTCCGTGCCGTCGCCGAGCAGGACGTCGGCCGACTCGAGGATCCCCGCGACGTCGCCGTCGTGGGCGCCGGCGTTGGCCCACACGGCCCCGCCGACCGTGCCCGGGATCGCCAGCCCGAACTCGAGCCCGGTCAGTCCGGCGTCCTTCGTCTCGGTCGCCGCCCGGGCCATCGGCAGGCCGGACTCCGCGACGTAGCGGTCGCCCTTCGATCCGCGATCCCTCGGCCCGGTTCTGGACGACGAGGCCGCGGATCCCGGCGTCGGCGATGACGACGTCGCTCCCCCGCCCGAGCAGGGTCAGCGGGATCCCGCGGGTGCGGGCGAACCGGACGATCGCCCGCAGCTCGTGGATGTTGTGGACGGTCGCGAACAGGTCCGCCGGGCCGCCGACGCGCATCGTCGTGAACCGGCCGAGCGGCTCGTCGCGGGACGTCTTGACCCCGATCCGGCGCTGGATCGCGGTCCCGGTCGCGAGCGGGTCGAACGGCGGCGCGACCGTATCCGGGGCGCCGGTCACGCTGCCGTCCCCGCGCGCGATCGCCTCGATCGCCGCCGGCGTCGGGAGCGGCCTGCGGGCGGCGAGCGCGAGGACGAGGGCCGCGATCGCGTCGGCCGCGCCGGGTCGGCCGAACTGCCGCGCCGCGCCGGCCATCGACGGACCGGACCGACTCGTCGAACAGGATGTCGGCGGCGGCGACGAGCGCGTCGGCATCGAAGTCCTCGTCGGGCACGATCCGGGCAGCACCCGCCTCGGCGAGGATCCCGGCGTTCGCGCCCTGGTGGCCCGAGGCGTGGGGATACGGGACGATCACCGACGGGATGCCGAGCGCGGTGACCTCGGCCACGGTCGACGAGCCCGGCCCGCCCGACGACGAGGTCGGCCGCGACGAGCGCGGCCAGCATGTCGTCGCGCAGGAACGGGTACGGCCGGTAGCGGCTGCGACGGTCGGCCGGCAGCTGCTCGCGCGTCGGCCAGCGCCGCCGCGTACCCCGACTCGCCACTCACGTGGAGGACGTGGACGCGCTCGACGAGTCGCGGCAGGGCCTCCGCGACCGCGGCGTTGAACCGGCGGACGGCCTGGGACCCGCCGAAGATCAGGATCGTCGGCGCGTCGGGTGGCAGATCGAGCCGCTCGCGAGCCGGCCGCCCGCGTGATCGCCGACACGTCGCGGATCGGCGTCCCCGTCACGTAGGTCGGCACGCCGGTCCCGGCCAGCGCGCGACCCGCCGCGTCGTAGGAGACCGCGATCGCGTCGGCGAGCCGGGCGATCGCCCGGACCGACCGGCCGGGGATCGCGTTGCCCTCCCAGAGGACGACCGGGATCCGGAGCGGCGCAGCGGCCAGGACCACCGGGAGGGCGACGTAGCCACCGGTCGTGAGGATCGCGGCCGGCCGCTCCCGGACGAGGATCGCCGCCGCCTGCGGCACCGACAGCGCCGAGCCGGATCGGATCGAGGACGGTGTGGACCGATCGATCCACCGTCCGGAGCGAGCGCAGGGCCAGCCGCCGGACGCGGATGCCGGCCTCCCGGACGAGGTCCGCCTCGAGGCCGCGGTGCCCGCCGAGCCAGACGAGGTCAGGCGCGTCCGGACGATCGGGTCGTGCGCGGAGCGAGCGGGCCACGGCGAGTGCCGGGTAGATATGCCCGCCCGTCCCGCCCCCGGCGATCAGCAGCCGCATCGTTCCAGGTTCCTCGTTCGACGGTCTCGCGCGAGATCGACAGCAGGATGCCGACGGCCGCGAGACTGATGGTCAGCGACGATCCGCCGGCGCTGATGAACGGCAGCGTGATGCCGGTCACCGGGATGAGCGCGACGACGACGCCGATGTTGATGAACGCCTGGATGCACAGCCAGGCGGTGATGCCCGCCGCCAGCAGCGCCCCGAACGTGTCGGGGGCCGCGAGCGAGACGCGGATGCCAGAGTAGGCCAGAGCGACGAACAGGACGATCACGACCCCGGCGCCGACCAGCCCGAACTCCTCGCCGATGATCGCGAAGATGTAGTCGTTGCTGGCGTTCGGCAGGTAGAGACCGCCGGCCAGGCGGCTCTCGCCGAGCCCGGCGCCGAGGATCCCGCCGAGCCCGAGGGCGAGCAGGCCCTGGACCGTGTGGAAGCCGTCGCCGAGCTGGTCGGACCACGGATCGAGCCAGGTCCGGATCCGGTCGAGCTGGTAGGCCCGCAGACCGACGGCCACCGAGGGCGCGCGACGGCGGCGATCGCCGATGACGGACGAGGTGGAGCATCCGCCCGCCGGCGAGGAAGAACATCGTCACGGCCGTCAGGCCGATGACCATCGTCGTCCCCAGGTCCGGCTCCTTGAAGACGAGCGCCGACGATCGGCACCACGATGATCAGGAACGGAACGGTCCCGCCCCAGAAGCCCTTGATCCGGCTGCCGCGCTTGGCGAACCAGTGGGCCAGGTAGATGACCATCGCCAGCTTCGCGATCTCCGCCGGGTGGAGCGCCGGCAGCGGGCCGATCTTCAGCCAGCGCGCCGATCCGCCGACCACGACGTTCAGGCTCGGGACGAAGACGAGGACGAGGAGCAGGACCGCGACGGCGAACACCGGGACGGACGCGAACCGGAGATAGCGGTAGTCGACCCGCATCATCGCGATCATCGCGATCAAGCCCGAGCCCGGCCCAGGCGATCTGCGGACCGACGATCGACGAGCGTGTCGTCCGTCGCGATGTAGGCCTTCATCGCCGAGCTGGAGTAGACCATCAGGATCCCGATGGCGGTCAGGGCGACGACGAGCGACGAGGATCGCGTAGTCGGCCTGGTGCCGCTCCCGGACGAGCGCGGTCGCCTTCTGGCGGGCCGGGGTCCGGCCGGCGGCGGCGTCGCGGGCGATCGGCCTGAGGGCGCCGGGGGCGTCCGTCTGTCGGCCGCGGCCGCGTCCCGTGGTCCGGCGCGGCAGGGGCAGGGCGTCGCTCACTGGGTCCTCCCGTCGCGTCGCGCGGCAGCGATGCCGGCAACGGCCTCCTTGAACGCCCGGCCGCGGGCGGCATAGTCCACGAACATGTCGAAGCTGGCGGCGGCCGGGCTGAGGAGCACGGTCGCCGGCTCGGTGTCGCCGGCCGCGAGACGCTCGCGGGCGATCGCGTCGGCGGTCCGGACGGCCTCCTCGAGCGTGGCCGCGCGCTCCGTCCGGGCGAGACCCGCCGCCCGGAACCGCGCCTCGAGGTCCGGACCGCTCTCGCCGATCAGGACGGCCGCCACGGCCCGCTCGGCGACCACCGGCGCGCAGGCCCGACGAGGTCGACGCCCTTGTCGCGACCGCCGGCGATCAGCACGATCGGGCCGTCGAAGGCGCGCAGCGCCGCGATCACCGCATCCGGCTGGGTTCCCTGCGAGTCGTTGACGAAGCGGACGCCGTCGATCAGCGCGACCGGCTCCAGGCGATGCTCGACGCCCGTGAACGCGGCCGCGGCGCGCCGGATCGCGTCCGGCGCGACGCCGAACAGCAGCCCGGTGGTCGACCGCGGCCAGCGCGTTCGAGACGTTGTGGCGGCCCGGGATCGCCAGCTCGCCGACCGGCATGACCCGGCCGCCCGGTCCGGTCGCGGCGGCACCGCCGCCGGCCTGCGGCAGGCGCACGACGCCCGCGGCCACGATCCAGCCATCGACGACGCCGACCCCGCCGGCCATCGGACCGTCGAGCCGGTAGACGGTCGACGGCGCGCGGCCCGAGGCCGGCGTAGGCGGCGACGACCGGATCGTCGGCGTTCAGGACGAGGGCGCCGTCCGGGTCGACGAGCTCCGCCAGCCGGCGCTTCGCCGCGCGATAGCCGGCCAGCGATCCGTGGCGATCGAGGTGGTCGGACGTCACGTTCGTGTAGACGGCGACGGTCGTCCCGCGCGACAGCGTCGGCAGCTGCAGCTCCGAGAGCTCGATGACGACCCGGTGGTCGGCGGTCAGCTCCGGCAGCCGCTCGACCAGCGGGATGCCGATGTTGCCGCCGAGGACGACCGGATGCGACGGGTCGGCGGCGAGCACCGCGGCGATGAGCGACGACGTCGTCGTCTTGCCCTTCGTGCCGGTGACGCCGATCGTCGGCGCGGGGCAGAGGCGCAGGAACAGGTCCGGCTCGGACACGAGCGCCGGTACGGATCGATCGCCGCCGGCACGCGCCTCGACGAGGGCACGGAGCGCGTCGCGGAGACGCGGCTCGGTCGTCGGGTAGTCGGGGTTGATCGACGGCGAGGTCGTCACGAGGTCCGCGCCCGGCCCAGGCGTCGGCGGGGTCGACGTCGGGTCCGGCGAGGAGCCGGACCGCGCCGGCCCTCGAGGCGGCCGATCGCCTCGCCAAGCTCCGCCTCCGGCCGGCCGTCGTAGATCGTCACCCGCGCGCCGGCGTCGACGAGGAAGCGGGCCAGGGCGATCCCGCTCCGGGCGAAGCCGAGGACCGTGATCGGGCGGTCGCGCAGCGCGCCGGCGCGGATCGCGTCCATCGTCAGGGGATCGAGATCGACCGGGGCGTGGACCGGGCCGTTGGCTGCGGGTACGGACTCGGGCGGCCGGTCGGTCGTCATCGTCGCCGCTCACGTCAGCTGCTTGATCGAGGCGAGGAACAGCGTGACCCCGAGGAGCCCGGCCAGGATCCCGACGATCCAGAACCGGAGCGTGATCTTCTCCTCGTCCCAGCCCGCCAGCTCGAAGTGATGGTGGAGTCGGCGCCATCCGGAAGATGCGCTTGCCGCCGCTCAGCTTGAAGTAGCCGATCTGGATGATGTCCGAGGCGGTCTCGATCACGAAGATCAGCCCGATCAGGGGCAGGACGAGGATCTGGCCGGTGATCAGGGCGATGACGGCCAGGGTCGCCCCGAGCGACAGCGATCCCGAGTCGCCCATGAAGATCTGCGCCGGGTGGACGTTGAACCACAGGAACCCGAGCAGGGCGCCGATGATCAGCGCGCACAGGAACGCCAGGTTCGGCTGGGCCGGGACGTTCAGCAGGGAGACCAGCAGGAACGCGACGAAGGCGAAGACCAGGGTGCCGCCGGCCAGCCCGTCGAGGCCATCGGTGATGTTGACCCCGTTGCTGGCGGCGATGATCGCGAACGCCGCGAACAGGACGTAGATCGTCGGGTCGATGTGATCTGGCGCCGAGGAACGGGACGGCGATCTGGTCGATCCCGTAGGTCCGCTGGATCAGGAACGCCGCGGCGAACGCGAACACGACCTGCCAGAGCAGCTTCTGGCGGATCGCTGATCCCCTCGCCCGTCTTGGCGTTGAGCTAGTCGTCGAACGCTCCGAGCAGGCCGACCCCGGCCAGTGCCGCCGAGCGGGGCGAAGATCCCGCCCTCGGGCGGCCACCGGAGCAGGAGGTAGAGCGCCAGGACGACGACGATGATCAGCGCCCCGCCCATCGTCGGCGTGCCGTGCTTGACCTGGTGGCTGTCCGGACCCTCGATCCGGATCTGCTTCGTGAAGCCCGGTCGTCCGGAGCAGCCGGATGTACGGCGGCATGAGGATCACGACGATCGCGAACGCGAGCAGCAGGCCCTGGATCAGCTCGACGGTCATCGGGCGTCAGGACCCAGCGTCGCGACGAGCTCGTCGACCAGGACGTCGAGGGCGATCCCGCGCGACGCCTTGACGAGGACCACGTCGCCGGGCCGGAGGAGCTCGAGCAGGCGGTCGCGCGCCGCGACGCGATCGGCGGCCTGGATCACGCGTCGCCGAGGCCAGCCCGGCCGCTCCCGCGCCCGCGGCGATGCCGGCTGCCCCGGCCCCGACGACGACCAGCAGGTCCACGATCGCGGCCGCGGCCGCGCCGACTCGCGCGTGTCCGGCCACGTGCTCGTCGCCCAGCTCGAGCATCTCGCCGAGAACGGCGATCCGCCGGCCGGGCATCCCGCCGAGCAGCTCCAGCGCGGCCACCACCGAGCCCGGCGAGGCGTTGTAGCTGTCGTCGACGATCGTGACCCCGCCCGCCCGGACGAGCTGCGCCGCGATGCGGCGCGCTCCAGCCGCCGCCGAGCGCCGCGGCGCACCGCATCGAGCGACAGCCCGGCGGCCAGACCGACGGCGGCCGCCGCCAGCGCGTTGTGGACCGCCAGGCGGCCGAGCGTCGGGATCGTGACCGGTCGGCGACCGGACGCCGTGACCAGATCGAAGCGCATCCCGTCGGCGCCCGCGCGACAGCGACCTGCTCGGCGCGCACGTCGGCGGTCGGCGCGAACCCGTACGTCACGACCGTGGCCGTCGTCCGCGCCGCCATCGCGACGGACGCGCTCGTCGTCGGCGTTGAGGATCGCGACGCCGTCGGCGGGCAGGGCCTCGACCAGCTCGCCCTTGGCCCGCTCGACCGCCTCGATCGTTCCGATCCGCGACAGGTGGACCGGCTGGACGGCCGTCACGATCCCGATCTCCGGCCGGCCGATCCGGGCCAGGTCGGCGATCTCGCCGCCGACGTACATCCCCATCTCGAGCACGGCCGCCCGATGCTCCGGGCCGAGGCGAAGCACGGTCAGCGGCAGGCCGATCTCGTTGTTCAGGTTGCCCTCGTTCTTCAGGGTCGGCATCGCGGCGCCCAGGACGGCGGCAACGGCCTCCTTGGTGGACGTCTTGGCGATCGACCCGGTGATGCCGACGACCAGCGGATCGAACAGCGCGCGCCAGGCCGTGGCGACCGCCTGCAGAGCGCGGAGCGGGTCGTCGACCAGGACCACGGTCGCGTCACGATCGGCCAGGTCGGCGGGTTCGGGCGGCCGCGCCGACCAGGGCGGCTGCGGCGCCCGCGGCGAGTGCCGCGCCGAGGAATGCATGGCCGTCGGTTCGCTCGCCGGGCAGGGCGACGAAGAGGTTGCCCGGCTCGACCGCGCGCGAATCGACGGCGCCGCCGCGGATCGTCCGGTCGGATCGGGCGAGGAGCGTGCCGCCCGTGATCGCGACCAGCTCGTCGGCGGTCAGGCCGATCGCGCGATCGTCGCGACCGGACGCGTCGGGCTGCGGCGTCGGTCACGCGGGCCATTGTCGCATCGGGCGCGCTCACCGGTTGGCGGTCGTCGAGCCGGGCGGCTCCGCGCGCTCGGGCAGCAGGTCCGGCGTGGTGATCGCGTCGTGGGCGATCCGCCGGAACAGCTCGAACGACATCACCCGCATCTCGAGCTGGCCGAGCTTGGCGACGTCGGGCTTGCCCTCCTCGATCCGGATCGCCACGACCAGGTCGGCGACGCCGGTGTCGCGCCCGATGTAGCCGATGAACGAGTAGTTGAAGATGTTGTGCTTCCAGCCGCCGCGACCCTTGTTCAGCTTGGCGTCCCAGATCTGGGCCGTGCCCGTCTTGCCGCCGACGTCGTAGCCCGGGATGATCGTCCGGTCGCGATAGAACGGGACCCGGGTGACGACGTGGCGCATCATCCCGAGGAGCGTCCGCGACAGGTTCTTGTCGATGACCTGGGCGCCCTCGACGATCGGCCGGTCGGTCGCGCCGACGGCCTTCACGACATGCGGCTCGATCCGCTTGCCGCCGTTGATCATCGTGGCGTAGGCGTTCGCGAGCTGGAGCGGCGTCACGGCCACGCCCTGGCCGAACGACCCGTTGGCGAGATCGATCTCCTGCCACGAGTGGATCGCGGGGTCGCGGACGATCCCGTTGACCTCGCCCGCGAGGTCGACGCCCGTCTTGCTGCCGAAGCCGAAGCGCGTCCACGCCGAGTGCAGGATCGACGAGGCGGTCCGGACGTTCTTGTTCAGCCCGAGGGCCACCTTGGCCGCGACCACGTTGCGCGAGAACGCGATCGCGTCCTCGAACTTCATCCAGCCCATCGCCTTGTGGTCGGCATCGTCGATGTGGGCCCGGCCGTGGTCGAGCATCAGGATGCCGGTGTCCTTGATCTTCGTCTTGGTCGTGACCTGGTGCTTCTCCATCGCGGCGACGACGGTCAGCATCTTGAACACCGAGCCGGGCTCGTAGACGGAGCTGACGATCGGGTCGATGAAGCGCGACGGGTTGGTCGCGGCGATCGCTGCGTAGTCGTTGGCGTCGTAGGACGGATAGGACGCCTGGGCGAGGATCTCGCCGGTGTACGGGTTCATGACGATCGCCGAGACCGACTTGGCCCGGTCGGCCGCCCAGGCCGCGAGGATCTCCTGCTCGACCGCGAGCTGGAGGCCGGCGTCGATCGTGAGCCGGATGTCCTCGCCCGGAGCGCCCGGACTCGCGGACGACCGTCGTGTCCGGGATCGAGCGCGAGGCGATGTCGCGCTGGGCCTGGACGATCCTGGGCCGGCCCGCCAGCGTGTCCTGGTAGAACTGCTCGACGCCGTACTGGCCCTCGCCCTCGCGATTGACGAAGCCGAGGAGCTTTGCCGCGAGCGTCGTGTTCGGGCCGCCGCCGGTCTGGGGGTAGACCCGGACCGGCTCCGACTCGAGGGCCACGCCCTCGATCTCCTTGGCCGCGACCGCCGCCCGGATCCGGTCGCCGGTCCCGGTGTCGAGACCATGGGCGAGCACGGTGTACTTCTTGTCGGACGCGACCCGGGTCTTCAGGGCGGCGGCATCGTCGCCGTCGAGACCCAGGATCGCGACGAGCGCGTCGGCGACCGCCCCGCGCCGGGCCGCCGGGATCTCGGACGGATTGGCGATCAGCCGCTCGCGCTCGATCGTCGTCGCGAGGACCACGACGCCGGACCGATCGTAGATGTCGCCGCGCTTGCTCGGCGTCGCCACACGGACCGTGGTCTGCTGGAACGCCTCGTCGGTGAGCCGCTCGCTGCTGGCCGACCTGCCAGTAGGCGAGGCGCGCGAACAGCGCCGAGCCGATGACCGCAAAGGCGATCAGGAGGACGAGCGCGCGACCACGGGAATCTGTCCGACCCATCGTTCGATCCGGTGCGTCAGCGCGGGTCGACGACGATGGGGGCCGTCAGCTGGCTCATCCCCGCGTCGATCGCCATCTTCCGGACCGCCGGCTCCTGGCCGAGGCGGTTGAGGTCGGTCGTCAGCTCCGACTTGCGGACGAGCAGGGCGTCGCGCTCGCGGCCGAGCCGCTCGAGGTCATAGCCGGTGGCGGAGACGCGGACGGTCTGGGCCAGCGAGAAGAACGCCAGCAGGAACGCGAGGACGATGCCGCCGAGGACGAACGCGAGCGGGCTCGTCTGGCGCCGCGCCCGGACGGCGCCACGGACCCGCCGGCGCGGCAGGGCCGGCGCGTCCTTGACCCGCGAGCGCTGCGGCAGGAACGAGGAGCGAGGGCGGGCCCCCGAGTAGACCGCCACCTACTCGCCGACCGCGAATCGGATCCGCGGGGCGCGGGGGTCGAGGAAGGCGAACGGATCGGCCTGGGACGAGACCCCGAAGGCGTCGAGCTCCAGCTCCTCGGTCGGGGCGTGACGGCGATTGCCCTCGCGCTCGTGGACCTCGTGCTGTCGGCGGCCATACGACCGGCGGCGGCTGGACTGGTGTCGCTTGCTCACGGTGACTCCTCCTCTCGCGGGTGCTGGATGAATGGGTTCAGGCGGCGAGGCGCTCGGCCGCCCGCAGGCGGGCGCTCCGGGCGCGCGGGTTGGCGGCGATCTCGTCGGCGGACGGCGTGATCGATGGGCGGGTGACGAGGCGCAGACGCGGGTTCTTGCCGCAGACGCAGACCGGGATCTCGGGCGGGCAGACGCAGCCCCGGCGCTCGGCGGCGAAGAAGCGCTTGACGATCCGGTCCTCGAGCGAGTGGTAGCTGAGGACGACGAGCCGGCCACCCGGGCGGAGCAGATCGATCGCGCTCGCGAGCCCCTCCTGGAGCGCGTCGAGCTCGGCGTTGACGGCGATGCGGAGCGCCTGGAAGACGCGGGTCGCGGGATGGATCCGGCGGCGGACCCGCGGATTGCCCGGCGCGACGCGCTCGATCAGGGCGGCCAGCTCCTCGGCGGTCGAGACCGGGGCGGTCGCCCGGGCGGCGACGATCGCGTTGGCGATCCGGTTGGCCTGGGGCTCCTCGCCGTAGCGCTTGAAGAGGGCCGACAGCTCGGTCCGATCGAGAGTCGCGAGGAGCTCGGCGGCGGGGACGCCGCGGCCCGTGTCGAAGCGCATGTCGAGCGGCCCGCCCGTCCGGAAGCCGAAGCCGCGTTCGGCGTCGCCAAGCTGGAAGCTCGACAGGCCGAGGTCGAACAGCATCCCGTCGACCGCGCCGAACCCGGCGCCCGGCGCGACGTCGCCGATCTCGCGGAAGTTCGCCTGGCGGAGGACGAGGCGATCGCCGAAGCGAGGACGGAGGCGACCATCCACTCTGGCGATGGCCGCCCCATCGGCATCGAGGCCGAGGAGGCGGCCATCAGGATTGGTCGCCTCCAGGATCCGCTCGGTGTGCCCACCGCCACCCACGGTCGCGTCGATCTGAAGGCTGCCGGGAGCCGGGGCGAGCATCGACATGACCTCGTCCACCAGCACCGGCATGTGCCCGACCTTCATCTCTCCTCCACCGTTGACGACGGATCCCGCTCGGATCCTGGAAGCGCATGTGGTGCGTCCGGCGGCCGTCTGGCCGACGAACGGGTTCCCCCTAGATCCCGAGCCCGCCGATCGCTGCCGCGAGGGCCGTCGGGTCCTCGAGGCTCCGGCGGTAGGTCTCCCACGTGGCAGGAGCCCAGATCTCGGCGTGATCGCGCGCACCGACGACGACGGCGTCGGCCCCGAGCCCGGCCATCTCGCGGAGATAGCCCGGCAGCAGAACGCGGCCCTGACCGTCGAGCGTCGACTCGACGGCCCCGGCGAAGATGAATCGCGAGAAGCGACGAGCGTTCTCGTCGGTGATCGGCAGGGTCGCGACCTTCTCGGCCAGGGCGTCCCAGCCGGCCCGGGTGTGGATCGCGAGGCACGCGTCGAGCCAGCGCGAGACGACAAGACCCGCGTCCAGCTGGGCGCGGAACTTCGACGGGACGGCGAGCCGTCCCTTGTCGTCCACCGAGTGCCGGTACTCGCCGGTGAACATCTGACGGGAATCCCCACTTCGGGTTCAGGGCCTGGTCGTGAGTCGGTCGTGACGTGCGCGAGGCGATGCGCGGGTTGGCGCGGGGTGGTGTTCCAGTCCCCACTTTGGGCCACTTCACACCACTTCGGGTCATCATAGCGCCCAGAAGCCGCCCGTCAATGGGGTTTGTGCACGTGGGCGGGACCGGGCGGCCGGCGCGGGCTCGGCGGGGGCCTGGCTGGGTCGGCCCGGGCGGCGCGGCGTGCGACAGGGTCGGCGGGCGGCGCGGGCGTGCGGCAGGGGCCGACGCAGCGTGCGGGCAGGGCCGGCCGGCGCAGGTGGCCGGGTCGCGAGGCCCCGCGCCCGTCGTGCCCGCGGTTTCGCCAAATGTCCGTGTGGCGGGCGTTAGCGCGCCATTGCCACAGACGGTGCTGTCTCGAGCCCGTTTTCACCCGAGTGTCGGTCGCCGAGGGCTAACTCAGGATCCGTCAGGCCACGACAAGGGAAGGGCTGATCGGTGGGGCGATCAGGAAGAGTTCTCAGACCAAGGTCATTGGTCCGCCGGTCGAAGTCGCACCTCGAACCGCGGATGTCCAGAAGCCGGCAGTGGAAGCGACGACCCTCGCCTTCCCATGGTTCTCTGTGTTCTCAGCAGCCGTGCGCTACCCGCGGGACGCGGCGGCCTCGACCGTGTGGTAGTTCGGCGGCCAGAGGTCGATCGGCGGCCGTCCGTGGATCGCCTGGATGACCGCGATCTGACCGGCGTGATAGGCCTCGTGGAACATGTGCCGCAGGAGCAGTGAGCGCCGCGTCAGATGCGGACCGGCGGCGTCGGGGCCGCGGCTCATCGGCTCGTCGAGCATCGGGGGCGTCCACGTCCTCAAGGCCCGTTCGACCATCTCCCAGGTCGTCGCCCAGGCGGTGACCAGCTCGTCCGCCGAGCGCGGTTGGTCGAGGTGATCCTCCCAGCCATCGCTCATGCCGTGGAAGGGGGTGTTCTCGGAACCGGGAACGCCAAGGACGTTGGACAGCCAGTAGACCCGGGTTCCAGCGGTGTGCCCGGCAATCGCCCAGATCGGCCAGCTTGTGCTCGAGAGCGGGTCGTCTGATGCAGCCCGCAGCGCGAGTTCGTCGGGCGACATGGCGCCGAGGGCGTCGACGATCAGGTCGTTGTACAGCCGCCAGTCACCGTAGAAGGCTTCGAGGGTCATCGCCCTAACCATAGTGGCGAATTGAACCGGGCGTTGCCAACCGTCCATCCATCGTCTGCATGCCCCAGCATCTCCTGAAGAGCGAGCGGTCCGTCCCGTACCCCATCACACGTTGAAACGTTCGTCAGCCGGATCCGTGGGCGCCAGGGGCCGAGTCCCACTGCATCGTTGCTCGTGCCCGCCTGGCGGGCATTTGGCAATTCGGGCGGCCGGGCGGCGCGGCCCGTGAGGCTCAGCGGGTCGGCGTCGGGATCCGCAGGCGGTCGCCGGCGTGGATCGGCGTCCGGAGGTTCGGGTTCATCCCGATCATCCGGTCGTACGACACGCCGAACCAGTTGGCGATGCTCCGCAGGTTGTCGCCGGACCGGATGACGTAGATCCAGCAGTCGGGCTCCGACGGGCATGCCGTCAGGACGGCGTAGCGATCGCTCGAGGGCCGCGGGGTCGGCGTCGGGGTCGGGGCGGGAGTCGGTGTCGGAGTGGGCGCCGGAGTCGGCGTCGGGGTCGGCACAGCGGTGGGCGAGGCCGTCGGGGCGAGGGACGGCACGGTCGACGCCGGCGGCGGCGCGGAGACGGCGGGCGGGCCGCTCGGCGACGCCGACGGGTCCGGCACGACGGCCACGGGCCCGGGCGACGCGCTGCCGAGCGGCACGGTGATCCCGCCGCGGACGGCGAGGAACCCGAACGACGCCGCGAGCGACGCGGCAAGGACGAGGGCCGCGCCGATCACGGCCGGCGACGTCGGCTCACGCCGGGGACGCGCAGCCGGGGCCTCCACGACCGCCATGCCGCGCAGGTAGCGGGGACAGTTGATGTGAGTGGCGGTCAGGCAGACGAGCTCCTGCTGCTGACCCGACTGCGGAACCGGCTCGCCGATCGCCGTACAGCGGTTGGCCGGATCGACCTCGCCGGTGGCCGCCGCCAGGAAGCCGTCGGCCGTCTCGAGCGCCAGGAACCGGCACCGCCAGCCAGAGTCTCTGGGGTCACGCTCGGGCCCGGCGCGGAACATCGCCCGGTCCGGCTCGACCGACGGCGCGTCGCCCGTCGGGGTGGTTTCGGCTTTCGCCACGCACCCTCCCATGCTCCAAGCGCGATGGACGGCGCGGAGTCTAGTACGTTTGGCGTGTTGCCGTGGCGAACCCGGCGGTGCTACATTCCGCCGCCAGACCGTCACTCCCCTGTCACCGACGACTTCCGAGGCGCCCAGCCAGATGGCCCTGCCCCTTCCGATGGTCTCGCTCGAACCGGATCCCTACCGGCTCGCGCCCCAGCGGATCAAGCGCTGCACCTTCCGTCGGCTGATCCAGGTCACGGCCGGCGCCGAGCGCCTGTACGACGTCGAGTGCCTCCTGCCCGACCGCCGTCTGCCGATCCCGCTGGGCAACCTCGACGCGGCCATGCCGATCTGCAACGCCTGCACGGCGCCCCACACCTTCCGGCCCGACGAGGACTGACGCGGCGCGCCGCGAGCGCGCGTTCGAGCGCCCGGATCGGGCGAAGCATCGGGGAGTGCGTCAGCGAGGCGGTCTGTACGCCGAGTTCTGTCACGACGGCTCGCGCCGTCGCGGATGGCCATCCATCTAGGCCGCCGGTTACCCGACGACTCATGCGGCCGACCCGAGGGCTGGGCAGCGCACCTCTCCCCCATCAGGTTGCCCCGACGGGTTGCGCCCTCCTATTTGGCCTTGCTCCGGGTGGAGTTTGCCGCGTTTCACTCCGTCGCCGGCTTGCGCCGCCGACGGCATCGTCACTGTGGCACTGGTCCTCGTCTCACGACGGACGGGCGTTACCCGCCACCCTGCGCTGAGGAGCTCGGACGTTCCTCACGCCCGACGGAGTTGCCCCCGCCGAGCGCGCGACCATCCGACCGCCTCGCTGACCTCGCCATTCTACGGCTCGTCGGCGTGAGTCCCGATCGAGGCCGTCCGCCTCAGGGCGCCGTGGACGCGGGCGGCAGGACCGGCGGTCCCCCGGGCTGCGGACCGACCGCCAGGACGAGCTCGGCGCCGGAGCCCGTCACGACCAGCCGTCCGTCCGGATCGACGCTCACGGCCGACGCGCCACGCAGCGCCTGGAAGAATGCCGTCTCGAGATCGTTGCGGGCGGGCTCGACGCAGGCCCGTTTCGTCGAGACCAGATCGCCGATCGCAAGGGCGCCGTTGGTCGGGTCGTAGCGATACGCGCCGCCATAGCTGTTGCAGCCGCCGTCGCCCGACACGTCGGTCGGGCCGAACGTGACCGTCACGTCCGGGCCGACCGGCGGCCGTCGATCCTGGATCGAGACGAGCGTCCAGGTCGTCCCGCTGAGCGTGACCGGGTGGCTGACGCGGACCACCGACGGTGCCGCCTCGGACGCACACGCCGCGAGACCCGCGGCAACGAACGCGGCGAGGACGAGCCCGCGGAGCGCGATCACCCGCCCTGGCCCGGATGCTCGAGATGGACGAAGACGATCTCGCCGGCGCCACCGGTCACGATGAGCTGGCCGTTCGCGTCGAGACCGGCCTGGGTTGCCGACCCGAGCGCCTGGACGAACACGGTCTCGAAGTCACCGACGCCGGGTTGGACGCAGCCCATCGCGGTCATGCCGAGCTCGGCAAAGGCGATCCGGCGCGACGACGGTTCGTACCGGTAGCGCCCGCCGAGATGGTTGCACCCGCCGGATCCGGCGATCGCATCGGCCGAGAAGCTGATCGTCGGAACCGCGCCGGCGATCGGAGCGCGGCCGGCGACCGAGCGGACGATCCAGGCGGTATTGACGAGCTCGATCGGAGCTCCAGCCGGCGGCGAACCGACGGGCTCGGGATCGGATCCGCATGCCGCGACCGAGACGGCCACGACCAGGAGCAGGGTCAGGCGAGACACGAGGTGAGCGGGCACGGCCGCAGGACGCCGCGATCCGTGGTCAGGTTCCGGGTCGGACGACCACGATCGGCGGTCCGCCCGCGGCGACCCGATCGATCGCCTCGTTGCACAACGCATCGGCGGTCGTGTTCTGGGCCCGAGGAACGTGGGTCGCGGACCAGCGCTCGAACCCCCGGAGCGTCCGCCGTGACGTCTCCCAGAGCGGGATCAGCTTGCTGTCCTTCACCCGCCAGCGACCGGCCAGCTGCTCGACGATGAGCTTCGAGTCGAGGAGCATCACGACCTCGCGGGCGCCCAGCTCGGCGGCGAGGGCCAGGGCACGAACCACCGCGGTGTACTCCGCCACGTTGTTCGTCTGGACGCCGAGGAACTCCGAGATCGAGGCGTCCGGGCGGGCCCGCGGGTCGCGCGCGTCGGGCCGTGCAAGGTCGATGAGCGCGGCGCCCGCCGACGCCGGGCCGGGGTTGCCGCGAGCCGCGCCATCGGTCCGCACGACGTAGCCGCGCGGCCGGGCACGCGCCGCGTCGGTCGAGCCGCTCTCCTCCCCCTGCGCCGCCAGGTCGGGGAAGAGCGTGTCGTTCAGGTCTGCCGCTCCACGATCGCCGAGCTGACCTCGAGGATCGCCTGGGTGATGTGGATCCCACGCGGGCAGGCGTCGGTGCAGTTGAAGATCGTCCGGCAGCGCCAGACCCCGTCCTTGTCGGCCAGGATCTCGAGCCGCTCGTCGCCACCCTCGTCGCGCGAGTCGAAGATGAACCGGTGGGCGTTGACGATCGCGGCCGGCCCGACGTACGACGGCTGGGCCCAGAACGACGGGCACGACGACGTGCACGCGGCGCACAGGATGCACTTGGTCGTGTCGTCGTAGCGGGCCCGCTCCTCGGGGCTCTGGAGCCGCTCGCGGGCCGGCGCCGGCGTCTCGTCGATCAGGAACGGCTGGACGCTCCGGTAGCTTCGCGAAGAAGCCGTCCATGTCGACGACGAGGTCCTTCATGACCGGCAAGCCGGGCAACGGCGCGACCGTGATCCGACGCTTGCCGAGCTGCTCCACCCGGATCTTGCAGGCGAGCCGGTTGCGGCCGTTGATCGAGCATCGCGTCGGAGCCGCACACGCCGTGGGCGCACGACCGGCGGAAGGTCAGCGAGCCGTCCTGCTCGTACTTGACCCGGTGGAGGAGGTCGAGGACGCGGTCCGCCTTCGGGTCGGACTCGACGGTGTACGACTCCCAGTGCGGCTTCGCGTCGCGCTCGGGGTCGTAGCGGAGGATGCGGAGATCGACCTGCATGGGTTCGTTCGGGCTCCGGTGCTCAGTAGGTCCGCGGCTTGGGCTGGAACTGGGTGATCGTGACCGGTTTGTAGGTCAGCTGCGGATTCCCGCCGCCCGGACCGCGGGTCGCGAGGCTGTGGGTCAGGCAGTTGACGTCGTCGCGGTCGGGATAGTCCTCGCGGGCATGGGCTCCCGCGGCTCTCCTTGCGATTGAGCGCGGCGACCACGGTCGTCTCGGCGCAGTCGAGCAGGTAGCCGACCTCGCGCGCTTCGAGGAGGTCGGTGTTGAAGACCGATCCCCGGTCGGCGATCCCGACCTTGGCGTAGCGCTGCTTCAGCTCGCGGACCTTCGGCAGCGCCGCCGAGAGGAGCGCCTCGTCGCGGTAGACCCCGACGTTGTCCATCATCACGTCGGCGAGCTCCTTGCGGATCCGGGCCGCGTTCTCGCCCTTCGTGTTCGCCTTCAGGGCCGTCATCTCGGCGCGGACCGGCGCCTCGACATCGCGTGCCAGCTCCGGCATCCCGACGCCGGCGACGTCGAGCGCCATCTGGCGCCCGGCCCGCCGCCCGAAGACGAGCAGGTCGACGAGCGAGTTGGTGCCGAGCCGGTTCGCGCCGTGGACGCTGACGCAGGCGCATTCGCCGGCGGCGTAGAGCCCCGGGACGACCGTCGAGGCGGCGTCGCGCGTCACCCGGGCGTGGATGTCGGTCGGGATGCCGCCCATCGCGTAGTGGGCCGTCGGCTGGATCGGGACGGGCTCCGTGATCGGCTCGACGCCCGAGGTAGACCCGGGCGAAGTCGGTGATGTCGGGCAGCTTCTCCTCGATCAGCTTCGCCCCGAGATGGCGGACGTCGAGGTGGACGTAGTCCTTGCCGTCGATCCCCTGGCCGTCGCGGACCTCCAGGTAGATCGAGCGCGAGACCACGTCGCGCGGGGCGAGGTCCTTCATCGTCGGCGCGTAGCGCTCCATGAACGCCTCGCCCTCGCCGTTGAGCAGGATGCCGCCCTCGCCGCGGGCCGCCTCGGACAGGAGGATGCCGAGCCCGTAGATGCCGGTCGGATGGAACTGGTAGAACTCCATGTCCTGCATCGGGATGCCGCGGCGGTAGGCGAGCGCCACCCCGTCGCCGGTCAGTGACCAGGCGTTCGAGGTGATCTTGAACATCCGCCCGAAGCCGCCCGTGGCAAGCAGGACGGCCTTCGCGCGGAAGGCGTGGAGCTCGCCGTCCATGATCCGGTAGGCGACGACGCCCGCCGCCCGCCCGCCGCTGCCGAGGTCGCCGCCCTCCGACAGCAGATCGACGACGTGGTACTCGTCGAAGAACTTCACGCCGTGCTTGATGCACTGCTGGTAGAGGGTCTGGAGGATCATGTGGCCGGTCCGGTCGGCGGCGAAGCACGACCGGCGGACGGGGCCCTCGCCGAAGTTCCGGGTGTGCCCGCCGAACCGGCGCTGGTCGATCCGACCGTCGGGCGTCCGGTTGAACGGCAGGCCCATGTGCTCGAGCTCGATCACGGTCTCGATCGCCTCGCGCGCCAGGATCTCCGCGGCGTCCTGGTCGACGAGGTAGTCGCCGCCCTTGACCGTGTCGAACATGTGCCACTCCCAGTGGTCCTCCTCCTGGTTGCCCAGGGCGGCGCAGACCCCGCCCTGCGCGGCGCCGGTGTGGGAGCGGGTCGGGTAGAGCTTGGTCAGGACGGCGGCGTCGACCCCGGCCTTGGCGAGCTCGAGGGCCGCCCAGAGCCCGGCCCCGCCGGCGCCGACGATGAGCGCGTCGTGATCGATCTGCACGTCAGCTCGCCACGGGCAGACCGACGGTCCTGGCGGTCACGAGGACGACCGTGCCCATCAGGAACAGCGTGATGGCGAGCAGGTAGAGGGCCATCGTGATGACGGTCCGGAGCCCGCCCCGGGTGTAGTCGCCGACGATCGTCCGAAGGCCCATGAACGCGTGGAAGACGACGAACAGGAGCATCAGCCAATCGGCCGTCCGGACCGAGAGATTGGCCCATCGCTCGGAGATGAAGCTCGCGGTCTGGTCCGCCGGGTCGTACAGGACGTGGACGATCATGAAGTGGCTGATCGCGAGCACGAACAGCCCGAGACCGGTCAGCCGCATCAGATACCAGACGGCCAGCTCGAAGCCGCCGCCGGGTCGCGCCCGGCTGCCCGACCGGCCGTTGATCCGGCCCGGCGCCGTCATCGCGGCCCCTCCCAGATCGGCTTCAGGATCACGTACGCCACCGGCAGCCCGACGAGGGTGAAGATGACCCAGTTGGCGTACCAGATCTGGCGATGCCAGCGGGTCATCGCCGGCCAGAAGTCCATGATCACGATCCGCAGGCCGTTGAGGGCGTGGTACAGGAGCGCCGCCCCGAGGAGCATCTCCCCCACCCGGCCGATCGGGCTGCCGTAGATCGTCAGGAGCTCGTCGTACAGCGTCGGGTTCGCGCCGGACAGCCAGATGTCGAACGACGTGGAGGACGATGAAGACCCAGATCGCGAGGCCGGAGATGCGATGGAACGCCCACGCGATCATCCCTTCGGAGCCGCGATAGCGGAACAGCATCGTGGGCGTCAGCCGGCGTCGGAGGACGCGGCCGCGGGCTCCGCGGGGGCCGATGCGGGCGCCGCGGCCGGCGCCGGCGCCTCGCCCAGCCGCTCGATGATCGCGTCGGCGAACTCGCTCGTGCCGGCCTCGCCACCGAGGTCGTAGGTCGTCCGCCGGCCGTCCGCGATCACGTCGCGAAGGGCCGCCTCGAGGTGCTCGGCCGCCGCCTGCTCGCCGAGATGGCGGAGCATCAGGACGCCGCTCAGGATCAGCGCGGTCGGGTTGGCCTTGTTCAGGCCCGCGTATTTGGGGGCCGAGCCGTGGACCGGCTCGAAGACAGCGGCCTCCGTCCCGATGTTGGCACCGGGGGCCACGCCGAGCCCGCCGACGAGGCCGGCGCACAGGTCGCTGACGATGTCGCCGTACAGGTTCGGCAGGACCAGGACGTCGTACAGGTCGGGCTTCTGGACGAGCTGCATGCACATGTTGTCGACGATCCGGTCCTCGAACTCGACCCGGCCGTCGTACTCCGCCGCGACGGTCCGGCAGCTCTCGAGGAAGAGCCCGTCGGACAGCTTCATGATGTTCGCCTTGTGGACCGCCGTGACCTTGTGCCGGCCATTGGCGATCGCGTACTCGAAGGCGTAGCGGGCGATCCGCTCCGACGCGGCCCGGGTGATGATCTTGATGCTCTCGGCGGCGTCGGGGCCGACCATGTGCTCGATGCCGGCGTAGAGGTCCTCGGTGTTCTCGCGCACGATGACGAGGTCGACGTCCTCGTAGCGCGTCTCGAGGCCCTTCATCGAGCGGGCCGGGCGGACGTTGGCGTACAGCCCGAGGGCCTGGCGGAGCGTGACGTTGGCGCTCCGGAAGCCACCGCCGACCGGGGTCGTGATCGGTCCCTTCAGGGCGACCTTGTTGCGCCGGATCGACTCGAGGACGGCCTCCGGGAGGGGTGTTCCGTGCTCGGCGATCATCGCCTCGCCCGCCTCCTGGTACTCCCAGTCGAAGCCGACGCCGGTCGCCTCGAGGACACGACGGGTCGCCTCCGCCAGCTCCGGACCGATGCCGTCGCCGGGGATCAGGGTCACGCGGTGGGCCATGTCCGCATTCTAGCCCGGCCCGTGGGAGCGGCGCGGCGGGAGCAGCGGATTGCTGCCCAGCTCAACCGATCGTCAGCGTCGCCGCTTGGTCGGCCCGGCCGTAGTAGGTCTTGCCGTCCGGAGTCGTGATGGCGACCGCGACGCGGTAGACGCCAGGGCCGACCTCGTCGCCCGTCCAGGGAACCCGCATCTGCTTGCGCTCCCCGCTGACCCAGTCGATCTCGTCGTACCAGCCGGACCACAGACCTGTGCCGTCGACGGCGGCGAGGGTGAAGGTCACGCGGGTCCCCACCAGCGCCCGGCCCGGGTTCACCATCTGGGCCCAGAAGATCGCCCGGCGCGTGGGTCGGCCGCCCGTCGCATCCGGTTCGCCGTCCGGAAGACGCGACACCCCGGCATCGATCACGACGACCGGCGCTGCAGGATGAGACGCAGCCACGCTGGTCCCGAACGGCGTCACCGGCGGCAGTGGCGCGGCCAGCCCCACGATGAGCGCCACCTGGGCCGCGACGACCACGGCGCTCCGCCGGAGGCCGCGCTCGTCGGACCAGCGCGTGGCCACGACGCCGAGGATCGCGAGGAGCACCCCGAAGCCCAGCACGAGCAGCGGCTGGTGACCGTGGAGCCCGAAGCGCACCCAGGCGTTCGTCTCGGCCAGGTCGCCGCTCAGGAAGCGCGGCAGCCAGAGATCGGTCAGCGGGAACGCCACGGACTCGGCCGCGTTCGGCATCGTCACGGTGGCCAGGCCGACGATCGCGATCGAGATCGCGACGAGGACCAGGGTCAGCGGCCGGACGAGCCGGGGAGCGAGGGCGACCAGGATCGCCGCGAACGGCAGGGCCGGCATCAGGTAGCGCGGTCCGGGCGTCCAGCCGCCGAGCGGATTCAGGGCCCCGCTGTTGTACGTCAGGAAGAGCGCCACGATCGCGCCGGACACCAGCACCTCGGACCGCAGCCGGCTCCGGACCGCGAGGAGCCCGAGCGGCGCCAGGGCAAACCACGGGGCCGACGTGAGCAGGCCGCGTGGCCCGACCAGGATCTGGCCGGCGGTCTCCATCGTCGGGAAGACGATCGACAGGATCCCCTGGCTGTTCTGCTCGGCGAAGACGGTCGCGTACTGGTAGCCGAGGCTGAACGGGTTGTCGAAGGCGATCGTGTTGTAGGCCAGCAGGACGGCCAGCAGGGGCAGCCCGCCGAGGACGTACAGGAGCGCCCGCCGCCGGGCCACCCACAGCGCATAGATCCCGACGACGACGACCCCGAGGACGACCGGGATCTCGGTGATGACGGCCAGACCGGCGAACGCGCCCGCCGCGACGAGCCGCCGATCGAGGCGGTGGCTGCGCCAGCGCCAGACGAGATAGAACGACGCGAACAGGAACGCGGTCGACGCCGCGTGGCCGAAGAACATCGTCGCGAACGGGAAGGCCATCGATCCGAGTCCGTAGCCAAGGGCGATCGCGAGGGCCCAGGTCGGCCCGACTGCCGGCCGCAGGAACCCGAGCAGGAGCAGGACGAGCACGACCGTCGGGATGCCGCTCACGGCGAACGACAGGGCCTGCATCGACGCGTCGGGCACCGGCGAGCCGGCCCCCGCGAGCGCATAGCCGGCATTCACGACCAGCTGGACCGGAACGCCCAGAAGGGCCGTCCCCGGCGCCTTGTCCGAGTAGTAGTGGCCGTCGTAGAACGCCTTGTCGCCGGTGTTCTCGTGATCCGCGTCGATGATCGGCGAGCCGGTCTCGACGATGGCCTGGACCAGGTCGTAGCGGCTGAACTCGTTCCAGAGCGGGTGCTGCCGGAAGAACCCGTAGCAGAGCAGCAGCCCGAGCGCGAGGATGAGGTCGGCGCGGCTGACCCGGCGGCGCCAGGTCGACGACCGCAGGCCGGGGCGAACGGGCGGGAGTGGATCGACGTGGTCGTCCGTCGCGTCGGCAACCTGCTCCGGGATCGGTTCCACCACGCCCCTGTCCAACGATGGTTCGACGCGCGCTACGATACGGGAGGACCGCATCCGTCGACGAACGGAGCCGGCCGCAGCATGCGCCGATCGCCCGGCCGGCCGCGCCTGCTTCATCGACCGAGGCAGATCGTCCGGCCCCCGCACATCGGAGCCACCTGCCCGTGAAGATCCAGGAAGCCGACGCCAAGTCGCTGCTCGTCGCCCAGGGCCTGCCCGTTCCGCCATGGGCCGTTGCCTTCACGGCCGCCGAGGCGCGCGAGGCGGCCGAGCAATTCTTCCTCGCCGGCGCGCAGCAGGTCGTGATCAAGGCCCAGGTCCTCGTCGGCGGACGCGGCAAGGCGGGCGGAGTGAAGCTCGCCGGGTTCCCCGAACAGGCCGAGCTGGTCGCGCAGACCATCCTCGACCTCGAGATCAAGGGCATCCCGGTCCGCAAGGTCCTCGTCGGGCCGGCCGCCGACATCGTCAAGGAGTACTACCTGTCGGCCGTCCTCGATCGGGCGGCCCGGAAGATCCTCCTGATGGGCTCGGCCGAGGGCGGCGTCGAGATCGAGCAGGTCGCCGAGGAACGGCCCGACGCGATCGTCACGATCCACGCCGATCCGCTCGTCGGGCTCCAGCCATTCCAGGCGCGAGAGATGGCGTTCCGGCTCGGGCTCGGGGCGCACCTCAAGGACGCGGTCGCGATCACGACGGGCCTCGTCCGGACGATGCTCGCCTACGATGCCGACCTCGTCGAGATCAACCCGCTCGCGATCGTCAACGAGACGGGGGCCGACGGGCTCGTGACCCAGCGGCTCCAGTGTCTCGACGCCAAGGTCACCCTCGACGACTCCGCGCTGTTCCGCCATGCCGGGCTCGAGGACCTGCGCGATCCCGACGAGGAGGACCCGGCCGACAAGGAGGCCCGCGAGGCGGGGCTGACGTTCATCAAGCTCGACGGCACGATCGGCTGCATGGTCAACGGCGCGGGCCTGGCGATGGCGACGATGGATCTCGTCAAGCGCGCCGGCGGCGAGCCCGCGAACTTCCTCGACATCGGCGGCGGCGCGCGGGCCGACAAGGTGACCGAGGCGATGCGGCTGATCCTGGCCGACCCCAAGGTCAACGCGATCCTCGTGAACATCTTCGGCGGGATCACCCGCGGCGACGAGGTCGCGCGGGGCCTGATCGAGGCCCGCGCGCAGCAGGCGCGCGACGTGCCGATGGTCGTCCGGATCGTGGGCACCAACGCCGCTGAAGCAGCGGTGCTCCTCGAGGAGGCGCAGTTCGTGACGGCATCCTCGCTCGACGACGCCGCCGCCCAGGCCGTGGCCGCGTCGAAGGGGGCGGCGGCATGAGCATCCTGATCGACCGCTCCAGCCGGGTCGTCGTCCACGGCCTCACGGGTCGCGAGGGCTCCTTCCATGGCGCCGCGATGCTCGAGTACGGGACGCAGGTCGTGGCCGGGATGACGCCCGGCAAAGGCGGCCAGACGGCGCTCGACGGCCGCGTTCCCGTCTTCGACACGGTCGTCGACGCGGTCCGCGAGACCGGCGCGGACACGTCCTGCATCTTCGTGCCGGCGGCCGGGGCGCCCGACGCCGTGATGGAGGCGGCCGCCGCCGGGATCAAGACGATCTTCTGCATCACGGAAGGGATTCCGGCCCTCGACATGATCCCGGCGGTCGCGATGGTCCAGGCCGCCGGCGCTCGCCTGATCGGCCCGAACTGCCCCGGAGCGACGTCGCCGGGCCGGGCCAAGGTCGGGATCATCCCGGGCTCGATCCACCGTGAGGGCTCGGTCGGGGTCGTGTCGCGCTCCGGGACGCTCACCTACGAGGCCGTCCAGGCGATGACCGACGCCGGGATCGGCCAGTCGACCTGCGTCGGCATCGGCGGCGATCCGGTCATCGGGACGACGTTCCTCGATGTCCTCCAGCTGTTCGCGGACGACGCCGAGACGACCGCGATCGTCCTGATCGGGGAGATCGGCGGTGCCGCCGAGGAGACCGCCGCGGCGTGGGCCGCCGAACATCTGGCCGATGTGCCCAAGGTCGCCTTCATCGCGGGCCGGACCGCTCCCGAGGGCAAGCGGATGGGTCACGCCGGGGCCATCATCTCGGGCGGCGCGGGCACCGCGGCGTCCAAGGTTTCGGCACTCGAGGCCGCCGGCTTCCGCGTCGCCGGTTCGCCGACCGAGCTGCCGCAGCTCCTGCGCGACGCGGGATACCGCGACTGAGCGACGACCGTCGGCGACTCACCCATCACCCGCCGATCCATGACCGCCCGAACGAGCTGCTGAACCGACGATGACCATCGACGACATCCGCGACCTGTACGCCTTCGACCGCTGGGCCACCAGCCGGATCCTGGCCGTCCTCGACGGGGTCGACGACGCGACCTGGACCGCGACCCAGGTCGTCGACGAGCGCGGGCTGGGCGGGATCCTGGTCCACCACCTCGGCGCGACCCAGCGCTGGCGCCACGGGCTCGCCGAGGACGGCCTGACCCCGCGGCCCGAGAAGGAGCCGCTCCCGACCCCCGCCGGGCTCATCGCGGCGTGGGACGCGGAGTTCCCGGCGATCGAGGCGTGGCTGGCGGGCCTGGACGACGCGTGGCTCGCCCGCGACGACGAAGGCGTCCGCTTCTGGCAGATGCTGGTCCACGTCGTGAACCACGGGACGCAGCACCGCTCCGAGGCGGCCGCGATCCTGACCGAGGCGGGCCGCTCGCCGGGCGACCTCGACATGATCGACTTCTGGGAATCGCGCGCCGGCTGGGTCGCCGGCGTCGCGCCCTCGCAGCAGGAAAGCGCGGGCTGATGGGCGCCCTGATGGATCTCGTGGCCGGTCGCGAGCAGGAGATCCTGCTCGCGATCTCGGTCGAGGACTGGGCCTCGTTCGACGACCGGACCCGGTTCGATGCCCACCTCGCCCTCGGCGGCGGTCTCGATCCGACCTGGCTCGACCTCTTCTCGGAGGCGGTCCGGGCCGTGACCGGTCAGGACGGCCCATCCGACTTCATCGACGCCCGGCGCGAGCTCGACGGTCCGGGCGACGCCGGCGAGCGCGTGATCGAGCGGGTCGATCCGGCGTGGCTCGACGCGATCGCCCGGCTGGCCGACCACGACGTCGATGCCATCGCGGGCCGCTGGGTCGACCTCGTCGAGGAGGAGCTCGGGTTCCTGCCGCGCGAGGAGAAGCCCTGGATCCGGAAGCTGGCCGGCGACATCGTCGCGTTCGCCCGGGCGTCCGATCGGAGCGCGGACGTGCTGTTCGCCTGGTCCCTGTGACCGACGACCGCCCGCCCGCTGGGCCGGCACCGGACGCCGCGGCGTTCATCGCGGAGAACCAGGGCCTGTGGGACGAGTGGACCGCGATCCACGAGACCTCCGCGTTCTACGACCTCGACGGCTTCCGCAAGGGCGGCATCCGGATCCGGCCGTACGAGCTCGAGGAGATCGGGCCGGTCATCGACCAGAGCCTCCTCCATCTCCAGTGCCACTTCGGGATCGACACCCTGTCGTGGGCCCGCCTCGGTGCGCGCGTGACCGGCGCCGACTTCAGCCCGGCCGCGATCGAGCTGGCCGGGCGCCTGGCGATCGAGCTCGGCTTTCCGGAGGCGCGCTTCATCCGCTCGACGATCGACGACCTGCCGACCGTGCTCGACGACACGTTCGATGTCGTCTACACCTCGCGCGGCGTGCTCGGCTGGCTGCCCGACATCCGGCGCTGGGCTGAAGTCGCCGCGCACTTCGTCAAGCCCGGCGGACGCTTCTACGTCACCGAGATCCATCCGGTCGCGCAGGCGTTCGAGAACGAGGGCGTCCAGCCGGGCGAGCTCGTCCTGCGCTACCCGTACTGGGAGCACCACGAGCCGCTGACCTTCCCGGTCCAGGGCTCGTATGCCGACCCGACGGCCGTCGTCAAGGCGAGCGCAGAGCACGGCTGGGACCACGGGCTCGGGGAGATCGTGACCGCCCTGATCGACGCCGGGCTCGAGATCCGCTCGCTGCGCGAGTACCCGTTCCTGGATTGGAAGCTCGACTTCCTGACCGAGACGGGCGATGACGAGTGGCGGCTGCCGGCGTCCGTGAAGGGCGAGCTGCCCCTGACCTTCTCGATCCTCGCGACGAAGCGCGGCGCGTCGACCTAGAACCCGAGGGCGGCCCACGATGGCCCGCCGGGCGCCTCGATCAGCTCGACGAGGACGCCGTGGCAGGAGCGCGGGTGGATGAACGCGACCGGGCCCTCGGCGCCGCGGCGCGGCGCGGTGTCGATCAGCTCGAGCCCGTCGAGCTCGAGCCGGAGGAGCGTCTCCGCTAGGTTGCCGACCTCGAAGCACACGTGGTGGAACCCCTCCCCCTTGCTCGCCAGGAAGCGGGCCACGCCCGGTCGTGTCGTCGGTCGGCTCGACCAGCTCGACCTTGGACTCGCCGACGCCGAGGAACGCGATCCGGACGCGATCCTGGGGGATGTCCATCACGGTCTCGAGCTCGAGACCCAGGAGATCGCGCCAGAGCCCGAGGGCATCCTCGATCGACGCCACGATCAGGGCAACGTGGTGGACCTTGCCCATGGCCCGGATTCGCTCCGGGACGCCGGACGCGCCGGTCGCCATCGTGCCTCCTTGCTCAGCGAGCTCACCTGGGTCGACGAGCACCAGCAGCGGTCGCCGGCCGACGCGGGAGCGCCATTCCGCCGTGGCCGAGAACATGGCCAGCGCGGTCGATCGATCGGCCGCGGCCAATCGCCCCGGATCATGCCAGACGATGACGATCGCCCGGTCGTCCTCGGGGTCGGGCGTCCGAAGGAGCTCCTCGAGGCCATCCCAGTTCCGGCCGAACCAGGAGGGCAGCCCGAGCCCGGCCGCGAGCTGATCGAAGAGATCGGTCCGCGGATGACGGGCCGGACAACGGCGCGACCCGAGCGATCGCGGGATCGAGGGCGCCCAGGGGTGCGGCGCCCGCGTGCTCCGTCACGCCGCCCGGAGCGCCGGGTGCGAGGTCCAGCTCGAGCGGCCTCACGGCAGGATCCGGAAGAACGTGGCGTAGTGGTCCGGAGTCCAGAACGCCTCGCCGGTCGACGCCATGACGATCCGGCGCGCGCCGCGGTCCGCCGAGCCCGGCGTCTCGACCGTGTACTCGCGATACGCGCCGGACGGGCGGAGCGGGAGGAGCCGCTCGCGGTTCTCGAAGGTCGACCCGTCCGCCGCGTACGGGAACGGCCCACCCGCAGCAATCCGGTCGAGGGTCGCCCGGGCTTCGGCCGTCAGGTCCGCGCGGGAGATCGCCGGCAACCCACCGTCACCGCCGCCGTCGCCACCGGCGACCGCCGACGGCGCCGGTCCGGTGGGCGCCGGCGTCGCGATGAGCCCGCCGGCGACGACGCCGAGCGTGATCGCAACGAGCAGGATCGCGAGCGCGGCGGTCCACGCCCGGCCGCGTGACATCAGATCGTGATCAGCTCGCGGTGGACACCGAACGCACTCCGGAGGCGATCGCTGATCTCGCCGACCGTGGCGTAGGCGTTGACGGCCTCGATGATCGGGGGCAGGAGGTTGTCCGTCCCGCGGGCGGCATCCTCGAGCCGGGTGAGGGCGGCGGTCCAGGCCGGCCCGTCGCGCTCGGCGCGAACACGACGGACGCGCTCGATCTGGCGTCGCTCACCCTCGGGATCGATCCGCTGGAGGGCCGCCTTGACCTCCCCTGCCCCGTCATCCCGGAACTGGTTCACCCCGACGACGACCAGGTCGCCTCGTTCGATCTGCTGCTGGACGCGATACGCCGACTCCTGGATCTGGCGCTGCTGGAAGCCGCCCTCGATGGCCGCCAGGGTGCCGCCCATGGCGTCGATCTCATCGAGATACGCCTGGGCCGCGGCCTCGAGCTGGCTCGTGAGGCTCTCGACGAAGTAGGAGCCGGCGAGCGGGTCCGGTGTCTCGGTCACGCCGCTCTCGTGGGCCAGGATCTGCTGCGTCCGGAGGGCGAGCCGGGCCGACGCCTCGGTCGGCAGCGCGAGCGCCTCGTCCTTGGCATTCGTGTGGAGGCTCTGGGCGCCGCCCAGGATCGCCGCCAGCGCCTGGACCGTCGTGCGGACGACGTTGTTGTCGATCGACTGGGCAGTCAGCGAGGAACCGGCCGTCTGAACGTGGAACCGGCACGCCATCGAACGCGCGTTCGACGATCCGAACCGATCGCGCACGATCCGGGCCCACATCCGGCGCGCCGCCCGGAACTTGGCGACCTCCTCGAACAGCTCCGACCAGGCGGCGAAGAAGAAGCTCAGGCGCGGGGCGAAATCGTCGATCGCGAGCCCGCGCGCGACGGCCGCCTCGCAATAGGCGATGGCGTCGGCCAGCGTGAACGCAAGCTCCTGGGCCGCCGTCGCGCCGGCCTCGCGCATGTGGTAGCCCGAGATCGAGACGGTGTTCCAGCGGGGCAACGCGCCGGCGCAGAACTCGAAGATGTCCGTGACGAGGCGCATCGAGCTCGACGGTGGGTAGATCCAGGTCCCCCGGGCGATGTACTCCTTCAGGATGTCGTTCTGGGTGGTGCCCGCGATCCGGTCCCGAGCGACTCCCTGCTTCTCGGCCGCGGCGACGTACAGCGCGAGGAGGATCGGCGCCGTCGCGTTGATCGTCATCGACGTGCTGACGTCACCGAGCGGCAGGCCGTCGACGAGGACCTCCATGTCGGCCAGGCTCGAGATCGGGACGCCGACCCGGCCGACCTCGCCCTCGGCCTCGGGCGCGTCGGAGTCGTAGCCCATCTGGGTCGGCAGGTCGAACGCGACCGACAGCCCGGTCTGGCCCTGCTCGAGCAGGTAGCGGAAGCGCTGGTTCGTCTCCTCGGCGGTGGCGAAGCCGGCGTACTGGCGCATCGTCCAGAAGCGGCTGCGGTACATCGTGGCCTGGACGCCGCGGGTGAACGGCGGCTCGCCGGGCAGGCCGAGGTCGCGCTCCGGGTCGAAGCCGATCGCCTCGAGGTCGGCGGCGGTGTAGAGGTCCGCGACCTCGAGGTCGGAGCTCGTGACGAATCGCGCACGCCGTTCGGGGGCGGAGCCGAGCGCCTTGGCCCGGGTCGTGGCCCGCCACCGCCCGACGGTGGACTCGTCGGAGCGGTCGCCGGTCATCGGAGCACCACGAGCAGGTCGCCGTGGTCGATCGTGTCGGCCTCGCCGACGGCCACCCGCTCGACCGTGCCGGCCCGTGGCGCCCGGAGCTCGTTCTGCATCTTCATCGCCTCGATGACCAGGATGCCCTGCCCTGCCTCGACGGCATCACCCACCGCGACGCGGATCGCGGCAATCCGCCCGGGAATGATCGCCCGGATCTCCGTCGGCCCGCTCGCCCCCACCGCATCGGCTTCGCGCGTCGCCCGTTGCCGGAGGGCTGCTCGTCGGGCATCCTCGACCTGGAGCTCGAACCGCCAGCCGTCCACGACGACCTCGACCACCGCCGTCGCCGCTCGGGGTGCGCCGGACCGGGCCGGTCTGGGCCCACGTCGCCGGGCCGTCGGGGGCGTGGACGACGAACCGCCCCTCGCCCCACGGCTCGACGACCGGCGCGGCGGCGTCCTCTGGCGCGATCAGGATCGGCTCATCGCCCGGGAGGAGACCCGCATCGGTCGGGCGAACGAGCACCGTCCGGGTCATCGCGGCCACCGATCGATGGCCTGGACCCGGCCGGCCGCGGCCCAGCGACCTGCCTCCGGGGTCGTCGACCTGGGTGCGGGGGCGGATGCGGCGGCGGCGGATGCGGCGGCGGCGGATGCGGCGGCCGTTGGCCCCGCGCTGGCCGGCGAAGGATGCTCGGCGGCCGCCGCGGCTGCGGCCGCCGCCGGGGCAGCGATGGCGAGAGCGGCGCGACGCCGGTCCGTGGCGATGTCGGCCCAGTGGCGATCGACCCAGTCGATGGACAGGTCGCCCGCCCGGAACGCCGGGTCGCCGACGATGAAGCGATGGAACGGCAGGGTCGTCTGGATGCCGCTGACGGTCAGCTCGTCGAGGGCCCGGCCAAGACGGTCGATGGTGGCATCGCGCGTGTCGTCGACGACCATCAGCTTGGCGACCAGCGGGTCGTAGTCCGGGGGCACGCGGGTCCCCGGTCCGACCGCGGTATCGATCCGGACACCCGGACCGGCCGGCATCTCCCAACGGCCGATCGTGCCCGGTGCAGGAGCGAACGCCCGACCGGGGTCCTCGGCCGAGAGGCGGACCTCGATGGCGTGCCGGGTCGGCCGGGTCGATTCGGCAGCGGCCGCGAGGACGCGCTCCGACAGCGGATATCCGGCCGCCAGCCACAGTTGCTCGCGGACGATGTCGATGTCCGCGACCAGCTCGCTCACCCCGTGCTCGACCTGGAGCCGGGTGTTGATCTCGAGGAACCAGAACCGCCGGTCGCGGTCGAAGAGGAACTCGGCCGTGGCGGCATTCTCCAGCCCGACGGCCTTCGCGGCGCGGACCGCAATGTCGTGGAGCCAGCGCCGCTCGGTCTCCTCGAGTAAGGGCGCCGGAGCCTCCTCGAGCAGCTTCTGATGGCGCCGCTGGAGGGAGCAGTCGCGTTCGCCGACGGCAACGACCGTGCCATGGCGGTCGCCCAGCAGCTGGACCTCGATGTGGCGCGCCGGATGGATCTCGCGTTCGAGGTAGACCGAGCCGTCGCCGAAGGCCGCCTTGGCTTCCGCGGCGCCGGCGGCCAGGGCGGCGAGGAGGCCCTCCGGCCCCTCGACGCGGCGCATCCCGCGTCCTCCCCCGCCGGCGGCCGCCTTGACGAGCAGCGGGAAGCCGATCCGCGCCGCCTCGGCGCCGATCGCCTCCAGGGCGTTCGGGGCATCGACGTCGAACGGGTCGAGGGTCCCGGGCAGGATCGGCACGTCCGCGGCGGCTGTCGATCGGCGCGCGGCGATCTTGTCGCCGAGCATCGCGATCGTCTCGCTCGACGGCCCGATGAAGGTGATCCCCGCGTCCTCGACGGCCCGCGCGAACGATGCCCGCTCGGCCAGGAAGCCGTAGCCCGGATGGATCGCCTGCGCCCCGGTGGACACCGCAGCGGCCACGATCCCATCCGCCCGCAGGTACGACTCGGTCGCTGGCGCGGGACCGAGGCGGACGGCGACGTCCGCCAGCCGGACGTGAGCGGCATCGGTGTCGGCGTCGCTGAAGACGGCGACGGTCTCGATCCCCAGCTCACGACAGGCGCGGATGATTCGGACCGCGATCTCGCCACGGTTGGCGATCAGGACGCGGTCGAAGGGTCGCTCCCCTTCCCTGTCTTTGTGCAAAGACGCCGGTGCGACCGAGGTCACAGGGGAATGTTTCCGTGCTTCTTCGGCGGGTTCCTGTCGCGCTTGTCGGCGAGCAGCTCGAGTGCACCAATGAGTCGCGGGCGCGTCTCGGACGGGAGGATCACGTCGTCGACGAATCCGCGAGACGCCGCGATGTACGGGTTGGCGAACTTCTCCTCGTATTCGGCCACGAGACGGGACCGTTCGGCATCAGGGTCGTCCGCTGCCTCGATGGCGTCGCGATGGATGACGTTGACGGCCCCCGCCGGTCCCATCACCGCGATCTCCGCGGTCGGCCAGGCAAAGTTCATGTCGCCGCGGATGTGCTTGCTGCTCATGACGTCGTAGGCCCCGCCGTAGGCCTTGCGGGTGATGACCGTGAGCTTCGGGACGGTCGCCTCGCAATAGGCGAAGAGAAGC
Organism: uncultured Chloroflexia bacterium; assembly: GCA_963783055.1. Taxonomy (GTDB): domain Bacteria; phylum Chloroflexota; class Limnocylindria; order Limnocylindrales; family CSP1-4; genus CF-46. The sequence continues at coordinate 219,747 of CAWAMB010000002.1, forward strand.
TTCGCTCCGTGTCGGATGATCCCGCCGTCCTCCTGGTCGACCCCGGGCAGGAACCCCGGAACGTCGACGAAGCTGACGATCGGAATGTTGAAGCAGTCACAGGTGCGGACGAAGCGGGCCGCCTTCGTCGATGCGGCGATGTCCAACGCGCCCGCCAGGACGGACGGCTGCTGGGCGACGATCCCGATGCTTCGCCCGTTGAGCCGCGCGAACCCGATGATCACGTTCTGCGCCCAGCCCGGCTGGATCTCGAGAAAGTCGCCGTCGTCGACGATGAGACGGATGACATCGTGCATGTCGTACGGCAGCGACGGATCGTCCGGGACGACCCGATCGAGGGCGACATCGCGGCGCGTCGCGGAGTCGGTCGTGGCGCGGCGTGGCGGGTCGGCGATGTTGTTCTGCGGCAGGAACGACAGGATTCTGCGGGTGGTGGCGAGCGCCGTCGCTTCGTCGGGCGCCGCGATGTGGGCAACACCGCTCCGCGTCGTGTGGGTCAGCGCTCCGCCGAGTCGCTCCGCGTCGACGTCCTCGTGGGTCACCGCCTTCACGACACTCGGCCCGGTCACGAACATGTAGCTCGTGCCCTCGACCATCACCGTGAAGTCGGTGATTGCCGGCGAGTACACCGCTCCCCCGGCGCAGGGGCCCATCACGACAGACAGCTGGGGCACGACGCCTGAGGCCAGCGTGTTGCGCAGGAAGATGTCGGCGTAGCCACCGAGCGACACGACACCTTCCTGGATCCGGGCGCCTCCGGAATCATTGAGGCCGATGATCGGCGTCCCGACCTTCATCGCCAGATCCATGACCTTGCAGATCTTGGTGGCGTACGCCTCCGACAGCGAGCCGCCGAAGACCGTGAAGTCCTGGCTGAAGACGAAGACGTTGCGGCCGTCGATCGTCCCATGGCCGGTCACGACGCCATCACCGAGCGCGACGTCCTCATCGTCGTCCGCGCCGCGGGCCGTGACGAACGCGTCGATCTCGATGAACGAGTCGGCGTCGAGGAGCAGCTCGAGTCGCTCACGCGCGGTCAACTTGCCGCGGGCATGTTGCTGGTCGATCCGAACCTGGCCGCCTCCGAGCTGGGCGCGTTGGCGCATGGTTTCGAGTCGCGCGGTCCGTTCCTCGTTCGTCGGCACGTCCACTCCCTGTGTCTTTGCGCAAGGACACGTGCCGCCAGCGGCACCTCGTCATCATAGAGGTGCATGCCGCGGCCGCAGCATCGCGCCTGCCAGGGTCGCGCCGACCAATTCGCGACCCCGAAACGCACGCCGTGGCGCCACATCGACTCTTCCACGGCGCTATCGACATATCCACAAATTCGGTGAACAACTCCCGAATGGTGTGGATAACCTCGACGGTCGCCCACTGAGTTGCTGGGGTAGCATGACCGGCATTCCCCGCTCTCGCGTCGACCCGTCGCGCGGCGCTGACATGATTCGAGGTGATGCCCAGGTGACGCAGGTGATCGCGATCGCGAACCAGAAGGGTGGCGTCGGCAAGACGACTACGGCGATCAATCTCGCCGGGGCCCTCGAGGAGGAGGGCTTTCGCGTCCTCTGCATCGACATGGACCCGCAGGCGAATCTGACGGCGGGGCTCGGAATCAACCTCAATACCGTCGAGCGGTCGATGGCCGACGTCCTCGCCGACGGACGCGCGACGCTGGCCGAGATCATTCGCCCGACGGAAGGCGCCGGCATCGACGTCGCCCCGGCCAACATCGATCTGGCGTCGACCGAGGGAGAGCTCTTCACCGCGTTGGGTCGCGAACAGATCCTGCGCGACGCGCTCGAGGGCCAGGTCGACGTCTACGAATACGTCCTGATCGATTGCCCGCCGAACCTCGGACTCCTGACGGTCAATGGTCTGGTCGCAGCCAACAGCGTCATCATCCCCGTCCAGACCCAGTACTACGCGATGAAGGGTCTGAACAACCTCGTCAAGGTCATCAACATGATCCGGATGAAGTTGAACCGCGACCTCAAGATCCTCGGCTTGCTGCCGACCTTCTACGACAGCCGGACGAACCTCGCCCGCGACATGCTCGACGAGCTGCGCGTCGTCGGCGATCACCACGTCTTCAGCAGCATCATCCGCAACACCGTGAAGCTTGGCGAAGCACCGCTGGCAGGCCGGCCGATCACGTCGTACGCGGGCTCGTCGGACGCCGCGCGGACCTACCGCGAACTTGCCCGTGAGGTGATCGACCTTGGCCAGGCCTGATTTCCGCGCCGTCGCCGCTCGTCGCCTGTCCGAGGACCGCGAGCTCTCCCCCGCGATCGTCAGCCTGCTCTCGTCGGAGAACGCCGGACGAAGCACCGGCGTCAAGGTTCTCTCGATCGACCGGATCGAATCCAATCCCGGCCAGCCGCGGACGATCTTCGACGCGGACGCCCTGCAAGAGCTCTCTGCGTCGATCAAGGAGCATGGCGTCCTGCAGCCCATCCTGGTCCGGCCATTGGGCGACAACCGCTACCAGCTCATTGCCGGCGAACGGCGCTGGCGTGCCACGCGCGAAGCCGGGATCGCGACGATCCCAGCCCTGGTCGAAGAGATCGACGACGACACCGCGCTCGAGATCTCGATCATCGAGAACCTCCAGCGCGAGGACCTATCGCCGCTCGAAGAAGCGACGATGTTCGACCGCATGGTCCGTGAGCACGGCTACAGCATCCGGAAGCTCGCCGAGAAGCTGGGCAAGGACAAGGGCTATCTCGAGAACCGCCTCCGCCTCGCCGACGCCCCCGAAGAGATTCGCCAGCTGGTGTCTGTGCGCAAAGACACCGTGTCCCATGCGTACGAGCTCCTGAAGGTCCAGGACCCGAAGAAGCGCAAGCGACTCGCGGCCCAGGTTGCCTCCGGCGAGCTGTCGCTCGTCAAGCTGCGCGAGAAGATCGAAGGTCGCCGTCCCCGGGTCGCCGACGACGCGCCGGACGAGCCGCTGGAGCTCGGTCCGCAGCCCGAGGACGACACCGACGCCGCCAATGGCTGGAACCCGACGGACCACCAGCCGGCGGCGATCGGCGACGACTCCCTGGTGAATGCCCGCCATCACCTCTCGGACGCGGTCGAGGACCTGGTCTCGGTCCTGCGCGCCCCGGACGTCATGCGGACCATTCCGGAGATCGACCGGGCGAACCTCGCCAAGTACCTGACGATCGCGAAGCTCAAGCTCGAGAACGCGATCGCTCTCGTCCGGAGCGGTGACGTCGGCGACTGAGGGGACCCCTCCTCTCCCCGATCTCGAACGAGCCGGCGCCTCGCGGCGCCGGCTTCCGTCTGTCGCAAGACCGTCGACGGCCGCCCGCCTCAGCTGCGGGCGATGCCGAGGACCGTCACCAGCCAGACCGTCGTCAGGGCAGCCAGTCCGATCGCCTCGGTCTGCCAGAGGCGCTCGCGCCGGGCGCTCGGAGCCGTCCCCGACCGTGCCGCGGCCGATACCGGCACGAGCCCCAGCAAGGCGACCACGGCGACCAGCCGCCAGTCGACGCCTCCCCAAAGTGCGGACGCCCAGGCCAGGACCCAGACGGCTCCGAGCAGGGCCACGGCGACGGCGGCTGCCCGCGGCTGGCCGAGAGCGACGGCGATCGACGACACCCCGGCCGCCCGATCCCGTTCGATGTCGACGAGGGCATTGCCGATGGCCAGCGCCGCGCCCGCGGCGACCGCCGTCGGCAGCAGGACGATGAAGACCGGGTCCAGGCTGCCCCTTGCCGCGACCCACCCGAACACCGGGAGGATCGGGATCCCGATCGCGAAGGGCAGCCACGACCAGGCCGTGCCCTTCAGCCGGAGGTCGTAGGCCAGCCCGATCGCGACGACGACGACGGCCAGGACGCCGGTCGGCAGCGAGACGGCCGCGGCCAGGGCGGTCCCGGTTCCGAAGGAGACCGCCGCGAGGAGCACCGCGCCCGACGTGGGGACCAGTCCGGCGGGGATCGGCTTGCCCGCCTTGCGGCCGGCGTCGCGTGGGGCATCGACGACGTCGTTGACGGTTCCGATCCCGAGCTGGAGGAGGGTCATCGCCAGCCCGATGCGCACGGCCAGGTCGGGTGCTCCGCCGGCCACCACGGTCACCCCGCCGCTCACGAGTCCGTCGAGGACCGACGGAAAGGGATGGGTCAGCCGGACCCAGCCGAGCAGCCGCTCCCCGATCGTCGGGGCGGCGTCAGACGTAGACGAGCTCGCCGAAGTTCGCCACGAGGTACTCGACGAGCCGATCCCGGCCGTCGGCGACCTGCGAGCGAATGCCCGGGACGAGCGCGTACAGGGTGATCGCCGGGACCATGATCCGGCCGTCGCGGTCCCGTCCGACCACCGCCGGCGGCCCGCCACCGGAAGCGAACACCCGTTCGAAACTGCTCTCGTCCAGGCGGGCGGCCTTCCGGAAGTCCGCCACGACCTTGACCACACCGCGCCGGATCGCGACGTCCCGCATCAGCTCGGATGCCCAGGCGTCGATCTGGTCGTCGCTTTCCTGGGCGAGCCGCTTGCGGTACTCCTTGGGGTCGGCCGACAGACCGGTCGTCGCCACGTGGCCTCCTGGGTGCGGGGATCGGCCGCAGTATGCCAGAGTCGCCGCGGTCAGGATCGAGAGCCCGCTGCCTCCGGCAGGCCGGTCGACGGAGCCGCGACGTCGCCCATCGCCCGCTCCCGTCCGGCGGTCTCGGCGGCCGCCCGATCGCCCTCCGGCCAATCGTTGAACTGCTCGGTGATCCGGCGCCCGATCGGTCCCGGCGGGCTGCGGTCCGGCTCGTCCCGGACCAGCTCGTGGATGGCCGTCCAGCAGCGAGCCGTCAGCGCGTCGACGTTCTCGCGGTTGGGTCGCCCGATCGGCTCGAGCGGCTCGCCGACCACGACCCGGATCCGCCGCCCGAACGCCAGCCAGGACGTGCCGTGGATCGCGATCGGCACGAGCGGCACGCGTTCACGCAGCGCGAAGTAGGCGGCTCCTTCGCTCAACGGCCCGAGCCGCGACTCGAAGGGTTGAATCCGCCCCTCCCCCGCGATCGCGATCACGCCCCCGTCCTCGATCACGGCGTGGACGCGCCGCGTCGCCACGATGAGGTCGGTCTTGCCCGGTCGGTACGGGATCGTCGCGCCGGTCCAGGTCATCAGCCGGTTGCGGCTCCCGACGGACATGTCCTCTTCCTTCGGGCCGAAGAAGGTCAGGCGGGGCCGCATCGGCAGGATCGCCATCAGCAGGAACGGGTCGGCCCAGTTGAGATGGTTGAAGCAGTAGATCGCGGGTCCGTCCGGCAGCCGATCGCGGTGCTCGAGACGGAGGCGGAGGTAGGCCCGGGCGATCGCCCACGACGCGACGCGCGACAGCCACGCCCGGAGCGTCCGCCGAAGCGGGTGGAGCCCGTCCGTGCCGTGAGGACCGGCCGGATGGCCCGCGGTCCCCGGTCGACGCGGACCAGGCGCGGTCACGACCGACGCGCTTCCAACGCACCCGGATCGACGTCGGCGATGCGCGCGACAACGTGATCGGCCAGCTCGACCGCGCCGTCCGCCGGCGGAACCGAGTGGTTCGGGACCAGGACGGTCGTCATGCCGGCGGCGCGGGCGGCCCGCAGCCCGTTGATCGAGTCCTCGAAGACGAGCGTCGACGCGGGCTCCACGCCGAGCCGCCGAGCGGCTTCGAGGAACACGTCCGGCGCCGGCTTGCCGTGGGCGACGTCATCGGACGAGACGATCGCCCGGAACGCCTCCGTCAGGCCGGTCGCGTCGAGGGTCACATCGATGACCCGCCGATGCGACGACGAAGCAAGGGCCGTCGGCAGTCGGGCGGCGATCCGGCGGACCGCCTCGACCGCGCCGTCGATCGCGGGCGCACCCTCGCGCTCGTACCGCGCGACGACCCCGTCCACGATCGCCCCCTCGATCGTCATGGCATCAAGGTCCAGCCGGAGCCGCTCGCGCATCGTCTCCGACCACTGCCGGGAGTTGGCCCCCATGACGGCATGGCGATCATCGACCGACCACGGCCGGCCGTGCGCCCGGGCGAACTCGCTCCGGATCTCGTCCCACCAGATCTCGGAGTCGACGATGACCCCGTCGAGATCGAAGATGACCGCACGGATCGGGCGCCGACCGCCGGCCGGCGTGTCAGTGATGGGCGTCGGAGCGGGTGCCCGGGGCGGTCCTGGCGACGGCCTTCGATCGAGACGCCGTCGCCCCGGCACCGGACGGCTTCGGGGCGGACGGCTTGGCCGCCGCCTTGCCCGGCGTCTTCTTCGCGACGGTCGCGGACGAAGCCGAGGACCGGGCCCCCTTCTTCGCACCCTCGAGCGAATCCACCGGCGGCAGCGGCCGCCCGTCGATGGCTGCGATCACACGGAGGGCGAACGCGGCGGCCCGATCGGCCTCGGCGTCGACGCCGCGCAGGACCTGGGACTCGAGCTGGAAGCTGAGCATCCGGTGACCGGCCTGGGTCTCGACGGTCAGCTCCCCGATCGCGACGCGGTTCCAGCGAGCGAGCTTGGACGTGGCCCGCGGCCCGTCACCGGGCACGTTGACCCGGACGAAGCACACGATGAGGCCCGGGTCGGTCGGCACGAAGATCGTGAACCGGTTCGCAGGCTCCTCGCCCCACGCGACCCAGCAGTGCGGATCGGGACCGGCTCCGAACGCGAGGAGAACCGGGTCGACGACCGCGGAGACCTTGGCAGCGACGGCATCCCGGGCCGGGGCCGTGGCTCGCCATTGGCTGAGTCGCATCACCACCTCCGCGCTCGGGGCCGGCCTTCGCCGCGAGCCCGTCAGCTCACCGGCGCACTGGTCGGGCCGAGGCTAGCACAGTCCTGTACCGTTGCCGTCGCGCACGCGCGGGAGGGTTCGGCGGCATGCACATCGATCGACGGCTGGTCGGGTTCGGCCTGTTCCTGATCACGGTCGGCGGCGTGATGGTGGCCGTCCGCCAGGGGCTGCTGACCGAGGACGCCGCCCGCCAGGCCTGGACCCTGTGGCCGCTGATCCTGGTCGGCAGCGGGCTCTCGATCGTCCTGGCAGGCCGGCCCGGCGCAGCGATCGGCGGGCTCGTCCTGGCCATCACGTTCGGGGCCATGCTCGGCGGCGTGGCGGCGACCGGCGTGTTCCCGGGCGCGGGGCTGTGCAGCGGCGGGGAGGATGACGGCACCGCATTCACCGAGGCTGGCGGCGACCTCGGATCGAACGCCCGGGTCACCATCGACCAGGATTGCGGCGACGTGACGATCGGCACCGTCGACGGCTCGACCTGGAGCCTGGCGGGCCAGTCACGCGACGGCCGGCAGCCGGATCTCCAGCGGAATGGCGACAGCCTGAAGATCTCGACCCGGGACGACGGCCCATTCGACCTCGGCGGGTCGGGCGACTGGACCGTCGTCCTGCCGCGAACGACCACGCTCGAGCTGGAGGTCGAGATCAACGGCGGCCAGAGCCGCATCGCCCTCGACGGGTCGCACCTCGCCTCCGTCTCGATCGAGGCGAACGCCGGCTCGGTCGAGCTCGATCTGCGCGAGGCCGCCGCCCTGAGCGACGCGACGCTCGAGGTCAACTTCGGATCGGCCATCCTCCGCCTGCCGAGCCTGACCGCGCGGGTCGAGCTGTCGGTCAACGCCGGTTCCACCGCGATCTGCCTGCCGCCGGGCGCCGGCCTTCGGGTCAAGCTCGACAGCGTCGCCGCGTCGAACGACTTCGCCACCCACGGCCTCGTCGAGGCGAACGGCGTCTGGCAGACGCCGGGCTACGCCGCCGCCGCGGTCCGGATCGATCTGGTGGCGGACGTGAACGCCGGCAGCCTGTCGCTCGATCCGGTCCGGACGTGCTCGAGCTGACCCGACCGGCCCCGGCGCGGCGGATCGAGCGCGCGTGATCCACGTGGAGCTGCCGCCCAACCTCGCGCTGGCCGGGTTCGCCGCCGCGGGCGTCGTCCTCGGGCTCATCGTCCTTGCCCGCGGCTTCGGCGGATACCTCGCGGCGGGTCGGATCAGCGGCACCTCGGCGTCGCGGATCGCGACCATGGCCGTCGGCGAGGTCCTCGTGAGCGGCATCGCCGAACCGATCGAGCTGACCCTCGTCTCGCCCCTGCAAAGCGCGCCATGTATCTACTACCGGTCGCGGATCACCGAGGCGAGCGACGGCGACGGGCGCGACATCTTTCGCGAGGAGCGCGCCGTCGGCTTCCGGGTCCGCGACGCGAGCGGCGCCGTGCGCGTCTTCCCGAGCGGCGCCCGCTTCGACGTCCCGGATCGGTTCGACGAGTCGCCCGACATGTGGGGCACAGGCCCGATCGGGCTCTTCCCGCGGACGGGGTCGGTGTTCGCGCCGGGCCCGGACGACCGCGACGCGCAGATCACGGCGCTCCTGACGGTTCGCGCGTCGGGCAGCGCGTCGCTCATCGGCAGAAGCGGCTTCCCGCTCGCGTCGACGAGCGGCCGGAACCACTATCGCGAAGCACGGATCGAAGCCGGCGACCCGGTCACGGTGGTGGGCCGGGTCCTGCCCTTCGCCGAGCTCAGCGACCCGGCCGGGGCCAATCTGCTCGACGGGGCCGGCGTCGAGGCGGGCGACCCCGAGATTGCCGCCGACCTGGCCGAGGCGCGCGCCGCCGGGCTGCTCGCGGCGACGCCGGCCGAGGCGTGGGGCAATGCGGCGATCGAGGGCTTCGGGATCGGCAAGCCCGTCCGCCCACCCGAGCTCGACCCGGCGGCCAATCCCCCGCCACCGGCCGATCCCGAGCTCGCTGCCCGTGCGACGGCCGCGTTCGCGATCGCGCCGGATGCGCTCATCCTTGCCGCATCGGAGGAGGTTCCCTTGCTCATCTCGCTCGGTGCGCCGACCCAGGTGGCCGCCCGACAGCAGTGGCAGTTCGTGCTCGGCCTCGGCGGCGGAGCGCTCGCGATCGGCTCCGCGATGGCCCTGGCACTGATGCTCCAGGGCGGGCTGCGATGAACGGCCCGGCGCTGGCGGCGGCGTTCGCGATCGGGGTGGTCGTCGCGATCGGCCTGTTCGTCGTCGTCGCGACGTACAACGACGTCGTGGCGCTCCAGCGCCGAATCGACAAGGCGTGGGCCAACATCGAAGTCGCCCTCCAGCAGCGATTCGACCAGCTGCCGGCCCTGGTCGACGCGGTCCGCGGGATCATGACGTTCGAACGCGACGTCCTGACCGCGGTGACCGAGGCCCGGGCGGCCTTCGCGCCGAACGCGCCGATCCCCGACCAGGCCGCCACCTCGGCCGAGACGAGCCGCGCCGTCCGCTCGCTGCTGGCAACCGTCGAGCGCTATCCCGAGGTGAAGTCGGCCGCCAACGTCCTCTCGCTCCAGGGCGAGATCGAGCGACTGGAGTCGATGATCGCCGACCGGCGCGAGCTCTACAACGACCAGGTCTACCGCTACAACACCCGGATCGCGCAGGTCCCGGGCGTGCTCCTGGCGGGCCTGTTCGGGTGGCATGCGCGCGTCTTCTTCGACGCCGAGCCGGCCGCCGACGTGGCTCCCCGCTCGCTCGCCGACGACCCCGCGGAGCCGCCCGCGTGAGCACACCGGAGCCAACGGGGACCGCGTCGTCGTCCGGATCGGGCGCGACGCCGATCGAGACGCCCGGCTCGTCCTTGCCCGCCACGGCGAGACCGCCTGGTCGAAGAGCAGCCAGCACACCGGCCGGACCGACATCCCGCTGACGGACACGGGCCGGGAGCAGGCGCGCCGGCTGGGCGGAGCGCTCGAGGGCCGGACGTTCAGCCGGGTCTTCACGAGCCCCCTGTCCCGGGCGAGCGAGACGGCCCGGCTGGCCGGGTTCGGCGAGGTGGTCGAGCTCGACCCGGACCTCCAGGAGTGGGACTACGGCGTCTACGAGGGGCGGCGGCGCGTCGACATCGCCATCGAGGAGCCGGGCTGGACCGTCTGGAGCCGGCCGATCACGGGCGGCGAGAGCCTGATCGACCTCGGTGAGCGAGCTGATCGGGTGATCGCCCGTCTTCTGACCGTCGGTGGCGACGTCCTGATCTTCTCGCACGGCCACTTCCTGCGGGTCCTCGCCGCTCGCTGGATCGAGACGCCGCCGGTCACGGCCAGCCGGCTGGAGCTGTGGACGGCCACCCTGTCGGAGCTCGGCTGGGAGGCCGATCGCCGGGTCATCGAGGTCTGGAATCGCACCCCGTGATCAGCCGACCGCGCTCGGCGCGGCTCGCCAGGCGGGCAGCAATGCCCCGTTCGCGCTAGAATTCCCCTTCGCGCAGCCGTCGCGCGACCCGTCCTCGCTCGGTCGATGGCCCCCTCGGACCGGCCAGCGTGTCCCGTCGCCAGTCTGGGAGGTCCTGCCCGTGTCCAACGGAACCATGCGTCCGCCGCGTCCCGCCGCCCAGCCGGTCAACGAGCCGCTCAAGCACGTGATCGCCGAGTACAAGCACCAGGCCCAGACGATCACCTGTGTCTGTGGCTGGCATGGCAAGAGCTCATCGCCGGACGGTCGGACCTCCGAGTGGACGACCCACCTGGCCGCCTTCCGGACCAAGCCCCGCTGACGCCGGCCGCGGCCGATCGCCGCGAATGCAACTCTGACCCGACCGGCGCGCCGCGCCGGTCGTTTCGATTCCGCCGCGGCGCGCCGGTCGGTTCGATTCCGGCGCAACGACCGCCCCGCTCAGGCCATGCCGCGTCGCTTCTCGAGCACCAGCTGCTGGTCCTGGGTGATCCCGGTGGCGAACCCCGCCTCGCTGATCGCCAGGTAGTAGTCCCACATCCGGATGAACCGCTCGTCGAAGCCGAGGGCCCGCACGTCGTCGAGCCGGGCGTGGAAGTTCGAGCGCCAGATCGCAAGGGTCCGGGCGTAGGAGGCCGCGATGTCCTGGACGCCGGTGATCAGGAGGTTCGTCCCGGCGGTCGCCCGCTCGATCACGGCCAGCGACGGCAGCAGCCCGCCCGGGAAGATGTACGTCTGGATCCAGTTGGCACTGCGCCGCTGGGCGTCGTAGTCGTCGTCGGGGAACGTGATCGTCTGGAGGCTGAGGCGGCCGCCCGGTGCGAGCGCCCGGTCGCAGGCGGCGAAGAAGGTCGCGTAGTACTCGGCCCCGACGGCTTCGAGCATCTCGATCGACACGATCGCGTCGTACGTCCCTTCGATGTCGCGGTAGTCGCGGACCTCGACGCGGGCTCGATCCTCGAGCCCGGCGAATCGGATCCGCTCGGTGGCGAGCGCCTGCTGGGCCGGCGAGAGCGTGATCGAGGTCACGTCGGCAGCCGAGCTCGCCGGCGGCGTGGAGGGCGAACCCGCCCCAGCCCGACCCGATCTCGAGGACGTGCATTCCGGGACGGAGCCCGGCGCGCTCGGCCATGACCCGGTACTTCGTCCGCTGGGCGTCGGCGAGCGTCTGATCGGCCGACGTCGAAGACCGCGCTCGAGTAGGTCATCGTCTCGTCGAGGAACAGCCGGTAGAAGTCGTTGCCGAGGTCGTAGTGGCGCTGGATGTTGCGGCTCGCCTGGCGGACGGTGTTGCGCCGGGCGCGGTGGGCGAGGATCCGCGGGACCTGGAGCGGCCGGCGCCACCAGCCCGAGGTCAGCGCGAGGGCATCCCGATTGCGCGACGCCAGCTTGAGCAGGGCGGCCAGGTCGGGCGACGACCACAGGCCGTCCATGTAGGCCTCGCCGGCGCCCGTCTCGCCGCCGAGGAGCATCCGGAGGACGCCGCGCTCGTCGTGGATCCGGATCTCGGCCTCCGGGCCGCCGGGCTGACCGACGACCTCGCGGCTGCCGTCGGGCAGGACGATCGTGAGCAGCCCGACGCGGATCCGGTGGGCGGCCGCGAGCATGATCCGGCGGGCGATCCGGTCGACGACCGGGACCGGAATGGCACGGACGCCGCCGCGTTCGAGGGACTGGCCGCTCATCGCGTGGCCTCCTGGGGGTGTGGATGGTGGTCGGTGGGCCTCGCGGTGGACGGGTGCGCCGCATCGCCATGCCGGTGGAATCGCGCGCCGCGCAGCCAGAGCCGCAGCGCGTGCCAATGGATCAGTCCGATGGTCCGGTGCGTCACGAGCGGGTGGCGCAGCAGCATCCGGAGGAGGGATCGGTCCGTGAGCGGCCGACGCACCAGGACCAGGCTCGTCGAGAGGACCGCCTCACCGCCCTGACGCTCGTTGATGGTGATCGACAGGCGGTCCGCATCGTCGCGGACGTGGACCGTGGTAGCGACCGTCCATCGTCAGGAACGGCGAGACGTAGAACGCCTTGTCCATGGCGGCCCGGAACGGCGCTCCCGCGTCGCCCGAGGATCCGAGCGTGTAGAGGTGGCGCTCGCCGTGGGTGTTGTGGACCTCGACGACGACGACGCGCAGAGCCGCCGGCGTGGTCGCGGCACAGGAAGAAGCTGGCGGGATTGAAGACGTAGCCGAGGACCCGCAGGTTCGTCACCAGGGTGACCTGCCAGCCGGTCGCATCGATCCCCTCCCCCGCCAGGTGGCGCCGGAGGTCGGCGGCGATGTCCGTGGCCGGGATCGGCAGATGGTCGGCGTCGCGGAACACCAGCGACGTTGCGCCGGTTGCGGCTGAAGAGGCGCAGGCGCCGGTCGACCAGGTCGAGCTCGTCGAGGTCGAGCGCGGCGTAGTAGACGGCGTGCTCGAGGGCGTGGACGAACGGCGTCGAGCGGCGATGGCGGACGCGGCCCTCCAGGAGATGGGAGCTCATGCCGCCCGCTCCGCGCCCGCACCGATCGAGCAGCTCGGCCACCTCGAAGCCGGACCGGCAGCCGTCCTCGTGGAAGCCGTAGCCGAGGTGGGCGCCGGCGTACCACGTCCCGCGGTGGCCCTGGAGCTCGAGCAGGCGGCCTGGGCGCCAGCGTCCGGAACGTGTACAGCGGATGGCTGAAGGCGCGCTCCAGGATCACCCGCTCCGGCCGGATGTCGCGGTCGCCCGGGTTGACCGAGACCAGGTACTCGATCGGACCCGGGATCGACTGGAGCCGGTTCATGTGGTAGGTCATCGTGAGCGTCTCCGCCGGCCGGCGGCAGTCGGCCTGATCGACGTTCCATGACGCCCACGCTCCGCGCCGGGTCGGCAGGACACGCTCGTCCGTGTGGAGCACGACCTGGTTCGTCGAGTACTCGAACCCGCCCAGCGCGGCGAGCTCGGCGGCGTCGGCGTCCACCAGCAGGCGACGGGCGTCGTCGGCATGGGTGGCGAGAACGACGGCATCGTAGCGGCTCGTCGAGCCGTCCGCCAGGGTCACGGTCGCGCCGGTCGCGTCGCGCCGCACCGCACGAACGGGGACGCCCGTTCGGATCGTCCCTGCCGGGAGGCCGGCGACGATCCGCTCCACGTACGAGCGCGAGCCGCCGCGTACGGTCCGCCACGGCAGCGAGCGGTCCGTCCCGATGAGCCCGTGGTTGTCGAGGAAGCGGAGCAGGTAGTCGACCGGGAACTCGCCGACGCGGTCGGCCGCGGTCGACCAGACGGCGGACGTGATCGGGACGAGGAAGTGGTCGCGGAACGCCCGGCCGTAGCCGCGCTCGGCGAGGTACTCGGCGAGGGTCAGGGAGCTGCGCGTCGGCGCGTCGAGCGTCTCGCGGGCGTCGCGGTAGAACCGGGCGATGTCGCGGAACATCCGCCAGTGAGCAGGGCTCGCGAGGAGGCGCGGATCGGCGAGCAAGCCGCGGATCCCGCGCGAGCCGAAGGCGATGCCGCACGCCCGGCACGCGGACCCGAGGGACATGTCGCTCGGCTGGGTCTCGACGCCGAGCTCGGCGAGCAGCCCGACGAACCGGGGATAGGTCGGCTCGTTGTAGACGATGAAGCCGGTGTCGACGTGGATCGGGCCGTCCGGCGTGTCGACCGCAACCGTGGCCACGTGGCCGCCGGGCGTGGCATGCGCCTTCGAAGACGGTGACTCGGTGCTCGGACCGGAGCGCCCAGGCCGCGGTCAGGCCGCTGACGCCGGCGCCGACGATCGCGATGTCCATGGCGTCAGAACGACCCGGTCGCGCGGGCACGCTCGTCGAGCGACCGCTCCATCCCGTCGCGCGCGTCGCGCCCGATCTTGGCGAATGCCCCGCCGACGAACGGCTCGATCAGGCGCATCCAGCCCTCGAGGTGGATGTCGGCGATGTAGTCGATCCGGGTCCCGCCGGCACGCTCCGTGAACGTGATGTCATCGATCGCGCGGACGCCCGATCCGGAGCCGGCGAGGACCACCCGGCGCGGCGCCTCGAGGGTCGTGATCCGGTACTCCATCGGGACGACGCGACCGCGCATCCGGACGCCGAGGCGGAAGCGCGACCCGACCCCGACGGGGCCATCGTCGATGCGCTCGGACGTCGCGGTGCCGGGATCCCATGCCGCCGAGTTGGCGAAGTCGGCGATGAACGCGAAGGCCGAATCACGGTCGAGGCTGGTCTGAATGGTCTCGCGGATGATCGGCATCGGGTGAGCTCCAGAGGGTGGACGGTAGGGTGTCAGCCCCGTGTCTCATGTTTGATCATGCGTGTTTTGTCGCATCGTTAGATCACCACGAACCGACTGTCCATTGCTTGTCTAATGTTTGTCGTACCTGCTAGGGTTGGCGCATGCCCGGCCCGATCGAACCCATCGCAACCGTGGTCGACGCCGCTCCTGGAGCTCTCGGTCATCGGGAGCTTCACGCGCATCGGACCGGCCGTCCGGCGTCGCCTCGACCGCTGGACCGCGCCGTCGCCCGGCGCCCTCAGCGGGCGCACCGTCCTCATCACCGGCCCGACGTCCGGCTTGGGCCGTGCCACGACCGAGGCGCTCGCCGATCTCGGCGGCCGAATCGTCCTGGTCGGCCGGAGCGAGGCGAAGCTCGCCGCCCTCCGGGACGACCTGACCGCTCGTCATGGCGAAGACCGCTTTCCCATCGTCGTGGCCGACCTCGAGTCGCTCGCGTCGGTCCGTGCGGCCGTCGCCCGCATCGTCGCCACGGAGACGCGCCTCGACGTCCTCGTCGACAACGCCGGCGCGATCAACGACCGCCGGCGCCTGAGCCCGGACGGGATCGAAGCCACGTTTGCGTTGATGGTCGTCGGCCCGTTCGCCCTGACGTCAGGCCTGCTGCCGCTCCTGCGCTCCAGCCACGGCCGGGTCATCGCCGTGACGTCGGGCGGGATGTACACGCAGCGGCTGGATCTCGACGACCTCGGCTCGGCAACCGGCGAGTGGTCCGGCTCGCGCGCCTACGCTCGCGCCAAGCGTGCTCAGACGGCGCTCGTGCGCGAGTGGGCGCGCCGCCTCGCGGGCTCGGGCGTGACCGTCAATGCGATGCACCCGGGCTGGGCGGACACGCCCGGCCTGGCCGAATCGCTGCCCGGCTTCCACCGCCTCATGCGCCCGCTCCTCCGCACCGCCGCGGACGGCGCCGACACGATCGTCTGGCTGGCCGCCGATCCCGACGCGGCGGCTGCGACCGGCCAGCTCTTCCTCGATCGCCGGCCGCGACCGTTCGATCGGGCGCCGATGACCCGCCTCTCGGCGGCCGACCGGGATCGCCTGTGGAACCAGGTCGTCGCGCTCGCGGAGGTCGGCGACCAGGCGCCGCCCGATCAGCTCGGGGCGGGCGCCGGGACCTTGGCGCTGTAGCCGAACTCGGCGATCTCGCCGGCCCGCTCGCGGTAGACCTCGGCGGTCGGCGCCGTCTGTGCCCGAAGGCCGTCGACGAGCCGGTTGTACATCGAGAAGGCCGAGGCGATGAGGACGGCGAGCTGGACGTCGGCGTCGGTCGCGCCCGCGTCGACTGCCGCCGCGACGTCGCCGGCCGTCAGCTCGAGCGGATCGCGGCGGACGGTTCGGGCGATGTGGAGCAGCGCCCGCATCTTCGCGTCGAACCCGTCTGATGAGCCGATCTTGATCTGCTCGATCAGCGGCGCGTGCTCCGTCGCCCCCGCTTTCTCGAGGAGCGCGTTGGCAAAGGCGCCATGCGAGTCCATGCAGAAGAAGCAGTCGTTCGCGGCCGACACGGCCGTCGCCAGCATCTCGCGCTCATAGCGCTGGAGCGTCGCGCCCGGGAAGTCGTGGACGAGCAGCTCGTCGGCCAGACCCCGAAGATGGACTCCGAGGCCGGGCGTCAGGCGCATCGCGACGCCGATGCCGGGTACGTCGGGCAGGCTGCCGACGATCGGCACATCCTGCGAGCGCTGGAGGCGTTCCTCGTCTCGTGCCATCGGTTCCCTCTCGCGCGTCGATCCAGGTGACGTTGCGCGAAGGATAAAGGGCGACCGCCCATGGCGGCGCCGGAGCGGGCGCCGGCGACCCCTTGAGGCGCGCCGCGTGGCGCTCGCCGGCCGCTCCGACCGCTATCCTGCTCCGACCGTCATGCGACCGATCCCCGCGCTCCCCCCGTCCCGGCTTCACCGTCCAGGGCCGGCCCGCGTCCCGACGCGAGGCTGGCGGTGACCGCCCGGACACTGACCCTCGGCCGCGAGACCTACCCGCTGGTCCTGCCCAACATCCGCGATCCCCGCCTCCACGTGGCCGCGGTCATCATCACGATCCACGTCCTGGGCCAGGTCGCCCTCGGGTTCCGGGTCAGCATCCCGCAGATCCTCGCGGCGATCCTGACCTGCGCCGTCCTCGAGGTTGCCCTGACCTTCCGCCAGGCACGGGCGTTCGTGTGGCCGGCCAGCGCGATGCTGACGGGCAGCGGCGTGGCGCTGATCCTGCGCGTCGTCGGGACGCACCCGAACGACCACTGGACGACCACCGGCTGGACCGTCTTCGCCGCGGTGGCCGGGCTGTCGCTCCTGTCGAAGTACGTGATCCGGTATCGCGGATCGCACGTCTTCAATCCGTCGAACGTCGGCCTGGTCGTCGCGTTCGTCGTGCTCGGCGCCGCACGGGTCGAGCCGCTCGACTTCTGGTGGGCACCCCTCAAGTCTGCCGATGGGACTGGCCTACGCGGTGATCCTGACCGGCGGGCTCCTCATCACGCGGCGCCTGCAAGCTGCTCGCGCTGGCCGCGACCTTCTGGCTCGCCCTGAGCGCCGGGGTCGGACTCCTCGCGGCGTCGGGCCACTGCATGACCGCCAACTGGTCGTTCACGCCGGTCTGCGGGACCGACTTCTGGCGGGTCATCGTCACGTCGCCGGAGGTCATGATCTTCCTGTTCTTCATGATCACCGACCCGAAGACCGTGCCCGCCGGCCGTGTCGGGCGGGTCGCCTTCGGGTTCCTCGTCGCGGCGACGAGCACGCTCCTGATGGCACCCCAGACCGACGAGTTCGGGACGAAGGTGGGGCTGCTCGCCGGACTCGTCGTGCTGTGCGCCGCCCGGCCGCTCCTCGATCGGCTGATCCCGGCGCCGGCCTCGGCCGAGGACGACCTGCGCCGGTTCGCTCGACGCCTGGTCGGCGCCGGCGGTCGATCGGCCGGCGGGGCGCGGGGCATCGCCCGGGCCGGCCTGGCCGGGGTGGCCGTGCTGGGGCTGGGGGTTGCGATCGTGGCGGCCGGGACGCCCGCTCGTGGAGTGGTCGTTCCGGCGGGGGCGGAAGCGTTGACGCGCGGAGCGCCGGTCGTCGATCCGGCGACCCTCCCCCCGATCACGGTGCGCCAGGACGTCGTCGACTTCGACCATCAGCTCGCCGGGCCCGGGATGCAGACCGTGGTCGTCAGCCTGGCCCAGAACCTCGAGCTCGAGAACCGTGCCGTGCTCCAGCGCGACGCGACGATCCTGCCGGCGATCGACCACGGCGACCGCTTGATCGAGGCGCAGGCGCGGATCAACGCAGCGGTTGCGTCGGGCTCGTTCGTCGTCACCCACTACGACTTCGACGCGATCGACGTCTCGCTGCTGGTCCCATTCGGGCGCCAGGACGGGCTGAGCCTCGGGCTGGCCGGCATCGGGACGAAGACGGAGGAGACCTACGACGCGGCCGGTCGCCTGCAGGCGAGCCAGACCTCGCCCTTCGACCTGACGTTCGCCATGCGCCGGGCGACCGGGGCTCGCTGGCTGACCGTCGCCGTGTTGCCTCGGCCACCCGGCGGCTGATCTCGACCTCGTCATCGGTCCTTCGACATAAGGCTCCGATAAGCGGTCACCGCCATGATTCGGTCGTCGGTCGCCGCCCGGCCGCCAGAGCCGTCCCGCCTCGCGAGTCAGTCCGAGGAGGAACGACGGTGAGGAGCACCAAGGCAGTCCTGATCGGGTTCATCGGCGCGCTGACGATGGCGCCGTCGGCGGTCGGCGTCGGACCGCCCGCCATTCCGGATGCGTCCGGCAGCGCCGCGGCGGATCGCGCCGAGGCGGCGAGCGTCGCGCTCCAGGCGGTGGTCGATGCGCAGGGCGGGCTCGGGGTGTTCCGGGACGCGTCGGGATGGGTGGTCGCACGGCCCAGCTCGGGCGCCGAGGGCTTGACCGCGGGACGACTGTCGGCGCTCGGATTGCCCGTGCGGCTCGAACAGCGGGCGACGGGCAAGGCCCCCGTCGACCGGCTGGGAGCGGACCTCGAGGCACTCCACGGCACGGCTCGGGACGCCTTCGCGTTTGGCTACGATCCTGCTTCGGGAGTGATGCTGGTGCGCAGCGCCGCCCCGGCGGGCCTGTTCGCCTCCCTCCAGCGTCGCTACCCCGGGCTGATCGACGTCCACATCGGCGTGCTCGAGCGAACGGCGGACTGGGCGAACGACGTCGAGCCGCACTGGGGCGGCGCCTGGGTCCAGACCAACATCGGCTGCACGTCGGCGTTCGCCGTCGAGGACGGGAAGCACCGCCGCTTCATGGTGACCGCGGGTCACTGCTTCCCCGATGGCGCCAGCACGACCATGGGACGGGTCGTCCGACCGAGCGATGGCGGGCCATGGCCGTTCTACGACGCGGAGCTCATTGCGGGGCAGCGCTACGCGGGGCTCGTCTACGCGACGCCGACCACCGGCCGCCCGGTCAAGAACGGGACGAACCCCGGCGTCGGCAACCAGTACTGCACGACGGCCCGGACGTCGGGGTTCCAGTGCGACTGGACGATCCACCGGCTGAACGAGACGATCTGCTACCCCGACCAGCCCTCCTGCTTCCACGGGCTCGCCGGGATGACCCGGCCGAGTGGCGTTCCCGTCCAGAGCGGCGACTCCGGCGGTCCCGTCTGGTACCGCTACGGCGACGGCACGGCCGGAGTCCGCGGCGTCATCAGCGGGCGGTTCTGGGATGTCGGAACCTTCTCGTGGTACAGCTGGGCGACGCAATACCAGCCGATCGCCAGCGCCTGGAACATGCACGCGGTGACGCCATAGGGTCACCGCCAGCGGTCACACCTGGCCGACCAGCTCGCGAACGTGAGCGAACTCCTCCGCCAGGATGGCCCGCTCGGCGTCCGTCAGGTCGACCGACTCCGCCAGTGCCAGGGACGATCGAGCCAACTCGGTGTTCTCGGTCCGGAGGGCCAGCTCGCGCCCGATAGAGCAGCGCTCTGGCGCGGTCGACTGCGGCCGCAGCCTCTCCGAATCGGGTCAGGCCGCTCTCGAGCGTCTTCAGGGCCAGCGCCTCGTCCCCATGGGCGTCGCCGAGACGTGCCGCGACGTAGACGATCTGCGCCAGTCCCTCCGCCTTCTCGGCCGAGTCGTCCTCCTCGGTGTCGCCGATCCTCGAGATCCGCAGCCAGTTCCCGCCCGGATCGACGACGCTGAACCCGCTGACGGTGCCGTACTTCTTCCGCGGCCTCAGGATCCGGGGAATCCCCGCGACCGGCAGCTTGCCGTGGGATGCTCGCAACCCGGCGGCAAATTCCCGATAGAGGGAGTCCGGGTCGGGGACGACGACGATCGCGGTCCCATAGGAATCGGCGGGTTTGAAGCCGTCGATGCCGAAGAGGTGGATGTGGATGTCGTCGCGGGCGACGACCGCGTACGGGTTCGGACGGACCTGACGGTAGGTCTTCGTGAAGCCAAGAGCGGCGTAGAAAGCGATCGACTCGTCAAGATCGGCGCACGGGAGACAGGGATAGGTCCGTTCGTTCGCCATGAATCCGACCCCTCGAACCGGGATGGGGGAGTGGCTCCGGCGGTAAGATTCGAACTTACGACCAAGCGGTTAACAGCCGCCCGCTCTACCACTGAGCTACGCCGGAACGAGGGCCGACAGCCTCTCACGGACCGTCGACGGGGACGCCGTCGCGGCGCCGGTCGAGAGGATACCAGAAGGTCCGGGCGACTCACCTTCGAGGCGGCTCCGGGCGGCGCACGCTCCTGCGACCGCATCCGCGACGATGAGACCGTGATCCACCTGACCCGCGTCAGCCGCGGGCCGCGCCGCGCCGCCGGAGCCGCTTCGAGCGGTCGCGCCAGACGAGCGTCCGGCATTCCCCTTCGACATCCCGGCGATCGCGACGCTTCCGGAGCTGGTCCTCGACCGCCCGGTGACGATCCTCGTCGGCGAGAACGGGTCGGGCAAGTCGACCCTCCTCGAGGCGCTCGCGATCGCCGCCGAGGCGACCACCGCCGGCATCCGCCGACGCCGCCGACGACGCGACCCTCGCCGGGGTCCGCGCCCTGGCGGCCGACCTCCGCCTCTCGTGGGCGAGCCGCAAGCACCGCGGCTTCTTCCTGCGGGCCGAGGACTTCTTCGGCTTCGCCCGGCGGATGGCCGCGATGCGCGCCGAGCTCGAGGCGGGCCTCGCCCAGGTCCTCGTCGACTACGCCGACCGCGAGGCGTTCGCCCGCGATCTCGCCGCAGGCCCGTACCGCAAGGAGCTCGCCGAGCTGGAGCGGCGCTACGGCGGCGGGATCGACACCCAGTCGCACGGCGAGGCATTCCTGGCCTTCTTCCGCGACCGGTTCGTGCCCGGTGGCACCTACTTCCTCGACGAGCCCGAGGCGCCGCTCTCGCCCTTCCGGCAGCTGGCGTTCCTGGCCCTTGTCCGCGAGGCGGTCACTGCCGGCTGTCAGATCGTCATGGCGACCCACTCCCCGATCCTCCTGGCGTGTCCCGATGCCGCGATCTGGTCGTTCGACGAGACACCCATCCGCCGGGTGGCCTACCGCGATCTCGAGCACGTCACGCTGACCCGCGACTTCCTCAACGATCCGGACGCGTTCCTGCGCCATCTCTGACGGCCGGTATCCTGCCTCGATGACCACCCGATCGCCGTTGATCCAGGCCGACGAGCTGCTGGCGCTGGTCCGCTCCGGGGAGCCGCACCTGCGGATCGTCGACTGCCGCTGGGTCCTCGGCCAGCCCGGCCTGGGCGAGATGGCCTATCGAGCGGGTCATCTTCCCGGGGCGATCCACCTCGATCTCGATCACGACCTGGCCGACCCGCACGGCTACGGCGCGCCGGGCCGCCATCCGCTCGCCTCCCCTGCCGCGTTCGCCGCGACCCTCGGACTGGCCGGGATCGGTGACGCCGATCGGGTGATCGCCTACGACGAGGTCGGCGGATGGGTCGCCGCCCGGCTGTGGTGGATGCTCGATGTGCTCGGTCACGAGCGAGGTCGCCGTGCTCGACGGCGGGATCGCCGCCTGGCAGGACGCCGGCGGCGAGCTCACCACCGAGATTCCCGTTCTGCCGCCGGCTGAGCTCCATCTCGACGAGGCCTGGACGCGGGTGATCGACCGCGAGGACCTTCGAGCCCGGCTCGGGTCGGTCGTCCTCCTCGACGCCCGTGGCGGACCGCGCTATCGGGGCGAGACCGAGCCGATCGACCCGGTGGCGGGCCACATCCCGACCGCCCGCAATGTGCCGGTCGACGCCAACCTCGTCGAGCCGAACGGTCGGTTTCTGGCTCCGGACATCCTCGCCGACCGGTTCGCCGAGCTCGGCGCCGACGGCTCGGGTGGACCGGTCGTCACGTCATGCGGAAGCGGCGTGTCGGCCCTCCATCACGCCCTCGCCCTGCGTGCCGCGGGCCTGCCGGACCCGATCCTGTACGTCGGCTCGTACAGCGACTGGTCGCGCTCCGGCGAGCCGGTCGCGACGGGTCCGCTGCCCGGCGAGCCCCCGCCACACTAGCGGGACCGGCAGGTCAGGCGTCCGCGAACGGTCGCCCGCGCACGTGCGAGACCACGAGCTCCGGCATCGTGGGGTCGCGCTCGGTGCTCGGTCGATCCGGGAAGTCGAAGATTCCGATCATCAGCTGGAGCGGGTAGTCCGGCGCCTGCGCGACGGTCCGGATCGGCCGGCCATCGACCGAGAACATCGCCTCACCCGGCTGCCAATCGACCGCATAGGTGTGGAACGCGCGGATATCGATCGGGAGCCGCGGGGCCTCGAACTCGTCACGGAGCCGGGGGTCCTGCTTGGCCTTGACTCCCATTCCCACGGCCGCTGATCCATCGGCGACGGCGTCACCGAAGATCTCCGCGACGCACAGCTCGCCCGACCGGGCGGGCACGTCCTCGATCCCGGACAGGTAGAACGCGAACATCGACCGGGGGCCGATCGTCCCGCGCATCCGGATCTCGACGTGGCCGCCCGCCGGGACGTAGCCCCGGAACGGCGGCTCCTCCGTGCGGACGACCAGCCCGTCCCGATACGGCTGCGGGCCGCGGGACGAGCCGACCGGCCCGGACCACGACGCGCTCTGGATGCACGAGACCCGGAGCGGACCCGGATGGCGGTCCGCGCACCACAGCCCCTGCTCCTGCGGGATGGTCAGGTGCAGCTCGCCGCCACGGACGGCGTACGTCGCGGCGGACTCCGCTCGGGAGCTCCAGTGGGGCAGGTGAAACGGGAGCCAGACGTCGCGGTCCAGGTCGTCACCCGCGAACTCCTCGTCGAGCGTCGCGCGCATAAGGCCGAGTTTATCGGGCGTCGTCATGCTCAGCCGATGGCGATCCGTCGTCGGAGAGTGGACCTCGGCACCGAGCGCGGCGAGCGACTCGTTCAGATGGCCGGATCCGAATTCAAAGCGGCTCGGCTGAATGCTGGCCTGCCCCAGCGAGTTGTCTCGGCAGCCGTCGGACTGTCGCGACCCCAAATACGGCCGGATCGAGCGCGGTCGGTCGCCCGAGGTCTCGATCCTGACAACTGCGAAGATCGCCGCCGTGCTCGGTCTCGAGACGTCCCTCCGCTTCTTTCCGGGTCCAGACCCGATCAGGGACGCCGCGCACGTTGCCTTGCTCGAACGATTCAGGGTGCGACTCCACCACAGCCTCGCCTGGCGCACGGAGGTGCCGTTCCCGAGGTCCGGCGATCGGCGCGCGTGGGACGGGCTGGTCCAGGACTTCGCGATCCCGCCCGGCCGTCGGCGGGTCCGGGGCGCCGTCGAAGCCGAGACTCGGCCGGTCGACGTCCAGGCCCTGGATCGGAAGCTCGCGCTCAAGGAACGCGACGGCGATGCCGACTGGGTGATCCTGCTCCTCGCAGACAGCCGTCACAACCGGGCACTGCTGGTCGGACCGGGCTCGTCGCTCAGAGCGCGGTACCCACTGGACGGGCGACGAGCGATCGAACTGCTCGCCGCCGGCGTCGATCCGGGGGCGAATGCGATCGTGTTCCTTTGAGGGCGCCGGCCGGCGCTACGGACGCGCATCCAATGAACCTATCCGACATCCTGGTCACACCTCGCCCGCGCGAGCACCGCGAAACGATCAGCAGATGCACCGATCGGGCATGAGCGCTCAACGACAGCCCGATTCAGCCCTCTATCCGGTTGAATCGAGCCCTCGCCCGCTGGATAGGTACATCCAACGCACCGAGCTCCGGACTTGGCGCATCAGATGCACGCCCTCAGGCGCCGCAGCCGAGACCAGGAACGAGCACCTCGCCCAGTGACTACTCGAGGTAGTCCTTGAGCTTGCGGCTGCGGCTCGGGTGGCGCAGCTTGCGGAGCGCCTTGGCCTCGATCTGGCGGATCCGCTCGCGGGTCACGTTGAACTCGCGGCCGACCTCCTCCAGCGTGCGCGCCCGCCCATCCTCCAGCCCGAACCGGAGCTGGAGCACGCGCCGCTCGCGCCCGGTCAGCGAGTCGAGCACGGCCTCGACCTGCTCCTTCAGGAGCTGGTGGGACGCCGCCTCGGCCGGCGCCAGGGCACCGCGGTCCTCGATGAAGTCGCCGAGGTGGGAGTCCTCCTCCTCGCCGATCGGCGTCTCGAGCGACACCGGCTCCTGCGAGACCTTGATGATCTCGCGGACCTTCTCGGGCGTGACCTGGACCTCCTGACCCTTGGACATCGCCTCGGCGATCTCCTCGACCGTCGGCTCGCGGCCGAGCTCCTGCAGGAGCTGGCGGGACACGCGGATCAGGCGGTTGATCGTCTCGACCATGTGGACCGGGATCCGGATCGTCCGTGCCTGGTCGGCGATCGCCCGGGTGATCGCCTGGCGGATCCACCACGTGGCGTAGGTCGAGAACTTGAAGCCCTTCTCGAAGTCGAACTTCTCGACCGCCCGGATCAGGCCGATGTTGCCTTCCTGGATCAGGTCGAGGAACGACATCCCGCGGCCGATGTACTTCTTCGCGATCGACACGACGAGGCGCAGGTTGGCCGAGGTCAGCTGCTCCCGGGCGTCGCGCCCGATCCGGACCAGCTCGCCCTTGCGAAGGGCCAGCTTCGTGTTGAGCGGGACCTCCGGATCGAAGCCCATCCGCTTGAGCAGGTCGGCGTCGTTGCCGGCCGTGACCCAGCGCTCGAGGGCCGGGAACGCGACGTCGTCGCGGGTCCAGTCGTAGATCGCCCGCAAGCCGACGTTGTCGCGCGAGTCGAGATCGCCGTTGTGGACGGCGAGGTATGCCCAGTCGAGCAGCGTCAGAAACGACTCGGGTCCGGGCGTCTCGCTGTAGCCCGCGACGAGCTTGCGTGCTTCCTTCAGGAGATCCTTCGTCCCATCCGACTGGGCATCGCGCCCGGCCTTGACCAGGTGGAAGTCCGGTGGCGCGACCAGCAGGTCCCTGGCGGCCTTGGCGTGGATCGCGTCGAAGACCAGCTTGTGCGCCTCGTCGCCGAGCGGCAGGCGGTGCTGCGGCTTCGTCGTCCGGGTCTTGCGCTCGGTGTCGTGGAGGGTCCACTCGTGGAGCGACACGATGCCCTTCCAGGGCGCCTCCACGAGCTGCTCGCCGAGCTCGATGGCCTTGGCCAGGACCACCTCTTCCTCGGCGGTCAGCAGGGCGACCTTGCCGATCTCCTTGAGATACATCCGGACCGGGTCGTCGATCCCGATCATGTCGGCGCTGATCGCGTCGAGCTCCTCGGCGGTCGGCTCGTCGACCTCCTTCGGGTCGAGCTTGGCCGGGGCGTCGCTCGGCAGCTTGTTGTCGACCGCGACCCCGTCCTCGCCGATCACCTCCACGCCGACGTCGCCGCCGTCGGGGGCGGCCGAGCCGTCGGTGCCGGGCTCGGCGCCGAGATCCAGATCGTCGTCGTCGTCCTCGTCCTCGTCGCTCGCCACCTTCGGCAGGGCGACCTTGGCCGCCCGCAGGTTGCGCGTTGCGAGGCGTGCCTCTTCAACATCGGCCTTGGCGCGCCGGGGGCGAGCCAGGACGGCCTCGACCAGTTGCTTGTCCAATGGATCAGCCATCAATGTGCCCTCCGGGAAGTTGGTGCTCGGATCGTCGGCTGTCACGCAGGAACGACGCTGGCGGCGTTGCCGCCTGCGGGCCTCGCTCACGCACGTCCGAGGTGCGCTCGCTTCGGTCCTCGGCGGCGCCTTGCCAGCCTCGCCCCTGCGCGACGAACGCAGTGCAGTTCGAGTTGCGGTTGGGGTCGGTCACGCTCGTACCAACACGGTGGCTTGTTCGATCTGGCGATCGATCGCCCGACGGGATTCGTTGGTCTGGCGCTGGAGATCGATCAGGCGCGTCACGGACTCGCGCTCACCGCGGCTCTCGGCCGCGAGGAGCTCCGCGCCGACCCAGTCGGCTCGCTCGTCGAGGCGGAGTCGCTCGAGTCGGAGCAGGCAGCGGTCCACGGCGTAGGCGATCCGCTCGGCGCTGATCCGCGCCAGGTCCGGTGACGGCCGGGCGAGGATCGCCTGGGCCAGCGCCCGGATCTCGTCGTCGAGGCCGGCCATCAGCGTCGACATGGAGAAGGCGGGATGGATGCCCTCGTCATTGGCCGCCCGCTGGAGGACGATCGCCCGGAACAGCTCGCGCGCCGGGGTCGACGGCAGCTGGTCGGGACCGATCTCGTCACCGGCCCGGAGCTGCTGGTCCGGCACGAGCAGGATCAGGCGGAGGAGCTCCTCCTCGACGGGCGTGATCGCCGCGAGGATGCGGTCCACCGGGAGCGCATCCGCGGCGCCGATGACGGCGTCGGCCGTGATCCGGCCCTGGACGGCGATCGCCTCCGGCCGCTGGTGGAGGACCTCGAGGACGGAGCGTTCCTCGACCCCGGACACGCGATGGATCGTCTGGAGGTAGGCGTCGCGCATCACCGGGTTCGGGATCGCGCGCAGGGTCGGCACGATCGCGTTGACGAAGCGGGTCTTGCCGCCCGGCGTCTTGAGGTCGTACGCCCGGGCGTGCTGGTCGATCAGGTAGTCGACGATCGGCTGGGCGGTCCGGACCTCCTCGCGCCAGCGATCCGGCGTCTCGCGGACGACCTCGTCGGGATCCTTGCCGTCGGGCAGGCGAACGACCCGGACCTCGTCGAGCTCGACGCCGGTGTCCGCCGCGGCGAGCTGGCCGATCAGCGACTCGAGCGCCTGCGCGCCGAACGTGCCCGCCTTCTCGCCGGCCGCGTCGACGTCGTAGGCCAGGGCGATCTTCGTCGCGTAGCGGGTCAGGAGGCGCGACCTGGCCGGGCGTCAGGGCGGTCCCGAGCGAGGCGACGACGTTCTCGAAGCCTGCCTGGTGGGCCATCAGCGCGTCGGTGTAGCCCTCGACGATGACGGCCTGGCCACCCTTCCGGATGGCGCTCTTTGCCCGGTCGATCAGGTACAGCGTGCGCGACTTGTCGAACAGCGGCGTGGCCGGGGAGTTGAGGTACTTCGGCCCGTGATCCTTGCCGTCGTCCGTGGCCCCGCCGAGGATTCGTCCGCCGAGCCCGACGGCGGCGCCGTTCGCGTCGCGGATCGGGAAGATCACCCGTTCGCGGAAGCGGTCGTAGACGCCTCCCCGAGCCGACTGGCGCGGCTGGGCCAGACCGACCTCCACGAGGTCCTCGGCGCGGACCTGGCGCTTGGCGGCGAGCGTCCGGGCGAGGGTGTCCCAGCCACCCGGCGCATAGCCGAGCTGGTACGTCGCGATGGTGGCGTCGGTGAAGCCGCGGCCGCGCAGGTAGTCGAGCGCCGGCTGGCCGGTCTTCGAGCCGGTCAGGACCGCGTGGTAGAAGGCGATCGCGCTCTCCATGACGTCGCGGAGGCGGGCCTTGCGGGCATCCTCACGGGTCGTCCGCTCGTCGATCTCGACGCCGGCCTTGGCGGCCAGGACCTTGAGCGCCTCGGGGAACGTCAGGCTGTCGCGCTTCATGACGAAGCTGAAGATGTCGCCGCCCTCGCCGCAGCCGAAGCACTTCCACGAGTCCCGGGCGGGCGTCACGGTGAACGACGGCGTCTTCTCGCCGTGGAACGGGCAGAGGCCCTTGAAGGTGGAGCCCGCCTTCTTCAGCTGAACGGTCTCGCCGACGACATCGACGACGCTCAGCTTGTTCTTCACCTCGGCTGCGACGCCGACCGCCAAGCTCGTCCTCCCCCCGGCCGACTGCCGGGTCCTCATCCCGGTTGGTGGCCCGGGGATCGTCGCGCTCGCCTGCGAACCGGGAGCGCCGGACATGACTGTGGGCTTGTCAAGTCTTGACAAGCCGCTCGAGCCAAATATAGCACTCGATTGTCAATACCTCGGTGGGGTATTGACACGTTCATTGCCGGTCGCGCGCGACCCTCCGGACGGCGCGGCCGGCGGGCCCATCGATCTCCGGGTTGACCAGCGGATCGCCCGAGAGTAGCGTCCGGGTTGCTCGGCCTGGATGCGCGGCCCAGCCCGCCGCCCCGCCGGATGACTCCGACTCACGACTTCGGGTCGCGAGCACTGCCGGCCCTTGGGAGGAGATGCCCGACCCACACCTCGTCGGGGCGTGAACGCCCGATCCGTTCGGTCACTCATCAGGGAGGCGGCGGCGTCCACGGAGGCCCCGCTGGGAGAACCGGCTCACGGCCGGGGGAGGAGCATGAAGCACAAGCTGTTTGCCGCGTTGACGGCATCGGCCCTCATCCTGATGACGCTCGCACCGGCTGGGGCCGGCGCCGCGTCACCCAACACGAGAGGCTTCCACCGGGTCGATATCAGCAAGATCGACCGCAGTGTCCTCGCGAAGATCCTCGCGTCCAAGGACGTCGACGTGATCGTCCAGCTCGACGGCGCCGCCGCCAGCGAGCAGAAGATCTCCAACGACAAGAAGAAGGTCGTCGCGAAGCAGCTCAAGGTCCGCCAGGACAAGCTCGACGCGGCGATCAAGAAGCTCGGCGGGCGCGTCGGCGCGAAGTTCCAGTACGCCTACAACGGGATGAAGGTCCACCTGCCGAGCCGCCAGGTCGCGGCCCTGAGCCGCCTCCCGGGCGTCGTCGGCATCCACACCGTCCCGACGTACAAGTACGACAACAGCAAGAGCGTCCGGTTCCTGTCGTCGCAGGCGGTCTGGCAGGACTATGGCGACACGGGCCAGGGCCAGACGATCGCGATCATCGACACGGGCGTCGACTACACCCACGCCAACTTCGGCGGCGAGGGCACCGAGGCCGCCTACGACGACAACGATCCTGCGGTCGTCGAGACGGATTCCTTCCCGACGGCCAAGGTCGTCGGTGGCTGGGACTTCGTCGGCAACGACTACGACCCGGCGGCCGGCGGCGGCCTCGAGATCCCCGCTCCGGACCCCGATCCGCTCGACTGCAACGGCCACGGCTCGCACGTCGCGGGCTCGGCGGCCGGAT
This sequence comes from uncultured Chloroflexia bacterium, assembly GCA_963783055.1. GTDB lineage: Bacteria > Chloroflexota > Limnocylindria > Limnocylindrales > CSP1-4 > CF-46. Next base: position 248,541 of record CAWAMB010000002.1, read on the forward strand.
TCGGCGTCAAGGCCGACCACACGACGTACACCGGCGCCTACAACGCGACGACCTACGGGACCTCGTTCGGGATCGGGCCGGGCGTCGCGCCGAAGGCCAAGATCATCGCCCTCAAGGTGTTCGGCTGCGACGGTGGCACGAACGTCCTGACCGAGGCCCTCGAGTGGATCGCCGCCTACAACGCGACCCACGCGGACGCGATCGACGTCGTGAACATGTCGATCGGCGGCATCGGCGGCGATTACACCGCGGACGCCCAGGCAAGCAATGCGCTCGTCGAAGGCGGCGTGTCGGTCGTCGCGTCGGCCGGCAACGAAGGCCCCAACGCCTACATGACCGGGGCGCCGGGCAATGCGACGAACGTGATCTCGGTCGCGGCGTCCGATGTCATCACGACCTATCCGGGAGCGGTCGTCGACCGCGCCACCGGCACCGACATCAATGGCATCAACGAGAACAACTACCCGGGCCTGCCGGTCAGCGGCACGCTCCGCCCGATCCTCGACGACGGTGGCACGGCCGACGTCGACGAGCATCTCGGCTGCACCGAGGACGACTACGGGACGCTGCCCGCGAACTCGATCGCGGTCATCCAGCGGGGCGTCTGCACCTTCGTCGAGAAGGGCGCCGCCGCTGAGGCGGCCGGGGCGATCGGGGTGGTCGTGGTCAACCGCGACGACATCGTCGACCCGAACGAGCCGCCGACCTTCATCGGCTACACGCCGCTCGAGTTCGACATCCCGATGATCGGGGTCGGACGCGCCGCCAAGACGACGCTCTTCGCGTCGGATGGCGTGGCGGCGACGCTGAAGACGGGCCCGTCGATCCCGAACGGGACCTACCTCCACACCGCTGACTTCAGCTCCGGCGGTCCCCGCCTCGGCGACAGCGCCAACAAGCCCGACGTGAGCGCGCCCGGCGTCAACATCGTGTCGACGGCGGTCGGTCTCGGCTACAAGGGCACGACCCTGTCCGGGACCTCGATGGCCGCGCCGCACGTGGCCGGCGTCGCCGCCCTCGTTCGCCAGCGGCATCCGACGTGGAGCCCGGAAGCGATCAAGGCGGTCATCGTCGGGACGGCCGTCAAGACCAAGGTCGATCCGTACAACACGCGCCTCGCCGGCTCGGGCATGGTCCAGCCGCGTCGCGCCGTCGACTCCGTGACCTTCGCGCTCGCCCAGGACGGCACGCCGAGCCTCTCGTTCGGCTACGACCAGCGGCGCTCGGGCACGTACACCGAGACGCTCGCGTTCGAGGTCTACAACACCGGCAGCCGAACCGAGACGTACACGCTGGCCTCCGAGGGCATCGTGACGCTCGACCGGACGACGGTGGCGATCCCGGCCCACGGTCACCGGACCATCCGGGCGACCGCATCGCTCAATGCGACTCAGCTCGCGGCCCAGAAGTCCGCCAGTCAGACCGCCCCCGGTGGGACGGCCTGGGGCAGCCTCGTCAACTACGGCGGCGCGATCACGATCACGCCGGTCGTGCGAGCCACCGGCCGCTATCCCATCCGGGTCACCTATCGCGCGGTGCCACGGGCCGAGTCGAACATCGTGCCGTCGGCCCAGTCAGCCTGGACGTCGGACAGTGGTGTCTCCAGCGCGACCGTCACGCTGAAGAACAACGGGATCCACACCGGCATCGCCGACGTGTATGCCTGGGGTCTGTCCGATCCGAAGGACATGCCCAGCGCCATCACGGCCACCCAGGACATCCGGGCGGTGGGCCTCCAGGTCCTCCCGGCCGAGGTGCTGACAGGCGAGGAGGATCCTGACGACCGGACGCTGATCTTCGCGATCAACACGTACGGTCGCTGGTCAGGCGGATTCCAGAACGTCTTCACGATCGACATCTTCGGTGCCGGTCCTGATCCCGAGTTCTCGGTCATCTCGATCGACTTCGGGCTCCTGACAGAAGGTGACTTCAACGGCCAGGTCGTCTCCGTCGTCCTCGACGATGGCGGTGACGTCGTGGACGCGTGGGTCGCCGACGCGCCGGCCAACGGGTCGACGATCCTCCTGCCGATCCTTGCCAGCGACATCGACCGGACCACGTCCGGCGATACCGTCGACTACGAGGTCACCGGCGAGAACATCACCGACTCCGCGGACATCGGCGACGCCCTCACGGACGCCGTCGCAGGGCGGGCGTCGCTGTCGGTCTTCGATCCGGCGGTCTCGTCCGGCGACTTCCTGTTCTTCAATCGCGGCCAGACCAGGCTCTTGAACCTGGAGGTCAACGAAGCGGAGCAGGGATCCAACCCGGCCAAGGGCTGGATGATCGTCACGCTCGACGATGCGAACGGCGCAGCGCAAGCGGACGTGATCCCGGCACCCGCCCTGCCGTAACCAATCCGCAGTCACGTTCGAAGCCCCCGGCACCGCCGGGGGCTTCGTTCTGTCCAGCGTTGAAGAGCCTCTCGTCAGCCGCCGATCCCCTCGCAGATTCGGAACCGGCCCGGACCGCTCGCCCGGTAGTCGATCCGGGTCCCGCCGGCGTCCAGGATGACCTGCCAGCCCCGGACCAGCGCCTGGGTGTACAGGACGCCCGGGCTCGGACAGCCGAGCGCGCCGGTGGGCCACGTCACCGCCGTGGCCTCCGTCACCGTGATCCCGTCGCGGGCGGCACCGGTTCGCGTCGCGGCGTCGTCGAGCAACGGGCCGAGCACGTCGGCGGGCACCGCCACGAGCAGCGACGCGGCCGGGCTGCCGGAAGGCGTCGCTGACGATCCACCCGACGGACCGGGCGTGGCCTGGCTTGCGCCGGGACCGCTGGCCGTGCACGCCAAGAGGAGGGCCGGCAGGGCAATGAAGGCAACGCTGAGATGGCGACGGGCGCGGGTCATGTCGGTCATGGTAGGCCCGCGGACGTCGACGGACCCCTTCCCGGTTCCGCGGGGCTCTCGAGTGGCCGTCCATCTGACGACCATCCGGTGGGACACGACTCGGGCGAGATGTGGGACGCTGCTCACGACAACTGCCCCGCGGAGGCCCGCTGCCATGGATGAACAGGACGTTCGCGCCCGAGCCACGGCGTTGTGCGCCGCGCTCGTGAGTGGCGACATCGAGCGGGCGACCGCCGACTTCAGCAAGGAGCTTCGCCAGAACCTCGGCGAGGTCATCGCCCTGCTGCCGCTGCCGGCGACGGCGGCCACGATCGAGTCGATCACGCACGGCGGATCTGCCCATGTCGTGGTCCTGGAGCTCGCGGGCGAGCACGAGACGGTCCAGGTCCAGACGCGCTGGAAGGAGCGCGACGGACGGCCGACGGTGATCGAGGCGAGCCACCTCAGCCGGACCGAGACGGCGGCTCCCGAGGGCGAGGGCGACGAGCGACGCAAACGACGACGGCGACGGTTCGACCTGACCTCCGATCGCGGCCGCCCACCGAGAACGGGCGTCCGCGGAACGTGTCGTCCGGCTGACGGGTTCCGTCGACGGTCGAAAACGCAGACGTCGACTACTCTCAGCTCGTGTCCACGACCCGCTTCCCGATCCGCGTCGGTCGTCGCTCCCGCCTGCTCCTCCGGGTGCTCTTCGGTGTCCGGGCGGACGACACGTGGGTCGCGCTCGACGACGACCCGGCCGGCCAGCTCGAGGTCCAGTTCGGGTGGGCCCACTTCCGGACGCCGCTCGCCAACCTCGCGAGCTGGAGGATCGAAGGTCCGTTCCGGTGGATCACCGCGATCGGCATCCGGATGAGCGTCCGGCACCGCGACTTGACGTTCGGGGGCAGCCATCACGGCGGCGTCCGGATCGACTTCAACGCACCCCAACGCTGGTCGGTCTTCCGCGTCCCGGCGATCTACATCCCGGCCGACGACCTCGAGGCCCTTGCCGCAGAGCTCAAGCGACGCGGCATCCCGGGCCGCGACGTGCGACGCGGAGCCAGCTGAGCGGCCGGTGCACGGGCTGAGCCGGCTCCACGCCGGCGAGGTCCGCGCTCAGGGCGTGACCGTCAGGAACCCCGAAGCGATGATCTTGCCGCCGGACAGAAACGAGATGACCCAGGTCCCCGGGGGGAGCTGATCGCCGGTCAGATCGGTCGCGAAGAGATCCGCGTTCTGGGCGTTGTTCGAGGCCGCCACCGGCCGCGGTGAACGGCTGCTCGAGCCGCTCCCGACCTGGACCGTGATTGCGCTCGCCGGGCGGGCGGTGACCGCCTTGCCGACGGCAACCATCGCAGTTCCCGTCTTGAGCGCAGCCGACTTGCCGGCGACGGTCAGCGCGGTCGGGTCGTAGGCCGTTCCGAAGATCACGCTGCTCGCCGCGGGCAGGTGAGCGCCGCTGCCACCACCGCCACCGCCGCCAGCGGGCGCGGCTCCCGACCCGCAGCCGGCCACCAGCCAGGCCGTGAGGAACAACGCGCCCGGAATCCGCCGCATGCTCAGCCTCCCTGCACGGCCGATGACCCGCAGTATCCACGGCCGCCCGGCCGCGCGCGGGCGAATGTCGCGCGGCCCGGCGGGCGCACGCCGTGCCCTCAGGGCGTCGTCGCGTCCGTCATCGACCGGCCTGCCCTGAAGGCGGCGATGAGATCCGTGTAGTCCGGCAGCCCGCGTTCGTAGCCGAGCGCCCAGAACCCGGCTCCTGCCAGACCGCGCTCGTTCGCGAACCCGAGCTTCGGCCGGAGACTCTCGGGCGAGTCGACGTAGACGGACTGGAATGCCCTGCCGTTCGGGACGGCGAGGAACGTCACAGCCTCGATCGGGTCGTACTCCTGGACGATGGCCGCGTCGCGTAGCGTGGCCAGATTGCGACGCGGGATCCAGACGTCGCCGCGACCGGTCTTCGGAGCGCCGAGGTCCGGGGTGGCGGTCGGCCAGGCGAGCCCGTACAGCGGCAGGCCGAGAATCGTCCGCTCGACGGGCACGCCGGCCGCCGCGTACAGGTCGAGAGACCAGGTCAGGGATCGGACGTCCGCGTCCCGTCGCGACAGGGGCGCCGATGCGCCCGGCTCGCTGCCGGCGGTCCGGTAGTCGTAGCCCATCAGGAAGATCCGATCGGCATCGGCGAGGGTGGCGGCCAGCGCCAGGGCGGCCCCCTGCGGCCCGGCGCCGGTCGCGACGGTCACCGTCACGCCGGCGTCCGCTGCGCGCAGGGCGGTCCGGAGCCGGCCGACGAAGGCGCCATAGGCCGGGATGTCCGTCGGGTCGATCTCCTCGACGTCGACCGCGATCCCATCCACGTCGAGCTCCTCGCGAGTCCGGACGAGGGCGGCGATCACCTTGTCCTGGAGCGACTCGGACGCGAACAGCCGGTCATTCTTCGCCCGGCCGAAGCTCGTCCAGGTCACGTCGACCCGCCGCTTCGCCGCGTGGGCGTCGGCGATCATCCGCTGCCCGATCGGCCCGGCGATGGCCCGATAGCCATTCAGGGCGGTGGCGATCTCGCCCTTGGCGGTGTGCGTGACCGAGAAGAGTGCCACGGTCGTCACCTCGGTCGAGCGGAGGTGGGACGCGATCGTGTCGTCGATCTCCCAGTACGGGACGAAGCCATAGACCTCGTGGCCCGGCAGGGGCGGCGGGCCGGCCACGATCGCGACGGACGGGGAGGGATCCTGACGAAGGCGCGGCTCGGCGGGACCGGGTCGGACCGCGTAGGCCGCGACCGCGCCGAGCACGACCACGGCCGCGAGGCCGACCACCGGCAGCGCGGCGCGACCGGGCCAGAGACGCCGCCGGGCGCGGCTGGTCAAGGGTGCTGCCGGTCGACGATCCACCGCCCCAGTCTGGCGCCTGAGCCGGATCCGGTCCAAAGACGGGACCGCGCGGGGCGCGAGTGCGGCCATCGCCCGCGTCGCGGATCTTGGCATGGTCAAGTATTGTTATGCCGCCGGGAGGCCCCGGAGCGTGCCTTCGGCCTCGAACGTCGCGGAGGACCACCACGCTGCCTGACCGGACGATGAAGTCGATCGAGCCACGGGCGGGCCGAGTGCCGCCGGAACGGGCGATCGCCGGAGACGGGCCGGCGCTCGACGGCGGCGAGGAGCTGCTGCTCGTCCTGCGTGGGATCGGGGCGGTGATGTTCCTGACGTCGGAGCGGCTGATCCTCGCTCGCGACGGCTTCGAGCGTCGGCCGCGAACCGGGATCCAGTCGTTTCCGCTCGCGACGATCCGTCATCTCCGGCTCGAGCTGGGGACCTCGCCGTCCGGTCGCATCGCCGGATGGACGACGAGCGGTCACGAGGCCGTGAGCATGTTCTTCGATGCGCGCTCGTTCGATCGCGCCCAGGAGTTCATCGATCGCGCCCGACCGCAGATCGCTCGAGCGCGCCGCCGTGACCGCGGCGACCGGCCGGTCCGTCCCCCGAATGGACCGGCCGGACCCGCATCGGAATCGCCCGACTGAACCAACCATCCGTCGATCGGACTTCGGCGACGACGAGATCGATCCTCTCCCCGCGGGCTACGGGCGCTGCAGTGGTGTCGTCGCGTCGGTCGGATGGGTCGGATGGTGGCGCTCAGCCGGGAGGCCTGATGCCTACCGCGGGATGGGCCCGCCATTGCCCTCGGCCATGGCCGTTGCCACGGTCGCGAGAATGGTTGCCGTCGCCAGGATCGCGGAGAGGAGGAAGGTGCGGGCTCGGTGGAAATGCACGGTGGGTGCTCCTGTTCCGCCCGGCCCGCGGTCTCGAGGATGCCTCGCCATGGTAGGTGCTTTGCAGGAACGCACAAGTATTCATTGACACACCAACCCGGATTCGATGGCCTGAGCAGTCAAGGTCTGCATCAACTGCCATCGGGAAGCGCGTATGATCGATCGGTGAGCACGACCACTCCGCGGACCCGCAACCGACCCAGCCTGGCCGCCGAGGATCTCGATCTCGCACAACAGGTCGGCGCGCGTCTGAAGGTGGCGCGCAACCGGGCGGGCCTGACCCAGCGCGAGCTTGCTGCGCCGCGCTACACCAAGGCCTACATCAGCGCCCTGGAGAACGGCCTGATCAAGCCGTCGATGGCGGCCCTCCGCTTCCTGGCCCGCAAGCTCGGAACGGTCCCGAGCGAGTTCCTCGCCGACGAGGACACGCACTGGCAGCGCCTGGATGCCGAGCTGCGCCTCGCGACCGGCGACTGGCAGGCTGCGGCTGACCGGTTCCAGGCGATTCTCGACGGCGATCCGTCCGGGGTCGGGCGAGGCCTGTGCCTGCTCGGCCTGGCCGAGGCAACCTACCGGCTCGGTCGGAACCGCGAAACCATCGCGGTTGCATCAGAGGCGCACGAGCTGCTCGCGAGATCCGGCCGGCATGCGGAGGCCAGGCGAGCCACCTATTGGCTCGCCGCCGGCCACCACGCAAGCGACGACTCGGCGCGGGCGCGGATGTTGTTCGAAGAGCTCCTGGCGTCGGCGACCGAGGACGCAGTCGACCCCGACCTGCGGGTCCGGATCATGATCGCGTTGGCGACGGTCGAGGTGGCGGCGGGCGAGCCCAGGAAGGCCATCGGACTCCTCGAAGAGGCTCGTGCCATCGGGGTGGACCTCGATGATCGGCGGCGGGCGACGCTGCTCCACTCCCTCGCCCAGTCGTACCGCCTGTCGGGCGACCTCGAGGGAGCCATCCGGACGGGCATCGAGAGCCTGGCCCTGTTCCGGTCCGTCGACGCCCGCGCAGAGATGGCATCGATCGAGAACGAGCTGGCCCTGACGTACCTCGGGCTGGGCAACCTGGCGGCCGCCGAGGAGCATGCCCGCGAGTCGCGGATCAGCATGGAGCGTGACCGGGACCAGTTCCGGCTCGCGAACCTCGGCGACACGGATGCCCGGATCGCCCTTGCCCGAGGCGACTTCGAAGACGCCGGAACGCGCGCATCCGCGGCTGCCGAGCTGGCGGCTTCCCTCGACAATCACAAGGCGCTGATCGATGCGCTCGTGACCGTCGCGCGAGCGGCTCGCCTGCGCGGCGACCGAGCTCTCGCCACCGCCACGCTCGAGCGTGCCGTCCGCGCAGCCGAAACCGGCCCCGCATTCCGCCTCCGCACCGTGCTGACGGAGTGGAGCGATCTGGCCGCCGAGGCCGGCGACCACGCCACGGCCTACGAGCTGAGCCGGCGGGCCCTCGCGCTGGGCTGAGCCCGGCCGGACTCACGACCGGCCGATCCGACCGCTGCCGTCCAGTCCCGGCAGCGATCAGTCAGCCGAGACGGTCAGCCGTAGAAGTCGACCACCAGCCGCGTCCGGGTCCCGGAACGCCAGATTCCGATCCCGACCCAGTGGTAGCCCCACTTCTTCATGTTCCGCCAGTGTCCACCGTTGTAGGACTTCTCCGACTGGAACACGAGATGCGAGGCCAGGACGGCCGCCTTCGCGGTCGCATAGCCATCGCGGCAGCCGACGTTCTCGCCCCAGCTCCATCGAGGAAAGCCGGCGTGGCGCAGGCGATACCCGGGGTCACCGTTGGCGGTGTGGCTGCAGATCGCCTTCGTTGCCAGGAGCTTGGCGTACGGCCGCGCCACCTGGTCGGACAGGTTGTACGAGTAGATGATCGGGGCGACCCGATTGCTGTAGTGACCGCTGCCGTAGCCGCGGCAGGTCCCATCCTTGAGGACCCAACCGCCGGTCCGGGTGCAGTTCAACAACCCCAGGTAGAACCGCTCGGTGGTGTACCACGGTCGGTCGACCACCGTCGTCGTGAGGGCGGCCTCGTCTTCGGTCGTGGTCTGGGAGAGGGCCGTCGCGCCGGCCGCGGGGGCCACGGCGACGGAGGCGAGGACCGAGCCGGCGAGGGCGAGACCGAGAACGAGCCGGCTGCGGGAGGTGCGCTGGCCTCGGCCATGGGTCCGGTCGTCATCGACGCGGACCGGTGCTTCCTGGGACGGACTGGGGGACGCCCAATGAGCGCCGAGGGTCACATCAGTCAATGCTCGTGCCTCCGATCTGCCGGAACGTCGCGGGGAATCGCGACGACGGTGGTTCTGGGCCGCCGGCAGGGCGGGACGAGGCAATTCGCGCCGACGTGAGCGGTCGGTGCGCCGGGGTCGCGAGGGTCGGGCGGCTCGTTGGGGGCGAGCCATGCGTCTGCCGGGGGCGGGCTTCTGCGGTTTGGCGTTCCGTACTGGGGTTGCCTCGCGACGACAGTATGCCGTGGATCGCGCGGCTCGGCATCCCCCGGATCGACTAGTGCGCCCGGGGGCGATTGTCCGGCCGGCCTTCAGGACGTTGTCCGCGCTCCAGCCCGGCGAGCTCCGCGCCGGCCGAGTCTCCGTCGGCTCTCCGCCGCGCGCACACATTCGCTCCACATCCCGGCTCGACGATGGACCCATCAAGCCCATCGCAGCACCTGGAGATCCCTCCCCCATGAACGGTCGAACGATCGCTCGCATCCTCCTCGCCGTCGTCCTCATCGGCGGCGCCATCGGCATCGGCGTGACGTCCTACAACGCCGGCGTCACCGCCGGTCTCGTCCAGTCGGGCCAGGCCGTCGTCGTTCCGGGCGGCTACCCGGTCGCACCGGGCGCGGCCTACGTCGGCTACGGCTGGGGCTACGGCCACGGCTTCGGCTTCTTCGGCTTCCTCGGAGGCCTGCTGTTCCTCTTCCTGTTGATCGGCCTGTTCCGGGCGGCGTTCGGCGGCCATCGCCGCGGCTGGGGCGGTCCGGGCGGCTACGGTCCCGGCGGCCCCGGTGGCTCCGGTCGGCACGGTGGACCGCGCGGCTGGGGTGGCGACGCGTGGGAGGAGCGGGTCAAGGCGACCCACGACGCCCTCCACCGCGAGGCCTCGAACGATCCGGAGAAGCCCGCCGCGGGCTGACCGCGTCGCTTCCCTCCCCTTCCCCGCGACGCCGGGTCCCTCACCGGGGCCCGGCGTCGCTGTCCCGCCCCTAGGATGAACGGCGATGAAGACGATCCTCGTCGTCGACGACGAGCCCAAGATCGCGGACCTGGCCCGCGACTATCTCGAGCACGCCGGGTTCGCGGTCCGGACCGCGGCCGATGGCAACGCCGCCCTCTCGTCCGTGCGCCGCGACCGGCCCGACCTCGTCGTTCTCGATCTCGGCCTGCCCGGCCTGGACGGGCTCGACGTCACGCGCGCGATCCGGCGCGACTCGAATCTGCCGGTGATCATGCTGACCGCTCGCGACGACGAGCTCGACAAGCTCCTCGGGCTCGAGCTCGGGGCCGACGACTATCTCACCAAGCCGTTCAGCCCGCGCGAGCTCGTGGCCCGCGTCCGAGCCGTCCTCCGGCGCGTCGACGCGGCGACCGAGCCCGGCGCAGGCGAGCTGATCCGGGCGGGCGACCTGACCCTCGACCTGCCCCGGATGCGGGCGGAGCTGGCGGGGCGCGCCATCGACCTGACACCGACGGAGTTCGCGCTGCTCGGCGCGTTGGCCCGCCAGCCGGGGCGGATCTTCACCCGCTCCCAGCTCCTCGACGCGGTTCACGGGGTGGCGTTCGAATCCTACGAGCGGGCGATCGACACCCACATCAAGAACATCCGCCGCAAGCTCGAGCCGGATCCGCGGCGGCCCGTCCTCGTGCTCACCGTCTACGGCGTCGGCTATCGCCTGGCGGACGAGCGAACGTGACGGAGGAGGGCGGCCGGCCACGGCGCTGGGGCCCGCCCGGCGCTCGCCGGCGCCAGCGCGGATCGCCGGGCGGTCGATGGGCGGGCGGCCGCGAGCGGCCCGAGTGGTGGCCCGCCAACGAAGCCTGGCCGGCGCGTCGCCACCGCCCCTGGCGCCGGTTCGGATGCCTGTTCGGCCTGTTCGTCCTCGTCGGCGCCCTGGGACTCCTGTCGCTCGCCGTCGGCGCGATCGGCACGATCCTCGCGGCGCCCGGCCCGCTGGGACTCGTCATCCGAATTGCCGCGCTTGCCGTCGGGCTGGGGGTCGCGTTCGCGTTCCTTCGAACGGCGCGCACGATCCGCGGCTCCGGCACGGTCCTCGACGATCTGCTCGACCAGGCCGCTCGCGTCGAAGGCGGCGACTACGGCGCGCGGGTCGACGCCGCGGGACCCATCCCGCCGCCCGTCCGGGCCCTCGTTCGCGGCTTCAACACCATGGCCACGCCGGCTCGAGGCAGACGAGACGCAGCGGAGGACGCTCCTCGCCGACGTCACCCACGAGCTGCGGACGCCGCTCACCGTCGTCCAGGGCAGCGTCGAGGCCATCCTCGACGGCGTCCATCCGGCGGATGAGGCGCACCTGACCGCGATCCTCGAGGAGACGCGGGTCCTCGATCGGCTCATCGAGGACCTGCGGACGCTGGCCCTGTCCGAGGCCGGCGCCCTCTCGCTGCATCGCGAGCCGACCGACCTGGCGATCCTCGTCATCGACGCGGCGACCTCGTTCGCCGCCGGCGCGCTGGCGGCAGGCGTCGAGATCGAGTCCGACGTGGACGACGACCTTCCGCTCGTCGAGGTCGACCCCGTCCGGATCCGCGAGGTCATCGGCAATCTCGTGGCCAACGCCCTGCGCCATACCCCGTCCGGTGGCCGGATCCGGATCGAGGCGCAGCGGGCGGGCGGATCGCCTGGGGGGTGGATCGAGATCGCCGTCCGCGACACCGGCTCCGGGATCGATCCCGAGCTCCTCCCGCACGTGTTCGACCGTTTCGCCCGCGGCGCGGGGTCCGGCGGCAGCGGACTCGGGCTGTCGATCGCCCGTGGCCTGGTCGAGCTCCATGGCGGGACGATCGAGGCGGCATCGCCGGCCGGCGGCGGAACGGCCATCCTCATTCGCCTGCCCGAGGACAGCGACCCGACCTGAGCCGGGGCGTCCCGCCACCGCCGGCACCCTCGAGGGCACGCCTCCTGGTGTGACCCGATCGTCCTGTCCGAACCCGCCGCGAGGCCGGGTTGCGCCAGATCAGCCCGACCGGCACCCTTGTCGGCATGTTCCGACGTCTGCGCGCCCCTCGTCGATCGATGTCCCTCGGCGGCTTCCTGGCCGTCGCGTTCATCGCCCTCTCGGCCGTCCCGGTGGCAGCCGCCGATTTTCCAGCGAAGGACTCGCGCTACCACTCGTACACCGAGATGATGGACGACATCCACGCCGTCGAGGCCGCCCACCCGGACATCGTCGAGGTCTTCAGCATCGGGAAGAGCTACCAGGGGCGCAATCTCTGGACGGCCAAGATCAGCGACAACGTCGGCACCGACGAGAACGAGCCGGAGATCCTGTTCGACGCGCTCCACCATGCGCGAGAGCACTTCACCGTCGAGCAGGCGATCTACCTGTTCAAGCTGCTCGCGAACGGCTACGGCAGCGACAGCCAGATCACGAGCCTCGTCAACGGCCGCGAGATCTGGATCATCTTCGCCCTGAACCCGGACGGCTTCGAGTACGACCTGACGTGCACCGGGAGCAGCCACCCGCCCTACTGCGCCTGGCGCAAGAACCGCCAGCCGAATGCGGGAACCAGCGCCATCGGGACCGACCTCAACCGGAACTACAACTACCGCTGGGGATGCTGCGGCGGATCGTCCGGCAGCCCGTCCTCGATCACCTACCGGGGACGCGCCCCGTGGTCCGCCCCCGAGACCCTCGCCTTCCGGAACTTCGTCATGAGCCGGGTCGTGGGCGGGATCCAGCAGATCAAGGCGCACATCACGTTCCACACGAACGGCCAGCTCATCCTGTGGCCGTACGGCTACACGAAGACGGACATCCCGTCCGACATGACCGCCGCCGACTACCAGGCGTTCGTGACGATGGGCAAGGGCATGGCCGCCCGCAATGGCTACAAGGCCGAGCAGTCGAGCGATCTCTACATCACCGACGGGGACCAGATCGACTGGATGTACGGCAGCCAGCGGATCTTCTCGTACACGTGGGAGCTGTATCCGCCCGAGACGTCGACCGTGTGGGGCGATCACTACCCGCCCGACGAGGCGATCAACACCCAGACGACCCGCAACCGGAACGCGCTCCTGTACTTCCTGTCGGTCGGCTGGTGCCCCCACCAGACGATCAACCGGACGATCGCCGACTGCGGTCCGTTCTTCGACGACACCGAGATCGCGCGCGGCTGGATCGTGGACCCGGATGGGACGGACAGCGCGCCGTCGAGCGGCCGCTTCGTCCGGGGCGACCCCAAGCCGACGAGCATCAGCGGCGTCCGCTACCAGCCGGACGGCGTCGTGTCCGGTCGCTACGCGTTCGTGACCGGTCTGCCGGGCCCGGCGGCGCTGGCCTACGACCTCGACGGCGTCTCGACGATCCGGAGCGTGCCGATCGCCCTGCCCGCCGAACCCGGCGACCTGTCCTTCCGCTACGTCTTCGCCCATCGCAGCGGCAGCACGGAGGACGGGATCAAGGTCTGGATCGAGGACGAATCCGACACCCGCACCCTCGTCTGGGAGAAGGCCGGGTCGGCGAGCACGGTCGGCGCGTCATGGGTCCGGGCCTTCGCCGAGCTGACGCCGTGGGCCGGGACCAACGTCCGGATCGTGATCCAGGCGGCCGACGGCGGACCCGACAACCTGGTCGAGGTCCTCATCGACGACATCCGGGTCGAGCGCAAGCCGGCCTGACCCGAGCGCCCTGCGGCAAGCCCTGTGCCGCGGGCGCGGCGGCGCGGCGGCCGGTGCGCGACGGCACCGATTCGGCGCGATCGACGGGTCGGACCGCCGTTCCGGCACGCTCGCGGCGGAACCCGGTCCGACCGACCGGCGTCAAGGGCCGCATCGCCGACCCGATCGTGGTTGGCCAGCCCAGGAGGGCGACACGATGCGACAGCGACGACGATTCGGTCGGCTCGGACTCGGTCTCTCGACGGCAGTCCTCGGCCTCTTCCTGGCGGTCACCCCGACCCTGGCGTGCGGCGGGTTGATCGGCCCGAATGGGGCCGTGAACCTGCTCCAGACCACGACCCTCGCCGGCTATCACGACGGCATCGAGCACTACGTGACGGCCTTCCAGTTTGCGGGTGGCGGTGGTGCGTTCGGGTCGATCACGCCGCTGCCCGGCGTCCCGACGAGCGTCGAGAAGGGCGGCGACTGGACGCTCCAGCGGCTCATCCGCGAGACCTCGCCCGTGAACCTCTTCTCCGCCCGTGACGCCGCGGTTCCGGCCGCCGGCGGCGCCGAGGAGATCATGAAGGTCAAGATCGACGCCCTCGACATCACGGTCCTCAAGGGCGGCGCGGCCGATATCGGCGCGTGGGCCAAGAATCACGGCTTCCGGCTTCCGCCCGATGCCCCCGAGGTCCTCGATTTCTATGCCGAGCGCAGCCAGATCTTCCTCGCCGCCGCCTTCGACGCCGACGCCGCCCAGGCGCGCGGCCAGCAGATCGGCGACGGGACGCCCGTCCACGTCACGATCCCGACCGACAACCCGTGGGTCCCGCTCCGGATCCTGGCGCTCGGCAAGAGCGGCACCGAGGCCGTCACCGCCGACGTCTATCTCCTGACCGATCATGCTCCCGCCCTCCTGCCCGCCCCGACCGGGAGCAACGGAATCCGGCTCGACCACAGCGCCGCGGCGAGCGCGAGCCTGCTCAGCGACCTGAACTCCGACCGCGGCATGGACTGGGTTCCCGAGAGCGGCTGGCTGACGAAGGTGGCCGTCGACGGGACCGCGGCCCAGCTCGGCTATGACCTCGCCATCGATGCCTCCGGCGCCGGCAATCCATCTCCCGTCGACGCCGGGTTCACGATGCCCGGTGCCGTCGTCCCGCCGGCTCCAGCCGATCTCAGCCGGCTCTTCCTGGCCCTCGGCTTCGTGGCCGTCGGACTCCTGGGGGTGGTGCTGATCGGTCGCGCCCAGCCATCGTCCGGCCGCCCGATCGGCTGGTAGATCGACCATGCGCGTGCGACGGACGGCGATCGGACTCGGCTTCGGGCTGTCGATCGCCGTCCTCGCCGGGATCGCGGCCAGCGCGGTCGCCCGGACCAACGATCCGATCGAGATCCCGATCGGGATCCACTACTCGCACTTCACGCCGGCCCTGATCAGCGTCCCCGTCGGCCGCGAAGTCACGTTCGTGATCACGAACGAGGATCCGATCGACCACGAGTGGATCGTCGGTGACGCGGCGAGCCACGAACGCCATCGCACGGGCACCGAGCCCGTCCATGACGCCCGACCAACCGAGATCTCGATCCCCGCGGGCACGGTGCGGCGAACGACGGTGACCTTCGCCGCGAGCGGCTCGCAGCTCTTCATCTGTCACCTGCCCGGCCACGAGTCGTATGGAATGACCGGCACCGTGGTGATCACCCCCTGACGGCCGCGCTGGAACGACGGCCGGAAGCGGCCTGGGCGCTCGGCACCGTGCCTGCGCACGGCACCTCGCGCAACCAGAAGTTGGCCTCGGCCCGTGCACGTCCCAGGTGCACATGCGTCGAGTTGGACGTCGCGTGCGGCTGATCCTGTTCGCGATTCTCGCGGAGCGTGCAATTCGTGCCACTTCGGCGCCGTGGGCCCCGGTCTTGTGGTCACACGCGTCACAGGTGCACGCCCCACGTGCGACCGCGAACCGAGCCGATGGCCTCGCCCACCGCTCGCGGCGTGCGATCCTGCCGAAGTGAGCGATCCGATGTCAGCAACCACGATCCGGGCCGCCGTCCTCGATCGGCCCGGCGTGCCGGTCCGGATCGAATCCCTCGAGCTCGACCCGCCGGGCCCCGGCGAAGTCCGCGTCCGGATGGCGGCGGCCGGCGTCTGCCACTCGGACCTCCACGTCCGCGACGGCGAGTGGGAGCGCGAGGGCCCGATCGTGCTCGGCCACGAGGGCTCCGCGGTCGTCGAGGCGCTCGGTGACGGGGTCGCGGGGGCGTTTCCCGGCCTTCGGCCCGGGGTCCTGGTCGCGCTCGCCTGGTTGATCCCGTGCGCCCGCTGCCGGTCCTGCCTGGCCGGCCGGGTCTGGAGCTGCTCGAACAGCCCGTCGTACACCCACCGGATGCCGAGCGGCCATGCCGCGACGCATCGGGCCGGCGGCGGCGACGTTCTCACCTACTGCGCCATCGGGACGTTCGCGGAGCGCCAGAACGTGCCGGCCGCGGCCGCGATCCCCGTACCGGAGGGCACGCCGCCGGAGGTCGCCGCGTTGATCGGCTGCTGCGTGACCACGGGCGTCGGCGCGGCCACGAAGACGGC
The DNA here is from genome assembly GCA_963783055.1 of uncultured Chloroflexia bacterium. Lineage (GTDB taxonomy): Bacteria > Chloroflexota > Limnocylindria > Limnocylindrales > CSP1-4 > CF-46. The sequence goes on from CAWAMB010000002.1 coordinate 264,585, forward strand.
CGAGGTCCAGCCCGGATCGTCGGTCGTGGTGATCGGTCTCGGCGGGGTCGGGCTGTCCTGCGTCATGGGCGCGGTGCTCGCGGGAGCCGGCCGGATCGTCGCCGTCGATCGCATCGCGGCGAAGCTCGACCTGGCCCGGACGGTCGGCGCCACGGACGGGATTCTGGCCGGCGCCGACAGCGACGAGACGCTGGCCCTGATCCGCGACCTGACCGACGGCGGCCCGGACACCTGCTTCGAGGCGATCGGCCTGCCGGGCACGATCGAGACGGCGATCGCCTGCCTGCCGACGGGCGGGACGGCGGTCCTCGTGGGAATGACGCCGTTCGGGGTCCGCGCTTCGTTCGAGCCCTTCCCGTTCGTGGACGGCGGCAGGCGAATCCTCGGCTCCAACTACGGCTCGGCCGACCCGGCGACCGATTTCCCGCGCTACGCCGCTCTCCACCTGGCCGGACGGCTGCCGGCCGAGCGCCTCGTGACCAGCCGGATCGCCCTCGACGGGATCGAGGAGGCCTTCGGCGCGATGCGCCGTGGCGAGGGCGTCCGCGCGATCGTCGGGTTCTGAGCGCCGGTCACGCGAGGCGTGATCCTGACCCGGCGGGGTGCGTGAGTCTGCCGGGACTCAGATCGGGCGATATCGAGCGTGGCCGACCGGCGAATGGTGTCGAGGTGGCGCCCGACCGTGCACGGACGAGGCCGATGTGAGTCCCCGGGGACTCAGCGCTCGGGAGGACGCACGTCTGGCTCGGGCGGAGGTCCGTCGGACTCGGGCGGAGGTCCGTCGGGCGGCGCGACCCCGATCGCCGGCGGCTCCGGCTCTGCGATCGGCGGCAGGAGCGGCGTTCCCGTGATCAGGCGCGACCCGCGGCCATGGGTCAGGAAGCTCCAGGCCCAGCGCACGGTCACGACGATGCGGTTCGCGAAGCCGATGAGGTACACGATGTGGATCAGGAGCCAGAGCGCCCACGCGAAGAACCCGCTCTGGCGACCGAACGGCCCCATCCATGGGATGTCCGTGACGCCGGCGAGGCGGCCGATGACCGCCACGTCGCCCTTGTTCGAGTAGCGGAACGGCGGCGTTGCCTCGCCCGACAGCCGGCGCCGGATCGAGCGGGCGGCGTGGCGCCCGCCCTGGATCCCGCCCTGGGCGACGCCGGGCACCGGGCGATCGCCCTTCCACGGCAGCACCGCCGCATCACCGACGGCGAAGATCTCCGGGTGACCCGGGATCGTGAGATCCGGGCCGACCAGGATCCGGCCGTTGCGATCGACGGGTGCCCCCGTCGCGGAGGCCACGGCGGCCACGAACGGGGTGACGAGGATGCCGGCCGCCCAGAGCACCGTCCGGGTCGGGATCTGCTCGGTGCCGCCGCCCGTCACCTCGACCGTCACCGAATGGTCGTCGACCGCCACGACCCGCGTCCCGGTCCGGACGATGGCCCCGAGCCGCTCGAGCTGGCGCTTCGCCGACGCCGAACGGTCCTTGGGATAGGTCGGCAGGATCCGGTCCATCGCCTCGATCAGCAGGATCCGGGCGCTGGCGGTGTCGATGGAGCGGAAGTCCCGGCGGAGCGTGTCGCGGGCGATCTCGCCGAGTGCGCCGGCCAGCTCGACCCCGGTCGGGCCGCCACCGACGAGCACGAACGTCAGCCACTCCCGGCGGCGAGCGGGATCGTGCTCGCGCTCGGCGGCCTCGAATGCGATCAGGATCCGGCGCCGGATCTCGGTCGCGTCGTCGAGCGACTTCAGACCCGGCGCGGCGCTCGCCCACTCGTCGTGGCCGAAGTACGAGTGGCGCGCCCCGGCCGCCACGATCAGCGTGTCGTACGGAATCGGACCGCCGTCCGAGAGGGCGACCTCACGCCGCTCGGGATCGACCGAGATGGCCTCGCCGAGCAGAACCGTCGTGTTCTTCTGGCGACGCAGGATCGAGCGCAGCGGCTGGGCGATGTCGCCGGGCGAGACCGCGCCCGTGGCGACCTGGTAGAGGAGCGGCGCGAACAGGAAGTGGTTGCGCCGGTCGACCAGAGTGACGGCGATCCGCTCGTCCTTGCCGAGCTCCTTCGCCGCGTACAGGCCGCCGAAGCCGCCGCCGACGATCAGGACGCGGTGCCGGTTCGTCGCCGTCGTGGTCATCTCGACCCGAGTCTAGCCCGATAGACTCCGGGCGACGATGCGACCCCTGCCTTCCCCGTTCGACGAGATCGCCGCCGGCCGGCCGGCCCGGATCGCGCTGCGCTCGTCGGCACTGCTGGGAGCGCGCCTGCTGACGAAGGACCTCGCCTTCCCGCTCGAGGAGCGCGAGGCGTTCGGACTCGTCGGCCTCCTCCCGGATCGCGTCCTGACGATCGGCGAGCAGGTCGAGCTCGAGCTCGAGAAGATCCGGCGCAAGGACGATCCACTCGAGCAGTACATCGGCCTGGCGGCGCTCCAGGACCGCAACGCGACCCTGTTCTACCGGCTCCTCTCGGAGCACGCCGAGGAGTTCCTGCCGATCGTCTACACGCCGACCGTCGGGCGGGCGTGCCAGGAGTTCAGCCACATCATCCGCCGCACGCGGGGCCTGTGGATCACGCCGCACGACACCGATCGGATCCCGGAGCTGCTCGCCCACAGCCCGTACGAGGACGTCCGGCTCATCGTCGTCACCGACAACGAACGGATCCTGGGGCTCGGCGACCAGGGCGCGGGCGGGATGGCCATCCCGATCGGCAAGCTCGCGCTGTACACGGCGGCAGCGGGGATCCATCCGGCCCTGACCCTGCCGGTCTCGCTCGACGTCGGCACGGACAATCCGTGGCTCCTCGCCGACCCGCTCTACCTCGGGCATCGCCATCCGCGCCTGCGCGGGGCCGCGTACGACGCCCTGGTCGAGGCGTTCGTGACCGGCGTGGCCGAACGCTGGCCGGGCTGCGTCATCCAATGGGAGGACTTCAAGCAGCACAACGCCCTGCGGATCCTCGACCGCTACCGCGACCGGTTCTGCTCGTTCAACGACGACATCCAGGGGACCGCCGCGGTCGTCCTCGGCGGTCTCCTGGCGGCGATGCGCCTGCTCGGCGGCCGGCTGGTCGACCAGCGCGTGGTGATCGCGGGAGCCGGCGCGGCGGGGATCGGGATCAGCCGGCTGATCCGGCTCGCGCTGATCGAGGACGGCGCATCGCCCGAGGATGCGGCGGCCGCGATCGCGATGGTCGATTCACGCGGGCTCGTGCACGACGGGCGGACCGACCTCGAGCCCGAGAAGGTCGCGATTGCCTGGCCGGGCGGCCGGCTCGGGAGCGATGGGTTCGCGCTCGACGGCGACCGGCCGCCGAGCCTCATCGAGACCGTCCGGGTCCTGCGGCCGACGATCCTGCTCGGCGCGACGGGGATGCCGGGCACGTTCGACGAGGCGGTGATCGCGACGATGGCGGCGGGCACGGACCGTCCGATCATCATGCCGCTCTCGAACCCGACCTCCGCCTCCGAGGCGATCCCCGCCGACGTTCTGGAGTGGTCCGGCGGGCGGGCGCTCGTGGCCACCGGGTCGCCGTTTGCGGCCGTCGATCGCGACGGACGGCGGCACGAGATCGGCCAGGCCAACAATGTGTTCGTCTTCCCGGGGCTCGGCCTCGGGGCCATCGTGGCGGAGGCGCGGACGATGCCGGATCGGCTGTTCCTCGTCGCCGCCCGGACGCTGGCGGCCCAGGTCCCGGACGAACGGCTCGCCGTCGGCGCGCTCTACCCGACCGTCGATCGCCTGCGCGCGGTCACGCGCGCGATCGCCGTCGCGGTCGCGACGGCCGCGCGCGAGGACGGCCTCGCCCAGCTCCGCGACGACGCGGACCTCGAGGCCGCGGTGGATGCGGCGATGTGGTGGCCCGACTACGTCCCGTACGAGCCCGCTGCGGAGCGTCGCGCTCGGCAAATCTCTGAGCGTCTGGGCGGATCGGGCCTACTTGTCGCGCTCGGCCGCGCCGGCCATCGCCGCCTGGGCCGCTGCGAGGCGGGCGACCGGGACGCGGAACGGGGAGCACGACACGTAGTCGAGCCCGATCGCCTCGCACTTCCAGATCGAGTCGGGATCGCCGCCGTGCTCGCCGCAGATCCCGAGCTCGAGGCCGGGCTTCGTCGCGCGGCCCTTGTCGACTGCCGTCTTCATCAGCCCGGCGACCGCGTCGTCGAGCGTCTGGAACGGGTTGACCGGCAGCACGCCGTCCTCGACGTACTTCAGGAGGAAGCCGCCCTCGGCATCGTCGCGGCTGTAGCCGAAGGTCATCTGGGTCAGGTCGTTCGTGCCGAAGCTGAAGAAGTCGGCCTCGGTCGCGATCTCGTCGGCCGTCAGCGCCCCGCGTGGGACCTCGATCATCGTCCCGAACTTGTAGTCGACCTCGACTCCGCCGGCGGCCTCACGAACCGCCGTGGCTTCCTTCTCGAGCAGGGCCCGGGTGAAGGCGAGCTCGTTCACGTGACCGACGAGCGGGATCATGATCTTGGCGATCGGGTTGCCACCGGCCTTCTTGACCGCGATCTGGGCGTTGAGGATCGCCCGCGTCTGGATCTTCACGAAGTCGGGGATCATCAGGCCGAGACGGCAGCCGCGCAGGCCGAGCATCGGGTTCTGCTCGTGGAGGCTCCGGATCGTGGCCAGGAGCTCCTTGTCCTCCTCGGACGCGCCACCCTGCATCTCCGCCCGGGTGACCTTGACGAGCTGCTCTTCCAGGTTCGGCAGGAACTCATGGAGCGGCGGGTCGATCAGGCGGACGACGACCGGCAGCCCGTCCATCGCCTGGAAGATGCCCTCGAAGTCGCCCTGCTGGAGGACCTCGAGCTTGGCCATGGCGGCGTCGAAGGTCGCGATGGCCTCCTGCTCGTCGGCGCTCAGCTCGCCGCCGCCGTCGCGCTTGGCCTTGGCCCGGGTCGCGACGCTCGCGACGAGGATGGCGCCGCGGACGATGTCGAGGCGCTCGCCCTCGCGGAACATGTGCTCGGTCCGGCACAGGCCGATCCCGTGGGCGCCGTAGCTCCGGGCCTGGGCGGCCTCCTCGGGCTTGTCGGCGTTGGTCCAGACGGCCATCCGGGCGAACTCGTCGGCCCAGCCGAGGATCGTCTGGAGCTCGGGCTGATCCTCGAAGCGGGCCTCGACCGTCGGGATCGCCCCGACGAAGACCTCGCCGGTCGAGCCGTCGACGCTGATCCAGTCGCCTTCGGTGAAGGACAGGCCGCTGTCGGTCGAGCGGGCGCTCTTCGACCCGTAGTCGACCACGAGCTCGGCGCAGCCGGCGACGCACGGCTTGCCGATCTGGCGGGCGACGACGGCCGCGTGCGAGGTCGCGCCGCCGCGAGCCGTCAGGATGCCCTGGGCGACGGCCATCCCGTGGAAGTCATCGGGCGAGGTCTCGATCCGGACGAGCACGACCTTCTCGCCGCGGCCGACCCACTCGACGGCCACGTCGGCGTCGAACACGGCCTTGCCGACGGCGGCGCCGGGCGACGCGTTGAGGCCCTTCGCGATCCGCTCGGCGGTCGTTCGGGCCGCCGGATCGAACTGCGCCCGCAGGAGCTGGTCGACCTGGGCCGTCTCGATCCGGCCGACCGCCTCCTCCTTGGTGATCATGCCGTCGGCGACCATGTCGACCGCGATCTTCACCGCGGCTGCGGCGGTCCGCTTGGCCGACCGGGTCTGGAGCATGTAGAGCTTGCCGCGCTCGATCGTGAACTCGAGGTCCTGGACGTCGCGGTAGTGGGTCTCGAGCTGCTGGCCGATCCGCTGGAACTCGTCGTAGACGGCCGGCATGTCGGTGGCCATCTGGGAGATCTTCGGCGCGGTGCGCACACCGGCCACGACATCCTCGCCCTGGGCGTTGGTCAGGTATTCGCCGTACAGGACGCGCTCGCCGGTGTTCGGGTCGCGGGTGAACGCCACGCCGGTCCCGGAGTCGTCGCCCATGTTGCCGAAGACCATCGTGACGACGTTCACGGCGGTTCCCAGGTCGTGGGCGATCTTCTGGCTGTCGCGGTAGTCCTTGGCACGCTTCCCGAACCACGACGCGAAGACGGCCTTGATCGACGAGATCGAGCTGCTCGAGGGGGTCGGTCGGGAAGTCGCGGCCTGTGTCGGCGCGGACGATTGCCTTGTACTCGTCGACGAGGGCCTTCAGGTCGGCGACGTCGAGGTCGGTGTCCTTGGCGCCGTGGCCATGGGCTTCCTTGCGCGCCTCGAGCGGACCGTCGAACCGATCCGCCTTCACGTCCATGACGATCCGGCCGAACATCGCGATGAAGCGGCGGTACGCGTCCCAGCCGAACCGCTCGTTGCCGGTCAGTCCCACGAGGCCCTGGAGCGTCTCCTCGTTGAGCCCGAGGTTCAGGACCGTGTCCATCATCCCCGGCATCGAGAACTTGGCCCCGGAGCGGACGCTGACGAGGAGCGGGTTGGCCGCGTCGCCGAAGCCCTTGCCCGAGCGCTCCTCGACCTGGCGCATCGCCGCGAGGACGTCCTCCCAGAGGCCCTCAGGCAGCTTCTCGCCGGCCGCGAAGTAGTCGTTGCAGGCCTCGGTGGTGATCGTGAAGCCGGGCGGCGTCGGGAGGCCCGCGATCGTCATCTCGGCGAGGCCCGCGCCCTTGCCGCCGAGGAGGTCCTTCATCCCCGTGTTGCCCTCGGCCGTGCCGTCGCCCCAGGCGTAGATGTAGCGCTTGGCGGCGCGATGCGGACGATCGGTCGGGGTTGCGGCAGCAGTGGCCATCAGGGGGCTCCTCGGGATCGGGGGCGCGGCCCGTGGGCGGCGCGTCGGACGGTTCAGGGTTGCGGCCCGATTGTACCCGCGACCGGCTGACCGACCCGGTTGCGGAACGGTGACGGCCGGCGCAACCGCAACCGTGCCGCCGCCCGACGGACGCCGACGGACGGGTACGATGACGACGACATCCCGCTCAGCCGTGGAGTGCTCCACCCGACCATGACCGACCCGACCGCGCCCGCACCGATCCCCGTGGCGGGGATCGATCCCGCCGCGCCGCAGTACAACGCCCGGCTCGTGCGGCGCGAGGACGAGACGGACTCGCTGGCCTACTTCTGGGTCCGGTTCGACGGCGAGCCGACGCCGTTCGAGCCCGGCCAGTACATGACGATCGGGGTCATGGTCGACGGCAAGATCGTCCAGCGCCCATATTCGGTGGCATCGGCGCCGGCCAGGGCCGGCGGCGACGGCTACGAGTTCTACGTCCGCCGGGTCCAGGGCGGGACCTTCACCCCGATCCTGTTCGACCTGCCGGTCGGCCACGGGATGCGGATGATCGGGCCCAAGGGCAAATTCACCCTCCTGCCCGACGACGATCGGACCCACATCTTCATCTCGTCGGGGACGGGCAATGCTCCGTTCGTGGCGATGATGCGGCAGCTCCTGATCGACGGGGCGCCACGACGGGCGGTGATGCTCAACGGCGTGTCCTACGTCCACGAGCTCGGCTATCGCGAGCTGCTCGAGGGCTGGCAGACGTCGGGTGAGTACCCGGTCACGTTCGTGCCGACGGTCTCGCGCGCCACCGACCCGTCCAACGCCGAGTGGACCGGCCGGACCGGCCGGGTCGAGTCGATCCTGGCGCCGGTCCTCGATGAGCTCGGGCTGTCGCCGGCCAACTCGATCGCCTACATCTGCGGCAACCCCGACATGATCCTGTCGGCCGAGGAAACACTGCTCGGCCGGGGCTACCCCGAGGACCAGGTCCACAAGGAGCTCTACTGGCCGAAGGGCAAGGAGCCGCGCGGGATCGCCGGCGCCGCCGACGTCGCCGCCGAGATCGATGCCATGGCGGCGAACGCCGACCAGTAGACGCTCCCGGTCCGGCGTGGCCCACGGGCCTGCCGATGGATCAGCTGAAGAGGACTTGCTGCCCGTAACCGGGCGCTCCCTCGAGCTCGAGCATCCGTCGCTTGGTCGCGAGACCGCCCGGGGCGGAGAACCCGGTGAGCGCCCCGTTGGCGGCGACGACGCGGTGGCAAGGGACGATGACTGGAGTCGGATTGCGGGCCAGCGCGGCGCCGACGTCCCGCGCCGCCCCGGGCTCCCCGATCTCGCGGGCGATCTGGCCGTAGGTCGTGGTGGTGCCCGGCCGGATCTCGCGGGTTGCGGCGTAGACGCGACGCCGAAACGGATCGATCGCGCGCTCGTCGAGCGGGGTCGCGCTCAGGTCGCGCTGCTCCCCCGCCAGGACAGCCCGGATGCCTTCGATCGCGTCCCGGACTGCCGCCGGCGCCGTGGCCGGATCGACGGGCGAGGGACCGCTCGTTGCGGCGCTCGGCAGCAGCACGCCCGTGATCCCGGCGGCGCTCCAGTGGATCGCGCAGCGCCCGAGGGGCGTGGCGAAGATGGCCATGGATGGCGCAGAGGGTCGGATCGTCGTCATGCCCATCGGAACCCTGACACGTCTCGACCGGTTGCACCCAGGAGGGCTTGACACCCGGCGTATGGTTCGGTCATCCGACCGATATCGGTCGATCGACCGACTGACAACGAGATCGGGGAAGTGGGAGACGCGGTCATGGCATACGAGATCGAGGGACGGCTGCTCGAGGTCTGCACGTGCAACGTCCTATGCCCCTGCTGGGTCGGCGAGGACCCGGACTTCAAGACCTGCGACACCACGCTCGCGTGGGGCATCGAGACGGGCTCGATCGAAGGGGTCGACGTCGGAGGGCTGACCTTGGCGGTCTCCGCCCACATTCCCGGCAACATCCTCACGCCGAAGTCCTGGAAGGCGGTCGTGTTCGTCGACGAGCGGGCGACCTCTGAGCAGGAGGGGGTCATGCTTCGCCTGTTCACCGGCCAGCTCGGTGGCGCCATCGCCGACCTTGCCGGCCTGATCGGTGAGGTCGTCGCTGTCGAGCGGGCGCCGATCACCTTCAGCGTCGAGGACGGCAAGGGACGGCTGACGATCGGGACGATCGTCGACGCTGACATGGCCCCGTTCGTCGGGGCGACCGGCAACCCGACGACGCTCGCCGAGACGGTGTTCAGCACGATCCCGGGCTCGCCGGTGTACGCGAGCAAGGCCAGCCAGTACACGCGCGATGGCAGCGGCCACGGCATCCCGAGCGTGGACCTCCAGGGCCACAACGCCCTCCAGGGCCACTTCCGCTTCGCCGCCTGATCGGGCGCGACGGACGGAGACGGCCATGTTCACCAGTCAGCACCTCCGCAACCCGCGGCGCGACCGGGCGATTCTCGGCGGGGCGCTTGCCGCCCTCGCCGCAGTCGCGTGGCTGTCGCTCGCACTCTGGTCCGCGTCGCCGTGGGGGCGGTATCTCCACCACGACGGGGTCGCGGCGGGCTCGGCGGGTGGCGCGGTCGCGCTGTCCGGGCCGGCCTTCGCCGGCGCCCTCGAGATCGGCCTCTTCACGGCCGGCTGGGTCCTGATGATCGTGGCGATGATGCTGCCGTCGAGCGTGCCGCTCGTCCTCGTCTTCGCCGCGGTCGTCGGGCGGCGGCCCGCTCCCGGCGTCCTCGTCGGGCTGCTGCTCGCCGGCTACCTGGCCGTGTGGACCGCGTTCGGGGCCGCTGCGTGGCTCCTGGATCGGATGGTCCATGCCGCTGTCGACGCCTGGCCGCTCCTGGCCGAGCATCCCCAGCTGATCATCGGGGCGACCCTCCTCGCGGCCGGGCTGTGGCAGTTCAGCCCGCTCCGCGATCGCTGCCTCGACGAGTGCCGCAGCCCGCTCGGGTTCGTCGTCAACCGCTGGCGCGGGACGTCGCTCCGGCGCGAGTCGTTCCTGATGGGCGTCGCCCACGGCGCGTTCTGCATCGGCTGCTGTTGGAGTCTGATGCTCGTGATGTTCGGGGTCGGGCTCGGGAGCCTGACCGCGATGCTCGCCCTCGGGGCGCTCACCGCGGTCGAGAAGAACCTGCCGTGGGGCCGCCGACTCACCCGGCCGCTCGGCGTGATCCTGGTCCTGGCGGCCGTGTTCGCGATCGCCGCATGACCCCGGAGATCGTATGCTCGGACCGACGTGGACGGAACTGAGGCGGCTCCCGCGACCCGCGCCGAGCGCCGCCAGCAGGCGGCCGGGGACACGCGCGCGTCGATCATCGAGGCGGCCCGCTCGACCCTCCTGGCGGTCGGCTCGGCCAATCTGTCGACCCGCGCCGTGGCCGAGGCGGCCGAGGTTCCGCTGAGCCAGATCCACTACCACTTCGGGAGCAAGCAGCAGCTCATCCTGGCCGTCCTCGAGGCCGAGAACCGGAAGCTCCTCGAGCGCCAGGCGGCGATGTTCGCCGGACCCGAGCCGTTGTCCGTTCAGTGGGATCGGGCGTGCGACTACCTCGATGCCGACCTCGCGTCCGGCTACGTCCGGATCCTCCAGGAGATGATCTCGGCCGGCTGGTCCGATGTCGACGTCGCAGCCGCGGTCCGCGGCTACCTCGGTGGCTGGCTGCGGCTTCTGACCGAGGTCGCAACCCGCGAGGCCGAGCGTCTCGGTGGCCTCGGACCGTTCGCCCCGAAGGAGGTCGCCGCCACGATGGCCCTGCCGTTCCTGGGGGCCGAGGCGATGATCCTCCTCGGCTTCGGTGAGGCGGAACTGCCGGCCCGGTCCGCCCTGCGCAAGGTCGGCGCCCTGATCCGGACGTTCGAGGAGCAATGAGCCATGGCTGCGGTCACGACCGCCGATCCGGCTGCTCCCGACCAAGCGCGCGCCCGCCAGCCTGACGCCACGGGCTTCGTCGAGCGCGACGGGGTTCGCGTCTTCTGGGAACGCTTCGGCGCGGGCTCCCCGACGATCCTGCTGATGCCGACCTGGTCGATCTTCCCGGCCCGTCACTGGAAGCTCCAGATCCCCTACCTCGCCCGCCACTTCCGAGTGGTCACGTTCGACGGCCGCGGCAACGGATCATCCGACCGGCCGCTCGATCCCGCGGCCTACGCGGACACGGAGTTCGTCGCCGACGCCGCCGCGGTGCTCGATGCGACCGACACGGAGCGGGCGGTCGTGGGCGGCCTGTCGATGGGCGGAGGCTACGCGCTCCGGTTCGCGGTCGACGTGCCCGAGCGAACGCTGGGCCTGATCCTCGTCGGCGCCGCCGTCGCCGGTCGCGATCGGCCGAAAGGCACGCCGGACGTGCCCGATGACGACGACTTCGAGGAGCCGCGCGATCCCGATGCCGACGACGGCTGGGGCCGCTACAACGCCCACTTCTGGCTGGCCGACTGGCCCGCCTTCGTGGACTGGTTCGTGGGTACCCGGATCTTCTCCGAGCCCCATACGACCAAGCCGATCGAGGACGGGATCGGCTGGGCGCTCAGCGCCGAGCCCGAGGCGATCGTCGCGAGCCGCCGAGCCTCCTATCTCCGGCGGCCGTTCGACTGGCCGATCCCACCTTCGACGGAAGGTCGCGGCCTCGCGTTCGCCCGCCGGGTCCGATGCCCTGCCCTGGTCATCCACGGCCGGGACGACCGGATCGTCCATCCCAAGAACGCACAGCGCGTCGCCACTGCGATGGGCGGGCAGCTGGTCGAGATCGATGGCGGCGGACACGCCCCGATCCTGCGCGAGCCGGTGCTCGTCAACCGGCTGATCGCGTCGTTCGTCCGGGACGTCGGGGTGCCCGGATGATCACCCTCGAGTCCGGCCGAGCCCGGCTGCCCGTCCGGACGGGAGTTGCCGCGGGCGACGACGGCGTCCGGATCGCGTGGGAGGAGTTCGGGTCGGGCGAGCCGACGATCGTGTTGTTGCCGTCGGCGCCGATCATCCATGCGCGTCAGTGGAAGGCCCAGATCCACTTCCTGAGCCGGTCGTGGCGGGTGATCGCGTTCGACGGCCGCGGCAACGGCCAGTCCGATCGTCCGACGGATCCGGCCGCCTACGTCGACGATCGCTCGGTCGCGGACATCGTCACGGTGATGGACGCGACCGAAACGGAGACGGCGGTCCTCGTCGGCCTGTGCGGCGACGGCGTCTGGCGGTCGATCCGGCTGGCCGCGGAGCAGCCGGATCGCGTTCTCGGGATCGTGGCCTTTGCCGTCGGCGTGCCGCGCCTGTCCGCGCCGCAACCGCACTATGTCGCCGCCAATGCCGTCTTCAACGAGGAGCTGCCGACCAGCGACGGCTGGGCCAAGATGAACCGCCACCACTGGCGGCGTGACTACGCCGACTACGCCCAGTTCTTCTTCTCGGAGATGACGACCGAGCCGCACTCCACCAAGGCCATCGAGGATGCCGCCAGGTGGGCAACCGACGGCTCGGTCGACGCGATGCTGGCCGACGCGGCGGTCGAGTTTCCGTTCGACCTCGAGACGGTCGAGGCCCGCTGCCGCGCGGTGTCCTGCCCGATGCTCATCGTCCACGGCACCGCGGACCGCTGCCAGCCAATCGAACGCGCCCACCGCCTGGCCGAGCTCACCGGCGCGCCGCTCGTCGTCGTGGAGGGCGCGAACCACATGATCCCGGGGCGTCACCCCGTGCTCGCCAATCTGCTGATCCGCGACTTCGTCCGCGGGCTCTCCCCTGCTCCCCGGATCGAGGCGCCACGATGACGACCACCTGGACCCGGGCCCTCGCCCGGAAGCGGCGGGCGCTCTACATCTCGTCGCCGATCGGGCTCGGCCACGCGATGCGCGATGCCGCCATCGCCGACGAGCTCCGCGCGCTCCGGCCGGACCTCGAGATCGACTGGCTCGCGCAGCACCCGGTGACCGCGGTCCTCGAGGGCCGCGGCGAACGGATCCATCCCCTGAGCGCCGAGCTGGCGTCCGAATCCGCTCACTTCGCGGCGGAGTCGGCCGGCCACGACCTGAATGCGTTCCAGGCGATCCGCCGGATGGACGAGATCCTGGTGGCCAACTTCATGGTGTTCCATGACGCCGTAGCGGACGGCGAGTACGACCTCGTCATCGGCGACGAGGCGTGGGACGTCGACCACTATCTCCACGAGAACCCGGAGCTGAAGCGGACGGCGTTCGCCTGGATGACCGACTTCGTCGGCTGGCTGCCGATGCCCGACGGCGGCGACCGCGAGGCCTTCCTGACGGCCGACTACAACGCCGAGATGATCGAGCACGTCGAGCGCTTCCCGCGGCTCCGCGATCGGTCGATCTTCGTCGGGAATCCGGACGACATCGTGCCCGACGACTTCGGGCCCGGAATGCCGTCCATCCGCGACTGGACCGAGCGCCATTTCGCCTTCAGCGGCTACATCACGGGCTTTGACCCGGGTCCGCTCGTCGAGGACCGGGAGGCACTTCGCCGCGAGCTCGGCTACCGGCCGGACGAGCGGGTGGTGATCGTGACCGTCGGCGGATCCGGCGTCGGGGAGGCGCTCCTCCAGCGGATCATCGCGGCGTACCCCGAGGCCGCTCGACGGATCAACGGCCTGCGGATGATCGTCGTGGCCGGGCCCCGGATCGACCCCGCGTCACTGGGCGCGCCGGCCGGCGTCGAGGTCCGTGCGTTCGTGCCGGACCTGTATCGCCACCTCGTCGCCTGCGATCTGGCCGTCGTCCAGGGCGGGCTGACGACGACGATGGAGCTCGCCGCGGCGGGCCGGCCATTCCTGTACTTCCCGCTCGCCAATCACTTCGAGCAGCGCCGCCACGTCCGCCATCGCCTCGATCGCTACGGGGCGGGCCGGTTCATGGAGTTCTCCGAGGCGTCGCCCGACGTGATTGCCGCGGCGATGGCCGAGGAGATCGGCCGGACGATCGCGTCGCGCCCCGTCGAGCGCGATGGGGCGGCGCGCGCCGCGGCCCTCATCGCGGAGCTGGTCTAGGGCGCGGGCGGGGCGGTCGCGAACCGGTCGGCCCGGAATGCGTCGATCTCCCAGTTCGTCGCGCCGGTGATCACGAGGTCGGCCAGGATGTCGCCGATGACCGGGGCGAACTTGAAGCCATGGCCCGAGCAGGCGGAGGCGAAGGCGACACCGGGCACGGCGGGGTGGCGGTCGATCACGAATTGGTCATCCGGCGTGTTCGTGTAGAGGCAGATCGTCGATGTCGTGAGCGATGGACTCGCCGCGGGCATCCGGTCACGGATGAATGCCCGGATCCGATCGACGTCGGCCGGCTGGACCTCTCGATCGACAGTCTCGGGGTCGACGGCGACGCCCGAGTGATGGTGCGACACCTTGAGGCCGCGCTCTGGGTCGTGCGGGAAGCCGTAGAACGCGCCGTCGTCGGTCGCCATGAGCCAGACGGGCAGCCGCCCGACTGCGAGCTCGTCCACGCCGACCGCCGGCGCGAACCAGCAGACGGGCTGGCGTTCGACGACGAGCGGCAGGCGCAGGTCGGGCATGAACCCGCCGACCCACGGTCCGGTCGTCAGCACCAGGTGCGCGGCGCCGACCACCGTCGCGTCGTCCGCCTCGACCTCGAACCCGCCGCCGGCCACCGGCCGCCAGTCGACGACGGGGGCGCCGAACCGCAGCTTGGCCCCGCCGCGCTCGGCAACCACGAGATGCGCCGCGTTGGCCCGTGCCGCATCCAGCATCCCGGCCTGCGCTTCGACCACGCCGACGGCCTCCTCGGCTGGGGAGAACGCCGGCCAGCGCCGCCGGATCTCGTCGGAATCGATCACCTCGTGGCCGACCGCGTGGGTCGTGGCGGCCGCGATCGCGCCACGGACGAGATCGCTGTCGCGTGGTCCGGCGTACAGGCCGCCGGTCCGGGTCAGGATTGCGCTCGCCGTCTCCGTCTCCAGGGCGAGCCAGCGATCCCACGATGCACGGGCGGGCGGCGCATAGATCGGGTCCTCGTAGTGCGCGACCCGGATGATCCGCGATCGGCCGCCGGACGACCCGAAGGTCTCGCCCCGCCCGAACCGCTCCAGGCCGAGCACGCGCTGGCCGCGCCTGGCGAGCGCGGCGGCCGCCGCCGATCCGTGCGCCCCCAGCCCGACGACGATCGCGTCGAATGTCTCCACCGGCGGCATCCTACGCCGCCCCCCGGCCGCGGGCCGCGCGCCGCGGGCCGCGAACCCCGTGCTGAACGCGCATCGCGGGGGTTCGCGCTCAGAACGCCCGGGACGCCGCCAGTCGGTCGACGATCAGCCGCTTGACCCCCTCGAGCGGCACCCGCTCCTGGGTCATCGCGTCGCGCTCCCGGATCGTGACGGCGCCGTCCTCGAGCGAGTCGACGTCGACCGTGATGCACCACGGCGTGCCGATCTCGTCCTGGCGCCGGTAGAGCTTGCCGATCGCCGCCGTGTCGTCGTAGACCGCCAGCATCTCCGTCGCGAGGTCGGCCCGCAGGCGGTGGCAGATCTCGACGATCTCCGGCCGCTTCTTGAGCAGCGGCAGGACCGCGACCTTGTACGGCGCGAGGTCGGGATGGAAGCCGAGCACGACCCGCGTCTCGCCGCGGACCTCTTCCTCGCGATAGGCGTCGATCAGGAACGTGAAGGCGGCCCGATCGGCGCCGGCCGCCGTCTCGACCACCCACGGGAGGAAGTGCTCGTCGGCCGCCTGATCGAAGTACTCGAGGTTCTCGCCCGACTGGCCGCCGCGTGCGACGAGAGGTCGAAGTCGCCGCGGTTGTGGACGCCTTCGAGCTCCTTCCAGCCGAACGGGAAGCGGTACTCCACGTCGATCGCCTTCTTGGCGTAGTGCGCCAGCTCGTCGGCGGCGTGCTCGCGGAAGCGCAATCGCGACGGGGTCACGCCGTAGCGCTCGTACCAGGCCTTGCGCTGCGGCAGCCATTCGTCGAAGGCGGCCGTCGCGGCGCTCGCCCGGCCGGACGAAGTACTGCATCTCCATCTGCTCGAACTCGCGCATCCGGAACACGAAGTTGCCCGGGCTGATCTCGTTCCGGAACGACTTCCCGATCTGGGCGATCCCGAACGGGATCTTCTTGCGCGAGCTCTGCTGGACGTTCTTGAAGTTGACGTACGAGCCCTGCGCGGTCTCCGGTCGGAAGTACACGACCGAGGCGTCGTCCTCGACGGGGCCCATGTGCGAGGTGAACATCAGGTTGAACCGGCGCGGGGCGCCGAGCTGGCGCAGCCCATCGAACGGGCAGGCGAGGTTCAGCCGGGCGACCGCCGCGGGGTCCATCAGCTCCGTCGCCGACAGGCTCTCGGCGCCCGGCAGCTCGTCGAGCCGGTAGCGCCGGCCGCAATTGGCGCATTCGACGAGCGGATCGCTGAACGAGCCCACGTGTCCCGAGGTCACCCACACCTTCGGGTGCATCAGGATCCCCGCGTCGAGCCCGACGATGTCCTCGCGCTCCTGGACCATCGCCCGCCACCAGGCGCGCTTGACGTTGTTCTTCAGCTCGACCCCGAGCGGCCCGTAGTCCCACACGGCGTTGATTCCGCCGTAGATCTCGGACGAGGGGAAGACGAAGCCACGTCGCTTCGAGAGCGAGACGATCGTCTCGAGGCTGGCGACGGCGGGCGCGACGTCGTCCGCGGCGACGATCGTGGGGGTGTCGGACACGGGGGCCTCCTGGGCGCCGGGCCTGGCATGGCCGGTCGCGGGCGTGGGGTGAGCCCGGCGATCCTAGCAGGCGCCGGTTCAGACCGGCGGAAGGGCCTCGCGCAGGAGCCGGATCGCGGATCCACCCATCACCGCCGCGATCGTCGCGTCGTCCAGCCCCTCGGCCAGCAGCGCCGCGGTGAGGACGGCCAGGCCGGACACGTCGAACGGGGTCGAGACGCCGCCGTCGAAGTCCGAGCCGAGCCCGACATGGTCGGGGCCGACCACCGACACGGCGTGCGCGATCGACGCGGCGATGGACGCCGCATCGTCACCGCCGCACGCGGTCGGCCAGAACCCGATCCCGACCATGCCGCCGGTTGCTGCGATGCCCCGAAGCTGGTCATCGGTCAGGTTGCGCGCGTTGTCGAGGACGCCGCAGACGCCGGTATGCGATGCGACGACGGGCCGCGTCGCGATCGACAGGACGTCCTCGATCGTCGCTTTGGACGCGTGGGCAACGTCGATGAGCATCCGGCGCCGCTCGAGCTCGGCCACGAGGTCGCGTCCGGCGTCGGTCAGACCGCCCTTCACGAGCCCATGTGCGGAGCCGGCGTACGCGTTGTCGAAGAAGTGGGCGAGGCCGACCATCCGATAGCCCGCGGCAGCGAGCCGCTCGACGCTCGCGAGGTCATCGTCGAGCGCGTGGGCACCCTCGATCGCGAGCAGGCCGCCGACGAGCGCCCGATCGGTCGCGCGCCGGGTGAGCAGGGCGTCGAGGTCGGCCGCTGAGCGCAGGATCGTGAGCTGGCCCTCGGACGCTGCGGCGAACGTGTGCAGTCGAGCCGCCAGGTGCTCGGCTCGAGCGAGTCGGCTGCGGAGGGTCGCCCGCGGCCACCCCAGCCCGAGCGCGACGAGGGTGATGTCGTCCGTTCGATCGTCATTGCGCTCGATGTTCAGGTGGCGCGGGACCTTCGTGGCGGCGGCGAACACCTGAACGGCGACGTTGCCGGCCACGAGGCGCGGCACGTCGACGTGGCCGCGTGCGCCCCACGTCAGGAGGTCGCGGCCGAAGAGCAGGGAATCGGCGTGGAGATCCACGATCGTGAGGCGTTGGTGGAGCTCGCGGACCGCCGGCTCCACGTGGTACGGCCCGGGATCACCGACGGCGCACAGCCGTCGCTCCGTCCGAGCGGCCAGCCACTCCCCGAGGCCGCGCCGCAGGATCGGGCCGCCGAGGGTGAGGCCCACCGCGCCGAGCGCCGCGACGGCCACTGACCGCCGGGTCGGCACGGTCAGGCGCTCCGCTCGGCGAACGGTTCCGCGCCGGAGGCCTTTCGGGCATCGGCCTCGTCGGCCGCCAGGAGATCGTCGACCGGCTCACCGGTGTAAGCCGCCGCCTGGAGCGTGAAGAGCTGGGCATACCGGCCGCCGAGCGCCATCAGCTCGGCGTGCGTCCCCTCTTCGACCAGCTTCCCGTGCTCGAGGAACAGGATCCGGTCGGCCTGGCGGACGGTCGAGAACCGATGCGAGATGTAGATCGCCGTCCGGCCGCGGGCCAGCGACCGCAGCCGGGCGAACAGCTCGAACTCGGCCTGGGCGTCGAGCGCCGACGTCGGCTCGTCGAGGAGCAGGATCCGGGCGTCGCGCATGAACGCCCGCCCGAGGGCGATCTTCTGCCACTCGCCACCGGACAGCTCGACGCCGCCGTCGAACCACTTGCCGAGCGGCGTGTCCCAGCCGTCGGGCAGGCGATCGAGCAGGCTGTCGGCGCCGCCCTTGCGAGCCGCCTCCTCGATCGCCGCGCGGTCCTCGAGGCTGCCGAGCTCGCCGAGCCCGATGTTCTCCGCGGCGCTCGCCTGGTAGGTGACGTAGTCCTGGAACATCCCGCCGATCAGCTGGCGGACCTCCGCGGGCTCGAGCTCGCGGAGGTCGATCCCGTCGAGCAGGATCCGCCCGGCCGTCGGGTCGTAGAGCCGGGTGACGAGCTTGATCAGGGTCGACTTCCCCGCCCCGTTCCGGCCGACGACGGCGACGGTCTCGCCCGGGGCGATCCGGAAGCTGACGTCGCTCAGGGCGTCCTCCTCGCGGCCGGGATAACGGAACGTGACGTGGTCGAACACGAGCTCGCCGGGCGTCGTGAGCGGATCGAGCCGCGGCGTCGCGACCGAGCCCTCGGCGCCGGCCGGCGTGGCCGCGCGGCGCGAGGTCGCCTCGGAGCCGTCGCCGGCCGTGCCTTCGATGCCGACCGGGGTCGCGAGGAGCTCGAACAGGTCGTTCAGGTAGAGGTTGTTCTCGTACATCGAGCCTGCCCCGCCGAGGAGGCCCTGGACCGAGCCCTGGACCGAGGACGCCGCCTGCGTGAACAGCGTCAGGTCGCCGAGGGTCAGGCGGCCGGCGATCGCCTGGAGCGCGACGTACAGGTAGGTCAACGAGCCCGGCCAGGGTCGTGATCGTGCTCCACACGAAGCCCGCGAAATAGCGCGTCACGACGAGTCCGCGCTGGCGATCCTGGTAGACGGTCGAGAGCTGGCGGAAGCGGTCGATGAAGTACGGCCCGAGGCCGAACAGCTTGACCTCCTTGGCGTACGTGTCGGTCGTGACGAGGGTCGTCAGGTAGTCCATCCGGCGCCGGAGCGGCGAGGCCCAGCGGGCGAAGCTGTAGCCGCGCCAGCCGTAGCGGGTGTCGGCCACGAAGGCCGGGATCGGGGCGATGAGCGCGACAAGCGCCAGGAGCGGGCTCAGGGCGATCAGGAGCGCGATCATCGACACGAAGGCGATCGCCGTCTGGATCAGCCCGAACACGCCGCTGACCATGAACAGCGGCCGGCTGCTCGCCCCCTGCTGCGCTCGCCGGAGGAGGTCGTACGAGGTCGAATCCTCGAAGAACGCGAGATCGAGCCGGGCCGCGTGATCCATGATCTGGAGCTGGATCGTGTTGGTGACCCGCTCCTGGAGGAGCTGCTGGCAGACGTTCCGGAGCGTGCTCAGGAACGACGACAGGGCGTAGATCGCGAACTGGGCGCCGGCCAGCAGGACGACGGTGCCGACGGCGTCGAGGGTCAACGGGCCGAACGCGATCGTCGGCGCGAGGTCGGCCCCGGCGTTGATCGAGATCGCCCGGACGACGGCATCGATCAGGAGCTTGGCGATGTAGGCCGTGATGGCCGGCACGATTCCCGCCAGGACGGTCGCGAACGCCAGCCCGATCGTCAGGATCCGGCTCGCCGCCCAGACCAGCCCGAGGACGCGGGGCAGGGTCCCGGCCAGGGCCCGGACGGCGTCGCGGGCCCGGATCAGGCGGCCACGCAGGTCGGTCGGGCCGTCGCTCGGCGGATCGGGGATGTCCGGATTGCCCGAGAGTCCGCTCTCGCGGCCCTCGACGCCGGGGCGGAGCTCGCGTTTGAGGCGGTTGCCGCGGGGGATGATCGGCGGGTGGTAGCTCAGGCTCGGCCCCCGATCAGGCCCTCATCCGCGACCTCCGGGGCCGCGGCCGCCAGCGCGGCAGCGGCGCGGCGCTCCTCGTGGTGGAGCGCCCGCTCGGCCGCCTCCGGCGTCCGGATCTCGTCGAGGAAGGCCAGCGACCGGGCGTCGCGCTCGAGCGCGTTCCGGATGAAGTCGCGCATCGCGCTCTCGACCTCGCGCTCGGTGACCACGGCGAGGCGGAGCCCGGCCAAGGCCTCGACGTCCTGGCGCTGATACGCCTTGAGCAGCTTCAGCCCGTCGAGCGTCAGTCCGGTCCGGTCGTGGGGCGGCCCGGGACAGCGGTCGCACAGGACGCCGCCGAGCAGGGGAACCCAGCGGAAACGACCGTCAGCCTCGAGGCTGCGGTCGCACTCGACGCAGCGGTCGACCTCGGGCCGGACGCCGAGCTCGTCGGCGAGGTGCATCTCGAACCAGCGCGCGACGCGGCCCGGCGCCATCCCGGCGTCGAGCAGCTCATAGCCGCGCTTCAGGAGCGAGTAGACCGGCTCGGCGGCGTGGCGCTCCTCGAGCGAGCGGTCGGCGAGCTCAGCGAGATACCAGGCGGTTGCGGCGCTCTCGAGGTTGTCGCGCAGGTTCAGCCAGGCATGCCCGACGGTGACCTGGGTGACGACCTCGAAGGTCCGGCCGCGGGCCAGGAGGACGGTCAGCTCGGCGAACGGCTCGAGGGAGCCGCCGATCCGCGACGTCGGGCGGCGGATGCCCTTGGCGATCGCCTTGAGCTTGCCGAAGGTCGGCGTGATGAGCGTCAGAATCCGGTCCGCCTCGCCATAGTCGAACCGCGAGAGGACGATCGCATCGGTCGAATATCGGCGCGGGATCGGCACGATCCGACGGTAGCACCTCCGTGGCCGGGAGGCCGCGAGGCCGTCTCGTGCGGCGGGGCAATGCCCCGGCGCTGCCATTGCGAATAGCCGCATGATTCATGCGGCTACGGCGAATACTCGGCGCAAGGTGCGGCGGGCCGAAACCTGACAGAAGTGTCGATTCATCCGGTCGTCCGTCGCCTGCGTACCAATCGACAGGCGCCGGTCCGGTTGCGTCCCCCGAACCGGCGCCCTTCCCTGCCCGCCGCCCTCGATGTCCGTCCGCCACGCGCGGGCCGAGCGGCCGCGCAACAGGCTACTTGTGGCTAGCATGATTGCCCGAATGCGGCTACCATGCCCTCGATGACCACGACTCAGCCCGTGCTCGACGCCGCCTCCCTGATCGCCGACACCGAGGCGGAGATCCTTCGGATCGTGAGCGACCGGGACCCCTCGACCGTCGGGGTCTACGAGATGGTCCGCTACCACCTCGGGCTGGACGGGTCAGGCGCGTCGGCCGGCAAGCGGATGCGGCCGCTCCTCGGGCTCCTCGCGTATGCCTCCATCGCAGGCGACTACCGCCCGGCGCTGCCGGGTGCCGCGGCCGTGGAGCTCGGCCACAACTTCAGCCTCGTGCACGACGACATCGAGGACGGCGACCGGGAACGGCGCCATCGGCCGACCGTGTGGGCCCTCCACGGCGTCGCCCAGGCCATCAACACCGGCGACATGCTGTTCAGCCTCAGCCGGATGGCCCTCCATCGCCTGTCGGACCTCGGCTTCAGCGACGCCAAGGTCCTGCGCCTGATGCGGCTCTACGACCAGACGTGCGTGGCGCTGTGCGAGGGCCAGTTCATCGACATCGCGACCAGTGAGAGCGACGACGTGATGTCGGTCGAGCTGTACTTCGACATGATCGGGCGCAAGACGGCGGCCCTGATCGCGGCCTCGATCGAGGCCGGCGCCCTGCTCGCGTCCGACGACGACGATGTGATCGCCCGCTACCGCGGCTTCGGCTGGGCGCTCGGCCTCGCGTTCCAGCTCAACGACGACCTCCTCGGCATCTGGGGCGCCGAGCAGACGACGGGCAAGGAGGCGTCGGACATCGCCCGGCGCAAGAAGACGCTGCCGGTGATCTACGCCTTCGAGCACGCCGGGCCGGAGGACCGTGAGCGCCTCGCGAAGCTGTACGGCAATGGCGGGCCCACGAACGAGAACGTCGCCGAGATCATCGCGATCCTCGAACGATCGGGGGCACGCGACTTCACCCGGACCGAGGCCCGCCGCCACCGCGACACGGCCCTCGCCGAGCTCGACGCGGCTGGGGTCGTCGACCCGGGGGCGCGGGCCCGCCTCGAGGAGATCATCGTCTCGGTGATCGCCGCCTAGCGTCCAGGCGCGGCGAGCCGACCGGCCGGACCGCTGCCCGGGGACCCGCCGCTGGATGGCGGCCTGTGCCCGCACGGCACCGCTGCGTCGCGCCGGCGCCACTTGGCCAGATATTCGGCACGGGACTGGTTGGCGGACCCCGGAACACAACGACGGGCCGCTCGGCCGCGGTCCACGCTCCGGGAACGTGCCGCCGAGTCCTCGGGCGCATGATTGGCCGGTTCAATCGGGTGAGCCGGATGACCCTGCGGGTGAGCGGGTGACCCTGCGGGTGAGCCGGGTGACCCTGCACGCGGCCCGGGTTGCGCGGTCGGATCGCGACGTGTGTCGGGCACGCGATCCAGCGTGGGCGCCACCGTGCGCCGGCAGCGCGAGCTAGCGGTCGCCGTCCTCGTCGGGGCGCGGCTCGCCGTCGTCGTCGGTCCGGCGCCGGACCACGAGGACTTTTCCGACCCGCCGCCCGTCGGTCGATTCGACCGTCAGCTGCAGCCCGTCGACCTCGACCACGTCGCCCGGCGACGGCACCCCGCCGATCCGGTGGTAGATCAGGCCGCCGACCGTGTCGTACTCGTCCTTGTCCTCGAGCCCGAGGTCCGTGTCGAACAGCTCGGCGAGGTCGTCGACATCCGCCCGGCCGTCGACCCGGTACTCGTCGTCCGACAGGCGGACGACCATCGGCTCCTCGGTGTCGTACTCGTCCTGGATCTCGCCGACGATCTCCTCGAGGAGGTCTTCGATCGTGAGCAGGCCGGCCGTGCCGCCGTACTCGTCGAGCACGATCGCGATGTGGACCTTCCGTCGCTGGAACTCGTGGAGGAGGTCGTCGATCGTCATGGACTCCGGCACGAAGACCGGCGTTCGGAGGAGCGAGCGGAGGGTGGGCCGCGGCGCACCCGGCGACTTCAGGATCGGCAGGAGGTCCTTCGCATACAGGATGCCGAGGACCTCGTCGATCGACTCCTCGTAGACCGGGATCCGGCTGTGACCCTCGTCGACGACCTTGTCGATCGCTTCGTCGAGGGTCGCCGCCGCCTGCAGGGCAACGATGGCGATCCGCGGGATCATGACCTCGTGGAGGCGGCGTTCGCCGAGCTCGATGATGGAGTTGATCATCTGCTCTTCCTCGGCCTCCAGGACGCCCTGCTCGCCGCCGCGCTCGACGAAGAGCTTGAGCTCCTCGGTGCTGATCTGGCTGTGGTCCACGTCGCGAACGCCCAGCAGGCGGTTCACGACGTTGGTGACCCACGTCAGCGCCCAGACGATCGGACGCAGGATGCGGCCCATCAGCTCGACAGGACCCCCGAGGAGGAGGGCATAGCGCTCCGGGTGGGCGAGGGCGAGGGTCTTCGGAACGAGCTCGCCGAAGACGATGGTCACGAAGCTCAAGAGGCCGGTGACGACGAGCAGGGCAATCACCCCTGCGTAGGGCTTGAGCGCGGGAATGCTCTCCAGGCCCGACTTGAGCTGTTCGGTCAGGCTCACGCCGGCAAACGCGGCCGCGAGGAAGCCGACGAACGTGATCCCGAGCTGGATGACGGCGAGAAATCGGCCGGGTTGGGCAATCAGCTGGCGAACACGGACCGCCCCGCGACGTCCCTCCTCGGCGAGCTGGTCGATCCTCGACCGTCGAACCGTCACCAAGGCGATCTCCGCCGCCACGAAGACGGCGTTCACGAGGATGAGGGCGACGATGATGAGGAGCTCGATCGGGTCCATCAGACTGGGCCCCCGTCGTCGACCGCTGCCTCCTGCTCGGGTGCCGGGTCCGTCGGCCGCGGGTCGCGCATCCGGGCGGGCATCCCGACGGCCAGCTTGCCGGCGGGCACGTCGCGGGTCACGACGGCGCCGGCGCCGGTCTTCGCGTCGTCGCCGATCGTGAGCGGCGCCCGGAGCATCGTGTCGACGCCCAGGAAGACGCGCTTGCCGATCGTCGTCCGGTGCTTGGTCCGGCCGTCGAAGTTGGCGGTGATCGTGCCCGCGCCGACATTCGTCTCGTCGCCCAGCTCCGCGTCGCCGAGGTAGCTCATGTGGTGCTGCTTCACGGCGCGGCCGAGGCGCGTGTTCTTGAGCTCCGCGAAGTTGCCGACCTCGGCATCGGGCCCGACATGCGAGCCCTTGCGGAGGTGACTCAGCGGGCCGATCCGGGCGCCGTCCTCGACGACCGACCCCTCGACGATCGAGGCCCACACGAGGCAGCCGGCGCCGATCGTGCTGTCGACGATCTGGGATCCCGCCCCGATCGTCGTCCCCTCCCCGACCGACGTCGTGCCGCGCAGGATCACGTTGGGTTCGAGCGTGACGTCCTCGGCGAGCGTGACGGTGGCATCGAGATAAACCGTCGAGGGGTCGCGCATCGTCACGCCGGCCCGCATGTGCTCGCTGTTGATCCGCGTCCGGAGGTCCCACTCGGCCTGGGCAAGCTCGGCCCGGTCGTTGATGCCGAGGAGGCGGCCGTCGTCCTCGACGGTCAGCGCGACGACGAGCCGGCCGTCGGCCCGGGCGAGCTCGACCAGCTCGGTCAGGTACAGCTCGCCGGTCTTGGGTGACGCGCTCAGGGCGCCGATCCGCTCGCGCAGCCAAGCCGCGTCGAACACGTACAGCCCCGAGTTGATCTCGTTGATCGCGATCTCTTCGTCGGTTGCGTCCTTGCGTTCGACGATCCGCTCGACCGTGCCGGCGTCGTCGCGCACGACCCGCCCGAGATGGGCCGGATCGATCGCGTCGACGGCGACGAGCGCGATCGCGGCCTCGTCGAGACGGCGCTCGATCAGGAGCTCCTCGAGGAGCGAAGCCTCGAGGAGGGGCGCGTCGCCGGTCAGGACGAGGACCTCGTCGAGATCGGCCGGAAGCGCGGCGAGGGCAGCGGCAACGGCGTCGCCGGTCCCGCGTGGCTCGGCCTGGAGGGCGTAGTCGACCCTGTCACCGAGCGCGTCCCGCACGGCGGCGGTCGCGGGACTCGTCACGACGAGGGGTCGCCGCCCGGTGGCCTCGCGGCCGGCATCGACGACGTACGCCACCATCGGCCGCCCGGCGAGCTGGTGGAGGAGCTTCGGCGTGCGGGACTTCATCCGCGTGCCGAGGCCGGCCGCCATCACGACCGCTGCCACGCGCGGAGACGTGCCGGGACTTGGAGGGTTCACGAGGGGCGACGCGAGCGGGCGAGGGTCGGGGAGGCGATCCCGACGCGGTCAGGGCCCGGCGCGTGTCGAGGTGGTGATTGCATTGAAGAGTTTGGCGATGGTATGGGCGGGCCTTGGAGAGTGTCAAACCCATCAACCTCGGGACGAGGCACGGGTTGCCTCCTTCCGAAGCCTCCGTGCCGTCGCGAAGATCAGCCGGGCTGATCGAGGCGTGCGTGGGCGGACGGAGAGGACGCAATTGACCGGTCGCAGGAGGGATCGTGAGCGTGGCCGAGCGTGGCCGAGCGTGGCACGGCCGGGCCGGCGAACGCTGAGGTCCGGGAAGGCGCGCGCTGGATCACTGGGGCTGATATCGGGCGGGCGAGTGGGCGTGCGCAGTGGGCGTGCGAATGGCCCTCCTGCATCGCGAGCGAGCGCCGAACGAGCTGCCGGCGGAGCTCAGACGCTCCGCGAGGACACGGCGTCCGCGAGCGGACGCCGGGCGACCGCCTCGATCTCGACCAGGCCGCCCTTCGGCAGGCCGGCCACGCCGATCGTCGAGCGGGCCGGTGGCGGTGTCGGCATGAACCTGGCGTAGACCGCGTTGACGGCGGCAAAGTCGTTCACGTCGGCGAGGAAGATCGTCGTCTTGACCACGTCATCGAACCCGAGACCGGCCGCGTCGAGCACCGACTGGAGGTTGCGCAGCGAGCGCTCGGCCTGGGCCTCGACGCCGTCGGCGAGCTCACCCGTCACCGGGTCGAGCCCGAGCTGGCCCGAGCAGAACACCAGGTCGCCGCTCCGGATCCCCTGGCTGTACGGCCCGAGCGCCGCCGGGGCGCCGTTCGTCTGGATGGCCTGGCGGGTCATGCGTCGCTCCTTGCGGTCGGTGGGTCGAGGGTGATCAGGTCGTCGGCCGTGGTCAGGAAGGTCGTCGCGGCGACGAACGGCGGATCGTCACCGGGGGCAGGGACGGATCCGGTCGCGACGGCCGCCCGGACCGACGCCGCGGCCACGTCCGCCTCGTCGAGCGAAGGATAGAGCGCCCAGAGCGTCGGACCGGAGCCGGACAGGCCGATCGGGCGGACCAGCAGGCGGGCGAGGGCACGGCGCAGGGCGACCAGCCCGTCCACGACGCTCGCGGCAGCCGGCAGCAGGTCGTTGGACGAGGCGAGCACACCGGCCCGCTCCAGCAGCTGCCGGGCGCTCATCCCCGATCCGAACTCGGCGGCGAAGTGCTCCGAGCTGCGCGCGGCCACGCCGGGCTGGCCCATCGCCCCACCCGACCAGGCGGCGAAGACGGCCGCCGTGTGGGCCGCGACGGCCGGCGTGACGAGGAGGACACCCGGGTGGCGCTCGGTGGAGAGCGGCCGCAGGCCCCGGAGCGGCTGGACCCGCTCGCCGCGTCCTTCGACCAGGGCGGCCCCGCCGGCGAGGAAGAACGGGACGTCGCTACCGATCGAGGCGGCCAGGGAGCTCCGCTCCGCGGCGCTCAGGACGTCCGCCGCGAACCACGCCTCGAGCGCCCCGTCGATCGCCGCCGCGGCATCACTGCTGCCGCCGGCCAGCCCGGCCGCGACCGGGATCCGCTTGTCGAGCCGGACCGCCAGCGCGGGCGGCGGGGCGGCCACGTGCGGCCGGAGCGCGCGGCGGGTCGCGTCGAGCGCTCGGAGCACGAGGTTGTCGGCCGATGGTCCCGCGTCGAAGCCAACGACGCGGAGGCTGTCGTGGGCGTCGGGCGAGGGATCGGGCGCCAGGCTCAGACGGTCGGTCAGGGCCAGAGGCGCCATCACGGAGTGGAGCGTGTGATACCCGTCGTCGCGCCGCCCGACGACGGCCAGCGTCAGGTTCAGCTTGGCCGGCGCGAGGCGGACCACCGGCGTCACGCGTCGGGCGGAGTCCGCGAGCGTCACGACGTCTCCTCGCCTCGCTCGCGCCGGCCGCGTCGATCCGGCCCGATCTCGCCGAACGCCTCGAGGAGTGCCAGCCACTCCCCCACCGCCAGGGTCTGGGGCCGCCGGTCCGGAGCGATCCCGGCGGCAGCCAGCGCGGCGCTGACCCGGTCCGGTTCCACGGGCAGCTGCCGCGACAGGACGTTGTGGAGCATCTTGCGGCGCTCCCGGAACGACGCCTGGACGAGGCGCCACAGGGCGTCCTCGGCGTCGGGGGTCGGCAACCGGTCGTCGTCGGGGTACGGCTCGACGACGATCACGGCTGACTTCACGGCCGGCTCCGGCTCGAACGCGGCCGGCGGCACCTCGAAGGCGATCCGGACCTTCGCGTGGTACTGGACGAAGACCGACAGGTAGCTCATCCCGCCGGGTGGCGACGCGATCCGCTCGGCGACCTCGCGCTGGACCATCAGGACGAGCCGCTCCGGCCGCGGGGTCGCGCCCAGCAACCGGTGGAGGATCGGGCTGGTGATGTGGTACGGCAGGTTCGCGACGACGTCGTACGGTGGCGGGACGACGCGGGTGAGGTCGAGATCGAGCGCATCGCCGTCGATCAGGCGCAACCGGCCGCCCTCGAGCTCGCCAGCGAACCGGTCGCGCAGGAACGCCGCCAGGCCGCGATCGAGCTCGACCGCGGTGACCTCGGCGCCGGTCTCGAGCAGGCCGCCGGTCAGGAACCCGAGGCCCGGCCCGATCTCGAGGACGTGGCGTCCGGGCGGCGGCGCCGCCTCGGCGAGGATCGCCTCGAGGACATCCGGATCCGCCAGGAAGTTCTGGCTCATCGAGTGGCGCGCCCGCAGACCGGCGTCCTTGAGTGTCTGGCGGACGACGGCCGGGTCGATCCTGACGACGCCCGGGCGCGAGGCAGGCAGCGCGGGCGTCGAGACCGACGCCGGCCCGGACTTCGTCACCGCCGCGCCAGCGGCAGCGACGGACTGGCGTCGAGAGCGAGATCGGCGCGCTCGCCCGCGGCGAAGCGGCGTGCCCCGGCGGCCCCGATCATCGCCCCGTTATCCGTGCACAGCGCCGGCCTCGGCACGATCAGGGGCAGCCCGCGCGCCTCGGCCTCACCGGCCAGCCGGGTCCGCAGCGCGCCGTTCGCGGCCACGCCGCCCCCGAGCACGATCGAGCGGGCGCCGGTCTGCTCGGCGGCCCGGATCGTCTTCGTCACGAGCACGTCGACCACCGCGTCCTGGAAGCCCCACGAGAGCTCGGCGATGGCCCCGTCCGACAGGCGGGCGTCGGGCTCGGCCGCGGCCGCGGCTCCGGTCGGGAGGCCCTCGCCGGTCCGCGCCTGGTCGATCGTCCGGCGAGCCGCGGTCTTCAGCCCGCTGAAGCTGAAGTCGAAGCTGTCGCCGAGCCACGCCCGCGGGAACGCCGCGTCGTGACGCTGCGCGCCGTCCGCGGCGCGCGAGACGGCCGGACCGCCCGGGTAGGGCAGCCCCAGGAGCCGCCCGACCTTGTCGAACGCCTCGCCCGCGGCATCGTCGACCGTCTGGCCGAGGAGTCGGTAGGTCAGGTGGTCGCGCATCTCGACGAGGAAGGTATGGCCGCCCGACACGATCAGCGCGACGAGCGGAAAAACGGGCTCCGCTCGATCGTCCTCACCCGGGTCGGTCAGCCAGGCCGCATACAGGTGGCCCTCGAGATGGTTGACGCCGACGAGCGGCTTGTCATGGACCCACGCGATCGTCTTCGCGAAGTTGATTCCGACGAGGAGCGAGCCCGCCAGGCCGGGCCCGTGGGTCACCGCGATCCCGTCGACGTCGGCGACGGTCACGCCGGCGTCGGCCAGGGCCTGGTCGAGGACCGGCACGATCCAGCGCAGATGGGCTCGGGCGGCGACCTCGGGCACGATCCCGCCGGTCGCTGCGTGGAGGGCGGTCTGGCTGGCGACGACGTTCGACAGGATCCGCCGGCCGCCGTCGATCACGGCGATCCCGGTCTCGTCGCACGACGATTCGACGGCGAGCAGGAGCGGACCGGCGCCGGAGCCTGGACGCGTGGAGTCGGAAGCGGCACTCATCCTCGGGGCTCGCCGGGCTCGCCGGGCTCGCCGGGCTCGCCGGGCGGCTCGTCGCGGCCCTGCCGGAGGTCGGGCTCCGGATCGGGCTCGAACGGGCCGGTCGGCGCGGGGCCGTCGTCGAGGGCCGCCCGGAGGCGCGCGATCCGGGTATCGAGCGACGTCTCCCCGAACGACTCGGTCGTCATGATCAGGGCGTCCTCGTTGTTGTCGCTGTAGTAGCGCGGGCGGAGCCCGACCGGTCGGAAGCCATACTTCTCGTACAGCCGCCGGGCGGCGAGGTTCGACAGGCGGACCTCGAGCGTGGCCTCGCGGGCGTGGCGGTCCCGGGCCAGGTCGAGGAACGCGAGGAGCAGCCGCTCGCCGATCCGCTGGCGGCGCCACGCCGGGTGGACGGCGAAAGTCGTGATGTGGGCCTCGTCGACCATCAGCCACATCCCGCCATAGCCCACGATCCGGCCGTCGATCCGGGCCACGAGGTACGACGCGAGGCGGTTCGTCGTGAGCTCGCTGCGATAGGCGTTCTCGGGCCACGGCGTCGTGAAGGACGCCTGCTCGATCAGCTGGACCTCCTCGAGATCCTCGAGCCGCATCGCCTCGATCGTGAGCTTCACCGGGGGTCGCGCGACCATGCGACCTCCCCGGTCTCGCGCGCGACCCCGCGCGGCAGGCTGACGTACTCGGGCACGAGCTCGGCGAGGTCGTCGCCGGCGCCGAGGCCGAGGCTGGAAGGCTCGCCCACGCCGTCGCCAGACCCGAGGCGAGCTGCCCCCCGCTGGAGCAGGGCCGCCGCAAAGCCCGCCCGGGCCGCCTCACCGCGGGCCAGGGCCTCGGCCGGGGCGCGGCCGTCGAGATCGAGGGCGACGACGACATCGTCCGGCCGCGATGCCGGCTCCGACCCGCCGGGCAGGAGCACCGCCGCCGACCCGGGCCGGATCGCGAGGCGGTCGTTCGGCCCGGCCGGCAGGAGCAGCAGCCCGTGCTCGCCCGCGCCGCTGGCGTCGAGCAGGGCCTCCGCGGTCGAGACGCCGGCGATCGGCACCCCGAGCTCGTGAGCCAGGGCCTTGGCGGTCGCGAGCCCGACCCGCAGGCCGGTGAACGCGCCGGGACCCGTCCCGACGATCACGCCGCGGATCCGGGATCGGCGCAGGTTCGCCTCGCCCGTCAGGCGCCCGATCGCCGGCAGGAGCTGGGCGCCGTGGGTCCGGCCCGCCTCCCAGGTCGAGACCGCGAGCGGCGTCCCGTCCGGCGCCGCCGCCGCGACGACGACGCGGCTCGTGGCCGTGTCGAGGGCGAGGAGCCACGGCCGGCGGCCGTTGGTCTCATGATCGGTCACGGTGCCGCCTCGCCGCTCGCCCGCGCCGCTTCGACATAGCCGCCGTACGCGGCGTCCGTGGTCGCGATCGTGATGTCCCGGCCGTCGTCGCCGCTGCCCGCGATCCGGACATCGAGCCGGCCGGCCGGCAGGACGTCGCCCATCCGCTCGGGCCACTCCACGACCGTCAGCCCGTCCGACTGGCGGTCGTCGATCACGCCGCCGGCCAGGGCATCGGCCGCATCCGCGAGGCGATAGAGGTCGACGTGGAAGAACGGCATTCGTCCGGCGTACTCGTTCATCAGGATGAAGGTCGGCGAGGTGACGGTGGCATCCACCCCGAGGCCACGGGCGACCCCCTTGGCGACCTGCGTCTTGCCCGCCCCGAGATCGCCCCACAGGCAGATGAGATCGCCGGCGGCCGCGACCCGGCCGAGCCGCTCGCCGAGGGCGATCGTCTCGTCGACGGACCGCGTCCGGACGCGAGCGAGGAGCAGAGCGGCGGCGGGCATGTCAGGCGTCCCGCCGGCGTGCCGGCCTCGCCACGGTCAGGCGAACCGCTCGAGGTCGGCGATCGGGATCGAGACCGCCGGCTCGTCGCCGAGCACGACCCAGCCGGCCTCGAGGAATGTCCCGCCGGCGAACCGTCGGACCCCGGCCAGGCCGGCCCAGCGGCCTTCCTCGCCGGCGTGCTCGCCGGATCGGACCCGGACATGGCCGTCGGCGGCCGGAGCGACCGTGACCTCCGGCTCGTCGAACACCATCGCGGGCGGGTCGATCGTGATCGCGACCGTCTTGCCGGCGAGCGCCTCGAGCACGGCCGCGACCGGGCCGGCGATCGGGCGCCGGATCGCACCGTCGAGGACGAGCACCGCGAACGGCGACAGGCGATGGAGGGCTGCGCGCTGGCGCGCCTCGGACGCCATGAAGTCGCGCCGCTCCTTGCCGGCGAGGCCGCTGACGATGACGCCCCGCACGCCCATCGCCCGGGCCCGGGTGAGCGCCTCGGCATCGACTCGCGAGCCGATCACGAGGATCGTGCCGGCGAGGCCGACGTCGAGCGAGGTCGAGCGCAGCCGGCCCTGGCGCTGGTCGCCGCGCTCGCTGCCGAGCGACAGGCGGCCGTACGTCGGGTCGCCGAGGGCCTCGACCCCATGCAGCGCCCGGCCCTGGGCCCGAACCCGGACGCCGACGCCAGGCCGGATGTCGCGGACGACCCCCGCAAGCGGACACTCGACCGGCTCGGGATGCTCGCCCGCCGCCAGCGCCCAATGGCCGCCGTGCTCGTAGAGGAGCTCGCCCGACTCCGCGCCGCTGCCGCGTCTGAGGCGGACGCCGGACGCCTGACCGCTCGTCGTCCAGCGGTCGCCCACGCGGGCATCGTCCGGTGTCGCCGAGGCCGCCAGCTCGACCAGCCGCGAGTCCCGGAGACGTTCGGCGATCGTGGTTCCGGCCACGATCGCGTCGCCGGCCTTGACGAGCGCCTGGTCGCCGGGCGCGAGCGGAAAGAGCACCTCGATCGGCCCGTGCAGGAGCGGCCGGCGGCCGACGAGGTCCAGACCGCGCAGCTCACCGGACTCGCCGGCGGGCGTCGGGCCGGCGCTTCTGTCTGCCGCCGCCGCATCGCGTTCGGCGGGTCGGATCCGGGTCGTGCTCATCGGTCGCGCGTCAGCCACAGGGACTCCTGCCAGGCTTCCAGCAGCTCGCGCCGGCGATCCATCCGCTCCGGCAGGCGGAGCGGGACGTCGCGGAGGTCGACGAGCAGGCCGCCGAGGCCGCCCGAGACATCGATCGCGAAGCGCCGGCCCCGGGTGCCGATTCGAACGGCGTCGCGGAACTGGAACTCGGCGGTGGCGACCTCGCCCGGCGGCAGGTCGACGACCTCGAGCGCGCCCGGCACGAGATCGGTGACGCTCGTGCCCGTTCCGGCGTGGACGCTCATCCGTCCGGCACTCGCGCCGGCCCGGATACCGCCCGGGATGACGATGCTGCCGAGGGGCGTCAACAGGTCGTCGACCAGGTCTGCGAGGGCCTGGCGCCGCTCCGTCGCGTCGGGGATGACGCCGATCGTGCCGAGCAGGCGGGCGTGATCCTGGGCCAGGGCGATCGCGCCCGGCCGGCGGAGGACGTCGGCGACGGCCAGGGCGACGGCCGGGCCCGGCGCGACGGCGAATGCGCCGCCGGCCACGACGATGAGGTCCGGGGCGGGCAGGGCGGAC
The DNA here is from genome assembly GCA_963783055.1 of uncultured Chloroflexia bacterium. Lineage (GTDB taxonomy): Bacteria > Chloroflexota > Limnocylindria > Limnocylindrales > CSP1-4 > CF-46. Next base: position 297,273 of record CAWAMB010000002.1, read on the forward strand.
TGCTCGGGCGTCGCGTCGACGAGGATCGTGAGCGCGGCGCGTGCGGCGGCGAGACGGAGACGGGCGCCGTCGCCGGCGATCCCCGACCACGGCCACAGGCGCAGCTCGCGCAGCCGATCGCGCAGGCGATGGCGGTCGAGCGGCATCGTCGACCAGGCGAGGACGCGGTCGACCGTGGCGTCGGTCGACTCGGCCGGAACGAGGCCGGCATCGGCGATGATCGAGACCGTCGGCTCGGCGTCGCTGCCGCCGATCCCCGGGCTGGCCGTCGCCCGGAGGCCGCCGTCGAAGCCGATCTCGATGAGCTCGACCCGCCGATCCAGCACGTCGGCGAGGGCACCGACCGCCCGGCCGGCCGCCCGGCGCGGATCGTCGGGACCGCCGCGAATCTCGTCGAGGAGCAGGCGCAGCGCGGACCCCGGTGGATCGCCGGCCGCCGCCGCGGGCGCGAGGAGCAGCTCGCCGGTTCGCTCGCCGGCCGCGGCTTCGATCCGTTCCAGGTGGTCGGCCATCGCCCCGGCCAGGACGACGGTCAGGTCCGGCCGGCGGGCCACGGCGCCGGCCACGATCGCGCTCAGCTCGTCGAGCTGACGCCGTTCGTCCGCGCCCGGCGGGTCACCCGCCCCGACCAGCAGGACATCGACGTCCCGGTCGAGCAGGCGTTGCGTGAACTGGAGCGCGTCCGCTCCGTCGAGGGTCGCCGAGCGGGTCCGCCAGCCGGACCGCCGGGCAGCCGCGACGAGCGGCTCGGCGGCACGCACCGAGACGGCTGTCACGAGGATCGTCCGAGCCGGCGCGCTGCGCGCCACCAGCCGCGGGAGCTCGGCGGCGAGGCGGTTCGCGTCGAGGGTCCCGTCCTCGTTCGTCAGGCCGATCGCGGCACTCAGCTCCGGATCGGCGGCTGCGACCCGGCGCACGAGCTCGACGATGAGGCCGTCGGCGCTGCTGGCCGACGGCACCGCCAGCGAGCCGATCAGGCGCCAGCGGTGCGCGACGCGTCCGATCAGCGCGGCCGAGAACGTGGCGGCGCCGAGGTCCAGGGCGAGGAACGCGCGGGGATCGGAGGTCACCCGCCCATGCTACCTCGGGCCAATGGCCTCGACGGAGGTCGGCCTTGGACCTCGGTGGGCGCCGAAGATCGTCCTCGACCAGCGCTGCAGTCCCGTCGGGCAGGCAACGCCCGCATCGGTCGTCCGGTGGCGACCGTCAGGCGTCCCAGGTGATCTCTTCGTCGATCTCTTCGAGCCGGGCGATCAGGAGCTCGATCCCGGTGTCGTCGGCGAGGATCTCCGAGGCCGACGCATCGTCGCCGCCGAAGAGCCCGCGGAGGACCGGGTCGAAGAAGAGCATCGCGTTGGCGCCGAGCGGGCGATACGGCCGGCTCGCCTCGAGGAAGTGGACGGCCGGTCCGGTCAGACCGCGGAGCTGGATCTCGCGGGCCACCCGCTCGACGAGCTCGTCGCGCTGCTCCTCGGAGAGCTCATACGGCATCGTCATGCGCGGGCCGTGCCGTGCACCAGGCCCAGATCGCCGGCGGCCTGCATCGTGGAGCCTGCCGCCTGATCGGACCGGTTCTCGGTCTCGAGTGCGGCCTCGAAGGCCTGATAGGCGGCCGCGCCCCGCATGGCCAGGGTGACGTGCTCGATGAGCGGCGAACGGGTGAGCTCGTCGCGGATCGCGCGGACGGTCACGCGAGCCGCCTCGTCCAGCGGGAAGCCGCCGACGCCGGTCCCCATCGCCGGGAAGGCAATGCTCGAGATCCGCAGCTCGCGGGCGCGGGCCATGGCGTTCCGGACGGCGCGATCGATGACCTCGCCGCTCGTCCGGCGATCACGGTCGAGGGACACGGCATGGATGACCGCCCGGGCGGCGAGCCGGCCGGCGGGCGTGACGATGGCCTCGCCGAGCGGGACGGGAGCCTGCCGAACGGCCGCGAACTCGATCGCGTCGCCGCCGGCGCGCTTGATCTCGCCGGACACGCCGGTCGACATCCACAGCGACACATTGGCCGCGTTCACGATGACGTCGACCTCGAGGTCGCAGATGTCACCGTTCCAGAGCTCGATGCGAGCCAAGCGTTCTCCAGCTGGGCAAAGGGGCGCGAACCGGTCAGACCGGAGGCCGCATCGTACACCCGGGCCAGACGGGCGGACATCGAGGTGACGACCTCCCACGAGTTCGTGGTGCGCCATCGCGCCACCTCGGCGGCGGCAATCTCCGCGCCGCCCTGGCGGCCGACCAGGACGACCTCGTCGTCGAGGTCGACGGGACCGCCCGGGACGGCGCTGACGTCGATCATCGTGGCGTCCATCGCCACGTTACCGACGACCGGCACGCGGACGCCGCGGACGAGGACCTCCGCCCGATTCGAGAGGGAGCGCGGCCAGCCGTCGCCGTAGCCGATGGGCAGGGTGGCGATCCGGCTCGCGCGCGGCGCCCGCCAGGTCGGGCCGTACGACACGCCGTGACCGGCCGGCAGGTCCGCGACCCGGACGGGACGGGCACGGAGCGACAGGATCGGGCGGAGGTCGCGGGCCGCGGGCAGGAGATCGTCGAGCCCGATGCCGGCCGCGGCGAGCTCGTCGGGCACGAGGCCATAGGTCGCCAGGCCGGGGCGCACCGCCTCATAGCGGGGGACGCTCCCGAGCAGGATGCCGGCACTGGCCGCGAGGTGCCGGCGCGGGACGGCGATCCCCGCCGCGGACAGGGCGGCGAGGGCTTCCTCGAAGCGGGCGATCTGCTCGGTGGTCAGGTCCGCGACCTCGGCCTCCTGGAGGTGCGACCACACCCCGCCGATCCGGGCGCCGCTCGCGAGCACGCGCCGCGCGACGTCCACGATGTCCTCGGGCGGGACGCCGCCGCGCCCGAGCCCGGTCTCCACCTCGAGCTCGATCGTCAGGCGATCCGCGACGCCCGCCGCGGTCGCCGCGGCCAGCATCTCGGCGAGGGCCGCCGCCGGCCCGCCGGCCAGGCCGATCCCGCGCTCGACCGCGTCGACGACACCGCTCGGCGGGATCGGGTAGAGGACGAGGATGGGGGCCGTGACGCCGCTGTCGCGGAGGACGATCGCCTCGTCGAGCGTGGCGACGCACAGCCCGTCGGCGCCGGCTGCGGCGAGGGTCCGGGCGACCGGGATCATCCCGTGCCCGTACGCGTCGGCCTTGACGACCGGCAGGAGGGCGACCCCCGCCCCGGCCAGCCCGCGCAGGACCGCCAGGTTCGTCGCCAGCGCGTCGGTATCGATCTCGATCCAGGCGGTCCGCCGGAGCGGCGGGAGCCCGGCCTCCGCCAGGCGAGTCTCGATCGACGGACGTGGGCTCGTCGGCTCGTCGGTCACGTCAGGTGCGGTGACCCGACGCAGATCCAGGTTCCGGCTGGTTCGTCCGATCGGCCGGCGCCGCAGCGATCTCCGGCACTGGGGCATCCGGCTGGGCCGCGCCGCCGGTGGCCGCTGGCCGCGACCCGAAGCCGAGCCGGCCGCTGGCCGCGCGGCGCTCGGCGACGGCGGCGAGGCGCTTCCGGGCGAGGGCGATCGGCTCGGGCAGGTCCGAGGCCAGGAGGCCCGAGTCGCCGAACCGCTCGCGGACGGAGTCGCCGGCGAGACCATGGAGATAGACCCCGAGGCGGGCGGCGTCGTACGGCAGGAGATGCTGAGCCAGGAGCGCGCCGATCGTGCCGGCCAGTACATCGCCCGTGCCCCCGGTGGCCAGGGCCGGGTTCTCGAACGGAGCCACCGCGACCCGACCGTCCGGCGCCGCGATGACCGTCCTGGCGCCCTTCAGGACGACGACCTGGCGCCAGGTCGCCGCCGCGTCGCGGGCGGCCTTCGCCCGGGCGGCGTCGTCGCCGGACAGGTCCCCATCCTCGTCGGGGTCGCGGCCGCTGCCGGCCCGGAGGCGGGCGAACTCCCCGGCATGCGGCGTGAGGACGCTCGGGCGACGATCGCCGTCCCACCAGCCCTCGAGCGTCGCCAGGGAGCGGAGCGCCTCGGCGTCGAGCACGATCGGCGCCGCGCCGGCATCGTCGCCCGTCGTGAGGAGCATCCGGACCAGCTCCGCGGTGGCGAGCCCGGGCCGCAGCCCAGGGCCGACGACGATCGCGTCGTGGTCGTGGTCGAGGATGCGGGCGAGGGCGGGCTCGGGATCGATCTCCTCGACGTCGTCCTCGGGCAGGCCCATCGTCGTCGCCTCGATGACCTTCGCGGCGAACAGCGGCTGGAGCGACTCGGGCACCGCGAGGGTCACGAGCCCCGCACCCGCCCGGCCGGCCGCCCGACAGACGAGGAGGGCCGCACCGGCGTAGTCCAGCGACCCGGCCAGGACCAGGACCTTGCCGAACGCCCCCTTGTGGCCGCGCTTGTCGCGAACGGGCAGCAGCGCCGACGCGATGGCGTCATCGAGGAGCTCGGCGCCGTCGACGGGCGGCACGGGCCCAGCGGCCGCCGGCGCCGCCGGTACGTCGTCGCGGACGAACCCGAGCCGCCGACCGCCGTCGGTCACGGCTCGCGAGCTCCGGGGCTGCGCGATCCGTCGGACCCGACCGGCGACTCCTCCAGCGCGGCATTCGCCTCGTGGAGCGCGCGCAGCCGTTCCATCCGGTCCAGGAGCCGTCGCTCGCGCTCGTCGAGCCGCTGCTCGATGTCGAGCGGGAAGACGTAGCGACCGCCGGTCGTCCGGACGCCGAACGCGATCGCGACCGCGTAGTCGGACTCGTGCGTGATCGACACCGCGACGCGGTCCATCCCGAGCTGCTCGGCCCGCGCCGCCGCCCGGCCGTGGAGGCGGACCGACGGCTGGCCCGTCGGCAGCCGCTCGATCTCGATGTCCCGCCAGCCGATGCCGCGGACGCCGAGCCCGAGGACCTTCGACACGGCTTCCTTGGCCGCCCACCGGCCGGCGAAGGTCTCGGGCCGCATCCGGACGTAGCGCTGCTCGTTGGTCGTCAGGACGCGCTTGGAGAATCGCTCGCCGAACCGCTCGATCGACGCCCGGATCCGGTCGACCTTGATGATGTCGATGCCGAGCTCCGTCGTGCCGGCGGGCACGCCGCCGAGCGCGCTCGCGGGGCCGGCACCGGGCTTGACGGACATCGCCGAGCGGCCTACTCGACCGTGACCGACTTGGCCAGGTTGCGCGGCTGGTCGACGTCGGTGCCGCGCGCGACCGCCATGTAGTAGGCGAACAGCTGGAGCGGGATGATCCCGATGACGGGGCTCAGGACCTCGTGCGTCTCCGGCACGTAGCAGACGTCGTCGGCGTAGCGGCCGATCTGGGCGTCGCCCTCGGTCGCGACCGCCACGACCCGGGCATCGCGCGCCCGGCCCTCCATCACGTTGCTGATCAGCTTGTCGTAGACCCGCGAGCGGGTCGCCACGGCGACGAGGGGGTACTCGGCGTCGAGGAGGGAGATCGGCCCGTGCTTGAGCTCGCCGGCGGCGTAGCCCTCGGCGTGGACGTAGCTGACCTCCTTCAGCTTCAGGGCGCCTTCGAGCGCGGTCGGCATCGCGTAGCCGCGACCGACGAACATGAAGCCACGCGAGTTGACGTAGCGCCGGGCGATGGCCTGGGCGCCCGCGACGTTCTCGTCGATCGCCCGCTGGGCCGCGCCGGGCAGGGCATGGAGCGCGTCGACGAGCTCGGCCTCCGCGTCGTCCCCGAGCGACCCGCGGATCCGGGCGATCGCCGCGGCGAGGATGACGAGCGTCGTCACCTGGGTCGTGAACGTCTTGGACGCGGCAACGGCGATCTCGGGCCCGGCCTGGAGGAAGACGACCGCGTCGGCCTCGCGCGTGATCGCCGAGCCGACGGTGTTCGTCACGGCGACGATCGGGCTCCCCTGCTCCCGGGCGTGGCGGGTCGGGGCGATCGTGTCGGCGGTCTCGCCGGACTGCGTCACGGCGATGACGAGCGTCCGGCCGTCGAGCGGCGGCGGGCTGTAGCGGAACTCCGAGCCGACCGTCGCCCGGGCCGGCAGGCCGGTCCATTCCTCGATTGCGGCGGCGCCGACGAGTGCGGCGTAGTACGCGCTGCCGCACGCGACGAGCTCCACCCGGGTCGCGGCCCGGAGCTGCTCGGCGAGGCCGTCCATCTCGGCCAGGCGGATGTGGCCGTCGCGAGTCAGCCGGCCGGCGACGCACTGGCGGAGCGCCTCGGGCTGCTCGTGGATCTCCTTGATCATGAAGTGGTCGAAGCCGCCCTTCTCGGCGGCTTCCGGCGTCCAGTCGAGGATCGTCTCGGCGCGCTCCCGGACGTTGCCGTCGATGTCGGTGATGACGGCGCCGGTTGGACGGACGTCGGCGACGTCGCCCTCCTCGAGGTAGATGATCCGGTTCGTGTGGGCCAGGATCGCCGCGACATCGCTGGCGATGAAGCTCTCCTCGCCGTGGCGACCGACGACGAGCGGCACGTTCTGGCGGGCGCCGACGAGCCGGCTGATCTCGCCCTTGTGCATGACGACCAGGGCGTAGGCGCCGTCGAGCTGGCGGAGCGTCGCGCGGACGGCGTCGGCCAGGTCGCCCTGGTAGGCCTCCTCGACGAGATGTGCGATCGCCTCGGTATCGGTCTCGGACGTGAGCGTGTGACCGCGCGCCTCGAGCCCGTCGCGGAGCTCGCTGAAGTTCTCGATGATCCCGTTGTGGATGACCGTGATGTTGCCCGAGCAGTCCTGGTGAGGATGGGCGTTCAGGTCGTTCGGCCGGCCATGGGTGGCCCAGCGGGTGTGGGCGAGACCGATGGCCGCGTGCGGGGTCCGATCGACGAGGGCAGTCTGGAGGTTGGCGAGCTTGCCGGCCCGCTTCTCGACGAACAGGTCGCCGGCCTCGTCGACGAGCGCGATCCCGGCCGAATCGTAGCCGCGGTACTCGAGACGCTGGAGGCCCTCGATCAGGATCGGGCCGGCTTCGCGGGGCCCCGTGTAGCCGACGATTCCGCACATGTCGCTGATCTCCTCCGCGTCCCGCGGCAGCGACCGCCGGGCCAGGTTCGTGCTCGCGCCGCCTCGGCGCCGTCCCTCAGTTTAGTCGTTCGCCTGCGAGGTTCGAAATCGCGTCGGCGAGCTCCGTCACGAGTGCGGCATCGGGACCCTCGACCATCACCCGCAGGGCCGGCTCCGTGCCGGACGGCCGGACGAGCACGCGGCCGGCCGGGCCGAGGCGTTCCTGGGCGTCGCGGATCGCGCGCTGCATCGCCGGATCGCCCTCCCACTGGTCGCGGTGGCGGGCCTTCACCGCGCGCTGCTGTTGCGGCAGCAGCGGGATCCGGGCGGCCAGCTCGGCCAGCGGCCCGCCGGCCCGGGTCATGACCCGGAGGACCTCGAGGGCGGTCACGATCCCGTCGCCGGACGTCGTGTGCTCGAGGATGATCACGTGGCCGCTCTTCTCGCCGCCGAGGCCGGCCCCCGACACCTGCATCCCCTCGAGGATGTACTTGTCGCCGACGGGCGTCCGGATCACGTGCCCGCCCGCCCCCTCGAGCGCCGACTGGAGCCCGCCGTTCGACAGGACCGAGACCACGAGGGCGCCTTCGGCCAGGACGCCACGCTCGATCCGGTCGAGGGCCAGGATGCCGAGGACCTGGTCGCCGTCGACGATCCGGCCGGTCGCGTCGACCGCGATCAGGCGGTCGGCGTCGCCGTCGAGGGCGAACCCCACGTCGGCGCCGCGCTCGCGGACCGCCTCGGCCAGCGACGCGGGCGAGGTCGCCCCGGATTCGACGTTGATGTTGATCCCGTCGGGATCGTTGTGGATGACCTCGACGCTGGCCCCGGTGGCGGCGAGGATCTCCGGCCCGACCACGCCGCCCGACCCGTTGGCGCAGTCGAGGACGATCCGGAGACCGGTCGCGTCGATCCCGCGGGCCAGTCCCAGCCGATGCTGGCGGTAGCGGTCGAGGAGGCCCGGATCGACCACCGACCGGCCGATCTCCGCATTCCCGACCGAACCGAGCTCCTCGCTCCGCCAGATGAGCTGCTCGATCTCCTCCTCGATCCCGTCGTCGAGCTTGAGCCCCTGGCCGTCGAGGACCTTGAGGCCGTTGTCGTCCGCGGGGTTGTGCGAGGCCGAGACCATGATCCCCGCAGCGAAGTCGCCCGTCCCGGCCAGGTACGCGAGCGCCGGCGTCGGGACGCAACCGGCGATCCGGACGTCCGCTCCGAGGCTGGTCGCGCCCGCGGTGATCGCCGCCACGAACATGTCGCCGGACCGGCGCGTGTCCTGACCGACGACGAGCTGGCCGCCCTTGCCGACGAGCTGGTGGGCGGTCGCCCGACCGAGCGCGTAGGCGAGCGTGGGCTTGAGCTCGATGTTGGCGACGCCGCGGATGCCGTCGGTGCCGAACAGGCGGGCCATCGTCAGCCGCCCGACGACGGCGGAGGGCCGCCCGATGGGGCGCTCGTCCCGATCGTGATCGTGACCGTGGCCGGCGCGATCGCGATGACGCTCAACCCGGCCTGGACCGCGATCGTGAGGGTCACCTCGTGCACGCCGACGTCGAGGTCGGCCACGTTCGCGCTGACGGTGAGGGTCGCCCCGCTCAGCCGATCGAGGTCGACCGGCGAGCCGCCGATCGTCAGCTGCACCTGTTGCACGGACAGGGAATACGTCCGATCCGGTCGGGCGCCGATCGGCACGACGCCGGCGTTGAAGGTCCGGCTCTCGGTGACGGCGCGGACGGTCACATGGACATCGACCGTGATGGGTGCCACGGGCGTCACGCCGGCCGGCAGGGCGAACGGCACCGTGACGTCGAAGTCCGCGGTCCGCCCGTCCAGCGAGATCGGCTCCGTGCGGGCGTTGGCGATGGTGGCCAGGTCGGCCGCTTCGCCCTGGAGCGAGACGACGGTCGCGGACAGCGTCACGCGCTCGACCTCGAAACCTGCGCTCAGGCTGCCGACGATGTCGGGCACGATCGGGACGCTCGCGGTCGTCCGATCCTTGTAGACCAGCATCGAGACATGGACGGATGCGGGCTCCACGTCGACGCCGAGGACGCGCTCCCCGAGCTCGTCGACCGGGACCAGCGGGAAATCGCGATCGATATCGAGCGCCGACGAGTCGATCGGGACGACGGCCCGCGCCGCGGAGACCCGCGCGACGTCGGACTGGGCGCCGCGGACGGTGGCCTCGGTCAGGGACTGCTCGGCGGGAGCCACGTCGAGACCGTTCGGGATCGTGCCCGGCAGGACGATCACCGGGACCACCTTCGGCTCGATCTTCTCGAGCTTGACCGACACGAACGCGGGGGTCGAGGAGATCACCCGGATCCGCGGGTCGGCCGACACGATGGTGACCCGGACGGACTGGGCCTGCGGCCCGGGCTGGACCTGGGAGAGGTCGACGCTCGCGGTGAAGTTGGCCGAGGTGATCGTGATGTTCGCCTGGTTCTCGACGAAGTAGCGGATCTCGGTCACCTCGCCGAGCGTGCCGCCGGCGACGATCGTGTTGGCGGGCTGGCCGGTCCCGTCGATCTGGACGGTGACGTCCTTGGTCTGGGCGTTCTGGGCGATCACGAGAGCGGCGTACAGGAGCGTGGCCAGCGCGACCGCCATGAGCTTGAGCGGCCAGTTGTAGGTCAGCGCCCCGAGGAGTCGCGTCATCGCGGCGCGCGGGCGGCTGCCGCGTCGTCATCGACCGGCGCCGGGGGCGTGGGCGGAGGCGTGGGCCGCGGCCGGCCGGATCGGCCGCGAACCAGGCGGCTGAGGTCGGAGATGCGCGGGGCGCGGCCGCCGGCGACGCCCGGCAACGTCCGGCCGAACGGCCGTCGGCCGTCGGTCGGCGACAGCAGGGCCTTGATCGCCTTGGCCAGCTGCGGCTCGCTCAGGTTGCGGACGATGCGCGCCCGCTCGACCAGGCTGACCTGGTGGTTCTCCTCGGAGACGACGATGACGACCGCGTCCGTCTGTTCCGTGATCCCGAGGGCGGCCCGGTGGCGAGTCCCGAAGCGCTCGGTGTGGACCGTCATCTCGGCCAGCGGGAGCAGGGCGCCGGCGGCCAGGATCTGCTCGTCGCGGATGATGACGGCGCCGTCATGGAGGGGCGTCCGCGGGGCGAAGAGCGTCCGGAGCAGGTCGACGCTGATGTCGGCGTGGAGCATCACCCCGGTCTCGGCGACCTCCTCGAGCCCGGTGTCGCGCTCGAGCACGATCAGCGCCCCGTGGCCGTCGGCCGACAGGTCCGCCGCGGCGCGCGCAACCTCCTCGGCGACGTGCTCGACCGCGCGCTGCTCCGATGGCGAGAAGAGCCAGTTGAACGAGCCGACCCGGCCGATCCGCTCGAGCGCCCGGCGGAGCTCGGGCTGGAAGACGACGACGAGCGCGAACAGCCCGACGACGGCGAGGGTCTGGAGGATCTGGGTGAGCAGGCGGAGGTCGAATGCCCGGGCCGCCGCGTAGACGGCGAACAGGACGCTCACGCCGATGACCAGGCTGACGGCGCGGGTCCCACGGATCAGGCTGAACAGCCAGTAGATCAGGAGCGCCGTGATCGCGATGTCGATCAGCGAGGTCAGGTCGATCTGATCGACGATCGACGCGAGAAGCTGCGGCATCGTCCGGTCAGTCTACATCGGGCCCGACCGGCCGGACGGTCGGGCGCGGGCAGTCGGACGGGGTCGGCGACGCGGCCCGGCCCGGCCCTCAAGCGCAGAGCTGGGCGACGCGCGGCTCGTCGTCGAGCCGCTCCGTGACGAGGGCGCGCAGCCGGTCGCGGACCGCCTGATCGTCGTCGAGCTCGGCCAGCCGGCCGAGCAGGAGCAGCTTGTCGATGGCCTGGCCGCGCCACCCCTTGTCGAGATACAGCTCGGCGAGCAGGAGGTGGAGGTCGGGATCGGACGGCGCGAAGCCGATCGCGAGGTAGCAGGCATCGACGGCGGCGGAAAGGCGGCCCGCTCGACGATGGGCGCGGGCCGCGGCGAGGAGACCCTCGTGAGCAGCCTCGACGTCGCCGGCGAAGAGGGCCGCCTCGGCGGCGGCACCGAGCGCGATGCCGAGGCCGGCTGGCTCGGGGACGAGCTCGGGCTCTGGTTCGGGCTCGGGAATGGGCTCCGGCTCCGGCTCCGGCTCGGCGGCGGGCGGTTCGGGTTCGACCGCCCCGCTCGCCTCAGGGACCGGATCGAGCACCGCCGGCTCCGCGGCCGACCCATCGGGCTCGGCAGCGGGTGTCGACCCGTCGTCGCCCCTCGTCGGCGGTTCGCCCGCCGCCGGCTCGAGCAGCCGGAGCGCCTGGTCGAGGGCACGCTGGGCGGTCTCGTCGCCCGTGGAGGCTGCCCGGAGACGGGTGGTGAACGCCTCGATCTGATTCCGACGCGGCCTCGACTCGGCGAGCTCGAGCGCACGCCGTGCCGCATCGGTCGCGTCGGCGAGGCGGCCCGTCGCATCGAGGCTGTCGGCCAGTCGGTCGAGCACCACGGCCGCGTCCGTCCGTCGTCCGGACCGGATGTGCACCTCGGCCAGGCCGCGCAGCGCGCCCTCGTCGCGTGGCGCAAGCGCGAGCGCCCGATCGTAGGCCGCGACCGCATCGTCGAGCTTCTCGAGCTTGACGAGCACCCCGCCGATGCTGGCGTGGGGCAGCGCCCGATCGGGCGCGATCGTGGCCGCCTCACCGTAGGCGACCAGGGCGGCGTCGTTACGGCCCCGGAGGGCGGCCACGTGGCCCCGCCGCAGGGCGTCCTTGTAGCGCTCGTACAGCGAGCCGTTGGCGGTCGCGTCGCCCGGCCGCGGAGCGCGCTTGGCGTTCGCCTTCTGGTTGCTCATCCAGCGAGGATCTCGGCGAGCAACGCCTTCTGGACGTGGAGCCGGTTCTCGGACTGGTCCCAGATGATGCTCCGCGGGCCGTCCATGACCGCCGACGTGATCTCCTCGCCACGGTGGGCCGGCAGGCAGTGCATCGCGACGGCATCCGGCCCGGCCGTGTCCATGAGCGCATCGTCGACCTGGTAGTCGGCGAAGGCATCCCGGCGCGCCTCCGCCTCGACCTCCTGGCCCATCGAGGTCCAGGCATCGGTGTAGACGACGTCGGCCCCACGAACGATGTGGGCCGGGTTCCGACCGAACACCAGCCGCCCGCCGCCGGCCGCCGCCAGCTCCTCGGCCCGCTCGACGACCCGCGCGTTGGGCGCGTAGTCGGCCGGATGGGCAAGCCGGACCTCCAGCCCGAGCGTCGCGCCGAGCAGGGCCAGCGAGTGGTAGACGTTGTTGCCGTCGCCGACGAACGCGAGGACCCGGCCACGCAGGTCGCCGAACCGCTCGCGCATCGTGAAGAGGTCGGCGAGCGCCTGGCAGGGGTGCTCGCGCAGGGTCAGCCCGTTGATGACCGGGATCGATGCCTGGGCGGCCAGCTCCACGACGACCTCGTGGGGGCCGGTCCGGGCGACGATGGCGTCGACGAACCGCTCGAGGTTGCGGGCGACGTCGCGGACGCTTTCGCGGGCGCCCATCACGACGTCCTCGGTCAGGTAGATCGCATGCCCGCCGAGCTGGTTCATCCCGGCCTCGAACGTCACGCGGGTCCGGAGGCTCGGCTTCTGGAACAGCATCGCCAGGGTCCGCCCGGCAAGCGGCGTCGCGACGACCGCCCCCGTCTCGCGCCGGGCGCGATCCTCGGCCTTGAGCTCGACGGCTCGATCGAAGATCCGGCCGACCTCGGCCGCCGACAGGTCCGCGACGGACAGCAGGTCGCGGCCGCGCAGGGATGTCCCCGGATCAGCGACGGCGTTCATGGCGCCACTCTACCGGCCGTGACGTGGTCGGGGCGACCATCCCGAGGTCATGGTCCGGTGGGCGGACCAACGGACGAGCGGGACGCGAGGTCGACCCTTAGCGCCGCGCATGGTGCGCCGAGGGCAAGGCGGCCGCGAGCACCGGAGCGAGCGGCCTCGGATGGCCGTGAGCGAGGAGCGCAGCGGCCAACGCCGCCATCGGCCGCCAGGTGCGGCGCTAGCGCTTTGTGTACTGGGGCGCCTTGCGGGCGCGCTTGAGGCCGTACTTCTTGCGCTCCTTCATCCGCGGATCGCGGGTGAGGAGGCCGGCCTGACGCAGCGGCAGGCGGTTCGTGGCCTCGTCGACCTCGAGCAGGGCCCGGGCAATGCCGTGGCGGATGGCGCCGGCCTGGCCGGTGACCCCACCGCCCTCGACCTTGATCATCACGTTGTAGTGACCCTCGGTGCCGGTGACCCGGAACGGCATCCGGACGTCGGCCTCGTTGACGGCGTTGCCGAAGTGCTCCTCCATCGAGCGCCCGTTGACGACGATCTCGCCCTCACCGGGCAGGAGGCGGACACGGGCGATCGCCGTCTTGCGGCGGCCGGTTCCGGAGAAGAAGGAAGGAACGGTCATTCGTGGCTCCTCGTCAGGCGAGCGGCTCAGGCCGCTGGGCCTGATGCGGGTGGTCCGTGCCGGCGTAGACCTTGAGCTTGCGGAGCTGCTGCACCCCGAGGGTGTTGCGCGGCAGCATCCCCTTCACGGCCCGCCGGATGACCTCCTCCGGGCGCCGCTCGAGAAGGTGACCGAGGGTCTCCTCCTTGTAGCCCTGGGGATGGCCGCTGTGGCGGATGTAGAGCTTGGATCTCGAGCTTGTTGCTCGTGACGGCGATCCGCTTGGCGTTGAGGACGATCACGTGGTCGCCCGAGTCGAGGTTGGGCGAATACGTCGGCTTGTGCTTGCCCTCGAGCACGCGCGCAATCCGCGACGCGAGGCGGCCGAGCGTCTCGTCCGCCGCGTCGACGACGTACCAGTTGCGCTCGATCTCGCTCTGCGCGGACCGTGTAGGTCTTCGTGCTCATCGTTCCTCAGTCGTCTCCGTCTGTCGTGCCTGTCCCCTGCCGTCGTCCGAGGACGACCCGCCGGAGGCAGAGCCCTCGCGCCGGGACCGTTGCCCCGTTGCGAGCCTTCGTCCCGGCGGCGATCGCCGCCCGGACGTCTGTCTCATTCATCTTGCCGTGACCCGACCTCGATGAGGATGGCCACCATCCGGCGGACCATGCCCCGGAGGAAGGCGTCGGCCCGGACGTCGATCGTCACGAGCGACCCTCGCCTCCCGACCCGGACCGCATGCACGGTTCGGACCGCCGAGCGGCCCCCGACCACCTTGGCGAAGGAGCTGAAGTCGTGCCGGCCGATGAAGGCCTGCCCGGCTCGCGCCATCGCGTCGATGTCGAGCGGGGCCCGCACCCCGAGCGCATGACGCTCGCGAAGCGGACTGTGCGGCCCGTTCCAGACGGTGTAGCGGTAGTCCCGGTACCGCGCCGCGCGACGGGGATGGAACTCCGGTGCCACCGGCCGGACCTCGCGAACCGCGATGTCCGGCGGGAGCTGGCCGTTGAGCGCCGCCTCGAGTCGCCGGGCGGTGCCCCGAGCGGGAAAGGTGAACGCGATCACCTGTCCCAGCGCGTGGACGCCGGCGTCCGTGCGGCCGGCCCCGTCGACCGGATGGCGAGCCCCGTTGTCGAGGCGGGCCAGCGCGGCTTCGAGTTCCCCTTGGACCGTCCGGGTCCCGGGCCGTTGGGCCTGGAAGCCGGCAAAGTCCGTGCCGTCATATTCAACCCGCGCCCGATACCGTTGGCCGGTCCGCGCGTCGGGGGCGCCCTCTCGGGCCCCTGGTTGGTCGTTCAGCTAAACGAGCTCGATCTGGACGATCGGCGCGGCATCGCCCCGACGCAGGCCGATCTTCACGATCCGGGTGTAGCCGGACGTCCGATCGGCGTACTTGGGGGCGATCTCGTCGAACAGCTTGGTCACGACGAGCGGCTCGTTCGGGAAGGCGGCCACGACGGCCCGGCGGGCCGTCAGGTCGTTCCGCTTCGCCAGCGTGATCATCTTCTCGACCCGGCCCTGGATCTCCTTGGCCTTGGCCTCGGTGGTCTGGACGCGCTCGTAGCGCAGGATCGAGACGGTCAGGTTCTTGAACAGGGCGAGACGCGGCCCCTGCTTCCGGCTGAGCTTGCGACCGCCGATCCGGTGAGCCATCTCAGCTCTCGCCCTCGTCGTCCGTCTCGTCTTCGAAGGCGCCGTCGTCGAGGCCGTCCGACTCGGTCTCCGGGATGATGAAGCCGCGCATCCGGAGGCGCTCCTTCATCTCGTCGAGCGACTTCTTGCCGAAGTTGCGCATCCGGAGGAGGTCGTCGTCCTTGAGCTGGAGCAGCTGGCCGACCTTGACGATGTTGTTGCGCTTGAGCGAGTTGTAGGCCCGCATCGGCAGGTCCAGCTCCTCGATCGGCATGTCGAGCATGTTCGGGGGCAGCTGGGCGAGGCCGGCCGGTGCCTGCTCGCCGAGCGCGGCCGCCATCCCGATCGTGACGAACGGGCGGAACTGGTTGACGAGGATCTCGGCCGAGCGGCTGAGCGCCTCCTCGGGCGTGATCGCGCCGTCGGTCTCGATCTCGATCGTGAGCTTGTCGTAGTTGGTCATCTGACCGACCCGCATGCCCTCGACCCAGTAGTTGACCTTGCGGACCGGGGTGAAGATCGCGTCGATGGCGATCACGCCGATCGGGAGCTGCTCGCTCCGCTCGGCGCCGAGGTAGCCGACGCCGCGCTCGACGGTCAGATCCATCTCGATCGTGACGTCGTCGGTGTCGAGCGTCATCAGGACGAGCTCGGGGTTGATGATCTCGACGTCGGCCGACTCGGCGATGTCCGCGGCGGTGACCTGGCCGGCGCCGCTCTTGATCAGGCGGAGCTGGACCGGGTGGGTCGCGAAGCTCTTGAGACGGAGCTTCTTGACGTTCAGGACGATCTGGGTGACGTCTTCCTTGACGCCCGGGATCGTCGAGAACTCCTGGTAGACGTCACGGATCTGGATGCTGGTGACGGCGGCGCCGTCCAGCGACGACAGCAGGACCCGGCGCAGGGCGTTGCCGAGGGTCACGCCGTAGCCGGCCTGGAGAGGTCCGGCCTCGTACTTGGCGTACGTCCCGGCTTCCTCGACGGGCTCGATCTGCGGGTTCTCGAGTTCGATCATGAGGGCGGCTTACCTCGAGTAGTACTCGACCACGAGCTGCTCGTTCAGGTCGAGCGGCATCTGGTCGCGGCGGGGCAGGTCAGCGACCGCTCCCGACAGCTTGGCGGCATCGATGGAGAGCCATTCCGGCGCCTGGTGCGAGCGGAGGGTCTCCTTGGCCAGCTTGAACGGCTCGCGTGCCTTGCGGCTCTCGCGGACCTCGATCCGGTCGCCCGGCTTCAGCTGGTAGGACGGGATGTTCGTGGGGACGCCGTTCACGGAGAAGTGGCCGTGACCGACGAGCTGCCGCGCCTGGGAGCGCGAGCGTCGCGAAGCCCATCCGGTAGACGACGTTGTCGAAGCGCAGCTCGAGCGTCCGAAGGAGGCTCTCGCCGGTGACGCCCGGGCGGTTCTCGGCACTGTCGAAGTAGTTCCGGAACTGGCGCTCGAGGACGCCGTAGACGCGGCGGACCTTCTGCTTCTCGCGCAGCTGGAGGCCGTAGTCGCCGACCTTGCGACGGCGGACGCCGTGCTGGCCGGGGGGCGACGGACGGCGCTCGAAGGCGCACTTCTTGCTGTAGCAGCGGCTGCCCTTCAGGTAGAGCTTGGCGCCCTCCCGGCGGCACAGCCGACAGACTGCTTCGGTGTATCGAGCCATGGTCTCCTCCCCCGCCTAGACCCGGCGCCGCTTGGGGGCGCGGCAGCCGTTGTGGGGGATGGGCGTGACGTCGGTGATGGCGCTGACCTCGAGGCCGGCGGCCTGGAGCGAGCGGATCGCCTGCTCGCGACCGGCGCCCGGTCCCTTGACGTAGACCTCGACCTGGCGCATGCCGTGCTCCATCGCCCGCTTGGCGGCGCCGTCGGCGGAGAGCGCGGCCGCGTACGGCGTGCTCTTGCGGGAGCCCTTGAAGCCGGCCACGCCGGCCGAGCCCCAGCTGATCACCGCACCGGTGAGGTCGGTGATCGTGATGATCGTGTTATTGAACGTCGCCTGGATGTGGACCTGTCCCTGGGGGACGTTCTTCCGTTCCCGGCGGCGCTGCTTCACTGCCTTCTTGCGATCGGCCATGCTCGTTCAGGTACCTCGGCCTACTTCTTGCGCCGCACGCCGACCGTCTTCTTCGGTCCGCGCCGCTGGCGTGCGTTCGTCTTGGTTCGCTGGCCACGCGCCGGCAGGTTGCGTCGATGACGCATCCCGCGGTACGAGCCGATCTCGATCAGCCGCTTGATGTTGAGCGCGACCTCGCGCCGCAGGTCGCCTTCGACCTTGTAGCGCCGGTCGATCAGCTCGCGCAGGCGGTTGACCTGCTCCTCGGTGAGGTCGCGCACCCGGGTGTCCGGGTTCACGTTCGTCTGGGTCAGGATCTTCTGCGCCGTGGGCAGGCCGATTCCGAAGATGTAGGTAAGCGAGATCTCGACGCGCTTCTCGCGCGGGATGTCGACTCCGGCAATGCGTGCCATCGTTACCCCTGCCGCTGCTTGTGCTTCGGGTTGGTGCAGATGACCATCACGGTGCCGTGGCGACGGATGACCTTGCAGTTGTCGCAGCGCGCCTTGACGGAAGCTCTGACTTTCAACGGATCCTCGACTCGTGTTCGGTGGCGGCCGGCGAACCGGTCCGCGATCATTTCAGGCGGTAGGTGATCCGACCGCGGGTCAGGTCGTAGGGCGACAGCTCGACCCGGACGCGATCCCCTGGCAGGATCCGGATGAAGTTCATCCGGAGCTTCCCGCTGATGTGGGCGAGCACTCGGTGGCCGTTCTCCAGCTCGACCGCGAACATCGTGTTGGGAAGCGGCTCGATGACCGTTCCTTCCACTTCGATCGCATCACGCTTGGCCACAGGCTTGTGTGCTTCCCTCTCTCACGATGAGTGTCGGCCCGGTCGGACCGACACACGAACGCGTAGCGTATCAAAGTTGGCCAACCCGGGCAAATCCCAGATCTCGGTCATGCCACGGTCGTCAGGATCTCCGGCCCGTTCTCCGTGACCGCGATCGTGTGCTCGAAATGGGCGGCCAGCGAGCCGTCGGCGGTCACCACGGTCCAGCCGTCGGGCCGGACCGCGACCTCGTGGCCGCCGAGCGTCAGCATCGGCTCGATCGCGAGGCAGATCCCGGGCACCAGCTTCATCCCGCGGACGCCGGTTCGGTAGTTCGGGAGCTGTGGCTCCTGGTGCATCTCGGTCCCGATCCCGTGCCCGACGAACTGGCGGACCACGCCGTAGGCGCCGGGCAGCGCGACATCCTCGATCGCCGCCGAGATGTCGCCGAGGTTGGCCCCGGGCACGGCTGCCGCGATCCCCGCCATCATCGCCAGGCGGGTCGTCGCGACGAGCTCGGCCACCGCCGCCGGCACCGCCCCGACGACGAACGTCCGGGCCCCGTCGCCGTGCCAGCCGTCGTGGATCGCGCCGGCGTCGATCGACACGATCTGGCCGTCGCGGATGAGGCGCTCGCCGGGGATGCCGTGGACGACCTCGTCGTCGATCGAGATGCACAGGCTGGCCGGGAAGGGATTGCTCTTGTGGCCGTAGCCCTTGAACGAGGGCACGGCGCCCGCCGACCGGATGTGGCGCTCGGCGAGCTGGTCGAGGTGGGCCGTCGAGACGCCCGGCTTCAGCTCGGACTCGACGAGGGCCAGGACCTCCGCCACGATCCGGCCCGCGACGCGCATCTTCTCGATCTCGCGGCGCGACTTGCGGGTGACCATCAGCCGGCCGGCTCCGCCGCGGCCGGCGATCCGGTCGGCAGCGCGGCATCCATCGCGGCCAGGACGTGTCCGCTGACCTCGTGGATCGGCTCGCGTCCGTCGACGGTCTGGAGGACGCCCTTGTCGCGGTAGTACTCGACGACCTCGAGGAGCGGCGGGATCTGCTCGTTCATCCGGGCCCGGACGGTCGCCTCCTGGTCGTCGGGACGCTGGACGAGCGGCGACCCGTCGAGGTCGCACACCGACTCGACCAGCGGCCGGTTCGACGCGAGGTTGTAGACGTGGCCGTTGGCGGTGCAGATCCGGCGATTGGCCATCCGCCTCACGAGGTCCTCGGTGGCGACGTCGATGAAGATCGTCCGATCGACGGTCCGGCCGGCGTCGGCGAGGGCCGCGTCGAGGGCCTCCGCCTGGACACGCGTCCGGGGGAACCCGTCGAGGATCGCCCCACCCCGGGCATCGGCTTGCTCGAGGCGGTCGAGAAAGACGCGGACGATCGTCTCGTCCGGCACGAGCTGGCCCTTGCTCATGAAGCGGTCCGCCTCGCGGCCGAGCGCCGTCGCATTGGCGACCGCGCTGCGCAGCAGATCGCCGGATGCGAGGACGGGCACGCCGAGGTGGCGGGCGAGGACCGGCGCCTGGGTTCCCTTCCCGGCGCCGGGCGACCCCAGGAGAACGACCACCGTCATGGGACGATTCGACAGACCCGTGTGGCGGCCGGCTCGGGCCCAGCCGTCGTTCCGGTCCGGATCGCGACGGGCGTCGGGCTCATCGAATGAACCCTTCGTAGTTCCTCATCAGGAGCTGGGCCTCGATCTGCTTCATCGTCTCGACGATGACGCTGACCACGATCAGCAGACCCGTTCCGCCGAGGGCGATCGACGACAGGGACGGGAAGATCAGCCCGAGCAGCGTCGGCAGCGTCGCGACGATGCCGAGGAACAGCGCGCCGGCGATCGTGATCCGGGTCACGACCCGGGCCAGGTAGTCGGCTGTCGGGCGGCCCGGCCGGATGCCGGGGATGAACCCGCCGTTCTTGCGGAGCTGCTCCGCGGTGTCGTCCGGCTTGAACGTGAACGCGGTGTAGAAGTACGTGAAGCCGACCGTCAACAGGAAGTAGAAGGCGACGTACAGCAGGCTGTTGGGGTTGAAGAACGAGACGATCCACGTGGCGGCGCCGGCGACCCAGGAGACCTCGGAGCTCGTGAAGTACGAGGCGATCTGCTGCGGGAACAGCAGGATGCTGATCGCGAAGATGATCGGGATGACGCCGGCCTGGTTGACCCGGAGCGGCAGGAACGTCTGGCCGCCCTGGTACATCCGCCGGCCGCGGACGCGACTGGCGTACTGGATCGGGATCCGGCGCTGGCCTTCCTGGATGTAGATGATCACCGCGACCGACACGATCGCGATGATCGCGAAGCCGATCACCAGGGGCAGGTTCGGCGTCTGCGAGGAAGCCGCCGATGGCGCTCGGGGCGCGGCTCACGATGCCCGCGAAGATGATGAAGCTGATGCCGTTGCCGATGCCCTTCTCGGTGATCAGCTCGCCGAGCCACATCAGGACCATCGAGCCGGCGGTCAGGGTGGCGATCTGGGTCAGGGTCGCGCCGTTGGCGAGATCGAACCCGGACGACAGGATGCCGGACGAGTTCAGCAGGGCCAGGAAGCCGTACGACTGGAGGAGGGCCATCGGCACGGACAGGTAGCGGGTGTACTGGTTGATCTTGTTGCGACCGTATTCGCCCTCGCGCTGGAGCGCCTGGAGCGACGGGATGACCCCGCTCATCAGCTGCATGATGATCGAGGCGTTGATGTACGGGTTCACGCCCAGGGCCACGACCGAGAAGCTCGACAAGCCGCCGCCCGACAGCAGGTCCAGGACGCCGAAGATCGGCGTTGTTCTGGAGGAACTGGTCGAGCTGGTCCTTGTTCACGCCCGGAACCGGCACGTGGGCCAGGAACCGGAAGACGATCAGGATCCCGAGGACGTAGAGCAGGCGGCGCCGGATGTCCGGCGCCCGGAAGGCGTTCAGCAGCGAGTCGAACACCGGTCGCTACGCGCTTTCGTCGCCGGTCGGTGAGGTCCCGTCGTCGCCGGCGTCGTCACCGCTGACGGGCTCGGCGCCGGCCGGCTCGTCGGCGACCGCGTCGGGCGCATCGGATGGCTCGTCGCTGGACGTGTCGTCGGCGACCTCGGCGACGTCGGGCGACTCCATGGCGGACGCCGCGGGCTCGACGGACGCCGCGGGCTCGTCCGCGGCGGCGGACTCGGCGACGTCGGCGGCCTTCGCCTTCTTCGGCTTGTCGGGCTTGGCGGCCTTCTCGGCCGCGACGGCCGCGACCTCCGCGGCCGCGTCCGCGGTATCCGAGGCGCGACGGGCTCGGGCATCGACCTTGCGATCGGCCGCGTCCCGGCCGGCGGCGGTCCGGGCGACGCGCGGGCTGCGCTCGATCGCCACGCCGTCGCTGTCGAGGCCGAGGGCAGATCGCTTCTCGGTCGGGATCTCGAGGACGTTGACGACGCCGCCGGCGGCCTCGATCTTGGCCGTCGCCGACCTCGTGTAGGCGTCGGCCACGACGAAGAGGGCCGTCGCGAGCTCCCCGTTGCCGAGGATCTTGAGCGGCTTCTTGACGTTCCGGACGAGGCCGACCGCGCGCAGGATGTCGGCGTTGATCGTCAGCGGCTCGCCCTTCTTCGGGGCGCTTCCGGCGGCGCTGAACGAGCCGGCCTCGATGCGGGCCGCGATGTCACCGACATTGACGACCTCGTAGTCGATCTTGGCCCGGTTCGTGAAGCCACGGAGCTTCGGAATCCGCATGTGGAGCGGCGTCTGGCCGCCCTCGAACCAGGGCGGGATCGAGCCGCCGGCGCGGGCCTTCTGGCCCTTGGTCCCGCGACCGGCCGTCTTGCCCTTGCCGGCCGCGATGCCGCGCCCGACCCGGGTCCGGGCGGTGTTCGATCCGTCCGGCGGACGGAGGTCGTGAAGCTTCATGCCTTCTCCTCGCCGCCGGCGCTTGCGCGGCTCGGGGCGGTGCTCTTGGCGGAATCACCGACCTCCTCGACCGTGACGAGGAAGCGGACCTGCGCGGACCATGCCGCGGGTCGCGGGATTGTCGGGGATCTCGACCGTGTGCCCGATCCGCTTCAGCCCGAGGGCCCGGACCGTCGCCCGGTTGCGGGCGATGTGGCTGATCGTGCTCTTGATCTGGGTGACGCGCAGCTTATCGGCCATCGCCGGCCTCCAGCGCCACGGCCGCCGGCTGACCCGCGATCCGGCTCACGAGCTTGACGCCGCGGCGGGCGCTGAGCTCCTCGGCCGAGTGCAGGCTGCGAAGCGCCTCGATCGTGCAACGGGTGACGTTGACCGGGTTGGTCGAGCCGAGCGTCTTGGCCAGGATGTCGCGGATGCCGGCCGCCTCGACCACGGCGCGAACCGCGCCGCCGGCGATGACGCCGGTGCCCTGCGAGGCCGGCTTGAGCATGACCCGCGATGCCGAGAAGACCTGGCGGACCTCATGCGGGATCGTCGTCCCGACCATCGGGATCTTGATCAGGTTCTTCTTGGCGTCCTCGACGCCCTTGCGGATGGCCTCCGGCACCTCGCCGGCCTTGCCGAGCCCGGCGCCGACGGTGCCCGCGCCGTCGCCGACGACGACGATCGCCGAGAAGCTGAAGCGGCGGCCGCCCTTGACGACCTTCGCCACCCGGTTGATCTGGACGACGCGCTCCTCGAGCGCGAGCTTGTTGGGATCGATCCGTGCCACGTCAGCTCCTCTTGATCAGAACTCGAGGCCGGCTTCGCGGGCGGCTTCGGCGAGCGACTTGATCCGCCCGTGATACCGGAACCCGGCTCGATCGAACACGACGCGCTCGACGCCGGCGGTCTTCGCCCGCTCGGCGACGAGACGACCGATCACGGCCGCCTCCTCGGTCTTGGTCGACTTGGAGCCGCGAAGCTCCTTCTCGACGGTCGAGGCAGCAGCCAGCGTCCGCCCGGAGGCGTCGTCGATGACCTGCGCGTAGATGTGGATGTTGCTGCGGAAGACCGCGAGACGCGGCCGCGACTCGGTCCCCTCCAGGTGGAGGCGGATCCGGTCGTGGCGCTTGCGTCGAGCGGCGCCGCGGCTGGCGACCTGCGTCATCGTGCTTCTTCCTTCACTCGGTTACTTCTTTCCACCGATCTTGCCGGCCTTGCCGGCCTTGCGGCGGATCTTCTCGCCGGCGTAGCGCACGCCCTTGCCCTTGTAGGGCTCCGGCTTGCGGGTCGAGCGGACCTTGGCGGCGATCTGGCCGACGAGCTCCTTGTCGATGCCGACGACCGCGAGGCGGGTCGGGCTCTCGACCTCGAAGCTGATGCCCGACGGCGGATCGATGTCGATCTGGTGGCTGTAGCCCAGGCTCAGCTGGAGCTTCTCGCCGACCTTGACGGCGCGATAGCCGACGCCGGTGATCTCGAGGCCCTTGCGATAGCCGTCGGTCACGCCGACGACCATGTTGTTGACGAGGGTCCGGGTCAGCCCGTGGAGCTGCTTGTGGGTCTTCTGCTCCGTCGGCCGGGTGACGACGAGGTTGTCCTCCTCGCGGCTGACGGTCATGTCGGGATGGAGCTCACGGGACAGGGTGCCCTTGGGGCCCTTGACCGTGAGCCGCCGGCCGTCGATCGTCACGTCGACGGACGAGGGAACGGCAATCGGAAGGCGACCGATACGTGACATGTCTTCCGCCTACCAGACGAACGCGAGGACTTCGCCGCCGAGCTCGGCCTTCTTGGCCTGCGCACCGGTCATGATCCCCTGGCTCGTGCTGACGATGACGATCCCGAGGCCGCCGAGGACGCGCGGGATATCGGTCTTGCGGGCGTAGACCCGCAGCCCGGGCTTGCTGATTCGCTTCAGCCCGGACACGACCGGCACCTTGCCGTCGACGTACTTCAGGGTGAGGTGGAGAACGAGGCCCGGACCGTCCTGCTCCTCGCGGACGTCGGCGATGAAGCCCTCGTCCTTGAGGATGCGTGCGATCTCGCGCTTCGTCCGCGATGCCGGGACGACGACCTCGGTGTGGCGCGCCCGGGAGGCGTTCCGCACGCGGGTCAGCATGTCGGCAATCGGATCGGAGATGTTCATCTGGGTCCTACCAGCTCGACTTCGTGACGCCCGGCAGCTCGCCCAGCAGGGCGCGCTCCCGGAAGCAGATGCGGCACAGGGCGAACCGCCGCATGTAGGCGCGCGAGCGTCCACACACGAAGCAGCGGCTGTAACCGCGAACCTTGAACTTCGGTTCGCGCTTTGCCTTGGCGATCAACGACTTCTTGGCCATGGTCTCCTCCCCCAGCGCTACGAGGCGAAGGGCATGCCGAGGAGCGTCAGCAGATGCTTGCTCTCCTCGTCGGTCTTCGCCGTCGTCACGATGCTGATCTCCAGCCCGCGGAGACGGTCGACCTTGTCATATTCGATCTCGGGGAACGCGAGCTGCTCGCGCAGGCCGAGGGTGTAGTTGCCGCGGCCGTCGAAGGACTTGCCGGGCACGCCGCGGAAGTCGCGGATGCGGGGCAGGGCCATCGTGGTCAGGCGGTCGAGGAAGTCCCACATCCGCTCACCGCGGAGGGTCACCTTGGCGCCGATCGTGTTGCCCGTCCGGAGACGGAACTGGGCGATCGAGCGCTTGGCCTTGGTCACGATCGGCTTCTGGCCGGTGATCTTGGTCAGGTCACCGAGGGCCGCGTCGAGCGCCTTGGCATTGGACAGGGCCTCGCCCAGCCCGATGTTGACGACGATCTTGGTGACCTTCGGGATCTCCATCTTGTTGCCGTATTCGAACTGCTTCTGGAGCGCCGGCACGATCTCGGCCACGTAGCGCTCCTGGAGGCGGGCGGTCACGACTTGACCTCCAGCTGCTCGCCGCAGTGCTTGCAGACGCGGACCCGGCGGCCGTTGTCGAGCGTCCGATGGGCGACCCGGGTCGGCTTGTCGCAGTGGCCGCACACGACCATGACCTTGCCGATCGACATCGGCTGGGCCAGATCGAGGATCCCGCCCTGGGTGATCTTCGGCGTCCGGTCGGTCGTGCTCGAGCTCTGGCGCGGCTTGGTGTGGCGCTTCGAGATGTTGATCCCCTCGACCACGACCGCGGTCGTGACGAGCGACGACATCTTGTCGAGCCGCGAGCCGTACTTGGTCCGGGTCTTCTTGAGGCCCTGCGGATCGCGCACGAGACGCTCGACGACGCCGCGCTTGCCGGCGTCCTTGCCGGTCAGCACGACGACGGTGTCGCCGCGCCGGATCTCGGGGACCTTGGTGGCCTGGCGGCGGGGCTGGGCAGCGGCCATCACAGCACCTCCGGGGCGAGCGAGACGATCTTCATGTAGTTGCGGTCGCGCAGCTCGCGGGCGACCGGGCCGAAGATCCGGGTGCCGCGCGGGTTGCCCTGGTTGTTGATCAGGACGGCCGCGTTCTCGTCGAAGCGGATGTAGCTGCCGTCAGCGCCGGCCGTACTCCTTGGAGGTCCGGACGACCACGGCCCGAACCACGTCGCCCTTCTTGACGGCGGCGTTCGGGATGGCCTGCTTGACGCTGGCGATGATCACGTCACCGACACCGGCAGTCGTCTTCAGCGAGCGGCCCATGACCCGGATGCACTGGATCGAGCGGGCGCCCGTGTTGTCGGCCACGCGGAGGCGGGACTGGGGCTGGATCACGTCGCCGACTCCTCGCCGGCATCGGCGGCCGCGGCCGCCTCACCCGCGTCATCCTGGTCGGCCGTGTGGCGTCCCGGATGGGCGGCGGCATGGATCGCCTCGGAGGTCTCGTCCTCGTCGATCACGATGTCGGCCGGATTGCCGTGCTCGCCCGCCCGATGGACGACCTCGACCAGCTTCCAGCGCTTCGTCGCCGACAGCGGCCGGGACTCCTCGATCATGACGGTGTCACCGGTGTGGGCGTCGTTCAGCTCGTCGTGAGCCTTGAACTTCGTCGTCAGCCGGATGACCCGCTTGTAGAGCGGATGGCGCGCCAGGCGCTCGACGGACACGACGATCGTCTTGTCCATCTTGTCGCTGACGACGCGGCCGACCTTGGTCTTCCGCTTGTTCTGCACCTGGGGGGTTGCTCCTGTCATCGCGTGATCTCCCTACGCCGACTTCGTGTGAGCGCCGAGGCGCTCGCGCTGGACGGTCAGGATCCGCGCGATTGTTCGCCGCGTCTGCGGGATCGTGCTGTAGTCCTTGAGTTGACGAGTCGAAAGCGCGAAGCGGGCCTGCCAGAGGTCCTGCTTCGCCTCGCGAAGGGCGTTCTCGAGCTCCGTGTCGGACAGCTCGCGGACCTTCACGATGTCCATCAGCCAGCCTCCTTCGCGTTGTCACGGAGGACGACCCGGGTCTGCACGGGCAGCTTGTGGCTGGCCAGGCGCATGGCCTCGATGGCCGACTCGTGGTCGACGCCGGCCATCTCGAACAGGATCCGGCCGGGCTTGACGACCGCGACCCAGTGGTCGGGAGCGCCCTTGCCCGAGCCCATCCGGGTCTCGGCCGGCTTCTTGGTCGCAGGCTTGTCCGGGAAGATCCGGATCCAGATCTTGCCGCCGCGCTTGACGGAGCGGGTCATGGCGCGCCGGGCGGCCTCGATCTGGCGGCTGGTGATCCAGGCCGGCTCGAGGGTCGACAGGCCGTACTCGCCGAAGGCGACGGTGTGGCCGCCCTTGGCCAGCCCGGACATGCGGCCGCGCATGACCTTGCGGTGCTTGACGCGCTTCGGCATCAACATCGGTCAGCTCCCCTGCCCGACGACGGCGGTGGCCGGGTTGAGGTCACGGGGGGCCTGCCGCTCGGGCGCGAAGTCGCCGCGGTAGATCCAGACCTTGACGCCGATCCGGCCGTAGGTCGTATGGGCGTGGATCTGGCCGTAGCTGATGTCGGCGCGGAGCGTCCCGAGCGGGATGCGCCCCTCGCGGTCCCACTCGCGACGACCCATCTCCGAGCCGCCGAGGCGGCCGGCGACGGCGATCCGGACGCCCTTGGCGCCGGCCTTCATCGAGCGCTGGATGGCCTGCTTCATCGCCTTCTTGAAGGCGATCCGGCGGGACAGCTGGCCCGCGATGTTCATCGCGACGAGGTGGGCGTCGAGCTCGGGCTGGCGGATCTCCTTGATCTCCAGCTTGACCCGGCGCTTCGTGAGCCCGCCGATCTGCTGGCGCAGGATCTCGACGTTGGCACCACCCTTGCCGATGACGATCCCGGGCTTGGCCGTGTGGATCGTGACCGTCACGTGGTTGATGCCGCGCTCGATCTCGACGCCGGAGACGCTCGCGTTGGCGAGCCGCTTCTCGACGAGCTTGCGGATGCCGATGTCCTCCTTGAGGAGATCGGTGTATTCCTTGTCCGCATACCACTTCGCGGTCCAGGTGCGCGAGACACCCAGGCGGAAGCCGTACGGATGGACTTTTCTGCCCATATCAGGCCTCCCGGTCCGCGACGACGATCGTGATGTGAGTCATGGGCTTGTGGATCGGGAACGCCCGACCCTGGGCCCGCGGCCGCCAGCGCTTGATCGTCGGGCCCTCATTGGCCTGGGCATCGGCGACGATCAGGTCCTCGGCGGACAGGTTGTGGTTGTTCTCGGCGTTGGCCGTCGCGCTCTTCAGCACCGCGAGCACGTCGTGGGCGGCGTGCTGCGGCATGAACTTGAGCAGGGCGGCGGCCTCCTCGACCGGTCGGCCCTTGATCGCCGCGACGACGAGATTGGCCTTGCGGGTGGAGCCGCGGAGGTACTTGGCTGTGGCGGAAACGCGCACGGGTCCTCGGCTCCTACTTCAGGGACGTCGATCGCTCGGTGTGCTTGCCGTGCCCGCGGTAGTTGCGGGTGTGGGCAAACTCGCCGAGGCGATGTCCGACCATGTTCTCGGTCACGTAGACCGGAACGTGCTTCTTGCCGTTGTAGACAGCGATCGTGTGGCCGATGAAGGTCGGGAAGATCACCGACGCCCGAGACCAGGTCTTGACGACCTTCTTCTCGTTGCGCCGGTTCATCTCCTCGACCCGCCCCTGGAGGCGGAGCTCGATGAACGGGCCCTTCTTGACAGAACGAGACATCTAGCTACCTCCCTCCTTACGCTTTGCGATGACGTGAGCGGACGATCAGCCGTCCGGTCGTCTTGGCGCGACGGGTCCGATAGCCCATCGCCGGCTTGCCCCACGGGGTCTTGGGCGGCATCCCGGTCGGGGACTTGCCCTCACCACCGCCGTGGGGATGGTCGCGCGGGTTCATGACGACCCCGCGGACTTCCGGTCGCTGGCCCATGTGGCGGGCCCGGCCGGCCTTGCCGAGGTTCTGGTTCTCGTGGTCGAGGTTGCTGACCTGGCCGATCGTGGCCATGCAGCGGAGCGGGATGCGGCGCATCTCGCCCGACGGCATGCGGACCGTGGCGTAGTCGCCTTCCTTGGCGAGGAGCTGGGCCGACGTGCCGGCGGACCGGACGACCTGGCCGCCCTTGCCCGGGGTGAGCTCGATGTTGTGGATCGTGGTCCCGAGCGGGATCTTGGCCAGCGGCAGGGCGTTGCCGAGCCGTGCCTCCGCGTCGGGGCCCGAGACGATCACGTCGCCGACCTTCAGGCCGTGGGGCAGAAGCATGTAGCGCTTCTCGCCGTCGCGGTAGAAGAGGAGGCCGATCCGGGCCGAGCGGTTCGGGTCGTACTCGATCGTCGCGAGACGGGCCGGCACGCCGACCTTGTCGCGCTTGAAGTCGATCCGGCGGTAGTGCTGCTTCTCGCCGCCGCCGCGATGGCGGACGGTGAGCCGGCCGGCGTTGTTCCGGCCGGAGCCGCGGATCTGCTTCTCGAGCAACGGCTTGTACGGCTCGTCGGTCGTGATCTCCTCGAACGTCGAGCGGGTCATCTGCCGGAGACCCGGCGAGGTGGCCTTGTAGGAACGAAGCGGCATCGTCAGACCCCCTCGAAGAATTCGATCTTCTGGCCGGGGGCCAGGGTGACGATCGCCTTGCGCCACGGCGTGGTCCAGCCCTTGATCCGGCCGCGCTTGGTGCCGCGGCTCTTCTCCTTGGCCTGGGTCGTCAGCACGTTGACGCTGACGACGGTCACCTTCTCCTTGGCGTAGAGCTCCTCGATCGCCTGCTTGATCTGGATCTTGTTCGCGTCGCGATGGACGGCGAAGGTGTACTTGTTGCCGGCCTTGGCGTCGCGGTCACCGAGCGTCGAGACGTCGATCGACTTCTCGCTGATGACGGGCCGGACGATGATGTCGGCGGCGGTCAGGACGCTCACGCGTACACCTCCTCCATCCGGGCGAGGGCCGGCTGCTCGATCAGGACGAGGTCGGCCTTGAGGAGGTCGACGACGTTGAGCGAGTCGGCCAGGATGATCTCGACCGTGGGCAGGTTGCGAGCCGACAGCTCGAGCCGCTCGTCGCGTCCGGGCGACACCACGAGGACCCGACCACGGGCCTCGAGCGCGCCGAGGACGGCCGCCAGGTCGCGGGTCTTGATGGCCTCGAGGGCGAAGGTGTCGATCACCTTGATCGCCTCGTCGCCGAGCTTCGCGGTCAGCGCGCCACGCAGCGCGAGACGCTTCATCTTGCGCGGCAGGCGCTGCTCGTAGCTCCGCGGATGGGGACCGAACACGACGCCACCGCCGCGGTAGTGAGGCGCGGTCCGGGTGCCCTGGCGAGCCCGGCCGGTGCCCTTCTGGCGGTACGGCTTCTTGCCGCCGCCGCGGATCTCGCCGCGGGTCCGGGTGTCGGCGGTGCCCGTCCGGCGGCCGGCCAGCTGGGCGGTCACGACCTGGTGCAGGACGGCCGCGTTGATGGGCGCGGCGAACAGCGCATCGGCCAGCTCGACCTTGCCGACGCTCTTGCCGGTCTTGTCGTAGAGGGTGGTCTGCGGCATCGTCAGGCCTTCTTCACGAGGATGAGCGAGCCGCGCGGGCCGGGCAGGGACCCCTTCACGAGAAGGAGGTTCTTGTCGACGTCGGCGCGGACGACTCGCAGCTTCTTGACGGTGACCCGCTCGTCGCCCATGTGGCCAGCCATCTTGACGCCCTTGTAGACGCGACCCGGCGTCGTGCCGGGACCGATCGAGCCGGGCTCGCGGTGATGGTCCGAGCCGTGGGTCTTGGGCCCGCGGTGGAAGTTGTGGCGCTTGATGTGGCCGGCGAAGCCCTTGCCCTTCGAGATGCCGGTCACGTCGACCAGATCACCCTCGGCGAAGAGGTCGCCGAGCGCGACGGTCTGGCCGAGCTCGTAGCCGTCGGCGCTGTCGACCCGGAACTCGCGGATCTTCTTCAGGCTCTGGGCGGCCTTGGGCAGGTCCTTGAGCTGACCGGCCTCGGGCTTGGTCAGGCGCTTCGCCGTCTCGGCGCCGAGCTGGACGGCCACGTAGCCGTCGCGATCCTCCGTCCGGAGGCGGGTCACGGTATTCGGTTCGATGCTCACGACGCTGACGGCCACCATCGTGCCGTCCGCCTGGAACACCTGGGTCACGCCGACCTTGCGGCCGATCAATCCAATGCTCATCCGGTCACATCTTGATTTCGATGTCGACGCCCGCAGCCAGCGAGAGTCGCATCAGGGCGTCGACCGTCTTCGAGCTCGGATCCAGGATGTCGACGAGCCGCTTGTGGGTGCGGATCTCGAACTGCTCCCGGCTGTCCTTGTCGATGAACGGTGAACGCAGGACGGTGAACTTCTCGATGCGGGTCGGCAGCGGGACCGGTCCGACGACGTCGGCGCCGGTGCGCTGTGCCGTCTCGACGATCTGGGCCGCCGACTGATCGAGCAGTCGGTGGTCGTAGGCCTTGAGGCGGATCCGGATGCGCTGCTTTGCCATCTCGCTTACTCGACGATCGTGACGATGGCGCCGGCGCCGACGGTCCGGCCACCCTCGCGGATGGCGAAGCGCTGGCCGATCTCGAGGGCGATCGGGGTGATCAGCTCGACGCTCATCTCGACGTTGTCGCCGGGCATGATCATCTCGGCCCCGTCGGGCAGCCCGATGGCGCCGGTCACGTCGGTCGTGCGCAGGTAGAACTGGGGCCGGTAGCCGTTGTAGAACGGGGTATGGCGGCCACCCTCCTCCTTGGTCAGGACGTAGACCTGGGCGGTGAACTTGGTGTGGGGCTTGACCGAGCCCGACTTGGCCAGGACCTGGCCGCGCTCGATCTCCTCGCGCTCGATGCCCCGGATGAGACAGCCGACGTTGTCGCCGGCGCGACCCTCGTCGAGCAGCTTCTTGAACATCTCGACCCCGGTCACGACGATCTTGCGGGTCGCCTTGACCCCGATCAGCTCGACCTCGTCGCCGACCTTGACGATGCCGCGCTCGATCCGCCCGGTGGCGACCGTCCCGCGGCCCTTGATCCCGAACACGTCCTCGACCGGCATCAGGAACGGCTTGTCGATCGCCCGCTCGGGGGTCGGGATGTAGGCGTCGACCGCGTCCATCAGCTCCTGGATCGGGGCGTAGGCCGGATCGGACGGGTCGTCCTTGGCCTCGAGCGCCTTGAGCGCCGAGCCGCGCACGACCGGCAGGTCGTCACCCGGGAAGTTGTACTTGGACAGGAGCTCGCGGACCTCGAGCTCGACGAGATCGAGCAGCTCGGGGTCGTCGACCATGTCGACCTTGTTGAGGAACACCACGATGTACGGGACCTCGACCTGGCGGGCCAGCAGGATGTGCTCGCGGGTCTGGGGCATCGGGCCATCGGTCGCGGCCACGACCAGGATCGCGCCGTCCATCTGGGCGGCGCCGGTGATCATGTTCTTGATGTAGTCGGCGTGGCCCGGGCAGTCGACGTGGGCGTAGTGGCGGGCGTCGGTCTCGTACTCGACGTGGGCGATCGCGATCGTGATCCCGCGCTCCCGCTCCTCGGGCGCGTTGTCGATCGAGTCGAAGGCGCGGTACTCGCCCCCACCCTTCAGGTGGAGGTACTTGGTGATCGCCGCCGTCAGGCTCGTCTTGCCATGGTCGATGTGGCCGATCGTGCCGATATTGACGTGCGGCTTGTTGCGCTCGAACTTCTTCTTGGCCATCGTGATTGCTCCCTGGCTCCTGCCCCTCGCGGGGCGCCTAGACCTTCGACTTCTGAACGAGCTCCGAGGCCAGACTGGCCGGGACCTCGGCGTAGTGACTGAACTCCATCGACGACGTCGCGCGACCCTGGGTCATCGACCGCAGGTCCGTGACGTAGCCGAACATCTGGGACAGCGGGACGAACGCCCGGACGACCTGCGTCGACCCGCGCGACTCCATGCCCTCGATCTGACCGCGCCGGCTGTTGAGGTCGCCGATCACGTCGCCCATGAACTCCTCGGGCATCGTGACCTCGTTCCGCATGATCGGCTCGAGGATCGCCGGGTCGGCCTTCGAGAAGGCGTCCTTTACGGCCATCGAACCGGCGATCTTGAACGCCATCTCCGACGAGTCGACCTCGTGGTACGAGCCGTCGAAGAGGGTCGCCTTGACGTCCACGACCGGGAACCCGGCGTAGATGCCCGTGGCGAGCGTCTCCTTGATGCCGGCGTCGACCGACTTGATGTACTCGCGCGGGATCGTGCCGCCGACGATCTTGTCGACGAACTCGTAGCCCGCCCCCTTCTCCTGGGGCTCGAGCTTGATGATCGCGTGGCCGTACTGGCCCTTGCCGCCGGTCTGGCGGATGAACCGGCCGTTGCCCTCGGCGGCGCGCCGGATCGTCTCGCGATAGGAGACCTGCGGCTTGCCGATGTTGGCGGCGACCTTGAACTCGCGGATCATCCGATCGACGAGGACGTCGAGATGGAGCTCGCCCATCCCGGCGATCAGCGTCTCGGACGACTCCGGGTCGGTGTGGACCCGGAACGTCGGGTCCTCCTCGGAGAGGCGCTGGAGGGCGATCGCGAGCTTGTCCTGGTCGGCCTTCGTCTTGGGCTCGATCTTGACCTCGATGACCGGCTCCGGGAAGGTCATCGACTCGAGGATGACCACGTGGTCCGGATCGGTCAGGGTGTCGCCCGTGAAGGTGTCCTTGAGGCCGACGGCCGCGGCGATGTCGCCGGCGTAGACCTGATCGATCTCCTCGCGGTGGTTGGCGTGCATCTGGAGGATGCGCCCGATCCGCTCGCGCTTGTCCTTGACCGGGTTGTAGACGTAGGAGCCGGCCTTGAGCGTGCCCGAGTAGACCCGGAAGAACGCGAGCTTGCCGACGAACGGGTCGGCGGCGATCTTGAAGGCCAGGGCGCTGAACGGCTCGCTGTCGCTCGGGGTCCGGATGACCTCGGCGCCGGACTTCGGGTCGAGCCCGATCATCGGCGGCACGTCGAGCGGTGACGGCAGGTAGTCGACGACCGCGTCGAGCATCTTCTGGACGCCCTTGTTGCGGAGCGCCGAGCCGGTCAGGACCGGGATGATCCGGGTGGTCAGCGTGCCGAGGCGGAGGCCGTGCTTGATCTCCTCGACCGTCAGCTCCTCGCCCTCGAGGTACTTGTGGGTCAGGTCGTCGTCCATCTCGGCGACGGCCTCGATCATCGCGTGGCGGTGCTTCTCGGCCTCGGCCTTGAGGGCCTCCGGGATCTCCACCACGTCGAAGGTCGTGCCCTGGTCGTCGCGGTAGTAGTAGGCCTTCATCTCGACGAGATCGATGATCCCCTCGAACTTGTCCTCCTGGCCGATCGGGATCTGGATCGGCACGGCGTTGGCGCCGAGGCGGTCCTTGATCGAGTCGACGCCGCGCCAGAAGTCGGCACCGGTCCGGTCGAGCTTGTTGATGAAGCAGAAGCGCGGCACGCCGTACCGGTCGGCCTGGCGCCAGACCGTCTCGGACTGGGGCTCGACGCCGGCCACGCCGTCGAAGACGACCACCGCGCCATCGAGGACGCGGAGGCTGCGCTCGACCTCGACGGTGAAGTCCACGTGCCCGGGCGTATCGATGATGTTGATGCGGTGATCGCCCCAGAACGCCGTCGTCGCAGCCGCGGTGATCGTGATCCCGCGCTCCTGCTCCTGGGGCATCCAGTCCATCGTCGCGGCGCCTTCATGCACCTCACCGATCTTGTAGATCTTCTTCGTGTAGAAGAGGATCCGCTCGGTGACGGTGGTCTTGCCCGCGTCGATATGGGCGATGATTCCGATGTTCCGCGTGCGTGCAAGCGGAACCTGTCGTGCCACGGTGTTCTCTAGGCTCCTGGGTCTACCACTTGAAATGGCTGAAGGCGCGGTTCGCCTCGGCCATCTTGTGCGTGTCTTCGCGGCGCTTCACGGCAGCGCCGAGGCCGTTCATGGCGTCGACCAGCTCCTGGGCGAGCTTGTCGCTCATGCTCTTGCCGTTCCGCTTGCGGGCCGCCTGGACGAGCCAGCGGACGCCGAGCGAGAGGCGGCGGTCGCCGCGGATCTCGACCGGGACCTGGTAGGTCGCGCCACCGACGCGGCGGGGCTTGACCTCGATGATGGGCGTCGCGTTGCGGAGGGCCGCCTCGAGGACCTCGAGACCGGGCCGATGGGCCTGGGACTCGGCCCGGGCGAGGGCCTGACGGAGGATCCGGTCGGACAGGTTGCGCTTGCCGTTGGCCATGAGCTTGGCGGTGAAGCGCGCGGTGGTCCGGTTGGCCGGCTCGAGGTGGTACTTGGTCATCCGCGGGATCGACTGACGACGGGGCATTACTTCTTGCCTCCGGGGCCGGTCGCGGCCTTGGCGCCGTACTTGCTGCGACCCTGCTTGCGATCACGGACGCCGGCCGCATCGAGGGTGCCGCGGATGATGTGGTACTTGACCGACGGGAGGTCCTTGACGCGGCCGCCACGGACGAGCACGACCGAGTGCTCCTGGAGGTTGTGGCCGATGCCCGGGATGTAGGCCGTGACCTCCATCTGGTTGGAGAGCCGGACGCGGGCGATCTTGCGGAGCGCCGAGTTCGGCTTCTTGGGCGTCATCGTCCGGACCTGGAGACAGACACCGCGCTTCTGCGGGGCGCCGGGAATGGCGACCTGCTTGCGGCTCATCCCGTTCCAGTTCTTGCGCATGGCCGGCGCCTTGACCTTCTTGATCTTGGTCTGGCGACCGTGGCGCACGAGCTGGCTGATCGTCGGCACGAAGACGCTGCTCCTCTCATCCGGGTGATGGTTCTGCTGGGTCGGAGGTCAGCCGGCGGGCGGCCGGTTCGCGAGCGGTCAGGCCCGCGGGGACCTTCCTGGGGTGGACTGTCAGTCTGGGGTGGCCGGCGCGCACGCCGGGCCGCGGACCCCTCCCGAGGCCACGAACGCGGAGTGTATCAGCGGCCCGAAAACGGTGTCAAACCTCGGACGCTCGGGTCGAGCGCCCGCGACGGGTGTCGGTTCCGGGGCATGAGCGGCTTGCGGGAGACCTCGGGATGATCCTCGGTTCGTGCGTGCCGCCTGTCATTTTCGTCTGGGCGCTGACGAACTGACCGACTGCCACGGTCCCGCCTAGAACCGCCTCCACCGACCCTCGGTGCGGCTCCTCGCGACGCTCCTCATGCGAGGCGTCGGCACCAGCCCGGCGGACCGCATCGCTGCGCCGAACCTCCGAGGATCGCCGATCGCCACCGATTTCCCGCCAGATGTCCGGCGGACGCACCTTGGGCACGAATCCAGCCACTGGGAGGGCCGGGCGGCCGACAAGTCGGATCGCTTCGGGACCTCATCACGCTCGGCAGGCGAGGTGGGACGAGGTCATGGAGGCCGAGAACCCTGCCGAAGGTCGCAATGCTGGACTTCTGGCGGGATCGCGCTCGGAACGAGAGATGCAGAACCCCCGACTCGACGGGCGAGATCGGGGGTCCTGGAGTGGTCGCGAATGCTCCCGGCAGGAGCCTTCGGTGCTACTTCTCGGTTGCCTCGTCCCCGGCCGATCCGGACGCCTCGTCGGCGGCCTCGTCGGTCGAGCCCTTGCCCTTGCCGGCAGCGACGGCGACGAACGGGTTCTCGCCGGACGCGTCGTCCGCCGAGCCGTCGCTCGCCTCGTCGTCGGACAGGAACGGGTTGAACTCGCTCCCCTCCTCCGACGCTCCGGCGATCGTCGCCGCGAGAGCCAGGCCGGCGGCCTCGTCGGCCGGCCGACCGCCCTCCTCGAGGAACGGGTTGTACTCGGCGCCGCCATCCTCGATGACCTCGCCGGCGAGGGCCTCGATCGCCGCCCGGCGATCGCGCTCCTTGCGGGCCGCCACGTTGGCCGGCGCGCCGGTCCCGGCCGGGATCAGCTTGCCGATGATGACGTTCTCCTTGAGCCCGATCAGGTGGTCCTTGGCGCCGTTGATGGCAGCCTCGGTGAGCACCCGGGTCGTCTCCTGGAAGGACGCCGCGGCGAGGAACGACGAGGTGTTGAGGGACGCCTTGGTCACGCCGAGGAGCACGGTCTGGGCCGTCGCCGGCTCGCCGCCCTCGGACAGGACCTTGTTGTTCTCCTCCTCGAAGTCGAGGCGGTCGATCAGCTCGGTCGGGAGCAGGTCGACGTCGCCCGGCTGGTCGATCCGGACCTTGCGGAGCATCTGCCGGACGATGATCTCGATGTGCTTGTCGTTGATCGTGACGCCCTGGCTCCGGTAGACCTTCTGGACTTCCTTGACCAGGTAGCGCTGGACGGCGTCCTTGCCCCGGGTCTCGAGGTACTCCTGCGGGTTGATCGGGCCGTCCGTGATGCCGTCGCCGGCCCGGATCTCCTGGCCGTTCTCGACGAGCAGCTTGGCGTTGTGGGGGATCGTGTACTCGCGCTCGACGACGTCCTCGGCCCGGACGGCGAGGCCGTCGTCGCCCTTGACGAGGAAGCCCTTGACCGGCGAGACGACGTCGGTCGGGGCGCCGGTCTCGCCGTCGGCGATCCGGGCGACGACCTGGTTGGCCTCGACCGAGTCGCCGGCCGCGGCCAGCAGCTCGGCGCCCTTGGGCAGCCCGAGCGTCGTGTCGTAGACCTCCGTGCTCACCACCTTGACCTTCGTCCCGGTGTCGCTGCGGATGATCTCGACGATCCCGTCGATGTGGCTGATCTCGGCCTTGCCCTTGGGGACGCGGGCCTCGAAAAGCTCCTCGACGCGCGGCAGGCCGGCGGTGATGTCGAGGCCGGCGACGCCGCCGGTGTGGAACGTTCGCATCGTGAGCTGGGTGCCCGGCTCGCCGATCGACTGGGCCGCGATGATCCCGACCGCCTCGCCGGAGGCGACCATGTCGCCGGTCGCGAGGTTGCGGCCGTAGCACGCCCGGCAGACGCCGTAGCGGGCTTCGCAGGTCAGCGGTGAACGAACGAGGACTTCCTGGATCCCGGCCGCCTCGATGCGGGCCGCGATCTCCTCGGTGATCTCGATGTTGCGATCGACGACGAGCGGCTGCTCCTCGCCCTTCTTGACCTTGACCGAGGCGTCCGGCAGCGGCGCGGCGGCCAGGCGGCCGACGAGCCGGCGTCGGAACTCCTTCTCGTCGGTCGAGTCCTCGCGCGTGATCCAGCTGCCTTCCTCGGTGCCGCAGTCGTCATCGCGGGTGATGACGTCCTGGGCGACATCGACGAGGCGCCGGGTCAGGTAGCCCGAGTCGGCCGTCCGGAGGGCGGTGTCGGCGAGGCCCTTGCGGGCGCCGTGGGTCGAGATGAAGTACTCGAGGACGGTCATCCCTTCCCGGAAGTTGCTCCGGACCGGGACGTCGATGATCCGGCCCGACGGGTCGGCCATCAGGCCGCGCATCGCGCCGAGCTGGCCGATGTTGCCCTTGTTTCCGCGGGCGCCGGAGGCGGTCATCATCGTGACCGGCCCGTCGGCCTTGAGGCCCTTCATCATCTCGTCGGACATCGCGCTCGTCGTCTTCTGCCAGACGTCGACCACCTGCTCGTAGCGCTCGTCCTCGGTGATGAGGCCGCGCTGGAACTGGCGATCGATCTCGTTGACCGAGTCGTCGGCCGCCTTGAGACGAGCCGGCTTGTCCTTCGGGACTTCGATGTCGAACAGGCCGATCGTCATCCCGCCGCGGGTGGCGAAGTCGAACCCGACGCTCTTGATGCCGTCGACCAGGTGGGCGGTCTCGTCCGGTCCCAGCAGGCGATAGCACTCGTCGACGAGGTCCTTGAGGTCGGACCGCTTCATGACCTCGTCCTTGAACCGCATCGGGTCCGGCAGGATCTGGTTGAAGATGATCCGGCCGACGGTCGTCCGGACGCGCTTGAGCTCGAGGGATTCCGTCTCCGCGTTCCAGGTCTGGACCTCGGCCTCGACCGGCTCGTGGAGGGTCACGCCCGTCTTCTCGCGCAGCTGGTAGGACAGGATCGCCTCGTCCTCGGTCGCGAAGATCCGGACGCGCTTGGGCTGCTTGCCGAGCGGATCCATCGTCAGGTAGTAGCAGCCGAGGACCATGTCCTGGGTCGGTGCCACGACCGGCGAGCCGTCGGCCGGCGACAGCAGGTTGGCCGTCGACAGCATCATCGTCCGCGCCTCTTCCTGGGCGGCCGTCGAGAGCGGCACGTGGACCGCCATCTGGTCGCCGTCGAAGTCCGCGTTGAACGCGGTGCAGACGAGCGGGTGGATCTGGATGGCCGAGCCCTCGACGAGGACCGGCATGAACGCCTGGATGCCCAGGCGGTGGAGGGTCGGGGCGCGGTTCAGCAGGACCGGGTGATCCTTGATGACCTCTTCGAGGACGTCCCAGACCTCGGGCCGGACGCGCTCGACGATGCGCTTCGCGCTCTTGATGTTGTGGGCGAAGCCCTTCTCGACGAGCTGGCGCATGACGAACGGCTTGAACAGCTCGAGCGCCATCTTCTTCGGCAGGCCGCACTGGTGGAGCTTGAGCTCCGGCCCGACGACGATGACCGAGCGGCCCGAGTAGTCGACGCGCTTGCCGAGGAGGTTCTGGCGGAACCGGCCCTGCTTGCCCTTGAGCATGTCGCTCAGGGACTTCAGGCGGTGGTTGCCGGTGCCGGCGATCGCCCGGCCGCGGCGGCCGTTGTCGATCAGGGCGTCGCACGCCTCCTGGAGCATCCGCTTCTCGTTGCGGATGATGATCTCGGGCGCACCGAGCTCGAGGAGCCGCTTGAGGCGGTTGTTGCGGTTGATGACGCGGCGATACAGGTCGTTCAGGTCGGAGGTCGCGAAGCGGCCGCCGTCGAGCTGGACCATGGGCCGCAGGTCGGGCGGGATGACCGGCAGGACCGACAGGATCATCCAGTCGGGTCGGGTGCCGCTGCGCCGGAACGCCTCGATCAGGCGCAGCCGCTTGATCGCCTTCTTGCGGCGCTGGCCGGAGCTGGTCCGGACCTCGACGTGGAGGGACCGCGAGAGCTCCTCGAGGTCCATCCGGCTGATGATCTCGCGAACCGCCTCGGCACCCATGCCGGCGTTGAACAGGCGGCCGCCCTTGGCGCCCGAGCCGTGGCGCTCCTCGAGCCCGCGCAGCTCGAGCTCGCCGAGCGTCTGCATCGGCTTGAGGCCTTCGATCTCGTCGCGCAGCTTCTTGATCTCGTCCTTGGCGGCCTGAGCGCCGCCGGTGAGCTGCTCGCGCTCGTTGCGGAGCGTCTCGTCGACGCTGGCGGTCAGGTCGGCGACCTTCTGCTCGACCGCGCGCTCCTCGTCGCGCTCGCGCTGCTGGAGCTCGGCGGTGACGCGCTCGGTCTCGGCCGAGACGATCTTGCGGAGGGCGGCGGTCGCCTCCTTGCCACCCTTGGCGCCGGCGGCCACGACGACCTCGCCGGTCGGGGCGAAGACGATCGTGTCCTCGGCCTCGCCGGTCTTGAGGGCGGCCAGCTGGGCCTCGACGGCCTGGGCGGCCGTGACGACCTCCTCGGTCCGCACGGTGCGCTGGCTCTCGAGGTCGGCCTTGGTGACGACCAGGGCGGCGGTCAGCTCGTCCTTGGTCTTGTTGACGTCGGCGCGGAGGCGATCCTCGAGGGCGGCGAGCTCCTCGCCGGCCTTGCCGCCGCGACCCGCGGCCTCGTCCTCGAGGGCGAGCAGGGCGCGCTTGCGCGCCTCCTCGTCCACGTTCGTGACGATGTAGAGGGCGAAGTACAGGATCCGCTCGAGGTTGCGCGGGCTGATGTCGAGGAGGATGCCGAGGCGGCTCGGGGTGCCCTTGAAGTACCAGATGTGGCTGACGGGGCTGGCCAGCTGGATGTGGCCCATCCGCTCGCGCCGGACCTTCGAGCGCGTGACCTCGACGCCGCACTTGTCGCAGATGATGCCCTTGTAGCGGATCCGCTTGTACTTGCCGCAGTAGCACTCCCAGTCCTTCGTCGGACCGAAGATGCGCTCGTCGAACAGACCGTCCTTTTCCGGCTTGAGCGTCCGGTAGTTGATGGTCTCCGGCTTCGTCACCTCACCCTTGGACCACTCCCGGATCTGGTCCGGGCTGGCAAGTGAGATACGGATCGCGCTGAAATTATTGACCTCGAGCATGGTTCTCCTTCGCGCCGCCGCCTGGCCCGGTGGCGCGCTGCGACCTCAGGACGCGTGAGGCCGGTCCGGTCGGGCCTCCACCCGACCGATGCGCTTTGAATGCAGTGCCGTCAGTCCTCGAACCCGGCGAGATTGATCCCGCCGAGATCCGGGAGCATGTAGCCGGAGACGTCGTCTTCGGCGAGCTGGATCTCCTCGTCGTTCTGATCGAGGATCTCCGCGTTCAGCCCGAGGCTGCGCAGCTCCTTGATCAGGACCTTGAAGGACTCCGGGACGCGCGGCGGCTGGATCTCCTCCCCCTTGACGATGGCTTCGTAGGTCTGGACGCGTCCGAGGACATCGTCCGATTTGACGGTCAGGAGCTCCTGGAGGATGTTCGCGGCGCCGTACGCCTCGAGCGCCCAGACCTCCATCTCGCCGAAGCGCTGACCGCCGAACTGGGCCTTGCCACCGAGCGGCTGCTGGGTGATCAGGCTGTACGGGCCGGTCGAGCGGGCGTGGATCTTGTCCTCGACGAGGTGGTGGAGCTTGAGCATGTAGATGTAGCCGACGGTGATCGGGCGATCGAAGATCTCGCCGGTCCGGCCGTCGCGGAGGTCGATCTTGCCGTCCTCCGGGAGCGACTTCTCGACGCCGTAGACCTTGTGCTTGGCCTCGCGGAGCTCGGCCTTGATCTGGTCCTCGGTCGCCCCGTCGAAGACGGCGGTCGCGGCCTTCTGGCCCTTCTCATGGAGGGCCCAGCCGAGATGCGTCTCGAGGATCTGGCCGATGTTCATCCGGCTCGGCACGCCGAGCGGGTTGAGGACGATGTCGACGGGCGTCCCGTCCGGCAGGAACGGCATGTCCTCGGCCGGCAGGATCTTGGCGATGACGCCCTTGTTGCCGTGGCGGCCGGCCATCTTGTCGCCGACGCTGATCTTGCGCTTCTGGGCGACCGACACCCGGACCAGGCGGTTGACGCCCGGCTGGAGATCGTCGTTCAGCTCGCGCCGGAACTCGCGGATCTCGACGACCTTGCCGCGCTCGCCGTGCGGCAGGCGGAGGCTCGAGTCCTTCACCTCGCGGGCCTTCTCGCCGAAGATCGCCCGCAGGAGGCGCTCCTCCGCCGTCAGCTCGGTCTCGCCCTTGGGCGTGATCTTGCCGACGAGGATGTCGCCGGGGCGGACCTCGGCGCCGATGTAGACGATCCCCTCCTCGTCGAGGTCCTTGAGGGACTCCTCGCCGACGTTCGGGATGTCGCGGGTGATCTCCTCGGGCCCGAGCTTCGTGTCGCGTGACTCGATCTCGTGCTTCTCGATGTGGATGCTCGTGAAGAGGTCGTCGCGGACGAGGCGGTCGCTGATGACGATCGCGTCCTCGTAGTTGCCGCCCTCCCAGCTCATGAACGCGACGAGCACGTTCCGGCCGAGGGCGAGCTCACCCTCCTGGGTCGATGAGCTGTCGGCGAGCGCCTGGCCGTCCGCCACGCGGTGGCCGACGTCGACGATCGGGCGCTGGTTGATGCAGGTGCCCTGGTTGCTCCGGACGAACTTCTGGAGCTTGTACTCGTCGAGCTCGCCCGAGTCGGTCTCGATCCGGATCCGCTCGGCGGTGACGCTCGTCACGACGCCTTCGCGGCGGGCGACGACGACCTGGCCGGAGTCGCGCGCGGCGCGCTCCTCCATGCCGGTGCCGACGATCGGCGACTCCGGCTCCAGGAGCGGGACCGCCTGGCGCTGCATGTTCGAGCCCATCAGGGCGCGGTTGGCATCGTCATGCTCGAGGAACGGGATCAGCGCCGTCGCGACCGAGACGACCTGCTTGGGGCTGACGTCCATGTACTCGATCTGGCCGGCCCGCGCCTCGGGGAACGTGTCGCGGTAGCGCGACGGGATCCGCTCGGCCATGAAGTGGCCCTCGGCGTCGAGCGGCGCGTTCGCCTGGGCGACGACGTGCTCCTCCTCCTCGTCGGCCGGGAGGTACTCGATCTCACTGGTGACGATCGGGCGGATCGGGAACGCGTTCGCCTTCTGCTTCTTGAGCTCGGCGATCGCCTCCGGGGTGAACGGCTTGCCGGCCTTGAGGACGGTCTCGCCGCTCTTGCTGAGCAGGTCGCCGCCGGTCTCGTAGGTGGCGAGCTTCGGGTCGTCCCAGGCGACGGTCCGCTTGACCTTGCGGTAGGGCGTCTCGATGAAGCCGTAGCTGTTGATCCGGCCGTAGGTCGCGAGCGAGCCGATCAGGCCGATGTTCGGGCCTTCCGGGGTCTCGATCGGGCAGATCCGGCCGTAATGGCTGTGGTGGACGTCGCGGACGTCGAACCCGGCGCGCTCGCGCGACAGGCCGCCCGGCCCGAGGGCACTGAGGCGTCGCTTCGACGTCAGCTCGGCCAGCGGGTTGGTCTGGTCCATGAACTGCGAGAGCTGGCTGCCGCCGAAGAACTCCTTCATCGCGGCCACGACGGGCCGGATGTTGATCAGGGCGTTCGGCGTGGCCTTGTCGATCTCCTGGATCGTCATCCGCTCGCGGACGACGCGCTCCATCCGGAGGAGGCCGATCCGGAACGCGTTCTGGATCAGCTCGCCGTTGGCCCGGATGCGGCGGTTGCCGAGGTGGTCGATGTCGTCCTTCGGATGGAGGCCGCGGTTCGACTCGATGAGGTGGCCGACGATCGCGGCGATGTCCTCGCGGGTGATCGTCCGCTGCTCGCGCGGCAGCTCGATGCCCATCCGGCCGGCGACGCCGTCCAGCTTCTTGTTGAACTTGTAGCGGCCGACCCGACCGAGGTCGTAGCGGCGGAAGTTGAAGAACAGGCTCTCGACGAGCTGGCGGGCGTTGTCGCCGGTCGGCGGATCGCCCGGGCGGAGCTTCTTGTAGACCTCGATCAGGGCTTCCTGCTGGGTCTTCGTGAGGTCCTTGTCGAGCGTGTTCGACGTGAAGGGGTGCTCGGGGTCCGCGTCGATGCCGGAGAAGAGAGCGGCGATCGAGTCGTTCTCCTCATAGCCGACCGCGCGGAGGAGGGTCGTCGCCGCGATCTTGCGCTTGCGATCGACCTTGACCCAGAGCTGGTCCTTGTTGTTCGTCTCGAACTCGAGCCAGGCGCCGCGGTTCGGGATGACCTTGGCGCTGAAGAGCATCCGGCCCGACGCCGGGTCCTCGAGCTCGCTGTAGTAGACGCCTGGCGAGCGGACGAGCTGGCTGACGACGACGCGCTCGGCGCCGTTGATCACGAAGGTGCCCTGGCTGGTCATCCACGGGTAGTCGCCCATGTAGACCCGCTGGCGCTGGATCTCGCCGGTCTCCTTGATCAGGAGCTCGACGG
Source organism: uncultured Chloroflexia bacterium (assembly GCA_963783055.1). Classification (GTDB taxonomy): domain Bacteria; phylum Chloroflexota; class Limnocylindria; order Limnocylindrales; family CSP1-4; genus CF-46. The sequence goes on from CAWAMB010000002.1 coordinate 340,575, forward strand.
CGACGTACAGCGGCCGCGAATAGGTCAGGTCCTTGGTCCGGCACTCCTCCTCGGAGTACTTCGGGTCGCCGAACTCGTAGTCGAGGAACTGGAGCTCCATCACCTTGGCGGTGAAGTCCTTGATCGGGCTGATCTCGTCGAACAGTTCCCGGAGGCCCTTCTCGATGAACCACTGGAAGGAATCCAGCTGGAGCTCGATCAGGTTCGGGATCGGCAGGACTTCCGGGATGCGGGCATAGCGCGTACGCGCCAGCGCCGAAGCCGTCCTCGACGACTCAGCAGACAGCATGAAACACCACTCCTTGACGGAGGCTTGGAAAGAGGGAAAGGGCCGCGCTCACAGAAGGAGTAGGATACCGCGATTCTGGGCGGTGTCAAACGGGGCCGGACGCCGCTCCGTCGGCCGCAGCCTGCTCCAGCGGGCATCCTGGCCATGCATTCGTGCTGGGAATGAGTGGGCCGGTCGCGCGCTCGGCGTGCGCGTCCCGGCAGCATATCTGAGCGCGTCGAGTCCGCCAGCCAGTCCGGCCGTGCATCGATGGCGAGATCGGCCGCGCCATGCCGGCGTTCGCGGTATGGCGCGCCGCGGCGCAGGAATCGGGACGCTGCGAACAGGCCATGGATGCGTGCCGGGAATGAGTGGGTCGGTCGCACGCTCACTGTGCCCATCCCGGCCGCGTATCCGAGCGTGGCGAGTCGGTCAGTCAGTCCGGCCGTGCATCGTTGGCGAGATCGGCCGCGCCATGCCGCTGTTCGCGCGGTACGGCGTTCGCGGTATGGCGCGGCGCCGGAGTCAGGACGCCGCGATCAGGCCATGCATGCGTGCCGGGAATGAGTGGGTCGGTCGCACGCTCACTGTGCCCATCCCGGCCGCGCGGCTGAGCGTGTCGAGTCCGCCAGCCAGTCCGGCCGTGCATCGTTGGCGAGATCGGCCGCGCCACGCCGGCCCCGTGCCCCGCGCCACGCCGGCCCGCGCGGCGCCGCGGCCCGCGCCACGCCGGCCCGCGCGGCGCCGCGGCGCGCCGCGGCGACAGTTCGCGCGGGAGTGCGCCCGAGTCGGCGCGCTGCGAATCAGGAAGCCGCGACCCAACGGCCGCGGCCTCCTGACAGCGTCGAAACGGGCGCTACTTGATCTCGACCTTGCCGCCGACCTCTTCGATCGCCGCCTTGATCTTCTCGGCCTCGTCGCGAGCGACGCCTTCCTTGACGGCCTTGGGGGCTGCGTCGACGAGGTCCTTGGCCTCCTTGAGGCCCAGGCCGGTGAGCTCACGCACGACCTTGATCACCGGGATCTTGTTCGGGCCGATCTCGGTCAGGGTCGCGCTGAACTCGGACTGCTCCTCGGGAGCCGCCGCGGCCTCGCCGCCGCCACCGCCGGCAGCCGGGGCTGCGGCTGCGGCGACCGGCGCTGCGGCCGTCACGCCGTAGCGCTCCTCGAAGCGCTTGATGAACTCGGACAGCTCGAGGACGGTCATCTTGTCGATGGCTTCGAGCAGGTCGTCCTGGGTCAGGACCGCCATGTCAGGTCTCCTTGTCGGGTGCTCCGGTCGCGGAGCGGGTCGATGGTCGAATGGATCAACGGGTCGGCGCCGTGGCCGCGGGTCACGCGCCCTCGGCCTGGGCCTTCTGATCGCGAACCTGCGACAGGGCATAGCCCAGGTTGCGGATGTTCGCGACGAGCAGGCCGGCCAGGGTGGCGACCGGTGCCTGCATCCCGCCGGCGAGCTTGCCGAGCAGGACCTCGCGCGACGGCAGGGTGGCCAGGCTCTTGACGCCGTTGGCGTCGATCGCCCGGGTGCCGAGGACGCCGCCGGTGACGGTCACCTGCTTGAACGCCTTGGTCGCGTCGAGAACGGCCTTGGCCGTCGCCGACTCGTCGTTGCCGAAGGCGATGGCCGTCGGGCCGATGAGGAGCGGGCTGAGAGCCTCCCCCACCGTGTCCTGGGCGGCGATCCGCATCAGGCGGTTCTTGACGATGCGGTAGCTCACGTCCTGCTTGCGCAGGGCGCGGCGGATCTCCGCGATCTCCTTGACGGTGAGGCCGCGATATTCGGAGACGATCAGCGTCCGACTGCCGGCAAGCGCCTCACGCAGCGCGGCGACGGTCTCCCGTTTGGCCTCTGTGGGCATGGTGCCCTCCAGGTTCGGCGCACGGCCGGTGCGCGGCGGTGGCGCGACGCTCCTCCGGGCGAACCCGGAATCACGACGCCCCTGCGACGGCGCCTGTTCGGCTGGCCTGGAACGCAGGGGCGCAGCCACCGCGTGGTGGTGCGTGTCCTGCCTCGGCGTGCTCACCGTCGTCCCCGATCGCCCTGCGGCGATCGATCCGATCCGGTGGATCAAGCCCCGACCGTCACGCTCCGGTGAGCGTCGCGGTCCGCGGGCGCAGGCTGTCTCTGGCGATCCCGTCGGTCTTCAGTTGTGGCGACGCAGCGGGCCCGAGGCCCGGCCGTCACCGCGTATGGTGGGCCGCGGTCAGGCCGCGGCGGCGGCGAGGACCGCCGGCAGATCGACCCGGATGCCCGGGCCCATCGTCGAGGCGATCGTCAGACCGCGCAGGTACTGGCCCTTCGCGCCGGCCGGCCGGGCCCGGTTGATCGCGTCGATCAGGGCGGCCAGGTTGGCGACCAGGGCATCGGCCTCGAAGCTCGAGCGGCCGAAGGCGGTGTGGATGATCCCGGACTTGTCGACCTTGAACTCGACCCGGCCGCCCTTGACCTCGCGGACGGCTCGATCGAGGTCGAAGGTGATCGTCCCGGCCTTGGGGTTCGGCATCAGGCCGCGCCGGCCGAGGATCTTGCCGAGCTTGCCGACGAGGCCCATCGAGTCGGGCGTCGCGAGCGCGACGTCGAACTCGAGCCAGCCGGCCTCGATCTTCTTGACGAGGTCCTCGCCGCCGACCTCGTCGGCGCCGGCCTTGAGGGCCTCCTGGGCCTTGTCGCCCTGGGCGAAGACGACGACCCGGACGACCTTGCCCGTGCCGTGCGGGAGGACGACCGTGCCGCGGACCATCTGGTCGGCATGGCGCGGGTCGACGCCGAGGCGGAGATGGGCCTCGAGGGTCGAGTCGAAGGAGACGAAGGAGGTCTCCTTGGCGAGCGCCGCTGCCTCGGCCGGGGTGTAGATCCGGTCGCGGTCGACGAGCTTCGCGGCCTCGATGTACTTCTTGCCGTGTGCCATGTCGGGTCGGTCCTTTCGGCGGCCGGCATTATCGGCCTCCCCCTGGTGGTGATCCGCCGCGGCCGGGGTGAGCCGCGAGTCGGGAATGCTAGCCGATGTCGGGGGTCGCCGCCGGAGCGACGAACCCGCGCGCTCTACTTGACCTCGATGCCCATCGAGCGGGCCGTGCCCTCGATCTGGAGCATCGCGGCCTCGATCGAGTTGGCGTTGAGGTCGGCCATCTTGACCTCGGCGATCTGCCGGACCTGGTCGCGCGAGACGCGCCCGGCGAGCTCCTTCTTCGGGGCGCCCGAGCCCTTGTCGATCCCGGCGGCTTTGCGGAGCAGGTCCGCGGCCGGCGGGGTCTTGAGGATGAAGCTGAACGAGCGATCCTCGAAGATCGTGATCTGGGCCGGGATGATCTGGCCCGACTTGTCGGCGGTCTTCTCGTTGTAGGACTTGGTGAACTCGACGATGTTGATGCCGTGCGGGCCCAACGCGGTACCGACCGGCGGCGCAGGGGTCGCCTTGCCGGCGGGCAGCTGGAGGGTCAGGACGATGCGGATCTTCTTGGCCACGGGGCTGACGGTTCCTTTCTAGAGCTTCTCGACTTGCAGGAAGTCGAGCTCGACCGGGGTCTCGCGGCCGAAGATGCTCACGAGGACCTTGACCTTGTTGCGCTCGGGGTTGACCTCGTCGACCGTGCCGATGAACTCGGCGAACGGCCCGTCGGTGACCCGGACGCTCTGGCCCTTCGTGAAGGCGACCCGGAACTTGGGCGTCTCGACGCCCATGTGCCGGAGGATCTGCTTGACTTCGTGCTCTTCGAGCGGGATGGGCTCGCTGCGGACGCCCGGGATGTTCGCCCCGCCGACGAAGCTCGTGACGCCCGGCGTGTTGCGGACGACGAACCAGCTGTCGGGGTCGAGGATCATCTCGACCAGGACGTAGCCGGGGTACACCTTCTTCTGCACGGTGTGGCGCTGGCCCTGGCGGATCTCGATCTCGTCCTCCATCGGGACGAGGACCTGGAAGATCCGGTCTTCCATGCCCATCGACTCGATCCGGTGCTCGAGGTTGGCCTTGACCTTGTTCTCGTAGCCCGAATACGTGTGGATGACGTACCAGCGCTGCTCGGGCGTCTTGGCGGTCTCGGTCGAGGTCGTCTCAGTCATGATGTCCGTCATTCCCCGACCAGCCGCGCGACGATGGCGGTGAAGGCGGTGTCCAGCACGGTGATATAGACACCGACGACGAAGCTGACCACGAAGACGAGCACGGTCAGGTTGCGCACCTGCTCGCGCGTCGGCCACGAGACCTTCTTCAGTTCGGACCACGCTTCATTGAAGAAGCGGCGAAGTCGACTCACGTCGGTGGTTCTTCTTTCAGCTACGGACTAGGTGGAGCGCTCCGAGGCGGCGGCGGTCGTCGGGACCATCCGCCGGAGGAGGATGGCAGGGGCGATAGGACTCGAACCTACAACCGCTGGTTTTGGAGACCAGTGCTCTGCCAATTGAGCTACACCCCTGCGAACGGCCGCGTGGCTACTTGGCCTCGCGGTGGAGCGTATGGCGGCGCTCCCGGGGACAGTACTTCATCAGCTCGATCCGGTTGGGATCGTTCTTCTTGTTCTTGCGCGTCGTGTAGGTCCGCTCCTTGCACTCGGTGCAGGCGAGCTGGATCGGGGGACGCGCTTCGACTCGGGCCATGACGGATCCTTACTCGACGATCGTGACGATGGCGCCGGCGCCGACGGTCCGGCCACCCTCGCGGATGGCGAAGCGCTGGCCGATCTCGAGGGCGATCGGGGTGATCAGCTCGACGCTCATCTCGACGTTGTCGCCGGGCATGATCATCTCGGCCCCGTCGGGCAGCCCGATGGCGCCGGTCACGTCGGTCGTGCGCAGGTAGAACTGGGGCCGGTAGCCGTTGTAGAACGGGGTATGGCGGCCACCCTCCTCCTTGGTCAGGACGTAGACCTGGGCGGTGAACTTGGTGTGGGGCTTGACCGAGCCCGACTTGGCCAGGACCTGGCCGCGCTCGATCTCCTCGCGCTCGATGCCCCGGATGAGACAGCCGACGTTGTCGCCGGCGCGACCCTCGTCGAGCAGCTTCTTGAACATCTCGACCCCGGTCACGACGATCTTGCGGGTCGCCTTGACCCCGATCAGCTCGACCTCGTCGCCGACCTTGACGATGCCGCGCTCGATCCGCCCGGTGGCGACCGTCCCGCGGCCCTTGATCCCGAACACGTCCTCGACCGGCATCAGGAACGGCTTGTCGATCGCCCGCTCGGGGGTCGGGATGTAGGCGTCGACCGCGTCCATCAGCTCCTGGATCGGGGCGTAGGCCGGATCGGACGGGTCGTCCTTGGCCTCGAGCGCCTTGAGCGCCGAGCCGCGCACGACCGGCAGGTCGTCACCCGGGAAGTTGTACTTGGACAGGAGCTCGCGGACCTCGAGCTCGACGAGATCGAGCAGCTCGGGGTCGTCGACCATGTCGACCTTGTTGAGGAACACCACGATGTACGGGACCTCGACCTGGCGGGCCAGCAGGATGTGCTCGCGGGTCTGGGGCATCGGGCCATCGGTCGCGGCCACGACCAGGATCGCGCCGTCCATCTGGGCGGCGCCGGTGATCATGTTCTTGATGTAGTCGGCGTGGCCCGGGCAGTCGACGTGGGCGTAGTGGCGGGCGTCGGTCTCGTACTCGACGTGGGCGATCGCGATCGTGATCCCGCGCTCCCGCTCCTCGGGCGCGTTGTCGATCGAGTCGAAGGCGCGGTACTCGCCCCACCCTTCAGGTGGAGGTACTTGGTGATCGCCGCCGTCAGGCTCGTCTTGCCATGGTCGATGTGGCCGATCGTGCCGATATTGACGTGCGGCTTGTTGCGCTCGAACTTCTTCTTGGCCACGAGACCGTTTCACTCCATTTCAGGCGCGGCTACGCCGCTAGAACAACGCCGAGGCGGGGATGGAGCCCACAATCGGACTTGAACCGATGACCTCTTCCTTACCAAGGAAGTGCTCTGCCAGCTGAGCTATGTGGGCCCGGAACCTGTCCGCGGGATCACGAGATGATTGGTGGGCAGGGAGGGAATCGAACCCCCACAGCCGAAGGCGGCTGGTCTACAGCCAGCGGAGCTCACCACCTGCTCAACCTACCCACTGAACCGGGCGACGGACCGGGTGACTGCGGCCCCGTGGTGAACCCATCGCCGTTGATCTGCACTTGGAGCCGACGACGGGACTCGAACCCGGAACCTGCGGTTTACAAAACCGCTGCTCTACCAATTGAGCTACGTCGGCACGGCGCAGGGTCAGACCGCAGATGGACCCTCCGGCGCCGGGGAATGATACGGTCCGCGGCTCGACCCGGTCAAGCGAGCCACGAGGGGTCACGCGGGCGCCAGCGGCGACTGAACGCTTGATCAGTCGGCCGGCGGGCCGCCCGGCAAGAGGTCGTCGGTTGCGGCATCCGGGCTCGTCACATGGCCGTCGTCGCCCGCCTTCGCAGCCGAGGCCGAAGCCCGGCGACGGGGTGCGCGCGCCGGCTTGACCGCCGCCGGGGCTTCGGCGCCGGCATCGGACGCCGTGGGGGACGCTGCCGCCTTGGTGCGGCGCCGAGGAGCTGGTGCCTGGTCGGCGACGGGCTCGGGCCCCGGCGCGGCGTCCGCATGTCCGGGCCGGCGCGCTCGCGGGGACGTCACGGCGACCGAGTCGGTCGGTCGTCGGTCGACGCGCGCTTCGCACGGCGCGCCGGCGGCGGGACGACCGGTTCGGGCGCGGCGGCGCGGGGCGAGGTTCGGTTCGGTCGGTGGCATCTCGGCCTTCGCCGCCCGGGACCGCTTCTGGGCAGCCGTCGTCGGGGCCGGCGGACGGCCTCGCTTCTTCGCCGCGGGCGTCGCGGCCGCGGCCTCCGGAATCGTCGCCGCGTCCTCGGTCGGTGGACGTGGCGGTGGACGCCTCGTACGCCGCAGCCGCGCTCGTGGCATCGGCGATCTCGTCGAACGTCGCGGGACGTGGCCGATCGGTGCTCCCCTCCCCGCCCGGATCGCGCTGGGCGACGGCCGCAAACAGCAGGATCGAGCCTGCGACCGCGGCATTGAGCGAACCGATCGCGCCGCGCATCGGGATCCGGACGGCCACGTCGGCCCGGCGGCGAACGACCGGCGACAGGCCCTGGCCCTCGCTCCCGACGATGATCGCGAGCGGACCGCGCAGGTCGGCCTGGGCCGCGGTGAGCGGTGCGTCGGACTCGGCCGCCGCCACCCGCAGGCCACGGATTCGAAGGTCGGACAGCGCCGCCGGCAGGTCGTCGACCGGGCACAGGAGGAGATGCTCCACGGCGCCTGCCGAGGCCTTGATGGCGGCCGGCGTCAGGGGCGCCTGGCGGTGGGTCGGGAAGAGGACGCCGTGGACGCCGGCCGCCTCGGCGCTCCGGAGCAGCGTCCCGACGTTCTGCGGATCCTCGAGCGAGTCGAGCACGAGGACGAACGGTGGCTCACCGCGCTCGAGCGCCCGGGCCAGGACGTCGTCCAGGCCGGCGTACGTCCGCGGCTCGACGACGAGGGCGATGCCCTGGTGACCGTCGAACCCGGCGACCGCCGTCAGCGTTCCGCCCTCGACCTCGACGACCGGGATCCGGAGCGACGTCGCATGGAGGACGAGCCGCTCGAGCGCCTGGCGGCGCTGCGGGACGACGAGCAGGCGGCGGGCCGGCCGGCGGGCGACGAAGGCTTCCTCGACCGGGCGACGGCCGGCCACCAGCTCCTCGTCCTCGGCGAGGAGATCGGACGGGGCAACCCCGGGTCGATACGCGTCGGTGGGTCGGCCCGGAGCGTCACGCCAGGGGCGGTCGCCGCCGGGACGAGGGCCTGCATGATCGCGACGCGGGCCGCTGCTCGGGCCGAATCCCCGATCGCGGCGGTCCGGTGCCGGGCGGCCGCCGCCCGACCGGAACGGCGGACGATCTCCGCCGCGATCGCCGAACTCGCGCTCGTCGCGGCGGCCCTCCTCGGGCCGCCCGGCACGGTCGTCGTCGCGCCACGGCCGATCGACGTCCGGCCGACCGGATCGCTCGTCGGGCCGGCGCGGCGCAAAGCCACCCGCACCACGCGGCCGGTCGCCGCCACGCGGCCCACCGGATCGGGATCGATCGCCACCGCCCTGGTCATCCGAGCGTGGCGTCGCCGGCCGATCCCAGGGCCGGTCGCGCGGACCGTCCGGTCGCCGATCGCCACGATCGTCGCGGAATCCGCTCGGTCCATCCGACGGCACGCCGCGGAACGGTGGCCGAGGGCCGGCCGGCCGGCCGAACCCGCCGCGCGAGCCGCCACCGGACGACGCCGCCCGAGAATCCGCCGCGGTCGAAGGGCCGGCCGGATGGGCCGTCGCGACGCGGTCCGAACGACCGCTCGGGGCGCCCGCCACGGACGAACGGGCGATCGCTCCCGCCATCATCGGAACCGCCCCCGCCGCCCCCGCCGCCCCCGCCGCCCCCGCCGAACCCGAACCCGCGCCGCGACGACGGGCCGGACCCGAAGCCGGGCCGGTCTGATCCGCCGGGCCCGCGGAACCCGCCCCGCTGGCCGCCTCGATCCCCACCGCGATCGCCGCCCGGACCGCCCGGCCCGCGGAAGCCGCCGCCGCCACCGAAGCCACCGGATCCGCCACGCGGCCCCGCGCCGCCACCGGATCGCTTCGGCCCGGACGGACGCCGCGGCCGGTCGCCGCCTCCGGACTGCGGTCGATCAGCCACGAGCCAGCTCCGCCTGGCGGCGCCAGCGCTGGCCGTCGCGCGTGTCCTCGACGGCGATCCCGCGTCGCGCGAGCTCGTCGCGGAGGCGGTCGGACGCCGCCCAGTCACGGTTGGTGCGGGCGGTCGCCCGATCGTCGAGCATGCGGCGGCTCTCCTCGTCGAGGTCCTCGTCGGCTGCCGGCAGGACGCCGAGCACCTCGTCGAACGAGCGGATGACGGCCAGCGCGCGATCGGCGTCGGCCGTGGACAGGATCCGGCCGTCGATCCGTCGATTGAGGTCGCGGACCAGGTCGAACACGACGGCCAGGGCCGCCGAGATGTTGAGGTCGTCGTCGAGCGCGGCTCCGAAGGCGACATCGGCCGATTCGAGCACGCTCCCGAGCTCCGGATCGTCGGGCTGCTCCTCGCGGTAGGCGTCGAGCGCGGCGACCGCGGCCTCGAGCCGATCGAGGGCCGCGGACGCCGCGGTGAGCGACTCGTCGCTGTAGTTGAGCGGCGCGCGATAGTGGACCGCGATCAGGGCGTAGCGCAGGGCGCGCGCCGAGACGCCCGCGTCGAGGAGCTCGCCGACGCGGGCGATGTTGCCGGTCGACTTGGCCATCTTCGATCCGCTCGACTGGAGGTGGGCACAGTGAAGCCACGTCCGGACGAAGGGCTTGCCGGTGGCCGCCTCGCTCTGGGCGATCTCGTCCTCGTGATGGGGAAAGATCAGGTCGATCCCGCCGGTGTGAATGTCGAACGACTCGCCGAGGTGCTTCATCGACATCGCCGAGCACTCGATGTGCCAGCCCGGCCGGCCCGGCCCGATCGCGGTGTCCCACGCTGGCTCGCCGTCCTTCGGCCCCTTCCAGAGCGCGAAGTCCCGGACGTCGTCCTTGGCGTACTCGTCGGCCTCCACCCGCTCGCCGGTCCGCATCTGCTCGGGGTCGAGCCGGGCGAGCCGCCCGTAGGCGGGCCAGGACGCGATCCGGAAGAAGATCGAGCCGTCGTCCGTGCGGTAGGCATGCTCACGCTCGAGCAGCGTCGAGATCAGGCCGACGATCTCGGGGATGTGCTCGGTCGCTCGTGGAAGGACGTCCGGTGGCGTCATCCGGAGCCGCTCGCCGTCGGCCCGGAAGACGGCCAGCCAGCGGTCCGACAGGTCCTGGATCGACGTCCCCGCGGCCGTGGCGCCGCGGATGATCTTGTCGTCGATGTCGGTGATGTTCATGACCCACGTCACGCGCAATCCGCGCCGGCGCAGGTGACGGACCAGGAGATCGGCGAACAGGAAGCTCCGGAAGTTGCCGATGTGGGTCGGGCCGTAGACCGTCGGCCCGCAGCTGTAGATCCGGACGTGGCCCGCCTCGAGCGGCTCGAGCGGCCGGTCCTCTCCGGTCAGCGTGTCGTGGAGCTGGATCACCGCGCGCGCTCCAGCGTCGCGACGGCGCGTGCCGAGATCCCGCGACCGGCGCCTTCGAACCCGTCGAGGTTGCCGGTCGACGCCTTGATGTTCACCTGCTCCACGCGAACCGTGAGCAGGTCCGCCACTCGGGCGCGGATCGCGTCCAAGCGGTCCCCGAGTCGGGGCCGCGCGGCGATGATCGTCACGTCGACGTGGCTCGGGCGAAGACCCGCAGCCTGAACGCGCGCGACCACCTCGCCGAGGAGGTCGGCGCTGGCGATGCCGCGCGGGGTTCGGTCATCGGCCGGGAACAGCCGGCCCAGATCGTTCAGGCCCGCTGCCCCGAGGAGCGCGTCGGCGACCGCATGGAGGACCACATCGCCGTCGGAGTGGCCGGCCAGACGGGGCGCGCCCGGAAACTCGACGCCGCCCAGGGCGAGCGGCTCGCCCGGGCCGAACGGATGCGAATCGTCGCCATAGCCGACGCGCGGGCCGTCCACGCCGAGGATCGACGCGGCGCGATCGAGATCGGCGGGCAGCGTCACCTTGAGGTTGTCGGCTTGTCCGGGCACCACATGAACGGGAATCGTACACGCCTCCAGCAGGCCGGCCTCATCGGTGAATTCGTGCGGTCCGTCGGACGGGAACCGAGCGTAGGCCGCGCGCAGGATGCCCAGCCGGATCCCCTGCGGCGTCTGGGCGGCGCCGAGGCCGTCGCGCTCGACCGTTCCGGCCACCACGCCGTCGGCCACCCGCTTGAGCGTCTCGACGACCGGCAGGATCGGGATCGCTGCGCCGTGTGCCGCCGTGGTCTCGATGACCTGGGCGACGAGCTGGGACCCGATCGCCGGCCGGGCGCCGTCATGGACGAGCACGACGCGGTCGTCGTCGGCGCCGAGCCGCTCGAGCTCCGCGACCCCGGCGGCGACCGACTCCTGACGCCGCTGGCCGCCGGCGACGACCACCGCCCCCTCTGGCAGCCAGGCGGCGCCCCGGAGCTCGCGACCCGCCGCGGAGCCACGACGACCACGATCCGGCCGATCGCCGGGGCGCGAGCGAACGCGTCCAGCGTCCAGGCGAGGACGGGACGGCCTCCGAGCGGCGCGGTGATCTTGTCGGTCCCGTCCATCCGGCTCGACGAGCCGGCCGCGACGACGATGACGTCGGCGATCGGCTTCGTCGGCGCCGCGCTCAATCGAGACGTGGCTGGGCGAAGATCATCCGACCGGCCACGGTCTGGAGGACGCGCGTCACGGACACGTCGATGTCCTTGTCGATGTAGCGGACGCCGCCCTCGACCACGATCATCGTCCCGTCGTCGAGGAACCCGACGCCCTGGCCGGCCTCCTTGCCCTCCTGGATCACCCGGACCCGGAGCTCCTCCCCGGGCAGGACCGCGGGCTTGACCGCATTGGCGAGGGAGTTGACGTTCAGCACGCGGACGCCCTGGAGCTCGGCGACGCGGTTCAGGTTGTAGTCGTTCGTCAGGATCGCCTTGCTCCGGACGCGGGCCAGGGCGACGAGCTTGGCGTCGACCTCGGGGACGTCGGGCACGGGCTCGTCGATGATCTCGATCGGCGTCGGCGAATCCTTCTGCATCCGGGCGAGGATCTCGAGCCCGCGCCGGCCGCGGTTGCGGCGGAGCGTGTCGGAGCTGTCGGCGATGTGCTGGAGCTCGTCGAGCACGAACTTCGGCACGACGAGGGTGCCGTAGATGAACCCCGACTCGACGATCTCGGCAATCCGGCCGTCGATGATCGCGCTCGTGTCGACGACGATGTGCGGGTCGCCCGCGGTGGAGGTCGGCTCACCTTCCGTCCGCGGCCGGCGCACGAGGCCGATCGCCTCCGCCGCGATGAGCAGGTCGTCGCGCTTCGCGACGGTCAGCCCGAGCATGCCGAGCCCGAGGAACAGCGACACGCCGATCGGGAGCAGGGTCCCGAGCGGTTCCGGGAACAGGGCCAGCGGCAGGCCGAGCAGGAGACCCATCAGCAGGCCGATCAGGAGCCCGACCACGGCGGTGACGAACTCGGCCGTGGAGAGGTTCTGGGCCTGGCGGATCAGCCACACCGCCGGAACCACGGTGAGATACGGCAGGATCGCGAAGCCGACGACGATCCAGGCGACGATCCAGGCGACGAGCAGCCAGCCACCGGCCGGCGACCGCTCGAAGAGCTGTGCCGATGCCGCCAGTGCGAGCCCGACGAGGCCGCCGATGGCGGCTCCCAACAGGCGGATGTTGCGAATCAAGGTTTTCTCGCGTCGTCCGTGGCGGGGTCGTGGCGCCACACTCCCCGAGGCGCGCTGAAGCCGCCGTAGCCTAGCATCGCGCCGAGCCTGCCGCCATCCGCCCGGCCACGCCGCCGCCCGGCGACAACGCAGCCTCGATCGCCTCGCGCAGACTGCCGACCGCAACCACCTCGAGACCCGGGATGACCGGGATCTCGTGACCGCGGCCCGGCCGCGGAACGATCGCCAGCCCGAACCCGAGGCGGGCCGCCTCGCGCAGCCGGCGCTCGAGACCGACGACGGACCGGAGCTCGCCGAGCAGCCCGACCTCGCCGATCGCGACCGTGCCGGACGCGATCGGCCGGTCCCGGAGCGACGAGGCGAGAGCCAGCGCCAGCGGCAGGTCGAGACCCGGCTCGTCGACGGCAAGCCCGCCGGCGAGGTTGACGTAGATGTCGTGCGTCGACAAGGCAATCCCCGCCCGGCGAGCGAGGACCGCCACGAGCAGCGCGACGCGGTTCGCGTCGACACCACTCGCGGTCCGCCGCGGCGAGCCGCCGGGGCCCGGAGCGACCAGGCCCTGGACTTCGACGAGGAGCGGTCGCGAGCCCTCGAGGGTCGGCGCGACGATGCTGCCCGGGGCCGGACCGTCATGCTCGGTGAGGAACGCCCGGGCCGGATCGGCCACCTCGGCCATCCCGGCCTCGCCCATCTCGAAGACGCCGACCTCCTCAGTCGAACCGAAGCGGTTCTTCGAGGCACGCAGCAGTCGGATCGTCGCGTAGCGCTCGCCTTCGAGGGTGAGCACGGCGTCGACGAGGTGCTCGAGGGTCTTCGGCCCGGCGATCGAGCCGTCCTTCGTCACATGGCCGACCAGGACGACCGCGATCCCGGCCGGCTTCGCAAGCTCCATCAGCCGGAGCGCGGCACCGCGCACCTGGCCGACGCTGCCGGCCGGCCCGTCGAGGGCGTCGACGGTCGCGGTCTGGACCGAGTCGATGACGAGCAGGGCGGGGCCACGGGCGCCGTCCCAGGCGATGTCGGCGATGCGGTCGATCGACAATTCGGCAAGGACGTGGATCGCACCACCGTGGCCGGTCAGCAGCCCGAGACGTTCGGCCCGGAGGCGGACCTGGGCGGTCGACTCCTCGCCGGTTGCGTACAGCACGCGCTCCGGCCCGACGAGACCGGCGATCCCGGCGGCGGCCTGGAGGAGAAGCGTCGACTTGCCGATCCCGGGCTCGCCGCCAAGCAGCACGACCGATCCCGGCACGAGCCCGCCGCCGAGGACCCGGTCGAGCTCGCCGATGCCGATCGGGAGGCGCTGGCGCTCAGGCTCACCGACATCGATCAGGCGCGACGGCGTGGCCGCGGCAAATCCGCTTGCCACGGCCCGGCTCGGGCGCGGCTCGGACCGGACCTGCGTCTCGACGAGGCTGTTCCACGCGGAGCAGGCACGGCACTGCCCTTCCCAGCGCAGGAACGACTCACCGCACGATTGGCAGACGAAGCGCGTCTGCGCCCGACCGGACACCTTGCTCATCGCGAGCCGATCCGGGGGCCGATGGTCAGGCTTCGACCGGGGTCAGCGGCTGCTCGGCGGCGTGGATGTCGAGGCCGGCTTCCGGGTCACGGTCGACCACGATCGTCGTGCCCGGCTCGTACTTGCCGAGCAGGAGGTGCTCGGCGAGGACGTCCTCGACCATGTTCTGGATGACTCGGCGGAGGGGACGGGCGCCGTACGCGACGTCGTAGCCGAGCTTGATGATGTGCTCCTTGGCCTCCTGCGTGACCTCGAGGTGCATCTGCTGGGCGCGGAGCTGGTCGCGCACGCGAGCAAGCATCAGGTCGACGATCAGGGTGATCTCTTCGACGGTCAGGGAGCGGAAGACGACGGTCGCGTCGATCCGGTTGAGGAACTCCGGCCGGAAGTTCTGCTTCAGCTCGTTGGCGACCTTCTCCTTCATGAGCTCGTACGAGGTGTTCGCCTGGCTCTCGGCCGACTCGCCGCGGTCCCGGAAGCCGAGCGACGAGTTCGTCTGGAGCTGCTTCGCGCCCAGGTTCGAGGTCATGATGATGATCGCGTTGCGGAAGTCGACCCGGCGGCCCTTGGCATCCGAGAGGTGCCCGTCCTCGAGGATCTGGAGGAGGATGTTGAACACCTCCGGGTGGGCCTTCTCGACCTCGTCGAGGAGCACGACGCAGTAGTTCTTGCGGCGGACGGCCTCGGTGAGCTGCCCACCTTCGTCGAACCCGACGTAGCCGGGGGGAGCCCCGACCAGGCGCGACACGTTGTGGCGCTCCATGAACTCGCTCATGTCGATCTTGATGAGCGCGTCCTCGCTGCCGAACATGAACTCGGCGAGGGCCTTGGCGAGCTCGGTCTTGCCGACGCCGGTTGGCCCGAGGAAGATGAACGAGCCGATCGGGCGCTTCGGGTCCTTGAGCCCGGCGCGCGCCCGGCGGACGGCCTTCGCGACGACCTCGATCGCCTCCTGCTGGCCGATGATCCGGGTGTGGAGGACCTCCTCCATGTGGAGCAGCCGCTCCGACTCCTCGGCCGCGATCCGCGTGACCGGGATCCCGGTCCACATCGCCACGACCTGGGCGATCTCCTCCTCGTCGACCGTCGGCTGGTCCGCCGCGACGGACGACTGCCAGTCGGCGCGGAGCTTGTCGACGTTCTCGCGACCCGTCGCCTCGGCCTCGCGCAGGCGGGCGGCCTCCTCGTACTCCTGGTTGTTGATCGCGGCGTCCTTCTCCTTCGTGACCTTGTCGAGGTCCTTCTGGGCCTCGCGCAGGGCCGGCGGAGCGGACGCGTGGCGGAGGCGGACGCGCGAGGCGGCCTCGTCGATGAGGTCGATCGCCTTGTCGGGCAGGTGGCGGTCCGTGATGTAGCGGGTCGACAGGTCGGCCGCGGCCTTCACCGCGTCGTCGGTGATCGTGACCTTGTGGTGCTGCTCGTAGCGCTCGCGGATGCCCATGAGGATGTCGACGGTCTGCTCGAGCGTCGGCTCCTCGACCATGACCGGCTGGAAGCGGCGCTCGAGGGCGGCGTCGCGCTCGATGTACTTGCGGTACTCATCGAGGGTCGTGGCGCCGATGCACTGGAGCTCGCCCCGCGACAGCGGCGGCTTGAGGATGTTGGCGGCATCGATCGCGCCCTCGGCGGCGCCGGCTCCGACCAGCGTATGGAGCTCGTCGATGAAGAGGACCGCGTCGTTCGTGTTGCGGAGCTCCTCGATGATCTTCTTGAGCCGCTCCTCGAACTCGCCGCGGTACTTCGTGCCGGCGACGAGCGACCCGATGTCGAGGGTGAGCACCCGCTTGTTCAGGAGGGTCTCCGGGACGTCGCCGGCCACGATCCGATGGGCGAGGCCCTCGGCGATCGCGGTCTTGCCGACGCCGGGCTCGCCGATCAGGGCGGGGTTGTTCTTGGTCCGGCGCGAGAGGATCTGGATGACCCGCTCGATCTCCTTCTCGCGGCCGATCACCGGATCGAGCTTGCCGGCGCGGGCGAGCTCGGTCAGGTTGATCCCGAGCTGGTCGACGGTCGGCGTCTTGCTGGCGCGCTTCGTCTCCTGGGCGCTCGGGCCGGCGGACGAGCTCTGCGACAGGACGCGGATCACCTCGTGACGGACCTTGTCGAGGTTCACGCCGAGGGACTCCAGGACGCCGGCGGCGATGCCCTCGCCTTCGCGGACGAGGCCGAGGAGCAGGTGCTCGGTGCCGATGTAGTTGTGGCCGAGGCGGCGAGCCTCGTCGATCGCGAGCTCGATCACCCGCTTGGCCCTGGGGGTGAGTCCGACCTCGCCGACGACCGGTCGGTCGCCGCGGCCGATGATGAACTCGACGGCGGTCCGGACCTTGGCGAGCTCGACGTTCATGTTCTCGAGGACGCGCGCCGCAACTCCCTCGCCCTCACGGACGAGGCCGAGCAGCAGATGCTCCGTGCCGATGTAGTTGTGGTTGAAGCGCTGTGCCTCGTCCTGAGCAAGTGTCAGGACCTTGCGAGCGCGATCCGTGAACTTGTCGAAGCGGTCCATCGAGTCGAACGTTCGTTCCCTTGTGAGCGTCTCAGGGGGCGCTCCGAAAGCCATGCTAGCACGGACCCCCTCCCCCGCAAGCCAGTCGAACGGGCCTCCCCGGATGGGTCCGTTGGCCGGGTTGCGCGGGTGGTCGTGGTGCATGATTCGCCGGATCCGACAGGCCGGATGCAGGACCACGGGACCGTTTCGGTGAAGGAATCGAAACGACCCGCCGATGGCGGGTCGTTCGTCGATGTCGGAGGGTCGAGCCGCGGTCAGGCGGGCTTGGACTTGTCCTCGGTCGATTCGGTCGTGGACTCGGTCTCGGCGGCCGGCGTCGTATCGGCGTCGCCCGCAGCGTCAGCCGCCGGCTCCGTCGACTCGGGCTCGGTTGCGGCAGTCGCCTCGGCCTCGGGCTCGGCCTCGGGCTCGGGCTCGGCCTCGGGCTCGGGCTCGGTGGCAACGGCCTCGGGCTCCGGGGTCTCGCTGACCTCGGGCTCGGCAACGGCCTCGGGCTCCGGGCTGACCTCGGGCTCGGCCACGGCCTCGGGCTCCGGGCTGACCTCGGGCTCGGCCACGGCCTCGGGCTCGGCAACGGCCTCGGGCTCCACGGCAACGGCCTCGGGCTCTTCGGCAGCAGCAGTCTCCGGCTCGGCGGCAGCGTCCGGCTCGGCGGCAGCGGCGACCTCGGGCTCCGCGGCAACGGCCTCGGGCTCTTCGGCAGCAGCGGTCTCCGGCTCGGCCTCGGCCGTGACCGTCTCGACGGTCTCGGGCTCGGAGGCCTCGGCATCGACCTCGGACGCCTCAGCGGCTGCCTCGGGCTCGGTCGTCTCCGACCCCTCCGATGCGGCGAGCTGATCGCGAACCAGGGCGAAGGCCGCAGCCAACGTGTTGTCGATCCCGCCCTCGGGCTCCTGGACGGCGTCCTGCGCCGACCAGCCGCGCTCGGGCCGCGGCCGGCGCTCGCCACGCGGGGCGGACGACGGCGCGGCGCCACCGCCACCCCCCGCGCTCGGAGCGGCACCCGGCTCCGGGGCCGGTCGAGCCGGCGCTTCCTCGGCCTGCTTCAGGCTGAGGCCGAGACGATGCCGCTCGGAGTCGAGCGAGATGATCTTCAGCTTGAGCGTCTGGCCCTCGTGGACGACGTCACCCGGATGGGCGACTCGCTGATGGGACAGCTCGCTGATGTGGATCAGGCCCTCGAGGCCGTCACGGACGCGAACGAAGGCGCCGAAGTTGACGAGCTTCGTGACGGTCCCGTCGATGACGTCACCGACGTTGAAGTCGGCCACCGTGGAGTGCCACGGATCCGGCTGGAGACGACGGATCGACAATGAGATCCGGCCGCGCTCGTGGTTGATGTCGATGACCTCGGCCTCGACCTCGTCGCCGACCTTGTAGCCGGACTCGGGGTTGTTGACCTTGTTCCACGAGAGCTCGCTCTTGTGGACGAGGCCGTCGATCCCGCCGAGGTCGATGAACACGCCGAACGGGGCGATCGAGCGGACGGTGCCGCTGACCTTCTGGCCGACCTGGAGACTGCTGAACAGCTCGTCCCGCTTCTCGCGCCGCTCTTCGTAGAGGGCGACCTTCTCGGACAGGATCAGGCGGTTCGCCTTGCGGTTGACCTCGAGGATCTTGAGCCGGAGCTTGCGGCCGACGAACGGCATCAGCTTCTCGGCGATCTCCTGAGCGGCGTCGCGCGGCTGGTCGTTCTGCGGCCGGCGCGGGAAGTCGACGATCTGGCTGATCGGGACGAAGCCGCGGATGCCGCAATCGACGATGAGGCCGCCCTTGTTGTGGTCGATGACCGGTGCCTCGATGATGACGCCCGCCTCGAACTGCTCCTGCATCGAGCGCCACTTGCGCTCGAGGCCGGCCCGCCGCAGGGACAGGACCGCGTGGCCCTCCTGGGACTCGGGCTGGAGGACGTACACGAGGACGGTGTCGCCGATGGCGAGCTGCGGCTGGGACTCGGCGTGGCGGCCGTACAGCTCGCGGTTGCTGACGACGCCTTCGGACTTGGCCCCGATGTCGACCAGGATCTCGTCCTTGTCGATCCGGACGACGGTGCCCTCGACGACGTCACCGTGCTTGAAGCTCTTGATGTCGGAGTCCTGCTCGGCAAGCAGTTCCTCCATCGTGGTCGGCTCGGGACCGAGGTCGCGCGGCGCCGGAGCCTCCTCCGCTTCTTCCTCTTCGGCAGCGGGCGCATCCGCGGTGTCGTCCGCGCTCAGCGCCGACTCCACGTCCCCGGCCTCGCTGGCAGCAGGTTCGTCGCTCGTGCTCTCCTCGATCGCGTCGGCCGGTGCCGCGTCCGCGTCGCTCGACGCCGGGCCGGGCACGTCGGTGACCGCTGGACCTGCGTCGGCCACGGGGGCCTCCTCGGTCGCGGTCGATGCGGCATCGGCAACCGGGGCGTCGTCGGTCGCGGTCTCGACGGAGCCCGTCGGGGCATCGTCGGACACGGTCTCAGCCGGCTCCGTCACCGCGGCGGCCGAAGAATCCGTCGCGGGTGCTTCGTCGCTGGCCTGGGGAGCATCCTCCGCCGCGGGGGTCGCGGCGAGATCGGCGGTGGTGGGCTCATCGGCAACGGCGGTCGCGGCGCTGGCCCGGTCGGTGGTCTCGTCGGTCGAAGCGCTGGCCTCGGTCTTGGCGAGCCCGTCCTGCTGTTCGGTCAAGTGTCTGGTCTCTCCTGTCGGTCAAGTCCCCAGACATGGCAACGACCTGGGCAGCGCCCAGGCCGGGTCCGGAACGATCAGAGGTGGTCCGTGCTCGTTGGGCCGCGGTCCGCTCCTTCGTGGCGAGTCAGGCTGGACGTGTCTTCAGCTGTGGCCTTCTAGGGCCGGGAGAGTCTAGCACAGCACTTTCCACGGCTACAATCGTGCGCCATGCCCGAATTGCCCGACCTGGCGATCGTCGCCGACGCGCTCCATGCCGCCCTTGCTGGTCGTCCGGTGACCGCGGCGCAGGCGCCGGGCCCGCTCGCGGTCCGGGGCACGCCGGCCGAGCTCGAGGCGCTCGTCGGGCAGCGCCTCGTCAGCATCCGTCGCCGCGGCAAGCTGCTGCTCTTCGATCTCGAGCGCGATCGGATCGTGATCAATCCGATGCTCACCGGCCGACTCCAGCTGGCCGCGCCGGGCGCCGCGCTGCCCACCAAGACCGCCTTCGTCCTGGCGTTCGGAGCGCGGGCGAGGCGTCCGAGGGACAACGCCAAGTGGACCGCCCGCGCGAGCTGGATGCCAGCCGACGATGGGGCGGCCGAGATCAGGTACCGCGATCCCACGCAGATGGGCAAGGTCTACCTGGTTCCGGCAGGGGTCGCCCGCGTCGTGCCGGGCCTGACCGACGAGGAGCTGGGCCCGGACGCGGACGACCCCGAGCTCACTCTCGAGGCATGGCGGACCCGGATCCGGCGCCATCCCGGCGAGCTGAAGAACCTCCTGAAGAACCAGTCGTTCATGGCCGGGATCGGCAACGCCTACAGCGACGAGATCCTCCACGCCGCGGGGCTCCTCCCATTCCGGAAGCGCTCGACGCTCGCGCCCGAGGAAATCGACGGTCTCTATGCGGCCACGCGCGAGACCGTTGCCCGTGCGATCGAGGTGCTCCGCGTCCGCGTCCCGCCGACGTTCGAGAAGCAGGCCCGCGACTGGCTGGCGGTCCACGACAAGGGCGGTCAGCCCTGTCCGCGCTGCGGCACGCGGATCAGCGAGGTGAAGCCGGGCGGCTTCGTGACGTCCTTCTGCCGGGGCTGCCAGCACTGATCGACGGGCTTACGATTTCGCACGCGCGCGAGGGCGCGGACCGCGTGAGCCCATGCCGGGCTTGTGCGCGCCTCTAGGGGATCTTCAGGACCTGTCCGATCTTCAGGGTCGAGCTCTTCATCCCGTTGAGCGTCCGGATCTTCGCCGCGGTCGTCCCGAACGTCTTGGCGATGCCGAGCAGCGTGTCGCCCTTCTTGACCGTGTAGGTCCGGCCCGAGGGGGCGGGACTCGCGGATGGCTCGACCGACGGTCCGGCCGACGGCGTCGGGCGCGGGGTCGGAGCGGGCGTGGAGCTCGCGGCTGCCACGACCTGCGACGGGACGGACGAGGCGAACGGTTCGCCACCACCCGACAGGCGGGTCAGGGCGACGATCGCGAATGCCACGATCATCAGCGCGATCAGGGCGACCTGGCCGGGCGCGCGCTCGAACTGAAGCCGAACGGCCTGGTCGATCAGACGCGGCGGCTCGAGCAGGACCGGGGCGGTCCGGGCCAGGGGCCGACGACGCCGATCGGCAGCGTCGACCAGGGCCGGATCGGCGCCGGCGGCCAGGGTGTTCGCCCGGGCGTCGCGTGCTGCCCGGAAGGTCGTGCACTCCACGTGCTCGTCCGACAGGCAGTGGCGACGCTGCTTGTCCGTGGGCTGCGGTGCCGGGGGGTCGACCGCGGCGCAGCGGTGATCCCGCGATGGAGTCGACATCCGCCACGAACCGCCCGACGCCGTCAGGTACGGGCAGATGCCCGCGACGGCATCACGAGCGCTGGGTGGCGGCCGGTGGCGCGGGCCCGGCTCGGGCGCGGTGACGGGCGTCGACCCGGGTCGCTGCTCCGACGCGTCCTCGGCGTCGACGGGAACGGTCATCGTCGCCAGTCTACCGGCCGCGGCCGGCTCCTTCCGCGGCGCCGGCCAGTCGACGTGGCTCGCCCCACGAAGCGCGGACAGACAAACGCCCGGACCATCGGGGCCCGGGCGCGGATCGTTTCCTTGAGAACGCAAAAATCCTGGCGACGACCTATTTTCCCGAAAGGCTGCCCTCTCAGTATCTTCGGCGCTGGAGAGCTTGACTTCCGTGTTCGGGATGGGAACGGGTATGGCCTCTCCGCCAGTGTCACCAGGATTCGTTGCGTCTGGATGTTGTTCGGCTGCGACCACCGCCAGGCCCGAAGGCCGGCGTGGGCGCCGTAGCAGTCGATCTTCGAAATCAGTCGTCAAGACGTGGATGCGATCCACGATTCCCAGCCACTGACCCCAGGTCAGTTGCTGTAGAGGTCAAGCCCTCGACCGTTAGTACCGCTCAGCTTCATCCGTCACCGAACTTCCACATGCGGCCTATCAAACAGGTGGTCTCCCTGCGGTCTTACCCGGTTGACCCGGTGGGGAACCTCATCTCGAGGCGAGCTTCGCACTTAGATGCTTTCAGCGCTTATCCCGACCGAACATAGCTACCCAGCGGTGCCCCTGGCGGGACAACTGGCACACCAGCGGTTCGTTCACTCCGGTCCTCTCGTACTAGGAGCAACTCCTCTCAAGTTCCCTACGCCCACGGCGGATAGAGACCGAACTGTCTCACGACGTTCTGAACCCAGCTCGCGTGCCGCTTTAATTGGCGAACAGCCAAACCCTTGGGACGTACTTCCGCCCCAGGATGCGACGAGCCGACATCGAGGTGCCAAACGGTGCCGTCGATGTGAACTCTTGGGCACCATCAGCCTGTTATCCCCGGGGTAGCTTTTATCCGTTGAGTGATACCCCTTCCACTCGGAGGTACCAGATCACTAAGCCCGACTTTCGTCTCTGCTCGACTTGTAGGTCTCGCAGTCAAGCTCCCTTATGCCTTTGCACTCTTCGGCTGGTTTCCATTCAGCCTGAGGGAACCTTTGGGCGCCTCCGTTACACTTTAGGAGGCGACCGCCCCAGTCAAACTGCCCGCCTGACACTGTTCCGCGCCCGGATTCACGGGCCGCGGTTAGAACCGAAATCCAACAAGGGTGGTATTTCAACGTTGGCTCCACCGAGGCTAGCGCCCCAGCTTCTCAGCCTCCCACCTATCCTACACAAGCTGAATCCCAATCCAATGTCAGGGTGCAGTAAAGCTCCACGGGGTCTTTTTGCCCTGCCGCGGGTAACCTGCATCTTCACAGGTACTTCAATTTCGCCGGATCCCTCGTTGAGACAGCGCCCAGATCGTTACGCCATTCGTGCGGGTCGGAACTTACCCGACAAGGAATTTCGCTACCTTAGGACCGTTATAGTTACGGCCGCCGTTTACCGGGGCTTCGATTCAAAGCTTGCACCTCTCCTCTTAACCTTCCGGCACTGGGCAGGCGTCAGCCCCTATACGTCAGCTTTCGCTTTCGCAGAGACCTGTGTTTTTGCTAAACAGTCGCCTGGGCCTTTTCACTGCGGCTTCGATCGACCACTGACAAGTCAGCAGCCGCGAAGCGCCCCTTCTCCCGAAGTTACGGGGCCATGTTGCCGAGTTCCTTAACGAGGGTTCTCCCGATCGCCTTGGTATTCTCTACCCGCCTACCTGTGTCGGATTGCGGTACGGACACCGTCGGTCTCGCTAGACACTTTTCTTGCCAGCATGGCTCACTCGAAACGGGACAGAAGTCCCTTACACTCGCTGCTCGGGGTTGAAATGAGAGGACGGATTTGCCTGTCCTCTCCCCCTACCGGCTTGGACGCGTATAGCCAAAACGCGCTCGAGCTACCACACCGTGTCATGCCATTGCTCCCACCTGGGATCAGCTCCTGGACTCGACTGACTTGCGCCAGCCAACCTCCGATCACCTACCCCCAGGCGACACCTTGCGGTGCAAACGACCTCTGGTGGTTCCGGAATATCAACCGGATGTCCATCGCCTACGACGTTCGTCCTCGGCTTAGGCCCGACTAACCCTGAGCGGACAAGCCTTCCTCAGGAAACCTTAGGCATACGGCGTGTGAGATTCTCACTCACAATTCGCTACTCATGCCGACATTCGCACTTCCATCCGCTCCAGCCGTCCTCACGGTCGACCTTCACAGCAAATGGAACGCTCCCCTACCACGCATCCGCCGGCGAACCGGCGAACACATCCGCAGCTTCGGTACCAGGCTTGAGCCCCGCTGAATTTTCGGCGCGGATCCACTTGACCAGTGAGCTGTTACGCACTCTTTCAATGATGGCTGCTTCTGAGCCAACATCCTGGTTGTCTATGCGAACCCACATCCTTTACCACTTAGCCTGGATTTAGGGACCTTAGCTGGCGGTCCGGACTGTTTTCCTTTTGACCACGAAGCTTAGCCCTCGCAGTCTGACTCCCGAGCTCTAGAATCGTGGGATTCGGAGTTTGGTTGGGGTTGGTAAGCGGGAAGCCCCCTAGCCCATCCAGTGCTCTACCCCCACGATTGAACGCCCGAGGCTAGCCCTAAAGCTATTTCGGGGAGAACCAGCTATCTCCGAGTTCGATTGGCATTTCACCGCTATCCACAGCTCATCCCCTAGCTTTTCAACGCTAGTGAGTTCGGTCCTCCACGGGACATTACTCCCGCTTCAACCTGGCCATGGATAGGTCACTCGGTTTCGGGTCTACTGCACGCGACTGAACGCCCTATTCAGACTCGCTTTCGCTCCGGCTCCGTCCTTCGCGGACTTAACCTCGCCACGTGCACGTAACTCGTCGGCTCATTCTTCAAAAGGCACGCCATCAGGCTACCGGCAAGCCGGCAACACCCTCTGACTGCTTGTAGGCACGAGGTTTCAGGTACTATTTCACTCCCCTTCCGGGGTGCTTTTCACCTTTCCCTCACGGTACTTGTTCACTATCGGTCGCCAAGAGTATTTAGCCTTGGACGGTGGTCCGCCCAGTTTCCCGCATGAGAGACCTTCCACGCGGTACTCAGGTGGCTGATCACGAAGATCGATCGCTTTCGTCTACGGGGCTGTCACCCTCTCTGGCCCGACTTTCCTGACGGGTTCGACTAACGATCGATTTGGTAACTTCGCAGGGACCGTGCAGGGTCCCAATGATCTGCTCCTTCAACCCCCACCCAGAAACGGCTGCAACCTATCGCGCTGGGTGAGTTTGGGCTGTTCCCGTTTCGCTCGCCACTACTCAGGGAATGATCTCTTTTCCTCCAGCTACTGAGATGTTTCAGTTCGCTGGCTTACCTCCACCTGGCCTATTTTGTTCAACCAGGGGTGACTGGGCGTTACCCCAGCCGGGTTTCCCCATTCGGACATCTCCGGATCAAAGCCTGCTCGCGGCTCCCCGAAGCTTTACGCAGCCTGCCACGTCCTTCATCGGCTCTTGGCGCCAAGGCATCCACCCCGTGCCCTTTGTAGCTTGACCCCCTCCAGCATCTGACCTGGCGGCCAGTCGCGGATGGGATCGATCGGGATCGTATCCTTGTCTTGACTCGGCGAAATCGAAGATCGATTTACTGCCGAACAACAATTCCAGTTGTCAAGGTGCTGCCCGCCGAGGCGGGCGTCCGGACCCTTTCGGATCCGGTGGTCCAGCGGTCCGCTGGTCGGTGATCTCCGCTCTCGGAGGTCACGGATCAGGGGAGCGACGGTGGGGGACACACGAAGACGGCTCGAGGACCTGCCTCGGAGCCGTCTGGTTGAACAGCGCCTTGGGAGATTCGGTCGTCCCGGGGTCCACCCGGAGTCTTCAGTTCTCGGTGAGTGCTGCCTTGCGCAGGATCGGATCCTCCGCTGCGGTGTTCCGGAGCCAGGTTGGTGGAGACGAGGAGACTCGAACTCCTGACCCTCTCCTTGCAAAGGAGATGCTCTGCCAACTGAGCTACGTCCCCGTTGCCGGGGTGAGGTGTGGTGGGCGTTTCTGGACTCGAACCAGAGACCTCTGCCTTATCAGGGCAGTGCTCTAACCAGCTGAGCTAAACGCCCGCCGCGGCTGTGCCGACCAGCAAGCGGTCGACATCTCGATCGCCACCGGCGGCTGCACCCTTGACCGTTGAAGAGTGACAGGAACGTCCGATCCGCATGCACGAATGGGTTCGGTGTTATTGCCAGGTCGCGGTCGATCTCCTCGGCCGGCCCTTGCGGACCGATCGAGCGCCAACCCACCTGACGAGGGTCGACTGAATGATCGTGCGATCAACCTGGGAGCCTTCAACGCCCCGACCCCACCGAAGAGTCGGGACTCGGATCTCCCTAGAAAGGAGGTGATCCAGCCGCACCTTCCGGTACGGCTACCTTGTTACGACTTCGTCCCAATCACCGACCCCACCTTCGACGGCTGCCTCCTTGCGGTTGGCCCACCGGCTTCAGGTGTTGCCAGCTTTCATGACGTGACGGGCGGTGTGTACAAGGCCCGGGAACATATTCACCGCAGTAATGCTGACCTGCGGTTACTAGCAACTCCGGCTTCATGTAGGCGAGTTGCAGCCTACAATCCGAACTGAGACCGGCTTTAAGGGATTAGCTCCACCTCGCGGCTTCGCAGCCCGTTGTACCGGCCATTGTAGCGTGTGTGTAGCCCAAGGACGTAAGGGCCATGCTGACTTGACGTCATCCCCACCTTCCTCCGAGTTTCTCTCGGCAGTCCCGTGTGAGTGATACAACACACAGTAGGGGTTGCGCTCGTTGCGGGACTTAACCCAACATCTCACGACACGAGCTGACGACAGCCATGCAGCACCTGTGGCCAGGTCCCTTGCGGGAAGACGACGTTTCCGCCGCTGTCCTGGTCATGTCAAGCCTTGGTAAGGTTCTTCGCGTTGCGTCGAATTAAACCCCACGCTCCGCTGCTTGTGCGGGCCCCCGTCAATTCCTTTGAGTTTTAGCCTTGCGGCCGTACTCCCCAGGCGGGACACTTAATGCGTTAGCTTCGGCACTGGCGGGGTTGATACCCCCAACACCTAGTGTCCATCGTTTACGGCTTGGACTACCGGGGTATCTAATCCCGTTCGCTCCCCTCGCTTTCGCGCCTCAGCGTCAAGAACAGGCCAGGTAGCCGCCTTCGCCACTGGTGTTCCTCCCGATATCTACGCATTTCACCACTACACCGGGAATTCCACTACCCTCTCCTGCCTTCGAGTCGATCAGTATCGCGTGACCCTCCCCAGTTGAGCCGGGGGCTTTCACACGCGACTTGAACGACCGCCTGCGCGCTCTTTACGCCCAGTAAATCCGGACAACGCTTGCCACCTACGTATTACCGCGGCTGCTGGCACGTAGTTAGCCGTGGCTTATTCGTCAGGTACCGTCATCATCGTCCCTGACAAAAGAGGTTTACAACCCGAAGGCCTTCATCCCTCACGCGGCGTTGCTGCGTCAGGCTTTCGCCCATTGCGCAAAATTCCCGACTGCTGCCTCCCGTAGGAGTCTGGGCCGTGTCTCAGTCCCAGTCTGGGTGATCGTCCTCTCAGACCACCTACCGATCGTCGCCTTGGTGGGCCGTTACCCCACCAACTAGCTAATCGGACGCAGGCCCCTCCCGAAGCGCATTGCTGCTTTGAAGGTTCGAATGAACGAACCTCCACATGCGGTATTAGCCACCCTTTCGGGCAGTTATCCCCCACTTCGGGGCAGGTCACCTACGTGTTACTCACCCGTCCGCCACTAACGATCAGAGCAAGCCCTGATCGTCCGTTCGACTTGCATGTCTTAGGCACGCCGCCAGCGTTAATCCTGAGCCAGGATCAAACTCTCCGAAAGTTTGCGCAGCTTGCGCTGCGACTTGTTTCCGAGGGTTCGACCACTCGCACATCCATCACGGATTTTCCTGTCACTCTTCAGTTGTCAAGGTGCAGCGTCCGGGGCAAGACAAACCGCGGCGCAGACCCACCATGATGGGGCTTTGCCGCCGTGGTGTCAAACCCGGCGACGCGTCGATCCGGCACTCCGGACCGGCCTGCCGGACCCCGGTCGGGGGCGGCAACGAGGGCGAATACTAGGGTCGGTCCGGGACGGGTGTCAAACGCTCCGGGCGGCTCCCGGCGGTCCGTCGGACCGCGTCAGATCGGGCTCGACTCGACGAGCAGGATGAAGGCCGCGCCGCTCAGCCAGGACAGGAGCGCGAGCTCGGCGCGTCGGGGTCGCGCCGATCGGTCCGATCAGGAACGCGAAGATCACCGTCCCGACGATGAACGCGACGCCGGCCTTGGCCAGCCGGAGGATGATCTCGAACGCCAGATGGGACATGGCGCGGTCAGACCGCGCGCCGGCCCTGGAGGGCGCGGATCAGCGTCACCTCGTCGGCGTACTCGAGGTCGCCGCCGACGGGCAGGCCGCGGGCGATCCGGCTCACGACCCCGACCGCCTCCTCGAGCCGCTCCGCGAGGTACATCGCCGTCGCCTCGCCCTCGAGCGTCGGGTTGGTGGCCAGGATCACCTCCACGAACGGCTCGCCGGCCCGCTTCGCCTCGTCGGCCCGGGCGAGCAGCTCGCGGATCTTGAGCCGATCGGGGCCGATCCCGTCGATCGGCGAGATCGCGCCATGGAGGACGTGGTAGAGGCCCTTGAACTCGCGAGGTCCGCTCGAGGGCGAGGACGTCGAGCGGCTCCTCGACGACGCACAGCCGGGTGCCGTCGCGGGCCGGGTCGCGGCAGATCGGGCAGAGCGGCGCGTCGCTGATGTTGAAGCAGCGGTCGCAGAAGACCACCTTGTCGCGGACGTCGACGAGGGCGGCCGCGAGGATCCGCGCCTCGGCGTCGGGGGCCCGGAGCAGGTGGTACGTGAGGCGCTGGGCGGTCTTCGGGCCGATCCCGGGCAGCCGCGAGAACGCCTCGATCAACCGGGCGACCGGCTCGATCAGGGTCGCTGTCACGTCGTGTCTGCGTCCTCAGAAGCCGGGGATCTTGAGCCCGCCCGTCACGGCGGCCATCTTCTCCTCGGCCATCCGGCGCGAGGCGCCGAGGGCGTCGTTGATGGCGGCGACGATCAGGTCCTGGAGCATCTCGACGTCGGTCGGGTCGACGGCCGCGGGATCGATCGTCACCGAGACGAGCTCCTGCTTGCCGGTCACGACCGCCTTGACCACCCCGCCGCCGGCCGAGCCGTCGACCTGGGCGTCGCGCAGCTCGCCCTCGATGCGCCGCATCTCCTGCTGCATCTGCTGGGCCATTCGCTGCAGGTTGCCCATGCCCATGTGTTCGATCCTCCTGTCGGTGACGCGACCGCCATGAGTCTGGCGGATGACTCGTCCGGATGCACGACCGGGCCGTGCCGCTGGGTCCTCTGGTCAGGAGACCTCGCCGACGTCGACGAGGTCGTCGGCGAAGATCCGGCGCGCCTCCGTGATCAGGTCGGCGGTCTCGCCGAGCGGCACGGCCGGGACATGCTCGAGGTTGGTCGCGACGCAGTGGACGCTGACCGCCCGGCCGAGGATCTTGCCGATCCCTTCCTCGAGCATCGTCCGGCGCCGCTCCAGCGCGTCCCGCAGGAACGCCTGGTCCTCGGGGAAGCCGAGCGTGACGACGTTGCCCTCGAGGCTGACGGGCCGGCAGGCGGCGATCAGCGGCTTGACCGGCGGGCTCTGGCTCAGGGCCGCGACGATGGCCGGCCAGGCGGCCCGGAGCTCGTCGGTTCCGGAGGCGGGCGAAGCCGCGAGCGGGGCGACCTCGGTTGGCGCGGGAGCCGGAGGCGCCGCCGCTGAGGTGGTTGCCGGCATCCCGGCCGCGGGTTGGTCCGCAGCGGCGGCCGGCTTCTCCAGGTCCGCAGGAGGGTCGGTCGCCTCCGGGGAGGCGGCCGACTCGGTCGCGGCAGCGCGGCGGCGGGGCGGCGCGGCGGCGGCTGGCTCGGGCATGGACTCGGGCGCGGCGACCGGCTCGGGCTCGGGGGCCGGGGGGTGCGCAGGCGGTCCCTTGGGTGCCTGGGCCCTGTCGGCGCGGTGCCGCGGGCACGGGCGCCGCCGCCTGACGCTGAACGGGCGCGCCCGCGCGAGGACGGGTCGCGGCGTCGAGCAGCGCGAGCTCGAGCTGGAACCGCAGCCCGCCGACTCCGCGCCGCTCGGGATCGATGGCGCCCAATCGGTGCGCCGCGGCGGACAACGCCGCGGCACGATCGGGGTCGCCGGTCGGACCGATGGCGGCGGCGAGCTCGGCCCGGACCTGGTCGAGAATCTGGTCCAGGACCACGGCGACGTCGCGGCCGCGGTCGTCGAGCTCGGCCAGGACCGCGATGCCGGCACCGGCGTCACCATCGACCAGCGCGCCGGTCAGGCGCCCGACGGCGTCGGCATCGGCCAGGCCCAGGAGGTCGCGGACGGAGGCCTCGTCGATCGTCGCGCCGGCCGACGCGAGCACCTGGTCGAGGATCGACTCGGCGTCGCGCATCCCGCCGGCGGCAAGCCGGGCGATGAGGCGCAGTGCGGCGGGCTCGGCCGTCACGGACTCCGCCGACAGGATCCGCTCGAGCTTGCCCTCGATCTCCTCGACCGTCAGACGGCGAACGTCGAACCGCTGGAGGCGCGACAGGATCGCCGGCGGGAAGTCCTGGGGGTGGGTCGACGCGAACATGAACGCGACGAACTCCGGCGGCTCCTCGAGCGACTTCAGGAGGGCGTTCCAGGCGTCCTTCGTGATCTGGTGAGCCTCGTCGAGGATGTAGACCTTGCGGCGCAGGTCCGTCGGGGCGTACTGGATCCGCTCGCGCAGGTCGCGGATCGCATCGATGCCGCGGTTGCTCGCGGCGTCGATCTCGATGAGATCCATCGCCCGGCCTTCGCGGATCGCGACGCACGCCTCGCACGTGTCGCACGGATCGCCGTCCTGGAGGTTCGTGCAGTTGAGGGCCTTGGCCAGGATCCGGGCGAGGGACGTCTTGCCGGTCCCGCGCGGCCCGACGAACAGGACCGCATGCGATACGCGGTCGGAGCGGACCGCGTTCCGGAGCGTCTCGACGACGGCCGTCTGGCCGACGATCTCGGAGAAGGTCTGGGCACGCCAGCGGCGGTAGAGCGCCTGATGGGGCGCCGTCGACACCTGGGCGGCCGTCGTCGCCGAGGCGCCGGACCCCGGCGCCGGTGTCGAGGTCGGGGGAGCGGTCGGGCTCACGTCGCTCCTGTTCGCGGGCGGCTGATGAAAGTGCCGTGCACCCACCGTCGTCCTGTGGGGCCTCGCGCCCTCCACGACGAGCGGCTCGGACCAGGCCGTTCCGCGGCACCCGACGAGGATCGCTTAGTGCTGCTTCCTTCCGGACCTGACACGGTTCGCGGTTCGTCGCTGCGCGGGACCCGATCCTCAACGTCGCTCGAAGCGGCGGCCTGCAAGGACGCAGTCCTCGGGTGGGAATTCAGCCCTGCTGGAGCGGATTGCAGGTTCAGGGCACCGCTAGTTCCCCGCCTAGCACGGCCCGGGCAGTCTAGCAGGGATGCCTTCGCCGGCGGTCCAGGGACGGCTTGACGCGGCCTTCTCGCGGCATCCACGATCCGCCGATGACGACCGTCGAGCTGCGCGACATCGTGACCGACGAAGACCGGGCGGCGGTCCTCCGGCTGGAGCGAGCGCCCGGCCAGGAGCGCTTCCTCGGTTCGATGGCGTCCCACTTCGAGGACGCGGCCGACGACCCCGACGGCAAGCCGCGGATGTGGGCGGTGGTGGCCGGTGGCGAGGTCGTCGGCTTCGTGATGATCAGCGACGGCGTCGAGGTCTTCGACGAGGACCGCGTCTATCCGTTCTTCCTGTGGCGACTCCTGATCGATCGCCGCCACCAGGGCCGCGGCTACGGCTCGGCGGCCATCGAGGCGGTGGTGGACTACCTGCGCGATCGCCCGGGCGCGGACGTCCTTCATACGAGCACGGGGCCCGGCGACGGCTCGCCCGTGCCCTTCTACGAGAAGAACGGCTTCGTCCGGACGGGCGAGATCCGCTGGGACGAGATCATCCTGGCCCGGCCGTTGCGCCAAGACGGCGCCTGACGGGCCGGCCCGGGTGGACGTGAAAGTCAGCCCTGGGGAGGGCGTTCCCCGTCGGGGCTCCGCTCGGCGTCCCACATCCGATTGATCCGTTCCTCCGCAGCAAGGTATCTCCTCTCGAGGGAGCGCGCATCGCCCTGAATCGGCGAGACCCCGAACTGCTTCATTTCGACGTATTCGGCGAATAGCCGGCCGTAATTCCGCGTTGCCAACGACGTCGCCGCGCGAACGTGCGCGACGGCTTTTCGAATGTCCTCGTCTGAAGGCGGGGGTTGGGCGTGAAGGACGTCTTCAAAGTCAAGGATCGCGTAGCGCAGGTCTCGAACGGACACGGGTCCACCTGTCCGCGCGACGAGCTTGGCAGGGTCGATCAACACCATGAGGCTGACGATCGAGAGGATGAGGATCACCGCGATCGGCGGGCGCAGGGACGTCAGCGCATACAGACCGACGACCGCGACGATTAACCCGAACTCGCCGATGAGAACGGCGTAAACGATCGGTCGGGCGCCCAGCCGGTACGCCTCCCGAAGGAGCACGAAAGCCAGACTGCTGGTCCCAACGACGACGCCGACCGAGGCGACAAGACCCTGCGTGTTCAGCACTTCGACCCTGCCGCTGTGTCGTCATCCAGCGAAACGCACCTCGCGATGTCCGCGCAGGTGGTCGTCGCGAGCATCACCTCGACCACGGGCGTCGGTCGTGGGCGAACAGCACGCGTGACGGCTCGATCGCCCGAATGCGCGCGACGGACGCGTCGTAGGCGGTTCGGTCCGGCGCGGTCGATCGGCCTCGGCCACCGCGCGATCCCGTCCACTCGTCAAGCCCGTAGATCGCCTGGCCGGAGAGGACGACCGGGCCATCCGGCTGGGCGACGACCAACGACTGATGACCAGTCGAGTGACCGGACGTCGCAAGGACGCGGAAGCCGAAGTCGGTGTCGAAGAGGAGGACGCCTTCGCGCCGGCGGATGGCGTAGGCGACGACGACGCCGAGCTCGCCGGGCCACGGCTCATCGGCGGCGAAGGTGAACTGGCCGATCTCGAGTGGGGTGATCTCCGGGAACGAGCGGCCAGTCATCGATACGGGTGGCGGAGAGGGCGGGATTCGAACCCGCGACGGGTTGCCCCGAACCGCATTTCCAGTGCGGCGCCATAGTCCACTAGGCGACCTCTCCCCCGAGAGAAGAGAAGCCGACCGACGTCACGCCGGCCGGCTGGTTGAACGAGTGCTGGCGGAGAGGGCGGGATTCGAACCCGCGGTGCTTTCGCACACCGCTTTTCGAGAGCGGCACCATCAACCACTCGGACACCTCTCCGCGGCAGAGGATAGCAAAGGTCGGGACCGTGGCCGCCCGGACGATGGTCCGGCCCCTCGCGAGTCCCACCTGACTCAAATCCGGCATCGGCGTGCGTGGCCGGTCGCGGAATTGGACCTTTTAGGGCACGGGCGTGCACGGCGGCGGGCGATTCAAGTCCCGGGAGACTCACGGAGCCGGGCGGCGGCCGCCCCGGGATCGTCGGTCAGGCGATCGCGGTCACGCCCGCCAGGAGCTCCTCGGCCTCGTCGCGCCGGATGCCGCTGACGATCCGGATCCGGCGCGGCAGATCCGGGTGCTGGGCGAGCTGGATGATCGTGCCGGCCGCGCCCTCGGTCTCGTTCGGCATGGCGAAGACGAGGGCGGCCACGTCGCTCTCGAGCAGCGCCCCGACGCACATGACGCACGGCTCGACGGTCGTGAAGATCGTCGCGTCGGCCAGCCGCTCGCGGCCCAGCTTGCGGGCCGCCTCGCGCAGGGCGACAACGACGGCATGGGCCGTCGGGTCGTTCGACTCGATGACCCGGTCATGGGCTCGGGCGACCATCGCCTCGTCGACGACGACGAGCGCGGCGTTCGGGCGCTCCCCCGCCGCGATCGCATTGCGCGCTTCCGCCAGCGCCTCGCCCATGAACAGCTCGTAATTCATGGACCAACCGTAACAGGCTGTCTCCCGCTCCGCGTCCGGGCCGGCGTCACCATCTCGCAACCGACCGGCTCGTTGCCCGAGGGGTACGATCCGGTGTCATGACGACTCATCGACGCATCGGCATCCTCACCGGCGGCGGCGACGTTCCCGGCCTGAATTCGGTCATCAAGTCGGTCGTCTATCGCGCGACCGAGATCAGCGACGAGGTGATCGGCATCCGGCGCGGCTGGGAGGGCCTGACCCACCTCCGGTTCGACCCGGAGCCCGATCCGCACTACATCGTCAAGCTCGACCGGACGAACACGCGGACGATCGACCGGACCGGCGGCACGATGCTCCACACCTCGCGGACGAACCCGACCAAGATGAAGCCGGACAACCTGCCGGCCTGGCTCGACCCGGCCCGGGTCGCTGCGCTCACGAAGCCCGATGGCGTCGTCGACCTCACCCCGGTCGTCCTCGACAACATCGCCCGGCTCGGGCTCGACCTCCTCGTCACGATCGGCGGCGACGACACCCTCAGCTTCTCGCGCGTCCTGTTCGACGAGGGCGTGTCCCTCGTCGCCATCCCGAAGACGATGGACAACGACGTCGCCGGGACCGAGTACTGCATCGGCTTCTCGACGGCGATCACCCGGGCGAAGGAGCTGATCAACCGCCAGCGGACGACGCTCGGGTCGCACGAGCGGATCGGCGTGTTCCGGATCTTCGGCCGGGACGCCGGCTTCTCCGCCCTGTACACGGCCTACGTGACCTCCGCCCGCTGCCTCATCCCGGAGGCACCGTACGACCTCGACCGGCTGGCAGCCGTCCTGACCGCGGACCGCGAGGCCAACCCGTCGCACTACGCCGTCGTCGTCACGGCCGAAGGCGCGATCTGGCAGGGCGCCCAGATGCAGGACGTCGGCGAGGCCGACATGTTC
This sequence comes from uncultured Chloroflexia bacterium, assembly GCA_963783055.1. GTDB lineage: Bacteria > Chloroflexota > Limnocylindria > Limnocylindrales > CSP1-4 > CF-46. The sequence continues at coordinate 374,662 of CAWAMB010000002.1, forward strand.
GGCCACCGCCACAAGGCGAACGTCGGCGAGGCGCTGGCCAGCGAGCTGAAGCAGCGCACGGGGATCGAGACGGTTGCGTCGGAGCTGACCTACGACCTGCGCTCGGGCGAGCCCGACGCCCTCGACGCGATGGTCGCGACGACGTACGCCAACATCGCCATGGACCTCGTCCGCGACGGGATCACCGGCCGGATGATGGCCATCCGCGACGGGAAGTACGCCCACACCGAGCTCCCGACGCCCGGCACCAAGGCGCGCCGGGTCGACGTTCCCGACATGTACAACGTCGAGCGGTTCCGGCCGCGCTACGAAGGCAAGCTCGGCGATCCGATGCTGCTCGTGGGCGTCGGCGGCGGGGTCGGCGCGGCCGTCTGAGCTCTCGCCCGGCGGCCGGCCTCAGTCGGCGAGGCCCGACCGTCCCCGGATGACCCGCGCCAGCGCGGACATATCGTCGTCGGCATGGCCGCCGTCCACGAGGTCCGACTCGAACGCCGCGGCCAGGTCGGCGATCGGCAGGTCGGCACCCATCTCGCGGGCCAGGTCGAGCGCGATCCGGAGATCCTTGCGGTGGAGGGCGACCTTGAAGCCGAGCGGATAGTCGTTGGCGATCATCCGACCGCTCCGGTTGGCGAGGACCCAGCTCTGGGCCGCCCCACCGCCGAGCGCCTCGACGACCTGGCCGACATCGAGCCCGGCCTTCATCGCGAGCACGATGCCCTCGGCCACGCCGAGGTAGGTCCCGGCGAGGATCACCTGGTTGACGGCCTTGACGGCCTGACCCGACCCGCTCGGGCCGACGTGGGTGATCGTCTTGCCCATCGCGGCCAGGATCGGGCGGGCCCGCTCGACGGCCGCCGCCTCGCCGCCGCAGAAGATCGTGAGCGTCGCCTTCTGGGCACCCTCGCTGCCACCCGACACGGGCGCGTCGACGAGGTCGACGTTGCGCTCGGCCAGGCGGGCCGCGAAGGCGCGGGTCGCCGACGGCGAGATGGTCGAGCAGTCGATGACGAGCTGGCCGCTTTGCGCGCCGTCCACCACGCCCTCGGGGCCGAACAGAACCGCCTCGACATCCGGCGTGTCCGAGACGCAGACCACGACGACATCGCAGGCGGCCGCAACGGCCGACGGCGAGCCGGCACGGGTCACGCCGAGCTCGGCCAGCTCGGGCGCGCGGTCCGGGCTGCGGTTCCACGCGGTCACTTCGAACCCGGCCCGAGCCAGGTTGGCGGCCATCGCGGCACCCATCGTCCCGAGACCGAGGAACCCGACCCGCTCGCCGCTCATCGCGCCTCCCGCTGCTGCTACGCTCGGCCGCATCATGCCATCCGGCCGCGGGCCGGTGTCGTTCGCCGGCTGCCGGCCGAGGGAGATCCGATGCCGCTCGTCGCCCAGGTCGCCGCCCTTCTCGCGGCGGCCATCCACGTCCTCTTCTTCGTCCTCGAGAGCGTGACGTTCACCCAGCCGTCGGTGGCGGCGCGGTTCGGCCTGACGACGCCCGAGCAGATCGCCGCCGTCCGGCCGATGGCCTTCAACCAGGGCTTCTACAACCTGTTCCTCGCCGTCGGGATCGTCGGCGGGCTGGCGCTGGTCGCGTCGGGCTCGACCGACGCCGGGCGGGCCGTCGTCCTGTTCGCGTGTGCCTGCATGGTCGGCGCGGGACTCGTCCTGCTGTCCACCAATCGTCGGTTCGCGCGCTCCGCTGCCATCCAGGCCGTGCCGCCGCTCATCGCCATCGTCGCCGCCCTCGTCCTGAAGTAGGGCGGCCGCCCGACGTCGTCAGGCCGGCTTCTCGAGCACGACCTCGAAGAAGTCGCGAACCAGGTCGGCTCGGGGATAGCGCCCGAGAACGCCCTCGAAGCGCCGGTAGAAGTCCTCGTCGATCGGCTGGCCCGTGAAGCGCAGCGCCCGGATGCGAAAGCCGAGGGATCGGATCCGGGCGTCGTAGTCGGCCCACGACAGGCGGTTGACCCACGACGCGCCCATGACCGGCCGGTCGTGACGGCGCATGAATTCGCGGATCACATCGTCGGTGAAGAGCAGGTGGGGATAGGGGAAGGCGATGTCCGCGTACAGGTGCGACGCCATCGGCCCGCGATGGAGGTTCGCCTTGATCCAGGCGAGGCCGCCGGGGCGGAGGACGCGGAACGCCTCCGCCAGCGCCGCCGATGGGTGGCTGACGTGCTCCCAGACGGCGAACGAGATGATCCGGTCGAAGCTGTCGGCGTCGAACAGGCGGTTCGTCGCGAGGTCGCCGAGGACGTAGTGGGTGCGCTCGTCGGCGAGCTCCGCCCACGCGGCGCGCTCGATGATGTCGAGCCCCGTCGCGTCGCTGCCGAAGTGATGGCTGAGGTACCAGACCTCGTAGCCCGCGCCGCAGCCGATCTCGAGGACGCGCTGGCCGGCGAGGTCGATCTCGCGGTGGACGTCGAGCAGGCGAGCCCGGGCGCGCTCGGCCCGCTCGCTCGCGGTCCGGCCGGGCGGAACGGGGACGAGCGGGTGGGACAGGTACTCGGCGTGGAGCTGCTCCATCAGGTCGATGTCGAACGTGGGCGTCGGGGCGACCGACGACGGGACCGAGCGGATCGCGCGGCCGGGCTCGCTGACCGCGGGCGGCGCGGGCCAGTGGCGGTCGATGGCCCGCGGCGGCGTCGCGGGCGTGTGGCGGCCAGGGACGTCGCCCTCCTGGGCCGCCCGGGGCGTCGCGCCGGCCGACCGCCGCCAGACGTTGCGACCGAGGCGCAGCGCGGTGTCCGAACCGACCGGCAGCCGACGCGCCACGGCAAAGCCCGCCCGGACGACACGCGGCGACCGCATCAGGCGACGGAGCGGATTTCGGAGCATCGCCAGAGCGTAGAGGAGGGGCCGTCGTCGGATTCGGCGTCGGCGTCGGCGTCGGTGCCGGGTCGCAGGCCCGTGGGTCACGGCGGCCCGCGCGCGGGGCTGCACCTGGGGGTTGGCGCGCCCGGCGGGACTCGAACCCACGACCTTCAGGTCCGCAACCTGACGCTCTATCCACTGAGCTACGGGCGCACGCGATGCCGGCGTCATCGGCCGGAGCGGACCCGGCGAAAGCTGGCGGAGAGGGAGGGATTCGAACCCTCGGAGCAGGTTACCCCACTCAACGGTTTAGCAAACCGTCGCACTAGGCCTCTATGCGACCTCTCCGTCGCGCGGCGGCCGGAATCCTACCACGGGTCCCGTGGCCCGCGGCCATCCCCGGTCTGGTACGTTGGGTCGCTGTCCGCAGTCGAGGAGCCCGATGACCGACCACCCCATCGACCCCGAATCCGCCGCCCGACCGGGCCGCCAGCCGATGTCCGCCGAGCAGATCCAGGCGTACTCCGTCGAGCCGGTTCAGCCGCTGACCAGGCCGATCACCTTCGTCGAATACGACCCGGCGTGGCCGGCCCTGTACGCCCGCGAGGAGGCACGGATCCGGGCCGCGCTGGGCGACCGCGTCACCCGCATCGAGCACACCGGGTCGACGTCCGTTCCCGGTCTCGCGGCCAAGCCCGTCATCGACATCACGATGACCGTCGCCGACGTCAACGACGAGCCGGCGTACGTCCCTGATCTGGAGGCCGCGGGCTATCGCCTGTCGATCCGGGAGCAGGAGCCCGACTGGTACGACCACCGCGTGTTCAAGGGCCCGGACACGAACGTCAACCTCCACACCTTCTCGGCGGACTGTGTCGAGCTCGAGCGGATGGTCGGGTTCCGCGACTGGCTGCGGACCCACGACGACGACCGGGAGCTGTACGAGTCGACCAAGCGCGAGCTCTTGCAGCGCGACTGGCAGTTCGTCCAGAACTACGCGGACGCCAAGACGGAGGTTGTCGAGTCGATCGCGGCCCGCGCCGGGTTGCCGGGGCCGCACCCGTGAGGGCGCTCCCTGGTCGCTGCCACCGTGACGCGCGTTGACACGGTGCCCGGTGCGCCGTACCGTCCGCAGCACGCAGATGAACGACACCTTCTACTTTCGACGCCCGGCATGACCGACCCCGGAGCCTAGGCCCGGGATCGCGGGTCGTGCCGGGTGGAAGCAGAGGTCGCGACCTCTGCTTTTTTGTTTGACCAGAGAGGATGCGAACCGGATGTTCGTCGTGATGGCCCGGACCGCGGGCGAGGCCGAGATCCTGGGCGTCAAGAGCGCCATCCTCGGCGAGGGCCTCACGCCCTACGACCACGTCGGCGCCGAGCGGACGGCCATCGCCGTCATCGGCGAGATCGGGGCCCGCAAGGCGGACCTGATCAGCCGTCTCGCCGGCCTCGCCGGGGTCGAGACCGTCACGCCCATCAGCCGCCCGTTCAAGCTGACCTCGCGCGAGTTCCACCCCGAGAACACCGTCATCCGCGTCCTCGACGCGGTCATCGGCGACGGCTCCCTGACGATGATGGCCGGGCCGTGCTCGGTCGAGAGCCGCGACCAGCTGTTCGAGACCGCCGACGTCGTCGCCGAAGCCGGCGCCACGATCCTGCGCGGCGGGGCGTTCAAGCCGCGAACCTCGCCCTACAGCTTCCAGGGCCTGGGGGTCGAGGCGCTCCGCTACCTCGCCGAGGCGCGCGATCGGACCGGGCTGCCCGTGATCACCGAGGTCATGGAGCCGAACCAGGTCGACATCGTGGCCGAGTACGCCGACATCCTCCAGATCGGCACCCGGAACATGCAGAACTACTCGCTCCTGACGGCGGTCGGGCGGGTCGCCCGGCCGGTCATGCTCAAGCGCGGGTACGGCGCCACCGTCGAGGAGTGGCTCATGGCCGCGGAGTACATCGTCAGCTCCGGCAACCCGAACGTGATCCTGTGCGAGCGTGGCATCCGGACCTTCGAGACGTACACCCGCAACACGATGGACCTGGCAGCGGTGCCGTTGGTCCATCACCTGAGCCATCTGCCCGTGATCGTCGACCCGAGCCACGCCACCGGCAAGCGCTGGCTCGTCGCGCCGCTGGCGGTGGGCGGGGTCGCCGTCGGCGCCGACGGGGTCATGGTCGAGGTCCATCCGGACCCGGATTCCGCGCTGTCCGACGCCGAGCAGCAGCTCAACTTCGAGCAGTTCCGGGCCATGATGACCGAGCTCGTTCCGGTCCACGAGCACGTCCGATCGATGTACGCGTCCCCGATCGAGACCGTTGGCGTGACTGCGGCCGCCGGCCCGTCGAAGCACTGATATGGCCCCGCGGTGACGTCGACCTCCGTGTCGGCCTCGACGGACGCCGTCGTCGTCGTGCCAGCAACTCGGCTGCGCGGCGAGCTCGTCCTGCCCGGCGACAAGTCGATCAGCCACCGCGCCCTGATGCTCGCGACACTCGCCGCCGGCGACAGCCGGATCGAGGGCGCCGGTGATGGCGCCGACGTGCGCTCGACCGCCGGGATCTGCCGGGCGCTCGGGGCGACCGTCGAGCGGCTCCCAGGCGCGGGGTCGGATGGCGCGCCTGACGGGTCGGCGAGTCCCACGGTCACCTATCGAGTGAGCTCGCCGGGCGCCGACCGGCTGCACGAGCCGGCGGCCGACCTCGACTGCGGCAACTCCGGGACGTCGCTCCGGCTGTTCGCCGGAATCCTCGCCGGACTGCCGTTCCGGAGCGTCCTCGACGGCGATGATTCGTTGCGACGCCGACCGGTCGCCCGTATCATCGAGCCACTTCGCGCGATGGGCGCGACGCTCCTTGCCCGATCCGACGATTCCGTCCCACCCCTGACCGTCATCGGTCGCCAGCCCCTCAACGCGGTCGATCGGTGGACGCCGGTCCCGAGTGCGCAGGTGAAGTCGGCGATCCTCCTGGCGGCGCTCCGGGCGGAGGGGCGGACGACCGTCCGGGAAGCCGTCGCGACGCGCGATCACACGGAGCGGATGCTGCGGGCGCGCGGCATCGCGGTCACGACGGAGGGACTGGCACCGGCCGACGCGGAGGGACGCGCCGGAGCAGTGGCGGTCAGCCTCGAAGGAGGGCGGACGATGACGGCCATCGACGAGCGCGTCCCGGGCGACGTGTCGGCGGCCGCCTTCTGGCTCGTCGCCGCCGCGATCCATCCCGATGCCGACCTGATGCTGCGGAACGTCGGTGTCAATCCGACCCGCCGGGCCGTCATCGACCTGCTGCGCGCGATGGGCGCCGACATCCTGGAGACCCCGGTCGGCTCGACCGTCAACGGCGTCGGCGAGCCGCTGGCGGACCTGCGCGTCCGCTCGTCGGAGCTGCGGGCGATCGATCTCGGCCCGGCCGACGTGGCATCCGCGATCGACGAGATCCCGATCCTGAGCCTGGCCGCCTCCCATGCCGCGGGCACGACGACCATCCGCGGCGCCGGCGAGCTCCGCCACAAGGAATCCGACCGGCTCGCCGGCATCGCCGAGGGTCTTCGGGCGCTCGGGGCTGACATCGCCGTCGAGGGCGACGATGTCCGGATCGCTGGCGGCCGGCGGCTCGCGGGCGCAACCGTCGACAGCCTCGACGACCATCGCCTCGCCATGACGTTCGCCATCGCCGGCCTCGTCGCCACCGGCCGGACGACCGTCCTCCGCCCGGCCAGCGCCTCGATCTCCTATCCCGGCTTCTTCGACGATCTCGGAAGGGTTGGCTCATGACCAAGCGCGTCGTCCTCATCGGGCATCCCGTCGCCCATTCGCTGTCGGGCGCGATGCAGCAGGCCGCGTTCGACGACCAGGGCATCGACGCCGCATACGAGCTCTGGGACCGCGCGCCGATTGCCCTCACCGACGCGATCGGCGAGATCCGCGGTGACGACTTCCTCGGGGCGAACGTCACGATCCCGCACAAGGAGCGGGTGGTCCCGCTGGTCGATCGGCTGACCGAGGAGGCCCACGCCACCGGCGCGGTCAATACGGTCACGCGCGAGGGCCGCCGGCTGGTCGGCCACAACACCGACGTGCCGGGCTTCAAGGTCGCCCTCGACAAGCTCGTCGGCCGTCAGAAGATGCCGCGTGCGGCGATCGTCCTCGGAGCCGGCGGCGGATCCCGGGCGGTGGTCTACGGCCTGATCCGCGAGGGCTTCCAGCGGATCGTCGTCTTCAACCGCCACCTCCACCGCGCCGAGTCGCTCGTGAAGCACTTCGGTCGGAGTGCCGCGCACATGGAGCTGCGTGCGATGCCGTGGCACGAGTCGATCATCGAGGCGGAGCTCGCCAAGTCGAAGATCCTGGTCAACGCGACGTCGATCGGCTTGACGAGCGACGTCTCGCCCATCCCCGCCGAGGTCCTGCCGCCGGACCTGCTGGTGCTCGACCTGATCTACGCTCGGACGAAGCTGCTCCGCGACGCCGAGGCCGCCGGTTGCACCGTCTCCGACGGCGAGCAGATGCTGCTCCACCAGGGCGCGGCGGCGTTCACGCTCTGGACGGGGATGGCGGCCCCGGTCGACGTCATGCAGAAGGCGCTGTCCAAGGCGCGGGCGGGTGGTGTGCGCTCGGCCGAGGGCGAGCCCGCCGGCGACGACCCGCTCGCCACGGCCGGAGCCAAGGCCGGAGCCACGACCGGAGCCACGGGCGCGGCCGGCGATGGAGCGGCCGACGGTCCGGGCGCAACCGGCGCCTGACCGGAGCCCCGACCACGCGCCATGGGACGTCTACGCTGGCTGACCGCCGGGGAATCGCATGGCCGCTCGCTGGCGGTCACCGTCGAGGGCGTCCCGGCCGGCCTGGCGCTCGGGGCGGATGAGCTCGCGGTCGACCTCGCGCGCCGGCAGCGCGGCTACGGCCGCGGCGCCCGTCAGGCGATCGAGCAGGACCGCGCCGACATCGTCAGCGGCGTCCGTCACGGGCTGACGGTCGGCTCGCCGATCCTGCTCCTCGTCGCCAACCGCGACTGGGAGAACTGGACCCGGGTCATGCAGGTCGAGGGCCTGGCCGACGACGAGGCGGCCGAGCTCGCCGTGGCCGCCGGCGACGGCAACAAGCGCGCCACGCCGGTCACCCGCGTCCGGCCCGGTCACGCCGATCTCGCCGGCGCCCTGAAGTACGGCTTCAACGACGTCCGGAACGTGCTCGAGCGGGCATCGGCCCGGGAGACGGCTGCCCGAGTGGCCGCCGGCGGCGTTGCCCGGGCGATCCTGCGCGAGCTCGGGGTCGAGGTCTGGTCGTTCACGGCGGAGGTCGGCGGCGTGGCTCTCGACCCGGCGAACGCGAGTCGCTCGCGCGAGGAGGCCGACGCCTCCCCCCTGCGCTGCCCGGATCCGGACGCCGAGACCGCGATGATCGCCCGGATCGACGAGGCGCGGTCCAACGGCGACACGGTCGGCGGTGTGTTCGAGGTGGTCGCCCACGGCCTGCCGATCGGGCTCGGGTCGTATGTCCACTGGGATCGCCGGCTCGACGCGGCGCTCGCCGCGGCCGTGATGAGCATCAACATCGTCAAGGGCGTCGAGTTCGGGCTGGGGTTCGAGCAGACGAAGCGCTTCGGCTCGGCCGTCCACGACGTGATCGTCGGGCGCGGTGCGGGCGGTCGCTGGATCCATCGCTCGAACAACGCCGGCGGCCTGACCGGCGGAATCACGAACGGCGAGCCACTGGTCGTCCGCGGCGCGGTGAAGCCCATCTCGACGCTCGCCCGGCCGCTGCCGTCGGCCGATCTGATCAGCGGCGAGTCGGTCGACAAGGCCCACTACGAGCGATCCGATATCAGCGTCGTGCCGGCGGCCGGCGTCGTCGCCGAGGCGATGGTGATGCTGACCCTGGCCGACGCGATGCTCGACAAGTTCGGGGGCGACACGATCGCCGACACCCGCGACGCGCTCGACCGCTACGTCGCGCGGATCTCGGGCCCGATCGAGGCGCCGGTCGCGGGCGGGCGGCGCTCCGGGGCGGCGGCGGGCACGGACGAAGCCGTCGGCAGCGCGGGCGGCGACGAGGCCGGCTCCGGCGGCGACGACTAGGGCCCCGGATCGGACCATGGACGTCGTCCTCGTCGGCCTTCCCGGCAGCGGCAAGAGCGCGGTCGGGCGACGCCTCGCCCACCGCCACGGGGCCGTGTTCGTCGATCTCGACGACGCGATCGAGAAGGCTGCTGGTCGCCCGATCCCGGAGATCTTCGCGGAGCGTGGCGAGGCCGGGTTCCGTGCCCTGGAGCGGCAGGCGGTGGCCGATCTCGGACCACCGGATCGCAGCCCGGCGGTCACGACCGTCGTTGCGACCGGCGGCGGAGCCGTGGTCGACCCGCGCAACCGCTGGGCCCTCTACCGCGACCGCGTTCCGGTCTGGCTCGACGTCCGGCCGGAGGTTCTCGCCCAACGGTTGCGGCGTTCCCCGAACGTTCGGCCCCTGATCGTCGGGCGGGATCCGATGGGCGCAATCCGGGACCTGGCCCGGGATCGCGACCGGTTCTACTCGGCGGCCCAGCGGATGAACGGCGTTGCCGAGCTGGCCTCGATCGTCGAGCGCATCGACGAGCTCGTGGGTCGTGCGGCCCGCGAGCCGAGCCCGACGGTCCTGCTCCGGGGCCGCTCGCTCGGCGGCGACCTCGTGATCGGCGAGGGCATCGCGACCTCGGTCATCGCCGACACGCTCCGCGGCCTCCGTGCGCGCCGGGCCATCCTCGTCTCCGAGCCGGGTGCCTGGGCGGCGACCGGCGAGGCGATCGGCGCCGCCCTCGCGGACGAGGGCTGGCCCGTCGAGCGGATCCTCCTGCCCCAGGGCGAGGGCGCAAAGCGGATGGCGGTCGTCGAGGCCGCCGCGAGCGAGCTGGCCCGACTGCGGGCCGAGCGCGGCGAGCCGCTCGTGGCGATCGGTGGCGGGGCGCTCGGCGACGCGGCCGGCTTCCTCGCCGCGAGCTGGCTCCGGGGCGTGCCGTTCATCCAGGTGCCGACGACGCTCGTGGCCCAGATCGACTCGTCGATCGGCGGCAAGACCGGGGTCGACCTGCCCGAAGGCAAGAACCTCGTCGGTGCGTTCCATCCGCCCGCCGCGGTCGTGATCGACATCGCGTTCGTGCGGTCACTGCCGGAGCGCCAGCGCCGGGCGGCCCTCGGCGAGGCCGTCAAGATGGCCGCCCTCGGCGACGAGCGCCTCTTCGCCCTTCTCGAGCGCGACGGCGAGGCGATCGCGCGCGGCGACGAGGAGGCATTCGCGTCGGGCGCCATGGCCGAGCTCGTCGAGCGGGCGGCGTGGGCCAAGGTCGCGGTGGTCGACGTCGACGAGAAGGAGGGCGCCGCGGACGGCCGGATCACCCTGAATCTGGGGCACTCGCTGGGCCACGCGGTGGAGGCGGCGGGCGGGTTCGGCGACCTGCTGCACGGCGAGGCGGTCGCCCACGGCCTGCGCGGCGCGGTCCGGATCGGGCGGGCGCTCGAGGTGACGCCGGCGGACCGGGCCGACCGGATCGAGCGGTTGCTGACGACGGTCGGGCTGGCGACCGAGCCCCTGCCCTACCCGATCGAAACCGTGCTCGGGGCGCTGGCCGCCGACAAGAAGCACGCCGACGGCGCGCTGCGCTGGGTGCTGCCGACCGCCGAGGGGTCGGTCGTGCGGGCCGACGTGCCGGCCGACGTGGTCGAGGCAGCCGCCGCGTCATTGCTTGCCGCGAAGGGAGCCGCCGCATGACCCGGGTCCTCGTCCTCCAGGGGCCGAACCTGAACCTCCTCGGCTCGCGCGAGCCCGAGATCTACGGCCACGACACGCTCGATGACATCCACGCCGAGATCGCCGTCCGAGCGGACGACCTGGGGCTGGACGTCGACTTCTTCCAGTCGAACCACGAGGGGGCCCTCATCGACCGGCTGCACGAGCGCGACTTCGACGTGGCGATCGTCAACGCCGGCGGGCTGACCCATACGTCCGTCGCGTTGCGCGACGCCCTGCTCGGCGTGGAGCGGCCGTTCTGGGAAGTCCACCTGTCCGACCCGGCGACGCGCGAGCCGTTCCGGGCGGTGAACTTCCTCCACGACGTTGCGGTCGAGTCGATCGTCGGGCAAGGCAAGCGCGGGTACCTGCTCGCCCTCGAGGCGATCGCGGCCCGGTTCGGAGGCGGCGATGGCTGACGGTCCGTCGCGCGGGGCCGAGCCGGCGGAGCTTCGTCGCCTCCGGAGGCGGATCGATGCGCTGGACCGGCGAATCGTCCGGCTGCTCAACGAGCGAGCCGAGCTCGCGCGCGAGGTCGGGAAGGTCAAGGTCGCAACCGGACGGCGTGCGATCCGCGACCCGCAGCGCGAACGGGAGGTCCTCCTGCGCGTCTCGATGGCCAACGACGGCCCGACGCCCCAGGCCGACCTGCTCGCGATCTTCAAGCGCCTCTTCGCGGTCGCCCGCAGCCTCGAGCGGCGCGATCGGACACGGGCGCGGAGGGCGGAGCCGTTCGGCGGCGTGCCCGGCGACGGAGACGACAGCCGCTAGTTGCAATCGGTCCGTTGGACCTCGTCACCGATGACGTGGGGCAGACGCTCGACTCGGTCGCCGTCGACAACGTAGATCGCCTTGCCGTCCTCGCGAGTGAACAGGCGGAGCGTCCCGCTCTGGTAGCCCGTGTCGTTCGTCGCGTCGGGCAGGGTCGCGTTCAGGCTCCACGTCATCTCGAGCTGCGTCGGGTCGACGCCGCCTCCAGGCGTCCGGACGTAGAGGCGGTCATGGAGGCGGATCTGGGTCCCGCCGTAGCAATCCGCGGTCCCCTCGAGCACGGCGTCTGCGACCCGCTCCCCGGTCGAATCCGCCCAGATTCCGAACGGATCGCGGCCCGTGGGGATCGTTGGGTCCAGCTCGTGCTCGGAGCAGGCTCCAGCCGACGTGACGAACCACACGCGATCGGGACCGCTGCTGCGCGCCGACACGACCACGGCCGCCTTGGGATCGCCCCCGACCGGGCTCGTATACAGGCGGGCGTCCTCGACGGCGTCGGCCTCGGCGAACCCCTGAACCGGGAACGGCTCGCCCGAGACGCGTACCGACTCCAGGAACCAGCGCAGGGCCTCCTCGGGTAACTGGCTGGTCGCGGCATCCGTACCCGCAACGCCCGGCGTCGGGACGAGGCCCATGATCCCCAGACACCGCAGTCCGCCGCGGGCGTCGCCGGCCCACGCCGGTCCCGGCTCGGGTGTCGTGACGGGCGGGGTCGGCGAGGCCTCCGTGCTCGGACCCGGCGTCGGGACGGCGTCCGTGGGAGCCGGGCCGTCGATGCGGAGGTGGAACCCGGTGATGTCGATGTCGGGCAGGATGGCCGAGCGATTGTCGGTAGAGAAGACGACGCAGAGGTCGTGGATGCCCGGCTGGCCGGTCCTGGAGTCGATGCTTCGCCCGCGCAGCGGAAGTGGATCGCCATACACGATCACGATTCCCGAGTCGTCGATGTCCACAGCTGGGATCGAAGGAGCGGCCGGAAAGATGCGAGCGAAGTCGCTGAGCGGGTTCGCCTCGAAGATGTAGAGCTCATTGCCGGTCGGTCCGCCGCACGGAGCGAGTCGCTCGGGAAAGCGCCACGCGGCTGGGTCCGCCAGCACGTCCGGGTCGACGTGGCCGGCACGTGCGACATCAGCCGGGGAGAGGACGGGCACGATGCGGTCGAACCGCGTCCAGCCATAGTCGTGGACGGTGGCGCCGGACGGCGGACCCACGGCGATGCACATCTGATAGCCGCGACGGTCCGCGGGATCGGCGGATCCTGCTGGACGGCTACCGGACACGGTCTGCTCGCGTCCGATCACGACCAGCGCCGGATCGTCGACCTCGAGCTCGGGGGCTCCCCTCCACCACCCGGGGAAGTACAGCGGGAACCACTGGGCGTGCGTCATCTCGAAGACCGTCGTGGGCTCGGCAACGTGCTGTTTGGCGCAGGCCGCGAGGCGTGGATCGTTGGCGAAGGCCGCGGGATCGCCGGATGCGCCCGCTGTGCTCGGCGGCGCGAGCCGGCTGCTGAGCAGGATCCCCCCGACCACGACGGCGACCGCCGCAGCGGCAGCCAGGCCGATCCACACCGGCCCGCCCCTCCGCCGCCGCGCAGGCAGCCCCGAGATCGTGGCCCGGACCGTCGCCAGCTCGGCCGGGTTCGGTCGACCACGTTCCTCGAACCAGGCAGTCAGCCCGGCCTCGAGGCCGGGATCGGACGGCTCGTCAGGCGTCGAACGCGGACCCGAGTGGTCGCTCATCGCCGGTCCTCGGCCTCGTAGGCGGCACGAAGGCGCGCCATCGCATGGTGGACCCGGGACTTGACCGTCCCGGACGGGATCCCCAGATGGCTGGCCGTCTCGGCGATCGGCAGGCCCCAGAAGTGGTGGAGCGTCAGGAGCAGCCGATCCTTGTCGTCGAGCCGGCCGAACGCCCGACCGAGCTGGCGACGCTCGAACGTCCGCTCGAGCTCGTCCGGGGCGACGGTTCCGGACACGTCCAGCTCGACGACGTGCGGCCGCTTGCCGATTCGGATCGCGGCCCGGACGACGTGCCGCCGGAACCATGCCGGAAATGCGTCGGGGTCGCGCAGGCTGTCGAGGCCGCGCCAGGCCGAGAGCAGCGCGTCCTGGACGGCATCGGCAGCGTCCGATCCCGAGTGGATCAGGATCCGGGCGGCGCCGAGGGCCTTCGTCAGCTCAGGCTCGACCAGCATCGCGAACGCATCTCGATCGCCGCGCCGGGCGGCCGCGACCAGCTCCGCCCGAGCGGTGAGCCGGATCTCCGTGGTCGACGCCGGGCTCTCCAGGATTCCCTCCATGCCCATAGGTGACGCCCGGCGGCCGATCGGTTCAATCGTGGCAGCGTCCGGCGCGGTCGAGGTCGGACGCTCGAGGAGCCCTATTCGGTGCGGTCCTCGATCTCCCAGGCATGATCGAGGGCATGCCACGCGATCCGGTGGGCGGCGTAGCGGGCGGGCCAATGGCGATCCGCCAGGGGTGTGCCGTCGCGCGCGCCCGCCAGGACGTCCAGCATCGCCCGCCGCATCGTCACGATCGCCGCACGGTCGTCGGGCGCGAACTCGCGGACCTTGATCCCGATCTGGTTGGCGTACGCCCGATCCGCCTCCATCACGTGAGCGATGACCTTGGACGTGTTCCGGCCACCGCCGCGTGGGCCCTTGCGGAGCTCCTCCGGCGCCGCGGCCGCGACGCGATCGAAGAACTCCCAGGCCGCTTCAACCAGACTCGCCAGTCGGGCGGCCTCATCGGCATTCGTCGGACGCGCGTCGTGATCGGTGGGATGGCTCGGCACGCCGAACTCCGTCCCAGCAGAGCCGTCTCGGCGCTCGACGATCTCGAAGTCCGCGACGGCCGGCGACGCCGCGAACCAGCGCCGCCCGGCCTCGGCGACGACGGCGTAGCGCGGGGCGTGTGCCGCGAGCGCCTCGAGGGCGAGTGGCTCGGTCTTCCCGGAACGACTCCACCCTGGCCAGTCCGCGGCGGTGACGAACGTCTTCTTCGGCGTGTGCTCGATGGTCACCGCGATCGGCTTCGGCATTGGCCCAGAGTGCCACGACGACCTGCCATGGCGCGTCAGGTTTGGGGCATCTGCGTGGCGGTCGCGAGCTCCCGGACCAGGCGGTCCATGGCGTCGACGTTCATTCCATCGGCGCCGAGTGCGTCGACCAGGGCGCTCGCGACGATCACGCCTGCGGCTCCCGCGGCGGCGATGGCCCGGACATGGTCGGGCCGGCTGACGCCGAACCCGACGCCGACCGGGACCGGCGAGACGGCCGTGACCTCGCGGACGAGCTCCGCCACGGTCGCCGGGAGCTCCGTGCGGGCCCCGGTGACACCGACAAGCGAAACGCAATACAGGAAGCCGCCACTCCGGGCAGCGATCGCCGCGCGCCGACCGGGCGGGGTGGTCGGCGCCACGAGGTAGACCACCGCCACGTCATGGTCGCGGGCGATCGCCTCGAAGGGGCCGCCCTCGTCGGGCGTGAGGTCGGCGACGATGACGCCCGCCACGCCGGCCCGCGACAGACGCTCGGCAGCGGTGCGTCCGTCGCCCCCGCCGAGGAACTGGTTGGCGTAGCCCATGGGGACGATCGGCGTGGTCGGCCGGGCTGCGGCGATCTCGCCGATCAGGCGAAGGCTGCCCTCGAGCGTCGCACCGGCGGCGAGCGCGACCTGCGACGCGCGCTGGAGCGTCGCGCCGTCGGCAAGGGGATCCGAATACGGCAGGCCGACCTCGAGCAGATCGGCGCCCGCATCGATCGCGGCGAGCGCCACCCGCAGGCTCGTGGCCGCGTCCGGATAGCCGGCGACGACGTACGGGATCAGCGCCACCCGACCCGCGGCGCGCGCAGCTTCGAACGCCGCGCCGATCCGCCGCGCGCCGGCGGTCTCGTTCGTCCCGGCCTGCGCCGGCGCCGCGGCGGTCACGCTCCGTGCTCCTCGAGCCAGCGTCCGAACGACGCCAGATCCTTGTCACCGCGGCCGGACAGCCCGACGAGGACGACCGCCTCCTCGGGCCATGAGACGCCCTCCGGCCGCCCGATCCCCGCCAGCACTCGCGGCAACACCGCAAGGGCGTGGGCGCTCTCGAGCGCGGGCAGGATCCCCTCGGTCCGCGACAGCCAGCGCATCGCCTCGAAGGCCTCACCATCGGTCGCGGCCTCGACCTCGAGCCGGCCGGCTGCCGCCAACGCGGCCACCTGCGGCCCGACGCCGGGGTAGTCGAGCCCTGCCGACGCCGAATGGGCCTCGACGACCTGGCCGTCGGCGTCCTGGAGCATCATCGACCGCGAGCCGTGCAGGATCCCGGGCGTGCCGCCGGCGAGCGCCGCGGCGTGGCGCCCGGTCGCGATCCCCTCCCCCGCCGCCTCGGCGACCGCGAGCCGAACCGATGGCTCGCCGATGAACCGATCGAGCAGGCCGATCGCGTTGGATCCGCCACCGACGCATGCCAGGGCCAGATCCGGCAGGCGTCCCTCGACCTCGGCCAGCTGGGCCGCCGACTCGTCGCCGATCCGGCGCTGGAGGTCGCGGACGATCGTCGGATACGGGTGCGGACCCATGGCCGAGCCGAGGACGTAATGCGTCGTCTCGACGTTCGTGACCCAATCCCGCATCGCGTCGTTGACGGCGTCCTTGAGCGTTGCGGTCCCGGACGTGACCGGCCGGACCTCCGCCCCGAGCGCCCGCATCCGGAGGACGTTGGGCTGCTGGCGCTCGATGTCGACGGCGCCCATGAACACGACGCACGGCAGGCCGAGCAGCGCGCACGCCGTCGCCGTCGCCACGCCGTGCTGGCCCGCGCCCGTCTCGGCGATCACGCGGTCCTTGCCGAGCCGCCGCGTCAGCAGCGCCTGGCCGAGCGCGTTGCTGATCTTGTGAGCGCCGGTGTGGGCCAGGTCTTCGCGCTTCAGGTACAGCCGGAGCCGATGCGGCAGCCGGGCCGTCGGATCGAGGGCAACGGCCCGCTCGATGACCTCGTAGGCGAGCCGGTCCGCCCGGTAGAGGGCCGTCGGGCGACCGGCGTAGCGGGCGAGGAGCTCGCGCAGCTCCGACCAGAAGACGGGGTCGTGGCGAATCGCGTCGTAGGCGGTCTCGAGCTGTTCGAGGGCGGCCATGAGGGTCTCGGGAACATAGCGGCCGCCGAATTGGCGATCGATCCCCCAGCGGCCGGCGGCGTCGGCGGTCAGGAGACCGGCGTCGACCGGGGTCGGGCGGACGGCGAGGTTCGGCCGGTCCAGGCGGGCCGCGCGCGCCCGCTTGACGAACAGGGCGACGCGGAGCGGGTCCTTCGTTCGACGCTCGCCGGCGACGGCCGGCCGCTCCGTGCCTGACGCGCTGTCGACGCCGAGGGCCGGAACATCCCGAAGGGCTCCGGCCACGTTGGCGGGATCCAGCCCGCCCGCCAGGAGGATCGGCACCTCGCGGGCAACGGCGCGGGCGAGGTCGGTCGCGATCCGCGTCCCGGTCCCTCCCGGATGCGGGCCACCAGCCGCGTCGAGCAGGATCCGCTCGGCGCCGGCGGCCAGGAAGCCCCGTGCCCGTTCGACGATGTCGGCCGGCGCGTCGGCGAGGGCGGAGACGCGGAGCGCCTTCCAGACCGGCCGGCCCGTCGCCGCCATGTCGTCGATCGGTTCGTCGCCACTGAACTGGATGGCGTCCGGGTCGACCGCGGCGACGATCTGGGCGATCCGCTCTCGACCGGCGTCGGCGGTGATCGCGACGACGCGGGGCGGAACGCCGGCGAGCGATCGCGCGACCCGGGCGAGCGCCACGGCCTCGTCGAGGGTCAGCTCGCGCGGCGTGCCCGCAACGAGGTTCAGCCCGATCGCGTCGGCACCGCTCCGGACGGCTGCCAGGATCCCCTCCGCGTCGGTGATGCCGCAGACCTTCACGAGGGCGGTCGCGGCACGATTCGCCGGATCCAGGGGCTCTCGCCCGGCCGCGACGAACGAGCGGGCGGCGGCGGCCGGATCGGCGGCCCGGACCAGTGCCTCACCCACGAGCGCGGCGTCGAACCCGACCGCCCGCCAGGCGGCCACGGTCGCGGCATCGCGGACGCCGGACTCGGCCACGACCAGGCGATCGTCCGGCACGAGAGCGCGAAGCCGGATCGCGCGGTCGGTGTCGACAGCCAGCGTTCGCAGGTCACGATTGTTGATCCCGATCAGGCGCGCCTTCGTCGCCAGTGCCCGCTCGAGCTCCGCTTCGTCGTGCGCTTCGACCAGCGGCTCGAGGCCGATCTCGAGCGCCCGGTCGACGAGATCGGCCAGCCGCTCGGCCGGAGTGGAGGACCGCAAGCAGCAGGACGAGATCCGCGCCGGCGGCCCGGAGGTGGGGCAGCTGGATCTCCTCGACGACGAACTCCTTGGCGAGGACGGGGATCGACACGGCAGCCCGGACCGCCCGCAGGTCGGCGACCGACCCGCCGAACCAGTGCGGCTCGCACAGGACCGAGATCGCCGCGGCGCCGCCGGCCTCGTAGGCCCGCGCCCGGGCCACGATGTCCTCGTCCGGGGCGGCGATGGCACCGGCCGACGGCGACGACCGTTTGATCTCGGCGATCAGGTGGAGGCCTGGTCGCGGCGAGCCGGCCGAGGATCGGCCGGGGTGGCGGCGTGGCCTCCGCGATCGCGAGGTGGTCCTCCAGCGACAGCCGGCCCATCTCCTCGAGGATGTCGGCACGCCGGCGCTCGGCGATCTCCTCGACGACGTTCCGGTCGGCGTCGGCGCCGCCAACCGGCTCCGGGCCGTCCTCGTCTGGCGGCGGCAGTCGCTCGCGATCGTCGCGGTCGATGACCGTCATGCCGGTGCCGCCTGCGTCGTGCTGCGCTCCGCATCGGCCGTGCGACGCTCGGCGCGAAGGGCGGCGAGCAGCTCGGTCCCGAGTCCGGCGTCGATCGTCAGCGCCGCGCGATCGATTCCGGCCGCAAGGTCGTCGACGGCGCCGGCAACGACCAGGGCCGCGCCCGCGTTGAGCAGCACGACGTCGCGTCGCGCGCCGGGCTCGCCGCGCAGGATCGCCTCCACGATCGTCGCGTTCTCCGCGGGCGTGCCACCGGCCAGCCGCGTCGTCGCGACCCGACCCAGGCCCAGGGCCGCCGCGTCGACCGTCCGGCGCTCGACTCCGTCGGGGTTTACGTCGTAGAGCACGCCCGTCCCGTCGAGCGGCAGCTCGTCCACGGCATCGCCGTGCACCACGAACGCCCGCTCCGCGCCGAGCAGGCGGAGAACCTCCGCGAGCTTCGGCGCCGCGACCACGTCACCGGTCCCGACGAGGAGCCGCGAGACGCGAGCCGGGTTGGTCAGCGGGCCGATCAGGTTGAACGCGGTCCGGACGCCGATCTCGCGCCGGGTCGGGCCGGCGTGCTTCATCGCCGGATGGAAGTCGGGCGCGAACAGGAAGGCGAACCCGATGTCGCGCAGGGCCACCCCCGCCGAGATCGGATCGTGGTCGATCCGGACGCCGAGGGCGTCGAGCACGTCGGCCGAGCCGGCCCTGGAGGTGATGGCTCGGTTGCCGTGCTTGGCGACCGGCACGCCGCTCGCGGCGACCACGAGCGCCGCGGTCGTCGAGACGTTGAACGTACCGCTCTTGTCGCCGCCTGTGCCGACGACGTCGATCGCCCCGGCCGGTGCCTCCACCTGGAGGACGCGTTCGCGCATCGCCGTCGCGAAGCCGGCCAGCTCCTCGACCGTCTCGCCACGCATCCGGAGCGCGACGAGGAGGGCGGCGAGGAGCGCCGGCGTCGCCTCGCCGTCCATGACGGAGCCCATGGCATCGCGCGCCTCGTCGAGCGTCAGCGAGCGGCCGTCGACGACGATCCCGAGGGCCGTCTTGACCTGGTCGCTCATCATCCGACCTCGGCCGGCTCGGCCCGGCTGCCATCCGGCGCCGAGGCGAGGCC
Organism: uncultured Chloroflexia bacterium; assembly: GCA_963783055.1. GTDB lineage: Bacteria > Chloroflexota > Limnocylindria > Limnocylindrales > CSP1-4 > CF-46. The sequence goes on from CAWAMB010000002.1 coordinate 393,919, forward strand.
CGCGGTCGCGAACGAGCCCGTCGCGTCGTCGAGCCGCGATGCCTCGCCCTCCCCGGCCTGGCGCAGGAAGTTCGCGAGCAGGTGCGGGCCCTGCGGCGTGAGCACGGACTCCGGGTGGAACTGGACCCCCTCGAGCGGCAGCGCGACGTGACGGATGCCCATGATGACCCGGTCGACCTCGCTCATCGCCGTGATCCGGAGCTCCGTCGGGAGCGTCGTCCCGTCGACGGCGAGCGAGTGGTAGCGGGCGGCCTGGAACGACGGCGGCATCCCGGCCAGGAGGCCCGCCCCGTCGTGGGTCACCTCGGACGCTTCGCCGTGGACGAGGGTCGGAGCCCGCACGATCGAGGCACCGAACGCGGCCGCCATCGACTGCATCCCGAGACAGACGCCGAGGAGCGGGATCGCGCGGTCGCGAGCGACCTCGATCGTGGCCACCGATACGCCGGCGGACGTCGGGTCGCCGGGTCCGGGCGAGACGACGATCCCGCGCAGGTTCTCGGCGGGATCGTCGGCGAGGGCTTCGACGCCGGCCCGGTCGATCGCGTCGTTGCGCACGACCCGGACGTCGGCGCCGGCGGCCTGGAGCGCCTGGACGAGGTTGAACGTGAAGCTGTCGTAGTTGTCGATGACGAGGATCATCGCGGCGCCCCGACCGGGGCATCGGGCGCCGCCGGCTCGGCGGGATCCGAGGGATCGGACGGGCCGGAGGGGCCGGCGCCACGCGCCCGAGGCGCGTCGAGCGGTCCGACCGCCAGCTCGATCGCCCGGCGCAGCGCGGCGGCCTTGTGCTCGGTCTCCTCGAACTCCGACTCGGGCACGCTGGCGGCGACGATGCCGGCCCCGGTGTGGACGTGGGCCTGGCCGTCGCGCAGGACGGCGCTCCGGATCGTGATCGCCGTGTCGAGATTGCCGTCGTAGCCGAGATAGCCGACGGCCCCGCCGTACAGCCCGCGCCGCTCGCCCTCGGCGGCCGCGATCAGCTGCATCGCCCGGACCTTCGGGGCGCCGCTCAGTGTGCCGGCCGGGAACACGGACCGGAGCGCATCGAGCGCATCGAGGTCCGGCTTGAGCCGGCCCTCGACATGCGACACGAGATGGAGGACGTGGCTGTACTTCTCGACCTCCATGTACTTGCTGACGGTGACGGTGCCGGGCCGCGAGACCCGTCCGAGGTCGTTCCGTCCGAGGTCGACGAGCATGATGTGCTCCGCCCGTTCCTTGGGGTCGCGCTGGAGCTGCTCGGCCAGGATCTGGTCCTCGCGCTCGTCGGCGCCGCGCGGCCGGGTCCCGGCGATCGGGTGGGTCGTGAGCTTGTCGCCCTCGACCTGGAGAAGGAGCTCGGGGCTGGCGCCGACCACCTCGAACGAGGGCGTCCGGACGAAGAACAGGTACGGGCTCGGGTTGACCCGGCGCAGGGACCGGTAGAGCGAGATCCCGTCGAGCGGCCGGCCCGTCGCCGGATCGGTCGGCAGGTCGAACGACTGCCGTCGGGCAAGGACGACCTGGATGGCCTCGCCCGATGCGATCGCCTCCTTGGCGACCTCGACGGCATGGATGTAGCCGTCGCGGCCCAGTGAGGTCTGGATCGCGCCGTCGCGCAGGAGGCCGGGCGCCGCGGCGGCACCGTTGGCGGCGGTGACCCCCGGAGCGCCCGATCGACCGGGACCCGCGATCTCGGCCGCACTCGGGCGGGCGGTCCTCTCGAGCGCCTCGAAGATCGCCTGCTCGGCGATCCGGTAGCGGCCCTCGAGGTCGGCCGTCTCGGTATGGAGCGACGCGATGGCGCTGAGGGTGTGCGTCAGGTGGTCGAACACGAGGACCAGGTCGGTCTCGATGAAGGCGGCCATCGGGACGCCGACCGGGTCGCGATCCGGGAGGGGCACGCTCGGCTCGAAGGCGTTGATCGCGTCGTAGGCCAGGGCACCGACGGCGCCGCCGGTGAAGCGCGGCATGCCATCGGTCGGCAGGACCCGGCGGCGCGGGATGAACCGGCGGATCGCCTCGAGCGGGTCCGGTGCCTCGGTCACGTCGATCGGCAGGTCGGGGCTGTAGGCGTCGACGGTCACCGGCCGGGTCTGCGTCCGGGCCATCCCGTCGCGGACCTCGAGGAGCCGGCGCGGGCCGACGCCGAGGAACGAGTACCGACCGAGCCGCTCGCCGCCCTCGACGGACTCGAGCAGGTAGGCCGGGGTCGAGCCGTCGTCGAGCCGCAGGAACGCCCCGATCGGCGTCTCGAGATCGGCCGGGCGGGTGGCGCGCAGCAACAGCGTGTCGGCGTTGGCGGCCAGGCGCTTCGCCTCGGTCAAGCTCAGCGGATCGGTGGTGCTCATCAGTTTGTGGCCTCCGGGGCTCGTCGCGCCCGAGAATCAAGAAACGACCCATTCGTCCCGGGACGAAAGGTCGTGCCTTCCGCGGTGCCACCCTCATTCGGCGAAGCCGCACTCCGTGACCGACGGGCGGTCCGTCCGCTTGCGCGGCGGTGCCGATCGGCGCTGCCCTCTATCGCTGGCGCTCTGCGCCGGAGCCTACTGGGCCTGCGTCGCGTCGCCGCGCCGCCGGTCGTTCGGTCCGGAGGCTCCCGGGTCCATTCCCTGTCGTCGTCGCTCCGGTTTCCACCAGCCACCGGATCTCTCTGCCGACGCGCGACGGGTACTCGTCCCGTTCATCGCCCGTTCTTCGTGATGTCCGCGGAGTCTAGGTTCCGCCCCCGTGGGCGTCAAGGTCGGCCGGGCCGGGCTCGGGCGGCTCGAAACCGGCGCAGGCGAGGACCGGCAGGCTCGGGTAGCGCGGGTAGCGCGGATCGGTCCGCGATCGCTCGCACAGCGTGAACCGGGAGCCTCGAGCCGAGGTGACCGCTCGGGCGTGACGGCAGCGCTTGCAGAGGCCGGCCGGGATGCTGGACGAGGCCATGTCGCCCACGGTAGCGTGCGGGCGCTGGACGGATCAGGGGCGCGTCGCGGCCGCGTTGCGGCGACGGATCCCGAACCCGCCGAGCGAGCGGCGGACGAACGGGAGCCAGAGGAAGCCGGCGATCCCCTGGCCGATCACGGCAAGGATCAGGAGCAGCCCCGGCACGGTCAGGACCAAGGCAGGCACGGCCCAGTCGATGAAGCCGCCGAACCCGGCGAGACCGATGTCGACAGTCGCCGCGAACGGCTCCGGGTCGTCGTGCCCGATCCCGACGATGAACGCCCGGGCAGTGGACGCGGTCCCGGTCCCCGTCGACCCGCCGCCGGGCGGCTGATCGGTCGTGCCGCCGGTCGTACCGCCGGTCGTGCCGCCGCCGGAGCCCCCACCGGTTCCGGGTGTCGACGGCGGATCCGTGGCGGGAACGGAGGGCGGGGCCGGGGAGGCCGACGGCGTCGGCGGCGGCGCGGAGGGCGGACGCGGGGTCGGCGTCGCCGTCGGTCGCGGCGAGGGCAGGAGGCTGGGCAGCGCGGTCGGGAGTGCCGTGGGAAGGACGGTCGGGATCGGGCGAGGGGTCGGCGTCGGAGCCGCGGTCGGCGGTGCAGTGGGGGTCGGCGTCGGAGCGGGTGTGGGCGTCGGCGTCGGCGTCGGAGCGGGCGTGGGCGTCGGGTTCGGAGCCCTGACGTTGATGGAGACGGTCGCCGTCGTCGAGGACGCGATCCCGTCGGAGACCCGATACGTGAACGTCCGGATGCCGACGAACGAGCCTCCCGACTTGAACTGGAAGCCACCGTTCGCGGACAGCGACAGCGACCCGCTGCCGCCGCCGTCGACGAGCGATGCCGTGAGCGCGTCGCCGTCGGCGTCCGTGTCGTTCGCCAGCACGCCAGGCCCGGCGACGGTGAGCTGGACCCCCGTGACGGCCGTGTACGAATCGTCGTTCGCGACCGGGGCCGAGTTCTTGACCGTGATCGTGACCGTCGTCGTGTTCGTGAGGAGGCCGGAATCCTTGTAGCGGAACACGTCTGTCCCGACGAAGCCGGCGGCCGGCTGGTACGTGTACCGGCCATTGGCTGACAGGTTGACGGTCCCGTGGGTCGTCCCGGACACCAGGATCGCCGTCGTGCCTCCCAGCAGGTTCGAATCGTTTGCGAGGACCCCGGGCGCCGCCACGGTGGCGAGCCGGTCATGGGACATGGTCAGGGTGTCGGGGTTCGCGATCGCCGCCAGGGCGGCCGAGGCGCGCGGGACGAACCCACTCGGCACGATCAGTGCGACCAGGCCGAGCGCGACGACGACAGGCCCGAATCGGCGGAGCCGACGATGCTGCCAGGTCATCGCGCCGGATGGATCATGCGACGCGCCGCGGTGCCCACAGCCCGCGGATCGGGCTCTCCGTGCCGGGCAGCGGCGCGTCCGGAGCCGTCTCGATCCCGGTGACGAAGGTGCGGACGAGGTGCTCATCGAGCTGGGTCCCGGCGGCGTCCTCGAGGCGGGTCAGGGCCTCGCGGAGTTCGAGGGCCTTGCGATACGGACGAGTCGTCGTCATCGCCGAGAACGCGTCGCCGACCGCCAGGATCCGGGCGATCAGCGGAATGCCCTCGCCTTCGAGCCGGTCGAGGTAGCCGTCGCCGTCCCAGCGCTCGTGGTGGTGGCGAATGCCGGCCCGAACCAGGTCCAGGTCCGGCAAGTCGCGGACGATCATGTCGCCGAGGGCGACGTGCTGCTTGACGATGTCGTACTCGGCCTCGGTGAGCTTGCCGGGCTTGCGCAGGATCTGATCCGGGATACCGATCTTGCCGACGTCGTGGAGCATGCCGGCCACCTGGATCGACCGAATGAGCTCCGGATCGAGCTTGAGCCGGCTCGCGAGGAAGACGCCGTAGCGGGCGACGTCCTCCGAGTGGCGCTTCGTGTAGCGATCCTTGGTGTCGACCGCGAGGACCAATCCGTGGAGGATGTCGAACCCGGACGGCGTCGACTCCCCGAGATCGCCGATGCCGGCGACGCGGATCGTGTCGCCGCCCGACGCCTTTGCCTCGCCGAGCGTCTGCGCGGCGGTCGCCAGGAGCACGGTCACCGACGAGCCGTTGTCGGGGTAGGCGCACAGCCCGGCGCTGACCGTGATCGGCAGGCGATCCGTGGTGTCGAACTTCAGGCTCTGGTCGACGAGGGCGGTGCTGACGCGGGCGACCGACGGCTCCAGCTCGTGGACGGCGACGGCCGACGCGATGAGGAGGAACTCGTCGGGGCCGTAGCGGCCCATGACGATGCCCTCGGGCAGCTGCCGTCGCAGCTCGGCGACGACGGCAAGGAGTGCCTCGTCCCCGGCGCGGTGACCGTGGTTGTCGTTGAGGAGCCGGAAGTTGTCGATGTCGACGAGCGCGATCCCGAGCGGCGTGCCGGCAGCCCGGGCCTGCTCGATCTCGGCCGCAAGGAGCGCGACGAGCGCACCGTGGTTCAGCTCGTTCGTCACCGGATCGCGACGCGTCGCCTCGACAAGTGCCGCGGTCTGGCGCGTCAGGCGTCCCTGCGCGGCTCGGAAGATCAGGAAGAGGACGATCGCCGCGATGAGCGCGGCGCTGAGCGTGATCACGACGACGTCGCGCCGGACGCGTTCGACGCGGTCCTGGATCGGCGCTCCGTCGCGCCAGACGGCGACGACGGCCCGGACCTGGCCGTCAGTGCTGATCGGCAGGAGCTCGCGCAGCACGGATGTCGTGCCGAACATGCCCGGGTTGCCTTGCGCGTCGGACGTCGGCAGGAGGTCGGCCCATGGCCGTCCCAGCCCGATCGCGGCGGCCGCACCCTCGGCGTCAGGGGGGAGGTCGGCGGGGGCCGGTCCGCTGATCGCGACGGTCGTCCCGTCCAGGCGCCGGATCTCGACGCGGGCGATCTCGCGGGGAGACACGAGGGCGGCGAGCTGGCCGTCGAGTGACTCCCGCTCCGCGGCCGTCGGACCCGTCTCGGGATCGAGGTAGCGGAGCTGGACCGAGTCGTTCAGCACGGCCCGGACCGTCGCCGAGTCGCCGGCGAGGACCGTGTTCATGACGCCGGTCGAGAAGTCGAGCGAGACGATGGCGGCCTGCGCGGTCGCGGTGATCCCGATGATTGCGAGGAACGCGCCGAAGACGAGGACAAGGAGCAGCGGCCGGCGCGTTCGCGGCCCGGAGCCGAGCATCGTCGATCCACCTCGGGTAGGTCGTCCCGCAATGGATCGAGCCTACGGACCCTGGGACCTGGTCCCCATGACCGGAAAGTCCTGCCCACGCGTCCCCCCGAAGGGGTCGGTGCGCGACCGCACCGACCGCGGCGGCCGAGCCGTGCGCCTCAGGGCGAACGCCTACCAGCGCCAGCCGGGAAGGCTCTCCAGCTCCGCCGCCTGGTCAGGATCGAGCGTGCCCGCCCGATGCCGGCCGCGGTAGGTCGCTTCCCAGACGCCAAGCGGGAAGCCGTCGCCGGCGGTCGCGTCGCGCGGGAACGGGAGCTCGGCGACGCCGTCGGCGAGGACCTCCCGGGCGAACCACATCCCGGCATCGAAGAAGCCGTCGACGGCATGCCAGGCCCCGTCGGCGTCCTGGTCGAGCGTCTGCTGGTCGACGAAGCACCACGACCAGGTCTGATCCTCTTCGAGCGTGCGCATGATCGGGTGGCCGGTCTCGCGGAAGTGCGCCGACGCGTGCTTGTTCGGGCTCGTGTCGCAGCATCCGGTCAGGCCGCAGACCCGGCACTGACGGAGGTGGAGCCAGGTCGAGCCGATGGCGACGCACGCGGGGCAGACGTCCGCGCCGGGGCCGACGTCCGTGACCTGATCGAGGTGAGAGCAGGTGGCTTGCATGCCCGCAACGTACACCGAGCGCGGCCGGGACGGGTTGCGTGTCGCGACGGCGCCGGCCGAACCGCAACCTCGGTGTGCTCGTCGGACCGCTCGATCCTCGGTATCCTCTGACCTCCGCGCCGGCTGTCCACGGACCGGCTCGTTCGAGGATCCCGGATGACCGACCTGATCTCTGCCCACGGCCTCGTCAAGGTCTACAAGAGCCGCAAGTCCGAGGTCCGCGCGTTGGACGGCATCGACCTGACGGTGCCCGAGGGCACGGTCCTCGGCCTGCTCGGGCCGAACGGGGCCGGCAAGACGACAGCCGTTCGGATCCTGGCGACGCTGCTGAAGCCCGACGCGGGCAGCGCGACGATCGCCGGTCACGATGTCGTCAAGGAGCCCGACGCGGTCCGGCGTCTGATGGGCCTGTCCGGCCAGTACGCCGCAGTCGACGAGAACCTCACCGGCAGCGAGAACCTGTGGCTGTTCGGGCGGCTGTACCAGTTGTCATCCGGGGAGGCCCGCAGTCGGGCGAGCGAGCTCCTCGCCCAGTTCGACCTGGAGGACGCCCGCGACCGGGTCGTGAAGACCTACTCCGGCGGGATGCGCCGCCGGCTCGACCTCGCCAGCGCCCTGATCGGCCGGCCGCGGTTGCTGATCCTCGACGAGCCGACGACGGGCCTCGACCCGCGCAGCCGGCTGGGCATGTGGGACGTCCTCCGCGACCTCGTCCGCGATGGCGTGACGCTCCTGCTGACGACCCAGTACCTCGAGGAGGCCGACGAGCTGGCCCACCGGATCGTCGTGATCGACCACGGCAGGATCATCGCCCGGGGCACGGCCGATGAGCTCAAGTCGCAGGTCGGCGGCGAGCGGATCGAGGTCGTCGTCCATGACCGGACCCGGCTCGCCGATGCTCGCGGGATCCTCACGGGCATCGGCGTCGGCGAGGCGGTCGTCGACGAGCACACCCGCAAGGTGACGGTGCCGGCGGAGGGCGGCGCGAAGCGCCTCGCGATCGTCATCCGGGACTTCGACGAGGCCGGTCTCCAGATCGACGACATCGCGCTCCGTCGGCCGACCCTCGACGACGTCTTCCTGGCGCTGACCGGACACGCGTCGGTCGAGCAAGCCGTCGGCGACGAGCCGACCCGCGGGCGCGCCGCATGACGGCGCAACGCTCCGCTCCCGCCGCTCAGGAGGCGCGGGGCGGCGGAATCGCCCGGGCCGTCACCGACGGCCTCCTCGTCGGTTGGCGCAATCTCAAGCGCATCCCGCGGATCCCGGAGCTCGCGATCTTCGCGGTGCTCCAGTCGATCATCTTCGTGCTGCTCTTCTCGGTCGTGTTCGGCGGCGCCGTCCTCATCCCGGGCGGTGGCGACTACACCGTCTTCCTGATGCCCGGCATCTTCGCCCAGACGATCGTCTTCGCCTCGGCGACGACGGCCCTCGGAATGACCGATGACGTGAACAAGGGGATCATCGATCGCTTCCGCTCCCTGCCGATGTCGCGCTCGGCCGTCCTGACGGGCCGGACGTTCTCCGATGTCGTGTACAACGCCGGAATCCTCGTCGTCCTGATGGCGACCGGCTTCGTCATCGGCTGGCGCGTCGACGGCCTGCCGGGCCTGATCGCGGGCTTCGCCCTCCTCCTGTTCTTCGCCTACGGCATGGCCTGGCTCGGGGTCTGGATCGGCCTGAACGTGCCGTCCGTCGAGGTCGGGCAGCAGGTGATCTTCATCGTCCTCTTCCCGATCACGTTCCTCTCCAACGCCTTCGTCCCCGGCTCGTCGCTGCCGGACTGGATTCGGCCGGTCGCCGAGTGGAACCCGACGAGCACGCTGACCGCTGCCCTGCGCGAGCTCTGGGGCAACCCCAACCCGCCGACGTCGACGAGCCTGGCCTCGACAGAGCCGGCCCTGGTGACCATCATCTGGGTCGTGATCTTCATCGCGATCTTTGCTCCGCTGGGAACGCGCCGGTACCGGTCGATGAGCCGCTGACGTGACCGACGACGTCGACGTCACCGCCCCCGTCCGCCGACCGTCTCGCCGCGCGCCGGCGCCTGGCTCGCGAGCCGCCGACGCTGCGGCTGCCGGCCCCGCCCCGGACGGCCCGATCGTGCCGGCCAACCAGGCCGCGCCTGGGCCGGCCAACGCCCGCTGGCGGGCGCTCCTGGCCGAGGGCGAGCCCATCCTCGCCGACGGCGCGATGGGCACGATGCTGTTCGCGTCCGGGCTCCAGTTCGGCGATCCGCCCGAGGCCTGGAACGTCAGCAACTCCGAGGTCGTCCGGCGGATCCATCGCGGCTATCTCGACGCCGGGTCGCGGATCGTGATGACGAACACGTTCGGCGGCAACCGCCTCCGGCTCCGGCTCCACGGGCTCGACAAGCGGGCCTCCGAGCTGAACCGGACCGCGGCGATCCTCCTCCGCGCGGAGGTCGATGCGGCCGGCGGGCGGGCGCTCGTCGCCGGCGACATCGGACCGAGCGGCGAGATCATGGCCCCGCTCGGGACGCTCGACGAGGACGAGGCAGTCGACGTGTTCCACGAGCAGGCCGCGGCATTGATCGCGGGCGGCGTCGACCTGATCTGGATCGAGACGATGTCGCACCTGTCGGAGATCGGGGCGGCGATCCGCGGCGCGCGCCTGGCGTCGGCCGAGATCCCGATCATCGCGACGATGACGTTCGATACCCGCGGCTACACGATGATGGGCGTCTCGCCGGAGCAGGCGGCGCGGTCGCTGCTCGAGGCCGGCGCCGACGCGATCGGCGGCAACTGCGGCAACGGGCCGGACGAGCTGCTGCCCGTCATCGCGAAGATGCACGCCGTCGCGCCGGATGCGGTGCTGGTCGCGAAGTCGAACGCCGGGATGCCCGAGCTGATCGACCTGCGCGCCGTCTACCGCGCCGATCCGCCGACGATGGCCGAGGCGGGTCTCGGGTTCCGCGCCGCCGGGGCGCGGGTCATCGGAGCGTGCTGCGGGTCGACGCCGGCCCACCTCGCGGCGATGGCCGAGGCGCTCGGGGTGCCGCACCCGGGCTGACCGTCAGGTCATCAGGGCGCGGGCTCGGGCCAGCTCCGGATCAGTGGCTTGAATCTCCGTCCGCGAGTCGCTCGCCCGCCTCGACCCGCACCGCCAGGCGGTTCTCGGCCGGGGTGATCGGGCAGGAGAAGTGCGCGGCGTACACGCAGGACGGGTGATACGCCAGGTTGAAGTCGATCGCGTACGTGCCGTCCTCGTCGGGCTCGAGGTCGAGGTAGCGGCCTGCGCCGTAGGTCTCGGAGCCGCTTGTCGCGTCCAGGAACGGCAGGAACAGACGACCGTCGCTGTGGGCGCCCTCGAGCTCGTAGGCCGTGAGCTGGCGGGACGCCCCATCGAGGTCGAACCGGAACACCCCGGCGCGATGGGCCGGCCGGAGCTTGCCGTCGGAGGTCGGGATCTGGAAATGCGACGGCTCGTCGCCGGTGTACGGCTCGGGCGTCAGGCCCTCGAAGACGAGGTCCGCGTCGACCGCGTAGTACGGCAGGCCGGTGAAGGCCTCGCGCTCGTCGACCGGGATCGGGCTGCCCGGGGCCGATTTGAAGAACGCATCCTTCTCGGCCCGGTAGCCCGCGATCGCCGAGCCGTAGTCGTGCGGGCCCTCGTGGTGATGGTGCTCGTGATCGTCGTGGTCGTGGCCGTCGTGCGTCTCGTGCTCGGTCGTCATCCTGCTCCTGTTCGCTGGCGGAGAGGGTGGGATTCGAACCCACGGACCTTTCGGTCAACGGTTTTCAAGACCGTCGCAATCGACCGCTCTGCCACCTCTCCGCCCCGGAGGATAACGCGGGCGACGCTGCCGGCCACGGCACCTCTAGCCGAGGTCGTGGACCAGCCAGACGTTCTCGTCGAAGTAGATGCCCTCGTCGCGCTCACGATCGATCAGGACCGGCGAGGTGCCCTGCTTGACGACGTACCGGCCGCTGTCAGGGAACGAGAGACCCGTCCAGCCTTCCCAGTCCGCGACCGATCCGCGGATCGTCATCGATCGCGGCGACGGCCGGGCGATCCGCCCGCCGAGCCGAACGTGGAGGCGGATCCAGGGATCGAACGGCAGGCCATCGGGCCGCGTCCAGGCGGCGTAGCGCTCGATCGGCGTGAGCGGGTAGCGCTCCTTCTCCGTCGGGCGGACGCACGCAATGAGCGCTCCGTAGCCGGCCGCTCGAGCCGCGCCGCGGAACGCCGCGAGCATCGTCCCCGCCAATCCGCCGCCGCGCAGGCTCGGCGAGACGACGATCAGCATCGCGCCGAGCGTGTTCGGCGCTCGTCCTGATTCGAGGTCGGCGGCGCTGCGCAGGACCTGGTCGTCCCAGCCGTCGGGCAGCCCGTCGTCGGTGCCGTCCCACCACAGCGGCATCGAGTTGCCGATCGCGACGATCGCGCCGGCTGGGTCGAGCAGGATCAGCTGGAAGTCGGGCCAGCGATCGAACGCGGTGCCGAAGTGGCGGTTCGCCACCTCGTCCTCGAGCATGAACGGCTGCCAGATGCCCACGTTGTGCGCCGAGATGGCGGCGTCCAGGTCGGGTCGCTCGCGCCAGGTGACGAGGGAGTGGCCGGCCGGAATCTCGACCCCGAGCTCGACCACGCGTCCGACCTCAGTCCCGCGGGTCGATCGAGTCGCGACCGAGATAGGACCGCAGGACCTCCGGGACCTCCACCGAGCCGTCCGGTCGCTGGTACGTCTCGAGGATGGCGGCAACGACCCGCGGCAGCGCCAGGCCCGAGCCGTTGAGCGTATGGACGAGCTCCGGCTTGGCGCCCGGCTCGGGTCGCCAGCGGATCGCCATCCGGCGCGCCTGGTAGTCGCGGAAGTTCGAGCACGAGCTGACCTCGAGCCAGCTCTCGACGCCCGGCGCCCACACCTCGAGGTCGTACTTCTTGGCCTGGACGAAGCCCATCTCGCGGGTCGCCATGAGCAGCACCCGGTACGGCAGGCCGAGGCGCTGGAGGAGGATCTCGGCTCGCCCGGTCAGCCACTCGAGGGCCTCGGACGAGTCCGACGGCTTCTCGAAGAACACCATCTCGACCTTGTCGAACTGGTGGACCCGCAGGATCCCGCGGGTGTCCTTGCCGGCGGCCCCGGCCTCGCGCCGGAAGCACGGCGAGTAGGCGGCGTAGCGGATCGGGAGCTGGCCGGCATCGAGGATCTCGTCGCGGTGGAGGTTCGTGACCGGGACCTCCGACGTCGGGATCAGGTACAGGTCGTCGCGGGTGACGACGTACATCTGGTCTTCCTTGTCCGGGATCTGGCCGGTGCCGATCGCGGACGCGGTGTTGACGACCGCCGGCGGCCAGATCTCGGTCATCCCGTTCTCACGGGTGTGGACGTCGAGGAAGTAGTTGATCAGTGCGCGTTGAAGAGCGGAGCCGGCGCCCTTGTAGACCGGGAAGCCCGAGCCGGCGATCTTGGCGCCGCGCGGGTTGTCGATGATGTCGAGATCGGTCGCGATGCTCCCAGTGCGGCCGTCGGCGCCAGGTCGCACCACCGAGGGGCGCGTCCGCGCCGACCTCGCCGACGACGGGCTGCTCGACGGGCAGCAGGTCGCCCCACGTCCGGACCGTGACGTTCGCTTCCTCGCCACCGACCGGGACGTCGGGGTCGGCCGGGTTCGGGATCCGGAGGAGGAGCTGCTCGACCTCGGCCTCGACGGTGGCGAGCTCGGCGTCGATCGCCTCGATCTGGCGGCCCGCTTCGACCGACGCGGCCTTCAGCGCGGCGACCTCCGGACCATTTGGCGTCGCCCCGCCCTTGATCGCCTCGCCGACCTGCTTGCTGGTCGCGTTGCGCTCCGCCTTGAGCGCGTCGCCTTCGCCGAGCAGCGTCCGGCGGCGAGCATCGAGCTCGAGGGCGCGATCGACGATCGACGGGTCCTCGCCCTTGTCGACGGCTCCCTTGCGGACGGTGTCCGCATCGTCGCGGAGACGCTGGAGGCCGACGCTCATGCCGGCACCTGCGGGGCGGCCGTGCCGGCCGCCCGGAGTCGATCCAGGACGAATTGCGGATCGATCGACGCCAGCAGCCAGCCTGCGCGCGGCCCGTTCGGCCGACCGAGAAACGCGGCGTACAGGGCGGCGAAGGCCTTCCCGTTCGGCAGTTCGGTCGCGGCCGCGACCGAGAAGATCCGGTCCTGCCAGGCCTCACCGGAATTCGCCTCGGGGAGACCCGCTTCGGCGAGCCGGCCGAGATAGGTGCGCTGGGCGTCGTCGAGCGCGCCGATCGCGTCGGTCGGGAGCTCGGCGCGCACGGCGACGATCGCCCGTTCCGGGGCGTACGTGTCCAACCATGCCCGCGCCGCGAGGACGCGCTCGGCGAGGATCGTGGTCTCGCGCTCCGTCAGTGGACTCCCCTTCTCCGCCGCGACGCGCGCGGCCAGATCGACCTTCGGGATCTGGAGGAGCAGAGCCAGGTGCGAGAAGGCCGGCCGGAATGCGGCGGCCTCGACGGCCACGTCGGCCGCCGGATCGAGCAGCGCGTACCCGAACGTCGCCTCGTAGCCGGGCGCGATCTCGCCCCGAACCTCCTTGCCGGCCGTCGCGGCGGCGAACCGGTCGAACTCGTCGAACAGGCGCGGGATCGCGTCCGTTGCCTCCGGCTCGAACTCGATCACCTGGTTCGGGCGCGGCCGGATGAACATGAACCGGAGCTGCTCCGGAGGGACGACGTCGGCGATCTCGTGGGCAGCGGCCCCGCGCCCCTTCGACGTCGACATCTTCTTGCCGCCGATGTTCAGGAACTCGTACGGGACGTTGAGCGGCGGCTCACGTTCGAAGATCTCGCGGGCGATCGCATCGGCACGGTCGCGCGATCCGCCGGCCGTCGAGAGGTCCTTGCCGCACGGCTCGATCGTCACGCCGAAGAGCGACCACTGGGCGGCCCACTCGAGGTTCCAGCCGAGCTTGCCGGTCCCGCCGAACGGCGAGATCCAGCCCGACCTGCCGCAACCGCGGGCCCAGGTGACGAGCTGTTCGCGGCACTCGTAGAACACCCGCTCGCCGTCCCATTGGGTCACGATCGTCGTGCCGATCTTGCCGCAGGTCGGACACACGACCTGGATCGGGTGCCAGTTGTCCGGATGCTGGACGTTGGCGACGCGACGGTAGATGTCGCGCACGGCGGCGGCTCGATCGAGCGCGGTTCGGATGAAGCCGTCCATCTCCCCGGTCGGATAGATGTCGCTCATCCAGTAGTAGCGATCGGGATGGATCCCGAGCCCGGCGAAGATGTCGATGAAGGTCTGGGCGTGGTGGCGGGCGTACGAGGCGTGACCGTCGGCGGCCTGATCCGGGACATGGGCCAGCGGGCGGCCCATCTCGTGGTCGACCGCGTCAGGCGTCAGGAGCGCCTGCGCGTCCATCGGGTCCATGTCGTCGATGCCGTACAGCAGCGTCGTGTCGACTCCGGCCCGCCGCAGGGCGCGCACGATGACGTCGAGGATGACGGGTCCCCGGAGCGAGCCGACGTGCACGGTCCCCGACGGCGTCTTGCTGTCGTTGACGACCTGCGGTCCGCTGACGCTGGCGGCGAGCTCGTCCGCCCAGTCCATGTGCTGCCTCCTCGGGCGAATGGCGTCGCGGAGCTCCGCCTTCGACCTCGGAGCGTTGCTCGACGCTAGCTGATGCTGACGACCTTGTAGGTGAAGTCGCCCGCGGGCACCTTCACGAGGACCTTCTCGCCCTTCTTCTTGCCGAGGAGGGCGCGGCCGACGGGACTCTCGTTCGAGATCCGGCCCTCGGTCGGCTTGGCCTCGGTCGAGCCGACGATCGTGAACGACTCCTCGCCATCGTCGCTGGCGACCTTGACGGTCGACCCGATCTGGACGTGGTCGGTCGAATGGTGCTCGTCGATGATCGTGGCGTTCTTGATCAGCGCCTGAAGCGTCTGGATCCGGCCTTCGACGAACGCCTGCTCGTTCTTGGCGTCCTCGTACTCGGCGTTCTCGCTGAGATCGCCGTGCTCCTTGGCGTCGTGGATCCGCTGGGCGACCTCAGGCCGCTTGACGGAGGTCATCTCGTCGAGCTCCGTCCGGAGCTTGTCGAGGCCTTCCTTGGACAGATAGGTCGGCTTGTTCTGCATGGGTCGGGCGCCCCCAGGTCTTGGGTCGACGGGCCGTTCGGCCACGTCCGCGGGCTTCAGATAAAGGAAAGAACTCCAGGCTGCGCACCACTCGTCGCGCCTGAAGTTCGACCGGCCGAAAGGGTATCGCGGAGGGTGTTCCGTGTCAAAGACGTGGACCTGATTCTTCGTTGCCCAGATGGTCCCGATATCGATCGGATCGCTATTCCCTGCGCTGCGACCCGTCCAGCTTCCGCGATCCGGCCATCAACGGGGCCGAATGCGCCCAAATGCACAGATTCCTGACCGTGAACGGTCTCGGACTTGCCTTTCGTGTCAGTCGCTACCCACGCGATAACGATCCGATCGATGTCCGAGGTCAGAGCGACCGCCCGGGCCGAACACGCCAGCGAAGGGCTAGCCCGAGTACTCGCGGACGCGGGCCGCGACCCGGCGCAGGGACGTTCGATCCGGGCACGCGACGAACACCGTGTCGTCGCCGGCGATCGAGCCCGCGACCTCCGGCCAGCGCGCCCGATCGAGCGCCGCGGCGATCGCGTGGGCCGAGCCGGGCAGGGTCCGGACGACGAGCAGGAGGCCCGCCTCACGAAGCTCGATCGGGAGGTCGCGCAGGAGGGCCCGGAGCCGATCCTCGCCGGACGTCTCCGCTTCGATCAGCCGCTTCGGCAAGGCGTAGGCCTGGACGCCGTCGCGGGCCGCCTTGACGAGGCCCAGCTCGCCGACATCGCGCGACATCGTCGCCTGGGTCGTCCGGAAGCCACGTTCGCGCAGGGCGCCCGCGAGCTCCTGCTGGGTCCGGATCGGCCGCGTCGAGACGAGGTCGCGGATCGCCCGGTGACGGAGCTGCTTCATGACCTCCATTGGGTCAGGAGGGTACCGCCTCGGCGGGCGCGCTCGCGATCATCCGAGCCAGTGGATGAGGACGAACCCGGCGAACAGCACACGGTAGGCGACGAAGATGTCGGTCGATCGGGTCCGCAGGAAGCGGAGCAGGACCGCGATGGCCAGCAGCCCGAACACGAATGACGCGACGAGGCCCGCGGCCATCGGCCCGACCTGGATGGCGATCGTCTCGCCGCGGACCACCGACAGGACCTCGTAGGCTGCGGCCGCCGCCGTGATCGGGGTGGCCATGAGGAAGCTGAAGCGGGCCGCCTCCTCGCGCCGCAGCCCCGCGAACAGGCCGGCCGAGATCGAGATCCCGGATCGGCTGATGCCGGGGATCAGCGCAACCGCCTGGGCTCCACCGATCGCCAGGACGTGGGCGAAGGACAGGTCGATCGCGACTCGCTGCCGGCTGCCGCTCCGCTCGGCGAGCCACAGGATCGCAGCCCCCACGACGAGCATCACCGCGACCAGCCCGGGCTCCCGGACGAAGCTCTCGAGGTCGTGGAGAAGGAAGCCGAGGACGAGCGCCGGGATCGTCGCCACGGCCACCAGAGCCGCCAGCCGGCGGTCGGGGTCCCCGCCCAGCGTTCGGTCGCGGACCGCGGCGAAGAACGCCGGGACGAGCCGCAGCCAGTCGGATCGGAAGTAGAGGAGCAGCGCGACCAGCGTCCCGATGTGGAGGATCACGCTGAATTCGAGCGACGTGATAAACGGATCGCGGATCCCGAGGAGGTACGGGACCAGGATCAGGTGCCCGCTCGACGACACCGGCAGGAACTCGGTGAGCCCCTGGACGATGCCCATGATGATCGCCCCGACCGTCGGATCCATCAGACCCGACCGCTCGGGTCAGGGGCTGCGGCCCCGGCGATCCCGGCCACCCCGGCGGCCCCCGGACGCGGACGCGGACGCGGACGCGACGACGCCGGCACGGTCCGGGGACCAGGCCGGCGTCGGACTGTCACGACTAGCGGATGAAGAGCGGGGCAAGCACCAACGTGATGGTTGCAAGGAGCTTCACGAGCACGTGGAGCGACGGGCCGGCGGTGTCCTTGAACGGATCGCCGACCGTGTCGCCGACGACGGCCGCGGCGTGGGCGTCCGAGCCCTTGCCGAGGACGTTGCCGTTCTCGTCCTTGAGATTGCCCGACTCGATGTACTTCTTGGCGTTGTCCCACGCCCCGCCGCCGTTGTTCAGGACGGTGGCGAGCATGACGCCCGAGATCGTGCCGACCATCAGCATGCCGGCCACCGCCTCCGCGCCGAGCAGGAGCCCGACGACGATCGGCGTTGCGACCGCGACGAGACCCGGGGCGATCATCTCGCGCAGGGCGGCCTTGGTCGTGATGTCGACGACCCGGGCGTAGTCCGGGCGCTGGGTGTAGTCCATGATCCCGGGCATCTCCCGGAACTGGCGGCGGACCTCGACGATGATCGACTGGGCCGTCTTGCCGACCGCGCGGATCGCAAGTGAGCTGAAGAAGTAGACGAGCATCGCGCCGATCAGGGCGGCGATGAAGACGCTGACGTTGGACAGGTCGACTGACTCGAGGAGCGCTGCACCGGGCACGTTGGCGATGATCCGGCGCGCCTGGATCAGATTGACCTTGTCGATGTAGGCGGAGAACAGCAGGAACGCCGCCAGCGACGCCGAGGCGATCGCGTAGCCCTTCGTGAGGGCCTTGGTCGTGTTCCCGACCGCGTCGAGGCGGTCCGTGATCTCGCGAGCGCCGGCCTCTGCCCGGCTGAACTCGGCGATGCCGCCGGCGTTGTCCGTGATCGGCCCGAACGTGTCCATCGCGAGGATGTACGCCGTGGTCATGAGCATCGCCATCGTCGCGACGGCGGTGCCGAAGATGCCACCCACGTCCCGCCCGTCGGCGGTCACGATCCCGGCCTGCGAGCCGAGCCAATGGCTGGCGAAGAGCGCGATGCCGATCGTGATCGCGGTGACGAAGGTCGTCTCGTAGCCGACGGCCGTGCCCGAGATGATGTTCGTCGCGGGACCGGTCTTGGACGCCTCGGCGATCTCGCGGACCGGGCGGTACCCGCCGGCCGTGTAGAACTGGGTGATGTAGACGAAGGCGACGCTCGTCGCGAGGCCCACGACGCCGGCCCCGAAGAACAGGAGCCAGACCGGAAGGCCGTTGATCGGCGAATTGCCGTTCGTCTGGAGCATCACGTTGGTGGTCAGGAGCAGCGCAACGACGGACAGGATCGTCGTGACCCAGTACCCGCGGTTGAGCATGTTCATCGGGTCCTCGGTCTCCTTGCCGCGGACGAAGAAGATCGCCACGATCGTGGAGAGCAGGCCGAAGGCCCGGATGACGAGCGGGAAGAAGATCCATGCCTCCGGGTTGGGCCAGCCCGCGGCGAGGGCGATCGTGTACACGCCGACGCCGAGGATCATCGCCCCGATGTTCTCGGCGGCGGTCGATTCGAACAGGTCCGCGCCACGGCCGGCGCAGTCGCCGACGTTGTCGCCGACGAGGTCCGCGACGACGCCCGCGTTGCGCGGATCGTCCTCGGGAATGCCCTTTTCGACCTTGCCGACGAGGTCCGATCCGACGTCGGCGGCCTTCGTGTAGATCCCGCCGCCGAGCTGGGCGAAGAGGGCGACGAACGACGCCCCGAAGCCGAAGCCGACGATCAGGAACGGCGCGTCCTTGGTGGCCTGACCACCGCCCAGACCGCCGAAGAGGCTGAAGATCCCGTAGACGCCGAGGAGCGACAGCGCCACCACGAGGAACCCGGAGACGGCCCCGCCGCGCATCGCGACCTGGACGGCCTCGACCAGGCTCCGCCGAGCGGCGGCAGCCGTCCGGACGTTCGACTTCACGCTGATGTACATGCCGATGATCCCGGACGCCATCGAGCACGCGGCGCCGACGAGGAAGGCGAGCGCGGTTCGCCAGCCGAGGTCGAGCCCGAAGACGTCGGTCTCGGCGACGGCCTTCGTCTCGAAGAAGGTGATGACGGCGCCGATGACGACCGCGCCGACGACGGCGAGGACGGCGATCGTCGTGTACTGGCGCCGGATGAAGGCGACGGCGCCCTCGAAGATCGTCCCGGCGACGTCTTCCATCTCCTTCGTCCCCGTGTCCCGCGACAGCACGTCACGAGCCAGGTACAGGGCGAAGAGCACGGCGATGATGCCCGCGGGCAGGATGATCAACTGGAGCGTGTCGGCGCTCATCAGGCTTTCGGGATCCTCCACTCTCTCTGGGGGGCCGGGCTCGCGGATCGCGCAGGAAACCAGCGCGTCGTCCGTGGGACCGGGCAGCCCGCTGGCGATGTCGGCGGGCGGGCCGCGGGAAGTCTAGCAAAGGCGAGACGGCCGCCGCCACACGGCTCGATCACCGGCGGGACCCTATGCTTCACCGGCCGTGATCGACCCCACCTCTGTGCCGCCGCCCGCGTCGTCCAAGCGCCGACCGTTCGGCTGCCTGATCGAGATCATCGAGACCTTGATCCTGACGGCGATCCTGTTCTTCGTCATCCAGAACTTCGTCGCGCAGCCGTTCCAGGTCCAGCAACGCTCGATGATGGACACGATCCAGGACAGCCAGTTCGTGCTCGTCGACCGCCTCACGCCGCGCTTCGATCCGTACCACCGCGGCGACATCGTCGTGTTCACGCCGCCGGAGGCGACGTCGGAGTCGCCGGACGTCCAGAAGCCGTTCATCAAGCGCGTGATCGGCGTCGCGGGCGACAAGGTGGAGCTCCGCGACGGCAAGGTCTATGTCAACGGCGTCGCCCTCGACGAGCCTTACATCTTCCGCCTTCGTGGCGCCGCTCAGCCGACCCTGCCGCAGCCCAGCAGGACCAGCTGGACGATCGCCGACGGCGAGCTGTTCGTCATGGGCGACCATCGGATGGAGTCGTCCGACTCCCGTGCCTTCGGTCCGATCAAGGTGAGCACCGTCATCGGCCGGGCATGGCTCCGGTATTGGCCCCTCGAGGCCTTCGGCGTCCTCCCGACGGACAGCCATCCGGAGCTCGCGAGCCCGTCGCCGCGGCCCTCGGCGTCGGTTCGCCCGTCCGCGAAACCGTCCGCCCGGCCGACCCCGAAGCCGACCCGGACGCCGCGACCCTGACCCGCCCGTCTCGGCACAGCCGGTTGGTTGGCGTGCCTGCCGACGGCCGCCGACGACGCGTGTCGGGCGGGCCGGCCCGACGTTGCTGACGACCTATACTGCCGCCCTGTGACCCCTGACCTCGACCCGGACCAGGTGACGCCTGTCCCCGGCCGCCCGAGCCGAAAGCCCGCCCTCGGATGCCTGATCGAGATCGTCGAGACCCTCGTCCTGACCCTGATCATCTTCTGGGTCATCCAGACGTTCGTGGCGCAGCCGTTCCAGGTCCAGCAGGAGTCGATGCAGCACACGCTGGAGCCGAGCCAGTACGTCCTCGTCGACAAGCTGACGCCCAACTGGGACCGCTACAAGCGCGGCGACGTGGTCGTGTTCAAGCCGCCGGACGACCTGGATCAAATCGAGGGGCGAGCCGTTCATCAAGCGGGTGATCGGGGTCGGCGGCGACACGGTCGAGATCCGGGAGGGATCGGTCTACGTGAACGGCACGAAGCTCGTCGAGCCATACGTCTACCAGGAGAACGGCGTGACCCAGTCGACGGAGTCGCTCAACGGCGTCGACCGCTGGGTGATCCCGGAGGGCCAGGTCTTCCTGATGGGCGACCACCGCGGAAGCTCGTCCGACTCGCGCGAAGGGGGGCCGGTCGACCTCAAGGAGATGATCGGCCGGGCCTGGCTCCGCTACTGGCCGATCACGTCATTCTCGGTCCTCCAGACGCCGACCCATCCGGAGCTCGCGACCCCCGCCCCGTGAGCGGCCGCGTCCGGGGCCGAGCGGCATGAACCCGGCCCTCGCCGCGGTCGCCGTCGTGACGGTCGGCGGCGCGATCCTGGCGGTCTCCGCGCGAGATGTGCGGACGACGATCCTCGGCCTGCTCGTCGTCCTGCTGGGAGCGCCGCTGATCGCAGATCCGTGGCCGGGTCCGGTGGCGATCCTGGCCCGCATCGCCGCCAGCCTGCTCGCCGTCCGGCTCGTCGACATCGGCCTGCGCGGCGACGCGACGACGAGCGGGAGCCGGATCGGTTGGCCGGCCGAGGTGCTCCTCGCGGCGTCTGCCGCGGTCATCGGGTTCGGCAGTCATGGGCTCGGCGCGGACGGGCTCGGGCCGGCCGAGGCGCAGGCCGCCGGCTTCGCCCTCGTCGTCCTCGGCGCGGCCCCCCTGTTCACGGGACGCGACGCCCTCCGCGTGGCCGTCGGCGCCGTCCTGATCGTCGTCGCGGCGTCGCTCGTCCGGGCCGGCCTGGATCGGGCGCCCAGCGACGCCGAGCAGTTCGTCGGATCGATCCTGACCATCGCCCTCGGTGGGGCGGTCGCGGTGATCGTCGTGGCGGCCCGCGCCGCCGGCGGGCTGCATGCGATCGATGCCGGTGGGCTCGGCGGCGCCGGGCGGCGGCTGCCGGACGCGCATCGACCCGGGCCGCGCGAGGCGCGCGGCTCCGAAGGTCACGGCCGGCCAGCCGAGGACCACAGGCCCGTGTCGCCCCGTGGTGCGGCCCGCGGGCGGGCGCCGGCCAATCCGATCGAGTCGTCGACGCGCCGTCCGGGTCCGGATCGTCCAGCGAGGCCGGCACCGCCGCCGCGCCGGCCCGGCGCGCCAAATCCGCGGTCGGAAGCGGACCGACGCGACGAGGAGGACGCGTGACCGTCCTGCCGTTCCTGATCGTCGCCGCGGCCGCCGGAACCGCGTCGCTCCTGGTCCGCGGCTACCGGGCGCCATCGACCGCGATCGCCGTCGTCGGGCTCGTCCTGATGGCCGTGCTGGCAGCGTCGATCGGACCGGCGGCCGGGATCCGGATCGGCGGGACGACGCTGATGGCGTCCGAGTGGCTGCGTCTCTACGCCCTGCTCGGCAGCGTCGTCGCCATCCTGCTCGTCGCGGTCGACGCCTCCGCGGTCCACGAGCCGGATGTGCCCGGGATCCTCGTCGTCGGCCTCGGCGCGTCCGTGCTCGCCCTGGCCCTGCCGGATCCGTCGGTCGCTGTGCTCGCGGCCACGGCCGGTGGGTTGGCCGGGATCCTCGTCGCGGCGCCGGTCGGTGCGGCGGCTCGGGCGGCGTTCGTCGGCGTTCGCGAGCTGCGGGCCCTTGCCCTGGCGGGAGCCCTGGCGATCGTCGCGACCGCCTGGCTCGCCCGGCCGCTCGGCGACCTGGTCGCCGCCCCGGCGGTCTTCGGGCTCGCCTACGTCGCCTTCGCGGTGGCCGTCGCGATCCGGTTCGGAGCCATCCCGTTCCACCTCTGGGCGGCCCGCGTCGCCGATGCGGCGCCCGGCGTCGCCCTGCCCCTCCTTCTGGCCTGGAGCCCGGCGGCCTTCGCCGCGGTGGCCCTGACCTGGATCGACCAGTCGGTTGCGCCGCTCGCCCTCGACCTCGGTGGCGAGCGAGCGCTGATTGCCACGATCGGAGCGGTCAGCGTCGTCCTCGGCATCATCGCCGCCTGGATCCAGGACGACCTCGAGCACGTCGTCGGCTACACGATCGTGGCCGATGCCGGCTTCGTCGTGCTCGGCCTGGCTGCGTTCGACCCGGCGGTCTGGGAGCCGAGCCGGACCTGGATCCTCGTCTTCGTCGTGGGGCGGAGCGCCTTCGCCGCGTGGGCCGTCGCGGTCCACGGCGGCTTCCGCACCCGTCGCCTGCCGGAGCTGGGCGGCTGGGCCCGCCGGGCCCCGATCCTGGCGTGCGCCCTGGTCGTGATCGCCGTCGCGTCGGTCGGCTGGCCGGGTCTCGTCGCGTGGCAGGCGCGGGCCGAACTCAGCTCATTGGCCCTGCCCGGCTGGCTCGGCGGGATCGTCGCCGCCGCTCCGGTCGCGGCGGCCGTGATCTACGCCCGGATCCTGCTGATCGGCATCCGTCCGGCGGCGTCCCCGGTCCGCGAGGGCCGGAGCGAGCGGCCCGGCTGGCCGACGGCGCTGCCGCACCGATCGATGGTCGGCCTGGGTGCCATCGAGCGGCTGGTCGAACGGATCGCCCATGCACTCGGCGCCACGCTCGACGTCCTGTGGGCCCTGCCCGCGGCGGCGCGGCTGAATCGGATGCCGCTCGCCTCGATCGCCGTCCTCGTCCTGGCCGGACTCGCGTTCGTCGTCAGCGGGGGCGGGCTCGGGGTCCCGGAAGCCGCCCGCGCGGTGCCGGTCGTGAGCGGTCCCGGTCCGGATCTCGAGCCCGTCCCGACGCCGGCGGCTTCGCTCCCGGGCCAGCCGGAGGCGACGCCGGCATTCTCGTTCCAGCCGATCGGCGGCGGATCACCATCCCCGGGCGCCTCCGGCTCGCCGGCAGCAAGCCCGCGCGGCACGCCGGCAACTCCGTCCGGGGGCTGACGCCAGCGGCCCGACCCCGCGCGGCCGTCCCGGCCTATTCCTCGGGCGCGAGCACCCAGCGGTCGATCTCGCGGTCGTAGGAGAGCAGCTCCGCGGTCTCGAACCACAGCGCGATCTCGGTCGCGGCGTTGTCCATGCTGTCCGATGCGTGAACGAGGTTCTGGGCCGTCTCGAGGGCGAAGTCGCCGCGGATCGAGCCCGGCGCGGCCTCGTGCGGCCGGGTCGCCCCGTTCATCGCCCGGACGACGGCGATCGCGTTCGGGCCCTCGAGCACGGCGGCGACCAGCGGCGCACTGACGATGAAGTCGACGAGACTCCGGAAGAACGGCTTCTCACGGTGGACGGCGTAGTGACGCTCGGCGAGATCGGGCGCGACATGGATCAGCTTGAGCGCGACGAGCTTCAGGCCGCGGTCCTCGTAACGGGCGAGGATCCGGCCTGTCAGCAGGCGCTGCACGCCATCGGGCTTGATCAGGACGAGGGTGCGTTCGTTCACAGACGATCTCCTAGGCGGGAGCACGAGTCGGGTGATCGAGCGGAACCATACAGGCGCAGCCGCCTGACCTGCCCGGGATCGCAGGGGAGCCGCGCCTGACCACCGCCGCGGTCAGTCGCCGGCGGCAGTCTTCCTTTTCCTGGCGGCAGTCGCCGACGTGCCCGGCATGGCTCGTCGAACCGCCGCGCTCAGGGCGGCGGCCGTGAAGGGCTTGCTGAGGAACTCGACCTCGCCGAGCTCGGTGCCACTCGCGATCGGATCCTCGGTGTAGCCGCTCATCAGCACGATCCCGATGTCGGGTCGCCACGTGCGGATCAGCCGGGCGAGCTCGTGGCCGTGCATGCCGGGCATGACGACGTCGGAGACGAGGACCTCGATCGACGTCGACCAGTGCTCGCTCGCCCTGATCGCCGCCGTGGCGCCAGCGACCGCGAAGACGACGTAGCCCGCGGCCTCCAGGCTCCGGCGGGCGAACTGGCGCACCGCCGGATCGTCCTCCGCGAGCAGGATCGTGCCCGTGCCCTGCAGGATGCGCTCGATCGGCGTCGGCGTCGTCATGGTGCGTTTGCCCATGGCTCGGGGCAGGTCGACGTGGAAGGTCGACCCCGTTCCGAGCGCACTCTCGACCTGGACCTGGCCGCCCGATTGGGCGACGATCCCGAAGACCGTCGAGAGCCCCAAGCCCGTTCCATGCGCTTCGTCCTTCGTCGTGTAGAACGGGTCGAAGATCCGGGCCTGCGTCTCCTTGCTCATGCCGGAGCCGGTGTCGGCGACGCTGATCCGGACGAACGGCCCGGCCGTGAGGTCCGGGTCCGGTCGCGCCGGATCCGGTCCGTCGAGGTCGTGGATCGAGATCGTCACGGTCCCGCCGGTCGGCATGGCGTCGCGCGCGTTCAGGGCGAGGTTCATGATGACCTGCTCCAGCTGGGTCGGGTCGACCCGAACGCCGGCGTGGTTGGCGGTGACGTCCATCGTCATGACGACGTCGCCGAGGAGCGGGGTCAGCATCGGCAGCAGTCCGGCGACCACGGCGGCTGGATCCACGTCGACCGCCATCAGCACCTGGCGGCGGGTGAACGCCAGGAGCTGGCGGGTGATGGCCGTAGCGCGCTCCGAGCTGGCGATGACCTGCCCCAGGTCCTGGCGGATCGGATCGTCGGTCGGGAGACTGTCGATCGCCATCTGGGTGTAGCCCTCGATCGCGGTCAGCAGGTTGTTGAAGTCGTGGGCGATGCCGCCGGCGAACTGGCCGATCGCCTCCAGGCGCTGGCTCTGCACCACCTGGGCGTCGATGCTCCGCTTCCCGGTCACGTCGCTGACGTTCAGCATCGTCCCGACGAACACGTCGTCCTGGGTCACGATGGGGCTGCCGGCGACGATCCCGAACAGCTCGCGGCCATCGACTCTGCGGAAGCGGATCTCCATCCGCTCGCCGGCCTGGACGCGCTGCCGTGCGAGGAAGTCGGTCACCTCGTCCCACCGGTCCGCCGCCAGGAACTCGGTGATCTTGACCCCGCGCATGGCGTCTGGCGACGTGCCCAGAAGCGACGCCATCGCCACATTCGAGTAGGTCGTCGTCCCGTCGCCACTCACGAGCCAGACGCCGTCGAACATCCCGTCGAAGATCGTCCGCAACCGGTCCGCCGGCACCTGGCCGACCGACGTGACCAGACCCGGCTCCTCCCGCGCGAGGCGGACGACAGGTGAGCGCCCGCTCCGTCGTGCGGTACCCCCCATCTTCACCGTCCTTCAGCTCATCCGGCGCCACGATGCTGGTCGGACCGGTCCGTCCCAGGGCCGCGACCAGACACGGGCTCAGGCGAGCCTCGGCCGGGAGTCTGCACTGGATTGACCGGCGCGGCATGACGTGCCGTCATGTCGCGCGGTCCACGCCTCCGTCGTCAGGCGCGGCGTCGGTCTCGCGCTCCGACCGGCCGACGTCGACGGGCCGGTGTCCGTGATGACCCGGTCCCGCGGGACCGAGCCCGCCGGCGGCCGCGGCGTGGTCGCGCATCGCCTCGACCTCGCGCCCGACGACCCACTGGGCGTCGCCGCGGACGAGGGCGAGGATCGACTCGCTCCGGCCCGACAGGAGGTCGAGCACGGCCGGCGCGAGGCCCGGCGACGCGCGCAGAGCGAGGATCAAGCCGGTGGCCGCCTCGGCGGTCTGGCCGGCGTCGAGCGCGGTCCGAGCGCGGTGGAAGAGCACCGTCGGGTCGAGGGCTTCGTCGCCGTCGACCGGCAATCCGTCGTCGTCCTCGCCCCACAGGCTCGGTCCGGCCGCGAGGACTGCGGGAACCGCCGGATCGAGCGGTGCCGGGGCGTCATCGCCCGAGCCGACGCCCACGGCACCCGCCGCACCCGCGGTCACCACGGCGGGGCTGCCGCCCGATCGCGGCTGGACGTGGGCCGTCTGGTGGAGCGGACGAACCGCGACCGGGCCCGGGTGGAGGTCGTCGAACAGGACCCCGACGGGGCCGCTGACGACCAACGGGTCGACCGGCCAGATCGAGCTGCGCTGCATCCCGGCGAACACCGGGTCCAGCGATCCGTCGGCTCGCTCCATCGCCTGCCCCGCCAGACGCCTGGCCTCCCCGGGGCGGCCGAGGGCGGCCTGCGCCTCGGCCGCGATCACGAGGCCGAGGATGTCGTCCGGGTGATGCTCGAGCCAGGCGGACGCGGCTTCTCCGGCGCCGGCGACGTCGCCGGTCCGCCAGCGGGCCTCGGCGAGATCGCGGATGGCGTCGTCGTCGAGCTCACCCCGACCGGCGATGGTCTCGAGCTCCGTCCGGGCGAGGCTCAGCGACCCCAGGAGCAGGTGGACCCGGGCGAGGATGAGGTCCGGGTCGCGCGGACCACCGGTCGGTGCCGCGGTCCCACCGAGCGCGGGCGTCGGCCCGGTCATGCCGGCAGCCTCAGCCGTCGCTCCAGACCGCGCAGGTGGCGGGCCGGCGCGACGACCGCGAGCCGCAGGCCGTCGTCGCGGAACAGCTCGCCGGCCAGGCGCTGGACCTCGGACGCATCCACGGCGGCAACCGCGGCCAGGGCCTCGTCCAGGTCGAGGACCCGATCGTGGAGCGCCTCCTGCCCGCCGATCCAGGACGCGAGGTGACGCGTCTCGTCCATCCGCAGCTCGAGACCGCCGGACAGGTACGCCTTGGTCTTGGCCAGCTCCTCGGGCGGGACCGGCTCGTCGCGGAGGCGGGCGAGCTCGACCAGGACGGCGTCGAGGGCCGCTTTGAGCCGCTCGGGATCGACCCCCGCCGAGACTTCGATCGAGCCGGCGTCGGCGTAGTCGACCAGACCGGACGAGACGTCGTAGGCCAGGCCCTGGGCCTCGCGGACCGACAGGAACAGACGGCTCGACATCCCGTCGCCGAGGACGGCGTTCAGGACGGCGAGGATCCAGGCATCGGGATGGTCACGTTGAAGGGCCGGAACCCCGACGATCAGCTGGGCCTGGCTCGTGTCGCGCCGGGCGCGGAGGAGCGCCCGCTCGCCGGCGGGCAGAGCGGGTGCGGGCGCGAACCCGGGGATCGCCCCGTTGCCGGTCCCGAACGCCGTTCCGGCGAGGTCGACTGCCTGCTGATGCCCGAGATCGCCCGCGACCGCGATGACCGTGTTCGCCGGTCGGTACATCGTTCGCCAGAAGCCCCGGATCGCGTCCGACGGCAGGGCCCGGATCCCGTCCTCGTCGCCGCAGATCTCGCGTCCGAGCGCCCCGTCGCCGAACATCGCCGTCTGAAACAGGGTCTGCGCGTACTCCGCGGGGTCGTCGAGATACGACCGGATCTCCTCGACGATGACCGTCCGCTCACCGTCGATCTCCTTCTCGTCGAGGGTCGGCCGGACGATCAGCTCGCCGAGAACATCCATCGCCCGCGTCACCTCGCGGAGCGGGACGCGGACCCAGTAGACGGTCGATTCGCGATCGGTCGCGGCGTTGAACGAGCCGCCGACACCCTCGATCGCCTCGGAGATCGCGCGGGTCGACGGGAACCGCTTCGTTCCCTTGAACGTGATGTGCTCCATGAAGTGGGCCGCCCCGGCCTCCTCCGGCGTCTCGAGACGCGAACCGGCGAGGACGTACGCCGCAATGGAGACCGAACGCGCGCCCGCAAGCCTGGCGCTGATCACGCGCGGCCCACCGGCCAGCGCGGTACGTTCGAACATCGGGCCGATGGTACAGGACGGCCCGGCCCGGACAGCAGGAGGCCGGCGACCCATCGGGCCGCCGGCCTCCGTGGCAACGCTGGGCAGCGAGCCCTAGATCATGGAGTTGATCCAGTTCTGCATGAAGTAGACGAGGAACGCGATCGCCACCGCCCACAGGAGCGGATGGACCTCGGTCAGCTTGCCGCGGATGATCTTGATCAGCACGTACGAGACGAACGCGGCGCCGATCCCGACGGTGATGCTGAACGTCAACGGCATGAGGATGATCCCGAGCAGAGCCGGGAAGCCCTCCTCGATGTCATCGAAGTCGATGCCTTTGATCAGGTTGACCATCAGGAACCCGACGAAGACGAGCACGGGGCCCGTCGCCACGTACGGCACGAGGATGGCAAGTGGCGTGAGCAGGATCGCCGCCAGGAACAGGAGTCCCGTGACGACCGAGGTGAAGCCCGTCCGGCCACCCTCGGCAACACCCGCCGCGCTCTCGATGTAGCTCGTGTTCGAGCTGATGCCGGCCGCGCCACCGACCGCCGCCGCAACCGAGTCGACGAGCAGGATCCGGCCGACGTCGTGTGGGTGACCTTCCTCGTCGACGAGTCCGGCCTGCTCGCTGATGGCAGTGGCCGTGCCCATCGTGTCGAAGAAGTCGGTCAGCATGAAGCTGAAGACCGTGAGCACCGCCGCGAGTGTCCCCAGGACGGTGAACACGTTGAAGATGTCGAACGCCCCGAGGGTCGAGAAGTCCGGGGTGGCGGTGAAGCTGGACGGCAGCTTCTGGATGCCGACGGCGATCGCGATGACGGTCGTGATCAGGATGCTGATCAGCAAGGCGCCCGGGATCTTCCGTGCCCACAGGGCGACGGTGATCAACAGGCCGAGCCAGAAGACGAAGTGGGCCGGCTCGGTCGGGAACACGAACGTGACCGGGACCGGGTTCTCGGCCGAGGTCCCGCCGGTCTTGACGATGATCCCGGCGTCGATGAAGCCGATGAACAGGATGAACAGGCCGATGCCGACTCCGATCGCGCGCTTCAGCGACTGCGGGACGGCCCGCATGATCGCCTCGCGCAGGCCGACGAGGACGAGCAGGGTAACGATCACGCCCTCGAGGACGATCACGCCCATCGCGCCGGCCGGGGTCAGCCCCGCGGTCAGGACCAAGCCGAAGGCGACGGCGCCGTTGATCCCGAGCCCGGCGGCCAGCGCAATCGGGGCGTTGGCGACGATGCCCATCGCGATGGTCATGACGCCGGCGATCAGGGCGGTTGCGGCTGCCGCGGCCGGAATGGAGATTCCGGCCGCCGCCAGGATGCTCGGGTTCACGAGAAGGATGTAGGCCATGACCATGAACGTGGTCACACCGGCCTTGATCTCGGTCGCGAGCGTTGTCCCGCGTTCCTCGAACTTGAAGTACGTGGCAATGGCGTCCACGTGGACAGCTCCTCCTCTCCGGGGCGCGCCGGGCCACAGGGTGGGCTCGGACCACGCCAGACCGCCGGCCGTCACCGCCGCGGGCGGCTGGCCTCACGCTCGCCGTCCCTCACGGCGAGCCCTCCCTCCCCCGGATCCCTCGGAAGCGTCGGCCGCGGCGGCCGACTCCGGACGCGCTACTCGACCTCGCGGGCGTCGAGGCCTTGCAGCTCCATCTGGACGAAACCGCTGGTGTCGAACTCCAGCTGCTGCGCGCCATGCGCGCCGTCGACGTCGGGTGACAGCGGGGCGTACTCGATGATCACGCGCTCGTCGCCCTGGACGAGGCTGTAGACGAGGAGCTGATCAGGGCGGGTGTCGAACTCGAGATGCTCGAACGAGTCGACGTTGAGGCTGATCGAGATCGGGGTGAAGTAGGTCGAGGTCTCGGCGTCGTCGACCACGATCCGCTCGACCCAGCCGGTGCCGTGGGCGATCAGCTCGCGGCCGCGCTGATAGCGGTACGAGACGGTCTGCTTCAGGAGCGGTCGCAGCAGGTTCTGCATATCGACGCGGCTCGTGACGACGCCCTGGTTGACGAAGAACTTGGCGCTCGACACGACGGGTCTCCTGGGGAAGACGAGGCGGGCGGTGGGCAGGCCGATGGTAGCGCAGACGACAGCCGCCGAACCGTCGGATTCGACGGTTCGGAGGGCATTCCCTTGGCTCAGTTCACCTTGATCCGGCCGTACGCGGAACCATCGCCCTTGAGGCAGGCCGACTGCCAGAGCGGGTGGAAGTCGACCATGTAGTCGCCGGGCGCTTCGGGCGCGCTGATCGAGATCGAGCCGTCGGCACGGAGACGCCAGTCGAGGTCGACTGACTCCGCGTCGGATTGCCCCATGTCGCCGCCGCCGGAAAAGACGACGGTGGACCAGGGAACGACCTTGACGTCGAGTCGGGTCAACGTGGCGCCCTTGGCGCGAAGCAGGATGTGCGTGCCGGGATCGACGCGAACCGCGAGCTCGTCGCGGGTGAGGCCGAGGCCGGCCGGGATCACATCGTCTGCGTAGAAGCTCTCGTCGCGCAGCCCGATCCCGGCCCCCGTGAACTCGATCGTCGCCGCACCGAACGACCAGGTCGTTGGGATCTCGTTCCGCCGTGCGAAGTACGCGTCGCGGCCGGAGCCGCAGCCGGCGACCTCGGTCGGGGCCGGAGTCGGGTCGGGGGTCGGGTCGACGGTGGGCGCCGCGCTGTCCGTTGGTGCATTGCTCGAAGAAGCCTCGGGCGAAGCCGTGGGCTCCGGAGCGAGCGACGGCGCCCTGGACGCGGCGGCGGCCACGGTCGAGGGCGACGCTGCAACCGAGGCCGCCGGGGTCGAGGTACACGCGGTGAGCGACAAGACCGCAACGATCGCGATGATCGGTCGTGCGAGCGAGAAGGATGAGCTCATCGAGGTGCTCCTGGGCTGAAGTCACTGAGTGAATGCGTTTGGCTGCCCGATGGACGCGCGGCTCGCCGGTTCTGCGACGGCCCGTATGATCCCCGCATGCTCCTCGCGGTCGACATCGGCAACACGAACGTCACGATCGGCCTGTTCCGGAACGGGTCGCTCGCCGCGACGCGTCGCGCGACGACCCACGCCCGGGCGTCGGCCGACGAGCTCGAGCACCTCCTCGACGCGCTGCTCCGCCTCGACGACGCGTCGTTCGCGGACGTGTCGGCCGTCGCGTGCTGCTCGGTGGTGCCGGCGCTGACGCGCCGCCCTGGAGACGGTCTGCGAGCGTCGCGAGCGTCCGTTGCTCATCGCCGCGGCGGGCACGGTCCCGATCGCGATCCGGGTCGATCGGCCGGCCGATGTCGGGGCGGACCGGCTCGTCAACGCCCTCGCCGCGGCGCGGATCCACGGCACGCCGGCGATCGTCGTCGACCTCGGCACCGCGACGACCTTCGACTGCGTGGCCCGCGACGGAGCCTTCGTCGGCGGTTCGATCGCGCCAGGGCTGGAGCTCGGCCTCGAGGCGCTCGCGGCACGGACCGCGAAGCTGCCCCGAGTCGAGCTGCGAGCGCCGGATCGGGCCATCGGCCGCGACACGGTGAGCGCGATGCAGAGTGGGACGATCCTCGGCTACCAGTCCCTCGTCGACGGCCTGATCACGCGGATCCGGGCCGAGCTGGCGGATGCTTCGGGTGGGCCGATCGCCGACGTCCGGGTCATCCTGACCGGTGGGCTGGCCGCTGCTCCCTGGGCCCGCGGCGTCAGCGGCGTCGACGCGATCGATCCGGACCTGACCCTCAAGGGCCTCGCGATCCTTCACGCCGAGGTCGGCGGCGGCCAGCCGCTCGAGCTCGGTCTGCCGAGGTGAGCGACCCCACCCCGTCGTCGGGCGGCCGTCTCGCGGGCCGCCTGATCGCCGTCGGCGTGACGGGCTCGATCGCGGCCTACAAGGCCGCCGACCTCGTCCGCCGCCTCGGCGACGAGGGCGCCGACGTCGTCGTGATGATGACCCCGAGCGCGATCCGTTTCGTCGGCGAGCTGACGTTCGGCGCCCTGACCCGTCACCCCGTCGAAACCGACCTCGGCGGCCTGCTGCCCGACCAGCGGATCGGCCACATCGTGATCGCCGACAGCGCGGACGCGATCGTCGTGGCGCCGGCAACCGCGCATTGGCTCGCGGCGATGGCCACCGGCCTGGCCGGCGACACGGTGACGGCGACCGTCCTCGCCTCGGCCGCGCCCGTCGTCGTGGCGCCGGCGATGGACGGCGAGATGTACGGCCATCCGGCGACCCGGGCCAACGTCGCCCGCCTGCGCGACGACTTCGGCTACCGGATCGTCGAGCCCGACGAGGGCTCGCTCGCCAGCGGGCAGACCGGCCGCGGGCGTCTGGCCGAGACCGGCGCCATCGTGGACGCCGTCGTCGCCGCCGTGGCGGACCGGCCCGTCCGTGCCCCCGACCCGGCCACGCGGCCGCCGCTCGTCGAGCCGGCGCACGACGCCGACCTGTCCGGTCGCCGCGTGGTGATCACCGCGGGCGGAACGGCCGAGCCGATCGACCCGGTCCGATTCATCGGCAACCGCTCGACCGGCAAGATGGGCGTCGCCCTGGCCGAGGCCGCCCGCGACCGCGGGGCCCGGGTCGACCTGATCGTCGGCCACGTCAGCGTTCCCGTGCCGGCCGGCGAGCGGATCGCGGTCGTTCACGCCGAGACCACCGCCGAGATGGGCCATGCGGTGCGGAGCGCCCTGGCCGGCGCCGACGTCCTGATCATGGCCGCCGCCGTGGCCGACTTCCGGCCGCGCACGGCCGCGACGACGAAGCTCGCACGCGCAGACGGCATGACCCTCGAGCTCGAGCCGACCGAGGACATCCTGGCCGGCGTCGCCGCCGAGGCGCCACCGCCGGGCGAGCGCTCCCGCCCGATCCTCGTCGGGTTCGCCGCCGAGACGGGCTCGCTCGACCGGGCCGCGGACAAGCTCCGACGGAAGGGCGTCGACCTCCTCGTCGCCAACGACGTCGCCGAGGCGGGCTCGGGCTTCGGCACCGACACGAACCGCGTTTCGATCCTGGCGGCAGACGGCTCGCGGACCGATCTCGCGCTCCTGACGCAAGCGCGCGGTCGCCGACGAGATCCTCGATCGCGTCGCCCGGGCGCTGGACGCCCGCGACGCCGCCGCGCAGACTGGCGCCATGACGCAGGAGAGCCACGCGTGAGTGCCAGTTCCGAGACCGTTCGCCGGCTGACCGTCGGCGACATCGCCAAGCTCCACGCCGACGGCCAGCCGATCCCGATGCTGACCGCGTACGACTACCCGACCGCGAAGCTCCTCGACGAGGCCGGCATCCCGCTCCTCCTCGTCGGCGATTCGCTCGGCCGGGCGATGCTCGGCTACGAGAACGAGATCCCGGTCTCGATGGCCGACATGCTTCATCACACCGCTGCCGTCACCCGCGGCGCGCGGCACGCCCTCGTCGTCGGCGACATGCCGTTCCTGTCCTACGCGACGCCCGAAGCCGGCGTCGCCAACGCCGGCCGCTTCCTGTCCGACGCGGGTGCCCAGGCCGTCAAGCTCGAGGGCGGCACCCGCACGCGCCCGCACGATCGAGGCGATCGTCAAGGCCGGCATCCCGACGATGGGCCACATCGGCTGGACCCCGCAGGCCGCCAACGCGGCGGGCAAGGTCCGGGTGCTCGGCAAGAACCGCGAGCAGGCCCGCTCGCTGCTCCACGATGCCCTCGCGGTCCAGGAGGCGGGTGCCTTCGCGATCGTCCTCGAGCTCGTGCCGGAGCAGCTCGCCCGGGCCATCACGGATCGCCTCCGGATCCCGACGATCGGGATCGGCGCGGGCGCCGGGTGCAGCGGCCAGGTCCAGGTGATCACCGACCTGCTCGGGGTCGAGACGTGGCATCCGAAGCACAGCAAGCCGTACGCCGACCTGCGTGGAACGATCCTCGCCGCGGCGAAGGCGTGGGCCGACGACGTCGCCGCCGGCACGTTCCCCGGACCCGAGCAGACGGTCCGGATGGACGACGACGTCCTCGATGAGGTCCTCGGCCGCGGCGAGCACGACCGCGGCGCGGACATGATCCCCGGCGGCATCCCGCTCGATCGGGACCTCTAGCCGGCTCGGGCGTCCGCGTCCGCGTCCGCGGCTGCTCGCCGCGCCCGCGTCATCGATCGCGTAGCCTCACCGCGTGACCAGCACGGACGACCGCACGACCACGCACGTGATCCGCACCCGAGCGGAGCTGCGCGACGCGCTCGCCCGAGTCGACCGGCCGCTCGGGCTCGTTCCCACGATGGGCTGGCTCCACCCCGGCCACCGGTCGCTGATGCAGCGTGCCCGCGCCGACAACGCGACGACGATCGCCACGATCTTCGTCAATCCGCGCCAGTTCAACGAGGCGGCCGACTACCAGCGCTACCCACGCAACGAGTCGCGCGACCTGTCGATCTGCGAAGAGGAGGGCATGGACCTCGTCTTCGCCCCCGACGTGGACGAGGTCTACCCGCCAGGATTCGACACGATCGTGTCGGTCGGCGCGGTCGCCCGGCCGCTCGAGGGTGCCGCCCGGCCCGGCCATTTCGACGGCGTGGCCACGGTCGTCGCGATCCTCTTCAACCTCATCGGGGCGGAGCGCGCGTACTTCGGGCAGAAGGATGCCCAGCAGGTGATGGTCATCCGCCAGATGGCGCGCGACCTGGCCATCGCGACCGAGGTGATCGCCTGCCCGACCGTGCGCGAGCCGGACGGCCTGGCCCTGTCCTCGCGGAACGTCCATCTCTCCCCCGCCGAGCGCGCGGCGGCCCCGGTCCTGCGTCGCGCCCTGCTCGCTGCCCGCGCCTTGTGGGATGCCGGCGAGCGATCCGGCGACGCCCTGCGCGGCGCGATGTGGGACATCCTGCGGGCGGAGCCACTCGTGACCCCCGCCTACGTCAGCGTCGCCGACGGCCGGACGTTGGCGGAGCTGGACCGGCTCGATGGCGAGCCCGCCCTCCTGTCGCTCGCCGCTCATCTGGGCTCGACCCGCCTGATCGACAACGAGCCGCTCGGCTGACGCGGACGGAGCTCCGCCGGCGTCGTCAGGAGCTCAGCTTGCCGGGACCTCGGTGGCGACCTCGAGGATCCGCTCGATCTCGAGATGCTCGGCGACCAGCGACTTGATCAGCGCGATCTTCTCGATGTCGGCCGCGTGGGTCTTGACGAGCAGGTCGTGGACCTCGGACGCGACGACGTAGGTGTCCTCGGGCACGATCGTGGCGAACAGGTCGGCCTGGCGGATCGCGGCAAGGACCGCGTCTCGCGGCCGGTAGCCGCCGGTCAGCACGCAGCCCGATCGCGGCGCCCTCGTGACCCTCGACGTTGGCGGTCCGTTCGTTGGTCGCCTCGGCCGCGACCTGCGCGATCCGGGCCGCTTCGGCCGAACCGGCGACCCGGACGCGGCGCGCCAGATGGGCCGTCGTCAGGGTCAGGATCACGTCCTCGCGATCGCCCGGCACGATCACGAGCGTGCCCGGGCCGACGCGCTGGAGCATGTGGCTCGGCTCCATGGCCCCGATCGCCACGCCGTCGATCACCCGGTCGAGGTCGGGCCCGGCGTGGATCGTCTCGCCGCCGACGCCCTCGAGGACCATGCCGAGGGTCGGGTTCGAGAGGATCGGCCGGACGGGCAGGACGCCGAGCAGGCGGATGCCGTTGCAGGGCCAGGCCGCGCTCGAGGACCTGCTCGATGCCGGGCTGGGCGGCAAGGTCGACCTTGTTGACGATCGCGCCCGCGACGGGCACGCCGTTCGCCGCGAAGTGCGACGCGTTGAGGACGATCTCGTCGATCGGCCGGCCGACGCCGCCCTCGCTGACGATGATCGCCGGCGCGCCGAGCATCGCCGCAACCACGGCGTTCGACAGCCCGATCACCGCCCCGACGCCGGCGTGACCGGTCCCCTCGATCAGGAGCATGTCGTGCTCGGATCGGAACGTGTCGCGGGCGGCCACGATCCGCGCCCCGAGGTCCTCGACGACCTCGCCGGCGATGTACTTCTTCGTGAACCCGCGCGGGATGTGAACCGGGCTCATGTTCACGTAGTCGGCCGCGAGGTCGAACACCTCGTGCATGAGGACGGCGTCCTCGTCGGCCGGCTGGCCGTGGTCGATGACCGTCCGCTGGCCGACCGGCTTCATGAACGCCGTCCGCAGCCCGGCCCGCTGGAATCCGTCGAAGAGGCCCAGCGAGGCCGTGGTCTTGCCCCGGTTCTGGCCGGTGGCGGCGAGGTAGAGCTGCTTCATCGGCGACGACCGGCGCCGTTGGTCCGTTGGCCGTGAGTCCCGGGGGACTCAAGGTCGAGGTCAGCGAGCACGATCGCGTGCCGAATCCGCGCGATTCCCGGTCGTGACGTGCACGGCAGTTGCGGAGTCGAGTCCCGGCGGACTCGCGGCCGTCCAGCGGCAGCACGCGACGCCTGGCGCACCTCTCAGTCCGCGGCGAACGGCGGCCGGGGCTCGATCACCGCTCTAGCCGCGCGACGACGCCGTCTTGCGCTCGATCAGGGCGACCGCGTCGCGCAGCCGCGACAGCGTCTCGGCGTCGACCGCATCGGGCTCGAGATACGGCCCGAGCCGCTCCATGATGTCGGTGACGAGCCCCAGGAACACGCTCGCGTCGGCCTGGAAGAACTGCGGCTCGTTGTTGTAGCGGACGAGCGTCAACCGGCCCTGCAGGACCCGCCGCTCTTCGACATGGGCCACCTGGGTCGCGAAGTTGTGGCCCTGGATTCCGTCGGGGTTGTTCAGGAAGTTCAGGGCGTTGTCGATGGCCAGCCCGAACCGTGCCCGCCAAGCCACGAGGCGCTCGTGGACCTCGGACGGGATCCGGACCTCGGCGACCTCCTCGAAGACCTCGGGGGCGACGGTCAGCAGCCCGACGAGCGTCGTGCCGGCCCGCGGACCGAGCATCACCTGGAGGCTGCGCTCGAGGGTGAACACCTCGGAATCGAAGCGCGGGCTCGTGATGACATCGGTCAGGAGGTCCTCGACGTTGTCGAGGGTGCCGGGCTCCGCCACCGCGTTCGCGAGGTGGAGGATCTCCTCCTTGAACAGGAACTTCTCTTCGTGGTCGAGCATGGCTCGGATGGTAGCAGCAGCCCGTTCGGCGGAGGTCAGGGTCGGCCGCGCTGGGCGCGCGAATGCACCGCGAGGCCGAGGACGACGACAAGCCAGCCGAGGGCCAGCCCGGCGCCGTTGAGGATCGCGTCGTCGACGTCGATCGACCGGTAGCGATAGCCGATGACGGTCGAGACCGCGAGCTGCAGGAGCTCGATCGACGCGCCGCCGATGACGACGAGCGGAACGACCGCGAGCGGCCGCCGCAAGGGTGGGACGAGCAGCGGCAGGTAGATCCCCGCCGGGAACAGGACGAACAGGTTCAGCAGGAGCAGCTGGGTGGAGCCCGGTGGACCGAGACCGGCCAGGACCGGCCCGATCGTGGCGAACGGGACGAGGTTGAGCGTGTATCCCGCGATGGGCAGGGTCGCGTAGCTGCGGCCCTCGTCGAGGATCGCTGCGTCGATCGGGAGCGGGAACAGCGCGACGCTCGTGAGGATCGTCGCGTGGGCGACGGCGACCAGGGCCAGGAACGTGCGGGGCCAATCGCGCCCGAGAACGACGACGAAAACCGCGAGAAAGATGCCGGCCGGATAGACGACCGTCCCGCTCAGCACGCCACAGCCAGACGCCGACCCGTCATCGCCAGCCGAAGGTGCCCGGATTGAGCTCGATCATCTCGTCCGTCGTCAGGTCGAGGAGCCGCGCCGCCGGCGGCACGCCGTCGACCGCGCGATCGACGCCCCATGTCTCGATCAGGACCCACGGCTCGGGAAGGGCAGTCGGCGAGACGCCGAGCCAACCCAGCAGGGAATCGGACGGCGCGTTCGCGAGGCCTCGCACGTGCGACACCTGCGTTCGCGATTCGACATCGATCGTGACGACGTCGGACCTCGTCCAGTCGTCCGATCGGATCGAGGCCACGACGTACGCTCGCCCCTCCAGCTCGATCACCCGGGACGCCAGGAGGTGATTCGTGTCGACGATGTGGCTCGAACCGTCGCGCCGATCGATCGCGCGGATCGGCAGCGGCGCGTCGCCCGTGTCCGCCCAGCACGCTGCGTCGTCGTGCACGACCAGCCAGTCGCGCGTCGCGCCGATGGCGTTGCACACGATGGGCAGACCGGCGGGCAAGGTCCGCGGATCCGCCGATGCATCCTCGGGCCCGATCTCCCAGAGCCGGCATCCGTCTGCCGTCGCGCATGCCTCGACCACGAGCACGCCGTCCGGATCGACGATCATCGTGTAGCGCTCCGACGGCTGCCCGTCCGGGGTGAACCGCTTGTCGAGCACGACCAGTCTCGTGCTGACGTCCTGCGTCAGGGAGACGCGCCGAATCTCCGCGCCACCGCCGGGCCGTTGCAGCGAGACGTAGGCAGCGCCGCGGGCGGGATCGACGATGACGCCGTCGACTTGCGGCGTCGTCAGCTCGTAGCGGCTGAGGTCCTGGCTTGCGGCGAGGTCCCGGAAGGCGAGGGTCGATGACTGCTCGCGGCTGGTCAGCACGCCGAGGACCGAGCCTGCCCCGGACACATGAACAAAGCCATCGGAGGCGGGGGTGGACGTCATGAAGGACGCGGGGCTGCCGAGGAGGCCCGCCGCGACGCTGGTCGCGATCGGGTTGCTCTCGTCGTCGAGGTCAAGATGGACCTGCCACCACACGACTGGTCCGACGGCAGGCGGCACGACCGAGACCACCGGCGTCGCAGCCGACGATGGGGCCGAGGTCGCCGGTTCCGTCGCGGCGAAACTCGGACGAGCCGTTGGCGACGCCGTCGGCGACGCGGTGGCATGCGGTCCGGGCGGGCTCGACGGACCGGGTTCAGCGAGGCAGCCGGTCAGGACGAGGACAAGGACCAGCGACGCGGCGGATCGACGGAACACCGGATCTCCTTGGTTGGGCGCGCAGGCTCGGTGGCCGTGGGACGGGGCAGTCCTCCCTGGTGTGGCGCCACCGCGCGCCCACATGGCCCGGAAACGACGAACGCCCGGTCGGGTGACCGGGCGTTCGTGTTGGGCAGCGTGGCGGCCTACGGGTAGAGGCCACGCATCGCGGTTGCGTCGGCCACCCGCTGGACGGCCAGCAGGTAGGCGGCGGTCCGCATGTCGATCTGCTCGCGGCGGGCGATCTGGAGCGTCTCGCTGAAGGCCTTGACCATGATCTCCTTGAGCTTGGCGTTGACGACGCTCTCGCTCCAGTGATCGCGGTTCAGGTCCTGAACCCACTCGAAGTAGCTGACGGTCACGCCGCCGGCATTGCACAGGATGTCGGGGATCATGAACTTGCTGTTCTTGAACAGGATCGCGTCGGCCTCGGGGGTCGTCGGGCCGTTGGCCGCCTCGGCAATCAGGCGAGCCTTGATGTTGCCGGCGTTGCGCTCGGTGATCTGATTTTCGAGCGCGGCCGGGATCAGGATGTCGCAGTCGACCTCGAGGATCTGGGCGTTGCTGATGTCGATCGAGCCCGGGAAGCCCTGGACGGTGCCGTGCTCCTTCTTCCATCCGATGACCCGCTTGATGTCGAGGCCGTCGGGGTTGTGGATGCCGCCCGTCGAGTCCGACACCGCGACGACGGTCGCGCCCTCGTCGCTGATCAGGGTCGCCGCGATCGAGCCGGCATTGCCGAAGCCCTGGATCGCGACCCGACACTTGTCGAGCTCCATGCCGAGATGGTGGGTCGCCTCGATGACGCAGAAGACGGTGCCGCGGGCGGTCGCCTCATTGCGCCCCTCGGATCCACCGAGGCTGATCGGCTTGCCGGTGACGACCCCCGGAACCGTGTGGCCGGCGTGCATCGAGTAGGTGTCCATCATCCACGCCATGATCTGGGCGTTCGTGTTGACGTCCGGCGCCGGGATGTCCTTTTCGGGCCCGATGAGGACCTCGATCTCGGTGAAGAAGCGCCGGGTCAGGGCCTCGAGCTCCTTCTGGCTGAGCTTCTTGGGATCGACGATGACGCCGCCCTTGCCTCCGCCGTACGGGATCCCGACGACCGCGCACTTCCAGGTCATCCACATCGCCAGGGCCTTGACCTCCTCGAGGCTCACGTCCTGGTGGTAGCGGATGCCGCCCTTGGCCGGGCCGCGGCCGAGGTTGTGCTGGACCCGATAGCCGGTGAAGACCTGGACCGATCCGTCGTCCATCTTCACCGGGAAGTGGACGATGAGCTCGCGGCGCGGCTCGCGCAGGACGCGGCGCAGGCCCGGGTCGAGGCTGAGCCGCTCCGCGGCGAGGTCGAACTGCTGCTGGGCAACCAGCCACGGGTTGATGGACGCGGCGGTCTGCTCGATGGTCATGGTGTGAGGCGAGCCTCCGTGTTGGCCGGGCGAGATCCGGCCACGAGCTTGGGTCGTCTCCCGGACGACCCCACGGGGCGCCGCGCCCGGCACGAGGGCGGTCGGCGCGTCAGATGAGCCGGTTCGAGTATAGCCCGGCAATCCCGGGCCGGTCCTCGTCCAAGCACCGTAGCGCAACGTCCGCGCAACCGAAGCGCAACCAAGGTCCGGCCTCGTTGCGGCCGAATGTCACTCTGCCCGGAGCGGCTCCGCGCCGGCCGCAGTCCTGGCCGGCCCGCTCGCCGACGCGTACGATGCCGCCGATGACGGAACTGGTTCGCTCGTCGCGACCGGAAGGTCGGCGGCTGGTCGTCTCGGCCGCTGGCGCGTTCATCGTGGCGGCCGCCGGGGCACTTGTCGGCGGAGGCGGTAGCGGCGGTCTATGCCGGCCCCCGCCGCCCGGCTGGCATCAGGTCGCAGTCGGACCGCATCTCCTCCTGCTCGTTCCGCCCGCGATCGCGTTCTTCGTCCTTGCGTACCTCGCCTTTGGAGTCAGATCCCGTCCGCTTCGGCTGATTGCCGGTGTCGCGACGTTGACGGTGACGACGCTCCTCATGACACTGTCGATGGCGCTGATGCCGCTCTGCGGGACGTGGGCGCCGACCTGAGGCGAGCCGGCATTCGCCGGCGAGCCAGATGTTGTTGCGCTCAGGCGGGTGACGCATGACGAATCTCCCGTCGGCATCGCTCCCGCGCTCAGACACGCTCGACAGTCCTGGCGGGCAGGAACGGGGCGCCTGAGCGCAGCAGATTCAGTGGCCCGCGGCGGATCGCAGGAACGGGGCGCCTGAGCGCAAGAGATTCACTGGCCCGGGGCGGATCGCAGGAACGTGGCGCCTGAGCGCAGCAGATTCAGTGGCCCGCGGCGGAAAGCAGGAACGTAGCGCCTGAGCGCAAGAGACTCGGTGGCTGGCGGGCGCCGAGGCGCCTGAGCCGGAGTGACTGGGCCCGGAGCGGCCCTCAGCGCTGGTAGAGCACCGCCGCGCCGACGCAGCCCGGACCGAGGTGCGGCCCGACCGACGGACCCACGATCGACACCGACACGTCGGCGGGATCGAGCCCGGCCCGGCGGATGACCTCGTCGCGGAAGGCGTCGACGTCGGGGGCCATCGTGTGCAGGATCGCGACCCGCTCGATCGGGCGGGCCGTGATCAGCTCGATGCAGCGTTCGCGCGACTTCGAGCGGGTTCGCGGCTTGTCGGCGGTCTCGACCACGCCCGCCTCCACGGCGATGATCGGCTTGACCGACAGGAGCGTCCCGATCGCGGCCTGGGTGCCGCTGATTCGGCCACCCTTCTTCAGGTACTCGAGCGTCTCGAGCGAGACGTACATCCGAAGGTCGGACGCCCGATCGGTCAGGACGTCGGCGATCTCGTTCGCCGGCAGGCCCTTGTCGGCCAGGTCCTGGCCCATGAAGCACAGGATGGCTTGGGCCATCGAGGCGCCCTGCGAGTCGACGAGATGAATCTCGCGGTCGGGCAGCATCGACTTCGCGATCTCGGCGCTCTTCATCGTGCCGGACAGGGTCGCCGCGACGTGGACCGAGACGATCGCGTCGGCGCCCTCGGCGAACGCGCCCTCGTAGACCGCCTTGAACTCGCCGGGGCTCGATGCCGCGGTCTTCGGGAAGGCGGCGCCGACGGCGGTCATCCGCTCCCAGAACTCGGCGGTGCTCAGGTCGATTCCGGCCCGGAACGTGTCCGCTCCGAAGGTCACGACGAGGGGCACGACGCGGATGCCGTGGGCCTTGGCGACCGCCGGGTCGAGATCGGACGCCGAGTCGGTGACGAAGACGATGCGGGCCACGGGCTCCCTCCAGAGTGGCGATCCCCGCTGCCGATGATACGGGACGGCAATCGGCGGGGCCACGCCCGCGGGCGTGTCAGGCCGTTCGGGCCTTCGGTGGCGCGGCGCTCCCGACACGATGCTCGAACGGCCGCAATCGGTTCAGCGGGATGAGCGCGATCACGAGCAGTCCCAGAGTCGCTCCGAGGATCCCGTCGATCCCGAACCGCTTGGCCGCCTCGGCGCCGACGAAGCTGCCGACGATCTGGCCGATCGCCAGGAAGACCGAGTACAGGCCCATGATCGCGCCGCGATCCGACGGGTACGCCTCGCTCATGTCGGCCAGCAGGCCGAGGGCAGCCGGGGTTGCGCCCGCCAGCACGAACAGGCCGCCGGCCGCCAGGATCGCGGCGGCCAGGGCGAGGATCGGGACCGCCGCGAAGTGGTTGACGATCGCGGCGCCGGCCACGCTCACGGCCCCGCCGCAGATCCCGTAGAAGATGATCGTCGTCCGCCGGTATTTCTTGAACCGGTCGCCCCAGAACACGAGGCCGGCGAAGAACACGATCAGGGCGACGCCGAGCCCGAGCGCGATCTGGGCCCCGACGAAGCCGCCCATCAGAGCCTGGTCGCCGAAGCGGGGATCCGGCGCCCGGACGAGCTGGAACAGCGATTGGGTGGCCCACAGCCCGAGCGCCGCATTGATCGCGATCCAGGTCGGGGCGAGCAGCCAGACGTGCGAGCTGAGGAGGACCGTCGCGTAGCGGCGCCAGCCGGTGTGCTCGCCGGCCAGTGCGGCCTTCTCGCCGGGCGGCTCGCCGACGCCGAAGCGGTAGATCAGCAGCGAGACGACATAGAAGCCGGCGTTGAGCAGGAATGCGTCGCGCTGGAGACCGCCCCACACGCCGGGGATGCCGTCGTAGAGAACGCCCGCGGCGACGGCGCCAGCGCCGATGCCGGCCAGGGTCGCGCCTTCGAACCGGGCCGAAGCCCTGCCCCGGAGGAGCTCGTCGCCGGCGGTGACCATCGCGATGAATCCGAGGATCGACGGGACCGATGCCGCCGTCGACGCGCCCTCGAGCAGGCGCGTCCCGCCGATCACGAACAGGTCGACGGAGGCCCAGGTGAGGATCGCCGCGACGATCCCGAAGAGCGGTCCGATCTGCATGACCCGGTGGTGGCCGATCCGGTCGGACAGCAGCCCGAACGGCGTCGAGAGCACCAGCTCGGACAGGTAGAACAGTGCCGTCATCGTCGCGAGCGTGATCTCGTCGACATGGGCGCCGCCGTAATCCGACTCGAGCCGCGCGAGATAGAAGATCAGGA
This sequence comes from uncultured Chloroflexia bacterium, assembly GCA_963783055.1. GTDB lineage: Bacteria > Chloroflexota > Limnocylindria > Limnocylindrales > CSP1-4 > CF-46. The sequence continues at coordinate 437,192 of CAWAMB010000002.1, forward strand.
GACCGCCGGTCAGGCCGGTGCTGAACCGGAGGGTGAAGGTCCCGAGGAAGACGGCGTAGAGGGATCGCACGCGCACAGCCTAGCGGCCCCGAGCCCATACAATCCGGCCATGCCCGACCACCCGCTGGTGCCGATGCCGCTCGCCCGCGGCAGTCACGGCGCCGTGGTGGCGCCGCATCACCTCGCGACGGCTGCCGGACTCGCAATCCTGCGCGCCGGCGGGCACGCGGTCGATGCGGCGATCGCCACCAATGCGGTGCTCGGCGTCGTCCTGCCCTCCGGTTGCGGCCTGGGCGGTGACGCGTTCTGGCTGATCTGGGACGAGCTCTCGGGACGGCAGACGGCGTTGAACGGCTCCGGCCGGGCGCCGGCCGCCGCCGATCCGGCCGCGACCCGGGCGCGCGGGGTCGCGACCCTCCCCTACCGCGGCCCGCTGGCGATCACCGTCCCGGGCGCCGTGCGGTCGTGGGGCGACGCGCACGGCCGGCACGGCCGGCTGTCGCGGGCGGAGATCCTGGCGCCGGCGATCGAGCTCGCGTGGGATGGCTTCCCCGCCTGGGACGGCTTCATCTCGGCGGTCGAGGGAACGCTCCCGGCCGTCGTCGAGGCGATCGGCGCGGGCTCCGGCTTCGAGCAGGTCTACCGACCGCACGGGCGGCCGTGGCAACCCGGCGAGCGGGTCCGCCTGCCAGCGCTGGCGTCGACCCTGGAGCGGCTGGCCGAGGCCGGCTTCGACGATTTTTACGACGGCGACCTCGGCGAGCGCCAGGCGATCGGGCTGGCGGCGGCCGGCTCCGCGATCGCCGTCGACGACCTACGCGGCCACACGTCGACCTGGACGGACCCGATCGCGACGGAGTATCGCGGCGTCCGCGTCACCACCCATCCGCCGAACAGCTCCGGCATCGTGGCCCTCGAGCTGCTCAACCTGCTCGAGACGTTCGACGCGCCGTCGATGTCAGCGTTCGGGGCGGATGGCGTCGAGGACGCCCGCTGGGTCCACCTCGGGATCGAGGCCGCGAAGCTCGCCATGACCGATCGCGATCGCTGGCTGACCGATCCCGCGTTCCTCGACATCCCGGTCGAGCAGCTGATCTCGAAGGACTACGCGCGCGAGCTGGCCGGCCGGATCGACCCGCTGCGGGCCTCGCGCCCGGCCGCTGCCACGAACCCGCGCGGCGGGGGCACGATCTACCTCGCGACCGTCGATGGCGAGGGCAACGCGGTCAGCCTGATCGAGTCGAACTACATGGGCTTCGGGTCAGGCGTGGTCGATCCGGTCACGGGCATCCACTACCAGAACCGCGGGTCGTACTTCTCGCTCGACCGCGACCATCCCAACGTCCTCGCACCGGGCAAGCGCACGCTCCACACGCTGCTGCCGGGGATGCTGTTCCGGGCCGGAGAACGCCGGCCGTGGATCGTGACCGGCTCGATGGGCGGCGACGCGCAGCCGCAGATCCACGCCCAGGTCGTCTCGGCGCTGGTCGACGGCGGCGTCGACGTCGCGACGGCGGTCGGGGCGCCGCGCTGGTTCGTCGATGGCGACGAGCACTTCGCGCCGCCGGTCAACGTCCGAGCCGAGCGCCGATACCCAGCCGCCGTCCTCGACGCGCTCGAGGCGATGGGCCACCCGGTGACGCGAACGATCCCGTTCAACGGGGGTCTCGGGCACGCCCACGCGATCGAGCTCGTGGCCGGCGGCCCGGCCGCCGTCGACGGTTCCGTGGCCGCCGCGACCGACCCCCGCAGCGCCGGGCTCCCCGCCGTCTACTGAGCGCGCGGCGCGGCCGCGCAGCGCTTCGCGGCGCCCCCGCGGCGCGGGCCCGTCCGGCCGGTGCTCCTGTTGTCGTGGGCCCCACAAGCGACGGCGGAACGGGCGGCAAAGCCCCCCACCGGCCCCTCTGGCGCTCGTTTGTTGCTGTGAGCACCACAGGCAGTGGCGGAGCTCGGTCTCGGACGTCACTTGTGGTCCTGACAGCAACAGGCGCCCTCCTCCGCGGCACGATCGAACGGCTCCGCCGCCACCACCGCACGCTTGACTGCGTTCGTCGCGGAGGGGCAGCGAGGGCAAGGCGCCGCCGAGGACCGCAGCGAGCGACCTCGGATGGTCGTGAGCGAGGACCGCAGGCGTGCAACGCCGCCATCGTTGTTCCGCCGCGACAGACTTTGGGTTATCCTCCGCGCACCGGTGGCGGGCTGCGCTCACACGACGCCGCCACCGGTGCTCCCACCCTCCTCGATTCCTGGAGCCGCCCGTGAGCTCGAACGTCGGCCAGAGCTATCCCTACACCAGCGAGACCGAGGCCGACCGCGCGACGCGGATCGGTGCCCTCGTCAGCGCCCGGGAAGGCCTGTCCGACACGCTCAAGGCCGAGACCACGCCGCTCGACGCGAACGAGCGCTGGTGGGTGTGGAAGTGTCCGACAGCGGACTGCGCGGGCCTTCTCCACGTCGCCGGCTACGCGGCCGAGAAGCACGCGCTCTTCGTCGTCTGCGACGGAACCTGCGGCAAGACCTTCCTCCGCTGACATCGCCCGATCCGGCCCCGATCGAGGCCGCAACGCTCCGCCAGGCCCGCCGCCAGCTCGTCCTCGACGGGCTCGGGATCATCGTCAGTGCGGCGGGCTTCGGCTTCGTCTTCGGCCTGACCGCTCGAACGGTCGGCCACTACTCGCCGATCGAGGCGATGGCCATGAGCGTCATCGCGTTCGGCGGGGCGGCTCAGTTCGCGGCGATCGGCTGGGTGACGACCGGTCTCGCCTGGCCGGCGATCGCCCTACTGACGTTCCTGCTGAACGCCCGTCACGCGCTCTACTCGGCAGCGCTTGCCCCGTGGTTCCGCGGCCGGTCCTTCGCGGAGCGGGCGGCCGCCGCCCACCTGCTCACGGACGAGTCGTTCGCCCTGGCCGTTGTCCACTTCAAGCGTCTCGGCCGGTTCGACGCCATCGGCTACTGGTACCCGGCCATCGTGACGACGCTCATTCCGTGGAACATCGCGACGTTCGCGGGGGTGACCCTCGGCGACGCAATCGACGAGCCCAACCGGTTCGGCATCGACGTCATCTTTCCGGCCGCGATGGGCGGCTTGATGGTCGGGCTGCTGACCGGACGGCGCGAGATCGTGGCGGCATTGGCGGGTGCGGCGATCGGGGTCGTCATGTCCCTCGCCGTGAGCCCAACGATCGGAGTCATCGCGGGCGGCGTCCTCGGTCCCGTGGTCGGATTGCTCATGCCACAGGCCCCGGACCTGCCCGCCGGGCCGATCGGTCAGGTGGAGGACGGCGGGCCATGAGCACCGACCTCGTCCCGCTCGCCGTCCTGATGTGGGCCGTGACCTACCCTCGCGAGCGATCGGCCTGCTCAACCCGGCGATCGACCGGCTGCCGCGCCGCGCCCTCGCCTACCTCCAGCTCGTCGGGCCGGCCGTCCTCGCCGCACTGGCGGCCGTCAACGTCATGGTCGTGACGACCGACGGCCGATCGGCGTTCACCATCGGGCTGCCTTGGCTGGCCGTCCTCGCCTGCATCGCCATCGTCTGGTGGCGGAAGAACCTGTTCCTGGGGTTGCTCGCCGCGGTGGCGATCGCGATCGCCGGTCGGGCGCTCGGACTTCCCTGACCCACCGATCTGAGGCGAGCCCTCAGCCGCGTCGGGCCTCGAGCTCGACCTCGACCAGCAGCGACGGGTCGATCAACCCCGCCACGCGGACCAGGGTCGACGCCGGCCGGATCGCGCCGAACAGCTCGCCGTTGACCGCGGCGACCGCCGTCGCGTCCTCGGCGCGCACGATGTACATCCGCGTCCGCACGACGTCGCTCGGCCGCGAAGCCGGCCTCGACGAGCGCCGTCACGGCGATCCCATAGGCCGCCCGAGCCTGGGCGGCGGCGTCGCCCGGATGGGCCGACGTCCCGTCGGGCCCGGCGTCGGTCGTCCCGGCGACCCAGCACGAGTCGCCGACGGCCACGGCCCGGCTGTACCCGTAGCGCGCCTCGTACGGGCCGCCCGACGAGACGAGCCGGCGGGCGGCGCTCACGTCCCGCTCGCGGCCCGCGAGACGCGCCATTCCGCCACGACCGGATCCCGGCCGATCGCCAGCAGCAGACCCGCCAGCAGGGCCGTCCGCGGCACGATCGAGGCGACCTCGAGGTACTCCGCCGGCGAGTGATCCATGCCGCCGATCGGGCCGAGCCCGTCGATCGACGGGACGCCCATGCCGGCCGTCGTGTTCGCGTCGGACGCGCCACCGGTCGCCGCGTCGTGGATCTCGAAGCCGAGCCGCCGGGCGATCGCCTGGGCGTGGTCGACGAGCCGGCCGGACCGCTCGAGCTTCTCCATCGGCCACCAGCGCGCCATCTCGTCGAGATCGGCGCTGACATCCGGCACGGCCAGCGAGCCGAGCATCGCGCGGATCTCGGCCTCGGCGGTCTCGAGGTCGGCCCGCCGGACGGCCCGCACGTCGACCTCGAACGAGCAGGTCTCGGCCACGACATTCGGGCGGGTGCCGCCGCCGATGACCCCGACGTTGAATGTCACGCCGTCCCATCGGCCGTTGAGGGCGTGAATCCGGGTCACGAGGTCGGCCGCGGCCAGGACGGCCGAGCGCCCCTTCTCGGGCTCCACGCCGGCATGGGCAGCTCGACCGTGGACGGTGACCCGGGCATCGAGGATCCCCTTGCGGGACGAGACGATGTCACCGTTCGCCCGAGCGCACTCGAGGACGAGGCAGACGTCGGACTCGGCCGCGATCTCGCGGATGTGCGGCGTCGAGCTCGGCGACCCGATCTCCTCGTCCGGATTGGCCACATAGGTCAGACGCTCGAACGGCAATCGTCCGGCCCCAGTGAGCGCCTGGATCGCGTAGAGCCCGGCGAGCAGGCCCGACTTCATGTCGGTCACGCCCGGCCCGCGGGCGATCCCGTCGGCGTCGATCGCGAACGGGCGCGCCGCTGCGGTCCCCGGATCGAAGACGGTGTCCATGTGGCCGATCAGGAGGATCCGCGGCCCACCCGCCGTCCCGCGCTCACCGTCCCACGTCCCGATCACCGTCGCACCGCGGGTCCCCGCCGGATCGGGCCGGACCTCGACCCGCCCGCCGTGCTCGGCCATGAACCCGGCGACGAACCGGCCGACCTCGTCGACCCCTTCGGGCGTGTAGGACCCGCAGTCGATGTTGACGAGCCGCTCGAGGTCGGCCATGAAGGCCGGCTCGGCGGCCCGGACGGCCGCCTCGAGGGAGGCCAGCTCGGGGTCGGCGACGGCGCCGCCGGGGGCGGTGAGAGTGTCCATCGGGCAAGTCTAGGCGGGCCGCCGGGCGCTCGCCCGACGCACGCCGGGGACCGATGGCGCCGTCCCTGGGTCGCGCCCGGCGCCACCGAAACGCATGCCGCGCGGCGGGTCCGGAGCGCTATCCTCGCCGGACCGTGCGACTCATCGAGATCCGCCTGCTCGAGGGACCGAATGTCTACCGGCTCGAGCCGGTGGTGAAGGTCGAGGTCGCGATCGGCCGGCGGCGGACGTGGTACGGGGTCCGGAGCCCGGGCCGGCATGCCCTGGTCCACCTCGGCGCGAGCGTTCCGGCGCGCGCATGGCCCCTCCCGATCGAGGAGTTCGTCGGCTGGCTGCGCCGGCTCCGGGTCGATCACGGCGAGGGTCGCGGCAGTGTCGCCGTCCATCGCTCGTCCGATCCCGGGCACTGGATCGTGACGTACGGCTGGAGTGGTGCCGAGCGCGCCCGGACCATCGCCGAGGCCGCCCTCGCGCTGACGGAACGCGACGTCTCGTCTGTACGGCGGGCGCACCTGACCGGCAGCCAGGAGCGGCTCGTCGTGCGCTGGGCGGCCCGCATCGCCGATTCCCGGACGACGCCGCCGGCGTGGGTCCGCGACGCCGACCGGACGATTCCGGTCGTGTCGATCACCGGCACGAACGGCAAGAGCACCGTCACCCGGCTGACGACGCACATCCTGAAGGTCGCCGGGAAGCGGGTCGGGACCACGACGTCCGACGGCGTGCTCGTCGACGAGCGGCTCGTCGAGCCCGGCGACTGGACCGGGCCGGGCGGCGCGTGGCAGATCCTCGAACGGTCCGACATCGACGTGGCCGTCCTCGAGACGGCACGCGGCGGGCTCGTCCTGCGCGGCATGGGCTACGAGTCCAACGACGCCAGCGTCGTCACGAACATCTCGTCCGACCACCTCGACCTGCAGGGCATCCACACGCTGCCCGAGCTGGCGGAAGTCAAGTCGACGGTTGCCCGGGCGACGCGCGAGGGCGGCTGGGCCGTGCTCAACGCGGACGATCCGCTGGTCGCTGCGATGTCGCGCCGGATCCGGGCCAACGTGGCGGTGTTCTCGCTCGGCGTCGGGGCGGGCGGTGCCGCGGTGATTCGCAGGACCCTCGCGAGCGGCGGCCGCGCCTACGTCCTGCGCGATGACTGGCTCGTCGAGATCGACGCGAGCCGTGGCGACAGCGGCGGCGGCTCGGCCGGCCCCGTCGAGCCGACGGAGCACAAGATCATCGAGGTCGAACGAGTCCCGATCACGCTCGGCGGCCTCGCCCGCCACAACGTCGCGAACGCCCTGGCCGCCGCCGGCGCGGCGCGCGGGCTCGGGATCACGCTCGCCCAGCTGCGCGACGGGCTGGCCGACTTCCACCCGACGTCCGAGCGCTCTCCCGGCCGCCTCAACCTCTTCCGCGTCGGGTCGCGCGTCGTCGTCGTCGACTTCGCCCACAACGAGGCGGGCGTCAATGCCGTCCTCGACGTGGCCGACGGGATCGCGGGTGGCGCAGCGGGCCGCGCGGCGCCGGTCACCGCGATCATCGGCACGGCCGGTGACCGCCCGGACGACACCCTCCGCGGGATCGGCCGGATCGCCGGCAGGCGAGCCCAGCGGGTCGTGATCAAGGAGACGCTCAAGTACCTCCGGGGCCGGAGCCGCGAGTCGATCGTCGGCGAGATCATGGCGGGCGTCGTCTCGACCGGCCGGTCCGCGACCGACGTGCCGATCTACGAATCCGAGACCGACGCACTCCGCTCGGAGCTGGCCCGCAACGGCGAGGGTGCCGCCAAGCCCGACGCGCTCCGGGTCATCGTTCTGATGTGCCACGAGGAGCGCGAGGAGGTCTTCAGCCTCATCACCGAGCTCGGCGGACGCCCGATCGACCTCGGCAGCGAGCTGACGACGCTGATCCCACGGCTCCAGGCCCGTCCGCGCCGGCACTGACGCGGGGCGGCTCGGTCAGTCGTGAACCGGCCGCCAGGCGCGGACGTCGAGGCGATCCGCGAACATCAGGTGCGGCGACCGATCCGGAAGGCGCAGGCCGTGGGCGTCGGCCATCGTGTTGTCGGTGATCGTCGCCACGGCGGGTCGGATCGCCCAGTCCGCGTGGGCGATCTCGGTCCGGACGATCCGGCCGCCGCGATCGGCCGAGAAGAGGCGCATCCGGCGGGTCAGCCAGTCCTCCAGTGATCCCGCACCGGCCGGGCGTGCCGGGCCGGTCGCGCGGTAGGTCGCCCGGAAGCCAGCACGCGGTCCGCGCCGATCGCTTCGGTCCGTGCGGTACGTGACGTCGTCGCCGGTCCGGCGCGAGGACATCCGGGCCTGGAAGTAGGGCAGGTGGAACACGCGCCGCGCTCCCTCCACCGTCGGCCGGCTGGCCGCGTCGAGCGACAGGAAGTAGACCCCCGGCGACCCGTGTCGACGAACGTAGGTCCGCACGTTCAGCTCCGGAAACCGACTGAAGCGCGGGATCGCCGGGACGCCGCGCGGCGCCACGTCATCCATCGTGAATGGAACGATGCCCAGCCAGGCCGATCCGTCGTAGAGATCGAGCTCGAGCCCGGCCGGAAGCAGGCGGGCGATCGCATCCGGATCGATCGGCCAGTGGGCAAGGAGGAGGTCGAGCCAGCGCATCCGGAAGAGCCACGGCTCGGCCATCGATCAGCCGGCCCGGACGGGAGACAACACGCTACTCACAGGTAGCACGATACGCCAGGCTGCGGTCGTGTCAAGGAGGGGCTGTCGCCGCCAGGAGCTCATCGAGCCGGGCGAACGGCTGCCACGATCCCTCGGTCACGTTCGACTGGACGACGACTCGCTCGCCCGTCGCGACATAGACCCAGCAGCGACAGCTGAACCCTGGGTCTTCGCCGGCGTGGCCGATGCGCGCGCCGCCTCCTTCGCCGAAGCTCACCACCCCGAGCCCATAGCCGGCATGTTCCTCTGGGCTTGTGGCGTGTGGCCCGACCAGCCGGACGCGCGTGGCTTCGGACACGTACCCTGCGCCGCCACGAAGATCGGTGAGCGCATCGAGGCTGCGCGCGAGGTCTGCCGCGGTCGCCTGGGCGCCGCCGTCGGGCAGGCCCATGGCCGGCATCGCGTGGACGTTCGTCCGCCAGGCCGAGGCGAGCGAGCCGGGGGCGGCCTCCGGGTCGGGTGGCTGGTAGCCGATCGCGAGGTCAGGCTCGATCCGGGTCGTCGAGCGCCCAGAAGCCGCTCGACGCCATGCCCAGCGGCTCGAAGACCTCGCTCCGGACGAGCTCGTGATAGGAGCGTCCGGTGACCACCTCGAGGGCAAGGCCCGCCAGGACGTAGGCGCCGTTGTTGTAGCGGGCGGCCGTGCCGGGATCGCTCGTCCGGGGCACGTCCGGAAAGCGCCGAATCAGATCGCGCGCGCCGCGGATCATGCCGGGCGGAACGGTCTCCCAGATCTGCTCGTACGGCGGCCCGTCGTACTCGTCGGCGTAGTCGCCGACGCCGGACGTGTGGCTGAGCAGGTGGTGCAGGGTGACGCGCTCGTCGAGGTCGGCCGGCCGAAGTTCGTCGAGCAGGTCGACGAGCCGGTCCTCGTAGCGCACGACGCCGCGCTCGACCAGGCGCGCGACCGTGAGCCCAGTCAGGAGCTTCGTCGTCGAAGCCGTCCCGAACCGCGTCCCTGGATGGTTCGTCAAGCCGGCCGCGCGGTTGGCCAGCCCCAAGGCGATCGTCAGCGGCTCCTCGTCGTCATCTCCGGCGACGTGAACGACGCCCGAGAAGTCCTCGTCGACGAGCCACTGCCGGTAGGCGTCCCGATCGAGCCCGGCGAGCCGGCTCACCGGGTCCCGGTACGAGCGACGCGCATCAGCCTTCCGGCACCTCGAACTCGCCGGGGTCGGCGAAGGCGGTGGCACCGCGAGCATGGCCGGCGGCCGCCATCGCCTCGCGGTAGACGCCGATCGCGTCGTCGACGCAGGCCACGACGAGGTCGCCGGGAGCAGCCCGTCGCAGCGCCAGCCGGACCGCGGTCAGCTCGTCGAGGATCTTCTCGGCCTTGAGCGCCCGACCGCCCGCGGCCCGGGCCGATCGCACGCCGTCGATCACGTTCCCGGCCGACACGCCGGGCGCGCGGCCGCGGAGGTTCTTGTCCTCGCGCACGATCAGCTCGTCGAAGGCCTTGGCGGCGATCGAGCCGTATTCGATCTGGTCCTCGTCGCGGCGATCGCCCGGAATGCCGATGACACCGATCGCCCGGCCGCTCCGCGAGTGACCGTTCGTCGACGGTCCGATCCGGCCGGCCTTCGACTGCGGCTCGGTCATCATCCGCTCGACGAAGTCCGCCAGCTGGCGCATCCCGTCGACGTTGTGGCAGTAGTCGATGACCATCCGGATGCCGCCGACGTCGAGCAGGTTCAGCCGGCCGGGCGCCTGGAAGAACGACGTCGAGAACGTCCGCAGGCCCTGCCGGATGTCGTGGAGGTGCGCCCCCGACGCCCACGCCGCGGCCGCTGCGGCCAGCGCGTTGGCGACGTTCATCCGGGCCCGCCCGCCGAAGGTCGCCGGGATCAGGTGGGTGTAGAGGACCGGCATCGTCCGCGAGCCGTGACGGAGGATGATCAGCTCGCCTTCCGGACCGGACTGGAGCACGAACGCCGCGTTGCCGCGCGAGGTGTGGCCGTCGACCCGATCGAAGCCGTCCTCGCCCTTGCGGGTGGACATGCTGAACAGGACGACCTTGCCGGCGCAGTGGCGGCCCATCCGGTAGACGTGGGGGTCGTCGGCGTTCAGGACGGCGGTCCCGGAGCGGGGCACCGCCTCGACGACGACGCCCTTGACATTGGCCAGCTGGCCGATCGAGTCGATCCCGCCGATCCCGAGGTGGTCGCCGGTCACGTTGGTCACGACGGCGACGTCGTTCCGGTCGTAGCCGAGGCCCTCGCGCAGGATCCCGCCCCGGGCGACCTCGAAGACCGCCGTGTCCACGGTCGGATTCTGGAGGACCATCTGGGCCGACTTCGGGCCCGACATGTCGCCTTTCTTGATCATCCGGCCGTCGATGACGATGCCGTCGGTCGAGGTCAACCCGACGCGCTTGCCCTTCAGCTTGAGGATGTGGGCGATCATCCGAACGGTCGTGGTCTTGCCGTTCGTGCCCGTCACCGCCACGATCGGAATCCGGGCCGGGCTGCCGGGCGGGAACAGGCCGTCGATGACGGGCCGCGCGACGTATTGCGGCTCGCCCTCGGTCGGATGGGTGTGCATCCGGAACCCGGGCGCCGCGTTGACCTCGACGATCGCGCCACCCGTCTCGCGGACGGGCGTGGCGATGTCGGGGCAGATGAAGTCGATCCCGGCGATGTCGAGGCCGACGATCTGGGCGGCCGTCTCGGCGATCTCGACGTTGTCCGGATGGGCCTCGATGGTCCGGTCGATCGAGGTGCCACCGGTCGACATGTTGCCGGTCAGGGCGAGCTTGATGAACGACCCCTCGGCCGGCACCGCGTCGAGCTCGAAGCCCTGCGCGCGGACGAGCTCGGCGGCCGCTTCGTCGAGCTTGATCCGGGTGAGGACCTTCTCGTGGCCGATGCCGCGCCGGGGATCCTGGTTGGCGGTCTCGACGAGCTGGCGGACGGTGTGCTCACCGTCGCCGGTGACGCTGGCCGGGACGCGCTCGGCGATTGCCGCCACCTTGCCGCCGATCACGAGACAGCGGTAGTCATTGCCGGCGACGTAGCTCTCCACGACGAGGTCGCCACTCCGGCTCTGGGCCCGGGCGCCATGGAACGCAGCCCGGACCGCCTCGTCACTCCGCAGGTCGAGGTGGACGCCGCGGCCATGGTTGCCGTCAAGCGGCTTGACGACGCACGGGAAGCCGATCCGGTGGGCGGCCTGGACCGTGGCCTCCTCGGTGTCGACCACGGCGCTCTTGGGCACCGGCAGGCCGGCGGAGTCGAGAAGCCGGTTGGTGAGGCTCTTGTCGCTTGCGATGTCGACGCCGATCGCCGAGGTGATCGAGGTCATCGTCGCCCGGATCCGCTGCTGGTGGACCCCCTGACCGAGCTGGACGAGGCTATGGCGGTCGAGTCGGATGTACGGGATGTCGCGGCTCGCCGCCTCGTCGAGGATCGCCTGGGTCGACGGCCCGAAGGCCGACTTCTCGGCCAGCCGGATCAGGCGCTCCATCTCGGCCATGAAGTCGATGGCGACGGCCGGGTCGTCCGGGGCGACGAGGTGGTTCACGAGGGCGACGGCGATCTTGCCGGCCTCGACCCCGACGGCCTCTTCGCGGAACTCGTAGATGACGTTGTACTGGCCGGTGACGCCGGTGCTCCGGGTCTTGCCGTGACGGACGTCGGTGCCGGCGAGGTTCTGGAGCTCGAGCGCGATGTGCTCGCTGATATGGCCGGCCCACGTCCCCTCGCGGAGGCGGGTGATGAACCCGCCGCGCCGGCCGAGGCTGCAGGCGTGGTCCTCGAGGCTCGGCAGGAGGTTGACGAGAGCGTCGACGAAGCCCGGGATCTTGTTGCTCGGGAAGACCTCGAGGACGCCGAGATCGACGACCATCCGCACGACCGGCTCGCGGGCCCAGTAGTTCGGGCCGCGCAGGATGCGGGTCTCGCCGATGGTGAGCGACGGCTCGGGGCGGACGCCGTTGGACGGGCCGTCGGTGGTGCGGCGGCGAGGCTTGGCGGCGACTGTCGTCGAGGCGCCGGCCGTCTTCTTCTCGCGCGGCTGCGGTGCGGTCCGGGCCACGACTACCCTCCTGCCTCGATTACGGTCGGCCGAGTGTACTCGGCCGACGAGCACGGATCACGATTCGGTCCGTGGCGCGCCCGAGTGATCGGGTCTTCGCCCGCTCCGTCGGCGCAGAGTCAACGATATTGGGCCCAAGTGCCCGCAGCCCTGCGTTGCGCCGTGATTCGTGCGCCGAGAGTCACCGAATGGGCGTCGAAGGCGCCCTTCGAGCGTCAAACCGCCAGAATCGTCGGCTGAGAGTCAACATCGCAGGCGACGCATCGGGGGAAGGAATCGGTCGCTCTGCTCGGTCATGGCCACCATGGGATTGGCCTCAGCTCGAGGCGAGATCCTCGATGCCGCCGGGCAGCGCGTGCAGCGTCGGCGTCGCCAGTCGGCTCCGCCGGCGCAGGTCGAAGCGGTAGCCGGCCGGGAGCGAGTGGAGCGTCACGCCGCTGATCATCAACGGCTTGTGGCCGCGGATCTCCCAGGCGTCCGTCTCCGAGGCCGCCCCGTCGACGACCGTGATGCTCCCCCGCCCGATCACCTCCATGATGTGGTCCGGGCCGACGACGCCGGCCGTGTCCTCGTCGACGCCGAGGCCGAGCAGGGACGGGTTCTGGGCGATCAGCGACAGCAGCCGGCCGAGCCGGTTCCGCTGCTGGAAGTGCTGGTCGACGATCACGCCCGGCAGCATCCCGAGGCCGGCCGCGATCTGGGCCATCCGATGCTTCGGCGTCGCGCCCGATGCGCCGAACGCGATCATGTGGCTGCTCATCGCCGACGCCCCGGCCGAGGTGCCGGCCATCACCGCGCCGTGCCGGAAGCGCTCGAGCATCGCGTCGGCCAGCCGAGTCCCGCCGATCGTCGAGGCGAGCTTGAGCTGGTTGCCGCCGGTCAGGAACACGCCGGTCGCGTCTCGCAGGGCAAGGGCCACGGTCTCGTCGTTGGCCTGGGGCCGGGTCGAAGCGTGGAGGGGCCGGACTGTCCCGACCCCGAGGTCGGAGAAGATGTGGCGGTACCGCTCCCCGGCCTCGGTGCCCAGGCTCGACGCCGTCGAGATGACGACGATCGTGGCGTCGCGGCCGCCCGCGAGCGCGACAAAGCGGTTGAGGATGACCCGATCACGGATCTTGTCCTCGGCCCCCCCGATGATGATGACGGTCCCGTCGGTCACGGACGCGCGCGCTCCTCGTCTCGGATCGGGGAAGGATAGCGCGGGCGGCTTCCCCTCGACCGGCCCGGGCGCGTGGCGAGCGTTGCGGTTCGGAGTCGCCGCGCGTTCCATGGTCGGGCGCGGCAAGGCCGAGGTCCGACGTCGGACCTCGGCCCCAGGAGGCGGCGCCGGTCAGATCGCGGCGATCCCGACCGTCCCGGCCGGCAGGTCGACCGAGCCGATCGACCGGAGACCGCCGTCCGACTCGACCGCGAACGCGACGATGTCGTTCACTCCGCCCGTTCGGACGTAGAGGAAGCGGTTGTTGCGCGTCAGCGCCAGGTCCGCCGGCGAGCCGCCGGTGACGCCCGTCACGCCGTTTGCGTCGAGGAGCCGGAGGTCGCCGTCCCGCTCGATCGCGAAGCCGGTGACCGTGCCGCTGCCGGTCTCGGCGACGAAGGCGAACCGACCGTTGCCGGTGACCGCTACCCAGCAGGCGGCCGTCTCGGTCGTGGCGTTGGGGCCGTCGACGAGCGCGGCCGCTCCGCCGCTGATTGCGTACGACGAGAGCGTGCTCGCATCGGGTGCGCCGCCGGAAGCTTCCGAGACGATCGCCCGGCCGCGCCGGTCGAAGGCGAAGCCGAACGGGGTCACACCGGCCGAGGAGATCCAGGACGGGGCCGCGGCGCGCCCGTCGCGACCGACCTCGTAGGTCGTGATCCGGTTGGTGCCCTTCTCCGTGACGACGAGCGTGTTCCCAGCCGGGTTGAATGCGACCTCGGCCGGCGCGGATGCAGCCGTGCTCAGCGGCTGAGTCGAACCTCCGAGTGCAGCCAGATCACCCGAGTGGTCGATCGTGAAGCCGGAGACGTTGCCCGCGCCGCCATCGTTCAGGGCGTAGACGACCCGGCCGTGGGCGGTCAGGCTGATCGGATGGTCGCCACCGGAGGCGATCTTGTCGGCGAGGGTCAGGCGGCCGTCTCTCCCGATCCGGAATGAGGTGATCTCGTCGCTCCCGGCGTCGACGGCCAGGAGCCAGTCGCCGTCCGGTGTGATCGTGACGGCGCCCTGCGAGCCGAGGCCGGCGCCGCTGCCCAGCCCGCCCGTCGGATACGTCGCCAAGGGCGACAGGGAGCCGTCCGCCGCGCGTGAGAACGCGAGGACGGCGTTGCCGGCGGCGGCGTTGGTGAGGGTGTAGACGGTGCCGGCCGAACCGCCGCCGGCTGCCGCCGAACCGGCTCCACCGAGCGCCAGGATGGCGGCGATGGCCGGGATCGCGAGTCTGGAACGGTGCTTCACGATGGATCCTCCGAACAGGTGCCCGGGCTGCGCCGGTGCTGTTCAAGCGACGGTGAAACCGGGGCATCTCACCCCGATGACGCCTGGGCGACGGTTCCGTGACGACCCGGATGCCACAATCCGACGGCAATGACGAACACCGCCGAGCCGACCGGGTCCGTGGTCGCTCGCCCCGCGCCGTTCCCGGCCAGCCCGAGACGCAGGCGGTTCGAGGTCATCCGGCGGGCGCTGCGCCACGAGGTCAACCGCCTCCGCGACCGGCGCCGGCTCATCGCGATGGCCCTGCTCATCATCACGTTCGGCTGTCTGGCGGCGGGTCTCGTCGCCCGCGGCGAGCCGGCCGGCGCCGACGCGCGGGCCTACTGGGCGGCGGTCCGCGTCTGGCTCGGCGGCGGCGATCCGTACCGCCCGACCGGACCCTTCCTGCCGTACGTCTACGCCCCGTGGATGCTGCCGCTGTTCGCGCCGTGGGCGCTCCTGCCGTGGGACGTCGCGTGGTACGTCTGGCGCGGCGGCACGATCCTGCTTCTGCTCTGGACGATCCACTGGGCGTACAGCCGCCGGCCGCTCGCGACGGCCGTCCTGGTCGCGCTGCTCGGCTTCCCGTTCGGGGCCAACCTCGACACCGGCAACATCAACCTGCTGCTGACCTTGATCCTGTGGGGCGCCCTGTTCAGCGGCCCGCGCACGGCCGGCGCCCTGTGGGCGGTCGCGTCCTGGATGAAGTGGGTCCCGGTCGTGTTCCTCGTGGTCCTCGCGCCCCGGGCGCGGTGGTGGGGCCTGCTGTTCCTCGCGGTCTCCGTGCTCCTCAGTCTCGCGACCCTGCCCGGCACGATCGCCCAGCTGGAGGCGCTCGTCAGCTTCGGCCGGCGACCGATCCGGCTCGACTACATCGTCTTCCTGTGGGCGCTCGTGCCGGTGCTCTGGAAGCGCGACGACCCGTTCGACTGGCTTCGCCCGACGTGGTGGCGGGAGCGCCTGGCCGAGATCCGGGCGGAGCGGCGCTCGCGGACTCGTCGCGTCCGGACCTGGCTCGGGCTGCCGCACGGCTCGCCCGGCGACCGGCGGCGACCGGCGCCAGGGCCGGCTGAGGCAGACCTCGACTGACGCGGCTCGCGCGGCGCAGGGTCAGGTGGCGGCCGTCGGCGCGCTCCCGTCCGATCGGCGGCGGCTCGGCTCCACGACCGGCCGGAGACAGATCATCGCGACGACGTAGTAGGCGGCGCCGAGGACATAGGCCGCGCGCGGCCCGGTCCCCAGCCCGAACGCGCCGTTGAAGGCATCCAGGATCAGCCCGCCCGTCATCACGGCGAAGACGGTCGACGAGCCGGTGGCGACGTTCGAGAGGCCCATGTAGCGGCCCGAAGAGGCGCGCGGAATGATGTCGGTGATCAGCGCCCAGTCGACCGCCAGGAACGTCCCCGCCGACGCGCCGAACAGGAACGCCCCGATGAACAGGAACGGTACCGACGGGGCAAGCGCTGACACGAGCAACCCGAGCGCACCGACCACGCAGCTGGCGTAGATGACGGGCTTGCGCCCGATCCGATCGGAGACCCGGGCGCTCGGCACGATCGCGATCAGGTTGGCGACCACGACGACGACGAGCAGGATCGTATTCGTCCCGTTGGCCGCGTCCTGGGTCAGCCCGTGGGTCTGCTTCAGGTACGTGATGACGAGGTTCACCAGCATCGCCCCGCCCATGAGAAAGAACAGGCGCGACACGACGAGCCAGACGTAGGACCGCTCGCGCAGGATGTCGGTGCCCCATGCGGTCCGCGCGATCGCGGCCCACGAGCGACCTGCCCGATCGAGCGGCGTCGGACCCGGGCTGACTCGGACCACGACCGCGATCATCGTCGCGAGCTCGACGATCCCGACCGCGGCGATCGCGAGCTCCATCCGATCGAGGGCGACCGCCATCGTCACGAGCAGGAACCCGACGACGTTGCCGAGGATCTGCATCAGACCGACGAGGGCGCTGGCCATGCCCGACCTGGCGCTCGCTGATGAGGTCCGGAACGTAGCCCTGGAACGGCCCGCGCGCGATGTTCGTGCTGACCGCGAGCAGCGCCGCGAAGACGCCGAGGATCAGGACGTTGTTGGCCGTCGCGATCCCGGCGAGGAACACCAGGTCGAGCAACGAGCCGAAGACGATGTACGGCTTGCGCCGGCCCCAGCGGCTGACCGTGTAGTCGCTGATCGCCCCGACGGTCGGCTGGATCAGGATCGACAGGACCGCGACCGGGATCGAGAGGAGGAAGAGGATCCGCCCGATCTCGAGCTCGGGTGCGAACCCGTCGTAGTTCAGGCGGTTCTGGATGAACACGCCGACGGCACCGTCGATGGCGGTCAGGCCCAGCCAGTACAGCGAGATCCGGACGAGATGGCCGATCGGCAGGTCCGCGGTGGGTCTGCTGCCCGCCTCGTCACTGGCACTCCGGTCAACCGGCGCATCGCGCGCGATGTCCGTCACGTCCCTTCCTCCGCTCCCCCGAAGGTGTCTCCTGGTCACGCCTACGACGCCGGGCCGGCGCGATTGTGGCGCGGTCGAGCGTCAGCCGACGAGCGGTGTTCCCGTTGGATCGAGGGTGGCCGCCTGGCCCGGTCGCAGCAGACGCCGATCCGTCGCCCCCGGCGCCGCGAGCTGGAACAGCGAACGGTCGATCGAGTAGAGCGCCGTCGAGGCAACGCCGATCCGGCCGAGGCGGAAGGTGAAGACCGGGTTCTCGGTGTTGCCGGCGTACGCGACGACCGGGCCGTCGCGGTCGATGATCGACAAGTTGGCCTGGCCACCGAAGGTCGCATGCAGGTCGGTGAGGGCTCTGGCCGGCGTCGGGCAGTTGTCCCAGGCATCCTCGAGCCAGCGGGCGCCGACCTCCGTGTCGGCCCGGCCCGCGATCCGGCCCTCGTTCCTGGAACCGGCGCCGGGCCGTCGCGACGTCGCGCAGGTCGCCGTTGTGGCTGAACGCGAATCGGCCCGCCGGGTCGGTGAATGGCTGGGTGTCCGCGAGCTGGAGGGTCGACAGCTTGGACGGGCGCCGGAGATGGACGAGGACGCTCGTGGTCTCCGTCGGTGCCGAGGCCCGTGGCGGCAGGATCGTCGCGGAAGGCCCTGATGTCGCGGTACGAGTCGATCGTGCCGTCGGTCGCAAGCCAGGCGGCACCCCAGCCGAAGCCCGCCATCCCGAAGTGCTCCAGTCGGTCGGTGAACGGCCAGAGCTCGTCGAGCCGGAACGGCTCCGCGGCTCGGGCGACGAAGTGCTCGCACATCGGCCGCGATGATAGCGTCGAGGCCGTGGCGGCAGGCCCACGTTGCGTGAACGTTCCGGTCGGGCCGGGCGTCAGGTGCAAGCGAGGATGGATGGACCCGACGGTGCCCTGGCGATCCCGCTCGGCCGCGACGTCGTGACGGACGCGGACCCGTCCTTCAGCGCGCTTCTCGAGGCCCAGCTCGACCGGTCGTTCCGGCTCGCGACGGTGATCCTCGGCAGCGCGATCGAGGCGGAGGAGGCGGTTGGCGAGGCGGCCATCTCGGCCTGGCGCGGGCGCGGCCGGCTGCGCGACCTTCAACGGTTCGACGCCTGGTTCGGGCGGATCGTCGTCAACGAGTGCCGCGACCGCCTCCGGGCGCGACGGCGCCACCCGGTCGCCCTGCTGGCGGCCAGCGAGGTCATCGACGGGCAGCCCGACGGCGTCGACTTTCGCGACGCCGTTCATGCCCGCGATGCCCTGAGCCGCGCGTTCGAGACGCTCGAGCCCGACGAGCGGATCGTCCTGGTCCTGCGGTTCTGGAACGACCTGACCGTCGAGATGATCGCGGATCGGCTCGAGATCCCGTCCGGGACCGTCAAGTCCCGGCTCCATCACGCATCTGGCCGCCTGCGCACTGCGCTGGCGGCGCAGGAGATCGACCGATGATCGACGACGCCACGTTCGAGCAGGAGCTGCGGGCGATGCTGGCGGCCCGCGACCCGGGTTCTCAGACCGGCGCCGCCGATGCTGTCCTCGGTCGATTCGAGGCCCAGCGCCTCCGGGAACGACGCGCGCACGGATGGCCGCTCCGAAGCGTGGATGTCGCGATTCGAGGACTGGGTCTCGTGGCGTCGCTCATCGTCGTCATGGCCGTCGTCATTCTGATGACCGTACGGCCGGAGCTGGCTGGTCCCGCCGCGACTCCCGCGCCCTCGACCCCACCAACGCTCGTCGCACCAACCGACGGCTCCGGCGTCGCTGAGGACGTCCTGCCGCCCCTGCTGCTTGCTGCCGGCGCCGTGGCCGTCGTGATCGGGCTTCTTGTCGTCGCGAAGAGAACCACGCGCCGCGGCCTGGGCTATCTGGCGTTCGGGGCGGCCCTCGGCGTCGTCTGGGTCGGCTCGATGATCGGGAACCCGACCGCCCTCGCGACCGGGAGCGGGACGTTTGCCGTCGTGCCGTTCGCCGCGGCGCCGACCGGAAGCGGAGAGTTCTATCGTCGACGCCGACGGCGATTCGCGGTTCCAGATCGTCGCGACCGTCACCAACGAATCACGATGGCCGCTGCGAGTCCTCGGAATCCCGCGCTACCCCGAGACGGCCGTCGGATCGCCGCCCGTCATCCTGTATCCGCGGATCACCGGCCTGGGTTCGTGGCCGGTCAGCGCGACATGTTGCCTCCCCGAGGATGCGACCCCCTTCCAACCCGTGACGATCGGACCCAACGAGATGCTCGACCTCGTCTTCGTCGGCCGCGCCGGCGCATGCGGTACGGCTGCCAACCTTTCTGACGGAGGTTTCTCCGTCATCGAAACGGTCCCCGTCGTGTACGAGCAATACACGATCGTGTTTACGGCCGACGTCGCCTTGAGCCATCCCGTCAACATTCCGCAGTCGACGCCCTGCTCCGCCGAAGAAGCGTCCCCGTCGCCCTAGGTCTCGCGTCCCCCGTGGCGAATCGTTGCTTCGTACTCGGGGAAGTAGCGGCCGATCGTCGGCAGCTCGAACGTGCGGAGGATGCTCGACGGCGGCTCCCGCTCGAGCAGGAACGCGAACGAACGCCGGACGAGGTCGGTCGGCTCGGCGTCGTCCGGCCTGAGTCGGTCCAGGTGCTCGTGGGTGACTCGCACCTCGAACTCGGACGTGCGCCCGGCCTCGCCACGGACCGTGACAAAACACGTCCAGCCGAGCCGAGCGTCTCCGGTGCACTGGATGTCGACCGTCCAGCTCATGTTCCCGCTCCGGGCTGGCACGACGGGCACCAGAACGTCGTCCGCATCACGGCCTGATCCTGCGCCGCCGACCGGATGAGCGTCCCGCAGCGCCGACACGGTCGCCCGGCGCGGCCGTAGACCTGCATCGGCGACCGGCCGAGCGTCGCGTCGACGCTGGAACGCAGCAGCCGGTGAGCCGTCTCGATCAGCCGCCGGATCGTCGCGTCGTCGAGATCGCCGACGCGAGCCCACGGATCGACCCGCTCGTGGAATAGCGTCTCGTTGCGCCAGATGTTGCCGATGCCGGCCAGCGCCCGCTGGTCGAGGAGGGCCGTCGAGACCGCCGTCCCGGCACGCGCCGGATCGCGCAGCCGTCCGAATGCCGCACTCGGCCAGCGCCGGCCCCCACTCCGGGGCGAGCAGGTCCGGCCCAAGCCGGGCGATCGTCGGGTGGATCGCCTCGGCCCGGGTCTCGAACAGCTCGATGACCGGGGCGTCGAAGCAGACCGCGACAGCGCCCGGGACCTCGAGCACGAGCAGGGCCCGCGCCGGCGGCCGGCGCCAGCGCTCGCCCGGTCGGTAGCGGTGCCACGACCCGTTCATCCGCATGTGGGTCCGGAGCTCGAGCCCGTTGTCGAACCGGATCAGGAGGTTCTTGCCGATCGCCTCCACGCTCGTGATCGCCGCGCCCACGATCCGCTGGACCTGCGGTCCGCCCGCCCGAACGCGCGCGGCGCCGACCGTCCGCCCGACGAGATGCGGCGCGAGGCCGAGCGCCGTCCGGTGGAGCGTGTCCCCTTCGGGCATGCGGCGGTCAGTGGAACCCGGAGCCGGGCCCGCCGCGCGCGCCGTTCGGGCCCAACGGACGCCCCATCGCGCGCCCGGCGGAGGGCGCTCCCGCGCGATCTCCGCTCCGGCGCAGCACGAGCCCGCGATACCCGGCCACGAACCCGGCCGCGAGAAGCCGATCCCGGAACGCCGATTCGGCGATCGGCCCACCGTCGACCTTCGTGATGACGAGCTCGCGCAGGCGGCCGTCCTCGACGAGCGCGCCCAGCGCGCGGGCAGCCGTCTCGCCGATCTCCGCATCGTCTCCGGCGGGCAGGACCTGGATCGAGCCGCCGCCGCGATCGAGATACAGGGCAGCCACCCCGTCGACGGTGACGACATAGGCGCCGGCAGCTCGCTGGTACGGCCGCCGGTCGTCCTCGCCACGTCGCGGCCAGGCGATCGCGGCGCCGTACGGATTGGCCGGATCGGATGCTGCGAGGACATGAACGGGACGGTCGGCCGCGCCGCGTCCGGCGTCGCGCACGGAGCGCAGCCGCTCGATGGCGCCGGCCAGGGCAAATTGCGCCGCACCGAGGCCGTCGATGAAGTAGCCGCGTCGGATCCGACCCGCGTCCTCGAGGGCCCGCAGGATCGGGTAGACCGCGGAGAACCCGCCATCGATCGACTCGCCCGCCACGGCCTCACGGGTCACGATCCCGTGGCGATCGAGCAGCGCCAGCGCGGTCGCATGCAGCCGCTCCGTCGGCGATCCGCTCACGGGCGCGACCAGCGACCAGCGGCCGGCCGCCTCGGGCGGCCCGAGCGCCGTCAGGCGACCCGGCCCGCGGCGTCGCATGCTGGTCCCGCCGGTTCGTTTCCAGCGCAGCGCGCGCAGCGGCGCGAAGGTGTCGTTGGTGACCTCGCCCGCCCAGACGAGATCCCAGAGCGCATCGAGGACCTCGCGGTCCGGTCCGCGGCCGGCCGCCGCATACAGCTCCCGGTAGAACGAGGCGCCGCGCCCGGCCAGGTGTTCGCGGAGCGCCTCGTGCCGGGCATCCGCCGGTCGCTCCGCGGCGTCGACGGACCCGGCCGGCCGGAGGAGCTCGCGGCCCGGCCGGACGAGCGCGATCCGGCCGTCGTCGCGGCCGAGGCTGCCGCGTCCGACCCACGCGACCTCGCCGAGCGCGCCGAGCTCGTCGAGCAGGCGCGGCTGGTAGCCCGGCACCCGAGCCGGCAGGATGTCGCGTTCGAGGACCGACGCTGGCAGCGCGACTCCGGCCAGCTGGTCGATCACCTCGGCCAGACGTTCCAGGGCCGCGTTCTGGCGGAGCGGCGGGCCGGCCTCTCCGACCGCGGCGACGCCCTGCCAGGCCGGCAGGAACCGGGCGAAGGCGGCCGGATCGACCGGTTCCACTTCCTTCCGAAGCCGGGCGAGCGAGCGGCGACGCAGGAGACGCAGCACATCCGGGTCGATCCAGTCGCGCTCCGCGCCGCCCGGCCGGAACTCGCCGCGCAGGATCGTGCCGGCCGTCAGCAGCCGCTCGAGCGAGTCGCCGACCAGCCCGGCCGGCAGCCCCCAGCGGCGCGCCGGGTCCGGAGTCAGGAACGGCCCGTGGGTCCGGGCGTAGCGGGCCAGCAACCCATCGAGCGCCCCGACCGCCGGCCCGAGGAACGCCGCCGGGACGCCCGTCGGGGGCGACACGCCGACGCCGTCGCGGTAGCGGGCGACGTCCTCGATCGCGATCCAGCGATCGTCGCCCGCGATCCGGGCCGCGACCGCGCGGCGCGCGGCGATCAGCTCCGTCAGCCACGCGTCGCCGGTCGCGGAACCACCCTCGGACCGGGCGGCGATCTCATCGGCCGACAGGTCGCCCAGACGCCGGAGCAAATCGTGGAGCTGGTCGGCGGTCGTCGCGAGCCGGTCCTCGGTGAGCGACTGGAGGCTGAGCTCGAGATCGGCCAGCGCCTCGGGATCGAGCAGCTCGCGCAGCTCCTCCTGGCCGAGGAGCTCGCGGAGGAGGTCGCGATCGAGCGTCAGCGCGCCGGCCCGTCGCTCCGCGAGGGGGGCGTCGCCGTCGTACATGTAGGCGGCCACGTAGTCGAAGAGCAGGGAGCTCGCGAACGGGCTCGCCTTCGGCGTCTCGACGCTGTGGATCGCGATCTCGCGCCGGGCGATCCCGCCGAGGACGTCGCGCAGCGCCGGCAGGTCGAAGACGTCGGACAGAACCTCGCGATACGTCTCCACCAGGATCGGGAACGAGCCGTAGCGCGAGGCGACGGCCAGTAGGTCGGCAGCGCGCTGGCGCTGCTGCCAGAGCGGCGTCCGCGTTCCGGGCCGGCGGCGCGGCAGGAGCAGGGCGCGGGCCGCGTTCTCGCGGAAGCGCGACGCGAACAACGCGGAGGCGCTGACCTGGCCGACGACGATGTCCTCGACCTCCTCCGGATCGGGGAAGAGCAGCTCCTCGGCGATCGAGACGACCTCGTCACCGTCGGGCAGCCGGATCGCGATCCCGTCGTCCGACCAGATCGTCCGGACCTCGCCGGCCAGACGCTCGCCGAGGCGGGCCTCGAGCGCGAGCGACCACGGAGCGTGGACCCGGCCACCGAACGGGGTCAGGATCACGAGCCGCCAGTCGCCGAGCTCGTCGCGGAAGCGCTGGACGACGATGCGCTTGTCGGTCGGCAGCGCCCCGGCCGCCTCGCGCTCGTCCTCGAGGTAGGCGACGAGGTTTTCGGCCGCCCACGCGTCGAGGTCGTGGAAGTCGCGGAGTCGCTTGATCACCGCCGTCCGCCCGCGCGCCCCGCGTCCCAGGTCCGCCTCGACCTCACCGACGAACGAGCCGAGCGCCCGCCCGAGCTCGATCGGCCGGCCGACGGCGTCGCCGTGCCAGAACGGCAGCTTGCCGGGCACGCCCGGCGCCGGCGAGACCGTGACCCGGTCGTGCGAGATCTCCTCGATCCGCCAGCTGCTGGCACCGAGAGTGATTACCTCGCCGGTCCGGCTCTCGTAGACCATCTCCTCGTCGAGCTCGCCGACCCGCCGGCCCGGCGTGCCTGCCTCGCCGACCATGAAGACGCCGAACAGGCCGCGATCCGGGATCGTCCCGCCGCTGGTCACGGCGACGACGCGGGCGTCACGGCGCCCGGCGATCACGTCGGTCGTCCGATCCCAGGTCACGCGCGGCTTCAGCTCCGCGAACTCGTCGCTCGGGTAGGCGCCGGCGAGCATCCCGAGGACGCCTTCGAGGACCTCGCGGCTGAGCGTCTCGTACGGCGTGGCCCGGGTGATCGTCGCGAGGAGCTCGTCGACGGTCCAGTCGTCCATGACCGTCATCGCCACGATCATCTGGGCGAGGACGTCGAGCGGGTTGCGCGGGATCGCGGTGGCCTCGATCGCGCCCTCGTGCATCCGGCGCGCCACGACGGCCGCTTCGAGCAGATCGCCGCGGTACTTCGGGAAGATCACGCCCTTGCTCGGCGCGCCGACCTGGTGGCCGGCCCGCCCGACCCGCTGGAGGCCGCGCGCGACCGAGGTGGGCGACTCGACCTGGATCACGAGGTCGACGGCGCCCATGTCGATGCCGAGCTCGAGGCTGCTGGTCGCCACGATCGCGGGACTCCGGCCGGCCTTCAGGTCCTCCTCGATCTGGATCCGCTGCTCGCGGGCGACGCTGCCGTGATGGGCTCGGACGAGCTCCTCGCCGGCCAGCTCGTTCAGGCGCTGGGCGAGGCGCTCGCTCAGGCGCCGGCTGTTCGTGAACACGATCGTGGACCGGTGCTCGCGGATCAGCTCGAGGATCCGGGGGTGGATCGCCGGCCAGATGCTGACCCGCGCCTCCGGGCCGGCTGCCGGGCCGCCGGGCTGCTGGTCGAGCGGGAGCAGCTCGCCGGGCTTCGTCATGTCCTCGATCGGGACGATGACCTGGAGGTCGAGCTCCTTCTTGCCGCCCGCATCGACGATGGTGACGGCGCGGTCCGGCCCGACGCCGCCGAGGAACCGGGCGATCAGCTCGAGGGGTCGCTGGGTCGCGCTCAGGCCGATCCGCTGGGGTGGCGTCGCGCCCTCGCGGGCCAGGACGAGGCGTGTCGAGACGCTCGAGGCACAGGGCCAGATGGGCGCCGCGCTTCGAGCCGGCAATCGCATGAACCTCGTCGATGATCACGTGCTCGACCCCGCGCAGGACGTCGCGCGCCTGGCTGGTCAGCATCAGGTAGAGCGATTCCGGGGTCGTGATGAGGATGTCCGGCGGGCGTCGGGCGATGTTCCGGCGGTCCTCGGCGGGCGTGTCGCCGGTTCGGCTGGCGACGGTGATGTCGGGGGCCGGCACGCCGAGCCGGGCGGCGGCCAGGGCGATCCCCGCCAGCGGCGCTCGGAGGTTGCGCTCGACATCGTAGGTCAGGGCCTTGAGCGGGCTGACGTACAGGACCCGGATGCTGCCGGGGCTCTGCTTCGTGGGGATTGCGCGCGGCGGCGACGCGGCGAGGCGGTCCAGCGTCCAGAGGAACGCGGCGAGCGTCTTGCCGCTCCCGGTCGGGGCGTGGATCAGGGTGTGATGGCCGTTGGCGATCGCGGCCCAGCCCTCGGATTGGGCCGGCGTCGGAGCCGCGAACGAGCTCTCGAACCAGGCCCGGACGGCGGGCGAGAAGGGCGCCAGCGGATCACGGATCGGCTCGGCGGCGGCTGGGGCGCGAGGCGGGATCGAGACGGTGGCCACGGGACTCGGAAGTATAGGCGTCGCGGTCGCTTTCGACCACCCGTTCGAAATCGCGCTGGCCCTTCAGCGGCGTTTGCTCACAGTCCACGATTTGGTAGTTGGACGCGCTATTGGACCCCTTCGACCTCGAAACGTTGACCCGAAGAGCACGAACCGCATCTGAACCGCGCGCTTCTGGTCATCAGCGCCGGAATCGTCGGCTCTCACGCCACACACTTGGGCGAGTGAGCGCCAGATAAGAGCGATCGTGTCTCATTGGTCGATGTCCACCGTGCGCAACCGCCGTGACCTCCGGACCGCAACCGGACGTGCGGCGAGCGACTTGCGACGGCGAGTTGGTGCGGACCTTCGACGCCACCGCCTCGACGCCGGGCTCTCGCTTCGAGCCGTCGCGAAGGCCGCAAGCATCGATCCATCGCACTTGTCGGCCGTCGAGCGCGGGACGCGTGAAGCGAGCTTCGCGGTCCTGGTTGCGGTTGCTCAGGTGCTCGGACTGGATCTCTCGATTCGTCTGTTCGCCGTCACGGGGCCGTCGATTCGCGATCGACATCAGGCTCCGATCGTCGAGGCGCTGATCGCGACGCTCGGTCGATCATGGCGACCTCACGTCGAGGTGCCGGTCCGGCGGCCCGTGCGCGGCGTGATCGATCTCGTGCTTGTGCGCGACGACGTGGTGGTCGCCGTCGAAGTGCACTCCGAGTTGCGCAGCGTCGAGCAGGTCATTCGCTGGTCCACGGCCAAGGCTGAGGCTCTCCCGTCGTCCGACCTTTGGTCGCGGGGCGGATCCTTTCGTCAGCCGCGGATTGAACGCCTCCTCGTGATTTGCTCGACTCGCGCAAACCGGGACATCGTCCAAAGCCACCAGAAGACGTTCGACAACGCATTTCCCGGGTCCGCGGCGGCCGCATCCAGCGCCCTTCGGGGCGACGCGCCATGGCCGGGACCGACCCTCCTGTGGGCCGGGACCGTCGCTGGTCGAGCGACGATCACGACCAGGGCGCGAGCCCAAACCCCGTGATCTCCGGTGTTCGCTAACAGTCGACGATTCTGGGGTTGGACCTGCCGTTCGACCCGTTCACGGTCGAAACGTTCGCCGAGAGCGCACAAAGCGCATCGGAAGCGCGCGTTTCTGTTCACCAGCGTCCGAATCGTCGACTCTCGCGCCACGCCGGGCGTCGCGGGTCGAGCGACGTTCGCAACCCGGGCGCGAACGCGACTTCGGGAACTCAGCCCCGCGCGACCACTGCTTTGAGCAGCGGAACGACCCGGTCGCGCACCTCGTTGACGGTCCGCTCGATCGTCCGCGCAACCGCGGGCTCCGTGGGCGTCGGTGGGTCGTCGAAGGTGCGTGGCATCGGCGCCTGCCCGTAGCGCCGCGCCTCGGCGTCCCATTGCTCCCGCCACGCCTCGGGCGTTTCGGACGGCGCGTCGCGATGGGCGGCCGCCAGCCACACCAGCGACCAGCTCCGGGGCACGACGCGATAGACGTCGTAGCCGCCGCCGCCGGTCGAAAGCCAGCGCCCGCCGGCATGCTCGTGCGCCAGCTCATCGACGAGCCGCGCGGCGGCACCCATCGCGGTCACGGTGTTCCGGAGGTGGGCGAGCGGGTCCCAGAGATGGCTGTC
The DNA here is from genome assembly GCA_963783055.1 of uncultured Chloroflexia bacterium. Classification (GTDB taxonomy): domain Bacteria; phylum Chloroflexota; class Limnocylindria; order Limnocylindrales; family CSP1-4; genus CF-46. Next base: position 463,940 of record CAWAMB010000002.1, read on the forward strand.
GGCTCCGTGCTGGGAGACGATCACGTCGGGCCGGAACTCGGCGGCCAGCTCGGGCAGCAGCGCGGTCACCGCCCCGAGCCACGCGCCGTCGCCGGTGTCGGGCGGGAGGGGCACGTTGACCACCGTCCCGGCCGCGGCGCCCTCCCCCACCTCGTCCGCGAACCCGGTTCCCGGGAACAAGTAGCGGCCGCTCTCGTGGAACGAGACGGTCAGGACGCCCGGATCGGCGGCGTGGATCGCCTCGACTCCGTCGCCATGGTGGACGTCGAGATCGATGTACAGCACCCGGTGCCCGTCGAGACGGGCCCGGGCAATCGCCAGGGCCGGATCGTCGTAGACGCAGAAGCCGGACGCGCGCGACGCCATCGCATGGTGCAGGCCTCCGCCGGGATGGAAGGCGTGCTCGACCTCGCCCTGGAGGATGGCCTCGATGGCGCGGAGCGAGCCGCCCGCGACGGCGGCCGCCGCGTCGTGCATCCCGTGGAACGGCGGGTCGTCGCCGCCGCCACCGATGCCCGCCTCCGGCTCGTGCATCGCGCCGTCGACCTCGGAGAAGCGCCGGACCACGTCGAGGTAGCGCGCCGTGTGCACGAGCAGAAGCTCGGCGTCGGTCGCCGGCTCCGGCGCCAGACCGGGCTCGGCGCCGACGGCCCGCAGGAGATCGATGCCCGGCCCGAAGCGGCGCGGCGTCAGCGGATGCCCCGGCCCGAAGTCGTAGTCGAGCGAGCGCGGGCCGAAGACGAGGAGCGGCTGGTCGGGCATGGGTGGCACGATACCGGCGATGGAACGGGTCTACACCACGCCGCTCCTCGACAAGCTCGGGATCCGGCCGGGAATGCGGGTCGCCATCGTCGGTGCCGTCGAGAGCGAAGCCGAGATCGACGAGGCCGGCCCGTTCCGGGCTCGGCTGGCCGAGCGGACGAGCGACATCACCGACGGCAGCCCGAAACCGGACTCCGACATCGTCCTCCTGGCCGCCGACTCGACCGCCGAGCTCGAGGCCCTCGCAGACCTGCGCGCGCGCCTCCGGCCCAACGGAGCGATCTGGGTCGTGTCGCGCAAGGGCAAGGCCGCAACGCTCCGGGATGTCGAGGTCATCGCGTCCGCCCGCGACCACGGCCTCGTCGACAACAAGGTCGTCTCGTTCTCGGCGACCCGAACCGCGCTCCGCCTGGTCATTCCCGTCGCGCTCCGACCGAAGGGCTGATCCGAGTACCATCCGCCCATGGGATCGGACCTGATCATCGTCCTCGTGATCGTCCTCGCCGTCGTCCTGATCTGGCGCGGCCCGAAGACCCTGCCGAAGATCGGCCAGGCATTGGGCCGCGGCGTCCGCGAGGCGCGGACCGAGGCAGCCAAGCTGACCGACCGCAAGGACGACGATCCGCCCGTCTGACCTACCCCGCGATGCGCGTGTCCTTCGACACGGTCGACTGGACGCCTGAGCGCAGGCTGGCAGCAATCTCTCGAACTGCCGCGACGGTCGGCGCCCGCTCCGCCGCCGCAGCCGCCGCCCGAGCCGCGACCGGATCCAGGCCACTCAGTCCGGCATGCACCGCCGCGATCGCCCGGGGCGTGACGCTGAGCTCCCCGACGCCGAGACCCACGAACAGCGCCGCGGCCGCCGGGTCCGCAGCCGCCTCGCCGCAAACCGCGACCGGTCGTCCGTGCGCGGCGGCCGCCCGACACGTCGCAGCGATCAGCCGGATAATGGCCGGCTGGAAGGGCGTCGCGAGCTCCGCGAGGTCCGGGTTCGTGCGGTCGGCGGCCAGGGTGTACTGGATCAAGTCATTCGTGCCGATGCTGAAGAAGTCAACCTCGGGAGCGATCACGTCCGCCACCAGGGCGAGGGCCGGGACCTCGACCATGACACCGATCCGGATGTCTCCGGAGACACGAGCGCCGTCGGCCTCGCTGCGTGCCACGGCGCGGCCGATCGCCGCTCGGGCCGCTCTGAGCTCCTCGAGGCTCGAGACCATCGGCAAGAGAACCCGGGCCACGCGCTCCGGCGTGGCCTCGACGATCGCCCGGATCTGCGTCTCGAAGAGTTCGGCCCGGCGGAGCCCGAGCCGCAGGCCGCGAACCCCGAGGGCCGGGTTCGCCTCGGTGCCCGTCGGCTCGAACCCCGCTGGCTTGTCGCCGCCGACGTCGAGCGTCCGGAAGGTCACGGGCCGATCGCCCATCGCGTCCCCGATCCGGCGGTAGATTGCGCGCTGCTCGGCCAGGCCGGGAGCGACGGTCCGACCGAGGAACAGGAGCTCGGTCCGAACGAGGCCGATCCCGTCGGCCCCCGCCCGGGCCGCGAGCTCGGCTTCGGCGATCGAGCCGACGTTGGCCTCGACGAGGATCCCCAGTCCGTTCGGCGTCGCGACGGTCAGGCCTCCGGCACCGCGATCGTCCGGCGCGTCGTCGGATCCATGGCGCGCCGCGACGGAGGTCACGTCGTCCGCCGCCGGTTCGACCACGAGCCGGCCGGTGTCGCCGTCGAGCAGCGCCTGGCGGTCGTCGAGGTCGCGACCAAGGGCTGCTCCGAGGCCCAGCACGAGTGGAATGCCGAGCGCGCGGGCCACGATCGCGGCATGACCACTCGGTGCGCCGCCGACGAGCGCGATTCCGCCGACGAGCTCCGGTCGGATCGCGGCCACCAGCGACGGATCGAGATCTGCCGCGGCCAGAATCGCGACCTGGCCGTCGCGACGATGGAGGTCGGGCCGCGTTCGCCCGGTCAGGAGGTCGGCCACGCGCCGGCCGACGTCGCGAAGATCCGCCGCCCGCTCGCGGAAGTAGTCGTCGTCCACGCCCGCGAGCACGTCGGCCTGCTCGGCCGTCACCCGATCGATTGCCTCGACCGCAGATGCCCCACCGTCGACGGCCGTCACGGCCGGCTCGACGATCCCGGGGTCGCGGGCGAACAGTGCCTGGGCCTCGAAGATTGCACCGATTTCCTCGCCGGCCCTGCCCGCGGTCTCGCGTGCCAGCGCCTCGAGCTCTGCCGCGGCGGCAGCCAGCGCGTCGCGCAGGCGACGCTCTTCGACGGCGGCATCGAGCGGACGGCGCGCGTCCTCCGCGTCGGCGGTCCAGACGGCGTCCACCCAGAGCACCCGCCCGACCGCAGAGCCGGCGGAGCCCGCCCGACCGGTGATGACGAGCCTGGTCATCGCGCTCAGCCTGCGGCGTCGGCGAGGGTGGCGAGGAGGAGCGCCAAGGACGTCGCGCCGGGATCCTGGTGACCGATGCTGCGCTCGCCGAGATACGAGGCGCGCCCTTTGGTTGCGAGCAGCGGGATCGTGGCGGCGGCGCCCGCCTGGCCGCCTCGCGCGCCGCCGCAGCCACGGCTGCCGTGTCGCCTCCGGCGTCGACCGCCGATCGAGCCGCGGCTGCTGCCGGTACGAGCGCGTCGAGCATCGTCTTCTCACCGGTCGTTGACTTGCCGAGCGCAGCGATCCCGGTCGCGGCCGCCTCGAGCGCCGCGGCGAGTGCAGCGCCGCCCCCGGACGGCTCCGGAAGCTGGCCGACGGCCGCCGACGCCCGCAGGAACGCGGTGCCGTAGAGCGGCCCGGACGCGCCGCCGACCGTGCTGATCAGCGTCCGCCCGGCGAGCCGCAGGAGCTCGACGGTGGCCGCCTGGTCGGTGCTTGCGGGATCCGGCGCGGTGCGGGCGTCGAGCATCGCCACGATCGCCTTGAAGCCACGGTCCATGTTGATCCCGTGGTCGCCGTCGCCGATCGCCTGATCGAGGGCGGTGAGGTTCGGGGCTTCGCTGTGGATCTGCTCGGCGGCCGCGCGGAGCCAGGAGTCGAGGGTTTCGAACATGGACGGCAACCTCGCCGGTTCTGAACGGGATGGGGCCCTGAGTCTAGGTCGCCGGACCCCGCCGGGCTGGGGTCGCGGGGTCCGGCGAGCGGCAGAGGTCGCGGGTCAGACGCCCCAGCGCAGGGCGGCGGTGTGGACGGGCGAGTCCCACAGCTTGACGAGGTCATCGTCGAGCTTCAGGAGGGTGACCGAGAAGCCGGCCATCTCGAGGCTCGTGATGTAGTTCCCGACCAGGCTTCGCCCGATCGTGATCCCCTGTCCGCCGAGGATCTTCGCCACCGAGTTGAAGGCGATGTAGAGCTCGATGAGCGGCGTGCCGCCCATGCCGTTGACGAACGCGAGGACGTTGTCGCCGCGGCCGAGGCCGAGGTCGGCCACGATCGGCGATACGAGCCACTCGGCCATGTCGTCGACCGGTGCAAGCTTCTCGCGGCGCCGGCCGGGCTCGCCGTGGATGCCGATCCCGACCTCGACCTCGTCGTCGCCGAGCGTGAACGTGGGCGTGCCGGCGGCGGGCACGATGCACGAGGACAGGGCCAGTCCCATGGAGCGGCCCTGGGCGTTGACCTTGATGGCGGTCGCGGTCACGTCGGCCAGCGACGCGCCGGCTTCGGCCGCGGCCCCGGCGATCTTCTCGAGGAGGACAGTGACTCCGACACCGCGCCGGCCGGCGGTGTACAGCGAGTCCTGGACGGCGACGTCGTCGTTGGTCACAACCGACGCGACCTCGATCTCGCCGCCGACGAGCTCGGCCGCCATCTGGAAGTTCAGGATGTCACCGGTGTAGTTCTTGACGATGTGGAGGACGCCCGCGCCGCCGTCGACGGCTCGGGTCGCGGCCTCCATCTGGTCGGGAACCGGCGACGTGAAGACGGCGCCGGCACAGGCGGCATCGAGCATCCCGAGCCCGACGAACCCGCCGTGGAGCGGCTCGTGGCCCGAGCCGCCGCCGGAGATCAGGCCGACCTTGCCCGGCTTCGGGCCGCCGGCGCGCAGGACGACATTGTTGGCGGCGTCGATCTTCACGATCTCCGGGTGGGCCGCGCCGAGGCCGGCGAGGCTCTCCGGAACGATGTCGTCGAGGCCGTTGATCAGCTTCTTGACTGCCTGGCTGGGGGCGGTTGCTGCCATTTCGAAGCTCCTCTGGGTCGTGACGGGTCTGTCGGGTCGTGGGGCGTGGGCGGTCAGGCGTCGGCGTGAGCGCCTTCGGGCACCGCCGGGCCAGGAACCGTTGCGGTCGCGTGGTGGCCGACGAACTGGTACAGGAAGGCACCGACCAGGCCACCGGCGATCGGTCCGGCGATGTAGACCCAGAGCTGGTCGAGATGGGTCTTGGCCCCGATCAGTCCACCGAGGAGCTCAGGTCCGATCTGGCGTGCCGGGTTCAGGGCGGCTCCGGTGATCGGGCCGACGAGGATGATGATCCCGTAGACGATGAACCCGATGATGATCCCGGCGAAGCCTGCCGGCGCCCGGCCATCGACCGCCGCACCGAAGACCACGAACACCAGGATCGCGGTACCGATCACCTCGGCCAGGAACCCGACGACGTTGCCGGCACTGGCGTTGACGCTGACGGCGCCAAGGCCGAGCGAGGCCGGGTTGTTGCCCGACAGGACGACGAGGGTCAGGCCGGCGCCGACGATCGCGCCAACGAGCTGGGCGAGGATGTACGAGATGGCGGTCTGGCTGTCGACCTTGCGGGTCGCCCAGAGCGCGATCGTGACGGCCGGGTTGATATGGCAGCCGCTGATGTGGCCGACCGAGTAGACGGCGGCGAAGATCGCAAAGGCGAACGCGAACGAGATCGTCGACAACTCGGCGCTGCCGAACGGGTTGTCACCCGTCAGGAAGACGGTCAATGGCACCGAGCCGGCGCCGATGAACACGAGGATGGCCGTGCCGATCGCTTCGGCGGTCAGCTTCTGGCTCAGGGTCGGGGACGACATGCCGTGAATCCTCCGTTGCTCTCCCCGGACCATTGGCGGTCCGGCGTCTCTTGGGTCTGGCGGGTCAGGCGGGGTCGGGCTCGGCTGCCCGCGCCGCCGGTGACGGGACTGCACCCTCATGGGTCGCGCTGGACAGGTAGGGACCGAGCTCGGCCGTCAGGGCGTCGAGCGCGGCCTCTGCGTCGGGGCCGTCGGTGATGAGCACGATCTCGCTTGCCGGCCGGACGGTCAGGCCGAGAACGCCGATCAGGCTCTTCGCGTCGGCCGTGCGGTCGCCGAGCCAAATCGTGACCGTGCTCCCGAAGCGACTGGCGACCTGGACGAACCGGGCCGCGGGACGGGCATGGAGGCCCGCCGGGTCGATGACGACGAGTCGGCGCTCGGGCATCTGGGTCAGCCTCCGATCGTCTTGGACAGGTGGATCGCCGACGCAGCAGTCGCCGCGACGTCGTCGAGCGCGCCGCCGATGCTCGCCTGGACCCCGGCGGCGAAGGCGCCTTCGACGAGCGGTGCCTCCGGAACCCGGACCCGCTCGCGCTCGGCGGGATCCAGCATCTCCAGGGCGATCTCGAGCGAGAGCGCTGCGCTCCCGAAGTCGAACAGGACGACCGCCCCGTCGGCATCCGCCGGGCTGGCCGCGAGGACCTCCCGGATGGCCACCACGATGCGATCGGCCGTGGTCCCGAGTCGCCCATCCGCGGTCCCCCCGGCAAGGGCGACCGGGACATCGTCGCCACCGAATTGGGCCACGATGTCGCGGAGCCCCTCCACCAGGGTCCGGCTGTGCGAGACCAGGACGAGACCGACCATTGCGCCTCCTCTCCATTGCGGCTGGGGACCGCCCGATCGTGGATGGCGACTTGTCAAGAACCAAGCAAGAACCCATCGAGATCCGCGCTGAAGGTCCCCGGCGGGGTCCGAAGGGGAGCCGAATCCGTTGCGACACGGGCCGGCGCTGCCTACACTCGCCCGGTCCGACCGCAACGAGGAGCTGGTGCAAACCCCCGCCGAACCCCGCCTTGCCGAGGGTGCCCGCCGATCGCCCAGCGACTCGATCACGCCTGATCGACCGGGCTCGCTCGATGCTGCCGCCCTTCGGGCGGCCCTCCAGCGAGCGGCCGTCACGGTCGAGCGCCACGCCGCGACGCTCACCCGGCTCGATGCCGTGCTCGGCGATGGCGATCACGGCGACAACCTGGCGATCGGGTTCCGGGCGGTGATCGAACTGCTTGACGACCTCCCGGCGGACACGGCCCCGGGTGAGCTGCTGCGAGCCGTCGGGCACTGCCTCGTCGCGACCGTCGGCGGGGCGTCCGGGCCGCTGTATGGGACCGCCTGCATCGAGGCGGGGTTTCACGCGGGCGATGCGACGAGGTTGGATCCGGATCTGTTGGCCACGATGCTGTCGGCGGCGGCCGCGGGCCTCGCACGGCGCGGCCGCTGCGCGATCGGCGACAAGACGATCCTCGACACGCTCCAGCCCGCCGCGGACACCCTGGCGGCAAGCCTGGCCGCAGGCTTGAGCCCGGCCGATGCCCAACGCGCCACGATCCGCGCGGCTCGGAACGGCATGCGCTCGACCGCCGGGATGGCTGCCCGTCGTGGGCTTGCTCTGCGGCTGGGCGAACGCTCCATCGGCCATCGAGACCCGGGCGCCGTGTCGTGCTTGGTCCTCCTGCTCGCGTTCGCGGCGCGGTGACTGCTCCCCTCGCGACCGATCCGCCGAGCGGCGCGAGCCCGGATCCAGCTCCGGAGCCCGCCTCGAGCGAGGAGGTGCTCGCCCTGCGCCGGCGCGTCGCCCAGCTCGAGCTCGCGCATCGCCGGGCGTTCGACCAGGCGCAGCGCGAGGCCGACGCGCTGTTCGCCCAATACCAGCTGAGCCAGCTCATCGCGACGGCTGGCACGCCGGCCGAGCTCAGCCGCGCGGTCGTCGTCGAGCTCGTCCGCCTCGCCGGGGCCGAGGCCGGCGCACTATGGATCGGCGCGGCGGCGCGAGACGGGCTGACCCTCGCCGCCTCCACCGGGCCGATCCCGGCGTCCATGCCGACCGAGCTCGCGGATGTCGCGGCCGCTCGCGCCTTAGCCGCCACCGGGCCCGGTCGGGAGCTGGTCATCCTGGGCGACGAGCCACCCGCAACGGTGCTCCTGGTCATCGCGGCACCCCGCGGATCGCTCGATCGCGATGGGCTGCGGATCGCCCACCTGGCCCGGCATGAGCTCGCGGTCGCCTTCGTCGGAGCCCGCCTTCGTGCCGCGCTCGACCGCGAGCGCGAGGAGCTCCGCTCGGTCGTGGCGGGCGCGACCGATGCGATCCTCCAGGTGGACGACCAACGGGTGATCGTCAGGCTCAACCCTGCCGCCGAGCGGCTCCTCGGCGCCGACGAGACCGCCATCGGCCGAACCTGCGGTGAGGTCCTCGGCTGCGCGATCGCCGGCGGCCACGGCGAGGACCAGTGCCCGCTCGCCCAGGTCATCGCATCGGGCCAGTCGATCGCCTATCGCGAGACGGCCCTGCGCGGCGCCCACGGCGAGCCCGTCCGGGTCGCGGGTGGCTACTCGCGCGCCCCGACGACGCTCGGCGGACCGATCCGCGCGACAGCAATCTTGCGTGACATCTCGGCCGTCCGGGCGCTCGAGCAGCTGCGCGAGGGGTTCGTCGCGACGGTCAGCCACGAGCTGCGGACGCCGCTGGCTCTCGTCCGTGGCTATGCCGAGTCGATCCTCCATCTCGACCTCCCGGCCGCGCAGGAGCGCGACTACATCGATCGAATCCATCAGGTGACCAGCCGGCTCGGCGACCTCGTGGATCAGATCCTCGACGTGACGCACCTCGACGCGGACCCGCTGATCCTCGAGCGGGCGCCGGTTGCGTTCGCCTCGCTCGTCGCGCGCTGCCGGGGCGATCTGGAGCTGTCGGGCGACGACGGCCGCCTCGTCGTCGACGTTCCGACCGACGTGCCGCCGATCGACGTCGACTCGGCGCGGATCGGCCGAGTCCTCGAGAATCTCGTGGGCAACGCCCTGAAGTACGCCCCGGCCGGCTCGCCGATCCGGATCGCGGCGTCATCCGACGATGGATTCCTGTGGGCGACCGTCGACGACGAGGGCGTCGGCATTCCGGAGGAGGAGCGCGGTCTCGTGGTCGAGCCGTTCCACCGGGCCTGGAACGTCCGGGAGTCGCGAATCCCCGGGACGGGCCTCGGGCTGTACATCTGCCGGCGCCTGGTCGAGGCGCACGGCGGACGCCTGTCCATCGCGGAGCGACCGGACGGCGCCTCCGGCACGCGAGTCTTGTTCAGCCTGCCGCTGCTCGCCGGTGGTCGCCGATCGGTTGCCGCGCGGCGCCGCCGGGGCGCGGAGATCGGCAGCGGGTCCGATGGCTGACACGATCCTGATCGTCGAGGACGAGCCCGAGTTCGCGGAGCTCCTCGAGCTCTGGACGACCCAGTCCGGCTATCGAGCGGTCGTCGCCACGACCGGCCAGGACGCGCTGGCCCGCTTCTACGACGACCATCCGGCTCTCGTCATCCTCGATGTCGCGTTGCCCGGGCTCGACGGTTGGCAGGTGCTGGAGCGAATCCGCGAGTTCAGCCGCGTCCCGATCCTGATGGTGACGGCGCGCAGCTCGGAAGCCGACAAGGTCCGCGGCCTCAAGCTCGGTGCCGACGACTACGTCACGAAGCCCTTGAGCCTGCCCGAGCTCATGGCTCGGATCGAAGCGGCGCTGCGGCGGGCCGCAACGCCCGGCCCGGAGCGGTCGCGGCGGATCCAGCACGGTGAACTCATCATCGACCTCGACGACCATCGAGCCAGGCTCATGGGTACCGAGGTCCGTCTGACGCCGACCGAGTTCCGGCTCCTCGCGTATCTGACCGAGCACGCCGGCCAGCTCGTCGTCCATCGCCAGGTGCTCAGCGCCGTCTGGGGCGCCGGCTATGACGCCGACGTTCATCTCCTCCGGATGACGATCCGCAACCTCCGAATGAAGCTCGACGTCGTCGCGCCGGGCCAGTCGCTGATCGCGACGGAGTACGGCCTCGGCTATCGATTGACCGGGCCCCACTGAGGGCGTACCGGGAAGTGGCCCGGTACCCTGACGGCATGACCGACGCAATCCCGCCCGACGTCGAAAGCCTGCTCGAGCGGCCCGGACCCGGCCCCCATCGGACGACGATCGTCATCGGCGGCCGTTCCGTCGAGACCCTTGCCGACCTGCCGCCGCTCCGCGATCGGCTCCTGTTCGTCGGGCTCAACCCGTCGCCGGTCAGCGTCGAGGCCGGCCACTACTTCCAGGGCACGCTCGGCCAGCTGTTCTGGCGCCGCCTGATGACCGCCGCGATCCTGCCGGCCGACACCGCGATCCCCGACGCCGATGACGCGCTCGTCGCGGCCGGCCACGGCGTCACCGACCTGCTCAAGATTCCGACACCGCGCGACGAGGCGAGCGACGACACGCTCCGGTCCGGCGTCGGGCCGCTCTGGCAGAAGGTCGCGATCTGGCGGCCGGCCGCGATCGTCTTCGTCGACAAGCGAGCGGCCGAGATCGTCGCGGCCCGCCAGCTGGCCGAGCCGTGGGGCCAGCTCGACGGCGTCGCGTTGTCCGGCCGGCCGTGCTTCCTGATGCCCGGCCCGTACGCGCCGGTCAAGGAGGTCACGGCGGGCCTCAACTTCCTGCGCAACCTCGGGGCGTCACTCCCCCGCTGACGCGACGACCTCGAGGTGCCCCGAGCCCGGTGGGCCGAGGCGGACGCGGAGGTCGACGTCGTCCGGCAACGGGTCGCGGTCGTCGACCTCGACGGTCGGGTACGGGAGGTGGCGGCCGGCGCCCGGGGCGACCAGGATCGGAACCTTCAGGGGGATCGCCAGCGCCTCGGCGCCGGCGGCATGGTCCGGATCGGTCGCGGTCAGGACAATGGCGCGGATGGCTCCGCCGCGCCGAGCCACGGCCGAGTCGATCGCGTCGAGAGCGGCCTCGGACGGGTCGCCCGGGTCGACGAGGACGAGGTCGCGACGGCCATGGAGCGTCACGACGCCCGTCCGCCCGGGAAGGGCTCCCACTCCGTGCGACCGGATCGCGACCCGCGTCGGCTCGTCGGCGAGGACCTCGGGCGCCAGCTCCGGCCCGAACGTCACCGCGCGTGCCACATCCTCGGAGATCCCGGCTCCGATCTCGATCAGCCGCTCGAGGACGCTCGTCGTCGGCACCCACATCGTGATCTCGCCGGATGCGACCTGCTCGAGGGCGTCCGTCGCCGACAGCCAGCGATGGCCGGCGATCTCGTCGGGCGCGAAGACGAGCTTCGCATCGGGCGGCAGGTTCGCGACGAAGAACCAGGTCGAGAACCGGCGCGGCATGAACCGCGGGGTCGTCCAGTGGGCGACGGGGGCGAGCCGGTCGATGCCGTCGAGCTGGACGCCCGCCTCCTCGCGCAGCTCGCGGATCGCGGCGCGATGGACCGCCAGCGCTTCGACCGGCCCGAGGTTGCCACCGAGGGACTGGGCAGCCTGTGCCGCCTCATCCGACGATTCGGTCGACGAGCGACCTGCGTCCTCGGGATCGACCTTGCCGCCCGGGAAGACATGGAGGTCGGCCCCGAAGGCCATCGACGCGGGGCGCTGGGTGAGGAGGACTTCCGCACCGTTCGGTCCCGGACGGAGGAGGACGATGGTCGCCGCCGCGACCGGGACGACGGGCGTCACCCGGCGGTCGATGCGGCGAGCTGATCGGCAAGGGCCGCGGGATCGGTGACGGGCAACCGACAGGTGAACTGACGGCAGACGTAGGCCGTCGGCCGGCCGTCGATCGTGACCCGATCGGCCAGCAGGGGCACGGCCGACGGGCCCGGATCGGGCGAGACCGCCACGACCAGGTCTGCTCGACCGCCGGCGCGGGCGGCAGCGAGGAACGCCTGGGTCGCCGGATCGTCCGGGGCGCCGACAATCGCAAGCTCGACGATTCCGGCGACTGCGAGCTGCGCGGCCGACAGCCAGTTCGCGAACCCGGTCGGGTAGCGCTCGAGGTAGGACGTCACCGTGGCGAGCGCACGGTCGGCCGCGGCCCGGTATCGATCGTCGCCGGTCAGGGCTGCCAATCTCAGCAACACGCGCGTCGCCATCGATCCGCCGGCCGGCGTGGCGTTGTCCTGCGGATCCTTGGGCCGGGTGACGAGCGCCTCGTGATCATCGGCGGTGTCGAAGAAACCGCCGGCCGGATCGACGAAGTGCTCGAGGATCGCGTCGCCCAGCTCGCGGGCAGCGACAAACCAGCGCTCGTCGAAGGTCGCCTCGTACAGCGCCAGGAGGCCGTCGGCGAGATCGGCGTAGTCCTCGAGCACGCCTTCGCCGGTCGATCGCCCGTCCTTCCACGAGCGCCCGAGGCGGCCGTCCGGTCGACGCAGGCCGGCCAGGATCTGGTCCGCGGCGTCGGTCGCGGCCGCGCGATACCGCTCCGCGGCGGGCGACGGCAGCAGCCGCGCGGCCTCGGCGAACGCGCCGATCGCCAGCCCGTTCCAGGCCGCCAGGGCCTTGTCGTCGCGCGCAGGCTGGGGTCGCGTGGCGCGCCGCGCCAGGAGCCGGGTGCGAGCATCCGCCAGTCGCGCCTCGCGCCCGGGGTCGGTCACGCCGTCGTCGCCGGCAGCCGGCTGGAGGCGCGACAGGATCGTCCGGCCCTCCCAGTTGCCGTCGTCGCGGACGCCGTACACGGCGGTGAACAGCGGCGCATCGTCGCCGAGGACCTCGCGGACCTCCGGCGGCACGTCCAGGTGAAGGTCGATCCCTCGACACCGTCCGTGTCGGCGTCCTGGCTCGCCGCGAACGTCCCGTCCTCTCGGCGGAGCTCGCGGAGCAGGTACTCCAGCACCCCCTCGGCGACGGCGCGATCGGCCTCGATCCCGAGCACGGCCCAGGCGCGGAGATACGTCCGGGCGAGCTGGGCGTTGTCGTAGAGCATCTGCTCGAAGTGGGGCACGAGCCAGATCGGGTCGGTGGCGTAGCGGTGGAAGCCGCCGCCGAGCTGATCGCGGATCCCGCCATCGGCCATCCGGTCGAGCGTGTAGCGGACCATCGCGATCGGCCGGGTGTCGCCGGCCGCGATCCGGGCGAGGAGGAAGTCGAGGGTCATCGGCTGGGGGAACTTCGGAGCCGCCCCCCAGGAGCCGTTCAGCGTGTCGAAGCGGGTCTGCAGGGCGTCGACGGATGCGCGCGAGGAGCTCCGCGGTCGGTGCCGGCCCGTCGGTCGGGAGCTGGTTCTGGGCGACCAGCGTCTCGACGAGCCGCTGGCCGGCCGCGACGACCTCGAGCCGTTGCTCCCGCCATGCTCGGGCGGCCCCGGCCAGCACGTCGCGGAAGCTCGGCAAGCCGTGGTGCGGCTGCGGCGGAAAGTAGGTCCCGCCGAAGAACGGGCGCCCGTCGGGCGTCAGGAAGACGCTCATCGGCCAGCCGCCCTGGCCGGTCATCGCCTGGACGGCGCCCATGTAGACCTGGTCGAGATCCGGCCGCTCCTCGCGATCGACCTTGATCGCGACGAAGTCCCGGTTCAGGTCGGCGGCCGTGGCCGCGTCCTCGAAGCTCTCGCGCTCCATGACGTGGCACCAGTGGCAGGCGGCGTAGCCGATCGACAGGAAGATCGGCTTGTCCTCCGCCTTCGCCCGGGCGAGCGCCTCCGGACCCCACGGGTACCAGTCGACCGGGTTGTGGGCGTGCTGGAGGAGGTACGGGCTCGTCTCGCCGGCGAGTCGGTTGGGCATGGCCGAATGGTAGGGCGGAAGGGAGATCAGGCTGGGCGCTGAGTCCCTCGAGCTGCGGGTGTGTTGGCTCAGAGCCGACGATTTCGACGCGGAACTCGCCAAGGCGTCCGCTCGCATCGGGTTTGTGGACTCTGAGCGCACGATCGGACCGTGAAGCGGCCTTTTCGCCTCTCCGCCGCGCGAATTGTCGCTTCTCAGACCACACCACCCTCCCCGCCCGCGGCGGAGGGTGGGCTCGGCCCGCTACATTTCCGGCCATGCGCTACGGACTGTGCCTGCCGAATTTCACGACCCTCGCCACGCCGGACGCCATCGACGCGTGCGCGGCGCTCGCCGAAGCGGCTCGGCTGGGACTCGGTCTGGACGACCGACCACGTCCTCGTCGACTCGAGCGAGCGCGCCGACGAGTACCGGACGAACTACGACGCGATCCAGACCCTGGCCTGGGTCGGGGCGCGCTATCCGACGATCAAGCTCGGGACGTCGGTGATCGTCGTGCCGCAGCGGAACGCGGTCGTGCTCGCCAAGGAGCTCGCGTCGCTCGATGCGTTCAGCGGCGGCCGGGTGATTGCCGGGGTCGGCGTCGGCTGGAGCGAGCACGAGTTCGCCAACCTGGCGATGTCGCACCGGTTCTCGGTCCGAGGCGCCTATCTCGACGAGACGATCCGGCTCTGGCGGCACCTCTGGTCGGGCTCCGGCGAGCCGTTCCACGGCCGGTTCCACGAGCTCGAGGACTACGTGTTCGGGCCGGTCCCGCCGCAAGGCGTCGAGCTGCCGATCTGGATCGGCGGTCGTGCGGACAAGGCGCTCGAGCGGACGGGTCGATTGGCGGACGGGTACCACGCCTCGGCGTCCTCACCGGAGGCGGTGGGTCGCCGGATCGAGGTCATCCGGGCCGCTGCCGAGTCGGCCGGCCGGCCGATGCCGACGCTGTCGGCGCGGGTCCGGGTCGAGTTCGATGAGCCGGTCCGATCTGCCGAGGCGCGGTCCTACGCGATGCGCGGCGGCGCGGACGACATTGCCGAAGAGATCGCGAAGTGGACCGCGCTCGGCGTCGAGCTCCTGGCCCTCCACTTCGACGTCGCGACGGCCGACCAGATGCTGGCCGATGCGGAGCGGTTCGACCGCGAGGTCGTATCAAGTTCGCATCTTTGATCCGGACACACCAAAGGTCGCGCGTATCCTGGACTCGTGGTAGTCGATCGGGAGTGGCGAGTCCGTCTCGCAGCATTCCAATGGCTCGCTGACGTCGGGGCGCCCGGTGCCGAGCTCACACGCTCGGTGCTCGCGCGGGGTTTCGAGCTGGACGGCGTCCGGATCCCACTTCTCGGCCCTCAAGGAATCTTCAAGTCCGGCGGGGTTCCGGGTTCCCTTGTCGATCGCAACGATCCCTTCGGGCCCGTATGGCGATCACGTTGATCCCGGATCGAATTGGTTGCGCTACGCCTACCGGGGCACCGACGTCGGCCATCGCGACAACGTGGGTCTGCGTCGCGCACTCGCCGAACGAACTCCGTTGATCTACTTCTATCGAACGGACCCAGGGCACTACCTCGCGACGTATCCGGTGTACGTCGTCGGCGACGATCAGCAGGCGCTGATGTTCTCGGTAAAGGTCGACGAGTCATGGGTTCTTCAGGGACTTGGGCCAGCCGCTGACGAGTTGCCTGAAACGCCACTTCGACGGGAGTACGCCACCCGCGTTGTTCGACAACGGCTCTTCCAAGCGGAGTTTCGCCGGCGGGTCGTCGACGCATACAGGCAGAGATGCGCCCTGTGCAGTCTGCGTCACCGCGAACTCCTGGACGCCGCCCACATCACCGCCGACTCGGACGCCGGGGAACCGATCGTCTCGAACGGGCTCGCCCTTTGCAAGTTGCACCACGCCGCGTTCGACGGCTACTTCTTCGGGATCACGCCTGACTACCGCGTCGTCGTCCGACCCTCAATCCTCGACGAGTCCGATGGGCCCATGCTCGTGGTCGGACTCCAGCAGATCGACGGATCACAAATCCACCTGCCGCTTCAAGAACTTCAGCGTCCGGACCGTGACCGCCTCGCCGAGCGATACGAACTGTTCGTCAAAGCGTCCTAACGATTACCGAGGCCGCGCCCCTGAGACGGAGCCCGCCGAGCGCCCTTCCGGGTCGATCGCGCCGATGTCGGCGGTCGCGACCGTCGTGCGAACAAGCTCGGGCCGCGGCGTCGGCACGGCTCGTGGCGTTCGCGCCTCGATCCGGCGCAGCCAGAACCACCCGCCGACGCCGACCACGGTCGTTGCCACGGCCCCGATCAGCAGCGCCAGCGGCACGCTCCAGGCCGAAGCGATGGCGCCCATGAGCAGCCCGCCCAGCGGTACGGAGCCCGCGAACACGGTCGTGTAGACGCTCATGACGCGGCCGCGGAGCTGGTCCGGGACCGCGAGCTGGATCGTCGCGTTCGCCGACACGGCCATCGCGATCCCGCCGGCCCCCGCGATCGTCATCGCGATCAGCGAGAGCGGGAACGACATCGACACGGCCAGCACGATCGAGCCCAGGCCGAGCGCGATCGCCCCGAACGCGATCGGCCGCGGGCCGGGCTTCTTCTTGAACGCGACCCACAGGGCGGCCACGGTCGACCCGACGCCCGACGCGGCCATCAGGAACCCGTAGCCGGAGGCGCCGACGTTGAGGACCGTGTCGGCAAGGGGCGGGACGAGGACCTGGAAGTTCATCCCGAACGTGGCCGCGAGGCCGACGATCACGACGCCGAGCAGGACCCGCGGCGTCGAGCGGACGTAGCGGGCACCCTCGGCGAGGTTCTCGACGACGGCCGACCAGGTCGTCGGGCGCGGACTCGACGGCACCGGTCGGAGCTCGTGGTCGCGCATCGCGGAGTAGCTCGCGATCACGGCCAGGAAGCTGATCCCGTTGATCAGGAAGGCGATCGAGATGTCGAAGGCGCCGATCAGCAGGCCGGCCGCGGCCGGCCCAAGGATCCGCGAGGCGTTGAAGAGCGCGGCGTTGAGACCGACGGCATTGGCGACGTCGTCGCGCCCGACCATCTCGACCGCGAACGCCTGGCGGGCCGGCATGTCGACCGCGTTGGCGATGCCGAGCATGGCCCCAAGCACCATCACGTGCCAGACCTCGACCACGCCGGTCGCCGTCAGGCCGAACAGGATGAACGCGAGGAGCATCGCGACGGTCTGCGTCGCCATGAGCGTCTGACGCTTCGGAAGCTGGTCGGCGATGACGCCGCCGAACAGGCCGAACAGGATCACCGGCCCGAACTGGGCCAGCGACACGAGACCGAGCCAGAGCGGATCGTGGGTGAGCTGAAGGACGAGCCAGCCCTGGGCCACCTGCTGCATCCACGTCCCGACGAGCGAGATCGCCTGGCCGGCGAAGAACAGCCGGTAGTTGCGGTGGCGGAAGGCGCGGGCTCCCTGGAAGGTGATCGTCATCGGCCGGCCCGGGCCGCACGGGAGGCACGCGGGGCCGGCCCGCGGCCGGGCCGTCCGTGGTCGTGCGGGGCCGGCTCGACGCCGGCCTCGACCTCGGCGATGTGGACCAGGAGATGGTCACGCCGGCCCTCGGCCTCCTCGATCATCGACGAGAGACGGCCCAGCTTGGCACGCAGGGAATCGATCTGGCGGTCGACGCGGGCGAGGGCGTCATCGACGATGGCCCGCCGCTCGGCGGCGTCGGTCGTGGTCCGGAACCGGGCCCGGTTGCGGGTACGCGCCGCCTCGTCTTCGAGGAGCTGGCCGATCTCGGCAAGGCTGAACCCGGCGTCGTCGCGGAGGCCCTTGATGAAGCGCAGCCGCTCGATGTCGTCGGCGTCGTACTGGCGATAGTCGCCGCCCGACCGACCTGCCGGCTCGAGCAGACCGAGCTCTTCGTAGTAGCGGATCGTGCGGGTCGTGAGCCCAAGCTCGCCGGCGACCTCCTGGATCCGGAGCAGCGGGACGGCGTCCGACTCGGCGGCTTGGGCGGCGGGCGGGTCGAGGTGGTCGAGGTGGCTCATGCGGGGGTCATGATGCCACAACGTTGCCGTTGACGTAAAGGTTAGGGTTCGCCTCGGCGCTCCGAAGGGGCCCGCGGCGACGCTATGCTCGGCGTCCGACGCGCGGATCGTGTGCCGCGCCGCCAGTCGAGGGCACATGGACCTGCCCGGCGAGATCTCCCGGCGGACCTTCCTGGGCGCGGTTGCCATTGCCGCCGGGATCGCCCTCGAGGCCTGCGACGCCGCGTCCAACAGCGGAACGCCGAGACCGAGTGGTCCGCCACCATCCTTCTCGCCGACCGCCGTGCCGACGTCGACCCCGCTCCCCTCCCCGTCCGGGCCCCCGCGCGAGCTCATCCTGCGCAATGCCCGGATCCTGACGATGGACGCGGACCACCCGGAGGCGACCGCCATCCGGATCGTCGGCGACACGATCGCGACCGTCGGCGCGGAAGCGGACGTCCTCGCGTCGGCCGGGCCGGACGCGACGATCGCGGACCTCGGCGGGCGGGTTCTCCTGCCCGGCTTCAACGACGCCCATTGCCATCGGATCGGCGATCGCGAGGTCGCCGGCCATGACACGGCCGAGGCGGCCATCGAGAATGCCCTCGCCGGCGGCTGGACGAGCATCTCCGAGATGTTCGTCAACCAGGAACGGCTCGACGAGCTGCTCGCTCTCGACGCGGCGCATCGCCTCCGGCTGCGGGTGAACTGCTACCTGCCGGTGAACTTCCTGGACGACAAGTTCGGGATCTGGTTCGGCGCGTATCGGCCGCACCAGGAGTTCAGCCCGAACCTCCGGATCGGCGGCGTGAAGGTCTTCGCCGACAGTGCCATGACGAACGAGATGCTCATGACCGAGGCGCATACCGACCGTCCCGGCTTTCGCGGCGTCGGCTACTGGGCAGCCACCGAGCTCAACGAGCTGGTTCGCGGCCTGCACGACGATGGCTGGCAGGTCGCGACCCACACCTGCGGGGATGCCGCCCACGATCTCGTCCTCGACGCGTACGAGGCAGCCCTTCGCGGGGCATCAAATGGAGACCATCGCCACCGGATCGAGCACGTCATGGTCCTCCGGGACGACCAGGTCCGCCGGATGCGCGACCTGTCGATCGTGGCGTCCCTCCAGCTCACGTGGTTCACGCCGGACACGGAGCCGGATGTCGCGGCCACGGTCGGCGCCGAACGGCTCGCCTGGATCGGACGCTGGCGCGACCTGCTCGACGGAGACGTGCCGGCCGTGGCAAGCACCGATCACCCGTGGGACGACCTGACCGATGCCCACAACGTCGGCGGCCGGGCGATGGCGGCTCTGGCCGTGGCCGCCACGCGCGTGCCGGGCCCCGAGGTCGTCCCGGAGGACTGGCAGACGGCGCAGCGCCTCCCGGTCGCGGAGGCGCTCGCGCTGATCACCCGGGCCGGCGCGTACGCGACCTTCGAGGAGGACCGCAAGGGCACGATCACGGCCGGCAAGCTGGCCGATCTGGTCGTGCTCAGCGACGACCCGCGCACGGTGCCCGTCGACCGCCTGGCCGACGTGACGGTCGCGCTGACCATGGTCGGCGGACGGGTCGAGTTCTGCGGTCCCGGCTCCGACAGCCTGTGTGTTTCGATCGCCTAGCGGGTCGGACGCCAGGTCAGGTACATCTTCCGGAACAGGGTGCGATCCGCGACGGCGTCCTTGAGCTCGCCGTACAGGTCGATGAAGTACACGGCCGATCCCTTGGCGATCACGATCTCCTGGATCGCAACCTTGACGCCGTTGTCCGTGCCGGTGAACTTCAGCAGCCGACCCTTCCAGCCATACAGCGTGATCGAGCTGTTCGAGGTCAGCTTGGCCTTGTAGTGGGATTTGACGTTGGCGATGACCGACGTCACGGTCCGGCTCAGCGACACGCTGCCGTTGACGGTGTCGCGCGAGACGTACACGTACGGATAGCCGAAGCCGTCGAACTGGTCCGAGAAGGTCGCCGAACCGGGCGTGGCGACCCAGTCTCGCGGGTACTGCATCGTGTAGTGGTAGCGCTTTCCGGTGAACAGCCGGAACGCCGCCGGCTTGACGGTGGGGGCGGGCGTCGGAGCGGGCGTCGCGGTCGGCGCTGGCGGCGCGGTCGGAGCATCGGTCGGCGCGACCGTGGGGAGCGGGCTCGAGGTGGCCGACGGCGACGCGGGCGATGGGCTGACCGCCGCGACGTCGATCGGCGCGGCGCTGACCCCTGAGGACGGCGCTGGCGTGGCAGTCGAGCCACAGGCCGCGACGACCACCGTGATGAGCAGCGCGAGCGTCAGCCTGCGGCGGGCCATGAACCCCTCCCTGATCCACGACCGGCGGCCGCGAGCCGCCAGGCGTGGTCGATCCCCGGATGATGCGCGAGCCTGGCTTGGGCGCCCTCGGCTCGACGGGCGCCAGTCTTGATCGCGCGTCGTCCGACCGCAAGGGCTCGATGGACCATTCGAGGGCGCGGGCGACGGGTGAATCTCGCTCGCCCGGGCATCACCGGTTCGGTTCGCGTTGCGCAGGGTCACCGGTGAGCGCGAGTGAACCTTTGGATAACGAAAACCGAATGCTCTCTTGGTATGGTCCGCCGCGGTCCGGAGGACTATCGTTCGACCGACTCCAGGGAGCTTCAATCGGCGTGACTCGGCAATCCGGCGGTGGCCGCATGAGCGGCGCCCGCCTCGTTCTGTTGGCCGCCCTCGCCGCCCTCGTTCTGGGCGCGGGTCCGCTCGCCCCGCAGGCGGCAGCGGCCGCGGCTCGGGTCGCCCCCAAGGTCGTCCTGATCGTCGGTCCGGCGGGCGGTGCCACGCCGTACTACCGACGGCTCGCCGACGAAGCCGCGGCCGAGGCTGCGAAGCTCACGCCGAACGTCGTCAAGGTCTACTCCCCCGACGCGACCTGGACCAACGTCAAGGCTGCGCTCCAGGGCGCGTCGGTCGTCGTCTATCTCGGCCACGGGAACGGCTGGCCGAGCATCTATCGCGACGCGCTCTACCCGCTGACCCAGAACGGGTTCGGGCTGAACCCGCATGCGGGGGCCGCCGATTCGCACCAGTACTTCGGCGAGGAGCAGATCGGCTCGCAGGTCACGCTCGCCAAGGACGCGGTCGTGATCTTCAGCCACCTGTGCTACGCCAGCGGCAACACGGAGCCCGGTCTGGCCGAGGGCACGCTCGCCCAGGCCCAGCAGCGGGTCGACAACTACGCCGCCGGGTTCTTCCGCGCCGGGGCCGGAGCCGTCATCGCCGACGCCTACCTGTCCCCCACGTATTACCTCCGGTCTGTCCTCCGTGGGACCCGAAGCATCGACTCGATCTGGAAGAACGCGCCCAACCGGAACGACCACTTCCTGCGGTTCGCGAGCCAGCGGACCAAGGGCGCCATCGCCCAGATGGATCCCGACAACGTCGACTCCGGCTTCCATCGCTCCATCGTCCTCAAGGCAAAGCTCACGAGCGGTCAGGTCGTCGGCAACGCCGTGATCCAGCCGGAGATCCCGACCACTCCGGTGGAGCCGTCGCTGATCGGCCTCGGCGTGACGTTCGGGGCACCGGATCTCACGACGCCACCGACCGCCGGAGCCCAGACGAACCTGACGCTGCCGATCGCCAAGGACGCCGCTGCCCTCCTGCCGGCCGAGCTCATGGTCGGGACGCGCTGGGACCGCCTCGACGCGGGCAGCCCGGCGGCACCGGCGAGTCCGGCGGCGCCAGCGGCAACTCCGGGCGCACCTCCGCCGGCCGCCGGCGCGGGCACGCCGACCGTCAACGGCGACGACCCCGGAACGACCGCGCCGGCCGATCCGGCCATCGATCTCGTCGTCCCGGAACGAGCCGGTGAGGTCGTGGCTCCGGTGCGCGCCAAGCGCCTCGCGAGCGGCGGAATCTCGGTGCCGGTGAGCGTGCCCTCGACGCCCGGGCTGTACCGTCTCGTCGCCACGGTTCATCGCCCCGATGGCGTGGCGTATGACGCCTCGACCCAGGCCCTCGTCCCGGCCCTCGTCGTCCGGGTCACGGGCGCGCTGACCGCGACGTACAGTGCGCCCGCCACCGCGACGACCGTGGCCGCGGCACCGTTCCAGATGAACGTCCGGGTCACGAATCTCGGGCGCAAGGCGTGGGGTCAGGCGGCCGAGATGCACGCCGTCGGCGCCGCAGAGCTCGAGCCCGCCAAGCGGGCGACGCTCGTCGCGCGCTGGGTGGACCTCGGTGGTCTTGGAACCGGAGCGACGCCGGCGGCCACGCTCGCAAGCTCGATCCTGCCGGCCGGGATGGCGCCGGGCGCCTCGGTCAACGTGGCGTTCCAGCTCGTCGCGCCCGTCGCTCCAGGTGAGTACCTGCTCGTGCTCGACGTCCTCGATCCGACGACCGGCTCGCTCGCCGCGGCCGGCGTGCCGCCGGGCATCGTCCGGATCACCGTCACGGGCTAGCGTCCAGGCCCGACGCGCACCACGCGGAGCCGGTCTACGATCCGCTCGTGACGGACGTCTCCATTCCTCGCTTCACGCCGAGCACCCACGGCTTCCACTTCGCGAACGCCTGGCCACCCGGACCGACGGTCCGATTCGGGCCGCTCGATCCGAGGATCATCGGCATCGGGAATGCGTCGACCGGCCTGTGCGGCGGCATGGTCTACACCGTCGCCGACCTGTTCGCCGCCGACATCGCGGTGCCACCCGACCGTGAGCCGCCGGCCAACGGCTCGCCGCGGTTCAAGTCGATCGTGCGGCGCCAGGTCCAGTCGCTCGCGTACCTCACGGTCCCGGTCCGGTTCTGGCGGCGGATGGCGCTCGGCGGGTCGCTCGGTGGCGACCGTGCCCGCTCGACGCTCGAGCGCGAATGGCCGACGGCGAAGCGCGCGCTCGACCGTGGACGGCTCGTCCCGATCGGGCTGATCCGGGTCGCCGCCAAGGATCCGCGCTGCCTCACGCGGAACCACCAGGTGATCGCGTGGGGCTACGCCGAGGATGGCCGCGAGGTGACCCTCAAGATCTACGACCCGAACTGGCCCGATCGCGACGACGTGCGCGTCACGCATCCATCTCGACAACGCACTGCGCCCCGTGCGCCTGAGCCAGTCGACGGGCGAATCGCTCCTGGGCTGGTTCATCCTGCCCTACGCGGCGAAGGACCCGATCGCCTTCCGCTGACGGGCACTCGCGCCGCTGACAGGCACTCGCTTGACGGCGCGACAGCGCCACGCCGCGGCAACCGCCCCATCAGACCGGCGGCAGCACCTGGGCGTCGGTCTGGGCGGCGGCGAACAGGTCGCCCAGACGCGCGACCCGCTCGACGATCGTCCGGATCGTCCAGCCGTCCGGGCGCAGGGTCGGATCATCGAGCTCATCCCACGCGATCGGCGCCGAGACCGGGGCGCCCGCTGACGGCCGCACCGCGTACGGCGCCACGAGGGTCTTGATCGTTGCGTTCTGCGTGTAGTCGAGACGTGCCTTGCCGCCCCGGTTGGCCTTGGCCCAGTCCCAGGACACGAGATCGGGCACGGTCGATCCGATCGCCCGGCTGATCCGCTCGACCCAGGCGCTCGTGTCGGCGAACGAGTAGCGCGGCTCGATCGGGATCCAGATCTGGATGCCACGCTTGCCGGTCGTCTTCGGGTAGCCCCGCACGCCGAGATGGTCGAGCGCGGTCCGGTAGAGCCGGGCCAGGACCAGCGTCTCTTCCCACGTGGTCTTCGTGCCCGGGTCGATGTCGATCAGGGCAAAGGTCGGCACGGACGGGTCGTCGAGCCGGGACGTCCAGGCATGGACCTCGAACGCCGCCTGGTTGCCGAGCCAGCACAGGGTCGCCACGCGATCGGCGATCAGGTGCTCGTTGGCCTTCCGACCGTCGACGCCGACTTCGCGCCAGCGACGAAGCCAGCCCGGCGCCGACTCGGGGATGTCCTTCTGCCAGAAGCTCGGCCCGTTCGCGCCGTTCGGGAAGCGCTGGAGGTTCAGCGGCCGCTCGGCGAGGTGGGGCAGCATCGTCGGCGCGATCCGGGCGAAGTAGCCGATCAGGTCGCGCTTCGTGACCGGCGCTGCCGACGGGTCCGATTCGGGCGGGCCGAACAGGACCTTGTCGAGGTTCGTCAGCTTGAGGTCGTCGCCGCGCCTGCCCCCGACGTGCCAGACGCCTTCGGCCGCCATCGCCGCGAGCTGCTCGAGCTCGGCAGGCTCAGGCGCGTGGGGAAGGCCCGACGTGGTCGAGCGCGGCCGCGAGCCGGAGGCCGGCTCGGCCGGCTTGGCCGGCTTGGCCGACGGCGCCTTCTTGGTCGGCGGCGCCTTCTTGGCCGTGGCTGCCTTCGCGGCGGTCGCCGGCTTCGTCTGGGGCTCGCTTCGTGCTCACCGCCGCATTCTCCCCGGTCTCGGGCTCGGATGCCTCGGCGGCGGCAATCGCCTGCGCCGACGCCACGGCCTCCTCCCGCACGACGAGCCGCGGATCGCGCCCGACCTCGATCCCCTTGAACGAGGTCTGGCGAACGCTGCCGTCGCGGGTCCAGCCGCCGAGCTCCGCCCGGATCACGAGCTCCGGGCGGATCCAGGTGACGCCGTTGAGATCGCCGCCCCAGCGGCCACGGTAGTCCTGCGGCGGAGGCGGGTCGAACGGCGGCACGTCCGTCACGAGCGGCGCCATCGCCGCCAGCAACCGCTTCCGGGTCGTCGCGGTGAAGCCCGAGCCGACCTTGCCCGCGAACCGCAGCCGATCGCCCTCGTACACGCCGACCGCGACGGCGCCGAGATCGCGGGCGTTGCCCTCGCCCGGCGTCCAGCCCCCGACGACGAGCTCCTGCTCGGGCCGGATCTTGAGCTTCAGCCAGGCCGGCGTCCGCTTGCCGGGCTCGTAGCGCGAGCGGCGGAGCTTGGCGACGATCCCTTCGAGGCCGCGGGCCTCGGCCGCGGCCATGAACGCCTCACCTTCGCCGACGACGTGCGACGCGAACCGGACCCGGTTCGTCTCGTGCAGCACGCTCCGGAGCAGCCGCTTGCGGTCCTCGAGCGGGACGTTGAGGAGCGAGCGCCCGTCGAGGTACAGCAGGTCGAACACCTGGTAGACGAGCGGGCCCGTCGGGGCTCCCGCAGCCGCCGCGGCTGCCCGGCCCGGACCGCGGCGCTGGCTGATCCGCTCCTGGAGCAGGGAGAAGTCGGGCCGGCCTTCCTCGTCGAGCGCCACCACCTCGCCGTCGACGATCGCCTCATGGGCGTCGATCCACGTCGGCGGCGTGAGGAGGTTCGGGAAGTACGTCTCGGCGTCCTTGAGGCTGCGCGTCCAGAGCTTCGCCTTGCCGTCGCGGACGACGGCCTGGACCCGGTAGCCGTCCCACTTGATCTCGTACAGCCAGTCCGGATCGCTGAACGCCCGGGTCGCGAGGGTCGCCAGCATCGGCTCGATCCGGTCGGGCATCGGCTCGCTCGACGGCCCCGGCCAGGTCGATCTCGGCGACGGCCGCCGGCTGCTCGCTGATCCAGATCGCGTCGCGGTTGGCCTTGACCTCGTCGTTGGTCCGGCCGGTCCGGACGCTCTGCGGATGGTCCTCGGCGTCCCAGCCGGCGACCGCCGTGGCGTCCTTCTTCTTGATCAGGAGCCACTGCTCGCTGTCGTCCTCGAAGGCGGTCGTCGGTGCGCTGCCCGGCCGGCGGCTCGTCCGGACGATCGTGAAGCGGCCCTTCACCTTCTGGCCGCGCAGGACGAACTTGAGCTCGCCCTTCTCGACGGCCGCGGCCGGATCGGGCGTCTCCGCCTCCGGCGTCCAGGTGCCCCAGTCCCAGACGATGACGTCGCCGGCGCCGTACTGGCCGTGCGGGATGACGCCCTCGAAGTCGAAGTACTCGATCGGGTGGTCCTCGACGTGGACGGCCATCCGGCGGATCGTCGAGTCGAGGGTCGGGCCCTTCGGGACGGCCCAGCTCGACGAGGACGCCTTCGATCTCGAGCCGGAAGTCGTAGTGGAGCCGCGTCGCGCGGTGGCGCTGGACGACGAACCGGCCCGTTGCCGCCGGCCGGGGCGTCGCCGGCCGGCTCGGGGGTCTTGCCGAAGTCGCGCTTGCGCTTGTAGGTCTCGAGCGGCATCGCCGCTCAGTCTGCCCGGTTTGCGAGCCGCGGACGCGCGGTCAGGCGGTCTTGCGCTTGCGGGCCTTGACCGGCGCGGCGTCCTCGGCGTCGTCCTCGGCCTTGGCGGCCGCCTTCGACTTGGTCGTCGAAGCCTTCTTCTCGGTCGATGCCTTGCCGGCTCGCGCCTTCTTGGCCTCGGCGACGCTGACCGGCTTGTCGCTCGAGCGGGCCGCCTTGGCCGCGTTGACCGACGCCTCGAGCGCGGCCATCAGGTCGATCAGCTTGCCGGTCTCCTCGGGCTGCTCCACCGCCTTGACCTCGTGGCCCTCGATCTTCGACTCGATGACCTGCATCAGCGCGTCGCGGTACTCGTCCTTGTACTCGGTCGCGTTGAACTCGCCGGTCATCGCCGAGACGAGCTGGCGGGCCATCGCGAGCTCGGCCGGCTTGAAGTCGTACTCCTCGTCGGGCAGGTCGAGCTCGCTCGTCGCGCGGATCTCGTCGGGCCAGTGGAGCGTGGTGAGGAGCATCGTGTCGGCGAACGGGATCGAGCGAGGCAAGCGCCTCGCGGTCCTTGATCACGACCTTGCAGATGGCCTTGAGGCCCTCCTCCTGGAGGACCGAGCGGAGGAGGTAGAACGGCTTCCGGCCGATCTTGTCGGGCTCGACGTAGTAGGCCTGCTTGACGAACCGGGTCTTCTCGGCCTCCTCGTCGTCGGCCTTCGTGAACTGCTCGATCTCGATCGAGCGGACGGTCTTGAGGGGCACCTTCTCGAGGTCTTCGTCGGTGATCACGACGTACTCGCCGGGCGAGTACTCGTAGCCCTTCACCGTGTCTCCGCGCGAGATCGGCTTGTCCTCGACCGGACACCACGTCTTCATCTGGATCCGCGACAGATCCGACTCGTGGAGCATGTTGAAGCGGATCGTGTAATCGGACTCGGTCGCGAGATAGAGCTTGACCGGGATGGTCACCAGCCCGAACTGGATCGCACCCTTCCACATCGCGCGCGCCACGGCAGGTCCTCGTGCGGTCGAGTGGGTCGCGGCGCACGTGCGTCACGACCGGGTTCCGCATGATACGCGGCAAGGCAACCGGCTCGCCTTGCGCGAACCCGACGAGCTGTCAGCGAAGGATGACGAACGCGTCCAGGTCGACCCGGCCGTTGCCGCTGAGGCGGAGCTCGATCGTATGCGTGCCGAGGGTCGCGAATGTCGTCGAGTACATGACGACCCGGCCCTGGTTGGTGGCGCTTCGGAAGCTGACCGTCGTGCGGTAGACGCCGTCGACATACACGGCAGCCGAGCCGCGGGTGGTGCTGGTCGGGGCGACGATCGCGACGCCGCGACCGCTGAAGGTCGTGCGGGCCCGGGCGCCGGCGGCCGTCGCGTACATCGTGGTCCGATCCGAGGCGTACGTGTACCAGGCGCGGTGCCAGGTTCCGGTGTAGCTGGTCGCGCTCGAGCGGTCCTGGATGAGGACGCCGGTCACGCTCGGGCCGTCGGCCCAGTCGCTCCAGTTGCCGACGGTGTCGCGGGCCCGGACGCGATAGCGATACGCGAGCCCGAGGCTCTGACTGCCGAGCTTGCTGCGGACCATCGCGCTCGTGGCCGCGGTGGTGGTCCACGGCCCGCCGTTGATGCTCGTCTGGAGCTCGTAGCCGGCGATCCCGCTCTGGTCCGTGGCGGTCGGCCACGTCACCCGGGTCGGGATCGTCGT
Organism: uncultured Chloroflexia bacterium; assembly: GCA_963783055.1. Taxonomy (GTDB): domain Bacteria; phylum Chloroflexota; class Limnocylindria; order Limnocylindrales; family CSP1-4; genus CF-46. The sequence continues at coordinate 491,206 of CAWAMB010000002.1, forward strand.
CGAGCCGAGGGTGGCCTTCGTCACGGCCGCTGTGGCCGGCGCCTGGACGACTGGCGCCACGGACTCGACGACGACGGTCGCGGTCGCGGTGTGCGTGGTGCCGTGCTCGTCCGCACTGACGGTCAACGGATACGACCCCGCCGCTTTGCCGCTGGGGAAGGTCACGGTCAGGGTGGAGGCGACGCCCGCGAAGCCGTAGAGGCTCGTCTGGTCGAAGGACGCCGTTGCACCCGAAGGGAGGCCGCTGATCGAGAGGCGGACGCGCTCGAACAGGGTCGTCGAGCGGCTGATCGTGATCGGGAAGCGGGCCGTTCCGCCGAGCTCGCCGACTGTGACCGACGGCCCTGCCGCGACCGAGAAGCTGCCGCGCGGCCCGACGCGCGACACGTCCAGAAGCCTGTCGGGCGTCCCGTCCGGGTCCGTCCAGTACTTCCAGTTGAGGTTGCCGAGGTAGACCAGCGCCTCGCGGGCCTCAGCCGGGGTGAGCTGCGGCCGGCTCTCCTTGAGCAGGGCGACGGCACCCGCCACGTGGGGCGCCGCCATCGACGTTCCCGACATGTAGGCGTAGCCGCCGGGAATGGTCGACCAGATGCACTTGCCCGGCGCGATCAGGTCGACGTCCGAGCCGCGATTGCTGAAGTCGGCGAACGAGTCGTCGTTGTCGTAGGTGCCCCAGGAATAGCAGCGGTTGCCGCCGAGGCCGCCCGGCTTGCCGTCAGTGTCGGCCAGGGCCGAGACGGTGATGACCTCGTTGTACGCGGCCGGGACGCGGGCGGCGGCGCTCGACGAGTCGTTCGCGGCGGCGGCCACGACGGTGACGCCGCTGGCCACGAGCCGGCAGATCGCGGCGTGGAGGATGTCGCTGTTGGTCGCGCCGCAGTTCCGGTCGTCCGAGCCCCACTTCGTGACGCTCATGTTGACGCTCTCGAACCGGGGGCGGCTGGCGTCGCTCGGGTCGCGCTGGGCGGCGATCCAGTCGAGGCCGCAGACGTACCAGCTCAACAGGCCCTGGCCCGAGTCGTCCAGGATCTTGACCGCCCACAGACGGACGCCCGGGGCGACGCCGACGACCCCACTGCCGTTGTCGATCGCGCCGACCGTGCCCGCGACATGGGTCCCGTGGCCGTAGACGTCGCGCCACAGGGCGCGGTTCGACGTGGAGCAGTTGTAGCCGCCGGCGACGTTCAGATCGGCGGCCGGCGTGATGCCGGTGTCGACGATGGCGACATCGGCGTCGATGCGCTCGTCGACGCCGTTGATCTTCGCAGCGGCCGAGCTCGTGGCACCGATCCGGGTGATGCCCGTCGGCATGCCCTGGGCCTCGGCCTCGATCCGCTCGTCGGCCACGATCATCGCGACCGACGGGTCGTGGCTCAACGCCGTGACCTTCGTCCGGTCGAGCCGCGCGCTGTAGCCACGGATGGCGTTCTTGAAGGTGCGATCGCGCGTGAACCCGAGCCGCTTGCCCTGGCGGTCGGCCGTGGCGACGGCATCGCTGCCGGGCTTGAGGACGACGATCCAGCGGTCGGTCGGGTCGGTGGCAGAGCGGACCGGGCGGCCCGAGTCGGCCGCGGTCGGCGCCGCGGTCCCGGCGATGACCGGCGCCGGGGCGAGGTCAGCGGATGCGGCCGATGGGGTCGGTGCTGGATCGGGATCGGCGGATGGCACCGGGTCGTCGGTCGGCAACGGGTCTGGGGCAGCCGTAGGGTCCGGCGCAACCGGCTCGCCCGACGGCGTGGGCTCCGGTGGCGGGGTCGCCTCGACGATCGGGGCGGGAATCGCGGACGGATCGGGCTCGGCGCCGACGGCGCCGCCCACCGTGGACAGGAGCAGGACCGCGGCGGCCAGGGCGGCAAGGCTGCGTCGCATGTCGAGATCTCCCGTCGAGGATCGGTTCATGAGCTGTCGCGTCGGACTCCCTCATGTCCGGTTGGTCGCGACGACCTGCTCAGCGTCCTCCGCGGATGCTGGGCCTCGACAGGACCCGGTGGTCCCATCGCGGGATGGGCCGCATGGCCCAACCGCCCCAGACCCTAGCGCACCACTCCGGACCGATCAATTCCGCCACGGTCGCGTCCGGCGCCTCGGCGCACCACTTCAGCCCGCGGCCGCCCGCGCCGCCCGGATCTCGTCCTCGGCCTCGACGACGCGGGCGATCACCCCGTCCCGGAGCCGGTCGAGCGCGAGCTGGAGTCCCGTCGCGCTCGTCGCGATCGAGGTCAGGGTCGACTTGATGCCGCGGAGCGCGTCGAGCTCGGCGCGGACGCAGGCAAGCGCCGCTCGCACGGCCTCGACATCGATCTCGGCGGCAACGTCGCGGAGGCTCGCGATCGCCAGGAGCCGAGCCAGCCGGACGGCGCCCTCGAGCGTGGCCGTGTCCGGGTCGGCCGGATCGACAACGCAGTACACGTCGCCGGCCCGGACGTCGAACGGCGCGATGCCGGACGGGGCGTGCGCCGGGCTGAACACGACCAGCCCGACGGCGGCCACCCGGTTCTCCTTCGCCTCTCGAAGCTCTTCGCGGATCGCCCGGATCGACATCGGGCGGTCCTTGGCCTCGATCACGACCCGGACCTCAGCGCCACCGGTCCGCGCCGGATCGACGGTCAGGACGAAGTCGCCCTTCTTGGAGCGGAGCAGCTCGCCGGTCTCGCCGCCGGTCCGGTCGACGAGATCGCCGGAGCCCCGCGACAGGTCCGCCAGCATCGCCTCGAGCGTGTCCTCGAAGTCGCCGCCCTTCGCGGTCGATCGAGCCCGCTCGGCGCCGCGGGCAGCGGCGGCGGCCTCGATCGCGGTCAGCCGGTCGTTCAGCTTCTCGAAACCAGCCGACACCTCGGTCCGGAACTGGTGCATCGGGGAGTGCTGCCGGGTCGGATCGAGGAGCAGGGCGAGCTTCGACGCGTCGCCGTCGAAGTACGTGCCAAGGAGCGTGCGCATCCGGCCGATCGCGCTGTCGCGCTTCGTCTCATCGAACAGCTCGCCGACGAACGTCCGGAGCGCGCCGCGATCGCCGAGGAACTTCTCGAGCGTTCGCGGCAGCCGGCCGTCGCCGTCGGCGAAGTTCGAGCGGAGCACCTGGTCGAGCGCCTCGGCTGCCTTGGCACTCGCCTGCTCGGACGACCGCAGGAGCTTCTCGAACTCGTCGCGGACGAGGTCGACGTCGACGCTCACGGTCGCATCCTGGAGCGCGGTGAGGCCGATCTTCAGCGCGCGCTCGATGAAGGCGGGCCGGTCTGGCGCCTCACGATCCGCGACGATCGCGGCCAGCGCCGCGTCGCGAACGATGAGGCGCTCGATGAGGATCCGTTCGCCGTCGACGCGAACGTCGGTGGTCGGGAGCTGGAGGATCGTGCGGGCTTCCATGGCCGGACTGTGACCCGGCCGCGTGTCACCTAGCCTGTCACGACCCCTCGCCGCGCCGGATCGTGGCCTCGATCAGGCCGTGCGGCTCCGTGGTCGAGATGTAGACCTCGCGATCGTTCTCGATCCCGAACGGGCTCAGGTCGACCGTCCAGTGGTGGAGATTCGGCAGGGACATCGCGACCTCGTCGACCTCCGGATGGCGCTCGAGGATCGCCTTGGCGACGATCCAGATCGATGCCTGGACGGACACGGAGTGGTGATCGGCCATGACTTCCAGGAACGTGCCGCGAACCGTCGCGAACGACGCGTCGAAGTCGACGGCCGCGCCCGTCCTGTAGCGCCAGGTCGCGCTGACCTTGGTCGCCATGATCCGATCGTCGGTCTCCTTGAGCGTGGTGAAGCGGTCGCGCGGGAAGCCGCTGAACGCCGACCGCGTCGTCTTCATCACCGACAGGCCATCGATGCCTGCCGTCACGTTCGTCCCGTCGCGCCCGACGACGACCACCGCCGTCCGCGTCTCGGAGGCGTCGCGGGTGAAGGCGTCGGCTGCCGATCCGATCGGGCGCCAGGCATGCTCGGCGATCGTCACGCGGACCCGCTCGACCTCGGCTCCCGCCGCCAGGAAGTGCCGCCCAAGCACCGCCGCGAAGTCCTCGATCGAGCCCGTCAGGTGCTCGCCGGCGAGCGCGTAGGACGTGTTCTTCATGGTGTCGGTCGCGATGACCGCCGAGTTGTCACCCTCCGAGTACGACGCGGCGAAGTCGCCCTCGAGCGCGATCGCGATCGTCAGGTCCCGGACGCGGTGCGGCGTCTCACCGCGGACGACCTTGACGAGCCGGATCGCCGACTTGCCGTATGCGTTCGACCCGACCTCGATCATGCCGGCGTCGCCGTCTTGGTCGACCGATCGCGAGCGATCGCGACGACGTCGCGGAGCGCCCGGTCGCGCTCCGTCGCGCGGTCCCGCGTCAGCGCGGCAGCGAGCTCCGGCACCAGGGCGGTCCGCGGCCGGCCGGCGACGAACACGCAGTACTGGAAGCCGAACCGCTCCTCGTAGGCGGCGTTGAGCCGTTCGAGCTCGGCGATCGCCGCGGTCGTGTCGCGGTCATAGCCCTGTTCCCGGAACGAGTGCTCCGACACGCTCGACGGCGGCGCGCCGAGGCGCGGATGGGCGTTGATCAGCTCCACTTGCTCCTCCTCCGGCATCTCCCGGGCGATCCGGTCGGCGGCCGCGAACAGCGCGTCCCAGGACCCGAACGGGCGGGCCGCGACGAGCCGGTCGAGGAACCGCGGGGCGTGCTCGAACAGCGCGCGCCAGCTGGGCGCGGAAGGCCGCGTCGGGGACGTCGTCGAGGGTCATGAGCCGCGGTACGTCGTCATCGAGTACGGCGCGAGGAGGAGCGGCACGTGGTAGCTCCGCGTCGCGTCGGCGACCCGCAGATCGATGGCGATGCGACGAAAGAACGCGTCGTCCTCGCGGCCGATGTCGAACTCGAGGCGGTAGTCGCCGGCCGCCAGCGGCCGCTCGAGGAGGTCGCGGATCCGGCCGTCGCCGTCGGTCAGGGCCTGGGTCATCCGGATCGGCGCCTGGCCGATGTCCAGCCGGTAGAGCGCCACCCGCACGCCCTCGGCCGGCAGCCCGCGCTCGGTGTCGAGCACGTGGGTCGAGATCGTCGGTCGAGCGCTCTCGGCCACGCGTATCCTCCGTCCATGACGACACTCCAGATCGAGGTCGGCGACCTCCACTTTAGCGCCCGCTGGGAGGCGGCCGCGCCGCAGACGATCGAGGCGATCCGGCGGATGCTGCCGATCCGCTCGAAGCTGATCCACTGCCGCTGGAGCGGCGAGTCGACCTGGATCCCGTACGGCGACTTCCGGCCGGGCATCGACTACGAGAACCACACCTCGCACCCGGCGCCCGGGATGCTCGCGATGTACCCGGGCGGGATCAGCGAGTGCGAGATCTTCTTCCCGTACGGCGCCTGTGCGACGGCGTCGAAGGTCGGCCAGCTGGCTGCCAACCACTTCGCCTCGATCGTGCCCGACGAGGGCTGGGCGGATCGGCTGCGCGAGGTTGGCCGGCGTTGCCTGTGGGATGGGGCCCAGGAGATCGTGATCCGCGAGGTCGACTGATGGACGTCGGGATCGTCGTGGTGCTGTTCGTCGTCGTCGGGATCGTGGTCGTCGTCGGCACGGTCTCGGGCGGCCGGCCAAGCCGGCGCGATCGGTCGTTCGGCAACGGTGGCGCATGGCTGGGCATGCCCGGGGACGGCGGGTCGAGTGACCAGGGACACCACGGGTCAGGCGACCACGGCGGCGGCTGGGGCGACGGTGGATCGTTCGGTGGCGACTCCGGCGGCGGCGATGGTGGCGGCGGCGGTGGGGGTGGGGGCGGCGGTAGCGACTGATCCGCCGACACGTCTACTACCATGTGGTAGTATCTTGGCATGGAGCGCCAGCCCGGATCCCACCTGTCGCGTGTTGTTCGAGCTGTACGCCGCCTCCAGGGCGGTCACTGAGCTCGTCGCCGCGGCGATGGCCGACAGCCCGCTGACGCCCGAGGAATACGCGGTCTACAGCGTCCTCTTCGACGAGGGTCCCCACGCTCCGACGGAGCTCGCTCGGCGGACCGGGATGCCGCCGACCTCGATGTCGCATTTCGTCCGCGGGATGCGCGAGCGCGGCCACGCCGAGCGCTCGCCCGCGATCGACGATCGGCGCTCGTACCGGATCGTCCTGACCCCCGCCGGCATGCGCGCCCACGCGGCCGCGAGCGCCGCATTCGCCGAGGCCGATCACCGCTTCATCCGGGCCCTCGCGGTCGACGAGGAGGACGCCCGGGCGACCCTCCGCGCCATCGGGCGTGCCGCGACGGTCGCCCACGTGCGCCTGTCGTCCGACTCGGTCGACGTCACGGCCTGACCGCTGCGAGAGGAGCTCCCAGGATGTTCGACCTCAGCCCGAAGATGCTACGAACTGGCAGGATCGTGTCCGCGTTGGCGGCGATTGCGGTCGCCGTTGGCTGTGGCACCGCCCTGCCGCCGACGAGCCCGGTGCCCTCGATCGCCCTGCCCTCCGCGTCGGCCGTGGCGACTGCGGCGTCGAGCCCGCGCCCGTCAACGCCGGCCGCCAGTCCCGTCCTCGATCGGACCGCGAGCTTCCGCGCCGACGTCGCGGCCATGCTCGACGCCCGCGACACGGTCCATCCCGACGGCTGGCATGGCGTCCCTCGCGCCGACTGGATCGCGGCCGCGGATGCCGTGGTCACGAAGGCGGCCACGCTGACCGACGACCAGCTCCTCGTCGAGCTCGTCCGCCTCGCCGCCATGCCGAGCTGGAATGGCCGCGACGGCCACAGCGGCATCTTCCTGACGCCGGGCAGCGGCGTCCACCCGTATCCGATTCGCTTCTGGAAGTTCAGCGACGGGCTCTTGTCACGGCGGCGCGGGCGCCGTACGAGGATCTCGCCGGATCACGGGTCACGGCGATCGGCGGGCGCCCGATCGACGAGGTCCTTCGTCTCGTCGAGCCGTTGGCGCCGCGCGACAACCCGTCGACGCTCCTGGCCTTTGCGCCGCGCTATGCCGGTGTCAGCGAGCTCCTCGCCGGGCTCGGCGTCCTCGAGCGTGCGGGACCGGCGACGTTCTCGGTCATCGGCCGCGACGGCACGGCGCGCGACGTGACCGTCGACCCCGTGACGGTCGAAGAGGACGTGGCCTGGCACCAGGGCGAGGCCCTGCGCCTGCCCCCGACCGACGCGCCATGGCTTCGCGACCAGGCGAAACCGCTGTGGTGGTCGTACCTGGCCGACTCGCGCACGCTGTTCGTCCAGTACAACGCGGTCCAGTCCGGCAGCAGCGGGATCGCGGACGAGATCCTTGCCCGAGCGAAGGCCGACGACGTGGCGCGGGTCGTCGTCGATCTCCGCCACAACGGCGGCGGCGACAACACGACGATGGGCCGGTTCGAGGAGGTCCTGCGCGACCCGGCGATCAACCGGCCCGGCCGCCTCTACGTGATCATCGGCCGGCTGACGTTCTCGGCGGCGGCCAACTTCGCGACGGACCTCGAGCAGACGACCGCGGTGACGTTCGCCGGCGAGGCGATGGGCGGCAGCCCGAACCTGTACGGCGATGCCCGGCCGATCGACCTGCCGTCGAGCGGTCAGGCGCTGTTCATGGCGACCCGCTACTGGGAGCGGAGCACTCCCGACGACGAGCGGATCACGATCGAGCCCGAGATCCGCGCCGACCTCTCATCCGCTGACTACTTCGCCGGCCGCGACCCGGTCCTCCAGGCGATCCTCGACCGGCCGGTGGCGCCGGGCTGAGGTCCAGTCGCGTCGCTATGCTCGGCGGGTGACGACGTCGATCGAGCGGCTCGGGCCAGACCTCCTCGTTCTCGGCGGGACCGTCGTCACGGCCGCGGGGTCGCGACGTGCCGATGTCGCGGTGCGGGGCGGCGCGATCGAAGCGATCGAGTCGGATCTGTCCGGCCTCGCCGGAGGGGCGCGAGAGGTCGTCGATGCGGCCGGGCTGCTCGTGCTCCCAGGGGCCGTCGACGTCCACACCCACACGCGCGTTGCGTCCGAGGCGGAGCCGGATCGGTTCTACCAGGACTCGCTGGCCGCGGCGTTCGGGGGGACGACGACGTTCCTGGCCTTCAACAATCCGGGGACCGGCTCGTCGCCCGCGGCCCACCGGTCGATCCTGGCCGGGATCGAGGAGTTCCGGCGGGTCACGGCCAGCGGACAGCGCCGTGGACTTCGCCCTCAGCCCGGCGATCCTCGGCGGGATGGACGACCCGCTTGCCGAGCTGCCGGCGATGGTCGACGCCGGCGTGCCGACGGCGAAGGCGTTCATGGTCTTCGACTTCCGCCTCGCCGACCGGGCGATCTACGACGCCATGGCGATCCTCGCTGCCCGCGGCGGGATGCTCGAGGTCCACTGCGAGGACCCGGTCCTGATCGACGCTGCCGTCGCTTCAGCGTTGCAGCATGGTGATACGTCACCACGTCACCACGCTGCGACGCGGACGACCGAGGCCGAGGCGGTTGCCACGCACCGCGCGATGGCCTTCGCCCGGGCGACCAACGCGCCCGTCCACATCGTCCATCTCTCGTGCGCGGCGGCGCTCGCGCACGTCGCCGCGGCCCGCGCGACCGGCGTTCGCGCCACTGCCGAGACCTGCCCCCACTACCTCGCCCTGACCGACGCCCGGTACGACGAGCCCGACCCCCTGGAGTGCGCCAAGAGCGTCATCTCGCCGCCCCTCCGGCCGGCCGCCGATCGCGCGGCGTTGTGGGCGGGCCTCGCGACTGGCGACCTGTCGCTGGTTGCCACGGATCACGTCCCTGATCGCGTCGCGGTCGAGAAGGGCGAGGCGGCCCGCGGGGTGTCCTTCGACCGGATCAGCAACGGCGCGCCCGGGATCGAGACGCTCCTCTCGATCGTGTACGGCGAGGGGGTTGCGACCGGGCGGATCACGGTGGAGCGCATGGTCGAGCTGATCTCGACCGCGCCGGCCCGCCGCTTCGGTCTCACCCGCAAAGGCGCCATCGAGCTCGGCCGGGACGCCGACCTCGTCCTCTTCGACCCGGCCGCGCGGCGGACGATCCGCGCGGGCGACCTCCACCACACGAGCGACTTCACGCCGTACGAGGGGATGACCGTCGTGGGCGCCGTTCGGAGCGTGTTCGTCCGCGGTCGGGCCGTCATTCGCGAGGGCGTTGCGGTCGACGAGCGCGGCTACGGGGCGTTCGTCGAGCGCGGCGAGGCCGGCGGATGAGATCGCTGGCGCTCCTCGTCGGGATCGCGGCGGGACTGCTCATCGGCGCCGTTCGCGTCGCAACGTCAGGTGCCGTGACCCCGCCGATGGTCGTCGCGATCGGGCTCGCCCTCGCGCTCACGATCGGCCTCGCCGTCTGGCGCCAGCGCGCGACTCGTCGCCTCTCGGGCGAGAGCGATGACGACATCCGCCGGCGCGGGCTGATCGGTCGGGCAACGGTCGTGTCGGCCCGCCCGACCGGCCACGTCGTCGGCGACCGCCACGAGTTCGACCTCCACCTCGAGGTCCAGCTGCCGCGCCGGCGCCGGTTCGAGACCGATGTCCGGGCCCTCGTCCCCAATTCGTGGTCGACCAGGGTGCAGCCCGGCGGGCTGATCGCCGTCGCCGCCGACCCGTCCGAACCCGGCCATGTGGTCCCGGTCTTCGACCTCGATGAGCTGGTGTCGATCGCCGGCCTCGGCCCGTTCGCCGGCGGACCCGGCGGCCCCCGGGCGAGCAACGACCACGATGCTCCGATCGACGGACCGCCTCAGTCGTGAGCGGAGGGCCGGTCAGCCCTCCATCTTGAGCCGGACCGGCGGGCGACCCGTGATCCCCTGGTCGCCGACGAGCGCCGCGGCGAGGGCCACGAGGCTTGGTGGCTGGATCCCGTACGTCGCGAGGACGGTGCCGACCTCGGGGTAGGCGTCGGCGTCCCACGGCCCGCGCAGCGCGACGGCGACCACGGGCGTCCCCGTCGAGACGAGGGCCCGAGCCAGCGTCGCGACCGTGGGCGACCCCAGGGCATCCACGGTTCCGAGAACGACGAGGTCCGCCGCGGCCGCCCGCACCCGAAGCTCGGCAATCTCGTCATCGGATGGGTCGGTCTCGAGGACGACGCCGTCGGAACCCCGGTGATGCGCCCGGATCGCGGCCACGAGGCCACCCGCCGGCAACGACGCCGTCGTGTCGGCCGGGGTCAGGAGCCGCGGCCGCGGCTCGAGGACGAGGATCCTGGCATCGGCAGCGAGTCGCAGCGGCAGCAGGCCGTCGCGATCGCGGATCAGCGTGATGGACCGGGATGCGAGCTCCGTTGCCAGCGCCTGATGCCCGGCCGATCCCACGACGTCGATCGCCGGCTGCCCGAAGCCGGCCAGCCACGCCCCGAGGTTCGCCAGCCGGTCGACGGATGCCTTCGCCTCACCGGGGTCCATCGTGTCGCCGGCGAACGCGGCCGCCAGCCCGCCTTCGACCCGAGGCTGGGCCGCCGGATCCGGTCCGCACAGGAGCAGATCGGTGCCTGCCCGAAGCGCGCTCGCGACATCGACGCCGCCCGCTCCGGCCGTGACCGCGCCCATGTCGAGGGCATCGCTGACGGCCAGCCCCTCGAACCCCAGCTCGTCGCGCAGCAGGTCGGTGACGACCTCCCGGGCGAGCGTCGCCGGCAGGTCCCGCCGGCCGGTCAGCGCCGGAACCGCGAGATGGCCGGCCATGGCCACCCGCGCCCCCGCCGCGATCGCCGCCCGGAACGGGACGAGCTCACGGGCCAGCAGCTCCGCCCGGGACCGCTCGATGACCGGCAGCTCGTGATGCGTGTCGCCGCCCGGCTCGCCGTGACCCGGCACGTGCTTGATCGTGGCCGCCACCCCGGCCGACTGGAGCCCCCGGACCGTCGCCGCCGCCAGGGATCCGACCGCCATCGGATCGTCGCCGTACGAGCGGATCCCGACGACCGGGTTGCGCGGGTTCGACGCGAGGTCGCACACCGGGGCGTAGCAGAGGGTCACGCCCATGGCCCGCAGCTCCGTCCCGATCGCCGCGCCCACGCGCTCCGCCAGGTCGACATCCCCCACCGCGCCCAGCGCCATGGCGCCCGCGAACGGCGTCGCGCCCGGGCCCAGCGCGTCGAGCTGGCCCGTCTCGTGGTCCGCCCCGATCAGGAGCGGCGGCAACCCGAGACGGATCGCGGCCGCCTGGAGCGTGTCGGTCAGCCGACGGACCTGCTCCGGCGTGGCCACGTTCAGCGACCGATACAGCGTGACCCCGGCAGCCCGCGCCGCGATCGCCTCGGCCGCGGCCGGCGTGAGCTCGAATCCTTCGAACGACACGAGGAGCCGGTCGCGCGTCGCCGCGGCCGTCATGCTCGCCGCCACGGCTCGCGATCCATTCAGCCCTTGACCGCGCCCGCCAGGCCGCGGACGAACCAGCGCTGGACGACGACGAAGAACAGCAGGATCGGGATGACGGTCAGGGTCACGCCGGCGGCCGTCGCCCGGAAGTCGGACACGAACTGGCCCTGGAGCGCGACGAGCCCGACCGGCAGGGTCAGGCCCTGCGGGTTGTGGAGCATGAGCGACGGCCACAGGAAGTCGTTCCACGACGTGACGAAGGTGAAGATCGCGACCGCCGCCAGCGACGGCCGGACGACCGGCAGCAGGATCTGCCACCACACCCGCCACTCCCCTGCTCCGTCGACCCGGGCGGCATCGATCAGGTCGTTCGGGATGCCCCGGAACGCCTGGCGCATCAGGAAGATGTTGAAGGCGCTGGCGATGCTCGGCAGGATCACGGCCGCCAGCGTGTCGTACGTGTGGAACGTCTGGACCGCCAGGATGAAGCTCGGGATGTAGGTCAGCTGGGCCGGCACGATCAACGTCGCCAGCAGCAGGTAGAAGATGGCCTCGCGGCCGCGGAACCGCATCTTCGCCAGTGGATAGGCCGCCATCGCCGAGACGAGCACGTTCAGGCCCGTCGAGAGGACCGCCACGATGATGCTGTTCTGGAAGTAGGTCGGGACGGGCAGGAGGTCGAGCACCCGCTCGTAGTTGGCCAGCGTCGGGTGGCCCGGGATGAACTGCGGCGGCACCGACGTCAGCGGATCGGCGGCGCCCTTCAGCGACGTCAGCAGCATCCACAGGAACGGGAAGACCGTGATGAGGGCGAGGAACGTCAGGATCGCGTACCAGCCGGCGTTCGCGATCAGCCGCCGGCCGCGGCCACGGCCACGCACCCGCCGGCCGGTCAGGATCGCGGCCGGCGCGACGATCGCGGCATCGGCGGCTGCGCCGACGGCCGTGACCGCCGGACCCGGCTCGGGCTGGCGCGAGCGCGTCATCGATCGGCGTCCTGGCGCTCGAGCAGGCGGACGTTGACGATCGAGAAGATCAGCGTGATCGCCAACAGGATGATCGCGATCGCGGCCGCGTAGCCGGCGTGCTGGAGCACGAATGCCTGCTTCCAGAGGTAGAAGACCAACGTCGTCCCCGAATCGAGGATGCCGCCGGTCTTGCCGGTCAGGACGAAGATCTCATCGAACACCTTGAGCGCCGCCAGCGACGAGATGACCGCGACGAACACGATCTGGGGGCGCAGGCCGGGCAACGACACGTGCCAGTGCTTCTGGAGGTCGTTGCAGCCGTCGATCCGGGCCGCGTCGTAGAGCTCCTCGGGGATGTTCTGGAGCCCGGCCAGGAAGATGACCGAGTAGTAGCCGACGCCGGCCCAGATCGTGAGCAGCATCGCGATCGGCAGGACGAGGGCCGGGGTCGACAGCCACTGGATCGGCACGTCGATGACGCCCCACGACTGGAGGACGCCGTTGATGAACCCGTTCCGGTCGAACAGCCAGCGCCACGACAGCCCGATCGCGATCGAGCCGCTGACGGCCGGCACGAAATACAGGGCGCGGTAGATCTGGATCCCGCGCAGCTTGCGGTTGACGACGATCGCCATCCCGATCGACAGGAAGATCAGGATCGGGGTGACGAGCAGATAGACGACCGAATGGGTCAGCGCCAGCCAGAACGTCTTGTCGCGGAAGACCTTGGCGAAGTTGTCGAGACCGATCCAGACGGGCGGCCGGACGATGTCGTAGTCGGTGAACGAGTAGTAGACGACCGCCAGGATCGGGTAGACGACGAAGACCGCGATCAGCGCGACTGCGGGAAACAGGAAGAGGTACGGAGTGGCGCGAAACCGTTGACTCATCGAGTGATCCTGATCGATCAGCGTGGCTTGATGGTGGCGTGGCCCGCCCGGGGGGAGAGCGGGCGGGCCACGAACACCTGGGGCTGAATGCGGTTCGGGCCGAAGCCCTACTTGATCAGCTCGTTGGCTGCCTTGACGGCATCCGACAGCGCCTGCTGCGCGGTTGCATCGCCGAACAGGGCCGCCTCGACCGCCTTGAGGACGAGGTCATTGACGTCGGCCTTCTTGGGGATGGTCGGGACGATGTCGGCGTAGGTCGCCACGATCGCTCCGGCGAGCGGTCGAGCGCTGTCCTCGATCGCGGTCGAGGTGGACGAGAAGAACGGATCCTCGAACGCCTTGGGCGACGACGGGTAGACCGACACCTTCTGGGCGAACTGGACCATGCTCCGGGGGTTCGTGAAGAACTGGGCGAGGGCGATCGACGCGTTCGGGAACTTCGTGTCGCCCTTGACCGAGATGCTCATCAGGCCCTTGCCCGTGACGCCCGACTTGCCGAGCGGCGCCATCGCGACCGCAAGGTCGTTGTAGAGGGTGGCGTTGTTCGACTTGACGTCGCGGATCAGGTTCGGGCCGGTCGCGTAGAACGGCGCCTGGCCGGCCGAGAAGAGGAGCAGACCGGTCCGGTCCTCCTTGGTGGTGATGATGCTGGTGTCGACCGTGCCGGCCTTGACCATGTCGACGTACATCTGCAGCCAGGCGACCGCCTCGGGCGAGTCGAACGTGAAGGTCTTGCCGTCATCGCTGATCGGCTTGACGTTGCCCTCGTAGACCATCTGGGCGATCAGGTCGTTGACGGTGAGACGGATGTCGCAGACCGTCGCGGCCTTGTCCTTGAGGGTCTGGCACAGCTGCGGGATGCCGTCGATCGTCTTCGGGAAGGCCGCCGGATCGAGGCCAGCTGCCTCGAACAGGCGCTTGTTGATCAGCTCGACGTTCAGGCCCTGGTACCACGGGAACTGGAAGTTCTTGCCGTCGATCAGCTGCTGCTTCCAGAGACCCGGGAAGTAGATGTCCTTGACCGACTGGTCGACCTTGTCGTCGAGATTGAGGAGCAGGCCCTTCGACGCATAGTCGGAGACCCAGCCCTCGCTGACGGACAGGTTGATGACGTCCGGCGCGATGCCGGCGGAGAACGCGTTCTTCAGGTCGTCCTGGAACGTCCCCTGGTGGTCTTCCCACTTGACCTTGACGCCGGGATAGGTCGCCTCGAAGCGGGCGATCGTCTCCTTGATGTAGTCGTCGAAGGTCGGCGACAGGTAGAACGTCCAGAAGGTGATCTCGGCGCCGGACTCGACGCCGGTGATGATCGCCTCGGCCGGATCGACGGCCAGCGGCGTCGGGGCGACCGATGCCGGCGGGGCAACCGACGCGTCGGAGGACGCGGCAGCGGTCGGGGTGGCCGCGGGCGGGGTGCTCGCGACACTCGACGGCGACGGTGAGGCCGCCGCGTTGCAGGCGCCGAGCATGAGGCTCGTTGCCAGGGCCAGGGTCAGGGTTCGCTTCATCTTCACCGGTGTGCTCCTCCTCGAATGACTGTCCGCTCCAGGCGGTGGGCCACAACGCGGCCCGGATCCCTCAACCGACGGCTGCGCGTGCGACCACCCCCTTCACATCGGCCCCGAGCAGGGCGATCGCCCCGCGGGTCCCGATGTCGTGGTCCGGACCGACCAGACGGACGTCGGTCTCGGCGAGCAGCTCGGCGGCGAACGGCGACGGCGCGCCGATCCGGTCGAGGCCGGCCTGGATCCGCTCCAGCAGCGGATCCCCTGCCCGGCTGATCCCCCCGCCGATGACCACGAGCTCGACGTCGTAGGCGAGGACGAGCTCATGGACCATCCGGGCGATCGCCGCAGCGGCACGGTCGACGATCCGGCCGGCGGCGAGGTCCCCGGCCGCGGCGGCGGCGAAGACATCGGCGGCGGTCGGTTCGGCGAAGGTGGCGAGGGTGGTGGGCTCCCCGGTCGTTGAGGCGGTCGCGACCGCCTCGCGCGCCGAGCGGGCGATCCCCGCCCCGGCTGCGATCGTCTCGAAGCAGCCGGTCAGGCCGCAGGCGCAGGGCGCTCCGTCGGGGTCCAGCACGACGTGGCCGATCTCGCCGGCCAGGCCACGGACCCCGCGGTGCAGTCGCCCGTCGAGGATCACGCCGGCCGAGATGCCGGTCCCGATCCCGAGGTAGACGAGGTCGTCCGTTCGGCCGTACGTCTCGCCGCGGTGGAGGCCGACCGCGGCGGCCCGGACATCGTTTTCGACGACGCACGGGACCCCGAGGGCGGCGGCGAGGCGGCGCCCGAGCGGGAGATGCTGCCACCCGAGATTGACCGCGAACGTCACGTCGCCGCTGGCGCTGTCGACCCGGCCCGGCACGCCCAGCCCGACCGCCGCGACGTCGGTCATCGTGGCGCCCGCCTCGGTCACGGCGTCGCGGATCACGGCGGCGATCTGGGCGATCGCCTCGTCCGGCTCGGACGATGCCGCGGGCACATGGCGCCGGGCGCAGACCGTGTCGGCGGCGTCGACGACGAGGACGGCGATCTTGCTGCCGCCGATGTCGACGCCGACGCGGAGCCGGGACGGGGCGCCACTCGGGTCGGGGGCGGCCGCGCCGGCGGCGACCGTGGCCGGGGTCAGTGGCGTCGTCAACGGACGAGGCTCAGGCCGAGCTCGCGGGCGACGAGCAGGGCGGACGCGCCACGGATCACGACGTTCGTCGTCGGCCGGGCGACCGCGATGTCGACGTCGTCGGCGAGGAGCGCGAGGGCGCGGCTGCCGGCCTCGCGGCGGACGGCGTCGAGCCAGGGCGCGCCGAGATCGGTGACCGGGCCGAGGAGGACGATGCGCTGGACGTCGAGGGCGCCGATCAGGCCGGCAATCGCCCGGCCGAGGGCGGCTCCGGCGTCGTCGGCGATCACGCGGGCCCACGGCTCGCCGTTGTCGAGTGCCGCTCGCACGCGCGGCCAGGTCCGTCGGGCGACCGGTTGCGGCGGCGGCGCGAGCCTCGATGGCCCGCATCCCGGCGACCGTCTCGAGACAGCCCGTCCGACCGCAGCGGCAGAGGTCGCCGTCGGCGGCGACGACGACGTGGCCGATCTCGCCGGCGCCCGAGCCGTCGCCCTGGAACAGCGCGCCGCGCAGGATCAGGCCGGCCCCGACGCCCCGCCCGACGCGGATCGCGATCAGGTTCGGGACGCGATCGCCCCCGGCGTAGGTGTACTCGGCCAGCGCCGCGGCCTGGGAATCGTTGGCGACGTTGACCGGGACGTCGTAGCGCTCGCCGATGATCTCGCCGAGCGGCAGGTCGCGCCAGTCGAGGTTGACCGCGCGCCGGATCGTGCCGCGTCCGGCTGTCGACGAGGCCGGGCGTCCCGATCCCGATTCCGAGCACCGGCGCGGCGCTCCCGTCGAGGAGCTGGTCGAGGAGGTCGAAGACGAGGGCCAGGGCTGCGTCGCCGTCGCGCCCGTCGACGGCCAGCTCGACCGTCCGCCGGATCTCGCCGCGGAGGTTGACCAGGGAGCCCGCGAAGTGCTCCTCGCCGAGGTCGAGCCCGACGACCAGCCGGGCGTCGTCGTCGACCTGGAGGAGGATCGGCGCCTTGCCACCGCTCGACGGACCGCGCCCGATCTCGCGGACGACGCCGTCGTCGAGGAGCGTCGCGACGACATCCGAGACGGTGGTCCGGGTCAGGCCGGTGAGGCGGGCGACCTCGGCCCGGCTGATCGGCCCGAGGTCATAGAGCGTGCGCACCACGAGGCGCTCGTTGTGGACGCGGGTCTGCTGATGGGTCGCCTTGGTCGGGAGCGCCATCGGCCGGATCGTGCCTCCTCACCGGTCGAATCCGCGCTCCTCCGCGCCGACTTCGTCCAGTCGATGGACAAAGTGCGCCATCCACGGCGTCTTTGTCAAGTCGGTGGACAAAGATCGTTGCGCGCCCGGCGAGTCGCGACGACACGGGAGCCCCGTCAGCTCGGCGGCGTTGTGTGCGGCGGGCCAAACAGCGCTCGACGCGGGACCCACGGATGGCGTTCCAGGCCGAATTCGGGTGATCCGCTGTCAGATGGCGCCCTGAACGCACCATCCGTCCGCCGGCCCGGGTCTTGGGCGTCGGTTGGCACGTCCGACGCAACGCGGGAGGTTGGGGCCCCGCGATGCGTCTAGTCGAGGAGCGCGCCCGCCGGGATCGTCAGGAACTCGGTGAACGTGTCGTCCAGGACGAGGCCGTCGAGCAGCTCGGCCGCGTCGCCGAGACGGCCGTTGCCGCCGCCCGATCCGCCGAGCGCCGCGAGCTCCTCGTCACGGATCGCGGTGTACAGGCCGCCCGTCACGAACCGGCCATCCTCCATCTGGGCCCCGCCGACCCGCCACTGCCAGAGCTGTGACCGCGAGATCTCGGCGGTCGCCGCGTCCTCCATCAGGTTGTTGATCGCCGCGGCGCCATTGCCGGCCAGCCAGGCGTCGAGGTACTGAAGCGCGACGGACACGTTCAGGCGCACCCCGGCCTCCGTCACCCGGCCGCCGGGCACGGCGAAGTCGAGCAGATCCGCGGTCGCCACATGGACGTCGTCGCGGGCCCGGTCCTTCTGGTGCGGCCGAGCGCCGAGGACGCCGTCGAAGATCCCGGTCGCGAGCGGCACCAGATCCGGATGGGCGACCCACGTCCCGTCGAAGCCGTCGCGTGACTCGCGTTCCTTGTCCTCGCGGACCTTCGTCATCGCCGCCTCGTTCGCGACCGGGTCCCGGCGCGACGGGATGAATGCGGCCATCCCGCCGATGGCGTGAGCGCCGCGGCGGTGGCATGTCCGGACGAGCAGCTCCGTGTACGCCCGCATGAACGGCGTCGTCATCGTCAGCTGAGCGCGCTCCGGCAGGATCCGATCGGCCCGTCCGCGGAACGTCTTGATGCAGCTGAACAGGTAGTCCCAGCGACCGGCATTCAGGCCGGCGGCGTACGGCCCGAGCGCGTGCAGGATCTCGTCCATCTGGAACGCCGCGTGGATCGTCTCGATCAGGACGGTCGTCCGGACGGAACCGGCCGGGATGCCGAGACGCTCCTCGGCGCGGCGGAACACGTCGGCCCAGAGCGCGGCCTCGGCGCCGGACTGGAGCTTCGGCAGGTAGAAGTACGGCGCAGTTCCCCGCCGGATCCGCTCGGCGCCGTTGTGGAACAGGTACAGGCCGGCGTCGACGAGGGAGGCGCTGAGCGGCGCACCGTCGAGGGTGAGCCGAGGCTCCTCGAGGTGCCAGCCGCGCGGCCTGACGACGAGCTGGGCCGGACGCTCCCCGACCCGGTAGGCCTTGCCCTCCGGGCTGGTGAACGCCAGCTCGCCCCGGACGGCGTCGCGGAGGGCGACCTGACCGCCGATCACGTTCGCCCACGTCGGGCTCAGCGCGTCCTCGAGGTCGGCCATGAACACCCGGGCGCCCGAGTTCAGGGCGTTGATCATCATCTTCGGCTCGGCCGGGCCGGTGATCTCGACCCGCCGGTCGTCAAGGTCGGGCGGCGCGGCCGGCACACGCCAGTCGCCGTCGCGGATGTCGGCGGTCGCCGGATCGAACTCGAGGTCGGCGCCATCGTCGATGGCTGCCTGGCGGTCGCGCCGGACCTGGAGGAGCGCCTCGCGCCGCGCGCCGAATGTCGCCTGGAGGTCGGCGAGGAACGTACGAGCGTCCGAGGACAGGATGTCGTCGATGCCGGAAACGGCAGAGCTGCGCACCTCGATCATCGCCAAATCCTAGGGCGCCCGACCCGCTCGCGGTGGATCGCGTCAGCGCGCCCGGATTCGGGCGGCGATCTCGGCAAACCGGAGGCGGTCCGCATTCTCGAGCGCCGTCCGTCCCTCGCGGTCCCGGATGTCGGGATCGGCGCCGGCGTCGAGGAGCAGGCCGACCACCTCCTGCTGGCCAGGCCCGCCGTCGCCGAGGAGGATCGCCTCCTGGAGCGCCGTCCAGCCGAGGTCGTTCACGTGATTCACCGGGACGCCGGCCGCGATCAGGATCCGGACGGTCTCGACGTGGCCGTGCTCGCTGGCCGGGATCAGTGCGGTGCCGCCGTAGCGGTTCGTGCTCCGGACGTCGGCGCCGTTAGCGAGGGTCAGCCGCAGGATGTCGTTCAGCCCCTCGGCACCCGCGTACAGGAACGCCGAGTCCTTGATCGCGTCGCGAGCGTTGACATCCGCGCCGGCCGCAACCAGATCCCTGGCGAGGGCGAGATCGTTGGCTTTCACGGCCCGGATCAGTCGCTGATCGAGATCCATCGTGGCTGCTCCCGGAGATGACTGAGCGAAAACCGATGAAGTCGGACTCGGGCGGTCGCGCGTGGCCGCCGGGTCGCCGGCGCAGCCAGCCATCCCGCAGGCGACCACGATGGCGAGGACGCATCTGCGCACAGCGTCAGCACTCACTCGGGCCCGAGGTGGTAGCCG
The DNA here is from genome assembly GCA_963783055.1 of uncultured Chloroflexia bacterium. GTDB lineage: Bacteria > Chloroflexota > Limnocylindria > Limnocylindrales > CSP1-4 > CF-46. The sequence goes on from CAWAMB010000002.1 coordinate 510,742, forward strand.
AGCCGGCGCGGGATCCGGGTGATCGCGCGGATCGGGCGGGATGATGGGCGGCCGGCCTCCTCGGCCCGCTCCCGCAGGACCATCGCCTCGCGGAACACCCGCGCCCCGACGCCCCGGAACGGCTCCGGAGGAAATGCCCGCGGCATCGCCCCGGCGCCGACGATCGGCAAGCTCGCCGACTCGTCGTCGCGGGCGCGGCCGGTCGCGAGCGCAGCGAGGATCCGGCCGCCCAGGATCGCCGGGCCGACCCCGTTGCCGCTGTAGCCGAAGCCGTGATGCACCCGACCACCGGGCCGCGTCCCGAACCACGGCCGGTGGTCGTCGGTGATGTCGATCGGGCCGCCCCAGGCGTCGTCGATCCGGACGTCGGCCAGGAGCGGGAACCAGCGCCGCAGTCCCTCCGCGGCCCGCCGTGCCGATCCCACGTCGTGGGTGAACGCGCGCCCGATCCGCCCGCCGAAGCCGGCCCGCCCACCACCTCCGCCGATCGCGATCCGGCCGTCCGGGGTGGTTCGGGCGTAGTGGAGCGTGAACCGTGCGTCGGAGAGGCCCTCGCCGCCGGTCCACCCGATCTCGGCCAGGCGATCCGGGATCGGCTCGGTGAGGACGATGTAGCTCGACCAGGTCAGGAGCCGGCCGTCGACCGGGCGCCAGCCCGCGGCCCAGGCGTTGGTCGCAACGACCACCTGGTCGGCGGCGAGCACGCCGGCGCCCTCCGCGGACGTCGTCGCGATCTCGATGGGTCCCGGGCTCGACTGACGGGCGCGCCCCGATCCATCCGCCGGGAGCGTCGCGACGGTCCGTTCGTGGATCACGATCCCCTCCTCGAGCGCGACCCGGCGCAGGCCGCGCGCGAGCCGGGCCGGTTGGACGATCGCCGCGCCGGGCATGAACGCGCCGCCGCGGAAGACCGGCGATCGGACGCGGGCGGCGACCTCGTCCGCGGACAGGGCCAGCCAGCGTCGGCCCTCGCCGAGGCGGGCGCAGGCGTCGGTCGCCTCCAGCCAGGCATCATCCTGTGCCGGCGCGGCGCTCACCTGGAGGGAGCCGCGCTCGACGATCTGGGCGTCCACGCCGTGCGTGACGCACCACGGCGCCAGGCCCGCGATCGCGGTGTCGAGCGCCCGGACCGTCCGCAGCGCATCCGTCTCGCCGAACGAGCGGATCAGCCCGGGGATCTCATCCCACCAGCCGGTGACGAAGCCGCCGTTCCGGCCGGACGGCCCGGACCCGCACAGGTCCTGCTCGACGATCACCACCCGGGCCGCCGGCTCCAGCTCCCGGATCCGGAGCGCCGTCCAGAGACCGGTGTAGCCGCCGCCGAGGATCGCAACGTCGGCCGTGGCACGGCCGGCGAACGGCGGCGCTGCGACGTCGGCCGCAAGGGACGGCGGCTCATCGGCGAGGGCCTCCCGCAGCCAGAACGACCGCCGTTCCCCGGGCCGGATGCCGTTCAGCGGGTCTGCATCCATCGCCGACCTCGCGGTCGCGTCGGCTCCGCCGGACACGCCCTACCAGCCGCCGGCGTCGCGGATCATCCGGTGGAGCGCCCGTGCGGCGACGGCGCGGCGGTAGTCGGCCGTCGAGCGGACGTCATCGATCGGGTGGATCTCGGCCGCCAGCGCCTCGGCTGCCGCGTCCGCGGTCTCGGGCGTCGGTCCAGCGCCCTCGAGGACCGCCTCGGTCGCCCGCGCCCGGATCGGCCGGTCCGCCACCGAGCCGAGGGCCAGCCGGACGTCGGACCACGACCGCGATGACGCCCCGGCGGGCCGGCCGCGCTCACGCCACGCAAGCGCGAGCACGACCTTGCTGATGGCCTGGGCGCGACGCGTCCCGATCTTCCGGAAGCGCGCCTCGCGTCCGCCGGCGACCGGGATCCGGACGCGCAGGATCAGCTCGTCCGGGGCCAGGGCGGTGCGGCGATAGGCGACCCAGAAGTCGGCCGCCGCGATGGTCCGGGCGCCGCGCGGACCGCCGACGACGATCTCGGCATCGAGCACGAGGAGGACCGGCAGCGTGTCGCCCGCGGGCGACGCGTTGGCGATGTTGCCGCCGAGCGTCCCGCGGTTCTGGATCTGGGCGGCGCCGATCGTGGCGGCCGCGTCGACCAGTGCCGGCAGGTGCTCGCGACAGGCATCCGATCGGCGGATCTCCGTGTACGTCGTCCGGGCGCCGATCACGACCGCGCCACCGTCGACCTGGATCCCGCCCAGCTCCGCGATCCGGGACAGGTCGAGCATCCGGGCGGGCGGCTCGCCGATCTCGCCGGTGATCCGGACCATGACGTCCGTGCCGCCGGCGATCGGGGTGACCGGGGCGTCGATCGTCGAGCCGGCGAGCAGCTGGTAGGCGTCGGCCAGCGACGCCGGCGTATCGATCGGCGGCTCGACGGGCATGGCTCAGCCGGCCTTGTCGGGTTTGTTCCGGTTGCGGCGGGCCGCGATCACGGCGACCAGCCCGGCGACGATCGCCAGACCGACGGCGACCTGGCGCGGGCTGAAGGCAACCGTGTAGTCGTTGGTCGTGAGCCCGTCGTCGGGCTCGTCGTTGTCGACGAGGGCCTGGCGATCGACCGCGGCGTCGGAGGCCGCTTCAGCCTCCGCCTCCGCGTCGCGCTCGGCGCGGTCGAGCTCGTTCGGTTCGGTCATCGGCGGCCTCCTGCTGCGATCGCGATCGCATCGACGATCTTCGTGTAGCCCGTGCAACGGCAGAGATTGCCCGCGATGGCCTCGCGGATCGCGCCCTCGTCGGCCGAGCCGCCCTGGTCGAGGTAGGCCCGGGCGGCCATCAGCATGCCCGGCGTGCAGATCCCGCACTGGGCCCCGCCCGCCTCGAGGAACGCCTGCTGGAGCGGGTCGAGGACGGGGCCCTCGGGCGACGGGCCGGCCAGCCCCTCGACCGTCGCAACGCGAGCGCCATCGACCTGGCAGACGGGAACGAGACACGAGTCGACGGGCACCCCGTCGATCAGCACGGTGCAGGCGCCGCACTCGCCCTCGCCGCAGCCCTCCTTCGTGCCGGTCAGGGCGAGCTCCTCGCGCAGGACGTCGAGCAGGCGCCGCATGCCGGGCGCCTCCACCTCGACCGGCTCGCCGTTGACCGTGAACTGCCAGAGGCTCATCGTGGCTCGCCCGGATCGCGCGGGCCGCGCATCGGCTGGGGGTCGGTGGCGGCGTCCGGGCGTGGATCGGTGCCGGCCTCGATCGGGGCCTCGATCGCCTGGTCGACGGCCGCCGGATCGGCCGGCATCGTGTCCGCGGCCGTCGCGCTGTGCGGGGCCGGGGCCGCGGCCGCCGGCGTGACGCCGAGCCCGGCCAGAATCCGCTCGGGAGACGCCGGCAGCTCGTGGATCCAGACGCCGGTCGCATCGTGGATCGCCGCGACGACGGCCGGCGCCCCGACGTCCATCGGCAGCTCGCCGACCCCCTTGGCGCCGTGCGGCGCACCGCTGAACGGCGCCTCCACGAGGATCGAGTGGATCCGCGGCGCGTCGAGCGCGGTCGGGATGATGTACGTCGCGAGCCGGTCGTTCAGGTAGCGGCCGTCGCGCAGCTTGATCTCCTCGATCGTGGCGTAGCCGATCGCCTGGAGCGTGCCGCCCTCGACCTGGCCCTCGGCGAGGATCGGGTGGATGACCGTGCCGATGTCGTCGGCGGCGACGACGTCGCGGACCGTGACCTCGCCACTGTCGAGATCGACGTCGACCGTGGCGACGCAGGCCGCCCAGCCGAACGCGGGATAGGCGTCGCCGCGATAGGTCTGGTCGTCGAAGTGGACGTGCGGATACGGCTCGAACTGCTGGTCGATCCGGGTCGGGCCGTGGGCTGCCGCGTCCGCCACGCGCACGTCGGCAAAGAGCGCCCCGGAATTCCTGCCCTCCACGGTTGCCTTCAGCCGGCGCGCGGCGTGGATCAGCAGGCCGCCGACGACCATCGCCGTCCGGCTCGCGACGGTCGGCCCCGAGTCGGGCACCTCGGCCGTGTCCTGGGGCGCCATCTCGACCTCGTGGACGGCCAGGCCGAGCTCGTCGGCGACGAGCTGCGGGAAGATCGTCTTGGTCCCCTGCCCCATCTCGGTCGAGCCGGTCAGGATCCGGACCCGGCCGTCGCCGGTCAGCTCGATCGAGGCGACGCTGGCGAGCTTGACCTCGCCGGAGCCGGTGAAGCCCGCGCCGTGCCAGGCGAGGGCCACGCCGATCCCCGAGGCGACCCGGTCGCGCCCGGTCCGGAGCGGCGAGCCGGGCACGCTGCCGGAGCCGGCCCGGCGAGCTCGAGCCGTCGTCGTGCGGGCTGCGACCCCCTCGAACTCGGCGGCCTCGGCGGCGCGCTCGAGGACCTCCTCGGCGGCGACGCTCTCGCGCAGGACCTGGCCGGTCGGCGTCTCGTCGCCGAGCCGGTACAGGTTGCGGCGCCGGATCTCCAGTGGGCTCAGGCCGAGGGCCTCGGCCAGACGCCCGAGCTGGACCTCGGCGGCGAACTCGGTCTGGGGCGCGCCGAAGCCGCGGAAGGCGCCGTTCGGCGGCGTGTTGGTCCGGGTCGCGCGAGCCCGGATCCGGACGTTCGGGCAGCGATACGGGCCGCCGGCGTGAAGCGCGCCCCGGCTCAGGACGACCGGCGTGAGCGTGCAGTACGCCCCGCCGTCCATGACGACCTCGATGTCCTGGGCGACCAGCGTCCCGTCGGCCTTGATCCCGGTCCGGTGGGTGACGATCGCCGGGTGGCGCTTGGTCGTGGCCGCGAGGTCCTCGTGGCGGTCGTAGATCATCCGCACCGGCTTGCCGGTCTTGCGGGCGAGGAGCGCGGCGTGGATCGCCACGATCGAGGGGTACTCCTCCTTGCCGCCGAACCCGCCGCCCGTCTCGGCCTGGACGACCCGGGCCTGCTCGGCCGTCAACCGCAGCGACCGCTTGAGCGCCTTGTGGATGTAGTACGGGCACTGGAGACTGCCGTGGACCGCGACGCCGCCGTCCTCGCGCGGGACCGCGATCATCGCGTTGTTCTCGATGTAGAGCTGCTCCTGGTGGCCGACCCGGTACTCGCCTTCGAGGACGAGATCCGCCTCGGCGAAGCCCTGCTCGAGGTCTCCGGCGTTGATCTCGTAGTGGGCGAAGACGTGGTCGCTGACGAGCGGGTCGAAGACAGCGGCGAGGGCGGTCGTCCGGATCGAGACGGCGTGGCGGGCGTGGCGCAGGGTCTCGCGGTCGGCCGCGGCGAGGAGGACGAGCGGCTCGGCGTGATGCTGGATCTCTCCGCCGACCGGGACGAGGACCGGCTGGTCGTCGCTGATCAGGCTGACGATGTTGTCGCCGGGAATGTCGTGCGGCGGTGACCACCGCGACCTTCGACCAGTCGATGGCGGGATCTAGGTCGTAGCCGTCGAACCGGGCGTGGGCAATCGTCGAGCGGATCGTCGCGCCGTACCAGGCGCCGGGGAAGACGAGGTCGTCGGCGTACTTCGCCTCGCCGGTGAGCTTGGCCGGGCCTTCGCGCCGGAGCGGCGCGGCCGGGCGGAGCCGTCCGGGCAGGAGGACGCCGGGCTCCACGACGAGCGCGTCGGGCGCGCTCCGGCTGGGGCTCACCGGGGTCGTGGTCCGGCTGGGCGAGGTCCGGATCGTCATCGCGTGGGCGGGTCCCTCCTGGACGGCGAGGGTACCACCGGACCACGGTCGATCGTGACCCGCGGTGCGTCGACCGACCCCAGGACACCGGAGTCCCGTGGACCGGCCTGCATCGTCCCCGACCGCACCACTCTGGCGCGGACCCGCCCGCTCCGGATCGGACCCGACCCGCTCGGTGTCGGCCCGCACCGCCAAACCGGGTCAACCCCTTCGAACGATCGTCCGGGGAGGACGCGAGCCCGTATCGTCAGGGCTCATCCATTCCATCCCGCGTCCTCGCACTCATCTCAAACGGAGCACCGATCGATGCTGACCCCGGAGTACGTCACGCTCCTCTGGATCGCGCTCGGCGCGAATCTCGTCGTCCTCGCGTTGGCGCTCATCATTCCGCGCATCCGCACCCGCATGGACCGCCGCCACGAAGCACGAGCCGCGGCGCTCCGAGCGGCTGCCGGGCCGCGGCGTCCCGACGCTTCCGGTGCCGACGGCGAGGCCGGCCGGCCCTGGTTTCCGGCGCCGGCGATCCTCGACGCCGAGGCGGAGCGCGGGTCCGTCCCGATCGCTCGGCCCTTGCCCGAGCCGGCGTCGACCGCGACCTGGCTGACCTGGCTCGACGAAGAGACGGCTCGAACGGCCCGCTACCAGCGCTCCGCGACGGTCGTCCTGATCGAGCTGGCCGGCCTCGAGCGACTTGCCGAACGGATCGGGACGGCCGGAGCCGAGCGGCTCATCCCGCCGGTGGCCGCGACGATCCGCCGCCAGGCCCGGGCCACCGATCACATCGCCCAGCTCGGATCGGCCCGGTTCGGGGTCCTGCTCGTCGAGACCGACGAGGTCCGGGCGATCAACTACATCGAACGGGTTCGAAGCGCGAGCGACCTGTGGCTGGCAGCGGGCGCGGTGGCCCTGCGCCTGTCGATCGGCTGGTCCGAGATCCGCTCCGACCGGACGGCCCAGGCGGCGTGGGCCGAGGCGGAGCAGCGAATGTTCGCCGAGCGACGGCGGGCGGGCGTGCCGGACTCGCCGGAGCGGGCATCCGAAACCGACGCGGAGGGATTCGCCCCGGCGTTCCAGGCGGCCGGGTCCTGAGTCGAGCGGCGGGCGACCGCCGTCGTCAGTCGCGTCCTCGGCGCAGCCCGCGTCCTGGCCGGGCGCCCGTCGGGCGGCCGTCGTCGATCACGAGCGTCCCCGCCACGATCACCGTGTCGATGCCCTCGGGAGCGCCCGTCGGGTCGTCGATCGTCGCGCTGCTCCGGACCGTGGCCGGGTCGAAGATCACGAGATCCGCGACGGCGCCGTCGCGGATCGTGCCGCGATCGCGCAGGCCGAGCCGGGCGGCCGGTAGGGAGGTCATCCGGGCCACCGCGTCCTCGAGGCTCAGCAGCGCTTCGTCGCGCACGAACTGGCCGAGAATCCGGGGGTAGCTGCCGAACGTCCGCGGACTCGGCCGGGCCCCGACGAACACGCTGTCCGTCCCGATCATCGCGCCCGGGTGGCGGAGGAAGCGCCGTGTGCCCGGGAGGTTGGGACCCGGCGTGACCTCGTTGGGCCGGAGGTCCTCGGCGAGGAGCAGGTCGCACAGCGTGTCGACCGGGTCCCGGCCGCCCGCGTCGATCAGCTCGCCGAGCGTGCGGCCCTCCCACTGGAGGTTCTCGGGCCGGCGGAGGTAGCCGATCCGGATGTCGCGCAGGCCGCCGGCGCCGGCGAAGAGCTGGCCGCGCTGGCGGAGGTCCTCGCGGATCCGTTCTCGCACACCGGGATCGGACAGGCGCTCCTTCGTCCGGCGCGGCCCGCCCTCGAGCACCCAGATCGGGATGAGGATGAGCAGGCGCGTGCTGGCCCACTCGCTGGGGTAGAGGTCGAAGCTCACGTCCTGGCCGGCGGCGTTGGCCTCGTCGACGAGGTCGAGCATCTGGTCGGCCGTCCCCGGGAACGTCGCCCGGTGGTAGAAGTGGGTGATGTGAGCCGGCGCTTCGCCGCGCCGGCCGATCTCGATCGCCTCGCGGAATGGATCGAGGAAGCGGTCGCCGAGCGCGTAGCGGACATGGGTGTGGTAGATCCCGTCGAGCTTCGCGGCCTCGTTGGCGAGGGCGGCGAGCTCATCGGTGGTGGCGTACGCGCCGGGCGGGTAGTCGAGCCCGCTGCTGACCCCGAACGCGCCTTCCTCCATCGCCTCGCGGAGGCGGGCCCGCTGGTTTTGCGTTGCGTCGAGGGTCGAGGGCGTGTCGTCCCAGCCGAGGGCGGCGATCCGAAGCGGCGTGTTGCCGACGAGCTGGGCGACGTTGACGGCGGTGCCGGAGTCGTAGCGGGTCAGGGCCTGCTCGACCGAGCGCCAATCGATGGTGACGGGGCTTCCGCGCTCGCTCGTGCCGCGGGCGCCGTCGGCGTCGCGCGGGTCGCCGTCGAGGCCGGCGTTGATCGCGACCATGTCGTCCAGGTCCTGCTGGCTGGTCGCGGGCGCGTAGCTCAACCCGTCGACCCCGACCAGCTCCGTCGTCACGCCCTGGCGGGCCTTCGCGCCGTGATCCGGGTCGGCCAGGATCATCAGGGCGGCGTGGGAGTGGAGGTCGATGAAGCCCGGGGCGACGACCTTGCCGCGGGCGTCGATGGTCCGCGTGGCGGTGGGTGGGCCCGCCGTTGGTTCCGTCCTCGTCCCAGCCGCGCCAAGCTCCCGGATCCGGCCGCCGCTGATCGCCAGGTCGCCGGTCCGTGCCGGCGCCCCGGTCCCGTCGACGATCGTGCCGCCCGTGATCAGCAGGTCCACGTGCTCAGTCATGAGCGCGCCAACCCCGGCGCGTCGCGTCGGGCGGGCCAACCGTAGGCCGCCGGACCCTCGAGCGGTCCGTTGACGCGTCGGGCGGGCCTCGCCGCCCGACGATGTTGCGGTGAGCACCACAAGTGATCGCTGGGCAACGCACACGAGGCCCAACCACCGGCTCCAGACGTCGTTTGTTGACCCCACGGCAACATCCGTCGTCGGACGGTGCCCTCCGCCGCCTGGTCGCTCGGTTCGTTCGTCCCTTGTGGGGCTGACGGCAACATCGTCCACTGGCCACGTAAGCCGAGGCGAAGTGGCCCGGTCCACGATGGCGACCCATGACGACTCGCGAACGGCCCGGCGATCGTGGCCGGCGTCGTGCCCGGGATGACCTCCGAACCGTGGCGTCGGACGTTCGCCGAGCGCGGATCGGAGCTGGCTTGAGCCTTCGAGCGGTCGGAGCAGCGACGGGCATCGACCACGCGCGCATCTGGCGATTTGAACGTGGACAGTTCGGCGAGCTCACGACTCCGGACATCGTGGCGATCGGGGCGGTCGTGGGGCTCGATGTCCGGCTTCGTGCCTTTCCCGCCGGCGATCCGATCCGGGACGCGGGCCAGCTGCGCCTCCTGCAACGCCTTCGCGCGCGGCTCCACCCGAGCCTGCGCTGGTCCACCGAAGTCCCGCTCGCGATCGACGGCGACCATCGCGCCTGGGACGCCGTGATCCGGGGCATCGGCTGGCAGATCGCCGTCGAGGCGGAGACGGCCCTCGACGATCTTCAGGCCCTCGAGCGGCGCCTCTCCCTGAAGCGGCGCGACGGCGGCGAGGATCACGTGATCCTCCTCGTGGCCGCCACGCCCCGGAACCGCCGCGCGCTCGCGGGCGCGCCCGCTGCCTTCGGCGACATCCCGCGGAACGCCCGGGCAACCCTGGCGGCGCTCGGCCGAGGCGTGGATCCCGGAACCGGCAGCATCGTCGTCCTGTGACTCACGGCGCCGTGTCCGACCACGCCTGGAGCTCGAGGATGTTGCCCTCCGGGTCGGTCAGGTACATCCACGTCACGTACCGGCCGTCCTTCGTCTGGGTCGTGACGATCTCGCCGACCGTGCCGCCGCCGGCAGCCAGGACCGCGTCGCGCGCCTCGGCGACCGATGGCACCTGGAACGCGATGTGGCGGAAGCCGGGCCGGTCCGGCGTCGACAGGCCCTCCTCGGGCATCTCCGCGAACTGGTAGATCTCGATCGTCGGGCCGTCGTCGCCGAGCCCGGGCAGGCGCAGGTGCGCGCCGGTCAGCGCCGCGCCGGGAATGCCGGTCCCGCGCTCGAGCACCGGACCGCTGATGTCGCGCTCGGGCGGCACGAACGTGCAGCCGAACACCTCGGTGTAGAACCGGGCGAGCGATCGCCAGTCGCGGGCGATCACGTTGACATGGCCGAACCGAGCTTCGATCACGGCGGTCCCTCCAGCTGCTGGCCGCGGACCCAGGCGCCGCGGATCATCGACGGATCGGATCGGAAGATGAGGCGACTGACGAGCAGCGCGGCGTCGTCGAGCAGGCCGGCGTCGTCGAGCTCCGGCCCGAGCGGCGCAGTCGCGCCCGGATCGACCGCGATCAGGTCGGCCTCCTTGCCGGCCTCGATCGAGCCGATCGTGTCGGCCAGGCCCAGCGCCTGTGCGCCGCCGAGAGTCGCCAGCCGGAGCCAGTCGAGCGGACCGAGGGCGGGCTCAAGGGCCGGCCCGCCGTCCGGACCGCCCGCTCGGAGGGCCTGCTGCGCATACGCCCCCGTCCGCATGACCCCGAACAGCGACAGCTCGGGGCCACCGGAGACGTCCGACCCGAGCCCGACCGCGACCCCCGCCGCCAGCCGCCCAGTCAGGGGCATCACCCCGGCACCGAGAAACAGGTTCGAGGTCGGACAGTGGGCAACCGGCGTCCCGGTCTCGGCCAGCCGCGCCTCTTCCCGGGGCGACAGGTGCATCGCGTGGGCGAGCACGGATCGCGGGCCGAGAGCGCCCGCCCGGTCGTACACGTCGACGTAGTCGCGCGCGTCCGGGAACAGGCGCGCCACCTCCGCGATCTCGCCGCGGTCCTCCGAGACGTGGCTCTGCCACCAGCAGCCGAGCTCGCGCGCCAGCGCGGCGGACGCGGACAGGAGCTCGGCCGTACAGGAGACGGCGAACCGGGGGGTGACGGCATACCCGAGCCGGCCGTCCGCCGCGCCGTGCCAGCGGGCCGCCAGGTCGGCGCTCTCGCGGAGCGTCCGGTCGAAGATCGCCGCCGGCTCGATCGTCTCGTCGTACGTCAGGCGATCCATCATCACCTTGCCGAGGATCGCCCGGATGCCGTGGGCCTCGGCCGCCCGGAACGCGACGTCCATCGCCGCCTCGTAGACGACGCCGTAGGCAAGGACGGTCGTCGTCCCCGCCGCCGCGAACGCCCGGAAGATCGCCGGCGCGAGACGCTCGGCGACCTCTGGATCGGCCCACGCGCGCTCGGTCGGGAAGGTCAGGCGATCGAGCCAGTCGAGCAGCGGGAGCGCGTAGCCGAGCCCGGCGTTCGGGACCTGCGGAAGATGAGCGTGGAGGTCCACGAGGCCGGGCAGGACGACCCACGGCCGGAGGTCGATGGCGTCGCCGGGCACGCCGCCCGGCCGATCGGCCGCGCTCTCGACCGAACTGACCGAGGCAATCCGCCCGGCGGCATCGACCTCGATCAGGCCGTCCGCCAGATCCAGCGTGCCGCCCACTGCCAGCGGCGAGACGATCCGCGCCCGGATCGTGAACGGCGGACGCGGCGGGAGGCGGGCGGCCGATGGCATCGCCCGATGATAGAGGCGCTCGCCGGCGCCGACGCGGGCCCGGGCGGCGGGACGGACCCGCTCTACGAGCCCGGTGCGAACGTCGTGTCGACGAGATCCGGGACGGTGACCGGCTTCGGGACGAGCTTCAGCGTGGTCATGAACGCCAGCGGTCTTCTCCCACGCGCCGGTGTCGACGGCCCCGGTGATCGGCGAGCCAGCCGCGGCCACCGGTCGGGCGCCAGTCGGCGATCGTGGCCGCGAGGATCGCCTCCTGGACCGGCCGGTTCTTGGCCAGGTCGGGAACGGCCTGGATCGCCGCGTCGACCCCGATCGACGGCGTCGTCGCGATCTCGTTCATCGCCTTCAACGTCGCTCGGACGAAGCCCGCGACCGCGTCCCGCTTCATGGCCAGCGTGCCCGTCCCGACGATGATCCCGGGACCCGGAAGGGGCGTGACGTCGTCGACCCGGAGGACCGTCACCTTCTCACCGGTGAGCTGGAGCTGGACCGGCTCGTTGTTGTCGAACCCGGTCGCCGCGTCGACCGCGCCAGCCGCGACGGCCGCGCCCTGGCCGAAGTCGGGGTAGTCGACGATCGTGAGGTCCGAAACGGTGTGGCCCTTCGACGCCAGGAGCGCCTGGAGCATGATCCAGGACGAGCCGTACTTGCCGGGGATGCCGAGCTTCTTGCCGACGAGCCCGTCCGCGTCCCTGATCCCGCTCGACTCCTTGGCGAACACGATCGAGGGGAACTTGGCGTAGACCGTCGCGATGTACTTGATCGGGACGCCCTGGCTGACGGCCGGGATCACGCTCGTGCCGTCGGACAGGCCGAGGTCGAGCGTGCCCGCGCCGACCTTGGGCACGAGGTCCGCGTCGATCGCGTTCTGGAACGTGATCGTCAGGCCTTCGGCGGCGTAGTAGCCGGCCTGGTCGGCGCGGTAGAACGCGGCGAACTGGACGCTCGGGATGTAGCCGAGCCCGACGTTGAGGGCCACCGGAGCGACCGTTGCCGACGGCGAGGTGGACGGCGAACAGGCGCCGAGCATGGCAGCCACGACGGCGCCGACGATCAGGACGATGGACCAGGGACGACGGGCGGGCACGGACTCCTCCAATGGCTGATCAGCGAACGCCGACGAGGCGGCGCTCGACGAGAACGACGACGAGATAGCAGGCGATCCCGAGCAACGCGATCGTCACGAGGGTCGCGAACATCAGGGGATAGTCGAAGAGGCTGCCCCGGGCGAGGTTGATCAGGACTCCGAGGCCCTTGTCGGCCCCGGCCCATTCGCCGACGATCGCGCCGACCACGGCAAGGGTCACCCCCACCCGCAGGCCGCCGAGGATCGACGGCAGGGCCGCCGGGATCTCGATCGTCGCGAGCACCTGGCGGCGGGTCGCGCGAAGCGACGCTGCGAGCTCGAGCAGCCCGCGATCGACCGACCGGATGCCGACCATCGTCGCGATCGCGACCGGGAAGAAGACGATCAGCCCGCAGATGACGACCTTGGCGAGCAGCCCGGGCCCGAACCACAGCGCAAGCAGGGGCGCCAGCGCCAGGATCGGAACGGCCTGGGCGGCGACGAGATAGGGCGACACGAAGCGCTCGACGAGCCGCGACCGGGCGATCACGTAGCCGACCACGAGGCCGACGGTCGCACCCGCGACGAACCCGAGGACGACCTCGACGAGCGTCGTCCAGGCGTGTGGCGCCATCGTCCCGTCGATCCACGCCGTCACGAGCCGCTCGCCGACCACTTCGGGCGCCGGGAGGATGAACGCGAGCCCGGCGACGGCCGCGGCGACCTTCCACAGCAGCACGAACCCGACGAACGCCACAACGACCGGCCAGCCGTCGGCGATCGACCGGAGTCGGACGGCGCCCGGCGGCACGTCGGGTCGGACCAAGAGCTCGCCGCTCATGCGGCCGGCTCCGACAGCTCGAGATGGGCCCGGATCTCGGTGGCCGCACGGGAGACGAGAGCGTCGTCGAGATGCTCCAGCGAGCGCGGCCGCGGGGCGTCGATCCGGACCTCCGCGGCGACGCGACCCGGGCGGGGCATCAGCACGAGCACCCGGTCGGCGACGAGGATCGCCTCGGGGATGCTGTGGGTGACGATCACGATCGTCGTCCCGGTCCGCTCCTGGAGACGGAGCAGGTCGAGGTTGAATCGCTCCCGGGTCAGGGCATCGAGCGAGCTGAACGGCTCATCGAGCAGGAGCACATCGGGCGAGAGGGCGAGCGAGCGGGCGATTGCGGCCCGCTGGCGCATCCCGCCCGACATCTGGCTCGGCCGGAGACCCGCTGCCCCCTCGAGCCCGACGGCCTGGAGGAGCTCGTCGAGGCGGGCAGCCCGGCGCTCGGCGGTCCAGCCGGCGAGCTCCAGCGGGATACGTGATGTTGCGCGCGGCCGTCCGCCACGGCAGGAGACGCGGCTCCTGGAAGACGAGGCCGATCCGCTCGTCCGGCGCCGTGATCGGTCGTCCGTCCAGCGTGATCCGCCCGCGATCTGCCGGGAGCAGGCCGGCTGCGACCCGCAGGAATGTCGACTTGCCGCAGCCGTTCGGCCCGATCAGGGCGACGATCTCGCCGCCCGCCACGTCGAGCGACAGCCCGTCGAGAGCGACGGTCGGGGCGGCGCCGCGGGTCGGCGGGCGGAACGCGACCCGCAGGTCGTCCGCCACGAGCCGGCCCGGACGGCCCGTGGTGGCGGTGGTGGCGGTGGTGGCGCCGGATGTCATCGAACGCGCTCCGCCGCTGCCGCGCCGGTCGACGGCGCCGCGGAACCGCTGGCGTTGAGCGCGCGAACGATCGGGCTGATCGCGGGATGGAGGTCACGGTAGGCGGCGTAGGTCGCGTCGTAGCGGGCGCGGGTCGCCGGGTTCGGTTCGAGCCGCCGTGCCGACCGCGTCATCCCGCGGATCGCTGCGGGCACGTCCGGCCACGCCCCGACGCCGGTCGCGGCGAGGATCGCCGACCCGGCCACGGCGGTCTCGAGGACGGCCGGCACCTCGACCGTGAACCCGGTGACGTCGGCCTTGATCTGGTTCCACGTCTCGCTCCGGGCCGGGCCGCCGCAGACCCGCATGGCCCGGACCTCGGCACCGGCCGCGAGGATCGGCTCGGCAACGTGCCGGATCGCGAACGCCGACGCCTCGAGGATCGCCCGCGTCAGGTGCGCCGCGACCGTGACCGAGGGCCAGCCCGACGAACGCCCCGCGGGCGGTCGGATCCCACAGCGGCGAGCGCTCGCCGGCGAGGTAGGGCAGGAAGACGACGCCGTCGGAGCCGGCCGGGATCGCGCCCGCCTCCTCGATCAGGGTCGCCGTCGTGGCGCTGCCGTTCAGCACGTCGACCCGGAACCAGTCCACGGCTCGGCCGGTCGCGGCCATCGCGCCGCCGACGCGAATACAGACCGGGCAGCGGAGCGATCGTCGAATACGAGCCCGGAACGACGAGCGGTCGATCCCAGTAGACGCCGAACCCGCCCGCCGACCCGCCCGGGTCCATCGCGTCGCCGGCCCGGGTCATGCCCGCGCCGTGGTAGCTCGCCCAGGCGTCCACGATCCCCGCGACCACCGGGATCCCGGGCCGGACCCCGAGCGCCGCGCCGACCTCGGCCGTCACCGTGCCGACGACCGTCCCGGCGTCGATCGCGGGCGGGACCTTCGCCGCCGGCAGGCCAGCGGCGTCGAGGACCGCCGGATCGGGGAACGGCTGGCCGTGGGCCAGACTCGTCGCGGCGACCCCCGTCAACCGCAACGCCACGAAGTCCCACGTCGCCAGGTACGAGCGCGTGGCAGCGGCTGCGGCGGCGTGGTTGCGCTCGAGCCAGAGCGCCGACGGCAGGCCGGCGAGGCTCCAGCCCTGGAGGCCTGTCACCTCGGCGAGCTCCGCCTGCTCGGCGACGGCGCGGGTGTCCTGCCAGATGAGGGCCGGGTGAGTCGGGCGGCCGGAGGCGTCGACCGCGACGAGCGTCGGGCCGTGCCCGTCGATCCCGATCGCGACGATGTCACCGACATCGAGCCGGACGAGCTCGCGGGTCGCCAGGCCGATCGCACCCCACCACGCCTCGGGGTCCTGCTCCGCGCGGCCGGTCGCCGGGTCCGCGTCGGTCGCGTAGCCGGCCCGCCCGAGGCCGAGCAGCCGGCCGTCGAGGGCAACGAGCCCGACCTTGACCTCCGTCGTCCCGAGGTCGATCGCGAGGACCGCCGCCTCGCGACCGGGGCCGCCGTTCGCCGCGCCGGCCGCGGTCACGCGCTCACCGCCACGGCACGGGTGTCGTCGTCGAGCCTCACGACGGCTTCAGCCGTCTGCTGGTCGGTCACGAGCGTCGTGAGCAGGCCGGCCCGCAACGCGCCGAGGATCGGGCGGACCTTCCCCGCCCCGCCGGCGACGCCGATCCGAACGGGGATCCGCCCGAACTCGCGGGCGTCGAACGCGATGGTCCGGTCCCGGAGTGCGTCGCAGACGAGGTTGCCGTCCAGATCGAACGGGCTGACGAGCACCTCGCCGACGGCGCCGGCCCGATCGAGCTCGCCGGTCACGTCAGCGCCGAGCGCGGCGGCGCTCCAGACCGGCCCGCCGATCCCGAACGCCGCGACCTCGAGCCGGTCCCACAGGTCGAGGATCCGCCGGACGCCGGCATGGGCGCACAGCGACGTCTTGGTGGCCGGGTCGTCGACGAGACCCGGCGCGAGCAGGCCGAGCGCGACGCCGCCGATCCCGTCGGCGACGCGCCGGAACGGCTCGCGCGCGGGTCCGCCGAACCAGTAGCCGCCGGCCAGCGGCACGACCGTCGCGCCCGTCTCGTGGAGCGGCTCGTCGGCGGCGATGGCGTCCGCGACCGCCGAGATGGACGCGCCATCACCGATCCCGACGACCGCGCCGTCGCGGATCGCGGCCCGCAGGACGTCGGCGGCGAGCCGGCCGATCATCCGGCGGGTGATCTCCTCCGGCCCGACGAGCGGCGGCGCGAGATGGACGGCGGCCAGCGAGAACCGGCCCCGGAGCTCGTCGGCCGCCGGCGATTCGGCCGACGCCTGGTCGACGATCCGGATCTCGACGATGCCCTCGGCCCGGGCACGCTTCAGGAGGCGTGAGACCTGGGGACGGGTTACGCCGAGCAGCTCGGCGACGCGCGATTGCGTCTCACCGAGCTCGTAGTACAGGCGGCTCGCCTGGATCAGCTGCTGGACGTCGGACACGGGGCTCCGGATGGATGCACTCAACGCGCACGCCTGTGGCGTGCACATCTGCACGATACAGATGTGCAGGGATGATCCGTCACGCCGCCCGGCCCGTCAACCGCCCGGAATCCGGATGGCCCGGGCGATGCCCGGGCCATTCGGTGCTGAAGCCGGAGGCTCAGCTCGGAACGGGGCCGACCTGATGGTGGGTGTGCTCGTACCCCTGGTGCGGGGTCGAGATGAACGGGAAGCGATCCAGCCACGGCATGTCGTTCTCGTCGACGCCGTCGCCGATCGCGTTGTTCGGCGCGTTGTTCGGCGTCAGCGAGCCGTAGAAGCTGTTGACGACCGGGCCGTAGCCGTCGGCCACGGCACGGATCTCGATGTCGGTGACATCGTCGAGGAGGCGACGGCCGTTCGGGAAGCCGCACAGGTCGGCCTCGAGGACGCCCAGCCGGCTCGGCGTGCCGCCGGTGTCATCACCGAAGACGCAGGCACCGGCCGCGTTCGGCTTGATCCCGGTGTTGACCCGGAGCATGTCGGCCAGCTTGGTGCCGGTCTTGTTGAGGTTGATCGGGCCGCCGACATCGCGCAGGTCGAGGCCGGTCAGGAGGATCGCGACGAGGTCGTCACGTCCGCTCGTGCGGGCGTCCGGCAGCGTCGGGTACAGGACGTTGACCAGAGCTGCGAGCTCGGGGTTCTTGTAGTAGCGTGGCGAACTGCGAGTCGCCGGAGGGCTTCTGGCTGTTCCAGTAGTCCTTGCGCCAGCGCGGGATGATCACCTCGTTGATGAGGGGATTGCCGAGCCGGGAGACCTGGCGCCACGGGCCCGAGGTGCGTCACGGTGCCGTTGCTGTTGATGGTCCGGTTCGCCTGGCGGCTGGACGCGGCCCAGACGCCGAGGACGGCGTCGGGATCGTTCGGGCCCGTCGGCAGCGCGCGGTCTCGGGTGAGCTGGTACAGCGGCACCTTGATCGCGATGGTGTTCGTGTTGAAGCCGCCGACGCCGTCGACGCCGGGGTCGGTCGCGAGCGGAGCGACATGGGCCCCGTTGAAGGGTCGCAGACCGCCGAGGTCGAAGATCGAGCCGGTGTCCACGAAGAAGCCGTCGTCGCGCTGGCCGGCGAAGACCTGCACGCCATACTTGAGGGTCCGGACGGCGGCGGCGCCGACCTTGGCCTCGTAGTTCGGGGTCGACCGCGGTCCGACGTTGGCCGGCGGCGTCGGGACGTCGTTGCCGATCAGGGCGCCATTGCGGTAGACGTCATACGACTGGCGGACGAGCCAGTTCGGGTCGCCCAGGGTCGTCACGGGACCGTCGTTGTACAGGTAGGTCGGGATGCCCGCGAAGTTGCGGCCCTTCGGATGCTTCGTGAACTTGAAGTCGTAGTCGATGTCGCTGGCTCCGTCGCCGTTGTTGTCGACATGGATCTCATAGCGGACCTTGTCGTCGAACGGGAAGAAGTTCGGACCGCCCGCCGGCTCCTCGAAGGGAGCGAAGCTGGCGATGATCGTCAGGGTATTCGTGTCGCCCGGCGTCACGAAGGCGTAGACGTCGGTGTTGTCGGCGCCGGGGTCGCCCGAGATGAGGGGCGCCTCGCGGTGGCTGGCAGCGAACACGCTGCCGGCCGAGGTCGCGACGATCAGCATGGCGCCGATCAGTCCGACCGTTTTCGATCGATTGGGCACGGGGGAGTCTCCTGGAACGTGCGGTGGTTCGATCCGGCGTCCCGGTCGGATCGTCGACGTGGGCGGCGGCGTCAGCGATCGGGCGAGGCGGCTCCTTTCGTGGTGACCGAGCGGTTCCGATTCGGTGCCGACGGGGTCATGGCAGGTCGGCCAGAAGACGGCGGGCGTCGGCGACCGCGGTCGCGGACCATCCGGGATCCGTCTTCAGCGCGAGCTCGAGGTGGAGGCGGGCGGCCGCGACGTCGCCGAGGGCGGCGTCGATGGCGCCCGCGTGGTAGTGGAAGATCGGATCGATCGAGCCGAGCCGGAGCGCCTCCTGCGACTTGGCGCGAGCGTCCGCGTCGCGGCCCAGGCGGTGGAGCGCCCAGGCGAGGGCGTCAGCGGCACGGACGGTCGGCGTGACGGCGTACGCCGCGGTGGCATGGCCCAGGGCCGCGCCAGGATCGCCGTGGTCGGCCTCGAACAGGGCGAGGTCCGTGTCGACGATCACCCCGGCGGCCTGGAACAGCTGGATCTCGGCGCGCGCGAGGGCATAGCTCTGCGCCGCGGCGTCCGTCTGGCCGGCCGCGGACTGGGCGTCGCCCAGCGCGATCACGTACTCGGGCAGCGGCACGACGGCGGCCGCACGCTCGAAGCGCGCGATGGCCTCGTCCAGGTCGCCCGATCCGACCGCCAGGCGCCCCAGGCCCGCGAGGGATGGGGCATGGTCCGGCACGAGCACGATGGCCGCCTCGTAGGCGTCCGCCGCCGCCCTGCCGGTCGCCGCGGTAGGTCAGGAGATTGCCGAGGAGGGCATCGACATACGCCGTGTTCTCCGGCGCGAGGCCGGGCGAATCGGCCGCCAGGCGCATCGCGGCGATTGCGGCCGGGATCTTGCCCCGCAGCTCGGCGAGATAGGACACGCGGGCGAGGCTCGACAGGTTGGCGCTGAGCCCGAACATCCGGGCGGCTGCGCGGTCGGCTTCGTCGTACCGGCCGAGCTCGATCAGCGCGTCGACTTCGGCGGCATGGGCCGCGACGAGCGCCGGTGACGCGGCGACGGCCTTGCGGGCGGTGACCAGTGCATCACCGAACTCGTGCTTGCCGAGCTGGATGCCGGCGATGCCGACCCAGGCGAGGGCGTCGTCCGGCGTGAGGACGACGGCTGCCTCGAGCGCTGCCAGGGCCGGGGCGTAGAGCGAGGGATCGGCCGTCTCGCGGACCCGCTGGCTGAGGGCCAGACCGAGATCGCGCTGGGCTTCGGCGTCAGCGGGGTCGGCAGCCACGAGGGCCGTGAGGCGGGTGACCTCGGCCACGGTCGGCGAGGCCGGAGCGGACGGTGCGGTGGTCGCCGGGATCGCCGCCGAAGGCCCGGCCGCGGCCGGGCTCGGTAGCGGCGCGATCGTGGTCGCGGCCGCGGTCGTGGAACCGGGCCCGCCCGACGCGGCGGTCGACGGGGCCGCCGGCGCGGCAGGACCGTTGCAGGCGACGATCGCGAGGGCAAGCAGGGCGGAGGAGGCGATACGCGTCCCGGCGCCCCGGTTCGGGGAGGCCATGTCCGGTATTCGCGGCCGGACCCCGACTGGATCAGATGCCCGGCGCGGAGTGCGCGGCGCGCCGTGCGCGACGCGGCGAGGGCTAGATGACCCGGCCCGGATTCAGGATGCCGAGGGGATCCAGCGACGCCTTGATCGAGCGCATCACGTCGATCACGTCGGGACCGACCTGGTCGACGAGCGCCGCCCGCCGCGACAGGCCGATCCCGTGCTCGGCGGTCACCGTCCCGCCGAGCGCCAGGGCGGCTGCGAAGATCTCATCGCGGACCCGCTCGGTCAGCTCCGGAGCGCGCGGATCGTCGTGGTCGAAGATGAAGTTCGGATGGAGGTTGCCGTCGCCGGCGTGACCGAACGTCGCGACCCGGACGCCGTGGCGGTCGGCGGCCGCCTGGATCGCGACGAGGAGCTCCGGGACGCGGCCGCGCGGCACGCCGACGTCCTCCATCCGGACGATCCCCTGCCGCTCCAACGCCCGGAGTGCGAGGCGGCGCGCCTGGCGCAGCCAGTCGGCCTCGGTGGCGTCCTGGGCGCGGACGACGCTCGTCGCGCCGACGCCCTCGCAGGCAGCGACCGCGGCGACGAGCTCGGCCTCGGCCGCGGCCGGCAGGAGGTCGCTCTCCACGAGGAGCATCGCGGCGGCGTCGCGCTCGAGCCCGAGCTGGAAGGCATCGTCGACGGCGAGGATCGTCTCGTGATCGAGCAGCTCGAGCGTCACGGGATGGAGGCCGGCGGCCAGGATCGCGGCGACTGCCTCGCCGGCCGCGGGCACGGTCGGGAAGAAGGCCAGCATCGTCGACCGCGGCGGCGGCGCGACGTGGAGCCGGAGCGTCGCCTCGGTGATGATCCCGAGCGTCCCCTGCGACCCGACGAACAGGTGGGTCAGCGCATAGCCCGCGACGTCCTTCACGCTCTTGCCGCCGGTCCGGATGACGCGGCCGTCGGCGAGCACCACCTCCAGCCCCAGGACGCTGTCGCGGGTCTGGCCGTACTTCACGCAGCACAGGCCGCCGGCGTTCGTGCCCAGGTTGCCGCCGATCGAGCAGATCTCGTAGCTCGCCGGGTCTGGCGCGTAGAACAGACCCTTCCGCCGCGACCGCCTTCTTCAGGTCCGCGTTCAGGATCCCGGGCTGGGTCACGACGACGAGGTTTGCCCGATCGATCTCGAGCACCCGGTTCATCCGGGTCAGGGCGATCGTCAGGCCGCCCTCGATCCCGGCCGCTCCCCCGCTCAACCCGGATCCAGCGCCGCGGGGCACGACGGGGACGCGCTGATCGGCGGCGAGCCGCACGAGTGCGGCGACCTCCGCGGTCGTCTCGGGGAGGGCAACCGCGAGCGGCAGCCCGGCCGTCAGGTAGGCGGTCTCGTCGTTCCGGTAGGCCTCCCGATCGAGCGCATCCTCGAGCAGGCGGACGTCCGGCAGGGTCGCGTGAATCGCGGCGAGCAGCCGGTCTCCCGCGGCCGGATCGACCGCCGCGCCGGGCGCGTCACCCCGAGCCGGCGTCGCTCCCGGACGCTCGATCGTCGCCATGGCGCCAGTCTATCGACGGTCGACCGATCCGGACCAGCCGCCTACGATGGGCTCGATGACCCGCGCCACCCGCGCTCGTCGGACGACCGTCGTCTGGCTCGCCGCCCTCACCTTCGTGCTCGTCGTGCCCGCCGCGATCGGCCTCGCCGCGGCCAGCCGTCCGGCTGCCGAGGGTCCTGCGCCGGCGACCGACCTCATCGCCGGCGCCGTCGCCTCGTCGACCGCGGTCCGGGCGCCGGCATCGACCCCCGCGGCGTCACCGGCCGCCCCATCGGCGGCGCCGACATCGCCGCCCGCATCGCCCTCGACCGCACCCGCCGGCGTCCGGACGCCGACCGTCAACGCCCTGATTCCCGGCGCCGTCAACCGGACGAGCATCAACTTGTCGGCCGAGTACCAGGCCACGCTCAAGCTCAACTTCGGCACGCGCTACATCCGGGTGTCGTCGACGATGACGGTGACGAACACGTCGGGCGGGTCGATCGACCGGATCGAGCTGAACACGATCGCGGCGCGCCTCGGTGGGATGAAGATCACGCTTGCCAGCTCGGATGGGCATGCCGTCGCGGCAACCGTGTCCGACCAGACGATCCGGGTCCCGCTCGGTGGCACGTTGCCGGCCGGCGGCGTGGTCACCGTCCGGATCGACTACGCCGCCCAGCTCCGGAGCGACACGTCCGGCTCGAACTGGCTGTTCACCCGGGCCAACGGCGTCGCCGCCGTCCATCGCTGGCTGCCGTGGATCAGCAGGCCGACGCCGTTCGCGCGACCGAACCACGGCGATCCGTTCGTCACGCCGTCCAGCCCGCGGGTGCGGGTCACGATCATCACCGACCGGAAGATCCGCTGGGCCACGACCGGCGAGCAGACCAGTCCGACCGGGCTGACCACGTCGTTCGAGGCGCGCAACGTCCGCGACTTCGTCATCGCCGGCGCGCCCGACTACAGGACGGTCTCGGCGACCGTCGGCGGCGCCCTGGTCCACGTCTGGTATCGGACCGGGTTCCCGGCCTCGGCCGTGCTGTCGGCCGCCAAGACCGCCCTCGCTCGGGAGGCCCAGCTGCTCGGGGCCTACCCGTACAAGACCTACGACATCGCCCAGACCGGCGGCGGCTACGGCATGGAGTCGCCGGGCCTGACCTGGATCCCGACCGGCGCCGGCAGCCTCACGTATCTCGTCGCCCACGAGACCGCCCACCAGTGGTTCTACGGGATCGCCGGCAACGACCAGGCCCGCCAGCCGTACGCCGACGAGGCCGCCGCCGACTTCGTGGCCCGCTACGTCACGGGCCTGCGGCGCGGTTCGCGCTGTGCCACGGCCCGCCTCGACCTGACGATCTACCAGTACTCGAGCACGTGCTACTACGAGGCGATCTACATCCAGGGCGGCAACTTCCTCGACGACACCCGCAAGCGGATGGGCTCGACGGCCTTCTGGGCCGGGATGAGGGACTACCTCACGGCGTACCGCTTCAAGATCGGCAGCACGAAGGCCCTGCTCGACAAGCTCGACGCGCATACGCCGCTGAACCTGGTCCCGCGCTACGAGCCGCGCTTCCCCGGCCTGTACTGACCGGCGCCGCCCCGACCGACGGCTGCCGCCCCGCGGAGCGATCATTCGCGTGATGGTGACCACGCCCGGGCTGCTGGCGGCCTACTGGACTCTCGCCGGCGACGTCTACCCGGGTGGTCCGACGGAGATCAGCCCGTTTCCCCTGGCGGACCGTGCCGCGGCCGCGGCTCACGCCGGATATGTCGGGATGGGCCTCGTCCACGAGGATCTCGTGGCGAACCGGACTCGGATCGGCTATGCCGGAATCCGGCGGATCCTGGCGGACCACGGCATCGAGCACGTCGAGGTCGAGTTCCTGAGCGACTGGTTCAGGGATCCGTCGGATCCGGCCCGACAGGCGTCGGACCGCGTCCGCTCGGAGCTCCTCGAAGCAGCGGCCGAGCTCCGAGCGCGCAACCTGAAGGTCTCGCCGCAGCTGTTCGCGACGGATCCGCCAGACGTCCCGCGGATGCGTGATGCGTTCGCGCACCTGTGCGAGCTGGCCCGCGATGCCGGGATCACGGTCGTCATCGAGATGATGCCCTTCACGAACGTCGACACGATCGATCGGGCGCTGGCGATCGTGGCCGGCGCCGACCAGCCGAACGGCGGGATCCTGCTCGACATCTGGCACGTCGCCCGCGGCGGCATCCCGTTCGACGAGATCGAGACGATCCCGGCCCGCTTCCTCAAGGGGGTCGAGCTCGACGATGCCGACGCCGACGTCGTCGGGCCGCTCTTCGACGACACGCGCTTCCGGCGCACGTTGCCGGGCGAGGGTTCGTTCGACGTCCCGGCCTTCCTGCGGGCCGTTCAAGCCGCCGGGTTCGACGCTCCGTACCATGGCGTGGAGATCATCTCCGAGTCGTACCGCAGGCAGCCGCTGGACGTGATGGCCCGAACCTCCTTCGACGCGACGATGCGCCAGCTCGAGCTCGCCGGCCTCGCGGTGGCCGTCGGCCCGGCGCGCTCGGGCGGCTCGTCATGATCCGCGTCGCGGTTCTCGGCGCCGGGCGGATCGGCCGGATCCATGCCTCAAGTGTCGCGGCCAACCCGCGCGCCGAGCTGGTCGTCGTGGCCGATCCGATCGAGACCGCGGCACGGTCCCTGGCCGATCGCCTCGGCTGCGAGGCCGCACTCGACGCGGACGCCGTCATCGCCCGCGACGACGTCGATGCGATCGTCATCGGCACGCCGTCGGACACCCACGCCAGGCTCCTGATGCTCGCCGCGCGGGCCGGCAAGGCGGTCCTCTGCGAGAAGCCGCTCGACAATGACGTCGCCGCGGCCGATGCGGCGATCGCCGAGCTGGACCGGCTCGGCGTCCCGGTGATGATGGCCTTCAACCGGCGGTTCGACCCCTCGTACGCGGCGATGCGCCGGGCGATCGACGCGGGCGAGATCGGTGACGTCCGCCAGGTCGTCATCACGAGTCGCGATCCGGGCCTGCCGCCACGCGACTACGTGGCTCACTCCGGCGGGATCTTCCGCGACATGGTCATCCACGACTTCGACATGGCCCGGTTCCTGCTCGGCGAGGAGCCGACCGAGGTGTTCGCCACCGCAAGCCGGCTCGTCGACCCGGCGCTGATGGCCGAGCTCGGCGATCACGACACGGTCATGGTCGTGCTCCGGACCGCCTCAGGCCGGCAGTGTCAGATCAACTGTTGCCGCGAGGCGTCGTACGGCTACGACCAGCGGGTCGAGGTGCTGGGCTCGACGGGGATGCTGGCGAACGACAACCTCCGCCCGACGACCGTCCGACGCACGACCGCCAGCCAGACCGAGGCGCGCGACCCGTTGCTGAACTTCTTCCTCGAGCGCTACGCCGACGCCTACCGCGCCGAGATGGAGGCGTTCCTGGCGGCCCTCGACGAGAGCGGCCCGATGCCGACCGGCCCCCGCGACGGGCGCCAGGCGCTGCGCCTGGCCGACGCGGCGCTCGAGTCGGTGGCGAGTGGGCGGGCCGTCGCGGTCTGATCGTCGGCGGCTCTTCTCGGCCGAGTCCCCGTCAGCCCAGCCGGCGGTCTGCCGCCAGCGCCTGGGGCATCTGCCGGAACGCCCGCGGCAACAAGGGCCGCCAGCCCCGCCAGCCGGCCACGAGCCACGCACTCACCGCCCGCTCGCGCAGGCCCCAGGGCAGGCCGTATCCCGCCCGGACGACGTCCGGCAGGAGGCCGACCGCCGGCCACAGGGTCCAGGCGTAGGTCCATGGCGGGAGTGCCGCGAGGAGCGGCGCCACCGGCCCGAGCGGCGGGTGGAGGACGACGTCCGCGAGCTCGCGCGCCGTGGCTCCGACGCGGACCGGCCCATCGGGCGCGAGCGCGGCCTCGACATACGCCTCGAAGGCAGCAAGGTCGGGCGGGAGGAGTGCCTCGGGGATCCCGAACGCCCGCCCGATCGGCAGCGTCTCGGCGTAGTAGCGGACGCGGCGCTCCCGGGAGAGCGGCTCGAGCCAGCGATCGGCGACGACGATCGTCGAGTCGACGAGCGTGGCGTGGACCCACAGCGCCAGATCCGGGTCGCGAGCCCGGTAGGTCGGGCCGGTGATCGTCCGGTGGAGCGCGTTCAGGCGACGGATCTCCGCACGGGCCGCCGTCGCCGTCCCGAACACGATCCGGAGATAGCTCCGGAGCGTTCCATCGAGGCGCGCCCACGGATCTGCCCGGAAGTCGCTGTGATCGGCCACGCCGGCGGCGACCTGCGGGTGGGCCAGCTGGAGCAGGAGCGCCCGCGGCCCGGCTCCGAGCAGGAGCATCGCCTCACGATTCAGCGCCCACGCCTCGGACGCCGGGCCGTACAGTCCGAGGGCGTCGTCGGCATCGGTGATCCGCGACCGGGTCATGAGCGAAGGATCGGGCATGGGACGTTGGGGCGCTGACTTCGACCCGGATCGGCTGGCCGATCTCGAGACCGGCATGTGGAAGGCGTACTACCGGCGCCAGCCGGCGCGCCTGTTCGGGCTCCTGATCCAGGGCCTGCGCGAGCAAGGGCATGCGTCGTGGCCACGGGCCATCGCGGCCGGCTTCTTCCTGACGAAAGGCGCCGCCGGGTTCGCTCGATCGACCGGCGACTACGAGCGGTTCGCGCCGGACATCGCGCGCGGCTACCGACTGCTCGGCCTGCCGCGCGACGTCGACGCGGTCGAGGTTGCCCGGCGTGAGCTCCGGTGGTGGGTCGTCCGGCGCGAGATCGGCCTGGCGGCGGGCGCGGCCGCGGGCGAGGCGATCACCCGGCTGTACGCCGCGATCTACGCGCTGCCGGAGGCCCAGGTGGCCGAGGCGGGGCGGCTCCGCGGCGAGGCGGCCGAGGTCCGCGATCGGGGAGCGTCAGCCGATCCCGACGGGCCGACCGCGCGCGGCCCAGCGTACTGGCCCGAGGTCGCGCGGCTGCTCCGCCAGTCCTATCGCGAGCTGCACGCGGCGCTCGCGCAGGTCTGACGGGGTCGTCAGCCTTCGCCGGCCCGCCGGCCGACGACCCACCACGCGACCGGGAAGGCCGCCGCGGCCAGGATCAGCTTCAACGCGTCGCCGAGGAGGAACGGCGTCAGGCCCTTGGTGATCCCGGTCGTCAGGTCGTAGTGCGCGACCGCCATCAGCCACGGCACGCCGATCAGGTAGATCACGACGTTGCCGATCGCCATCGCCCCGAGCGCGCCGATGATCTTGCGGTCCCAGCCGAGCTCCGCGAGCCGTCCGACCAGGGACCCGGCGACCAGGAAGCCGACGATGTAGCCACCGCTCGCCCCGAGGATGACCGACGTCCCGCCCTTCTCCTGGGCAAAGATCGGCAGCCCGAGCGCCCCGATCAGGACGTACAACGCGATGCTCAGCAGCCCCCGCCGGAAGCCGAGCGCGCCGCTGACGAGGAGGACGCCGAAGGTCTGGCCGGTGATCGGCACCGGCGTCATCGGGATCACGAAGCGCGTGCTGGCGATGATGACGAGGGTGCCGAGCGCGATCAGCGCGAGATGCCGCAGCCGGGTGCCCATCCGCTCCCCGACCCGGATCGGGAGCAGGAAGTCCGCGATCGTCAGGCCGCGCTGGTCGAGCGGCAGGCGGTTCAAGCGTGGGCTGGCGATGTACATCGGGCGACGGTTTCCTCGCATGCATGCGCGAAGCGGTCCTCGGGTCCCTCTCCCGGTCCGCAGCGGCCCGCCGAGTCTACCACCGGGTCGGAGCCGTTCGGCCCCTATTCGTGCTGCACCGCGGCCACGATCGCGAGCCGGCTCGCCAGCCGTGCGGGGTACCACGCGGCCGCCATCGACACGCCGATTCCGAGAAGGATCGCGACCGCGATGGATGCCCACGGGAGGTCCAGCATCAGCCGCCCGCCGCCCGCCAGCAGGACGAGGACCGTCCCGGCCACGAGACCCGTCACGATTCCCAGCGCCGAGCCGACGATCCCGAGGATCCCGGCCTCGACGACGACCGTCCGCCGGACCTGGCCGCGGGTCATGCCGGCCGCGCGCAGAACGCCGAGCTCGCGGACGCGCTCGAGGACGCTGACCGTGAGCGTGTTGACGATCCCGAGCGCGGCGACGATCACGGCCACGATCGCCAGCGCATCGAAGAGGCCGAACACCTCGCCGAGGGCATCGTCGACGGCCCCGGCAACGGTTGCGAGCGGGTTCGGCTCGAGAGCCGCCTGACGGGCAGCTTCCTCGAGAGCCGGGGCGGCGTCGGCCGCGCGACCGGGCGCATAGCGGACGGCGAGGACGTCGGCGCCCTCGACCCCGAACACCTCGGTCGCGTCGGGCCAGCCGAGGAGCACGCTCTCACCGACCGACCCGGGCAGCGTCCGCTCGGCGATCCCGGCTACCCGCAGGTCGATGACCTGGCCTTCGCCGACGGCCAGCGTGAGCGTCGACCCGACGGTCGAGATCGATCCGGTCGGCGACGCTCCGCGGCAGGATGACGACCCCTCCGGCATCGAGCCCCTCGAGGGCCGCAGTCCGGTCGCCGACCACGAACCGCAGCCGGCCGTCGGCGAGCAGGTCCGCTCCCACGACGGCCGCCGCGTCCATCCGGACCCCGTTCCGGGCCACCTCGAACGTCGCGAATGGGCTGATTCGGGCGACGCCATCGATCGCGCCGAGGTCGGTGATGACCTCCTCGTCGAGGGCGATCGGCCGGATCGACGTCACGAGCGCGTCGCCGGGGATGACCTCCGTCAGCCACGCCGCGGCCGCCAGCCGCGACTGATGGGCCACGCCACCGATCGCGACGACCATCGCCAGGCCGATCGCGAGGGCGCCGACCGTGAGCGTCGTCCGGGCGCGGTCTCGAACGATCGAGGCCCGGGCCAGGCGTTCCTCGAGGCGGAGCACGCCTCGGAACGGCAGCCCGGCGAGCCGGCCGAGCGCCCCGAGCACGAACGGCGACGCCAGCACGGCCGCCAGGAGGACGCAGATAGACGAGCCCGGACCGGGCGAGGCCGGCCGTCCCCGCATCGCGCGGCCAGGCGAGCAGGCCCGCGACGCCGACCACGACGAACACGCCGATCAGCCAGCGCAGCCGCGCCCGGCGCGCCGCCGTCGGGTCGATCCGGTCGCGCAGGGCCTCGACCGGCGGGATCGAGCCGGCCCGTCGGGCGGGCTCGATGGCGGCGGCGATCGTGACGCCGAGCGCGATCGCGATCACCGCCACGATCGAGGCCGGGCTCGGGTCGACTCGCTCGAACGGGATCGCCGCGATCGTCCGCAGGTGGACCGCCATCAGCTCCGCGAGGAACAGGCCGGCGCCGATTCCGACGATGCCACCAAGAAGGCCGAGGACCACGGCCTGGATGACGACGAATGCCACGAGCTGGCGACGGGTCGCGCCCGCTGCCCGGAGCAGGCCGAGCTCGCGGACCCGCTCGGAGACGGTCATCGACAGCGTGTTGAAGATCAGGAAGGCGCCCACGAACAGGGCGACGGCGGCGATCAGCGCCGTGGTCGAGCGGAAGTCCGCGGTCGAGCTGCGCAGGGAGCTCGCGACGTCGGCCGGGCGACGACAGGACGTACGGCCCGCTGGTCAGGGCGACACCGATCGCGGTCGCGACCTCGGCCGGCGTGGCGCCTTCGCCGGCGACGACGTCGACCCGGCTGACCGTCTCGTCGTCGAAGGCCCGCTGCATCGTCCGGAGGGGCAGGACGACCGTTCGGCCGGCGGAGCCGAGGATCGGTCCGTCGCCCGCGACGATCCCCACCACCCGCAGCTCGATCGGCGCCGCCGCACCGGCCTGGAACGTGATGGTCTCGCCGATCGTCGTGCCGTCGGCGGTCGCGAGGGTCTGGCTGACGAGCGCCTCGAACGCATCAGGTCCAGTGAGGGAGACACCGGACGCGAGAACAAGATCCCGGACGGCTGCCTCGCGCTCCGGGTCGATGCCGAGAGCCGTGATCGGGGCGGCCACGCCATCCCCACCTGAGCGGAAGGAGGAAGGTCCGCCGCTCGAGGCCCGGCGCGGCAAGCGCGACGCCCGGAGCTTCTTCGATCGCGGCCAGGCTGGCCGGCGACAGGCCGGTCGGGCCGAACGCCTCGATCCGGAGGTCGGCCCGCCCGACCAGGTCGCGGACCGTGCGGTCGATCGAGGCGCTGATCCCGGCGTCGGTCGCCAGCGAGGCGTACAGGACCGCGATCCCGAGCGCGATCCCGATGATCGACAGGCCGGTCCGGCCGCGGCGGGCCCGCAGG
Source organism: uncultured Chloroflexia bacterium (assembly GCA_963783055.1). Lineage (GTDB taxonomy): Bacteria > Chloroflexota > Limnocylindria > Limnocylindrales > CSP1-4 > CF-46. Next base: position 540,098 of record CAWAMB010000002.1, read on the forward strand.
CTCCGGATCGCGAGCGAGCTCAACCCGCCCATGGATCAGAGACCGAGCTCGGCGAGACGGCTCACGAGCGGCCCGGTGTCGTGGTCGTCGCGCCGGCCGAGGACGATCTCGTCGCGGATCCGGCCGTCGCTGATGACGAGGACCCGGTCGGCGTACGCCGCGGCCTTCGAGTCGTGGGTCACGAGCACCACGGTCTGGTGGCGCTCGACGCACGACCGCCAGAGCGCCTCGAGGATCTCGGTCCCGGTCGTGTAGTCGAGGTTGCCGGTCGGCTCGTCCGCGAAGAGCAGGGCCGGCCGGGTCACGAGGGCCCGCGCGATGGCGACCCGCTGCTGCTCGCCGGCCGAGAGCTGGTCGGGCTTGTGGCGCTCCTTGCCGGCCAGCTCGACGAGGGCGATCACGTCGCGGATCCGCTCGGCGATCTCACCACGGGACGTGTCGGCGCCGGAGATCGTGAACGGCAGCGCGACGTTCTCCGTCACGTCGAGGAGCGGGATCAGGTTGAACGACTGGAAGACAAAGCCGGTCCGGTCGCGGCGGAGCTTCGTGGCCGCGTCGTCGGACAGCTGGCTGATCGTCTCGCCCTGGAGGATCACCTCGCCGGATGTCGGCCGGTCGAGGCCACCGAGGAGCTGGAGGAGGGTCGACTTGCCCGATCCGGACGGGCCCATCAGGGCGACGAACTCGCCCGCGTCGACGGTCAGCGAGACTCCGCGCAAGGCATCGACGGTGGTGGCGCCGAGGCGGTAGCGCTTCGCGAGATCGTGCGCCTCGAGGATCGCGGCCATCGCCGGGAGTGTAGCCCGCGAGATCGGGCGGTCGCCCGGGTCCGCGGCGCCGCTCTGCGATCGTCGCGCATGGGCGAGGCTGGCAAGGCGACCGCGAGCACCGGAGCGAGCGCACCCGCAGGTGCGTAAGCGAGGAGCGCAGTGGTCAACGCCGCCAGCGTCGTCCAGGCGAGACAGCCGGAGATGGGACCGCTATGTCCCGAAGAAGAAGCCGGTCACGCCGCCGACGACGGCCTCGAACAGGCCCGGCGGAGTGGTCGGATCGGTCACGCGCAGGCTGCCCTCGGAGGTTGCCGGGTCCGCGTCGCGGACCTGGCCGCGGGCAGTCACATCAACCTCGTCGCCGGTGTCTTCGACGATCGCGTCGTCGGAACCGCTCGGCCCGAGGCCGCGCCCGATGTCCTCGAAGGGGTCGGGCGCGAGGCTGAAGACCGGGACCGGCGTGGGCTTGGGGGTCGGCGTCGGGGTCGGTCGCGGCGTGGGTCGCGGCGTGGGTCGCGGTGTCGGCTTCGGAGTGGCGCGCGGGGCGGGCTTCGGAGTGGCGCGGGGAGCGGGCTTCGGGGTGGCCTTCGGGGCCGACGAGCTGCCGCACTTGTCGGCGAAGAGGACGGTCCACATCTTCTTGCCGTCGGAGCCCTTGTAGGCCCCGATCCCGATCACGTCCCACGCCTTGCCGAGGATGTTCTGGCGATGGCTGGCGGAGTTCATGAACTGGCTGTGGACGTGGCTGGTCGCCTCGTCGTCGGCATAGTTGTTCCAGCCGATGTTCTCGCCGGCGATCTTGTAGCAGTAGCCCTTCATGTCGAGGACGCGGAAGACCTGGTAGCCCTTGCCGAGGATCGTGTGGCTGAAGTAGTCGCGGACGATCATGTCCTTGCTCCGCGATCGGGCGATCGCGGACAGCGTCGCGTCGACCTTCAGCGACTTGAGGCCGGCGGCCGCGCGGGACTGGTTGGTGAGGCTGACGAGCTTCGACTCGGACGCCGAGTTGAAGGTGCCCGCACTCCAGGCGAGGGCCGAGCGTGGTGTAGCCAGGATCCCGACCGCCGTGAGGGTGAACGCGATCAGGGTCAGGACGGCGAATCGCCGCGGATCGGCGAGGATCGCGCGGAGATCCGGGTCGCGGCGGCGTTGGGTGTGAACGGTCATCAGCGGTCTGGTCTCGTGCGGTCGCCGGGTGGGGAGTCCGGTGTGCTTCGACCCTAGGCCGTGCAGGTGGTGCCGACCGCGACGCGATGGTCCCGAAGGCACCGGGCACGGGTACCAGTCACTGCTCCGCACTTCGACGGATCACCCCGATGTCATCCGGACCGAGCCGGACCGCTCGGAACCGCACCCGACCGCACCGGGCTCGGGTCTGTTGCGCTTCGGCGGGAGCTTCCTGGGATCGCGCCCAGCGACCCGACTCTCTTGCGCTCAGGCGGGACACTCCTGATGTCGCACCCGCGACCCCGAATCTCCTGCGCTCAGGCGGGAGATTCCTGATATCGCATCCAGCGATCCGATATCGCTTGCGCGCAGGCGGGAGCGTCTTCACGGACGGAACTCGCCGGGAAGCCAGAGCGTGAACTCAGGCCTCAGGGATGCAAGCGCTGGACGCTCGGATGCGCCACGCTCCTGAGCGCAAGTGGCGCCGGACCGCTCCGGATCAGCGCAGCGGCCGCCTCCAGGGCCACCCGCGCGTCCGTGCCCGGATCGCGCCGTTTCACGATCAGGGCCGTCGCAATGGCGAGACCGCGCGTTTCCGCCCATTCGCCCGGCGCCGGCCGGCTCCCCGGCACGACGACCGCGCCCGGCGGCACGGCCAGCGGCCGCTCGGCGGTCCCGACGAGCTCCCGCTCGTCCACCAGGTCGTACAGCCGCGACGTGCCCGTCAGCACGACGCCGGCACCGATGACCGCGCCCGCTCCGACGAGCACGCCCTCGAGCAGCCGGCTGCCGGCGCCGACGAACGCATCGTCCGCCACGATGACCGGCCGCGCGCCGGCCGGCTCCAGCACGCCACCGATCGTGACGCCGGCCGCGAGATGGACTCGCTCGCCGATCTGGGCGCACGACCCGACCAGGACATGCGAGTCGACCATCGTGCCGGCGCCGATCCAGGCCCCGACGTTGACGTACGACGGCGGCATCACGATGACCCCCGGCGCAAGGCACGCCCCGGCCCGGATCGCCGTGCCACCGGGCACGATCCGGCGGTCGGCGCCGGGATCGATCGGCGGCAGCGCGGCCCGGTCGTGGAAGGTCAGCGGCCCGACCTGCCACGACGAGGAACGGCGGTCGGCGAAGCAGGCCACGATCGCCGCCTTCACGTCCGGCCGGACGCGCCAGCCATCCGGCGCGCCCGGATCCGGCTCGGCCGCCCGGAGCCGGCCCGCGGTCAGCGCCGCCAGCAGATCGGCCGTCGGCAGGTCGCCCGGCACGACGTCCGCGGCGTCCGTGACATCGACCGCCACGCGAGGCGGCCGGCGATCTGCCACGAGCCCTCTCATGCCGACACCTCCACCAGGGTCCGCATCCGTCCCCCGGCGGCCTCGACGAGGCCGAGGCCGCGGAGGGTCGTGGCGAGCTCGAGCCGTGCCTCGGCGTGCGAGCGTCAGCAGTGGCTGGCGAACGACATCGGTCTCGAGGAGTCCCATCAGCTCGAGGGCCGCCTTCACCGGAACGGGATTCGGGCCACCGGCGAAATTGGCGAAGAACAGCGGCAGCCAGCGCTCGTGGATCCGGCGCGCGCCGTCCCAGTCGCCGGCGAGCGCGGCCGCGCACAGCGCCACCAGCTCGCCCGGGATCTCGTTGCTCGCGACCGACACGACGCCGTCGCCGCCCATCGCCAGGATCGGCAGGGTCCAGGCGTCGTCGCCGGCCAGGACGGCGACGTCACGCGGCCGTTCGCGGCAGATCCGGGCGATCTGCTCGAGGTTGCCGCTCGCCTCCTTGATCGCCGATGACCCGGGGGTGCTCGGCGAGCCGCAGGAACACGTCCGACCGGCACGTTCGTGCCGGTGCGCGACGGGACGTTGTAGACGACGATCGGCAGGTCGCCGTCGTCGGCGACGGCACGGAAGTGGGCGTCGAGCATCCGACCGTCCGGGCGGTTGTAGTACGGGGCGACGACGAGCGCCGCGTCGGCCCCGAGATCGGCGGCCCGGCGCGTGGCCGCGACCGTCGCGGCGGTGTCGTTCGTGCCCGTGCCGGCGACGACCGGCACCCGTCCGCGCGACGCCCGCTCGGACACGGTCTCGACCGTGATCGCGATGACGCGGTCGCGCTCGGCCGGGGTCAGGGTCGGGGCCTCGCCGGTGGTGCCGACCGGGACGATGCCGTCGATGCCGGCGAGGACCTGCCAGCGGACGAGGCGGCGGAGGGCGTCCTCGTCGATCGATCCGTCCGCGGCGAACGGCGTGACCATCGCGGTCAAGGCGCCCCGCAAGGGTGGGTGGGTGGCTGGACGGGCGGTGTCGCGAAGCATCGGGGTCATGGGGATCTCTCCTGTTCGAGTGGCTGGTTCGCTCGGTTCGTGGACGTCGTCAGGCGGTGGCAGCCACCGGCTCGAGCTCCCGCGGAATCGCGCGCGCGGCCGCGATCCGCTCGTCGACGACCTCGTCGAATGCGTGGATCCCCGGCGTCCGCGGTGCGGCCCGCAACCAGTCGATCGCCGCGAGGGCCCCGGCGGCGTAGCCCGACCGATCGCGAGCCGTCAGCCGGAGCTCGATCGTCTCGCTCGCGCCGTCGAAGCCGACGACGTGCATGCCCGGGCATCGAGCCCGACCGGAGCACGGCAACCTCGTCGAGGTCGATCGGGTAGTCCGCGGCCGCGAGGCGGCGGACGATCTCGCGTGCCGTGCCCGACGGCCGGTCGGCCTTGGATCGGCGGTGCCACTCGAGGACGGACGGCTCGAACCCGCCGATCGCGCCCGCCAGACGGGCCGCCTCGTCGACCAGGCGGCAGGAACAGCGCGGCGCCGAGCGCCAGGTTGGGCGCCACGACCGCGGCCGCGCCCGCGCGTCGCAACGCAGCCCCGACGCGGTCCAGGTCCGCGTGCCAGCCGGTGGTCGCGATGACGAACGCCCGGCAGCCGGCGTCGAGCGCGGCCTCGACGTTCGTCGCCACCGCCTCGGCGCGTGACGCGTCGACGACGACGTCGGCCCCGCCGAAGACGTGCCGGCCCGTGCCGTACGCCGGCCGGCCGGCCGACCACGTCCACGGCGTCGCCGCGCTGGGCCAGCGCCTCCCCCATCGCCCGGCCGAGCGGACCGTTGCCGAGCACGATCGTGGTTGCCATGTGCGTTCTCCTCGTCAGTGGTCGAGGAGCCGCCGGGGTTCGAGGAGGGCCAGGAATCACGAAGCCGCGGTCACCATCGTGGTGCCGCGGCCCCTGGAGCCTCCGTGCCCGGAGACTCCTGTCGGTGTTCGCTTGCGCGCCGTCAGAGCCCCAGGGCCCGTGCCTCCCGGCAGGGCCGCCAGAGCTTCTTCTTCGCCTCGTCGGTCAAGAAGATGCGGTGCATATGCATACCTTGCATCGTTGGAGTGGATGATGCAAGTTGCTGTTCGGTGTCGTCGCCCTCAGGACGGATGCCTCTCGGTGAACGCCGCATACGTGGCCGCGATCGGATCCGCGAAGCCCGCATCGCCCCCCTCGAGCCCGAACCGGCGCGCGTCAGGCGTCTTCACCCCGTTGCCGGACAGGATCGCCACGACCTCATCGCCATCACGGATCACGCCTCGGGCGCGGGCCGCCTCGACCGCTGCCACGGTCACGCCGCCGGCCGTCTCGACGAAGATCCCCTCGCTCGCCGCGGTCCGCCGAATTGCCGCCGCCGTCGCCGCGTCCGGGATCGACTCGATCGAGCCGCTCGTCCGGCGAGCCAGCTCGAGCGCATAGCCGCCGTCGGCCGGCGAGCCGATCGCCAGCGATCGCACGATCGTGTCGGGCGCGCGCACCGGCCGGATCTCGTCGACCCCTTCGGCGAACGCGGTCGCGACCGGCGCGCAGCCCTCCGGCTGACCACCGACGAAGCGGACGTCCTTGCGCTCGACCAGGCCGATGTCGGCGAGCTCGTCGAAGCCCTTGGCGATCTTCGTGAACATCGAGCCCGACGCGATCGGCCCGACGAGCACATCCGGCAGGCGCCAGCCGAGCTGCTCGGCGATCTCGAACGCGATCGTCTTGCTGCCCTCGGCATAGAACGGCCGGAGGTTGACGTTGACGAACGCCCAGCCCTCCTCGTCGGCGATCTCGAGGCTCAGACGGTTGATGTCGTCGTACGTGCCGTCGACCCGAACGACGGTCGCACCGTAGCTGAGGGCGTGCTCGACCTTGGCCGGCTCGAGATCGGCCGGGACGAATACGAACGCCCGGAGGCCGGCTGCGGCCGCCGCCGCGGCGGTCGCGCCGGCGAGGTTGCCGGTCGAGGCGCACGCCAGCGTGTCGAACCCGAACTCGACCGCCCGGGCGGTCGCCACGGCCACGACCCGATCCTTGAACGACAGGGTGGGATTGCGCGTGTCGTCCTTCAGGTGGAGGGTCGTCCCGGTCCCGAGACCCAGATCCGCGGCGAGCCGATCCGCCCGGACCAGCGCCGTCGAGCCGACCGCGAGGCCGCGCTCGGGCGGGGCGGCAACGGGCAGGAGCTCGAGATAGCGCCAGATGCCGGGCGCCCGGCCGGCGATGACCTCGCGGGTGAGCCGCGTCCGCGCCACGTCGTGGTCGTACACGACCTCGAGCGGTCCGAAACAGGCAACGCAGACGAAGCTCGGGCCGAGCTCCTCGGGACGGCCGCACGCGCGACAGCGGAGTCCGCGGATGTGGGACGGTGTGGGCGGCGGTGCGTCGGCCGGGTCGGCCGGCCGGATCGGGGTCTCGAGCGTCATCGCGGTTGTCTCCATCGTGGAGGACCGCCGCCGACATCGTGCCCGAGAAACCAAGCGACCCTTCCTGTGAGGAAGGGCCGTCTGAAGGACCTTATCTCGCAGGAGGACCTGCCCGGATTTGGCACCGTGCCGGCGTCGCCGCCGGTCGGTTGTCGGGCTTCACAGGGCCGGTCCCTCCACCACTCTTGATAAGCGTCTTCAGTTGTGGGCGGATGGTAGGCCGCGGCGGCTGCGCGGTCAATCAGGCCGGACGGACCGGTCGCGGTTGTCGCGCCAGGAGCGCCAGAGCGAGACCGGTCAGCGCGGCGATGACGACCGTCCCGCCGATCAGGTGGGCGCTCCACGCGACGGGGCCGGTCCGGTCGACGACGACGAAGTAGGCGGAGAACAGGAGTGCCGGCCCGAGGCCGGCCACGATCCACGGCCGGGCAACACCGCGCGGCGCCGCGAGCAGGACCAGGTCGATCAGGAAGCCGCCGAGGATCGGTGCGCCGACGAGGACCTGGCCATCGTGGAGGAATGTCAGGCCGGCCATCGTCCCGCCGACGAGGATCGTGGCCGTCCCGGCGGGCAGGATCGGCCAGCGCCGAAGCAGCTCGAGGAGCGGGACGACGACCAGCAGCGTCGGGATGATCGCTCCGGCGACGCCGAGGTTCGGGGCGTACCACGTGGCGTCGAACCGGCCGTACGGCCAGCGCGGCCAGGAGTCGACGAAGAGGTTGACCGGGTGGAGGGCGAAGGCCGCGACGCCGACGATCGCGACCACGGCGAGGACCGCGGGACCGAGGGCCGGCCACGTCCCCTCGCCGGGCCATTCATCCCGCCGGCTCCAGGCGGCACGGAGGGGTCCGCTCGCGATCAGCGCCGAGGTCACGCCGAGCCCGAGATGGGTCGGGCTGAGCAGGGCTTCCGTGTCGGCCTCGAGCCCGAAGACGAGATGCCAGGCGAGATCGAGCAGCCCGACGACCGCGAACGCGACGACCCCCACGACCGACCAGCCGAAACCGCTCGGGATCGCCTGGAGGGTGTCGCGTCGCTCGAGGCGCGCCGCGAGCAGCGGCGCAAGGACGAGGAAGGCAACGAGGGCGAACGAGACGTACACGATCGCGTGCCACGGTGTGAGGATCGTCTCGAGCGAGAGCGGGTCGTGGGTGTGGGCCCAGCCGTCGATCGTGGCGCCGGCGAGCATCGCGACGCCGAGGGCGGCGACCGCGAGCTCGTACCACCACGTGCCGGTCCGGACGGCGATGCTCGACGCGGCGCGGTCGGCGACTCCGCGCTCGACCCGGGCGAGACCGATCGCATGCGCCAGCCAGACCGCCGGAATCGTGACGAGGTCCGTGGCATCCGGGGTGGAGGCGACGGGACGGATCGGCGGGAGGCCGCGTCCCGCGAGCAGGTCGCCGACCGCCGAGACCGGCCACTGGACGGCGCCGAGCCCCGCTTCCCACAGTGCTTCCGCCCCGGGAAGGAGCTTGACGGCGGCAAACCCGAGCCCGACGACGGCAACGGCGGCCGACAACCAACGCCGGCTCGGTCCGCGCCATCGTCCGGCCGCGCTTGCTGCGAGCTCGGCAACGGCGACGAGCAGGAGCGGCGCGAACACCAGGCCCGCCAGGTCCGAGAGCTTGCCCGTGACGACGCCCGGCCACGCCCGCTTGAGGACCTGGTCGTTCACGAGCAGCACGAGAATCGTCCCGATCACGACCGGATGGAGCAGCCCGTCACCGGCGATCGCGCGGCGGCCCGGCTCGACGTCGTCCAGGGCGGCCGGCCGGCTGGTTCCGCCAGCAGCCGACACGCCGTCCGTCATGGGTTCCTGGTCGGCCGGGGCTCGACGAGGAAGACCGCCGTGCCCTTGTCGACCGTTCCGACGGCGGCCTCGATCGTCCACTCGATCCGGGCGATCATGCCGTCGATCTTGGTCTGATTCCGATTGGGCTTGAGCATCGCGGCGCCGAGCGAGCCGGTCGCCGAGCATGCGGCCAGCACATCGGACCGGCAGACGCCCGCAGGCTCGAACGCAAACGACCCCGTCTCGCCCGGATGGAGGACCACGCCGGACCCGAGCCCCCCAGTCCCATTCGAGTAGACGGAGATCTCCGCGTCGGGCGGCAGCGGTACGCTGCCGACCGAGGTCACCGTGACCGTGGCGACGGCGCGGGCCGGCGCGTTCCGAGCCTGGCCCCCGGCGAGATCCGGCAGCGCCGGGGCGTTGACGACGAACTTCAGGGCGGGCTGGAAGAACGGTCCGGGCTCGTCGAAGCTACCGGTCGCCGCCGCGGACGCCAGGTGGAGCGGACGGATCGCCTCGACGGCAGGTTCGATCGGCGCGGCCCGCTCGGCGGCGTCGATGGACGCGAGATCGAGCGTCCAGCCGGCGTCGAAGGCCGTGTCCGGCCGGCCGTCTGCCCAGGCGAGCTGGATGGTCAGCGTCGCCTCGCACGGGCCTGCCGTGGCGCACCGGATGAACGGATCGAACTCGACCGGTCGATCGGCCGCCCACGTGGTCACGGCTCGATTGTCGGAGGTCGTGAGCCGCAGCTGGACCGGCGGATCGGTCCGGTTCCGGACGCGCGGGTCCTCCGCTTGACCGCTGTCGCCGACGACGAACGCCGGACCGGCCACTTGCGTCGCCGTGACGGCCAGCCGGGCCTGGGTGATGGCGGTTGCGTCGCCGGTTGCGTCGCCCTGACCGGCCCGGCTGAGGACGACCGTCCACGACCGGAAGCGGTCGCCTTCCGACAGGCGACGTGCCTCGCCGCCCACCTGTGTGGTCAGCGCGACGGTTGGCGTCTCGATGGCGGGCGCGGACAACGTGACCCGGCCGGGCGTGGCACCGGCCGGGACGGACCCGGTGTAGGTCGCGACGGCATCAATGGACCAGGAGACGTCGGCTTCGCCACCCTCCGGCGCGTCGAACCACGTGACGACGAGGGCGTAGCGAGCGTCGCACGGGTTGGAGGCGCACGAGACCGACCACGGCCGCGGCGGCGGTCCGGACGGCGTGCTGATGGTGGGGTCCGACCGGACGCCACCGAAGTCATTGGTTCGGACGATCGACGCCACGATCGAGCCTTCAGCCGGCGGGTCGCCGATCGTCGGAGTGATCGCGAGCGAGCTGAGCTGGCCATGCTCGACGACGAAGACCAGCGGCCGGATGGCCGTGGGCTGTCCGGCGCTCAGATGGACCGTGCCGCTGCTGCTCAAGGGCTGCGTCGGTCCGGGCGGCGGCGTCGGTGCGCTCGTGGCGGCGACGGCGAGGCCGGCGACGACGAGGGCCAGGAGTCGGGCGACACGGCGGCGATCAGTCATCGCGGTCCTCCCCACCTTGGGCCGGCGGACGCGGATCATGGCAGGTGACCGGCGCGGTGTCCAGACGCCCTTCGGGATGTCGACGGCGACGACGAATCCGGTAGACTCCCGTGGCCCACGCCGGTCTCGCCGCCGGCGCGCGTGCATGGTGGCCTTAGCTCAATGGTAGAGCACTGGATTGTGGCTCCAGCGGTTACGGGTTCGACCCCCGTAGGCCACCCCACCTGATTGCGGACGGGACTTCCGCTGTCGCGCCGGAACGACGATGGCGGCGTTGGCCGCTGCGCTCCTCGCTCACAGGCATCCGAGCCTGCTCGCTGCGGTGCTCGCGGCCGCCTTGCCCTCTCGCCCCTGTGCGACGAACGCAGTCGGGCCCCGCCACCCTCGCCCCTGTGCGACGAACGCAGTCGCGGGGCTGGGCCTGCAGGCGTGATGGCGGCGCAGTCGTCAGAAGCCGCCGAAGTCGCCGAAGTCACCGCCGCCGACGTCGCCGCCGACGTCGCCGCCGAAGTCGCCCTCCCCGGATCCGAAGTCGCCCTGGTCGGCGTCGGCGCTCGCGTCGCCGTCGCTCGAGGCGTCGCCGGTCGCGTCGCCGTCGGCCGGTGAGCCCGAGTCGTTGTCGAAGAACGACTGGGCGATGGCCGTTCCAATGAAGCTCCCCGCCAGCGTCGCCATGAACCAGCTGCCCAGCCCGAACCCGGCGCCGCCGCTCCCCCAGGCCCGTTCGATCGTGCCCGGCTCGCGGATCTCGGCCCGGGTTGCTGCCCGCGCCAGCGAGGCCGGATCGTCGCCGCGGATCTCGCCTTCGGGGACGTGCTGGGCGAGCGCCCGGATCGCCTGCTTCCGTTGCTCGGGCGTGAGCCGCGCGAACGCTTCCTCGTGGGCCTGCTCGATGTCCTCCGGCGGCGCCGTCGCGAGCATGTACCGATACCGCTCCAGGGCCTGGGCGTCGGCCGAGGACGGCGAGGCCGAGTCAGCGGGACGGTCGAAGGGACGCATGACCTGGTTCTCCCATGGCGAGGCAAGGCGAGGTCGCTTGACTGATCGTGCCCCTGATCGCGGAATCGCGCCGATCCGCCGGTTGGCGGGTCAGCGCGCGAGCGCCGGCTCCCCCGCCCGATCCATCTCGACCAGGGCGTCGCCGATCGCGTCGGCCAGATCGTCGACGTCGCGCTCGGTCGCGACCGTCGGGATGGCGCCCATGCCGCGCGGTGCGATCAGGAACCCGGCCAGGAGCAGGCGCAGGTACAGCTCCGACGGCTGACCGGCACCGGCCGCGAACGCCGCCCCGGTCTCGCCACGGAACACCTGGAACAGCGACCCGACGTTGACGACGCGCGCAGCCAGCCCATCGCGGGCGATCCCTTCGGTGAGCCGGGCCGTCAGCCGGTCGCCGAGGCCGGACAGCCGCGCATAGGCCGCCGGCGTGAGCTCGTCGAGCGTCGCGAGCCCGGCCGCCGCGGCCACCGGGTTGCCGTTGAACGTGCCGCCGTGGCTGACCGCCCGATCGCGCCGGGCGTCGAAGATCGCCATCACGTCCGCCCGGCCGCCGAACGCCGCCAGGGGGTAGCCGCCGGCGATGATCTTGCCGAGCGTCGTCAGGTCCGGCCGGACGCCGTGAACCTCCTGCGCCCCACCGGGTGCCACCCGGAACGAGATGATCTCGTCAAAGATCAGCAGCGCGCCGACCCGGTCGCAGTACGACCGGAGGAACTCGAGGAACCCGGGCTCGGGCGGTCGGACGCCCCCGGCCCCCTGGACCGGCTCGAGGATGATCGCGGCAAGGTCGCCCTCGCGCCCATGCAGCCCGGCTTCGATCCCGTCCGGATCGCCCCACGGCAGCTCGGTGATCAGGCCGCCGATGGCCTCTGGCACGCCGGGCGTCCCGGCCATCACCAGGTCGTGCGTGCCGTGGTAGGAGTGATCGAACTTGGCGATCAGCGGCCGTCCGGTGAACGCGCGGGCGGCACGGATCGCGAACATCGTCGCCTCCGTGCCTGACGACGTGAAGCGCAGGTGCTCGATCGACGGGATCCGGCGGCGAAGCTCCTCGGCGAGCTCGACCTCGGTCTCCGTCGGCGCGGCGAACGCCGAGCCGCGCCGGACCTGCGCCTCGACCGCGGCGACGACCGCCGGGTGAGCGTGGCCGAGGATCAGGGACGTGTAGTTGCCGAGAAAGTCGCGGTAGACATTGCCGTCGACGTCGGTCAGCGCCAGGCCCGCGCCGTGGTCGGCGTAGGGCGGGTACGGCGCGCTGTAGACCGTCGTCCGGGTCGAGCCGCCGGGCAGGGACGCCGTCGCTCGTTCGAACAGGGCACGCGAGCGCGGCGTTCGGGCGAGGTAGTCGTCGACGAGAGTCATCGGGCGGCTCCGCTGCGTCCGCCCGGGGCCGGGCTGGACTCCGTCAACGATAGACGGCGCCGCGCCGGCGGGTCAGCCGCCGTTCGGGTCGGGCGCCTCCGCCGAGGCCTTCGGCCCATGCTCCTTGCAGTGACCGGGCGGCCAGCAGCCGGCGCCCGCAGCGCCGAACTTGTCGCCCTTCGCAGCCTGCTTCTGCTGCCACTTGTCCCACTTCTCCTGGGTCCAGCCCGGATGAGCCGAACCGACGGCCTTCCAACCGCCGGCCCACGGCGGTCGGCCTCCCTCGCGCAGTCGGACGCCATCGACCGTCTCGACATCGAGCTCGTCGCCGCGCTGCGCGCCGACGATCGTCACGGTCTTGCCCACGAATGCCTTGAGCGGATGCTTGTCGCCGAAGAACCAGGACGGCCCGGCATCGAGCCGAACGGTCTTGCCGGCGACGGTCATCGTGTACTCGGTCTCGCCGTCGGCGTCCGTGGTTGTCGCAACGACACCGCTGAGGGTGACGGCGACCTCGGGCTCCTTCGAAGCCTTGGGGCCCTTGCCCGGGTGGTCGGACTTGGCCGCCGCGGCCCCGGAGGGCGACGGCGACGCGGCCAGCGCCGGGATCGCAACCGCGATCAGGAGCGCGACGAGGACCAAGCCGAGGAGCGGGATCCGGAGGTTGGCGCGCGGACCGGTCATGCGCGGAGTTTACGACGCGGCCCGCGAGAGTCGAGCCCGTCTTGGCCACGTTGTTGAGCACGGGCCTAGACTTGTGGGGCGCCGGTGCACCACTGCGACCGGCGTCTTGCGGTCGGAGCGGTCTCAGGCACCTCTCAGAAACGACGCCGACGCTCTCCACCGGAAGCTCGCTCGCGGGGAGCCACTCCCGCCGAGGATGACACGGAGTTCCGCTGTCGATGGTCGACGAGCCGGACGAGCAACGCCGCCTGCTGACCGGGTCGCCGGCCGTCGCAACGGGCCGCTCGGAGACCGCTGCGCCGCGACCCGCGCGGGCCAGCCGGCGAGCCGCGGCCGGCGTCCGCCGAGCAACCCCGTTCGTGGCCGGCATCGTCGCTGCGTTCCTCGCGATCGCCGCCTTCGGAATCATCAACCCGGGCAAGTCGCCGATCACGATCCGCGACGTCACGGTCGCGGTCGCCAGCGCCCTGGCCTCACAGACCCCGGCGCCGCCACGGTCCGAGCTCGTCTACTCGGCCGTCCGTCCGTCACTGGTCATCATCGAGACCGACCGCGCCGAGGACGGGTCAGACGAGGGCCACGGGCTCGGCAGCGGCGTCGTGGTCAACGACGCCGGCCTCGTCCTGACGGCGCTCCACGTCGTCGACGGCGCGACCACGATCAAGATCACGTACGCGGACGGCTCCACGTCGAGCGCCTCGATCGAATCGAGCCGGCCCGAATCGGACATCGCCGTGCTCCAGCCGGACGAGCCGCCGGCGGGCGTCCTGCCGGCGACGCTGGGCAACCCGGGCGCGATGCGGATCGGCAGCGAGGCCTATGTCGTCGGCAATCCGTTCGGGCTGGCCGGCTCGCTGAGCACCGGGGTCGTGTCGGCTCTCGACCGGTCCTACGAGCAGCCGGGCACCGACCAGACGATCAGCGGCCTCATCCAGGTCGACGCCGCAATCAATCCGGGAAACTCCGGCGGACCGCTCCTCGACCGCAGCGGGCGGGTCGTCGGGATCGTGACCGCGCTCGTGAACCCGACCAAGCAGGACGTCTTCATCGGGATCGGCCTGGCCGTCCCGATCGATGTCGCCGGCGGCGCCGCCGGCCTGCCGCCGTATTGATCCACCCGTGCAGGAGGTGACCCCGTTGGATCCCGCCCAGACCACCCGCCCCGCCGCGCCGATGGAACGCCTCCTGTTCGAGGTCAAGAAGGTCATCGTCGGTCAGGATCACCTGCTCGAGCGGATGGCGGTCGCCCTCCTGGCCCGCGGCCACCTCCTCGTCGAGGGGGTCCCGGGGCTCGCCAAGACGATGGCGATCAAGTCCCTCGCCGAGGCGATCGGCGGCGACTTCAAGCGGATCCAGTTCACCCCCGACCTCGTCCCGGCCGACCTGATCGGGACCCGGATCTACAACCAGAAGACGGCCGAGTTCACGACGTCGTTCGGGCCCGTTTTCACGAACCTGCTCCTCGCCGACGAGATCAACCGTGCCCCGGCCAAGGTCCAGAGCGCCCTCCTCGAGGTGATGCAGGAGCGCCAGGTCACGATCGCCCACGAGTCGCATCCGGTGCCCGAGCCGTTCCTCGTCCTCGCGACCCAGAACCCGATCGAGACCGAGGGGACCTACGCCCTGCCCGAGGCCCAGGTCGACCGGTTCATGCTCAAGGTCCTCGTGGGCTATCCCTCCCCCACGGAGGAGTTCGCCGTCGTCGAGCGGATGACCGGCCGGCGCGACACCATCCACGAGGTCCTGACCACCACGGAGCTGGTCCGCCTCCAGTCGGTCGTCGACGCCGTGTACGTCGACCCGGCCCTGATCGACTACGCGGTTCGCCTGACGACCGCGACCCGCGAGCCGGAGGCCCACGGGATGCCCGAGCTCCGGCGCTACCTGACCTACGGGGCGAGCCCGCGGGCCTCGATCAACCTGATCCTCACGGCCCGCGCCCTGGCCCACGTCCGGGGTCGCGAGTACGCCCTGCCCCAGGACGTCCGCGACATGGCGATGGACGTCATGCGCCACCGCCTCGTCCTGTCCTTCGAGGCCCTGTCGGACGACATCTCGGCCGACCGGATCCTGACCTCGATCCTCGGCCGCGTCCCGATGCCGGTCGTGCCCCTCCAGGAGCGAGATGGCGTTCGCGTCGGCGCCTGAGCGCATCCTCCAACGACTCGACTGGCAGGTCGTCCGGCGCCTGGACGGCCTGCTCCAGGGCGACGACCGGAGCCTGTTCCACGGAACCGGGCTCGACTTCGCCGCGCTCCGCGAGTACGAGTTCGGCGACGACGTCCGGTCGATCGACTGGAACGTGACGGCCCGGATGGGCGAGCCGTGGGTCCGCGAGTATCACGAGGATCGCGAGATCACCGCCTGGTTCCTGCTCGACCTCAGCCCGTCGGTCGACTTCGGGACGGTCGAGACGGAGCGCGAGAAGCGAACCGTCCTGATCGACTTCGTGGCGACGATGGCGCGACTCCTGACCCGGCGCGGGAACCGGGTCGGGGCGATCGCCTGGGCCGGCAACGAGGATCACGTCGTCCCGGCCGGCTCGGGCCGGGTCCACGTCCTGCGCCTGATCGAGGACCTCCTGCGCCAGCCGCGGCTCGCGGTCGCGCCCGTCACCGACCTCGGGCCGCTCCTGCAAGCCGCGCATCGCCGGATCCGGCGCCGGTCACTGCTGATCCTCGTCTCGGACTTCATCGGCGTCCCCGGCTGGGACCGCCCGCTCGAGCTCCTGAACCGGCGCCACGAGCTGCTCGCGGTCCGGCTCGTCGACCCCCGCGAGATCGAGCTGCCGGACGTCGGGCCGATCGTCATGCAGGACGCCGAGACCGGCGAGCAGCTCTACGTCGACACGGCCGACGCCGGGTTCCGGAAGCGATTCCGCGCGGCGGCCGACGCCCGCGAGGCCGACGTGGCCGCGGCCCTCCGCCGGGCACGGGTCGAGGCGGCGACGCTGTCGACCGAGGACGACCTGGTCCGGGCGATCGTCCGGATGGCGGCCGGCCACAAGCTCCGCCGGCGGATCCCGGCATGACGTTCCTGTGGCCGGCGGCACTGCTCGCGATCGCGCTCGTCCCACTCGGCCTGCTGGTCGCGCGCCGGATCGATCGACGGCGGCGGGCGCGGCTGGCGGGCCTCGGCGGGCTCGGGCGCGGCTCGGGTGGCACGAGTGGCGGCCGGCGGCAGACCGATCGCCTTGCCGCGGCGTGCATCGTCGCCGCGTTCGTCGTGTTCGCGATCGCCCTCGCCCGGCCCCAGGCCACCGTCTCGGTGCCCGCGGATCGAGGGAACGCTCGTCCTGACGTTCGACGTGTCGGGCAGCATGGCCGCCGACGACGTCGCGCCGACTCGAATGGAAGCCGCCAAGACCGCCGCCAAGGCGCTCGTCGAGCGTCGCCCCGACGGGGTCGTGATCGGCGTCGTGGCCTTCAGTGATGGCGGCCTCGCGGTCCAGACGCCGACGAACGAAACCGCCCGCGTCCTCCAGGCGATCGACCGGCTGGCGCCGAGCCGCGGGACGTCCGTCGGCCAGGGAATCCTGGCCACGATCGGCGCCATCGAGCGGGCCGAAACCGATACGCCGGCGAGCTACTACAGCAATCGCTCCGCGGAGCCCAGCGCGGCCGCGGATCCGGTCGCTCCGGGCAGCCATCAATCGGCCGCGATCGTCCTGTTCAGCGACGGCGAGAACAACGAGCGCCCGGATCCGCTGACCGCCGCCCAGGCCGCGGCCGACCGCGGGATCCGGATCGTGACGGTCGGCGTGGGCACGGCGGCCGGGACGACCCTCGAGCTGGACGGCTTCCGGGTCCAGACGCGGCTCGAGGAGGACGCTCTCCGCGCCGTCGCCGAGCTGACCGCCGGATCCTATGCGCCCGCCGCGGAGCTCGATCCTGCCACGGTGTACGACGGCCTGGAGCGCAACCTCGTCGGGCGTGACGAGGGCCTCGAGCTGACCGCCCTCGTCGCCGCGGTCGGGCTCGTCCTGCTGATCCTCGGAGCCGCCGGGTCCCTCGCCCGGTCGGGCCGGCTGCCATGACCTTCCAGTGGATCGGGCTGCTGCTGCTCCTCGGGCTCGTGCCAGCGTCGATCGCGCTCTACGTATGGAGCCTGGGCCGTCATCGGCCGGAGGCCGCCCGCTATTCGAGTTTGGCCCTCATCCGCGCCGCGCAGCCGGGCGGCGGCCGGCTCCGGCGCCACCTGCCGTTCGCGCTCCTGGCGGGCGCCATCGGGGCGATCGTGCTCGCGATCGCCCGCCCGGCGGTCGTCCTGAGCGTTCCGGGCAACCAGACCACGATCATCCTGACGATGGACGTGTCGGGCAGCATGTGCTCGACCGACATCGAGCCGACCCGGCTCGAGGCCGCCGAGTCGGCCGCGATCGCGTTCGTCACGAGCCAGAAGTCGCGGACCCGGATCGGGATCGTCGCGTTCAGCGGGTTCGGGGCGATCGTCCAGTCCCCGACCTCCGACGAGAGCGTCCTGATCGACGCGATCCGGAGCCTCACCACGGCCCGCCGGACCGCGATCGGGAGCGGGATCCTGTCGGCGATCGACGCGATCGCGGAGATCGATCCGACCGTTGCCCGGAGCGTCGTTCCGGGCCGCGCCGGTGCCGCGCCGCCGCCCGTCGCCGAGGGCGAGTACTCGCCGAGCATCATCGTCGTGCTGACGGACGGGGCCAGCAACACCGGCCCGGAGCCCGTCGAGGCAGCACGCCAGGCGGCCGACCGCGGTCTGCGGGTCTACACGATCGGGTTCGGGTCGGCCGATGGCGGGCAGATCGATCCGGTCTGTCGCCGGCAGTTCATCGGCAACGAGCCGGGCGGTGGGTTCGGCGGTGGGTTCGGCGGTGGCGGCGGCGGCCGGTTCCCGCGCGGCATCGACGAGCCGACCCTGCGCGAGGTCGCCGAGGTCACCGATGGTGCCTACTACCCGGCCACGAGCGCCGCGGAGCTCGAGCGGGTCTTTGCCGAGCTGCCGACGAACCTGATCCTGCGCAGCGAGGCGGTCGAGGTCAGCGCGGGGTTCGTGGCGATCGGCGGTCTGCTGGCCGCCTTCGGGCTGCTGCTCGGGCGGCTCTGGCGGCCGCTCCCCTAGCCCACGGACGAGTGCGCGCCTCAGCCGGTGACGCTCGCGACGAGCGCCTGGGCCTCCTCGAGGAGCTTCGTCAGGTGCTCCTCGCCGCGGAAGCTCTCGGCGTAGACCTTGGCGACGTCTCTCGGTCCCGGACGGGCGGGCCGCGAACCAGCCGTTCGCCGTCACGACCTTCAGCCCGCCGATCGGCGCGTCGTTGCCGGGCGCCCGGGTCAGGATCGCGGTGATCGGGTCGCCCGCGAGGGTCTTCGCGGTGACGTCGGCGGGCGACAGCGTTCCGAGGGCCGGCCTTCTGGTCCGGGGTCGCCGGGGCGTCGACTCCGGCGATAGGCCGGCGCACCGAAGCGCGTCCGTCAGCTCGCGGTAGGCGACACCCGGGATCGCGGCCGGTGCGGGCGGTCATCTCGCAGGCCAGCAGGTCGGCGATGATCCCGTCCTTGTCGGTCGTCCAGACGTCCCGTCGCGGCGCAGGAACGACGCCCCGGCGCTCTCCTCGCCGCCGAACCCGAGGGAGCCGTCGACGAGGCCGGCCACGAACCACTTGAAGCCGACCGGGACCTCGACGAGCCGCCGCCCGAGGTCGGCGACGACGCGGTCGATCATCGACGACGACACGAGCGTCTTGCCGACGCCGACGTCCGCGCCCCAGCCCGGCCGCGCCGCCGCCGTAACAGGTAGCGCGATCGCGGCGCTGCAGGAAGTGGTTCGGGTTCAGCAGCCCGGCCGCCGGCGGTGACGATCGCCGTGGCGATCGGCGTCGGCATCGTTGCCGAGGGCGCAGGTCGAACTGGTCCTTGCAGCGCGATCAGGCCGGCCATCGCCGACGGCGACGACGGGTCCATCCGGATCTTGCCGTCCCAGTCGTAGGTCATGAAGCCGAACGTCGGGTCGACGCCGGTCGTTGACGACGGTCAGGTCGAGCCCATGGCGGTCGGCGATCTCGCCCCAGTAGGCGACGGACGCCCCGCCCATCGGGTCGACGCCGATGCGGAGCCCGGAGGCCGCGATGCGCCTCGAGATCGACGACCGACGGGCAGATCGCCGACGTACTGTGCCGAGGAAGTCGTGGCCGCGGCGCGCGCCCGGGCGCGCGTCGAGCGGGACGCGGCGGATCCCGGCCAGCCCGTCGCGTGCCGGCGCCCTCGAGCAGGCGGTTCGCCTCGGCCTGGATCCAACCGGTGACGTCGGTGTCGGCCGGCCCGCCGTTCGGCGGGTTGTACTTGAAGCCGCCGTCGTCAGGTGGGTTGTGGCTCGGCGTCACGACGATGCCGTCGGCGAGGCCACGACCGGCCGGCGCCGGGGCATCCGAGGCGGGCACCGTGCGGCCGCGATTGGCCACGATGATCGCGTGCGAGACGGCCGGCGTCGGGGTGAACCCGTCGCGGCTGTCGACCCGGACGTCGACGCCGCGCGCGACGAGGACCTCGAGCGCGGTCCGCGTCGCGGGCTCGCTCAGGGCGTGGGTGTCGCGGCCGATGAACAGGGGGCCGTCGTAGCCGCGCAGCTCGCGGTAGCGGCAGATCGCCTCGGTCGTCGCGAGGATGTGGGCTTCGTTGAACGCGCCACGGAACGCCGAGCCGCGATGGCCGGAGGTCCCGAACGCGACCCGCTGGGTCGGGTCCGACGGATCGGGCTGGATCTCGTCGTACGCCCGGAGCAGGGCGGGGATGTCGACCAGGTCGGCGGGGTCGGCCGGCTGACCGGCGCGGGGATCGTTCGGCACGGCGCCGAGGGTACCGCGATCAGCCGCCGGCCGAGGGCCTTCACCTGCGCCGACGCGCCCGCCAGGATCGGCTCGCCGTGCCCGACGAGGAGCGTCTCGAACGTCAGGTTGCCGAGCTTGACGATCGTACGCCTGGGCCGCCGCCGCGTCCTCGGTGTTCTGCGGGTTCGAGCCGGCCAGCGTGCCGCCCGCGTTCCGAGCGCGTCGCCGGCGACGAGGACGCCGCCGGCCTCGTCGAGCACCGCGACATGGCCGAGCCGTGTGGCCCGGCGTGCCGATGATCCGCAGGCCGAACACCGTCGTCGCCGTCGTTGACCGCGGTCAGCGGACGCGGCGTCTGGACGGCGGCCAGGTCCGCGGTGCCGATGTAGCCGGTCGCCGCGGGCGCGGCGCTCAGGATCGCGCTGGCGCTGCCGGCGTGGTCGCCGTGCTTGTGGGTCAGGATCACGTGGCCGACCGCCGACCAGTCGAGCCCGATCCCGGCCAGCCCGCCGGCGATCTCGTCCTCGCTGCCGGCGACGCCCGGTGTCGACGATGGCCGCCTCGCCGCCGCGGACGAGCAGGTAGGCCGACACGAAGCCGAGGTTGACGCGGGTCCAGGCGACGCGCGCCGGTCGCGCCCGACGCCGGCGGGCTGCCGCTGGCGGACGGCCGGCGGCGAGCCCGCCGGACGGGTTCGACGGCGCACCGGATCGGCCGCGGCCGCGGCCGACGCGCCGGGAGCAGACGCGGCGGCCGACGGTCGAGCCGACGACGCGGCCGGCGCACAGCCAGCGATCCCGATGACCGCGATGGCGAAGGCGCCGCGGCCGAGGTCGGCGAGGAACAGGCGGCGTGACAGCTGATCGGCCATCGCCGGATTCTGCCACCGCGCCCGGGATCCGTCCGCCGCCACCGATGCGCGACCGCGTCATCCGTCGCATGCGACCGGCGACGCCGCGCCCATGCCGGCGGCGACGCCCGCGCGCCGATCGTGAGCCGCAGCAACCCGCCCAACCCGACGACCACGCCCGAGGAACCGCCCGCATCATGACCGCGCTCTCCGTCCGTCCCGCCGCCTCGACCCAGCTCGCGCCACGGCGCGTCGTCGCCGGCGCGGTCGTCGCCTCGGCGGGCGTCATCGCATTCAGCGTGGCCGTCGGGTCGTTCGTCGTCGGCTCATCGCACCGCCTCGCCGGCCCCGACCGCGGCCCAGGCCAGCGCGCTTCTCGCGGAGACGCCGCTCTTCGTGGTCGCCGGGTTCGTCCACCTCGCCGTCGCGATCGCGCCTGATCGCAGGAAACCGGGTCGTCCGGATCCGCTCGCCCTCGGTGGCGACGAGTCGCCGCGGCCGTCGTGGCCCTGGCCCAGGCGGCGATCCTCCTGACCGGCCTCGATCCGACCGGCGGCCCGCACGCCGGCCACCCGACGACCCAGGGTGTCGCGATCCTCCTGATCGCGGCGGCGGCCTACGGGTTCGCGGCCCTCGCGGCCGCCGGCGACCGGCTCGCGACTGACCCGCCGGCGGCGAGCACGTCGGACTGCCGGCGACGCGCCTCCGGTCCGCGATGATCGCGGCTGGAGGTTCCGATGCCCGTCTTTCCCGCCGACGCCACCGACCTGACCCGGCTGCTCGTCATCACCGACCTCGGCCGGTCGGTGGCCTGGTACCGCGACGTCCTGGGGGCCGAGGTCGTCGGGGAGTACGGCGGCACGTCGGCCGTGCTCCGCTTCGTCGGCTCCTGGCTGCTCCTCGTCACCGGTGGCGAGCCCACCGCCGACAAGCCGACCGTGACGATGGCCGCGCCGGCCGACCCGGACACCGCCACGGCCGAGCTGATCGTCGCCGTGCCCGACTGCCGCGCCGCCCACGCCGAGCTCGTCGCGCGGGGAGCCGGGTTCCTGACGGAGCCGATCGAGTATCCGTGGGAGATCCGGGCATTCTTCCGCGACCCCGACGGCCACCTGTTCGAGATCAGCCAGCGCAAGGCGGGCACTGCCCGATGACCGACGAGGTGCCCCTCGTCGGCGGGATGGACCCGCGCTGGGCACCGGTCCGGGTCGGCAACACGGTCCGCCGGCCGGCCGGCTCGTCCGGCGACGCCGTGCGCGACCTGCTGCTCCATCTCGAGGCGGTGGGCTTCGACGGTGCGCCGCGCCACCTCGGGACGGACGAGCAGGGCCGCGAGGTCCTGTCGTGGGTCGACGGCGACGTCCCGCTGCCGCCCTACCCGGCGTGGTCGATGACCGATCGCGCGCTGGCCGATCTCGGCGGGCTCCTCCGGCGGTACCACGAGGCGGCCTCGACCTACCGCCCGCCGGCCGACGCCGATTGGGCGACCGACTGGGCCGACCCGACGTGTGGCGATCGGCCATCCGTCGCTCACGATCTGCCACAACGACCTCTTTCCCGAGAACGTCGTGTTCCGCGAGGGCCGGGTCGTCGCCCTGATCGACTTCGCGATGGCCGCCCCGGGCCGGGCCCTGTGGGACGTCGCGATCGCGGCCGAGATGTGGGGCCCGCTCGGCGATCCCGCGCGGCGCGACCAGCACCCGCTCGATCTGGACGGGATCGCCCGGCTCGGCGTGCTGGCCCGCGGCTACGGGCTGGCAGGGGACGCCGCCGCGGAGCTCGTCGACGTGCTCCTCGAGGAGCGGATCCACACCGTCGCCAACATCCACGCGGAGATCGCCGCCGGCAACGAATCGTGGATCGGCAACTGGGCGGCGGCCGGCGGCGACGAGCGAGCAGCCGCCGACGACGCGTGGATCGCCGCTCACCGCTCAGATCTGGTGCGCGCCGCCCGCGGCTGAGCCGGCGCGAGCCGCGCTCCGCCCCGGAATCGGCGAACCGGCGACCCGCCGAAGCGAGCCGCCGGTTCGCGGGGGTGCTAGAGCTCGACGGACGGAGCCGTCGTCGGATCGTCCGTCGCCGGAGCCTGCGACGGGTCGGGGGTCGTGGACCCACCGCCGCTGCCGCTGCCGGTGCCCTTGTCGGGACAGTCGACGCCGTCGGCGCCGGCGCCACCGCGCGGGGCGCGGTTCGTGCCGGTGCTCGGGGTGGTGCCGGAGCCGTTCGTGGACGGCGCGGCCGCCCCGCTCGGTGCCGGGGTCGCCGACGGATCGGCCGCGAAGACGACCGCCACACCACCGACCGTCAGCAGGCCGACGGCGAGGAGGGCGGTGGCGATCGTCCGGCGAGCGCCGCCGAGGACCGGACCGTCCGGGGCGATCGGCCGAGACCGGCGGGGCCGCGGGCGAGAACGAGGCGCTCGAGGACGACGTCGGGACGCCCGGGTCGGACGTCGCGAACGGCGAGCCCGGGGGCGGTGCGTGGGCCGGCTGGCCTGCCGGCTGATCGGACCAGTTCATGGGTGCTCCTTCAAGGGGTTGCGAGTGGGGGCGCGGTTCGTGGGGTCATGGTTCGGGGTCATCGGTCGTGCATCGGCACCTCCAGCTGGGCGTGGTCATGGGAAGCGGTTGAACCAGTGGGCCGCGAGACCGGCACCGGTCACCACGAGGAGCAGGCCGGCGGCGGCGAACCACTGCGTGACCTCGCGCTCCTCGGTCGTGTACCCGATCCGCGAGCCGAGGCTCTCGTAGATCTGGGCGAGATCGGACGCAGTCGGCGCCTCGAAGGCACGGCCGCCGGTCGTCTCGGCGATCGCCGCCAAGGTCTCGGTGTCGGGCGGGACGTTGAGCGTGTGGAGGTCGCCCTGGTCGTCCGGGACCGTGACGACGCCGTCGGCCGTCCCGAGCGCGATGGTGTAGATCGGCACGCCGAGAGCGGCAGCGAGCTCGGCGGCCGGGAGCGGCTCCATGTCGCCGGTCGAGTTGGCGCCGTCGGACAGGAGGACGGTCGCGACCACCGGCGCCTCGGTCGAACCCGGGTCGCCGGACGGCGCAGCGCTCGGCTGCGCCGACGGATCGGCCGATGGATCGCCCGACGGCGACGCCGCCGGGGTCGTTCGAGCCGCCGGCCGGATCGAGCCCGGCCGCCTCGAGGGAGGTCGTGATGGCATCGCCGAGCGCGGTCCCGCCTCGAGCCTGGAGGTTGGCGATCCCCGCGTGGAGGGCGGCCCGATCCGTCGTCGCGGCCACGACGACGCGCGGCGCGGTCGAGAAGGCGACGAGCCCGACCTTGACGCCGGCGGGCAGCTGGTCGATGAAGTCGTTGGCGGCCTGCTGGGCCGCGGCGAGCCGGGTCGGCGAGACGTCGGTGGCCATCATCGACCCCGAGACGTCCATCGTCGAGGATGATCGTGGCCTCCTCGCGCGGGACCTGGACGGCCATCGACGGCCGGGCCAGGGCGAGGACGAGGGCGGCCATCGCAACGAGGTACAGGGCAGGCGGCACGTGGCGCCGCCAGGCCGGCGTCCGGGGCACGAGGTTGCCGAGCAGGTCGACGTTCGTGAACCGGACCGCGTAGCGACTGCGCCGGCGCTGGACGAGGCGGTAGACGATCAGCGCGGCCGGCACGAGGAGCAGGCCGAGGAGCAGGAGCGGATCGGCGAAGGTCATGACCGGAGCCCCCGGACATGGAGCTCGCCGGCCAGGGCCCGGAGCCAGTCGCCGGCGGTCGAGAGGACGATGTGGTCGACCCCGATCCGGCGGAGGGTCGGTCGCCACGGACGCCCGCTCGGTGGCGGCGGCCTCGGCGAACTGCTCCCGGAGCCGCCGCTGACGACGTGTCGACCCGGACCTCGCGGCCCGTCTCGGCGTCGACGAGGGTCAGCTCGCCGACGTCGGTCAGCTCGGACTCGCGCGGGTCGTCGACCTCGACGGCGAGGACGTGGTGGCGGGCGGCCAGCGCGGCAAGCGGTTGGCGCCAGTTGCGTGGGCCGCGGAAGTCGGACACGAGGACGACCAGGCCGCCGCGTGGCGCGGCCGCGCTGGCCAGGCGCAGGGCATCGGCCGGCGACGTCGCGCCGACCCCCTCCTCGACCGTTTCGACCCGGCTGGCGAGCAGCAGGCCGAGCAGCCCGGCCCGGCCCGCGGCCGGTGGCAGGCGCCGGTCGCGCGAGCCGCCGAACGTGACGATCCCGAGCCGGTTGCCGCGCTGGGTGGCGAGATGGCCGATCGCGACCGCGACACCCTCGGCCACGTCGGCCTTGCGCCGGTCGGCGGTCCCGAACGTCATCGACGGCGAGACGTCGAGCAGGAGCCAGGCCGTGAGGGCCCGCTCCGGGACGTGGATCCGGACGTGCGGCACGGTCGTCCGGGCGGTGACGTTCCAGTCCATCCGGCGGATGTCGTCGCCGGGCTCGTAGGGGCGAACCTGGGCGAGCTCGGTGCCGCCGCCCAGGTCGTGGGCCCGGAACTCGCCGGGCAGGAGGCCCCGGATCCGTCGCCCGATCGTCAGGTCGAGCGCGCGAAGGAGGGCTTCGGGCGTCGGCCCGGGGCCCGGCCGGGCCGGTGTCCGCGGGCTGGCCGAGCCGGCATGCTGCCAGCCCGGTCATGCCGACCGCTCCTCGGCCCGTCCGGTCGCACCGAACGGCTCGGCCGACGGGTTGAGCCGGGCTCGCCCGACGAGGGCACTGCGATCGGCAGCCTCGGCGCGGGCGAGGAGCCCATCCTGGGCGACGCGCGGCACGGCGACGGCGTCGATCAGGCGGTCGAGGATCATGTCGGCGCTGACTTCCTCGGCGAGCGACGTGAAGCTCGGCACGATCCGGTGGCGGAGCACGTCGCGAGCGAGATCGACGACGTCGCCCGGGATCACGTAGCGCCGGCCGCGGACGAGCGCCAGCGCCCGTGCGGCGTGGATCAGGTTGATCGAGCCGCGCGGGCTCGCCCCGAAGGCGATGTACGGCTTGATCGCCGGCAGCCCGACCTGCTCGGGATGGCGCGTGGCGGCCGTCAGGGCGACCGCGTAGTCGACGATCGGGCGG
Source organism: uncultured Chloroflexia bacterium (assembly GCA_963783055.1). GTDB lineage: Bacteria > Chloroflexota > Limnocylindria > Limnocylindrales > CSP1-4 > CF-46. The sequence continues at coordinate 565,806 of CAWAMB010000002.1, forward strand.
TCGACATAGACGTCGGCCGTCATGGCCTGGAGGGCGGCCAGCGACTGCAGCGGTCAGGATCGGGGAGACGACCGCGGCCGGGCGGAGCGACCGCTCGACGACGAGCGCCTCCTCCTCGCCGCTCGGATAGCCGACGACGACCTTCATCATGAAGCGGTCGACCTGGGCCTCGGGCAGCGGGTAGGTGCCCTCCGACTCGATCGGGTTCTGGGTCGCCATGACGAGGAAGGGCCGGGGGACCGGCATGGCTCTCGGGACCGATCGTGACCTGGCGCTCCTGCATCACCTCGAGGAGGGCGCTCTGGACCTTGGCCGGGGCGCGGTTGATCTCGTCGGCCAGCAGGAAGTTGCAGAAGACCGGCCCGAGCTCCGTGTCGAAGGTGCCGCGGTCGGGGCGGTAGATGCGGGTCCCGACCAGGTCGCCCGGGACGAGGTCCGGGGTGAACTGGATCCGCCGGAACGAGGCGTGGAGGACGTCGGCGAGGGTCTTGATCGTGAGGGTCTTGGCGAGGCCGGGGACGCCTTCGAGAAGGAGATGCCCGCCGGCGAGGAGGGCGACGAGCACCCGCTCGAGCATCGCGTCCTGGCCGACGATGACCCGCCGGATCTCGTACAGGACCGCTTCGGCCGTGCGGCGGGCGTCGAGCGCGCCGTCGATCGCGTCAGCTGGGTCGGAGGGCTCGGCGGGCGCGGCAGCGTGGGCTGAGCCGGTCAGGTCGCGGACCGACGGCTCGTCACGGAACGGATCGTTCACAGGTCTCTCCGCACCCGTGGGCACGGGCGAGATGGGTGGTGGTCTGGCGGCGAACCTCCCGTGGCTGGACCGGACCGTTGACCGCAGGCTCGGCGGGCCGCATGAGAGCGGCATGAAAAGGACGGATCCCCGCAACAGATCGACCCGCGGACGGGTTACGGTCCCTGTGATGCCCACCGCGACGACGCCGCTCGACCGCGCCGCGCTGCATGCCGCCGTCGCCGGCCTTGCCGAACGCGACGCCGACCTCGCCGCGATCGTCGACCGCCTCGGACCGCCGCCGCTGTGGGACCGTCCGCCGGGCTTCGCGACGCTCGCCGCGATCATCCTCGAACAGCAGGTGTCGCTCGCCTCCGGCGCGGCCGCGCTCGAGCGCCTGCGGCGGGCGGCCGGGTCCCTCGATCCGGCCGCGATCGTCACGCTCGGCGAGGATGGGGCGCGGGCAGCCGGTCAGACCCGGCAGAAGGCGCGCTACGTGGTGGCGCTGGCGGAGGCGACCCTCGACGGGCGGTTCGATCCGGAAGCCGTCGCCCGAGCCGAGGACGACGACGCGCGCGACCAGCTGACGGCGTTGCTCGGCGTCGGGCGGTGGACGGCCGACATCTATCTCCTCATGGCGCTCGGCCGGCCGGACATCTATCCCGACGGTGACCTGGCCCTGGCGGCCGCGATGCGCCGCGCCAAGCGGCTATCGGCGATCCCGGACGCGACGCTCCAACGAGCCATCGCCGAGGCGTGGCGACCCTGGCGGGCCGTCGCCGCCCGTCTGCTCTGGCACGCCTATCTGGCCGGCGAGCGCTGATCGAGGCCGCATCGCGGTTCGACCAGTCAGCCGGTGGCGGGTATCCTCGCCGGGGACCGTTCGTCACGATGGTCGTCAAGAGTGGGCCCCCGGCGCCCAAGGGGACGCGGTGAACACAGGAAACGCCCTACGCGAGACATCCGACGCGCTGCTGCGGGATCTCGAGGTGCTCGTCACGATCGAGGAAGAGAAGCGCTCGCTCGAGCCCGGTGACCCGCGCCTCGTGGAGCTTGCGGCCCGGATCGAGGAGATCGCCGGGCGGGTCCTGACCGGGACGACCCGCCAGCACGACCTGACGAAAGTCGTCAACCAGCAGGTCGATGCCGGTTCGCCGAACGCGCCCGCGACCTCGATCGACGACACCGTTCGTCCGATCCAGGCGATCCTCGCCGATTGGCGCGACGCCGAGCGGCGGGCGCAAGCGGCGGAACCCGGCTCGGCCGAGGCCGCCGAGGCCAACGCCCTGGTCGACAGCCTGCGCGACGAGTATCGCCGGGCGCACGAGGCGGCCGCCAAGGGTCGCTGACGGGTGCGCGGCCGAGCCCGCCCCTGACCGCGCCGAGGGCTCGCCGTCGCACCGCCGAACCTGCCAGATGTCCTCTGGGCAAACCTTCGGCGCGAATATTGCCTCGTCAACACACGAATCGGTCCCGAATCGAGGTCCGATTCCGTTGAGCCACGCTTGAGCCGCCACCGCCCAGAGGCCGGGCGCCTGAGAATCAGGCCAAAGGTTCCCAAGCTGGACTTCTGGCAGGAATCTCGCGCGGGCTACGCGGACCGACCGGCTACGGGGCCTCGGGTCCCGACGCGCCCGCCGCGCCCGCCCGGCTACGGAGCCTCGGGTCCCGCTGCGCCTGCCGCCTGCGCGGCCCGCGCCGTGGCCGCGGCGCCGCTGAGCGTCGGCGCCTGGCGCGGGATCATCACGGCGGCTGCGACTCCGGCCGCGATGCAGGCCACCGCGCCGACGACGATCGCCGCCTCGATGGACGACGCCGCGAGCAGCCCGGCGAGCGCGGCCCCGATCGGGTAGCCGACGAAGTTGAACGCCATCGACACCGCGAAGGCCCGACCCATCCACTCCGGGTCCGTTCGGCGCTGGCGGATCGTGAACAGCCCGACGTCCATCGGCCCGTTCAAGGCCCCGCCGAGGGCCAGCCCGAGCCCCACGAAGAGGACGCCGGTCAGGGCGGTGGCGGCGCCCGCTCCGGCCAGCAGGAGCAGGTCGGCAACGGCGATCCCGGCCATCGGCAGGACGAGCAGGTGCCACTCGCGGCCCCGACTGTCGAAGCGGCCCGCGATCAGGGCGGCGACCATCCCGGACAGGCCGGAGACGGCGAAGACGAGGCCGACGACGACCTCGGGCGCATGCAGCCGGTCGATCACGATCAGGGGGACGACGATCGTGACCATCCCGCCGGACAGGTTGAGGAGCGAGATCGCGATCCCGAGGCCGCGCAGCGTCCGGTTCCGGACCGTGTACTTGACGCCGTCCCATGCGTCGCGCAGGAGATTGCCGGTCGACGAGGTGGTCGACATCGGGTCCGGCGCGCCGATCATCGCGATCGTGGCCGCGCCGTACACGATCCCGATGAGGATCAGCGTCGTCGCCCCGCCGACGATCGTCACGAGGGCGGCGGCCAGGGGCGGCCCGAGGATCGTCGCGACGAGATAGCCGTTCGAGTCCACCGCGTTGACCCGCTCCCACAGCCGCTCCGGGACGAGGAGCGGGAACAGGCTCCGCAGACCGGTGTGCGACAGGATCGAAGTGAGCGAGCTGACCACGGCGATCACGAGCAGGACCGGGACCGGGCAGGGCATGGGCCAGCGCCAGGACGCCGATCAGGACGAGCGCGAGCAGGGCGACGGCGTAGTCGAGGATGACGAGGCGCGTCCGACCATGGCGATCGAGCAGGGCGCCGGCGATCGGGGCCACGACGAGGCCCGGGAACACGCTGGCGAACGTCACGATCCCGGTCAGGGCGGGCGAGTCGTACTCGGCGAGCGTGAACAGGACGAGCGCCACGCCGACCATCGACTGGGCGATCCGGCTCAGCTGCATCGAGACGAGGATCCGGGGCAGGCCCGGAACCGTGAGCAGGGCGCGGTAGGAACGTTCGGTCCGTGGGCTCGGCGTCATCCCGACGATGCTACCGACCGCCGGCCCCGACCGTGATTCGCAGCCAACCCGACGCCCTCGGCGCGCACGGGCGAGGCTGGGAAGGCGGCGGCGAGGAGCGGAGCGAGCGACCTCGGACGGTCGTGAGCGAGCACCGCAGCCGCCAACGCCCCCAGCGTCGTCCAGGCGCGACAGCCGTAGTGTTAGCATCGTTCCCACTCGAGCCGGCTCCTCGTATGGGGTCCGTCCACGACGCCAACCGGCGGCTGGATGCAAGGACCCGCGATGCCCCGGTGGAGTGAGGTGCACGCATGTCCACGGTGACGTTCGAGAAGGTCAACAAGAGCTACGGCGACGTCCACGTCGTCAAGGACATGGATCTCGCGATCAATGACGGCGAGTTCATGGTCCTGGTCGGGCCCTCGGGCTGCGGCAAGACGACGAGCCTGCGGATGATCGCCGGCCTCGAGGAGATCACCTCCGGAACCCTGCGGATCGGCGACCGCGTCGTGAACGACGTCCCGCCCAAGGATCGCGACATCGCGATGGTCTTCCAGAGCTACGCGCTCTATCCCCACATGACGGTCCGCGACAACATGGCGTTCGGGCTGAAGCTCCGAAAGCTCGCCAAGGCGGACATCGAGAAGCGGGTCAACGAGGCGGCCGGGATCCTCAGCCTCGAGAAGCTCCTCGATCGCAAGCCGAAGGAGCTGTCCGGCGGCCAGCGCCAGCGCGTCGCGCTCGGCCGGGCGATCGTCCGCGAGCCCTCGGTGTTCCTGATGGACGAGCCCCTCTCGAACCTCGACGCGAAGCTCCGCGTCCAGACCCGGGCCGAGATCGCCCGCCTCCACCAGCGGATGGGCACGACGTTCGTGTACGTCACCCACGACCAGGTCGAGGCCATGACGATGGGCACCCGGATCGCGGTCATGAGCGACGGCCTGCTCCAGCAGGTCGGCACGCCGCAGGTCCTGTACGACCAGCCCGCCAACCGCTTCGTCGCCGGGTTCATCGGCAGCCCGTCGATGAACTTCCTCGACGTGACCTTCGATTCGTCCGGCGGCTCGGCCAAGCTCGTCGGTCCGGCCGGCTGGTCGGCCAACCTGCCGACGCGTCTCGCCAACTCGGTCGGCGCGACGTCCGGCCGCAAGCTCGTCGCCGGGTTCCGGCCCGAGCACCTCGACCTCGATGCGGTCGAGGGCGACGCGGTGACGCTGCCGGGCAAGGCCGACGTCGTCGAGTACCTCGGCAACGAGGAGCTCCTCCACGTCACCGCCGCCGGCAAGGACATCGTCGCGATCGTCGGCTCCGAACATCGGGTCAAGCCGGGCGACGTCCTGAGCCTGAACCTGCCGCTCGACGAAGCTCCACCTCTTCGATGCCGAGTCGGGCCTGAGCCTGACCTCGGACCGCGAGGCGGCAGCCGTCTGACGGAACCCATCGATCGGACCGGCTCGGCTGGTCCGATCCCGACCTCGGCCACGGGCGCGGCGCCGGATCCGGCGACCGCGCCCGGCGTCGATTCGGCGCGCGACCTGCTCGCGACGCCCGCGGACGACGACCTCGTCGAGCGGGTCGTCGACTCGCGCGTCCTGCATCGCGGCCGCTACCTCGAGTTCCGGATCGACACGATCGAGCGCTCCGACGGCTCGCGCTCCGAGCGGGACATCGCCGGCCACCCCGGTGCCGTCGCGGTCGTGGCCATCGATCCGGACGGCCTGATCCTCCTCGTCCGCCAGTGGCGAACGCCGGCGGCCCGCGTCCTGCTGGAGATCCCGGCCGGGACCCTCGACATCGACCCGGCCACGGGCGCGACCGAGGATCCCGACCTCGCCGCCCGGCGCGAGCTCGAGGAGGAGACCGGCTACCGGGCCGGCCGCTGGGAGCGCCTGACCGCGTTCTTCACCGCGCCGGGCTTCACGAGCGAGTTCATGACGCTCTACCGCGCGACGGATCTCGTTCCGGCCCACCCGGACGACCGCCTCGGGCCGGACGAGGACGAGCACCTCCGGCTCGAGCGGCGCTCCCTGGCGGACGCGCTCGCGGCGGTCGACGCCGGCGAGATCGCCGATGCGAAGTCGATCATCGGCCTGCTCTGGGTCGCCCGATCGACTGCCGGGTCCGACCGGCTCGTGACCAGCAACTCGGTCCGCGAGTTCGCATCCGGCGACGAGCCCGCGATCATCGCGGTGATGGACGCCGCGTTGCCGTTCGATCGGCTGCCCGGGATCACGCGTCAGGACCTCCTCCATGGCGTCGACCGGATGCGCGGCAACCCGGCCGGCACCCTCGTCGCAACCGAAGATGGAGCGATCGTCGGCTACTGCGCGCCACGCATGGACGACCTGACGATCCACCCCGAGCATCGACGGCGCGGCCACGGCCGGCGGCTCGTCGCCGCCTGGCTGGAGCGGAAGCGGGAGCAGGGAGAGCCAGAGCTCATGCTGTACGGGCCGGATCGGCCGGCCGCCGCCGCGTTCATCGCCGCGCTCGGGTTCGTCCGCCGGTCGAGCCTCTGGCTGTTCGAGCTCGCGCCCGACGTCGCAGTCGCGGCGCCGCAGTTCCCGGACGACGTCACCGTCCGGACCTACCGGGACACCGATCTGGCCCGCTTCGTCGCCGTCGCCAACGCGTCGTTCGCCGACCATCCGACGCCGCTCAACTTCACCGAGTCCGCCGTCGCCTACGCCAACAGCCTGCCCGACTTCGACGCGGCGGGCCTCCTCCTGGCCTTCGCGGCGGACGATCCCGAGACGCCGATCGGCTGGGCCAAGGCCGAGCACGAGCTGCGCGACGACACGTCCGAGCGGCGCGGCTTCGTGTCGTTCATCGGCGTCCTGCCAGGCTGGCGCGGACGCGGCCTCGGGCGCGAGCTGCTGCGCTGGGCGATCGCCTTCAACCGCGACGGCGGTGCGGGGATCGTCGAGCTGAACGTCGAGGCGGCCAACGACCGGGCGCTGACCCTGTATCGGGCGACGGGCTTCACGGCCGAGGTCGAGTGGCCGCACTACGCCCTGGCGACGGGCGCCTGACGATCCGTCCCTAGTCGCCGGTCGCCGACGCGTCCGAGCGCTCGTCGTCGGCATCTCCGGCGTCTGCCGGTCGCCTCGCCCGCGGATCGAGCGGACCGAGCCGGGCGAGCGCGCCGGCGTAGAGCTTCGACGTCGGGCTCAGGGCGACCGCCAGGCGGAGATGCGTTCCGGCCGCTTCGCGCCGGCCGAGCTGCTTGAGGCTCTGACCGAGCGCGAAATGGGCGTAGTGGGCGGACGGATCGATCTCGAGCAGCTGCTCGAACGTCGCCCGGGCTCGATCGTGCTGGCCGGAGTTGTAGTACGCCCGGCCGAGGGCCTCGAGGATCGACGCCTTGGCGGGCTCGTCGCGGTCGGCCCGCTCGAGAACCACTGCTGCCTGGGCGAAGTGGCGCTGGGTCAACAGGTCGTGGCCGCGCTGGAGGAGCTCGTACGCCGACTCGCGGTCGGGGTCCTCAGGGGCGGGCTCGGCAGGGTAGCGGCTCGGCAGGGAAGCGGGCTCGGCGGGCCGTTCCGGGTCGTCCGTCATGACGGGATGGTGGCACGAACCGGCAGATCCCTCAGGAGGCGGCGAGCGACGGCCTGGGCGAGCCGCGATCGCCGGATCAGCCGGCGCCGTCGCGCCAGCTGGCGAGGTCGATCGGCTGGAGCCGCGGCGACGGGGTCGTGCCCGGGATCCGGCCGCGCTTGGCGATCGGCTTGCCGTCGATCTCCTTGATGTCGCCGGTGAAGTCGATCGGCGTCGCGCCGCTGATGTAGGAGCCGACGGCGAACGAATCGACCTGCGCGCCCTGCTCCTTGAAATACGTGATCCGCTCCGGCGTCATCCCGCCGGAGACGACGATCTTGACGTGGTCGTAGCCCTCCTGGTCGAGGCGGGCCCGGACCTCCTTGACGAGATCGGCGGTGACCCGGCCGCGCTCCGACGGGGTGTCGAGGCGGATCCCGTAGAGCCGGTCGCCGAGCGCGTGCGCGACCCGGAGCGCCTCCTCGGCCTCGTCCTTGAACGTGTCGACGAGGACGATCCGCGGGACGTCGGCATCGAGGTCGCGGTCGAACGCCACCGCCGCCTCGACCGTGTCGCCGAAGATCAGCACGAGCGAGTGGGGCATCGTGCCGGTCGGGTTCAGGCCGGCCAGCCGCGCCCCGGCCGGCGTCGACGCGCCGACGCAGCCGCCGACGATCGCGGCGTAGTCCAGGACATCGGTGATGTCGGGGTGGACGTGGCGGGCCCCGAACGAGACGACCGGCTCCGGGGCGGCGACGTCGACGCACTCGCGGGCAGCGGTCGCCCAGCCGGTCGACTGCGACATCATCCCGAGGATCGCGGTCTCGTACAGCCCGAACTGGCGGTACCGGGCGTGGATCCGGAGGACGACCTCCTTGGGAGCGATCCGGTCGCCATCCGACAGGGCTTCGACCCGGGTCTCCTCGAGGTCCGCGCCGGCGAGGACATGGCCGATCAGGTTCTTCGCCTCGTCGATCCCGCACAAGACGGCGTCCTGGCGGGCGAAGACCTCCATCGTGACGATCGGGTCGAGTCCCTCGCGCTCGAGGACGCTCTCGGCGCGGGCGAAGTAGACGTCGGCCGAGTCGCCGGACAGGATCTCGCGCGAAGGTCGAGTGCGGACGAGGCCCATCAGCGCTGCAGGCTCACGATGCGTCTCCCCTGTCGACGGGCGTCGGATCGGTCCCGTCGGTGGTCTCGGTGGCGTCGGCGATGTCGATCTCGGCCGGGGCGGCCGGCACGGGGCCGGCGTCGCTCGTCGGATCGCCGCCGTCGGGAGCCGGGTCGTCCCCGCGCTGGCGACCCGACTGGTCGGCGAGTGTAGCGTACGGCGGCGCCGTGATCGGGTGGGCCTGATCACGCGCGTGGACGGGGCCACCGAACTGCGCCGCCGCCGCGGCCAGCGCCTGTCGTCGACCGCGTCGCCGGCGGAGCAGCAGGAGCATGACGAGCAGGAGCACCGCCACGCCGACGAGGCCCACGATCGCGGCGGTCATCCGCACCCGGCCGATGGCGACCGCGCCGTCGATCAGGGCGGTCACGGCGGTCGCCCGGGCAGCGGCGTCCGGCTGACCGGCGCTGATGGCCGCCCGCGCCGCGGCGAGGTCCAGCTCGGGCGTGGTGCCCACCAGGCCCAGCGTCACCAGCGGCGCTCGCTCGGCCGCAACCGCGGACGCGGCGGTGGCCAGCGCCCGGAGGGCGGCGTCCTGATCGTCGGCGACCTGGTTCGCGTCGTCGAAGCTGTCGCGTGCGCCTTCATACGCCGTCCGGAGAACCGGCGGCAGCGTCACCCCGAGCGCGGCGGCGGACGCCGCGATCGCGTCGCGCCGGGCCAGCACGGCGGTTGCGTCGGCGATCCGGGTCGTGGCGGCGATGAAGCTCCAGTCGCTCATCGCGCGCCGGACGAAATACGGCGCCGCCCACTCGCCGCCGGCCGTGCGGAGCGACGCGTACGCCGCCCGTGCCGCGGTCCGCGCGTCGAGGAGCTCGGTCTGGGCGTCGGTCACGACCCAGCGCCGGAGGACCTCGTCCGCCGTCTTCGAACCGCCGACCTCCTCGAGGAGATCGAGGAATCGCTTCCAGTCGTTCCGCTCCGTCACGGTCTCCGGCGTCCCCGCGCCGGCATAGGCGATCCGGCGATCCTGGGCCGCCGCGAGCACGTCGCGCATCCGGTCGTCGCCGACCTCGAGCACGAGTGAGCGGATGACCGTCCAGGACGCGTCGTAGCCGTAGCGCTCGCGGGCCTGCGTCGCGTCGTCGCTGATCCGGCCGGGATGGACCCAGTCGACGAGGCGCACGGCGGCCTTGTCGGTCGGGGTCACCGTCTTCGGTGCCCAGCCGCCGCTGGCGATCGAGTCGAGGACCGTGGCCGCGTACGTGTCGGCGAACCCTTCGTTGATCCAGCGACCGTCGAACAGGGCCCGGTTGAACCACGCGTGGGATGCCTCGTGGAGGATCGTGAGGTCGTCGAGGTCCTCGCTGATCTCGATCTTGTCCTGGCCGACGAAGAAGACGCCGGCGTAGCCCTCGAGAAGCGGCGTGTGAACCTCGAAGACGGACAGGTCGGCCGCGACGGGCCAGTCGAGCCCGGTCGCCTCGACGAGCTCGGGCAGGCCCCTGGTCATCAGCTCGCTGACCCGCTTCCGCCATGCTCCGTCCTCCGGCCAGCCGCGGATCACGACGTGCTCGCCGCCGCTCAGGTCGATCCGCTCGCTCGTCAGGGCGCTCTTGCGGTCGGCGTTGACGACGAGATACCACGACCCGACGTCGGTGATCCGGGTCGCCCGGTAGACCGTCGCGCCGTTGCTCGTGGAGCGCTCCACGGTCGCGCCGGTCGACTCGGCCTCGAAGCCCTTCGGGACGACGACCCGGACGCTCGCGCTGTCCCCGAAGGCCCACGCGACGAAGGTCGCGAACGCCGTCCCGACCCGGATGTCGCTGGCCGATCGCGGCGCGCCGCCGGGCAGGTCGTAGGTCACCCGGACCTGGGCGGTCTGGCGGAAGAAGATCGCGCTCCGGAACCGGACCTCGAGGATCCGGAAGCCGTCGTCCGCCTTGGTCGTGACGGTCAGCGCGACGCCGTCCGTCGTCGCCCGGACTCGGGTGGCCTCGGTCTGGATCGCGAGCCGGGCGCCCTCGTAGAAGTACTTCGTGATGATCCCGCCCGCGGTCACGTTGGGCTTGTTGTTGCGGGCCGTGATGTCGAGGCTGACGCGAACGACGTGGCGGGCCGGCACGAGCGTGTACGTCGCGGCGGTGCTGAGGCTGAGGCCGTCGCTGGCCGCCTGGGCGACCGGCGCTCGAACCGGGGCAAGGGTGCCGGTGAGCGCGAGGGCCATCGCGGCGAGGACCAGCAGCAGGCGTCGGCGCAGCGCGGCCGTGGTCCCCATCCCGCCCCCCACCGAGGTCAGCCCCGGCCGGCGCGCGGGCCGGCCTCCCGCGGGTGGGCCATGACGAGCCGGCGTCGGCGATGCCCTCTGCGGTCGCGGATCCCGCGGACCAGCAGCCAGGCGGCGAGGAGGACCGCGGCCAGCAGGCCGCCGATCGCGAGGACGCGGCTCCGGCCGACGTCGGCGGCCGTCGTCCAGGTCGTCCGGGCGTAGGCCGACGCCGCGACGCTGTCCTCGAGATCGCCGGTCCGGAACGCCTCCGCGGCCCGGCCCAGCGCCCCATTCGGGTCGCTGTTCCAGAGGCCGATCCGGGCGACCGGATCCGTCTCCATCGATCGGGTCGCGGCGGCCGATCGGAAGGCATCGATCGCGGCCAGCTGGGCCTCCGCCTCGGCCGACGCGGCCGCGAACCCGCGCGGGCCCTCGAAGGCGGTCTGCATGGTCGTCGGCGGTGTCAGCCCGGCACCGGCCGCCGCGTCCAGCACGGCATCGCGATCGTCGAGGGCGGTGCTCGCGCTGTCGAGCAGCTCGGTCGTCTGGTCGTACTGCCAGGCGCGGAGCGAGTCGCGCACGACCCGGGGCAGCAGCCAGGTGTCGGCGCGCTGCGTCAGCGCCCTGGTAGCGGTCCCGGATCGCCGCCCGATCGGCGAGCAGCGCCGCGTCCGCCGGCCGGACGACCCACGTCGTCCAGAGGTCGTCGAACGTCGTCGCGGTCCGTTCCTCGAGCAGGTCCAGGAAGCCGCGCCAGTCCGGCGGGCCGTCGCTCGTCTCGAGGCTCGCCCGCGGCCCGCCCGGCTGGTACGCCGCGCGCCGCTCATGGATCGCCTGCCAGACCGGCGGCGAGGCCGGTGGCGCCGGCCCGCTTCCCGATCTCGGTCGCGAGCGCGAGCGCCGCCGCGTATTCCGCGTTCTCGACGGCCACCGGATCCTCGCCCGGCGCCGCCCACGCATTCAGCGGGATCCGGACCTTCTCGAGGGCGGGCGTCAGCACGTCGCCCTTGACGTTCTTCTCGCCGATCGCCTTCGCGGCCCGCAGGGCGTAGTACGAGGCGAACCCCTCGCTCGCCCAGCGGTCGGCGAGGAGGCCGCCATCGAACCACGCGTGGGCCGCCTCGTGGAGGATGACGAACGACGTGGCGTAGTAGGCGATCTCGATCTGGCCGGCCGGCGGGTTGTAGCGGCCGGCGAAGCCGGTCGTGTTCCGGCTCAGGGCCTCCGACACGACGAGCGGCTGGTCGACCGTCCACGGCAGGCCGATGTCCTTGGCGAGGGCCGGCAGGCCGCGGGTCAGCAGGCCGCCGACGCGCTTCGCCCAGGCGGGGTCGTCGGGCCAGGCGCGGAGGATGATCGGGACGGTCCGGCCGCCGATCGCGCACCTGGAGGGTCGTCTCCTTGTAGGCGCCGGGCCGGTCGGCCACGAAGTAGGCGAAGAACGTGAGCGGACTGGCCAGCCGGCCGGTGGTGAAGGTCACGTTGCCGGCCGCGTCGGTCGTGGGCTTGCCGAGCTCCGGGGCGTCGACATCGACCGAGAAGCCCTTCGGGAACACGACCGTCACGGTGCCGCCGGGCGTCCCGCTCGTGCCGAAGCCCCACGCGGCGAACGACGCGAGGGTCGTCCCGATCCGGGTCGTGCGGGTCGCGGCGCCACCGGGATCCGTGATGTCGAAGGCGAGCTTGAAGCGGCGTGTCCCGCCCGCCCCGAGCTGCTTGCCGAAGTCGATCCGGAGCAGGGTGTAGGTGCTCGCCCGGCGCTGGACGTGGACCGACGGGCTCGTGCCGGCGCTGGCGACCTTGAACGCGGTGGTCCCGGGCTGGACCGCGAGGAAGACCCGATCGAAGAAGTAGCGGCGGGTCTTCGTGTCGGTCCGATGGTTCGTGGCCGCGAGCGTGACCGCGACATGGACGCGACGCTTGGCGGGATCGACGACGTAGCGCGCGTCGGCGGTCATCGTCAGGCCCGTGGCAGCGGCGGCCGGCGAAGCGGCAAGCGACCCGACGAGCGGGGCGTCGGACGGGATGAGCGCGAGGCCCGGGGTGGCGACAACGGCAGCGAGCAGGGCAAGCGCGCCGACCGTGACGCGCCGGGCGGCGGGGCGGCGGCCCGCCGCAGGACGGCTCACGACGGCGCCCCGACGACCGCGTCGCCAGCAGCGGCGCCCGACTCGGCCTCGGTCGGCCCCGCCACCAGCTCCGGCAGGCGGTCGGCGAACCGATCGATCAGGTCGGCCTGACGGCTCACCCGCCCGGCCTGGTCCGGGATCCGTCCGCCGATCCACAGCCAGCCCGCCGACTCCTCGAGGAGCTGGTCGGCGATCAGGAGCGAGCGCGCGATCGCCAGCCCGAGCTCGTCGCGGTCGAGCGTCCGCAGCGCCAGCTCGGTCGCGAGCACGGGCCGATCGTCCTCGGCCAGCGAGAACTTCACGAACGGGAACTCGTCGTTCCAGCGGAGCAGCTTCCGATACGACTTGCGGAAGGCGTCGCCGATCGGCGGGGCGAAATGGACCCAGCAGATCAGGCCGAGCGACGGGTCGAGGATCAGCGTGACGGGCAGGTCGAAGCGCCGCCGGCCGTCGAGCCGGAGGTCCCAGGAGGTGACGCCGTCACGATCGGCCCGCGCGAGGGGCACCAGGCCCAGCTCGTCGAGCCAGCGCTCGACATCGGCGCGGAGCCGGGCGTCGAGGGCGCCCGGCTGCGAAGGAGACATGGCGGGCAGTCTACCGTCAGGGGTCGATCGAGGCCCGCGGCGGGATCGGCCGAACGGCCGGCTCAGCGCTCCTTGGCAGCTCGCCCGGAGCCTGTTCGGGCGGCGGTGACGGCCGGCACGATCTCGTGCTGGCCGTTCGACGCCGACTCCAACCGGACCGCGATCCGCGTCTCCGCGGCCCGCTGGGCGGCCGCGATCCGCGCCGCCGCCGTCTTCGGTCGAGCCGACTCGACCGACGCCCCGCTCTTCACGGTCCGGCTCGGGAAGTCGGTCGCCTTGACGTCGCCGGCGACCTTGACGTTGCGGCCGATCCGGACGCCGCGAGGAATGATCGCGCGCTTGCCGACGACCGTGATGCCCGTGTTCAGGCGACCCGGCTCCTGCTTGTTCGGCGTATCGAAGTCCGGCCCGTCGCCGACGATCGCGCCCGGCCCGACGACGACCTCCTTGTCGAGGATCGCCCGATCGACGACCGCGCCCGAGCGGATGACGGAGTCGAACATGACGATCGAGTCGCGCACGACCGCGCCGACGTCGACCCGGACGCCCGGCGACAGCACCGAGTTCACGACCGTCCCGTTGATCACGCAGCCGTGGCTGATCAGGCTCCGGTGGACCTGGGCGGTCGGGCCGACCTGGGCCGGCGCCCGCTCCTCGGACCGGGTGTGGATCAGCCAGTCGCGGTCGTAGAGGTCGAGGGCGGCGTTGTCCTCGAGCAGGGCGAGGTTCGCCTCCCAGTAGGACTGGATCGTGCCGACGTCCTGCCAGTAGCCGTCGAAGTGGTAGCCGAACACGCGGGCGCCGCCGTCGAGCATCGCCGGGATGACGTCCTTGCCGAAGTCGATCCGGTCCTCGCTCAGCCACTTGCGGAGGGCGCGCTTCGAGAACACGTAGACGCCCATCGAGGCGAGGTCGCTCTTCGGGTGCTTGGGCTTCTCCTGCCACTCGACCACGCGATCGGCTTCGTCCAGGGCGAGGATGCCCATCCGCGACGCCTCGGCCAGCGGCACCTGGCGGACGGCGATCGTGACGTCGGCGCGCTTGCGCTTGTGGGCGGCGATGAACGGCTGGTAGTCCATCTTGTAGATGTGGTCGCCGGCCAGGATCAGGACGATGTCGCCCGAGTCGTGCTCGATCACGTTGAAGTTCTGGAGGACCGCGTCGGCCGTCCCGCGATACCACTCCGCCACGCGCCCGCGGGCGATGTACGGCTGGAGGAGCTTGACGCCGCCGTTGTTGCGGTCGAGGTCCCACGGCCGGCCGAGGCCGATGTGGTCGTTGAGCGAGCGGGGGTTGTACTGGGTCAGGACGACGACGTTCGAGACGTCGGAGTTCACGCAGTTCGAGAGCGTGAAGTCGATGATCCGGTACTTGCCGCCGAACGGGACCGCCGGCTTGGCGCGGACCCCCGACAGGATGGACAGGCGCTCGCCCTCACCGCCGGCGAGGATCACGGCCATCGTCCGTTTCATGGGGTGATGCTAGCACCGCCGGGTGCCGACCTCGTCATCGGGCGATGACGATGGGGTTGCATTCCCGTTCTCGACGCGGGCTGTTCACGGGTTGGCGAGACGTCGCCGATCGGTTGTCGCGCGCGCTGCCGGCCTGGCGCTTCGCCGCCGCGACGCCGGCGGCTAGAGGAACAGGCGCGGGTTCGCGAAGTCGTTGTTGAATCGGACCGCCCAGTGGAGGTGCGCGCCGGTCGAGTGACCGGTGTTGCCCTCGTGGCCGATGGTCTGACCGACCCGGACCGTGCCGCCGGCGCCAACCGGGGCAGCTCGGCTGGAGGTGGGCGTACCACGTCTCGAGCGACTGGCTGTGGGCGATGATCACGATCCAGGCCGGATCGGCGCCGTCGGCGTAGTTCCAGCCGCAGTAGACGACCGTGCCGCTGCCCGACGACTTCACCGGGGTCCCGTTCGGGGCGACGATGTCGATGCCCTGGTGGAAGTGGGCGCACGACCCGAGCGGCGGCTCCCAGCTGAACCCGGTGCAGCCGTAGTCCTGGGTCACCTGGCCGACCATCGGCCACTTCAGCGTGCCGTTGTACTGCGACGGGATGTTGCCCTGGGCGTACTCCTGGGCGACGAGGTCGCTGATCTGGCGGGCGAGGGCGGCCTTGGCCTTGGCGGTGATCCGCATCGCCTTGGCGAGGTTGGTCTTGTTGGCCGCGAGCTTGCGGTAGGCGGCCTTCTGGATCGCGAGGGCACGGGCCGTGGCGACCTCGAGCTTGCGGAGCTCCTTCTGGGCCTGCCTTGAGCTCCTTGAGCGCCGCGTCGAGCTTGACCTTCTGGGCCGCCGTCGCGACCCGCAGCTCGTCGGTCGCGGTCCGGGTCTCGGTGACCGACATGGCGCATCGCGTTGAGCGCTTCCTGGTCGCTGACGATCTGCTCGGCGAGCGCCTTGTCCTGCTCGCCGACGTCGATCGCGTAGCTGACCTGCGACAGGACATCGGTGAACGAGCCGGCCGACAGGAAGGTCTCGAGCATCGAGGTCCGGTCCGTGTCGTAGGCCTGGCGAAGGCGCTCGGCGAGGAGGGCCTTGCGCTCGCGGAGGTTGATCGTCATGACCGATTCCTCGACCGTGATCCGGTCGAGCTGGATGTCGAGCTGCTGGAGCTTGCCGACCTGGGCGAGGTAGTTCCGGCGCACGACGTTGATCTTCACGACCATCGTGCCGATCGACTTCCGGACCGCCGTGAGGTCGGCGTTGATCCCGCTCAGCTGGCGGCGGGTCGCGGAGATCTCGGAGCTGAGGTCGGTCTGGAGGGCGTTGATCTGGGCGACCTGCGCCTTCTGGTCCTTGAGCTGCTTCGCGAGCGCGGCCTGGCGCGCCTTGGCGTCGCTGAGCTCGTCGGCGCCGACCGGTGCGGCCGGGCCGCCGAACAGCGCGACGAGCAGCGGGATGAGGACGAGGAGCGGCAGGCGACGAGCGAGACCGCGCTGCTGGCGAGGTCGGGCGCCGAGCGGTCGCGGCGCGAGGGGACGCGGCGGCTCGCCGGTCGTGCGGGACCGGGCGCTGCGTGACGGGTTCTTGTCCGTGTGCGCGCTGGGGCGCATCACAGGGGCGATGTCATCGTGCGAGCTCACTCCGTTGATCGCGTCTGGTGCGCAACGCGCTTGCGCATTCACGCGGGTGGCGGCGACGCCCGCCGTTTCGATCGCCCCGACGGGCACCCTCAAGGCGACGACCGGCTGAGCCGATCATACCGCGGGGGGCAAATGTAGCCAACTTGTAACACCGCAACGAGCCTGACGATGGTCCTATCCGGGGAGAAGCGGCGCCGCCGCGCACCGGAATCCGCGATGCGGACTCAGTACCGGACGAAGATCCCCCAGAGGGCGCCGAAGATCAGGAACGGCCCGAACGGGATGAACGAGTGCCGGTCGATCCGGCGCAGCGCGAGCAGCACGATCAGCACCAGCCCGGCCGCGAACAGGCCGGCCAGCAGCCCGGTGAAGGCCCGGACGAAGCCGGACATCAGCCCGACGCCGACCAGCAGCTTCACGTCGCCCCAGCCGAACGCCCCGGCGCCGAACGGGATCGAGGCCAGGTAGATGATCGCCGGCACGGCGACGGCCAGCACGGCCGTGAGGAGCAGGCTGTCGCCGACGAACGGGTTCTTGCCGAACACGTCGAGCAGGAGCGCGAGGCCGATGAACGGCAGCGTCAGCTCGTCGGGCAGGAGGCGCTGGTCGAGGTCGATCGCGAACCCGACGACGAGGGCCGCGAACCACAGCCCGAAGAGCGCCTGGACGATCGGTTCGGCGTCGCCGAGTCGATCGACGAGCAGCCAGAACGCGAACGCCCCGATCGCGGCACTCGCGACGGTCCGCCAACCGATGGCGCGGCCGGCCGGGTGCTCCTCGTCGTGCTCGGGCCAGCGGACGGCGAACCGGTCCGCCAGGACGCCGAACAGGGCTCCGCCGATTGCGAAGGCGAGCGCGAGGCCGCTCACCGGACGGCGATCGGCCCGCGGTCCGCGCCGGCGGCGCGTCGAGCCCGGACGCTCAGCGCTTCGCCCCGGCCAGGGCGAGCTCGACGAGCGTCGCGTGGGTCACGCCGGTCGCGCCGCGCGCCGCGTACGGCAGGGTCTTGCGGAAGTAGCCCGTGCCGCCGATGTCGAGATGAGCCCACGGCACCGTCCGGAACTCGCGCAGGAACAGGCCGCTCTTGATCAGCGAGCCCTCGGCCGAGCTCGAGTTCTGGAGATCGCCGTACCAGCTCTCCATGTCGGGGACGTAGTCGTCGACAAGCGGGATCTGCCAGTAGCGCTCGGCGCCCTTGTCGGCCGCCGTCATCACGTCGTCGTACCAGCTCTGCGGCGTCCCGAAGGCGCCCGTGATCAGGTGCCCGAACGCGCGCGAGACCGCGCCGGTGAGGGTCGCGACGTCGACGATGTGGGTCGCGCCGAGCGTCTCGGCGTAGGTCATCGCGTCGCCCAGGATCAGGCGACCCTCGGCGTCGGTGTTCGTGATGTCGACCCACTTGCCGTTGAGCGCCTTGACGACGTCACCCGGCCGGGTCGAGTGCGACCCGGGCATGTTCTCGACGGCCGGCGCGAGGGCCAGCAGCGGCGTCCCCGGCGCGAGGCGAGCGACCGTGGCGATCGCCGCGATCACGGTGCATGCCCCGATCTTGTCCATCTTCATCTCTTCCATCCGGTCGGATGGCTTGATCGAGATGCCGCCGGAGTCGAAGCAGACGCCCTTGCCGACGATCGCCAGATGGCGGTCGAGGGCGTCCTTCTCGCCCTTCTTGCCGGAGCGCATGACGATCATCCGCGGCGGGTTGTCGCTGCCCTGGCCGACGGCGAGGAACATCCCCATCCCGAGCTTGCGGGCCCGGTCGGGCTCGATCACGTCGATCCACAGGCCGTGCTTCGCGGCCACGTCGCGGGCCTCCTGGGCGAGGACCTCCGGGCTGACGTCGTTGGCGGAGCGGTTCGAGAGCGACTTGGCGTGGTTGGCGCCCTCGCCGATGATCACGCCGCGCTCGGCCGCCTTCTTGACGGCGGCCACGGTCGCGCCCGGGGCGACGAGGATCAGCTCCTCGAGGACCGGCGGCGCCGTGGCCACGTCGTCGTGGTCGCGGTAGAGGGTCTTGGGGTCGAAGCTGCCCTCGACGACGCCGCGGGCGACGAGCTCCGCGACGGCCTCGACGCCGCCGTCCAGGACGTCCGCGAGGGGCGTCAGCCAGATCGCGAGCGAGCGGGCGTGGCGCCCGCCGAGCCGATGCTCGGCCGCGGCACCGACATGGAGCACGGTCTCGCGATCGATCTTGTCGGCGTCGCCCGCGCTCACGGTCAGGACGCGGCCGGCGGCCAGCTCACCGGGCGAGGCGATCGTCGAGGTGTAGCGCTTGCCACGCAGCTCGCCGAACGCGGCCAGCGAGGCCAGCTCGCCGCCGGTCCGCTTGTTGAGCTCGCCGAGAGGCCCGTCGAAGGCCGGCTCGCCGACGATCGGGATGGCGAGGACGTCGGCCTTGACGTCCCATGGCTGGTCGGTCACGACGCGCAGCTGCACGGATGGGCACTCCTCGTTGCGAGGTTGCGCTCGGGTGTCGAGCGCGGATGGCGGCAAGTCGGGCCAGTGTACCCGCGGCGCGCGGCGCGGACCGGTCCGGGCGCATGCGGCACGGGCCGCCGCGCCGAGCGGTCAGCCGGGGCTCGGCGACGCCTCGAGACCCTCGTCCGGGGCGCCGGACTCGCCCGCTGCGGGCGCGCTCAATCGGTCGACCGCGGCCTGGAGCGTCGCGCGCGTCTCTTCGATCCCGATCACGGCCTGGTTGAGCCCGCCGCGCCCGATCTCGGCCAGGATGATCACGATCCCGGACGTGTTCGACGGCAGGAAGCGCTGGGCGCGGCGCTCGGCGTTGGCGGCGTCCTGGAGCTCCTGCGTGATCGCGCCCTTGGCGTCGATCGTGGCCCGGTACAGGCGGGCGAGGGCCGTGTCGTACTCGTCGTTCCGATCGATCCACTGGGTCAGTGTCCCGACGTCGACCGTGTTGGCGAGCCGGTCCCGGAGGCCCTTGGCTTCGGTCAGCATCGCCTGCGCCTCGGCGAGGGTCTTGAGCGCGGCCGCGTACTTGCGGTCGCGCCCGGTCGCGGCCGCCCGGCCCGCCGTCACGTCGTGGTCGGTCAGGAGCGTCGTCAGCCGGTTGGCGACGGTCGAGCCGGCGGCGAACCGCGACCAGGCGACCTCGAGGCCACCGGTGGCGCGGACCGCCGCGGTCGCCAGGTCGCGCCGCCGGCCGATCTCGGACGACCAGAGCAGAGCCTCGTTCGGGCCGCTGCCGGGCAGCAGGAGCAGCGATTCGCGGATCCGGGCCGAGTGGCCGTCGATCGTGCGGGCCAGGGTCTGGCCATCCTCGACGGCAGCATCGAGGGTCGGGAAGTCGCTCGAGACGAGAGCGGTCAGGGCGCCGCGCCCGAGCTCGCCGAGCCGGTCGACCTCGGTCGTCAGCGCGGCCAGGTCCGTTCGGACGACGTCGAGGGCGGCCATCGCGGCGGCGTCGGTGTCGTTGGTGAGCTCGGCCCGGGCCGCGGTCCCCGGCTGGTTGGCCATCGCGGCGACCAGGCCGGCGCCGCCGATCGACACGACCGCCACGATCGCCAGCCAGACGACGGCGAGCGCGACGCGCTGGGGGGACCGGGTCATCGCCGGCATCGTAGCATCGGGTCGTGCCTGTTCCGACCGAGCCCGATCCTTCCGCCGGCGTCGCGGCCGACGCCGACCGAGCCACGCGTCGCGCCCGTCTGGCCGCGATGCCCAAGGCCGAGCTCCACCTCCACCTCGACGGCTCGCTCCGGATCGAGACCGCGCTGGAGCTGGCCCGGACGCGGGACGTCGACGCGCCGCGGGATCTCGAGGGGATGCGGGCCGCGCTCGTCGCGCCGATGCCCTGCACGTCCCAGGCGGAGCTCCTCCGCGCCTTCGACCTGCCGATCGCGCTCATGCAGGATGCCGAGGCACTGGAGCGGATCACCGCGGAGCTCGTCGAGACGAAGGCCGCCGAGAACGTCCGCTACGTCGAGATCCGATGGGGACCGCTGCTCCACGTCGCGCGCGGGCTCTCCCTGTCGGATGGCATCGCGGCGGTGGCGCGCGGCGCTCATGACGCCGCCGCCCGAACCGGCACGGAAGTCCGCCTCATCTGCACGGCGCTCCGCTCCCACGACCCGGCCGCGAACCGCGAGCTCGCCGAGGTCGCGGTCCGCTTCCGCGACGACGGGCTGACCGGCCTGGGACCTCGCCGGACCCGAGGAGCGCTTTCCGGACGCGGCCCTCCACGCCGCCGCGTTCGACGCCGCGCGGGCCGGCGGCCTCCGGATCACGCTCCACGCCGGCGAGTGGGGCGGCGCGGCGCAGGTCCGTCGGGCGCTCGAGATGGATCCCGAGCGGATCGCCCACGGCCCCGGCGCCATCGACGACCCCGATCTCTGCCGCGAGCTGATCGCCCGCGGCGTGACCCTCGACCTCGCCCCGAGCTCCAACTGGCAGGCCGGCATCGTGCCGTCGATTGCCGCCCATCCGCTCGCCCGCCTCCATCGGGCCGGCGTCTCGGTGACCCTGTCGACCGACGACACGACCGTGTCGGACCTGTCGCTGACCGACGAGTACGAGCGCGCCCTCGGCGAGATCGGGCTGACGCCCGACGAGCTCTGGACGATCGACCGCCACGCCCTGGACGTCGCCTTCGCCGACGACGCGACCCTCGCCCGCCTCCGCGCCGAGTTCGACGCCTGGTCGATCAGCGGCTGAAGGACTCCAGGATCGTCGCCAGCTCGGCCGCGTCGGCCGCAACGGCCGTCGGGCGCTGGTCGGCGGGTGCAGCCTCCACGGTGGCCCGATTCGTGACCCCGGTCAGCATCAGGACGCTCCGCGCGCCGACCGCCAGCGCCGCCGCGATGTCGGTCGTCAGGCCGTCGCCGATCATGATCGCCTCGGTCGGCTCGCGGCCGACGGCGCGAGCCGCCTCCTCGAGCAGGTAGCGCTCCGGCTTGCCGATCGAGATCGGGGTCACGCCGCTGGCCGCCTCGACGGCCGCGACGATCGATCCCGCACCAGGCCGCAGCGCCCGCTCGGTCGGGTAGACGGGGTCGCGGTTCGTCGCGATGAACCGGGCGCCGGCGCGGACGCAGTCGGTCGCGACCGTCAGGCGGAGGTAGTCGATCTTCGGGTCGAGCCCGACGACGACGGCGTCGGGCCGGCCGGCCGCCTCCCAGCCATTGCCGCCGTCGGTGCCCTCGATCCCCTCGCCGCGGATCAGCTCGCCGATGTCGCCGGCCCGGGTGACCCGGAACCCGGCATCCTCGAGCTCGCGATCCATCCCGCTCGCCCCGACGGTCAGGACGTGCTGGATCGCCGGCTCGTGGTCGCGCAGGTAGAGCGCGGTCGCGCGCGGCGACGAGACGATCCGATCGGCCGACGCGGGCGCCCCCATCCCCCGGATCCGCTCGACGTACTCGGCCCGATACCACATCGAGTTGTTCGTGACGTACACGACGTCGTCGCCCAGGGCGGCCCGCGCCGACAGCAGCGCGCCGACTCCGGGCACCGGATCCGCGCCGCGGTACAGGACGCCGTCGAGGTCGACGAGGAGCAGGAGACCGGGAGCGGACCGAGCGTCTGGCATGGCGGCGAATCCTACCGGAGCGACTACGCTTGGCCGGTGACCCGCCTCTCGCCCCGCAACGACCCGATGACCGGCACGACCCGGCTGCTCGTCGACGGCACGAACCTGCTCCATCAGCTGTCGTCCGGCCCCGAGCGCCAGCCACCGGCGGCGCTGATCGGTCGCCTGCGCGCGGCGATCCCGCCGGACGTCGCCATCGAGCTCGTCTTCGACGGCCCGGCCGAGCGCGGCCTGCGCGGCGAGCGGATCGCCCACGGCGTCTCGGTCCGATATGGCGGGCGGCACACGGCCGACACGATCCTGGTCACCCTCGTCGAGGACGTCGCCATGGCGGCCGGGGCCCCGGCCGGCGGCGGCTCGCTGGCGACCGAATCGATCCTCGTCGTCACCGACGACCGCGCCCTGCGCTTCGCGATCCAGCATCGCGGCGCCCGGACGGCCGGCGCGTCGTGGCTGGTCCAGCGGATGGCCCGCTCGACCCTGTCGTCGCCGTCGGTCGGGAACCGCCGACCCCAGGTGCCGCCACGACTCCGGCAGCCGGCGCCCGGCTCGATCCAGGAGTCGGCGGCGGGACGACGCCGGGCGGGGCTGGTCGCCGGGTCGCGGCGCGACCACCAAGAAGGGCAACGGCAAGCGCGCCCCGCGACGTGGCGCGGCGGGCTAGCGCCGCCGCCGCTCGCGACCCGGTTAGAATGCGGCCGTGACCGTCCTCGACCGAATCTCGCAGCTCTGGTCGGACTTCCTCGGGTTCATCTCGACCCTCGTCATCCCCGATTGGGCGAGCCTGATCGCGCTGCTGCCGCTGTTCGTGCTGGTCGGCGTCGTCGGGCCGTTGCTGAGCCTCGCGGTCCTCGCCTGGCTCGGCTACGGGATCACCAAGCCGCGAGTCAAGGTCCGCTACGACGAAGGCACCAAGGTCGCGCCGCTCGACCATCTCGGGCGACCGATCATCCCGGCGGGCGAGCCCTACTGCCCCCGCGACGGCCTGATCTACCCGGCCGGCGCCACCCGCTGCGACCGGGACAAGTCGGAGCTCCTGCTGCGCTGTCCGAAGTGCGAGGTCATCCGCGGGGCCGGCGTCCGCGAATGCGGCAACTGCGGCCTGGCGCTCGATCTCCGGCCGCGCGCGATGATCGTCTCGACCGATGGCCCGCCGCCCGGCGGCGCGGCGATCGCCTGAGCGCCGGCCCGAGCCCCGCTCGCCCGACGCCATCGACCCCGGAACCCTCGATCCCCGCGAACCGTCGCTGAGGCACCCATGAACGTCATCGCCACGATCCTCTTCCCGATCGGCGTCGTCGCCCTCGCGATTGCCTTCGCCGCCCACGTCGGGCACGCGGTCCTCCTGGCCAACGGCCGTCGTTCGCTCGCGCTCGCCCTCAACCGATCGGGCGCGACGCCGGCCTGGGCGGGCGCGGTCAGCGGCTCGTTCGCCGAGGCTCGGCTCGCCTCGGCCGGCGCCGACCCGGCCTCGACCCCGCTCGGGCTGGCCCCGACGCCGCTCGGTCGAGCGGCGGGCGTCATCGCCCTCGTCGGGTTTGCCGCCCTTGCCGGCTATCTGCTTGCCCGGGGCATCGTGGTCGGGCGCGGGCCGTGGGGCAACATGTTCGAGTTCAGCGTCGCCTTCGCGACCTCGATCATCGGCGGCTACCTGTGGCTGTCGCGGCGCTACCCGATCCGCTCGATCGGCTTCATCCCGACCGGGGTCGCGCTGGCCCTGCTGCTCTACGCCGCGAGCCTGCCGTCGCAGATCAGCCAGCTCGTGCCGGCCCTCCAGAACCCGCCGCTGATCACGATCCACGTCGGGCTGGCGGTGCTCAGCTACGGGATCTTCGCGACGAGCTTCGCGGCCGGCGTCGCGTTCCTGGTCCAGGGCACCGAGGACCGGTTCTCGTGGCTGCCCGGCCACAAGGTCCTCGACGAGGTCGCCTACCGCTCGGTGATCATCGGCTTCCCGATCTTCGCGACGATGATCATCCTCGGCTCGTGGTGGGCCTCGATCGCCTGGTCGCGCTACTGGGGCTGGGATCCGAAGGAGACCGCGGCGCTGATCACCTGGCTGTCCTACGCGGTCTACCTCCACGCCCGCAACCAGAAGTCGTGGGCCGGCCGCCCGGCGGCGCTGCTCCTGGTCGTGGCGTTCGGGATGGTGCTGGTGACCTACTCCGGGTCGCTCTGGTTCAACGGGCTGCATTCGTACAGCGGGCTGTAGCGGGGCCAACGAAGAAGCCCCGGCCGATGGCCGGGGCTTCCATGCTCGTCGCGAACCAGCGTCGCCGCGGTCGCTACCTGGCCGATGGCCCTTTCTTGAACACCGTGCCGATGAGCCGGCGCTCGATGGCCTCCGAGGCCACATGCTTCGGCCCGGCACTGCGGGCCGTCACCGACGCTGACTTGTCGAGCCGCTTGACCACACCGTCCGGCTTGACGTACGTGGCGGCGCGATCCTGCTTCGACCGCTTGATCAACGGAGCTGCCATCTCGTCGTCCTAGTTGATGACGAGGTAGCCGACGTAGGTCGTCGCGGTGACGGCCTTGTTCAGGTAGATCACGAAGTAGCCCGAGGCGGGCACCACCGCGTGAACGTACACGCCGGTTCGGCGCGTCTGGAGCGTCGCGATGATGTAGCTCGACGTCGTGACGCCGGCCATGGTGACCTTGCGCGAATACGAACCGGCCGAGATGAACGTCCGGGCGCTCCGGCTGAACTTCGCCCGGCCCGTGACATTGAGCGCGATCTGGCTCGTCGATCCTGCCGTCGCCTGGACGCCGACGCCGGCGGGCGGCAACGGCGCGTCGATCGTGCCGCTGAAGCCGTACACGCCCGTCGAGTCCGAGAAGGCATCGCCGGTGACTGCCACCCGACCGTAGGCGTAGACGCCGAAGTAGGCATCGGCGAACAGGCCGTAACCACCGGCATTCGCGACCACGCCGGTTCCGTTCTCGCCGGACGTGCCGACCGTGCCGGCACCGTCGACCGACTGGCCCCAGACGCCGGCCGAGTCGCTCGAGAGTCCCGAGAAGCCTCGGACGCCGATCTCGGTGCCGACCGTCTGCGCGCTGTTGTCGCCGGCGGTCCCGAGCAGGCCCGTGCCCGCGATCGACGCGCCGTAGACCCCGACCCCGGCGCTGCTGCCCGTGATCGCCGGGCCGATGGTGGTGCTCGTGATGCTGGTCGTGGCAGCACCGGTGTGGGTGCCGTCGACGAGGACGGCGTCGCCGGGATTCGCGCTGACCTTGGCCGGGCTGGCGAGCCTTGACGCGACGAGCGCGCCGAGCCCGCCAAGGGCGGCCCCGAGGACCGCGCGGCGCGACCGGGGCGCCTGCTGATCGATGGACACGTGTTCCCTCCCTACGTCACCGCGCATCCCGCCCCGGAAGGGGCACGGCGATTCGCGTGGGCAGTATGTGCGGCCCCGAGGTCCCTGTGTAGCCGTTCCGCGCCGGCGGCGCCAGCGGAGGCAGCGGTGCAGCGGCGCCAGCGGGCCAGGGGCAAGGCGCGCGCGGCGGCGCCAGCGGAGGCAAGTCGGCCAGCGATGCTCCCGCGGACTGCCTGGCTCAGCGACGTGCGGGGCGCGCTTCCGGGCCTGGTCGATCCCCGCGTGACATCCGCGCCCTTGATGCCGGGGGCGCATGACTGGCCAGATAGCTCAGGCAGCGCAGCGTCCGTCTCGGTCGCTCGAGCCAGCCCGCAACCGCTCGGCCGTCGTCCGGCAGGGCGGCGCGGACCATCGCCGCGTGGGCCTGAATCCGTCGCCGGTTCGTTCGCCCCTCGCTGACGATCACCCAGGCGGAGGCACGGGCACCGGCTGGGACGGGCCATCCCTGCATTCGGGCGATCTCCGGTCCCAGCCGCACCTTCCGATCGAGCGTTCCGAGCAGCTCATTCAGGTCGACGATCTCGGTCTTGAGCTCGATCACGAGCAGCACCTTGCGCTTGGCGTGCCAGGCCAGGATGTCGACGATGCCGCGCTCGCCCCAGATCGAGAACGAGACCTCCGGCCGGAATGCCCAGTCGCGATGCCCGGCGAACATCCCAGCGATCGACGCATGCATCGCCGCGTGGGCCGCCCCGAGCATCCGGTCGAGATCGGCACCGCGCCAGCGCGGCGTCAGGTCGAGGCGGATCTCCAGGGCAGCCGCGATCGCGCGGATCGTCTGAAGCTGGAGCCGGCCGAGGTGACCGCGCTCGACCCTCGACACCGTCGACTGAGACACGCCGGCTGCGCGGGCGACACTCGCCTGGGTGCGCCTGGCGCGGAGACGCACACGGCGGATCGCCGCCCCGACCCGTTGATCGTCCATGGCTCTACCCTGCTCCACGCGGCTTCACGGACGCGTATCTGGCCATTCACGCGGGCGGGGACTGCGCGGCGCGGTCGCGAGCGCGGCCGGTGACGCGTTCGCTGGATTTCGGTGCGCGCGACTGCGCCTCCGAGTCCTGGGGGGATTGCCCGGCCAGGTTCGGCCCACCGCGCGCGGCCTTTGACCCACCTCCCGCGTGGCCCATGTCCGGTGGCCCACCAACCGCATCCGGCCAGCTATTCCGGCCCGGACTACGTGGCGCGGCCCCGAGCGCGGGCGGCGACGCATTCGCTCCATCCCCTGCGCACCACCCCGCCACCGAGTCCGGGGGTGACTACCTGGCCGGATCGGCCGGCGGCGTGGCCGGGTCGGCGCGGCTCGGCGGCGGCGCGGACGGCGGCGCGGACGGCGGCGCGGACGGCGGCTCGGCGGCTTGCGCGGCGCCACCAACCGAACGCACGTTCGGTTACGATGCGGTGGACAACCGCCACGGAGCCCGTGGACAACCCCACCACCCAACGTGGACAACCGCCTCGGAACCGTGGGCAACCCACCCCCGAGCGTGCATCGAGCGTGGATGACGACAATCGACGCTCGTCACCACATGTTGCGGTGCGCCCGAGCGACCAACCACTACATCTTGTGGTTTGGGGCTTGACTCCCCCCTCCCCCAGGCGTAGTCTGAAATCTCGCGCTGATCGCTTCGCGCCGCCCCTCAGGACCGCCCGCCGGCCATGCCCGCCGGCCTCGCGGACCCAGGATCGGCCTTCCGGAACGACCGGCACACGGAGGGAGTCGCAGACTACCGCACCGCGCCGGGCGAGCGACCTGCAGAACGAGTGATCCGGACGGAGAAGCCGGACCGCTCGGTGGACACGGTGGAGGAACCGACACGATGGCCCGACAGAGCGGCGACGCGACCCCGGTGATGGACCGCGAGGCTGGAACGACCAAGGCGAAGAAGGCCGCGGCTACCGCGATCCGCCAGCTGAGCGGCCCGTACGGCGCCAGCTTCGACGGCACGGACGGCCACGGCCACCAGGCCACCGGGCTCACCTTCGAGCGCCGCTGGACCACGCCGGGCGTCCATCCCTACGACGAGATCACCTGGGAGCAGCGGACCGCCGCCATCGGCAACGAGTCGGGCAAGCTCGTGTTCGAGCAGAAGGACGTCGAGGTCCCGAACTTCTGGTCGCAGCTCGCGACGAACGTCGTCGTCAGCAAGTACTTCCGCGGCCACCTCAACACGCCCGAGCGCGAGACGAGCGTCCGCCAGCTGATCGACCGGGTCGTCCTCACGATCGCCGGCTGGGCCGAGACGCAGCACTACTTCGCGACCGACGCCGACCTCGCGACCTTCCAGGCCGAGCTGACCCATCTTCTCGTCCACCAGAAGATGAGCTTCAACTCGCCGGTCTGGTTCAACGTCGGCATCGAGGCGCGCCCGCAGTGCAGCGCCTGCTTCATCAACAGCGTCCAGGACACGATGTCCTCGATCATGGACCTCGCCAAGACCGAGGCGATGCTGTTCAAGTTCGGCTCGGGCGCCGGCAGCAACCTGTCAACGATCCGGAGCTCGCGCGAGAAGATGACCGGCGGCGGCACCGCCTCCGGCCCGGTCTCGCTTCATGCGCGGCTACGACGCCTTCGCCGGCGTCGTGAAGTCGGGCGGCAAGACCCGCCGCGCGGCCAAGATGGTCATCCTCGACGCCGGCCACCCGGACGTCGTCGACTTCATCGACTCGAAGCTCAACGAGGAGAAGAAGGCCTGGGCCCTGATCGAGGCCGGCTACGACCCGAGCTTCACCGGCGAGGCCTACGGCTCGGTCGCCTTCCAGAACGCCAACCACAGCGTCCGCGTGACCGACGCGTTCATGCAGGCCGTCGTCGACGACAAGGAGTGGACCACCCACGCCGTCGTCGACCAACGAGCCGATGGACACCTACAAGGCCCGCGACCTCTTCCGCAAGATGGCCGAGGCGGCCCACGTCTGCGGCGACCCCGGCATCCAGTACGACACGACGATCAACGACTGGCACACGTCCGCGAACACGGACCGGATCCACGCGTCGAACCCGTGCTCCGAGTACATGTTCCTGAACGACACCGCCTGCAACCTGGCGTCGCTCAACCTGATGAAGTTCGTCGACGCGGACGGCGAGTTCGACGTCGAGTCGTATCGCTTCGCCGCCAAGGTGACCCTCACCGCCCAGGAGATCCTCGTCGACAACGCGTCCTACCCGACGCCGCGGATCGAGGAGAACTCGCACAAGTTCCGGCCGCTCGGCCTCGGCTACGCCAACCTCGGCGCGCTGCTGATGAGCCGTGGCCTCGCGTACGACTCGGACGAGGGCCGGAACTACGCCGCCGCCCTGACCGCGATCATGCACGGCGAGGCGTACAAGCAGTCGAGCATCATCGCCCGCGATCACGGCGGCCCGTTCTTCTCGTACGACGAGAACCGTGCCCCGTTCCTGCGGGTCATCAACAAGCACCGCGACGCGGCCTACAAGATCCCGGCCGACCAGGCCGTGCCCAAGGACATGATCAAGGCCGCCCGCGCCGTCTACGACGAGGCGCTCGAGCTCGGCGAGGTCCACGGCTACCGCAACGCCCAGGTCACCGTCCTGGCGCCGACCGGCACGATCGCGTTCATGATGGATTGCGACACGACCGGGGTCGAGCCGGACATCGCCCTGATCAAGTACAAGAAGCTCGTCGGCGAGGGCTTCCTGAAGATCGTCAACCAGACGGTCCCGTCAGCCCTCCGCAAGCTCGGCTACGACGCCGACCCAGGTCGAGGAGATCCTCGCCTACATCAACGATCGCGAGACGATCGAGGGCGCGCCGCACGTCAAGCCGCAGCACCTGTCGGTCTTCGACTGCGCGTTCAAGCCGGTCAACGGCGAGCGCTCGATCCACTACATGGGCCACGTCCGGATGATGGGCGCGATCCAGCCGTTCATCAGCGGCGCGATCAGCAAGACCGTCAACATGCCCGAGGCCGCCACGGCCGAGGAGATCGAGAAGGTCTACCTCGAGGGCTGGAAGCTCGGCCTGAAGGCGATCGCGGTCTACCGCGACAACTCGAAGCGCTCGCAGCCGCTGTCGACCGGCAAGAAGAAGGACGGCGACGTCGTCGACAGCGAGGTCGTTGCCAAGCTGAAGAAGGACCTGCCAGAAGGCCCAGGCCGAGGCCGCCCTGCCCCATCGCCGCCGGCTCCCGTCGGAGCGGACCGCGGTCACCCACAAGTTCGACATCGCCGGCCACGAGGGCTACATCACCGTCGGGCTCTATCCGGACGGCCAGCCGGGCGAGATCTTCCTGAAGATGGCGAAGGAAGGCTCGACGGTCTCGGGGCTGATGGACTCGTTCGCCACGACCGTGTCCGTGGCGCTCCAGTACGGCGTGCCGCTGCGCGACCTCGTCAACAAGTTCGCCCACGTCCGGTTCGAGCCGAGCGGGCTTCACGGGCAACCAGGAAATCCCGATCGCCAAGTCGATCATCGACTACATCTTCCGGTGGTTGGGGTCGCGGTTCCTCGGTCCGGACGACAAGGCGGCGCTCGGTCTCCAGGAGCGTTCAGGTACCGAGAGCCCCGCGTTCGGCCTCTCGGCCGGATCGGGCTTCGGGTCGGGCGGACCGCTCGCTGCGGCTCCGGTCCAATCGACCACTCAGCCCGACCGGCCTACGGCCGAACTCGGGACGGACTCGGCACCCAGTGACGCTCCCCGGGCGAGCGTCGCCGTGGACACGGCTCCCGCTGTGAAGGACGCGGCCACGGCCGTTGCCAGCTCCTCGGCCGTGCCCGCGGCCACGCCAAGCGTCGGTGAGCTCGCGGTCATTGCGACCAACGGGCATGCGGCGCCGGCGAAGGCGTCGAACGGGAACGGGTCGACGGTGACGCTGTCGCTCGGCAAGGCGAACGTCGCCTTCAAGATCCAGGAGGACGCCCCGAGCTGCGCCGAATGCGGCTCGATCATGGTCCGCAACGGGTCTTGCTACAAGTGCCTGAACTGCGGCTCCACGAGCGGCTGCAGCTGAGCCGCTCTCCAGGAGTTCAATACCGAGTAGGAGTCGGCCCTGGGAGTCTCCCAGGGCCGACGCATCGTTGGAGCCACCAGCGGGCCCTACCTAGACTCGGGCCAACAGCTCGGAGCGTTTCCTCGCGAATTCCTCCGTGCTGATCGTTCCGGCATTCGCAAGAGCGCCCAGTCGCTCGATCGATGTGATCGGGTCTCCCGTCGATCGGCGGTTCGTCGTGAGGAAGCTCGTGATGATTGCCGTGACGGAGCTGAACAGGCCGATCCCGAGGAGCATCAGAGTTGCTGCTGCGATCCGGCCCTCTGGCGTCTGCGGCACGACGTCGCCGTAGCCGACGGTCGTCATGGTCGAGATCCCCCACCACAGGGCGTCGAACGGCGAACGGATCGCGGGATTCAGGTCGCGCTCGACGAAGTAGATCGCGGCGCAGCAGATGACCATCACTCCGAGCCACGACAGGACGATCGTCTGCAGCCCGCGATGCTCGGCCAGCGGGCCGACATGGCCAAGCGCTCGGTAGACACCGGCGAACGCGCGCACGAGACGCAGCAGCCGGAGCACCCGCAGAATCCGGAGGCCGCGGCCGGCAGGGATCAGCGCCACGAGATCGATCCAGTGGCTGCGGAGGTAGTCGGCTCGATCGCGCGAGGCGGCGATCCGGGTGGCGAACTCCGCGGCGAACACCACGGTCAGAGTCAGCTCGGCCAGTTCGAGGCTCGGCGCAACCGGCTGGAGGGCCGGGTCATCAAGGGCGAACCCGACCGCCACGTAGACGATCGCGAGCAGTGCCGTCGTCAGCTCCCACGCGACGTCGTGGCGGAAGACGAAGGCGTTGAACCGATCGCGCATCAGGCGTCTCCTACTCGCAGCCAAGCCCGTCGTTGTCGCCGTCGAGTCGATAGTCATCAGGACCGATGACTCGGACGGGCGCCTTGCCCATCGCGCGGACGTCCGGACAGTCGAGGTCGCCCACGATCGGCAGGCATGGCGTGTACGACGGATGGCAGCTCGATGGCTTCTTCGTCGGCCTCGGGGTCGGACGCGGTGTGGGGCGTGGCGTCGGGCGAGGCGTCGGCTTGGCCGTTGGGGCGGCTGTCGGTGGAGCGCCCCAGAGGCCGACCACCGAGCCGCGCGCGGCGCTCTCGGCCGAGCCGAACAGATCGGTGTACTTCACGTCGGGCGGGTAGGTCACCGCGGACGCGACGCCCTGGCGGACGAGCTCCAGGTTGACGAGGGTCCATGTCGTCCCCTCGTGCAGCCACACGTAGCGGAGAAGCCGACCGTATTGGTCCGTTTCGGAGACGTCCTTCTCGAGCACGACCGTCTTGCCATTGACGAGTGCCCCGTTCGCGGCCGTCGCCCGCGGCCCCATGAACTCGACAGGCGAGTTGGGATCGACGGTCTCCGGCGAGTCCATGCCGATGTAGCGGAGCTTGTAGTTCTTGCCGCCGATCGCGACGACGATCGTGTCGCCATCGACGATCCGGACGACCTTCGCGGTCGTGGTCGGCCCGGTCGGCGCGAGCGCGGGCTTGACCGTCGCCCAAAAGGACGGTGCTGGGCTCGTCGTCGGAGACGGGGTCGCTGCGGCGATCGCTCGCGTCGCGACGGCCGTCCCTCCGCCTGCCGCTGGCACCTGCGGGTTCGTCATTGATCCAACGACCGCCAAGCCGACGAAGATGGCTGCACCCGTGCCAAGCCACTGGCGTCGTGTCAAGCGGCTCGCGACCGGGCGCCGCCTCATCGGCGCGACCAGCGGCGGGGCCAAGGCTGCTGCTTCAGCCGGGACGGCGTCGAAGTCGAATCGACAGTGGCGGCAGAAGCGGAACGCGCCAATCCGCGCAGCCCCGCACTGCGGGCAGAACTCCTCCATCGGATCCCCCATCCCCTGTTGCTCGCGCCACGCGCGGCGCCAGGATCAGTCTCGTCGATCGAAGAGTCCCCCGCCATCACCTATTCGTGGAAGTTCGACGTTGCCACCATCCGGGACGCCAGGGCCATCAGCAACCACGGGACGGATATCGCGGAGGAAGACAGCTTGGGGACCACGGAAGGTTTAGCAGGTTCCCTTCCGAGTGATCTTCTCGACCTGGAATAGCGGCACGGTCGTGTTGCCGCCGTTCTGTGTGTCGTAGCTGTATGAGCCGAGCGACGTGACACCCATCACAATGACGTCGTCCTGAACGAAGTCTGCAAGTTGGTCCTCGTCGCCGGTGAAGTACGCGTTAACGCCGTCCGAGAACCAGTAGGCCTCCTTTTGATAGGACGCCTCGGCGCGGAATAAATTAAGGCCAGTTGCAGCGTCAAACTGACTGATGCAGCCCCAAACCTGGTATGTGTTCCCGACGTAGTTGTCCGGTGCTTTTACGAGCTGCGCCCATGTTCGCGGCGTCAACTTAGCGTACGAGACAGGCCGTTCTGTCGGGTCTGGCGTCGGTACCGGAGTGGGCTCAGGGGTTGGCTCCGGCGTTGGATCGGGCGTCGGCTCTACGGTGGCGGCCGCCGTTGGCGCAGGAGTGGCGCCCGCGATCAATCCATGCGCCACACCAATCTCCCGGCGCATTTCGAGAAGCGCCTTGATCGCGGCCGTTTGGTCGGCACCCGCTCCGATCGCCGTAAGCAGGTCGACCATCCGTTGGGGATATAGGGCAAGTCCGGCTTCGCCAGCAAGTCGATTTACGTTGGCGGCTACCCACGTGCCCTCCTCCCGACCCCATGCACCGGTGGCGTCCATGTCACCTTGGGCAAAGAGAATTGCCAGGGTGTCGAGCCGGCCCAGGACGCGTTTGGCATCGGCCAATGGGGAGACATCGGATGGGATTGCCGACTGGCCGACAAGGGCTGGGGCATTCGACGCGACGAGGGAGCCGCTCGACGCAGGACTTCCCGCTCCGCATGCCGCGACGACCGTTGCAACGACGGCCAGAGCGAGACGGGTCAACGACGGGCGTGCCTGCATGCGAGGGACTCCTTGGAGGTTGCCGGCCGAAATCGACGCAACCCTATGGATGCAAAATTGGCTGCAAGGGTCGCATTGACCACGCTAGCTTGTCATCCACTTCATTGGCAGTCGGCGTTGTCCGCCCGCACCGCACGACACGTTTTTTCTCGATGCGGTCGCTAGAGACATTCCGACTCCGCGATTCGGCCCGCCACCTAGTCCGCGCAAGGTTCGGAGCGTGTCGGATCTGCGCCTCGCAACCTTTCGTCGAAAGTTCGGTTGGCCTGCTTCACCGAAGTCGCGCGGCAGTGGCCGGTGGCCGCCGTCCGCGTATGCGCTTCGTGCCGACACTGAGGCCGGTCGTCGCGAAAACCTCAGGATCCCCGAGTCGTTCATCACCGCGTCGTCGTCGTTGGACTCGGCCATCACGCGACGGACCCCCTAAAGTATTACGCCCGGGAGTTCAACTTCACGAGCAGGA
This sequence comes from uncultured Chloroflexia bacterium, assembly GCA_963783055.1. GTDB lineage: Bacteria > Chloroflexota > Limnocylindria > Limnocylindrales > CSP1-4 > CF-46. The sequence continues at coordinate 599,519 of CAWAMB010000002.1, forward strand.
TGCCGGGGATCACGCCAAGCACAGTCGCGGCGTGGGTTCGGATGATCTCAGCTGTGTTCTCTGAGAGGCCGTCGAGCAGCCATACCCCAAGTGCGCCCAAAAGTACAAAGAAGTAGAACATTGCCGCGGCGGCCTGCAGATTCTTCCATTTGAAATGATCTCCGAGGCCTTGGGCCGTAATTCGACCCTGACTCGTGAGGGATACGCCAACCAAAGCTCCAAAGTTGGTTGCAAGCGCACCGCCCGCGGCTGCAATGAACGCAGTCACGATTGGGTGGGTCGTCACCGGCCCCGGGGTCTGAAGGCTGGCGATCGCCGCGCCGACGATGATGGCCAGATATCCGCCAATCGCGACCGCCACGGCGACTCCGCTAATCACGTTGACCGCGAACTCGTTGGAAGGGTTAGGCGGAACGGGGGTAGGAGTCGGAGTGCTCATAAGCTAACCCTCACGCTCTATGGAACACAGCCTGGACCATTCGATCGTACAGGACAATTTTTGATTGACAACCCACCCTGTGGAAGTGCGGTGATGAAGTAGTGTCGCGTCCTTGGCCGCGAAGCGCCACGTCAGGTCGAGCTCGGGTGGTCGAGAACAAACGCAACGGTCACTTGATCATCGCGAGCAACGCCACTCGAATCTCGGCAGTGACGACGGGGTTACCCGACTCGCTCAGGGAACGATCTCTGCGCTCAGGTCCTTGTCCTCCATCTCCCACGCATGGTCGAGCGTGTGGAAGGCGGAGTGGCGGATGAGGAACGGGAGCGACCGCGACTTCATCCGCTTCTCGACCTGGCCGGCGTTGTAGGCGCGCATCGCGGCGACGTAGTCCTTGCGATAGGTCCGCAGCGCGTTCGGCTCGAGCGCGCCCTCCTCGGGGATCCGCAAACCGACCGACTTCGCGAACTCCTCGCTCTCGTTCCGGATCACGTGGCGGACGATCCGCGTGCGATCTCGGCCGCCGCCGCGCGGACCCTTCCGCATCTCCTCCGAGACCCGCCCCGCGACGCCGTCGAAGAACGCCCAGCAGGCCTGCAGGATCGTGATCCCGCGCTCGAGCGCGGCCTCGTCCACCGGATCGTCGCGCTCGGTCGACGAGGGCGCGAAGGAGATCGCCCAGAAGTCGGTTGAGGGGGTGCCGACCTTGTCCTCGACGACCTCGAGCGGTCCGGCGGCGTCGAACTCGTTCGCCAGGCCGGCCAGCTCGGCGATCGGCCGATAGCGCTCCGATAGGTCTCCAGGGTCTCGAGGGCGCCCTCGGCGGTCTTCTCGCCGCGGCTCCAGCCGGGCCAGTCGAGGCTGAAGGCGACGGCCCGCTTTCCCTTGGGCCCGCGATCGATGACGGTGCGAACAGGCATGGCCGGAGTATCGCATCGGGACCGACCTCACTCGAGCCGCCGGATGGCCGTCCCGTCGCGAGTTGGTCAGTTTTCGAGAAGCCGCATCTGGCGCGCCTCCCTAGGATGAGGGTCGAACCACCGAAGACCACAGCATCGAGGAGCAACCAATGGCTGACACGAAGACGCGCAGTCGCACCGAGTCCGGCGACGGATCGCAGACCTGGACCGACGACGAGAAGGACGCGATGAAGGCGCGCGCGAAAGAGCTCAAGGCGGAGAAGAAGCGCGGCGCCAAGAACGTCGACGGCGAGGCCGACCTGCTCGCGAAGATCGCCGACATGAGCCAGCCGGACCGCGGCCTGGCCGAGCGAGTCCATGCCATCGTCAAGGCCGCCGTGCCCGAGCTCGAGTCGAAGACGTGGTACGGGATGCCCGCCTACGCCAAGGACGGCAAGATCGTCTGCTTCTTCCAGCCGGCGGCGAAGTTCAAGGCGCGCTACGCGACCTTCGGCTTCAGCGAGGACGCGCAGCTCGACGAGGGCGACATGTGGCCGACCTCCTTCGGGATCAACGAGCTGACGCCCGCGGTCGAGAAGAAGCTCACCGAACTGGTGAAGAAGGCGGTCGGCTAGGGTCCGGCCCGGACGGGCGCGCCGGCCGTCAGGGCCGGCGAAGGGACCGTGACGCGGGATTGGCCGTCAGGCGGGCTCGGCCGTCGACGGCTCGAGGATCACGATCGCCGTCTCACCCGGTCGTCGTGTGGCATACCCGTCGATATCGTCCCCGTAGTCGCGCCAGCGAGCCCACAGCCGGGCGCGTTCGTCGCCGTCGGCAGCTCGCCCCCGGACCGCGCGTGAACCGTCGGCCAGGTTGATCGTCGCCTCGGGATGTGCCTGGAGGTTGAGCCACCAGGCCGGCTCGGCCTCGCCCCAGCCGTTCATCGCCACGGTCACGAGATTCGGCCCGTCCTCGTAGTAGCCCAGGATCGCGAGCCGCTCTTTGCCGGTCTTCCGGCCGACCGTCGTGAGGCGCATCGTCCCCCACTTGCCCGGCTTCGGCCGCCACAGCCCAAGCCGGCCGCCGGTCAGCCGATACGCCGCGCGGTGCGCCGCCCAGAAGAATCGAATGACCCAGCGTGGCGGGAGGCGCGGGCTCTTGACGGGCGTGTCGGTCATGGCTCCGCCATCGTACGCGGCGCTCAGCGGGTGACGTCGACCCAGTGGGCGACGGCGATCGCGGCCGTGGTCAGCGCGAGCATCGCGGCGGCCATGCCGGCCACGCGGATCTGGCGTGCGCCTCCGCGAGCCGCCGACACGACGCCGAGCCCGATGGCACAGACGCCGCACAGGATCGCGAGCACCGTCGCGATGCCGGTCGCCTTGAGCGCGAGCGGCACCATGACCACGACCAGTCCCAGCGCCCCGAGCCACCAGGCATCGGCCAGACCGGCCCGCGATCCGACGAGCGGTCGATCCGCGCGGCCGCGGAGCCAGGTCGCCGCAGTCGCGGCAAGCCGCGCCAACGGCGTCAGCGGACCGACGGCGAACTCGATGGTGGCGACGGCGATGATCGCCCCGAACGCCAGGTTCTCCCAGCGCCGACCGGGTGCGGCGGCCGCCAGCGTCAGGTCGAACACGACCGTCAGGCAGATGCCGACGATCACTTTCGCGACGCGCGCGTCGTCGAGCTTCGGCCACGTCGGTCGGACGGTGACGAACAGCGCCAGCGCAGCCACCGGAAGCGACCCGAACACGATGCCCACGATCGACTGGGTGATCGGGTCACGCCAGTCACGGATCCACGCGATGGAATGGACGACGCCGGTCGGGCCGTACCAGGCGACCAGGGCAACGAAGGCGAACATCGTCGCCGCCCAGGCGTGGAACGCGATCGCGCCGCCCGCGAGCGGGTACGCCGGCTCGCCGCGCCATTGGCTCACGGTGTCGTCGTCGCCCCACGCATCCCAGGCGATCACGGCGAGGCGATAGGCCGCCGCCGCCACGATCACCACGGCAAGCACGCCGAGCAGCGTCGCGTGCGAAACGGCGACCGGGACGATCGCGTCGACGAGCGGCCCGCCGATGTCGCGGACTTGCTCGGGCAGGCTGCCGACGGCCTTCGCGATCGGCGCCCCGATCACGCTCAGACGCGCCCAGTGGCCGACGATCAGCGCGAGCACGGCCGCCCCGAAGACCAGCCGGACGCGTTCCAGCACGGCCACCCGGCCCAGCCGGGCGGCCCACGATCGCTCGAGGCACTCCCGGATCTCGGACTCCGTCCGCTCCGGGCCGGACGCCGCCAAGCGAAGCGGCTGGTCGAGCGCCCCGATCTCGAGCGCGACCTGCGCGACGAACTGGTCCGTGTTGTCCCAATACGATCCGTGGTCCGCGATCACCGAGCCACGGTTCTGCACGTCGATCGGCACGGCATCGGCCGGCAACCGGCCGGCTCGCCTGCCGTTCAGCACCGGATCCTCGGCGGTCACGTAGTCGACCCAGCGCGTCCCCGTCGGGAGCTCCGCGATCGGCGACCGAAGGACGGCCTGCCCGCGCGACCGCAGCTGGAGATAGCGCCGGATCGGGATGATCGCGACCAGCATCAGGACGAAGCCGATCTCGGCCGCGAGCCCGACCGCCGGGTGGCGCTCGGCGAACCCCACCGTTCCGAGGATGGCGTCCGGGGCGAAGCGCAGGAACACCAGGAACCCGAGCAGGCCGATCAGGGCCGGCACGAGCATGTGCGTCCGCCGCGCGCGCTCGGACTCGGACAGCCGGATCAGCCCGGAGCCGAGCGTCACGAAGAGATCGACCGGCGGGTGCCACGGATCGGTGAGCGCCTGGTGGGCGACAAATCCGCCTTGCGAGTGGGCAACGACGACGACCTTCGTGGAGCGCGCCCGGAGCCACGCGACATCGCGCTGGACGGCCCCGGCGAGCGCCGCCCGTTGGACGGGGCTCATGAGCACGATGTACAGGTCGCCGACGGACGTCGACGCGAAGCGCTGGAGGCGCCCGACGACGTTCCGGACCACGTCGAGCGGGATCAGCGACAGGATCAGGATGACGATTGCCAGGGCTTGGAGCAGCACCGACACGACGACGATCAGGACCAGGGCGAGGATCGCCTCCACGACGAACCGGACGATGGACGGGATGGTCGGGTGGAGCTGGCTGGCCTTGTCGGACAACGGTCCGAGGAACTGGGTCAGGACGGTCCACGGCACGACGGTGAGGGCCCAGATCAGCACCTGCTGGAACGACGGCGGCACGAACGCCTGGTCCCAGCGCGACTCGGCGAACAGCCAGCGGTGGGGCTGGGGGTCGCTCCGCGATCGGAGCTCGATGGCGACGTTGGCCGGCGCCGACTGGTCCGCCTCGCGAGTGAGGAGCTGGGCCGCTCCGGGCTGGACCAGGTCGGTCGCCTGCATCTCGCTCGTCGATCGACCCGAGGACAGCCAGCCGTCGAGCCAGTTGATCAGCGGCTGCCCGAACTCGATCAGGGTGCTCCCGACCGCGTGATCGCCGGCACCGTGGACGAACAGGACGCCGACCGCCGCCGGCGGCGGGTCGATCGGCTTGGGCGGCTCGGTGGGCATCCGTCGCCTCATGACAGAGGTTGGTCAGGGACAGGATGGCACCGCGCCATCTCGGCGTCGTCGTCGGATGGGTCGGTCCGCAAGGGTTCTGTGACTCGAGGCGGATCTCCCTGAGGCGACTGAACAGGAATGTCTGCCAACCTGTCGGGACACAAGTGTAGTTCGGGAGGTACCCCATGACGTCCATCACCCCCTTCCTCTGGTTCGATGGCCAGGCCGAGGAGGCCGCCACCTTCTACTGCTCGATCTTCCCCGACAGCCACGTCGACAGCGTCGACCGGGCCGTCGCGGACAACCCGAGCACCGAGGAGGGCGAGGTCCTCACCGTCGCGTTCACGCTCGCCGGCCGGCCGTTCGTCGGCCTGAATGGCGGCCCGGACTTCAAGTTCTCCGAAGCGGTCTCGTTCGCGATCGACTGCGAGGACCAGGCCGAGGTCGACCGCTACTGGGACGTCCTGATCGCCGACGGCGGCGAGCCGAGCCAGTGCGGCTGGCTCAAGGATCGCTTCGGGCTGTCGTGGCAGGTCACGCCGCGCGCATGAACGAGCTCCTGTCGAGCCCCGACCGCGACGGCGCAAAGCGCGCATTCGAGGCGATGCTGACGATGCAGAAGCTCGACGTCGCCCAGCTCGAGGCAGCCTTCGAAGGGCGGCTCGTCGGCAGCCGCTGACCCAGGTCCCACTCCGACCCATGCGAGGCCGCCGACCCGCAACGGTCGGCGGCTTCCTCGTTGCGCTGTGCTCGATCGCGGCGCGGAGTACCGTCTCCGGCGTGAGCCTCGCCACCCGACTTCGCGCTGCCGTCGAAACCACCGTTGCCCGCCTGTCGCGCGTCGGCGCCGATCCCGCCGACGACCCGGACACGCGGGCACGGAAGGTGCTGCTCGTCCTGACGTCGGTCCTGATCCTGCCCATCGCGCTCCTCTGGGGAACGCTCTACCTGGCGCTCGGTTCGCCGGTCGGCGCCGTCGCCCTCCTCTACTTCGTGATCCTCGCCGCGGCGATCGTCGTCTTCGCGCGGACGCGCAACGTCAATCAGCTGCTCCGGGTGAACCTGCTCGACATCCTGTTCGCGCCGACCCTGTCGATGATCCCGCTCGGCGGCTTCCTCGACGCCGGCGGCATCGGTCTGTGGGGCGTCCTCGCTCCGCTCGGCGCGCTCGTGTTCAGCGACGTTCGATCGGCGATCCGCTGGTATGTCGCGTATCTCGTCGTCTTCCTCGGCGCCGGGATCGCCGGCGAGCTGATCGGCAACGTCCTGCCGCCGCTTCCGATCGTGTTCACGAGCACGATGCTCGCGCTCAACATCGCCGTCGGCGGGACGATCGTGTTCACCCTCCTGGCGCTCTTCGCGAAGCAGCGCGGCGACGCCCTCGGGTCACTCCGCGTCGAGCAGGCGAAGGCCGAGACCCTGCTCCTGAACATCCTGCCGCGCTCGATCGCCGACCAGCTGAAGGCGGACACCCACCCGATCGCCGACCAGTTCAGCTCGGCCACGATCCTCTTCGCCGACGTCGTCGACTTCACGCCGATGTCCGAGCACCTGGCGCCGGCCGAGGTCGTCGGGCTCCTCGACCACCTGTTCAGCCACTTCGACACGCTGGCGGAGCGCTACGGGCTCGAGAAGATCAAGACCATCGGCGACTGCTACATGGTCGCCGCGGGTGTCCCGGCGGTCCGCCCCGACCACGCCCGGGCGGTCGCCCTGATGGCGCTCGACATGCTCGAGGCGATGCAGTCGAGCGACGACGTCGGGCATCTCGGGCTGGAGCTCCGGGTCGGCATCAACTCGGGTCCGGTCGTCGCCGGCGTCATCGGCCGAAAGCGATTCCTGTACGACCTGTGGGGCGACGCGGTGAACACCGCCAGCCGGATGGAGTCGCACGGCACGCCGGGCCGGATCCAGATCACCCAGGCGACCCGCGAGCTCCTCGGCGACGAGTTCGTGACCGAGCCGCGCGGCACGATCCCGGTCAAGGGCAAGGGCGAGATGGAGGTCTGGTATCTCGTCGGCCGGCGGACCGCGCGACGTTCCGGTCAGTCGCCCCGTCGCGGAGGTTGCGGCCGCCCTCGCCCGTCCGACCGAGGCCTAGGGGGCGTAACGCCCGTACTTCTGGCTCGTCGCGTCCTTCGGATGGAAGCCGGAGCAGCTCAGCGTCGTGTCGAAGGTCGGGTGGACCCACACCGTGCGCGCCGACGTGATCGGGCGGACCGTGCTGTTCACCGAGTTGATCGACTTCTTGTAGCCCCACACGGCCATGTCGTACGAGTTGTTGTAGTAGCCGGTGAGGTGGTTCCCGATCAGGGCCGCGATGTACGTGCTCGTGCCGCCCCACTGGACGCCGATCAGGTTGCGCTGGAGCTTGATGTGATGCGAGCCGTAGCCGATCGACACGCCGGCAGAGCCTCGGACCATCGTGTTGTAGCGGATCGTCACGTAGGCCGCGCCCGTCGACGAGTTCGGCCCGGCGGCCTTGATGTGGGAGCCGTTGCGGGCGTTGAAGAAGATGTTGCGCTCGATGACGCCGGGGCCCGAGTTGAGACCCGGATAGAGATAGATGTTGTGGTCCTGGACGGGTCCGTCGCCCGTCGCGAGGTTGTCGTGGATGCAGTTGCCGGCGATCCGGTAGTTCTTCGGGACGCCCCACGTGGTCGACCCCATGACCATCAGGTTCGAGACGCCATTGGTGCCCCAGACCTCCGAGTCGAGGAATTGCCAGCCGACCCCGCCGAAGAATGCGACAAGCGATTCATGCCGCCCGGTCGCCGGGTCGCGCGTCACGTTGATCCGGCGCACGATCCAGTAGTCGGCGCCCTTCAGAGCCAGGGTGCCCTTGATGACGACGCGCTCGCCGGGATACGACTCGAGGCGGATCGGCGCGGCCGCGGTGCCCTTCCGGGCGCCCCAGCCGACGGCCTCGGTGTAGGTCCCGCCGCGGACGACGATCGTGTCGCCGGCGTAGGCCCGCCGGACGGCCCATTCGATGGAGCGCCACGGCGTGTCGATGCTGTTGGGCGGGACGGTCCAGCCGTCCGGGTTGAAGTCATGGCCGGAGGTGGAGACGTACAGCGTCCGACCCGCGGCGGCGTGCGCCGCGCCGGGGGCGACGGCGCTCGCGACGAGCATGACGAGGACGGCGAGGGTCAGGTTGAGACGACGAAGGTTGGGCACGGGAGAACCGTACCGGAGGTCGCCGAAACGGCCAACCAGTCGATGGTCCGGTGCATCCGGGCCACGGCGCTTGTGCCTGCCCCGTCGTTGGCGCTCTGCCGCCCCGGATGGCTGCCTGTACAGCGGGCCGTCCGTGGGGCAGGATCAGGTGGACAGCGACCACCGACGGCGAGGGACGATTTGGCGCGGACGATGCAACCACGACGACCGAGTCGGCGACGCGGCCCGGCCGTGCTGGTCGCATTCATGCTCATCGCGATCGCCACAGCCGGGGCTTTGGCCCCGTCGATCGCCCTGGCGACGGACCCGGATCCGTTCTTCACGATCGACGGGTCGGTCCAACGGACGTGGCTCGGTGGAGCGGTCCACTCGGCGGGTGACGTGAACGGCGACGGCCGCGAGGACATGATCGTCGGTCGCCATTCCGAGGAGGGCGGCACACCGGCTCCGGAAGGGGTCACGGCGGCGATCGTGGTCTTCGGCGCAACGGACCTCGGCCACCTCACGGTCGGCGGCATGACGTCCGAGGACGGGTTCCGGATCTGGCCGAGCGGCGAGTCCGACGGCAGCGGCAACTACGTCGACGGGGTCGGAGACGTGAACGGCGACGGATTCGACGACGTCATCGTCGCTTCGCCCTGGGCCTTCAACGATGACCGCCCCGTCGCCCATGTGATCCTCGGCCGGGCCAATCCGTCGGACGTCGATCTCGCGGACTTCAGCAGCGAGGACGGGTGGTCCATCGCGGGCGGTCCAGCCATCTGGAACGGCGTCTCGGTGGCCGGCGCGGGTGACGTGGACCTGGACGGCTTCGATGACATCGCGCTCGGATTCCAGTCGTCGGCCGAGGGAACGCCCCTCTCGGGAAGCGTCTTCGTCGTCCGCGGGAGCGACGACCCCGCTGACGTCGACCTCCTGACGGCCACGGATGGCGTCATCCGGATCGACGGATCCGGGGCGACGGCCGGCCTCGGGTTCGACCTCGGCTCGGGCGACGTCGACGACGACGGCTACTCGGACGTGGTGATCCGTGCCGGCCAGCCGGGAGCGATCGTCGTTGCGTGGGGCGGCCCGGCCATGTCGGACATCGACCTGGCCGATCCCGAGCCGGGCGCGGCGAGCGTCGTCACGGCCCCGTACCTGATCGACGCGAACGCCAAGGAGACCCTCGCAGTCGGGGACATCAACGGTGACGGCAAGGCGGACGTGGCCTATGGCGATCCGTGGTTCCAGAAGGGCGGCAATGCTGCTTCGATGCACGGCGCCGTCAACGTGCTGCTGGGCGGAACGACGTTTCCCTCGGCAACGTGGCAGATCGTCGCGGCCGACATCCATGACTCGATGGGCTGGTGGGTCGACGTCCGGGACGTCGACGGCAATGGACGGGCCGACATCCTGACGTCCGCCGAATCAGCACCGGGAACGGCGTACCTGATCCGGGGTCGGACCGCAACCTCGAACGTCGACCTGTCCGTGGCCGACGCATCCGCCTGGCGACCGATCACGGCCCCCTTCGACGCCGACTTCCGGGTGATCGGGCTTGGCCTCGTCGACGTGACCGGCGATGCCCGGCCGGACATCCTGCTGTCGGAACCCCAAGGCGATCCCGACGAGATCGGCTACCCGGGTCGCGTCTTCGTGATCCCGACGGTCGACCTGACGCCGCCGACCGTGACCGCGCCGACGTGGTTCGTCCGGTCGGGGCTGTCCCTCGTCGACGGCAAGCCGTCGGTGCGGGTGATGTGGTCGAGCTCGGACGTCGGGCTCGGCGTCGAGCACTACGAGATCGCCGAGTCGATCGACGGCGGGCCGTTCGCGACGTTCGCCACCGCGACGACGTTCCTTCACGTCGACCGGACCGTCGCCCTCGGGCATACCCACCGGTTCCGCGTCCGCGCCATCGACCACGGCGGGAACGTCGGGACGTGGGCGACCGGGCCGACGTCACGCTTCTCGGCGGTCTCGCAGTCCGCCCCATCCGTGCGATACCGCGGCTCTTGGTCGACCGCGACGAGCAGCACCAGCTTCTGGGGTGGAACATCACGAGCCTCGTCAGCCGCCGGAGCGACCGCCAGCTACACGTTCACGGGTCGATCGATCACCTGGGTCGGGCTCACCTCGCGCACCCGCGGGAAGGCGGCGATCTACATCAACGGCAGCCTGAAGGCCACGGTCGATCTGTGGTCGTCCACGCTTCGCACGAAGCACCTGATCTGGCAGACGACCTACACGACCTCGGCCACCCGGACGATCACGATCAAGGTCCTCGGCACGGCCGGCCGGCCGCGCGTCGACGTCGACGGGTTCATCGTCGGCAACTGATCGAGACCCCGGGGAAGGGCGCGCTCGGGCGTGTCGTGCCATCGTTGGCGTGGCATGACGACGATCCCCCGACCGGCACGGTTCAATCCCGCCGATCGTCTCGTGGTGCGTCGGCCGGAGCGACCCGAGCCCGGCTATTGGGCCGGCTGCCCGAGCATCCTCCGGTACGTCGACGCCATCGTCCGCGATGGCGCGTGGTGGATCTATCACGAGGTGACGCGCCTCGACGGCGCCCACGAGCTCGCTCTTTCGATCACGACTGGAGGCACCCATGGCTGACTTCCCCACCCTGCTCGAGAAGCTCGGACCGGCGGGCCTCGAGGAGCTCCGCCGGCTCATCTCGGAGGAGCTGGCGCGGCGACCGGACCAGCGGCCGCCGCTGCCGCCCGCCCCGATGCGCGACGTGCCGGGCCCGGACGAGGACCTGCGGCCGCGAAGCTAGACCCTACGGGCGCGGCTCGAGGATGACGATCGCCGTCTCGCGGGTACGGAGCCGGGCGTTGGCGTTCGTGTAGGCCGCCGTTCCCAGGCCGACGAACTCGGCCCAGAGGCGCTGGCGCTCGTCGGGGTTCGCCGCGCGAGCGGTGACCCGCCGCGTTCCGCCCGGCAGCTCGATCGTCGCCTCCGGGTTCGCCTGGAGGTTGAGCCACCACGCGGGGTCCGGCTCCGCCCAGCCGTTCATCGCCGGCATGACGACGTTCGGCCCGTCCTCGAGATAGCCGACGATCGCGACCCGCGTCCGGCCGGTCTTCCGTCCGACGGTCGTGAGCCGGAGCATCCCCCACTGTCCGGCCTTGATCTCGCGCAGGCCGAACCGGCCGCCGGAGACGGAGTAGGCGGCGCGGTGGACCTTCCAGATCGTCCGGACCAGCCAGCGCGGGACCTTGGGAGAGGGTCGCTCGAGCTCTGCGGTCATGTGGATTGCCTCCTGGCGTGTTTACGGCGTAAACGTCTTCCGCAGCATACGATTACACCGTAAACTCGTCAAGCCTCGATTTGCACCTGCAGGCCCGATGACCGAGACCGCCCCCACGACGACCCCTCGTGCTCCCCTGACCCGCGAGCGCGTGATGCAGGCCGCGGTCGACCTCGCCGATCGCGGCGGGATCGACGAGCTGAGCATGCGCAAGCTCGGCCAGGAGCTCGGCGTCGAGGGCATGGCCCTCTACCGACACGTCCGGAACAAGGACGCGATCCTCGACGGGATCGTCGATGTCGTGGTGGGCCAGATCAAGACACCGACGACCGGCCCGGATTGGAAGACGTCGCTCCGGCAGCTGTCGCTTGCCGCTCGCGCCGTGATGCTCCGCCACCCGTGGGCGCCGGCCGTGATCGTGTCAAGACCGGACGTCGGGCCGGCGACGCTGGGCCACATCGACGCGGTCCTCCGTTTCCTCGAGTCCGGCGGCTTCCCGATCGACCTGGCCCACCATGCCCTGCACGTCCTCGGCAGCCGCGTCTTCGGGTTCACCCAGGATCCGTTCAACGACACGGCCGATCCGCGGCCCGACGCGGAAACCGCCACGGCGATCGCGACGACGCTCGGCGCGACCTGGCCGAACGTCGGCAAGCTCGCGCTGGCGGCGACCCACGACGGGGGCCTCGGCGGCTGCGACGACGACTTCGAGTTCGCGTTCGGGCTCGACCTGATCCTGGACGGTCTCGAGCGAGCGGCACGCCGGTCCTGAACGGCGGTGCGATCCCGCACCGTCGCCCGTCACGAAAGGACTGTTGCGGGGCGTTCGTTCCCTGTAGGTTACGGGTCGCCGCTGTCGGGTCTGGCCAGGGAGCCACGCGGTGATCTCGGAGGATCGAGTGCGGACACTGAGGTACGGGCCGGGTCGCGACGCGCGAGGGATTCGGAGGCGCCCGGTTGGTGCGCTGATCGTCTCGCTGCTTGTCGCCCTCGGCGGGGTGCTGGGCGCGCCGGCGCGGGCGCATGCCGTCGAGATCGCCTCGGCGTGGTATGCCGAGAACGAGGCGCCGGTCACCTCCGCAACGAACGAGTTCGTGAGTTTCATGTCCTTGACGCCGATCCCGGTCGCGGGCGTGCAGGTCAATGGCCCAGCCGCTTCGATCTATGTCGGCGGCCCGGACGGCGCGCAGCTCGTGCCCGGGACGTACACGGCGATGTCGGTCCAGACCGATGGCCAGCCCTTCTTCCATTACAACTGGCTGGGCTGCGGTGCCTACACGAGCACGGTCATCGTCGGCGAGGCGTCCTACCTGCCTGACGGACGGTTTGCATCCGTGGCGATCGACTTCCGGTCGGATTGCACCGGTGGCTCGATCGGGCACGCAAGCGGTGCGATGCGGTTCCACTCGACCGCCGCCGTTCGAGCCCTTGTCGCGAGTCCCGCGCAGGTCAATGTCGGCGATGTCTCGACCGCCGAGCCGGTCTCCACGCCGATGACCATCCAGAACGTCGGGACCGCGGCCACGGCGATCAGCGGGCTGGCGATCGCCGGAACGGCCGCATCGTCCTGGGGCATCGACAACGATGCGTGCTCGGGCAGCACGGTCGCCGCCGGGGCGAGCTGCACGGTCGACATCGTCGCCCAGCCCCAGACGGGCGGCGATCTCCGGGCCGACCTCGTGATCACGTCCGATGCGTTTGCCTCGCCCCAACGCGCTGCCCCGCTCAACCAGCACGGCCGGATCGCGACGACGGTGTCGCTCTCGATCCCCAGCGGCCAGCCGACGGTCGGCAGCGCCTTCTATCTGGCCGCGACCGTGAGTCCGACACCGGACGAGGGGATCGTCGACGTCTGGGTGGACGAGTCGATCTATGTCGGCCGGTTCAACTACTACGGGACTGCCGTCGGGGAGGGCATCGTCCCGGGTCTGGCGGCGGGTGCACATCAGGCACGGGCCGAGTTCTACAGCATGTCGGGCAACGCCACGTCCGCAACCGCGATGCTCGACTTCACCGTCGGCGACACGACCGCGACCACGATCGCCCTGAGCAAGACCAAGTCGTACAGCGATCAGACGGTGACGGCGACGGCGAACCTGACCGGTCCGGTTGGCCTGACCGGCGGCACTCTGAGGATCTGGGACGTCACGACCTCGCAGACGCTCGCGACTGTGGTCGTGACGCCGTCGGTTCATTCCCTGTCCATCTCGAAGAAGTTCGCCGCGGGCAGCCACTGGATCGTGGGCGAGTACTCCGGCGCACCCGGCTTCGCTCCGTCGAGCGCAGGCCAGACGTTGACCACGCTCGCCGATACCGGCGTCGCGCTCGTGGCCACCACGCCGGCGGCCCAGACGTTCTATCCCTACAAGGACGGGTACAAGGACACCGTCCAGGTCGGGGGGACGCTGGGCGAGCCGGCCACCGTTACGGTCGCCATCTATCGACCGACCGGCGGCCGGATCGTGTTGGCGAGTCTCGGGTCGAAGACGGGCGTCTACCGCTATACGTGGGCGGGCAGGAGCTCGACGGGCGCGATGTTCGGCGCCGGCAAGTACAAGTTCGTCCAGACCCTGCGCGATGCGACGGGCCACGTCCGAACGGCCACGTCCTACGTCACGATCTCGGGTAAGCGGCTGTACACGTACTCGACGTACGTGAACATGACGACGCCGACGAAGCGCGCCACCTCGTGGGTCGCGTGGCAGTTCACCGTCCCGTCCGCGACGATCTACAAGTCGTTGACGTTCCAGGTGTACGGCCGCAGCGTCACGGTTCCGGGCGCCAGCATCGGCGGCTGGGACACTCGGCGCTGTGCCTGGTCCGCCAGCTTCTCGCCGAGCTGTGTCGGGGCCTGGGATGGGCTGGGCTTCAGCACCGCGTGGTACTCCAAGGCGCTCTCGCCGACGTACAACCGGTACGGCCGCCAGGTGCGCGGGTTCGCCGCCACCTCCTACGGAACCGCGGTCGTCTCGAAGGCCCGGCTCAAGGTCGTCTACGGGATCCTGCGCTGAGGCTCAGGTGGAGCCGCTCGCTCGCCTCAGGTTCGCCTCGGCCATCCGCTCCGTGACGGCGGCCGCTGCCGGGCCGGCGATCGCCGACAGGAACGTCGCCGCGTCGACGCTGTAGCCCGTCACGTCGCTGATCGCGACGACCGTCGCGGTCCGCGGGCTGCGCCGGAGCAGGGCGATCTCGCCGACGCCCGCCCCGCGTCCGAGTCGGTGGATCGGCCGATCGTCCACGAGCACCTCGATCTCGCCCGTTCCGATCACGATGAACGTGTCGCCCAGCTCGCCCTGGGTCATCAGCGCCGTCCCGGCGGGCGCCGCGAAGGGCTCGAGCCCGGCGGCCACCCGCTCGACCGCGGTCATCGGCAGCTCGGCGAACGCCGGGACCGATCGCAGCAGGTGGACGACGTCCTCGTCGACGACGGTGATCCGCTCCATTCGGCCGATCCGCAGGTACATGAGGACGGCCAGGACGGGCAGGATCAGTCCGCCCGCGATGAGCGCGCCGCGCGCCTCGAACACGGCCAGGAGCAGCGGCGCCATCAGGCTGCCGGCGACGCCGCCCAGGCCGATCACCGCCTCGAGGACCGACATCACCGACGAGCGATCCTCGTTCGTGGAGCCGCGCTGGATGATCGTGAACAGGGCGACGTCGTAGGTCGCGTTCGCCACGCCGATCACGAGCATCGCCGCCAGCGCGATCGGCGCGAGCGGCGCCACGCCCAGGACGGACAGCGGCAGACCCCAGAAGGCCAGGGCAAGGAGCATCGTCCGGACCAGCTGGTTCGCCCGCGTCGACGACATCGCGAACACGATCCCGACCAGCCCGCCGATCCCGAGCGCGGCACTGAGCAGCCCCGGCCCCGACTGGCCCATGTCCAGGAGCTCGATCGCCGCCACGACGATCAGGGCGTTCAGCAGCCCCCGCGTCACGACCTGCCCGAACACGCCGACCATCGACCAGCCGATGACCGGCCGGCTGCCGATCGCCCGGACGCCGGCCACGAGTCGTCGCCGGAGCGACATCCGCCGGCCGTCGCCGGAGGCGTCGGCTTCGTGCTCGAATCGCAGCCCCGCGGCGATGACCGCGGTCGCCACGAACGCGGCCGCGGCGAGCGCGGCGACGACCGCCGGCTGGTTCACCGCCATCAACGCGCCGGCCACGGCCGGCCCGACGAACGCGCCGAGCCCCTCACCGGTGCTCCATGCCGTGTTGGCCGCAACGAGCTCTGCCGGGCTCCGGGCGATCGCGGGCATCAGGGTGATCTGGGTCGGCCGGACCGGCGCGCTCGCGGCGCCGGCGATCGTCGCGAAGAGGAACAGCTGGATCATCGTGACCTGGTGGTCGGCCATGGTCGTGCCGGCGGTGGCGATGGCGACGGCCGTCAGCGCCGCGCTGGCCGCTCGCACCAAGCCGATCGCCACGAGGATCCGGTCGCCCCGGAACCGCTCGAGCAACGCGCCCGAGAACAGGCCGAGGAAGACCGCCGGGACGAGGCGGATCGCGCCGAGCAGTCCCGCGGCCAGGATTCCGCCGAGATTGAAGACCGTGACCAGGGTCACGACGGTGAAGGCCGCGTCGGCCGCGATCCCGATGGTCCACGAGAACCCGAGCCGTCGGATGCCGTCGTTGGCGAGGGCCTGACGGACGGCCGAGACGGCGGCTCCGACCGCCGCGCCGACGACCCCGAGACCGCTCGGTCGATCGGACGGAGGTCGGGGCGGCGTCGCCTCCGCGGGCGTGATCGAGGCAGGGTCGTCGGGCACCGGGCCTCCAGGTCGGCTGTGACGCAGCGATCGGCCCGGCCCCGGGCGATCGACGGCCACCGCCTACGGTACGTCGCCCGCGTGCCGACCGCCGCTCGGCTGCGCCGACGTCCCTCGGTCGTGACGCGGGTGCAATGCGGCGGGTCACCGCGTAAGGACGGCACACCGTGGCGGCGGCCACCATCCGGTCATGAATGACGAACCCGCGCTCGACGACGCCATCCAGGTTGCAACCGAACGAACGGCCATGGCCCAGGAGGAGGTCGAGCGTTCGATTGACGCGCCCGAGGTCCTGCCGGAGAAGGCGGAGGTGGCGGTCAACCGGGCCGAGGACCTCCACGTCCTGGCGGAGGAAGCCGCCGGCGACCCCGACGCCGCTCGCTGACGCCCACGGGTGCCCCCCATGTTGCTCAGCGGAGCAGCGCGGCGGCCTCGACGAGGTCCGGGGCGTCGAAGCCCTCGGTGAAGGTGTCGTAGACGGCGCGCAACGCCTCGAGACGCGCGCGCCGGTCCGCGTCCGTCGCGATCCGGCACAGGCGCACGGCCGCGCGGAGCTGCGGCCCCCGGGCACCGAACCGCTCGGACAGCGCCGCTGACGCCTCGTACGACGCAGTCGCGGCCGCGACGTCCCGCTCCGGTCCGAGGAGCGACAGGTCGCCCCGCACGACGTGGAACAGGGATCCGGTGACGTCGTCCGGTCCACCGAGCTGGAGGGCCTCGTCGATCAGGCCGAACCCGGGCCCTGGCGTCCCCGCGTCGGCGAAGGCACCGGCCTGGAGGAACAGGACCATCGGCCAGAAGACCGGCGGCGTGCGCAGGCCGTGGTAGCGGTCCATCCCGGCGGCCACCATCGCCAGACCGTCGTCCGGCCGGCCGAGCGCGCTCGTCGCAGCGCCGAGGAGGCACGTCCCGAGGGCACGCCAGACCGCCATCTCGGTCGCGTCCACGACCCGGAGCGCGCGGGTCGCCCGCTCCTCAACGATCTCGTTCTCGCGGCGCCAGAGGTGCAGGAACCCGGAGTGGAACAGGGCGTAGGCATGGGAGTACGGATGGTCGAGGTCGGCGGCGATCTCGATCGCGCGGTCGGCCCGCTTGACCGCCTGATCGGGGGATCCCAGGAGCCACAGGAAGAAGCCCGACGTGGTCAGGCACGACACCCGGGCATCGATCCCGAGACGCAGCCGGCGCGGCCGGTAGCCCCGGCTCTCGAACGCCGCGATCGCCTGGTCGAGGTGCCCCAGCCCGGTCTCGAGCTGGCCCATGAACCCGGTGTACGAGCCCAGGAGGAACTGGCCGTCCACCCGCATGCTCGTGTCGTCCTGGGCGTCGGCGAGCCGGATGATCCGGTGGGCGTAGTCGATCCCGACGTCGAACTCGCCGCGAAACCCGTGGAAGCTGGCAAGGCTGCGCAGGACGGGGAAGAGCTGGGGCACCTGGCTCTGGTTCTCGAACAGTGCGAGCGCCTCGGCATAGGCGTCCTCGACCGGGCCCGTGTAGCCGCGCAGCAGCGTCAGCACCCGGGCCAGGCTCATCCGCATTGACAGCTCCTGCTGCAGGCGCTCGGGGCTCGGCGGGGTCGTCACCAGGACTCCCAGCTGATCCTGGAGAATCTCGGCGCTGGCGTGGTACCAGCCGCGCCCCTCGAACACGGGCCACAGGGCGTCGCGAAGCGGGTCGAGCCGGGCGAGGTCGCGCTGCGTGACGGCGTGACGCCACGCGATCCGGAGGTTGTCGAGGTCGGGCGCGAGGGCGGCCGTCGCCTCGTCGGCGTCGGCGTCCGACCCGGCGCTCGCTCGGGTCGACGCGGCCGCGACCTCGGCGAAGACGCGGGCGTGCTGGTCGCGGGCAGCGGCGGCGAACTCGGGCCGGGCCTCGAGCTGCTCCGCGGCGTACTCCCGGATCGTCTCGAGGAGCACGATCCGCGGCATCGTCTCGCCGGCGGTCGACTCGGTCTGCCGGACCAGGCTCTTTTCCAGCAGCGAGCCGAGGCCGTCGACGGCATCGAGCGCGACACCGGCCGCCGCGTCGAGTCCGCTCGCCACGGCCTCGACCGCCTCGATCGATCCGGACGCGAAGATGGAGAGGAGCTCCAGGAGCCGCTGCTCGCCCGGATCCAGGAGCTGATAGCTCCACTCGATCGTGGCGCGCAGGGTCTGCTGCCGAGCCGGCAGGTCGCGGGCGCCGCCACCGAGCAGCTTCAGCCGGCTGCCGAGCCGATCACGCAGCGCCTCCGGCGAGAAGAGGTTCATGCGGGCCGTCGCGAGCTCGATCGCAAGCGGCAGGCCGTCGAGGCGGCGGCAGATCTCGGCCACCGCCGCGGCGTTGTCGTCGGTCAGCCGGAAGTCGGACCGGACCGACCGGGCACGCTCGACGAACAGCTGGATCGCTTCGAACTGGCTGAGCTCGACCGCCGACGTCGCGCCCGCCGCCGCGGCAGGCAGCGACAGCGGCGGCACCGACACGACGTTCTCGCCGCGAACGCGGAGCGCCTGGCGGCTCGTGACGAGCGCCTTCAGTCCGGGGCAGTCGGCCAGCAGGTCGACGAGGATCGGCCCCGCGACCGTGACCTGCTCGAAGTTGTCGAGGACGAGCAGGACCTGCTGGGCGCGGAGCGTGCGGCGCAGCTCGTCGAGCGGCGAACGGTCGGTCGTGTCCGCCAGTCCGACCGCTGTGGCAATCAGCGCAAGCACCGCGTCGCTGTCCGTCGCGGTGACCAGCTCGACGAAGAAGACGCCGTCCGTGAAGCGGTCGATCTGGTCGGCGGCGGCGCGCAGGGCGAGCCGGGTCTTGCCGGTGCCGCCCGGTCCGGTCAGCGTGACGAGTCGCACGCCGGCGTCGTCGAGGCGCTCGCGGATCTGGGTCAGCTCGGCGTCCCGGCCGACGAACGCGGAGGTCTGGGTCGGCAGGTTGTTCGGCCGGAGGTCGAGGGTCGAGAGCGGCGGGAACTCGGCCGGCAGATCCGGATGCGTGACCTGGAACAGGCGCTCGGGCCGGCCGAGGTCCTTCAGCCGGTGCTCGCCGAGGTCGCGCAGGGCGGCGCCGTGGGGGAGGTCGGGTGCGACGAGCTCGGCGGTCGAGCCCGACAGCAGGATCTGTCCGCCGTGTCCGGCCGCCATGATCCGGGCCGTGCGATTGACCGTCGGACCGAAGAAGTCGCCGGCCCGGGCATCCGCCTGGCCGGCGTGGATTCCGACCCGGACCCGGATGGCGCAGAGCTGCGGCCACGTCTCGTTGAGCAGGGCACGTTGGGTGGCGATCCCGGCCAGGACCGCGGCGGCCGGCGTGGCGAAGACCGCCATGAGCCCGTCGCCGGTCGACTTCACGATCTCGCCATCGGCACCGTGGATCTCCGCGCGCAGGATCGCGTCGTGGCGGGCCAGCGCGGAGCGCATCGCGTCGGGGTACTGCTCCCAGAGCCGGGTGCTGCCCTCGACATCGGTGAACACGAAGGTCCGCTGCTGGTCGCCGTCGGTGGCGCCGGCCGATGCGCCGGCTGAGCCAGCGGTGGCGGTCGTGCTCGGCGCCTTCGGTCCTGACGTCACCCCGCCATGATGCGCCGGGGACCTCGCGCCTGTCGCTCAGCCGGCGACCATCGAGACTGCGGCGGTGGCCGCCGCGGCTCACGACATCCGGACCAGCCGCCGGACCTCGAGCGCCAGGTTGATCGCCGTCAGAACGATCGTGCCCGCGATCGAGAAGCGGACGATTCCGTTCACGAGCTCGGCCAGCGATCGCTGATCGGCCGTCGCGAGCGCCGGATCGATCAGGACGACCCAGCTTCCGAGGGCGAGCGACACCACGCCGACCGCGATCGTCGCCGCGTCGATCGCGATGTGGGCGGCGACCCGGAACCGGGTCCACGTCGGACGGAGGAGGGTGACGAGCGGCGTCAGGAGGGCGCCGACGATGACCACCGTGATCGGCACGAAGAGGTCCCGCCAGCCGGGTCCGGGCTCGAGGAACCCGACGGTCGCGGGCATCCCGATCGCGAGCCAGGCCGCCAGCGCGGCCGCGAGCAGACCGATCTCCAGGACGGAGGTCGTGACGGCGACCGCGCGGGCGTGCTCCTTGCCGATCATCTGGGTCGCGATCCCGTCGAGCGTCGAGATGTCGACGTCCGGGCCCATCGAGCTGATCGTTCGCGGGTCCCAGCCGTCGGCGTTCTGGACCCAGTGGGCATCGATGGCCACGAAGACCGCCGTCACGGCCACGAACTGGATGGCCAGCGGGACGACGACCCCGAGGAAGCCGGGCCAGACCTGGATCGAGGCGACCAGCGCCGTCAGACCGATCAGCAGGGTGATCGCGACGTTGACGCCGAGGACCTTCAGGTAGGTCGGGAAGAGCTCGGGTCCGATCAGCCGCCGGCCGAAGGTCACCGACCGCTCGTCGCCGCGATAGCGCGCCGCGACCGCCATCGGGTGGCCGTACGCCCGGAGGATCGCGACCTCCTCGTCCTCGGTCAGTGGCCGTCCGCGGGTCGCCGCCTCGTCCTCGAACCGGGCGTGGAGGTTCTCGGACAGCTCGTTGACGATGTCGTCCTGCTGGGCGCGCGGCAGGCTGTCGCGGACAGCGCGCATGTATCGCTCGATGAGGGTCATGGCGGGTCCTCCGTGGTGATCCGACGGAGCGACTCGTCCAGCTCGGCCCACTGCTCGAGCAGCCGTGCCAGGATCGCGTGACCCTCCGTCGAGAGGCGGTAGAAACGCTTGGATCGCCTGTCCTCCTCGCGCCACTCGCTGTCGAGGAGACCCTGGGTCTCCAGGCGCCGGAGGAGCGGGTAGAGGGTGTTCTCGTCGATGTCCATCCCCTGCTCGACGAGCGCCTTGCGGAGCGCGTAGCCGTAGTGCTCGGTCCGCAGCCGGGCGAGCACCGCGAGGACGAGCGCGCCGCGCCGCAGCTCGAGACGCAGGTTCTCGAACGTGCTGTCGGCGGAGCTGGTCGCGTCGGGGTTGGCCATGTGTGCGACATAGTGTGCATCACACAGTGTGTGTCGTCAAGCCTCTCAAGCATCGCCGATGAGTTCCCGGTCGCCGGGCGGTCAGAATGACAACCACACGACGCGACCGGAGGACATCGCCATGGCCATCAGCGACGCCACGAGCCAGACGCTCGGCGCGGGACAGTACGCCGACGTCAACGGGATCCATCTCTACTACGAGACGCACGGGACGGGCCGGCCGCTGATCCTGCTCCACGGTGGGCTCGGGTCGGGCGAGATGTTCGGACCGACGCTGCCGGCGCTCGCGAAGGACCACCAGGTCATCCTGGTCGACCTGCAGGGCCATGGCCGGACGGCCGACATCGATCGGCCGCTCGACATCCGCCTCATGGCCGATGACATCGCGGCTCTGATCGAGCACCTCGGCCTCGATCGGCCCGACATCGTGGGCTACTCCCTCGGCGGCGGCGTGGCGTTCTTCACGGCTTCGCGCCACCCGGAGCTCGTCGGGCGGCTCGTCATGGCGGCGGCGCATATCCGGCGCAACGCGATCCCGCCCGAGATGCTCGCCCAGCAGGAGCAGGTCGGCGCGGCGGCCGCGGAGTTCCTGAAGGGCACGCCGATGTTCGAGGGGTACGCCCGGCTTGCGCCGCGACCGGAGGACTTCCCGCGGCTGCTCGACAAGATCGGCGCGGCGATGGCCAAGGACTTCGACTTCGCGGACGAATTCCGTGGGCTCCGGGTCCCGACCCTGATCGTCTGCGCCGACGCCGACATGGCGCCGCCATCACACTACGTCGAGATGTTCGCCCTGCTCGACGGCGGTTTACGCGACGGTGGATGGATGGGCGAGGGCCGGCCGAAAGGTGGCCACGCGCTGGCCATCATCCCGAACACGACCCACTACGACCTGGCCGTGTCGCCGCTCTTCGCGGCCACGGCCAACGCCTTCCTCGACCGCGAGGACGCCTGACCGCCGTTCGGCGATCACGTCCCCACAAACCACGCGAAGGAGACGCACGTGAACTTCAACAGCATCCTCATCGGCTCGGCCGACCCGCAGCGCCTCGTCGAGTACTACACGAAGCTCCTCGGCGAGCCGACGATGGCCGATGGCGGCTACACCGGCTGGCTGCTCGGCAGCGGGTTCGTGTCGATCGGCGCACACGACCAGGTCACCGGTGAGAACGCCCAGCCCGGTCGCCTGATCTGGAACATCGAGACGCCCGACGTGCACGGCGAGTTCGAGCGGATGAAGGCGGCCGGGGCGATCGTCGTCGCCGAGCCATACGGCTTCGACATCGACACGTCGGGCATGTCGATCGCCACGCTCGCCGACCCAGACGGCAACTACTTCCAGCTGATGAGCCCGATGGATCCGTCGGCGATGGGTGGCTGACCGAGGGAGCCTCTAGCGGGTCGCCGGTCCCGGCCGTCGCCGCCGGTCCCGGAGCCGGCTCCGGTTGCGGGTCGCGGCGGCGGCCACCACGAGCAGTGCGGCGAGCACGAGCACGACGCCCGCCGTGATCCAGCTTGGGATCGCCTCGGCGACCGGGTCGGCGTCGAGGGACGCGGCGGCGGCGGCTCCGGCGGCGCTGGAGGGCGATGCCGAGCCACCGAGCGGCGCGATCGCCACGCCACCCGGGCCGGACGATCCGGGTGTCGGTTCGGCCGCGATGGCCGGCGAAGGTGACCCAGACGACGCCGGGCTGGGCGGCACGCTCGGGCGCGGCGTCGGCTTCGTGGTTGGCTTCGGGGTGGCCGGCGTGGCCGGGGACGCCGCCTTGCCGATCGGCTGGATCGAGACCCAGCGACCTTCCCAGGCCATCCGAAGCTTCGCGTAGTGCCACGGCGTGAAGAAGCCGGCCAGCTGCTTCGGCGTAAGCTTCGTGTCGGGCCGCATGTCGTAGCCGTAGCTCCGGCTCTGGAGACCCCACAGCGGCCCGGTGACGCGGACGCTCGTGACGGTGAACCGGGTCGTCTTCGCCGGATCGGCCGTGGCGGTGAAGCCGGTCAGGACCCACGCGTGACCGCCGTGCGCGACCGTGATCCCGACCGGCAGGTTCGTCTTGCGGAGGCTGGTCACGGCGGATCGGAGGGCCGAGTTGAAGCTCCCGCTCGAGACGAGCCGGTAGCGGCTGTCGACGTACCGCCGCAGGCCGTACGTCCAACCGGCAGGGTCGACCCCGTCCGCGACCGGGATGTCGTAACGGTTGTGGGCGCGCATGGCGGCGAAGTAGCGCTGCTGGTTCGAGCGGGAGTGGTCCGCGCCGCGATCGACGATGTTGCGCATGATCTGGACGTCGGCGGCCGTGCACCACTGGAACGTCTTCTGGGTCGAGAAGACGCCTGACCGATACAGGTCGATCCCGCCGTGCCAGGCGGGAAGTCCGGCGGCGGCCGCCGGCTGGGGCGCCCCACCCAGCCCGACGACGGCCGCGATCGCGAGGACGATGACGGCCAGAGATCGGGCGGTCGCGCGACGTTCACGGGTCCGATGCATGGACCCATCCTGCCGCGCAGCGCCGAATCGCGCCTCCGGCGCGGGCTCGTTCCGCGCGAAGAACGCCGGTTACGCCTCGATGATCGAGAGGATGTTGCCGGCCGGATCCCTGAACCAGGCGATGGTCGGACCCTGGTCGCGCATGATCCCGCGCTCGTCCTGGCCCATGCCCGGGTAGCGCTCGAACACGACGCCGGTAGCCGTCAGGCGGTCGACCTCCGCGTCGACGTCGGCGACCGGAAAGTTCAGCACGGTGAAGGTGGCGGGCTCGTGGTCGGGCTTGGGATAGACGATCCCGTGGCCGCCGCCGGCGAACGCGAGATTGAGGATGCCGTTCTCTTCCGTGACGTCGAGGCCGAGGACGTCGGCGTAGAACGCCCGGGTCGCCGGGATGTCGTTCGACGAGAAGCCAGAGAACGCGTGGCTGTCCTTGAGCATGGAGTGCCTCCATTCGTGCGGGTGGTGGTATTGACTCAGACGACCCGGCGCCGACGAAGTCATCGGCGGACGATGCGGTTGACCCGAGGTCAGCCGCCCGGCCGATCTCCTTCAGGACGCAGATCCAGCCGAATCACGACCTCGTCGTCCTCGAGATCGCCGGTCGGAGCGAAGCCGTACCGCTCGTAGAACGGCCATGGCCCGCCGGCGCCAGGGACGTAGCTCGTCAGGAGCTCCGTGGCGCCCTCAGCTCGGACGATCTCGACGACCCGATCGAGGGCTGCCCGGCCGTAGCCGCGACCCTGGTGGTGGGCATCGATGAGCAGCCGCCACAGGAACCACGGCCCGATGATCCCCGGGCTCGGCGTCACGTTCCAGCTCAGCATCACGAATCCCACCGGCTCCGCACCGGCGTAGATCGCGCGGTACCAGGGGTTGCCCTCGGGCGTCGCGGCCGCCTCATCGATGGACTCCCCCACTCCCGCGACGAACCGCTCCTGGCCGGATGCGACGCGCAGCGCCCGGACGCCCGCGGCGTTCGCATCCGTGATCTCGCGGAGCGTGACGCCGGGCGCCGGGTTGCTGGCCGGGTGGTTGCCGCTCACCACGCCACTCCCGTCACTGGGCCCGCTTCGACGTCCACGTCGGATCCGGACCGGTCAGCCACTCGGTGTCGAACCGGCCGGCGCCGTGGATCGCGGTCAGGCGCAGCTCACCGGACCCCGTGTTCGTGAAGCCGTGGGCCTCGCCCGGCGGGCTGACGACGACATGACCGCCCTCGACGACGATCGTGTCGTCGCCGATCCGGAACGTCGCCTGGCCGGACTCGACCACGAACACCTCGGCGTATGGATGGCGATGCAGCTTCGGGCCGACGCCGGGTCGGGAGTGGACGAGGATGACCGAGAACGGGACGTCGCCATGCTCGGCGCCGACGAGCTCGTGGGAGTGTTCGCTGTGTTCGAGGTCGTCGAAGGCGACGATGTGGCCGCGGTCGTGGTGGGCGTCGGTCATGGCGTTCCTCGTCGAGCTGACTCCGTCGGGCGGCGCGGCCCAGGACTCACGCCCGGCGCGGCCCGAACATCATCGCCGACCAGACCGCCAGGATCAGGACGCCGGCCGACGTGATCGCGATCACGAGCGGCCCCGACACCGCATCTGCGAGCGGGCCCGCAATCAGGATCGGGAGCAGGCTCGCGGCGCTCACGATCGAGGCCAGGACGCCGAAGATCCGGCCGCGGGCGCCGGCCGGCATGTTCTCGAACAGGGCCGTCTGGGCCGACACGGTCGTCGTCGCATAGGCGGCCCCGGCGGCGAAGGCGAGGACCACGACGAGCGGGATGACCGGCAGGCCGGCCCCCGTGCCGATCGGACCGACCGCGGAGATCCCGGCCGCCAGCAGGCCGAACGCGACGAGTCCACCCTCGGCTGCCCGACGCCGGGACAGGCCGGCGCCGAATCGTCGCAACCCGAAGACGCCTGCGACGACGCCGAGCCCGAGCGGCAGCACCACGACGATCAGGTTCTGGGGATCGAGCCCGAGCGAGGCGGCGAGGTTCGGCCCCAGGACCCCGATGACGCCGACCAGGGACGCCGCGGCCGCGAGATGGATGAGCGGCCGGCTGACCTCGCGGTCGCCGCTGATCGCCGCGATCCCCTCACGGAGCTGATCGATCGGCTCATGGAACGTCCGCCGCTTGGCGCCGGGCTCGCGGGCGATCGGTGGCGCGGCGGGCAGGCCGAACGTCGCGATCGTCGCCGCGGCGTAGAACGCGACGACGACGCCGAGCACGAACGACGGCCCGGCGATCGTGACGAGGAGCGGGCCGAGGAACGCGAATCCGACCGCGAACGACGCCTGGAGCGTCAGGTTGAAGATCCCCATCGCCGTCTCGAGCTGGTGCTTCGCGACGATCCTCGGGATCATCGACGCCTCGGCCGGCGTGAGGACGACGGTCGTCAGGCTGATCCCGAGGTTCAGGATCAGGAGCAGCGCGACGTTGACGCCGGCGATCGCCAGGCCGAGCGTCAGGAGCGTCCGGACGGTGTTCGGGACGATCAGCGCCCAGCGGACGTCGAGCCGGTCGACGAGCACGCCGGCCACCGCCGACAGCAGGATCGTCGGGATCAGGAACGACATGACGAGGGCGCTGACCGCGGCGTTCGAGCGGGTCGTGGCGAACACGAGGATCGTCAGCGCGTAGAGCGCCATGTTGCCCCCGACCTGGGTCGACGCCTGGATGAACCAGAGGCGTCCGAAGTTCGGGTCACGGAGCAACGGCACGGATCGGTGGGTGGTCACCGCGCCCATTCTGGGGTGTCGCGCCGGAGTCGGCCGAGGCGGGATCACCGACGAGGACCTCGGCGGCAGCCCGTAGAGCACGGTCACCATGACGTGCAGAATGTCTTCACCGATGTCGCACCCTCGAACCGCCCACTGGAAGCACGGTCGCGGCTGGCTCCTAGGTGTAGCGGGAGCGATGGCGATCGCCTGCAGCTTGCCCCAGCCGACACCGATCTCATCAAGTAGCCAGGCTCCGTCATCTGGCCTCCCGCCGACCATCGCGCCAGCCACGGAAACACCGACAACCCCGTCGCCCGATCCAATCGCAGACGCCATGGCGTGGCGACGGCTTCTCGGCCTTCGAGCCGATGAAGCATTTGTCCGAGACCTCGCGGCGGACCCCGAGACGACGGCGCGAGCGGAACTTGCGGGCTATCCATTCCCGCTCACGGAGCCCGAAGTGTTCGCCATGCAACGGAGGACGGAGACATTCGGGGCGATCTCAATGGCGGCCGAGGCCTATGGGCTCAGCCACCCGGCGGAGTACGGAGGCGGATTTGTCGACACCGACAACTGGCGGTACGTATTCCTCGTCACCGCGAACGTCGACCACCATTGGGGGGAGCTGTCCGCCTTGCTACCTGTCGGATCGCCGCTGACCGTCCTGCAGGTGCGCTGGTCACTCGCGGAGCTTCATCCTCTGCTCCAGCGAGCTCTCGATGACGACGCCTACTTCAACTCGATCGGCGTCTTCGCCATTCCAGACATCGATGAGCGCGAGAACGTCGTTTCGATCGACCTGAGGACAGACGATCCCGGCGACGTCCAACGAGTAGCGGCGCGCTACGGGAACGATCCGCAAGTCCGGGTCCGGGTCTTTGGGACAGGCCCTTGGAAGGGCGGACGGGGGGATGTTCTTGTGCGCGTCGTGGGCAAGTCCGGAGCGCCGACAACACCCGAAGGCGCGGTCTGCTACCTGGTGGCGGATGACCTCCGAGCGTGGTCCACCGACGCGCCCGAAATTGCGGTGTGGGACGGTCGGTGTCAGTTCCGGCACGTCGGCGCGACCGGAGTCGAGGTCCAGGTCCGCATGGGTACTGCCGTGGGGCCAATTCTTGCCTCAGCGCGTGGCCTTGTTGTAGCCGGCTCCACAATCACGATCGAGGTCAGCGTCGCCGAACCTCTAAAGGATCACAACTAGCCCGGGATCTCGCCGACTCGGACGATCCCTGCCTCGGATGCGAGCACGACCGCCTGCGCCCGATCGCGGAGCTTGTCGAGGCACGGACGATCGCGCACTTGGCGATCAGCCCCCGACGAGGACCGCAGTTCGCTCGGCGTTCCGGGCGTCGCGCCAGGCCAGGAAGGCCGCCCCGTCGTCGACGGGCCAGTCCGGCCCGTTGAACCCGAGCGTGAACTGGCTGAAGCCCATCTCCACGAGCGTCTGACCGTCCTCGGCCAGGAACCGCTCGAGATCCTCGGGCTCGACGCCGACGCCCCACTCGATCTCGGCCGGATCGCGCCCGACGTCGTCGCACCAGCGCCGGAGCGCGGCGACCTTGGGCTCGAGCTCGTCGGGATGGTCCGGGAACATCGCATGCCAGCCGTCGGCGTAGCGAGCGACGAGGCGGAGCGTCCGCCGCTCCCCCACTCCGGCGATCAGCAGCGGCACGCGGCGCACGGGCGGCGGGTCGAGCTTGGCCAGCCGATCGAGCATGAGCGGGATGGCTCGCTCCAGCGCGCCGAGCCGCGAGCCGACCGTCCCGAACTCGTAGCCGTATTCGGCGTAGTCCCGCTCCTTCCACCCGGCCCCGATCCCGTTGATCACGCGACCGCCGGAGATGTGGTCGACCGTCCGGACGATGTCCGCCAGGAGCTGCGGGTTGCGGTACGAGTTGCACGCCACGAGCGGTCCGATCTCGACCCGGCTGGTGGCATCGGCCAGGGCCGCCAGCATCGACCAGCACTCGAAGTGGGCGCCGTCGCGCGGGCCGTACAGGGGGAAGAAGTGGTCCCACGTGTAGACGATGTCGTAGCCCAGCTCCTCGGATCGGAGGGCGGCGGCGCGGAGGTCACGCCAGGCGCCGTGCTGTGGATGGAGCTGGGCGGCGATGCGGATGGGATGCACGAGAGGACCTCCGGAACGAGCGAGGACCGTGTGGCGGCCCCGACGCTGGCATCATCAACCTTCCCCAAGGGGCAAGGTCAAGCGCTATCCTGTGCTCGATGTTCACCGTCGGTGGCTTCGCCCGTCTGGCGGGCGTATCGGCCAAGGTCCTCCGGGCATACGACGCCGCCGGCCTGTTCGCGCCGGCCTGGGTCGACCCGGCCTCGAGCTATCGCTACTACTCGCCTGCTCAGCTCCCGAACCTGCGCCGGATCCAGGCGCTCCGCGACGTCGGTCTCAGCCGGGCGGAGATCGGCGACCTCGTCGATGGCGGCGCCGACCTGCGCGCGACGCTCGAGCGTCGCCGGCTCGCCCTCGAGGCGGAGCGGCGCGAGCTCGACCGGCGCCTGGCCATCCTCGACATCCGCGTCGGGCGAGACGGCGCTGACTCGGCCGGCGCGGACATCGTGGTCCGCCGCCTGGCCGCCGAGATCGTCGCCACGATGGATCCCCGGCTGGCCCCCGACGACGACATCGCGACCGCGTTCCATGAGCTCGAGGTCCATGTCCGGGACGCCGCGGCTCGGGCGCATCGACCGCCCGGTGCGCTGCCGGACGAGGACGTGATCTTCGTGCCGCTCCGCCGGTCGATCGCCCCGACCGAGCGGATCGGCGTTCGCCGCCTCCGCTCGACGACGGCCGCGACGATCCTCCATCACGGCCCGTACGCGATGTTGCCCGCCGTCCTCGAGGGACTCCGTCGTTGGGTGGCTGCCGCCGGTCACGTCGCAACCGGGCCGCTCCGGATCCTGTACCTCCAGTTCGGTGCGGAGGCCGACCTTCGACTGCCGCGTGGCTGGACGGTCGAGCGCGACGCCGACTTCGTGACGGAGCTGCAGCTCCCGATCGACGACCCGGCCGACGCCTCGTCCGGCGCCGCGGCGACTCAGATGGCCGGCCAGCCGGCCTCGTTCGAGAAGGTCTCGTAGGAGACGTCCGTGTCGTCGAGCTCCTCCCACACGAGCCCCGTCTTGCGATCGTAGGCGTCGGCCGCGAGCATCAGGATCGCCTCGAAGTCGGCGTCCTTGGGCATCGTCGTCGGATCGGCGAGGACCGCGTCGTAGAACTCGCGGCCGTTCGCGACGACGAGGCAGCGGGCGTAGAGGAAGCCGTCGACGGCGACTCGATCCGGATCGCCGAACCAGATCTCCGGTCCGCTCTCGCGCGCCCAGGCGCGCCCGTCGATGGCGTACAGCTTGCGGGCGAGCACCTGCTGGAAGCCGGCGATCTGGGAGTCGGGCAGGAGGGCGAGGGCAAGCACCGCGGGCTCGATGATCGCGTCGTCATCGTCGTCCTTCGACCAGTCGAACTTGTCGATCAGGCTCCAGAACGTTGCCTCATCCATCGCTGCTCCTTCACTCGACCGGTCACGACGACCGCTGGGCAGGACGTCGCCGTCCATGGTGACGCGTCCGCGCCGTCAGCGACAGGCGCAGCCGCGAGTGGCGGGCCGTTGCCTGCGGCCCGCGGCTCGGCCTGCGACACTCGGCCGATGTCCGACGACCGTGCGGCCGCCACCAGCCATCCGACCGCCGTCGTGTTCGACCTCGGCGGCGTCCTGGTGGACTTCGATCCGCGCCATCTCTATCGCCAGCTGATCCCCGACGAAGCCGAGATGGAGCGGTTCCTCGGCGAGGTGGCGACGCAGGAATGGAACCTCGAGCACGATCGCGGTCGCTCGTTCGACGAGGGCGTCGCGCTGCTGACGCGCCAACACCCCGAGCACGCCGAGCTCATCGCGGCGTATCGCGACCGTTGGCCGGAGATGCTGCGTGGTCCGCTTCAGCCGACCGTGGACGTCCTGGCCGAGCTGCACGCCACGGGGGTCCGGCTGCTGGCCCTGACGAACTGGTCGGCGGAGACGTTCGTCCATGCCCCGGCGCGATTGCCGTTCCTGGCCTGGTTCGAGGCGATCCTCGTCAGTGGCGAGGTGGGCCTGATCAAGCCGGACCCGGCGATCTACCGGCTCCTCGCGGAGCGGCACGATCTGGATCCGGCGCAGACGGTCTTCGTCGACGACCTGGCGGAGAACGTCGCTGCTGCCGTGCGGCTGGGCTTTCGCGGCATCCGGTTCACGGATGCGCGGGCGCTGCGCGACGAGCTGGTCGGCGTTGGGCTGCTGGAGCCGATCGAGCCGACCGGCTGACGGTCAGTCGCGGCTGGGGGTCAGTCGCGGCTGGGGGTCAGTCGCGGCTGGGGGTCAGTCGCGGCTGGGGCGGCGGGTCCGCTCTTCCTTCGGGACGCGCGGCTCGTGGCCGGGTCGCGGCGGGTTCGGGCGGGTGCCGGGCGCCATCGGCTCGGGCGGGGCGGCCGGCGGGCGATTGCGGGCAACCTCGACGGCGGCAACGAACGCCTTGGCCCGATCGGCCGGCAGGCTGCCGAGCCATGCGGCCTCGATCTCCTTGACCCGGACCGTCTGGGCGGCTCGCTGGGCCTGTTCGTATTTCGAGCGCTTGGTCATCGATTGGCCCTCGCTGATCGGTCGGTCGCGGCGCGCGACGCGGCCGGGAAGAAAAACGACCGCCCGTTCACGGAACGGGCGGTCGGGTCGAGCCTGGGTCAGGCTGCGGTGACGTTCTTGGCGCGAGCGCCCTTCGGGCTCTGCTCGATCTCGAACTCAACCTTCTCCCCGCCGGCGAGGCGGTCGAAGTTGAGGGACGAGGTCAGGCCGTCACGGTGGAAGAAGTATTCCTTGCCGTCCTCGCCCGAAATGAAGCCGAAACCGCGCTCGGAAACGACCTTCTTGATGGTGCCGGTGGTCACAGTGACCTCCACAATCTTCTCGAACGAAAGCTTCAGGCGTACGGTCAGTTCGAGAAGCGGTCGACCACACGGGAGCAATCGCCACAGCGGCGATCGAGCCAATTCTAGCACGCCGGGTCCCGTTGGCCGCCCTCGGGTCCATCGCGGGCCTCCGATTCGGGCCATCGGCGAGCCGTCCGAGAGCCACGGGCGGCGTTCGTTCCACACGGGCAGTTCGGTCCAGACGGTCGTGGGCCTTCCCAGGAAAGCAGTCACCGCTATCCAGCCAAACATTCACCGGGAGACTCCCGGGTCCATTCAGCCCGCACGATCCAGCGGATTTCGGCTCGCGTTCGGGCTCGATGAGCGTGCGGACGTGCCCGAAGAGTCCGCGGGTGCATGGTTGGCTGGATGGACGACGATTTGGGGGCGGCAAGCGTGCTGCAATTGCCCGAAGAGTCCGCGGATGCATGGTTGGCCGGGTCGACCGCGGCGTGGCCGGGTGGACCGCGGCGTTGGCTGAGTCGACCGCGGCGTGGCCGGGTGGACCGCGGCGTTGGTCGAGTGGACCGCGGCATTGGCGGAGTCGCGACACTTCGGGCCCGCGGCAACGAGAGCTCCCCGTGGAGGTCACGGCGGGGAGCATGCGGATCGGCCATCATCTTGCGGATGACCGAACCAACCGGGCGCGTGGCCTGGATCGCGATCGCGCCCGTGAAGTCGATGGCCCTCACGTTGCTTGACCGGGCCCAGCTCGACCTCGACGGCATCGCCGGCGACCGGGCGTTCGTCATCATCGACGACCACGACCGGCTCGTGAACGGCAAGCGCGCCGGTTTCCTGGCCACCGTCGTCGCGGAGCACGACCCCGCGACCGGCGCGTTGACGCTCCGATTCCCCGACGGGTCCGTCGCCGATGGGCTGGCTGCCCTCGGCGACGCCATCGAGCCGATCTTCTCGCGCGGGCCTCGGCCGGGCCACCGGGTCGAAGGGCCGTGGGACGCCGCCCTCGCCCGCTGGGCCGGGAGGCCGCTCCGCCTGGTCGCCATGGATCGCGGCGAGGGTCCGGACCGCGGCCCGACGGCAACGCTCCTCTCGACCGCCGCCCTGGCCGATCTCGCCGCGGCCGGCGGCGCCGAGGACCCGCTCGACCCGCGCCGGTTCCGGATGACGTTCGGGATCGACGGGGTCCCGGCCTACGCCGAGGACCGCTGGCTCGGGCGCGACGTCCGGATCGGCGGAGCCGTCGTTCGGGTCGCAGGCAACGTCGGCCGATGCGCGGTCACGACCCACGACCCGGACACCGGTCGTCCCTCCTTCGACACGCTTCACGTCCTCCAGCATGCGCGCGGCGACCTCCCGACGAGCGAGCCACTGCCCTTCGGCGTGTGGGCCGAGGTCGTGGCTGCCGGCCCGGTCGCGCTGGGCGAGCCCGTGGAAGCGTCCTGACGGCCTCAACCGGGCCGGTTGCAACGTGGAATACCTGCCCGGAGTATTGACAAGGGGCTTGTCAAATCCGGCCGGATCGAGTAGGATTCATGCATCGCTGGCGTGTCAAGGCTTGACACGCCGGTACGTGTGTCCGGCTCCTGGCGGAAGGCGGATGCACCCCCGGGCCGCCTCGGCGGATGCGCGGTCCGGTCGCCACTCAGCATCCCGCAACGTCTTCTCCGCGCGACTCGCCTCGCGCAAGCGACACTCCTGGAGCAGCCTTGACGACTTTTCTTGATCAGACCCCCGAGCTCAACCTCGACACCCGCCTCGGCACGACGCCGGCTCTCGACGAGCTGACGCCGACCGCGGAGGAGGTTGCCGCGGTCGTCGAACACGACCCGACCCTCGTCAGCGCTCCGCCCGTCGCACAGGCGGCCGCGGCGAAGGCGGCCCCGGACGAGGACGCGGACGTCGCCGAGCACGACGACCTCCTCGACATCGAGGACTCCACCCGGCTGTACCTGCGCGAGATCGCCCGCGTGCCTCTCCTGACCGCGGAAGAGGAGGTCATGCTCGCCAAGACGATGGAGCTCGGCCTCCGGATCACGAAGGATCCGGCCCTGGCCGTGCTCGACCTGTTCGTCTGGACGTCCAACGCCAGTGAGCCGACCGCCCGCGCGAAGCATCCCCGCTACACCCTGACCTTCGCCGATGTCGCCAGCCGGATCGTCCACGCCGCGATCGAGGCCGACGACGCTGCCGAGTTCCTCGTCACGGCTCCGCGCTTCGGCCTCACCGAGGCCGTCGCGGCCGCGACCGGCGAGGCGGCCGAGCTCCTCGAGCGGGCTCGCAACATGCGCGCCGTCTACAACGAGCGGCTCGATGCCGAGACCTTCCTGTCGACCCTGACCTGGGTCTTCGGGGCGTCCGGACGACCGGTCCTTCGCGAGAACGCAGCGATCGCGGCGATGCGGACGTGGGCACGCGACGAGGTGGCCATGCCGGCCGTCCGCCGCTGGCTCGACGCGGGTCACGACGCCGAGGCGATCGAGGCGATGAGCCCGACCCTCGTGGCCACGGGTCTCAGCGCCCGCGAGCACCTGACCTCGGCCAACCTCCGGCTGGTCGTGGCCAATGCCAAGAAGTACATCAACCGCGGCATGAGCCTCCTCGACCTCGTCCAGGAAGGCAATGCCGGCCTGATGCGCGGCGTCGACAAGTTCGAGTGGGAGCGCGGCTTCAAGTTCTCGACCTACGCGACGTGGTGGATCCGCCAGGCGATCCAGCGCGGCCTCGCGGACCAGTCCCGGACGATCCGGATCCCGGTCCACATGGTCGAGACGATGAATCGCGTGACCCGGACGTCGCGCGAGCTCACGGTCCAGCTGGGCCGGGAGCCAACCAACGCCGAGATCGCCGCGGTCCTGTCCGAAGACCCGAAGACCGCGATCACGGCCGAGAAGGTCGAGGAAGTCCGGTCGTACGGCCGCAACCCGGTCTCGCTCGAGACGCCGATCGGTGACGAGAGCGACACCGAGCTCGGGTCGCTGATCGAGGATCCCGACGCGATCTCGCCGATCGAGGCGGTCTCCGAGACGATGCTTCGGGAGCAGGTCGCCAAGGTCCTCGACAGCCTCGAGGGTCGCGAAGAGCGGGTCATCCGCCTGCGCTTCGGGCTCGACGACGGCCGGCCGCGGACGCTCGAGGAAGTCGGCCACGAGTTCGGGCTGACCCGCGAGCGGATCCGCCAGATCGAGGCTCATGCCCTGCGCAAGCTGCGCCACCCGTCGCGGAGCCGCAAGCTCCGGGACTACGTGACCGACTGACCGGTCGTTCTGACGACACGACGACGCCGCGCTCCTCCGGGAGGGCGGCGTTCGCGATTCCGGGCCGTCCTGTCTGAAGCGATCGAGGCCTGACGTTCCCGACCGTACTAGGACCGTCGGACGCGCCCGACGGTGACCTCTTGCGGACTATCGCCGCGCGCGGATTGCGGCCGATGATCGGCTTCATGCAGCCCTCGACCGACGTCCGCGACCTGCGGATCGCCGCCCCGCGCCTCGCGACGTGGCTGAGCGGCGTGCTCGCGCTCCCGGGCCGCCTGCGCGCGAGCGAGTACCTGTCGATCGGATCGAGCGCCCGCTTCCGCGCACATCAGCGCCGCCGGACGGTCAGCGCGGCCCGCCTGGGATTCCTCGTCGTCACGACCGCGGCGCTGTTCGACGCCGCCGCGCTGCTCGAACGGACATTCGACGAGGCAGTGCTCATGCTCCTCTTGAACGGCGGCGTCGCGCTGCTCGGCGTGGCGGGCTGGTGGCTGCTCGCCCATGGCCTCGAACGTCGGCCGGACCCGGTCGCAACGATCGTGACGCTGGCGCTGACCGGGGCGACCGCGGCCACGGGGCTGGTCATCCCGGATCTCGCGATCGAATCCGCCGGATACCTGATCCTCATCCCGGTCGTCGTCACGCTGATCCTGCCGTGGAGCACCCGGACCCATCTGCGTTGGCTTGCCGCCTGGGCGCTCGTGGCGTTCGGCTTCCTGGTCCAGGCTCCCTCGGCGGGACTCACGCCCGAGGCGCGCGCGGACCTGGTCGTGGTCGATCTCGTCGCGCTCGGCGCCAGCCTCGCGGGCCATGCGCTGCTCCAGGTCGCGGCGATCCGGAACCACAGCCAGCTCCGCAAGATCACGCAGTTGCGACACCGGGCCGACGCCAACATGCAGGAGCTCGCCCGCGTCCACCGCCGGCTCGAGGAGACGGCCCGGACGGACCCGCTGACCGGAGCCCGCAACCGGATCCGCCTGGCCGAGGACCTCCGCACGGTGCGCGCCCGGATGAGCCGCCTCGGCGACGCGCACGGCCTGATCACCTTCGACCTCGACCGCTTCAAGCAGATCAACGACGAGCGCGGGCATCTCGCGGGTGACGAAGTGCTCCAGGCCGTCATCCGTGCGGTCCGGGCCACGATCCGCGGCGACGACGAGGTCTATCGCTCCGGGGGTGAGGAGTTCCTCGTCATTGCCCGGGTCGAGAACGCGGCCGGGATGGAGGCACTGAGCGAGCGCCTTCGCCGTGCGATCGCTGCCCTGGCGATCGAGCATCCCCAGAACGCACCGCACGGCATCGTGACGGCGAGCTTCGGGGCGGCGCTCATGACGGCCGCCGATCTGGCCGCGTCCGACGACGAGTGGTTCGCCCGGGCCGACGTCGCGCTCTACGCGGCGAAGGCCGCTGGGCGGAACCGGCTCGTCTCCGCCGCCTGAGGCTCAGTCGGTCGGGCGCGGCGCGGCCAGGTCCGCGACGACCTCGACGTTCGGCAGCGTTCGCAGGATGTCCGGCCGGGCGATGACCTTCCAGCTCCGGCTGCCCCCGCCGAGCACGATCCGCTTCCGCTCCATCACCGCGCCGTCGACCCACAGCGGCAGCCCGTCCGGCAGCCCGAACGCCGTCACCCCACCGATCTCCATGCCGGTCAGGGCGCGCGTCTCGTCGGGCGAGGCGAAGGATGCCTTGCGCGTCCCGAGCCGCTGCTTGATGACGCGATTCACGTCGAGCCGGTGGGTCGCGAGGACGACGCATGCCGCGTAGGCGGGTGGGTCGGACTTGCCGACGACGACGATCGTGTTGGCCGAGTCCTCGGGCGCGAACCCGTAGGCCGCGCAGAACGCGGCGGTGTCGGCGAGGGCCGGATCGCAGGCGAAGAGCTCGTACGCGCCGTGGCCTGCGAGGCTGGCCTCGAGCGCCTCGCGGTCCGCGGCGGCGGGATCAGAACCGGTCGTCATCGGCCAACCGTACCTGATCCCGGGGCCACCCCCGGGCGGCGTCGCGACCGTCAACGCGACGGCGTCGAATCAGTCGACCGAAGGGCCGGCGAGCGGCACCGTCACATCCTCGATCGGCGCGGCGTTGGTCGGGATGATCGCGCCCAGGACGAACCACGCGCCGAGCCCGACGACCAGCCACGGCCAGACGTCGGCCATGAGCTCGATCGGGCCGCGGCCCAGATCCTCGGTCGTGCTCAGGAGCAGGACGAATCCGACCCCCAGCGTGACGACCGGCCAGGTGTACGCCCAGAGCACCGCGATGCCGCGTGGGCTGCGGCCGCCGACCGCCTCCGACACGATCCCGGCCACGCCGGCGAGGATCACGAACATCGGCCAGGCCTCGCTCCACGCCAGCCCGAACGCCTGGCGGACGAGGAAGACGATGCCGAGCCCGATCAGCCAGGTGGCGGCGATCACGGACCCACGCTGGACCGTCATGTGCCGTCGCTCGGCTGATCGGGGCCGGAGCCCGATGGATCGGGACGGGGCCGGACGGCGAGGACGAGGACGAGGATGCCGAGCCCGACGAGGACGAGCGGCCAGAACCAGTCGAAGTCGATCGTGGGCAGGAACTCGCGAACGAGATACCACGCCCCGACGAGGATCAGGAGGACTCCGACGATCGTCGCGCCGGTCCGACTGTCCCAGCTCCGCGCCTCGCGGCGGGCAGCCCGGGCCTCATCGCGAACGGTGCGTCGCGCGGCGCGCGCCTCGGCGCGGGACGTCGGCGCGGCGCGCGCCTCGCGCGGACGGCGGCCGGCCGCTCGTCGGCGACGTCTGGCCCGTGCCGGCGAAGCTCGCTGCGGCCGCCGGATCAGGAGCACGTCCGGCGGTGGACGTGGCGCTCGGCGTGGCGTCCGTCGAGGCGTCGGGCCTCGCGTCGCCCGACGAGGACGACCCCTTGCCCGCGTTCCAGGCGATGGCCTGGCCAGCGAGCGAGCTGCCGTCCTCTTCCGGGACGACGATCGCCATCACGATGTAGACCACGAGCGCGACGCCGCCGGTGAGCGGAATGAGCAGGGCCCAGACGATCCGGACCAGCGACGGATCGGCGTCCCACAGCTCCGCCAGACCGCCGGCGACGCCCGCCAGCATCCGGTCATCACGCGAGCGAAACAGGTGGCCGTTCATCGACATCCTCCGGCGGGGTTCAGGTTGAAGCTGGCCGCGCTGCCCTGGATCGACAGGCTGACGACCTGGCCGAGATTCGTCGCGGCCCGGGTCCAGGTCGATCCGGAGCGAACCAGCCCGCGATCGGCCAGGTTGTGGGCGAAAGTCAGCTGGTCGGTGACATCGAGCTGGAGGCCCACGCCGTCCGGCACGCACAGGTCGAAGGCGCCGGCGTTCAACGAGACGTCGCCGCGGAGCGCGGCGGAGCCGGCATCGAGCCGGATCCGACCGGCATTGACCGAGAGGTCGATGGCGTCGATCGCGGCGCCACCTCCCGCGATGCGGAGGTCGCCGGCGTTCACGTGCGCCTCCAGGTTTCCGAGGCGGGCGCCGCTGAGGTCGAGGGTGGAGGTGGCCGCATTGGCGGTCAGCTCGATGCTCGCGACCGCGTCCGACGGCAGGCTGATCGTCCAATCGTTGCGTCGATCGCCGCCGCCGCTCGGCACCCGAACGTCGAGCCGGCTCGCCGACGAGTCGACGAGGGGCGCCGACCCGCGATGGGCGGCGTCGAGGCGCCAGCCGGGCGCAGCCGTGGTGGCCAGGCTCAGCGAGCCACAGCGGAGATCGAGCCGGACGGCGGCGCCGGGATCGAACGTGCCGTCGCGCAGCAGGTGCTCGTCGGCGGCCCGGCTGCCGCCGGCGCAGTCGCCCAGCGCGCCGATCCACAGGTTGCCGCCCGCGAGCGCCGCGCCGCCGAGCGACCCAAGGACGAGCGCGACGACCGCCGTCCCGGCGACGGCCAGGCGGCTCCGGCCCAGGACGATCGCCACGCCGACACCGATCAGGACGAGTGGCCACAGACGCCAGGCGTCGCCGAGGCGCTCGCCATCGAGGACGCCGGCCCGGACCAGCAGGCTGACGCCTCCGAGCGGAATCAGGAACAGGCCCCAGAAGAGCAGGCCGCGTCGAACACGCATGGGTTGCCACCATCCGATGGTCGTGGGCAGGGTCCGTGCGCCGCCCTCGACGACGCCACCACCGCGTCCGGGTGGCGCATGGATCGTAAAGCCCCGGTCGCGCGCGGGGACGTGCCGCATGGCCCGAACGCGGCGGGTGCGCCGTCATCGGATCGTCGCGAAACCCGGCCATGCTGCCATCCATGGTCTGGCTCTACGATCTCGGCTCGACGGTGCTCGGCGCCGCGGTGGCGAATCCGCTGCTCGCGGTGCTCGCGATCGCGGCCGCGTTCGTGGCGCTCGCGGCGATCGCCCGGCGGCTGGGCTGGCTCGATCGGGCGCGACGACATCCGCGGGGCACGGCCGCGATCCTCGTCCCGCTGCTGGCGGTGGCGCTGCCGGTCGGCTGGTACCTGACGTCGCCGCTGATCCTGAGCGCATCCATCGATGAGCCGCCGCCGGTCGTCGCCACCGCGGGACCGAGCCAGGCACCTCCCGCCCCCGGTCGCCCGCCCGTCCGTCGAGCCGTCGACTCGCCCGTCCGCGGGGCCCACCACGACAGCACGACCCGTCGCCTGCACCGACGCCGGCTCCGGCGCTCCTGGCCCGAGCCGGATCCTTCCACGGCAGCGATGACTTCCACTTCGGTCGCGGCACCGCCCGCCTGATCGAGACCTCGCCAGGCAGCTTCGTGGTCCGGCTCGAGAACTTTGCCGTGCGAAACGGGCCTGACCTGTTCGTCTACCTGTCGCCCAGCGCCGACGGCTATGCCGACGGGGCCATCGAGCTGGGCCGGCTCAAGGCAGACACCGGGAACCAGAACTACGCCGTCCCGGCCGGCGCCCTGGACAACCCGGATCGGGTTGCCAGCGTCGTGATCTGGTGCAAGCAGTTCAGCCACCTCTTCGCGACGGCGCCGCTCGGCGTCTGACCCTGGCCTGACCCGACGAGGTCACCGCGCGGCACGGGACACACGACGGCCCGTCCACGAGCGTGGACGGGCCGGTCGTCGTAGGTCCGTCGCCGGCGAGACCGGCGGCGGTCGCTCAGCTCAGCGCGGGTGCCCTGCGATGACCGCGGCGAACCACGCGACGTCGTCGGGCTGATCGACGCGATACGCGCCGTCGCCGCCGGTGCAGTTCGGTGGGACGCCGTAGGAGTTGATCGCGACGACGATGTTGGTCCCGTCGCGCAGGAACGGGCCGCCCGAGTCGCCGGAGCAGGTCCCGCCCCGGTGGGGCTTGCCGTTGTTGTTCGAGAACACGATCGACGACTTGTCGTGCTGCCCGTACACGCCGTTCGCGTTGACGATCACCTGCTGGCTGTTCATCCGGATGTCGCCGCCCTCGTCACTGTGGGGCAGCGAGCGCGTCAGGCCGTAGCCGACGGCCTCGAACAGGGTGTGGGCCTTGAGCCTGCCGGTGAACTGGTCGAGGTAGTTCAGGCCCGCGAGCTGGCCGTACTCGGCCATCTGGACGGGCTCATCGAGGATGACGACGCCGGCGTCGTGGAGGAAGAAGGCCGCGTCGTCGTACTCCGGGTGGGGATAGGCCGTCCCGCGATGCCAGCCGTTCTCGGCCAGCTGCTCCACGTAGTGGGCGTAGCGACCGGCGTTGTCGTCGGGCACGAACGGCGCGGCCGCGATCCCGGTGTAGTCGGGCTCGGCGTCGAAGCTGACCCAGGTGTCATTGCCGCCGAATCCGTTCGCCGTCGTGGCCCCGTTGAGGCCGGTCGGGAACGTGCAGTGGCCGGCCGTCACGACGATGGTCGGGCTGATCAGCGTGCCCGAGCAGTTGAACCAGCCGCCCGGATCGCTGAAGCGCGGGTCGGGATAGCTCGGGTCGTAGAAGAAGAGCTGCCCGACGTACGGGTGCTCGTTGCCGTCGAGCTGGCCGTGGGTGATCGCCGCGGCCGGCGTGGCCGAGACGAGGAGCGCGACGAAGCTGGCCATCAAGGCCAGGCGTCGAGCGCGTGAACCGCATGCGTGTTCTCCTCCGCATCGTGGTTCGTTCCCCCGGCTGGCGTCCGGGGCATCCTACCCGGGATCGACCGAACTCGTCTGCTGACGACAAATCTCGACGGTGCCGGCGGGCACCGTCGGGCGGTCCCGGCGCGGGCGGTCAGGCGCGGGAAGCCGCCGCGGGCGCGCGGGTTGCGGCAGCACTCCCCCGCCGGGCGCGATCCTTGAGGATCTGTCCCGCGGCCAGCTTGCCCGGCGCGCCCATCACGCAGCCGCCGGGATGCGTGCCCGAGCCGCACTGGTAGTAACCGTCGATCGGCGTCCGGTACTGCGAGTAGCCGGGCGCCGGCCGGAACAGCCACATCTGGGGGGCCAGGAACTCGCCGGCGAAGATGTTGCCCTCGCTGAGGCCCACGGTTCGCTCGATGTCGAGCGGCGTCCGGATCTCGCGCTGGAGGACGAGATCGCCGAAGCCCGGGAAGAACGACTCGAGCGTCGCCTGGACGGTGTCGCCGAAGCGCTCCTTCTCGGTGTCCCAGTCCGAGCCCTTCAGGTGGTACGGCGCGTACTGGATGAAGCAGCTCATGACGTGCTTGCCGGGCGGGGCCATGTCGGGATCGATCGTCGACTGGATCGCCGTGTCGATGTACGGTCGCTTCGAGTACCAGCCGTACTTCGCGTCGTCGTAGGCGCGCTCGAGGTACTCCATCGACGGCCCGATGTTCGTGAAGCCGCGGTACTGATCGGTCCGGTCGCCGAGGGCCGGATAGCGCGGCGCGCCGTCGAGGGCGAAGTTGACCTTGGCCGACGTGCCCTGGAAGCGGAAGCGCTCGATCGCGTCGACGAGGTCGGTCGGCAGCTCGCGCGGGTCGACGAGCTCGAGGAACGTCCGGCGCGGGTCGAGCGCGGAGACGACGACCGGGGCGTGGAACTCGGTTCCGTCGGCGAGGGCGACGCCGGTGGCGCGGCCG
Source organism: uncultured Chloroflexia bacterium (assembly GCA_963783055.1). Taxonomy (GTDB): domain Bacteria; phylum Chloroflexota; class Limnocylindria; order Limnocylindrales; family CSP1-4; genus CF-46. Next base: position 640,969 of record CAWAMB010000002.1, read on the forward strand.
TTGCTGGTGATGACGTTGGCGACCGGCGACTCGAGGGCGATCTCGGCCCCGAAGGCCTGGGCGGCCCGGGCGAGGACCTTGGTGAAGCCGCCATTGCCCTGCTTGTGGAACGCCCACGCCCCGAACTCGCCGTCATGCTCGCCGAGGATGTGGTAGAGCAGGACGAGGCCCGATCCCTGCGAATACGGCCCGACCTTCGTCCCGATGATCGACGACGAGGCGAGATAGCCCTTGATGATCTCGGACTCGAAGTAGTCGTCGAGGAAGTCCGCCGCCGATCCGGTCAGCAGCCGGACCGCGTCGTGGAGGACCTTCTTGTCGAGCGATCGGAAGCGCGAGCCCAGCGAGGCCAGCTTGACGAGCTCCTCGGGATCCGTGCTGAAGATGTCCGGCGGGACCTGATCGAGGAGTGGCTTGATCGCCCGGCAGACCTGGAGGACGTCGTGGTTGAACGCCTCGTAGGCGTCCGCGTCGTGGGGGCTGTGGCGGGCGATCTCGCGGAGGTTCTCGCCGTGGTCCTGGCCGAGGAGGAGGTAGTCGCCGTTCTCCATCGGCGCGAACGTCGACGGCATCAGGAGCGGCATGAAGCCGTGCTTCGTCAGCTCGAGGTCGTGGATGATGTCCGGCCGGAGCAGGCTGAGCGCGTACGAGAACGTCGTGAACCAGAAGCCGGGCCGGAGCTCCTCGGTGATCGCGGCGCCGCCGACGAGGTGGCGCCGCTCGAGGATCAGGGTCTTGAGCCCGTTCTTGGCGAGGTACGCGCCGTTGACGAGGCCGTTGTGGCCGCCGCCGATGACGATTGCGTCATAGGTTCGGTCGGCCGCCCGGCGGTCCGGCAGGTTCGTCACGGGATCCGTGCCGTTGGCGCTTCCGCTGGCGCTCGCCTTGGCCGCGGTCGTCTTGCGCGGGGCCCGCGTGGCGGCCCTCGTCGTGCTGGCCATCAGGCGGTCCTCCGATCCGGGTTGTAGAGCGGCAGCCGGCTGACCGCGGCATCGAAGTATTCGTAGCGGTGGTTGACCGGCAGCTCGAGCTTGACGTGCGAGCCCGGCTTCGTCCGGTCGAGCGGCACCCGGGCGAGGGCGATGTGGCGCTGGAGCATCGGCGAATACATCAGGCTCGTCGCGTAGCCGAGCTGGGTTCCGGCGTCGTCGTACACGTAGTACTCGTCCTGGACCGGGGTGTGGTCCTTGGGCGGGATCAGGCCGGCTGCATCGTAATGCCGATCGTAGTCCTGCCAGTCGAGCACGAGCCCGGTCAGCTTCCAGCGCGACGTCTTGTCGCGGAGCTCGCGCTCGATCGCGGACCGGCCGATGAACGCCCGACTGTCCGCCGCAAGGTCCTTGACCATCCAGCCGAGGCCGAGCTCGATCAGCGTCGAGCGGTTGGCGTTGGTCCAGGCGTAGCGGCTCGACCCGAAGTCGACGTCGAGCAGGAGGAGGCCGGCCTCGATCCGGGCCATGTAGAGGGCGATCAGCCCGAACGGGATGACGCCCTGTCCATCGGCGGCGTTGCTCACGGCGTCCCAGACGGCGAGCGCCTGGTCGGCTGGGATCCACAGCTCGTAGCCGAGGTCGCCGGTGTAGCCGGTCCGCGAGACGCGGACGTTGGCGCCGCCGATCCTGGCGTCGGTCAGGCCGAAGTACGGGAGGTCGCACACCTGGGGCGCGAGCGAGCCCAGGATGTCGCGCGATCGCGGGCCCTGGATGGATAGGACGGCCGAGGCCTCGCTGACGTCCTCGAGGCTGACCCGGTGGCGGCCGACGAGCGCCCGGAAGTAGGCGAGGTTCGGCTCGGCGCAGGTCAGCAGGTAGTCGTCCGCGGCGTTCCGGAAGATGACGCCGTCCTCGACGACGAAGCCGCCGTCGTCGAGCCAGGCCGTGTACTGGCCATGCCCGACGGCACAGGTCCGGATGTCGCGCGCCAGGACGCCCGCGAGGAACGCCTCGGCGTCGGGGCCGTGGATCCGGTACTTGTAGAGCGGCGACGAGTCGAACAGCCCTGCGCTGTTGCGGATCGCGAAGTACTCGAACTTCTCGGACAGCTGGTATTTCTGGGCGACCAGGAAGCCCGACCAGTGCTCCCACAACCCGGAGACGTTGGCCGCGCTGGTCCGGTCGTGGAACGGCGTCGTGCGGATCATGGGCGCACACTAGCGCGCTGTTGGACAAACGCGCAATATCGTCTAGCCTGACGGAACACATGGCCAGACTCACGCCGGCCGAGCGCCGCGAACGGATCATCGAGGCCGCCCTGGCAGTGGCCCGCCGAAAGGGCCTCGCGACGACCACGGTCCGCGACGTCGCAGCGGAGATGGGCACCTCCAGCGGCCTGCTCCACCACTACTTCGACTCGATGGACGACGTTCTCGCCGAGGTGTTCGAGCGCGTCGCCGCCCGTGATCTCGAGCAGTCGCGGGCCGAGATGGCGGCCACGGCCGACCCGATCCAGGCCCTGACGACGTTCGTCCGGACGTACGCCCCGATCGATCGGGACTGGTCGTTCCAGCTCTGGCTCGACGCGTGGGCGGAGGCCGCCCGCCGGCCGCGCCTCCAGGCAACGTCGCGCCGCCTGAACCTGGCCTGGGTGTCCCTGCTCGAAGAGGCCATCCGGAACGGGGTTCGGTCGGGCCAGTTCACGTGCGCGGATCCCTCGGGAGCGGCGTGGCGGGTCCTGTCGCTGCTCGACGGGCTGGCCCTCCAGGTCGTGGCCCACCCGGCGGTGATCGACCGGACCGACGTGGAGCGTTGGGGAGCGGCGGTCGCCGAACGCGAGCTGGGTCTCGACGCGGGGACGCTCGCGGGCTGACGGCCGGACCGGGCTCGTCCGCTGACCGGCCCCTCCGCCAGCCGGGCCTCGATGCAGGGCGCGACAGGACGCCTATCCTGTCGCGGTGGCGCTCTATCGGCTCGACGACCCGGGGCAGCTGGTTCGACCCGCCCTCGTCGTGGCCCTCGACGGCTGGGTCGACGCCGGGAGTGCGGCGACGACCGCGGCCGCCCTGATGGCCGCCGGCGGACGGGCCATCGTCACGTTCGACGCCGACCGGCTGTTCGACTATCGCGCCCGACGGCCGACGCTCGAGATCGAGGATGGCCGGCTGTCCGAGATGACGTGGCCCGCCTTCGCGATCCAGCTCGTGCGTCATGACGAGCGCGACCTGCTCGTCCTGACCGGGCCTGAGCCCGACTATCGCTGGCCGCGGCTGGCGGACGCCGTGGTCGAGGTCGCCCGGACGCTCGGCGTCGTCGAGTGGGTCAGCATCGGGGCGATCCCGGCGGCAGTCCCGCACACCCGGGCCGTGCCGATCCTCGGGACCTCCTCACAACCGGGACTCCTGAAGGGCGACATCCGGCCCGGGCCGCAGGGCCTGCTGCGGGTCCCGGCTGCGCTCGTGAGCGTCCTCGAGATGCGCGCTGCGGAGGCCGGGATCACCGCCGTCGGCTATTTCGCCCAGGTCCCGCACTACGTCAGCGGACCCTATCCGCCGGCCGCGCTGGCCCTCCACCAGGCCGTGGCGCGCCACGTCGAGGTCGCCCTGGACAGCGGTCCGCTCGACGAGGAATCCGAGCAGCTCCGGACTCGGCTCGACGCGGCGACGTCGATCGACGAGACCACCCGCGGCTACGTCGAGCGCCTCGAGGCGATGGTCGACGAGGAGCGGCTGCCCGCCGGCGACGACCTGATCAGCGAGATCGAGCAGTTCCTGCGCGACCAGGGACCGTCCCGGAACTAAGGGCTGTCGCGCGACGAAGCTCGTCGATCCGCGTAGCTGACAGTTCCTGTCACCATTTGGTATCCTGCGCGGGATGCGTGCGTCTCGCCTCGTCTCGCTCCTGCTGCTCCTCCAGTCGCGTGGTGGTCAGACCGCCGCGGAGCTGGCCCAGGAGCTCGAGGTCTCGGTCCGGACGATCCACCGCGACGTCGACGCCCTGAGCGCGTCCGGCGTCCCGATCTACGCCGATCGAGGACCGCACGGGGGCATTCGCCTGGTCGACGGCTACCGGACCCGCCTCACGGGCATGACCGCCGACGAGGCTGAGGCGCTGTTTCTGTCGGGCCTGCCCGGACCGGCGGCCGAGCTCGGACTCGGGACGGTGGTCGCGGCCGCCCGGCTGAAGGTACTCGCCTCGCTGCCGGTCGAGCTCCGGGCGCGGGCATCGCGGCTGGTCGAGCGTTTCCATCTCGACGCGGCCGCCTGGTATCACGCGGACGAGCCGGTGCCGCTGCTCGGGCCGCTGTCCGAGGCGGTCTGGGAGAGTCAGCGCATCCAGATCGCGTATGACCGCGGCGACAAGACCGTCGATCGGGTCCTCGAGCCGCTCGGGCTCGTCCTGAAGGCCGGGGTCTGGTACGTGATCGCCGGCGCGGACGGCCAGCCGCGGACGTATCGCGTGTCGCGGGTCGCGAAGGTCACGGTCCTCGACGAACGCTTCGAACGGCCGGCGACGTTCGACCTGGCCGCCTTCTGGACCGAGTCGAGCGCGGCGTACGAGCGCGACACGCCCCGGATCGAGGTCGTCCTGCGACTGGCCGGCGACCGCCTCTCGCGGCTGCACGGAGTGATCGGCGACAAGCCGTACGACACGATCGAGCGGATCGAGGAGCCCGATCCGGACGGCTGGCTGCGGATCCGGCTGAAGCTCGATTGGCCGAACGAGGTCGTCCCCCAGATCCTCGCGGTCGGGTCGGAGTGCGAGCTGCTGGAGCCGGTCGAGCTGCGCGAGCGGATCGCCGCCCAGGCCCGTCGGGTCGCCGCCCACTATGGCCCCTCCATCACGCCCGACGCGGCGACGACCCCGCCGGCTCCGGAGCGGGAGCCCGGAGTCGTCGAGGTCGTCGCCGGCTAGCTCGCCGGACCGTCAGGCCGGCGCGCCGGCCGAGTCACCGCGGGCGCCACGGCGGGTCGCCGGCGCGACACGGGATTGGATCACGGGCAGGCGATCCCGGACCGGCTCGTCGGCCGGAGCCATGAGCCGGTGGTCGCGCGCGGCTCGCTCCAGATCGCGCACCCGATCGGTGTAGACCGCCCGCAGGAACAACTCCGACTGCAACATTCCGCACCTCCGCTGAGGCGATCGATCTGACCGCGTCACTCACTCTCGGAGCATGCCAGACATACCTGCCAGAACCTGTCATGAGTCGAGAATCATCGTCCCGTCCACGTGCCGGAACGTGGGCTCGACGGTCCCTTCCTGGCGCCGTCGCACGAACGAGCCGCAATGCGATTGCGACGATGAGCGGACCGGCCGGTGGGCCGCGAAGAGTGCACAATCGGCTACAACTCCAGCGGTTCCCCAGTGCCCGGAGGTTCGACCCCCAATGACATTCGATCCAAATGCCCAGCTCGATCCCACGTCGGTCACCGACGCGCGCGGGTCGGGCCGGCTCGGCGGCCGCGGGGGCGGCCTCGCCGTCGGCGGCGGCGGGCTCGGCCTCGTCATCGCGATCATCTACGTGCTGCTCGGGGGCGACCCCGGTGCGCTGGTCGGTGGCGGCGGCGGCGGCACCGCGCCGGACGTCACCGGCCCGAACAGCTCGGCCCTCGCGTCATGCAAGACCGGGACCGACGCGAACAACCGCGAGGACTGCCAGATCATCGGCTACGTCAACAGCATCGAGACCTACTGGACCGGTGCCCTGCAGGGCTATCAGCACGCCGAGACCGTGATCTTCAGCGAAGCGGTCAGCACCGGCTGCGGCGGCGCGACCTCGCAGACCGGCCCGTTCTACTGTCCGGCCGACAAGAACGTCTATCTCGACCTGACGTTCTTCCAGGAGCTCCAGAACCGGTTCGGCGCCAAGGACGCCCCGTTCGCCCGGGCCTACGTCCTGGCCCACGAGTACGGTCATCACGTCCAGGATCTCGTCGGCGATCTCCAGCCCGGCGGCAACGACACCGGGCCGACGAGCCGATCCGTCCGGACCGAGCTCCAGGCCGACTGCTACGCAGGCGTCTGGGCCAATCATGCCCAGGCCACGAAGTTCCTCCAGCCGCTGACCCAGGAGCAGATCGAGGCCGCGGACAATGCCGCGCAGGCCGTGGGTGACGACCACATCCAGCAATCGACCGGCGGCGGCGTCGACCCCGACAGCTTCAGCCACGGCACGTCGGAGCAGCGCGTCCGCTGGTTCACCAAGGGCTACCAGTCCGGCGACCCGAACGGCTGCGACACGTTCAACGCGACGTCTCTCTGATCGCGCGGCGACGCAGTCGCCGTCCGGCGACCCGATCCAAGGACATCCGTCGGGCTGTTGAGCCCGCGGGTCAGCCCTCGGCGGCGGCCCGCTTCTCGGCCTTCATCCCGCGCTTCCAATCCTGGTAGCGACGCAGGGACTCGGGCCCGTCGACGTCCCCGAGCGTCATGTGGTCCGGGACGAACGCCTCCCAGCCCACCGGCGCCACGCCGAGCTGCTTGCCGAGGATCGCCACGAGCGTCTCGGCCTTCATCGGGCCGAAGCCGGGCAGCTCGCGGAGCCGGTTGTAGAGATCCTTGCCGTCGCTGGCCTCGCGCCAGATCCGCGACGCGTCGCCGTCGTAGCGCTCCACCAGGTAGGCGGCCAGGTCACGGACCTTCTTCGCCATGCTGTTCGGGAAGCGGTGCAGGGCGGGCGGCGTCCGGAATGCGACCTCGAGCACGTCGGGCTCCATCGTCGCGATCTGCTTCGCGTCGAGGCCGCCGATCCGGCGACTCAGCTCGAGCGGACCCGAGAACGCCTTCTGGAGTGGGACCTGCTGGTCCAGGGCGAAGCCGATCAGCAGGGCCAGCGGGTCGCTGACGAGCAGCCGGTCGGCGTCGTCGTTGCCGGTGAACGGGAGGAGGTCGGTCGGGGTCGTCATGGCGCGATGGTAGCGGGCCGCGTCCAGGGGATCACCCTGGCCTGCCGGCGCGACCCTCAGGCGCGGTCCGCGTGGCGGAGTCGCAGGATGCCGTCATTCGGCGGATCGACGACCTCGGCCGGGAGGACGTGGCCGATCGGGTCGTCGGGGCCGGCGATGGCGGCGCGAAACGACGGATCGCTGTCGTCGCGAGCGTCTGAGCCATCCTGAGCTCGGTCATCCGGAACGTCGACTGATCTCGATCGCCCGCGACCGGGCGGCGTCGCGGCGGACATCCAGCGCACGGTCCGTGTCTCCAGGCCCTGATCGAACGGTCTGTCTTCGCTCGGGGTCAGGCGCGGTGGGTCCGGAGGCCCGAGCGCTCGCGCCCGATCAGCGCCGTCCCGATCGCGATCAGCGCGCTCCCGATCGCATTCCGAGCGCGTCCGACGAGACCGACGTGGGTCGTGTCGCCGGCGGCCATGAGGCGCTCCTGACGGATCGCGTCGATCTCGCGATCGAGGTCGGCACGGTGGATGTCGGTGTATCGATGGTCGTACGTCATTGGAGTGCTGTCCTCTCTGGTTGGTGGTCGATGAAAATGGTCTGAGTCGTGGTGGATCGCTGGCCCGGTCGGATCACTCAAGGGCGATCCGGACGCCGCTGTCGTCCTCGTCGATCTCGAGGAGGGTTCCGGACCGGCCGTCGGACAGGGCCTGCCGGACGAGATCGACATGCGATCCGGAGAGGCCCGGGATCCGGTCGAGGGCCATCCGGCCGAGCGACACGGGAACCCGGAGGTTGACGACCTTCCGGCCGCCCTCCGAGATCTCGATCCGGATGGCGGTCGCCGTCCCCCGTTCGGTGGCCGGCGCGGCCATTGCCTCTTGTTGATCCGTCGGTTGGTCGTCCGCCGGCCCCTCCAGGTCCGCGACGCTCAGCGCATCGAGGATCGGGGCAGCCTGGGCCGCGGTGAGACGGCCGTCCGCGACGAGCCGCAGGACCTGGGCGAGTGCGTCAGTCATCGGCGGCCTGCCCGGTCCGATCCACGTCGCCGGCTTGATCGAGCGCGGCGAGGCGGTCCATGGCCGTGGGGACGTCCAGCTCGCCCTGCTCGAGGGCGCGCAGGATGGCCATCCGTTCGGTCTCGCCCGCGTCGTCGGCGGGCGGCACGGCTCGGCCGCTGGCGCCGGCTCGGTTGCGGGCGCCGGCTCCGGCTGACCGGATTTCCTTCGTCGCCGAGCCGAAGATTGCGGACAGGTCCGGCAGCTCCGGCATCTCCGGCATCTCCGGCATCTCCGGCATCTCCGGCAGCTCGATGCTGAACGGTGAGATGCGGCGCCGGTGGCAGCGGCGGCATCGGCGCGACGCGGGCGGCCGGAGGCGTCGTGGATCCGGAGGTCGCCCGACACGGACCGGAACATCAGCTCGATCGAGCCGTCGCCGATGATCATCGTCCGACGACCCATCCGACCCTCGCTCCGATGCGGCAGGTCGCTCGTCAGGTCGCCGGACACGGTCCGGGCTTCGACCCGCATGCCGGCCGAAGCGACGAGCTCGACGTCGCCGCTGAGGGTCTCGATCTTGTTCTCGTGCCCGACGAGCGGGCTGTCGACCCGGACGTCCCCGCTGGTCGTGGCGATCCGCAGGGCATCGAGCCGACCGCCACGGACGGTGGCGTCTCCCGACACGGACTTGATCGCGAGGTCGGTCGCGCCGTCGAGCTCGATCGTGGCGTCACCCGAGACGGTGGTCATCTCGATCTGGCCGGCGCCGCTGCGCAGGCGAAGGTCTGCCGAGACGACCCGGTAGCGCTGCTCGCCGGTGAGGCCCACGACGTCGACCCAGCCGCTGGTGGTGTCGATCGCGACCTCGGCCAGCGACGGCACCTCGACCTCGAGCTGGACGACCCGGGCGCCGCGCGAGATGGTCAAGCCCTGCGCGTCCTGCTCGCGGATCGTGACGCCGTCGTCCGTCGCCTCGACCTGGACGCGATCCGAAACGGATCGGCCATCCGGCGTGCGGACGACGACTCGGTCGCCGTCGATGGCTGCGACCCGGATCTCGGCGGCAGCCAGGCGGATCGTCAGCCGCCCGCGATCGCCGATGACGTGGTCGACGAGCACGGTGCTGGTGTCGCTGGTCGTCGTCATGAGGAGTGCCTCCCAAGGGATCGGATCGCCGTCGCAGCGTCCTCGGCCGTGATCTCCCGGCGGGCGAGCCGCTCGAGGATCAATTCGCGGGTCTGGGGCGGGGCCGGGGTCTCGTCGTCGGCCGGAGCGTCATCGTCGCTGCGCGGCCCGAAGCCCAGCGCCCGGACGAGCGCCTCGACCCGGGTCCGGACCGTCGGGTAGCTGATCCCGAGCTCGCGCTCGATGTCGCGGAGGTTGCCGCGCGAGCGCAGGAAGCTCTCGAGGAGGGCCATCTGATCGCGGCCCAGGCGGGCGAACCGTCCGACCGAGAACTCGCCTTCGAGCGTGGTCCCGCAGGAGCCGCAGCGGAGCCGCGTGACCGCGAGCTCGCCCGAGCAGACGGGACAGGTGGAGATGACGTCGTGTGCCATGCAAGCCTCGATTCCGTGGTGAACTACCGCATTGTGGTGGCTGCCGATCATTTTGTCAATATCGACTATTACTTTGTTGTATTTTGGCGCCTGATCGTGCGGGTCGGCAGAGAGAGGAAGATCCGTATGAGGATTTGGGCCGTCGGGCTGCGCGAAGAGGCCCAGGCGACGTACATCGCGCTCGCCCGGTCGCTCGCCGAGAGTGCCGCATCCGATGGCGATGCGGACGGCGCGACCCGGTTCTATCTCCGGATCCTGGAGCGCGACCCGTTCGACGAGGGGGCCCACCTCGGTCTCGTCGCGGCCCTGGTCGCAGCCGGCCGTCACGGCGAAGCGCGCCGGCGCTACGGCTTCTACGCGACGAAGATGGAGGAGATCTCCGTCGAGGCCGCGCCGTTCCCGGCGGTCGCGGGGTCAACCGGCGGCTCGGCGTCGGGCGCACGACCGCGGGCACGGGCGGCACCCGTCGGAAGCTGAGGCGCACGGGCGCCGACGCCCCGCTCGGGAGACGGCAATTCGTCCCAGATCACACTCACCAGCGCCTTCGGCAAGGCAGGCGCCCGTTTCTCCCAGATGACAGTCACCAGCACCTTGGGCACGGCGGGCGCTCAATCCTCGCCCAGATGACGTCTGAGGCCAGCATCTGACACGGATTCGCCGTGAATCGGGCCCGACGACCGACCCAGTGTCGCCCACATTGCCGGATGCGATTTCCGTAGGCCCGCTTGACGGAGAGCGACCATAAGCCGAAGGTGCGCCGATTCGCTTCCTGCTCTGCTCTGGCCCGTCGTCCCCACGCGATCCGGATCCAGCGTTCGCAGATGAGACGGCGGCGATTCGATCTGTCGGCGTTGCCCTCGACGTCATCGATCTGGGTCGGACGGAAGGCGCGGCGGCCGCCTCAGGGTCGTCATCCGTCCAGCGCGGATGCGGCGGTTCGTTCGTTCGGATTGTCGACGCAGGACCGCTGGCCGAGCCGAGGGCGAACCGTACGGTACGTCCATGAGCGATCACTGGATCGCCGCTGGAAGGACCGAAAGGAGTCGTCCCGGATGACCGCACAGACGCAGTACCTCGAGACCGACCTGCTCGGCGCCTTCCCGGCACTCCTGTTGGTCCTCGTCCTCGTTCTGGCTCTGCTCGGCGTCGTCGCTCACGTGGCCTTCGCCTAGCGAGTCGCGCCGGCCGGGCCGTCGTCACCGGACGACGGATCCGCTCGAGCACACGAGCTCCATGGCCCTGGCGGGTTCACGATGCGGTGGACCCGGCCAGGGCCTCCGCATGCCCGGGCAGGTCCTCGGCCGCGCCGGAGGACGGCCGCGCGGTGGCGGACCGCGGGGCATGCGTTCGCGCTACGTCGGATGACCCGTCCGGGCGTGGATCGAACGTCGCACGCCGCCGACCCACCCCGGTCGATGGCGGCGGGCGGTGAGCCGGACCAGGATGGCGTCAGACCCGACCGCATCCGTCGGGCGCCACCAGGAGTCACGAGCCGTGCGCACGATCAAGCTCTGCGCGTCACCCCACGCCTCCGCCACGACGGTGCATGGACCGCAGACGTCGCTGCTCGAGGCGATCCGCCGGTCCGCCGTCGAGATCGAGCGGTCCGGCCAGGTCCGACGCCCGCTCCCGCTGCCGGTCCGACCCCGGGCGTCCGTCTTCGCCTGACACGGAGCGACCGCGTTCGCCGGAGCGAACGCGGTCGTGGTGTTGCCGTTGCTTGCGAGAGGCGGGGCCCCCAGCGGTCAGTCTCCGGTCGTCAGCCTCCGGCCGAGCGCCAGGCCGAGGCCTCCATCCCGAGGTCCCCGATGACCGAGCGGTAGTACTTGCCCGCGGCCTGCGGATCCATGATCGCGCGCCGGCCCGGCGTCCGGGTCGAGTTGAAGGTGAGCGGATAGCGCCCGATCTTCGCCGGATCGGACCAGAAGATCTCGCTGATGTTCCGGTCGGTCTTGAACAGGCTGTACAGGATGGACGAGGCCGTGCTGTGGCCCTGGGCGAAGACCGCCCGGGCGCCCGTCCGGAGGAAGCCGGCGCCGTAGTTGTCGACCCGCTTGATCCCCGTCCAGCGCGACGGCAGGGCCCTGCCCGGCTCGGAGTTGCCCGACGCGTAGCACAGCCGGTTCAGGATCACCACGGAGTTCGGGGCGAAGTTCAGGTAGTGATCGACGTAGTACTCGCCGTAATACTTGTGCGACGAGCTGCCGTCGTACGTGTTCAGGCCGAGGCCGTCCTTCGAGTACTTGCTGAAGGCGCCGTACGGGCTCGGATAGCCGTTGCCGTGGCCCAGGTAGATGAAGACGTTGGCGCCCTGGCTGAGGCTCTTCACCCGCGCCCACGTCGCGTGGGGGGTGTAGATCTCGTAGACGGATGGCGCCGTAGGAGCGGGCCTGGGCGGCGAGCTTCTTCGCGTTGTAGATGTAGTCCGAGGTGCTCGAGCCGGCCGGGCCGACGACGATGACGACCTTCTTGCCCGCTGCGGCAACCTGCTCGGGATGGGCGGCCAGACCGCCGACGGCCAGGACCGAGGCGATCGCGGCGATGGCGACGAACCGAAGCGCTCGGAACGATGGATGACGAGACGCCCGCTGGGCGCCGACCTTGGGCAACGGCAACGCTCTTGCCTCCTCTCCGCCGGAACACCGCGCAGGGGCGCGGTGACGGTGGGTGGTGCCGCCGGCGACAGGAGAGCACGCGCAACGCGAATGGCGCGCAGCGCGGGGTGGGGCGATCGGGGTGAGGTCCGACCGGGAGGCGAGGCCGACGCGCCGGATCAGCGAGGTGATCGGGCCGCGACCGTGGTCGACAGGGTCCTGCCGTGGGGGGCGGCGTCTTCTGTTGTCAGCCTGTCTGCCGGGGGTGATTGGCCTGGGGGCCTTTCGAAAGTATGCCAGTCGATGCTCGAACGCGCGTCCCCCAGATGCACCAGCCCGATGGGGCCGATGGGACGGGGTCCCTGCACGAACGTTGACCGAACGCCCACGCCGCCCGTCTCCGGCACGCGCGTCCCAGCCCGATGATGCTTCCGGGCCACTGATCGGCTATGCTCGCGACGATCCGGGCTCGCACCGCGCCGTTTGCACGGCGTCAAGGGAGGCGAGCAGGAGCCGTTCACCCGCCCCGCTTGCGCTCGACCGCGCGATGCGGCGCACCAGGAGTTTGATGACCTTCGATACCCTCGGCCTGTCGGCCGACCTGCTGCGAACCGTGGCAGAAGAGGGCTATACCGAGCCCACCCCGGTCCAGGAACGGGCCATCCCCCTCGTCCTCCAGGGAAAGGACATCCTGGCGGCGGCCCAGACGGGCACCGGCAAGACCGCCGCATTCACCCTGCCGATCCTCGATCGCCTCCGGCAGCATGCCAACACCTCGTTCTCGCCGGCTCGTCACCCGGTCCGGGCGCTGATCCTCGTCCCGACGCGCGAGCTCGCGGTCCAGGTCGACGAGAGCGTCCAGACCTACGGCCGGACGGTGCCGCTGCGCTCGACCGTCGTCTACGGCGGGATGCCGATGGATCCCCAGATCAAGGCCCTCCGGGGCGGCATCGAGATCCTCGTCGCGACGCCCGGCCGCCTGCTCGACCTCGTCGGCCAGAAGGTCGCCAACCTCGGCCAGGTCGAGATCCTCGTCCTCGACGAGGCCGATCGGATGCTCGACATGGGCTTCCTGCCGGACATCCAGCGGATCATCGCCCTGCTGCCGGCGAAGCGCCAGAACCTCATGTTCTCGGCCACGTTCGCCGATGAGATCCGGCGCCTGTCCAAGACGATCCTGCACGATCCCGTCGAGGTCGAGGTCGCTCCCCGCAACGCCACGGTCGACGCGATCCAGCAGCTCGTCTACGTCGTCGACCGCGACCGCAAGGAAGAGCTCCTCGCCCACCTGATCCGGAAGGACGACCTGCGCCAGCTGCTCGTCTTCACCCGGACGAAGATCGGGGCGACCCGGCTCGCGACCTGGCTCGACCGCCAGGGCCTCAACGCGGTCGCGATCCACAGCGACCGCTCGCAGCCCGAGCGGACCCGGGCGCTCGAGGAGTTCAAGTCGGGCGAGATCCGGGTCCTCGTGGCCACCGATGTGGCGGCGCGTGGGCTCGACATCGAGGATCTCCCGTACGTCGTGAACTTCGAGCTGCCGTGGAACCCCCAGGACTACGTCCATCGGATCGGCCGGACCGGCCGGGCCGGCGCGACGGGCGAGGCGATCAGCCTGGTCTGCATCGACGAGACGGATCTCCTGCGCGGCGTCCAGCGCCTGCTCCGCAAGGCGATTCCGTGGACCATCGAGGACGGCTTCACGCCGGATCGCAACGTCGAGCCGCGACCGTTGCGCGGCGGCGACATGTCGAGCGGCAGTCGCGGTGGCGCGCGAGGCGGCGGCCGGCCGACCCATCATCCGCATCGCAAGCCGGTTCAGTACCGGGCCGGAGCGGGCCGCTCCTAGTCGCTCCTCGTCGTCTCGCGCTGCGCGTCCGCGCGCCATTCCGGTTGGCCGCGCCCATCGCATTCCGCGGCGCGGGATCGATGCCATCGATGTCTGCGGCGGCAGCGCGGGCACTGAAGGGCAGCACAGCGACCTGACGGGATGCCCGGTGAGCTCGTCCGACGCTGATCCCGAAGAGGGCGATGTGTCAGATCGGCGGATCAGGCGGTCAAGGCCTGCGAAAGAGCGATCCCATCAATAGCGGAGCCTCGTGTCGACGCCTCGGAGGGTCGCGCACGATCGCTCGCCGCCGCGCCTACGCAGGCAAGGAGTCCTGCATGGGCACGGGTTCCGCGTTGGGTGCAGGCCCGGACGTCTGCGTCGCCGCGCCGGCGCCGGTCCACTCGTGGCCACCGGTCACGATCATCTCCGCTCCCGGAAAGAAGAAGCCGAGCATCAGGTCGGCCGCGACGCGGTCGACGACGTAGCGGTTGACGAAGGCGGCCGTCTGGTCGACCGCCGGTCCGTCGGGGTCGCCGACCAGCGCGATCCGGACGTCGCGCAGGTGGACGAACGCGCCGGTGGGCCGGGCGAGGGCCCGACCCGGGTCGAACCCGGGCATCGTCGGCATCTGGCCGGTGACGCGATACGGGCCGACGTCCAGGTTGATGTCGTGCCACTGGGCGTGAACCGGGCCGGCCTCGATCTCCGCGGAGACGGCGAGGAAGCAATCGTCCTCGGCGACCGCGATGGAGCCGGCCGGCTTGGCGGGCGATCCATCGAGCGGATGCCAGGTCGCCTGCTCGACGAGCACGTCGAGGCCGCTCTCGAGGATCTCGCGCAGCTTGCCGGCACGCGCGACCACCCCGATCGCCACCCCCGCGGGTCCATAGATCTCGACCCGGATCGGCATGCCCCGTGTTCCTTCCAGGCAGGGCCCGAGTGTGCGCCGCCGCCGGGCAGGGTGCATGACCCATCGGTACCTCGGGCCGCGGTCCCTTGGTCCGGTGAGATCCGGCGAGGACAAGGGTCAGCTGGCGCCGGCGCAGAGGGGACAGACGCGCGGAAGCGGTCGCGCCTCGGCGAGCAGCGCCCGGAGGATCACCCCGGGGTCCGCCCGGCTCTGGTTCGTGAGGACGCTGATCGTGAGTCCGTCGAGCGGGAAGTGCCGGACGACCGACCGGAAGCCGAGCAGCCGACCGCTGTGGCCCAGTGAAGGGTGGCCGTCGATCGAGATCGCCTGGATCCCGTAGCCGTATGCCACGCCCGGCAGGTAGCTCGTCGTCTTCGAGAAGCCGCTCAGGAGCACCGCCGTTCCGGCCGGCCCGAGCACCCGCCCGGTGTACAGCTCGCGCGCCCAGCGAGCCAGGTCGGACGCGGTGCCGGCCATCGAGCCCGCGCCCGCCGCGGCCGTGATGACGGATCGGAACGGAGCGAGCCCGGTCCCGTCCGCGAGATCCACGGGGCGGACCGTGACCTTGGTCCCCGGCAGCCGGTAGCCGTGGGCGAGGGCTGCCCGCGGCGTCTCGACCGCCTGGTACCACGTGGCACCGAGCCCGATCGGGTCGAGCAGCCGCGTCCGGATCGCATCGGCCAGGGTCTGCCCGGTCAGTCGCTCCGCGATCAGGCCGAGGAGCAGGTAGTTCGTGTTGGAGTAGTGCCACGCGACGCCCGGCGCGGACAGCCGCTTGCCGACGTAGCGCAACGTCCGATCGACCGTCCAGGCTGTGCTCGGCTTGCCCTGGAGCGGGCCGTCGATCTTCGGATTCAGGAAGTAGTCGGCCAGGCCGCTGGTGTGGTTCAGGAGCATGCCGACCGTGATCCGGCGATCGATCGTCAGCCGGAGCGGGGGCAGCAGCCCGGCGGCCGGGTCGGCCAGGCGGAGGCGTCCCTCGTCGACGAGCTGGAGGATCAGGGCCGAGGTGAACGTCTTGCTGACGCTCGCGAGCGCGAACGCCGTCTCGCTCGTGACCGCCGTCTTCGACGCGACGATCGCCATGCCGCTCGTGCCCGTCCAGCGGGTCCCATCCGGGAAGACGATCGCGACCGAGACCCCGGGCATCCCGAGCTTGGTGCGCAGCCGGTCGAGCGTGGCCTGGAGGCGGACCTCGAGGGCGACCGGGCCTGGGTCGATCGGCGGCGGGGCGGCCGACGATCCCGGGACCGGTGAGGCGATCGGCGCGGGTGAGGCGGCGCCCGGCGAGGACGGCGGGGCGCCGGAGCTGACGACCACCCCCGGCGAGCCACCCGCGCCCGGCGTCGACGACGTTCCACCGCTGTCGGTGGGGCCGGCGGCCAGTCCCGGCGGTGGTCCGACGAGCCCGGTCGCCGTCCGGACGACCCCGACGCCGAGCACCGCCAGCCCGGCAACGGTCGCCAGCAGCGCACCGGCCAGCCGCCCCGGCCGCCGCCGGAGTCGGCGCGGTCGTGGGAGGTCGGCGGCAGGCTCGGCGGCAGGCTCGGCGGCAGGGATGGCCATGTCGGTGCGACGATACCCCCGCCGGGCGACGACGCCGTCGAAGGCCCGGCCCCCGATGGATGGAGGCAGCATGGTCCGATCGCTCGGGTTCCTTGGCGTCCGCACGAGCGCCGTCGCGGAGATCCGATCGCGACGGCCGCTACGATCGTCGAGGCCGCTGGAACCACGACCGGGCGCCGGACGGCAACGTCTACGAGATCATCGGGCCGGATCGAGGCGCCGCGTGACCGGCGAGCGGAGTCGCCACCTCCACCGCCGCCGACAACGGCGCGGCCGCCCTCTTCCGGACGGTCGGCCTCATGGCCGACGGACCCGTCGTGTGGGGCCGGCCGGTGCCGGCCCGCGGCTCCGGCGTGTTCGTGGTCGAGCTGCCGGCCCCACTCCACCACGCGCCGCTCGAGCTGACCCGGATCGGCAAGTGGCTCGAGCTCGTGCCCGGCCTGCGCCTGGATGGCGAGCATCCAACATCGCGCGCCCTCGCCGCCCGGCTCGAGTCGTTCTGGCTGCCGTCGAGCCGCGTCCTGTTCGTCGGCACGACCGACGGCTCGATCGGCGGCCGGATCGAGGCGATCCGGAACACGGTGCTGGGCGCCCGCCGGCCGCATCCGGGCGGCCACTGGCTGCATGCCCTGACCGGGCTCGACCAGGTCCGCGTCTGGTGGGCCGCCACGAAGGCGATCGAGGAGTCGGAGGACGCGCTCCTCACGGCCTTCGCCGAGACCATTCCGGCCGCCGAGCGCGGCGCGCTCCACGACCCGGCCGTCGTGCTGCCGTTCGCCAACCTGCGAACGGCGACCGGCGAGCGCAAGGCAACCGGTCTCGCCAACTCGCTCGTCCCGGCCGACCCGGTCCGCCCGACACCGGCCGGACGCATCGTCGACGTTGCGCCGGGTGCGGCAGACGGCGCGGGCGGGGTGACCGGCCGAGCCGCCGGCGGCACGATCCGCCGCGCGCCGCGACCGGCCGGCTCGGCTCCGGCCCGGCCGCGCGCCACCCCGGCCACGCCGCGCTCGACCGCGGCCCGCCGCAAGCCCGGTGATCGTCCGGCCACCGAGACGACGTGGGTCTCGGCCGAGGGCCTCGAGCGCCTCAAGGCCGAGCACGCCGAGCTGACCGGGGTGAAGCGGCCCGAGGTGATCGGGCGGATCAAGTCGGCCAAGGAGCTCGGCGACCTCAAGGAGAACGCCGACTACACCTCGGCGCGCGAGGAGCAGTCGTTCCTCGAGGGCCGGATCGCCCAGATCGAGGCCACGCTCCGGGTCGCGACGGTGATCGAGACGCCGGCCGAGACCGCAGACAAGGTCGCGCTGGGATCGACCGTGACGGTCGAGGACGACACGGGGGCGCGAATGACGTTCGTCGTCGTCGGCTCGTCGGAGGCCGACCCGGGCGCGGGTCGGATCTCGAACGTGTCGCCGGTCGGGCGGGCCCTGATCGGCCGGTCCGCCGGTGACGACGTCGCGGTCGCGGCGCCACGCGGCGAGGTCCGCTACCGGATCGTCGAGCTGGCATGACGAAGCCCGACCGGGGACACCGGTCGGGGCCAGGCCCGCTCCGGGTGGCGTGCGCCACGATCAGGCCGGTCGAGGACGTCCGCGCAGCAGGCCGAGCAGCAGGACCGCGACGCCCGCCGCGATCAGCACGACGGGGCCGATGTCCGTGCTGAGGAAGGGCGGCCCGGACAGGCCGATCACGCCTTCGAAGAAGAGCCCGAAGGCCACGAACAGGGCCAGCCCGGAACCGAGCGACCGGAGGCCGTTCGCGACGAACCCCTGGTCGCGATGGGTCAGGCCGTAGGCGAGCAGCCCGATCCCGGTGCCACCGGGACCGACGAGCGCCCACGCGTAGGCCCAGGTCGCCCACAGGCCTGTTGCGTTCTGGACGGCGAGGATCAGCCCGACGACAGTCGTGATCCCGCCGCCGACGGCGAGGCCGACCCCCTCGCGTCCGGTCGTCGTCGCGCCCCAGATCAGGACGAGGACGCCGGGCACGATCACGAACAGCGGCCAGCCGGCGTCGGCCAGATTGATGTCCGTGACGCGATCGAGCAGGAACAGCCCGCCGAGGGCGATCAGGGCGAGCCCGAGGATCACGCCGCCGCGCCGGTCGGGCGGCTGCTGGCCGGTCATCGTCGCGGGGATCGCCGCCGGCCGGCCACGATCAGTCGCGGACCGGCTCGGCGAGCTTGTGCTCGACCGCCCACAGGGCCGCCTGGGTTCGCGATGCGAGCCCGAGCTTGCCGAGGATGTTCGAGACGTAGGTCCGGGCGGTCCGCTCGGTGATGAACAGGGCCGACCCGATCTCCTTGTTGCTCATGCCCTGGCCGAGCAGCCGGATGACGTCCTTCTCGCGGTCGGTCAGCGGTTCGACCGGCTCGCCTTCGCCGCTCTTGCGGGCGCGCATGCGCTGGGCCAGGAGGCGGGCAACGGCCGGGTCGAGGTGGACCTCGCCGGCGAAGGCGGCACGGACGGCGGTCGCAACCTCCTCGGCCTCGGCGTCCTTCAGGACGTACCCCGACGCGCCGGCCTCGAGGGCGGCGGTGACCTTCTCCTCTTCGATGAAGCTGGTCATCGTGACGATCTCGGTCTCGGGCCGCTCGGCCTTGATCCGCCCGATCGCGGTGACGCCGTCCATGTTCGGCATGAGCAGGTCCATCAGGACGACGTCCGGCTCGAGGCGGCGGGCCATCGCCACGCCCTCGCTGCCGTCGGCGGCCTCGCCGACGACCTCGATGTCGTCCTGCAGGTCGAAGAAGACGCGCAGGCCCATCCGGACGACCGCGTGGTCGTCGACGATCAGGACGCGGATCCGGGAGTTCTCCTCCACGTTGCCTCCGTTGGGGATTGGCTGAGCGCGGCGGGTCGAGGATGCGCTGGGCACGATCGAGTCTAGCAAGGTGGAGCCCTCCGACGGCCTCAGGCGAGCGAGCGACGGGTCGTGGCGACGACGGCGTCGATCAGCTCGTGGGGCCGGAATGTCTTGCGTG
Organism: uncultured Chloroflexia bacterium; assembly: GCA_963783055.1. Lineage (GTDB taxonomy): Bacteria > Chloroflexota > Limnocylindria > Limnocylindrales > CSP1-4 > CF-46. The sequence continues at coordinate 660,236 of CAWAMB010000002.1, forward strand.
CGTAGGCGTCGGCGCCGCTCGTCAGATCGGCCGTCTCGGACCAGTTCAGGACGAGGACGCGGGTGTCGGGCGCGACCGCCCGGAGTCGGTTGATGAGTGCCGTGCCGTCGGTGCCCGGCAGGCGGGGGTCGATGACGACGACGTCGGGCGCCGACTCGGCGGCGAGGAGGACGGCGCCGTCGGCGGTCCCGGCGGTGCCGATGACGAGGCATCTGGCTCCGATCCGCAACAGGCCGGCAAGACTCTCACGGACACGATCGTCGGGGTCGACGAGGAGCACGCGGAGCGGAGCCGGCGCTGCAGCAGGGTCGGTCATGGCGAGAGTGTCGGCCGGCCGACACCTCCGCCGACAGGGATGGACGTCCCGAATCGGGCTACGTCATTCCGCCAGTTGCATCTGGTCCGAGTTGGGGAGTGATGCGGGCGTCGGGACTGTGCCGTCGACTTCCCGCGCTCAGGCGACGGCCTCCTACCGCGTTGCGGCTCCGGACGCCGCAGAGCCAGATCCACGCACGACCAGGCACGTGAGAATCGGCGCGCAGGCGAGAGATCCCTGAGGGCAAGACCATGCATCCACGAGCCGCGCGGATCAGGCGGGAGGCTCCTGAGCGCAGGAGATTTGCGCCGGAGCGGCGCCTATCAGGCGCTGGGCTCCTGAGCGCAAGAGGTCGCGGTCGGAGGTCGGGAAGGGACGTGGCCCGGGAGCCGGCCGTCGGCCCGGGAGCCGGGTCAGTCGCCGCGGATCGAGCCGCGGGCCGGAGCCGCCGCGCTCGCCGCGAGGGCCGCCGAGCCGGCCGCCCGCTCGATCGCGTCGGGCGGCACGACGACCTCGACCGTCGTCCCCTCCCCCGCCCGCGTCGTGACGGTGTAGGTGGCCCCGATCTTGTCGGCGCGGGCGCGCATGCCGGTGATCCCGAGGTGGCCTTCCGGGACGGCCGCGGCGTCGAACCCCTTGCCGTCGTCACGAATCCGGAGGACGACGTCGGATCCGCGCCGGTCGACCGCCAGCTCGACCTGCCGCGCGCCGGCGTGCTTCACGACATTGTGGAGCGCCTCCTGGGCGATCCGGTAGAGGACCTCCTCGATCTCGAGCGGCAGGCGCTCGGTCAGCTCGCTGGTCACGACGACCGGCAGCCCGATCCGCCCCTGGAGCGCCGCGGTGTGGGTCCGAAGCGCCGGCAGGAGGCCGTCGTTCTCGAGATTCCCGGGCCGGAGCTCGAAGATCAGCGCCCGCATCTCGGCGAGGGCTTCGCGCTGGAGATCGCGGAGCGAGGTCAGCTTCTCCTTGGCAATGGCCGGATCACGATCGATCAGGAGCTCGACGGACCGGGTCACGAGGGTCATCGAGAACAGCGCCTGGGTGACCGAGTCGTGGAGCTCGCGGGCGAGGTGAGCCCGCTCCTGGCTCGACGACAGCTCGGCCGCCTGGCGGCGAAGGTCGCGCTCGAGCCGCTCGCGGTCCGTGATGTCGCGCGTCGCGCCGTGGATCCCGGCGAACTCGCCGTCGGTGACCGTCCCGATCGAGCTGACCTCGACGGGCACCGTCCCGCCATCCTTGCGGCGGAGCTCGAGCTTGACGACCTGGCGGGTCGCGGGATCGGCCAACAGGGCGTTCCAGCGATCGGCGGCGGTCGGCACCGACGGCGGGTCGATGACGAACGAGAAGTGATTGCCGGTGTACTCGGCCGGGGTGAACCCGGTGATCCGCTCGATCGAGTCCGAGACGTAGGTGAACACCCCTTCCGCGTCGGTCGAGAAGATGATGTCGGGCGAGTTCTCGACGAGGAACCGGTAGCGCTCCTCGGACTCCCGCAGCTCGCGCTCGAGCCGGTCGCGCTCCGTCACGTCCCGGGCCGCACCCTGGATCCCGGCGAACGCTCCGTCGCGGCGGATCCCGACGGAGCTCACCTCGAACGGCCGGATGCCGCCGTCACTGGTCTTCAGGTTGATCCGGTTCGTCAGCTCGAGATCCGGGTTCGCGGCAAGCTCGCCGAAGCGTTCGCCGGGAATCTCGCCGGGCCGGTACTCGATGAGGTCGACGAAGGGCGACCCGACGAGCGACTCGGGGTCGACGCCGAGCGACCGGCGGACGGTCTCGGAGACGTACGTGAACCGTCCCTCCGGGTCGATCGCGAAGATGATGTCCGGCGAGTTCTGGATCAGGAACCGGAACCGATGCTCCGATTCGCGCAGCTCGCGCTCGAGACGGTCGCGCTCGCTCATGTCACGAACGCTGCCGTTGGCGCCGGCGAACTGGCCGGTCTCGTCGCGCGTCGCGAAGGCGATGAACTCGGCCGGGACCGGGTGTCCGTCGCGATGGAGCAGGTTGACCCGGCCCCGCAGCTCGCGGCCGCCGTCGCCCGCGCCGGCGTCATCGACCATGGCCGCGGTCCAGTCGATCTCGGCGACTTCGCGTGAGGACTCGTGGACGAGGGCGCCGAAGTGCTTGCCGAGGAGCTCGTCCGCAGGCCAGCCGGTCAGGCGCCGGCTGGTCGAGTCCGAGACGAACGTGAACCGCGCGTCGGCATCGATCGACCAGACGAGGTCGGGCGAGTTCTGCACGAGATAGCGGTAGCGCCCTTCCGACTCGCCGAGCAGCTCGTACAGGTTGGAGTTGGCCAGCGCGATCGCGGCCTGGTCGGCGAGGCCCTGGAGAAGGTCGAGCTCGTCGGGCAGGATCTCGCGCGGCTGGGCGTACGAGATCGCGAGCGTCCCGATGACCTCACCGGCCGGGGCCCGGAGCGGCGCCGCGGCCATCGCCCGGAGTCCGAGCCGGTCGGCGGCCTCGTCATCGCCGGGCTCATGCGGGATCCGCGGATCGGCCGGGTAGTCGTAGGTCCAGATCGGACGGACTTCCTCGGCCGCGAGCCCGTTGATGCCGCCGCCCAGCGGGAAGGTCATCTCCTTCAGCCACGACTCGGTGTCGACGTCCATCCCGCCCGCGACGATGACCGGCACCAGGTACGTGCCGTCCTCGGACATCCGGGTCAGGTGGGCGCCGTCCGAGCGGAGCAGGCGGCGTGACTCCTCGACGACCCGGGCGAGGATCTCGCTCGGATCTCCGAGCGACGTGATCCGGGCCGAGATGTCGCGCAGCGACCGCTCCGTCTCGGCCCGCGCCTCGAGCTCGATCTGGGACTTCTCCAGCTCGTCGATGAGGCTGGCGTTGAGCATCGCGATCGCGGCCTGGTCGGCCAGCGCCCCGAGCAGGTTGGCGTGGTCCTCGCCGAACCGGCCCGGCTCGGGCGAGAAGACGGCGATCGTGCCCAGGGCGCCCCGCTCCGAGACCAGCGGCGCGATCGCGATCGAGCGAAGGCCGAGCCCCCGGGCGACCTCGGCGGTGTCGGCGTCGATCGTGAACCGCTCGTCGTCGAGGTAGTCGACCGTGAAGAGCGGCGCCCGACCGGACAGGGCCCGCCGGACGATGTCCTCGCCGACCCGGCTGCCCGACCAGCGCTCGGTCCGGTCCGGATCGAGGCCGGCGACGTACCCGACCGAGATCGTGCCGCTCATCGGGTCGAGGAGGTCGATGATCGCGCCGTCCGAATCCAGGAGGCGGGCGGCCTCGTCGGCGACGTGCTGGAGGAGCTCGCCGGTCTCCCGGATCGCGGTGATCCGGGCGGCGATCTCGCGCAGCGACTGCTCGGCGGCGGCGCGCCGGCCGACCTCCCGGCGCGATCGGTTGAGCTCCTCGATCAGGCGCGTGTTCGTGATCGCGATCGCGGCCTGGGCAGCGAGCGAGCGGATGACCCCGGCGTCGTCCTCGTCGAACGCCGCCGCCCGGGTCGAGTACACCTCGAGCGCACCGAGCGGACCGCTCTCGCCGCTGACCGGGGCGATGATCATCGAGCGGTAGCCGGTGCCGTCGAAGAAGCGGTCGTTGATCGCCGAGTCCGGGAACAGGAGCTTCGGGTCGTCGGACGCGGTGATCACCCGGTTCTCGGCGACCGCCTTGCCGCTCGCGCCGACCCCGACCGGGATCGTCATGTTGGCGATCTCGTCGGCCGTGAAGAGGTGGGCCACACCGGCATCGAAGGCCCAGCGCAGGGTCTCGCCATCCGGCTCGACGAGGTCGAGGACGGAGCCGTCGGCCCCGACGAGCCGCCGCGCCGCATCGACGACCTGCTGGAGCAGCGCTCCCGGGTCACGGGTCGCGGTGATCTGGGCGGCGATCTCGCGGAGCGCCTGCTCGGCGTCCGCACGACGGGCGAGCTCCGTGCTCGAGGCGTCGAGCTCCTCGATGAGCCGCGCCGTCTGGATCCCGATCGAGGCCTGGGTCGCGATGGCCTCGAGCAGCCGCGCTTCCTCCTCGCCCCAGGCGTGGAGCCGGGTCGTGTAGATCGTGATCGCCCCGAACGGCACGCCGTCGCCGAGGAGCGGCCCCGACATGACCGAGTTGATGTTGGCCTGGGCGGCGAACGCGTCCGGGCCCGGGCCGTGGACGAAGGACGGATCGTTGAGGTAGTCGCCGGTCCACGCGACCCGGCGCTCCATCACGGCGATCCCGGACACGCCCTCGTCGATCTGCTCGTCCGCGAAGAGCGCGTCGTGCTCGGCCGACATCTCCGGCCAGTTCCACTTCTCGTTCGGCGTCGTCGTCGCCGAGTGGTAGGCCCAGCGCAGGAGGCCCGACCGGTCGTCGATCAGGTCGATCCGGGCCTCGTCCGCGTCGAGCAGGCGGGCCGCTTCGTCGACCGTCCGCTGGAGGACGTCCTGGGCGCCGCGGGTGGCGCTGATCCGGGCGGCAATCTCGCGGACGGCGCGCTCCTCGTCGGCCCGTCGGACGAGGGTCGAGCGCGAGGCGTTGAGCTCCGTGATCAGACGCGCGTTCTGGATCGCGATCGCCGCCTGGTCGGCGAGTGCCTGGAGCAGCCCGGTCTGGTTGTCGTCGTAGTGATCGGGCAGCTCGCTGCTGACCGACAGGGCGCCGAGCGGCCCGGTCTCGCCCAGGAGCGGCGCCGACAGGACGGAGCGGAAGCCGGTCTCCTCGACGAGGGCATCGCTGCGCGGGACGTGGGTGAAGCGGTCGTCGGTCAGGTACTCGCCGGTTCGGAACGCCGTGCGCGTCTCCACGGTCCGACCGGCGATTCCTTCGCCGACCTGGAACTCGGCGTCGAACCCGGTGTCGCGGGTCCGGATCGCGTCCTCGCCGGAGGCGTATGCCCAGCGGAGCGTGACGCCGTCGTCGTCGAGCATGTCGATCCGGGCCGAGTTCGAGGAGAGCAGGCGGCGCGCCTCGTCGACCGTCTTCTGGAGGATCGCCTCGACGTCGCGCAACGCGGAGATGTCGGCGGCGATCTCGCGGACCGACTTCTCGGCGTCGGCCCGGCGCGAGTTCTCCTCTCGCGACCGGCCGAGCTCATCGATCAGGCGGGCGTTCTGGATGGCGACGACGACCTGGTCGGCGAAGGCCGCCATGAGCGCGGCATCCTCGTCGTCCCAGGCGTTCTCGCGGGTCGTCGCGACCTTGAGGATTCCGAGCAGGTCCGTGTCCGACATCAGCGGCGCGGCGACCACCGAGTGGATCCCCGTCAGGTCCACGAACCCATCGGACGCGGGGATGTGGTGGATCCGCTCGTCGGTCAGGTAGTCGCCGGTGATGACGACCCGGCCGGCATCGATCGCGGCGCCGTTGATCCCGACGTCGGCCGCGGTGCCCTGGATCGTGCCCGGCAGCGCATCGCCGAAGACCCCGTCGCCCGACGCGGTCGTCCAGCGGATGAGGCCCGTTGCCGGGTCGACGATGTCGAGCTGCGACCGCTCGCCGTTGAGGAGCTTCCGGCCGGCGTCGGTGACGTGCTGGAGCAGGTCCGTCGGGTCCGTGATGGCCGTGATCCGGGTGGCGATCTCGCGAAGCGCCTGCTCGGCCTTGGCGCGCCGGCCGATCTCGACCGACGAGCGCTCGAGGGCCTGGATCAGGCGCGAGTTGTGGATGGCGATCGACGCCTGGTGGGCGAGGGCCTCGGCCAGCTCGACCTGATCCGGCCCGAAGACCTGGGTGTCGACGCTGCCGACCTGGAGGACGCCGAGGAGCTCGTCCTCGGCGATCAGCGGAATGATCACGAGCGAGCTGATTCCGTCGTCCCGCACCGCCGCATCGAGCTCCGGGTCGTGCTCGAACGAGTCGTCCGCGAAGTAGTCCTGGACGAGCACCGTCCGTCGCTCGAGGATCGCCTTGCCGGACGCGCCGAACCGGTACGGCTGGCCGTCCTCGTCGACGGCCGCCCCACCGATGTGCGGCCCGGCACCCATGAACGTGTAGCCGACGCGCTCCGCCCCGCGCCCGATCAGGTCGATCCGGACGCGCTCCGCGCCGAGCAGCCGGGCGGCCTCGTCGACGACGTCCTGGAGCAGGTCCGACGGATCGCGGATCGCGGTGATCCGGGCAGCGATCTCGCGCAGGGCGCGCTCTTCGCCGGCCCGCCGGCGTTCGTCGGCCTGCGACGCGGCGAGGCGCTCGATCAGGCCGGCGTTCGTCATCGCGATCGCGGCCTGGCCGGCGAGCGCCTCGAGGAGCCGGGCATCGGCCTCGCTGAAGGCATCGATCGTGCCGGTGTAGACGGTCAGCGTCCCGAGCGGCCCGCGATCGCCCAGCAGCGGCACCGCGACCACCGACCGGATCGCGTACTTCTTGACGTGGGCGTCGGGCAGCTCGGCGTGCTCGAAGCGGTCGTCGTTGAGGTAGTCGCCGGTGAACACGGGCTGGAGCTCGCGGACCGCCCGGCCCGAGATCCCCTCGCCGGCCTTCGCCTCGCCGCTGCCGCCGATCGGACCCAGGCCCGGCTGCCTGCCCGTGGTCGCGTCATAGGCCCAGTAGAGCGCGCCGTCGTCATGGAGCAGGTCGATCCGGGCGCCATCCGCGCCCAGCAGCCCGGCCGCCTCGTCGACGGCCAGCTGGAGGACCTCGGCCGGGTCGCGCACGGCGGTGATCCGGGCGCCGATCTGGCGGAGCGCCCGCTCGGCGTCCGCCCGGCGCTCGACCTCGGCCTGCGAGCCGGCGAGCTGCTCGATGAGCTCGGCGTTGGCCATCGCGGCCGCGGCATGGTCGGCCAGCGCCCGCACGAGGGCGACGTCGTTCTCGTCGAACGCGTCGAGCCGGCTCGAGTACGTGCCCATCGCCCCGAAGACGCGATCGCCGGCCAGCAGCGGCGCGACCAGGAACGAACGGATCGAGAGCGTCTCGACCAGGCGGTCGGCGCCGGGGAAGTGGACGAAGCTCGGGTCGTTCGGATAGTCGCCGGTCAGGTGGATCCGACGTTCCGCCACGGTCCGCCCGAACAGCCCGACCCCGGGCTCGACCTTGAGCGTCCGGACCCAGCGCCGGCGGCGATCGTCGGTGATCCCGGCGTCGTCGGCGAACCGCAGGATGCCCGTCGCGGGATCCTGGAGATAGGCCATCGCCCCGTCGGAACGGAGGAGGCGGGCGGCCTCCTCGAGGGCGTGGTGCAGGATCGCCCGGTTCTCGGCGCTGACGAGCTCGGCGCCCGACGGCTCGGCGTCGCCCGCCGTCTCGGGTCCGTCGAGGTCGTCGAGGTCGTCCGGGGGCCGGCTGGGCGGCTCGGGCGGGCCGGTGTCCGGCACGAGGGGGCCGGTGTCCGGCACGGCGCGCGATCGGCGAGGAGGTCGGGTCGTGGCCACGACGGGAGGATACGACGCGCCCCACGCACGCGGGATCGGCGTCCGTGGCCCCCGTCTACGTCATCTGTCGCGTCCCGGGCCGACGGACGACGACGCTGCGCATGGCCCCACGACGAGGGACCAACCGGGCCAACGACGGCTCGCCTTGTCGACTGGAGCCGACCGTCCCGGCCAGGGTCAACCCTGACGATGCATCCCGACGCCGACGCACTGCCCGGCGAACCGCACCGAAGCGAACGCCCCATCAGCCTTGAGGTACGCGACCCAATGACTCCTCGCAGCAGCCTGCGCCCCCTCGACGTGGCCATCCGGATCGCGATCGTCGGCCTGACGCTCGGGACCGCCTACATCCACTCGACCCTGGGTGGCCTGCTCTTCACCCTCAACGCTCTCGGCTACCTCGTCGCCGCGGTGGCGATCGTCGTCCCGCTCGGGCTGGCCATCCGCTTCCGCTGGTTCATCCGCCTCGGCCTCATGGGCTACGCGGCCACAGCGATCGTGGCCTGGGCCGTCCAGGGCCCGTACTACTCGACGGCCTTCCTGGCCAAGGGCATCGAGGTCGCCCTGATCAGCCTGATCGCGGTCGACTTCGCCCGGATGGACGGCAACCCCGTCAAGGTCGTCAAGAGCGAGCTCGCGCTGCTCGCCTCCAAGCTGGGCCGCCGCCCGGCGACCGGTCAGGCGGGCGCCTGATCCTCTCTTCCCGCGGGACCCGGCTGCACCGGGTCCCGCCGCATCCACACCCGCGGGCATCCACGCTGACAGCGCCCACCCGCCCGCCCTCACGTTGACTTCACCGCGAACGAACGGAGCCTGCCACCCATGAAGCGCATCCTTCTCTCCCTCGGACTCGTCGCGCTTGCCGCGATCAGCGCAGCGTGCTCGACCGCAGCAGCCCAGCCGATCCCGTCCGGCCCGGTCGATGCCAACGGCCCGACGATCGTCGCCAAGGACATGGCGTTCAGCCCGTCGAACGTCGAGGTCAAGGCCGGCTCGAACTTCACCCTCCATTTCGACAACCAGGAGTCGGCGCCGCACAACGTCGCGATCTACACCGACAGCGGCGCCGCGCAGAAGATCTCGATCGGCGAGATCGTGTCGTCGGCGAAGAAGGACCAGGTCGTCCCGGCGCTCGCGGCGGGCTCCTACTTCTTCCGCTGTGACGTCCACACGACGATGACGGGGACGATCGTCGCGAAATAGGCGACCGACCGGGCTCCGCTCGCAACCGAGAACCCCGGGCTCCGGCCCGGGGTTCTTCGATTTCCTGCTCCTTCGCGAATGGGACGGGGTGCGAAAGGGCGATGCTTGACAGAATGTAGCAGTACTACTACATTGCGTGAGGTCAACGATACGTCTCGGAGTGTTCACGTGATGGTCTCGCCCCTGTCGGTCTACCGCAACCTCCCGCTCCTGGGCCGCTCTCGGCGGCGCCTCGCGGTCGTCGCCGCGTTTGCCGGCTATCCCCTCCTCCAGATCGGGTATGCGACGTTCGTCGCGCCGGGACGCCTCACGACAGCGGTCTGGGCACCGCTGGCCGTGGCGCTCTTCGGCCTGACGCTGGCCGGGGTGTTCCTGGTCTACGGCTTTGCCCGGGACCGCATGGTGCCGGCCGGGTTCCCGTTCTTCCAGAGGGCGACGCGCGATGCCCATCCGCTCGACGAGCGCCAGCGATCGATGCACGATCGCGCCCTGGTTCTCAGTTATCGCATCCTGACGCTTGCCGTCGGACTCACGATCGGTGCGGCGGCGGGGGTCGCTTCGAACGAGCCGATCGTCCTCGACTTCCCGGCCCTCCTGCCGTTCTTCGTCGTGTTCGCGCTGTACGTGCCGTTCCTGCCGTACGCGGTCCTCGCCTGGATCGAGCCGGATCTGCCCGCCGAGGAGGACGGCCTCGTCCGTGACGCCCGCGGCGCGCGGTGAACGCCCAGCGCGGATCGGTCGACCGCGAGCTCGTCCACAACCGGCTGCCCCTGCTCCGGGCCGATCGGGGGCTGTCGCGGGCCGACCTGGCCGAGGCGCTCGGAATCCACTACCAGACGGTCGGCTACATCGAGCGCGGCGAGTACGCCCCGAGCCTCCACCTCGCACTCCGGATCGCCGCGCTGTTCGGGCTGCCGGTCGAGGCGGTGTTCGCGCTCGAGCCCTTCGGTCAGCTCCGGGCCGATGCGCTCCTGGCACGCGCAGCCGTCGAGCCGGATCGCCGGTAGATTCGGGACCGATGTCTCCGAAGGGGAACCTGCATGCTTGAGATCACCGACCTCTCGAAGCGCTACGGGTCCGTCGTCGCGCTCGATGGGGCCAGCTTCACCGTCCGGCCCGGCCGCCTCGTCGGCTTCCTCGGACCGAATGGCGCGGGCAAGACCACGACGATGCGCTGCGTGTTCGGCCTGGCCCGACCCGACCACGGCTCGATCACCTGGCAGGGCCACGCGATCGATCGCAGCCACCGCCTGCGCTTCGGCTACATGCCCGAGCAGCGCGGGCTCTACCCGCGGATGAAGGTCGCCGATCAGCTGAGCTACTTCGCCCAGCAGCACGGGCTGACGTCGAAGGCCGCCAACGCCGCGACCGCCCGCTGGCTCGACGGGCTCGGCCTCGGCGATCGCGCCGGGGCCAAGCTCGAGGCCCTGTCGCATGGCAACCAGCAGCGGGTCCAGCTCGGCGCCGCGCTCGTCCACGACCCGGAGCTGCTCGTCCTCGACGAGCCGTTCAGCGGCCTCGATCCACTCGGGATCGCGACGATGTCCGGGATCCTCCGCGAGCGGGCGGCGGCCGGCGTCGGGGTCGTCTTCTCCAGCCACCAGCTCGACCTCGTCGAGGACCTGTGCGAGGACGTCGTGATCATCAATCGCGGCCGGATCGCCGCGGCCGGGGCGATCGACGACCTGCGCGCGGGTTCGACCCGCCGCCACCTCGAGGTCGAGGTGGCCGGCAACGCCAACGCCTGGCTCGCCGGGCGGCCGGATCTCGCCGTCGTCGAGCAGCGGGCCGACTTCGCCCGGCTTCTCGTCGCCGCCGACGTCGACCTGCCGGCGATCCTCGCCGCAGCATCCGCTGCCGGCCCGGTCCGGCGCTTCGCGTTCCAGCCGCCGACGCTGTCGGAGCTGTTCATGGAGGTGGTGCGGGCATGAGCCGCGGACGCGCGATCTGGCTCGTCGCTCGGCGCGAGCTGCTCGAGCGAGGCCGGAGCCGGGCCTTCCTGTTCTCGCTGCTCCTGTCGGTCGGGATCATCATCGCCGGGATCTTCCTGCCGTCCGTGATCGGCAATGCGGCCGGGGATCCGCACCTCGGGATCGTCGGCGAGCCGCCCGCCGGTCTCGTCGACCGCGTCCAGACCGACGGCACGGGCGTCGGGCTGACGATCGTCGTCGAACCGATCGCCGACGTCGCGACCGCCGAGGCGCGGCTCCGCGACGGGACGCTGGCCGCGGCCCTCGTCATGCCCCCAGACGGGTCGATCCCGGCGTACCTCGTCAAGACGCGCGGCAACGAGCAGCTCCAGCAGCTCGTCGTGGCCAGCTTCACCGCGGCGCCCCAGATCACGTTCCGTGAGCTCGTCGCCCCGGACCCCGGTCGCGACGTTTCGTTCGTCTTCGCCAACGTCGGGGTGATCCTGCTGTTCATCTCGATCTTCACGTTCGGGACGTGGGTCCTGACCGGCGTCGTCGAGGAGAAGCAGAGCCGCGTCGTGGAGGTCGTCCTGGCGACGATCGAGGCACGCGACCTCCTGATCGGGAAGGTGATCGGGATCGGGGTGCTCGGGCTCGTCCAGCTGACGGTCATGGTCGCGGTCGGCCTCGGCGCCGGCGTCGCGGGCAAGCGCTTCGACCTGCCGCCGACGACGGTCTCGGCGGTGGCCAACCTGTTCGTCTGGTTCACCCTGGGGTATGCGTTCTACTCGACCGCCCTCGGCGTCCTCGGCGCGCTCGCCTCGCGAATGGAGGAGGCCTCGAACGCGTCGAGCCCGGTCAGCTTCATCGCGATGGGCGGCTACTTCTTCTCGCTGCTCGTCGCCCTGAACGATCCGTCGGGGACCGCGGCCCGGGTCGCCACCTTCATTCCCCCGATCTCGCCGATGGTCGTCCCGCTGCGGGTCGCCCTCGGCGCCATCGAGCCGTGGGAGGTCGTCGGATCGGTGATCGTGATGTGCGCGGCGATCTGGGTCCTGTTCGTCGTCGGCGGCCGGGTCTACAGCGGTGCCGTCCTCCAGACCGGCGCCCGGATGAAGCTCCGCGATGCGTGGCGGGCGTCGGGCCGCGGCTGAGGCTCACGATCCGAGGGCGCCGGCGCACGCTGTTGCGCTCAGCCCCACAAGTAACGAAGGAACGTCGCCGCAAGCGCTGGATGTGGGGCTGACGGCAACGCTGGACGGCCGAGCCGCCTGAATCAGGCCCCGGCTGGCCCGACAGACGTCACTTGTGGTGCTCACAGCAACGACGTCGCCTGAGGGTCCTCAACCCAAGGGCTCGAAGAGGCCGGGCGTGCCGCCGGCGTGCCAGAACACGACGGGACCGCTGAGCCGTCCGTCGCGGACGCGGGCGACGAGGCCCGCCAGCGCCTTGGCCGTGTAGATCGGGTCGACCAGGATGCCCTCCGTCCGGGCGAGCAGGCGCGTCGCCTCCTCGGAGTCCGCCGTCGGTTGCCCGTAGCCGCCCCCGAGCTGGTCGTCATCGAGCACGACCCGCTCGTCGGGCACGCGCAGGCCGATCAGGGCGACGAGCCCGTCGAGGATCCCGAGGATCGTCGGCCGGAGGTCCGCGGCCGGAGCCGCGACGGCGATTCCCCGCACGTCATGGATCGGCGAACCGGCCAGGCTGATCCCCGTGAGGACGCCGGCGTGGGTTCCGCCGGTGGCGGACGGCAGGACGACGGTGGCGCCGCCGACCCCGGCCGCCGCCAGCTGGTCCGCGAGCTCGAGCCCGGCGAGCACCTGGCCGGCCGCCCCGATCGGGCCGGTCCCGCCGACGCCGATGATGAACGGGCGGCGGCCGGCGGCCTGGGCGTCCGCGGCGAGGCGGTCGACGAGCGCCGCCCGCTCGGCGCGGTCCTCGCCTGCGGTGAAGTGGACGCCCGCCCCGAGAAGCTCGTCGAGCCGTTGGTTCGGACCCTCGGTGCCAGGGGCCGGCGGCGGCCCGGTCAGGACGAGCTGGACTGCGAGGCCGGCGCGGGCCCCGGCCGCTGCCGTCAGACGAGCATGGTTCGACCAGCGCCGGCCGGACGTGATGAGCAGGTCGGCGTCCTCGGCCAGGGCGGCGCCAACCAGGAACTCCAGGTTGCGCAGCTTGTTGCCGCCGAAGGCCAGCGGCAGGAGGTCCTCGCGCTTGATCCAGACCTCGGCGCCGCCACCGAGGGCGGCCGAGAAGCGGCGGAGCGGGGCGAGCGGCGACGGCCCGTCGATCAGGCCGAACCGGGGCAGGGCGGCAATGCCGGGCGGGATGATCATCGAGCGATCGTAGCCGGTGCTAGTCTCGCGGGACCGTGACCGACGACCTCCGTCCGCGCCGAACCCTGGGGCGCGTCTGGCGCGTCTCCCGGGCGCCGCGATCCCGTCGCCGTCTAGCCTCGCGTCATGGCCATCCGGATCCGCCCCGCCGAACGCGGCAGCCAAGCCGGCCAGAACAGCGACATGGAACGCTCCATCGCCATCTCGGCTGAGCGCGTCGGCTCGGTCGGCCTGTACTCGTCCGTGGTGACGACGGCACCCGGCGCCCGGACCCGGATCCACCACCACGGCGAGTGCGAGACGTCGATCTGGATCGCGTCCGGCCGGGCCCGCTACACGTTCGGGGCGACGGGTGTCGAGGAGACGATGGAGGCCGAGGCCGGCGACTTCGTCTACATCGCCGCCGGTGAGGTCCACGTCGAGGAGAACGCCTCCGACAGCGAGCCACTCGTCGTCGTGATCAGCCGGAACTGCCCGGGCTCGGTCGTCCACTACCTCGACGAGGAATGAGCGCCGGCTACGAGCCGCTCGCCCGGCTGCTCGCGCGGCACGGGCTCGATCTGGCGGTCGAGGAGCCGTTTCCCAACGACGGCTGGTCGGGAGCGACGCTGACCCGGCTGCGCGATGCCGCCGGCCGTTCGTTCGTCCTGAAGCGCGACGCGCTTGAGCGAGACTGGATCGCCCAGGCCACGGATGACCGGTTCCTGCGCGAGTCATGGTTCGCCGTCGACGGCCCGGAGCTGCCGTGGCCCGTGCGCAATCCGGCCCTCGGAGCCAGCGCCACGGCGATCGCCGGCGAGGTCGCGATCCTCATGCCCGACCTCAGCGACGTCCTGTTCGACTGGAACACGCCGCTGACCGAGGCGCAGCTCGATGCCGTCCTGGCGGCCCTTGCCAGCCTGCATGCGGCTCCGACGCCAGCGGACCGCAACGAGTGGACCGGCTGGGAGGATCGGGTCACGCTGATCTGCCGCCCGTCATTGGAACGGCCGGGCCCGGCCCGCGACGCGGTCGCCGAGCGCCTCCTCCCGGGCTGGGACGCCTGGGATCGCGTCGCGACGCCCGAGGCGCGGCAGGTCGTCGCCGCACTGGCGGACAACGTCGAACCGCTGCTGGACGCAATGGCCGCGGCGGAGTCGTCGCTCATCCACGGCGACCTGAAGCTCGCCAATGCGGGCATCGCCGCGGACGGCGCGGTCGAGATGGTCGACTGGCAGATGGTGACCGTCGCGCCGGTGGGCCTCGAGCTGGGCTGGTTCCTGGTCGCCAACGTCAACGCCCTGCCCTTCGCGCCCGATGACGTCCTGCGCCGGTACTGGGCCCACCGCGGCACGGAGCCCGGAATCCAGGACGACCTCGCGATCCTCGTGGGGCTTCTGCTCCGCGGCTGGCGCAAGGGGCTGGACGCCGAGGCCGGCATCACGCTGGCATCCGGGATCAGCGCGGCGGACGACCTTGCGTGGTGGTGCGAGCGCGCGGTCGAAGCCGCGGACCGCGTTCTCTGACCCTAGAGGAAGACGATCGTGCTGCGGCTGGGACGTACGCCGGCCCGAAGGGCGCCGAGCGCCACCCTCGAGTCGCGGCTGAAGCCGCCGAATGATGACGGCGCACTCTCGATCGCCCGGCGGTTTCGTCGCGTGTCGGCCACGAGCAGGATCAGCACGTCGATCGCCCCATCGCGCTGCTTTCGGTGGAGCCGGCGCTCGAGGGCCTGAAGATCGTAGAGGACCGTCTCCGCTTCGATGGCGATTCGCCAGCCTCGGCCCTGGACGACGAGATCCCACGCCCTCAGGTCGGCTCGAATCGGAAGTGGAACCTCTGTTCGGCACGCGAGACTTGGATGGACGTGCGGTCGAAGGCGATCGAGCAGGCGTTGCTGGCCCGCGTCGCGGATCGGATCACCTGCCGGATAGCAGCGCACGACGAGATCCAACCCAACGGCCGTGCACCACGCGCCGATGTCCGCCACCGAGAGGTGAACGATCTGCCCGCGCTCGAAGCGCTGGACCTGTTGATGTGACGTCCCGGTCGCAGCGGCCACGGCGCGCAGGCTCAGTCCGGCGCCAATGCGAGCGGCTCGCGCATCGCGACCGAGCAGCCGGATGGCGTCCAAGGCCCGTCGCCGCCCGCGATCGCCCGGCCGCTCTCGAGTGCTCACACGCAATGGTTGGACGAGGCGATTTGCTCGCGCTTATCAGGTCGCCGTTGGCCCTTGGACCGCGGATGTTGGTCCACCTGGCGGACCAAGTGACGGCCGGGCCACCAGCCTCTGCCGAAGTGAAGCCCGCCGGTCGTCATCTGGCCCGCGCCACGGACCGAATGACAGCTGGGGCGCTCGATCGGGGCCGTGCGGCATCCATTCCGTCACCCCGACCGTCGCTTGGTCCACCGCGCGGACCACGGCGGCTACGGGTTCGCCCAATCCGAACGCCGCAGGCGGTACAGGACGTGCCGGCGCAGCCGATGGCCGTCCGGGAAGCCCGGATGGTCGAAGTCGTCCGCCGGGTCGCGGGTCATGCCGATCCGCTCCATGACCGCCCGCGACCGGACGTTGGCCGGCACCGTGAACGACACGATCTCGTCGAGCCCGAGTCGCTCGAACCCGAACCGGAGCGCCGCCCGCGCTGCCTCGGTCGCAAAGCCCTGGCCCCACGCGTCGGGTGCCAGGCGCCAGCCGATCTCGACGCACGGCGTGAACGCCGCGTCGAAGTTCGGCGGCGTCAGCCCGACGAATCCGATGAACCGTCCGTCGGCCTTCCGCTCGACCGCCCACAGCCCGTGGCCGTCGGTCGCCCAGTGGTCCACGATCCGCTCGATCAAGCCGTCACTCGCCGCGCGGTCCAGCGTGCCCCGAAAGTGCTCCATGACCCGCGCGTCGGCGTTCAGCGCCGCGAACGGCGCTCGATCCCCGTCGCGCCACTCGCGCAGGACGAGGCGCTCCGTCTCGAGGCGCGGGATCGGCGGTTCATCCACGACCGGTCGCTCGATCAGCTTGGCGCGGCGAGATCCCGGCGCGGGAAGACGACCAGCGCGACGACGATCGCAACGACGCCGACGCCCGCCAGGAGCCCGAACCCGGCGAGGTCGACGGTGCCGTTGAGGATGTCGCGGGTCGAGAGGTAGTTGAAGATCGAGTACGACTCCAGGGCCTGCGCGTCGGGCCACAGCGACGCGAGCACGTAGACGAAGTACGACACGATGACGACCGCAAGCGTCACGCCGAGGGCCGGGGTCAGCCGATCGAACGAGACGGACGCCGCCAGCGCGATCGCGGCGATCGAGCCCCAGAGCAGCATCCCGTTCAGCCACAGCACCGGCAGGCGTTCGGCGTGGAGCTCGCCCGCCACCCCGACGATCCCCGCTCCGAGCAGGGTCCCGAGGGCCGATGCGATGAGCACGAGGCCGATGAACACGAGGACCGCGGCAAGGAGCGTGACGTAGACCGTCCGGCGCGAGATCGGTCGGGCGAGGAGCACCTCGAGCGTCCCACGCTGGCGCTCGCCGGCCACCGCCGACGCGGCGAACCCGATCGCGAAGATCGAGATGAGGATGATGGCGATCGGATGGATGTAGCCGACCGCGATGGCGCCCGACAGGCTGAAGACATCGCCGCCGCCGAAGTTGGTCAGCTCCTTCGGAATGATCCCGGAGTCGACCAGGGCCTGCATCTGGATCCCGAACGACTTGTAGATGACCGGCAGGAACGCGCTCCAGGCGAGGATCGCGACACACACGATCAGGAGCTTCGTCCGCTGCGAGCGCCAGAGATGGCCGAACAGGGTCGCGTTCATGCGACGTCCGCCGTGGCGTCCACCGTGGCGCGTCGTCCGTCGCCGCCGGCGCGCCATCGTCACCATCCGGCTCGACGTCCTCGTAGAGCTCGAGGAAGGCCTCCTCGAGGTGGGCCGGCTCGATCGTCAGGTCCGTGATCCGATGGCCGGCGATCGCGGCCAGGAACGGAGCGACATCCCCCTCGAGCTGGCACGTCAACCGGCCGTCGGCGGTCCGGGCGATGCCGCTGACCCCGGCGACCCCGGCGAGTGCCGGCAGGTCGCCCTCGGCCGCCCGGATCTCGACGTTGCGCTTGCGATGCTCGAGCAGGCTGGCGACGTCCTGGAGCGCCACGAGCTGGCCGCGCCGGACGATCGCGACCCGGTCGCAGACGCGCTCCACCTCGGACAGGACGTGGGACGAGAAGAAGATCGTCCGGCCCGCCGCCTTGAGGTCGTCGAGGATCGCGTAGAACGCTCGCTGCATCAGGGGATCGAGGCCCTCGGTCGGCTCGTCGAGGATCGCCAGCTCAGGGTCGTGCTGGAGGGCCTGGATGATCCCGATCTTCTGGCGCATCCCGCGCGAGTAGTCGCGGACCGGCCGGTCGAGGGTCCGGGCCGACAGCTCCAGCCGATCGACCAGCTCGGCCCGCCGGGTCGACGGCCGGCCGGTGAGCTCGCCGAGATAGTCGAGGAGACGGGCGCCGGTCAGTGAGTCGTACAGGGCGATGCCGCCGGGCAGGTAGCCGACCCGTCGCCGGATGTCGACGCTGTCGCGGACGATATCGAGCCCGAGGACGCTCGCGGAGCCCGACGTCGGGTGCAGGAAGCCCAGGAGCAGCCGGATCGTCGTCGACTTGCCGGCGCCATTCGGCCCGAGGAAGCCGAAGATCTCGCCCTCGTGGACGGCGATCGAGAGGTCCTCGAGGGCACGGACCTCGCCGACCTGGCGCTGGCCGGGACGGTGGATCGGCCGCTCGCGGTGGCCATATCGCTTCGTCAGTCCGACGGTCGTGATCGCATCCATGCGCGGCGAAGGCTACACCGCGGATCGTCGGCGGCGACGCGCGCCGCGACGCTCGCGGCGGCGGGTCGAATGTCGAGGCCTGAACCCGCGGTTCGTCGCCCGGGTAGTCCTGCCTGGGCACACCACGACCGGAGGAGATCCATGACCATCGCGACGCGCCGTCTCACCCTCGCCACGGCAACCGCCGTCGCCCTCCTGACCGTCGCCGGCTGCGGCGGCTCCACCACGCCGACCGGCGCCACCGGATCGAATTCGTCGACCGGACCGACGACCAGTCCGCTTGCGGTCGCGTCGGCGAGCCAGGCGCCGGCCCGGTCGAACCCGCCATCGTCGTCCGCTGCCGCCCCGGATCGGATCGCCCTGAGCGGTCGCGGACCACTCGGGATGGCGATCGCGGAGGGCATCGGCTGGGTCGTGGCGACCGATAGCGGTCACCTGATCTCGATCGACCTTGCCGGCCGCCGCGAGACGACCGCCATCGCCATCGGGCCGGGCGGCTCGCAGGTCGTGGTCGGGGCGAACGGTGACCGGTTCGTCGGCCGCTACGACATCGGCACGAGCGGTGAGGGCGTGCTCCGGATCGCGGCCGCGGGCCAGACGGTCGACGGCCTCGCGATCGGCGCCGTCGGCGGGCTCGCCGCCGGCGAGGGCGACACGATCTGGGCGCTCGAGAAGACCGGGCGGGTCGTGCACCTTGATCCGGACCGGATCCGTCATCGGATCCGTGCAGATCGCGGTCGACGCGAATACCCACATGGACCTCCTGGCCGGTGGCGGCGTGCGGTGGGCCTCGTCGGACGCGACCCCGATCCGGCGAATCGCGGCCGACGCGACGGTTGCGGCCACGATCGAGACCGGCGGCGGCATTCCGCTGGCGTTCGCGGACGGGCTGGTCTGGGGCGCTCGACCGGACGAGATGTGGGCGATCGATCCGGCGACGAATACCGTCACTCGTCGCGTGGCCCTCGTTGACATCGACGAGATCCTCGCCCTCGACGTCGCCTCGGACGGCAGCGAGGCGTGGATCGCGGCGCGCCGGCCGGGCCGGGTCGGGACGGTCGTCCGGATCGAGCTGCCGAGCGGTCGCGTGCTCGCCGAGTTCCCGGTCTCCTTGCCGGCCGCGGTCGAGCTGACGGCGGACCGGGCGTGGGTCACCGACTACGACACGAGCGCGGTCTTCAGCTTCGCCCGCTGACCGAGCCGGGATCGCTAGACTCGACAGCCTCCGGTCCCGCCACGAGGAGCTTCTCGATGCCCAAGTCCGTTCCCCAGGGTCCCGGCCTCGAGCCCGGCAGCCTGCCCTTCTCGAAGGTCGTCGAGGCCAACGGGTTCGTCTTCCTGGCCGGCCAGATCGGCGATGCGCCGGGCTCGAATGGCCCCGTCCCGGGCGGCATCGAGGCCGAGACCCGGGCGATGCTCGACAACGTCGGTCGGCTCCTGCGAGCGGTCGGACTCGACTACGGCGACGTCGTGAAGTGCACGGTCTACATCACCGACTTCGCCGACTTTCAGGCCATGAACACCGTCTATCGCGAGATCTTCCCGACCGATCCGCCGACTCGGGCGACCGTCGGGGTCACCCAGCTCGCGCTTGGCGCCCGGGTCGAGATCGAGGTCCTCGCCACCCGCTGACCGCCGGCGCGACGCGCGGACGCCCGTCCCGGCGAGCCGGAACGGGCGTCGAACGCGTGCCTGGGGTGCCGCGTCGGGACGGTCAGTTCCCGACGATGAAGTTGTCGATCGCGACCGGCCGGCCGCTGCTGGTCACAACGATCCGCAGGGTGTGCGGGCCGTCGGTGAGCGCCCGGGCGAAGAGCACCTTGCGCGCGACGAAGGTGGATTTGCGGAGATCGACGTTGGCCACGGCCTTGCCGTCGATGTAGACCCGAGCGGTCCCACGGGTCGGACCGACGGGGCCGACCCAGGCGATGCCGTTGCCGTTGAACGTGATCGTCGCCGAGGCACCCGTCCGGGTCGAATACTTCACCTGTCGACCCGAGTAGGCGGCGTAGCGCGCCGATGCCCACGTCGAGCGATAGTCGATCGCCGTCGACGTCTCACCGACCCGGGTATCACCGGTGTCGATCCAGGCCGTCGTGCTGATCGGCGTCGAGCCGGCCGTGTCGCCGGTATTCGCATAGATCGTCATGATCTTCTGGACGTACGAGCGCGAGAACGAGGACCAGAGGTTGGCGTTCCGCTCCGATGATCCGGTCAGCCACCAGTGGGCGACCGTGGGCCATTGGTCGAGCCAGTTGTGGAGGGCCGTCACCTTGCGATGGGCCACGATCTCCTGGTTGGCCGGCGTCTGGGACGCCGTCGACGAGCCCAGATAGAGCTTCGCCCAGGCGGCCCAGCTGGCGGGCATGATCTGGTACTTGCCGTAGGCGCCGCTGGTTTCATTGCGAGCGGTGTAGCTGCCTCCGGACTCCACCTGGCCGAGCGCATAGAGGAAGCGCTCGAGGCCGGGGGGCGCACTCGCGGATGCGACCGACGGCATGATCGAGACGAGGAATGCCGCGACCAACAGGGCCACGGGGACCGCACGACGGCGGCCAGTCACGTCTGGCAATGGGGCTCCTTCCTACCGGGACGGCACGGTGAGCGTGCCGAGCGATGGGCGGACGTGGGGCCGGCGGAGAATCGGGCAGGCCGCCCCGAGAAAGGGGGCGGCGCCTCGGAATCGAGGCAAGCGCGTCGGGGGTGAGCTCTCCGGCGGCAAACGTCTTCGGTTCGGCTGCGCGTCCTCCCGACCGTCGCAACCCCTGGGGTACGGCCCAGCATACGGGCCTCGTCCAGCCCTCAAGGTTGCGGGTGCGTTGCAATCCTCGAGGGCCGAGCGAGCCCGACGGGCCGCCGCGTCAGCCGGGCTCGAGCGCCAGCAGGAAGGCAGCCGCGCGATCGAGGGCATCTTCCAGGACGGGCTTCAACGTGTGGCCGAGCCGCGGGTAGGTCACGAGCTCGGCGCTGCCGATCAGCTTGATTCGCGCCCGCAAGAGGTGGATCTGTGCGAAGGGATCCGATTCCCCGGAGAGGAACAGGGCCGGGCAGCGGATCGCCGGGAAGTGGGCCGTCCGTTCCTCGGCCTTGCCGGGCGCACCCGGCGGATGGAGCGGGAAGCTGAACAGGACGAGGGCGGCGTAGTCGGTGTCGGGCTCGGCAGCCGCGAGGCTCGCCACGCGCCCGCCATACGACTGACCGCCGACGGCGATCGGCAAGCCATCGGCGCCCGGCGCGGCAGGTCCGCCGGGAACGATCGAGCGGAACGCCGGGACGGCTGCCTCAGCCTTCTTGAGCGGCAGGTCGATCGCGCGGGCATCGATGCCGCGGGCGACGAGCCCCCGGACGTGGCCCGCCATGCTCGCGGCGGAGCCGCTCGCCCCATGACCGACGTAGAATCGAATCGCCATCCGCGACAGGGTAGACCGCCGCCCGCGGGCTCGGCGCCCACGATCGCGGTCACCGCGCCCTGACCCCATCGGATGGCCTGGCTGGCCCCGTCGGGCCATGCCGGTGCGCCGCGGCACCAGCGAAGGTTGGCTGCCCGCAGAGGAATCGATGCCGCCCCCGTCGAGCTCCACCCATGCCAGCGACGCCCGCTCCCCATCGGCCAAGTCGCGGCGTGGCCGCGGCCGGGCCTCGGCGCTCGTCGTTGCGCTCATCGCGGCGATGGCCCTGACGGCGCTCGGTCCGGTCGGTCGCGTCGCGACCGTTTCGGCCGACGGCACTCCGGGGCTGCCCGACCTGACCTTCCACGGCCGCGGCTACGGGCACGGCGTCGGGATGGCGCAGTACGGGGCTCGCGGCCGAGCCCTGGCCGGTCAGCTCGCGCCCGAGATCCTCGCCCACTACTACGCGAACACGACGCTCGGAACGCGGAGCCCGGCGACGGTCGTCCGGGTCCTGCTGCTGACCGGGTTCCAGGCAACCGCGGCCAAGCCGCTGACGATGGTCGGGCTGGTCGGTGGCTGGACGGTCGATGGCATCACCTCGGCGTTCCCCGCCAACGCCCGCCTCACGCTCACACCCTCGGCGCCGAACGCGACGACGTGGGTGCTCCGGATCCGGTCCGCGACGGGCGCGGCCCTTGCGACGCGGTCGGTGAGCGGGGACGTCGTCGTGCGACCGGGGAGCGGGTCGACCGTCCTCGAGCTGACGTCGAAGGCGACGACGACGAACGTCTATCGCGGCTTCTTCCGGATCCGCCTGACGACAACGGCCCTGGTGGCCAACCACATCGCGGTCGACACGTACCTCAAGAGCGTCGTTCCGCTCGAGATGCCATCGAGCTGGCCGATCGAGGCCCTGAGGGCCCAGGCGATTGCCGCCCGGTCGTACGCCCTGTATCGGGTCCACCCGGCGACCGGACTGTTCGACGTGTACGACGACACGCGATCCCAGGTCTACCGCGGGAAGCGCGTCGAGACGTCGGCGACGAACCTGGCGGTCAGTGGGACGGCCGGCCGCGTCCTGCTGAACGGCACGTCGCTCGTGAACGCCCTGTTCCACTCGTCCGACGGTGGCTGGACCGAGCACAACGAGAATGTCTTCGTCGGAGCGACGGGAACGATCGTGGCCGGCGCGGTGCCGTACCTGCGGGGCGCGAGCGACCGCGCCGAGGACGGGACGTCCTTCGACCAGGCGTCGCCGTACTCGACGTGGAAGACCGCGACCTACACGGCGGCCGAGCTCAGCGCGATCCTGGCGACCGACCCGCGAACGAACGTCGGAGCGCTCACGGCGATCGACTTGACGCGACGCGGCGTGTCCGGGCGCCTCATCAGCCTGACCCTGACCGGCGACCTGGGCTCCAGGACCGTGTCCGGCGAGGTGTTTCGGTCCGTCTTCAACGCCGGTCGGCCGGCCGGCGACCCGCAGCTTCGCAGCACCCTCTTCGACACCGCGCCGATCCCCTGAGGCGGACCGGTCTTCGCGGCCGGCTGCGGCGCACGCTATCGTCGGCGGGTGACCGACCTGCCATCCGACCCGACCGTCCCGCGTTGCCCGTGGTCGAGCGCGCTAAGCGACCGGCCAGATCCGATGATGGTCCGCTATCACGATCAGGAGTGGGGCACGCCGTGCCATGACGACACCGAACTGTTCGAACGCTTCGTGCTCGAAACGTTCCAGGCCGGCCTCAGCTGGTCGACGATCCTCCACAAGCGCGAGTCCTTCATCCGGGCGTTCCGCGGCTTCGATCCGGCCGTCGTCGCTCGCTTCGACGACGGCGACCGCGAGCGCCTCATGGCCGATCCGGGCATCGTCCGGAACCGGGCCAAGATCGACGCGACGATCGGCAACGCGGTCGCCTGGCTGGCCGTCCGACGCGAGTTCCGCTCGGTCGATGCCTACTTCGCGATGATGGTCCCCGGTCCGGCCCGGCCGCTGCCGACCGATGTCGAGATGGGCGGCATTCCCGCCAGGACCGAAGTCTCCGATGCCCTCTCGGTGGATCTCAAGCGACGCGGCTTCCGTTTCGTCGGATCAACGAGCGTCTATGCCCTGATGCAGAGCATCGGCCTCGTCGACGATCACCTCTCCACGTGCTTCCGGTACCGGGGCGACGCCGCGCGCTGATTCGAACGCCGCGGACATCGTGACACGCTAGGTGTCACAGGACCGGCGCAATCTCTCGCCATGATCACCATCGATTGCACCTGGTGTGACGCGGAGCTGGCCCTCGACAACCTCGACGCGATGAGCGTCGATTGCGCGGACTGCCGCATCACGATCGACATCGCAGCGGATTCGGAGCAGCTCGCCCTCGCCGCCTGACGCGCTTCAGTCTCACCCTGCACGGACGGCTTCCGCCGACCGGGTCCGAGCCGCCATACTGCGCCCGGCGCGTGGTGGAGGGTTCGCGATGGAGGATGGGATGGATGCTCGCAAGTACCTGGCCGAGCTGGTCGGGACGTTCATGCTGGTCGTCATCGGGTCGATGACGATCGTGGCCGCGGGCGAGATGAGCGCCCCGGTGCTCGTCGTCGTGCCGTTCGGCTTCGGTCTCGGCCTGCTGGCGGCGATCCAGGCCGCGGGCTACGTGTCCGGTGGCCACTTCAACCCGGCCGTCACGCTCGGCGCCCTGCTCGACCGCCGGATCGACGTCATGAACGCGATCGGCTATGTGGTCGCCCAGGTCATCGGGGCCATCGCCGCCTCGGGCGTCGTGCTCTTCGTCGCGAGCCAGGCCGCGGTCCGGTCGACCGCAAGCGCGTTCCCTGACGGCAAGATGTTCAACGGGTTCGCGGTCGAGGTCCTTCTCACCGCGATCTTTCTGCTCGTGATCCTGACGGTCACGAAGCGGGCCCCGAACCACGCCGCCTTCGCGATCCCGCTGACCCTCACCGTCATCCACTTCGCGGGCATCCCGTTCAGCGGCGCTTCGGTGAACCCGGCCCGGTCGCTCGCACCGGCGCTCGTCGGCGGCACGCTCGACAGCAACATCATCGTGTGGATCGCCGGGCC
This sequence comes from uncultured Chloroflexia bacterium, assembly GCA_963783055.1. GTDB lineage: Bacteria > Chloroflexota > Limnocylindria > Limnocylindrales > CSP1-4 > CF-46. Next base: position 684,582 of record CAWAMB010000002.1, read on the forward strand.
GCTGGTCGGCGCCGTGCTCGGCTGGGCGATCTATCGCGCTCTGGAGGACCGTTCCGCCGGCTGATCGGCCGTCACGCCTTCGCAAGTCGGCTCGGCGCGTCAGGGTCGCATCCGGGATGCGCGGCTGCCCATTCTGCCCGGATGGATCAGTCGATTCTGCCGTCGCTCGGCCTGATCGCCCTGCTCGTCGCCATGGGCATCACCCTCTACGACCTGCGAGTCAGCCTCCAGCCGTCGACCTGCTCGGAGTGCGGCCACTGTCAGGCGCTCGCCCGGTCCGCGGCCATCGAGCAGGAACGCCTCAGTCGGGAATATGCCCGGAGCGTCGGACTCGCCGAGGACGAGGACGACGACCGGCGGATCGAGTAGGCCTCCCCCGACGCGCGCCCGCGCCCGCGGCGATCAGCGGTCGGGGTGGCTGAACCGTCGCGCGTTGCCCATCGCCGGCCACGCCCGCGCCTGGCTGTTTGCCAGGATCTGGCGCAGGTGGTTGCGATCGTGGAACACCCACTCGTGGAGCAGGTCCCGAATCGTGACCACGCCGACGCGGTCGTGGATGGCCGTCCGGTCGAGCTCTTCGGGCCGAAGTCGCTCGACCAGGCCGATCCCGGCGTCACGCCCCGCCTGGAACTCCGAGAGGATCGCGGCCACGGAACGGCGGTTGTCCGCCCGCGCGGCGGCGACGGCGATCTGATCCCAACCGACCTCGGCGATGCCGTCCTGTTCGAGGATCCGCGCGATCCGTCCGCCGAAGCCGCGCTTGTCGGCCTCGATGATGTGACCGAGGCACTCGTTGGCCGACCACTCCTCCGGCGCCGGTCGCCACCGGCTCCCGGCATCGCCGAGGACCGTCAGCTCGGTCACGATGTGGTCGCGGGCCGCCCGAAGGAAGCCGGCGACCTCGGCCGGTGTCAGTGGCGCCAGGCCTTCGACGGCCGAGACGTCGGCCGGATCGAAGCCCATCAGTCCGTCCCGGTTGGGGCGGTCCCAGGCGGCGCCGCTGCCGGCTCCGCGACGGGCTGAGGGACGGGCTCCGCGGTCGCGGTCGGGCCTGGCGGCACGTCCGGCGCGGCCACGCCCGGCTGAACCACCTCGCCGACCTGGTGCGGCGGCAGGACGGGCAGCGATCGACCGCCTTCGGCCAGCCAGCAGGCCGCCTGGTGGCCCGCTCCGACGTCGAACAACGGCGGCTCCTCGACGCGGCAGCGGTCGAAGACGTACGGACAGCGCGGATGGAACCGACAGCCGGCGGGGACGTGGGCAGCGTCGGGCGTCTCGCCGACGAGGATCGTCCGCTTCGCCCGCGTGCCGGCGGTCGGCGGATCGGGTGATGGCGAGACCGACACGAGAGCCTGGGTGTACGGGTTGTGGGGCGAGCGGATCACCTGCTCGGACGGCCCGATCTCCATGATCTTGCCGAGGTACATCACCGCGATCCGGTCCGCGATCACCCACGCCAGCGACAGGTCGTGGGTGATGAAGAGGTACGTCAGGCCGCGCTCGGCGCGCAGGTCGAGCATGAGCCGAAGCAGCTCGGTCCGGATGGACACGTCGAGCATCGAGACCGGCTCGTCGGCGACGATCAGCTCCGGGCCCATGACGAGGGCGCCGGCGATGACGACCCGCTGGCGCTGGCCGCCCGACAGCTCGTGCGGGTAGCGGGCCGCGAAGTCGGTGGCGGGCCGAAGTCCGGCCGCCTCGAGCGCCCCGTGGACCCGGCGCTGCCGGTCCGCCCGATCCGTGCCGAGGCCGTTCACGATCAGCGGCTCCATGACGAAGTCGTTGATCGTCTGCTTCGGATTCAGCGTCTCGTACGGGTCCTGGAAGATCAGCTGGACCCGCCGGCGGTACGGCCGGAGGGCGCGTCGTCCCGTGGACGTTGCTGACGTCTCTGCCGTCGAACACCATCGAGCCCGACGTCTGTTTCGTCAGCTTGACGATCACCCGGCCCGTCGTCGTCTTGCCGCTGCCAGACTCGCCGACGAGCCCGAGGACCTCGCCCCGACGGAGGGTCAGGTCGATGCCGTCGACCGCGCGGACGACGCCATGCGATCGACGCAGCAAGCGTGTCGATGAACCCGCTCCGGACCGGGAAGTGGACGTTGAGTCCCTCGAGTCGGAGGAGCTCGTCGCCGTTTCGGCTGACCGCCGGCCTCTGTGTCCGGCTGGATCGGTCGAGGGAGCGGTCATTTCGCCACCCCGGCGCGGCGCCGGCGACAACGGCCGGACCGCGGGACCGCGGTGACCGGCGTGCCGTCGCTGCCCTCGGGATAGAGGTGGCACGCCACGCGCGTGCCGTCGAACGTCGTCTCCGGCGGGACGACCTCCGAGCAGACCGCCATCGCGAACGCGCAGCGCGGGGCGAAGCGACAGCCGGGCGGTGGGTTGCGCAGGTCTGGCGGCGATCCCGGGATGACGTCGAGCGTGCGCCGATCGGCCCGGATGTTCGGGAACGAGCGAGAGCAGCTTCTGGGTGTAGGGGTGGCGCGGCCGGCGGAAGACCTCGTCGACACGTACCTTCCTCCGCGACCCGGCCGGCGTACATGATCAGGACGCGGTCACACGTCTCGGCGATCACCGACAGGTCGTGGGTGATCAGCACCAGCGACAGGCCGAGCTTGCGCCGCAGGACCTTCGAGGAGCTCCAGGATCTGGGCCTGGACCATCACGTCGAGGGCCGTCGTCGGCTCGTCGCCGATGACGATCGCCGGGTCGCAGGCGAGGGCCATCGCGATCATCGCCCGCTGGCGCATGCCGCCCGACAGCTGGTGGGGATAGGCGCTGCCGCGCTTGCGCGGGATGCCCGACCAGCTCGAGGAGGTCGGCCGCGCGCTTCCGGGCGCGTCTTCGCCGACACGCCGAGCCGCTGCTCGATCGGCTCGGCGATCTGGTCGCTGACCCGCTGGACCGGGTTCAGGGCGTTCATCGCTCCCTGGAACACGATCGAGATCTCGCGCCAGCGGTAGCGCCGTAGCGCATTCTCCGACTTCGGCACCAGGTCGATCCCGTAGAGCCGGATGGCGCCCGATCGAGATCCGTGCCGTTCGCCGGCAGCAATCCCATCAACGACAGCGCCGTCGTGGTCTTGCCACAGCCCGACTCACCGGCGATGCCGAGGGCCTCGCCGTTCTCGAGCCGGAAGCTCACGCCACTCGACGGCCTGGACCGTCCCGGACTCGATCGCGAAGTCGATCCGGAGGTCCTCGACCTCGAGCAGCGGGGCGCCCTGGACGGCGAGCTTCGGAAGCGTCCGGGGCGGTCGCGCGATCGGGTGCGGCGGGGGCGCCCGTGAGGCTCATCGCCGGCTCCGTTGGCGCGGGTTGAGCACGTCATCGACCGCCATCCCGACCATCGTGAATGCCAGCACGACGAGGACGATGCAGGCGCCCGCCGGGAGGAAGTACCACCACGCCCCGAGCCCGGCGGCTCCGGCGTTCTCGGCCGCGTTGAGGATCTGACCCCAGGACGGCTGGAACGGATCGCCGAGGCCGATGAACGACAGCGTCGTCTCCGTCAGGACCGCGCCGGCGAAGACCAGAACCGCGTTGGCGACGATCAGGTTCACGACGTTCGGCAGGATGTGGCGGACCATGATGTGGACGTTGCCGGCGCCGATCACCCGGGCTCGGTCGACGAACGCCCGCTCCTTCAACGACAGGGTCTGGGCCCGGATGATCCGTGCGGTCGACGACCAGCTCGTGATCCCGATGACGATGACGATCGCGATCAGCCCGAAGCGGATGCCGAAGATCTCGCGCGCGCCGGAGCCGAGGATCTCGCGGATCATCGAGGTCAGGATCAGGGCGAGGACGAACGTCGGCAGGACCAGGAAGAAGTCCGAGATCCGCATCAGGATCGTGTCGAGCCAGCCGCCGACGAACCCCGAGATCACCCCGACGACGCCGCCGAGCAGGACCGTGATCAGGGTCGCCAGGAGCCCGATCACCATCGCGATCCGCGTCCCGTGGACGGTCTGGTTGAGCATGTCGCGACCGCTCTCGTCCGTGCCGAGCAGGTGGACCAGCGTGGGCGACTCGAGGCGATCGCCCGTCGCGGTCGTCACCGTCTGAAGCGGCCCGACGATCAGGTCCGGGACGATCGCCAGGACCGCGAAGAAGGCGAGGATCAGCGAGCCCGATGAACCCGTCTTGCGGGCCGCCGACCTGGCGCAGGAAGCCCGGTGTCGATCCCGCCCGCCCGACGGGCTTCGTGAGCTCGAGGCCGGACGCTGGCGCCGTCATGCCCGGACCCGCGGATCGAGGATGCTGTAGACGAGGTCGGCCGCCAGGTTCGCCAGGACGACGGACACGCCGAGGAGCAGGAACACGCCCTGGAGGACCGGGTAGTCGCGGGCGTTCAGCGCATCGACCGTCAGCCGCCCGAGACCGGGCCAGTTGAAGACGTACTCGACGGTGATCGCGCCGGCCACGACATAGCCGAGGTTGATCGCGATCAGCGTCACCGCCGGCAGGAGCGCGTTCGGGAGCAGGTGATGGCGCAGGATCCGGCCGCCGCTCAGGCCCTTCGCCCGGGCGGTCGTCGCGTAGTCCTCGCCGAGCGTGTCGATGACCGCCGAGCGCATGAGGATCGCGTACTGGCCGATCAGCCCGAGCGAGACCGTCGCGACCGGCAGGATGAAGTGCCGCCCGAAGTCGGCCAGCTGGTCGACGAACGAGGCATACCGCACGCCCGGCGTGAGCATCCCGAACGACGGCAGGAGGTGGAACGTCGGCCGAGAACAGGAGCAGGAGGATCATCCCGAGGAGGAAGTAGGGCATCGAGTAGAGGATCAGCGACGCCCCATTGCCGACGTAGTCGATCGGCCCGCCGCGGCGCCAGCCCGAGTACGCCCCGATCCCGAGGCCAACGACGATCGCGATCGACCTCCCCCACCCCGAACAGGATGAGCGTCGGCGCCGAGGCGACTCCCGATGACCTCGGTGACCGGCCGGCCGCGCTCGACGAGCGAGAAGCCGAAGTCGGCCCGCGCGGTCGCCCCGATGTACGCCACGAACTGGTCCGGGAAGAGCGGCTTGTTCAGGCCCCAGCGTTCGCGCGTCTGCTCGATCGCGCGCTGGGTCACGTTCGGGTTGCGGGCCAGGATCCGTTCGGGCGACCCGGGCATCGCCCGGAACAGGATGAAGTTCAGGAGGACGATGAAGACGATCGTGACGACCGCCTGCACGATCCGTCGCGCGATGAAGCGGCTACCCATGGTCCGACCGTCAGCGCAGGCCGACGCCGGGCGGATCGGCCCGCCCGTCGTCGGCCCCCGGATGGGACGGCCGGAGGGTCACTCCTCGTCGGCCGCTTGTCCTCGCCGTCGCATGGCCATGAACAGACCCGCGACGACCGCGATGGCCACGATCGCGCCGACGATCAGGAGCGTCGAGTTGTCCGACGTCGACGAGGTCGGCGTGGCCGGCCCGGCCGATGGGGCGGGCGTGGCCGCTCCGGCACTGGCGGCGGGAACCGACGCTGCCGGCGAGGGGCTCGGCTGGATGCTGGCATCCGTCAGCAGCGTGTAGCCGATCGGCCCGAAGCCGAACAGCGGCGTGCCCGTGTCCGGTGGCTGGTTCTGCCAGCCGCCGAACCGGTCGGTCCGGTAGGCGTGGAGCTCCGAGTCGAAGTAGATCGGGATGTTCGGAACCTCGGCGTAGAAGAGCTCCTGCATCTCCTGCATCATCGCCTTGCGCTTCGTCTCATCGAGCTCCTGGCCCTGCGCCTTGAAGAGCTCGTCGAACCGGGCGTTCGACCAGAACGTGTCGCTCGAGCCACCGGCGATCTCGTCGGTCGTGAACGGCTGGAGCAGCGAGGTCGGGTCGACGTCGCCGACCCAGCCCCAGAGATACGTATCGAAGTTCGCCTTGCCGTCATTCTCGGGCCCGGTCAGGTCGACGAGCAGGGTGTCGTCCTCGGTCACGGCCGCCTCGACCGCGATGCCGAGCTGGGCCCACCAGTCCTTGACGAACTGGGCCACCGTCGCGAGCTCAGGCTCGGAGCTCGGCCAGGTCATCCGGAGGGTGATGGCCTTGCCCTCCTTGTCGAGCAGCTTCCCGCCATCGAGCTTGTAGCCGGCGGCATCGAGCTTCGCCTTGGCGGTCTCGATGTTGAAGGCGCGCAGCTTGTCGGCGGCCGGGGCGACGTACCACTTGGCCTGGAACGGCGGCAGCAGGCTGGTGCCGGGCGTGCCGTGGCCGGCCAGGACCCGGTCGACCAGCTGCGGCAGGTCCATCGCGTAAGCAAGGGCATCACGGAACGCCGGGTCCCGCGTGGCGGACGTTGACGAGCCGCCGCCGGGGATCGCCTTGGAATAGCCGTTGAATGTGAGATACGAGTAGCCATTGGCAAAGCCCTCGACCGTCGTGACCCCCGACGACGGATCGGCCTTCAGCGCATCGAAGGCATCGGCGCTGATGCCGCGGGCGTAGTCGATCTCGCCGTTCTTCAGGGCGGTGACCATCGTGTCGTCACTGGCGAAGTGCTGGACGATCACCTCGTCGGCGGCACCCTGCTTGCCCCAGTAGTTCGGGTTGCGGGCGAAGCGCATGAACTCGCCGGACTTGTACTCGATCGCGGTGTAGGGGCCGGTGCCGACAACAGGAGCGTCATTGAGGAATGCGCCTTCGGCCTCGGCGTCTGCGATCTGGTCGAGGGTGTACTTCGACCAGATGTGCTTCGGCAGGATCGGCACGTACGCCGGCAGGAGGAGCGCAGTCGGGGTGCTGGTCGTGACGACGAGGGTCGTCGGGTCCGGCGCGGACACGGCCTTCAGGTTGGCGGATGACAGGTAGCCGTCGATGTATCCGGAGCCCAGCGTCACTTCCTTCGTGATCGCCTCCAGGGCCAGCTTGTACGTGTACTCGGCGTCCGCAGAGGTCGCCGGCTCGCCGTCGGACCACTTCATCCCGGCCCGGATCTTGAAGGTCGTCGTCAGCCCGTCGGGCGATTGTCGTCCACGACTCGGCGAAGCCCGGTGCGTTGCCGAGGTTCTGGTCATAGCCGACGAGCAGGTCGTAGTTGAGGGTGAACACCTCGTAGTCGAGGACGATAGACCGACTGCCACGGGTTGAGCCCGGAGAAGGTCTGGTCCGTGCCGACGCGCAGGATCAGCGGGTCCGCACCGACAGCCGGCGCCGCGCCGGGGATCAGGGCCGCGAGGGCCAGCATCGCCGCGACGGCGACCCGCCCGGCTCGGGCGCGAAGGGACGATGGCATGCCGTTCTCCTCCTCGTCGCCGGTCACCCGAACGGCCGGTTCGGTCTCGATCGGCGAACTCCCCGACGGTACTCGGTCGGCGCGCAGTCTACACACCTGATCCGGAGCTGGGCCACGCGACCCGCACCGTGGGCCCGACCCGTCGACGTCACGGATCGGCCGTGACGACCTCCTCGACGATGAGCGTGCCGGCGCTGGCGTCGAGCGTGGCCAGGGCGCCCAGCGGCACGGTCGCGTGGTGCTTGTTGTGGCCGACCGGCAGGCCGAAGATCAGTGGCAGCCCGAGCGGGGCGAGGACCTCCTCGACGATGTCCTCGGCCGACAGCTCGGCGATCCCGCCGGACCACTTCGCCTTGATGTCGCCGACGACGATCCCGGCGGCCCCCTCGAACAGGCCGGCGTTCCGGAGCTGGGTCAGGATCCCGTCGAGGACGTAGCCCTCGTTCTCGATCTCCTCGAGCACCACGATCCGGCCCCGGAAGTCGGGCTGGAGGCGCGTCCCGATCGCCGAGCTGAGGAGACCCGCGCAGCCCCCGGTCAGCCGCCCGGTGGCGCGCCCGCCGACCACGGTCCGGACGTACGGGTCGTCGGGGTTGGGGCCGATGGGGCCGTAGGGCTCGTCGCTGAAGAGCGCCCGCTTCAGGCTCGCCTTCGAGAAGTCCGTGACCTCCGGGGAGCCGATCCCGGTGACGCCGTTCGCGTAGAAGCTGATGACGTTGCCCCAGCGCTGCTGGGCGAGATGGAGCGTCGTGAGGTCGCTGTAGCCGCAGATCGCCTTCGGGTTGGCGGCGAACAGCGCCTCGTCGAGGAGCGGGATGAGGCGCGGCGCGCCGTAGCCGCCCTGGAGGCAGAGGATGGCGCGCGATGGCGGGGTCGTCGAGGGCGGCGTGGAGGTCGGCGGCCCGGTCGGCGTCGACGCCGGCCAGGTAGCCGTGGCGGTCGTTGACGTGGTGCCCCGAGCCGGACCCGGAGCCCCCACGCCTCGAGCGGCGTCGATCGCCGCGCAGGAGCTCGCTGCGGTTCTCCCAGCTGCTCGCGGGGGCCACGACCGCGACGGTGTCGCCCGGGCGCAGGCGGCGTGGCTTGCGCGGCGCGTCGTCGTGGGTCATACGAGGTAGCTCGTCACGGGGTTGGCCTCGAGGAGGATCGGCCGGTCGATCGTGAAGCGCTCGATCTCCGCCGCCGACGGCGTCGCGCCGTCGACGACCAGCTCCGACAGGATCCGACCGAGGACGGACGCGAACTTGAAGGCGTGGGCCGCGCCGAGGGCGACCACCACGCCCGGCACGTCCGGCAGGCGATCGACCACGAAGTCACGGTCCGGCGTCAGCGTATACAGACAGGTCTTCGTATAGATCTCGGGCCCGACGTGCTCGGGCAGGTGGCGCTCGAGGAACTCGGTCAGGCGGGCGAAGCCGACCTCGTTCCGGATCGAACGTGCGCGTCGCCGGCGTGACCTCGTCGCCCCCGACGTCCTCGGCGGCCTTCGGGCCGGCCTCGCCGTAGGTCGGGAAGCCGTAGAACGACGGATCGTCCATCCAGATCCAGATCGGGAACCGGTCGGGGGCGAAGCGCGCCGGATCCGGTGGCGCGAAGTACGTGACCTGGGCCTGGATGATCGTCAGCGGCAGCCGCCGGTCGAACGACCCGAGGAGGTCATTCGTCCAGGCGTCGGCGGCGAGCACGACCTGCGGGGCCCGGTGGACGCGTCCCGTCGGCGAGCTCGACCTCGATCCCGCCGCCCGCGAGCTCGCGCAGGCCGGGCGACCGGGGCGCGCTCGAGCAGGGTCGCGCCGTGGGCCCGGGCGAGCCGCTGATGCGCCGCGTTGCCCCGGTTCGGGTCGGCGATTCCGGCGTCCGCCTGGAAGAGCCCGTGGTGCTCGTCGCCGAGACGCCACTGCGGCCAGCGCTTGCTGATCTCGGGACCGTCGAGGTGCTCGTACGGCACGCCTTCGGCGGTCATCGACCGGGTGTAGTCGGCGAGCGGGATCGCGGCCTCGCGCGGTCCGATGTCGAGGCCACCGGTCCGGGTCACGATCGTCGTTCCGCTCTCGATCTCGACCTCGGCCCACGCCTCGTAGGCCCGCCGCGCGAGGCGGACGTAGTCGGGCCGGTGGTAGGAGAGCCGGATGATCCGGCTGTGGTCCTGGCCGGCGCCGTTCCCATGGCCGAGCTCGAATTGCTCGAGGCCGAGGACGCGATCACCGAGGCGCCGGCTCAGCCAGTAGGCCGCCCCGGAACCGATCGCCCCGAGGCCGACGACGATGGCGTCCCAGTCGTTGCGCATCGCCACCGATCGTAGCGGTGGCGCGCCCTGCCTTGCCGGGTCGTCGCGTTTCGCGTTGCGCCGCTGCGGGCCTACGCCGTCTGGCTCGCCGGGTACTCGCGGGTCTCGACGAGCTCGACCCGACCGCCGATCTCGATCGTGCCGTCGGACTGGGGCAAGACCAGGATCTCCGATCCGACGCCCTGGCGGATCGTGATCGGTCGCCCCAGGCGGCCGCCCATGACCACGGCCGCCGCCCCGGTCGCCTCGTCCTCGAGGATGCCGACGTCGGTCGCGAAATAGCGCGATCGCAGGACGCCGGCCGGCTCATCGATCCAGGCCCAGACGTAGCGGCCCGGGTCGCCCATGGCCTGCGCCGGCGCCGCCTCGACGTCGCCGGGCCCGGCCAGCTGTTCGACCCGGATCGGGTGGACCCACTCGGGACGGGCCCGGATCCACGTCCGCTCGGCGTCGTGACGGATCGGGACGTCGCCGGCCGGCGGGCGGAGGGTCGTGGCCGGGGCGCCGCTCTCCCGGAACAGCCACGCGGTGCCGACGGTCGGATGGCCGGCGAACGGCAGCTCCCGGCCGGGCGTGAAGATCCGGATCGCGCCCTCCTGCGGGTCGTCGACGAAGACCGTCTCGGAGAAGCCCAGGTCGATCGCGACGGACTGGCGGCGGTCCGGCGGGATCGTCGCGCCGTCGAGGAACACCCCGAGCGGGTTGCCGCCGCGGCCATCCGGTCCGGCGAAGACCCGGAGGACGTGGAGCTCGGTCATCGTGGTTCGCCCTCCTTGGTCGGAGCCATCGTGGCCCGGTCCGCCATGGAGCGCTCGAGCGCAATCCGCTGCAGGCCCATGATCGTCATGGCGTCGCTGATCCGGCCGTCCGCGACCATCGCAAGCGCCTCGTCGAACGGCAGCCAGCGAACGGTCAGGTCCTCGCTCGGATCCGGGGATGCCTCGCGATGGCCGGTCGCGCGGGCCGCGAACAGGACGCCGGCCTCGTCGCTGATGGAGTTCGACAGGTGGAACCGGCCGATCTCGCGCCACTCGTCGGCCTCGACGCCGGTCTCCTCGCGGAGCTCGCGCCGGGCTCCGTCGAGCGCCGACTCGCCGGCCGGAACGCCGCCCTCCGGGATCTCCCACGAGTAGGCATCGAGGGTGTAGCGGTGCTGACCGACCAGCAGGACCCGGTCGTCGTCGTCGAGCACGACCGCGCCGACCGCAAGGCTCGCGAAGTGGACGACGCCGTAGATGCCCGGGCTCCCGTCCGGCCGGTCGACGTCATCGTGCCAGACCGTGATCCACGGGTTGTCGTAGGCGACTCGGCGGGAACGCCGAATCCACGGCCCGACGGGGCCTGCCGTCGGGCGAGCCCGCGACTGGTCCCCACCGTCGGCAGGGTCGGCGACGTCGGCGCGATCGGGATGGCGGTCGAACATCGGCGACATCGTCGCACGGGAGGGGTCGTGCGATCTCCGAAGCGCAGCCGCGCCGAGCGGAGCCGCGTGCGTCTCGCCCGCGAAGGCCGCACCATGGGCAACCCGTTCGAGGACCCGGATGCCACGCCGCTCGACCCTGCTCGGCGCCACCGCCGCGACTGCCGCCCTGTTCCTGGTCGGGTACGGCGTCGGAAGCGTGATCGTGTACGAGCGCGTCACCTCGATCGGTCCGTGTCCGGGAGCATGGGCGGCGAACGATCCGACCCGCTTCGCCGCGATCGGACCCGACGGTGCCCCGCTCGGGGGCGCGGTCTTCGACACGACCCCGTATGCGATGCCTGCGCCCGAGGACGTCCGGATCCGCAGCCGCGACCCGGGCGTCGAGCTCGCCGGGTGGTTCATCGCGGCAGCCCACCCGGACGCCCCGGTCGTGATCGTCATTCACGGTCGCGGAGCCTGCCGGAGAGACCCGACGGCGCTCCTGCCAGCCGGCATGCTCCACCGCGCCGGGTTCGGGATCCTGATGATCGACCTCCGCGAACATGGCGACTCGACGATCGAGGACGGTCACTTTGCCGCGGGCACCACGGAGCACCGCGACGTCCTCGGCGCGTGGGATTGGCTGCGGCGCGAGAAGCACGTCCGCGTGGACCGGATCGGGCTCGCCGGCGTGTCTCTCGGCGCGGCCACGAGCCTGATCGCCGCCGGCCGCGAACCGGCGGTGGCGGCGGTCTGGGCCGACTCGAGCTATGCGGATCTGCCGGAGTTCGTTCGTGATGAGTTGGGCCGGCAGGGCTATCCGACGTTCCTCGACGTCGGAATGGTCGTCGCGGGTCGGATCCTTCACGGCGACGATCTCATTGCGGTCAGCCCGCTGGACGGCGTTCGATCGATGTCCGGACGGCCGTTGTTCATCACCCACGGCGAGGCCGACAGCGTCATCGACGTCCGTCACGGCCATGAACTCGCCGCGGCGGCTTCGGCCGGCAGCCCGGCGCCGGAGACCTGGTTCGTGGCAGGCTCCGGCCACACGCTTGCCATGATCGACCGACCCACGGACTACGAAGATCGCCTCGTGACGTTCTTCCGAGCCGCGCTTCAGCCGTGACGTCGCGCGGGACGCGGCGCCCGAGAGATGATGAAGCCGTCCGTCCTAGACTCGGTCCGTGCCGGATCCGACGACCTTCTCCGAGCCGGACGTGCTCCGCCCGGCGAGCCAGCCGATCCACCAGGTCGCAGCCCTGCGCGACGTCCGGATCCCGGTGTCGGATGGGATCGAGCTGTCGGCGAACCTGTGGCTGCCGGAGCCGTTGCCGGCTGCCGCCGAGCCGCAGCTCTTCCCCGCAATCCTCGAGATGATCCCGTACCGCAAGGACGACTGGCGCGCGGCGAGCGACCAGAGCCGCGGCGAATGGCTCGCGGCGCGCGGGTATGCCTTCTGCCGGCTCGACATCCGCGGCACCGGGTCGTCGCCGGGGATCGCGCTCGACGAGTACACGGCGCGCGAGACGCAGGACGGCTACGACGCCGTCGAGTGGCTGGCCGCCCAGCCGTGGTCGAACGGCAAGGTCGGGATGTGGGGCATCTCGTATGGCGGGTTCACGTCGATCCAGGTCGCCCTGCTCCATCCGCCCCACCTCGCCGCGATCGTCCCGATGATGGCGACCGACGACCGCTACACCGACGACGTCCACTATCTCGGCGGCTGCGCGACGGTGTCGGAGCTGTCGCAGTACGCCGTGTCCATGGTCGGGATGAACGCCATGCCGCCATTGGCCGCATACCGCGGGGAAGCCTGGGCCGACGAATGGCGGGAGCGCCTCGAGCAGACCCCGATCTGGCTGTTCGAGTGGCTCCGCCAGCAGCACGACGGGCCGTACTGGCGGCAGGGCTCGCTGGCGCCGCATTGGGACCGCCTGACAACCCCGACGTTCCTGATCGGTGGCTGGATGGACGAGTACGTCGACGCCGCCATGCGCATGCTCGAACGCTGCACGAACGCCCCGCGCCGGGCGTTGATCGGCAACTGGGTCCACGACCTGCCGGACGACGCCTATCCCGGCCCGAACGTCGACTGGCAGCATGAGATGGTCCGGTTCTTCGACCACTGGCTCAAGGGCCTCGACAACGGCGTCACGGCCGAGCCGGGCCTCATCGCCTTCCGCCATGACTGGGCCGAGCCCGAGCCATTCCCCGCCGCCTGGCCGGGCGCCTGGATCGCCGAGGCGGCCTGGCCACCGGCCGACCTGGCCGAGCGCGTGCTCCACCTCGCGGCCGGTGACGCCCCCCTCGCGGGAGCGCTCGTCGACACTCCGCCAACGGCCGCGGCGGTCGAGCGGTTCCGCCACCGGGCGACGATCGGGACGCGCGCCGGACTGTCGTGGGGCGCCGGCGGCCAGCCGAACGGCGTCGCGCGCGACCTCCGGCCGGACGACGCCCTGGGACCGACCTTCACGTCGGATCCACTCGAAGCCGATCTCGACGCGGTCGGCGTCGCCACGGTCGTTCTTCACTGGGAGTCGCCGGTGCCGGTCGCGACCGCGGTCGTCCGGCTCCAGGATGTCGCTCCGGACGGGACGCCGTTCCAGGTCAGCGCCGGGATCCTGAACCTGACCCATCGGGCATCGCATGAAACCCCGGAAGCGCTCGAGCCGGGCGTCGTCACGGAGGTCCGCGTGGCCCTGCGCGCGACGGCCCACCGCTTCGCGGCCGGGCATCGGATCCGGTTGTCCGTCGCGTCGGCGATGTGGCCGGTCGTCTGGCCGTCGCCGTTCCCCGCCGAGTACGGCCTGCACGTCGGCGGCGACCCCGCGACCGGCTCTCGATTGATCCTGCCGGTCCTGCCCGCCGGCCACGTCGGCGCCGAGGTGCCGCCATTCAAGACGTCGTCGGCCGGCCTGCGCGAGATCGGATCGTACCGCGGCGATCCGCCGACGTGGCAGGTGATCGAGGACGTGATCAACGGTTCGGTGACGGTCGTGACGAGCGAGTTCGGCGAGTCGACCCTGCCCGACGGCCGGACGACGCTCTACACCGGCGAACGTCTCGAAATGACGGCCCGCGACGCCGACCCGGCCCACGCCCGGATGCACAACGAGGTCGTCTACCGCCTGCGAGAGAACGGGACCGAGATCCTGATCGAGGCGAACGGCACGATCCGGACGACCGCGACCGACTTCCACATGAACGTCGGCCTGACGGTGACGCTCGACGGCGGGCCGTTCTTCGAGCGCGGCTGGCTCGAGACGATCCCCCGCCGGCTGGTCTAGGCCTTCGGGAGCCTGGTCTCGATCGCCTCGAGGAAGTGCTTCGCGCCACCGGCCATCGTGTAGCGCGTGGCCGGCTCCAGCCCTCGCACGATCCCGTCGTAGCTGACGACCTGGTAGGCGGCACCGACGATCACGATCTCGTCCAGCGTCGCGCGCGCGGCGGCGGGATCGACGACGCCGGACCAGGCGTCGATCCACGCATCGGTCGCCGCAGCCTGGTCGTCGGGCTGATCTCGGCTCCACCACAGCCAGGTCACGAGGTCGATCATCGGATTGGCGATCGCCGCGTCGGACCAGTCGATGATCACGATCCGGCCGTCGGCCCGTGCCGCGTTGCCCGCGTGGAAGTCGCCGTGGACGACCGTCTCGGGAAACCCCAGATCGGCGACCCGTTGGATCGCCGCTCGTGTCGCCAGCCGCGCCCGCTCGCGACGCTCGGTCGAGACCGGTTCCTCGACGAACGCGGGCGCCGCATCGCCCGTGGCCGCGTCGAACGCATCGGCCAGCTCGGAGAGCGGCCGGCGTGGCGACCCTGCCGCCACGAGGGCGTCGATGTCGTCGGCGCCGATCGCGCGCTGCATCGCGACGAGCGTCCGCGCCCCGGCCGCCAGCCCGGCGGCCTTCTCATCGGCCGGGAGCTTGAACACCCAGGGCGCGGTGACGTCGTCGACGAGCAGCCAACCCTCGTCGCGCTCGATCGCGATCACGTGCGGCACCGACGCCGGGAAGCGATGGGCGAGCAGCTTGGTGAGCACCGGCTCGGCGTGGAACGGCGGAAAGACGGCCTTGAGGAACACGTCGCCGGCGGCCGTCGTGCCGCGCAGCAGGGCCGAGATCCCGCGGAGATAGAACGGCTCCGGCGGCACGAGCAGCGGGCGGCCGGCCGAGGCCAGCGCCTCCGTCATCCAGGTCGACGCCCGGACGTGCCAGCCGCGACGCGCCCAGCGCGGCCGAAGTGCCGGCGGCTGGGCGCCGGACCGGAGCTCGGTCAGGAGCTCGTCCGCGCGCGGCCGGATCGACGCCGGCAGGCTGTCGAGGAGCGGCGAGAGGTCCGGTGGGATCGGCCCGAACCGCAGGCCATCCGGCGGCGTCCAGCCCGCCCCGGCCGGCTCGGTCAGCACGAGCGTCGGGATCGGCTCCCCGTCCGGGACGCCCTCGGACCGGGGATGGGTCTCAAGAGTTGGCGTCTCGAACCCCCACGTCCCGCGGAGGTGAGCGGTCGCCGCCACGACCGTCGCCTCGTCCTCGTCGCCCTCGACCGTGGCCGTGGGCAGCCCGCCATCCGACCCCGCCAGGACCGTCCGGTCGCGGGGTCCGGGGACGATGAACCGCAGGTCGAGCTTCACGGCCGGAGCCTACACTTCGCGCCATGCTCCGGATCTCCCGCAAGGCCGAGTCGTTCACCGAGTCCGTCATCCGCGAGATGAACCGCCTCGCGGTGGCGGCCGGCGCCGTCAGCCTCGCCCAGGGATTCCCCGACTTCGCCTGCCCGCCCGAGCTCAAGGTCGCCGTGACCGAGGCCGTCAACGCCGACCACAACCAGTACGCGATCACGTTCGGCTCGAAGCCGCTGCGCGACGCGATCGCGGCGAAGACGATGCGGTTCCACCCCGGCTGGGTGGTTGATGCCGACACCCAGATCACGGTCGTCAACGGCGCGACCGAGGGCATGATCGCGGCGATGCTCGGGCTGCTCGACCCGGGCGACGAGGTGATCGTGTTCGAGCCGTTCTACGAGAACTACGGCCCGGACGCGATCCTCACCGGTGCGATCCCGCGCTACGTGACCCTCCACGAGCCGGACTGGCGGATCGACCCCGACGAGCTCCGGGCCGCGATCACGCCGGGGACGCGGGCGATCGTCGTCAATTCGCCCCACAACCCGACGGGCAAGGTGTTCACGCGCGCGGAGCTGGACCTGGTGGCGGATCTCTGCCGCGAGCACGACCTGATCGCCTTCACCGACGACATCTACCAGCACCTCGTCTACGAGGGCGAGCACATCCCGCTCGCGACCCTGCCCGGGATGGCCGAGCGAACGGTCTCGATCGACTCGATGTCGAAGACGTACTCGGTGACCGGCTGGCGGATCGGCTGGGTGATCGCGTCGGCCGAGCTGACCGTCGGCGTCCGGCGCGTCCACGACTTCCTGACGGTCGGGGCGGCGGCGCCGCTCCAGCAGGCGGCCGTCGCCGGACTGACGATGGCCGACGCCTACTACACGCTCCTCCTGGCGGGCTATCGCGAGCGCCGCGATGTCCTGCTGCCGGCGCTCGAGACGGCCGGCTTCCGGGTCCACCGACCGGCCGGCGCCTATTACGCGATGACCGACATCCGGGACCTGACCGCGGACGACGACGTCACGTTCGCCCGCCGCCTCATCGCCGACCCGGGTGTGGCCGCCGTGCCGGGGTCGTCGTTCTACTCGCGGCCCGAGCTGGGCCGGACGAAGCTCCGGTTCGCCTTCCCGAAGCGCCTCGAGACGCTCCGCGCCGCGGCGGATCGGCTGGCCGAGATTCGATCCCCGTCTGACATCGCGGGCTCCGCCCGAAGCTCGGTTCCCGACTCAGCGATGCGATTGCCGACGGGTCGACCGATCGATCCGCTCGCATACGCGCCGGGACTCGTGTTGAACGGCACCGCGGTGGTGATGAGTGGATTCGCCCTGCAGCGCGGCTCGGAACGGACCGACGATCTATCGACGATCTTCCCCGTCGCGCTCGCTTGGGCGTTGCTTCTGGTGGTGTGGCTCTTCCGATTTGTCGCGGCCCTTGGCGAGGGGACCCTGGCCGCTCGCGATACGACCCGTTGGTTGCTCGTTCCTGTCGTATTCGTCGGACTCGGCGTCGTCGTCTTCGGTGGATATGCGCTGTCGGCCCGGATGGCGCTGAGCAGTGGCGCGCTGGATGCCGCTGCCGACGCAGCGCTGGCCGGACGCCCCGTCGACGGCGGTTGGATCGGGCTCTACCCGGTCCAATCGGTGACGACGGACGAGCGGTCGGTTCAATTCGTCGTCGAAGGCCAGCTGCCCCTGGTTCGTGACGCCCCGCCCGAAGAGGCGAGCGCCGTCGTCTGGTACGAAGACGTCTTTGGTCGCTGGTCCATCGAGCACGACGCATCAGCGACATTCGACTGACCCTGGTCACGAGGCTGGACTTGAGCAACGCGAGCGCTGTTCAGCCACACACCCGGAGAAGCCTACGAACCGAGGCGGATCGCCAGCGCGGCCAGCATCAGGATCGCCACCAGCGTCAGTCCCGTCGTCATCGACCGGGCTGATCGGACGCCGCGCCGCCGCTCGCCGGCCGGGGCCCACAGGAATCGGATGACCAATGCGCCTGCGACCGCCCCAGCGACGAGCCCGACGATGGCGCCGTCGGCCGCCAGGACCGGCCGCGCGACGACGCTCGCGCCGACGATCAGCGCCGGGATCGGCCCGAACAGGCCGATGGCGGTGAAGCGCGCCCACGTGGCGATCGGCCGCGTCGGCAGCTCGGCGTTGCCCGGTACGCCGTAGGCCCCGATGAGCCGGCCGAGGATCAGCCGCGCCGCAACGCCCATGAGCAAGCCGACCGCGATCGTCGAGCGCAGACCGGGATCCTGCACGACCGCCGCGATCCAGCCGCCGACCACCGCCCCGAGCGAGCCGAGGATGGCATCCGACGTCGCGGCGCCGAGCAGGGCGCCGACGGCCACCGGGCGCGGACGCCGCAGCCACAGGGCCGCGGTGAGCGCGAGGAACATCTCGCCACAGAGCGCGATCGTGATCCCGATCACGAACCCGGGCCCGAGGCTCGCCGCCGCCACGGCCCGTCAGGCGAGCAGTGCGGAAAGGACGGCCCGGCCCGTGAGGGCGCTCACGATCGCCACCGCGACGCTGGCCAGCGTGCCGAGCAGGTAGTACTCAGCGAAGGCGCGATCGTCGAGGAGCTTGAAGCGCGCCAGGGTCTTGGCGGCGACCACGAAGCCGATCGCGACATCGGTGCCGGTCAGGACGAAGACGACGATCAGGATCCGCTCGAGGACGCCGATCGTCGACCCGACCCGGGCGCTTGCGGCGGGGGGCAACGGTGCCGGGCCGGGGCCAGACGCGGCGGGCTGGGTGGTCCTCGGCTCGGCGGTCACCTGGCCCTCGATCGGACCGAGCCGGATCGACCAGCGGGTCACGGCCGGCGCGGCGGGCACGGGCGGCGGTGGCGACGCCCCGACCGCCGGCGCCGCGCGCGAACCCCAGCGATGCTCGCCGTCGGTCCCGGCCTCGACGGGCCGGACGAGGATCCCGACGAAGAGGGACGCCGCCCGGACGTTGACGATCAGGAGAGATGCCAGGACGACGGCGACGCCCACGATCTGGTGGACAGCCGTCCGGTCGTGCGAGCCGAACAGCCAGTTCACGGCATCGACCCAGCCGGGCTGCAGGGCGGCCAGCGGCGGGATGAGCGCCCAGGCGAGACCGATGATCACGAGGTGGGCGGTCTGGTCCGCCAGGAAGAGCGCGGCCGGCTCGGGTGTCCAGGCGCGGCCGAGATGCTCGTCCGGTTGGGGGCCCTCGTTGCGGCCGTGCGCGTCCTGCAGGGCGCGGGCCGCCGCACGCCGGGTCAGGAGCACCTTCGTCCGATCGATGACCACGTGGCTGATCCCGACGATCGCGACGAACGCCCAGCCGGGCGGCCCGAATGCCAGACCCATCGGCACGTTGCACAGCGTCACGATCAGCCCGTGCGCCAGGAGGCCCCGAACCGCGGCGGACCCGTGGCTCGACTTCGCCCGCGCGATCCATCCCGTCTGGAACACGAAATCCGCGGCGAGGTGAGCGAGGACCAGCCACGCCAGGACCAGGATCGGATCGGCCATCACGCGCTCATGGTCGCCCGGGCGAGGATCGTCTGCACGACCCGCGCGAGCTCGCCGATCGAGCGCAGGTGGGCCCGATCGGCCGCCACCGAGATCGTTGCCCGGCTGACCCCGAGCCGCTCGGCGGTCTCGGACCGACGGAGGCCCTCGACCAGGATCGGCCAGCCGATCTCGCGCTGTCGTTCGGTCAGGTCGGCCAGCAGCTCGCCGAGGAGGGGCGCCAGACCGTCGAGAAGCTCGTCGGTCGGCGGGTCGCCGCTGACCACGGCGAGCCGCTCACGACGAGCCGCCGACATCGCCAGCCGCTCGCGGGCAGCGATGAACGCCGGACCGCTGCGCTGGGTGGCCGGGCCACGGCCCGGGTCGACGTCGCCGGCGACGACGACCCAGCGCATCGCCACGGCCTTCGGATGGAGTGCCGCGCGCAGGATGGCGATGGTGGGGTCGGCGCGGACCGCGAGGAGCCCCTGGAGCTCATCTCCCTGCGTGAACTCGAACGGGGCCAGGACGGTTTCGGCGGGGTAGGCGGTGGCGAGGTCGGCAGCGAGGACGCGCAGCCAGGCGGTCGCGGCGGTCGCGTCGCGACGAGATCGGATCACATCCCCGAACAGGACGAGGGCGGGCACGTGCGCAGGCTAACGGACCACGAATTAGCCGTCAACGACTAATCTGGTGCCAGTTAGCCGCTGTCGACTAACGGATGCCGGCTTCCGCCAGGATTCCCTCGACCCGCGCCCGGGTCGCCGGTGTGTCGTAGCGCAGGAGCGCATCTGCCTCGAGCGGGCGCTCGTCGACCTTGCCAGCCCTCCGGAGATACAGGACCGGGTAGATCGCGCCCGGTGCCGTCCGCCTCGAGCGTGATCGCCAGGGCATCGCCCGTTCCCATCGTCCCCGACCCCGTCGACGAATGCCGCGAGCGGAACGACGCCCGCGTCGGCGATCCCGGCCGGATGGGTCCAGGGTGATCACCTTGGCCAGATACGCCCGCTGGTGCCACAGCTCGGGCGCCGTGGACAGGTCGGACACGATCGCATCGACCAGGTTCCCGGGCGTCAGCGACCGTCCCGCGGGCGCGTCCCCGGAGCCGTGGGTCCGCCCGATGTGGCGGGCCAGGACGCGGGCGTTGTAGCGCGCACCGTGGACCGCCCCGGAGTTCGCCGGCATCCCGTGCTTCTTGAGCCCGGCGGACCCCTGCCCGATCGTTCCAGCGAAGAAGATCCCGGGCACCGTCGCGCTCTCCCAGTACGGCGTCTGGGCGGGCAGCTTCGCCTGCCCGAACGTCGTGACGCCGAGGGCAGGGAGGTCCAGGAGCGGGGTCACGAAGCCCGTCGCCGAGATCACCTCGTCGACCTCGAGCACCAGGTCCTCGCTCCCGTCGGACGGGCGCAACGTCACGACGAACGGCGCGTCGGAGCCTTCCGGTCCGCGCACGATCCCGCCGACCGACGCGTCGAGGATCGTGACGCCGCCGCCGAGGACGTGATCCTCGAACGGCTGGACGTAGCGCGCCCGGACGCCGACCAACGAGCGGGTGTTGACCGACAGCTTCGCCGGCGACGGCGAGCACAGGATGATCCGGCGGGCCCACGGCAGCAGCCCGGTCGCGAGCTCGAACCCCGAGTTCTGCTTGCCCATGATGAAGACGCGCTTGTTGGCGTACGTCTCGGCCGGGCGCGTGTCGGCGTAGTGGGCGGCGAGCTCGATCCCGGGCGTCGCCGGCGAGTACGGCTCGCGACGCCGACCGCGAAGACAAGCGCCCGCGCACGGTATTCGCCGTCGACCGTCTGGAGGACGAACCACTGGCCGTCCGGGCCCTCTTCGCGGCGGGTCGCGGTCCAGCGGCAGCCGTACCGGATCCGGACTCCGGTCCGCTCCACGAACGTCGCCAGGTTGCGCTCCATCTCGGGTCGCGACGGGAAGTACGACGAGCCGTCCATCAGGTCCGGCATGACGGCCCGGTCGGCCGGATCGTCGCCCAGCAGGGAGTTCCAGTCGTAGCGCTCGTAGGCCGGCGAGTCCCGCTCCACCGGGGCGTACGGCTTGGTCCACGACAGGAGGCGTTGGAAGAATGGCCAGCGCCGGAACATGCCGCCCGGCGCCGGGTCGTCCGAGATCACCGCGTGGTCGACGCCGTTGCGGCGCAGCGAGTACGAGACCTGGATGGCGCCCGCGCCGCTGCCGACGACGACGACCGGATAGTCGCCCGGCGGATAGGGCCGATCGGCGCCCGCCGCGGCGGCCGGTGCGTCGGCCGCTCCGTCGCCGGCCTGGCTCAGCTCCGCCACCGGTTCGCGTTCCGCAGACGGCGCGCCTGCGCCTGGAGCATCCGGTACATCAGCGGCGGGTTCTCCTGGAGCACGCCCTTGACGGCGGGCCCGGCGAGGACCAGGGTCCGCAGCGGACGCTTCGCGATGATGTCCGCCCCGGGGGCCTCGCCGAGGAGGATCGAGACCTCGCCGAAGAAGTCGCCGCGCGCGAGGGTGGCCCGCTGCTGGCCGTCGATGACGACCTCGGCCTCGCCGTCGAGGATCACGTAGAACGCCGACCCCGACAGGCCCTGGCGCAGGACGCGGGCGCCCTCCGGGAAGACCTCCTCCTCGAACATGTGGGCGATCCGCTCGAGCTGCGGGGTCGTGAGGTCCGCGAACAGCGCGAAGCCGGCGATCTGGTCGACGATCTCGTCGCGGGTGGCCATGGGGCGAGGGTCCTCGTGTGCGTCCGGTGGATGCATTCTGCCACCGGATCGCGCCGTCGACGCAGCCCGTCATCCGGTCCGGTCCCGGTTGACGCGGGCCCGATCCAACGCGCAGCATCAGGGCCTGCGACAGGAGGACTCGTGACGCTCACCCAGGACCGACGAACCGCGCTCCTCGGCGGCTGCCCGTTGTTCGGCGGCGTCGGCGCCGAAGACCTCGCCGCGGTCGGCGAGCGCGCCCTCGAGGTCGACTTCCCCGCCGACCACGTCATCGCCCGCCAGGGCGAGATCGGGACCGGCCTGTTCGTCATCATCGACGGCGCCGTTCGCGTGGTCCGCGACGGCGAGGAGCTCGCCCGGCTCGGTGGCGGCGACTTCTTCGGCGAGATGTCGGTCATCGACGGGCTGCCGCGCGTCGCCCAGGTCGTCACGACCGAACCGACCCGCTGCCTCGCGCTCGCCAGCTGGGAGTTCGAGCGGCTGGTGCTCGACCATCCGACGATCGGGCTCGCGATCCTCCGCGGTCTGTCCGCCCGGCTCCGGGCGAAGACCGAGCAGCTCCAGCACTGACCGGGGTCCAGCCACGCACGCCACTGCTTCATGAGCGCCCTGCCGACCGGGACGGTCGCCTTCGTCTTCACGGACATCGAGGGCTCGACCAAGCTCGCCCAGACGCTTCCGGATGAACGCTGGGAGGCGATCCTGGCCCGCCACCGCGAGCTGATCCGGGCGGCCGTCGCGGCCCACGGCGGTGTCGAGGTGTCGACCGAGGGCGACGGCTTCTTCCTTGCGTTCGCGCGGACCGTCGACGCGATCGCGGGCGTCGTCGCCATCGAGCGGGCGATCGCCGCCGAGCCCTGGCCCGAGGACGCGGTCGTGCGGGTCCGGGCCGGGATCCACACGGGCGACGGCCGGCTGGATGCCGACGGCTCCTACGTCGGCCCCGACGTCCATCGCGCCGCGCGGGTCGCCGCGGCCGGGCACGGCGGTCAGGTGCTGTTGTCGCAGACGACCTCGACGCTCGTCGCCGACGAGCTGCCGCCCGGCGATCGGCTTGCGCGCCCTCGGCGAGCATCGCCTGAAGGACCTCCGCCCGGAGCAGATCTGCCAGCTCCTGATCGAGGGCGAGCGGACCGAGTTCCCGCCGATCCGATCGCTCGATCGCCGGCCGAACAACCTGCCGACCCAGCTGACGAGCTTCGTCGGCCGCGATTCGGAGCTGCGCGAGGTCGGCGAGCTCCTCGGGACGACCCGGCTCCTGACGCTGACCGGGCCCGGCGGCACCGGCAAGACCCGGCTGTCGCTCCAGCTCGCCGCCGACGTCGCCGAGCGATTCGGCGACGGCATCTGGTTCGTCGCGCTGGAGCCGGTCCGCGACCCCGGGCTGATCGCCGGCACGATCCTGACGACGCTCGGCCTGATCGAGGGCGGCGGCCGGTCGGCCCGCGACACCCTCGTCGACTGGCTGGCGCCTCGGGAGGTCCTCCTCGTCCTCGACAACTTCGAGCAGGTCATCGAAGGCGCCCCGATCGTCGCCGAACTTCTTCGGGCGGCCCCGAAGATCTCCGTCCTCGTGACGAGCCGGGCGCCGCTCCGGGTCAGTGGCGAGCAGGAGTACGCGGTTCCGGGGTTGCCGGCACCGCGCGACGTCCTCGCCCTGTCCGACCTCGAGAAGATGAACCTGCCCGAGAGCGACCGCCGGCTGGATGCCGCCGAGGCGACGACATTCGAGGCGGTCCGCCTGTTCATCGCCCGCGCCGTCGGCGTCCGGCCCGATTTCCGGGTGACCAACGAGAACGCGCCCGCCGTCGCCGGGATCGCGGCCCGGCTCCACGGCATGCCGCTCGCGATCGAGCTCGCCGCAGCCCGGGTCAAGCTCCTGTCGCCCGAGGCGATCCTGGAGCGGCTCGAGCACCAGCTCGGGGTCCTGTCGGCCGGGTCACGCGACCTGCCGGCCCGCCAGCAGACGTTGCGTGGCGCGATCGCCTGGAGCCACGACCTCCTCGGCGAGGGCGAGCGCCGCCTCCTGGCCCGGCTATCGGTGTTCGTCGGGGGCTGCGAGCTCGACAGCGCGGAAGCGGTCTGCGGCCCGCCGTCCGAGCTCGACGGGGTCGAGGTCATCGACTGCCTGACCTTCCTCGTCGACCAGAGCCTCGTCCGGGCGGAGGAGATCGACGGCGAGCTGCGCTTCCGGATGCTCGACACCATCCGTGAGTTCGCCGCCGAGCAGCTGGCGGAGCGCGGCGAGCGCGAGGAGATCGAGCGCCGTCATTCGGCCACGTTCGTCGCCCTGGCCGAGTCGCTGACGCCGCGCCTGTCCGGCGATGACCAGCGCCAATGGCTCGGCCGTCTCGAGCGCGACCACGACAACATCCGGGCCGTCCTCGATCGAGCGGTCGCCGCGGGCGACGGGCCGAGCGCGATCCGGCTCGGCTTCGCGATGTGGCGCTACTGGCAGAAGCGCGGCCACCTGGCCGAGGCGCGCCGCCGGCTCCAGGCGATGGCCGACGCGCCGTGGTCGCGCGACGACCCGCGACTTCGGGCTCGGCTGATGGAGGCGCTCGGGGGCGTCGTGCTGGTGGCAGGCCGACATCACGGCGATGGGCGTCGCATACGCGGAGTCGCTCGAGATCTGGCAGGGCATCGGGGACGCGCGCGAGATCGCCAACGCGCTCTACAACGATTCGTTCCGCTACTCCGTGAGCGAGCTGCCCGGTGAGCGAGATCCCGACCGCCTTGGCTTCAAGCAGATGCATCGCGCGCGCGACCTCGCGACCGAGGCCGGCGACGAGCGGGGGCGCGCGAACGCCCTCTGGGGGATCGGCAACTGGCAGTACTTCCATACCGCCGACGACCGCGGGGTCCGCCAGTTCGACGAGGCCCTCGAAGTCTTCCACCGGCTCGGCGACCGGACGATGGAGGCCTGGACCCATCACATGCTGGGCAGCTCCCAGATCCGGCTGGGAACGCTCGACGTCGCCCGCGACAACGTGCGGGCCGCCATGCGCCTGTTCCACCGCTTCGGCGACGTCGCAGGGCTCACGCTGACGCTCGACGATTTCGCGTCAATCGCGATCGCCGAAGGCAATGTGCCGCGCGCGGCCAAGCTGTGGGGGGCGGCCCGGGCGCTGTCCGCCGCCGGTGGGGTTGGTCTAGCAGACTTCGTCGACGAGCAGTTCGAGTTCTACGGCCGGCCCAGCACGCGCGAGTCGATCGATCCGGCGGAGCTCGACCGGATCGCCCAGGAAGGACGAGCCATGACCCTCGACGAGAGCATCGCGTTCGCCCTCGAGACGGACATCGACTCGCTCGCGCCGCACGACCACGCAGGCGCGAGCCGATGACGGAGGTGCGGCCGCTGATCCTGATCGACGACGAGCCGGAGGCCGCCGAGGGTGCCGTCGTCTACGACGATCCCGGCGTCGTCGTCCTGACCTGCGCCAACTGCGGCGCCGCGATGGACGAGCGGAAGTGCAAGCTGATCTGCCGCTGCGGCTACTTCCTGTCCTGCTCGGACTACTACTGAGGAATCCGTCGTCGGCCGCGGGCGGCGCTCAACACACGGTGCTCAGGCGAGACCCACCTGTTGTCGCCGCGACGGGCACGAATCTCCCGCCCTCAGGCGAGACCCGCCTGTTGTCGCCGCGCACGGCTCGCATCTCTGGCCCTCAAGGCGGGCGTCTCCTGAGCGATGCCTGCCGCCCACCCTCCGCACGCTCAAGCCGCTGCTTGCCGGTGACAGAGCTCGACCCCGAGATGCGCCAGGCTCCTGAGCGCAGACGGATCACTCGGGCGGGAGCTCCTGATCGAAGCCTGCCGCCCGATCGATCGCCGTCGTAGACTTCGGCGATGACCGCCGAGGCGACCCAGCCGCCTGCCGCCGAGCCCGTTCCCGCCCCCGTCGGCGGCGTCGCCGGCTCGCCCGTCCGCGACAAGACCGCGATTCCCAAGAACCCCGGCCGACGCGAGCTCGGGATGAAGGCGACGCTCCTGTTCCCGAACAAGGACATCGTCGAGCAGTACTACGTCCCGCTGATCTACACCGCCTGCCGGACGTGCTACTCGGAGCTGACGCCCGAGGACATCTTCGATCGCGCGGCGACCGGCCAGATCGACCAGGCCAAGATGCAGAAGCTGATCAGCGGCGTGATCGAGTCGGGCCACGGCTCGACCATCGAGCATGTCGTCTTCACCTTCGGAATCAGCGGGGTCTCGCGGACCCTCAGCCATCAGCTCGTCCGCCACCGGGCCGGCGTCGCGTTCGACCAGCAGAGCCAGCGCTACGTGACGTTCAAGGGGGCGTCGACGATGCTGCCGGCCACGATCGAGGATGCCGCGCCGGAGATCCGCGACGCCTACAACGAGCAGATCGCGGGTTCGATGGACCTGTACGGGCAGCTCGTCGGCGCCGGCATCCCGGGCGAGGATGCCCGTTTCGTCTTCCCGAACGCGACCCGCACCAACCTCGTGATGACGACGAACCTGCGGGCGCTCATCCACATGTCGGGCCTGCGCCTCTGCACGATGGCCCAGTGGGAGATCCGCCGGCTGTTCCAGCTGATCCGCCACGAGATCTTCCAGGTCAGCCCGTTCCTCGGCTCGTTCCTCGCCCCGAAGTGCGTCGCCCTCGGCTATTGCGACGAGATGGGCAACCGCGACGAGCATTGCCCGATCCGGCCCCACAAGGACAACGTCCTCGGCGCCTGGGCCGAGAAGTCGAAGGCCGCCAAGGCAGCCGGGCGTGAGCTGACCGTCAAGTAGCGTCGCTCGCCCGCGAGCTGCGGTCCTCGAGGCAGTCCAGGACGCTGCCGGGTGCAGCTCGACCCTGACCCGATGCGATCGTCAGGTGAGGCCGCCGACGAACCTCCGGATGACCCTGGCCAGGCGCGGGCCCGCCTCGGCGCCGGCGGCCATGACCTCCTCGTGGCTGAGCGGCTCGCCGCTGTACCCGGCACCGGCGTTCGTGACGAGCGAGACGCCACAGACCTCGAGTCCCGCCCACCGCGCGGCGATGCACTCGAGCACCGTCGACATCCCGACCGCGTCCGCCCCGAGCGTCCGGAGCATGCGCACCTCGGACGGGGTCTCGTACTGCGGCCCGAGGAGGCCGGCGTACACGCCCTCCTCGAGCTCGACGCCCGCTGCCACGCCGGCGGCCTTGAGCGCCACCCGCAAGCGCGGGCTCCAGGCGTCCGTCAGGTCCTGGAACCGGGCCCCGATCTCGTCGGCGTTCGGGCCGAGCAGGGGCGTCCGTCCGGTGAGGTTGAGGTGGTCCGAGATGACCATGAGCGTCCCCGGCCCGAATGCCGGGTCGACGCCGCCGGCGGCGTTCGTCAGGACGACGATCTCCGCCCCGAGCTGGCGGAACAGCAACACGGGCTGGACGACGAGGCCCGGGTCGTTGCCCTCGTAGACGTGGAACCGGCCCTGGAGCAGGACGACCGGCGTGCCCCCGAGACGACCGAGCAACAGCCGGCCGAGATGCCCGGGCGCGGTCGCGGCGGGCCAGCCGGGCAGCTCCGCAAACGGAATCGTAACCGGATCTTCGACGTCGTCGGCGAGGCCGCCGAGCCCGGACCCGAGGACGATGCCGACCTTCGGGACGAGGTCGGATCGGGCGCGCACGGCAGCTGCCAGGGCGGCGATCCGTGCCGGTTGCTCGGCGGGCGGGATCGGACGCGCGCGGTCGAACGCGGAGTCGTCGGGAGTGGTCACGGGCGTGCGGGCCTCCGGATATGCGTCCTGGGGGCAGCCGTCCGAGGCCCGCTGAGGAGAAGGCCCGACGGACGTACCGACACCGGGATGCCGGTCGCAGTCCGTCGGGCGGTCGTCACCCGGGCGGGAGCGGCCGAAGCCGTCGGGTCCGGACAACGAAGCGCCCGAAGCGACCGGCGTGGAGCGGAGGTCCTTGATGTGATCTCGGTGTCTCCGGTTCCTGACGGCCCCTTCGGGCAAGACCGACGATACGGCCCGCTCGACGGGAGGGTCAACCGAGTTGTCCACCAAGTGCCACCGTCCACGCCGAGGAGTATCCACGAGTTCTCCACCGGTGTGGAAGATCGGTGGACAACCGGGCGCGGCTCGGGCTCCGGGATGTCAGCACCCGACCGCGGCCGGATCGCCGCGATTTCCAGCACCGCTTCCGACATGCGGCTACCGCGCATGAATCATGCGGCTACTCGCAATGGCTGCGGGGGGTTGTTCGGCCGGGCGCGCCGCATGCGGCGCGCGGTGCGGCGCAGACTTGCCCTAGCCACCCATCGCGAACATCTCGAGCCGAGGCAGGCTCGACGACGTCGCCTCGGTCCGCTCCTCGGAGTAGCGGTCGTCGCGGACGCGCCAGATGGCCGCCACGACGTCCCGCAGGGCGGCCGCGTTGGCGTCGACTTCGGCCAGGGCCGGATCACGCAGCACGGCGCGCAGATCGTGGCCGTCGCCGGTGAACAGGCAGGTGTAGAAGCGCCCCTCGGCCGAGAGCCGGGCGCGGGTGCAGTCGCCGCAGAACGGCTTGGTCACCGACGCGATCACGCCCACCTCGCCAACCCCGTCGCGGTAGCGGTAGCGCGTCGCGACCTCGCCCCGGTAGCGCGGCGGCTCGGCTTCGATCGGCATCTCGGCATCGACCAGCGCGATGAGCTCGTCGGCCCCGACGACATCGTCCATCCGCCAGCCATTCGTATGGCCGACATCCATGTATTCGATGAACCGCAGCGTGACGCCCGTGTCGCGCGCCCAGCGGGCCATCGGGAGCACGCTCGTCTCGTTGATCCCGCGCCGGACCACCATGTTGACCTTGACCGGCCCGAGGCCCGCTTCCTGCGCGGCGGCGATCCCGTCGAGGACCTTGGCCACCGGGAAGTCGACCCCGTTCATCGCGCTGAACACCGCGTCGTCCAGCGAGTCCAGGCTGATCGTCACCCGGCCAAGACCGGCCGCGGCCAGCGGCTCGGCCAGCTTCCGGAGCGCCGACCCGTTCGTCGTCAGCGTGAGGTCGAGCCGTCCGCCGTCGGGCCGCCGGAGGGCGCTCATCTTCGCGACGAGGACCGGCAGGTCCCGCCGCACGAGCGGCTCGCCACCGGTCAGGCGCAGCTTCTCGACGCCCAGCCCGACGAACACGCGGGCGACCTGCTCGATCTCCTCGAAGCTCAGGACCTCGGATCGCGGAAGGAACGCGTAGTCGGCGCCGAAGATCTCCTTCGGCATGCAGTAGGTGCAGCGGAAGTTGCAGCGATCGGTGACCGAGATCCGCAGATCGTGGAGCGGCCGGCCGAGGCTGTCGGCGACGGCGTCCGGCGCGGCGACCGGCGCGGCAGCCGATGAGGCAGCCGGCGACGCAATCGGCGAGACGGGCGAGTCCATTCTCGTGATCCTACCCCGGCCCGCCCGAAGCACCTCCGCGCGGCGCACCGCCCGGTGCGTCCCTGTCGCGGAAATCCGGGTGCGGGCGCGCAACGACCCCTCGCGACGGACCGGGGTCCGCTCCCCCGGCGGTACCACCGGCTCGCTCCACTGGTACCTCTAGCGGACTCCATCACACCCACCCACCTCGACACAATGCGGACACGCCCTGGACCCCCTGTCAGCGCGAGACCTGGAGAGGCACACGACGCATGGCTCAGACCGACGCCCGACCCGGATTCCGGCTTCCGTGGAGCTCCGACCGCCAGTCGAGCGATTCGCCCGACGGTGAAGAGCTGACCGAGCAGCCGACCGCCGCCGGTTGGCCGAGCGAGGACGGCGCCACGCCGGCAGTCGCCGTCGCCGCCACCGACGCCGCCACGACCGACGCTCCCGCTGACGCGCCCGTGGCCGCTGATGCTCCTGCCGCTGACGTCCCCGCGGCCGAGGTCGCCGTCGACGCACCCGGCGCCGCCGGCTCCGACTCGTCCGCCGCGAGCACGCCGTCGCCGAAGCCCGCCAAGAAGCCGACGAAGTTCATGGCCGACCTCACCAAGGCGATGCAGGCCGCCGCCGAGGATGCCCGCGGCCGCGCCTTGAGCCAGCTCCAGGCCGACGCCAAGACTCATGTCGAGACGATCCACGGCCGCTCCTCGACCGAGGCCGCGACGCTCCGTCGCAACGCCGACGACGATGTCGCCTCGGTGCGCGAGTGGTCGAAGGCCGAGATCGCCCGGATCCGCGAGGAGACCGAGTCCAAGATCAGCGACCGCAAGGCGCGCCTCGAGACCGAGATCGAGGAGCACGCCGGCGTCATCGAGCGCGAGATCGACGCGGTCCAGAAGACCGTCGCCGCGTTCGAGGAGGAGATGGCCTACTTCTTCGAGCGCCTGCTCGGCGAAGAGGACCCGAGCCGATTCGCGACGATGGCCGAGAACCTGCCTGAGCCGCCGACGTTCGACGACATCGTCGCCGCAGCCGACACGGCCGACACGTCCGACACCCCCGAGGCCGTCCTCGAGACCGTCGAGGCCGAGCCGACCGAGACCGCCACCGCCGAGGTCGAGTCGACCGATGCGCAGGCTGCTGCCGAGTCCGAGGCCGAGCCCGTCGTTGCCGAGGCCGAGGTCGAGACCGAGGCGATCGGCGAGGCCGAGGCCACTGCGGAAGACACCACCACCGGGCAGGCCGGCGCCGGCGAATCCGGCGAGGCCGTCAGCGGGACCGCCGAGACCGTCGAGGGCGCCTCCGGCGAGACCGCCGACGGCGAGGTCGACCGCGAGGCCGCATTCGCCGCGATCCAGGCCGCCGCCGAGGCAGCCGCCAGCGCCGAGGTCGCCGCCGATGCGGCCGCCCGCGCCGAGGCCGTCGCCGACGTGGCGATCGAGATCATGGGCAACCACGAGGAGGAGGCCGAGGTCGACCCGCGCTTCGCGGCGCTCGGGCTCTCGCCCGACTTCGACGCCGCCGAGGCCGAGGCCCTCGCAGCCGCCGGGACCTCCGACGAGGAGATCCCCGAGATCGACGACGACGTCGTCGCCGCTCGCCTCGCGGGCCTCGTGCCCGGCAAGGGCAAGGACAAGGACAAGGCCGGCGCCGAGACCGCCGCCACGCAGGTCGTGGTCGTCGGGCTCGTCAGCGTCGCCAGCATCGCCAGCTTCAAGCGCCATCTCGGTCGCGTCGCCGGCGTGCAGTCGGTCGGCGTGTCGTCCGGACCCGATGGCGAGTTCATCTTCGCGGTCAACCACGGAACGGACATCGTGCTCCGCGATGCCATCCCGTCGCTGCCGAGCTTCCAGGCCCGCGTCACCGGCTCGTCCGACGGCGTGGTCCATGTCACCGCACACGATCCAGAGGCCGACGCGTAAGCCGGCGCTGCCGGATCGAACGCGTCCACCTCACCGCACCAGGGACCTGGGGGTATCACCACAGTGGCACGACCTGCCATCGTCATCGCCCTTCCGCCAGCCGAACGCGGACCCGTCGCCGAGGAGCTTCGGGCAGCCGGCTTCGAGGCGATCACGATCGGGACGCCCGACGAGCTCGACGCGCTGCTCGTCGCGCGCAACGACATCGCGGTCGCGATCCTCGACGGCGAGAACGACTTCGACCTGTCGCTCGAGTACTACGGGCTGCTCCACGAAGGCGCCCGATCGATCCCGGCCTTGATGGTCATGTCGCCCCAGGCGATCGACAAGATGTTCAGCCCGACCTCGGTCGACGAGTTCTTCAGCCGGCCGTATTCCGCCGACTCGATCCGTTGGCGCGTCGAGGCCATGTGCATCCGGTCCGTGACCGTCGACGACGGTTCGGGCCCGATCATCCAGGGCGGCTCGATGGAGATGGACGCGTGGTCCAAGCGCGCCACGGTGATCGCGATCTTCAATCCGAAGGGCGGGGTCGGCAAGACGACCATCGCGACGAACCTCGCCTCGGCCCTCCAGCTCCATATGGGCCAGCGTGTCCTGCTGGTCGACGCCGACACCGTGACCGGTCACGTGGCCACATCCCTCGGCCTCGAGCAGACCCGGACCGTCGCCGACAGCTGGCGCGAGCAGGCGGACGACGGGGTCGCGGAGTCGTTCGTGGAGATCGCCTCGGCGCACCCGTCGGGGATGTCCGTGGTCTCCCTCACGTCTTCGCCGCTGAACACCGAGATCCTCGAGCCGTCGCGCATCGCCGATGCGATCACGTCCTCCCGCCCGGGCTTCGACTTCATCGTCGTCGACCTGCACCCGTCGTACAGCGGCCTGAACAAGGCGGTCTTCGAGAAGGCCGACAAGATCCTCGTCCCGGTGACGCCGGACGTCCCGGCGCTGCGCGCCGCCGTCCAGCTCCGCGAGGTCGCGATCGAGCTCGGGGTCCAGGACCGCCTGGCCCTGATCGTCAACCGGGCGAACAGCGGCGTGTCGGTCGCGGACATGGAGCGGACGGTCGGGATGCCCGCGCTCGCGCTGATCCGGTCCGGCGGCCTGCTCTTCGTGCGCGCCGCGAACGAGGGCCGGACCGTCATCGAGATGTACCCGAAGGAGCGGATCGCCGAGGACTTCGACGCCCTCGCCGAGCGCCTCGTCCGGACGTTCAACACCGAGGAAGCACCGCGGCTCTCCCCGGCGACCAGGATCGGCGGCTTCCGCCTGCCGTTCGGTCGCTCGAAGGAAGTCGCCCGGGTCTAGTCGCGGCCGACGCCGGCCAACGCGGCCGGCAGCTCCGCCAGGCTGGTCACCGTCAGCGCCGCCTCGGGCGGATCGTCTCGCGGCGCCTGGATCCAGGCCCACGGACCGCGCCGGATGAAGACCGCCACCATGCCCGCCGCGGCCGCCGGCCGAACGTCGTTGTCGATCCGGTCGCCGACGTACGCGATCTCGCCGATGGGCAGGCTCAACGCCGACGCGATCCGCTCGAAGAAGCGCGGGTCCGGCTTCTGGACGCCCCAGGTCTCGGACGAGGCGATGAGCTCGATCGGCAGGGCGAGTCCCGCGAGGGCCTGTTCCGCCCGCGCGGGCTGGTTGCCGACGACCCCGATCCGGTACCCCGCGGCATGGAGCGTCCGGATGCAGTCGGCGGCATCCGGATAGAGATCCTCCGCGGTGAGGGCGTCGGGGACTCCGGCTGCCTCGCGCTTGCGGAGCTCCTCGCGAAGGTCGAGGCCGGGCCGGAAGATCCGGAACGGCTCGAGATGATCCAACGTGCCGCCGGCAATGACCGCGCCGCATACGGCGAGGAACGTCAGGCGCGGGATGCCGAGCCAGTCCGCCCATGCCGACCACGCCCGGGTCTCGTCGACGATCGTCTCGCCGACATCGAAGACGACCGCCTTCACCGTCACGAGCCGCCCACGTCGTGAAGCCGAAGCAGGGCGGCCGAGGCGCATCGTGACCAGCCGGCCTGCAGGGGCGATCGGGCGAAGGCGACTGCGAGCACGCGAGCGAGCGCACTCGGATGTGCGTGAGCGAGCGGCGGAGCAGTCAACGCACGCCCGGTCGTTCCGGCGGGTCGGCTACGAGCGGTCTTGCCAGGTGATGCCGCCAAGCGGTCCGCCTGGGAGCTTCTGGGGCTTGAGCCCGGTGCGCTTGTCGACCTGCTCGACACCGCGCAGGTAGAAGCGGTTGACGAGGACCGTCTCCACGTCGGGGTCGCCGAGCCGGTCGTCGCCGAGCATCGCGACGGCATCGACGACCGGCACGAACATCTCGGTCGCCCGGTCGAGCAGCCGGTCCGGCTCGGAGCCGGGATGCAGGTAGACAGTTCCGATCACGCGGAACGGCGGCACCTCGAGCGCCACGTCGTACGAGACCTTGTGGACGCGATGGGCGACCCGTTCCGAGTCGGTCAGCTCGGGCATCGAGCCCTCGCCGGCCAGGACGAGGATCAGGTCGTACGGGTCGATGCTCCGCAGGCCCGGCGCTTCGGCGAACCCGGCCGAGCCGTCGATCGGCGCCCATTGCACGTCGTGGATCGCGATCGCCTCGCGTTTGTTGAGCGCGTCGGACAGCCGCCCTTCGACACTCATCCGTCCGACCAGCCGCCACTCCTCCGTCACGCCGTCAAAGGCGACGCCGGTCCGCACCCGGGGGCGGGCCGCGGTCGACGCCGGCGCGGCCGCAGCGTCGGCCTTCTTGCGACGGAGGAAGTTCAGGGGCACGCGGTCAGTCCTCGGACTTGAAGCTGTTCTCGCGGATCGTCTCGACCACGGTCGAATCGGCGAGGGTGGTCGTGTCGCCGAGCTGGCGACCCTGGGCGATGTCGCGCAGGAGGCGGCGCATGATCTTGCCGCTCCGGGTCTTGGGCAGGTCCGGCGTGAACATCAGGGCCTTCGGCTTGGCGATCGGGCTGATCTTCGTCGCGACGTGCTTGCGAAGCTCCTCACCGAGCTCCGGGGTGGGCTCGAAGCCGAGGCGGAGGATCACGAACGCGTTGATCGCCTCGCCCGTGACCGGATCGGGTCCACCGACGACGGCCGCCTCGGCGACCGCCGGGTGGGAGACGAGGGCGCTCTCGATCTCGGTCGTCGAGAGGCGGTGGCCGGACACGTTCATCACGTCGTCGACCCGGCCGAGCAGCCAGAAGTAGCCCTCCTCGTCGCGCTTGGCCCCGTCGCCGGCGAAGTACATCCCCGGGAAGCGACTCCAGTACGTCTCCTTGTACCGCTCCGGGTCACCGTAGATGCCACGGAGCATGGCCGGCCACGGCCGCTTCAGGACGAGGTAGCCACCGCCGCCGTTGGGCACCGACTTGCCGTCGCCGTCGACGATGTCGGCGTCGATGCCCGGGAACGGGAACGTCGCGCTGCCGGGCTTGGTGGTCGTGACGCCGGGCAGCGGCGTGATCAGGATCTGGCCGGTCTCGGTCTGCCACCACGTGTCGACGATCGGGGCGGTGCCGCCGCCGATGTGCTCGCGGTACCACAGCCAGGCCTCGGGGTTGATCGGCTCCCCCACCGAGCCGAGGACGCGCAGAGACGTCAGGTCGTGCTTGGCCGGGTGCTCGGCGCCCTGCTTCATGAAGGCCCGGATCGCCGTCGGGGCGCAGTACAGGACGGTGACCTTGTAGTCCTCGATGATCTGCCACCAGCGGTCCCAGGCCGGCGTGTCCGGCGAGCCCTCGTAGAGCAGGCCGGTGGTGGCGTTGGCCAGCGGGCCGTAGACGATGTAGCTGTGGCCGGTGACCCAGCCCACGTCCGCCGCGCACCAGTACACGTCGTCGGGCTTGATGTCGAAGATCTGCTTGTGGCTGTACGACGTGCCGACGAGATAGCCGGCGGTCGTGTGGGTGATGCCCTTGGGCTTGGCCGTCGATCCGGACGTGTAGAGCAGGTAGAGCATGTGCTCGCTGTCGAGCGGGATCGGCGCGCAGTCCGCGGCCTGGCGATCGACGAGGTCGTGCCACCACACGTCGCGGCCCTCGACGACGGTGGTGTCCGGGGCGTCATCGCCGAGGCGGCGGACGATCAGGACGTGCTCGACCGTCGGGCTGTCCGTGACCGCATCGTCGACCGCCGCCTTGAGCGGCATCGCCTTGCCGCGCCGGTAGCTGCCGTCGGCCGTGATGACGAGCTTCGCCTGGGCGTCGTTGATGCGGCCGCTGAGCGCCTCGGCGGAGAAGCCGGCGAACACGACCGTGTGGGGCGCACCGATCCGGGCGCAGGCCAGCATCGCGATCGGGAGCTCCGGGATCATCGGCATGTAGATCGCAACCCGGTCGCCGGTCCGGATGCCGAGCTCGAGGAGGGCGTTGGCCGCCTTCTGGACCTCGCGGAGCAGGTCGGCGTACGTGATCGTCCGGGTCTCGCCGGGCTCGCCGATCCAGTGGTAGGCGACCTTCTCGCCAAGGCCATTGGCGACGTGCCGGTCGACGCAGTTCTCGCTCATGTTGAGCTTGCCGCCGACGAACCACTTGGCGAACGGCAGGTCCCACTCGAGCGTCGTCGTGAACGGCTCGTTCCAGGTCACGGTCTCGCGGGCGATCTTCGCCCAGAACGCCTCGGGGTCGCGGGCGGCCTCCTCGTAGAGGTCGGCCTGGGCGTTGGCCTGGGCGGCAAACGCCGGGTCGGGCGGGAACACCCGCTCCTCGAGGAGGAGGTTCTCGATCTCGGGTCGCTGGTCGACGCTCACGTGGCGGCTCCTGCGGGTCTTCGAGGGTGCGCAAGCCGAACGGACTGAGCGGCCATTCTACGCGGGCGGCCCGTCGCCGGATCGTGAGCGGGCGGTACTCGGGGCGAGAACGGTCAGAAGTGCGGTTCGTCCAGGAGCCAGCGCCCGCCGGATCGCACCAGCTCCCAGGAGCCCACGAACGTGCGCGGCGACGGCTCGACGTCGCGGTACTCGACGAGCGTCACGGCAACGGTGGCCCGACCGGACGCCGGATCGAAGCTCGTCTGGCGCAGCCGCGTCAGGTCGATCCGCGTCGTCTTCGAGAATCGGCCGACGAGCCACTCGTCGGGTGGATATTGACGCTGCATCCTGGCGGACCACCGTCTCGTCGCGGTGTCCCAGTCGTGCGCTTCGACGGCTTGGTAGAAGGCGCTCACGGCGCCGGCCGGACTGGCCTGGACCGGGGGCGGCGGGGTCGGTGCCGGCACGACAACCGGGCGACGGGTGGGAGACGGGGTCGGGGCAGGCGATGGGTCGAGCGCATCCGCCGGCGCTGGACTCGCAGGGACGCTCGGTGTGACGCTCGGCGAGGGCGCGACCGCGACGGCCGACGTGGCCGGTCGGGACGGCTGCGAGGCCTGCGCCCCGGCCGCCGGGCTGCCGGTCTCGCCGAGGACCGCGCCAAGCCAGCCGGCTCCTGCGGTCACCAACCCGACTCCGACGAACGCCGCCGCGACCAGGGCTCCGATGCCGAATACCGGCACGAGAGACCGACGTCGGCGCCTGCCCTCGTCCCGCGGTGGCGGCGACGGCCGCGGCTCCCGCCGACCGACCGCCGGCGCAGGCGTGACGACAGTCCGCGCGACGATTGCGCCGCGCTCGACCGCTCTCGCCGCCATCAGTCGTGCAGGTGAGGCGACTCCGATGAGCGCCGACTGGTCCGACGGCAGGTCCATCGGCATGTCCACCATCGCGTCCAGCGGCAGGGCGTCATCGACCACTCCCGTCGTTGCGGCCGCGATCGGCAGGAGGGCTGGCTCGCCAGTCCCGCGGTCGACCTTGCGCAACTGTCGGGCAGCCGCGTCGAGGGCATCGGCGAAGGAGCGCGCACTCGGGAAGCGACGCGCGGGATCGGCCGCGATCGCTCGCTCCACGATCGCGTTGACGCCGGCGGGGAGGTCGTCCGCCACGTCGCCGGCGGGAACACGCGCGAACGCAGGCGTGCCGGCATCCGGGGGAAGCTCGCCGTGCAGCATCTCGTACAACACGACGCCGAGCGAGAACAGGTCGGATGCCGCCATGACCTCGTCCCCGCGGCGCTGCTCCGGGCTCATGTACGGTCCCGAGCCCACGAGCACGCCGACCGTCGTCACCCGGCTCGCGGAGAGCGCGCGCGCGATTCCGAAGTCCGCCAGGCGGACTCGTCCGTCCCGGCCGATGAGGATGTTCGCGGGTTTCACATCCCGATGGACGAGGCCGCGTCGATGAGCAGCGGCCAGCGCGCGAGCCGCCGCCGTCGCGATGCTGATCGCCAGCGCGATGGGCAGGGTCCCGCCGCTCTGGATGAGATCGGCGACTGACGGGCCGTCGACGAGCTCCATGACGATGAAGCGGGTCTCGCCGTCCACCCCCGTGTCATAGACGGCCGCAATGTGCTCGTGCGC
This sequence comes from uncultured Chloroflexia bacterium, assembly GCA_963783055.1. Lineage (GTDB taxonomy): Bacteria > Chloroflexota > Limnocylindria > Limnocylindrales > CSP1-4 > CF-46. The sequence goes on from CAWAMB010000002.1 coordinate 721,983, forward strand.
CAGGCTGGCCGCGTGGTGCGCCTCGGTCGCGAACCGTTCGACGAACTCCGCGTCTCCGGCGAACTGGGGCCGCAGGATCTTGACCGCCACCGTCCGCCCCAGTCGGAGGTCGCGCGCCCGCCAGACGATCGCCATCCCGCCGGAGCCGATCGGCTCGAGAAGCTCATATCGACCGGCGAGCCGGTCCCCGGATGCTGCCATTCCTGCCAGTGAACCGTGCGCTCGGGTCCATGGACTGATCCCGATGGCGGACCCGCCTCGCGGTCGCCTTACAGCCGGGGACGCCGAGGTGCCGATCTCGCGCTATTCGTCGGCCAGATCGTCCTGAGTGGGGGCCGGGCCGATCTGGACGCCCTCGGTCGCCTCGGACTGGGCGACGAACACCTGGGGCGGCCGCGGGAGGCGGATCCCGTGCCGGGCGAACGCCTCGAGGAGGAGCTTCCGGAACTCGCCGCCGGCGGCCCACTGCTCCGACGCGCGGACGGTGCCCAGGATCTTGAGCGTGACGCCGCGCTCCTCGATCGACTCGACCCGCTCGACCCGTGGCGGCTCGAGGATCCGGCGCTTCCAGATCGGGTCGGCCGCCATCGACTTGCCGAGCTCCTCGACGACCTCGATCGCGCGGTCGATGTCGGTCCCGAACGCGACCGTGACGTTCTGGTTGATCCGGGCCCAGGTCCGGGTCCGGTTGCTCGCGACCTTGACCTCGCCGTTGGGGACCGTGTGGACGATGCCGTCGAGGTCGCGCAGCGTCGTCCGCCGGAGGCTGAAGTCCTCGACCGTGCCGCTGACGCCGGCGATCGAGACGACATCGCCCTTGCTGTACTGGTTCTCGATCAGGATCAGGGCGCCGTTCAGGTAGTCCTTGACGAGGCTCTGGGCGCCGAACCCGACGGCGATCCCGACGACCCCGAGCCCGGCCACGGCCGGCCCGATGTCGAGGTCGAGGGCGCCGAGGACCATGATCCCGGCGATCATCACGACGAAGGCGCGAATGACCCGGCCCATCAGCTCGTCGAGCGTGTCCATCCGCTTCTGGACCTCGATCGCCGACAGCTCCTGGGCGGTCCCCTCGGTCGCCTCGCGGTCCAGCAGGGTCTTGACGATCCCGTGCACCAACAGGGTCGTGACGCGCAGGGCGATGATGGCGACGATGACGATGACGAGGATTCGCAGCCCGTTGGTCCGGAGCACGTCGACGACGGTGCTCAGCGGCGGCTTGGTGAAGTCCATCGCCCGGATGGTAGCCGGACGGCAACGACCTCGGCCGAGCCGAGGGCATCACGCGCCGAACCAATCGGTCGTCCCAGCGGCGTGATTCCCAGGGTCTTGGCGCTCGTTGCGCTCTCCTCTGCGGTGCTCGTCTCGTCATGCGGCGCGCCCTCGACCCCGTCGGTCCTTCCCGACGATGCAGCGGCCGCTGCATCGTCCGGACCGCCGGCGGTCGGCGCATCCCGCGAGCTCGACACGACCGCCTTGCCGCTCGACGCCATGAGCCGCGACCTGCTCGCGGTGATGGATCCTGCCGAAACTGCGCACGTCGTTGTCGCTACGACCTGGACGGACGAGCTGATGCGCGCTGCGACGGGCGGCCGGATGCGCGTGGAGGTCTTCGAACCGGGGGCGTCGATTGCGATCGACGGACCCGTCGGCGCGGTCATTGCGCTCGTCGAGACGGCGCCGGTCACCGCTGTGACCGTCCAGGATCCGATGGAGGCGATGCGGCCCATCCCGGACCAGCGCCCGGTCGTCGACGTCCCGAAACCCGCTCGACCGTACCTCGCGATCGGGTTCGCGGGCGATCTCGGAAAGGTCGTGATCGCGTCCCCGCAGCGCGAGGCGATGCTGAGCTCGCTGGCCGAGACCATCCGATCGATCGACGGACAGCCCTATGCGCGGCTCGAGCTGGAGGGAAGCTGCGGAACCGACAAGACCGGAGCCAGCTGTGGTCTGATCGCAATCGGGTTCGCCTCGGGAAGCGTCGGCCGCGAAGACGAGTGGTCGCTCCGCGGCCGGGAGGGGAACGGCTGGCGGGGCGTCGTCGAGAGCGTCCGCACGACGAGCGTCCCGCGACCGCTCCTTCGCGCGGCGGAGTGGGTCGCCCGGAGTGACCCAGCGACCCTCGCCCAGATCCGGACCTACACCGAATGCTGCTCCGTGTCGTGGGATCCGGAGCGGCCGGGTCGGATCACGATCGTCTACAGCCGGCTATGCCTGAACGCAGATCTCCCCGGGCGCGACCTCGCCGAGACCGGCGAATGCCGCGACGAGCTGGCGATCACCGTCGACCTGAGGGCCGGAATGGTGGTGTCGATCGGAGCTCCAGCCCGCGGCTGACTCCGCTCGCCCGTCAGGACGCGGCCCCCACCTCTGCCGGAAGCTCCTCGGCGGCGATCGGCGCCGGCTGGGCGGACGGCAGCGGGACGGGCTCCGTCGCGGCAATCGATGAGTTCGACAGCGCCTGGGCGAGCGTCGGCTGGGCGGCGGTCGCGGTTCCGGTGCCGCCGAGGCGGACCGAGATGGCGGCCGCGGCCTCGCGGGCCTGGGCAGCGAGCTCCGGGATCCGGCGCGGGGTCAGCCGGAACGCGGGTCCCCAGATGTCGACCGCGGCGATGACGTTGCCGCGCGCGTCGTGGACCGGGGCCGCGACGGCGTTCAGGCCCATCTCGAACTCGCCGAGCGCGGTCGCGTAGCCGCGCCGCCGGATCCGGGCCAGCTCCTCGAGGAGCGGCTCGAGCTCGGTGATCGTCCGTTCGGTGTAGCTGACGAGCCCGCGCCGGACGATCCGCAGGACCTCCCGCTCGGCCACGGCCGACAGGAGGACCTTGCCCGACGCGACGCAGTGGAGCGGCGTCGACCGGCCGGTCCAGTCGCCGACGGCGATCAGGTTCGGCCCATCGGCCTGGGCGACCGTCAGGAGCGAGTCGCCGTCGAGGATGCCGAGGCCTGTCGTCTCATGGGTGAGGCGGGCGAGCCGCTCGAGCTCGGGCATGGCGATCCCGCGCAGGTCGAGCGTCCGCTCGGCCCGCTCGGCGAGGCGGATGATCACGAGCCCGAGCCGGTACTTGCCGGTCTCGTCGTCCTGCTCGACCAGGCCGCGCTTCTGGAGGGTCGCGAGGAGGCGCGACGCCGTCGACTTGTGGAGGCCGAGCCGCCGGGCGAGCTCGGTGACACCGGCCTCGCCCTGCGAATCGCCGAGGGCGAGGAGAAGAGCGGCCGCTCGATCGACCGAGCGGACGGCATTACCGTCGAGGACCATCGATCTGTTGTCCCTCGTTTCGTCGACCGGCCCCGGCCGGTCAAGGCTGCCTTGGTGACGGGTGGGCCGGTCAGCCGGCCGCTGGATGGCTCATGGCGCCGTGGCCATGCTCGGCGACCTCGCCGTGGGCGCGTCCCTCGAGCGCCGCGTGGAGCGATTCCTCGAAGATCGACACGATCTGGTCGACCGTGTCGCCCTGGCTGTGCGCCTCGCACATGAACCACGGCTCGCGGCTGTCGGGCTCGGGCATCGCGCCGCGGGCGAGCATCCCGAGCGCGACGGCGTCGTAGAGCTCGTGGTCGGACTTCGCCCAGTCGCGGTACTCGGTCGGGACCTCGTCGGTAAACATGATCCCGAACATCGACGGATGACCGGTGAAGAGGTACGGGATGCCGGTCGGGTTGAGGACCTCCTTGAGGCCGTCCTGCACCCGGCGACCGGTGGCGTGGATCGTCTCGAGCGCGTTCGTGTCGCGCAGGATCTCGAGCGTCTTGACCGCGGCCGCCGAGGCAACCCGGTTGCCGGCGTACGTCCCACCGTGGCTGACCTTGTCGGGGAGGACGCTCATGACCTCGCGCCGGCCCCCGAACGCCGCGGCCGGATAGCCGTTGCCCATCGCCTTCGCGAAGGTCCCGAGGTCCGGCGTGATGCCGAAGAACTCGGCCGCGCCACCCTTGGCAAGGCGGAAGCCGGTCTTGACCTCGTCGAAGATCAGGAGGATGCCGAACTCCTCGGTCATCGCCCGCATCGCGGCATGGAAGCCGGCCTGGGGCATGATCCCCTGGGCGTTCCCGAGCACCGGCTCGACGATCACCGCGGCGATATCCGAGCCTTCTTCCTCGAAGAGCCGGCGGAGCAGTCCCAGGTCGTTGTAGCGGGCCGGGATGATCGTGTCGGCGACGGCATCCGGGATGCCACGGCCCCAGGCGAGGCGGACGGGCTTGTCGGCATCGCCGAGCTCCGACATGTCGTCGGGGGCGACGCTGATCAGGGCGTAGTCGTGGACGCCGTGGTACTGGCCTTCGAACTTCACGATCTTGTTGCGTCCGGTGTACGCCCGGGCGATGCGCATCGCGTGCATCGTCGCCTCGGTCCCGGACACGGTCATCCGGGCCATGTCGACCCAGCCCGTGAGCTCCTTCACGAGCTCCATCGCCCGGATCTCGTCCTCGCTCGTGAGCGAGAAGCTGACACCCTTGCGCATCTGCTCGTTGACGTAGTCGTCGACCCGGTCGTCACCGTGGCCGAGGATCACCGGGCCGTAGCCCATCCGCAGGTCGATGTACTCGTTCTGGTCCTGGTCCCAGATCCGGCCGCCCTTGCCCCGATCGATGTAGACCGTGTCCTCGCCCCAGGCCCGGAAGTTCGAGTTCGTGCCGCCGGGCAGCGTCTTCAGCGCGCGGTGGTACTGCTCGAGCTGGCGATCGCGTCGCAGCGCGGGGGTCTGGCTGGTCGTTCGGGGCTCGGTGGCCATACGGTCACTCCGTGGGCGGCTGGTGGACCGTCATGCGCGACGGGCGTTCCGGGGAGCGGAACAGGCGGGCGTCCATCTTGGCATACGTCCCGTTGCGTCGTCAACGCGGATATCGCACGAACGTGGCGATTCACGTGCGAATTCCGCAGCATTCATGACTGGTCTGTCCGCAGACCGAACCGATCGCGGTCGGCAGTCACCACCCGATATCCTCTCCGGGTGACGATCAACCAGGACCCTTCGACCGCGATCAGCTACTGGCTCGCCGCGTCGCCGGCCGGCCCGCGCCGACCGGGGCTCCGTGGTGCGGCACGCGCGGACGTGGCCATCGTCGGGGCCGGGTTCACCGGGCTATGGGCGGCGATCGCCCTGACCGACACCGACCCGTCGCTGCGCGTCGTCGTCCTCGAACAGGAGACGGTCGGGTTCGGGGCGTCGGGCCGGAATGGCGGCTTCTGCCAGGCGTCGCTGACCCACGGCCTCGACAACGGCCTGCGCCACTTCCCCGACGAGATCGAGCTCCTGGAGCGAGAAGGGCTGGCCAACCTCGGCGACCTCATCGCCTTCACGCGCGAGCACGGGATCGACTGCGATCTCGAGGAGACCGGCAGCCTGGCGGTCGCCGACCAGCCGTACCAGGTCGAGGAGTTCCGGGCCTCGGTCGGCGAGTCGGCGCCCTACGGCGAGGAGCTGGTGTTCCTGGACCGCGCGGAGATCCAGGCCGAGGTCCACTCGCCGCTCTGGCTCGCCGGCCTGTACCAGCCGCCGGGCCGCGACGTGATCCTCGATCCGGCGAAGCTGGTCCGCGGTCTCGCCCGGGTGTGCGAGGAGCGCGGAATCGCGATCCACGAGGACACCCGGGTCCGGGCCGTCGACCGGCGGGCGGGCGGCGTCCGGCTGACGACCGATGACGGCGCGACGATCGACGCCGACCACGTCGTCGTCGCCACATCGGCCTACTCGGGCTGGCTGCGCCGGCTCGAGAGCCACTTCGTGCCGGTCTACGACTATGTCCTCGTCTCGGACCCGCTGACGCCGGACCAGATGGCGTCGATCGGCTGGGCGCGGCGGCAGGGCATGGCCGACGCGAACAACCAGTTCCACTACTTCCGGCTGACCGCCGACGACCGGATCCTGTGGGGCGGCTACGACGCGATCTACTACCGCAACAACGGGGTCGGGCCGCAGTTCGACCAGCGGCCGGCGACGTTCACGAAGCTCGAGATCCCACTTCCGGCGGGCGTTCCCCCAGCTTGCGGGCGTCGGGTTCCCGTACCGCTGGGGCGGCGCGATCGACACGACCTCGCGGTTCACCGTCACGTTCGGCCAGGCGTTGGGCGGCCGGCTCACCTACGCGATCGGGTACACCGGGCTCGGCGTCGGGGCGAGCCGCTGGGCGGCCGGCGTGGTCCGGGACTTCATCCTGCGGCCGGACTCGGACCTGCTCCGACTGCGCTTCGTCCGATCCCGGCCCGTGCCGTTCCCGCCCGAGCCGCTCCGCTCGATCGCGGTGAACGTCGTCCGCCACGAGCTCGACCGGGCGGACCGCAACGAGGGCCGCCGGGGGCTGATCCTCAAGACCCTCGACGCCTTCGGGATCGGCTTCGACTCGTAGCTCAGACGGGGGTCGTCACCCAGTTCGGCAGCTCGCGGGTCAGCGTCGCCAGGGGCAGCGAGCCGTGGGCCAGGACCTGGTCGTGGAAGGCCCGCAGGTCGAACGCCGCGCCGTCGCGGGCCGTCAGCTCGCGGCGGAGCTTCTCGATCTCGCGGCAGCCCAGCATGTAGGTCAGGGCCTGGCCCGGCCAGGCGATGTAGCGGTCGGTCTCGATCGTCGCGTCGGTCGGCGAGAGGCCGGTCTCGAGCAGGAAGTCGATCGACTGCTGGCGGGTCCAGCGCAGGGCGTGGATGCCGGTGTCGACCACGAGCCGAGCCGCCCGCCAGGCGACGGCGTCGAGCATCCCGAACCGCTCGGCCTCGTCGCGGAAGAGGCCCATCTCGTCGGCCAGCTTCTCGCTGTACAGGCCCCAGCCCTCGACGTAGGCGCCGCCCACGATCCGCGCGCCCAGGCGGCGGAAGGTCGAGAGATTCTCGTTCTCCTGCTCGAGGGCGATCTGGAAGTGATGGCCCGGGACCGCCTCGTGGTACGTGGTCGTCGCGAGCTTCGTGTACTTCCGGCTCGGCAGGTCGTAGCCGTTGGCGTAGTACGTGCCGCCGCGCGAGCCGTCCATGGCCGGCGGGAAGTAGTAGGCGAACGGCGCGTCCTGTCTCCTTGAACTCCTCGACGGCCTTGACCTCGCAGCCGGCCTTGGGCAGCGTCCCGAAGAACTGCGGCGCGACGACCATCGCCCGCTCGATGTCCTCGCGGGCACGCTGGAGCAGCTCCTCCTTCGAGCCCGGCGTGTTGGCCGGGTCGGTCGCGAGCCGGTCGCGGTACTCGGCCGGGCTGGCGGCGCCGGCCCTCGACGCGATCTCGCGCCGGCCGACGTCGATGATCCGGAGCTCCTCCATCCCGATCTCGTGGACCTCCCTGGGGTCGAGATCGAGCGTCGTCCAGGACCGGATCTGGGTCCGGTAGAGCGACTCGCCGTCGGGGGCGGACCACAGCCCGGGCTCGACGCGCGTCGCCGGGAGGTATTCGCCCTTCAGGACGGCCAGGAACGCCTGATCGGCCGGATAGATGACCTCGGTGGCGATGTCCCGGACCTGATCGCGGTCCGCTTCGGAGGCGACCTTGGCCAGCGAGGCGACGATCGCATCCTCGGTCGGGACCGCCAGCAGCCGCTCCAGCTGGGCGACCGTCCGCTCGGCGACGATTCGCGGCGCCGTGAGTCCCGTGGCGACACCTTCGCGCAGGATGTCCGTGTTGGCGGCCATGAAGTCGCGGTACGACTCGAGGCGGGCGACGAACTTCTCGAATCGCTCCGGCGTGTCGGCCGGCTGGAACTGGCAGATCTGTGGAAGGAGCGTCTGGGGGCCGCCGATCTGGTCGACGACGCGCAGCCGATGGACGCCCTGGTCGTCCTCCTCGATCCCCTGGTCGGCGATGACGATCAGCATGTCGCGGGTGATCCGATCCTCGACCGAGAGGCCGTCGGGCGAGATCGCCTCCGCGTTGGCCTTGGTGCGCTCCATCAGGCTCCGGACCGCGGCCCGGCCGGCCGGGCTCGGGTCCTCGAGGCGGTCGTTGAAGCGTTCGTCGCCGTAGACCGTCGCGGTCGACGGATTGAGCTCGAGGATGCTCTCCCAGAAGCCGTCCGCGAGCTGATCGACCGGCGAGGAGTGATCGGGGTGGGTCACAGTCGTCTCCAAGGCGGGCAGGGGACGGACAGGCTCGTTCGACCCCGGGGACAGCGGTTGCGACAGGGTAGCGCGCTCCGACGGAACGGGCGCCTCCGACATGGGTGGCCGCTCCCGGCCGTGACCGGTGCTCGTCCCGTCTCCGGGCCGAGATCGGCGCTGCCGGTCAGCCGCCGAACAGACCCATCTGCTCGCCGCTCCGCTCGGCGACCGGGTCGAGGCCGAGATACGGCTCGAGGTCGTCGAGCGTCGGCTCGTCGCGGCCGAGGAAGGCGCGCAGGTGGTTCCACTTCAGGACGTGCCAGTTGTCGCGGTCGAAGGCTTCGCGGAGCAGCGGCGAGCGCTCGATCTTGTGGCGCACGAGCTCCGTCCGCTCCGGTGCGATGACCAGGAACCGGACGGTCCCGTCCTCCTGCGGGATCCGGGCGTGGCGGCGCAGGATCGGCTCGCCGAGCATCGCGGTCCACTCGACCTCGAACAGGAAGGACATCCGGCCCCGGCTGTACCAGGCGCAGTCGATCTCCGCGATCTCGCCGGCCGCCCGACTGATGTGGGTCAAGGGTGCCCGCAGCTCCGACTCGTACAGCCGATCGGCCAGCCGGCCGCCGGCCAGCCGACGAGCCTGCTCGCGCCGGCCGATCCAGACGTTCAGCCCGAGCCGATGGCCGCCGTCGGCGAGCAGGCCGATCAGCTCGGCGTGCTCCTGGGCGCGGCGCAGGAGGTCGTCGCCGGTCACGATCCGGTCGAGCGTGCTGGCCCGGCTGCGGTAGCTCTGCAGACAGGCCTGGACCAGCGTCTCGTCGGGCAGGTCGTGACCGCTGAAGAGGCCGGCGACCCGCTGGAGGAAGGACGGTTCGGACATGGGCCCGGCCGTCGAGAGCAGGCTGAACACGGCCCACTCGACGCGATCCGCGAGGGGCGCGGCAGCGGTCTCGCGATCGCGCTCGTCGGCCAGCCACCAGCGGCCCGGCGCGACCTCGGCCAGGCGGCGCTTGCCGGTCGTCGACAGGCCTTCGGAAATCAGCGCCAGGAGGGCCTCGACCTGGTCCGGCGGCGCGTCAGCGGACCCGGTTCGGCGGGCCGCGATTGCCGGTCGATCCGGCGGCAGGTCCGCCGAGCCCGTCGCGATCGTCGGGCCGGTCCGGTGGGCTGCGAGGTCGGAGGGGTCGCCCATCGGCTGCGGCGGTCCGCCGCGCACGCCACCTGGCGCGCCCGAGCCCGGATCGGCGGTCGGACGGACGGACGATCGGCCGGCCGGATCGAGTGGACCGCTGTCATCCGGATGGAGCGCGGCGGGCGGCCGAGGGTCCGATGGCGCGTCCGACGCGTGGTCCCGTGCGCCGAGATCGCGCTCGGCGACCAGGCGGCGGAGCTGGCCGGCCCGATCGAGCCCGACGAGGACCTCGCCGAGCAGGCGGTCGGCCGAGGCGGGCTCGCCGCGCGCCTTGAGACTCTCGACCGCGACCTCGACGACGGTGTTGCGCACGTCGGCCGCCGAGAACGGCCGCCGGTCGAAGCGCTCCGGCGCCCCGAACAGACCGGCTCCCGGGACGAGGTCGGGATCACCGTTGCCGCCGGCCACCGGATCCAGGGCGACGTTCGCCCGGGTTCGCGGACCGGGCGGCAGGACCGCGCCGGGCGGGAGCAGCTCGACGCTGCCGAAGGCTTCGTCGTCCCCGTCACCGAGCCGGGCGGCGAGCAGCCGGAACCCGGCACCGACGCCACCCATCGCCGCGGCCACGAGGGCCTCGGCGCCGCCGTCGACGAGCTCGATCACGCGGCCGTCGCGCGCGATCGATGGCTCGACCGACGCGAGCGAGCGCGCCAGCGACGCCGCCTGCCAGCCCCACGGCGCCCGGATGGGCGGGCCTGACAAGGCCGCGAGCGGCAGCCCGGCCGCCGCCTCGGAGCCGATGGTCCAGGCAGCGGCCCAGTAGGTCAGCGACAGCCGCTCCTGGTTCGGGCGGACCGGCGGCTGGCCGAGCACGAGCCGGATCCGGCGGCGCAGGCCGGCGCCCGAGGCGACGTTCTCCCAGCCGCGTCCGAGGGAAGCCTCCTCGCCGATCGCCCGCGTCGTCGACGGTCCGCTGACCCCGACCACGGCCGTCGCGCTGCCCTCGTCGAGGGCGCGGAGATCGGTCCCGAGCCGTGCCTGGACCGCTCCGCCGGGTCCGCTCTCGAGGCGCTGGATGAAGCCGCGGACGGTCCGGATGCCGTCCTCGAATGCCAGCCAGGGATGGCGTTCGCGCCACTGCCCCGCGGTCGGCGGCCGCACCCGGCCGGCCTGGATCCGGAGCGTGCCGAGCCGGCCGGGAAAGCCGTTCAGGCGGCTCGCCGGCAGGAGCGCGTGGAGGAACCCGAGACGGAGCGCCGCCTCGACGGGCGCCGAGCGCAGGTCGCCTTCGATCCGATCCAGGATCGCCTCGAGCCCGACCAGCTGGCGCGGGGTGTGGAGGTCGAGCAGCGCGTCGACCAGACCGGTCCCGCCGTCGACGACCGGGAAGCGATCGGACAGGCGTTCGCGCACGGCCAGGTACTCGTCGGGGATCGTCCGGGCGCGCTCGAGGTCCGCAGCATCGAGACTCGCCGTGCGCTGCTCGCGGCCGCGCGGCCCGCGACAGACCGGACAGGCGTAGAGCTTGCGGGCGGACGGTTGGTCCGGATCGGGCGGAGCGGCGCGGCGGGGCTCGCCGCCCGGGCCGTCCGGACCGGCCCCGAACGGCTCGACGGGTTCGATGTCGTCGTCGGCGCCGGCCAGGCCCGGCCAGATGATCTCGTCGAGGGCGACCGTCCGGCCACAGGTCGCGCAGCGCGTCGTGAACGGCTCGCCGACGGCGACCTTGAGGCTCGTCTGGCCGTGGGACGAGGCGCCCATCGCCTGGAAGGCCGCGTCGAGATGGCGGAGGTCGGGCGGCCGCAGCACCAGCTCCGCGAGGAGCCGGGTGAGCGGCGTCGATTCGAGGCTGACCGCGCGTCGCTGGCGGTCGACCGCGGCCCGGCCGACCCAGCCGCCCCGACCGGCGAGATCGAGGACCACGTCGCCGGGTTTGGTCAGCGCCTCGATCCGGGCCGCGACCAGGCCGGGCGGCGGCGGCGGCGCGAGCCGATCGAAGAACGGCAGCGAGAAGCCGGGCTCCGCGCGAACCAGAGACGCTCGACCGGCCATGCGCTACAGCCTAGCCCTGGCGGGTGGGCGCCGTCGCGGCGCGTGCCAAGGCGGCGCTGACGTGTTCAGGCGCGACAGCCGTCGAACTAGTTCTCGTCGGCCTCGTCGAGCTCTTCCTCGAAGGCCTCATCCGTGGTCGCCTCCGGCGGCAGGACCCGATCGAGGTCCTCGATCTCCTCGTCCTCGTCGTCGTCCTCGAGGTCGTCCTCGAGATCCATCTCCTCGCGGACGAGCGTGCCCTTCGTGTACGGCCGCAGGTCGGTCGACTTGGCGGCGGTCGGGAAGGACACCTTGCCGTAGTTGCGGGGATCCTGGTAGATCTCGCGAATGATGATCCGGACGTCCTTGTCGCCGAGCGACGTCACGCCGGCGGCGTACTTGTTGCCCTCGGCCATGAGCTTCAGGAGGCGGGCCGCGACGCGCGGCTCGACGATCCCGATCCGCATCCCGTTGCTCGTCGCCACGAGGCGGCCACCGTCGGGGGTGAGCTCGACCGCGTCGCCCGGGTTCACCTGGGCGAGCTTCCGCGGATTGGGCAGGTCCGTCAGGAACGCGAAGCCCGTCTTGCCGGTCTCCTCGACGAAGATCGAGACCGGGGCCTTGCTGCCTTCCTGGGCCGGGACGGTCTTCTCGCCGGCATCGACGAGGAGGATCCGGAGCCGGTCGATGTTGCGCTCGGCGATCCGGTTCGTCGGGTCGAGGGCCAGCGCCGTCTGATAGTGCTCCCGCGCCTGGCCGAGCTCGCCGAGCTCCCAGAGCGCCTTCGCCAGGCGGTTCTCCGACTCCGCGTCCGGTCCGAGCTCGAGGAGGCGCCGGTTCGTGTCGGCCGCCTCGGTCCACTGGGCGGCCGTCGCCTGGGCGATCGCCTGGTCCGCCAGCTGGCGCTTCATGCGCGTCTGATTGACGACGCTCGGTGCCTGGGTCTCGACGTCGGGGAAGGTCACGAGAGGGATCTCCGATTCACTGCGGTGCGAACCCGATGGGACGGCCGCGGCGAGGGGCCGGAACACGATCGGGCGGGCAAGGACTTGTAGCATCGCAGGACCGCTGCGTCAAACGCGGCCACGCTCCACGAGGCGGTCCGACCGCAGCGTCCCGGCCGGGCGTCGTGCGGACCACACCGTTCGCGGAGGCGGCACCACAGGCCCGGATCGGAGCGCGTCTCCTGGCCGGGAAGGGGCGATGATTGCGGGGATGGAATCCATGCGAGGGCGGCGGGCGCGCTGGGTCGGGCTCGGAGCGGCGATCGCCGTCGCGGTCGCCGTGATCGCGGTCGCCGCGTGGACCCGGTCCGATCCGCTCCTGCCCCGGCCCGGCCAGAGCGCGACCGCCTCCGACGGCTCGCCCGTGGTGGGTCCGATCGTCTACTACGAGGTCCTCGACGCGACCGGCTCGCACCTGATGGAGCGCCGCCTCGACGGTCGGTCGCTGGCCCGGGTCGTGGCCACCCGCACCGATGTCGACTACGGTCGGACCTGGATCGTCGACCCGGCCGGGACGATCGCGATCGCGCTCGTGCCGGGACCCGACGACCAGCAGCTCGAGGCGCTGTCGATCGCGTCCGGCGCGGTCCTCTGGTCGATCCGCACGCCGGCCGCCCCGGTCGAGACGGCCGTCTGGTCGCCCGACGGCCGGCGCGTCGCGCTGTCGTCGATCGGGACGGACAACCGGCCACGGGAGGCCCTGATCCTGAACCCCCAGACCGGCTCGTTCACGAGCGGCCTGATCCCCGACGACGCGATCGTCCAGGGCTTCGACCCGGACGGGGCGCTGATCCTGCGCCAGCACGACTCGTCGCCACTGGGCGTCGACGTCAGCTGGCGGTTCCTGCGGGTCGATCCGGGGACGATGGCCATCGATCGCCTCCTCGACCTGCCGGACGTCGGGCCTGCCAGTGACTGGTCGGAGGACGTCGATCCGTCGGCCGGTCTGGCCGTCGACTCGATCATCGGCGAGGACGACAAGGGCACCACGATCCGGCTGTGGCGGCTGCGCGGCGGCGATCCACTGACCCTGACGACTCTGCCGTCGGTGGACCGGATCGAGATCGACCCGACGGGCATGGGCGTGGCAATCAGCGCCGCCCGGACGATCCGGCTCGTGTCCTTCACGGGCGGGGCGACCGATCTGTTCAGCGGCCCGGACCCGATCGCCGACTTCGGCTGGTCGGCCGGCGGCGACTTCCTCGCGGTCTCCACCGACCGGCGCGGTCCAAACCTGACGATCGTCGAGCGCGCCACCGGTCGCGCCCAGGAGCTGCCCCACATCGACTCCGTGGCCGAGCTGCTCCTCGTCCGGGTCATCGGTGGCGTGCCGCTGCCGGCCACGCCACTGCCCGCGGTCGAGCCCTCGCCGACGCCCACCACGCCGCCCTCGGGCGCCGACGTCGCGGGCGCCGACGGTCTGCTGTCGGGCTGGGTCGACCGGACCGACGATCATCAGTTCGTCCACGTCCAGCGTCTCGTCCCGACCGAGGGAGGCGGGCTCCGCATTGCCGCGGACATGCCGCCGCTCGATGTCGGCCCGGCCGCGGACCCCGACGACGGCGGACCGCAGCTCCAGCTGCTGCCCCGGCCGCACTCGGCGGACGTGCTCGTCTGGCTCGAGAGCCCGGAGCGATCCGCGGGCTGGCTGTGGGATGGCGCCACAGGTCTGCGCGACCTCGACCTGCCCGTCGACTGGCCGGTCAACTCGTTCGACGTCGCGTGGCGACCGGATGGCCTGGCCCTCGCCGCGAGCGCCGGTCGCGCTGCCGTGAACGGCGAATTCGAGAGCATCTTCGTGATCGCCGAGCCAGCGGGGCGGGCCACGACCGTCCTGCCCGCCGTCGGCCCGTACGACCGGCTCGAAGGCTGGTGGTCCGCGACCGAGCTGCGCGTCGGCCACGGAACCTGTCTCGATGACTGCGCCGGCCGCTACGCCTTCTCGGCGCGCCTGCGGGTCAAGGACCGCCACCTCACCCAGATGCTTCCGGCCGACCGGATCCATGCCGCATTGGACGAGGTCAGCGCCGACCCCGGACGCGCCGCGATCGTCCTGTCGATGATCAACGAGGACACCACCGACGACATCGTGGTCGACTGGCCCGCCGCGCTCGGCCCGGTCGACGGGATCGACGTCGTCGGATTCGCCGCGGACGGCCGGTCCCTGCTGCTCACCCAGGGGACGGCGGCCGGCACGGACCTGTACCGGATCGATGATCCGGTCGGCCGAGCGCGTGGCGGCCGGCTCGCGGACGCGCGCCCGGCCCTGATCGCCCACTTCGGCGGGCGCGGCCTGCGGGTCGACGTGGCGCCGGACGATCGCTGGGCGTTCGTGATCGACCGGGTGGACGACGTCCGGCTGGTGCGCCTCGCCGACGGCCGGACATGGCAGGTCGATCGGGAGCGAACCCTCGTCTGGGCCCGACGAGCCTGACCGGGCGGTCGCGCTCCGGCTCGCGCGGCGGCTCGCGCGCGACGCGTCCGACGGCCGTCAGCCGATCAGGCGCAGGTTCCAGAATGCGACCGCCGCCCCGAGCCCGACCAGGACGAGCGTCTCCCAGATCCAGCGCGGGTCGCGGCGGCGGGTCGGTGTCGTTGCGTGGAGCGAGTCCCACAGGTAGAACAGGAACATGAGCAGGGCGGGCCCGATCAGGCGCGGGATGCCCATCGCCCGGATCGCCGCCGCCCCGACGGCGATCGCGGCGGCGTAGGTGAGGGCCGCCCAGAGTGCCTCGCGGACGTGGCTGCCGCGGAGCGCTGCCGCGCGATAGCCGAGAAGGCCGGCGACGACGGCATCGGCCAACGCGAGCAGGACGAGGTCGCCGAGGGCCAAGGACACGCTGGATCCCGTCGCGCCGCGGCCGGCAATCCCGCCGGGCACGATCGCCGCGACGCCGCTGAACGCCACGAGCGCCACGACCAGCATCGTGATCAGCGCTCGCGAGCGGTCCTCCTCGGACGGACCCTGTGTCGCGGCCGCAATCCGGCTCTCGACGACGAGCGTCCGGTCGATCAGCAGCCCGGTGAGCAGCAGGGCCGGGACGATGGCGAGCCCGAGCGGCACGAGGCGGATCGCGCCGAGGCAGCCGATCGCCGCGATCGCCGGCAGGAACAGGGTCTCGATCGGGACACCGCGTTCCTCGGTGGCGCCATCGACGGCCCCCAGGACCTGGAGGGTCCCCAGGATCGTCGCGGCGAGCAGGAGGAGTGCCGCCGGCCACACGAGCGTGCCGCCGAGAGCGGCAGCCATGCCGACGATCGTCGACGCGGCAATGACGAGGTCGCGCCGTCCGGCGCCGAGGCTGTCGGCGGCGAGTGACCGCGGCGGAACGCCGAGATGCCGCGCGAGCCGCGCGGACGTGCTCGTCGAAGCCGGGGTCGGCGTCGCCGGCGAGGTCGCGGACGGGATCGTCATCGGCCGGATGGTACGCGCTCCGGGGACCGCCGCGACGCGGACACCGAGTGGCTCAGCCGGCGATCCGGGCGGCTTTCGCGGCGACCCAGGCGAGCAGGTCGGCACGCGAGCGCGTGTTCAGGACGTCGGCCGCCGTGACCCAGCCGCGGCGGGCTTGTGCAACACCCCAGCGGGTGTCGTCGAGCTCGCCCGTGTGGTGGGCGTCCGAGTCGATCGTGAGGACGCACCCGGCGGCCACCGCGCGGCGCGCGCGCTCGGCCGAGAGGTCGAGGCGATGGGGCGATCCGTTCATCTCGAGGGCGGTGCCGTTCGCCGCTGCCGCCGCGTACACCGCCTCCCAGTCGAGATCGAGGTCGTCGCGGGTCTGGATCATCCGCCCCGCCGGGTGGGCGATGATGTCGACGTGGGGGCTGCGGATCGCGTTCAGCGTCCGACGCGTCAGCTCGGCGCGCGACTGACGGCGGGCGACGTGGACCGACGCGACCACGACGTCGAACCGGGCGAGCAGCTCGTCGTCGTAGTCGAGCTCGCCGTCGGCCCGGACCTCGAGCTCGCAGCCATGCAGGAGCCGGAAGCCCTCGGGCGGCGTCTCCGGCGGCGCGGTCCCGGCCGCCTCCTCGGCCGCGAACCGGGCGTTCAGCTCGGCGATCACGACCCGCTCCTCCTCGACCCGGTCGGGCGTCAGGCCGTTCGTGATCGCGAGGGACTGGGTGTGGTCGGTCAGGACCTGGTACTGGTAGCCCCGGCGCCGGGCGGCCTCGGCCATCACCGCGATCGGCTGCCGGCCGTCGGTCCAGTCGCTGTGGGAGTGACAGTCGCCCCGAAGGTCGGCCTTCGTCACGAGGTTCGGCAGAGTTCCGGCGAGCGCTGCCTCGATCTCGCCCTGGTCCTCGCGCAGCTCCGGAGCGATGAACGGCAGATCGAGGAAGGCATAGGCCTCCTCTTCGGTTGCGAACGTCCGGAGCTCCGCCGCGTCGCCGGTCAGCGGCTCGCCGTCCTCGCCGATCCGCTGGAACCCGTACTCCGACAGGCTCCAGCCGCGATCGCGGGCCCGGGCCCGGAGCCGGACGTTGTGCTCCTTCGACCCGGTGAAATGGAGGCGGTACGCGCCGGCCGTGCCGGGCGGCATCACCATCAGGTCGACCTGCGGGCCGCGCACGAGACGGATCGCCGACTTGTGGCCGCCCCGGGCCAGGACGTCGGCCGGGCCACCGAGGCTCGCGAATCGCTCCATCAGGGCGGCCGGGTCGGTGGTCTCGGCGAGCAGGTCGAGATCGCCGATCGTCTCCTTCCGGCGCCGATAGGAGCCCGCCGGCTCGATCGAGGTCACGCCGGGCACGGCCCCGAGGATCTCGATGAGAGCGGCGATGTGCTCCTCGGCCTGGTGGAGGTACAGCCGCCGCGGCGGCTGCGTCTCGAGGCGGGTGATCCCGTCGAGGATCATCTTCTCCGTCCGCTCCGACAGGCCCCGGACCGTCCGGATCCGGCCCTCCTCGGCGGCGGCCCGGAGCTGGCTCATCGTCGCGATGCCCAGCTCCTCGTGGAGCTGGCGGACGGTCTTCGGACCGAGGCCGGGGATCTCGAGAAGCTCGACGAGGCTGGCCGGGACCTCTGCCCGGAGGCGGTCGAGGAACGCCATCCGGCCGGTCGTCACGAGCTCCCTGATCTTGTCACTGATCGCCTGGCCGACGCCGCTGACCTTGGGCGGGTCGCCGGATCGATAGGCCGCGACGAGATCGACCGGGCTCCGGCCGATCGTGTCCGCGGCGCGGTGATAGGCGATCGTCTTGAAGGCGATCTCGCCCTGGACCTCGAGGATGTCGCCGATCTCGTGGAAGACGCGAGCGAGGTCGGCGTTGGTGAGATCCGCGGCCTCGTCGGCCAGGACATCGGCCGGTGGCTCGTCGGGGTCGTGGTGGCCCGCGATCAGGTCAGGCGAGGGTTCCCCGTCCGCATCGGCGGCCTCCAGGGCGCGGAGCGGCGACGGCGAGGCGGTGCGCGACGGGCGTTCTCTGGGCATCGTCGCGATGGTAGCGGGGTCCGCCCGAGCTGCGGTCCGCCTGGTCCCCCACGTTGAGTCCCCGGAGACTCAGGATGATGTTGGCCGTGCACAGCCAATCCTCGGAATCGTCAGTTCGTGGAGATGGCCCTGCACGCGAGACCGTCAGATGAGTCCGGGGGGACTCAGCGCCGCAGGGTCCGACCTGGGAGTCCGGGGACCTACCGCGACGCGTCAGTGATCAGGCGGCGACGACCCGGTCGCGACCGCCACGCTTCGCGTCGAACAGGGCGCGATCCGCCTGGTCGATCGTGGTCATGATCGGCTCGGCCGGATCGCCGGCGACCGCGGCGCCCACGGACACGCTGACGGCCGGAACGCCGAACCGAGCCAGGTCGAGAGTGGCGACGGCCTCGCGAACGCGTTCCCCGACCTCGACGGCGACGGCGATCGTCGGGTTGCGGAGGAGGACGGCAAACTCCTCGCCGCCATAGCGCGCCGGCACGTCGTCTTCGCGGACGGCGCCGACGATCGCCGCGGCGACGGCCCTGAGGACCTCGTCGCCGACCTGGTGGCCATACGTGTCATTGAGAACCTTGAACCTGTCGATGTCGACCATCAGCACGCCGACGCTGTCCTCGGCTCGCCGGCGGCGCGACAGGAGCGCGCAGAACTCGTCGAAGTAGCGTCGGTTCGGGAGGCCGGTCAGGCCGTCGGTCGAGGCACGTGCCTCCGCCTGGCGATGGGAATAGGCCCGCGACAACGCCGCCGAGGCCTCGACCGCGGCCCCGAGCAGGAGGCGCCGGGCGGCCGCCGGCCATGGGCCGGCGGTGCGGCGCGAGATGAGGAGCGCGCCGATCATCCCGTCGTCGCTGGTCAGCGGGGCCACCTGCGTGTGGCGCAGCCCGAAGATCGCGCGGGCGCGGGCAGCGATGCGGTCCGCGACCAGTCGATCCGGGTCGATCTCGCGCCGCCGGCCGGCGAGACCGACTAGGGTCGTTGCCGCGGGGGTCAGCTCGGCGGATGGGATGCCGCGGGCGATCCGCCGGCCGCTGCGGCGCGCGCCGGCCGGATCGGCAACGGCTCCCACGGGGATCGCGTCGAGGCGTGGAGCGAGCGGGCGGCGGGAGATCCCGGACCGGGTCCGTGAAGATCCCGCTCCCGTCGACCTCGATCGGGATCGCGACCGGCTCGCGGTGGGATCGCTCGCCGTCCACGTCGGCCGGATCCTCGAGATCGCTGATCGGGAACAGGGTCGACGAGGTCGCACCCCCGGTGCGGGCATTGACGAGGGTCGCCTCGAGGACGCGGGCGTCGGGCCGGCGTCGGACGATGACGACGTGGTCGGCGCCGGTGGCGGCCCCGAGGTCCTCGACGATGGCGCCGACGATCGCATCGGGCGAGATGGAGCGCGACAGGCCCTGGAGGATCCGGGCGAAGCTCTCGGCCTCGGCGCGCCGGCCGGTCTCGAGATCCTGGACCGCGATCCGATGACGGACCGCGGCGAACCCGACCACGACGATCAGGAGAGCGATCGCCCAGTTGCTCAGCCGGGGGTCGGCCCACAGCCGGAAGACGGCGATCAGACCGAGGAGGAAGAACGCGACGGCGAAGATGAGCCAGGAGCGGCGGATCCGGGGATCCTCCGTCCGTCCGGTCGGATGGCGCTCGGTCGGTGGCGTCACGTTCGGTGCTGAGCATGCCGGTCCGGTGGGGGTCGCCGCAAGTCGGAGACGTAGTACTTCTGGCGGTCGCGGACAGGACCTTTGGCGGCTGGGTCCCGTCAGGCGGACTGGACCTCCCCGGTCCGTCGCGTCGCCCGCTTCACCCGGTAGAGCGCCCCGTCCGCCACGGCGATCAGCTCGGCGGCGGTCCGACCGTCGGCCGGGAAGGTGGCTGCGCCGATCGACGCGCCGATCAGGACCGTCATCCGGCCGTCCCGCGAGAACGACGACCCCGCGAACGCCTCGGTCAGCCGAGCGGCGGTGGCCGAAGCCTCGTCCCGGTCGGCATCGGGCAGGAGGATCGCGAACTCGTCGCCGCCGTAGCGCGCCGGGATATCCGAGGCACGCAGCGTCTTGCGGATCAGGTCGGCGGTCCAGCGCAGGACATCGTCGCCGAGCTGGTGCCCGAACGAATCGTTGACGAGCTTGAAGTCGTCGAGGTCGAGCATCAGCAGACTCAACGGGCGGTGGCTCCGGCGCGCCCGGACCGCCTCCTGGCCGAATCGCTCGTGGAGATAGCGGTGGTTGAAGAAGCCGGTCAGCGGATCGCGGTCGGCCAGCGCTCGGGCCTCTTCGTACAGGCGGGCGTTCTCGAGCGCGATCGAGGCCTCGTTCGCAATCGTCCGGGACAGGCTCAGGCGGTCGCCGTCGAGATCGATCGGCTGGGTCGAGATGAGCTCGACGAGGCCGATCGCTTCCCCTGAGGCGACGAGGGGCAGCATGACGAGCGATCGATGACCGGCGTCGACGAGCAGCTTGACCTCGGCCGGATCGGCGTCCGGATCGTCCGTGTCGACCACGATCGTCACCTGCTCCTCGAGGACGCGCCGGGTCAGCGGGTACTGGGCGACGTCGAAGAACGGCGTGAGCTCGTTGACCGGCACGGGCGGGTAGTAACCGATGCTGGCGACCCGATCCTGGGCGCGGTCCCACCAGGAGATCGCGCATTCGTCGACGCCCGTGACGCTCGCCAGGTGGCGGGCGAGGATGTTCGCGACCTGGTTCGAGTCAAGGCTGACCGCGAGCTGGCTGCTGACGTCCAGGAGCATGCGGAGCTCCCCGGCGAGCGCCTCGCTCCGGGCGAGGTTGCGAGCCGATTCGAGCGCGGTGGCCGCCTGGTCGGCGAGGATCGAGAGAAGCCGCAGGTCGTGGCCGTCGAACTGGTCCAGCCCGAGCTTGGACAGGGTGATCACGCCGACAACCGCGTCGTCGTAGCGCATCGGCACCACGAGCATCGACTCGTCGACGTCGTCCGTCCCCGGGATGGACGCCCCGCGCGGATCGTCATTGGCGTCGCGGACCAGCAGCGGCTCGCCGTGCTGACCGACCCAGCCGGTGAACCCGACGCCGAGGCGAGTCCGGAGGAGGTCGAGGTCGACCTGCTCGTACGCGCCGACGCGTCCCTCGAAGGCGATCGGGACGAGCTCGCCGCTCGGCTCGAGGACGTAGACCCGGGCGTTGTGGTAATCGATGATCCGGCCCGTCTCCTCGACCACGGCACGGCCGACGGCCTCACTGCCCTCGGCGCGGCTCAGCCGGGCGGACGCGGCCTGGAGCACCTCCAGCTGACGGGCGAACAGGGCCGCGATCGATTCCTCGGCGGGGCCGACCGCCACGTCGCTGCCGAGGGTCGCCGCGGTCATCGGGGCGACCGGGACCGGCCGGACCGGCACCGGCGCGTGGTGCGTCGCCGGCGCGCCGGGCGCGTCGAACGAGGGCGCCCGTGCGGGGCGTGGAGCGGCGCGCGCGTCGCGACGACGCGGGCGGGTGGGCGGATGCGCGCTCATGGCCACGCCGAGCGTCGCACGCGCGCAGCACGATGGCTGTCGGCCCGAGGTACCCGCGTCGGCGGGCGAACGTACGGGCGGAGGGTCAGTCCACGCCGGCGCCGCGTGGCACCGGCGGCGTTCGGTGCGGCTGGTCGCCGCGGACGGTCGGGTGACCCTGCGCCCGCCAGGCCGGCACGCCGGAGGCGACCCACGAGACGTCCTCGAAGCCGGATGAGCGGAGGATCGACGCCGCGACCCCGGCCCGGAGCCCGGCGGCGCAGACCGTGACGATCGGGTGGTCGCGGGGCAGCTCGTCGAGCCGGTCCGGCAGCGTTCCAGCGCTGATGTGGACGCTGCCCGGAATGTGGAACGCCTCGTACTCGTTCGCCTGCCGGACGTCGATGACGAGCGGGGCGTCGGCCGGCGCGGATCGGCTCAAGCGATCCGCCAACTCGTCGACGTTCAACCGGCCGGTCAATTCGAGCGCTCCCCCACCATCGGCCCAGGTCCCGAAGCCGCCGCGCAGGTGGCCCACGATCGCGCCTTCGGCGCCGATCCGGAGGGCCTGGCGGATCGCCTCGTCCCAGTCCTCGGGGCGCTGGAGGACGAGGACGAGCGGCCGCGTCGGATCGACGACCCAGCCCAGCCACGTCCCGAACGACGGACCGAGCGGCACGGACTGCGATCCCGGGGCATGGGCGACGGCGTGGTCGGCGGGCGGGCGAAGGTCGAGGAGCAGCGCGCCGGCCGCGAGCTCGCTCCGCGTCGCGTCGAGGCTCAGCGGCCGCGCCTCCGGGATGCGCCCGCCGAGGAGGGCCGGGCCGGCCTGGTTGGTCGGGCGCATCGCGGCGAAATAGCGCGGAACCGCCGGCTGGCCGCGCAGCAGCCGCTTCGCGAACTGTTCGACGTCCGGGATCCCGACGAGGGCGTTGTGGCGACGCTCATAGCCGATGGTGGTCGTGGGGGTTGCCGCGATGCCGGTTGCACACAGGGAGCCGGCGCCGTGCGTCGGGTGGACGACGACGTGGTCCTCGTGGGCCATGACGACGTCACGGAGCGTGCGGTGCATGGCGCGGGCGTAGTCGTGGGCATGCTCCTCGCCGAGCAGGTCCGTCCGGCCGACCGCGCCGACGAGCAGCGAGCCGCCACTGAACAGGAGCGCCGGGTCGCTGCCGCGGCCCGTGTCGGCGACGGCGTAGGCGACGTGCTCGGGCGTATGGCCGGGCGTGTCCCGGGACGTGAAGCGCAGGGCGCCGACATCGAACGTCTCGCCATCGCGGACGGGGCCGTGCTCGTGGCGGAGCTCCGCGCCGGCGCCGATCACGTGGCGCGCGCTCGTCAGCACGGCGAGCTCGCGACCGCCCGAGACGTAGTCGTTGTGGAGATGCGTCTCGACGACATGGCTGATCCGGACGTCCAGCTCGCGGGCCGCGGCGAGGTAGATGTCGACGTCCCGGCGCGGGTCGACGACCGCCGCGACGCCGGCGGTCTCGTCGGCGACGAGGGTCGACAGGTGGCCGAGCCCTTCGACCCGGAACTGGCGGATCTGCATCGGCTCGAATGTAGCACCGGAGGTCGGAGCGACGGGACCGCCCCTCGGCCGATCAGGGCAGCCGCGTGATTGCAGCCTCGACCACGTCCGCCCGCCCCGACACCTGGACCACGAGGCCGTCCTTCGCCCAGAACGCGGTGCTGAACTCGGGAATCGTCATCCAGGCGACCTCGCGACCCGCCACCGGGCGCGTCTGCCACGCGCCGCGCGGCAGGAAGATGACCGTCCGGAACTCCGCGAGGAGACGTTCGGCTTCGATGCCGGGCACGCTGAACAAGATGACCACTAGGGTCTCCTCGCCGCTGCCGCCCATCCCGTTGACGACGAAGGTGTCGGCCGGCCGGACGTCGAGTCGTTTCAGACTTCGCCTGAGGAGCGACGAGCCCCAGGCAACGCCGGTCACGGACGTCAGCTCCATCGGCGGGTCGGTCAGGTCGGCTGGGATGAGCGATTCGAGATCGGTCGTCGCGTGTGGACGCGGCGGGGGCTGAATGCCCGCAGCCGCGAGTTCCGTCGCGATTCGATCCATCGACTCTTGCATCTGCCGCATCGCGAACTCGTCCGGCATCGGGCGCTCGTCGGATCGCGACGTCGGCGATTTGGAATCGAGCTCCGTCTGTGGACGCCCAGCGGCGACCCAATCATCGTAGAGCCGGTCGATCGCGGGCTCGATCCGGGCGCGGGCGGCCTCGTCGTCGGCGACGGAGTACGGCTCCTCAGTTCCGAACTCCGACTCGAAGGCGGTCGTGTAGGCCGCATATCGAGCGTCACTGAACGCCTGACCCTCCGGGGCCATAATCGCCGCGACCAGCTTGCCGTCGACGTCGTCGGCAAGGTCCGACCCCGTCATCTCGCCGGCCTTGAGCGCCGCAATGTGGGCGGCCGGAAACGAGTGAGCATCGTGGAGGTCGTGCCGGATCAGCCAGGCGAGGAAGAGCCCGATGTGGGTGAAGGCGTTCTCGGGCGGCTGCCCGGCCTCGATCGCGCTGTCGGCGTGCCAGTCGAGCCGGTCGTAGCTCAGGGGATGACTCGGGCTGCCATGGCATTCGTCGGGTGGGGCCGCGCGCGGGGCTGGCAAGGTGCCGTCCGCGGACCGGATCGAGCGCACCCGCAGGTGCGTGAGCGAGGACCAAAGGCGGCAACGCGGCCAGCGTCGTTCCGCCGCGACAGCCGACGATGGTGCCAGTTCACATCATCACGAGGCCGCCATCGACGGCCAGCACCTGTCCGGTGATGAACGCGGCGTCGTCGCTGGCGAGGAACGCGACCGCGTTCGCGATCTCCTCGGTGGTCCCGAACCGGCCGAGCGGCGTCGCGGTCGTGATCTGCGCCTGGAGCGCCTCGGGCAGGTCCTGCGTGAGCTCGGTCAGGACGAAGCCGGGTGCGACGGCGTTGCAGGTGATCGAGCGCGAGGCGAGCTCACGGGCGGTCGCCTTGGTCAGCCCGATCAGGCCGGCCTTCGCCGAGGAGTAGTTCGCCTGGCCCGTCTGGCCGGCCTGGCCGCTGACCGACGTGATGTTGACGATCCGGCCGGACTTCGCCTTGAGCATCGGGCGGGTGACGGCCTTGGTCATGTAGAACGCCCCGAAGAGGTTCGTCTCGAGGACCTCGCGAAACGCCTCGACGCTCATCCGCATGATCAGGTCGTCGCGAGTGATGCCGGCGTTGTTGACGAGGATGTCGACCTTGCCGAATGTCTCGACGACCGTCTTCACGAGACCGTCGGCCGCCTCGGGGTCGGTCACATCCGCCTGGACGGCGAGGCCGCGCCGGCCGAGCGCCTCGATCTCCCCGACCGTCGCCTTCGCCGCGCCCTCGTTGCCGCGGTAGCTGAACGCCACGTCCGCGCCCTGGCCCGCAAGCCGGAGCGCGATCGCCTTGCCGATTCCGCGCGAGCCACCGGTCACGAGCGCGCTCTTGCCCGACAGGTCGATCACAAACCGCCTCCTACCACACCCACCACCGATCCCCCACATCGAGCCGCGCCGACTCTGGGCCGAACTGACCGTCGAAGGGCACGTTCAGCGTGTTGCCACCAAGGTCGAGCGACAACCCCCCGCTTTCGACCGATGCTGTCCGGATCGTCTTGCCGATCAACGCGCATAGGGCGTCACGCCATCCATCATTCGACTTCTTGAGAGTTTGCCCCGGACGCGATACGACTGGGTCGCTTACGAACGTCAGGCCAAAGGATGCCGAGGGCTTGAACAACTGAAGTTGCACGTAGTCGCGCACGAAGACGACGGCTTCGATTTCAGCGCCGACCAAGAAGTCTTCCGCGTCCGCATCGGCCGACACTATCCGACCGGCTGCCGGGCGTGCTCCGGCTCGCCCGGCACGACGTCGTCGAGCGGCACGTCGACCTGGCCCGGCCGGTTCATGATCTCGGTCAGGGCGTCCGGGATCGGGTCGACCGAGTCCCAGTCGACCGGCAGCCGGACCGTGACATCGGCCGGGTCGACCGCGGCGTCGCCGATCAGGCCGCGGGCCGGGTCGGCCGTCCACTCGATCGTGACCGCGCCGCTCGTGAAGCCGGCGCCGAACGCAACGATCGTGACGTTGTCGCCGACCTTGACGCGACCCTCGTTGACCGCCTCGGCCAGCGCGATCGGGACCGACGCCGCCGACGTGTTGCCGTACTTGTCGAGGTTGATGAACATCTTGTCCATCGGCAGGTCGAGGCCCTTCGCGACCGCCTCGATGATCCGGACGTTCGCCTGGTGCGGGATGAACAGGTCGATGTCGCCCGGCTCGAGACCCGACCGCCGGATCGACTCGAGCGCCGTCGTCGCCATCGTCTTCGTCGCGAACCGGTAGGTCGAGTTTCCCTCCATCCGGACGTAGTGCTCGCCGCGCTTGATCGTGCCCGCCGACGGCGGCGCCTTCGAACCGCCGGCCGGGAGCCAGATCATGTAGGCGCCCTGTGGCTCGGTCGTCATCTCGATCCCGAGCGCGCCGCCCGGCTCGTCGGACGCCGACAGGACGACCGCCCCGGCCCCGTCGCCGAAGAGGATGCAGGTGCTCCGGTCCGTGTAGTCGAGGAACCGGGTGAGGAGCTCGGCGCCGATCACGAGGACGTGCTTCGCGAGGCCGGCCTGGATGTACGCCTGGGCGGTCGCGAAGCCATAGACGAAGCCGCTGCAGGCGGCCATGACATCGAACGCGGTCGCCTTCGTGTTGCCGATCGCCTCCTTGACGAGGGCAGCGGTCGACGGCATCCAGTAGTCAGGGGTGAGGGTCGCGAGCAGGATCAGGTCGATGTCGTCCGGCTCGATCCCGGCGGTCCGGATCGCGCGCAGGCCGGCGACGGCGCCCATGGACGCGGTCGTCTCGTGGGCCGCCGCGACCCTTCGCTCGCGGATCCCGGTCCGCGACCGGATCCAGTCGTCGGACGTGTCGACCAGCTTCTCGAGGTCGGCGTTGGTCAGGACCTGGCTCGGGGCGTAGCGACCCCAGCCCGTGACGTGGGCGCGATGCATGACCTGGCTGGCCGAGGCGTCGTTCATAGCGGTTCCACCTCGATGAGGGGCTGCTTCGCCTTGACCAGGGCACCGCTGTCCGGAATGACCCTGACCACCCGCCCGGCGAGGTCGGACTTGATCTCGTTGAAGAGCTTCATGGCTTCGATCAGCCCGATGACCTGGCCGACCGCCACCTCCCGTCCGGCCGCCACGAACGCCGCCGAGCCCGGCGCCGGCGAGCTGTACCAGACACCGGTGAGCGGGGCCTTGACGCTCGGCCGGGCCGGCGCTTCGGCCGGGGCCCCGGGAACCGCGGCCTCCGATCCGGCGCTGGCGGCGTGCGCCGCGGCGCTGTCATCGGCCACCGCCCCGGTCACGGTCACGGCGGCGGGCGCGATCGCGACCGGCTTGCGCAGGATGAGGCGGGTCTGGCCGGCCTTGACCGCCAGCTCGGACAGCTCGCTCCGATCGAGCAACGACCCGAGCCGGTCGACCAGCGCGAGGAGCGAGGCATCGCCCGGGTCGAGATCGGGCGGCGCGGCGTCCGCGGCGACGGCGCCTGTCACGGCAGCGGGCCGGGCGACGACCTCGCCGTCGACGTCGTGCTCGTCGTCGCCGTCCGCTCCGTGGTCGTCCGGCCCATGGGCGAGCCCGGGCGACGTGGCGGGTGCGGCGTCATCGGTCATTCGGTCCACCGCCGCACGATCAGGGCGGTGTTCTGGCCGCCGAAGCCGAACGAGTTCGACAACGCGATCGGGACGTCCTGCTGGCGCGCCGTGCCGGCGACGAGGTCGAGGCCCTCGCCGGCCGGGTCGGGGTCGACGAGGTTGATCGTCGGTGGGACGCAGCTCTCGCGCATGGTCTGGATCGTGATGATCGCCTCGATCGCTCCGGCGGCGCCGAGCGTGTGCCCGATCATCGACTTGTTCGACGTCACGGTGACCGCGCCGGCGTGCTCACCGAAGATCGTCCGGATCGCCTGGAGCTCGGCCTTGTCGCCTTCCGGGGTCGAGGTCGCGTGGGCGTTCACGTGGACGATGTCGGACGCCTCGATCCCGGCTTTGCGGATCGCTCGCTGGGCTGCCTTGACCGCGCCCATGCCGCCCGGCGCCGGGAGCGTGATGTGGGAGGCATCGGCGGTCGCGCCGTAGCCGATGATCTCGGCGAAGATCGTCGCCCCGCGCGCCTGGGCATGGCCGAGCTCTTCGAGGACGACCGCTCCGGCGCCCTCACCGGGCACGAATCCGTCCCGGCCGAGGTCGAACGGACGCGAGGCGGCTTCCGGGTCGTCGTTGCGGCGCGACAGGGCGTGCATCGAGTCGAATCCGCCGACGAGCGGCTCGCGGATCCCGGCTTCGGCGCCACCGGCGATCATCGTCTCGGCGTCACCGCGCCGGATCGTCTCCCAGGCCTCGCCGATCGCGTGACCGCCCGTGGCGCAGGCGGACACGGTCGTGAAGTTCGGCCCGGTCATTCCGAAGCTGATCGCGATCTGGCCGGCTCCGACGTTCGGGATCCCCATCGGGATGAAGAACGGGCTGATCCGGTCCGGGCCGCGCAGGGCGTTGATCGTGATTCCGTCGACGAGCGTCCCGACCCCGCCGAGCCCGGTCCCGTAGATCACGCCGGTCCGCTCGGCGTCCTCGCCCTCCAGGCGAGCGGGCAGGCCCGCCTGGTCCATCGCCTCGCGGGCCGCGACGAGCCCGAACTGGATGTAGCGGTCGGTTCGGCGGACGTCCTTCTTGTCGAGGATGTGGGAGCTGTCGAAGTCCTTGACCTCGCCGGCGATCCGGCACTCGAGCCGCTCCGGATCGAAGAGCGTGATCGGCCCGACCCCGGACCGCCCGGCGATCATCCCGGCCCACGTCGTTGCGACATCGCGGCCGAGGGCGGACAGGATCCCCATGCCCGTCACGACGACCCGGCGCGGCTCGGCCGGCCAGTCCGGATTGGCTCTGCGCTGCTCCGTCATCGGACCAGCTTGCCCGTGCGAACCGTCGCCGCCCGGTAGACGTCGCCGGCCAGGCCGCGGGCCGAGATCGCGTTGGCGACCGCCATGGTGTCGTACTCCGTCCGGCGGATCTCGGCGTCGACCTCGGTGCCGTCGACCTCGACGAGCGCCCAGGAGGCCGTCGGCTCGCCGTCGAAGACATAGCCGACCGATCCGGCGTTGATGATCATCTTCCAGCCCAGATCGCGGATCTCGGGGATGTGGGTGTGGCCGCAGCAGATCAGCCGGGCATCGGTCCGCGAGGCGCGCTCGAGGGTGACGTTCGGGTCGAGCTGGGTGTCGAAGCCCTGCGTCTGCGAGCCGGGCGAGGCATGGCAGCCCAGGAGCATCGTGTCGTCGAGCATCAGGCGCCGCTCGCTCGGCAGGCGGCGCAGCCAGGCGACGCGCTCGTCGCCGAGCTCGTCGTGGGCCCACTCGGCCGCCGCGACATAGGTGTCCGGGACGCCGTCGGTCAGCCACGGGAAGGCGGCGCCGTAGTCGAAGTCGGCAACGGCGACGTCCGTGTTGCCCTGGACGATCGTGGCGCCGCTCGCCTCCATCTCGCGCAGGGCGTCGACGCAGCCGGCCGGATCGGGGCCCTGGAAGACGTGATCGCCGGCGATGATCACGTGGTCCGGCCGCTCCTTGGTGAGCGCGGCGCGAACGGCGGTGAGGGCCGGCAGATTGCCGTGGACGTCGGAGATGATCGCGACCCGCGCGGTCATCGCAGCGTCCCGGCCGGCGGGATGATGAAGCTCAGGAGCCCCTCGCAGGCGATCTCGCCGTCGACGGTCGCGACGCCGCGGCCCTTGCCGAACCGGCTGCCGAGCTTCTCCATCGTGATCTCGAGGCGGAGCACGTCGCCCGGCACCACGATCCGCTTGAAGCGCACCTCGTCGATCCCCGCGAACAGCCCGATCCGGTCGCCGAACCCGGGCTGCTTGGCGACGTAGATCGCCATCGTCTGGGCGAGGGCCTCGACCTGGAGGACGCCGGGCATGACCGGGAGCCCCGGGAAGTGGCCCTGGAAGAACCACTCGGTCGCCGCCACGCCCTTGATCCCGACGATCCGTTTCGCCGCTTCGTCGTACTCGACGATCCGGTCGACGAGCAGGATCGGCCAGCGGTGTGGGATGAGCGTCTCGATCTCGCGGGTCGAGTGGATGGTCGTCAGCTTCGGCGGGGTGGCGGTCGCGGCGTCGGTCACGGGCAGCTCCAGGTGGGGGTCAAGTGTGCCGCGCGGCGGACGGGTCGTGCAGGCAGGTGGGTGCAGGTGCGCACAGGCGAGGGCAGGCTGACGCGCGCGGGGCGCCGTTCGATCACGCCCGGGCCGCGGCCGCGAGGAACGCCGCCGAGCCGACCCGGTCGAGCAGGTTGGTCGTCATCCGACCTTCGAGGAACGCCTCGCTCGACAGGAGCGCCTGGTGGATCGAGATGTTCGTCACGATGCCGTCGACCATCAGCTCGTTGAGGGCGACATGACCGCGCTCGATCGCCGCCGTCCGGGTCGGCCCCCACACGATCAGCTTGCCGAGGAGGGAGTCGTAGAACGGCGGGACCTCGTAGCCGGCGTAGAGGTGGGAATCCATCCGGACGCCCGGCCCGCCCGGCGCGAGGTAGCGCTCGACGACGCCTGCCGCGGGCCGGAACTCACGCTCGGGGTCCTCGGCATTGATCCGGAACTCGATCGCGTGGCCGCGGGTGATCACGTCGGACTGGCTGAGCCCGAGCGGCTCGCCGGCCGCGATCCGGATCTGCATCGCCACGAGGTCGATGCCGGTCAGCATCTCGGTCACCGGATGCTCGACCTGGATCCGGCAGTTGATCTCGATGAAGTAGAAGCTGCCGTCGCGATCGACGAGGAACTCGAGGGTGCCGACATTCTCGTAGCCGGCCGACACGACCGCCCGGACCGCGCGCGTGCAGAGCTCGTTGCGAGCCTCGACCGAGAGAGCCGGCGTGGGGCCCTCCTCGAGGATCTTCTGGTGGCGGCGCTGGACGCTGCAGTCGCGCTCGCCGAGATGGATCCCCCGGCCGTAGCGGTCGACCGCGACCTGGACCTCGACATGGCGGGTCTCGTCGAGCCAGCGCTCCAGGTAGAGGGTCTCGTCGCCGAACGCGGCCCGCGCCTCGGAGCGGCAGACGTTCAGAGCCGCCTCGAGCTCGCGCGGCGTCCGGACCATGCGCATGCCCTTGCCGCCGCCGCCCGCCGCGGGCTTGATCAGGAGCGGGTAGCCGACCCGCTCCCCCTCCTCGAGGGCGTGGGCGTCGTCGCGCAGGATGCCGTTGGAGCCCGGGATGGTCGGCAGCCCGAGCGAGCCCAGCAGGCGACGGGTGGCTTCCTTGCTGGCAAATCGCTCGAGGACGTTGGCGGGCGGGCCGATGAAGGTGAGGTCGTGGGCCCGGACGACCTCGGCGAACCCGTCGTCCTCGGACAGGAACCCATAGCCCGGGTGGATCGCGTCGCAGCCGGTGACGATCGCGGCGCTGATCACGGCCGGCGCCGACAGATACGACCGGCGGGCGTCGGCCGGACCGATGCAGATCGCCTCGTCGGCCAGCTGGACCGGCAGCGATTCGCGATCCGCCTCGCTGTAGGCGACGACCGCCTCGATCCCGAGGGTTCGGCAGGCGCGCAGGATCCGGAGCGCGATCTCGCCGCGGTTCGCGATCAGGACTTTCTTGAACATCAGACCTCGCTCCGGTCGGCGGGCCGTCCGGCCAGCTCGATCACGATCAGCTCCTGGCCGTACTCGACGGCCTGGCCGGCTTCGACGAGGCTCGCCCCGAGGATCCCGTCGGCCGGGGCGGCAACCTCCTGGGCGATCCCGAGCATGTCGACCGCACCGAGACGATCGCCGCTCCGGACCCGCGCCCCGGGCTTGAGATCGACGCGCGGCTGGAAGACCCCGACCGCGGGCGACGTGGCGACGACGCGGTGCGGATCGGATCCACCATCCGACCGGTGACTCGCCCCGGACCCCGGTTCGAACCCGCCGGCGGGCGTTGCGCCGTTCGTGGACGTGGCGTGGATCGCGCCACCGGACTTGCCGTCGCGGGCGCTGCGGTGGCCTTCGAAGCCGCCCGGCCCATGACCGTGGCCGGCGTGGCCCGGCTGCGATCGGGATGCCTTGTCGGACACGCGCCGGCCCTGGCCCGGGGTCGCATCGCCGGCCCGCCGGAGCCGGATCGTCCACTCGCCTTCGCCGACTTCGATCTCGCCGAGCCCGCTCGCCGACAGCTTGGCGATCAGGGCCGGCACGAGATCCTCGGCCAGGCGATCGATCGTTGCGTGATCCGCGACACGGGCCTCCGGCGAACGGGTGCCCCGTGAGGCGTCCGCGGCGCCCTCGAAGTCGGCGTCGGCCAGGTCCTCGGCGGGCGCGGGCTGCGGCACGCGCGGGGAGGACTTGGAGCGGTCACTGGGCACGGAATTCAGACCTCGTCACGGGCCGGCAGCTCGTCGCGGCGGCCGGCAGGGATCGTCGAGATCCCGGACCAACGGCCCGGGTCGAGCAGGTTGCGGAGACGATCGCCGAGACCGGGTCGCTCCACGATCGGCGGCGGCGGCGCCTCCACCTCGCGATAGGCGCCGATCGTCCGGAACCGACGGTAGCGCGCTTCGACGAGCGCGTCGAGCGGAACGGCCGCAAGCGCATCCAGCTGCTCTGCGACGACCGTCCGGATCCGACGAGCGGTCTCGGCGTGGTCGGTGTGGGCGCCGCCGGTCGGTTCGGCGATGACCAGGTCGACGATCCCGAGCGCCTGCTGCTCGGGCGCCGTCATCTTCATCGCCACGGCCGCGGTCGCGGCCTCGTCGGCGGTGCGCCACAGGATCGAGGCGCAGCCTTCGGGGCTGATGACGGAGTACACGGCGTTCTCGAGGGCGATGACGACGTCGCCCACGGCGATCGCGAGGGCGCCACCGGAGCCGCCCTCGCCGGTGATCACGACCACGATCGGCGTCCGGAGGCGGCTCATCAGCCCGATCGAGCGGGCGATCGCCTCGGCGATGCCGCGCTCCTCGGACTCGGGACCGGGATGGGCGCCCGGGACGTCGACGAAGGTCACGACCGGCAGGCTGAGCCGCTCGGCCATGTCCATCACCCGCATCGCCTTGCGGTAGCCCTCGGGATGGGGCATCCCGAAGTTGCGCCGGATGTTCTCGTCGGTGTCGGCGCCCTTCTGCTGGCCGATGACGACGACCCGGCGCTCGCCGATCCGGGCGAAGCCGGCCACGATCGCCTCGTCGTCGCCATAGAGGCGGTCACCGTGGAGCTCGATGAACTCGTCGGCCACCTCGGGCAGGAGATCGAGGATCCGCGGCCGGCGGAGGTTGCGCGCGAGCTGGACCCGCGCCCAGGTCTCGGCGCGGGAGTCGCCCGGTGCCACGCTCGGCGTGGTCGCGGTCTCCTCGACGGGGGTCCGACCACCCTCCCTGCCGTCCTTGCCGCCGTCCCTGCCGCGGCCGAGAAGCCGGTCAACCACGGGGTGCCTCCTCGGGGTCGGCCGGCTCCCGGGCCGCCGGCTCGTGGTCCGCCGGCTCCGGGGCGAGGGCCGGTGGCTCGGGCGCGACGGCCGCCCGCTCCGGGCTGCTCCCGTTCCCGTTGGACGGGCCGGCGATCTCGGCCTCGGTCGGCAGGACCCGCTCGGCGAGGTTCGACAGGAACGACAGCGGCCGGAACGACGGCAGGCCGAGAGGATCGCCGTCCGGCCCGTCGGCCGACAGCGCGGCCGGCCGCGCGACGAGGTATCGGAGCAGGGAGGCGATCTCGGTCCGCATCTCCGACCGGTGCACGACCCGGTCGAGATAGCCGTGCTCGTACAGGAACTCCGAGCGCTGGAAGCCGGGCGGCAGCTCCTGGGCGATCGTCCCGGCCGAGACACGCGCCCCGGCAAACCCGATCAGCGCATTCGGCTCGGCGATGTTGACGTCGCCGAGAACGGCGAACGAGGCGAAGACGCCGCCCGTCGTCGGATCGCTGAGGAGGCTCAGGAACGGGACGCCGGCAGCCCGCAGCCGCTCGAGCGCACCGACCGTCTTGGCGAGCTGCATCAGCGAGAAGCGTCCCTTCCTGCATCCGGGCGCCGCCGGAGGCGGCAACGATCAGGAGTGGGGTCCGCGTCGCGAGCGCGTGCTCGGCCGCGCGCGTGACCTTCTCGCCGACGACCGCGCCCATCGAGCCGCCCATGAACCCGAAGTCCATCACGCACAGCACGACCGGCCGGCTGTCGATGGCGCCGGTGCCCCAGACCGCGGCGTCGCGCATCCCCGTTGCGAGCTGGGCGGCCGCGATGCGATCGGGATAGGCCTTCTGATCGGTGAAGCCGAGCGGGTCCTCGGATTCGAGGCCGGGATCCAGCTCGATGAAGGACGCCGTGGTCGACCAGCATGTCGATCCGGGCCGCGGCCGACAGCCGGAAGTGGTGGCCACACGACGGGCAGACGCGGAGCACCTTGTCGAGCTGCTTGTTGAACAGCATCTCGCCGCAGGACGGGCACTTCGTCCAGAGGTCGGGCGGGTACGCGTCGCGCCGAGGCCGGAAGGACGGCAGCTTGATCGGCATGTCAGTCGGGCCGCCGTGGCCGCGATCGGGCAACGTCGCTGATCGTGCCGATCGTCACCGAGCCGATCGAGGCCGCGAGCCGTGCGTCGCGGACGGCGCGGGCGGCGCGGGCCATCGGCGTCGTCGCCCGGCCCGGCCGGCCGAACCGCCAGGCGACGAACGCGGCGCCCGCGATCGACAGGGCGGCCGACGTGAGGGCGCCGCCGATCAGGAGCGGCCGGGTCGGGACGCGCCGGCCGGCGGCATCGACCACGGTCGCGACCCCCGGATCGGCCGGGTCGAGGGGCAGACCGAAGGCGGACGCGTGGGCCGCGTCGGCGTCCGGATCGGCTCCCCGCATCGGGTCGACGTCGGCTGCCGGGCGACCGCCCGCGCGAAATGCGACCACCCGGCCACCCTCGCCGCCGGCCGCCATCTGGACCCGCATGGCGACGGCTGCCTCGGCCAGACGCGTCGCCAGCCGCTCCTCGAAGCGGAACGACGGATGGACCCGGACCAGGTCGCGGCGGAGGCGATCGGCAGCCTGGCGGGCGGCCGGATCGAGGTGCGACCCGGGATCCTGCGGCCGGCCGGCCGAGGCGGCATCGAGCACGGCGCCGGCCAGCAGCGCGTCGAGATAGAGGTCGGTCAGGAGGGCGTCGGTCGTCCCCGACTCACGGTCGAACGTCATCCCGGTTCGTCGCCGGGGGCCTTGGGCCCGGCGCGACCGCCGAGGTCCCGAGCGACGGTTCGAAGGGCACGATGGATCAGCACCCGCACCGCACCTTCCGACCGGCCGAGGATGCCGGCGATCTCGGCGGTCGACATCTCCTCCACGAACCGCAGGACCATCGCCCGGCGACGATCCGCGGGCAGCCGCCCGACGGCCCGCCACGCGGCCGCGGCCTCGTCCCGGCTCGTGGCACCACCCTCGATGTCGAGGGGGTCGGCCACGAGGGCGGCCGCCTCGAGCGGCGCCTGGGGGTGGCGGCGCCGGCCGCGGCGCTGATTCGCGATGGTGTTGCGGGCGATCTGGAAGAGCCAGACGCGGAAGGTCGAGGCGCCTTCGCCGTCGGACGGCCGGGCCCGCTCCTCGAACCGGCCGAGGTTCGCGAGCGCGGCCAGGAACGTCCGCTCGGTGGCGTCCTCGGCCTCGTGATGATCGCCGAGCTCGTAGAAGGCGTAGCTGTACACCTGGGCCAGGTACCTGCGATAGAGGGCGTCGAACTGGAGGGGATCGCGCTGGGCTGCCTCCACCAGCGGCCGGTCGCGATCGAGATGGGCGATCCGGGCCGGACGGTCGGCCGAGGCCGGTGCCGTGCGTCCCCGAACGCTCACCCTTCCCAAACCCGGTCGAGCCATCCCGTTACACCCCCGCCAGTCGAACGTGGCGGATCTCGCCGACCACGACCCGCCGCTCGGCGTCTGGTTCGTCAGCGGTCGGAGCGGCGATTCGCAGGGCGCCGGTCACCGGATCGACGCCGCGCGCCGTGACGGTCTCCGCGGAGCCGTCCGGGGCGACGATCTCGACCGGGCGACCGGTGGTGATCTGGCGCTCGACCCAGTCGGTGACGTCGAACCGGCCGCCGAACAGGGCCTCGATCCGGGTCTCGAGCCGGGAGGTGAAGGCGTCGAGCAGGAAGACGGGGTCGACGGGCCGCTCCCCGGATGCCGCACGGAGGGACGTCATGGTCCCGGCCAGCTCGGGCGGAAACGTCGCCGCCGGCCAGTCCGTGTTGAGGCCGATTCCGACGACGACCCGCGGATCATCCGTCCCGAGGCCCTCCGTCTCGCCGAGCACCCCGCCGAGCTTCCGGACCGCGGCTCCCCCACCGTTCCGTCCCGCGTCGGCGATCCCGTTCGGATCGAGCGCGCGGCCGCCGTCCTCGGTGGCGATCACCAGGTCGTTCGGCCATTTCAGGCGGATCGCGCGATCGGGCAGACCGGCGACCTCCTCCGCGGCATCGGCCATCGCGAGGGATACCGTCGCGGCCAGCCGCCAGACGCGGTCCGGCGCGAGCCACGCCGGCCGGAAGCCGAGCGACAGGAGGAGGCCGGCTCCGGCGGGCGCGGTCCACGTCCGGCCGTTCCGGCCACGGCCGTCGGTCTGCTCGTCGGCCAGGGCCAGGCAGATCTCGGGCTCGCCGGCCGCCAGCCAGTCGCGAACGACATCATTGGTCGAGCCCACCGATCCGAAGCGCTGCTGGCGGCCGAGGCTCGGAGCGGCCGCCCGGGTGGCCGTCACCGCGCCGCCGCGCTCCCGCCGGCGGCGGAACGGTCGGGTGCTGCCCCCGTCAGGCTCTGGGCCGCCTCGACCGCGGCCGACTCCGGCCGCTCGAGCTCGAATGCCGCGTGAAGGGCCCGGAGCGCGGTCTCGAGGGCGTCCTCGCCGATCATGCAGGTGATCCGGACCTCGGAGGTCGAGATCATCTCGATGTTCACTCCGGCGTCGGCCAGCGTGCCGAACATCCGGGCGGCGTAGCCGGGAGCGTTGTGGAGGCCCGCGCCGACGATGCTCACCTTGGCGACCGAGGCGTCGGTCGTCATCTCGCGCGCGCCGAGGTCGCGGACGATCGCCTCGAGCGTCTTCTTCGCCTTGCCGAGCTCCGCCTGGGGCACCGTGAACGACATGTCGGTCTCGCCGCCGTGGCCGACGTTCTGGACGATCATGTCGACGTTGACGCCCGCCTCGGCCAGCGGCTCGAAGAGGCTCCGGGCGATCCCCGGCCGGTCCGGCACCGCGACGATCGTGACCTTCGCGACGTTCCGATCGTGGGCGATGCCACGGACCTTGTTCCGCTGCTCCACGAGCGGGTCCTCCTTGATCAGCGTTCCGGGGGCGTCCTCGAACGAGCTG
Organism: uncultured Chloroflexia bacterium; assembly: GCA_963783055.1. Taxonomy (GTDB): domain Bacteria; phylum Chloroflexota; class Limnocylindria; order Limnocylindrales; family CSP1-4; genus CF-46. The sequence goes on from CAWAMB010000002.1 coordinate 758,476, forward strand.
AGGACCTCGATGACGACGTCGTTGACCCAGCCGAGCTCGACCGCCCGGGTCTGCATGACCTGGGCGCCCTGGTGGGCGAGCTCGAGCATCTCCTCGTAGCCGATGACGCTCAGCTGGCGGGCGTCGGGGACGAGCCGCGGGTCGGCGGTGTAGATGCCGCGGACGTCGGTGAAGATCTGGCAGCGGGCCGCTCCGAGACGAGCCGCGAGGGCGATCGCGGTCGTGTCGCTCCCGCCTCGGCCGAGGGTCGTGATGTCGGCGCCGGCGGCGTCCAGGCCCTCGGCCCGGCCCTGGAAGCCGGCCACGATCACGACCTTGCCCCCCTCGATCTCACGCCGCACCCGCTCCGGCTCGATGCTCGCGATCCGGGCCCGGCCGTAGCGACCGTCGGTCGTGATCCCGGCCTGCGGCCCGCTCAGGCTGATCGCCGACACGCCGAGGGCGTGGAGGGCCATCGACACGAGCGTCGCGCTCTGGTGCTCGCCTGTCGCGAGCAGCATGTCGAGCTCGCGCTCGTCGGGCGTCGCGGTGATTGCGGCGGCCAGGCCGAGCAGCTCGTCCGTGGTGTCGCCCATCGCCGACACGATGACGACGAGATCCGACCCGGCGGCACGCTCGCGGGCGATCCGCCGGGCCACGCGCCGGATCCGGTCGGCGTCGGCGAGGCTCGACCCTCCGAACTTCTGGACGACGAGCGGTGCGGCAGGCATCGAGGCATTCTACCGCCCGGTTTGAGCGCCCCTGGGTGACGGAACGGTTGCGACAGCTCCGGAAGGGCAGCGCCAGCGGCCTGGTGACCGGGCCTCCTGCCGAATGTCCGTGGCGCGGGCGTTCCGTGCCGTGCGCCGGCAAGTTCTCGCCGAATGTCCGTGGTGCGGGCGTTACATCCCGCCGGCGTGTCGATCCACGCTCAGCGAGACGGCCGACGACCGCTTCGGGCGAAGTCGCTGCCGCATACGGTCCGTGCTGCGGACATCCGGCAGCCGGGCGAACAGGAGTCCGCTCGGCACCGGGCGTATCGGTGCGTTCAGCCACGCCAGGCACGCGCGCCCTCGCAGTGGAAAGGCCGTCATGAACGTGACGTCATGACGAGCGACCCGACTACGTGAGGTCCGGTTGTCGGCGATCGCCAGAAGGCGCGCTACGCCGGTGCACGCCCAGCCGCGTTCGACCGCGATTCTCGGGGCCAGGCGGGCCTTGCGATCGAGCCCGATCACGGTCTGGTTGACGTCGCCGATCGATGCCTTCACCTCGACGACTGCCAGGAACCCGGTCGGCCGATGCCGTCCGACGACATCGATCGACCCGCGCTCGCCATAGATCGAGAATGAGACCTCGACGTCAACCTCCCAGCCGCACCGTCGGAAGATGGCGACGACCACATCGACCGTCGCCGCATGCCGCTCGTCAAGGAGGCGATCGATCCCTTCGCCCTGCCAGCGCAGGTCGAACTCGAGCCTCGCACCAACCGCCTCGGCGACGGCGCGGAGATCCGCCCAGGCGATGCGATCGAGCTCGCCGCGCTCGATTCGCCCGACCGGGCTCCGTGACACGCCGGCGCGTCGAGCCAGGTCAGCCTGTCGCCACCCGTGCCGCTGTCGGAGGGCGCGAACGACTCGTCCGAAACGAAACCGATCCATCACGCAACTGTCGCGGCCGGCGCTTCACGCCCGCTTACGGCGCACGTGGTCTAGCCTTGGCGCGATCCAGGAGGACCAACGCCGATGTGCTTCGATCTCGACTCCCGGCCGCCCATCGTGCCGATCGCCGGCGGCGCCCTCGATTCGGCCCATCTGACGCTCGAGTCGGCCGACGGGACCGCCGTTCGCGCGTTCCGCGCCCGGGCCACCAGCGCGAGCGGCGCCGGGATCGTGATCCTGCCCGACGTCCGCGGGCTGCATCCCTTCTACGAAGAGCTCGCCCTGCGCTTCGCCGAGAACGGCGTCGACGCCCTCGCGATCGACTACTTCGGGCGGACCGCCGGCATCGGCGAGCGGGGCGACGATTTCGACTTCAAGCCGCACGTCGACCAGGTGACCTGGCCGGCCGTGGCCGACGATATCCGGGCCGCCGCGCGGAATCTCCGGATGGACGACGAACGCCGGGTCGACGCCCTGTTCACGATCGGCTTCTGCTTCGGCGGCCGGCTCGCCTACCTGAGCGCGACCCTCGGGCTCGAGCTCGCCGGGTCCATCGGCTTCTACGGGATCCCGGTCGGGCCCGGACGGGCGGCCACGCCGGGTCCAGCCGACGTGGCGGATCAGATGACGAACCCGATCCTCGGGATCTGGGCCGGGGCCGATGGAGCGACCTCGGCCGGCGACGTCGCGACGTTCGATGCGGCGCTCACGAGCGCCGGCGTCGAGCATCGGTTCGCGACGTACGAGGGCGCGCCGCACAGCTTCTTCGACCGCAAGGCCGCCGACTACGCGGATGCGAGCGCCCGATCCTGGGAGGAGACGCTGACCTTCGTCCGTGGGCACACGCCCAGCGTGGTTGCGGGCAGCTGACGTGGGGTTCCTGCGCCGGATCCTGGGCGGCGACCGCGACGACTCCGGCGACTCCGACGGAGCGCGCGTCAGCAGGGCCCCGAGCGACCGCGGCCGAGATCGACGACGAGGAACGGGCGCGCGAGCTCGAGCTCGCCCGATTCGACCAGGACCGGCTCGACGACCTCGTCCGCCGCCAGCAGCGTTACGCGAGTCGATCGTGGACGCCACCCGCCCAGGGCGGCGAGCGCCGCTCGGACGACAGCGACGCGACGCCGTCCTGAGATCAGGCGCGGGGCCGAACGGTTCGCCGTCAGCGCTTGGCGAGCTGCCAGCCCGCGACGGCAACCACGGCGAACGCGACGACCGCGAGCAGCCCGCCGGGCAGCGCGCGGTCGAGTGAATCGACGATCGCCCGGAGGACCTGCCCGATCGTCGTGAACGAACCTTCGACGAGTCCCGCGATCCCGCCGCCGATCGCCTGCGCGAAGCCATCCATGGGCTGATTCTGGGGGAACGGTCAACTGCCCCGAACCGGCCCGGACCCATCGGGACCGCGCGCGATGGTGACGACTACGTGCGTGACACCAGGTGCGCTCCCAGGTTCCGCGGCGAGACGACGGCGATCCGTCCCGTCAGGTCGGTGTCCGCGGCAGCCGCCCCGAACGCGCCCTCGATCCGGCTGATCGTGCGGACCGAGTCGGAGAAGGCGAGGATCGTCGAGCCGGCGCCCGACAGGCACGCCCCGATGGCGCCGGCCTTGCGAGCCGCCTCGACGAGCTGCGGCAGCTGCGGATACGCCGCGACCCGGTACGGCTCGTGGAGCCGGTCCACGGTGAGCACGCGCAGCAGGTCGAACCGACCCAGTGCCATCCCCGCCACGCCGATCGCGACGCGACTGAGGTTGGCCACGGCGTCGACGAGCGGGACCTCGGCCGGGAGAGCGGCCCGCATCTCGCTGGTCGAGAGACGGAGATCGGGGATGAACAGCACGGCCCGGAGGTCGCGCGGCGCATCGAACCGGAGCGACTCGATCCCGGTCTCGGTCGCGGCGCACACGGTGAAGCCACCGAGGATCGCGGCCGCGGCGTTGTCCGGATGGCCCTCGATCTCGGTCGCCAGACGGAGCAGGTCGGCCGACGTCAGCGGCTCGCCGAGCAGGCTGTTGCCGGCGACCAGTCCGGCGACGGTCGCCGCGGCCGACGATCCGAGACCGCGCGCCAGCGGGATCTCGTTGCGCATGTCGATCCGCCAGCCGACGCCCTCCGGGATCTCGCCGCGGACCTCGCGCAGGGCCGCCTCGATCCCGAGCACGCAGCGGTTCGTCCGGTCGGCAGCCAGCTCGCCGACACCCTCACCGTCGACCGTCAGCTCGATCTCGCCGCGGCTCCAGCCGCGCACCTCGACCTCGATCCGATTCACCAGCCCGAGCGCGAGCCCGAGGCAGTCGTAGCCGGCGCCGAGATTGGCGCTCGTGGCCGGGACCTCGACCGTCACCCGCCGGCCGTCGAGCTCGGCGAGCCAGTTCGTCACCATCCGAGCGCGACCGCCACCGAGCCGACGGTGGGCTCAGCCTGGATGACCCGACCGGCGTCGATCTGGGTCTCGGCGGTCGTCGGGTCCTTGAGACCCGTGCCGGTCAGGACGCAGACGACCAGCGCGTCAGGCTCGATCGCCCCGCTTCCGCCGGGTGCAAGCCGCGTGATGCCGGCCACGCTTGCGGCGGACGACGGCTCGCAGAAGATGCCCTCCTCGGTCGCCAGGGCTCGGTATGCCTCCAGGATCTCGTCGTCGGTGACGGCCTCGATCCGACCGCCGCTGTCGTCGCGGGCCGCGATCGCCTTGTCCCACGAAGCCGGGTTGCCGATCCGGATCGCGGTCGCGATCGTGTCCGGATGCTCGATCGGCTGGCCACTCACGAGCGGCGCCGCCCCCGCCGCCTGGAACCCGAACATCGCCGGCGTCGTCGCCACGAGCCCCTCCGCCGCGTATTCCTGGAACCCCGCCCAGTAGGCGCTGATGTTGCCGGCGTTGCCGACCGGGATGGCGAGGATGTCGGGCGCCCGGCCGAGATCGTCGCAGACCTCGAACGCGCCCGTCTTCTGGCCCTCGAGCCGATACGGGTTGACCGAGTTCACGAGGGTGATCGGGTGGTCGTCCTGCTCCGCGAGGGCCCGGACGACCCGGAGGGCGGCATCGAAGTTGCCCTCGATGGCCACGATCCGGGCGCCGGCCACGACGGCCTGGAGGAGCTTGCCCATCGCGATCCTGCCGGCCGGCAGGACCACGACGACCTCGAGCCCGTGAGCGGCGCCGTAGGCCGCGGCCGAGGCCGACGTGTTGCCGGTCGAGGCACAGATGATCGCCTTGGCGCCCTCCTCGACCGCCTTGGCCACCGCGACGACCATGCCCCGGTCCTTGAACGAGCCTGTCGGGTTCTGGCCCTCGATCTTGGCGTGGAGGTTCGTCAGCCCGAGCCGCGCGCCGAGGCGCCGGAGGTGGACGAGCGGAGTCATGCCCTCGCCGAGGCTGAGGACGGGGGTCGTTGCGCTGACCGGCAGGAACGGGCGGTAGCGCTCCACGAGCGTCGGGCGAGCCAGGCGCACGACTCCCGCCGAGCTCATGCGGCCCCTGCCGGCGGCAGGCCGGCCCACGTCGATCCGAGCTCCCGCCCGACCGCGATCAGGTCACCGAGGACGGCGCTCGACGTCGCCGGCCCGCCGGCACCGGGCCCGCTGAACGCAACCGTCCCGACCGGCTCGGCCTGGATCTCGATCCGGTTCAGGACGCCGTCCGTCCGGCCCAGGGCCGAGTCCTGAGCGACGCGCGTCGCGAGCACCGAGGCGACGACCCGGTCCGATTGCCGCTCGGCGCGGGCGATGAGCTTCACGACCTCGCCCTCGGACACCGCCGCTGAGATGTCGCGCGAGGTCACCCCGGTGATTCCGGGACTGCCGTGGCTCGGCCCGCCCGGGGCGCTGAGCGCCACCGCGGATGGGTCGAGCCACACGCCGAACGCGAGCCGGGCCAGGATGACGAGCTTGTTCGCGGCGTCGTGTCCTTCGACATCGCCGGTCGGATCCGACTCGGCGTAGCCGGCGGCCTGGGCGGCGGCGAGCACCTCGTCGTACTCCCGGCCTTCATGGTCCATCGCGGTCAGGATGTAGTTCGTCGTCCCGTTGACGATCCCGCAGACGACCGTGATCCGGTTCCCGGCGAGCTCCGTCGCGAGCGGTCCGAGGACGGGGATGCCGCCCCCGACCGCCGCCTCGAACCGGAGCGCGGCGCCGGTCCGGCGGGACGTGGCCTCGAGCTCGGCCCCGTGGTGGGCGATGACGTGCTTGTTGGCGGTCACGACGCTCTTGCCGGCGGCCAGTGCGGCGGCGATGAGCGTGTGGGCCGGCTCATCGCCGCCCATCAGCTCGACGATGACGTCGATGTCGGGGTCCGCCACGAGATGAGCCGGCGCGTCGGTCAGGAGCCCCGCCCGCAAACCGGCGTGGCGCGCGCGATCGAGGTCGCGGACGGCGACCCCGGCAAGCTCGAGGGCCGCGCCATCGGCGGGCGTCAGCTCGTCACGGCGCTCGGTGAGGGCGCGGACGACCTCACGGCCGACGGTGCCTGCGCCGAGAACCGCGACGCGCAGCGGAGCGCGGGTCATCGTCGATGGGCTCGTGCGGGCGGCAGCATCGGCCCGAATGGTAGCGGAGCGCGTGACGGCCCCGAGCTCAGCGGATCGCGCCTGCCGGCCACGGGCGCCGCCGCCTTGAAACGTCAGGCGTCGTCGATCGCAAACGCGGTCGTCAGCTCGGCCCAGGTCGCGACCAGCGGCGACGGAGCGCCGACCGCCGGAAGGATGGCGGCGGGGCTCGGGCGGAGCCAGGCGACGGCCAGCCCGAACGCCGCGGCACCGGCCGCGTCCCAGCCGTTCGCAGTCACGAATCCCACCGCGCTGCCGGCCGGGCTCGCGTCGACCGCCAGGCGATACACGGCCGGATCGGGCTTGTAGCGCTCGACCCGATCGACGGACCGCACGACGTCGATCGCCTCGGCCAGGCCGGCCGCCGCGAGCGTCCGCTGGATCATCCCCGCCGACCCGTTCGAGAGGACGCAACACCGGACGCCGGCCGCTCGGAGACGGGCGAGGACCGGGCGGGCCTCCGACCGGGCGGGCAACCGCTCGAACGCCGACGCCAGGGGCTCCGGGGCAGCCGTGTCCGCCGGCGGGTCGATCCCCTCCTCGACCAGGGCGGCCGTCAGGGCGTCGCGCGTGACGGCCTCGAAGTCGGCCCAGGCGCCCATCACGGTCCGGAGCCAGCTTGCCTCGAGTTGGCGCGCCCGCCAGCGGTCGGCCAACGCCTGCCCCCGTCCGGGCGCGAGCGCCTCGCACGCCGCGGCCAGCGGCGCCAGGTCGACGAGCGTGCCGTAGAGGTCGAACCAGACGGCGCCGGGCCGGGCGGCGAGGGGCCATTCGCCGAGCGCCGGGCCCCCCGCGGCCGCCGCGCGACCGGCGGCGGTCAACGCAGCGCGGCCCGGAACTCGGCCAGACCCGCGCGCGCCTCCTCGACCGAGCCCTCGTCTTCGATCGTCGTCAGGTCGCCCGGGTCGACGTCCTGAACCACCGCCTTCAGGACGCGGCGCATGATCTTGCCGCTTCGCGTCTTCGGCAGGAGGTCGACGAAGGACACCTCGCCGATCACGGCGACCGGCCCGAGCTCTTGGCGGATCCGGGCGGCGATCTCGGCCCGCAGCTCGTCGGACGCCCGATGGCCCTCACGGAGGACGACGAATGCCGCGATGACCTCGCCGCGGAGCTCGTCGGGCCGGCCGGTCACGCCGGCCTCGGCCACGGCCGGGTGGGTCAGGATCGCGCTCTCGACCTCGATCGTACCGAGACGGTGGGCGGCGATCTTGATGATCTCGTCGGCGCGGCCGGCGAAGAAGACATAGCCGTCTTCGTCGATGTGGGCCGCGTCGCCGACGTAGTAGTGGCCCGGGATGCGCTCCCAGTAGTCCCTGACGTAGCGCTCGGGCTCACCCCACAGGGTCGCGATCAGGCCCGGGAAGGGGCGGTCGAGGACCATGATCCCCTTCTGGCCGGCCGGCACGTCGACGCCATTCGGGCTGACGACGCGGGCCTCGATGCCGGGCAACGGCAGGCCCGCCGAGCCCGGCTTGATCGGGAGCAGGCCGAGGCCGTACGGGTTGCCGAAGATCGGCCCGCCGGTCTCGGTCTGCCACATGTGATCGATGACCGGGATGCGACCCCCGAACACGACCTCCTGGAGCCAGCGCCAGGCCGGCGCGTTGAGGACCTCGCCGGCGCAGACGACCCGCTCGACCCGCGACAGGTCGTGGGCCTGGGCGTGGACCTCGCCATGACGCATCAGGGCCCGCACCCCGGTCGGGGAGGTGAAGATGCCCTGGACGCCGAGCTCCTCCATCAGGGCCCACGCGGCGTCGGGTGCCGGGTAGTCGATCGCGCCCTCCCAGGCGACGGTCGTCGCGCCGGCCATGAGCGGCGCGTACACGATGTAGCCGTGGCCGACGACCCACCCGATGTCGGACATCGACCACCACATCTCGCCCTCGCGCAGGCCCATCACCCAGCGGCCCATCGCCGCGATCTGGACGGCGTATCCGCCGTGGCGGTGAACCGCGAGCTTCGGCCGGGCCGTCGTCCCGGAGGTCGCGAGGATGAACGCCGGGTCGGTCGCCTCCATCTCCACGTGGCCGTCGTTCTCGGCGGCGCCGCCGGCGAGGAAGGCGTCCCAGTCGAGGTCGCGCGGGTCGGGTGCGTCGAGCGGTCCGGGCCCACGCCGGAGCCACACGATCCGCTCGACGGTTGGGGCGTCGGCCAGCGCGTCGCGGACGATCCCGGCCAGCGCGACGTCGCCACCGCGACGGTAGGTCAGGTCGGCGGCGAACACGACCCGCGAGCCCGAGGCTCCGATCCGCTCGCCCAGGGCGCCCGCCCCGAAGCCTGCGAAGACGACCGAGTGGATCGCTCCGATCCGGACCGTCGCGAGCATGGCGACGATCGCCTCGACGGTCGTCGGCATGTAGATCGTCACCCGGTCGCCGCGGCCCACGCCGAGAGCGCGCAGCCCGGCCGAGGCGCCGCGGACGAGGACCAGGAGCTCGGCGTAGGTCAGGCGGCGACGACCGCCCCGCTCGTCGGCCGCCACCAGGGCCGTCGCATCGCCGAGGCCGCGCTGGACCTGGCGGTCGACGGCGTTCCAGGCGAGGTTCATCTGCCCGCCGACGAACCACGAGAAGGACGGCGGCTGCGGCACGAAGATCCGGTCCGGCTCGCGGAACCACTCGATGTGCTCCGCCGCCTGCTGCCGCCAGAACGCCTCCGGGTCGTCCCGGGCGGCGGCGCGCAGTCGGTCAAGCGTCTCCCGCTCGGTCATGAGGCGGCTCCTCGATCGGGGGACAGGCAGGCCGCGCCGGATCGGCGCGGCCGGTTCGGGAGCGCGACGGGGGCCGCCGCGCTCCCACGAAGGTGGACGATGGTCAGGCTTGGTCAGGCCCGGTCACGTGGCGAGTCGCCGTGCGGTCGCCGAGTCGGACTCGGGATCCTCATCGTGGCCGCCGACCTCGTCCCAGATCTTGACGTGGCGGCTCTCCTTGATGAACAGCCCGCCGACGATGACCGTGATGATCGCGACGGTGATCGGGTAGATCAGCCCGGCGTAGATGTTGCCCGTGGCCGCCAGGAGCGAGGCCGAGATCAGGGGCAGGAACCCTCCGAACCAGCCGTTCCCGATGTGGTACGGGATCGACAACGAGGTGTAGCGGATCTTGGCCGGGAAGAACTCGACGAGGAATGCGGCGATCGGGCCGTAGACCATCGTCACGAAGATCACCTGGACCCAGACGAGAGCGATCAACGGGATCATCTCCGGCTGGGCCACGGTCGCGACGCCGTCGATCGCGTACTTGCCGAGCTTTGCGTCGAACACGCCCTGGGGATGGGCGAACTGGGTCATCAGGTTGTAGATCGGCAAATAGGAGATCGCTGCGATCAGGCAGCCGCCGAGGATGATCGGCTTGCGCCCGATCCGGTCCGACAGCGCGCCGAAGACGACGAAGAACGGCGTTCCGAGGGCGAGCGCCGTCCCGACGATCAGATAGGCGTCGGTGAACTTCACGCCGTTGATCGTGCCGAGGAAGAACAACGACTGGAACTGGCCCTGGTACCAGACCACCGCCTGACCGGCGGTCGCGCCGAGGAGGGCGAGCAGGATGAGCTTGCGGTTCGCGCCGTTGGCGAAGCTGTCGCGCCACGGGGACGTGGATGACTTGCCGGCAGCCTTCAGGCGGCTGAACAGGGGCGTCTCCTGGAGGCGCATCCGGATGAACAGCGCAATGACGACGAGGATGACCGACAGGATGAAGGGGATCCGCCAGCCGAAGCTCGTGAAGTCCGCGGCCGACATGTTGACGCGGGTGATCCCGATCACGGCCAGGGCCAGCAGGAGGCCGAGGGTCGCGGTCGTCTGGATCCAGCTCGTGTTCTTGCCGCGATCCGCGTCGGTGCTGTGCTCCGCCACGTAGATCGCCGCGCCGCCGTATTCGCCACCGAGGGCCAGGCCCTGGGCGAGGCGGAGGACGACCAGGATGATCGGGGCGAGGATCCCGATCTGGGCGTACGTCGGAAGGATGCCGACGAAGGCCGTCGAGAGGCCCATGATCAGGATCGTCAGCATGAACGTGAACTTGCGCCCGGTGATGTCGCCGAGGCGGCCGAAGAACGCCGCGCCGAAGGGACGGACCGCGAAGCCGGCTCCGAACGTCGCGAGAGACGCGAGCAGGGCTGCCGTGTCGTTGCCGGGCGGGAAGAACTGGGTGCTGAAGAACGCGGCGAGGACGCCGTAGAGGTAGAAGTCGTACCACTCGATGATCGTCCCGGCCGCCGACGCCGAGATGACGAAGGGCAGACGATAGGGACGCGCGGTCGCGGACATCGTGGCCAAGGTGGGCTCCTTCACACGAGGATGCGCGGGCCGGCAGGTGACGACTGCCGTGAGAAGCGGACCGGGGCGCGAACGACGAGCTCGGCGGTCGCCTTCCTCCCTCTCCCTCATGCGCGACCCGGGCAGCGGGCCCGCGCCACGATTCGTGGTGATGCGGCGCAGGCTACGCCGACCTCGGCCGAGCGTCAACGCTCTCGGCTACACTCGCCGCCCATGACGACCGACCTCGCGCCGGCTCCTGCGCGCGCCCCGCTGGCGACCGATCCGGACCGGCGACGGATCTTCTCCGGCATCCAGCCGTCGGGGATCGTCCATCTCGGCAATGACCTCGGCGCGATCCGGAACTACGTCGCGCTCCAGGACCAGTTCGACGCGATCTACTGCATCGTCGACTACCACGCCCTCACGAGCCTCCACGACCCGGACCTGATGCGCAGCCAGACCCGCGAGATGGCCGCCTCCCTGCTGGCCCTCGGTCTGGATCCGGAGCGCTGCACGCTCTTCGTCCAGAGCCATCGCCCGGAGCACACCGAGCTGATGTGGCTCCTGTGTACCGTGACGCCCGTCAGCTGGGTGGAGCGGACGCCGACGTACAAGGAGAAGAAGACCCAGCAGCCGGACGATGTCAATCACGGGCTGCTGACCTACCCGGTCCTGCAGGCCGCCGACATCGTCATCTACAAGGCGACGACCGTGCCCGTCGGCAAGGACCAGGCCGCCCATCTCGAGCTCAGCCGCGAGATCGTGCGGGCCTTCAACCACCGCTACGGCGAGACGTTCCCGGAGCCGCAGGCCGTCTTCACCGAGGCGCCGGTCGTGCTCGGCACCGACGGCGTCCGGAAGATGAGCAAGTCGCTCGGGAACACGATCGAGATCCTCGCCGAGCCGGACGTGATCCGGAAGCAGGTCATGTCGATGGTCACCGACACGCAGCGGATCAAGCGGACGGATCCCGGGCGGCCCGAGGTCTGCAACGTCTGCCAGCTCCAGCGGTTCTTCGGCGACGACTACGAGGACCTGTGGGAAGGCGAGCGGACGGCCCGGACCGGCTGCGTCGACATGAAGAAGGTCCTCGCCGAGCGGATCGTCCGCCACTACGCGCCCGCTCGCGAGCGGTACGCCGAGCTGATGGCCCATCCGGCCGAGATCGACGCGATCCTCGCGGCCGGCGCCGATCGCCTCGCCCCGGTCGCCGCGGCGACGATGGCCGAGGTCAAGGAGAAGATGGGCCTGCGGTAGGGCGGTCGCCGGGCGCGAGGGCCAGGTCCAGTAGGTGAACGCCGCAGACGTCGACGGCGCCCGCGCGGCGTCTACCATGGGGCGACTGGCCGACCACTCGAAGGTGACATGTGACCGAACGACAACGGCGCTGGCTGACCGCGGTGCTGGTCCTCGGCGCGGTCGTCCTGGCCCTGATCCTGATCGGCTACCTGGCGGACATCTTCTACGCCTTCGGCGACGTCATCCTGGTCTTCTTCCTGGCGTGGCTGCTCGCCTTCATCCTGAGCCCGGTCGTCGCCGGCCTGACCCGGCTCGTGCCGCTTCTGCCCCGGATCGGCGCGGTGGTCCTCGTGTATGCGGTGCTCGTCGGCGCGATCGTCCTCGTTGTCGTGCTCGTGGCGGGCGCCCTCGCCCAGTCGATCTCCGCGTTCGTGACGAGCGTTCCCGAGCTCCGCCAGAACCTGCCTCAGCTGCTCGCCCCGTGGCAGGAGCGGGTGAACGCCCTGGGCCTCGACCAGGTCGACCTGCTCGCCCAGGCCACCAGCTTCCTCGACAACACCGCCGACGTACGCCGCGCAGCTCGCCGGCCCGGTCCAGTCGCTGGCGGTGGCCAGCTTCGGAGCGCTCGGCAACCTGCTGCTCGTCGCTGATCCTGTCGCTGTACATGGTCGTCGACCGCGACGCGATCCTGTCGTTCCTCTTCCGGGTCGTGCCGCCGTCGATGAAGGAGGAGGCGCGCCTGCTCGAGACGAGCATCGCCCGCTCGTTCGGTGGCTTCCTCCGCGGCCAGGCGATCCTCGGCATCGTCTACGCCGCCGTCGCCGCGCTCACGAGCGCCATCTTCGGGCTGCCATACCTCGCCGTCACGACGGCCGCGGCCGGCGTCCTGATGGCGATCCCGTTCTTCGGCCCGTTCGTCGCGTGGGCGCCGCCCGTGATCGTCGCCGTGCTGACCCCGGGCGACCATGGCCTGCCGACCGCGATCCTCATGGGCGTCGGCTGGATGATCGTGATGAACGTCCTCCAGCCGCGGCTGATGCAGGAGGCTGTCGGGATCCACCCGATCGTCGTCCTCGGCTCGGTCCTGATCGGGAGCAAGATCGCCGGCATCACCGGCGCGATCTTCGGAATCCCGGTCGCCGCCGTCCTGTCGGCGTTCTTCTTCCACTTCCTGAAGCTGACCCGCGAGCCCTCACCGATCGCGGCCCGCGCCGCGCGACGCGTGGAGCAGCGCGAGGGCCGCCCGGTCCGCGTGCCGCACGAGCCCGTGGCCGGCGTCGATACGGATGTGAGCGGCGTCACCGGCACGACCGAGACGCCCACCTGACCCCATGAGCAACGACGAGCCGCACAACCCGCCCCGGTCGCCCCGCCCGACGCCTGCCAACGAGGGCCCGGACGACAAGCCCGACATGACCCGCGAGCGAGCGCGCACGGAGCGCCGCGACCTCGACAAGGAGCGCGGCGAGCCGGTCGCGGGCGGCGCCGCGCGCGGTGGGCCGCGCGGCCTCCGGCCGCTTGCCCGGCCGCTCCACGACTGGTCGACCCGGCCGAAGATCCTGATCACGAACGACGACGGCGTCGAGTCCCGCGGGCTCCTGGCCCTGAAGCAGGCGCTCGACCCGATCGGCGATACGACCGTCGTCGCCCCCGACACGAACCAGAGCGCGGTCGGCCACCAGAAGACGCTGATGCGGCCGCTCCGCGTCCGGGAGCGGACCCTCGGCGACGGGTCGCTCGGCTACTCGGTCGACGGCAGCCCGACCGACGCCGTGAGCCTCGCATTCCTCGGCTACTTCGGGCACGGCTTCGACCTCGTCGCGGCCGGCATCAACTACGGAGCGAACCTCGGCGACGACATCACGTACTCAGGAACGGTGTCGGCGGCGATGGAGGCGGTCATCAACGGCTGCCCGGGGTTCGCGATCAGCCAGGAGTATTACGAGCACCCCGACTTCTCCCTTGCCACGGTCGCGGCCGCGATCGTCGCCCGCAACATCCTCGAGCACGGCCTGTCGCGAGGCGAGCTGATCAACGTCAACGTGCCGGCGGCGACGATCGAGGAGTGCCAGGGGATCGAGGTCACGCGGCTCGGCCGGCGGGTCTACCAGGACCAGCTGGTCGAGCGGCTCGATCCGCGCGGGATCCCGTATTTCTGGATCGGCGGCCCGCCGCCGTCCGGGCTGGCGATCGAGGGAACCGACTTCCACGCCGTCATCAACCGCCGCATCGCCATCACCCCGATCCATCTCGACCTGACGGGCCGGCGCCTGCTCCGGCGGCTCGGAACCTGGAACTGGCCGTCCCCGGCCGATGCGGCCGCCGCGCTGCTGGCCGGATCCGCTCCCCCGCCGCCGCGACCCGACGAGCCGGCGCAGGCCGCCGTCGAGGAGCGGATCGGCGACGAGAAGCAGATCGAGCGACGCTGAGCCACCATTCGATCCACAGCCCACAGGAGGAACCGCCATGGACTTCTCGAATCTGCTCTCCGGTCTCGGTGGCGCCGAGGGCGGCGTCGACCCGGCCAAGCTCGCCGGCGGCGTCCAGGAGGTCTTCGCCTCTCAGGGCGGCGTCGACGGGCTGCTCGCCAAGCTGCGGGCCGGCGGACTCGGCGGCGCCGTCGACTCATGGGTCTCGACGGGCGGCAACGAGCCGGTCGAGCCGGCCCAGCTGGGGGCGGCCCTCGGGCCGGACACCGTCAACCAGCTCTCGTCATCGACGGGGATCTCAATCCAGTCGCTGCTCCCGATGCTGGCCGCGTTCCTGCCGATGATCATCGATCACCTGACCCCCGACGGGACGGCGCCGAAGGCCGGCGACGCGGCGAATCAGCCGGATCTCGGTGGGCTGCTCGGTGGGCTGCTCGGCGGCGGCGGGCTGGGCGGGATGCTCGGCGGGAAGTAGCCTCGGGCATCCTCGCACGCGACCCGCCGCTGCTTCGGCGGCCGAGGTCATCGACAGATGTCCATGCCGGCTGAGGTCGCCCGTCGGGAGTCCGTCCGGGCTCCGGGCCGCACGATCCGGGCATGGACCTGCGCCATGACGATCGCGTCGCCGCCTCGCCCGCCGCTCGCCTCGACCGGATGCTCCGCACCGCGAGCGTCGTCTGGCTGAGCAGCGTTGCCGCGGACGGCACGCCGCATCTCGTCCCGATCTGGTTCAGCTGGGACGGCGAGACCGTTCTGATCGCGAGCAAGCCCCAGGCGAAGAAGGTCGCCAACGTGCGGGCCAACGCGTCGGTGATGCTGGCCGTCGGCGAGCCCGACGAGGACTTCGACGTGGGCCTGGTCGAGGGTGAAGCCGAGCTGATCGACGCACCGTCCGCGGCGATCCTGCCGGCGTCCCACCTCGCCAAGTACGCCATTCAGATGGCGGCGATCGGACTCACGCCGGGCCAGTTCCTCGCCACGTACTCGCTGGTCATCCGGATCCGGCCGACCCGCTTCCTCCCGTGGCACGGCCGGACGGCACCGCTGACCGAGACCGGCCTCGCTCCGCTCGATCGCCGGATCGCAAGCGCGATCCGGCGGGTTGCCGCGACGGTGACGGCCGCGCCCGCCGGAACGCCCTCCGCGGGCGCCCGGCTGGCACCGGCGGGCGCCTGACGTGGGACTCCTCGGCCGGGCGATCGAGCCGATCCTGTTCGCGGCGCTGGGCCTGATCTGGGGCTCCACGTACCTCGCGGTCGAGGTCGTCGGGCCGGCGCTCGAGGCGCTGACGCTGGTCGCGCTGCGATTGGGCATTGGCGCCGCGCTCCTGACAGCGATCGTCCGCTGGCGCGGTCTTCACGCGCCCGCGCGCCGGGACGCGCTCCACGTCGGCGTCGTCGCGATCACGGGCCTCGTCATCCCGTTCAGCCTGATCGCCTGGAGCCAGCGCGACATCGATGCCGGCCTGGCCTCGATCTTCAGTGCGGCGACGCCGCTGTTCACGATCGTCCTCGCCAGCCTTGCGATCAGCGACGAACCGCTGTCCCTGCGCCGATTGGCCGGCGTGATCGTCGGCTTCGGCGGCGTCGTGGTCGTCGTGTCGGGCGGGATCCACGGCGGCGGCGAGCCGATCGCGCTCCTTGCCATGCTGGGCGCCGTGACGTCCTACGCGGTGACCGCCGTGTGGACGCGACGCTTCCTGCGCGGGACCGATCCGATCGGCGTCGCGGCCGGCCAGGTGCAGATCGGGTTCGTCGTGACCGCGTTGCTGAGCCTCATGCTCGAACGGCCCGACCTCGGCGCCGTCGCGCCCGCGGCGTGGACGGCGATCGGCTGGCTCGGGCTCGTCGCCTCCGGGCTCGCCCCGCTGCTCTTCTTCCACCTGATCGAGCGCTGGGGCGCGAGTCGGACGGCCGTCGTCAACTACCTGATCCCGGTCGTCGGGGTCGGGCTGGGCGCCGCGCTCCTGGGCGAGCAGCTCGAGGCGGCGGCCATCGCCGGTGGCGCGATCGTCATCGTCGGTGTCGCGATCGCCTCGACGTCCCTGACGTTCCCATCGATCGCCGGCTGGTCGCTCCGAATGCACCCGGCGGCGCACGGCTGAGCTAGCGGCGGCGCTTCAGGTCCGACAGGATCTCGCGGGCCGCGTTCTGGCCGGGCTGGCCGGTGACGCCGCCGCCCGGGTGGGCGCCGCTGGCACACAGGTACAGACCGGCGATCGGCAGGCGGTAGCGGCGCGCTGCCGAGGAACGGCCGCCACAGGAAGAACTGGTCCAGCGCCTGCTCGCCATGCAGCGGGTGGCCGCCGGTCAGGCCGTAGTCGCGCTCGAGGTCGAGCGGCGTGATGACCTCGCGGGCGCGGATGCTCGAGGCGAACCCGGGCGCGAGCGCATCGAGCACGCCGACGACCTGATCGGCGAAGGCAGCGCCCCGCCCGGGGTCGTCCCACGAGCCGCCCCGAAGCTGGTACGGCGCGTACTGGGCGCTGACGCTGACGACGTGCGTCCCGTCCGGCGCTCCGTCGACGAGCGACGGATCGACGAGCGACGGGATCGTCGCCTCGAGGACCGGCGTCTCGGAGACGCGCCCGTACTTCGCGGCGTCGAACGCGCGCTCGATCGCGTCGATCCCGGGCGCGGCGACGATCCGGCCGCGGAGGAGCTGCTCGTCGTCGCCCGGCAGCGGCGCGTGAACCGGGGCAGCCGGTCGACGCACGAGGTTGACCTTGGCGACGACGCCCGGCGTCCGGAAGTTGCCGGCCCGCCAGCAGCATCGACGGCCCGATCGTGACCGGGTCGGCCAGCTCGATCAGGGTCCGCTTCGGGTCGACGCCCGGACGACCACGACCGGGGCGGCGAGCTCCTCGCCGGAGGCGAGGGCGACGCCGGTGACGCGGCCGTCGCGCGACGGTGATCGCGACGACCTCGGCGTCGCAGCGGATCTCGGCGCCGGCCGCCCGCGCCGCGGAGGCGAGGGCCTCGGACAGCGCGCCCGGGCCGCCGATCGGCGAACACCGTCTGGCCGGCCGCGCCACCGTCGTTGCCGGCCGCATCGCCGAGGAGGATCGCGGTCGATGCCGGCCGACCACGGTCCGAGCGAACGAGTGCCGAACGCCGCGCCAGGCGATCGCCGCCTGGAGGGCGTCGGTCTCGAACGACTCGGCGACGAAGTCGGCGACGGCCATCGGCAGGACGCGCAGGATCGTGTGGCCGATCGTGGCGGCCGAGGCCGCGGAACGTCCGGCCGAGCTTGAGCCCCGTGAGCGCGTCGCCGATCCCCGGCGCCTTGATGTCGGGCGGCGTCTCCGCAGCGAGGTCGGCGAGGAAGCGGCCGAGCGAGCGGACGAGCCGGTCGAAATCGGGGTACGCCTCGGCATCGTGGTCCGACCATGCGCGCAGGCCATCGACGGTCCGGCCGTGGTCGGCCCAGAGCGTCACTGCCCGGCCGTCCGGTTGCGGCGCGAACACCCGCACCTCGGGTGCGACGAGCGGCAGGCCGTGCGACTTCAGGTCGAGGTCCTTGACGACCGACGGACGGAGGCGCCCGACCGTATGGGCCAGGCGCGGCACCCGGACACCGCCCAGCTCCCCGGTCTCGGCCGCGCCTCCGACGTGGCCGCGCCGCTCGAGGACGAGCGACCCGCTGGCCGGCCTTCGCGAGATACGCCGCCGTGACGAGGGCGTTGTGGCCGCCCCCGACGACGATCGCGTCGTAGCGCCGGCTGGCCGGCACCGCCGTCGCCGCGGCCGACGCTGGGCGGCCGGTCCGCTGCCCGCGGACTCGGCGCCATCAGGCGGCTCTCCGGCCGCGCGACCGGAGCACCTCGAGCGCCGCGATCCGGCCGTTCGCGCCCATGATCCCGCCGCCCGGATGGGTCGACGAGCCGCACAGCCAGAGGTCGCGGATCGGCGTCTTGAAGCGGGCGTAGCCCGGGCACCGGGCGGTTGAAGAACAGCTGCTCGAGGGTCAGCTCGCCCTGGAAGATGTTGCCCTCGGTCAGCCCGGTCGTCCGCTCGATGTCGAGCGGCGTCTGGACGTTCCGGAACAGGATGATGTCCCGAATGTTCGGCGCGAACTCGGCGATCCGGTCGATGACCGCGTCGCCGAACGCCTCGCGCTGGTCGTCCCACGTCCCGAGCTCCGGCGCCAGCTTGTACGGCGCGTACTGGACGAAGCAGCTGATGACGTGCTTGCCGGGCGGCGCCATCGTCGGGTCGACGAGGGTCGGGATGATCATGTCGATGTACGGCTTCTTCGACTGAAGTGGCCGTACTTGGCGTCGTCGTAGGCCTGCTCCATCTCGTCGACCGACGGGCTGAACGAGATCGCGCCGCGGAGGTGCTCGCCCACGCCGGGCAGGCTCGTGAAGTCGGGCAGCCGATCGACCGCCAGGTTGACCTTGCCGGACGAGCCGCGGAACTTGAAGCGCCGGACCTCCTCCTCGAACTCGGCGTCGAGCGAGCCCGGCTCGAGGAGGCCGAGGAACGTCCGCCGGGCGTCGACCGAGGAGAGGACCGACGTCGGCCCGGATCTCCTCGCCGGAGCCGGCGAGGACGACGCCGACGGCTCGACCGTCCTTGACGAGGATCCGCTCGACCGGCGCCTCGGTCCGGATCTCGGCGCCGAGCGCCCGCGCCGCGCGACCCGATCGCGTTCGAGATCCCGCCGGTCCCGCCCTTCGGGATGCCCCATGCCCGGAACGCGCCGTCGATCTCGCCCATGTAGTGGTGGAGCAGGACGTAGGCGGTGCCCGGGCGAGCGGACCCCTGGTACGTCCCGATGATCCCGGACGCGCTCATCGTCGCCTTGAGCGGATCGGTCTCGAACCACTGGTCGAGGAAGTCGGCGGCGCACATCGTCATCAGCTGGACGAAGACCGCCTGCTGGCGCTCCGGCAGCTGCTGGAAGCTGCGCAGCGAGGCCGGCCAGCGGGAGCAGCGGGCGCGGGTCGAGCGACGTCAGGTCGGGCGGGGTGATCGCCGAGGATCGGCTTGATGAAGCGGGCCATCTCGACCATGAGCTGGCCGTACTCCTCGTAGGCCTCGGCGTCGCTGGCCGACCAGCGCCGCAGCTCGCGGATCGTCCGGCCGTGGTCGTTGACCCGCCAGAGGTAGTCGCCGCCGCCGGCCTTCGGCCCGTCACCGGTCCGGAGCGGCGTGAACGTCCCGTCGAGCGGCAGGATGTCGAGGCCGTGGCGCGGCAGCTGGAGCTCGCGGATGATCTCGGGCCGGAGGAGCGAGACGACGTAGGAGAAGACGCTGAACCGGAAGCCCGGGAACAGCTCCTCGGTGACCGCCGCGCCGCCGAGGACGTGGCGCTGCTCGAGGACGAGCGTCTTCATCCCGGCCCGGGCCAGGTAGGCGGCGCTGACGAGCCCGTTGTGGCCGCCGCCGATGATCACCGCGTCGTAGCGCTCGGCCACGAACCCCTCCGTGAGCGTGCTGGGATGCAGGGCTGAGGGTAGCCGAGCCGCGGCGGGCAAGCCGGCCGCGTTCTGCACGACGACCGTCGTGGTGGCATCGTTCACCGGGCGATCACGACGCCGCACCGAGGGGACCACCGCCGATGCCCGACCACCGTCAGCTCCTCCGTCAGACCGCGGACCTCGCGGCGGACTTCCTGGACGGCGTCGACAACCGCCCGGTCGCGCCGCGGGCCGGACACGACGAGCTGCTCGCGTCGTTCGGCGGGCCGCTCCCAGCCTGGGGCGAGGCGCCCGGCGAGGTCGTCGACCACCTGGCGACGATCGCCGATCCGGGCCTGATCGCGTCGGCCGGGCCGCGCTTCTTCGGCTTCGTCATCGGCGGATCGCTGCCGGCAGCGCTGGCCGCCGACTGGCTGACCAGCGCCTGGGACCAGAACTCCGGGCTGTACGTGATCGGGCCGTCCGCCTCGGTCGCCGAGGAGGTCGCCGGCGGCTGGCTGGTCGACCTGTTCGGCTTGCCCGAGGGCTCGTCCGTCGGCTTCTCGACGGGAGCGACGATGGCGTCGTTCACCGCCCTCGCGGCCGGACGTCATCGCGTCCTGGAGCGCCTGGGCTGGAACGTCGAGGAGGACGGGCTGATCGGCGCCCCGGACATCGCCGTCGTCGTCGGCGCCGAGGCCCACGTCACGATCCACGTCTCGCTCCAGATGCTCGGGCTGGGTCGCAACCGGGTCCACAAGGTGGCTGCCGACGATCAGGGCCGGATGCGCCCGGATGCCCTGCGCGAGACGCTGGCCGGGCTGCGCGATCGGCCGGTCCTCGTGTGCGCCCAGTCCGGCAACGTCAATACCGGTGCCTTCGATCCGCTGCCGGACATCGTCGCGGCCGTGCGCGAGCTGCCGAACGCCTGGCTCCACGTCGACGGCGCGTTCGGGCTGTGGGCGGCGACCGTGCCCGGGCTGCGCCACCTGACGGCCGGCCTCGGCGACGCCGACTCGTGGACGACCGATGCCCACAAGTGGCTGAACGTGCCGTACGACTCGGGCATCGCGATCGTCCGCGACGTGGCCGCCCACCACGCGGCGATGACCCTCGGCGCGGCGTATTACGTCGAGACCGCCGGCGCCGAGCGCGACCCGTACAACTGGGTGGCCGAGTCGTCGCGGCGGGCGCGCGGCTTCCCGATCTATGCCGCGCTGCGGTCGCTCGGTCGCGACGGGCTGGCGGAGATGATCGATCGGGGCTGCGCGCTCGCCCGGCGGATGGCCGACGGGCTGCGTGACGCGCCGGGCGTGACGATCCTCAACGAGGTCGTCCTGAACCAGGTCCTTGTCCGCTTCGCGCCGCCGGCCGCTGCCGGCACCGAGCTCGACGCGCCCGACGAGGCCGCGATCGATGCGTTCACCCGCGAGGTCATCGCGGCTGTCCAGGCGGACGGGACGTGCTGGCTGGGCGGCACGACCTGGCATGGCATGGCGGCGATGCGGATCTCGGTCTCGAACTGGTCGACGACCGAGGCCGACGCGGACGTGTCGGTCGCCGCGATCCGGCGCTGCCGCGACGCGGTCGCGGCTCGCGCCGCCATTCCCGCCGGCTGACCACCGTCAGGCTCGGGGCACCTCGTCGCGCCAGCTGTGGCGCGGCTCGTAGCCGAGGATCCGGCGCGCCTTGGCGATCGACAGGAGCGTCTCGTGCTCGCCGAGCTCCGCGCGGATCGGGACGTCCGGGAAGACCTCGGCCATCAGCGACGCCGACGAGCGGCTCATGACCGTGTCGGCGTTGGCGATGATGAAGACCTCCATCCCGACCAGGTCCGACTCGACGGCGAGGCGTGCCGCCTGGGCCCCGTCGCGAGCGTCGATGTAGCCCCACAGGTTCCACTTGCGGAGCAGCGGATCGGCATCGAACGACGGGAACCGGGCGTAGTCGGCGGGCTCCATCACGTTCGAGAACCGCAGCCCGATCATCTTCAGGCCGGGATCCCAGCGACAGAAGTGACGGGCCATGTCCTCGTCGAGCGCCTTGGCCAGCGAGTAGGCGGTCTCGGGCCGGACCGGGTACTCCTCGTCCAGCGGGGCGTAGGGCGGCGGCGTGTCGAACGGCAGGCCGAGGACCGTCTCGCTCGACGCCCAGACGACATTCCGGATTCCGGCATGGCGGGCGGCCGAGAACACGTTGAAGTCGCCCTGGATGTTGTTCGCGAACAGGGCCGCGTTCGGTGTCTGGGCGGGACCCGGGATCGCGGCCAGATGGACGATCCCGTCGACGGCCTCCCAGCCCTCGTCGATGCCCCGGAAGAGCTCGTAGACCTGGCCGAAGTCGGTCAGGTCGACCCGCGTGAAGCGCGATCCCGGCCGGACGCCGTCGCGCGGCGGCGCGAGGTCGACGTTCCAGACCTCGTGGCCATGGTCGAGGAGCTCGCTGACGACCGCCCGCCCGAGCTTGCCGCTGCCGCCCGTCACGACGATGCGCATCCAACCCTCCGTTCGTTCCGGTGACGATCGTCGCACGCTTCGCGCGCCCGCCGCCAGCCGACCGTGGCGTCGGCGATACTTGGCCCGCCCGTCATCCGAGGAGAGCCCCGCCCGTGAGCGTCGGAACCGCGTTCCATCCCGTCACCGCGCCGCTCAACCGCAAGCAGCAGTGGCGCGAGTGGTCGGGCTACTTCGCGTCGTCGAGCTACGCCGACGCCCACGACATCGAGTACAACGCGATCCGCGAGGCGGCCGCGCTCATCGACGTGAGTCCCCTGTTCAAGTACGTGGTCGGCGGCCCGGATGCGCGCCGGCTGGTCGACCGGGTGATCACCCGCGACGCGACGAAGCTGACGCCGGGCCGGGTCTACTACACGCCGTGGTGCGACGAGCACGGCAAGGTCATCGACGACGGCACGATCCACGGCCTCGACGACGGCACCTTCCGCTGGACGGCCGCCGACCCGCAGCTGCGCTGGCTCCGGATGAACAGTGCCGGCCTCGACGTCACCGATCGACGACGTCACGGAGCGGACGGCGGCCGTCGCCCTCCAGGGCCCCCAGGCGCGGGCAGTCCTCGAGGCCGCGACCGGCGAGTCGTTCGCGGACCTCGGCTACTTCCGGCGCCGGGCGACGACGCTCAAGGTCGGCCGCAAGAAGGTCGCCCTCGACGTGTCGCGGACCGGCTACACCGGCGACCTCGGCTACGAGCTGTGGGTCGACGCCGAGCACGCCGTCGCCCTGTGGGATGCCCTCTGGGCGGCGGGCCAGCGACCACGCGATCCGGCCGGCCGGGATGCTGGCGCTCGATGTCGTCCGGCTCGAGGCCGGGCTGGTCCTGCTCGAGGTCGACTACACCTCGGCCCGCCACGCGATGAACCCGGAGCAGAACTACAGCCCGGCGGAGATCGGACTCGGACGGCTGGTCACGCTCGACAAGGCGGACTTCGTCGGGCCGGCTTGCCCTCGAGCGCGAGGCCCGCGCCGGCGGACCGGCCCGCCGGCTCGTCGGGCTCGAGCTCGACTGGTACGGGATCGAGGGGCTCTTCAGCGCCCAGGGTCTGCCGCCGGCGATCTCGCCGGTCGTCGACCGCTCGCCTCGGCCCGTGTTCGTCGGTGGGCGCCAGGTCGGACGGGCCACGTCGGTCGGCTGGAGCCCGATCCTCAAGCAGGCGATCGCCCTCGCCTCGGTGCCGCCGGCCCACGAGGCGCGCGGGTCGAAGGTGGACGTCGAGTGGACCGTCGAGGGCCGGCGCGGCCGGGTCCCGGCCACGGTCGTCGACCTGCCGTTCCTCGACCTGGAGCGCAAGCGAACCTAGGTCGCGAACCGCCTTCGTCGCGGATGGGCGGTCAGGCGAAGGCGAAGCCGAGCACCGGAGCGAGCGGGCTCGGATGCCCGTGAGCGAGGAGCGCAGGCTTCAACGCACGCATGGCCGTCCAGCCGAGACAGCCGTCGATCTCGCCTAGTACCCCTTGTCGAGGGCGGCGCGCGCCACCTTCACGGCGATGCTCCCGCCCGGCACCAGGAGCCCGATCGTGTCCGCGCCGATGTCGAACAGGGCGTCGCGCGTGATCACCTTGCCGAGCTGGGGCAGGAGCGACCCGCCCTGGCGGACCGCGCCCGTGACGGCATCGATCTCGACGACGCCGCTCTTGCTCTTCGGCTTCCACATGAACTCGAACGCCCGGATCGGGCGGTAGCAGAGGTCGATCGTCTCGAGCGTCAGCGATTCCTCGAGGATCCGGTCGGCCTGGACCGGCTTGAGCATCTCGGCGAGGAGCTGCCGGACGACGAATGAGGCGCGCTGCTCGGGCGGGATCACGATCGCATCGTCGGCACCGAGGGTGGCCGGGTCGCTGATCTCGTCGCGTGGCCCGGACAGGATGGCCGTCGCGTCAGCGACGCGAATCCCGCTCCGGGCATCGACGTCGAGGACGTGGGCGAGCTCCTCGCGGCAATGCTCGAGCGCACTCATCGTGAACGTTCGGGCGCCCGGCCCGGCCTGGGCGATCGGGTAGGCCGTGCCGTCGATCGTCACCTCGCGGACCTCCGGCCCGCTCGCGACGACCGGGTAATCGCGCCGCCGCTCGTAGACATACTGGGCCCGACCCGAGACGTGCCAGAACGGCTCCAGCCGGAGCTGGCTGGCAACGAGCTCGACATCCTCGGCCTTGGGCCGCGACAGGATCGAGCCCAGGCCCGACCCGAACGCGTGCGTCCGCTGGTCCATCGCCTGCTGGCGGTAGCGGTCGGGCCCATCGCGCTCGCGGAGCACGAAGATCCGTTCGGTCCCGAGCTGGATGTCCATTGCGGTTCGATCCTCGACCAGCCGCCGACGACCTCCGGCGGGACCCCGCGCCCCCGGTCGGCATCGAACGGTGCCCATGATGACCGACCCGTCCGGCCGGCGCGACGGGTTGTCCGGGAACGACGGTGCGTTCCGTCAATCCGGCGGGCGAACCCTCGCGGTCCGGGTCGCGATCCCGAGCGCCCGTGCTCGTGCGTCGGCGGCCGTTCGGGGCCCGGCCGGGACGGCCGGCTTGCCGTTTCGGCCGATGCGCCCGGCGACCGTGGCGGCGACCACGTCGAACCGGGCGGCCCGCTCGGCGTCGGTCAGGCCGGGTTCCGGCCGTGTCCGGCCGGTCGTGTGCTTGGTCGTCTTCATCGCTGCGTCAGTTCGCGACGATGTAGCCGATGGCCGCCGTCTTGCCCGGCGCCTTCGACAGGTAGATCGTGAACGAGCCGGCGGCCGGCACGACCGCCCGGACGTAGCAGCCGCTGATGCTCGTCTGGAGGGTGGCGACGACGAACGAGGACGCGGTGATCCCGGCCAGGATGACCTTCTTCGACGTTGCCGTCGATGCGATCGTCGTCCGGCCACCGCAGGACGTGAGCCGAAGCCGGCCCGACGCGTACAGGGCGAACTGGTCCGAGCCTGCAGCGGCGGCCACGATGCCGTACTTCGCGCCACTGCCCGCCCGACCGACGACGCCGGCCGACGGCGTCGGCGGGGTGATCTCGCCGTCGTCGCCGGCGAAGCCGTACACGCCGGTCGCGACCGCCGAGACGCCACCGAGGACGCCGGTCGAGCCGTAGCCGTACACGCCCCAGTCGCCCGTTCCGACGACGCCGATCCCCTGGATGGAGTCGCCCCAGACGCCGGCGGCCGCGAAGGAGTCGTTGGCATAGCCGTACACGCCGGTCTCGTCGGTGTCCTCGGCGAGGGAGGTCCCATCACCCGTTGATCCGATCACGCCGGTGTGGCGATTGACCCCACCCGCGTCGACCTGACCGGGGCCACTCAGGCCGTAGACGCCCGTGCCGAGGCTGCTCTGGCCCTGGACACCGACGCCGGCTCCGGTGATTCCGAGGACGCCGGTGCCCTCGAAGGAGGTCCAGCCCTCGACGGCGTCATTGCCCGCGGTCGTCTTGACGACGAACGCGTGATCGACCGAGGCATTCAGGATCGTCGGCGCCGTCGCCTCGTTCTCCGTGGCGGTCGTTCCCTGACCGAGCAGGACCGGCTGGCCGTTCGCTGCGGCGGCCGGCGTCGCCCGGCCGAGGGAGTGGGCGATCAGGGCGCCGGTGCCGGCCAGGGCACCCGCAAGGATCGTGCGACGGGAACGGGGAGCAGCAGGATCGATGGCCACCGGGCGGGGTCCTCCCTCGCGAGCGAGCCGAGGTCGGGCCGGCCCCTCGCCTGCGTCGTCGGACGGCCAGCGGCCGCCGGACCCGCATCATCGGCCATCCGCAGCGGCCAGGACAACCCGGACGATCGGAGGTGCGCGAGGTCGTCGGGCGAGCGCCGCGAGATCAGTCCCGGCCGCGCAGCAACGAGACGCGGAACGGTCGGAGCTCGCCCCGGGCGAAGCCGCCCGCGATCACCGGATCCTCGTCCATGAGCGTGCGGGCGGCGGCCTCGTCCGGCGCTTCGAAGATCGCGATTCCGGTGTTCGTCGGCCCGAGCGTGGGCCCGACGAGGATGATCGTGCCGTCGGCGAGCAGCCGCTCGAACCGCTCGAAGTGGACGGACCAGACCGCCCGCTCCTCGTCGGTCATCGTCGCCGCGAAGTCGTCGCGAGGCGGGTGGATGAAGTAGATCCATTCGGCCATCTGGGCGAGGATAGGGCTGGACGAGCCCCGGGGTTCAGGTCGACGGCGGGAAGGTCAGGCGAAGGAGCCGCGATGGACATCGGCAGGGTCAGCGGGATCGAGTTCGGGCAGGTCATCCGGAACCGGCGCGAGGCGCGCGGCCTCGATCTCGACGCCCTGCATGTGGCGATCGGTGGCACGCCCGGCAAGGGCTTCCTGGAGAGCCTCGAGCGCGGCGCGGTTGGCGCAAGCTCGAGCCTCGTGCTCCGCCTGGCCGAGGTGCTCGACCTGCCCGCCGACGCGATGCTCAACGCCGCGGGGTTCGCGACGGAGGGCCAGCGGCTCGTCGCGTTGGCCGGCCTCGCGTCGCTCGATGTCGCCGATCAGCGCCGCTCGGACGCCTGACCGAGAAACCGCTCGAGCCCGGCGAGGGCCGCCGGAAGATCCTCCCGGCCGAACCCGATCCGGAAGTGGTTGCCCTCGAACCCGAATTGCGAGCCCGGCAGGAGCAGGACCCCCTCCGCCTCGACGAGGCGGGCGGCGAACGCGTCGATCGGCTCGGCGTCGAGGAGGCGTGGGAACCCGATCGATCCGCCGCGCGGCCGGACCCACTCCATCCGGCCGGCGTTGGCCGCGAAGAACCGGTCCAGGAGCGCGAGGTTGTCGCCGACGATCCGGCGTGATCGGGCAAGGACCGTCTCGCGCGCCCGGAGCCCGATCAGGGCGAGGATCTCGGCCGGGGCCGACGAGCAGATCGTCGTGTAGTCCTTGAACGCGGCACACCGGGCGAGCAGATCCCGGTCGCGGGTCGCCAGCCAGCCGATCCGGAGGCCGGCCAGCGCGAACGACTTGGAGAGGACGCCGAGCGAGACCCCACGTTCGAACGTGTCGGCCCCCGCGGTCAGCCGATCGCCCTCGTCCTGCTCGAGGAAGCGGTAGACCTCGTCGGACAGGAGATGGATCCCGCGCCGTGCCAGCTCGCCCGTGAGCGCCGCCCACTCGGCCGCGGTCGGGAGCATCCCGGTCGGGTTGTGGGGCGCATTCACGACGACGAGGCGGGTGTTGTCGTGGAGCGACGCGATCAGCCGGGCCGGGTCTAGTGCCCAGCCATCCGCCTCGCGCAGGTCGTGGAGCGTGACGTCGGCGCCGGCCGCCCGGCCGACCTCGTACAGGCTCTGGTAGCCGGGCCACGCGACGACGGCGTGCTCGCCCTCGCCGAGGAGCACGTTCGAGAGGCAGAAGATCGCCTCCTCGGCGCCGGCGAAGACGAGGACGTCGTCGGCGTCGAGGGTGTCGTAGAGGGCCGCGATCTCGGCCCGGAGCAGCGGGTGGCCCGGCGCCTCGGTGTAGCCGAGTCGGAGGTTTGCCCACAGGTCGGCGGTCTCCTCGTCGGCCAGCGCGAGCAGGTCGGCCATCCGCCAGCCCTCGACGTCCGAGGCGCAGAGCAGATGGCGAACGGCGAACTCCCAGCGGGCGAAGAACCGTTCGAGGGCGAAGTCGGCGATGCGCATCGGGCGATGATGGGCCATCGCGCCGGGCGAGGCCCGCGCGATCAGCCGCGAGCGACCCCCGCTCCGGTCACGGCGGCGGTCCACGGTCCGCTGGGCAGGAGCTCCGGGTCGACCCCGAACACCGATCGGATCCGGTCGGCGTCGAGGACCGTCGCCGGTGGGCCGTCGGCGACGACCCGGCCGTCGGCCACGAGGACCGTGCGCGGGATCCGGCTCGCCGCCAGGTGCAGGTCGTGGAGGACGGTGACGATCGTCCGACCGTCGCGCGCGTTCAGGTCGGCAAGCAGGTCCATCACGTCGAACTGGTGCCGGATGTCCAGGTGGATCGTCGGCTCGTCGAGCATGATGATCGGGGCCGCCTGGGCGACCGCGACTGCGATCAGGACGAGCTGGCGCTCCCCGGTCGAGAGCTCGCGGATGTCGCGTCCGACGAGCCGCCCCAGCCCGACCCGCTCGATCGCGGCCGCGACCGCCGCCTTGTCGGCCGGTCCGGGGCCGCGCAGGCGATCCTCGTGCGGCAGGCGACCGAGGGCGACGACCAATTCCACCGGCGCCGAGAACGGCAGGCTCGAGGGCTGCGGCACGACGGCGATCCGGCGCGCGACGTCCTCGCGGTCGAGGCCCGCGATGGGGCGGCCGTCGACCTCGATCGTCCCCGCCGTCGGCCGGAGGACGCCGGTCAGGAGGCGGAGGAGGGTCGACTTGCCCGCCCCGTTCGGCCCGAGGATGCCGACCCACTCGCCGGCGCCGATGTCGAGGTCGACCTCGCGCAGGGCCGGCCGGCCGCCGTAGCCCGCGGCGATCCCGCGCAGCGAGAGCACCGGCCGGCTCATCGCGGCCGAGCCTGGGATGCGCTCACAGCTCGTAGCCGCGCTGGGTCCGCCGGAGCAGGCCGAGGAAGAACGGCGCCCCGATGACCGCGGTGATCACCCCGACCGGGATCTCGCCGAGCATCCGGGCGATCAGGTCGGCGGCCACCATCAGCACCGCCCCGCCCAGCGCGGACAGCGGCAGGACGAGCCGGGCGTTGGGCCCGACGATCAGCCGGATGACGTGCGGGACGACGAGCCCGACGAACCCGATCAGGCCCGCCACCGCGACACAGGCCGCCGTGATCAGCGATGCGAGTCCGAGGAGGATCGCCCGCTCGCGCCGGACGTCGACCCCGAGATGGGCGGCCGCTTCCTCACCCAGGAGCATCCCGTTCAGGGCCTTCGCCCGGGCGAACACGAAGAGGGTCGCGATCAGGACGATCGGAGCCGCCCCCGCGAGCTGGCCCCACGACGCGTTGTCGAAGCTGCCGAGGAGGTAGGCGAAGATCTGGCGGAGAGCGGCCCCGCTCAGGTAC
This sequence comes from uncultured Chloroflexia bacterium, assembly GCA_963783055.1. Lineage (GTDB taxonomy): Bacteria > Chloroflexota > Limnocylindria > Limnocylindrales > CSP1-4 > CF-46. The sequence goes on from CAWAMB010000002.1 coordinate 787,448, forward strand.
ATCGCCATCGCGAGCCCCGCTGCCAGGAGCGAGCCGAGGGCGTAGCCGGTCAGGAGCAGGCTCGTCATCGGCGCCGCCCCGCCGACCCGCGACAGGCGGTAGACGGCCGCGACCGCCAGGAGGGCGCCGAGGAACGCGAGCGCCTGGAGCAGCCCGAAGGCGAGGATCGCGATCCGGACCGGGATGATCACGGCGATCGCGGCCCCGAGCGCGGCCCCCGACGCCGTCCCGAGCACGTACGGGTCGGCGAGCGGGTTGCGCAGGAGGCCCTGGAACGTGGTGCCGGCCACCGCCAGCCCGAGTCCGACGACCATCGCCTCGAGGACCCGCGGCAGGCGCAGGTCCCAGACGATCGTCTCGGCCGTGGCTGACCAGGTCAACCCGAGATCGAGCCCGAGCAGCCGGTGGGCCAGGATCCCGATCGTGTCGCCGGGCGCGACCGCGACGCTGCCGAGGCCGACCCCGGCGATCAGGACGACGACCAGCCCGACGACGCCGGCGACGGCGACCGCCAGGGGGCGCCGGCTGACCGGCGGCCACGGGCGAGCCACCGGCGCCGCGATCGCGTCCTGACCGGTCGTCACCGGGTCATCCCCCGGACGCACCGGGCGATGCGCCGGGCAGGCTGATGTCGGGGTGGATGGCCCTGGCCAGGAGACGCAGGCCGTCGGCGAGGCGCGGCCCCGGACGCGTGACGACGATGTCGTCGATGCCGACGATTGCCCCGTTCTTGACGGCCGAGATGCCGGCCCAGCCCGGACGCTTGGCGACGGCCTCGGCGGTGACGCCGTACGCGGAGTCGCCGAGGATGATCAGGTCCGGGTCGGCCGTGACGAGCTTCTCGACCGACATCTCCCAGTTCGTTGCGCTGCCGGTCGTGACCGCGGTCCCTCCGGCGAGGCCGATCATCTCGGCATACACGGACTGGTCGGCGATGCCGTAGATCGACGGCTGGTCGCCCGTCTCGTAGAAGACCTTCGGCCGGTCGGTCGCAGCAAGGGCGGTCGCGACCTCGTCGAACGCGGCCTGCATCGACGTCACGAGCTCGGTTGCCGCCGCGGAGCGGCCGACGGCGGCCCCGGTCAGCGCGATGTCGGCGAGGGCGCCCGGGACATCGGCGGCGTAGACCACGAGGACCGGCACCTTCAGGGACCGGAGCTTGTCGATCGCGTCCGGCGGGGTCCCAGCCGTTGCCGCCCGGCGATCACGAGGTCCGCATCCAGCGACACGATCTTCTCGATGTCGACGCCGTTGAACGTGGCGACGACCGGAACGTCCTTGGCCTCGGGCGGGAAGTTGGCGATGTCCTCGACCTTGCCGACGACCGAATCGCCCGCGCCGAGCGCGAACAGGATCTCGGTCTGGGCCGGGGTCAGGGACACGATCCTGGCCGGCGCCACGGCCAGCGTGACGGCGACGTCGTCGGCTCCGGTCAGCGTGGTCGGGAAGGCCGGGCTGGGCGACGGTGCGACGGACGGCGGCGGGGCCGTCGCGGTCGACGGCGCGATCAGGGAGCCGGTCGCGTCGGGCGGCGTGGACGGTCGTGGCGTGGCCGCGCTGCCGCACGCGGCAAGGACGATGGCCAGGATCGCGACGAGGACGATCGGGAGGTGGGAGCCGCGCTGGCGGCGATCAGTCGAACGGAAGGCGGGCACGTCGGGAGCTCCAGGCGAGTATGGGCGGGTGGGCGGAAGAACCGAAGCCAAGGGACACAAGGAACCCCTCGCTTCAACAGAAGGAGGGGTGATTCAGCCGGACGTGCGCATCGTTGCCTGCCCTTTCTCGCGAAGGTAGAGCATCGACCGCGGGCCCGGCGACCGGACTTCCACCCGTCATCCGACGGGTGGTCACCGTAGCGGGACTGTGCCGGAATCGCACCGGCTTCGCGACCCCGCGGCAAATCGAGGTAGCCCGCGAATGCTATCACGGCGCCGGCCGGATTCCGGGCAGCGTATCGGCCGATTCCGCACCGGGATGGGGCGTGGTAAGCCCCCGATAAGCGCCGTCGGTCACCATCGCCGCCTCGCTCTCGCTCTCGCCCTCCTCCCGCCCTCAGGCCATCCGCCGGAGGAGGTACCAGCCAGGTGTCCCATGCTCGATGGTGGCGTCCACTCGCTCCGCCGCTGCTCGCGGTCGCGGTCCTCATGACCGGATCGGCAGCGACGGCGCTGGCCGCCTACCCCGCCTCGGTCGACGTCAACACCACCGCCTTCAACCCGCCGTGCGATGGCGATGCCAACGGCATCGTCCCGAAGATGCAGGCCGCCGCCAAGGCCGGCCTGACCCGCCTCGGGCATGAGACCGCGACCTTCACCGGCGCCGGCTTCACCCGCGGCGCCACGCTCAATCGGACGGCGTCCGAATGGGCCTACTACGTCCACTCCCACGGCGACTACTACTGGCACGCGGCCGACGGCCGGCGCTACACCGGCTTCCGCGAGGACTCCGGTGACTGCAGCCAGAGTGTCGTCTTCTCGAAGGACCTCAAGGCCAAGCGGCTCGGTCGCCAGAGCAACCTCGTGTTCGTCTCGACCTGCCATGCCGCCGACGCCAATACCACGTTGCCGGATGCCTTCGCCATCGCCAAGACCAAGTCGAGCGGTGGCGTCAACCAGGGCCCGGAGTTCTTTGTCGGCTACATCGGCGTCCAGTGGGACAGCGACGAGTGGATCTTCGAGCAGCGGTTCTGGAACGCGCTGGCCGGCGGCAAGTCCGTCGGGGCCGCGTTCGACGTGGCGATGCTCGGCAACTTCGGGCACTCCGGCTTCGACGCCGACTGGTGGGGCACCTATCACTGGTCGGGGGTCGCCGGACCCTGGACCGTCTGCACGCGCTGCAGCTGAGGAGGCGACCTGATGCGCACCCGACTTCGATCCCGCCGCCTCAGCCTGTCGGCCTTCGCCGTCCTCGGCCTGCTGTTCGTCGGCGTCTCCGGCGGCCAGGCGGCCGACCCGTTCGTCGCGGGCGGGCGGTCCACCCGCGCCGTCCCTGCCTCGCTCGTCGACGCCGCCCGCGCCCGGAGTCGAGGGCATGACGTTGCGGTCGCCCTCGGCCTGCCGGGCGTCAGCCAGCGCGTGGAGCGGCTCCTCGACCGCTTCGAGCACCGGACGTACGACGAGGTGACCTCGCTCGACGCCGCCGGCCGTGAGGTCGCGATCACCCGGCTCGAGCTCGACGGTTCGGTGGCGATGGCGCTCACCCTCGGCTGGCGTCCGACCGGCGGGCGTGCCCTCGACGGCCCGGCCGCGACGAAGCGTGCCGAAGCCCTGGCCCGGGCGGCCGGTCACGTGCCCGCGGGCCGGCCCGATGTTCGGCGATCCGCCGGCGCCGGCGGCTGGTCGGTCCTGTGGCAACGGACCGTCGCCGGAGCGGTGGTTCGCGGGGACGGGCTGCGGATCGCGCTCTGGTCCGACGGCACGTTCCACGGGCTCACCCGGACCGATCGTCCCCTGGCAGCGGTGCCGGGTCGCGTGATCACCGCCGGCGCGGCACGCACTGCGGCGGTCGCGATCGTGGCGGCCCGGGCAGGCGGGTCGGCGGGCGACCTTCGGGTCGTGACCGTGGAGAGGGTCTGGGTTGCGCCGAATGACGCGTTCGGCGGCGCCCGGCTCGATGCTCCGGCTGAGACCCTGCGCTTGGCGTGGGCCGTCCGCTTCGACGCGACCGGAGCGCTCGCGGAGCGCGTTCGGGCGATCGAGGTCTGGCTCGATGCCGGCGACGGCAGCCTCCTGGGCGGAGACACGATCGCATGATCCGCATCCCGCCGGTTCCCGCTATCCGCCCGACCCGGCGCCGCGCGTCGGGTCGGTCCGGATTCGCCATCGCGGCGGCGATGGCCGGCGTCGCGACCGTGCTTGGCGGGTGCGCGGCGCCGATCCCGCCCGCGCCGTCACCGACGCTGGTCCAGTCGGCCTCCGCATCGGCCGCGACGCCGAGCGCGACCGCCGAAGGGCGGTCCGACGGCGACGGCCTGCTCGTCGCCGCCGGCGGCGCGCTCCAGGTCACGCGGTCCGGCGTCCTCGTGCCATTTGACGGGCCCGATGCGCTCAGCATCGAGGTCGTCGCGGCTGGCGGCGTCGTCGTCGTGGTCGACGCCACCGGCGTCCTCCGCGCCTCGCAGCCCGCCACCGCCGGACCCCGGACCTGGCGGGCGATTCCGGCGGCGGCCGGGACACCCGCATCGTCGCTGATCGGCCTGTCACCCGACGGCACGACCCTCGCGATGGTCAGCGGGGCGATGCAGGGCCGCGCGTTCGACCTCGTCGTGCGCGACGTCGAGCGCGGGACGGAGAGCCGGATCGAGGTGCTCCGCGGCCTCGACGGCCCGCCGGTCTGGCTCGGTCCGGACGGCGTCGCGATCCACGCGATCCGCGACGGTCAGCGGTCGGGCTTCACCAGCGTGGTGGTTGCCACCGGCGACGTCACGGACATCCCGTCGTACGGCGTCGCGCTGTCGGCCACGGCTAACGGCGGCACCGTCGCGTTCGACGAAGCCACGACGGGCGATGTTCTCGTGGGTGCGCTCCTGGAAATGAACGACGCCGGCGTCGGCCGGCTGACCCGGATCCGGAGCCCATCCGGAGCCGGTGTCGAGCGGCTTGCGATCAGCGCGGACGGTCGGCGGCTGGCAGTCGTCCGGCGAACGGCGACCGGCTCGACGATCGAGCTCCTCGCGGCCGTCGACGGGGACTGGGATCTGGTCGGCGCCATCGCGATCCCGGGCGAGCGGGCCGTGTCGATCGCGTGGCTCGAGTGACGACGGCCGGAATCGCGAAGGGCGTCGACCGGCTGGTCGACGCCCTGGTCGGTGGCTGGGCCGGCGACGGGCCGGCCGGCGTCAGGCGGGGACGGCCTGCGCCGAGAAGATCGATTCCTGGGATTCCTCGGGCAGCATCACGCCCATGATCTTCTGGAGCGTGAGGACATGGACGCAGGTCTGCCAACTGTCGAAATAGTGGCAGGTGCAATGCCACTGACCGGAGTCGAGGCTGACGTGATGCGTGTCGTTGTCACCGCGGAACGTGAGCGCGAGCCGGTCGATCGTGATCCGATCGAGCTCGCGCGCGTAGCGGTTCGCCTTCTCGACCTTGCCGATCAGGGAGCTGTGCATCGACGCATACCTCCGCAGCCCTCAAGGGGCGCATTCACGAGGCCGCCGGATCCGGTCGTGCACCCGACCGGTAGTGGCGGTCGTGGGCCAACCATACACCCGGTCGGGCCGTCGGTCATCCCCCAAACGCCGCCGATTCGGTGACGATCGGGTCACGCTGGGCGGGTCCACGCGGCGCACTCGAGACACGCCTCGGACCCTCGTTCGCGGCTCAGCCGCCGACGAGCCAGACTGCGCGCATCGCCTTCGTGAGCGCCCGGCTCGTGCCCTCGAAGGCATTCGTCCAGACGCCGGTCCCGAGCAGCCCCTGGCGGCGGAACTCGGTCCACTTGGCGGTCAACGACTTCGCGTCGTCGAAGTACAGCTGGAACCACTGGAGCGGGCACGTCGCGCAGGTCCGGCCGCGCCAGGCCGACCACTGGACCTGCTCCTTCGGGTCGTATTTGGTGCCCCGCTTCGCCCCGATCAGGCGTGCGCTCGAGTAGAGCACGTCGTAGCCGCCGGCGGTCGTCCGGGCATTCAGCGCCCCGCTCACGGTCGGCCAGAGGTGGCCGTAGTACGGCACGCCCACGATCAGCTGCCACGGCTCGGCGACCTTGCGCAGACCGCGGATCGCGTCGGAGACGGAGTAGCGCGACCCACCCAGGGGCGCGGTGCCGTGGGCGATCGTCGAGAACGTGCCGGCGTAGTGGTAGCCCATGAGGTACACCGCGTCCGCGCCGCCCGGCTCGAGGGCCGCCCCGACGTCATAGCTGTCGAAGTGACCGACGACGTCGAACGTCAGCTGGTAGCCGGGACCGCGGGCGTCGAGCTCCGCCCGGATCCTCCGAACGAGGTCCGTGAAGTTCGCCTTCTGGCCGCGCGGGATCGGCTCGAAGTCGACGTTCACCCCGTCGACCCCGCGCCGGACGACCTCGTCGACGACAGCGCTGGCGAGCCGCGCCCGGGCCGCCTTGCTGCCGAGGAGCTTGGCCGACGTCTGGGTCTGGCTCGGTGACCACGAGAATCGGGCGAGCGAGATGACGACCTTCGTGCCGGTGGCGTGGGCCTTGGCGATCAGCTGATCGACGAGCGGGCTGTTCCAGGTCCGCCAGCGGGTGTCCTTGTTGATCGAGCCGTTGGCGCCGGCGACGAGGCTGAAGAACGCGATCGTCGAGGTCGACTCGAAGTCGAGGCGCTCGAGGGCATCGTCGATCTGGGAGGTCGTGACGAAGGCCATGACCTCGCCCCGGAGGCCCTTGGCGGCAAAGCCGAACTTGGCCGGGTCGTAGCCGTCGGACGGGGCCGGCGTCGTCGGGGTCGCGGTCGGCGCGGCGCTGGGCGAGCTCGCGGGCGGGGTCGCCGAGGAGGGCGCGGCCGAGGCGCCGGGAGCTGGGACGCCGCCCCGCCGCCTCCGCCGCCTCCGCCGCCGCCCGGAACGACCGAGCCAGCTGGCGGACGACACCGGGCCACCCGGGGCGGTCGACGGACCGCCCGATCCGGCGCGGCCGCCGAGTCGCACGCGGCCACGATCAGGAGCGTGGCCAGGAGGATTCCGGCCGCGCGCGACCGGAGCGGACGGGCGGAGGGCCGGGCGGCGCGTGCGGATCATCGCGGGTGGTCGTGCCCCCGGCTTCGGTGCTATGGCTTGGACGTCCCCTCGCGGCCGAAGTCGTCTTCGATCCGCACGACATCGCCGATCTCCGGGGTCGAGACCTCGACGAGCTCGACGCGCTCGATGGCTTCATAGCGATGGCGCCTGCCGACCGCGACATGCGCCGCCTCGCCCGCGCCGAGCTCACGGGCCGTCATGGCACCCGCGTCGTCCTCGAGGTGGAGGAGGAGCCGGCCGCTCAGGATGAAGATCGACTCGTCCTTCTGCTCGTGGTACTGGAGCGAGAGACGCCGACCGGTTTCGATCGTGATCACCTTGCCGCAGTAGCGGTCGGTCAGCGACCAGATCAGCTCGTTGCCCCACGGCTTGTCGACGCGTCGCGGGGCCACCTCGCCGGCAGGCCCGGACCCGGTCTCGGTCACGAGCCGCGTACCAGGCGCTCGCCGGCCACGAGCATCGATTCGCGCAGGTCGGCCGAGGTCGCCTCGGTGTAGACGCGGACGAGCGGCTCGGTCCCGCTGGCCCGGATCAGGAGCCACGTCCCGTCGGCCAGGAAGAACTTGAAGCCGTCCTTCGTGTCGAGCGGGACCGTCCGGGCGATGGCGTTGCCATCGAGGTCGGTCGGAGCCTGCTCTCGGAGGTCGACGAGCAGCCGCCGCTTCGTCGCGTCGTACAGCGTCCGGTCGACGTGGACGTCGATCCGGCGATAGAACGACGGCCCGGCGATCTCGTGGAAGTGGGCGATCGCCTTCGACACCGGCCAGCGGCCGGCCGCCTTCTCGGCCAGGAACAGCTCCAGCAGCATCAGATCGGCGTAGATCCCGTCGCGTTCGGGCAGGTGCATGCCGAAGCCGAACCCGCCGGATTCCTCGGCTCCGAGCATCGCCCCGGTCCGGATCATCTCGGGGCCGATGAACTTGAACCCCACCGGCGTCTCGTGGACGGTGATCCCGTAGTGGGTCCCGAGTCGCTCCGCCATCGACGTGTTGTTGACGCTGACGACCACCGGCTCGCGCAGCTTGCGGTGCTCGGCGAGGTGGTACATCAGCAGGCCGGTGACCTGGAGCTGGTGGATGAACGTGCCCTGCTCGTCGGCCGCGCCAGCCCGGTCGGCGTCTCCGTCGAGCATCAGCCCGAAGTCGAAGCCGCCGCCGGCGATCCGGGCCAGGGCCTCGTCGACGTTCGGTCGGATCGGCTCCGGATTGATCCCGCCGAAGTACGGATTGCGCTCACTGTGGAGCTCGGTGATCCGGATTCGGCCGTCGCGCAGGAGGCGCGGCAGCCAGCCCGACCCGACGCCGTAGAGCGGCTCCACCAGGACGGATACGTCGGCCGCCTTCAACGCGTCGAGGTCGATCGTGCGCCGGACGAAGCGCTCGTAGCCCTCGAACGGGTCGAACCGCTCGACGAGCCCGGCGGCCTCGGCGTCGGCCAGCGGACGGCGCTCGATCGCCGTCCCGCCGTTGGTCGCGATCGCCGCCTCGAGGACCGACAGGATGTCGGCCCCGGCGGCCGCCCCGGTCGGCGCCTTGACCTTGAACCCGTTGTCGGTCCACGGGTTGTGCGAGGCGGTGATGACGATCCCGGCGGCGGCACCCCGCTCCACGACCTCGTACGAGCTCATCTGGGTCGGCACCGCGTGGACACCGAGGAAGACCGGGATGTCGTGGGCGAGCAGGACCTCGGCGGCGGCCGCGGCGAAGTGCTCGGACGCGAACCGGCGATCGAACGCGACGACGACCCCCTGCGCCTGGGCGCCGCGCTCCACCACGTAGCGCGCGACCCCGTCCGCGCAACGCCGGACGTTCTCGAACGTGAAGTCGTCGGCGACCTTGGCCCGCCAGCCGTCGGTCCCGAACACGATCGTCGTCGGGACCGGCACCTCGGCGATGATCGTCACGCGCGGACCTCCTCGTGGTCGACCCGATCGAGCAGGTCGCGGACCTCGGCATCGAGGTGGCGCGCGCCCGCGAGGTGGGCCCACACGCCGTCGGCGACGATCGTACCGCCCGAGCCGCCCGCAACCGCGGGTCCGGACTCCACGGCCAGGCGCCCGCCGGCGGACCGGATGACGAGGTCGTCGGGCCCCACCTCGATCGACTCCCCGGACTGGACGACGCGGCCCGTGGCGCCGGCGACCCGGTCGCCGGCGATCGCGCCCAGGAGCGCCGTCCAGCTGCCGAGATCGCTCCAGCCGACGTCCATCGCGCCCATCACGACCCGGTGGTCGGCCGCGGCGCTCTCCATCACGGCCCGATCGATCGAGATGGGCGTGATCCGGTCATACGCGTTCGCGAGGGCGAGATCGGAGCCGACCGCCTGGTCGATGAGCATGGGCAGCGGCGTGTACTTCTCGAGCGCGTCTCGGATCGCGCCGCGCTGCCACATGAAGATCCCGGCGTTCCAGGCCGCACCTGGCTCGTTCTGCAGCTGGATCGCCCGGGCCGGCACCGGCTTCTCCTCGAACGCGCGCAGGACGTACGCCGTCAGCTTCCGCTGCTGGCGCCGATTCTGATCGGGGATGAGGTAGCCGTATTCCGTTGCGGGTCGGTCGATCTGGACGCCGAGGGTCACGAGCGGGCGGTCGATCCCGAGGGCCTCCGAGCCCACCGCGAGCTCTTCCTGGGCGTCCGCGAGGACGGACCGGAACAGCGTCTCGTCACGGACCCAGTGGTCTGCCGGCAGGACGAGCATCACCTCGTCGTCATCGCGCTCGATCGCGGCCGTCGCGAGAGCGATCGCCGCCGCCGTGTTCTTGGCGGACGGCTCGACGATCAGCCGGACGGACGGAACCTGGGCCTGGACGAGGCTGCCGTAGCGGCGATCCGTCACGCAGTAGATGTCGTCCGGCCCGACCAGGTCGGTGACCCGGGCGACCGTCCGCTGGATCAGCGTCTCGCGGCCGACGAGGGGCAGGAACGGCTTGGGCCGATCCGGCCGGCTCAGCGGCCACAGCCGGGTCCCGCCGCCGCCGGCCATGATCACGACGTACATGGAGCGGGATGATACCGGGCGCCGTGCGCCCGACGCGCGTGGCACCGGGTTCGGCGGGCGGCGACTGAAGCGGTAGGTCAGAAGCTCGGCGGCGTCGAGCAGAACAGGACGACCGCCCGACCCGGCCCGGGATTGCGGTTGCGATGGGGCTGGCGCGACGAGTACGTGATCGAATCCCCGTCCTCGAGCAGGTGGAGCTCGTCGCCGACCCACAGCTCGAGTCGGCCCTCGAGGACGACCACCACTTCCTCGTCGGATTCGTGGGCGTAGGCCTCGTCGCCGGTGCCACCACCCGCCTCGACGGTCGACAGGATGACCTGCAGCCGTCCGTCCCGGCCGCTCGTCAGGAACTCATCCACGGCCGCCAGGCCGGGGTAGGCGATCCGGCGTCGGTCGGCCTTGCGCACGACCCGGCCGATCGGCGGCTCGTCGACGAACAGCTCGGCGATCCCGAGATCGAGCGCCCGGGCGATCCGCTGGACCGACGCGATCGACGGGCTCGTCACCTCGCGCTCCACCTGGGAGAGGAAGCTCTCGGTCACGCCCGCCCGCTCCGCGAGCTCGCGCAGTGTCACGTGACGCGCCTGGCGGAGCGACCGGATTCGCGGTCCCAACTGGAGCTCCGTGGCGACCATGCCGCCCCCTTCCGATCGCGGACCAGGACGGGTCCGGTCTGAAGTATAGCTTCAGGGCATGCGCGAATTGCCTCGTCTCTGAGGCGATTCGATTCGAATCTCGTGCACGCCGCTCGTTGACGCTGCGGAAGCACCCCGTTTACCATCCGAGCACGCTGTAGCATCGCTACACCGCCGACCGGTGCCGCACCCATCCGGCTGCGCAGAGAGGGGCCCGTGACCGTTCCCACGAGCGTCGCCGATCCTGGACCCGCCGTCGGGCCGGCCGCGGCCGGTGCGCGTCCCGCGGGGGCCGCAGGCGGCGGCCATCCGGACGTCCAGATGATCGGGGTCACGAAGCGCTTCGGCGACGTCACCGCGGTCGATCGGATGGACCTCTCGATCCCCGTGGCGTCGTTCACGAGCCTGCTCGGGCCGTCGGGCTGCGGCAAGACGACGACCCTCCGGATGATCGCGGGATTCGAGCAGCCGACCGAGGGCGAGATCCTCCTCGCGGGCCGTCCGATCGCCGGCGTGCCGCCGTACCAGCGCAACGTGAACACCGTCTTCCAGCACTACGCGCTGTTCCCCCACATGGACGTCGCCCAGAACGTCGGCTACGGCCTCCGCCAGCGGAAGGTCACGAAGGACGAGGAGAAGCGGCGGGTCGCCGAGGCCCTCGAGCTGGTCCGCCTCGGCGGCTACGGCAAGCGCCGGACCTGGGAGATGTCCGGCGGCCAGCAGCAACGCGTCGCACTGGCGCGGGCGCTCGTGAACCATCCGACGGTGCTGCTCCTCGACGAGCCGCTCGGCGCCCTCGATCTCAAGCTCCGCAAGGAGATGCAGCTCGAGCTGAAGGCCCTCCAGCAGGAGGTCGGGATCACGTTCGTGTACGTGACCCACGACCAGGAGGAGGCCCTGACGATGAGCGACGTGATCGTCGTCATGCGCGACGGGCTCATCCAGCAGATGGGCGGCCCGAGCGATCTGTACGAGCGTCCCCGCAACCGGTTCGTGGCCGACTTCATCGGCTCCTCGAACTTCATCGCCGGGACGATCGCGTCGGCGGACGGCGGCGATCAGGTCACGGTCGCCAGCGAACGCGGCCTGACCCTGCGCGGCCGCGTCACCGATCCATCCGCCAGCCCGGCCGTCGGCGAGGCCGTCACGGTCGTCATCCGCCCGGAACGCATCGAGGTGGCCCCGGGCGATGCCGCGGCCGCAACCGGGTGGACGGCCGTCTCCGGCCGAATCCACCAGGGCACCTACCTCGGCGACCAGACCGAATACCGCGTCCACACCGATCAGGCGGGCGAGCTCATCGTCCGCCTCCAGAACACCATGGGGGCGAGCATCGGCCAGAGCCTGGGACCGGGCGATCCGGTCATCGTGCGCTGGCGGGAGGAGGCGAACCTGGTCCTCGTGGCCTAGGTTCGAAGCGCATCGCTCGCCGGCGGCGAGCTGGAGGAGGAAACGCATGCCATCGCGCGATCACGAGATCGAGGCCATCGTCCGGCGGGTGTCGGCGAACGAGATGACCCGACGCAGGTTCCTCGCGGCGACGGGGTTCACGAGCATCGCGGCGTTCGTCGCCGCATGCACGGGCTCGGGGAGCTCGGCGGCGCCATCGGCTGCGCCGTCGACGGCCCCTGCCCCATCGGCGGCCGCGCCGTCGGCGGCGGCGCCCTCCGCCTCGGCCCCCGCACCCGAGCCCTCGTACGCGACCGAGGGCGCCCTGTTCATGTACAACTGGGCCGACTACATCAACCCGGAGAACATCAAGGAATTCCAGAAGCGCTACAAGATCACGGACTGGACGTACGACACGTACCCGTCGAACGAGGAGCTGCTGACCCGGCTCCAGGGTGGCGCGACCGGCCTGTACGACATCGCCTCGCCGACGTGCGAGTTCGTGCCGTCGATGGCGGATCAGGGCTTCATCGACAAGCTCGACTTCGCCCGACTTCCGAACACGCAGTACATCAACCCGCAGTTCAAGAAGTTCTTCGATCCGGCCGGCCCGCAGGCCAAGTACAACGACTACTACATGGCGAAGGACTGGGGCACGACCGGCATCGCGCTCCGGCGCAAGTTCGTCAAGGAGGAGGTCACGACCTGGAAGCAGTTCTTCGAGGTCGCGCCCAAGTACAAGGGCCAGATCGTCGTGGTCAAGTCGGCCGGCGACGTCATGACCGCGCCGCTCAAGGCCCTCGGCTACTCCCTGAACTCGACCGATCCGACCGAGCTGAACGCGGCGCGCGAGCTGCTGAAGGGCCTCGCGCCGAACGTCCTCGTCCTCGATTCGGACCACTACGAGGACAGCCTCCGCTCGGGCGAGGCGGTCCTTGGTCTCACCTGGACGGGCGGCCTCGACGAGCTCAAGGCCGAGAAGGAGACGGAGGACATCGAGTACCACATCCCGACCGACGGGACGCTGTACTGGCTCGACGTCTGGACGATCCTGACCGGCGCTCCCCACCCCGAAGCCGCCTACGCGTTCCTGAACTTCATCCAGGAGCCGAAGATCCAGGGCGCGGAGACGAACATCAACTACTACGCCACGGCGAACGACGAGGCCAAGAAGTACGTCGACCCGGCGATCCTCGCCGACCCGACCGTCTTCGTGCCGGACGAGATCATCCCCAAGCTCGAGGGCGCGGCCGATGTGTCGACCGACCCGCTCCGGGTCGAGATCTGGGAAGAGTTCGTCTCCAGCATCGGCGGCTGATCCGCTGACCGGGCAGGACGGGGCATGACCGCACGGGCGCCGGCCGACGAGCGTCGGCCGGCGCGCACCAAACGGTCGAGATCGGGGGGCTGGCTGACGGCGGCGCTGGTGCTGCCCGCAGCACTCTGGTACGTCGTCCTGCTCGTCATCCCCCTCGCGGTCATCTTCGTCTTCAGCTTCGGCCGGCGGGCGCAGACCGGCGGTTACGCCGGCGGCTTCAGCTTCGACAACTACGCCGCGGTCCTCGAGAACTCAGGCCCGTTCGTCACGAGCCTGACGCTGTCCATCGCCGGGACGGTGTTCTGCCTGCTCGTCGGCCTGCCCCTGGCCTACTTCATCGCGACGCGCGCCGGGAAGCGCAAGGGCCTCTTCATGGTCCTCCTTGTCATCCCGTTCTGGACGAGCTTCCTGATCCGGACCTATGCGTGGCTCCTCATCCTCGGCCCGGAAGGCATCGCCGGCTTCCTGGGCGACGCGTTCGGCAACCAGCGGTTCCGGATCCTGGGGACGGAGTTCGGGGTCCTCATCGGGCTCGTCTACGGCTATCTGCCGCTCATGGTCTTCCCGTTGTACGTGACCTTGGAGCGGATGGACCGGACGCTCGTGGAAGCATCGAAGGATCTCGGCGCGGGTCGCTGGGCGACCTTCCGCCAGGTGACCCTGCCCATCGCCTTGCCCGGTCTCATCACCGGCAGCATCCTCGTCTTCATCCCGATGATGGGCGAGTACGTCATCCCCGAGATCCTCGGCTACGGGCAGGTCTATACGATCGGCTCGGCCCTTGTCCTGCGCTTCCTCGAGGCGCGTAACTGGCCAGCCGGGTCGGCCTACGCGTCGGTGCTCATCCTGATCATGTTCGTGACGATCACGATCTACCTGTGGTTCACCAACCGCGGCCGGCAGACTCGTGACGTGAGCGTCCTGTGAGCGACCGCTCCCTGCCGGCGCCAGCCGGCCCGTCCGTCTCGATCGCGGCGCCGAAGTCCCTCGGCGGCCGGGCCAGACGGTCGCTGGACCGGTCCGGGACGCTCGTCGAGGTCTGGCTGCGCGCCCACACCGCGCTGACATTGGCCTTCCTCTACCTGCCGATCGTCGTGGTCGTCGTCTTCAGCTTCAACGCGACCACGCGGCGGGTGACCGACTGGGATGGCTTCGGGCTCCGCTGGTACGAGTACGTGTTCAGCAACCGGGAGATCCAGCGCTACTTCCTGAACAGCGCGATCGTGGGCCTCGCCACCGCCGTCATCGCGACGATCGTCGGCACGATGGCCGCGCTGGGCCTCCAGCGGACGCCGCGCTGGTTTCGGCTCCCCTTCGACGCAATCACCTACGTGAGTGTCATCGTCCCCGAGCTCGTCATCGCCCTGGCCACCCTCATCTTCTTCGCGAGCACCATCGGACGCGGGGGCATCGTCCAGTCGATCACCGGCGGCCCGGAGATCGGGTTCGGGTATCACACGATCGTCAGCGCGGTGGCCGTCTTCAACATCAGCCTCGTCCTGCTCCTCGTCCGGGCGCGCCTGACGAGCATGGACCGGACGATGGTCGAGGCCAGCTTCGACTTGTTCGCAACGCCGTGGCGGACGTTCTGGCAGATCACGTTCCCGCAGCTCCTGCCCGCGCTCGTCGCAGGCTTCCTCCTGTCGTTCACCTTCGCCTTCGACGACTACCTGATCACGACGTTCCTGAACGGCCGCGGCACGTCGACGATCCCGCTGTACGTCTTCAGCTCGATCAGAAAAGGGGTGACGCCCGCGACCAATGCGGTCGCGGCGATCATGCTGTTCGTGACCCTCGGCGTCCTGCTCGTGGGCCAATACCTGCTGACGCGCCAGGCCCGAAAAGCGGGCGGCCGGAGCGGCGGTGGCGTCGCGGGGATGGTCGCCGAACAGAGCGCCTGACCGGAAGCGGCGGGATCGTCGGCGCCGTCCGCCCTGTTCGCGCGGGTCAGCTCGTCGCGATCGCTGCCGTCAGCTCGTCGGCCCGCTCGGCCAGCTCGGGCGACAGCGGATCGAGGACCGCGGCCACCAGATCCGGATCGGCGCCGAGGGCCGCCGCCTCGACGTCACCGAGCGCCCGGGCGAGCAGCCGCAGCAGCCGTTCCACCTCGCGCGGCGCACCGATCGTCGCCTGGACCGCCTTCTCCGCCTGGATCGTGTGTTGCCGAACGTGTGACTCGAATCGGCCGAGCCGGAAGCGGTTCGCGCGCGCGCCGTCCCAGAACAGCGACAGCCCGGCCAGGCTGTCGTCCGTGAGCGGGCCGAGCCGGGCCGTGATCCGGTCGCGGACGCCGCGGTGGAAGTCGCGGATGTCGTCGAGCGACCCGCCGAGGGCGGCCCGCCACGCGGGCTCGTCGACCTCGGCGAGGGCGAGCCACGCCTCCTCCGACCCGACCGCCTTCGGAGCGACGCCCGCCTGGGTCTGCTCGAGCCCGTTGCGAACCGTCACGAGGAATCCGAGATCGGCTTCGACGAGGTGGTCGAGGATCGTCCGGAGCGGCCACTCCCCGTCCGCCGGCGCCGTGTCGACGACCGCATCGGCCCGATCGGCGACGGACCACAGCTCGCGCCACGCCACGAGGTAGCGACCGAGGATCCGCTCGGCGCGCGAGGCCGGCGCGATCCCGTCGGAGCGGCGACTCGCGATCTCCACGGCCGCGTCGCCGACCTGCTCCGTCGTACGAAGGATCCCGAAGCGGACGCCCTCCTCGTCGTACGACTCCCACGCCCAGAAGAGGTCCAGGGCGGCGTCGTCGACCGCCCGCAGGCGCCGGTCGAGGTCCTCGATCGTGGCGGCGAACGTCGTGAGCGCGGATGCGCTCGGATCGGCGCCGCTCACGCGGCGGAGACGGGCTCCGGGAGGCTGACTCCGGCCTCGGACGCGAGCAGGGCGGCCTTGTCGGTGCGCTCCCACGGCAGGTCGAGGTCCGGCCGGCCGAAGTGGCCGTAGGCGGCGGTCTGGCGGTAGATCGGGCGGCGCAGGTCGAGCGCGGCGATGATCGAGGCCGGGCGAAGATCGAAGTGGCGCTCGATCAGGCGCTGCAGATCCTCGTCGCCGAGCTTGCCCGTCCCGAACGACTCGACCGAGAACGAGATCGGCCGGGCGATCCCGATGCCGTAGGCGATCTCGACCTCGAACCGGTCGGCCAGGCCGGCGGCGACGACGTTCTTGGCGACCCAGCGGGCGGCGTACGCCGCCGAGCGGTCGACCTTCGTCGGATCCTTGCCCGAGAAGGCCCCGCCACCGTGACGAGCCATCCCGCCGTAGCTGTCGACGATGATCTTGCGGCCGGTCAGCCCGGCGTCGCCCATCGGCCCGCCGGTCACGAAGCGGCCGGTCGGATTGACGTGCATGACCGGATCGGCGTCGCGCAGCCCGGCCGGGATCGTCGGCAGGATCACCGTCTCGACGATCTCGCTCCGGAGCCGCTCCGGTCGGACGTCCGGGATCGTGCTGGGCGGACACGACGACGGTCCGGACGCGCTTCGGGACGCCGCGCTCGTACTCGACGGTGACCTGGGTCTTGCCATCGGGCCGGAGGTACGGCAGCTGGCCCGACTTGCGAACCTCGGCCAGGCGGCGAGCCATCCGGTGGGCGAGCGCGATCGGGAGCGGCATCAGCTCCGGCGTCTCGCGGCAGGCGAACCCGAACATCATTCCCTGGTCGCCGGCGCCGAGCTCGTTGGCGGCCGCGTCGTCGCGGACCTCCAGGGCGGCATTCACGCCCTGGGCGATGTCCGGCGACTGGCCCTTGACCGACACGAGCGTGCCGCAGGTCTGGTAGTCGAAGCCGTACTCGGCCTTCGTGTAGCCGATGTCGCGGACGGTGTCGCGGACGATCGTCTGGAAGTCGATGTACGTCTTCGTCGTGATCTCGCCGAGGACGAGGACGAGGCCGGTCGTGGTCGCCGTCTCGCAGGCGACGCGGGCGTTCGGGTCGTCGCGGATGATCGCGTCGAGGATGGCGTCCGAGATCTGGTCACACATCTTGTCGGGGTGGCCTTCGGTCACCGATTCCGACGTGAACAGGTACTGCGACGCGTCGACAATGCTCGTCATGGAGACCCTCAGCGTGGATTGCCCGCGAGGGTAGCACGAGGCCCCCTGGCCCCGGCCCGACTAGACTCGGCGGGTGACGACCGACCTCTCGCCGACGGCGACCGCGGACCCTGCCGCCCTCGATGCGGCCGATCCCCTCGCCCCTTTCCGGGAACGGTTCGTCATCCCGGACCCGGAGCTCGTCTACCTCGACGGCAACTCCCTCGGTCGTCCCCCGCGGGCGGCCCTGGAGCGGCTCTCGCGGGTCGCCGCCGAGGAGTGGGCCGGCGAGCTGATCCGCGGCTGGGACCACTGGCTCGCGGCGCCACGGCGGGTCGGCGACCTGCTCGGGACCGGGCTCCTCGGGGCTGCGCCCGATGAGGTCGTGATCTGCGACTCCACGACCGTCGACTTCTACCGGCTGGCCAGCGCTGCCCTCGACGCCTGCCCGGATCGCCGGTTCATCGTGACCGACCGGTCCAATTTCCCGACCGACCGGTACGTCCTGGAAGGCCTGGCCCGGGATCGCGGTCGGGAGATCGCCTGGCTCGATCCGGATCCGGTCGACGGCCCGACGGTCGCCGAGGTCGAGGAGGTCCTCGCCGCGCATCCCGGCGATGTTGCGCTTGTCACCCTGAGCCACGTCAACTACCGCTCGGCCGCGATCGCCGATCTGCCCGCGATCACCGCCCGGGCGCACGACGCCGGCGCGCTGATTCTGTGGGACCTGTCGCACTCGGCGGGCTCCGTGCCGGTCGGTCTCGCCGAGCACGGTGTCGATCTGGCCGTCGGCTGCACCTACAAGTATCTCAACGGAGGTCCCGGCGCGCCGGCGTACCTCTACATCCGCTCGGATCTGCAGGCGCAGCTCCGCAACCCGATCCAGGGCTGGTTCGGGCAGTCCGAGCAGTTCGAGATGGGCCAGGGCTTCCGGCCGATGGCCGGCATCGGGGGCTGGCTGACGGGCACGCCCGGGGTCCTCGGCCTGGCCGCGGCCGAGGAGGGGATCAAGGTCTCGGTCGAGGCTGGTGTCGAGCCGATCCGGGCCAAGGGCATCGCCCTGACCGAATACGCCATCGCGCTTCACGACGCCTGGCTGGCGCCGCTCGGATTCACCCTCGGCAGCCCGCGCGAGGCGGCGCGACGCGGGTCGCATGTGTCCGTCCGGCGGGTCGACGCGCGTGGGCTCACCCAGCCGAATGATCGCGGCCGGCGTGCTGCCCGACTTCCGCGCGCCGGACTCGATCCGGCTCGGCCTGTCGCCGCTGATGACGAGCTTCGCCGACGTGGCGCGCGGGATGGCGATCCTGGCCGACCTCGCCGGCAGTGGTTCCCCGTCCACGGACGCGGCGCGCTCGACGTGACGCAACCTCGCCCCGACGACCACTTCGAGGTCCCGGTCGCGCGCCTCGCCGGTGGTCGCGGCGACAGCCGCCGGGCCGCTCTCGTGGCCGTGTCGATCGTGGCGGTCCTCGGCGGTGCGTTCGGGCTGGCCCGCTGGTCTGCCAGCGGAGCCGGCTCACCGCCCGAGGCCTCTGGCCCGGCCGGGCCGGCCGTTGCCGCCGGCAGCGCGACCGCGGCGGCGTCGACCGGCCCGTCTGCCTCCACCCGGCGATCGACGGAGCCGCGCGTCGAGCGACTCCTGGACATTCCCGACAGCGCGCTCGCCGGCGCTCCCAGCCTCCGGCTCGTGGAGCGGGACGGCCTCGATCTGCGCGTCCTGGCGTGGACGGCCGGCGCTGGCCTGGACGAGGTCCGGACGCTCCACGGCGTCCTCGGCGAAGCGGACGAGCCGCTCTTCCCGATCCTCGCTCCGTCCGGCGACTCGATCCTCCTGCTGTCGCTCGACGGCCGCGCCGGGCCGGCGAAGGAGACGGCGCGGATCGTCGACGGATCGGGGTCGGAGCTCTGGACCGGGAGCGATCTCGCCCTGGAGTCCGGTGGCGTCTGGTCGCCCGACGGACGGCTCATCGCGATCGCCGGCAACGGCCGGCGCTGGCACCTCGTCACGGTCGAGCAGGCGGGGCGCGCGTCCGATCGCATCGTCGAGCTGCCGCCCGAGGTCTTCCTGCCGTCACCCACCCCGATCGGGTCGCTGACGATCCCGCGGTTGACGCCGAGAACCGTCCCGCTCGGGTTCTCGGCCGATGCGCGGTGGATCTACGGCGGCGTCGTGTCGCCGGAGCTCGGCATCTTCACCGGCGAGTTCCGGGTGGCGGTCGACGGGACTGTCGTGGAACCGGTCCGGGACTTCGGCGTCGGTCGGCCCGACGGTCTCCTGCCCGTGCCCGGGACGGTGGGCGGCCGGCTCGTCGATCCGGTCGCCGGACGCATCGCGAGCTGGCGGCTGAACTCGGACACAACCGGCGGCCCTCCGACGCTCGAGATCCGCAACGCGGACGCGGGGTTCGCCTTCGTGGTCGACACCGCCACCCCGCTCGGCTCGGGCTGGGACGCCGACGGCTCGCTGTACGTCCTGTCCGCGGACTCGCTGCTGTACGCCGACAGCGCGACGCTCGCCCGGATCGGCCCCGACGGGATCGCCGAGCCGCCGCTCCTTGCGACCGGTCCGATCACGAGCGCTGGCCTGCTCGGCATCCGGGATGGCTTTGCGGCCGTTGCGATGTGGATGAGCAAGCCGGCGTGGGCGGCCCAGATCGTCCTGGTCGACCTGGCCGACCCGACCCGGATCAGCGCCCTCCCGGTCCCGGTGAGCGGCGCCAGCAACTTCATCTCGATCATCTCGGCCGAGATCGCGCCCTGATCGATCGGGCCGTCCTCAGGCCTCCATCCGGAGCTCTTCGAGATCGAGATCGCGCTCGACCCGCCGGAACACGTCGTCGGAGATCGCCGCGCGCTCGCGGAGGTTCAGGAGCGCCTCGCGTTCCGCATTGAGGATCTCAAGCCGGATCCGGCGATGCTCGAGCAGCTCCTGCTCGGCCTCGTCGTCCTCCTCGGCCCGGTCCTGGCGGAGCTCGGCGTGGTGCGTTCGATGGCTGTACTGGGCACGGAGCGTGTCGAGCAGCTCGCCGTGCCCGGGGAATTCAGCCGCGAGACCGTCGATGCGGACGGTCGCTGCGTCGGCCGCGATGTAGCGGGCGTACGCCTCCTCCTGGCCCTCGAGGCCGGCGCCGTCGTCGATGTCGAGCTTGTGGATCAGGATCGGCAACGTCAGGCCCTGGCCGACGAGCGTGGCCAGGATCACCGCGAACGTCAGGAAGATCAGCAGGTCGCGCTCCGGAAAGTCCGACGGCAGGGCCAGGGCCGCGGCGAGCGACACCACCCCGCGCATCCCGGCCCACGACACGATGAACAGGTTGCGGACCGGCGGCGGAGGTGGATCGTCCTCGCCCTCCCGGACCCGTCGGAGCCGTCGCGAGAGATACATGGCGGGGAACACCCACACGATCCGGGCGAGGATCGCCGCCAGGGACACGGCTGCGGCCAGCAGGAGCAGCTCGCCGGGTGGGCGTCCGGCGAGCCGGTTGAGGGCCTGGGGCAGGGTCAGCCCGATCAGGATGAAGACGGCGCCGTTGACGAGGAACAGCAGGATCTGCCACGACGCGACGCCGGAGATCCGGACGCTCGAGCTCAAGGCGTTCGGCGCGTGGCGGCCGACCCAGATCCCGGCGACCACGGTCGCGAGCACGCCCGAGACGTGCAGGTACTCCTCCGCCGGCAGGTAGGCCACGACCGGCGCCAGGAACGTGACCACGACCGAGAACACCGGGTCGTCGATTCGCCGGACGAGCCAGGCGACGGCCGCCCCGACCGCGAGCCCGAGCACGATGCCGCCGACCGAGGCGATCACGAACGTCCCGGCGGCCTCGATCAGCGAGAACGTTCCGGTCGCGACCGCCGCCAGCGCGAAGCGGTATGCCACCAGGGCGGTCGCGTCGTTGAGCAGGCTCTCGCCCTCGAGGACCGTCACCATCCGGCGGGGCACGCCGAGGCGCTGGAACACGGCGGTCGCCGCCACCGCGTCGGGCGGAGCGACGATCGCTCCAAGCGCGAAGGCCGGCGCCCAGCCGAGGCTCGGCACCAGGGCGTGGACGACGAGCGCCACGACGACCATCGTGAACAGGACGAGGCCGACCGCCAACAGGGAGATCGCGGGGAGGTTCGCCTTGAGGTCACGGATCGAGGTGAAGTAGCCGGCCCCGAACAGGATCGGCGGCAGGAACAGGAGGAACACGACGTCGGGCGCGAGGTCGACCGCCGGCAGGCCCGGGATGAACCCGAGCGCAAGGCCGCCGAGGACGAGCAGGACCGGGTACGGGACCGCGATCCGACGGGCGATGACCGCGAGGACCGTCGCCGCGATCAGGAGGAGGAGGACGACCTCGATCGTCGACGCAGAATCACTCAGCGTCGCGGCGCCGATGGGGCCGGGATCGGGCGGGCCGAACCCCACTCCCCCGCCCCGGATTGCGATGATGGCCGCGATCACGCGCCGGCCGGGGCGCTCGCGCCACCTCGAACGCCGTCGCCGAGGAAGATGACCTCGATCGGCTCGATCGCATCCGCCGGCTCGAAGCCGAAGACCTGGCCGTAGAACGACAGCTCCGATTCGAACGAGCGGATGATGTTGGCCGCCGCCCGGAAGCCGTGATCCTCGCCCGGATAGAGGATGTAGGCGTGGGGCAGATGGCGCTCCCACAGGACGTCGACGATCTGCTCGGCCTGGGCGGGCGGCACGATCCGGTCCTCGGCGCCCTGGAGGATCAGGACCGGGCACGAGATCCGATCGGCGAAGTTGAGCGGCGACCGATCGTGGTAGAGGTCCTTGCGCTCCGGATACGGCCCGATCAGCCGGTCGAGGTAGCGCGACTCGAACTTGTGGGTCTCGGCCAGGAACGTCTCGAGGTCGCCGATCCCGAAGTAGCTCGTTCCGGCCGAGAACGCGTCACTGAACGTGACCGCGCAGAGCGTCGTGTAGCCGCTCGCGCTGCCGCCGCGGATGGCCAGGCGGTCGCCGTCCACGATCCCCTCGGCCGCGAGCCAGCGCGCGCCGGCCACGCAGTCCGCGAGGTCGACGACGCCCCATTCGCCCTCGAGCCGTTTGCGGTAGGCCGTGCCGTAGCCGGTGGAGCCGCCGTAGTCGACGTCGAGCACGGCGAAGCCGCGGCTCGTGAACAGCTGGACCAGGACCGCGAACGCCGTCGACGCCTGCGCGGTCGGCCCGCCGTGGCTGGTGACGATCAGCGGCGGGCGGGCATCCGCCGGACCGCGGGCGGCACGGCTCGTCGGCCGGTACAGGATCCCGAACGCGGTCCGGTCGCCGTCGGTCGGGAACTCGACCAGCTCGCCGAGCGACGCATCGGCCGGGTCGACCGCGAGCGCCGTCGACTGGCGCAGCACCGTGGTCGCGCCGGTCGCGAGGTCGAGCTCGTGGATGGCCCACGGCCGATCGGTCGCAGCGGCGCGGAAGACAGCCGTCCCGCCGTCGATCGCGACGTACGAGATCTCGCTGAACGGCAGCTCGAACGGCGTCGTCGTGCCGTCGGCGGCGATCCGGTACAGCCGGTCGCGGCCACCGCTCCGACCGACCGCGAGGATCATGCCGTCGTCGGCGAACGCGTAGTTCGCCAGGCCGAAGACCCAGTCGGGGAAGGCAAACTCGGCCTCGATCGGCTCGCTCGCGCGCTCGACTCGACCGTCGACGCCGAGCCGGAACAGGTTCATCCACCCATCGGGCTCGGCGACGAAGTGCAGCACGCCCGCCGGCGACCAACGCGGCTGGGAAATCCAGTCGGATGCGCTGCCGGCGACGACCCGCTCTCCGGTCGGGCGTCCGTTCCCGTCCAGGTCGGCAAGGACCAGCTCCGTGCCGTCCCACGGCAGGTTCGGGTGGTCCCAGCGCAGCCAGGCGAGCTGCGTCCCATCGGGTGAAAGACGGGGCGCCGCGAAGAAGTCCGATCCGTCGGCGAGGACGGTCACGGCGCCGTCGGCAAGGTCGATCGCGACCACCGCGTTCTCGGCCTGACCGTGCCGCTCGAGAGTGGCGGGCTCGTGGTCCTCGCGGACCGCAATCAGGCGGTTCCGGCCGCGATCGAGCGACAGGTCGGCGAACCGCCACGCCCGCCCATCGGGGGTGAGCGGCTCCAGGACGCCGGGCGCCGTCACGCGCTGGAGGCGGCCGGTGGCGAAGTCCGACACCACGATGAGCTCATCCGCGATCAGGTACGCCCCACCACCGTATTCGTGGACCCGACAGCGGGCGTTGAAGCCCTCGGGGGTCAGGCGGGTCAGGGTTCCGTCGGTCTCGCGCCGGACGAGCACCTGCCGGCCGCCCTCCTCGGCCCGGCCCTCGAGCCACCAGCGCCGGCCGCCGGCCGCGCCGATCTCGCCGAACGTGACCGCGCCCTTGGCGAGGAGCTCGATCGGGAACGGCGACGGCCAGGACCCGTACGGCAGCTCGAGCCGTGCGTCGTCGCTCACCGGCTCACGTGCCGTGCTGCCAGGACGAGACGTACTCCTTCTGCTCGGCCGTCATCTCGTCGAGCGTGATCCCAAGGGCCGCGAGCTTCAGGCGGGCGACCTCGGCGTCGATCGCCTCGGGAACGACGTACACCTGGGGCGTCAGCTCGGCATGGTGCTGGACCACGTACTCGGCCGACAGGGCCTGGTTGGCGAAGCTCATGTCCATGACCGCCGCCGGGTGACCCTCGGCCGCCCCGAGGTTGACCAGCCGGCCTTCGGCGATCAGGTTGATCCGCTTCCCGCCGAGGTCGTACTCCTGGACGTTCTCGCGCGCGTCGCGGACGTGGCCCTCGGCCATCTCGCGGAGCGCCTTCAGGTCGAGCTCGGCGTCGAAGTGGCCGGAGTTCGCGAGCACCGCGCCTTCCTGCATCGCGGCGAAGTGCTCGCGCCGGAAGACATTGACGTTGCCCGTGGCGGTCACGAAGAGCTGGCCCCATGGCGCCGCCTCGGCCACGGTCATCACCCGGAAGCCGTCCATCAGCGCCTCGAGGGCCCGGACCGGATCGACCTCGATGACCGCCACGTGGGCGCCCATCCCGTCCATCCGAGACGCGATCCCCTTGCCCACCCAGCCGTAGCCGGCGATCACGACGTTGCGTCCGGCGAGGAGGATGTTCGTGGCCCGCAGGATCCCGTCGATGGTCGACTGACCGGTCCCGTAGCGGTTGTCGAAGAGGTGCTTCGTCTGGGCCTCGTTGACGGCCACGACCGGAAAGCCGAGGGCGTGGTCGGCGGCCATCGCCTTGAGCCGGATGACCCCGGTGGTCGTCTCCTCGGTCCCGGCGAGAACCTGCTTGACCTGGTCCGGCCGCTCGCTGTGGAGGAGCGAGACGAGGTCGCAGCCGTCGTCCATCGTGATCTGCGGCTTCGTGTCAGCGATCGCGTTCAGGTGGGCGTAGTACGTGTCGCGGTCCTCGCCCCGGCGGGCGAAGGTCGCGATGCCGTACTCGGCGACCAGGGCGGCCGCGACGTCGTCCTTCGTAGACAGGGGGTTGCTCGCCGCGAGATGGACCTCGGCGCCGCCGGCCTTGAGGGTCCGCATCAGGTTGGCGGTCTCGGTCGTGACGTGGAGGCACGCCCCGATCCGGATCCCGGCGAGCGGCTGCTCCCGCTCGAACCGCTCGCGGATCAGGCGCAGGACGGGCATCTCGCGCTCGGCCCACTCGATCCGGCGGACGCCCTCGGACGCGAGCCCGAGATCCGTGACGTCGTGACTGGGTGGCGTGGCAGCGGTCCCGGGCGACGCGGCGCCCGCGATGGTCTCGGTCATGCGGTTCAACTCTCCCTGCGGGTGAAGAAGCGGCGGATCGGCGCCGTGAAGTCCGGCCACGGCGAGCCGAGGCGATGGGCGAGGCGCTCCTCGAAGCGGACGTGCTCGGTGAAGCCGAGCCGGCGGTAGGCCTGGAGCGCGGGTGGATTGTCGGAGCGGACGTTGAGGACGACCTGGTCGGCGGTCCGGAGCAGCTCGGCGGTCACGGCGCCCGTGACGGCCGTCGCGAACCCGCGGCCACGATAGTCGACGTGGGTCAGGACGTTGCCGACGACCCCGAGCCGGGCCTGGCGGCTGATCACGTGCGTCCCGGCGGCTGCCACCAGACGGCCCCCGACGCGCATCCCGAAGTACACCCCGTCGGCGATCGACGACGACGGCAGCCACGACGCGAACCCGAGCTGGTACAGCCGGTTCAGCTCGCCGATGTCGGACGGGAGCAGACGCCGGACGTCCGCCGGGTACGGTCGGAAGCGCGCCCGATCGACCCACATCCGGACCATCTGCGGCCCCGGGTCGAGGCGGTACACGGCTTGAACCGCGGGCACGGATTCGGGCAGGACGGCGACATAGGCCGCCCGCGGCCGGACCACGTCGCGGAGGATCGCCTCGATCCCGTCCGGGCGGCCCATCGCGAAGAGCGGCTGCGGCGTCAGGCCGGAGTACTCGAGGGCGAGGGCGACAAGCCGATCGCCGTCGAACGCCCCGCCCCAGCGGGTCTTGGAGAACTCGCGGTCCTCGAGGTCGCAGATGGCGTAGGCGGCGAAGAGCCGATCCGTCTCGAGAAATGCCCGCAGCTCGCCCCGGTCGGTGACGGCCCGGATCGCCAGGCTGCGCGCCCGACGGCTGGTCGCAGCGACGCTGGCCATCAGCCCGCGGCCTCGACGGCGGGGTTCTCGTCGGGCGCAGGGGTCGCCGGGGCCGGTCGCGACGGTGCCCAGCGGGCAGCGGCGGCCGTCATGGCATCGGCGAGGCCGGCGTCGTACGGCGCGCGGACGACGCCTTCCTCGGTGACGATCCCGGTGATCAGCTCCGCCGGCGTGACATCGAACGAGGGGTTGCGGACCGCCGTCCCGGGCGGCGCGATCGCCACGCCGCGGACGAGCAGGACCTCGTCGGCCGGGCGCTCCTCGATCTCGATCGCCGCGCCGTCCGCGGTCGCCGGATCGATCGAGCTCGTGGGCGCGCAGACGTAGAACGGGATCCCATGGCGGGCCGCCAGGACCGCCAGCGGATAGGTCCCGACCTTGTTCGCCGTGTCGCCGTTGGCGGCGACCCGGTCCGCTCCGACGAGGATCACGTCGACCTCGCCGCGGCTCATCAGGAAGCCGGCCGCCACGTCCGGGATCAGGGTGTGGGGCACGCCGGCCTGGGCCAGCTCCCAGGCGGTGAGCCGGGCGCCCTGGAGGTACGGTCGCGTCTCGTCGACCCAGACGCTGATCTCGCGGTCGGCGAAGTGGGCGGCCTGGACGACCCCGAGCGCCGTCCCGAACTGACCGCAGGCGAGCGGTCCCGTGTTGCAGTGGGTCAGGATCCGGAGCGGCCCGAACTCCTTGACCGGCAGCGCCGCCAGCCCGAACTCCGCCAGCCGGCCGTGGTCGGTGGTCGCCTCGGTGACGATCGCGTCGGCCTCGGCCCGGAGGGCGGCCGCGACCGCGTGGCCGTCCTCGTTCAGGTCGCCGATCGCCTCGAACCGGGCCATGATCCGGTCGACCGCCCAGCCGAGGTTGACCGCGGTCGGGCGGGCCGCCCGCAGCGCGGCAGCGCCCCCGCGCAGGATCGCCCGCCGGGCGAACGGCTGGGTGTCCCTGGCGCGATCGGCCGACAGGGCCAGCCCGATCGCGGCCACCTGGCCGATCGCCGGCGCACCGCGGACGACCATCTGGCGGATCGCCGTCGCGGCCTCCGGGGCGTTGCGGACCTCGACTTCGATGAGCTGGTCCGGGAGGCGGCGCTGGTCGATCAGGTAGAGCAGCCCATCGTCCTCGCGGAACGGCGTCCGGAATCCCGTGGGCGGCGCCGCCGGATGCGGGCTCCCCGCCGGTCCCGGGGCGGGCTGCTCGAGGCCGCTCTCCAGGCGAGCCGCGCCGGCGACCGGGTCCAGGATGGCTCCGGCGGCTTCAGCCGAGGCGCGTTGGAGGGCCTGGGCCGCGCCGGCAACGGTCGCGGCGGTCTGGAAGATCTCGCCGGCGAACTGTCGGAAGAAGCGCCGGCGGGCCAGGTTCGGCGGATCGACCTCGGGCTGGGCGGCAGCGGCGCCGTCGCCGGGCACGTGATCGGGCGCCGGCGAGACGCCCGGGGCGGCATCGGCGGCCACTGGGTCATCCGCTCCGGCGGGGATGGGGTCCGGCTCGTGGGTCGCGTCGGCCAATGCGGTCTCGCTGGCAGTCGGGTCGGGTCGTCGCGGCGACGCGATCAGGTCGACCCCGGCCTCAGTACTTGATGACGGACGTGACCCGCCGGCCGTCGAGCCGGTCGCGGCCCTTGAGGAAGTCGAGCTCGACGAGGAACGCCAGCCCGACCACGTCGCCCTTCAGTCGCTCGATCAGCTCGATCGTGCCCTTGACGGTTCCGCCGGTGGCGAGGAGGTCGTCGACGATCAGGACCTTCTGGCCGGCATCGATCGCGTCGCGGTGGATCTCTAGGGTGTTCGAGCCGTACTCGAGGGCGTACTCGACCGTGATCGTCTCGGCCGGCAGCTTGCCCAGCTTGCGCACCGGCACGAGACCGGCGTTGAGCTGATAGGCCATCGCCGAGCTGAAGATGAACCCGCGCGACTCCATCCCGACCACGACATCGATCTTCTCGCCCTGGTAGGGCTCGAGCATCAGGTCGATCGCTTCCTTGTAGGCGGCGCGATCCTTCAGCAGGGTCGTGATGTCGTAGAAGAGGATGCCGGGCTTGGGAAAGTCCGGGATCTCGCGGATCTTGGCGCGAAGCTCCTCGGCAGACATCGGTCGAGGGTCCTCCAGTGACAACAGGCCGCCGGTCGGGGTCCGGTGCGGACGGTCCGCAAGTCTACCGCACGACGCGGGCCGGACCGTCGGCCGAGCGCACGCGCGGTGGCCCACCGGGACCACCAAGTGGGGCGCGGCTCAGGCCGTCGCGGTCTCCGGTCGGACCGGCGACCGACCCATCGCGACCCGGGTCCCGAGCCGGCCCGTCAGGGCGAACCCGATCACCGCGACGACCGCCGACACGACGAAGATCGCGGCCAGCGCCTCCCACCCGGGGGCCTGCGCTCCCGGCGACGTCCCGAGGTGGACGAGCGCCCCGCCGATCCCCGTTCCGAGCGAGGCACCGAGCACGTCCGACAGCTGCAGGCCGGCCGTCGCGGAGCCCTGGTCGTGCTGCGGTGCCTCGCGCAGGACGACGAGCGACGGCGTCGAGTACGACAGTCCCATCCCGAACCCGGCCACGCCCCAGATCGGGATCGCCAGCCAGGCGGGGACATCGGGCGAGAGGATCAGGAGGAAGCCGACGATCCCGAGCAGGAGCACGGCGAAGCCCGACCGCAGGAAGCGGCCCGGACCGAGGCGCTCGACCCGACGAGCGTTCACCCACGACCCGACGGCCCACGTGAGCGTCGCTGCCATGTAGGCCAGCCCGGCGAGGTACGCCGATTCGTGGCGCCAGCCCTGGACGACGAGGGGGACGTACGCGTCGGCGCAGAAGAAGGCGAACGTGAGCATCCCGCGGAGCAGGATCGCGGTCGGCAGGCCGGTCGCCGACCGGACGGTCCCAGGCGGCGTCAGGCGCGAGAACGCGGGCACGCCGATCGCCAGGCCGAGCACGATCAGGGCGAGCGGAACGGGCGACAGGCCGGACAGCCCCGACACGATCAGCCCGGCGCCGACGACGAGCACGACCGCGAGCGGGAGACGGCGCCGATCAGCGGCGACCTTGGCCGCCATCTCGGCATCGCTCGCCGGCGTGTGCGGGGCCGGCGCGACGGCCCGGATCGCGGGCAGGGTCAGGCTCGCCGAGACCGCGATCAGCGGCAGCAGGCCCAGGAACACGATCCGCCAGTCCCACAGCTCCGTCACGGCCGACGCCGCGATCGGGCCGATGACGCCGGGCAGGATCCAGGCGGTCGACAGGGTCGCGAACATCAAGGGCCGGAGCCGCTCCGGCATGGCCCGCCCGATCGAGACGTAGGCGACGGCCGGGATCGCGCCGGCTCCGAAGCCCTGGATGACGCGGGCGACGACCAGGATCGCCATCGTCGGGGCCAGGCCGCCGATCAGCAGGCCGATCGAGAACAGCCCGATGCCGAGGACGAACGGCCGGACGAGCCCGCCCCGGTCAATCAGCATCCCGGCGACGGCGATCCCGAGCAGGTTGCCCAGGAAGAAGCCCGAGAAGACCCAGCCGTAGAGCTCGATGCCGCCGAGATCGGCGGCGACGATCGGCAGGATCGTCCCGACGGCGAGGGCCTCCGACGCGACGATCGTGACGTTCAGGATCAGCCCGATCGTGAGCGCCCGGCGGCCGGGCGACCACAGGCCATCGTGGTCGGCCGGCGGGCGGTGGGGAGTCGCCGGCGCGGCCGCCGGGGTTCCGTCGTTCACCCCGTCAGAATGCCCGACTCGATCCGGTCGCGCCGTGGACGGACGACGACTTGGTCACGACGGGGCCAGGCGCCGGGTCAGCCTCGGCGGATCGACTCCGGCGACGGCACCTGGTTCTCCACGGTAATCGGCGCGCCGCGCGGGCCGGTCGCCCAGCGGGCCGCGTTGGCGATGACCTGCCGGACGGCCGGCTGGAAGTACGTCGGATGGGTCTCGTGGCCCGGCCGGAAGTAGAAGACGCGGCCCCGCCCGCGGCTCCAGCAGGCGCCGCTCCGGAAGACCTCGCCGCCCGTGAACCAGCTGATCAGCACGAGCTGGTCCGGTGCGGGCACGTCGAACGGCTCGCCGTACATCTCCTCCTCGTCGAGGACGATCGACTCGCCGAGCCCGTCGGCGATCGGGTGCGACCGATCGACGACCCACAGCCGCTCGCGCTCGCCCGCCTCGCGCCACTTGAGATCGCCGGACGTGCCCATCAGCCGTCGGAAGATCTTCGAGTGATGGCCCGAGTGGAGGACGATCAGGCCCATCCCGTCGAGGACCCGCCGCTGGACCCGATCGACGATCGCATCGTCGACCTCGCCGTGGGCGACATGCCCCCACCAGGTGAGGACGTCGGTCGCGGCGAGGACGGCATCGGTCAGGCCGTGCTCGGGCTCGTCGAGGGTCGCGGTCGCCACGTCGAAGCCCGACTCGCGGAGGCCGGCGGCGATTGCCGCGTGGATGCCGTCCGGGTAGACCGCCGCGACGGGCGGATCGGAGCGCTCCTGGCGGAACTCGCTCCAGACCGTGACGCGGGTCATGACGCCACCGCCGCGGCGGCGCTCGGCGCGTCGGCCGGGAGTCGCACGACGGCGCCGGCCTTCGCAGCGGATTCCTGGATCGCGTCCCACAGCCGGGCCATCCGGAGGCCGACCTCGGGCGGGCTCGGGTTCGGGATCCGGCCGCTCCGGACGTTCAGGAACTGCTCCCAGACGTGGATCCCGGCGACCGACCGGACCTTGCGCAGGGCGGTCGCGCCGGAGCGCTGGATCTCGAGCGTCTCACCCCAGATCCCGGTCTTCAGGATCGCCTTGGTCGTGAAGACCCGGATGTCGGAGTGGCAGGACGGAATCGCGCTGCCGCAGGCATTCATCGTGACCAACGCACCCGAAGCGAGGCGGCCCATGACGGCAGCGCGGATGTCGACGGGCCGGCCGTCGTCCTCGAGCCACGCGGCGACCTCCGTGAAGTCCTCGCCGGCCAGATCGGCGATGGTGTTCAGCATGTGGGCGCCGGTGTCGAACAGGAACCCACCACCGGACAGCGCCGGATCCTGGCGCCACGTTCCTCCGGTCAGGGTCGCCCAGTCCTGCCAGACGGTCGCGCTGATGTTCAGGATCGGCCCAAACTCACCCGACCGGAGGAGCCGGGACGCCTCCCGGACCTGCGGCGACAGGCTGCCCTGGAACCCGACGACGAGGAGCCGTCCGGTCCGATCGCGGGTGGCGATCAGCTCGCGCGCCTCGTCGGCGGTCAGCACCATCGGCTTCTCGAGCAGGACGTCCAACCCGGCGTCCAGGCAGGCGGTTGCCTGGGCAAAGTGGAACGCATGCGGCGTGATGATCATGACGGCATCCAGGTCGCCGGCAAACGTCGCGACGAAGCGCTCCCAGTCCGGCTCGTTCGGCGGGGCGGTCAGGCCGTGCCGGTCGAACAGCTCGATGGCCGACGCATAGTTCGCGGGCGACGGCTCGCACACGGCGACGACGGTCGTGTCGTCGCGGATGAGCATCTCGCGAAGGTGGGCGCGGGCCATGATGCCCGTCCCGATGAAGCCGACCCGGGTGGTGCGTCCGTCGGTCATGGGCGGTGGTCCTCCTGGGTCGAGCGCGGGCAGGTCTGTCGGCGATGACCGTACCGGATCGGCGGCGGACCCGACCGGCCCGCCCTCACAGGAGGGCGAGTCGGTCGAGCGGGAACGGCGGCTGGGCCAGCGGCTTGACCGCGATCCGGACGAGGAGCAGCGGGTTGTCGTCGCCGGCGGTCCGGTTCGACGACAGGGTCCCGCAGCCCTGGCAGCGGTGGATCAGGACCCACTCGCCATTCCCGCGGACCGTGATGGCGATCGGCTCCATGGACGACAGGCAATCCGACGCGCGGTCGCCCGGGTCGACGTCGAGGTGACGCGACCAGAGACAGCCGGGGCAGTGATTGCGATGAGCGGTGCCGGCCGCGGCGAGCGGGACGTCGAGCCGGCAATGGACACAGCGGAACGATTCGGCGCGGCGGTCATGGCCGCGCTGGCGTTGGGTTCGCGACAAGGGGTTGATCTCCGAATACGCACAGGCCGTCTCTCGTACGGCGTCACGCTCCGGACATGGAACGACCGTCCCGGTCGGGACGGTCTCGAGGCTCGGGCGAGTCTTCGCGGCGAGGCTACGAGCGGGCGGTCCTCCGGAGGCGTGACGCGGACGCGGCGGCAACGGCGGCTGCGAACATGAGGCGCTCTCCTTCCCGGCTCGCCGGCCCTTGACCCGGGCCCTGTGGTCTGCGAACCGCCGCGAGAATGGCTGCTCCGCGGCGATGCGTCAACCGTCATTTGTCGCGCCACGCTTCTCCGCTCCGTGCGGCCCGGTCCGCGCGGCCCGGTCCGCGCGGCCCGCTCCGCGCGGCCCGCTCCGCCCGCCGGTCCCGGCTGCGATGGCAGACTCACCCGATGCATCCCACCGACATCGCCGCCCTGTTCGACCACCTGTACTGGGTCCGCGATCGGATCCTGGCCGCCGCCGACGATCCATCGGCCCCGTTCGCGGATCCGTCCCCGCCCACCCTGCGCGACCTGCGGACGACCCTCGTCCACGAGCTCGACGTCGAGTGGAGCTGGCGGGTTCGGCTGGCCGGCGACGATCGAACCGCGTTCTCGCCGGACGACGAGGAGCTCGTGGCGACCGACTTCCCCGATCTGGCCTCCATCCGGTCCCGATGGGCGATCGACGAAGCCGAGATGCGAGCCTGGCTGGCCACCCTCGACGAGACCGCCCTCGAAGGACCGTGCCGAACGGAGGCGGCTGCCGGCTCGGGCCACCCGTTCTGGTTCCATCTCCAGCACATCTACAGCCACGCGATCCAACAGTTCGCGGATGGCGCGGTGCTCATGACGGCCGCCGGTCGCTCGCCCGGCGAGCTCGACTTCCTCGACTTCGTCGAGTCGACGAACCGGCGCGCCTGACCGAGCCGCGCATCTGGTCATGGATGCACCGGGGGACTCGCCGGCGAGCTCTCCGACCGTGACCACGGCGTCACGGGGCCGGTTTCACGCTCACGATCCGCCCACCCAGTCCCGGGGCGAATGGTTGGGCAGGTGTTCCGGGACACGGACCCGAGCGACTCTCCGTGCCGAGGCGACTAGGTTCCGGCGAGGCGCTCAACCACCGGCCCGAGCTCGTCGAGCGAGCCGACGAGGAACGAGTTGATCCCGAGCCGCTCGCGCAGCTCCGTGAACTTCTCGACGAACCGGTCGATCGAGCCGATGAAAATGTGGGGCGAGTCGATGATCTCCTGCTCGGTCAGCTCCACCCCGGTCCGCTCGCGCATCCGGTCGATGACCTTGCGCGCCTCGGCGCGGAGGTCGTCGGTGATCGTGATCGGCCACTGCGATGGGTAGACGTTGAACCCCAGCCCGCCGAACCGGTGCCCGGCGGCCTGGCGAACCCACTCGATCTTCTCCTCGGTCGCGGTCCAGGTCATCGAGCGTGGATCGGGCCGCTGACCGGACAGGATCCGCGGCGCCAGCCCGACGATGTCCGCCTCGCGCGCCGCGAGCTCGAGCGTCGTCCGACCGCCGCCGCCGATCAGGAACGGGACGTGTGGCTGCTGGACCGGCTTCGGGTAGGCGTCATAGTCGGTAATCGTGTAGTGCTCGCCGCTGAACGAGAACGCCTCCGGTCCGAAGCAGCCCTTGAGGACCGCGATCGCCTCGGCGAGGCGGGCCTGGCGGACCTTGATCGGGTCGAACGGGATCCCGACGGCCTGGTACTCCGGGCGCGTTCCAGCCCGCCCCGATCGCGACGTCGAGCCGGCCGTTCGACAGCACGTCGAGCGACGCCAGCTCCTGGGCGAGGACCGCCGGATGACGGAGGTCGTTGTTGTGAACGAACGCACTGATCCGCATCCGCTCGGTGAGGGCGGCGACGGTCGCGAGATACGGCACCGGTGCCAGCTGCGGGACGAGGTGGTCCGGCAGGATGAACGTCGTGACGCCGAGGTCCTCGGCGGCCCGGGCGCGCTCCCCGAGCTCGCGGGCAGAGGTCGCCTCGAACGCATCGGCGAGGAACGAAAAGGGCTTCACAGTGTGGATCGTAGCCCGCGACCCCGGCGCCGAGTGTGAGGACGCCCGCGCCCGCAGGCGATCGCGCGTCGCCGTCTCGCAAGCGTGCTGTCATGAGTCCTGGGCAAGGGCCTCGTCGATGGCCGTGAGCAGGCGGTCGAGCATCTCCCAGCGGCGTCGCGAGTGGCCGACCTCGTCGGTCATCGAATCGCGCTGGGACTCCGATCCGTAGCCGAGGCTGTGGCGCTGGGCGCGGCGCTGGACCTCGCTCAGCTCGGTCGCTCGGGCCGCGAGGATCGCGCCTCGGAGAGCGCGGAGCTCGTCGTCGGACGCGACCTCGAGGGCGATGCGCAGAATTCGGGCATCCGGCGTCATCGAATCAGCGACCGCGGCCGGACCGCATCCGCCTCAGGTGGGGTCACTCGACAACCGCCCGACGACTGCCTGGGTCAGGCCCCACGCCCGCGACGGGTCGCGCGGCAGGCGGATCCGGACCTGGTTGCTGGCGAACGTCACCTCCGACGGCTTGACGCCCGGCAGGCCGCCACCGGCCAGCAGACGCATCGCCGTCGCCCGCGACATGCCTTCGCCGAACCGGACGACGAGCTGGCCGTCCTCGCGCGACATCGATGCCACGCCCGCCGACTCGGCGGTCAAGCGCAGCTCGGCGACCTCGACGAGGCGGACGACCGGCGGTGGCATCGGCCCGAAGCGGTCGGTGAGCTCCTGGCGGAACGCGGCGAGGTCGCCGCCGCTGCGAGCTCGCGCCAAGCGCCGGTACAGCTCGAGCTTCTGGGCTTCCTCCGGCACGTAGTCGTCGGGCAGGTGGGCCTCGACCGGCAGGTCGACGACCGCCTGCTGACGCTCGACCCGTGGCGGTCGATCCTCGCGGAGGGCCTTGCGCTCCTCGACGGCCTCGGCCAGGAGGCGCGAGTAGAGATCGAACCCGACCGCGGCCATGTGACCCGACTGCTCGCCGCCGAGGATGTTGCCGGCGCCCCGGATCTCGAGGTCGGCGAGGGCGATCTGGAACCCGGCGCCGAGCTCCGACGCGTTGAAGATCGCCTGGAGCCGCTTGCGCGCCTCCTCGCTCATCCGCTCGCGGCGGCGGTACAGCAGGTAGGCGTACGCCCGCCGCGACGACCGGCCGACCCGGCCACGAAGCTGGTAGAGCTGGGCCAGCCCAAGGGTGTCGGCCCGGTCGATGACGATCGTGTTCGCGTTCGGGATGTCGAGCCCGGACTCGATGATCGTCGTGCAGACGAGAACGTCGGCCTCGCCCGCCGCGAACGTGATCATCACGCTCTCGAGGTGGCCCTCGGCCATCTGGCCATGGCCGACGACGAACCGGGCGCCGGGCAGCATCCGCCGGAGCTGCTCGGTCTGGGCCTCGATCGTCTCGACCCGGTTGTGGACGAAGAACACCTGGCCACCACGGTCGAGCTCACGCAGGATCGCGTCGCGGACGAGTCCGGCCGACGCCTCCGCGACCCGGGTCTGGATCGGCAGCCGGTCCTCGGGCGGGGTCTCGATCACCGACATGTCGCGGACGCCGGCCAGGGCCAGGTTGAGCGTTCGCGGGATCGGCGTCGCGCTCAGGGTCAGGACGTCGACCTCGCGCCGGAGCTGCTTGAGCTTCTCCTTGGCGGCGACCCCGAAGCGCTGCTCCTCGTCGACGACGACGAGTCCCAGATCCCGGAACCTGACGTCCTTGCTCAGGAGCCGGTGGGTCCCGATGACGAGGTCGACCGAACCGTCGGCGAGCCCGTCGATCGTCGTCGCCTGGTCGCGCGCCGGCACGTAACGCGACAGCAGCCGGACCTTGAGCGGGAACGCGGCGAAGCGCTGGCTGAAGGTCTGGTGGTGCTGGGCCGCGAGGACGGTCGTCGGGACGAGGACCGCGACCTGCTTGCCGTCCTGGATCGCCTTGAACGCGGCCCGCAGGGCGACCTCGGTCTTGCCGTAGCCGACGTCGCCGACCACGAGCCGGTCCATCGGCCGGCCGGCCTCCATGTCGAGCTTGACCTCGATGACCGCGCGGAGCTGGTCGGGCGTCTCCTCGTACGGGAAGCTCGCCTCCATCTCGCCCTGCCACGGCGTGTCGTTGGCGAACGCGTGGCCCGGGGCGTTTGCCCGCGACGCGTACAGGGTCAGCAGCTCCTCGGCGAGATCGGCGACCGCCTTCCTGACGCGCTGCTTCGTCCGAAGCCACTCCGTGCCGCCGAGCTTCGAGAGCTGGGGGTGCTCGGCCCCGCTGTAGCGCGAGATCCGGGTGATCTGCTCGACCGGCACGAAGATCTTGTCGGTGCCCGCGAACGTGAGCTCGAGATAGTCGCGGTCCTCGCCCTCGGCCGGGTTGCCGCGCCGGAGCATCCGCTCGTACCGGGCGACGCCGTGATCGATGTGGACGACGAGATCGCCCGGCGCCAGGCGCTCGAGGATGTCGCGCGGGACCACCCGCCGCATCGCCTTCGGGCGGCGGACCCGGACGCTGCCGAACAGCTCACGGTCGGTGACGAACACGAGGCCATCCGGACCGCCGGCGAACCCGCCGTTCAGGCTGCGTTCGACGAGGGCGATCGCACCCGGCGGTGGCGCGTCGGGCGCATGGACGACCGCGACGGGATGGCCGGCTTCCTCGAGCAGCTCGGCGAGGCGGGGAGCCTGATCGCTGGCGAGCACGATCCGGGCGTCGTCTGCCTGCCAGCGCTCGACCGCCGAAGCGACACCGGCCGCCCGCGTCACCGGCAGCTGCGGCTCGCGCCAGCCGAACGGGTCGCCGGAGCTGAGGCCGCGGGCGGCGAGCGCCGCGGCCTCCGGCATCTCCGATTCCCACGTCAGCTCGAGCGTCCGGCTGGCGACCAGGCGGCTCTTCCACTCGCGCGGCCCGAGATACGTCGACGGCCAGTCCTTGGGCAGGTCGCCGGACGCGATGAGCTCGGTCCGGCGCTCGTCGGCCTGGCGCCAGAGGAAGTCGGCGGCCTCGGCGATCTCGGCCGGCTCGTCGAGGACGAGGAGCGCCGATGGGTCAATGTGGTCGAAGCCGGTCGACGGGGCGAGGTGGGCCGCCCAGACCTCCGCCGCGTCGCCGACGGCCAGGGCGCGCGTGGCAGCGTCGTCGATGCCGGTCGAGGCCGCGTCGAGTGGTCCGGTCGCGGCTCCCGTGGCTCCCCCGTCGCCCTCGAACCGGGCGAGGTCGGCCGCAAGCCGTTCGGGGAGCTTCGCAGCGGCCCGGCCGAGGCCGTCGCGCAGCGCGGCGACGCCCTCGTGCGGCGCCAGGAACTCCGACGCGGGGAGCAGGACCGCCTCCTCGAGCGGGCCGACGGTGCGCTGGTCGGTCGGATCGAACGCCCGCAGCGAATCGATCTCGTCGCCGAAGAACTCGATCCGGACCGGCAGGGCCGCCGACGGCGGGAAGACGTCGACGATCCCGCCCCGACGGGCGAACTCACCGCGGCCGGCGACCTCGGCGGCGGGCGTGTAGCCCAGGGCCAGGAGCTCCCGCAGCAGCGCCTCGGGACGGAGCCGGTGGCCGATCCGCAGACGGCGGGCATCGGTCGGGAGATCGCCCGGGGCGATCGTGTGCTGGAGGAGCGCCTGGACGCTCGCGACGAGGATCCGGGCCGGGCCGCTGCGCCACGCCGCAAGGGCGGCGACGCGCGCCGCGGTCTCGTCCGCGACGAGCTCGCTCCGCTCATAGGCCAGGGCGGTCCGCGGCTCGAGAACGACGACCAGGGCCGGATCGCCGAGCCAGGCGGCCAGCTCCTCGGCCACGCGGTCGCCGATCTCCGCGTCCCGGGCGATCCACGTCAGGCGCTCGCCGGTCGCCGTCCCGGCCAGCGTGGCCGCGAGGAAGGACTTCGCCCCGTGCGGGCACGGAGCTCAACCCGACGTGGCGGCCCGTCCGACGCGTTGACGCGTGGCCGTTGCCACTCGGGCCGTTGGCGGTGGCCGGGGAAGTCGTCAGCCGGGAAACGCAGATCGGCGAACGAACCCGTCGCGGCGAGCAGCGGCGGCAGGGCCGAGAGATCCGGCTGGCGCCGGCCGGCGCCCGTGCCGCTCCCCGACGACGCATTGCTCGACGCCGCAAGCCGGCGATCGCGGCCGCGCTTGCCGCGCAGCGTCGGCCCGGCCGTCACTCGGGATCCTCGCGCCGGAGGACCTTCCGCCAACCCGTCCGCGTCCGGCGCACGCCGGCATCGTCGGGCGGGCCGTCGACCGCGCCCGGGGCAGCCAGACGCGTCTCATCGGCCGGCCGGAGCTCGAACATGTTGAACCGGTTCGCGGCCTTCGACGTCCCGTGCCGGGCCCACTCTTCGACGGCATCGGCGGCGGCCTCGAGCAGCCCGTCGAGCCGCTGTCGCTCGTCCGGCTGGAACGGATTGAGGACGTGGTCCTTGAAGCCGCCGTCCGGTGCTCCGATCCCGATCCGGAGGCGGCTGAACTTCTCGGTCCCGAGCTCGTCGATGATCGAGCCCAGGCCGTTGTGGCCACCGGGCCCGCCGTTCTCGCGGAAGCGGAGCTTGCCGAACGGCAGCGCGAAGTCGTCCGCGACGACGAGCAGATCGTTGAGCGGGGCGTGCTCCCGGGCGAGGACCTTGCGGACCGCGCGGCCCGAGTCGTTCATGAAGGTCAACGGCTTGACGATCGTGAGATCGAGGCCGCGAAACCGACCCATGGCGATCGAGGCCGCGTCGCGGGTCCGGCCCTTGCCGTCCCAGCCGGCCCGATCCGCGATGCGGTCCAGGACCATCCAGCCGATGTTGTGGCGGGTCTTCTCGTATTGCGAGCCGGGATTGCCCAGGCCGACGACGATCTTCACACGGTCTCCCGGCGCCACGCGGCGCCTGTCGATCGGCGCCCACTCCACGCCGAACGGGCCCGTTCCCGTCTCGGGAGGGCCCGCAGCCATGGTACCAGCGCAGCCCGGGCAGCCGGCGCCGGACGAGCCATCGGACGACCCCACGACCCACCGTTGTCCATGCGCACCGTATTGGACGAGGACGGCGCTGATTGGAACTCGGTTGGATGGTCCCAAACGGCGCGGACGTGCGAGACTCTCCGTCCGGCTCCGGTCGGAGGCGTCCAGCCATGGATGCACCGGGGCAGCTCGAAGGGACTCGCCGATGCGTCCAGCCGCCCGCCACGCCGCCTCGCCCGTGTCCAGACCCCGATCCCGCGGTCTGTTCGGCGCACTCATTGCGTCCGCCATGCTCCTGGTGTCGGCCGTCGGGCCGATCTCGGCCGCGCCGAGTGCCGACGCCTCGTCCTGGGCACAGCGCGACCGCGCCCAGACGACCCGCCACGTCGCTTCGGCTCGGGAAGCCGCCAAGCAGGCGGTCGGGAGCCCGCGCAACGTCGCCGCCAAGCCGCAACCGCTCCGGAGCGCCAAGCTCGCGGCGCCGCGGGCGATCGATCCCGCGAGGATGCCCACCGCGCGTTCGGGCAGGTCGGGGTCCACGTCGGCCGCCAAGTCCGGGTCCGCGTCCCTGCAGGCCGTGACCCCGGGCGGGTTCCAGGTCCTCCAGCAGTTCGCCGGACTGAACAAGGCCGACGGCGGCGGCTTCGATCCGCCCGATCCGTGGATCGCGGTGAACAGCAGCTACGTCGTCCAGACCGTGAACGCGGTCGTCCGCATCTCGAACCGCGCCGGGGTCGAGGTCACGTCGGTTCCCACCTGGGCGTTCTTCGACCTCGCAGTCGGCCAGACGGCAGTCAACACCCGGGTCATCTGGGACGCGACGCACAGCCGGTGGGTCGCGAGCTCCGTCAGCTTCAACGCCGGTCTGACCGACAACTACCTGAACCTGGCCGTGTCCGACGGTGCCAATCCGACCGCCGGTTGGCGGATCTTCTCGCTGTCGTTCGACGGCGCGCTGCCGGATTACCCGTCGCTCGCCTCGTCGAGCGACAAGATCGTCGTGACGGACAACCTGTTCGACGCGGCCCTCACGCCCGAAGGCGCCGACATCCACACGTGGACCTGGGCTTCGATCCTCGCCGGCGGCAGCCCGACGCACACGTCGTGCACCGACCCGGCGTACTTCAATGCCCGGGCCGCCCAGGTGCTCTCGCCCAGCAACGATGTCCACCTGATCATGGAGGAGGTCCCCAGCGGCGAGCAGTGGTACTTCCGCGTGACCGGCACTGGCGCCTGCGGCGCGGTTGTCGATGGCACCCACCTCAGCCTTCTTGCCCCGTTCGCGGTGCCGCCGGATCCGCGTCAGCTGACCGGTGACACGATCACGAATGCGGTCGACGAGCGACCGACCGACGCGATCTGGCAGAACGGCGCGATGTGGTGGGTCAGCACGTTCCCGTGGTCCTATGACGGCGGCACGACGTTCAACGCGGTCGTCGTCCTGTGGAACGTCACGACGTCCGCGACGGGCGCGCCGACCAACCCGGAGGGCCAGGCGGTCGCCAATGGCGATGGCTTCGACACCTTCATGGGCGGCATCGGCATGAGCCGCAACGGCACCCTGTTCACCACCTACTCCCAGTCCTCGAGCACGAACTTCCCGTACCTCTTGGCCGACCAGGTCCCGCCAGGCGGATTCCTGAGCGGACCGATCATCCAGCTCGACTACGGCAACGCATCCGCGACCAGCGAGCGCTGGGGCGGTTTCGCCGGGATCGCGATGGATCCGGTCGGCACCGGCACGGTCTGGGCGACCCACATGGTCACGGCCCACGACGGCGGCTGGCGGACGGACGTCGCACGGCTCGTGGTGGACAACGAAACCCCGACGGTGCCGGGGTCTCTGACCTCGGCGCTGGTCTCCCCGACCGATCTCCTGGCGACGTCCACGGTCAAGCTGTCGTGGGGCGCCTCGACGGATGCGACGAGCGGCGTCGCGAAGTACGAGTTGGCCGAGAGCATCGACGGCGGCGCGTTCGGCGCCGTCACGCCGCTCTCCCCGACGACGACCACGGTCACCCGCCAGCTCCAGTTCAACCACACCTACCAGTACCGCGTCCGGGCGGTCGACACGGCCGGCAACGCGAGCGCGTACCGGACCGGAACGACCATCCGGCCGACCCTCTACCAGCAGACCTCGGGCACCGTGTACGGCGGGACCTGGGGCACCGCCAGCAGCGGGTCGTATTCGGGCGGCAGCGAGCGCTACTCGACGATCGCCGGCCGATCCGTGACGTTCACCGCCACCACGGCTCGCTCGATCGCCTTCGTCACGACGAAGTCGGCGTCGCGCGGTGTGTTCAAGGTCTACGTCGACGGCGTCTACAAGGGCCTGGTCAGCTCCTACAGCCCGACGACCAAGTACCGCCAGATCGTCTACCAGTTCACGTGGTCGACGCCCGGCACCCACAAGATCAAGATCGTGGTGAACGGCACCGCCGGCCACCCACGGGTCGGGATCGACGCGTTCGTCGTCCTCCGCTGACCCCGCTCGGGCTCGTCCTCCCGAGGGCGAGCCGCAACCTGCAACCGCGAGTCGATGCCGGCGTCCCACGGGCGCCGGCATCGTCCATGTCCGGTCCGGTCGTGGGTGTTCCTGGCCGACGGCGCTCGGCTTGAGCTATCGGCCGCTCGCGAGCAGCCGCTGCTCCAACGACCGCATCGCCCGCTCCTCGGCCGGCTCGGCGTGGTCCCAGCCGCAGACGTGGAGCGCTCCGTGGGTCACGAGCAGGCGGAGCTCGTCGGCCGTCGACCAGCGGACGTCGCCGGTCTGGCCGCCGCGCCCCGCTCCGGCCTGCTCGGCCGCGCGCTCGACCGAGATCACGATGTCGCCGAGGTGGACGCGCCGGCCGGGTGGTCCGGCGAAGAACGCCGCGTCGCCCGGTCGCGGGGCCGGGCCGCGATCGGCGTCCCCGTCGTGCTCCGGAAACGCCTCGGCGGGGAGGAGCGGGAAGGAGAGGACATCGGTCGGGCCGGCGTGGCCGAGGTGGGTCTGATTGAGGCTTGCCAGCTCGGGATCGTCCGCCAGGATCAGCCCGATCGAGGCTGGCTCCGGAGCGCCGGCCGCTGCCAGCGCCGCGGCGACGGCCCGCACCAGGGGCGCCGTCGCGACCGGCCGCCGGCCGCCATGGGCATCGACCACGGAATCGCGGATCGTGACGTCGATCCGCCACGGGCTGAGGTAGACGGCGGTCACGCCCCGCCGCCGCTCCCCGTCCCCGTCCCACGCCGCGACTCGAGCTCGACCACCTTGTTCTGGGGGTAGGCGATCCGCTGGTGGTACATCCCGAGCAGCTGCTGGACGAACGCCTCCTTGGCCTTCTCGACGTCGCGCAGGGTCAGGTCGCACTCGTCGAACTGGCCGTCCGACATCCGCTCGTCGATGATCCGCGCGACCATCGCCCGGATCGCCGGCTCGTCGCGGGACGCGAGCGACCGGACCGATGCCTCGACCCCGTCCGCGAGCATGATCAGGGCCGCTTCCTTGGACTGCGGCTTCGGGCCGGAGTGGCGGAACTTGCGCTCGTCGACCGTCGCGCCGGCGCGGGCACCGTCGGCCGTCTGCGGCCCGCCGTACGGCTCGGCGGCGTTGCCCTTCGCCCGGGCATAGAAGTAGCTCATGATCGCGGTCCCGTGGTGCTGCGGGATGAACGCGATCAGGTTCTTCGGCAGCTTGGCCTTGTAGGCGATGTCGATCCCGTCGGCCGTGTGCTGCTTGAGGATCTGGGCGGAGATCTCCGGGTCGAGCTGATCGTGGACGTTCTCGCCGCCGGCCTGGTTCTCGATGAACGCACCCGGGTTCGAGAGCTTCCCGACGTCGTGGTAGTAGGCGGCCACACGGGTCAGGAGCGGGTCGGCGCCGATCGCCTCCGCGGCACGCTCGGCCAGGTTGCCGACCATCAGCGAGTGGTGGTAGGTCCCGGGCGTCTCGACGAGAAGGCGGCGCAGGAGCGGCTGGGACGGATTCGCGAGCTCGAGCAGCTGGAACACGGTCAGGATCCCGAACACGCTCCCGAAGACGGCGAACGTCCCGACGGCCGCGACCGCCGAGCCCGCGGCGGACAGGATCGAGGCGCCCATCAGCTCGATGACGCCGCGGGCGTCGTGGACGCCGAGGAACCCGAACATCGCGACGACCAGGACGTTGACGATCGCGACCAGCAAGCCGGCCTGGACGAAGACCTGGAACCGGTCGCCGCGGCGGATCCCGACGATGCCCGCCATGCCGCCCAGGAAGATGTAGGCCATCAGCTCGAGCGAGCCCTGGGTTCCGTTCACCGCCCCGCCGATCAAGGCGATCATCGCCAGCACGATCGTGGCGACGCTGGCGTCGAGCAGGATCGCGAGGAGCATGCCCGCGGCTGCCGTCGGCAGGATGAACGGCAGGCCGGCCCGGCCCGCGGTCAGCTTCAGCAGGAGCGTCATCCCGACGACGATCAGACCGATCAGGACCAGCGCGTTCGTCCGGTGCCAGAGCTGGCGACGGAACCGCCAGATCCAGCCGAGCAGGATCCCGACCACCAGCGCCGACAGCAGGAACCAGCCGCCGAGGCGGGCGAAGTCGGGTCGCGCCTCGGTCAGCCCGAACTGCTGGATCGCCTCGAGCATCTCGGGGGTGATCCGCTGGCCCTTCTGGACGATCGTCTCGTTCTGCTTGTACTCGACGCTGACCGGCGCGACGGCCCGAGCGGCGTCCTCCTCGGCGAGGTTCGTCAGCTCCTTGCTGTACGACGAGTTGGCGACGATCAATGGCGAGATGATCTCGGCCGCGAGGGCCGCTTCGTTGGCGTCGAGGTTGCCGCCCATCTCGAGCGGCAGGTCGGCCCGCGTCTGCTCGAGGTCGATGTCCTTGAGCTCGCCCCGCTCGATCCGGTCGAGGACGCGCGACGCCTCGGCCCGGACGGCCGTCCAGCGTTCGGCGGTCAGGTTCTGGAGCGCCGTGCGAGCGGTCGCCGTGAGCGACGGGATCGCGTCCGCGAGCAGGGCGTCCCGCTCGTCCTTGGGCGTCTCGGGCTCGAAGGCGGTGTCGACCTTCGCCACCCGTCCCGTGAGCTGGAGCGCCTGGGCGTTGGCGATCCGGAGGGCCTTCTGGGCGCCCCAGTCGTACACCGGCTTCACGTCCTTGACCGCCGCCGCTCGCTCGGCCGCGGTCGCGACCTCGCTGACGTAGCTCTGGGTCCGGGGCGCGACGATGTTCGCCGGAGCGACGTCGCCAACCTCGATCACCAGCGGCTCGGGCACGAGGTCGATGGCGAAGATCGCGGTCATCGAAGCCACGAGCAGGACCGCGCCGATCATCAGCCGCCGCAGGTCGCGCCGGGTGAAGGTCGCGCTGATCGTGGTCAGGCGCTGGGTCAGCATGGAGGTCGAACGGCGGAGAGCCCGGGCGGGCTCAGCCGGCCCCGTGCGGGCCGGTCGTGTCGTGACCGGCGAGGTCGGCCCGGGCGAGCGCCTGGGCGACGAGCTCCGAGACGCGCCGGCCGTCGGCTCGGCCGCGGGTCCTGGGTGAGAGCCAGCCCATGACCTTGCCGAGGTCGCGGGCGTTGCTCGCACCGGTCGCGGCCACGGCCTCACCGACGAGTGCCTGGATCGCGGCGTCGTCGAGCTGCGCGGGAAGGTACTCGGTGAGGATGGCGATCTCCGCCTCTTCCTTCGCCGCGAGGTCTTCGCGCTCGCCCTTGCGGAACGCGTCCACCGACTCGCGCCGGGTCTTCACCTCGCGCGTCAGGATCGCGGTCACATCGTCGTCGG
Organism: uncultured Chloroflexia bacterium; assembly: GCA_963783055.1. Classification (GTDB taxonomy): domain Bacteria; phylum Chloroflexota; class Limnocylindria; order Limnocylindrales; family CSP1-4; genus CF-46. The sequence continues at coordinate 831,831 of CAWAMB010000002.1, forward strand.
ACAGCTCACGGCGGTCCTTCTTCTCGACGGTGTAGACCGCGTTCTGGGCCATCCGCAGGACGTCGCGGCGCAGCGCGTCACCGCTCCGCATCGCAGCGGTGACGTCTGCCTGGATCCGATCTCGAAGGGACACCGGAATGGCTACCTCGGGCGGGGTGGGCTCGTGGCCGGGTCAGCGGCCGACGGCACCGGAACGCCCTTGGGGACGCTGGACGGGCGCGTCGTGCGACGCGCGAGCCTGTCGGCTCAGCCGGCCTGCGTTCGGGCGTTCTTCTTGCGCTTTGCTTCCTTGCGCTTGCGCTTCACGCTCGGCTTCTCGTAGTGCTCGCGACGGCGAGCCTCGGCGAGGATGCCGGACTGCTGGATCTTCTTGTTGAAGCGGCGCAGGGCGCTTTCGAACGTCTCGTTCTCACCCACTCGGACTTCTGCCAATCCCGGTTCACCTCCTCCGGCTCGGGTCTCGTCTCCATCCTGGTCGGGCGGAGCCGCCGCCGACACGGATCGCCCGCCGCCACGGGGCGGCAGGGCCGCCGGAGCATAGCCGAGCGTCGGAGGGCGGTCAATCGAGCCGGAACCGTGCCCGCGAGCGTGGGTCGCGGCGTGTCGCCACGTGGGGAACGCGAGGGCGAATTGCGATCGCCACGACCGACTCGAGTGCCGGATTGCCCATACGCCACCCAGGACGACCGTAGACGCCGGAACCGGCCCGGACGAACGCGTTCAGCCGCCATACGCCATCCGGGCGGACAGATGGTGGGAAATTGGCTCCACGAGGGATCTGCGTGGCCCGCGGACCCGGGACACGCCCGTCGTTCGATGGCTAGCGCCAGTGGGGCGGACGTATGGGAGAAACACGAGGCCTGCGATCCGGCCTTCGGGTCGCCGCAGCCAGGCGCGCACCGCCGCTCCCCGATCCGGGAGCGTCGTCGCGTAGGTGATCGCGAGCGCAGCGATTTGCCGGCGCGCCGTCGACCCGTCGCCGATGACGAGGAGGCGACTGGTGGGACCGATGGGCTCCCATCCTCGTTCCAGCGCGATCCGCGGCGCCAGGCGGACCTTCCGATCGAGACCGTGGAGCATGGCCTGGTTGTCAGGCACAACCGACTTGACCTCGACGACGAGGAGCGACCCGGTGGCCGAATGTCTAGCGAACACGTCGATCGAACCACGCTCACCCGAGATCGCGAAGGATGCCTCGACGGCTACGTCCCATCTGTTCGAGGTCAGGAGTTCAGCGACCTGCTCGACCAATCGGGCGTGGGCCGAATCCAGCAACCGATCAAGCCCTTCACCATGCCAGCGCAAGCCGATGTCCAGCCTGGCGTCGAGGGCGGCGCCAATCTTCGCCAGAGTCTCCGCCGAGATCGGCCCGGCGAGCCCGCGTTCGATGTTCGAGATGACGGTGCGGGACACTCCGGCCCGCCAGCCAAGGTCGATCTGTCGCCAGCCCCGGCGAATCCGGAGGGCACGGAACGAGAGCCCGAGTCGAATCCAGTCCACTCGACAACAGTGGCGGCGGTGCCTGCACCGCCGCTCACCTCTCCCTCTACCATCGGTCATCGATGGACAGCCGCGAACCCGCCCCGGCGAAGCCCGCCACGCTCCTCGACCTGCTCGACGACGCCTTCCGGCGCTTTGCCGATCGGCCGGCGCTCGGGTTGTGGCACGACGACGGGACGGCCACGACCTGGACCTATCGCGAGCTCGACCGGCGGAGCCGGCTCGCCGCCTGGCGCCTCCGCGAGCAGCTCGGCCTCCAGCCCGGTGACCGGATCCTGACGTGGAGTCCGTCGGAGCCGGCCCTGCCCGCTGCCTACTTCGGCGCGATGCGAGCCGGCCTCGTCCTCGTCCCACTCGACCTGCGCATGAGCACCGACGCGATCCAGGGCATCGTCGCCCGGGCCGAGCCGCGCCACCTGATCCTCGGGACGGGCCACGACGCGCCGGACCCAGCCTCGGCCGGCCTCGCGGAGTTCCCGACCACCTTCCTGCCCGATCTCGTCGCGGAGCCCGACGACCAGTTCCCCGCGGACTGGGCGGAGCGCCTCGATGCCTGGCCGCGGCCGCAGCCCGGGGACGTCTGGGATCTGATCTTCACCTCGGGCACGACCGGCACGCCGAAGGGCGTGATGGTCGCCCACGACAACCTCCTCGCGACGATGACGGCGATCGACGGGGTTCTCCCGCCGCTCGACCATCGGGTCATCAGCGTCCTGCCGTTGAGCCACCTGTTCGAGCAGGCGATCGGCCTGATCTACGCCCTGTCGGTCGGGGCCGACATCCTGTACGTCCGGAGCCGCAACCCGCGCGTCCTGTTCGAGGCGCTGCGAACCCATCGGGTCACGAGCATGATCGCGGTCCCCCAGGTGCTCGATCTCTTCTGGAGCGCGATCGAGCGAGAGGCCGACAAGTCGGGCCGGCGCGCCCTGTTCGATCGGCTTCGACGGTTCGCGCGTCACCTCCCCTACCCGGTCCGGCGCCTGATCTTCCGGAGCATTCACCGCCGGCTCGGCGGCGGCCTGCGTCTGTTCGTGAGCTCCGGCGCATTCCTCCCGCCGGCGCTTCAGCAGGCGTGGGAGGACCTGGGCGTCATCGTCGTCCAGGGCTACGGCAGCAGCGAGAATGGGTTCGGGACGTGCACGACGCCCGAGGACCACGGGCTCGGGACGGTCGGCCGGCCGATGCCACCGGTGGAGCTACGCGTCGCCGACGACGGTGAGGTGCTCTTCCGCGGTCCGACCCTCTTCAAGGGCTACTGGCGCGATCCCGAGGCAACCGCCCGGGCGGTCGACGCGGACGGCTGGTACCACACCGGCGACCTCGGGCATCTCGATCCGACCGGGCGGCTGATCCTGAGCGGCCGAACGAAGGACCGGATCGTCCTGCCCAACGGATTCAAGGTCTACCCGGAGGACCTCGAGAACGCGCTCCGGGTGGCCGGCATCCGCGACGCGATCGTCGTCGAGACGGCGCCCGGCCGGATCGAGGCGGTCGTCGTCCTGGCCGGCGTCGGCGCGTCGGACGAGGCGTCGGCCAAGCCCATCGTCGACGCGGCCGTCCGGGCGGCGAACGCAACGCTCGGCCCGCAGCAGCGGATCGTCGGCTGGCGGGTCTGGCCCGAAGACGACTTCCCGCGGACGCACACGCTCAAGATTCGGCGCGACCCGATCCGGGCATGGGCGGCGGTCAGTTCGGGACGCTGAACCCGATCCCCAGGGTCCCGAGCACGGCCGCGGTGACGCTCAACGTCCGGTCGGCGGTGTCCGACGGCGACCACGAATAGACGATCAACGTCGGACCGACCTGGCGCAGCACATGCTGGGCGTCGCGCGGGAAGTTGACGCGGGCGGGTCCCGTTCCGAGGAAGCCCGCCTCCTCGTTCCCGGCGTCGACGGCGGCCGCCGCGTCGGGGAAGTCGTAGACGACGATGTAGCCCGAGTCGGGCCGATCCGGGACCAGGACCTGGTAGACGGCGCGCGGGGCGTCGCGGAGGCGGCCGGACTCGGGCGGACGATACGGCGTCGCCGCATCGGCGAGCTGGATCTGGATGGACGAGATGGAGGCGAGGGCAGCGGCGATCTCGCCGCGGGTCTGGGCGACGGCACCCGACACCGGCGTCACCGGGCCGACCGACGGGACGGGCAGCGACGCGGGCGTGTCATCGGCGCCGATCCCGCAGCCGGCTGCGGCCGCGATGACGGCGAGGGCGAGCGCGAGGCGGCCGAGGCGGACGCGGACGACCGGCCTCATCCCGGCGGCCACTCGAACGAGCGGCCGCCCATCAGGTGGAGATGAAGGTGATCGACCGTCTGGCCGCCCCAGCGGCCGACGTTGCTGACGATGCGGTAGCCGTCGTCGGCGATCCCGGCGTCGCGGGCGATCCGCGGCGAGCGTCGCGAACATCCGGCCGAGCAGCGGGCCATCGTCCTCAGCGAGGTCCGCCGCCGAGGCGATGTGGATCTTCGGGATGACCAGGACGTGGGTCGGGCTGCGTGGCGCGATGTCCTGGAAGGCCAGCACGAGGTCGTCGTCGGCGACGGTCCGCGCAGGCAGCTCGCCGCGCACGATCCGGCAGAACAGGCAATCGGGCTGTGGCGAACGGTCAGCGAGCATGGGCGCGAGCTCCGGGATGGGGTGACAGAGACAGGATGGGGCCCATGACGCGATCGCGTCGCTGGGGGTCGACCGCCTCGATCCGGACGCGGCCGATCGCGTTCTCGAGCGATTCGGCCGGGTCACCCGACGGCATCGACACCACCGTCGTGTAGTCCGCGGCGTGACCGACCCAGCGACCGTCATCCAGGCGCGCCTCGAAGAGCACGTCCGCCGTCGTCCTGACCCGGCTCCGCGCCCAGCGCTCGCGCGCCTCGGCGGCCACCGCGAGCAGCTCGGCCGCGCGCGCCTTCTTCGTCCGCTCGTCGACCTGGCCGGCCATCCGCGTCGCCGCCGTCCCGGGTCGAGCCGAGTAGCGGAACACGTGGAGCCCGGCGAAGCCGATCGACCGGATGAACATCAGCGATCGCTGCCAGGCCGACACGTCCTCGGTCGGGAAGCCCACGATCGCGTCCGCGTGGATCGCGACACCGGGGAGTGCCGCCCGGACTCGCTGCACGACCGCCGCGTACTCCGCGCTGACGTAGCGCCGGCCCATCCGGCGGAGCACGCCGTCGTCGCCCGACTGGAGTGGCAGGTGGACGTGGGGCAGGGTCCGCGGTGCTCCGTCGGCCCAGACCCGGAGGAGCTCATCGTCGACGTGCTGCGGCTCGATCGAGGAGATCCGGATCCGTTCGACGTCGGTCTCGTCGAGGAGCCGCCGGACGAGCCCGGCCAGCGTCAGCGCGGAGCGCCGATGTGCGCCACGGAACCCGCGCTCCGACCATCCGCCGTCGTACGTCCCGATGTTGATGCCGGTCAGGACGATCTCGCGGTGCCCGGCAGCCAGTGCCCGCCGGACGTCGCCCAGGACGATGTCCGGCGCGAGGCTCCGCTCCGGGCCGCGCGCAGCCGGGATGACGCAGTAGGTGCAGGAGAACGAGCAGCCATCCTGGACCTTGACGAAGGCACGGGTCCGCTCGACCGACGCGCGATCGTCGGCGATCCCGTCGACGGCCACGCCGGACAGGGTCGGCAAGGCTCGGTCGACCAGCGCGCTTCCCGTCCCCGCCGCCCCGTCCGCAGGCCCGAGAAGCTCGTCGAGCTCGACCAGCAGGGCGTCCTTGGACCGGTTGTCGACCAGCCGCGCCGCGGGGTCGGCAGCGGCGAACGCGTCGCGGTCGATCTGGACCGAGCAGCCGGTGACGACGATCGGGGCGTTCGGGCTCGCGCGGCGGGCACGCCGGACCGCATGACGTGACTTGGCGTCCGCCTCGGCCGTCACCGTGCAGGTGTTGACGAGGACGAGGTCGGCGCGCCGATCGCCGTCGACGATCGCGATCCCGAGCTCCCGGAGGCGCCGCGCTGCGCCCTCCATCTCGGACTGGTTGACCTTGCAGCCGAGGTTCGCGATCGCGGCGGTCCGGATCGGCCCGCGCTCGGTGTCCGCGACCACGTCAGGCCCTCACCACAGCTGTGGCTTCGTGCTCATCAGGAACCCGATCGTCCCGACGAGGGCCGCCATCGCATAGCTGACGTAGCGCTGGCGCTTCGCGCGCTCGAGCCAGAGCCGATCGTCGGACGCGGCCCGGATCCCGACGAGGCGGCGCAGGTTCGGGCGCTGGACGAAGAAGGCCAGGAGGAGGTTGGCCGCATAGATCGACAGCGCGACGAGCAGCCACGGCTGGCCCAGCAGCGACCCACCGAGGGTCACGAGCAGGGCCGTACCCGTCAGTGCGAGCCCGATCCCGATGATCAGCGTTCCGTGGGCCTGCATCCAGAGGAGGAACCGGACGAGGGCGTTCGGGCTCTCGGCCGCTGCCCGGCGCGTGCGCAGCGCGAACGGCAGCAGGATCGACGGCAGGAAGAGGCTCACGGCGAGCCCGATGTGGGTGACGAGGAGGATCGGGAAGTACGCGGGCATGCGGCCCGATTGTAGAGCCGGTCGAGGCCACCGACCGTCAGGGGCGACCCACCTCGAGTGCGATCCATTCGCCTTCGACGGTCCGGTTCGTCACCGCGAGGCCGACGGCCTCGAAGGCGACCCGGACCTCGGCCTCACGGTCGACGAAGATTCCCGCCGCCAGCAGCACGCCGCCGGGCCGGACCTCGTCGCGCAGAAGCGGCGCGAGGGCGATCAGCACGGACGCGATGAGGTTCGCCAACACGACGTCGTGGGGCGCCGCGCCCGACGGGAGGCTGCCCTCCCGCGCGGAGATCGGGCCGGCCAGCCCGTTGCGGGCAGCGTTCGCGAGCGTCGCCTCGATGGCGATCGGATCCGTGTCGACGCCAAGGACGGAGCGGGCGCCCAGCTTCGCCGCGGCGATGGCCAGGATTCCCGACCCGCAGCCGACATCCAGCACGCGCGCGCCATCGACGAGCTCGCGATCGGCCGCCGACTCCAACGCCGCAAGGCAGAGCCGTGTCGTCGGATGCAGTCCGGTCCCGAACGCCATCCCCGGGTCGAGATCGAGGACGACGTCGTCCGGGCTCGGGTCATGCTCCCGCCAGGTCGGCTTGATGACAATCCGGCGGCCGATCCGCATGACCGGGAAGTGCGCCTTCCAGGCCTCGGCCCAATCGGCCTCATGGACGATCCGCGTCGTCAGCTCACCGATCGGGCGGAGGCCGAACGCCTGGAGATGGCCCAGCGCTTCGGCGGCCTCGGCGGCGGCCCGTTCGGCCGCGACGGGGTCGCGGGCCGGGACGTACGCCCGGACGGTCGACGGCCGGGTGGGATCGATCCGGGCCCCGAGGCCCTCCTCGACCAGCTCGAACGCGGGCTCGACGCTCGTCCCGCCGGGGGCGACCCGACCGAGGATCTCGGAGACGGCCTCGACGGCCTCGACATCGACCTCGACGGAGAGCTCGAGCCAAGCGCCCGTGGATGGCGAGCTCGGGGCGCCCTCAGCCAAGCGCGTCGCGAACCTTGTCGAAGAGCCCACCGTGCGCCGCCGTGACCGTCTCGCCGGCCTCGTCGGCGTACTCGGCGAGCAGCTCGCGTTGGCGCTTCGACAGCTTCGCCGGCACGACGACGTTGACGAAGACGTGGAGATCGCCCTTCGAGCCGGTTCGCCGGAGATGGGGCACGCCGCGCCCACGGAGCCGGATCTCGGTCCCGGGCTGGGTGCCGGGTTTGACATCGACCTGCTCGTCGCCGTCGACGGTCGGGACCGCGATCGACGTCCCGAGGGCGGCCTGAACGATCGACACATCCGCTTCGTAGAAGAGCTCGGTCCCCTCGCGCCGGAGGTCGGGATGAGCCGTGACATGGACGGCGACATAGAGCGAGCCGGCCGGTCCCCCACGCACGCCGACCTCGCCCTCGTTCGAGAGCCGGATCTGATGGCCCTCGTCGATGCCGGCCGGGATCGACACGCGCAGGGTTCGCTTGCGCTCGGTCCGGCCCTCGCCGTGACACGTCTCGCACGGCTCGCTGACGAGCTTGCCCTCGCCGTGGCACTTCGGGCAGGCGGTGACGTTGACCATCTGGCCGAGCATCGTCCGGCGGGTCGTCCGGATCTCGCCGCGGCCACCGCAGTTGTCGCAGGCCACGGGCTGGGTCCCCGGCTTCGCGCCGTTGCCCTTGCAGGTGTCGCAGGTGCCGTAGACCGGGAACTCGATCTCCTTGTCGGTGCCGCGAACGGCCTCCTCGAAGGTGATCCGGAGGTCGTAGCGCAGGTCCGAGCCGGCTGTCGGGTGGCCGCGCCGTGTGCCGCCGGCCGCCGCCCCACCGAAGAAGGCGTCGAAGATGTCGCTGAACGAGCCGAAGCCGGCGGGATCGAAGCCCGGGCCGCCGTCGGCTCCGAGCCCGGCCTTGCCGAACATGTCGTACGTCTGGCGGCGCTGGGGATCCGACAGGACCTGGTAGGCCTCGTTGATCTCCTTGAACCGCGCCTGGGCGCCGGGGTCGGTGTTGACGTCCGGGTGCCACTGCTGGGCGAGCTTGCGGAATGCCTTCTTGATCTCGGCGTCGGTCGCGGTCCGCTCGACGCCGAGCGTCAGGTAGTAGTCGAGTTCGGTGGCCATCTGCGCGGCGAAGTCTACGGGAGGACCGCCGTTCGGGTGGCTACGATGCCGGGATGACCACGTTGCCCGACCTTCGCGTCGCACCTGCCGCTCCGGCCGGCGCCCCGCGCCTCACGATCGCCCTCACGTTCGACCACGATTCGATCTCCGACGGCGTCCGGCGCGGCGACTCGCCGGTGAAGCTGTCGCATGCCGAATTCGGCGTCCGGGTGGGGGCGCCGCGCATCCTCGCCCTGCTGGCCGAGCGCGCCATCCCCTCGACCTGGTTCGTCCCGGGACACACGCTCGAGACGTTCCCCGACTCGACCGCGGCGATCCTCGCCGGCGGCCATGAGATCGGCTGCCACGGCTGGTTCCACGAGGATGCGGCAACCCTCGCGCGGGACGAGGAGCGGGCGATGATCGAGCGCTGCGCCGACGCGGTCGAGCGGGCAAGCGGCACCCGGCCAAAGGGCTGGCGGGCACCGTACTGGTCGCTCGGTCCGACGTCCCTGGAGCTGATCGAGGCGGCCGGGTTCGTCTACGAGTCGTCGCTCATGGCCGACGATTACCGGCTGCATCGCGTGCGCCACGGCGACCGCCACTCGGTCGCCGAAGGCACGCGGTTCGGGCGCGAGGGTGCGCTCGTCGAGGTGCCGGTCTCGTGGGCGCTCGACGACTGGCCCCACTTCGAGCCGTCGTCCGGCGGCGATCGCGACGGACTGTCGGCCCCGTCGAAGGTCCTCGAGATCTGGACCGAGGAGCTGCGCTACGCCTGGAACCACGCGCCGGGCGGACTGCTGACGATCACGATGCACCCCGAGTGCATCGGGCGCGGCCACCGGATGGCGATGCTGGAGCGATTCATCGACGCGGCAGCCGCCCTCGATGGCGTGGTCTTCGACAGACTCGACCGGTACGTCGAGGGCTGGCTCGTCTCCGCCTGACGAACGCTCAGTCGCGGTTCTTCGTCGTCGAGATGTCGATCTCGTTGCCGGCGGCGTCGGCGAGCGTCCACCACATCGGGTCAACGCCCCGGACGAGCCTGCCGCCCGCGGCGAGCGCGGCCTGGACGCGGGCCTCTGCCTGCTCGTGGGGCACCCAGACGGCGACGTGGATCGCGCCGCCACCGTCCGCCCGCGGCTCGTTCATCCCCTCGAACCAGAACGCCGGCCCGAGATCGTGGCGGTCGACCAGGTCTTCGGCGGGGCTGTCTCGACGCGGCTCGTAGCCGAGCGCGGCCCGCCAGAACGGCATGATCGCCGCCGTGTCCGGTGCGCCGGGAATGATGAGGATTCCCTGGATGACCGTGGGATCGGGTTCGAGGCCGTGTTGGCGGGCGATCGCCGAGATCGCCTGCGCGAGCTCGACATCACGAGCGCTCGGACCCCACCAGTCGTCGGCCTGGGTCAGCAGCTTGACGGTGACTCCATCGTGGCGGAGATCGAGGCCGGTGCCGATCGCGCCCATCCGCGGCAGCGCCGCGACCGCCTGGGCGAACGCCCCGGATGCGGCGAACGAGGTCGAGCGGAAGAAAGCGTTCGCGCCATCGCAGATCACGCGCCAGTCGCCGACGCCCTCCGATGCGTCGAACTGGGTCGGCGTGAGGTAGTCGGTCATGCCTGGGGCCTCCATGGTGTGTCGAGGGCTTGATCCGCGGACGCGACCGCCGAGGCGAGGACGTCGCGCAGCATCGGCTGGGTGAGCTTGCCGGTGAACGTATTCTGCTGGCTCGGGTGATAGGAGCCGACGACGTCGTAGCCGCCGGCGCGCGCCAGCGCCCCGTGCCCGAACCTCGGCCGCGGCCGCGCGTCGTCGCCGGTCAGCGCGGCGATCGTCCGGAACGCCGACTCCCAGGCAATCGCCCCGAGCGCCACGAGCACCCGCACGTCCGCCAGCAATGCCAGCTCGCGAACGAGGAACGGCCGGCACGTCGCCTGCTCCACCGGCGTCGGCTTGTTGGCCGGCGGGGCGCAGCGGACGGCGGCCGCGATGTAGGCGTCGCGGAGCTCCAGCCCATCGCCGGCGGCCCGCCCGATCGCCTGGTTGGCCAGCCCGACCGCGTGCATCGCCTGGAACAGGAAGTCGCCCGACGCGTCGCCGGTGAAGACCCGCCCGGTCCGGTTCCCGCCGTGGGCCGCCGGCGCCAGCCCCACGATCAGGATTCGTGCCGCCGGATCGCCGAAACCCGGCACCGGCCGGCCCCAGTAGGTCTCGTCGCGGAACCGCGCCACCTTCTCGCGGGCGACGAGCTCGCGCCAGGCGACGAGCCGGGGGCAGGCGCGGCAAGAGACGATCTCGGCCGTCAGGCTCGCGAGCTCCGACGCAGGCCCCACCGGGACGGTTACTTCAGCAGAAGCTTGTCGAGGCGCCGGGCGACGATCATCAGCCCGACGATCCCCATGATCGCGAGATAGGCGACGTGGAACAGCAGCGACCACTCCAGGTGCCCGACGACCAGTGAGCGGAGCAGGTCGACGCCCTGGTAGAGCGGCGTCAGCTGGACCACGAACCGGAGTGCGTCGGGGTAGGCATCGATCGGGTAGAACGTCCCGGAGAACAGGAACAGCGGCAGGATCACGAGCTGGATCAGGTCGAAGTCCTGCCAGGTCCGCATGAACGACGTCGCGGCCATCGCGACCGCCCCGAACGCAAACCCGATGAGGAGCGCCGCGGGCAGCGCCAGGATGACCAGCGGCGAGACGATGAGCCCGAGGACCGCCATCACGATGATGAAGGCGGTCGCGTAGATCCCGCCTCGGATCAGCGCCCAGATCAGCTCGCCGACGGCGACGTCGCCCGGCGAAAGCGGCGTCGACAGGATCGACTCGAACGTCTTGCTGTAGCGCAGCTTGAAGAAGAAGTTGAACGTTCCCTCCATGACCGCGCCGTTCATCGCAGCGCTGCCGAGGAGGGCCGGGGCGACGAACAGCTGGTAGGAGATCGGCTGGCCGCCCGGTCCGTTGACCACACCGATCAGGGCGCCGAGCCCGAAGCCGATCGAGCCGAGATAGAACAGCGGCTCGAAGAAGCCCGACACGATGACGATCCAGCCGTGGCGGTAGACGAGGATGTTGCGCTCGACCAGAAAGCGCGCCCGGCGGCTGCCGAGCGTGAAGAGCCCCGACAGCGGGAGCGACGACACGGTCATCCGCGCACCAGCCGGGACTCGACGGTCCGGTAGGCGAACACCGTCCCCACCGCGACGATCGCGATCAGGATGGCGACGTGGACGATCGCCTGGACCGGGTCCGCCCCGATCGTGCCGAGGGCGAGCTGGCGACTCAGCTCGACCCCGTGCCACAACGGCGACAGCCAGGCGACCGGCTCGATCGCGTCGGGCAGGTTCGAGATCGGGAAGAACGTGCCCGAGAACAGGAACAGCGGCGTGATCCCGAATCGGAACAGGGCGTTGAACTTCTCCATCGTCTGCTGCGTGGCGGTGAACGCCATGATCGGGGCGGAGAACGCCATCCCGGTCAGGACCGCAGACGGGATCGCGAGCAGGATGAGCGGCGACGCAGCCGCCCCGAACAGGGCCATGACGATCGTGAAGATCGCCGCGATCGTCGCAAGCCGGATCGCGATCCACATCAGGTTGCCGACGACGATGTCGCGGGCCGACACCGGGGTGGCGTACATCGCGTGGAACGTCTTCTGCCACGCCAGACCGCCCATGACCGGGAACGTCGACTCGAACGCGGCCGACTGCATGGCGGTGGCGGCCAGCAGACCCGGCGCGAGGAACTGGAGGTAGCTCAGGCCGCCCAGCGCCTGGGTCGCGCTCCCGGACTGATCGACGTACGTCCCGAGCCCGACGCCCATCGCGAGGAGGAACAGGACCGGGTTCAGGAACGACGAGAAGATCGACGCCCGGAACGTCCGCCGGTACTGGAGCGCCCGGGTCTCGACGACCCGCGCCATGAGCGTCATCGGCCCTACTCGATCAACGACCGGCCGGTCAGCCGCAGGAAGACGTCCTCGAGGCTCGAGCGGCGGACGAGGACGGTCTCCGGCTTGAGACCGCGGGCGTGGGCGGCGGCGACGGCGGCCTCACCGTCGTCGGCGTAGAGCAGGACGCGGTCCGGCAGGAGCTCGATCCGCTCCGCCAGTCCCTCGAGCTGGCCGTTGAGCGTCTCCTGGACGCCGACCGGGAAGCGCAGCTCGGTGACCTCTTTGGTGGCGTATTGGGCGATCAGCTGGCGGGGCGACCCCTCGGCGACGATCTTCGCGTTGTCCATGACGACGAGCCGGTCACACAGCTGCTCTGCCTCGTCCATGTAGTGGGTGGTGAGGACGAGGGTGACACCACGCTGCTTGAGCCGGTAGAGGCGGTCCCAGAGGAGGTGGCGGGCCTGCGGGTCGAGGCCCGTCGTCGGCTCGTCGAGGAGGAGCAGGTCGGGCTCGTTGATCAGCGCCCGGGCGATCGTCAGGCGCCGCTTCATCCCGCCCGACAGCGGCTCGACCTGGTCGTCGGCCCGCTCGGTCAGCTGGGCGAATTCGAGGAGCTCGTCGGCGCGCTTCCGGCACTCCTGGCGTGACAGCCCGAAGTAACGGCCGTAGATGGCGAGGTTCTCGCGAACGGTCAACTCGGTGTCGAGGGTGTCCTGTTGGGGCACGACGCCGATCCGGCTCCGGATCCGGGGGCCGTCGACGCGCGGGTCGCGGCCGAGGACCTCGAGCTCGCCGCCGCTGACCGGCGAGACGCAGCCGATCATCCGCATCGTCGAGGTCTTGCCGGCGCCGTTGGGGCCGAGGAAGCCGAACGACTCGCCCTCGGCGACGGAGAAGTCGACGCCGTCGACGGCGACGAACGAGCCGAAACGCTTCGTCAGGCCGCGGGCACGGATGAGGGCGGAGACAGGCGCGGAGGATTGGTCGGGCATGGGTCCGGAGGATACCCGACGACCTCGCCAGAACGTGTCACCAACGCCCTCCCGAGCCCATTGCATCCGTCGTTGAAACGTGCTAGTCTCCGGTAGCATAAAGAAGCGGCCAAGGAGCCCCCGCCATGTCCACCCTTCCCGAGCCGGTCGAGGCGCTCCTCGAAGCCGCGCTCGTCGGCGAGCTGACTGTCGTCGATGCGACCGGGCACCCGGTCACGTACCCCCTCATCCCGCTCTACGACGGCGAGAGGATCTATCTGACGTCGTCGACCCTGTTCTCGCGCAAGCTCGAGCACATCAAGGGCAACCCCAAGGTGTCCCTGTCGATCACGGACCCGGTCGCGGTCGGCGGGCGAAGCGATCGCGTGACGATCCAGGGCGACGCCCGGGTCATCGAGGAGGATCCCCACGGCGGCTGGGAGCGCCTCCTCCCGATCTGGGAGAAGAAGGAGCCCTCGATCGTGTACTTCCTCAAGGCGCGGGTTGCGCTCCCCCTGTTCTTCGAGCGGTCGCTGATCGAGATCACGCCGCGCCGCGCGCTCTACTGGGCCGATGGCGACACCGCCACGGCACCCGTCGTGACCGGTGCCGGGAAGGCGGCCGCATGATGACGACGCCGAATGCCGCTGCGGCCACGCCGCGGACTCCCGCCCTCGACCGCCACCAAGGGCTCGCGAAGCTGGCGACCTACCCGTTCCTGGTCCTGACCTTCGTCGACGACGACGGCTATCCGGTCAGCGTCGCGGTGTCGGCCGAGGTCGACTCCGCCGCCGGCACCGCCTCGTTTGCCGCCCCGGCCGGCCTGTCCGTGCCCGCCGGCGTGGACATCAGCCTCACCGGCTCGCACATTCGGCCGCAGCCGGGCTACGGCTACGACGAGCGCCGCCACGTCACGGTCTGGGGCCGCGCGACAGGAGCCGATGCCGGCGGGCCGGTCGCGTTCACCGCCCTGCGAGCGTGGGGCTGGGACGAGGCCGAGGTCCCGTTCTTCGAGTATTCCGAGCGCTCGACCGGCCAGTCGAAGAAGTACTTCGACGCGCTGTCGGTGGAGCGCGGCACGCCGGTCAAGCCCAAGCTCTCGTTCGGCTGGCTCGCCCTGCGCACGACGCGCCTGCCGTTCCTGTCGGCCACGATCGTGCCGGTCGTGCTGGGGATCGTCATCGCCGCCCGCCAGGGCTCGTTCGACCTGCTGACCGCGGTCCTGACCGTCATCGGCGCGGCGTTCGTCCAGCTCGGGCTGAACGTCGCGAACGACGTGTTCGACACCATCCAGGGGGCCGACGACGCGAACGTGACGCCGACCCAGTTCAGTGGCGGCTCGCGGGTCATCCAGTACGGGCTCGTGTCGCTCCGCCAGATGGCCGGGCTGTCGACGATCTTCTATGTCGGCGCCGCGATCATCGGCCTTGTCCTGCTCGGCCTGCGCGGCTCGCCGGCGCTCCTGATCATCGGCGTCGTCGGGTTCATCGTCTCGATCGGCTACACCGCGCCACCGCTCAAGTTCGTCTACCGCGGTCTCGGCGAGATCGCGGTCGCGATCGGGTTCGGGCCGCTGATGCTGCTCGGGGGGTATGTCGTCCAGACTCGTGGCGCCTTGTCGTGGGAGCCGTTCGTCGCGTCGCTGCCGGTGGCCCTGCTCGTGGCCCTGATCCTGTACGTCAACGAGATCCCCGATCGGCGCGGCGACGCCCGGGTCGGCAAGCGGACCCTGCCGGTCCGGTTCTCGAAGGCCGCGGTCATCGGCGGCTACCGCGGCGCGGCGATCGCGGCCTACGTGATCCTCGTCGCCGGCGTCGTCGCCGGACTCCTGCCGATCCCGGCCCTGCTCGCCCTGCTCACGATCCCGCTGGCCCTCCAGGTGTCGCGCGGCCTCGAGCCGAACTACGACAACCCCTACGGCCTGATGGCGGTGATGGGCGTGAACGTGAAGGTCCACCTGTACGCGGGGCTGCTCCTGCTGGCCGGCTACGCGGTGGTCCTGATCCTCGGCGCGGTGGCCCCGTCAGTGAGCCTGTTCATCGGGCGGTAGTCGGGTCGCGGGACGGCAGCGTGGTGCTCTTGTTCGTTCCGATCCCGATCGCGGCGCTCGTCCTCCTCGCGGTCCAGAGCCGGACGCGGCAACGGGGTGAGGATCTGCCGCTCGCGGCCGCGATCGGGACGGGCGTCCTGCTCGGGTTCGTCGCGGTCGAGGCCGGGCTGACCCTGATGGCCTCGGTCACCGGGCTCGCGTCCGACGCGCTCGGCTGATCGAGCACGCCCCAGACACGATACGTGCCAGTGCAGCGCCGCTGGTCATCCTGCATCGCGTGGACGAGATCGCGTTCGGTCGGAGCTTCAGGGCCCTCCGCCTCAGAAAGCGACTGACGCAAGATGAGCTGGCATCTCGGGCCGGCGTCTCGCGCGGCGTGGTCGCCCGGATCGAGCAGGGTCGCGCGACGCATGTGACCGTGGCAACACTGGATCGGGTCGCGGCGGTGCTCGGTGCTCGCGTCCTCGTCAAGCTGCTCTGGCAGGGGGACGGACTCGACCGACTGCTGGACGGCCGGCACGCCACCACCGTCGAGGAGGTCGTGCGGATCCTGCGGAGCGCCGGGTGGGACGTGGCGACCGAGGTGTCGTTCAGCGAATACGGCGAGCGCGGCGCAATCGACGTGTTCGCCTTTCACGGCCCGACGCGATCACTTCTCGTCATCGAGATCAAGACGACGATCGCGGATGCCCAGGACCTCCAATCCACGCTCGATCGCAAGGTGCGCCTCGCCCCGAAGATCGCCCGCGACCGCGGCTGGTCGGCCGCCTCGGTGTCCCGATTGCTCGTGATTGTCGACAGTCGCGCGAACCGCCAGCGGATCGAGGCATTGGCGATGACATTCGGAGCCGGATACCCGAGCCGGACCTGGGCCGTTCGTCGCTGGCTCGCGTCACCGCACGCCACCGAGCCGCTGCGCGGCATCTGGTTTCTGCGGATTGGAACTCAGGCGGTCGTATCGCAACGGGTCCGGGCGCGTCGCGCAACGCCCACGCACGAGCCGCCTGCCCGGATCTGAACACCGACCCCTGTGACGGTCGTTGTTCAATTCCGGGTTGCACAACGCCCGGGTGAGATCCGGTACTCAGGAACTGGGGTGGTGGCGGCCGGGCGGCACGCGGCACCCCGCACGATCCGGAACGGGAATCGAAGCGCCCGGCCGGTCAAGCCCAGCCGGGCGCATCGCGTTCTTGCGGTCAGCGGTGACCGAGCCGGGGCCTAGACCTCCTTGAACTCGCCCTCGACCGTGTCGTCGGATGCGTCGGACGAGCCGCCACCCGAGCGAGCGCCGGCGCCGGCCGGCTCGCCCTCGGGCGCGGCGCCGTCGCCGCCCGCGGCCCCGTCGCCCGAACCACCCTCCGCGCCGTCGCCGGACGACCCGTTGGCCGATGCCTCCGATGCCGCCGCCTGGTAGGCCGCGGTCGAGACCTTGTTGAGCGTCTCGGCGAGGGCCGTGGCGCCCGCCGTGATCGCGCCGATGTCGGAGCCCTTGAGCGCCTCACGCAGCGCGGACACCTGGTTCTCGACGGTCGCCTTGTCCTCGGACGACACCTTGTCGCCGAGGTCCTTGATCGTCCGCTCCGCCTGGTAGGTCAGCTGCTCCGCCTGGTTGCGGGTCTCGACCTCCTCGCGCCGCTGGCGATCCTCGTCGGCGTGCTCGGACGCCTCGCGGACCATCTTGTCGACGTCGTCCTTCGACAGCATCGACGAGGCCGTGATGCGGACCTGCTGCTCCTTGGACGTCGCGCGATCCTTGGCCTTCACGTCGAGGATGCCGTTCGCGTCGATGTCGAACGTCACCTCGACCTGGGGCACGCCGCGCGGCGCCGGCGGGATGCCGTCGAGGATGAACCGGCCGAGCGTCTTGTTGTCGGCCGCGAACTCGCGCTCGCCCTGGAGGACGTGGATCTCGACCTGGCCCTGGTTGTCCGAGGCCGTCGAGAACACCTGCGACTTCGAGGTCGGGATCGTCGTGTTGCGGTCGATGAGCTTGGTCATCACGCCGCCCAGCGTCTCGATCCCGAGCGACAGCGGGGTCACGTCGAGGAGCAGGACGTCCTTGACGTCGCCGGCCAGGACGCCGGCCTGGATCGCGGCGCCGATGCCGACGACCTCGTCCGGGTTGACGCCCTTGTGGGGCTCCTTGCCGTTGAACATCGCCTTGACCGCCTCGACGACGGCCGGCATCCGGGTCATGCCGCCGACGAGGATGACCTCGTCGATGTCGCCGGCCTTGAGCCCGGCGTCCTTGAGCGCGGCCTCGACCGGCTTGCGCGTCTTGTCGATCAGGTCGCGGACGAGCTCCTCGAGCTTGGCCCGGCGTGAGCGTCACGACGAGGTGCTTCGGGCCCGAGGCGTCGGCCGTGATGTACGGCAGGTTGATCTCGGTCGAGGAGGTCGAGCTCAGCTCGATCTTCGCCTTCTCGGCCGCCTCCTTGAGGCGCTGGAGGGCCTGGGGGTCCTTCGAGAGGTCGATCCCCTGGTCCTTCTTGAACTCGGCCAGCAGCCACTCGATGACCCGCTGGTCGAAGTCGTCGCCGCCGAGGTGGGTGTCGCCGTTGGTCGCCTTGACCTCGAAGACGCCTTCGCCCAGCTCGAGGATCGAGATGTCGAAGGTGCCGCCGCCGAGGTCGTAGACCGCGATCTTCTCGTCGTGCTTCTTGTCGAGGCCGTAGGCGAGGGCCGACGCGGTCGGCTCGTTGATGATCCGCTTGACCTCGAGGCCGGCGATCCGGCCGGCGTCCTTGGTCGCCTGGCGCTGGGTGTCGTCGAAGTAGGCCGGGACGGTGATGACCGCCTCGGTGATCTTCTCGCCGAGATAGGCCTCGGCGTCCGCCTTCAGCTTCTGGAGGAGCATCGCGCTGATCTCCGGCGGGCTGTAGGTCTTGTCGCCGACCTTGACCACGACGCCGTCGGACTTGGGGTCCTTCTCGACGGTGTAGCTGACGAGCTCCTTGGCGCGCTTCGTCTCGGAGTCGTCCCAGCGTCGACCCATGAAGCGCTTGATCGAATAGATGGTGTTGGCGGGGTTCGTGACCGCCTGGCGCTTGGCCAGCTGGCCGACGAGGCGCTCGCCCGTCTTCGTGAACGCGACGACCGACGGCACCGTCCGGCCGCCCTCGGCCGAGGCGATGACGGTCGGCTCGCCGCCCTCCATGACCGCGACGACGCTGTTCGTCGTGCCGAGGTCGATGCCGATGATCTTGCCCATGTGGTGGTGTCTCCTTGGTAGCTCGGGTCGGGATGGATGAAGAAGCGGTGGTTGGTCAGTTCGGCCGGGCGGCCCCGTCGGTGGACGGATCGGTCGCTGGCGTCGCGGATCGGGGGCCGCGGCGACCGCGACGAGGGACGGTCGCAGGACCCGATCGCGGAGCTTGTAGCCGCGCCGGATGACGTCGACGATCTCGCCTTCGGCCCGGCCGGTGCCGGGAACGTTGACGATCGCCTCGTGCTCGCGCGGGTCGAACGGCTTGCCGGCCTCGGCCTCGACGGGCTTCACGCCCTCGCTCTCGAGCAGCGCCCGGAGCTTGCGGTCGATCGCCGTCACGCCCTCGGCCCACGTGCTCGCGGCCAGCTCGGGCGGGCGGTTGTCGATGGCGAGGTCGAAGTCGTCGGCGAGCGCCAGGACCTTCCGGATGAGGTCCTCGCCGGCCAGGCCGAGCATCGCCTCGCGCTCCTCGCTCGTCCGGCGCCGGTAGTTGCTGAACTCGGCGCGCTCGCGCTGGAGGCCGGCGAGGTACTCGTCGGCCTTCGCGGTCGTCGCCTGGAGCTCGCTCCGGAGCGACTCGATCTCGGCGAGGAGGGCGGTCGGCGAGATGTCGATCTCGGCCGCCCGTTCCTCGGCCCGGGTGCGATGGGGCATGCGGGGCCCTCCGGTGTGGGGTTCGCGGGGGCCGATCGGCCGGCCGCGGAGATCGCGCGGATCAGGCATAGATGTGCTGCACCAGTTCATTCATGAGGGTGGAGACGAAGCGGACCGTGCCGATCGCCTGGGCATAGGCCATCCGGGTGGGGCCGAGGACGCCGACGACGCCGACCGCCCGGCCGGGCTCGCCGTACGGGGCGAGGACCAGCGACACGTCGCGCATCTCCTCCGGCGCGTTCTCGGCGCCGATGAAGACCTGGACGGTGCCGGTGCCGGCGACCTTGTCGAGGAGCTCTCCCAGGTACGCCCGGTTCTCGAGGGCGGCGAAGACGCGCCGGAGCTTGTCGCTCCGCTCGAACTCCGGCGCCTCCATGACGTGCAGGAGGCCGTCGCTGAAGACTTCCTCGATGCCCGTCGAATCATAGTCGCGGACCGCCGCGAGGACCCGCTCGCCGACCCGCCGGACGAGCGTCCCGATCGGGCCGTCGCCGTCGATCCGGGCGAGGGCGCGCTCGGCGTCGGCCGCGGTCCGGCCGGCCATCAGGCCGTCGAGGATGACCGCGGCGCGCGTCAGGTCCTCCTGCTCGACCGGCTCCGAGAGCGTGACGAGGACCTGGCGCAGGGCGCCCTCGCGGAAGACGATGATCAGGCTGGCGAGACGGTCGCTGATCGACACGAGATCGAGCCGCCGGACGTGGGCGGCGCGGGGCTTGGCCTGGGTCGCGAGGCCCGCGGTCCGGTTCGCGGCGGCAAGGGTCGTGGCCGCGAGGCGGAACCACTGCTCCGACGCGTGCTGCACCTGGCCGAACTGGTGGCGGATCATCAGCTGCTCGACCGGGGCCAGCTGGCTTGCGTCCGAGATCCCCTCCACGAAGTAGCGGTAGCCGGCGTCGGTCGGGATGCGGCCGGCGCTCGTGTGCGGGTGGGTCAGCAGGCCGTTCGAACTCGAGCGTCGGCGAGGATGTTCCGGACGGTCGCGCTCGACACGCCGAGGCTGTAGCGCTCGACGAGGGCCTGGGAGCCGACCGGGATGGCGGTCGTGACGTATTCCTCGATGACGGCCCGGAGGATCGACTCGGAACGGAGATCCAGGGAGCCGCTGGGGCCGGTGCGTCGCGCCACGCTGCTGCCTCGAACGGAGTTAGCACTCTATGGTGCTGAGTGCTAAGGATGCTAGCAGTCCGAGGCGCCGAGTGTCAACGCCGAGCGTCGAACGCCGCGCGAGCGTCTAGACCAGGCGCGAGAACAGCTCGTTCGAGAGCAGCCGGCCGCGGGTCGTCAGCACGATCCGATCCGCCTCGTCGATCGTGAGGAGCTCGGCCGCGAGCGCCCAGCCGAACGAGTCCGCAAGGGGTGGCTCGTTGGCCGCCGAGCGAGGCAGGCCGCGATCGGTGCGCAGACCGAGGACGAGGGCCTCGGATCGGGCCGTCGCCCGGTCGAGGGACTCGAAGCCGCCCGGCGGCAGGGCCGGCGACGCGCCGTCCGGCGGCGCCAGGGCGGCGGCGTAGCGCCCGAGGTGGGCGGCGTTCCAACGGCGGGTCGCGCCGTCGAAGGCGTGCGCCGCCGGGCCCGAGCGCCTCGTACGGCCGGCGCTCCCAGTAGCCGAGGTTGTGGCGGCTCTCGTGACCGGGCTGCGCCCAGTTGCTGATCTCGTAGGCTCGCCAGCCGTCCTCGCCGAGTCGGTGGACGGCGTGGTGGTACTGCGCGGCGGCACGATCCTCGTCCTGGGCCGGGATCGCGACGTCACGCCAGCGCCGGGCGCCGCGGGTCGTCGGCAGGTGATCGCCGTCGAGACCGGTCAGGCCCTCGGCGTCGGGGTCGTCGAGGGTGAGCGCGTACAGCGACAGGTGATCCGGCTGCAGCTCGAGGGCCATCTCCAGGGTGTCGATCCAGGTCGCCAGTGAGCCGTCCGGAACGTCGTAGAGGAGGTCGAGGTTGACCGAGCCGATCCCGCCCTCGCGGGCCGCGGCGACCGCCTCCGCGACGTGGTGCGGCCGATGACGGCGCCCGAGCCGCCGCAGCTCGGCCGAGTCGAGGCTCTGGGCGCCGTACGAGATCCGGTTGACGCCGGCTCGGGCGAGGGCGGCCGGGTCGCCGCGTTCGTCGGGGCCGGGGTTGGCCTCGATCGTGATCTCCGCGCCGGACGCGATCCCGAAGCGCCGGCGGATCGCGTCGAGGAGCTCCGCGACGGCGTCGGACGGGAGCAGCGTCGGCGTGCCGCCCCCGAGGTAGACCGTGTCGAGCGGCGGGCGGGTGGCGCTGCCGGGTGGCCCGAATCGCGCATCGAGGACGTCTGCCCGGAGCGCCAGCTCCGTCCGGAGCGCGGCCACGAACGCCCCGATCCGGTTCGCCGGTCCGCGCGTGGCCGCGCCGGCGACGACGACGAAGTCGCAGTACGGGCAGAGGGAGACGCAGAAGGGGATGTGGACGTAGAGCCCGGCCGGCGGGAGCGCCACGAGCGCCTCGGCCGCCTCACGTGCCTCGTTCGTCATGCCGTCATCCCGCCATCCACCGTCCCGCCTTCCGACCCACGCGAACAATGCGGCTAGTGCGCATCAATCATGCGGCTACTCGCAACACCGTCGCGGGTCACTTCGCGCCGCGCGGCAGCGACCCAGCGCGCCGCCCGGCCCGTCATTGATCGCGCGACGACGACTCCCGGGACCCGATGACCCGCCAGCCCTTGGGCGGCCGCCGCTTCTCCTCGATCTCCTCGACCTCGCGGCCGCGCGGCAGGAACTGGCCCGCGTGGCCGGTCGACAGGAAGACGGCAAAACGCGTCGCGGCATGCCCGATGAACGCCGCCGCGATTCCGCCCGTCACGGCCGTGACCCAGCCGCCGGCCAGCCCGACGAGGATCGCCATGATCAGCATCCAGCGGTTCCGGCCGGGCGCTCCGAGCCGCGTCGTCAGGGCGTACAGGATCGCCTGGATCGCGTTGGCCGCCGTCGGCTCGAGTCCGGTCAGCAGAAGCATCCCGAGGACCGCGCCGCGGAAGGCGACCTCGTCGACCAGGGCCGTGATGACGGCGTTGAGCAGCGCGCCCGGATACGACCACGCGTCGGGGAAGCGCAGCCGCCGGTACCGGTAGAACGCGATCCCGAGGGCGATCGCCGTCCCGATCGCGGCGTACAGGAAGCCGTAGGCGAGCGACTGCGATCGGTCGCCGGCGCTCAGGGCGAAGTCGGTCTGGGGCGCCGGGTGGACGAGGAAGATCGCGACGACGAGCAGGACCCCGGTCGCGTACCAGGCGACGCGGCGTCGGAAGGACGGCGCCCGGCCGTCGACCGGATCGTCGTACTCGGCGGCGTTGAAGCGGACCGCCTCGAGACGGAGCATGACGAGCAGCAGCGCCAGTCCGACCGCGACCAGCGTCCGGAGCGTCGGAAGCCAGGCCTCCACGGGCCCTAGCCTTCGTCCATGCGAAGCATCGCCAGGAAGGCCTCCTGCGGGATCTCGACCGCACCGACCCGCTTCATCCGCTGCTTGCCTTCCTTCTGCTTCTCGAGCAGCTTCTTCTTCCGGGTGATGTCGCCACCGTAGCACTTGGCCAGCACGTTCTTGCGCATCGCCCGCACCGTCTCGCGCGCGATGACGTTGCTTCCGATCGACGCCTGGATCGGGATCTCGAACATCTGGCGCGGGATCAGCTGCTTGAGCCGCTCGGTCAGGCCGCGGCCGACGGACTGGGCCTTGTCGCGGTGGACGATCAGCGACAGGGCGTCGACCGGCTCGCCGTTGACGAGGATGTCGACCTTGGCGAGGTTCGCCGGCCGGTAGCCGAGCTCCTCGTAGTCCATCGACGCGTAGCCCTGGCTGCGGCTCTTGAGCTGGTCGAAGTAGTCGATGATCAGCTCGGCCAGCGGGATCTCGAAGTGGAGGACGACCCGGGTCGGGTCGAGGTACTCCATGTTCTGGAAGAGCCCGCGGCGGCCCGTCGAGAGCTCCATGAGCGGCCCGATGTAGCTCGTCGGCGTCACGACGCTGAGCTTGACCCAGGGCTCCTCGATCACCTCGATGTCCGACGGGTTGGGCAGGAGCGACGGGTTGTCGATCGCGACCTCGCCGCGGCCGTACAGCAGCTTCACGTGGTACTCGACCGACGGCGCCGAGGCGATCAGGTCGAGCGAGAACTCGCGCTCGAGGCGCTCCTGGACGATCTCCATGTGGAGCAGGCCGAGGAAGCCGCAGCGGAACCCGAAGCCGAGCGCGACCGAGCTCTCCGGCTCGTAGGTGAAGCTCGCGTCGTTGAGGTGGAGCCGCTCGAGCGCCTCGCGCAGGAGCGGGTAGTCCTCGCCGCTGACCGGGTAGATCCCGGCGAACACCAGGCTCTTGGCGGGCTGGTAGCCGGGCAGCGGCTCGGCGGCCGGCCGGGCGACGCGTCGTGACCGTGTCGCCGACCTGGGCATCGCGCACGCTCTTCAGCCCGGTCGCCACGTAGCCGACCTCGCCGGCGACGAGCTGCTTCACCGGGACGAGCTGTGGCCGGAAGACCCCGAGCTCGAGCGGCTCGGCCTCGGCGCCGGACGCCATCAGCCGGACCGGCTCGCCGTGGCGGAGCGTCCCGTGGGCCAGCCGGACGTAGACGATCACGCCCTTGTACGCGTCGTAGTGACTGTCGAAGATCAGGCCCTGGAGCGGCCGGGTCGGGTCGCCCTTCGGGGCCGGGATCCGGGACACGATCGCCTCGAGAATCTCGGGGACGCCCGTGCCGTCCTTGGCGCTGGCGAGGATGACCTCCTCGCGCGGGATCGCGAGGACGTTCTCGAGCTCGTCCATGATCGTGTCGGGGTCCGCCGACGGCAGGTCGATCTTGTTCAGGACCGGGATCAGGGTCAGGCCCTCGCGCATCGCGAGGTGGACGTTGGCGAGCGTCTGGGCCTCGATCCCCTGGGTGGCATCGACGACGAGGATCGCGCCCTCGCAGGCCTGGAGGCTGTGGCTGACCTCGTACGCGAAATCGACGTGGCCCGGGCGTGTCGATCAGGTTGAGGCCGTAGGTCTGGCCGTCCTTCGCCTGGTACTCGAGCCGGACGGCGCGCGCCTTGATCGTGATTCCCTTCTCGCGCTCGAGATCCATCGAGTCGAGGACCTGGCTCATCATGTGCCGGCCCTCGACGGTGTGGGTCAGCTCGAGGAGCCGGTCGGCCAGGGTCGACTTGCCGTGGTCGATGTGGGCAATGATCGAGAAGTTGCGCAGGCGGTCCTGGGGGATGGTCACGAGGCGGGAGTGTAGCCGGTCGGATCGGGGGGCTCGCGCGCGTCACTCTCGGCGCCGCGGCCGCTTGCTACGCTGCGGTCATGACGACCGACGAGCTCGATGGACCGATCGCCGCGCCCGAGCACCACCAGGTGATCTTCGAGAACGACGAGGTTCGGGTCATCCGGACGACGATCCGGGCCGGAGATACCGCGCCGCTCCATACCCACCTCGCTCCGAGCGTCAACTACGTCATCTCGGGCTCGCAGTTCCACCGCCGCGCCGAGGATGGCTCGACGCTGCTCGACACGAAGGCCGACCCGACCTTCGTGCTGCCGCAGGTGTCGTTCTCCACGGGCACGCCGCGTCACACGCTCGAGAACACGGGCGACGAAGACCTGATCGTCGTCAACGTCGAGCTCAAGCACTCCGGCGCCGGCTGACACGCGGCCCTGCGCGCCGGCTCAGGTCGTCTGGAGCGCCGCCAGCAGCGCCACGCCGACCGCGATCAGGACGATCCCGGCGAGCTGGATCCGGCGCAGCCGCTCGCCGAACGCGAGGACCGACACGACCGCGGCGATCGCGCCGAACTGCGACGAGGTGACCGCGGCGACGGCGATCCCGTCGCGCGCCCCGAAGGCGTAGACGGCCGTTCCGACCACCTCGGCCACGGCGATCGTGACGACGAACGGCAGTGCGGCCCGCGACAGGGTCAGGCGTCCCGTCGCAAGGAGTGGCAATGCGACGAACAGGAGCCCACCGAGCCGCGCCGGGAGGATCGACCAGACGACGGGCAGGGTCGCGCCGATCCGGGCGCTCGCGTACAGGTTGATCCCGAAGGCGAGGGCGGCCAGGACGGCGATGACGGTCGCCTTGCGCCCGGGGTGGCCGGGGCCGGCCGCGACGCGTGGCGCCTCGCCCGTTCCGTCGGCCGCGAGCCCGCCGGGCTCGGCGACGGCGTCGTCGCTCCCGGACGACGCGACGATCACGCCGATCGCAATGGCGGTGAGGACCACGGCGGCGGCGATCCCGACCTGTTCGCCGAGAAGGATCGAGATCACCGCGCCCATCGCACCCTCGGTCGAGATGATCGGGGCGATCACCGCCACCTTGCCGGCCTTGAACGCGGTGTAGGCGAGGAGCAGCCCGACGATGTTGCCGGCACCGGAGATGGCCAACAGCGTCAGGGCGGTCGGCGTGAAGTCGGCGCCGCCACCCCACAGGAGCGTCGCCGGGACCGCGATGATCGTCCCGATCAGCATCACCCAGCCGAGCGTCGCCCACGACCCGATCAGGCGGGCGGATCGGGCGGACGCCAGCGACGAGGTGGCCCAGCACAGTGCGGCGCCGAAGCCGCCGAGGATCGCAAGCACGTCGGCGAAGTCTGCCCCATCCCGGGGCAGCGAGGTGGGTTTGGCCGGGCAGGGGTGCCTCTGATACCATGCGCGTTCGTGCTCGACATCGACCCGTGTCGGGCCTCCACGTCCCAGACACCCTTCTGAGAGGATCGACCCCTTGGCCAAGACGCCCCGCACCTGGACGGGCGCGCGTACGCCTTCGGGACTGAAGCGCGTCCGCCAGGCCGAGCGCCGGCACGCAATCCTTCAGCCCCGGCGCACCGCCGCGAAGACCTTCGTCGCGAATGCCCTGACCGCGGCC
Source organism: uncultured Chloroflexia bacterium (assembly GCA_963783055.1). Taxonomy (GTDB): domain Bacteria; phylum Chloroflexota; class Limnocylindria; order Limnocylindrales; family CSP1-4; genus CF-46. Next base: position 857,570 of record CAWAMB010000002.1, read on the forward strand.
ACGACCGGCAGCGACGTCGAGACGGCCGCCACGGCGCTGGCCGCGGCGCACGCGGCCCTCGATCGCGCGGCCAAGAGTGGCGCGATCCACGCGAACGCGGCCGCACGTCGCAAATCGCGCCTGACCCTGAAGTTCAACGCCGCGACCGGTGGCGTCGCCGTCACCTCGGGTCGCGTCGTCAAGACGACCTCGAAGGCCCAGGCAGCGAAGGCGGCGAAGGCGCGCATCGCGGCCGGCAAGGCCAACAAGGCGAAGGGCGCCCAGACGGCTGCCGGCAAGGCTCGCGCCGCCGTCTCGAAGACGGCTCGCGCGGAAGCGGCCGCGGCCGCCGCTGCGGCGGCAGGTGCCAGCACCGACACGGCGACGACCGCAGTCAAGGCACCGGCCAAGAAGGCCGCCGCTCCCAAGAAGGCACCGGCCAAGGCCGCTGCCACGAAGGCGACGGCCAAGAAGGCTCCGGCGAAGAAGGCCGCAGCCAAGAGCTGAGCGATCGCTTCGCCGCCCGACCCGCCCCGGACCCCGTCCGGGGCGTCGTCATGTCCGCCGCGTCGAGGGCCTCAGCCGGTCAGCGTCTGGCTCGTCGGGCTCGTCGCGTGGACCGGGCTCGAGCCCTTCGGGCGGAACACGCCGTACAGCGCGCCGCCACCGAGGCCGCCAACGAGCGTCAGAACGAGCACGGTGCCGGTCGCGGACAGCTGCTGGCCCCAGTAGAAGCCCGTGAACGCGTCCACCGTGGTGATTCCGGCTGCCGCGAGCTCCGGGCCGCTTCCGATCTTGAGATAGCGGGCGTACACGCAGCCTGCGCCACTCGTGCACGACGGCGGGACAGCCTGGCGCGTCTGGGCGTCGACCCGGTTGAAGTCGGGATAGCCGTTGTCGCCGAAGAAGAACAAGGCCTTGACGGCGAGCAGGAACGCCGCCAGCGTGAGCCCCGTCACGAGGCCCGCGAAGACCGCATTGACCACGATCCTCGCCCACGGTCCGGCCCGCCGGTCGCTGCGCTGATTCGCGTAGTAGCCGATCAGGAGGCCAGCCGGCAACGCGAGCAGCCAGTAGATCGGCTCGATCGGGATGACGAGCAGGAAGCTGATCGCGATCGTGACGGCCATGCCGATCCCGACATAGGCGGCGACGATCGCGCCGCGGTCGACCAGGCGTGTCACCGGGCCGCGCCGACCTCCGTCTCAGCGGGGCGAAGAGCCGAGCCGATGCCCCGACCGAATGCCTCCCGCCCGAGATAGACCGCGCCGTCGCCGAGCTCGCCCTCGATCCGGAGCAGCCGGTTGTACTTCGCGACCCGCTCGCTCCGCGACGGGGCGCCGGTCTTGATCTGGCCGGTGCCCATCCCGACCACCAGGTCGGAGATCGTCGTGTCCTCGGTCTCACCGGAGCGATGCGACACGATGGCGGTCCAACCGGCGCGGCGGGCCAGCGTGATCGCGTCGATCGTCTCGGTCAGCGTCCCGATCTGGTTCAGCTTGATCAGGACGCTGTTCGCTGCATCCTCCTCGATGGCCCGCTCGATCCGATCCACGTTCGTCACGAGCAGGTCGTCGCCCACCAGCTGGACCCGATCGCCGAGGCGGCGGGTGAGCTCCGCCCAGCCGGCCCAGTCGTCCTCGGCCAGCCCGTCCTCGATCGAGATGATCGGGTAGCGGTCGGCCCAATCGGCCCACAGATCGACGAGCTCGCCGGACTCGAGCGTCCGGTTCTCGGTCGCCAGCCGATAGCGGGTCGCGCCGTCGCCGCCGCTGCCCTCCTCGACCAGCTCGGTCGTCGCCGGATCGAGCGCGATCGCGATGTCGTCGCCCGGTCGGTAGCCGGCCTTCTCGATTGCCCGCAGGATCACCTCGACCGCGGCCTGATTCGAGCCGAGCGACGGCGCGAATCCACCCTCGTCACCCTGGCCGGTCGCGTGGCCCTCGTCATGGAGGATCGTCCGCAGGGCGCCGAAGATCTCCGCGCCGGCTCGGAGCGCCTCGCCATACGTGGCCAGCCCGACGGGCATGACCATGAACTCCTGGAAGTCGGTCGAGTCTGTCGCGTGGCGCCCGCCATTGAGGATGTTGAACATCGGGACGGGCAGGATCCGGGCGCCGACGCCGCCGAGGTAGCGGTAGAGCGGCTCGTCGTGAGCGGCCGCCGCGGCGTGGGCGCAGGCGAGCGACACGCCGAGGATGGCGTTGGCGCCGAGCCCGGCCTTGTTCGGCGTGCCGTCGAGCTCGCGCAGCAGGTCGTCGATGCCGGCCTGGTCGGCTGCGTCCATCCCGTACAGGTCGGGCGCGATCCGGTCGGTCACGTTGCGGACCGCCGTCAGGACGCCCTTGCCGCCGAACCGCGTCTGGTCGCCGTCGCGCAGCTCGACCGCTTCGTGGGCGCCCGTCGACGCACCCGACGGGACCGCCGCCCGACCGACCGAGCCGTCGCCGAGGACGACGTCGACCTCGACGGTCGGATTGCCGCGCGAATCGAGGATCTCCCGGGCATCGACGAGCTCGATCACCGTGTTCACGCGTTCGCTCCTGCCTTGGCCTTCTTGGCGGTCGACGACTTGACGGGCGCCGGCCGATCCTGGAGGACGGCGATCCCCGGCAGCTCGCGTCCTTCGAGGAACTCGAGCGAGGCACCGCCGCCGGTGCTGATGTGGGTCATCTTCGAGGCCAGGCCCTGCTGCTCGATGGCCGCCACGCTGTCCCCACCACCCACCACGACGGTCACGCCGTGCTCGGCCTTGTCCGCCAGGAAGCGGGCGATCGCCCGGGTGCCGTGGGCGAACGACGGGATCTCGAACACGCCGACCGGGCCGTTCCACAGGACGGTCTTGACGTCCGCCAGCGCGACCTCGATCGCAGTCCGGCTCTCCTCGCCGAGATCGACGATGTGCCATGACGCCGGGAACTTCTCGGTCCCGACGGTCTTGTACTCGGTGCCGCGGGTGACCTCCTTGGCAATGACGACATCAGTCGGGAGGAGCACCTGGACGCCAGCCTTCTCGGCCGCGGCCAGGATCCGCCGGGCGTCGTCGACCCGATCGTGCTCGGCCAGGCTCTTGCCCACCGACTTGCCCTGGGCGAGCAGGAATGTGTTCGCCATGCCGCCGCCGAGGATCAGCAGGTCGACCTTCGTCAGGAGGTGGTCGATCACGCCGATCTTGTCGCTGACCTTGGCGCCGCCGAGGATGGCAGCGAACGGATGCTTCGGGTTCTCGAGCAGGCTGCTCAGGGCGTTGATCTCGCGCTCCATCAGGAGACCCGCATAGGCCGGCAGGACCGAGGCGATGCCGACCGTGGAGGCGTGGGCGCGATGGGCGGTGCCGAAGGCGTCGTTGACGTAGACGTCGGCGTACGCGGCGAGCGACTTCGCGAACGCCGGGTCGTTCTTCTCCTCCTCGGCATGGAAGCGCAGGTTCTCGAGGAGGATCGCCTCGCCGTTGCGCATCCGCCTGACGGCGTCCTCCGTGCCGACGCCGAGCGCGTCGCCGGTCACCGGCACGTTCCGGCGGAGGAGCTGGCTCAGGCGCTCGCCCACCGGACGGAGGCGGAGGCCGTCCTGGACCTTGCCGTCCGGCCGGCCGAGGTGGCTGGCCAGGATGACCTTGGCGCCGGCGCTGAGGAGGGTCGTGATCGTCGGCAGGGCGGCCCGGATCCGCGAATCGTCGGTGACCTTGCCGTCGGCCAGCGGGACGTTGAAGTCGACGCGGACGAAGACGCGTTTGCCCGCGGCGTCGAAGTCGCGGATCGTCAGCTTGTCCACTCAGCCGGCCGCGACGGGAAGCCGGGCGGCGACGAAGCCGATCAGGTCGGCGACCCGACAGCTGTAGCCCCACTCGTTGTCGTACCAGCTGATCACCTTGACCATCGTCCCGTCGAGGACCATGGTCGACTCGGCGTCGATGATCGAGGACCGGGTGTCGCCCCGGAAGTCGGTCGACACGAGCGGCTCGTCGCTGACCCCGAGGATGCCCTTGAGCGGGCCCTCGGCGGCGGCCCGGAAGGCGGCGTTGAGCTCCTCGACCGAGGTCGAACGGCGGACGTCGGCGGTGAAGTCGACGACGCTCACGGTCGGGGTCGGGACGCGCAGGCTGAAGCCGTCGAACTTGCCCTTCAGCTCGGGGATGACGAGGGCGAGCGCCTTGGCCGCACCAGTCGAGGTCGGGATGATGTTCTGGCCGGCGGCGCGGGCCCGACGGGGATCCTTGTGGGCGACGTCGAGGATCCGCTGGTCGTTCGTGTAGCTGTGGATCGTGTTCATCAGGCCGCGCTCGATGCCGAGCAGGTCGTTCACGACCTTGGCCGCGGGAGCCAGGCAGTTCGTGGTGCAGCTGGCGTTGCTGATGATGTCGTGCGCGGTCGGGTCGTACTTGTCTTCGTTCACGCCCAGGACGATCGTGATGTCCTCGCCCTTCGCCGGGGCGCTGATGATCACCTTCTTGGCGCCGGCCGTGATGTGGGCGCGGGCCTTGTCGGCGTCGGTGAAGATCCCGGTCGACTCGAGGACGATGTCCACGCCCATGTCGCCCCACGGCAGGGTGGCCGGATCCTTGGCGGTCAGGACCTTGATCTCGCGGCCGTCGATGATCAGGGAGTCGGCCGTGTGATCGACGGTGCCGGGATAGGCGCCGTAGGTCGAGTCGTGCTTGAAGAGGAGCGCGTTCATGGCCGTGTCGACGAGGTCGTTGACCGCGACGACCTCGACTTCAGGCGTCCGCTCGATCAGGGCCTTGAGCGACTGACGGCCGATCCGTCCGAAGCCGTTGATGCCGACGCGCACAGTCATGGAACGTCTCCTCCGCGAGCGCGAGCGCCACGAGGCGCCCGGTTCAAATCCGTCATCCGGGCTCACGAGGTCGGGCGCCCGACAGGCGCGCACGAACCCTCAGCCGTACGGTGCCATCGTACGACGTCGCCGCGGCAGGGCCGTCCGGCACGAAGGAAGCGGGCTGGTTGCCGATCGGTTGCGGTCGCGGGCCGAGCGGCTTCGCGGACGGGCTCCGGCCGGGAATCGGACGACCCCCGCCGTTGCCGGCAGGGGTCGTTCCAGAAGGTCGAGATCAGGGCTGCGTCAGCCGCCGATCTTGAACACCTTGCCACCGCACTTCGGGCACGTGCCCTGGAGCGCCGGCTTGCCGTTCTTCATCGTGATCTTCTGGGGATCAACGACTTCGACTTTCATCTTGTCCTTGACGCAATAGGCTTCAGCCATGGAGCGGGCTCCTCCTCGGTCAGCGTGGCGTCACGGGAACCCTCGTCCCGTGTCCGCATCTCACGTTCTTGTCCAGAGCGACGGTCGCCAGCGATCCGTCCCTGCTTCACGCTTCTGTCGATCCATCTCGGCCAGGATCAGGAGCGCCTCAAGCCCCGTCTCCACGCACGCCGCCTCTGCCGCGTCCTTGGCATCTCCCTCGATGAACGATCCGGTGGTGCGCTGGGCGTAGACCGCACAGACCACACCGGCTCGACATCGCGCGAGCATTGCCAGGACCAGAAGCGCCGACGCCTCCATCTCGAAGTTCATCACGCGCTGGCGCGCCATGTCCTCCGCCAGGTCAGGGTAACGGATGGGCAGTTGCGGGATGGGGCGTCCTTGCGCCCCGAAGAACCCCGGTGCCGTCGCCGTCAACCCGACATGAGTCCGATGCCCGAGCCGCACCCCGGCCTCGATGAGCGCCAGGACCGCCTCGTAGTCGGCGACCGCCGGATAGCCATCGTGGACGAAGTAGCTCGTGGTCGACTCGAGCCGGACTGCTCCGGTCGAGACGATCAGATCCCCGAGGGCGACCTCCGGCTGGAGGGTCCCGCAGGAACCGACCCGGACGAAGGTCGGCCGTTCCGTGATCGCCAGGATTTCCGCCACCGTGATCTCGACGTTGTCCGTGCCAATCCCGGTCGAGACGACCGAGACCCGGGTGCCGCGATACGTTCCGGTGACTGATGCGAACTCGCGGTGACGCCGCTCGAACTCGATGTTCTCGAGACGCGTGGCGATCCGGGAGGTCCGATCGGGGTCACCGGGGAGGAGGATGTACTCGGCCAGGTCACCCGGTCCGAGTCCGATGTGGTACTGCCGTTCTCCGGTAGGAAGGGCAACGCGGGGATCCGCGTTCGGCAAGACCGTCCCTCACTCTGGCGTGCTTCGCAGGCGCGAAACTCGGCCGAGGATAGGCCCGCCCACTCACGAGCGTCAAGCGTGGCCACGCACGAGCCACGCACGGACGACGCTCGGGCGGAGCCCGTCGACCGGCGATCCGGTCCGTGCTCACGGCCGATCGTCCGCCGCGAGGGCCGTCGAGCGGTCCGTCCTGCGAGCCGCCGGCAGGTCGCCGAGCGCGGCGCCCGCGCCACCTGGGGCGGCTCCGAGCGGCGTCGCCGACGCGCCGGGCGCCGCCGTCGCGAGGGCCGGCAGTCCGGGACCCGCGACGGCGCCGCTCATGCCTCCGGCAAGGCTCGCGAGGCGGTCGGCGATCCGGGCCGCCAGCCTCCGCCGCATCCGCTGCCGCCGAAGCAGCGTCACCGCGAGCGACGCGAGACCAAGCAGGATGAGCCCGACGGCCCCGATCTCCGGCGCCCCGAACCCGGTCAGTCCCGCGGTCAACGGAGGCGCGCCGCCGCCCAGGACGGCCGTCGCATCGCCTCCGGCAGGCGCCGAGGGATCGCCGCTCTCGGCGGCAGTCGCGCTCGAGCCAGGGTCCTCCGGCCCGAGCCCGCCGACGAGGGCGATTCCCTGGGGGTCATCGACCGCCACGAACACGGTTCCGTCGGCCGGATCGCGCTCGACCCGTCCGGTGGCGTTGAGAGCGTCGCCGACGACGATCGAACCGGCCAGGTCCGTGGCCTCGGCCCGGAGCCGGATCGGGACGACTGCCGTCCCGTCGTCCAGCCGGAACCCATCTCCCTCGAGCGCCTGCACGAGACCGCCGACGCGGACCATCTGCCCGACGTGGGCCGCCAGGTTCGCGAGGTCGAGATCGGGAGGGGCAGTGCCCTCGCCGGCGCCCCCTCCCTCACCGGGCGACGCGCTCGCGCCGGGACCGGTCGAACCGGAGCCACCGGAACCCGAGGCGGATGCCGGATCGCCGGCCGGGCCGCCGATCGTCAGGTCGCGAGGTGAGCGTGGAACGATCGCGAACCGCCGATCGGTGGCGGACGGATAGGGCCGCCGGACGATCCCGACGATGGTCGCCGTCCGACCCTCGGTCAGCGCGGCCACCGGAATGCCCGCGCCGGCCAGCCCGGCGATCGGGATCCGCGCCCCGCCGATCAGCAGCTCGGCGGTCCAACGATTGCCGGACTTGTGGACCTCGAGCACGTCGCCGCGGACGCGGACGAGTCGCCACTCATGGGCCGCACCCGGGGCGACCCGGAGCTCGATCGGGGTGACGAGGTTCGTGCCGTCGCGCCGGATGGTCGTGGCCTTGATCCGGGGAGCGCCATAGGCCCGACCGACCTCGCCGCTCACGCGGACCGTGGCGCCGATCGACGGCGCCGTCGTGCCGCTTGGAAGCAGGACCTCGATCGCGGCGGTTCGGTCCTGGACGATCACGCGGCGCTTCGTGGCGTCGAGCAGCGCGGCCGACGTCGTGATCGAGCCTTCGATCGTGACCTGGCCGCTGCCGGCCAGGATCGCGGCGGCGATCGTCCGGATCGTGGACTCCGACGGACGTGCCGTCGGCGACGGTGACGACGACGGGCCGGGCGATGGCGACGAGCCGCCGAGCCGAGCGACATCAGCCGGGCCCCGGAGCCAGATTCGGTAGCCGTCCGCCGCGCCCTTGCGGCTGGCGCGCTGGCCGGCGACCCCGGTGAGACGAAGACGATCGCCGGCGGACACCGCCGTGGCGGCAATGCCGGCCGACGCATCGACCGCGATCCGCACCGAGCCATGCCCGGTCGTGACGACGAAGCTGAGATCGCCGCTGGTCGCCTTCGCCGGTCGAGCCTCCGCCACGCCTTCGACCGTCACAAGTCGCCCTTCGACCGCCTCGCCGAGCCCGGCACCATCGATGCCGAGCGGGGCCGGGAGCGCGGCCGGGCCGGTCGCGCGGACCGACGAGAGCCCGCGCACCTCGAGCTGGCCGTACGGGTCGGCCAGGACGCCGGTGACCTCGAGCCAGGTGCCGACCACGGGGCGCGGCGTCGTGTCGCCGAGGCGAACCACGATCCCCGCGGTCGAGTCCTGGATCGCGATCAGGGCGGGTGTGCCGAGCCGACCTGACTGGGCGATCACGACGCCGCCGACGGTCACGCGGCTGCCCATGGCGCTCGAGCGAGCAACCGCGATCGCGGTCGTCGCCGTTGCCGAAGGAGTCGGGCTCGGCGTGGCGCTCGGAGTCGGGGTCGGGGCGGGCGTCGTGGTCGGGGCGGGCGTCGTGGTCGGGCCGGGCGTCGGGCTGGCCGTGGGCGGCGACACGGTTGGTGCGGGAGTCGGGCTCGGCGGCGGAGTCGGACTGGGCGGCGGCGCGCACGACGGTGAGCTCGCCGGATCGGGTGGCGTGAAGGCGATGGCCGGCGAGTCCGGTCCCGCTGCTGTCGCGCTGACCCAGGGGACCGTCGGCGATCACGCGATCTCCCGTGCCGATCGACTGGCCGCCAAGGGCAGCCGCAGACACGATCACCCGAAGCGGCCCAGAGCCGTCGTCGATCGTGACGCCGAGGCCATCGGCGAGCGCACCCGGGGCTTCCGTCACGAGGCCGTCGACCGACAGCCGGAGGCCCTCGAGCGTCTCATCGGCGCCACCGGTGGTGCTGCCGATCGGGTCCGGCAGGGCCGCCGAGCTGACGATCTCCAGGTCCGTCCCCGCAACGTTGACGACGCGCAGGCTGAAGTAGGAGCCGATCGTGCCCTCGACGATGACCTGCGTTCCGGCCGGGATCGGCGCCGCGAGGGCGGCATCGAGCCGGATCGCGATGCCGCCGGTGGCGTCCTGAATGAAGCCGGTTCGGGCCGAATCGATCGCTCCGAGATCTGTCGTCAGCGTCCCCGCGATCCGGACCACGACTCCGTCCGCCGATCCCCGGGCATCCGCGATGGCGAGCGGCGGGCCGAGGGTTGCGGTCGGTGTAGGCACCGGCGTCGGCGTGGGCGTTGGCACCGGCGTGGGCGTTGGGGTCGGCGTCGGAGTTGCCGTCGGCGTGGGGACCGGCGTGGGTGTCGGAGTGGGTACGGGCGTCGGGGTCGATGTCGGCGTTGGGCTGGGCCCGACGCTCGGTGCCGGCGACGGGGTCGGCATCGAGGTCGGAGTCGGAGTCGGAGTCGGAGTCGGCGTGACCCCCGGGTCCGGCGTCGGCGCTGACGCGAGATTCTGAGGGCTCGGCGCGGCGACGAGGAAGTCGGCGGCGTTGTCGTTGGTGTCAGAGCCGTTGCCGGCCGCGCCGCCCGGGCGCCGCTCGATGCTCGAGCCGGCGGCCGGAGCCGGGGCCGCAGTGCCCTCGACGAAGGCACTGCTTGCGTCGCCCCAGGCAACGGCATCGATCGGCGTCCCGCCAACCGGCCGCAGGACGATGGCTCCGCCGGTCGCCGCGAACCCGCCCGAATACGTCGCGTCAGCCGGACCGGCGTGGATTCCGGCGGCATTCGCGATGAGCAGGTGACGGCCCGGTTCGAGCAGTCGGCTGGTCGTCCAGGTCGCCTTGCGCGTGACCGTCGAACCGGTCGACGTCGCGTAGACGACCTCGAGGCCCATCAGGTCGACGGTCAACGGGCCCGCGTTCGACAGCTCGGCGAACTCATCCGAGGCCGACGCCCCGCCCGTCTCCACCTCGGAGATGACGAGGGTCGAGACCGGCCAGGCGACGGCCGCGAGCGCGACCGGAGGCGCCGATGCCACCGGGGCGAGGAACGACGGCCTTCGGGCCGCCATCGCCAGCGAGGCGACGACGAGGGCCAGGACCAGGGCAAGCGGCAGGGCAACGGGCCCCGCACGTCGGGCGCGCGACATCGACGACCTCCCGGCGGGGTTGTCGGATCGGGAGCCGCGTGCGGGGCCGGCTCGGATGGAGCGAGGTGACGGTTGTAGCAGGGCGTCCTTGGCGCGCGGTCATCGCCGGATGCACCCCGGATCACTCGTCCCTTTGCCGGGGATGCCCATCGGCTCATCGACGACTGCACCCGAGCCTTCGACCGCAGCCGGGCCCGCGAACGCGTACGATGCCGTGACCTGCCGCGGCCGTCGCGCCGCCCTGATGTCCCTTCACGCGCCCACGCGGGCGCCCACCATCCCTGGAGGCACCGTGGCCCGAGCCAAGCGCACCGACCGAGCCGCAGCTCGCCGCCGCCATCGCGCATCCTTCGCCGATCCGCTCGCCGAAGGCGACCTCGATGCAGCCGCCGGCGACGACGCCTCCGAGGCGACCGCCGCCACCGCCGCGTCGAGCCGCTCCGCGGCCGGCCGGCCGGCCGGGAGCGCGACCGCGCCGCCGCGCCCGGGCCTGGGAGCCGCCTTCCGGTCGTCGTTCCGGCCGCTCGACCTGCGGGGCGACCTCCGGGCGCTGCCGCAGATCCTCAGACACTGGTCTCTCTGGGTCCCGATCGTGCTGGCCGGCCTGTCTGTCGCCCTGGTGCCCTTCATGGGCGCGAGCTCGATCGCAGGGGTTCTCTTCGGCTACTTCTCGGGTGGCGCGCCGTTCGGGACCGCTTTCGTGGCCGGCCTGTTCGCGCCGCGAGCGAGCTACCTGGTCGGGGCGCTGGCCGCGCTTGCATCGGCTGGCTTCCTCGCCCTGGCGTTCGCCGTCGGACCGTTCGGAGGGGCCCTGGACGGCGCCGTCGACCCGGCGACCAAGGCCCCGATCTCGGTCGCCCAGATGAAGTCGCTTCTGCTCAACGAAGCGCTCGTCACCGGTGTTCCACTGGCGGCGATCGTGGCATCCGCAGGGGCGTGGTATCGCCGCTTCCTGAACCGGGCGAACCCGAATCGGAAGCGGCCGACGACGCCGACGGGCGGCCGCCGTCCGGATGGCAAGATCCCGCGCAAGCAAGCGCAGCGCCCGATGCTGGCTCGGCGGCGCTGACCTAAGGCTGTCGCGCCTTCGCGGCCGATCGCGGCGTTGGCGGCTGCGCTCGATGACGCATGCGCGACGAACGCAGTCTCGGTTCCGTCTCAGCCCAGCCTCCTCATCCCGGCCATCCCGAGCTGCTTGACGCCCTGAGGCTGCTCGGGCGCTCCGGCGCTCGCGGCGACCTCGATCAGCGGCCGGACGTCGCGAGCGATGATGTTCACGACCTTCGCCTCGCGCTGGAGGTCGCCGTCGACGAGGAGCAGGGCGTGGCGCCGGACGACGCCGCGCAGCCGGGCCCAGACATCCGGCCACATCGTGACGTTGACCATCCCCGTCTCGTCCTCGAGCGCCAGGAAGACCGTTCCCTTGGCCGTCATCGGGTGCTGGCGGGTGACGACCAGGCCGCCGATCCGGACCTTCCCGGGCTTCAGATCGTCGAGGGCGGCGTTCGTCACCGCCCCCAGCCGCTCGAGCGCCGGGCGGTAGAGCTCGACGACCTGACGCCTGGCATCGAGCCCGACCACGGCGTACGCGTCGCCGATCCGCTCCGACTCCGTCAGGCCCGGCAGGGTCGGCGCCTCGGTCGCCGGCAGGCGGAGGGCCATCGGGCGTGATGCCGCCCGCGTGAACGCGCCGCCCTTCGTGGACCGGCCGTCGACCCGGCCGCGTGTCGCGCCCGCGACCTCACGCAGTTGCCAGAGGAGCTCGCGCCGGGGCCGGCCCAGCGAATCGAGCGCGCCGACCCGGATCATCCGCTCGAGCGTCTCCTCCGGCAGCCCGGTCCGCTCGACCACGTCCGCCAGTGAGCGGTACGGCCCGCGTCCCAGCTCCGCGTCGAGAAGCGCCTCGTGCTCCTCGCCGATCCCCTTCACCAGGCCCAGCCCGAGCCGGACCCCCCAGCCCACGGCACTCTCGGCGGCCCACCGCCCACGCGCCTCGTTCGTCGGCACCACGCAGCCGCTCGATCGAACGAGGGTCGGGCGCCGGGCAATGCCACTGCCCTCGGGGAGTGGCTCGCCGGGACCCGCGTCGGCCTCGCCGATCGCCCACCCTGGCCGGCCGACCCACTCGGTCGTCGTCTTGTACGTCGAGCGGTTGACGTCCACCGGCAGGACCGCGACCCCGTGGCGCTTCGCGTCGTTGACGAGGACCTCGACCGGGTAGAACCCCATCGGCTGGGCGTTGATCAGCCCGACGAGGAACTGGGCCGGGTAGAACAGCTTCAGGAACGACGACTCGTACGCCGTCCGGGCGAACGCCGCCGCATGGGACTTGGCGAACCCGAACGAGGCGAACGCCGCGACCTGCCGGAAGAGCTCCTCGGCGATCTCCTCGGTCATGCCGGGCTGGCGCATGCAGCCGTCGTGGAACTGGGCGTGGAGCTTCTCCATCTCGCGCGTCGAGCGCCACGTCCCCATCGCCCGCCGGAACCCGTCCGAGTCGGCGGGCGAGAACCCGGCGACCTCGATCGCGATCCGCATCACCTGCTCCTGGTAGAGGATCACGCCCTTCGAGTCGCGCAGGACGGGCTCGAGGCTCGGGTGGAGGTAGGTCACCTCCTCGAGGCCCTGCTTCCGGCGCAGGTACGGGTGGACCGCGTTGCCCTGGATCGGGCCCGGCCGGATGATCGCGACCTCGACGACGAGATCGTCGAGGCTCGACGGGCGCGACTTCGGCAACGTCTGCATCTGGGCCCGGCTCTCGACCTGGAAGACCCCGACCGTGTCGGCCGCCTGGAGCATCGTGAACACCTCGGGCACCTCCTCGGGCAGCCGATCGAGGTCGAGGCAGACGGCGCAGTCGTGCTCGATGAGCTGGAGCGTCTCGTCGATCGCGGCCAGCATCCCGAGCCCGAGCAGGTCGAGCTTGATCAGCTTGAGGGTCTCGACGTCGCGCTTGTCGAACTGGACGACGACCCGATCGGCCATCGTCGCCCGCTCGAGTGGCGCGATGTCGATGAGCGGCGCGGCGGTCACGAGCATCCCGCCGCTGTGGATCGAGAGATGGCGCGGGAAGCCGTCGATCCGGGCACAGAACTCGAGCCAGCGCTCCCAGTCCGAGAGGTCCTTCGTCGAGCCGCCCCGGGGCTGGGGCGGGGGCTCGGGCTCGACCCGGGCAACCTTCGACTGATCGGCGCCGGCCGCGCCGCCCCGGCCCATCGGCGCGGTCCGGGGTGCGGGCGGATCCCAGTGGTTCGGCCGGCCGAGCCTGTCCATGCCGCGCCCGGCGGCGCCCGGTCCGGGGCCGTCGGCGCGGCGCGGCGCCGGCTCGACCTGGCCGCTCTCGGGATCGACCTGGCGGCCATCGATCAGGTTGGGCGCCACGAGCCGGTCGCGGTCGGCCGCGTAGCCCGTCCCCCGCCCCTCACGCAGCCAAGCGACGCTCGCCGGGGTGTCGCCGGGGCCGCCCTCGTCGTCGCCGCGTCCCGGCCGGATCGCGGTCCGCGGCGCGAGCGCGTCCGGCAGAACGTCACGGCCATTCCTCGCACCGAGATCAGCCCCACTGATCCGCCCAGCGGAAGCACCACCGTAAGCACCAGGAACCTCGGCCGCCTGAGCGTGATCGAGCGTGGCCGAGCCCTCTGGCACCCTCGCCGGGAGCGCTTGAGGCCCTCCCAGCCCGCCGGGGATCAGTGCGGCTGATATCAATCCGGGTAGGGCCTGATCCCGGCTCCTTGCCGCGACATCGATCCCATCGGTATTCCGAGCGCTGGTTCGACCAGAAGACGCATCCGGACTGCCGATCGACGGGCCTGGGATCGTGGGGCGATCGCTCGCGAGCGTGGCGGGACGGCCGTCCGGTCCCGGATCGGGCCCCTGAGGCCCTCCCAACCCGCCGGATATCGATGGCATCGATTCTCCGTCCAGCAAGGCGCCGGCGTCTGCACCGAGCGGGATCTCGGTCATCCAGCCGAACGGCCGCGGCGCGTCGGGATCGGCCGGTTTCGGCGGCTGGCGCCACGGCGGCACCTTCCCGACGAGCGGCATCCGCGCATGCAGCTGGCCGATCCCGTCGACGAGCTCCGCGCCGACCGGAACCGCCGCCTCCTCCGCGACCACCACCCGTCGAACGTCCTCGGGTCGCGGCAGCCGCCCGTTCCCCGCCTCCCCGGCACCACCGGTCCGGACCCGCCCGCCCCGAGCGTGGTTGAGCTGGCCCATCCCGTCGACGAGGCCGCGCTCGCCCGCGACCGCCGCGGCCGCCGCTTCCGCTGCCTCCCCCTCGCCGGGTCGCTTGAAGAACTCGGCGAATCCGCCGTCGGCCTCGAGGTCGCGCCGGACCATCACCGAGTCGTACGTCTCGAGCGCCTTCGCCACCCGGTCGACGAGCGGCCGCGGGAACCCGAGCGCCACCCCGACCTCGCGGACCGCCGACCGCGCCCGGTACGTCACGAGGTTGGCGACCATCCCCGTGTGCTCCGGCCCGTAGCGGCCGTAGACGTACTGGATGACCTCCTCCCGGCGGGCCGACGAGAAGTCGATATCGACATCCGGGTAGGTCGTCCGGCCTTCGTTGATGAACCGCTCGAACAGCAGGTTGTGCTGGATCGGCTCGACCCGGCTGATCCCGAGGGTATAGGCCACGATCGAGCCCGCCGCACTGCCTCGACCCTGGGCCGGGATCCCCTGCGACTTGGCGAACCGCATCAGGTCCCAGCAGATCAGGAAGAACTCGGCCAGCCCGGCCCGCTCGATCACGTCGAGCTCGTGGGCGAGGCGGTTGACGACGGCCGAGGTCAGCGGGTGATAGCGCTTCTTCGCGCCGTCCCAGCACAGCCCCGAGAGGTACGAGAACGGCGTCTCGCCCGAGGGCACCGGGAAGCCGGGGAAGCGGTACTGCTCGAACCCGAGATCGACCCGGCAGGCCGCGGCAAGCTCGACCGAGCGCTCCATCCCGGCTGCCCATGCCCGCGCGACGTCCCGGCCGAGCGACCCGTCGCCGGGCGGCAGGGCGGCCATCTCGGCCGCCGATTTCAGGTACGACTCGCCGTCCGGCCGGCGCAGGTCGGCGAGCCCGTCGAGCGTCCGGCCGTGGCGGATCGCCGTCAGGACGTCCTGGAACTCGCGGCCCTCGGGCCGGGCGTAGTGGACGTCGTTCGTCACGATGACGGGCAGGTCCAGCTCGCCGGCCAGCGCCACCGTCTCGGTCACGAGCCAGTCGTCGTCCGGCAGGTGGTGGTGCGACAGCTCGAGATGGAAGCCGTCGCCCGCGGTTCCGGCGTAGCGCTCGGCCAGGACCCGCGCGGCGGCCCGCGCCCCGGCCCGATCGCCGGCCCGCAACCGCCGCGCGATCTCGCCGTCGCGACAGCCCGACAACGCCACGAGCCCCTCGGTGTGCTCAGCGAGCAGGGCATGATCGAACCGCGGCATGGCCTTCGTTCCGGCGAGGTTGGCCCGCGACACGAGCCGGCACAGGCTGCGGTAGCCGATCGCGTCCCGGGCGAGCAGGACGAGATGCGGGCCGCGCTGCCCCTCGCCGATCCCGCGACGGTCCTCCTTGATCGCCTCCCGATGGCCCGGCAGACGCGTTCGCTCCGGTCGCGGCCGATCCGGCTCACCGTCGCGGGCCTCGGTCTCGCCGGCCGTCCCGGCGGCCTCGCCCGGTCCGGTCCCGTCCACCGCTCGGCGGCGACCGCCCCGGCGGACCGATCGGCGTGCCGGCACCACGACCCGATCCGGATCGCCACCGATCGCGTCGCGCAGCTCGACCTCGATCCCGAGGACCGGCGCCACTCCCGCGTCCTCGTAGGCGGTCTGGCCACGCACGACGCCGTAGAGGCCCTGGTGGTCGGTCACCGCGAGCCCGCTCAGGCCAAGCTCGGCCGCCCGCTCGGCCAGCTCGTCGGGCGCCGAGGCACCGTCGAGGAACGAGAAGTTGGTGTGGCAATGGAGCTCGGCGTAGGCGGTCATGTGGGACCGTCGATGATCGAACGTTTGTTCTGTTTGGTCAACCCATGAATGCCGGAAGTCCCGTCTGGCGATGGCCCGAAAATCATGTCGCCGGAGACGAAACAGAACCGGGCCATCCGGCGTCTACACCGACACATGAAGCGCGACTCCGCCACGCTCGTCGCCGCCACGCTCCGGACCGGATTCCTGGTCGGGTTCGCCCTGATCCTGATCCTCGTCCTGCTCCCGGCGGCGGTTGCCCAGGCAGGCGGCCCGCGCTGACCACATACCGCTCTGGCCTGGGGGCAAGGGCGAATGGCGGCAACCGGTCGCGTCGATCGGTGTCGACCTGCTGAAGGATCTGGTGAGCGGATCCGACAGCCTGGGACCGTCGTCGTGCTGGGGCTCGACGACGGTCCCTTTTTTTCGCCCGAGGCGCCGGCGCGACGACGGAGGAGCCGGGCTACGATGATCCGGTGACCGCGCGTCGCCGCTGGGCCGCTTCCCACCTGATCCTGATCTTGGCGATCGCCTTCGCCCTCGTCGCGAGTGCCTGCGGCTCCACGGCGCCGGCGACTCCAAGGCCCTCCGCTGGGGCCGGCCGGTCAACCGCTCCGATCCTGACCCCCGTTCCGGGGCAAGGCAGCCCGGCCGCGACGGCAACCCTTCCGACCACGACGGGCACCGAGTTCGGCGCCATCTGGGACGCGCTCCCGTCCTCGTTTCCCAAGCTGCCCGGACAACAGCCGGCCGAGATCGGCGCCGGCGCGACGAGCGGGTCCTTCGCCGTGAACGGAGACGCTGCGACCGCGAGCCAGGCGATGGCCACGGCGCTCCGGGCCCAGGGCTGGACGGTCGACCTCGGGTCGCCGCTCGAGGACGGAACGGTGGTCGTCGAAGCGACCGGGACCAACGAAGGCTGCGCGGCCGAGGTGCGCTTCACGCCGATGTCTGGCACAGTGGTCATGTCGGTGCTGTACGGCGCGGAGTGCCCGTTCGGCTGATCGCTCGGGAGACAAGATCGGTGCATGTCAGAGCTCGCGATGTCGCGGGCGCTCTCGTCCTGACGGCCGTTCTCGTCGGTGGCGTCGTCTTCCTCGTCCTGGGCTCCATGCCCTGAGGCCGACGGGCCACCATCCGATCCGAGCCAGGCGCCTCCCCGCGGCGCCAACCCCACGCCCCCGCTGAGATCCGGAGTCCGGGTTTCACCGCAGGCGTCACGCTCCCTGAACGGCCGCCGTCTACGTTGTGGCCGCCGGCAGGGGACCGGCTCGGACCAGGGGTGATGGCGTGCAGCACCGATCCACGCGCTCCAGCGATGTCCAGACGCTCGCCTTCGTGGTGGCGCTCTTCGCAATGCTCTTCGCACTGACCGCGATGCTCGGAGCGCCCATCGCGTGAACGATCCCACCAGGAGCGATCCGTGGCCGGATTCCGACGAGTCGCCGACTCGGGCGGGAAATCCGGCTCCTGGTGCTCTCGGTGGTGTTCCTCCTGCTGCCGATGCTGCTGCTCGGAGCGACGTTCGCCGGCCAGGGGTGCGGCGAGGGCGGCTGACGGTCGGTCAGTCGTAGAGCCGCTCGAGGTGCCAGGTCCCGTCGATCCGGTCGAGGTAGACGAGGGCCAGCCAGCGCGACCCGACGACCTTGCAGTAGTCGCGTTCGATCGGCTCGCGCCACCACAATTCGGCGACCCGCCAGGCGTTGCAGACCTCGACCGGCTCGCGCTGGCCGTTCCAGCGGATCGCGACCAGCCGCCCATCGCCGTCCAGCTCGACGTCGATCGACGGGTGCTCGCGGAGGAGGCGGGTCACGATCGGCACCCGACGGCGGCGCGGTTGGCGGGACGACGCTCAGCGGCGCGAACGGACGCGGCGGCGCTCATCGCCAGCTCCAGCGCTTCTCCGGGAGTGGCGCGTCCGGGTCGGTGACGACGGCCTTCCGGATCCGGTCCTCCCCGAACGTCAGCGCCAGCCGCGCGAGCTGCCAGCCGAGCCGGGCCGTCCGGGCGGCCTGCGGCACGAACAGCGGCAGCTGCTGACCGGCGGCCGGTTCGACCCCGGCCAGCTCCAGCTCGAGCCGCTCGATCGCGGCCGGCGGCGGCGTCTGCTCGAGACGGGCGAGGAGGAGGCGCTCGATCGCGTCCGCGTCGGCGGTCGGCTCGGGAAAACGCTGCTCGACGACCAGCTCCCCGGGCGTGCCCGCGCGGGCGAAGGCCATCTCGAGCGTCAGGCGGAGCGTCGCCCGGGCCGCGGCCATTCCCCGAGCGTCGACCTGGGCGGCGAGCGCGCCTGCCAGCCGGTGGAGGACGAACCGGAGCGACTCGGTCTCGGCCACGGGCGGGTCGATGGGCAGGGCCAGAATCAGCCGTTCCGGGGCACGCCGCGGCACGAACCGCTCGATCTCCTCGCCGCGCGATCTGGCGTGGAGCCGCCCGCCCTCATCCCCGAACCGGGCAACGAGCGCGCTGCGCGGCAGCTCCGCCACCGCCCCGATCCGGCGCAGCCCGAACCGGGCGAGGCGGGCCCGGACATCCGGATCCGGCGAGAGCAGGGACGATGGCAGCGGCGCCAGGAACCGGGCGTCCTCGCCCCGCTCGACGATCCGGGCCACCGCCGGCTCGGCGTGGCCGGCGGCGACCGTCGCCGCGAACCGCGTCCCGGCGATCCCCGGCCGCGGCGCACCGGGCAGGACGGGCTTGAGGGCGTCGACCAGGCGCTGGATCAGCACCGCGTCCGGGCCCCACAGGCGGTCGAGCCCGTCGGCCTGGAGCTCGATCAGGCCGAAGGCGGGATCGGTCGGATCGGTCGTGCCGGCGAGACCGGGGCTGAATCGGGCGAGCGTCTCGAAGGCGGCCTCGACGGCGGCCGTGTCGGCGTCGGTCTCGGGGTCGAGGAAGACCGCCTCAGGCGCGAGGCGATGGGCCGACCCGAGCGGGATCCCGCGCCGCACGCCGAGCGCCCGGGCCGCCGGATCCGCGTCGATCACCAGCCCGTCCATCCACGGCTGGCCGCCGAGGACCACCGGCCGGTCGGTCGGGAACGAGTCGGAGTGGCGCGAGCGGGCCATCCGGATCGGGAGGTGGGGCCAGTAGAGGTGGAGGAGTCGCATCGGTCGGGATGGTCCGTTGAGGGGGAGCGAAGGCGACGACGGTGCCGGCGGTCTGACCGGCTTCGGGGTCGTCGCGGAGGAGATCCGGGTGGCGGAGACAGCGGTCCCGCTCGCCACCCTCGGCGTAGAGGATCCGAAGCTCCGCCCGTCTGCCCGGCGGCCCGTAGCGGCTGCGGGCCACGAGCGCCTCGGTCCGCTGGCCGACGACGTCCCGCCCGAGCCGGATCCAGGCCCGTCGGACCAGCTCCAGGCGCAATCCCGTGGATTCGGCCACCGCGGTCGAGAGGCCAGGGGTCAGACCGGGTGGCTCGAGGGCGACGAGGAGCGTCTCGGCCCGGCGAGCGAGCCCGGCCAGGCGGCGGAGCCGCTCGGCGACCTTGGCCGGGGTCGTGCCGGCGTTCGGACGGGGCGGCAGGTCCAGGACGAGGACGTCGACCGAGCGACCGGCGAGGAGCATCCCGGCGATCGACAGGCCCTCGTCAAGTGTGTCGGGCGTCAGGACGACGAGCCAGTCGAGGCGGACGCCGCGGGCGACGGCCTCGACCGGATCGAGCGCCCGGGCGAGATCGAGCCAGGCGACGATCGCGCCGTCGGCCTGGGCCTCGGCGACGAGGCGCAGGGCGAGGGTCGTGGCGCCGGAGCTGGGGCCGCCCTTCAGCGTCACGCTGGCGCTTCGCGGAAGGCCACCCGGCCCGACGATCGCGTCGAGGGCCGGGAAGCCGGTCCGGACGATCCGCTCGACGCCAGTTCGCGGCTCGCTCGCGGGAGAGAGCGTGAGCTCGGATGGGTCGTCAAGCGGCTCGGCCGGGAGCGGTGCCGTGGCCAGCGCGCCGATCACCCGCGGAGCTGCGGCACCCCACCGCGTCTGGAGCGACGCGAGAGCGGCCGATACGTCCGGGGAGAGGCTGGCCATCGGACCGTCAGACTAGAACGTCTGTTCGATATCGTCAATGGCTCAGGCCAGGAAACGAGTCCCGAAATCCGCCCGAACGTGGCCGGATATCCACCCCCGGACTGAACGGCCGGTCGTGACGCAGGACCGGTCCTTCACGTCGGTCCTCGCGAGCACGACAGTCGGGCCGCGCAGTCGCCCCATGCATGAATGGCCGGATCCGTCGGTGTCCGGATGCTCATGCGCTCGACGTCCCCCGGCCCGGCGCCGTACCCGACACAGCGCGCCGCTACGTCGGCGTCACCCGCCCGTCACCGGGTGGCCCTACCGTCGGCGATGATGGTCGCCACGATGCCCACGCCGCAGCCGCCTGCCCTGCCCGATCGGCCGATCCTCGTCGTCGACGATGACGCCAAGATCGTACGGCTCGTCCGGACGTACCTGGAGCGGGACGGATACGCCGTCGTGACTGCCGGCGACGGGCCGGCGGCCCTCGCCGCGATCGAGGAGCACCGGCCGGCTCTCGTCGTCCTCGACCTGATGCTGCCGGAGCTCGACGGGCGGGCCGTCATCCGCGCCGTCCGCCGCGACGAGGAGGCCGGCGCAACCCCGATCCTCGTCCTCTCCGCGCGCGGCACGACGATCGACCGGATCGCCGGCCTCGAGGACGGCGCCGACGACTACCTGCCGAAGCCCTTCTCGCCGGCCGAGCTCGTCGTCCGGGTCAAGGCGATCCTGCGACGGGCGACCACGGCGCCGACAGCCGGCGACGCCGGGGCATCCGCCACGCAGGCGCGCCCGGCTGGCGGCCGGATCGTCCACAACGGCCTCGTCCTCGACCCCGAGCGCCACGAGGTCGCGATCGACGGTGCGACGGTCCAGCTGACCCACGTCGAGTTCCGCCTCCTCCAGACCCTCCTCGATTCCGACGGCCGGGTCCTCTCGCGCGACCAGCTCCTCGACGCGGTCTGGGGCGCCGACCAGTCCGAGGTGCTCGACCGCACGATCGACGTCCACATCCGGCGGCTGCGCGACAAGCTCGGCGACGATCCCGACGCTCCCCGCTGGGTCGCCACGGTGCGCGGGGCCGGGTATCGCTCGGCCCCGGTCGTCCGCTGAGCCCGATGCGCAACCGCGGCATCGCCACCCGGATCGCCCTCGCCGCCCTCGTCTCGGCGGCGATCGGGCTCGTGATCGTGGTCCTCGGCGTGACCGTCGTCGGCGGCCAGGTCTTCACCGACCTGATGATGCAGGCCGGCGATTCGGCCGAGCATGCCCGGTCGATGTACGACAGCTCGGTCACGACCGTCGTCGTCGTCGCGGTCGCCATCGCCGGGCTCGCCAGCATCGGCCTGGCAATCGTCATGGGCCGGATGCTCGCCCGGCCGCTTCATCAGGTCGGGGCGGCCGCGCGCCGGATCGCCGAGGGCGACTACGCCGCCCGCGTGCCGCGCGACGGCCCGGAGGAGATCGCGAGCCTGGCCGACTCGTTCAACCAGATGGCAGCGTCGCTCGAAGAGCAGGAGCGGATGCGACGCGACTTCATCGCCAATGCGGCACATGAGCTGCGGACGCCGCTGACGAACCTCCAGGGCTATCTCGAAGCGCTCCGCGACGGCGTGATCGTGGCCGACCGCGCCACCTACGAATCGCTCTGGGACGAGGCAGAGCGACTCGTCCGCCTGTCCCGCTCGCTCGACGCGCTGGCAGAGGGCGATGCCGCCACGAGCCCGCCGTTGCTCGAGCCGATCGACCTGGCGGCCGCCGTCCGCTCGGCGGTCGAGCTCGCCCAGCCCGCCATCGAGCGGGTCGGGTTGCGCCTGTCCGTGGACGTGCCGCCGAGGCTCCCAGCCCGGGCCAATCCCGATCACCTTGCCCAGGTCCTCGCGAACCTCCTCTCCAACGCCGTGCGGTACACGCCCTCCGGCGGCCAGGTGCTCGTCCGCGCCGAGCAGCGGCCGGGCGATCTCCTCGTGTCGGTCGCCAACAGCGGCGACGCCATCCCGACCGACGAGCTCGAGCGGGTGTTCGAGCGGTTCTACCGCGTCGAGAAGTCGCGCGACCAGGCCCGCGGCGGCGCCGGGATCGGGCTGGCAATCGTCAAGCAGCTGGTCGAGGCCAGCGGCGGCCGCGTCGGGGCCGACTCCGCGGACGGGCAGACCCGCTTCTGGTTCAGCCTGCCGGCCTACGGGCAGGGCGACGGCCACCAGGCCCAGCCCGATCCCCGCGAGCCCGAGCCACTGGCTCGGCTGCAGCTTCTCGCCCCAGAACACGATCGCGACCACGACGCTGACGACCGGCCCGAACGAGCTCGCCAGGCCGAGGATCCAGGCCGGCGCCTGCTCGAGCCCGATCGCGAACGCGACGAACCCGGCGATGTCGAGTGCGCCGCCCGCGATGGCGGCCAGGACCGCGACCCGGAGCAGCCCGGGCGGTCGGTCCGACGATCCGGCAAGGAGCGGCTTTGCGGCGCGTGGCCGGAACACGAAGACGACGAACAGCACCACGGCCACCGTCGCGGCGTTGGCGATCCGGGCCGTCAGGAGCACCGGCAGCCAGCCGGCGCTCCGGATCGGGCCGGCCAGGCCGATCGTCAGGACCGCGAAGCAGACGAGGGCGATGATCGCGAAGCCGACGCCCTTGCCGGCGACCTTCGTGCTCCGCCAGCCGCCGTCCGAGATCAGCCCGGTGAGGATGACACCGAGCGTCGCGAGCCCGGCTCCGAGCGCCTGGAGTGGCGTCAGCGTCTCGCCCCGGACGAGGACGGCGAGGAGGACGGTCAGCCCGCCGTACGCCGCCACGACCGGGCTGACAACCGATAGCGGACCGATCCGGAGGGCGGTGAAGAACGACAGATACGCCCCGGCCGCCACGACCCCGGTGATCGACGCCACGACGACGTCCTCGAGCTTCGTCGGGAACCCGGAACCGCGGATGGCGCACAGGACGAGGATCGCGAGGAGGCTCGTGACCTGGACGATGGCGGTCACGCGGAGGCTGCCCAGGCGCCGCCCGGCGATGGCCGCCGAGACGTCGGTCGAGCCCCAGCAGAGCGCCGCGATCAGGCCGAGCTCGAGACCGATGGACACCGCTGCAGGGTAGCCCGGAGAGGGGTCCGGCCAGGGCCCCGTGCTACACTCCGGGACCGTTTGCGCCTCGTGCGCGACCCGTGGGGATGTAGCTCAGCTGGAAGAGCACTGCGTTCGCATCGCAGGGGTCAGGGGTTCGAGTCCCCTCATCTCCACCACTCCTTCCAACCCGAAACCCGGGCCGCGGCGTGCCCACCTGTCCGCCCGCTGGTGGCCTGCAACTGAATTGCAACGCCGTCCGTGGACGCTCCGGGAGACAGGAGCCGTCGGTGCTCCGTCCAAGACGGAAGGAGCATTCGATGGATCGATCATTCAGGAGCCGCCGAGGCATCGTCGCGGCGGGGCTGGTCCTGGCCCTGAGCCTCACCTCCGGCGCCGTGGTCGGCGCGGCGGTCGCGACCAATCCAGGCCCGTTCACGGGCTGCCTCGCGACCAAGACGGTCGCGAAGGGAACCCTGTACAACCTCGCGATCGGATCCGCGCCCACCGCCGCCTGCTCGAAAGGTGACAGCCAGGTCTCGATCAGCAATGCCCAGGGCCCAGCCGGTCCGCAGGGTCCACAGGGGACGGTCGGGGCGACCGGCCCCGGCGGCGCGGCGGGCCCCGCCGGGCTCACCGGGCCCGCGGGTCAGACCGGCCCAGCCGGAGCGACCGGGGCCACCGGCGCAACCGGTCCGGCCGGTGGCGTCAGCGGCTACGAGATCGTGTCCACGACCCTGGCTGGTGGAGGGACGGTGTTCTGTCCGACCGGCAAGCACGTGCTCGGCGGCGGTGCGGAGATCGACGACAACACCAACAGCCACTACGCCATCGAGGCGTCGGGCCCGAGCGGCCAGATCGGTTGGAGCGCGTTGGGCCGGCTCATCGAGGATCACAACGCGGATACCGGCGAGTTCACGGTCGCCAGCCCTCCCCTGGTCCTCAGGATCTGGGCGATCTGCGCCACCACCGGATAGCCCCGAGGCGACAGATCCTCCGGGACCCGGCCGGCACCAGCCCGGCCGGGTCCTCGCGCGCGTGCCGCGATCCGGAGCCCCGACCGGCGGCGCCTACCATGACGCCATGCAGACGGTCGCTCGCACCGGGGCACGCCGCGCGTGATCGAGTTCCGCGTGCTCGGACCGGTCGAGGCCGTCCGCGATGGTGTCCCGGTCGCGCTTGGCGGGCCCCGTCAGCGCGCCCTGCTGGCCCTGCTCCTGGTCGATGCGCCGCGGGCCGTGGCGATCGACCGCCTCGCTGACGAGCTCTGGCACGACGAGCCGCCGGACGCCGCTGCCGCCACGATCCGGGCGTACGTCTCGAAGCTGCGGACGACGCTCGGGGCCGGCGCTGGGATCTCGGGTGATCGGGCGGGGTACGCCATCGACGTCGCGCCGGACCAGCTCGATGCCGCCCGGTTCGAGCGACTCACCGACGAGGGGCATGACGCCCTGCGGCGTGGTGCGCCCGGCCGCGCCGCAGCGCGCTTGCGGGCGGGGCTCGGGCTGTGGCGGGGGCCTCCGTTTGCCGGGCTCGGCGACGAGGGCCGGCTGCACCTCGAGGGCCAGCGCCTGGAGGACGTCCGGCTGGCGGCCTTGGAGGATCGCATCGAGGCCGACCTGGAGCTCGGTCAGCATGCCGAGCTGGTCGACGATCTCGAAGCGCTCGTGCACGATCATCCCTATCGCGAGCGGCTCTGGCGGCTCCTGATGCTGGCGCTCTATCGGGCGGAGCGGCAGACCGATGCGCTGGCCGCGTATCGCCGGGCCCGGACGCGTCTGGACGAGGACCTGGGCCTGGAGCCAGGCCAGGAGCTCCAGCGGCTCGAGCAGTCGATCCTCCGCCACGAGGTTCCGGTCGTCCAACCACCGGAGGAGCGGCACAACCTTCCCGCCTCGGTCTCGAGCTTCGTCGGTCGCGAGACGGAGCTCTCCGACATCGAGCGACTGCTCGAGACGGGGCGCCTCGTGACCCTCACCGGCGTTGGCGGTGTCGGCAAGACCCGCCTCGGAATCCAGGCGGCACGGCGCGCCATCGCGGACTCGCCGGACGGCGTCTTCCTGGTCGACCTCTCCGCGATCGCCGACCCCATGCTCGTCGACCGCCAGATCGCCACCTCGCTCGAGATCCGGGAGCAGTCGGACGCATCGCTCGCCGACCAGCTCCAGAAGCGGCTCCGCGATGCGGATCTGCTGCTGCTGCTCGACAACTGCGAGCACGTGCGGGACGCCTGTGCCGAGATCTCGGGGAGGCTTCTCGGCTCGTGCCCGGGTCTGCGCGTGCTCGCGACGAGTCGCGAGGCGCTGGGCATCCCGGGCGAGGTCGACTACCCCGTGTCGCCGCTCGCCGTTCCGCCTGCCTCGGCCGATCTCGACGAGCTGGGCGCCTCGGACGCCGTCCGCCTGTTCCTGGCAAGGGCGAGTGAGGCGCAGCCGCGCCGGTCCGACGCGCCCGGAGCCCTCGAGATGGCGGCCCGAATCTGCCGGGACCTCGACGGGCTGCCGCTCGCGATCGAGCTGGCAGCCGCCCGAACGAAGGCGCTCTCGCTCGAGGAGATCGCGAGCCGGCTGGACGACCGGTTCCAGTTCCTGGTCTCGTGGCGACGCCTGTCGCCGGCCCGCCACCGGACGCTCCGGGCGGCCATGGACTGGAGCTACGAGCTGCTGTCGGAGACCGAGCGAACGCTCCTCGATCGCGTGTCCGTCTTTGCCGGCGGCTTCACGCTCGAGGCGGTCGAGTCGGTCGCGGCCCGGGACCTCGACGGGCCGGTGGTCGACGTCATCGGCCGGCTGGTTGATGCCTCGCTGCTCGTTCCGGAGGAGCGTGGCGGCGGCATGCGCTACCGCCTGCTCGAGACGGTCCGGCAGTATGCGGCCGAGCTGCTCGCGGAACGGGGCGAGACGGCCGCCCTGCGTCGTGCCCACGCACATCACTTCCTGGCGTTCGCGGAAACCGTCCCGACGCGCGGAGCGGCGCAGTCAGGCGGCCTTCGCCAGCTGGACGCGGAAGTCGACAATCTGCGGTCCGCCGTGGAATGGGCCGCGGGGTCCGGCGATCTCGAGACCGAGCTCCGGTTTGTCGCCGCGCTCTGGCCGTACTGGCACGTTCGCGGCCACCTGGCCGAGGGCCGCGCCCGGGTCGAGGCAGCGCTCGACCATGACGGGATCGCCGCGCTCGGCGCGTACAACCGCGCGATCTTCGGAGCCGGCATCCTCGCCTGGTCCGTCGGCGACTACGGGCGAGCCCGCGCGCTCGCCGACGAGCTGCTCGCGGCCGCGGAGGTCAGCGGCTCGCATGTGGACGAGCATGCCGCGTACAAGCTGTTGAGCCACGTCGCACTCCGGGAGCGCGATTACGCGGCGTCGGAACGCTACTCGCAGGAGACCCTCGCGCTGGCTCGGCTGCTCGAGAGCGACCACGACATCAGCACCGCCCAGTTGAACCTTGCCGTCGTCTACCTGGACTGGGGGAAGGTCGAGTCCGCGATCCCGATGCTCGAGGAGGTGCTCGAGTACAACCGGCGCAACGGCATCGCCGAAGGGACCGGCCTCGCCCTCCTCAACCTCGGCGAAGCGGCATACCACCTCGGCGACCTCGCGCGAGCAAAGACACGCTTCGAGGAGGCCCGCGAAGCACTCGAATCGCTCGGTTTCACCGCGCACGTGGGACATGCTCTCACGGGACTCGCCGGCGTCGAGGTGAGCAGCGGCCGGCACGAGGAAGCGGCGCGGCTGCTCGGTCGGGCGGATGCGCTGCTGTTCGCGGTGGGAGCCTCCACGGACGACTTCGATCCATCCCTGTCGGCCTCCGTCGAGGCTGCGGCGCGCGGTCACCTGGGCGACGACGGATTCGCTGCGGCCTACGCCGCGGGTCGAAGCGCCGCGGGCTCGGACGCAACGTAGGCCGGTCGCCGCGCTCGAGATCGCCTGCAACGGGATCGCCTGCAACTGAATTGCAACGGGTCAGGCAGACGCTTGGGCCATGGACGTGGGACACCGACCGGTCGAGCCTTCTGGCCCTGCCATCGGCAGCGTCCAGGACGCCTTCGTGGTTGCGCTCGAGCAGGGCGATCCAGCCTCTGCGTCGGACGTCTACACGTCGAACGCCCGACTGATCGCTCCCTGGGCCGAGCTGTTCCGAGGCCGGGCAGCAATCGAGCGCTTCTGGCGAGCCGGCGTGGAGACCGGGATGGTCCAGGTCGAGCTCGAAACCCTCGAGCTCGTCCGACGGCACGGCCTTGCCTACGAGATCGGCCGCTTCGCCCACGGCCTCAGACCGAGCGACGGCGACCCGATCGTCGACCGGGGCCTGTTCGTTCGCGTGCACGAGCAGCAGCCGAACGGTTCCTGGCTGTGGGCGCTCGAGATGTTCAGCCCCGGCGCACCCGCCAGCCAGGCGCGCCGGCAACGTCCAGAAGGAGGACTTCGATGATCCGTGTTCCCGTGCTCCCGTCCACGCCGACGACGCGTGACCATGCCGTGCGACGCAGGCTCGCTCCGATCGTCGCCGGTACGGCAATGGTCGTCGCCCTGGCTGCCTGCGGCAGCGCCCCGCCGGCCGCTCCAGCCACCGCCACGGGCGGACCCTCGATCGTCGCCCTGACCGGCGCGCCGGCCGCCAGTCCGCTGCCCACAACCGGACCTTCCACGGGCGCCGGACCGTCCGCGCCAAGCGGCTCCTCGTCCATCCTGTCGTCGCACGCCGACCCTGACCTCGAAGCGCGCCTTCCGGCCGAGGTCTCCGGCAAGCCCCTGCAGCGGTCGAGCGCCACCCTCGCTGCACTCCTGGCATCCGGCGGGGACCGGACCGCGATCGATGCCTTCCTGAAGAGCCTCGGCAAGTCCGAAGCGGACGGCAGCTTTGCCTCCGCCTACGACGCGAGCAACACGCTCGGTGGCGGGATCTTCGCATTCCGGATCGCGGGCGTGACGAGTGACGTCCTGCTCCCGGCCATCGTGTCCGTCGAGCAGTCGGACCTCGGAGCGGGCGCGACGACACGCCAGGCGAATGTCGGTGGCAAGGCCGTGACGATCGTGTCCGTTGGCGACGACGTCAACGACACGGAGTGGGTCCACGGGAGTGGCGAGGTCGTCTTCGTTGTCCACGCCCCGGACGAGGCCCACGCGGCGGCGTTCCTGCAGGCGCTTCCGTAGGCGCCCGGTGCGGGATGCTTGGGGCGGGCGCGAGCTGTCGCCGCTTGGGCGATCATGGGCCGATGGAAGCCAGACCGCCCAGGATCCTCCTCATCGGGATGATGGGCTCCGGCAAGACGACTGTCGGACTCGAGCTGGCGAAGCGGACGGGCTGGCCGTTCCTCGACAACGACGCGCTCGTCCGCGAGCTGACGGGCCGCGAGCCGACGGCGATCGACGCCGAGGACGGCGAGGACGCCCTCCACGCGGCGGAGACGGCGGCGTTCCGGGCTGCGACGGACCGCGCCGGGCCGGCGATCATCGCCGTCGCCGGCGCGGTCGTCGACCATGACGTCGAGCGGATGCGGCTCGCCGCGGCGGGTCATGTCGTCTGGCTGCGCGGCCGGCCGGAGACGCTCCGCGGCCGGATCGGCTCAGGCGTTGGCCGCCGGGCGGACGCGCGCGACCTGGCCTGGATCACGGCCCGGGTGAACGAGCGAGCCTCACGCTACGCGGCGGCGGCCAACCAGATCGTGGACATCGAGAACCATCGACCGGCGGCGATCGCCGGCGAGATCCTCGCGGCGGTCGACGCAGCGCCCACCTCCTCAGCCGGCGGACGACGCCAGCGCCTGACCTGACGGCGAGGCGAGTGCCCCGTGCAGCTCGAGCGAGTGCGTCCGCAGCCAGCGCCGCCAGGCGATGTGATCGGGCCGGCGCGACGCGACCACGGCCCAGAACCGGGGGCCGTGGCCGAACACGCGGAGATGGGCCAGCTCGTGGACGACGACCGTCTCGAGCGCTTCCGGCGGCGCCAGCACGAGCCGCCAGCTGAACATCAGGCGGCCCTGGCGCGAGGCACTCCCCCAGCGGCTTCGGGGATCCCGGATGGCGACGACCGCCGGCTCGACGCCGAGCGCAGCGGCGTGGTCGGCGATGGTGGCGTCGATGACGAACCGGGCCTGCTCGCGAAACCAGGTTTCGAGCACCCGTTCCGCCCGATCCCGATCCCGCGCCAGGAGGCGGACGTGGAGCTCGGGGCCGCCGAGGGCAACGACCCGGCCCACGGTGGAGCGCCGCCCACCGGTCGCCGCCGTCACGCGCAGTCGATGCAGCTCGCCGAGATAGCGGACGACCGCCCCGTCGGCCAGGCCGCCGCGCGCCTCGAGCTCGGCGCGCTGGTGGGCCTGGGCGTCGAGATGACGCCGGATCCAGGGCTCGCGCTCGCGCAGGAACGCATCGATCATCCGCTCGGGATGGGCCCAGCCGCGGCGCGTCGCGAGCGGGACCGTGACGACGAGGCCGTGCTCGGGATCGATCGTGATCCGGAGACGCCTCGAGCGGGCCGAGCGACGAAGGACGTAGGGCGGTGGCGCCATCGACTGCGATGGTGCCACACGGTCGTCAGGCCTCGGCGATCACTCCGATCGAGACACGGAAGCCGGCGCGGCGCTGGAGCGGCGTCATCAGCGTCGACTGGCCGACCGGCCCGTCGCCCGGGAAGATCCTGATCCACTCCTCGTTGAACAGGTCGAACTCCGTCGGATCGCGCAGCGACCAGTTGGCCCAGACGACCTTGTCGATCGAGGTCCCGGCGGCCTCGAGCTTGGCCTTGAGGTTCTCGAGCGTCTGGCGGGCCTGGGCCTTGATCGTGGTGCCGACGATCTGGCCGCTGTCGAGGTCGACCGGCCCGATCGCGGAGACGTAGACCATGCCGCCGGCCTTGACGGCCTTGCCGTAGCCGAGCGGCAGGACCGGCGCGACGGGTCCGGCCGACGAGTCGCCGGCGCCCCAGCGGCCCTTCGTCGAGCTGATCCGGCTCGGCTTGGCCTTGTCCTCGGGCGGGATCCCGTACTCGCCCTCGGGCAGCGTGATCCCGGCCTTCCGGAACTGGTCCATGAACGTCGGACGGACACCCGTCGGGGCGAGGGCGCCCTGGATCTTGCCGTTCTCGAAGGCGGTCTGCTCGAACGCGAAGACGTCCTGGGTCAGGATCTCGTCGTCCTCGATCCCGTAGACCTCGGTGATGTTGACGACCTTGCGGGTGCCGTCCTTGAGGCGCGACGTGTGGACGATGATGTCGACAGCCGACGCGATCTGCTCGCGGATGGCCCGCAGGGGCAGCTCGTAGCCGGTCATCAGGACCATCGTCTCGAGCCGCCGAAGCATGTCCTTCGGCGTGTTGGCGTGGCCGGTCGAGAGCGAGCCGTCGTGGCCGGTCGTCATCGCCTGGAGCATGTCCAGCGCCTCGCCCGATCGGCACTCGCCGACGACGATCCGGTCCGGTCGCATGTGCATCGCGTTGCGGAGCAGCTGCCGGATCGTGATCTCGCCCTCGCCCTCGAGGTTCGGCGGGCGCGACTCGAGCGTGATCACGTGGTCCTGGCGGAGCTGGAGCTCGGCGGCGTCCTCGATCGTGACGATCCGCTCGTCGTTCGGGATGAAGGACGACAGGACATTGAGGAACGTCGTCTTGCCCGAGCCCGTGCCGCCCGAGACGAAGACGTTCAAGCGGGCCTCGATGCAGACGCGCAGGAACTCGAACATCTCCGGCGTCGCAGTCCCGAATCGGATGAGGTCATCGACCGTGTACGGCTTGGCCGCGAACTTCCGGACCGTGATGACCGGGCCGACGAGCGACAGGGGCTCGACGATCGCGTTGACGCGTGAGCCGTCGGGGAGACGGGCATCGACGCGCGGGCTCATCTCGTCGATCCGGCGGCCCATCGGCGTGATGATCCGGTCGATGATCCGCATCACGTGCTCGTTGTTCAGGAACGAGCTGTCGACCCGCTCGATCTTCCCGCCGCGCTCGATGTAGACGTGGTTCGGGCCGTTGACCATGACCTCGGTGATCGACTCGTCGTGGAGGAGCGGCTCGAGCGGCCCGAAGCCGGTGACGTCGTCGGTCATCTCGTCGACGAGGCGCATCCGCTCGTCGCGGGTCACCGCGAAGCCGTTCTCCTTGACCGTCCGGTCGACGATCCCCTCGATCTTGGTCCGGACGTCGGTCGCCTTGTCGTCGAGCAGCGTGTCGAAGGCGCTGATGACCTCGGTGACCAGGCGATGGCGGATGTCGAGGAGCAGCGCTTCCCGGGCCGGGGTGCGGACGATGGGCGCCGCCGGCGGAGGAGCAGCCGGCATCGTCGGCGCCATGACCGGGACGAGCGCGGCGGGCTCACGCCGGACCGGGCCGAGGGGCGCCGTGGGATGATCGGCCGCAAGCTTCGCGGCCTCCTCGGCCGCGGCCCGCTCCTCGGCCGCCTGCCGCTCAGCCAGCTCGCGCTGGGCAAGGGACTGCTGCGCCCGTTCCACTCGTTGGAGCAGCGACATTCAAGAGCCTCCCCGAACCAGGATCAGATCACTCGAAGATGCGCGTCCGAGGGCCGATAGCCCGACTGGTCTCGCAAGGATCTCGACCAACCCGGCGCCAAAGGTCCTGCCAGAGCATAGTCCGATCGGGCCAGTGCCCTGTTGCACCGAGGCACCGAACGTGAAATGAGCGGTGCCAACGCACACTAGCCCGAATTCGCTCGCGCCAGCCATCTGATGGTTGACAGCGGCACCGTCGGTCCGACGACCGCTCAGCCAATCCGAGGGGACGATGACCGTCGAGGCGCTCCGCCGGCGCAGACCGCAGACCCTGGACGACCTGCTCGACGCCCACGGCCGGGAGATCCAGGCGGTCGCGTATCTCATCCTGCGCGACCGGCTCGCGGCCGAGGACGTGACGATCGAGACACTCCTCACGGCGTTCGAGAAAGGCGGCTCGATCCGCGATGACGGCGCCGTCCGGGCGTGGCTGCTCAAGGTCGCGACGAACAAGGCCCTGGCCGTGAGGCGGACCGGCTCGCGGCTCGTCGGCCTGGATGTCGTCCCCGATCGCGCCGCGCCCGGCGACCTGGCCGGCGATTCGACGAGCCACATCGCCCTCATGACCGGGGTCGCCGAGCTCCCGCCGGCGATGCGGGCCGCGGTGGTCCTCCGCTACTACAGCGACCTGTCGGTCGACGACGTCGCGGCTGCGCTCGGCAAGAGCCCCAACACGATCAAGGCCCAGCTCCAGACCGCGCTCGACCGGCTGCGGCGATCGCTCGCCGACCCCGCCGCCGAGACCGCCACGCCCCGGGAGACCCGCCATGCATGACCAGTCGCTGGAGCAGAAGCTCCGGGCCGCCCTCCGGACCGAGGGCGACGGACTCGCGTTCACGATCACGGCGGCGGAGCTGGAGCGCCGGCTGGCCCTCCGGCGACGGGGCGGGCTGAGCCCGATGGCCAGCCTCGGCCTGGCGGCGGCCGTGGGCATCGGGCTGCTGGGGCTCGTCGGCGTGGCGGGTGGCTGGTTCGAGACGAAGCCCGTCGTCGGGCCATCGCCGAGCCTGGTCGCGGTCGCAAGCGATCCGCCATCCGCGCAGCCATCGGCGACGCCGTCCGGGCCCGTCCTGCCGACCCTCGATGCGTTCCTCGCGCCACTCGATCCCGCGACGATCGTCCGCGCCCAGGCCGTCGGGCCGGCCGCAGGACCGACCGCCGAGGAGCCCCCGGCCGCGTCGGGCGGCGTCGGGTTCGCCCCGGTCACCAAGCCGGGCGCGTACCGCGTCTGGACGGCGTGCATCGGGACGGTGCAGCTGCAGCTGACCGTCGTTCCGCGATCCACGTACGATGCCGGATCCCCTGATTCTGATCACCTGCGACGGGTCGACGACGTCGCGCCAGGTCGGCCTCGGAGGCCGGCGATCGCATCTGGCTCCGGTCCGGGACAGCCGATCAGCTGGCGGTTCGTCCTCGAGGCGCCGGCGCGCGATGCCCTGCACGCCGAGTCCATCGCCGACGTTCCGCGGCCGACCGACGGCGAGACGCTGCTCGAGGCCCGCAGCAATCGCGGACACGCCGGACTACGCTGCCACCGGAACCGGCGGCGGAATCTGGACCGCGGAAGAGCTCGGCGGCTTGCCGGTGCGAACGGGCTATCGCGTCCTCGTGACGTGTGCCGGCCCGAGCCCGATCCAGTACGCCTTCCGGCAGCGTGCTCGCGGAACAGGGCCCGTCGGCGCCGATCGGCGACGATGTCCTGGTCACCCAGGTGGAGTGCGACGGGGAGGCCCATGAAGACCTCGTGGAGCTGCCGCAGCTCGACGACACGCGGCTGGTCGTCACGTCGGAGAGCAGGACTGCGTGGCAGGTCCTGGTGGTCTCGGACCTGCCGCCCATCGCGCTGGCCCCGGACGGCAACGGGTGGCAGATGTCCACCGGATTCGGCCCGACCTACTTCGCCGACGGCGCGGAGGGCGGAGCGGGCGGAATCGGGCCGGATGACGGCGGCGACGTCCGGGTCGTGATCAGCTGCGCCGGCGAGACGATCCTCACCGGCTCCATCGATGTCGGTCCGGCCCTCAGCCAGAGCCCCGACCCGTTCCGGATCGACTGCTCCGGCGGGGCCACGCTGGCGCGGACGTACGAGCATGCCGGGGTCGCGGTGGACGTCTGGTACGTGCCGGATGGGGCGCCGATCTGGCTCGCCGTCACGACCCAGGTCCGGGACGGCGGAAGCCCTCCGCCGTGACCGATCCGTGCTCGGGTTGTGCTATCGTTCCGCCTCCGGCGCGGGGCTATAGCTCAGCTGGAAGAGCGTCTGAATGGCATTCAGAAGGTCAGGGGTTCGAGCCCCCTTAGCTCCACCAACTCCCCGCCGGTCAGAGCCGACCATCCACGACCCCCTGCCGGAGCGGCCGGGGGTCGTCGCCCATCCGGAGTCGTGAGCCGATCGTGACGACCGAGACCGAACGCATCCGGGTCGAGCGCTACGACCCGACCGCGATCGAGCCCCGCTGGCAGCAGCGCTGGGCCGAGCTCGGGCTGTATCGGACGGACCTCCACGACACCGAGCGCCGGAAGTTCTACCTGCTGACGATGTACCCGTATCCGTCGGGCGACATCCACATCGGCCACTGGTACATCATCACGCCGACCGACGCGATCGCCCGCTTCCACCGGATGCACGGCGAGAACGTGTTCCTGCCGATCGGCTTCGATGCGTTCGGGTTGCCGGCCGAGAACGCCGCGATCAAGAACAACATCAATCCGCGCGCCTGGACGATGTCGAACATCGACAACATGCGGCGCCAGCTGCGGACGATGGGCGCGACGTTCGACTGGGAGGCGGAGGTCGTCACCGCCGACCCCGACTACTACCGCTGGAACCAGTGGTTCTTCCTCCAGTTCCTGAAGGCCGGCCTGGCGTATCGCCAGACGTCGCCGGTCGACTGGTGCCCGAACGACGGGACGCTCGCCCGCGAGCAGGTCGAGGGCGCCGACCGCCACTGCTGGCGCTGCGGCGCGAAGGTCGAGAAGCGCGACCTGGCCCAGTGGTACCTCAAGGTCACGAAGTACGCCGACGAGCTCCTCGATTTCACCGGCCTCGACTGGCCCGTGCCGATCAAGACCCAGCAGACGAACTGGATCGGCCGGAGCGAGGGCGGCGAGATCGTGTTCGACACCGCGCCCACCGAGCACCATGCGGGCGGCGCCGAGCTGCGCGTCTTCACGACCCGCCCGGACACCCTGTTCGGGGCGACGTTCATGGTCCTCGCCCCGGAGCACCCGCTCGTCGCGGAGCTGACGGCGCCGGATCGCCGGGCGGAGGTCGAGGCGTACGTCGCCCAGGCGGCGATCCGGACCGAGATCGACCGCCTGTCGACCGATCGCGAGAAGACGGGCGTGGCCCTCGGGGCCGACGCGATCAACCCGGTCAACGGCGAGCGGATCCCGATCTTCGTCGCCGACTACGTCCTCGGTGGCTACGGGACCGGCGCGATCATGGCGGTCCCGGCCCACGACGAGCGCGACTACGCGTTCGCCGAGAAGTTCGGCCTGCCGATCCGGCGGGTCGTCGCCGCACCCGGCGACGAGGAGCGCGAGCTCGAGAGCGCCTACATCGCCCACGCCGCGGGCGAGCGACTGGTCAACAGCGGACCGCACTCCGGGCTGCCCGCCGACGAGGGCGGCAAGGCGATCCTCGCCGAGCTGGAAGCCCGGGGCAAGGGCACGGCCGCCGTCACCTACCGATTACGCGACTGGCTGATCAGCCGCCAGCGCTACTGGGGCACGCCGATCCCGGTGATCTACTGCGAACGCGACGGGATCGTCCCGGTCCCCGCCGAGGATCTTCCGGTCCGCCTGCCCGACACCGTCGACTACCGCGGCAGCGGCGAGAACCCCCTCAATCGCGACGAGGCGTTCCTCAACGTCGCGTGCCCCGTGTGCGGGGGCCCGGCGAGGCGCGAGACCGACACGATGGACACGTTCATCGACTCGTCCTGGTACTGGTATCGCTACCTGTCGCCGGAGAAGGCAGGCGGACCGATCGATCGCGCCCTCGTCGACGCGTGGACCCCGGTCGACCAGTACACCGGCGGCGCCGAGCACGCGGTGATGCACCTGCTCTACGCCCGCGAGTGGACGAAGATGATGCGCGACGTCGGGCTGGTGGAGCAGGACGAGCCGTTCCGGCGGCTGTTCAACCAGGGCCAGATCCTCGGCCTCGACGGCGAGCGGATGTCGAAGTCGCGCGGCAACACCGTCGATCCGGACGATCTCGTCGCCCGGTACGGCGCCGACACCGTCCGGCTGTTCCTGATGTTCATGGGCCCGTGGGACCAGGGCGGGCCGTGGAGCCCGACCGGGATCGGCGGCGTCCACCGCTTCCTGAACCGGCTCTGGACGATCACCCTCGACCCGAACGGACGGGAGCCGGGCGATCCGGACAGCGGCACGCTGCCGGCAGGGGTCGACGAGGCCGCCGCCAGACTCCAGATCCGGCAGGCCGCCCACCGGACGCTGCGCGGCGTCACGGCCGACTACGAGGCGTTCCACTTCAACACGATGATCGCCAAGCTGATGGAGCTGGCGAACCTGCTGATGCGGTTCCGCGGATCGGCCGTCGCCGGTTCGCCGGAGTGGGACGAGGCCGTTCGCCTGTCCCTGCTCATGCTGGCTCCGGCCGCGCCGCACGTCACCGAGGAGCTGTGGTCGCGCCGGCTGGCCGGGGCGGGCAAGGCGTGGTCCTCGATCCACGCCGAGTCGTGGCCCGCGGTCGATGCGTCGGCCGTGGTGGAATCGACCCGCGAGGTGCCGGTCCAGGTCAACGGCAAGCTCCGCGACAAGATCGTCGTGGCCGCCGACATCAGCGCCGCGGACCTCGAAGCCGCCGTCCTCGCGAGCGACCGAATCCAGGCCGTTCTTGCCGGCCGTGCCCCTCTCAAGGTCATCGTGGCCGGCGGCGGGCGACTCGTGAACATCGTGGTCAAGGACGCGGGCTAGGGCCGTGCCCCACGTCCGCGACCTCCGCGCGCCGCGCCCCGACGACGACCCGGGCGACGCCGGAGCGGCCGCCGGGCTCGAGGCCGACGTCGACCGTCTCCTGGCCGAGCACGCGCCCGAGCTCCAGGCCATCGAGCGCGCCCTTCGGTCGACGATCCTGGCCGAGTTCCCGGGCGCCGTCCAGCAAGTCGATTTCGCCAACAAGCTCATCGCCTTCGGTCGCTCGATGAAGATCCGCGGGCTCCTGTTCGCGATCATCGCCCACCAGTCGCACGTCAACCTGCAGCTGGCTGACGGGGCGCTCCTGCCCGATCCGGCCGGGCTGATCGAGGGGACCGGCAAGCGGATCCGCCACGTCAAGATCCGATCGGTCGAGGCCGCGTCGTCGCCCGCGGTGGTGGCCCTCGTCCAGGCCCAGCTCGCGGCCCGCCCGGAAGGCTGAGGCGTGCCGAACGTCGAGCGTCTCGGGTTCGCCGAGGGCCTGCCGAACGCGTCGTCCGGCGTGGCGGCCGTCTCGTGGGGCGAGGGCCGGATCGACCGGTTCCGGGTCGGGCCGGACGGCGACCTGCTCCATACCGCGTTCGACGGCGGCCGTTGGCTCCAGACCGAGTCGTTGGGTGGCACGCCCGCTTCCGCACCGGGCGTGACGGCGTGGGCCGTGGACCAGCTCCAGGTCTTTGCCGTGTTCCCCGACGGCCAGCTGTGGAACCGCTACTGGGACGGCACGAGCTGGCACCCGTGGGAGTCGCTGGGCGGCGAGCTCGACCCGGCCCGCGGGGCGGCGGCATCGTCCTGGTCGGCCGACCGGATCGACGTCTGGGCGACGGGCCGGGACGGCCGGACGTGGCATCGTTTCTGGGACGGCGCCCGCTGGGTCGACTGGGAGCAGCTCGAGGGCTAACGCCGCCGGACAGGGTACGATTCGAGACCCGCCCCGCCCTCCCGGAGACCCCGATGCCCGACGTCCGCCTTGGCGCGCTCTGCTGGAACCAGTACACCGACTGGCCGTCCCTCCTGGCTGCCGGGATCCGGGCCGAGACGCTCGGATACGACAGCCTCTGGACGTGGGATCACGTCTACCCGATCGTCGGCAGCAGCCAGGGCCCGATGTACGAGGGCTGGCTGACGCTGGCCGCGTGGGCCCAGGCGACCGACCGGATCCGGATCGGACTCATGGTCGGGGCCAACACCTTCCGCGAGCCGGCACTGACCGCGAAGATGGCGACGACGCTCGACCACATCTCGGGCGGCCGGGCGACGCTCGGGATCGGCGGCGCGTGGTTCGAGGAGGAGCACGAGGCGTTCGGGTTCGAGTTCGGGGACGGGTTCCCCGAGCGGCTGCGCTGGCTCGGCGAGGCGCTGCCGATCATGCGCGGGATGCTCCGTGGCGACGCGCCGACGTCCAAAGGGCCGCGCTACAAGGCGCACTCCGTCCGGAACGATCCCCTGCCCCTCCAGCGGCGGATGCCGCTCCTGATCGGTGGCGGCGGCGAGCACGTGACGCTCAAGCTCGTCGCGAAGTACGCCGACGCCAACAACCTCGGCGGCGGGATCGAGAAGGTCCGCCACAAGGAGCAGATCCTGCTTCAGCATTGCGAGACGGTGGGGCGCGATCCGAGCGAGATCGAGCGCACGACGGGCCTCGGCGTCGTCGTCATCCGCGACTCGGCCGAGGAGGCGCGCAAGGTCGCCGACGCGATCTTCGCCACCAACGGCCAGGCGAAGCCGTGGGAGAACCAGCCGGTCGGGACGCCCGAGCAGGTCGCCGAGTTCATCGCGCCGTACCTCGAGATCGGCTATCACCACCTGATCGCCGGGTTCCCGAACCCGTACGACGAGGAGTCGATGACGCGGCTCGCCACGGAGGTCGGGCCGCTCCTCAGGAGCTGAGCGCCGCGCAGCTCCTCAGGAGCTGAGCGCCGCGCCGGGCCGCAGGCCGTACACCCAGCCCTGCTTGCGCTCCAGGTCCTCGAGCTCGGTCGTCGTCCGGACCTCGTACATCGCCAGCTCGACGAGCTCGTCGAGCGGCAGATAGCGCCGGCCCGGGTCGCCGATGAGGACGTCGATCCCGCGCTCGTGCGCCCGGCGGAGCCACGGCAGGACCCGGGCCGCGAAGCCGGCCTCGTAACAGACGTCGCCGGCCAGGATGAGGTCGACGTCGGGCGGGTCGTCGTCGAGGAGGTCGCGCCGGACAGCCGTCAGGCGGTGGCCGTTCGCGCGGGCATTGAGCGCGACGGCCGCTGTTGCGAACGGGTCGATGTCGGCGGCGGTGACGGCGTCCGCGCCGGCCCTCGCCGCGGCGACCGCGCAGAGCCCGGAACCCGACGCGAGATCGAGGACGCGACGACCTGTCACGGTCTCGGGGTGGTCGGCCAGGTAGTGCGCGAGCGCGAGCCCGCCGCCCCATGCGAACGCCCAGTACGGGAGGGCGGCGTCCGGATCACCCGTCTCGATCTGGACGGCGTGCCACAGCGGCAGCGCCTCGTCGGCGAGGTGGAGGCGAATGGCCTCGAGACCCGGGACGGGTCGCAGCCGGGTGTGGCGAAGGACGAACGCGCGGGACGATGCGGCCATCGCCGCATGCTACCGAGGGTCGGGCTAGCGAGGTCGGGCTAGCGAGCGTCGGAGCCGGCGACGTCCGGCCGTCTCCTTCTGGCGCGCCCGATGGCGCTGCGCCTTGGCGCGATTGCCGCAGGTGGCCATGTCGCACCAGCGGCGGCGGCCGGCCCGCGACTCGTCGTAGAAGATCCAGCGACAGGTGTCGTTGGCGCAGATCCGGATCCGGTCGTCGTGGCCGTTGCCGATCTCGCGGACGATCGGCTCAGCGATCCGGGCGAGAACGTCGTCGATCGCGTCGCCGACGTGGCTGTGGCCGAGCCGGACGCCGTCGTCGGCCGCGACGAGCTCGATCCGCTCGCGCGAGCCGAGCGCCCGGTTGACCTCGTCGATGGCCCGGCGCGGCGGCGCTTCGTCGTGGGCAACGGCGTGGGCGACGTCGCGGAGGGCGGTGCGGGTCGTGACGAGGCGGTGCAGGGCGGCGTCGCGATCGGCTGCCGACCGGGCGACGGCCGTCACCCAGGTCGCGTCAGACACGACGGCCGCATCCGACAACCACTTCGCCGCCGTATCAAGCGAGGTCAGCCGCTCGACGAGATCTCCGTAGGAAGGCGACGACGCATCGTCCTCGTACTCGAGCGTGTTCAGGAAGTCGAAGGCCGTCTCGAGGGGGACATCGTCGTGGACGTGATCGGTCCTGGGGGGCCGATGGGCGGTGTGTGTTCGTGCTCACATAACCACTCTATAACGCTTGACAGGTTACGCGCAAGAGGCTAGAGTACGAAGTAACCACAACACCAGCAGATACCGGTTACGGACCGGAACGACGGGAGAGTCCGATGGACGCCTTGTACGCACTCATCGTCATCCTCGTGGCGCTCGTGGGGCTCGACCTTGCCGCCGTCACCTGGGGTGTCGACAGCCGCGACACGATCGGCGACGACCACGCCCGCTGACCCGATCGTCGACGACCGCCGGTTCGTCCAGGAGGACCACTGTCATGCATCTCTCCAACTACTACGCCCTCATTGCCCTCGATCTCGCCCGCGAGCGCGCGGCAGAAGCCGACGCGCAGCGCCTCGCCGCATTCGCCCATCCGGGTGAGCCCCGGACGGCCGGGCTCCGCCGGGCGATCGCCCGCGTGGCGCTGGCCGTCGCGCGCGCGGCCGACGACGAGGTCGGCCGGGTTCCGCTCGCGACCCACTGACCGCTCGTCGATCGCCACCAACGATCCGCCGGAGCCAGATAAGCAGCAGATAAGCGGCCCCACCTAAGGTGCCGTCAGACGCCCCGCCGACGTCGGAAGTGCCACCAGCAGACAATGGCGGGGCATTCCGTCATCAGAAACGACCGCGGGCAGGGCGGCGAGAAGCCCGAGTACCACTGCATGGGAAGCGTTTACCGCGAGCCGGTCAGCCCTCATGCGACCGACCCGCTTGGCTTAGCCCGGCAGGGGGTCAAGTCCGAGATCGAGCGTGACCAAGTTCGACGCTTCGTGAGCGCGGTCTCGGGCTTTGTTCGCGAGATCCATCGCGCGGTTCACAGCGCTGGCATTCGGTGCCTTGGCGCAGGTACGAAGGGCTGCGACTTGAGCGCCCACGTCCAGGATGAGGGCCCTGGCATCGGCCGCCGCGTCGTCCGGATACGTGACTCCATGCAGAGCCGTCAGGAAGTCCCGCTCTACGTAGGCCAGCTTCCAGCAGTACGTCTTGTTGTCCTTCAAGGACGACCTGTTCTTGTACCGCTGGAACACGTCGTTACGCTCTCGGTTCGTCTCAATGACCGCATAGGCGTAGGAGTGTGCCGCGGCCTCCCGGATCTCGTTCTGCGTCGGCGGAACGTCCGGCACTGTCTCGGCGGGAACTTCGTAGAAGTCTTGCGGGGCGCCGCACTTGACCGCAGCGACGAAACCTCCACGCTCGCTCAGCAGGCGCGTCGCGTCGTCTCCAGGATGAGCGCGCGCCATCCCGTACTCCTTGCCCGTCGTCGCCACGACCAGGCCAGCTTCGTTCAACACGGCGACTTCGCCGCCCGGAACGGGCGTGCCCGTGAAGCCGACCGGCCAAATGACCGGAACGCCCTGGAAAACCGTCCCGTACTTGGGATCCGCGCGCAGCACACCCTCGTGTCCCACCTCGCCGCCTGCGTAGCAGTTACTGGGCCCCGTCAGCAAGTGAACCGGGTTGCCAATGGAGCAGCCCAGCACGAGGATCGCCAACGCAAGAGTGGTCGAAACGAGGCGCATAGGTCCTCAACAGTGGCCTAGAGACGCAACGTACCACCAGGGATAGGCGGGGTCGATGGGCCGATTGGTGGTGCGCCGATGTCCGATGTGCCACCGACGTGCGATAGCGGGGCGTTTCTGGCGTTGGCGTCAGTTCTCCGGCGGGATACGGTCGATGCACTCGACCTCTAGATCGGGTTCTCGAAGAAGTGTTCGAGGTCAGCCCGATTGAGGCCCAGTCGTCGAATTCCCTCCCCGCTCCTTCGTCCGGGTGCGTCCAGACCCTCACAGGTTCGCGCGCCGTCGAGGCTGGTGCCAGCACGGGCGAGCCGATGCGTAGCGATGCTCCGCTCGTCGACGGGAGCCCGAAGCCGAGAGCGCATCGTCGTCCGCCTTGCCACTCACGGTCCGAGACGCTAGAGCAACGCGCCGACTTCATCATGCGGAGAGCCTCAGGTGCCGACGGCGAAGTAGGTGGCGGATAAGTGGACCGACGTACCGTCCGCCTGGGGCGCTCGAACCATTCGCCGCCCGGCGCGATAGGAGAGGGACAGCATGGTCACTTCCAGTCACGCAGATCACCATCGGACCGAACAGTGGTAGCGCGGCGGGCCGCGACCGTCACGCCGCGACGTCGCAACGCGAAGGCTAGGGCGGCGCTTGTCGCGACGGCACTGGTCTTCGGGCAGCTGGCGGCGGCATCTGGAGCTGGCGCTTCAGAGGTGGAAAGCAGCGATACGAGCGCCTCGGCGACCGGCGTGCTGTCGCAACGCGACATCGAGTTTCGGACGACGTTCGGTCTCGCGACCGACGCCGTGGCCGCCGGCAGAGCGATCCAGGGCCGCGCCGCGTCGCCGAACTGGGGCGTGGCCTTGACCGACGCTGAGGAGGCCGACCTTGCGAGGCGCGTCGCGGTCCAGGACAAGGTCCCGGCGCTCCGTTCAGCCCTCGAAGCAGAGGCTGGATTCGGCGGCCTCTACATCGACCAGCGAGCCGGGGGAGTCGTTGACGTCGCGACGACCGCAGCAAGCGAAGTCGGTGTGCGAGGGCGGCTCGCAAGCGCGACTCCCGCCGGCGCGACGACCCGGCTTCGGATCGTCACGAACAGCATGGCCGCGCTTCAGCGGCTCAAGAACAGCATCGGCGACGAGATGGTGGCCCGTACTCCTCTGGGCCAGCAGGTTCACATCGTGCGCGTGGACGTGAAGCGCAACGTCGTCCTCGTCGGCGTCGACAAGGCGGACTACGACGCCACGGTTCGCAACCTTGCGCTCCGTTTCCCGGGCGCGCCACTTGCGTACGAACCGGCCGATCGGTCCGAACCAGCCGCATGCGAGTCGCGCAGCAAGTGTTCACCGCCCATGCGCGCAGGTGTGGCCATCGCCTCGCCTGGCGGGTGCACGTCGAACTTTGTGGCGGTCGGCGGCGGCATTAACTATCTGCTATCGGCCGGTCACTGCGCTGGCGCCAACAACGTCATCACCCACAACGGCGCGCCAATCGGAGCGGTCGACAGGAACGCCTACCGGAACGGGACATACGCCGACGCCCTCCGGATCAAGCTGAACAACGCCAATCTCAAGAGCAACCTTCTGTACGTCACCCTCCCAACCCAGCGACCGATCACGTCGCGCATGCCGCTGAACGGCGACGTCGTCGGCAGTGCCGTCTGCGGGTCGGGCATCAAGACCGGCTTCCTGTGCGGCACGATCCTCGATGTAGACGCGGACGCGGACGCAACCGCGACAATCGTGATCCGGCATCTCCAGATCGCCGACATCGACGTGAGGGAGGGTGACAGCGGCGGACCGATCTTCTACGGAAACAAGGCCATGGGTGTCACGTCGCTCCGAAATGGCAACTGGAGAGTCGACACCAATGGCATCAAGGTTTGGGAGAACCTCATGTTCACGCAGATCCGGGACGCGGAGATCCAGATGGGTGTCACCGTCTTCACAGGCTAGGAGCGTGCTGATCGCGGTCGTTGCCGGCGTCCTGATCGGGGCGTGCTCCACGCCCAGGACGCCGCTTCTGACATATGCAGGCGAATCAGGAGCAGGAGCGGAGGTCAGCCTGCCAGTCGAACCAGCTCGACTTAGACCCGGACCCTCGGCAATGAACGCGTCGCCCAGATAAGCAGCAGATAAGCGGCCCCGCCTAAGGTGCCGTCAGACGCCCCGCCGACGTCGGAAGTGCCCCCAACGTCGCGGGGCGTCGTGCTGTCCGTCGCCGCTCGACGTCGCGCATTCCGCCCGCCGCGGAGGATCGATGAGCGATTCGGCGGCGCCGTGGCGCGCCCTGGAAGATGTGTCGCCGGCAGGCGGCGGTCCGGCAGGCGGCGCGAACGTCACGAGCGGGGCGTCGGGGCTGGGACGGATGAGCTGGACCGTCGGCGCGCTCGCGGCAGCCGGGCTCATGGCGGTTGCGGCGCTCTGGCTCGTCGTCTCGAGCGGCCATGGGACCGTCGTCGTGGACGGCGGCGGCGCGGTGCCGGGTCGCTCGTCGGCCGGCGGCGCGATCGGCGCCGGTGCCAGTGCGGGGTTGAACGGCGCCGGCGGTGACGGCGCGAGCCTCGTCGTGGACGTCCAGGGCGCGGTCGTCCGACCGGGCATCGTCAGGCTTCCGGCCGGATCGCGGGTCGCCGATGCGATCACGGCGGCGGGCGGCTATGGCCCGCGCGTCGCGGCCGATCGCCTGAGCCAGGCATTGAACCTGGCCGCCCTCGTCCAGGACGGCGATCAGGTGGTCGTGCCGTCCCGCGACGATCCGGCGGCAACCGGGCCGGCGCCGCTGGCGGGATCCGGCGGGTCCGGCGGACGGGGCGGGCGGCGGGCGGCCTCGTCGACCTGAATCGGGCGACCCTCGCGGAGCTCGACGCCCTGCCCGGGATCGGGCCGGTCACGGCCGCGAAGATCGTCGCCGCGC
The DNA here is from genome assembly GCA_963783055.1 of uncultured Chloroflexia bacterium. Taxonomy (GTDB): domain Bacteria; phylum Chloroflexota; class Limnocylindria; order Limnocylindrales; family CSP1-4; genus CF-46. The sequence continues at coordinate 901,676 of CAWAMB010000002.1, forward strand.
GCGAGGAGCAGGCCTTCGTCGCGGTCGAGGACCTCCGGTCGCGGAAGATCCTCGGCGCGGCCACCTTCGACAAGGTCAAGGACCTCGTCGTCGTCCGGTGAGATCGCGAGGCCGCACGGTGAGCGCGAGCGGCTGGCTCGCGATCGGAGCGACGGTCGCTGCGCTGCTGACGCCGGGCATCGGTGCCGGGGTCGTGGCCCTCGCCGCGGCCGCCGCGGCCCTGGGGGTCGCCGTCGCGGGATCGCGGCGAGGGGCGGGGCGGATGGCGAGCCGCCATGGAGGCCGGCGGCGGGCGGCGCTGGCGGCGTCGATCGGCGGGTGCGCGATCGGGATCCGCCTGGTCGCGACCGTCCTGGTACCGGGCGACCTCCCGGCTCCGGTGCCGGATGGGCGTGGACCGTGGACGGCCATGGTCGAGGCGCGCGGCGCGGATCGCGACGGCCAGCAGGTCGGGACGCTCCGGATCACCGGCCCGGTCGGGGCCGGCAGCTCCATCGAGCCCGGCGGCGACGCCGAGGCGACCTGGCTCGTGGCCGCCACCCTGCCACGCTACCCGGAGATCGAGCCGGGACAGGTCGTCATGGTCGACGGCCGCCTCGAGGCGCCACCCGATGGTCCGTACGGGGACTATCTCCATCGGATCGGGGTCGTCGCGACGATCCGGTCGCGAACGCTCACGGTCACAGGTGCCGCCGAGGGACCGGGCGCCACGCTCGAGCGGCTACGGCGCGGAGCGAGCGATGCGCTGACGGCCGCCATCCCCGAACCGGAGGCGGGACTGGCAGCCGGGATCGTCATCGGGCTGCGCGATCGTGTGGATCGTGACCTGGCGGCCGACTTCACGACCGTCGGCGCGAGTCACGTCGTGGCGATCTCGGGCTGGAACATCGCGATCGTCGGGGCGACGATCGCGGCCCTCGCCGGGCGTCTCGGGCGACGTCGCCGGGCAGCGATCCTGTCGGTCGCGATCGTCGCGTACGTCCTGTTCGCAGGAGCGTCACCGTCGGTCGTCCGCGCGGCGGCCATGGCGGGGGTCGTTCTGGTGGCTCGCGAGACCGGCCGCGCGGGGCGGGCGGCTGCTGCGCTCGGTTGGGCGGCCGCGATCCTCCTGATCGTCGAGCCGTCGCTCGTGCTCGATGCCGGATTCCAGCTGTCGACCCTGGCGACGGCGGGAATCCTGGCCTGGGCCGATCGGCTCGATGCGTGGATTCGAGCGCGAGCCGGCGGCCGACTGCCCGGCTGGCTCGCCGAGTCGTTGGCGGTGTCGCTGGCGGCCCAGGCGGCGACGCTGCCGGTCGTGCTCGCGACGTTCGGGCGCCTCGCGATCATCTCTCCGGCGCTCAACCTGCTGATCGTGCCGCTCGTCGCCCCGGCGATGGCTGCGGCCCTGGTGGCGCTGCTCGGCGGAACCGTGGCGGTCCTCGGCGGACCCGCCCTCATCGCGACGATCGCAGGTCTCCCGGCGTGGGCGCTGCTCACGGCGATCTGCACGATCGTCCGTGCCGGTGCGTCTCTGCCGATCGCCAGCGTGACCGTCGAGCCACCCTGGTCGTTCGTCGTCGGCGTCGCCGTGGCGGTCGTGCCGGCCGTGATCGTCCTCGTGCGCCGGCAGTGGCGAGCCCACGGCGGCAGGCGACGAGGTCGCTGCGAACACGCCTGCCACGGCGAGCCTGCCGGCGATCAAGCCACCCGCTGCCGTCAGTCCCGGGGCGGCCAGCGTGCCGCGCCGACTGCGCGGTCGGCTCGCGATCCTTGCCCTCGCCGTCGCTGTCGGCTCGCTGGGGTTGGCGGCCGCCCATCGGTCGGACGGGACGACACGGATCACGGTCCTCGACGTCGGGCAGGGCGACTCCATCCTGGTCGAAGGCGGACAAGGTGGCCGGATGCTGATCGATGGCGGCCCGGACCCGAACCTGCTGCTCGTCGAGCTCGACCGCCGGCTTCCACCGTGGGATCGTCGGATTGACATCCTCGTTCTGACCCATCCGCACGAGGACCACGTCGCCGGCCTGGCGCTGCTGCTGGAGCGGTACCGCGTCGGCCGGACCTACGAGACCGGGATGCGCGGTCCCGGGCCTGGATATGGCGCGTTCCGGCGCGCGCTCTCAAGCGCGTCGGCCCCGCCCGACGGGATCCTGTCGACCGGCGCGCGGATCGCCCTCGACGACATCGCCTTCCGCGTCCTGTGGCCGGATCCGGGTCGGGTGCCGCGCGAGCCGCCGGACGGCGGTCGCTCGATCAACGACGTCTCGATCGTGCTCCTCGGCGAGGTCGCCGGCCGGCGGTTCCTCCTGACCGGCGACGTCGAAGATGACGTCGATCCGATCCTCGCCCGGCGCGGCCTGCCTCCGATCGACATCCTGAAGGTCGCTCATCACGGCAGCGCGACGGCGTCGACGCCGGCGTTCCTCGATGCCGTCCGGCCGCGGATCGCGATCGTGTCGGCCGGGGCGGACAACCCGTACGGCCACCCGAAGCGCTCGACGCTGGATCGGCTGGAAGCAACCGGGGCGCGGATCCTCCGGACCGACACCGATGGCTCGGTCACCACGACGATCGAGCCGGATGGGACGGTCGCCGTCGTCGCGTCCGGCGCACGGAGCGCGGCGGTCCGGCCGGTCCGTGCCGGTCCGCAACTGGCCGACGTCGCTGGCGTCCCGCGGCTGCCGCTCCCGGCCGCCGCGTTCAGCTGCGGGATACCATCGAGCGGATGAGCACCGCCCGGGTCGCCTACTTCTTCGGCGACGACGACCTGACGATCGACCGCGTCGTGCGCCGCTTCGGGGCCGAGGTCGCGGATGGCGGCGAGCCGCTCGAGCGCTGGGACCTGCGCGGCTCGCGGAACGGGGCGGCGGCCCAGATCGGCGAGCTCCACGGCCGGGTCGCGACGCCGACGATGTTCGGTGGCGGGACACTCGCGGTCGTGACCAACGCCGGCGCCCTGGCCGTCCGGATCGAGGATCGCGACGCGCTGCTCGCCCTCATCCCGCTCGTCGCTGACGGCAACGCGCTGGTCTTCGTCGAGCAGAGCCAGAGCGGGGCGAAGTATCCGGGCCAGACGAAGATCGCCGAGGCGATCCGCGGCGCCGGCGGCCCGGTCCGAGGGGTCGAGTCACCGAAGGAGGGCGCGCTGGCTGCCTGGATCGACAGCGAGGCCCGCGACCGCGGGATCCAGCTCGCCGTCGGGGCGGCCAAGGAGCTCGCAACGCGGGTCGGCGGGTTCGTGCGCGAGGGCGATGCCGAGCGGCGCGACCAGACCCGGAGGTCGTCGATGGAGCTCGACAAGCTCGCGCTCTACCGACCGGACGCGACCATCTCGCCGGACGACGTCAAGGCGCTGGTCGCCGAGGCCGTGCCCGGCAGCGCCTGGGCCCTGGCCGACGCGGTCGCCGAGCGCCACGCGTCGAAGGCGGTCGAGCTGCTCGACACGCTCGGCGAATCGATGCCGGAGCCGGTCCTCGTCGTCGTCCTGCATCGCAGGATCCGGGAACTGCTGGAGCTCCAGGACCGGATTCCGGGAGCGAAGAGCCTCGCCGCGGCCGCCCTGGCGATGGGGATCAAGAGCGAGTTCCGTGCCCGGCGCCTCGCCGAGCAGGCCCGCAAGTGGCGACCCGACGAGCTGATCGCGGCGATCGACGGCCTGCTCGAGCTCGACGCGGTCGTGAAGGGTGCGCCCGGCCGCGGCGGAGGCGACGCCCACCACCGGTTGGCGTTTGCGCTCTGGATCGGGGATCACGTGGCGCCGGCGAGGCGGGATCGGCCGGCCGAGGCGAGCCGCGATCGGCCGGCCGAGGCGAGCCGCGATCGGCCGGCCGAGGCGAGCCGCGTCGGCTGACGTCGTTGCGGGTCAGCGGGTGGTCGACTGTGGCGTTGTTGATCCGTCCCTCTTCACGACGACGGACCCGCTCAGCGGACGATGTTGCGGACAGCCCCACAAGGGACGAACGAAGCCCTCCGAGGAACGCTCCCGTGCGTCGTCCGACGACGAGTGTTGCCGTGGGGCCCACAACCGACGACTGAGCGTGCTCTTCCTGGCACCTCGATCGCGCCCAGCCATCACTTGTGGTGCTCCCCGCAACACGGTCGTCTGGCAACCCTTTGGGAACGCCGTGGTGCCCTTGGCCGGCAAGAGCGACGGCGGCGGCGGTGCGCTGACGGCGGCGGCGATGGTGCTCTGGCGCGGCGGCGGCGGCGGCGGCGCGCTGACCCGTGTCAGCGGGCGTCGCCGCGGATCAGTCGGCCGAGGACCAGGCCTGTTCTTGCACCACGAGATCGCTCTCGATCGCGAAGACGCAGCGGCCGTCGCGGAGGTCGAGCAGCTCGATCAGCTCGGGATCGATGTAGAGCTGATGGCAGTCCTCGCACAGGCCGCCCGGGATGCCGAAGCAGAGTCGCTCCGTCCGATCGGACATCCGGAACGTCGTGTCGAACCGGGTGGTGATCAGGCGGCGACTGCAACCGGGGCAGCGCTCGCGAAGGCGGGACATCGGCGGATCTGCTGAGCCTCGTGGCCGGATCGATCGGCGATCGATCCCTGCCCCGGATGCTGGGGTGCGCCACCTTCGGCCGACATGACCCGACGGTACCGCCGTCGAGCCGGTACTCGGGCTAGAGACAGCTCCTGAATTCCGCCAAGTGTGACTGCGTTCGACCGCTATTGAACCCGAAGGACCGTTCGTGCTTCGGCCCAGTGCTTCTCGAGCGAGTAGTACTCGCGTTCCGGCGGCGTGAAGACGTGGACGACGACGGCGCCGAAGTCGACGAGGACCCAGTGCGACGCGGCCGTCCCCTCGCGGCCGATCGGGCGGACCTTCTCGGACCGCATCCCTTCGATCACGCCGTCGGCGATCGCGTCGAGCTGGCGCTCCGACCCACCCGAGCAGATGACGAACGCGTCGGCGAGGGTCGTGAGGCCGGTCAGATCGAGCAGGATGATGTCGGCGGCCTTCTTGTCCTCGGCCAGCTCGACGATCCGGCGGGCGATGTCGAGCGGCGGGCGCTCGGCCGCGGGCAGGGCGGCAGCAGCGGCCGCGGCGGCTCCGGCGGCATCGCGGTTCGGCAGCCCGTCCGGGCGCGGGGCGTGGGTGGGCGCCGACGGCTGGTCGGCGGGCGTCCCGGCGAGGGGCGCGGATTCGGTCACGATCGGTTCTTCCTCCAGGGGTTCGGGGTGACGATACAGTGCATCGGCGGCGATGGCCTCCGCCACGCCGGGCGGCACCAGCCCGGCGAGCGACTCGCCGGCGGCGGCCCGCCGTCGGATGTCGGACGCCGAGACCGCGACCTGGGGGCCGTCGATCACGAGGATCCGATCGGATCGTCCCGGGAAGGCCGCCGCGATCGCAGCCGGGTCCGGAGCCGGGTGGCCGGCCCGTGGCGCGACCGCGATCCGGGCCAGGTCGAGCAGGCGCTCGGGCTCGTGCCAGCTCGCGAGGCCCGCGAACGATTCGGCCGACAGGATGACGGTCAGGTCGGGCTCGCGGCCGGCGGCGCGCTCGGCGTCGGCCAGTGCGGCGACCGTGTCGACCGTCCACGACGGCCCGTCGCGTTCGAGCTCGAGCGTGCTCGACTCGAGACGCGGCTCGCCGACGATCCCCGCCTCGACGAGACCGAGCCGGATCGCTCCGGGCAGGATCTCGCGGTCCAACTTGTGCGGCGGCACGGCCGCCGGCACGACGAGGACGCGCTCGAGCCCGAGCTGGTCGCGGGCGGCCCGGGCGAGGGCGAGATGGCCGACGTGGAACGGATCGAATGTGCCGCCGACGATCCCGATCGAGCCCGGGCGGACCGCGGCAGGCGCGGGGCTCGCCGGCGCGGGGCTCGTGGCGGTGACCGCGGCAGGCGCGGCGCTCGCCGGCGCGGGGCTGGTGGCGGTGACCGCGTCCGGGCTCGTGGCGGTGGCCGCGTCCGGGCCCGTCATCGAACCTCCCAGGGCTGTGCCTCCCACTCGAGCTCGGTCGTCCCGATCCGGACGAGATCGCCGGTCACGATGCCGGCCCGCCGCAGCTCCGCGTCGATCCCGAGCTTCGCGAGGTCGCGCTGGAAGCGTTCGGCCGACTCCTCGACCTCGAAGTTGGTCTGGGCGGCGACGCGCTCGATCCGCTTGCCGCGGACCCGGAAGATGCCGTCCTCGATCCGCTCGACGCTGAACCCGTCGCCCATCGCCTCGATCCGGTGGACCACGACCCCCGCGGGCTCAGGCGACGCGCCGAGCTCGTCCCCCGCCGGCAGCAGCTCGGCGATCCGTGCCCGGAGAGCATCCAGCCCGGTCCCGTCGACGGCGGAGATCGCGAGGCATTCCTGGCCCTCGGCCTTCCGGGCGGCGCGGAAGTCCGGCCAGGCGGCGACGGCCGCCGGCTGGTCGAGCTTGTTGAACGCGACGAGCATCGGCTTCTCGAGGAGCGCCGGATCGTGGGCCCGCAGCTCCTCCCGGATCACGTCGTAATCCCAGGCCGGATCGCGGCCGGAACCGTCGACCAGGTGGATCAGGATCCGCGTCCGTTCGACGTGGCGCAGGAAGGCGTGACCGAGACCCGCCCCGCTCGAGGCGCCCTCGATGAGCCCCGGCACGTCGGCGATCGTCGGGCGCCGCTCGTCGCCCGTCGGATCGTCCGGTGCCACCAGCTCCATGACCCCGAGATTCGGCTCGAGCGTCGTGAACGGGTAGTCGGCGATCTTCGGGGTGGCCGCGGTCAGGGCGGCGAGCAGCGTCGACTTGCCGGCGTTCGGCAGCCCGACCAGCCCGATGTCGGCGATCAGGCGGAGCTCGAGCCGGAGCCAGCGCTCCTCGCCCGGCTCGCCCTTCTGGGCGTGCTTCGGGGCCTGGTGGGTCGACGTCTTGAAGTGGGTGTTGCCGAGCCCGCCCCGCCCGCCGCGGGCGATCATCGCGACCTGGCCGACCGCGACGAGGTCGGCGAGGAGCTCGCCGGTCTCGTCGTCGAAGATCGCGGTGCCGGGCGGGACGTCGAGCGTCAGCTCGTCGCCGGCAGCGCCGTGGCGGCGCGACCCGGAGCCACGCCCGCCCGACGTCGCCTTGAAGTGGTGCTTGAAGCGGAAGTCGCGCAGGGTGGTCTGGCCGGCATCGACCCGGACGTGGATCGAGCCGCCGCGGCCGCCGTCGCCGCCGTCGGGGCCGCCGCGCGGAACGTGGGCCTCGGTCCGGAACGTCGCCGCGCCATCACCGCCCGCGCCGGCCTTGACGAAGATCTTGACGCGGTCGAGAAACATCAGCGGGATTGTCGCATTCGAACCGTCCGACCACGATCATCGGCGGTCGTCGGGGCGGGCCGTAGCCGCGCTGCGATCGATCCGGACGACCGGCCTGCGAGGCGTCGTCGGCCCTCCTCCGAGCCGACGACGCGTCGCTGGGGTCAGTCGATCAGAGGTAGCTCAGCGGGTTGACGCGTTCGCCGCCGTCCCAGATCGGCCCGCGCCAGACCTCGAAGTGGAGATGCGGTCCCGTGGCATTGCCGGTCATCCCGATTCGCCCGACCTGCTGGCCGCGCCCGACATGCTGCCCGCGTCCGACCGACACCGACATCATGTGGTTGTAGGTCGTGTACAGCCCGGAGCCGTGGGCGACCCACACCTGGTAGCCACCGCCGTTGTTCTTCCAGCCGGCGAACGTGACCGTCCCCCCGGCAGCCGCCATCACCCGGGTGCCGCGGTCGGCCGCGATGTCGATGCCATAGTGGCCGTAGTGGTAGTACTGGCTGATGTAGCCGCCGGCGACCGGCCAGGCGAACTTGCCGCCGTTGTACTGCGCCGGCGGACGGGTCGAGCCGCCGCCGCCACCGTTCGACGACGGGCGCGAGGTGGCCGTCGGCTTCTTCGTCGGCGCCTTGGTCGGCTTCGGGGTCGGGATCTGGGCCGACCGCGCGCCGGGGATCGTGAGCGTCTGGCCGACGACCAGGACGGAGTCCGTCAGCTCGTTGACCGCGATGATGTCGGCCGCATCGGAGTGGTACTTGGCCGCGACGGACTCGAGCGTGTCGCTCGTCCGGACCGTGATGACCAGGCCGTTGACCGGGGGGATCGTGAGGGTCTGGCCGATCTTGAGATCGTTCTTGTTCTTGAGGTCGTTCGCCCACCACACGGTCATCATCGACACGTGGAACTTGCTGGCGATGCCGACGAGGGTGTCGCCGGACTTCACGCGATACGTTTTGATGAGGTCCGAGCCGTCGGCCACCGTCGTGTCGACCGAGACGGGCTTCAGGAGGGTGCCATCGGAGCTGAAGGGGCCCTCGATCGCGACCTGATCGACGGGCTCGAGGCCGGCCGGATCGCTCGTGACGTCACCCTCGTCGAGGCGACCGTCGAGCTCGCCGCCGGCGACGCGATCGTCGATGCCGCCCTGGGGGGCTCCCTCGAGACCGGACACCGCGCCACCGAGCGCGATCCGCGGCTCGCGGCCGGTCCCGGCGCCGCTGGTGTTGCCCGTCGCACCGGCGGTCACATCGCTGCCGATGTTGCTCAGAAGCAGGGCGACGGCGACCAGGCCGACCGCGGTGATCGATGCGAGGCGCTCGCTCGACGGCCGCGAATTGACACGGCGCGCGCTCGCGGGACGCCGACCGGGCTGCTCAGGCGTGAGGCGGATGTGGCGGGACGATCCCAGGCCGCGGGGTTCGGGCCGGGGTCGGCGGGTCGATCCGACGCCAAGGGCGCGCGCGATCGTGATGCCGTGTCGCTGGAGGTTGACAGCCGCCGCTGAACGGTGGCCCGGGTCGGTGCGCAGCCGCGCGATGAGGCGCTGCAGACCGACCGTTGCGTTGCGCAATACGGTCTCCTGGTGAAACCGGACGGTCCAACGCGGGGGCTGGAGGAAGCGCTGGGGATAGGCGCCTGGGGACCGTCCGGGGGTCGCGTCTTCGAGCTGGGGATCTCTGTCCGCGGCCGAGCCCGTGTTTCCACCGGGCTGTCGACTTCGGCGTGAACCGTAACAGACACGTAACGCCACCGCAAACGAACGTACCAGGAACTGGGGCTGTCGCGGCCGCAGTCGGGCCGCTGCTTCGCCTCGTGGCGAGCGCCGCGATGGGCCCGCGCGCCCTGCCGCCGGCCGGCCCGTTGGATCCACTCGCGTGCCGGATATCAGCGCCAGTGATGCAGGCCCGCCTCGAAGGTCGGGAAGGAGCCTGCGACGAGCCGGTCAGCCGACATCCGAGCGTGATCGAGCACGCCGTTCGGCTCAGCGGGCGGGCAATTGGACCCAACGTGGCTTCGCTGATCGCAGCCAATCAGTGGGGCTGATCTCGAGGTCGTCAGCCGGCGTGCGGCCGAAGTCCGGCGACGGATCACGGGTCGGGCGGTCGAGCGGGTCGGGCGGGTCGGGCGGTCGAGCGGGTCGGGCGGGTCGGGCGGTCGAGCGCCTGAGCGGCCGCGCGCCTGAGCGGGTCGAGCGCTTCGGCCGGATCGAGCGCCGGGGATCAGCCGCCTTCGAGGCTCTTCGTCAGCGATCCCAGGAACTGGACGTTGTTCTCGGTCTTGGCGAGCCGGTTGAGGAGCAGCTCGATGCCCTCGTTGGTCCCGACGGCGGACAGCATCCGGCGCATCGTCCAGACCATCTTGAGCGTGCCCTCCTCGAGGAGCAGCTCCTCGCGACGGGTGCCGGAGCGCTGGACGTCGATCGCGGGGAAGATCCGCTTCTCGGCCAGCTTCCGGTCGAGGATGAGCTCCGAGTTGCCGGTGCCCTTGAACTCCTCGTAGATGACGTCGTCCATCCGCGAGCCGGTGTCGACGAGGCACGTCGCGATGACCGTCAGGGAGCCGCCCTCCTCGATGTTCCGGGCGGCGCCGAAGAACCGCTTCGGGGGATAGAGGGCGATCGGGTCGATGCCGCCCGACAGCGTCCGGCCGGACGGCGGGAGGGCCAGGTTGTAGGCCCGGGCGAGGCGGGTGATCGAGTCGAGCAGGATCACGACGTCGCGGCCGGTCTCGACCTGGCGCTTGGCGATCTCGAGCGCCATCTCTGCGACGTGGGTGTGGTTCTCGGTCGGCTCGTCGAAGGTCGAGGAGATGACCTCACCCTTGACGCTTCGGCGCATGTCCGTGACTTCCTCGGGCCGCTCGCCGATCAGGGCGACCATCAGGAGGATGTCCGGATAGTTCGTGCTGATGCCGTTGGCGATGTGCTTGAGGAGCATCGTCTTGCCGGCCTTCGGCGGGCTGACGATCAGGGCGCGCTGGCCCTTGCCGAGCGGGTTGACGATGTTGATCAGGCGCTGGCTGAGGTTCTTCGGGTCGTTCTCGAGATTGATCAGCTCGAGCGGATGGATCGGGGTCAGGTCGCCGAAGACCGGGCGACGGCGGGCGGTCTCGGAATCGACGCCGTTGACCGCATCGACCCGGAGCATCCCCCAGTACTTCTCGTCCTGGCGCGGAGCGCGGACGGCGCCGCTGACTCGGTCGCCGATCCGAAGTCCGAACCGCCGGACCTGGCTCGAGCTGACGTACACGTCGTCCGGGCTCGGCAGGAGGCCGTGACGGCGCATGAAGCCGAAGCCTTCGTCGACGACGTCGAGGATGCCGCTCGCGTAGGCGTGGCCGGCGCGCTCGGTCTGGCGCTCGAGGATGCGCTCGACGAGATCGTCCTTGCGCTCCTGGGTGCCGGTCTCGAGCTCGAGATCGCGGCTGACGGCCCGGAGCTCCGGGACGCTCATCTCGCGGAGGTCGGTCACATCGAGGTCGTTCCGCTCGCGGGAGGCCTCGAGCTCCTGCTGCTCCTCGAACTCGGAGACGGGGGCGCGCGACGCCACCTGGTTGCGACGGCGCGGCCGCCGATTCCGGGAACGCTGGTCGGGACCGAGTTGGGGCATGGGTGGGAGGTTCCCTCGGAGAGTCGTGGGCGAGGAGTGAGCCGCGTCCGGGCTGGGTTGCCGCGCGGAATCGCTCCGCTGCGCAGGCCGGTCTGGGATGCTCGGATGATACGACCGGTCGGAGACCGCGTCAATGTCCGGGCGTTCGAACGGTCGCGCTCCACGGCACGCGCTCATCTGAGCGGTTGACGCCCATCTGTGCGATGCCTATGCTCCGCCGGTGTCCGGCGATCCCGTCAGCCTCCGATCGAGCCCGGTCGCGGCCGCCATCCGCGAAAGCCGCCTGATCGCCGTCCTGCGCCGGGTCGAGCCGCGAGAACGACTTCTTGCGCTCGTCGACGAGCTCGTTGCAGACGGCATCCGGATCCTGGAGATCACGCTCGATTCGCCCGGCGCCGCGGCCGATCTGATGGCCGTCCGCGAGCGCGTGCGGGACGGCGCCTGGGTCGGCGCCGGCACCGTTCGGACCGCCGACCAGCTCCGGGCGGCGATCGATGCGGGCGCGGCCTTTGGTGTCAGCCCGGTCCTGGACCGCCCGGTCGTGAACGCGGCGCTCGACGCCGGCCTGCCGTTCATCCCCGGCGCCGCCACCCCGACCGAGGCCGACGCCGCGTGGCGCGCCGGGGCGACGTTCGTGAAGCTGTTCCCCGGCTCCTCGCTCGGGCCGAGCCACGTCCGCGAGCTGCGCGGTCCCCTGCCCGAGATCGAGACGGTCGTGACCGGCGGCGTCGATGCGGCGAACGCGGTTGCGTTCCTTGCGGCCGGCGCCGTCGCGGTCGGCATCGGATCGGCGCTCGGACGGATGACCGGCACGGAGCGACTCGCCCTGGTTGCCGCGATCGAGGCGATCCCATGACGACCGCGCGCCACGAGACCGCGGGTCCGACCGATGAGCCGGCCGAGCTCCTCGGCCAGGTCGCCCGGCTCTTCTTCGAGCGCCAGCTGACGAAGGTCGAGATCGCAGCGCGCCTCGGGATCTCGCGCTTCCGCGTCGCCCGCCTCCTCGATCGCGCACTGGCCGAGGGCGTCGTCCGGATCGAGTTCCGCGACGCGCCCGCCCGGGACCGGGTGCTCGGCGCGCGCGTCGCCGAGCGCTTCGGGATCGGGCGCTGCGTCGTCGCCGCGGCCGACGCGCCTGCGACCGCGGTTGCCCGCCTCGGCGCCGAGGTCGTCGACGGCCTGCTCGAGCCAGGCGAAGCGATCGGCATCGCCTGGGGCTCGACCGTGGCTCGGGTCGTGGGCGCGATGCCGGGCCGCCAGGATCCCTCGATCGACGTGATCCAGCTCGCCGGCAGCTCGACGAGCCTCGACGCGTCCAGCGATCCGGGCGACCTGACCCGCGTCCTCGCGGAGCGGCTCGGCGCCCGGCACCATCGGATCCACGCGCCGGCGTTCGTCCAGTCCGCCGATCTGCGGGCCGCCCTCCTGCGCCAGGCCGAGGTCGCGGACACGGCCAAGTGGTTCGACGCGATCGCCGTCGCGCTCGTCGGGATCGGTGCCTTCGGCGCGACGGACGGGGCCGCCAGCTCGTCCCTCCTGCGATCCGGGGCACTCTCGACCGCCGACGCGAGCCGGCTGGCCCGGCTCGGGGCGGTCGGCGACCTGCTCGTCCATCCGTTCACCGCCGACGGGGCATTCGTCGCCCCGGACCTCGCCGACGGGCCATCGCCATCTCGATCGACGACCTCCGCCGGGTCCCGAGCGTCGTGGCCGTGGCGGCGGGCCCGGCGAAAGTCGGCGCGATCCGGGGCGCCCTGCGAACCGGCGTCGTCGGGGTGCTCGTCACCGACGCGGCGACGGCCCGAGGCGTCCTGGCGTGAACCGCCTCGCCGGCCGCGTCTGCCTCGTGACCGGCTCGACCGGGATGGCCGCCTCCGCCGCCGAACGCATGGCCGCGGAAGGCGGGCGAGTCTTCGTCGTGTCGCGGACGGCCGAGCACGCGCGCGAGCTCGCCGAGCGGATCGACGCGGCGGGCGGCGCCGCGGACTGGCGAGCCGCCGACCTCACCGTCGAGGACGCCGTCGACGACGCCGTCGCCGCCTGCATCGAACGGTTCGGCCGGATCGACGGCCTCTTCTCGGTCGCCGGCGGGAGCGGCCGGCGGTTCGGCGACGGACCGATCCACACCGTCGGCCGGGACGCCTGGGACCGGACGCTCGAGCTGAATCTCACGACCCAGGCCCTGGTCTGTCGATCCGTCGTCGCCCGGATGCGGGAGCCAGGAGCCGAACGAATCCGGGACGCGCGGCTCGATCCTCCTGATGGGCAGCGTCACGAGCTCCGATCCGGCGCCGGAGTTCTTCGCCACCCACGCCTACGCGGCCGCCAAGGGCGCGCTGACCGCCCTGATGACGACGATGGCCGCGGCCTACCTCCCCGACCGGATCCGGGTCAACGTCGTCGCGCCCGGGCTGACGGAAACGCCGATGGCGCGCCGCGCCTCGGAGGACGCGGCGATCCGGGCCTACGCGGCGCGGAAGCAGCCCCTCGCCGGCGAGCTGATGGATCCCGTCGAGGTCGCTCACGCCGCGGTCTACCTCCTGTCCGACGAGTCCCGGGCAGTGACCGGCCAGCTCCTCAAGGTCGACGGCGGCTGGTCGGTCGCATCGGTCTCACCGGAGCCGCTCCCCGGCGAGGCGCCGTGAACCCGCACTGGCTGGCCGAGCTGCCGCTCATCGCCGACGCGGATGTCTGCGTCGTCGGCTCAGGCTCGGCCGGATCGACCGCCGCGATCGCCGCCGCGCGCGGGGGCGCCTCGGTCGTCCTGGTGGAGCAGCTGCCCTTCCTGGGCGGCACGAGCACCGCCGTCCTCGACACGTTCTACGGCTTCTGGACGCCCGGCGAGGGGCCGCGCAAGGTCGTCGGCGGGATCGCCGACGAGGTCGTCACCGGTCTCCGTGCGCTCGGTCCGGTCGTCGAGCGGCCCGAACACCTACGGCGCGGGAACCGGCGTGACCTATCTCGCCGAGCACCTGAAGGTCGTGTGGGAGCGCCTCGTCGGCGACGCCGGGGTCCGCATCCTGCTCCACGCGATGGTCCAGGCCGCCGTCCGTCGACGACGGCCGGGTGGCGACGATCGTCGTTGCAACGAAGGCGGGGCTCGGCCGGATCGTCGCGCGGACGTTCGTCGACGCCAGCGGCGACGCGGATCTGTGCGCGTTCGCCGGCTTCGGCTTCGAGACCGCCGGCGAGCTCGACGCCGGCCCAGACCCTGACGACGACCTTCCGGATGGCCAACGTCGATCGGCGCCCGCCGGGCGACGATCGCGACGCGCCAGCTCCATGCCTTGATGGCCGCTGCCGCGGCCGAGGGCTACGACCTGCCGCGGCGCGAGGGCTCGGACCACGTCACGCCGATCGACGGCGTGACCGCGACGATCATGACCCGGCTCGAGCCGACCGAGCGGCAGGCGACCGACGCCCGGCTCATCACGGCCACGGACCCCGACTTCCTGACCGCCGCCGAGATCGCCGGGCGCCGGCAGGCGCTCGAGTACGCCCGATTCCTGCGTCGATCGGGTGCCGGGCTACGAAGCGAGCGTCGCTCGTCGCGCTCGGGACGCGGATCGGCGTCCGCGAGACGCGGCGCGTCTACGGCGACGCCCGGCTGACCCGCGACGACGTCCTCGCCGCCCGCCAGTTCGACGACCAGATCGGGCTGTGCGGCGCGCCGATCGAGGATCACCAGGCGGGGCCCGACACGCGCTGGGCCTACCTGCCGTCCGGTGCGGCGGTCGGGATCCCGTTCGGGACGCTGGTGGTCCGCGATGCCGCTCAACGTCCTCGTCGCCGGGCGCTGCTTCTCGGCGCACCCACGACGCACATGCGTCGGTCCGGTCCATGGCCCAGTGCATGGCGATGGGCCAGGCCGCCGGGACCGCCGCGGCGATGGCGGCGACCGACGACGGCGGCGCGATCCGAGCCATCGACGTTGGCGCGCTCCGATCCCGCCTGGTCGCGGACGGCGCGATCCTCGAGCTCCCGGTCTCGGCCGCGGCGGCCGCGGCGGAGCCCGTCACGTGACGTTCATCCGGACCGTGCTCGGCGACCTCGACCCGTCGGACCTCGGCGTGACCTACGCCCACGAGCACCTCGTCATCGACGGCGGTCGCCCGGTCGAGATGTCGGCCGACTTCCTGCTCAACGACGTCGCCAGGCTCACCGACGAGCTGCGCGCCGCATCCGCCGCGGGGCTCGAGGCGGCCGTCGACATGATGCCGATCGATTGCGGCCGGAACCCGGACCTTCTGGCCGAGCTGTCTCGACGCACGGGCGTGCACCTCGTCGCCGCGACCGGCCTCCACCACGAGCGGTTCTACCGACTGGGCCACTGGTCGTTCCGGCCCATGCTGCTCGGCGATCTGGCGGACCGTTTCGTCTCGGACATCGAGGAGGGAGTCGTCGAGCGGGAAGACTCCGGCGCTGTCCGCTTGCGATCGACCGTGCGAGCGGGCGTCGTCAAGGTGGCCGGCAGTCAAGGCGGTCCGTCCCCGAGGGACGTCCCGAGCTTCCGGGCGGCGGCGGAGGCGCACCGCCGAACCGGCGTCCCGATCCACACCCACTGCGAGGCCGGCACGGGCGCTCTCGAGCAGATCCGGCTGCTCACGGACGCCGGGGTCGGAGCGGCGCACGTCTCGCTGAGCCATGTCGACAAAGTCGTCGACCGCGGCTACCACCGCGACATCTTCGCGACGGGCGCATCGGTCGTGTACGACCAGGGATTTCGCTGGGGTGACCGGCCGAATGGCACGCTCCAGCTCCTCGAATGGGCGGTGGAGGACGGCCACATCGGCCAGGTGATGCTCGGGATGGATGCGGCACGCCAGGGCTACTACGCGGCGTACGGCGGGACGCCGGGCCTGGCGTATCTGCTCGGCGACTTCAGCGCCGAGATGGACGCTCGCGGTCTCGACGGCGCGATCCGGCGCCGCTTGTTCGTCGACAATCCGGCTCAGGCGTTTGCGTTCGCGGAGGTGGATCGATGAGCGAGGGCCGGGAGCCGCTGCTGACGAGCGTCGTCGGCTCGCACGCCCACCCGGGCTGGTTTGCCCACGGGATCGCGGCCGCGGCGCGCGGCGAGTACGGCCCCGCTGACCTCGCCGAACTGCTCGACGACGGCGTCGACCTCGCGATGCGTGACCAGGAGCGAGCCGGGATCGACGTGATCAGCGACGGCGAGATGCGCCGGGCGGGCTTCTTCACGGCCGAGTTCTACCGCCACCTGACCGGCGTCCGGGCGCTCGCGCCTGATCGGCGGCTTGGCGCCGGGGCGCATGACGGGCTCCATCGGTTTGGTGTCGACGAGGCGATCGCGGCACCCGACGGGCTCGGTGTCGTCGCCGAGTACCGGTCCGCGCGAGCCCGGACCGAACGCCCGCTCAAGGCCACCCTGCCGGGGCCGTACACGCTGTCCGGCCGTCTCGCGTACGGACCGGGCGAGGTCTACGCCACACGGGTCGCCGCCGCCGAGGCGTTCGTGCCGATCGTCGCGGCGGAGGTCCGCGGCCTCGTCGACGCGGGGGCCGAGATCATCCAGGTCGACGAGCCGTCAGCCGCGATCCACCCCGATGCCCCGGCGGACTTCGTCGCCCTCCTGAACGCCGCGATCGAGCCGGCGGTGGGACGGGCGCGGCTCGGCGCCCATCTGTGCTTCGGGAACTTCCTCGGCCGGCCGCTGGCTCCCCGCTCGTACCGGCCGATCCTGGCCGCCATGCTCGGCTTCGCCGTCGACGAGCTCGTCCTCGAGTTCGCCAATCGCGAGATGAGCGAGATCGGGATCCTGCGCGCGATCACGGCTGCCGGGCGGGACGTGGCGGCTGGGATCATCGACGTCAAGAGCTCGCATGTCGAGACCGCGGCCGAGGTCGCCGCCCGGATCGATGCGATCCTGGCCACCGGCGTTCCGCCGGAGCAGCTCGCCCTCGTCCCGGACTGCGGCTTCAGCCAGACCGCTCGCCACCTCGCCGTCGCCAAGCTCGAGGCCCTCACGGCCGGACGCGACCTCGTCCGGTCCGGCCCCGCATCGTCCGTCACCACCTGAGGAGGAACCCGCGCATGCAGGCCCACCACGTCACGATGCTCGGCACCGGGCTGATCGGCGACTTCTATACAGCGACGCTCCACGGCCAGCGCGGTCGTGACCATGTCCGCGTCGTGTTCTCCAAGTCCGAGGAGCGCGGGGCGGCGTTCGCCGAACGCTGGTCGATCCCGGAGCACACGACCGACCTGCGGGCGGCCGTCGAGCATCCCGACACCGACACCGTGGTGATCGGCCTGCCGAACTACCTCCATGAGGAGGCCGTGGCGCTGGCGGCCGCGGCCGGCAAGGCGGTCCTCTGCACGAAGCCGCTCGGCCGAACAGCCGAAGAAGCCCGCCGGATGCTCGAGGTCGTCGAGAAGGCCGGCGTCTTCGGGGGCTACCTCGAGGACCTCTGCTATACCCCGAAGACCCTGAAGGCGATCCGGTCGGTCGAGGGCGGCGCCATCGGCGACGTGACCTGGGTCCGCTCCCGCGAGACCCATCCCGGGCCGCACAGCGCGTGGTTCTGGGACGGCCGGCTGACGGGCGGCGGCGCGATCATCGACCTCGGCTGCCACTGCATCGAGATCATCCGCAACTTCGTCGGCAAGGGAAACCGGCCGGTCGAGGTGATGTGCACGACGGACACCCTGGTCCACCCGATCGACGACGAGGACAACGCGATCGCCCTGATCCGGTTCGAGTCGGGCGCGATCGGCCAGTTCGAGGTCAGCTGGACGTTCCGCGGCGGGATGGACCTCCGCGACGAGATCGCCGGGACCCACGGCACGATCTGGCTGAACCACTTCCTCCGGACGGGCTTCGAGATGTTCACCGCGGGCGGTGGCGACGGCTACGTGGCCGAGAAGGCCGAGACCGCCGCCGGCTGGCTGTTCCCGGTCGGCGACGAGAAGCACGAGCTGGGTTATCCGGACATGTTCAGCGACATGTTCGACGCGATGGAGGCCGGCCGGGCGCCACGCGAGACGTTCTACGACGGCTACGTCGTCAACGCCGTCATGGACGCCGCCTATCGCTCCGCGAAGAGCCGATCGTGGGAGTCGGTCGAGCTGTTCGAGTGGCGCGGCGGATCAACGGCGCGGATCGCCAAGACCCCCGAGACCTACGAGGGCCACACGGTGATCAAGCGCGAGCTGCTGCCCGACGGCCGGACCAAGCTCATCCTCAAGGATCCGGCCACGGGCGACTTCAGTGACCGGGTCGTCGCCGGCGGTCAGGGTTAGCGTCGAGGTGGGCGATCAGGAGCAGTTCGAGCGCCTCGTCGCCGCAATGCTCGATCGTGACGGCCGCGCTTCGGGGACGTCCTTTGGTGCCCCGGGTGGCGCTCAACGCGCCTTCGGGGCCACGTCGCTCAAAGCGAACGGCAAGATCTTCGCGATGCTCGTGAAGGACCGGCTGGTCGTCAAGCTGGCGCGCCAGCGGGTCGACGAGCTCGTCGAAGCGGGCGCAGGCGAGCGGTTCGACCCGGGCCACGGCCGGATCCAGAAGGAGTGGCTGTCGGTCGCCTCTGACGCGATCGCGGATTGGCTTGCTCTCGCGATCGAGTCGGAGGCGTTCGTGGCCGGGCGCTGAGCCTGCTCGACCTCCCTCGCGGTCTCGTACACGCTCGATCGATCAGGCGGCAGGCGCCAGCGTCGCGCAGAGGTCCTCGACGTGGGCCGGGAGCTGGACGCGGACGAAGAAGAACCCGTCGTCGCCGATCTCGAACTCCGCGCCGCCACCCTTGACATAGAGCACGCCGCGACCGATGACGTCGCCGTCGAAGAACGTCAGGACGCTCGCGCCGCCGAAGCGGAGGACGACGTGTCCGGCGGCGTTGAGCGTGACCTTGCCAGGACCGGACGAGTTGCGCACGACGCTGGCACCGGTCTCGAGGTTCGTGACCCGTTGGATGATCTTGCCGGTCAGGTTCTCCTTGAGCCGGCCATCCTTGCGGTTGAAGGTCGTCGTCTTCGAGTTGATCGCCGTCGACTCGATCCGGACGGCGAAGTCGCAGGTCTCACCGGGCAGGAAGTCGTTCGAGAACGGTTCATCCGGGACCTTGGTCGGTGGAGCCGCACTGACGGGTGAGACGGCGGCGAGGACCAGGACCAACGGCGCAAGCATCGTCAGGGCGCGACGCATGGGGCACTCCATCCTCGCCAGCGGCGGCACGCGCGCCACTTCTCAGCGAGGCGACCACGATACGGCGTGGATCACTCGACGGCACGACCGTTGCGGCCGCCTCACGCAAGACAAGATTCTCGGCGCGGCCAGCCCACGCTACGCGCCGCCCAGCCCGGCCGGCTCGCCGTCGGCGAGCCACTGGCCGATCGCTTCGCGCGAGAACAACTGGTCGACGACCATCGACGACGCGCCGATGACGCCGGCGAGACCGCCGAGCGATGAGCGCTGGATCAGCAGGTCGCGGGTCGCCAGGGGCAGCGACCGGCGGTAGACGGTCTCGCGGATCGAGGCGAGGAGCTGGTCGGGCGAGTTCGCGACGCCGCCGCCGATCACGACGAGCGACGGGTTGAAGAAGTTGACGACGCTCGCGAGCATCGAGCCGACCCGCCGGCCCGCCGCCTGGAGCAGCGCAACCGCGACGGGATCGCCGGCCGACGCCGCCCGCGCGACGTCCTCCGCGGTGACCCGCCCGCGCTGGTCGAATGCCGTCCGGAGCCGGGCCGAACGTCCATCGCCCGCGGCATCCTGGCCGGCGCGACCGATGGCGCCACCGCCGGCCAGCGCCTCGAGGCAGCCGACGTTGCCGCAGCGGCAGATGACCGCCGGATCGTCGGTGACCTGGATGTGGCCGACGTCGCCGGCGCTGCCCTGGGCGCCGCGGTGGATCCGTCCGTCCGAGATGATCCCGGCCCCGATGCCCGTGCCGATCTTGACGACGACGACGTCGTCGTGGCCGGCCGCGACCCCCGACCGCCATTCGCCCAGGGCGAGGACGTTCACGTCGTTGTCGACCCAGATCGGTGCGCCGTACCGCGTCGCGAACCGCTCCCGGATCGGATAGCCGTCCCAGCCCGGCATGATCGGTGGCGAGATCGGCCGGCCCGTGGCGAACTCGACGGGACCCGGGACCGCGATACCGATCCCCCACAGCCGGCCCGGCACCTGGTGGGTGGTCGCGAGGAGCTGGTCGAACAGCTCCTCGACCCGGTCGAGGCCCGTGTCGGGTCCGGCCTGGATCTCGGCCGGCTCGTCGTGGTGGCCGAGAATCCGCCCGTCGAGCGTCGTCAGGGCGACGTCCACGCTCGTCGCGCCCAGGTCCGCGACGAGCAGGTGGCCGACATCGCCCCGGAACGTGAGCTGACGCGGCGGGCGGCCACCCGTCGACGGTCCCGGATCTCCTTCGACGACCAGGCCCCGCTCGATCAGCTCGCCGACCCGCTGCGAGACGATCGCCCGCCCGAGTCCGGTCCGCTCGACGAGCTCGGAGCGCGACCGCGAACGACCGAGGCGGATCTCGTCGAGGACGAGCACGAGGGCGTCGAGAGCTTCGTCGGGCAGCTGACCGGTCACGCCGGGATCATAGGCCTCGTGTCGGGGGCGGGGCCGTGCGAGTTGGCCACTTTTGCACTTGACAGTCCGAAGTACGATGATGGCCGTTCAAACCTTCAGGCGCAAGGTCGCCGTGCCTGAGGCGAACGGCCTCCGATCCCGTCACGTAACGCTCTAGATCGTCTAGACAACTCCAGTCGGAGCGTCCGCGACGCCCACCGACCGACCGTCAGGAGCTGGATGAGCAGGTTCGCCGACATCGGTGCCGCCGTCATCGGGACGGGATTCATCGGGACGGTCCACATCGAGCAGCTCCGCCGGATCGGGGTCGACGTGCGCGGCGTCCTCGGCAGCACGCCGGAGCGTGGCGCCTCGCGAGCCGCGGCCTTGAGCGTCGGCCACGCCTACGCCAGCCTCGACGAGATCCTGGCGGACCCGGCTGTCCACGTCGTCCACGTCACCTCGCCGAACCACCTCCACGTCCCGCAGGCAGCGGCGATCCTCGCGGCCGGCAAGCACGTCGTGTGCGAGAAGCCGCTCGGGATGACGGCCGCGGAGTCCGGCGGCCTCGTCGCCCAGGCCGCGGCAAGCGGCCTCATCAACGCGGTCAACTTCAACATCCGGTTCTACCCGCTCCACCAGCACCTGCGCGAGGCGATCGCGGGCGGCCTGCTCGGGGACGTCCGGTTCGTGACCGGCCACTACTTCCAGGACTGGCTCCTGCTCGACACGGACTGGAACTGGCGTCTCGACCCGAGCCAGGGCGGGGCGCTCCGGGCGGTCGGCGACATCGGGTCGCACTGGCTGGATCTCATGGCGTTCGTGACGGGTCAGCCGATCGTCTCGGTGATGGCTGACCTCGCGACGTTCGTGACGGCCCGTCAGGAGCCGACCGGACCGGTCGAGACGTTCTCGACCGATCGATCTGCGAACACGGTCACCCGGCCGATGGGGACCGAGGACACGGCGACGCTCCTCCTCCGCTTCGCCAACGGTGCTCGCGGCTCGGTGGCCGTGTCGCAGATCAGCGCGGGCCGGAAGAACTCCCTCCAATGGGAGATCGACGGGTCCGAGAGCGCCGCCTGGTGGGACTCCGAGACGCCGGATCACCTGTGGCTCGGCCATCGCGACCGTCCGAATGAGCTGCTCCTGCGCAACCCGGCGCTGATGGGCGAGGCCGGCAAGGCGGCAGCCGCGCTGCCGGGCGGCCACGTGGAGGGCTTCGGGGACACATTCGGGGCGCTGTTCCGGGCGATCTACGGCGACGTCCTCGCCGGCCGCCGCAACCCCGACCCGCCGTACGCCGACTTCGCCGCCGGCCACGACGAGATGCTCGTCAACGATGCGATCGCCCGGAGCGCCCTCGAGTCGCGCTGGGTCGATGTCGACCGAACTCCCCGCGGCGGCGCCGAGTCGTCCCCAGCCGGCGCCGCCGCCCCCGCCTCCGGGGTCGCCCCGAACGCCCACCCGCCCACCCTCACGGAGATGCCCGCATGAGGCTCGGTCTGCTGACCGCCCCCTTCCCGAACACGCCCCTCGCCGAGGTCGTCGACTGGACCGCTGCCAACGGCTTCGAGTCGATCGAGATCGCCTGCTGGCCGCAGTCGACCGGGCCCAGCCGGCGGTATGCCGGCACGTCGCACATCGACGTGGCGAACCTCTCGCCGAGCCAGGCGACCGACCTCGCGGCGGAGATCCGGGCCACCGGACTGGTGATCTCCGGGCTCGGGTTCTACCCGAACCCGCTCCATCCGGATCCGCAGCATCGGGCCACCGTCATCGGCCACCTCAAGCACGTGATCACGGCCGCCGAGAAGATGGACGTCCCGCTCGTGAACACGTTCATGGGCGCCGACCGGGCGAAGACCCAGGACGAGAATTGGGACGAGGCGCTCCGGGTCTGGCCGGACATCGTGTCGTTCGCCCAGGACCACGGCCGCAAGCTCACCCTCGAGAACTGCCCGATGCTCTTCAGTCACGACGAGTGGCCGGGCGGCCACAACCTCGCGACGAACCCCCGGATGTGGCGTCGGATCCTCGAGCAGTGGGGCGGCACGATCGGGCTCAACTTCGACCCGAGCCACCTCGTCCTCCAGATGATCGACATCCCGCGGTTCATCACGGAGTTCGGCCCGCACATCCTCCACGTCCAGGCGAAGGACCTGTGGATCGACCGTGAAGGCCTGTATGAGCGCGGCGTGTTCGCGATGGGCATCGGATGGCAGGTGCCGCGGCTGCCCGGCCTCGGCGACGTCGAGTGGGACGCTCTCTTCGGCGCCCTGTGGCGGACCGGCTTCGACGGCGACGTGATCATCGAGCACGAGGACCGCGACTTCGAGAAGACCGACGACCTGATCAAGCGCGGCTTCCTGCTGGCGCGCGACGTCCTGCGCCCGTACATCAAGTAGCGAGGACCATGAACCTCTCCGTCGAGAACCTGACTGAACGGCAGATCGCCAAGGCGATCGACCACTCGTTGCTCCGCCCGGAGCTCGACGATGCGTTCGTCGAGGCGGGCTGCCGGCTGGCCGCGACCTACGACGTCGCGTCGGTCTGCGTCCGGCCGGTCGATGTCCGGCGGGCCGCCGCGATCCTGGCCGGCAGCGACGTCAAGATCGGCACCGTGATCGGCTTCCCGCACGGCAGCTCGACGACGGCGACCAAGGTCTACGAGGCCCATCGGGCCCTCGAGGACGGCGCGACCGAGCTCGACATGGTCATCGACATCGGGGCCCTCAAGTCCGGTCGCGATCGCGACGTCCGGGCCGATATCGCCGCCGTCGTCGAAGCGGCACACGCCGCCGGTGCAATCGTCAAGGTGATCTTCGAGAACCACTACCTGACTGACGACGAGATCGTCCGGGCCTGCCACCTGACCGAGGCAGCCGGCGCCGAGTTCGTCAAGACCTCCACGGGATTTGCCGCAACCGGCGCCACCCACGAGGATCTCGCCCTGATGCGGCGCAGCGTCTCCGGCCACATCGAGGTCAAGGCAGCCGGCGGCGTCCGGACCCTCGACGCGCTGATCGACGTCATGAACCTCGGGGTGACCCGGGTCGGGGCGACGGCGACCCAGGCAATCATCGACGACTTCCGGGCCCGCAAGGCGGGCGGCGCGGCGGCGACCCCGGTGGCCGCGGAGGCCGGCTACTGATGCGCGAGATCCGCATCGGCATGCTCGGCTCCGGGTTCATCGGCGAGTTCCACGCCGACGGCTTGCGCTACATCCCGGCCACCCGCGTCGTCGCCAACTGGGGCGCCGGCCCCGAGCGCCGCGAGGCGTTCGCGACCCGCTTCGGCAGCCGCCCCCTCGACACGCTCGACGCCGTGTGCGCCGATCCCGAGGTCGACCTCGTCGTCGTCTCCCTGCCCAACCATCTCCACCTCGAGGCCGTCCGATCCGCGGCCGCTCACGGCAAAGCCGTCGCCTGCACGAAGCCGCTCGGCAGGAACGGGACCGAGGCCGCCGAGATGCTCCGGCTCGTGACCGACGCCGGAGTGTTCCACGCCTACCTCGAGAATGTCGTGTTCAACGCCGAGATGATCCGGATGCGCGAGATCGTCGAGTCCGGGGCGATCGGGAAGCTGACGACGTTCCGTGCCCGCGAAGGCCACAGCGGACCCCACGCGGCCCACTTCTGGAACGCGGAGCTGGCCGGCGGCGGCGCGCTCCTCGACATGGCGTCGCACGGTGCCGAGGCCGCCCGCTCAATGTTCGGCAAGGACGTTGCGGTCCGGGACGTGTTCGCCTGGGGCGACACGCTCGTCCACGGCGGCCGGACGACGCTCGAGGACAACGCGGTCATGCTCATTCGGTTCGCCGACGGGCGCGTCGCGACGATGGACGTGTCGTGGTCGTCGAAGGGCGGCCTGGAGAGCCGCTTCGAGGCCTATGGCGACGGCGGCCGGATCGTCCAGGACGTCATCTCGAGCCCGCTCCGGGCGTTCATCGAGCGACCCGCGGGCTACCTCGGCGAGAAGGTCGACGCCGACACCGGCTGGGTCTACCCGGTCCCCAACGAGACCTACGCCCACGGCCACGACGCGATGATGGCCGACGTCGTGAACGCGTTTCGTGACGGCCGGCCGCCTCAGGAGACGTTCGAGGACGGCCTGATCGTCAACCAGATCCTCGATGCCGCGTACCGCTCGATCTCGAGCGGCCACTGGGAGCCGCTCCAACGGCCCGTGGCGACACCGGCGTGACCGCGACCCGCGCCGCAGGCGCCGCGTGACGGCGCCGCTGGCCAGGCCCGAGCTGCCCTGGATGACGGCCGCGGCCGCCCTCCTCCAGCAGCTCGCCGACACCCAGGCCGAGGCAATCGAGACCGCCAGCCAGTGGTCGGCCGAGGCGATCGGGTCGGACGGGCTGGTTCATCTCTTCGGCACCGGCCACTCCCGGATCCCGGTCGAGGAGATGTTCCCGCGCTACGGCTCCTACCCGGGCTTCAACCCGATCGTCGAGCTCTCGATGACCTTCCACACCCAGGTCGTCGGCGCCAACGGCCAGCGCCAGGCGATGTTCATCGAGCGGATGCCCGGTCTGGCCGAGGTCATCCTGTCGAACTTCTCCTTCGGCCCCAAGGACGTGATGATGGTCTTCTCGGCCGGTGGGACGACCGCCGTCCCGGTCGAGATCGCCCGTGGCGCCCGGCGCCGCGGCCTGCGGGTCGTGGCCGTCACGTCGGTCCTGCAATCGCGCTCGTCGGACGTCGATCCGGTCGTGGGCAGCCGGCTGCTGGACGAGGCGGATCTCGTCATCGATCTGTGCTCGCCGGCCGCCGACGCGATGATCGACATCCCCGGGCTCGATACGCCGGTCGGACCCGGCTCGACGGTCACGGCCGTCGCCATCGTGAATTCCATCAAGGTCCGGACGGCCCAGCTCCTCACGGAGCGGGGCGTCATGCCGCCCGTCCTCACCCGCGCCAGCGTGGTGGGAGCGGAACGGTCGCGGGACCTGTTCGATGCAGCCTATCGAGAGCATGCGCGGCGGCTCGCCCGTGCGATCGGCCAACGAGGAGGTGGGTGACGAAGCGACATGCGACAGGCAATCCGGCGATGTATGGTCCGGCCGACGACCCACGCGGGCATCGCGGTCGGCGAACAGGAGGAGTAGCAATTCCATGAAGCGACTCGGATTGGCACGCGGCCTGGTGGCCGTGGCGGCGATGGCGATCATCGCCGGCGCCTGCAGCAGCGGGACACCCGCTGCGTCGGGCGGCGCGAACGCCAAGTACACGATCGGGTTCACGAACCCGGGCGGCGTTGGCAACGGCTGGCGCGAGGCCATGCTCTGCTCCGCCAAGGCACAGGCCGTCAAGGCCGGCAATGTGACCAAGGTCACGATCATCCATCGCGACACCGACGCACCCGGCCAGCTGTCCGACATCCGGACCCTGATCGCCCAGGGCGTCAACGCGATCATCATCAACCCGGCCGGACCGGACGCCCTGAACCCGGCCATCGCCGAGGCGATCGCGGCCGGGATCACGGTCATCGCCGTCGACGCCTCGGTCACCGCACCGGGCGCCTACAACCTGTCCAACGACCAGGAGCAGTACGCCTACCTCGGCGCCACGTGGCTGTTCAAGGCCATGGGCGGCAAGGGCGCGGTCGTCTACATGCGCGGCATCGCCGGCCATCCGGCCGACACCGATCGCGACACCGGCTTCCAGCGCGCCCTCAAGGAAGCTCCGGGCATCACCCTCGCCAGCACCGCGGTCACCAAGTGGGATCCGGTCACGGCGACCCAGCAGATCAACGACATCATGAGCGCCGGCACGAAGTTCGACGGCATCTGGACGTCGGGCGTCGACTCGAACATCGTCGACGCGCTCAAGGCCGCCAACCATCCGTACGTGCCGATCGTCGGCGCGGACAACGCCGGCTTCGTGACGCAGCTCCTCGCGGCCGATGGGCCCAAGGGCGCGGCGGTCACCAACCCGGCCTCCATCGGCGGCGCCGGCGTCACGCTGGCCCTCCAGATCCTCAGCGGCAAGAAGCCCGCGTCGAATACGGTCCACGTCACCCCGGAGCTGTGGGCCAACGACGATGCGGCCGGCAAGGCCAGCCTTACGGCAGCGGCCGACGCGTCGCTTCCGAAGACCTGGCCACTCGGTCTGACCATCAAGGATTGGACCACCTACACCAAGCCGGAACTGATCGCCTGCAAGGGCCCGGGCGACGCGTAGCCTGAGTCTCGACAGCGACTGAGCACGGGGGTGCCGGTTCCGCCGGCACCCCCGCAACCTCAACACCGCCACTTCCTCGCCTTCACCGACGCCACTTCCGCACCATCAACACCGCCACTTCCGCACCATCAACACCGCCACTTCCTCACCTTCGACGCTGATACCGCCCACCACCCACCCTCTTGCTGAGGAACGGTTGAACCGTGATTGACGGCGCACCGGCTACCAGCGAACCGGCCACCAGCGCACCCGAGCTCCTGCTCGACGCGACCGACGTCGCGAAGCACTACGGAGCGGTGGTGGCGCTGCGCTCGGCCTCCCTGGCCGTCCGTCCCGGCGAGGTCCACGCCCTCATGGGCGCGAACGGGGCCGGCAAGAGCACGTTCGTCAAGATCCTCACCGGCGGCGTCCGCCCGGATCGCGGCACGATCCTCGTGCGTGGCAAGCCGTTCGTGGCCCACTCCCCGGCCGAGGCCCGGCGCGGCGGTGTCGTCTCCGTCTACCAGGAGCCGGCCCTCATCCCGGACCTCGACGTCCGCTCCAACCTGCGCCTGACGCAGTCTCCGATCGAGGCGACCCGCCACTGGCTCGCCGAGCTGGGCCTGCCCGAGCTGGACCTGAGCGATCTCGTGCGCGACCTGCCCCTCGCGTCGCTTCGGATCATCGACCTGGCCCGGGCCATGGCGATCGAGCCGGACGTGCTCCTCCTCGACGAGATGACCGCCGCCCTGCCGGCCAACCTGACCGAGCGGGTCCTCGAGGTCGTCGGTCGCCAGCGCGGGTCGAGTCGCTCCGTCATCTTCATCTCGCACCGGATGATCGAGATCGCCGCCGTCTGTGACCGGGCCACGGTGCTGCGCGAGGGCCAGACCGTCGGCGTCGTCGACGTGACCGCCGGATCGGAGCACCGGATCGTCGCCCTGATGCTCGGCGACATGGTCCGCGACCTGCCGGCCCGGGTGGCCGACGTGGCAGCGACCGCCGGTCCGCCCGCCGATGCGGTGCCCCGGATCCGGGCCCGCAACCTGAGCTCGGGGACGAAGCTGTCCGACGTGTCATTCGACCTGTATGCCGGTGAGGTTCTCGGCGTCGTCGCCCTCGAAGGCCAGGGCCAGGACGAGCTGTTCGACATCCTCGCCGGATCCGAGCGACCCGACGGCGGCGAGGTCCTCGTCGACGGGGCGCCGGTATCGTTCCGGCATCCCGCGGACGCGATCCGCGCCGGTCTCGTCTACGTCCCGGCAGATCGCGCCGAGGCCCTCCTGATGCAGCGGTCCGTCCGCGAGAACATCGCCCTGCCGTTCACGACGGGCTTCCGGGCGTGGGGGCCGATCGACGTCGGCGGCGAGCGACGCAAGGTCGACGCCGCGATCTCGACCCTCCAGATCGACACCCGCGCGGCGTCCGAGGTCCGCCGTCTGTCGGGCGGCAACCAGCAGAAGGTCACGATCGCCCGATGGGTCGCCGGCGGCGTCAAGACGATGCTCTGCTTCGACCCGACCCGCGGGATCGACATCGGGACGAAGCAGCAGATCTACGCCCTCCTCCGCGACCTCGCGGCAGCCGGCGCCGCGGTTCTGCTCTACACGTCCGAGCTCAAGGAGATCCAGCTCGCCTGCGATCGAGCCGTCGTGATCTTCCGGGGCCGCGTCGTCGCCGAGATCGCGGTCGCGGACGCGGACGAGCCGACCCTGCTCCGGGCGGCCTATGACCTGAAGCCCGACGCCGCGATGCCCGAGGAGCTCGCCGCGGAGACGGTCGCGGCCGAGGCGCGGGACGCCGAGGACGCGGATCCGGTCGTTGCGCCGGTGGCGAGCGCGGCGAGCGATCCAGCCGACGTTCCACCCGGAGGCCTCCCATGACGAGCGCTGCCGGCGTGTCCCGCGATGCCCGCCCCGGGGTGGCCGAGTCCGCGCTCGGCCTGGCCCGGCGCAACGCCTGGACGATCGGGCTGGTCGGCCTGCTGATCGTCTTCCTCGCGATCACGAAGCTGATCCAGCCGAACTACGGCGCGCCGGGGATCCAGGGCCTGGCGATCTCGATCCTGCCGATCGCCTTCGCCGCGGTCGCCCAGGCGATCGTCGTCATCTCCGGCGGGATCGACCTGTCGGTCGGGTCGATGATGGCCCTCGCGAGCGTGACCTCGGCCGTCCTGATGAAGGGCCAGGGCGACGCGTTCGGCGTTGTCGTCGTCGTCGGCGTCCTGCTGATGGGGCTCGTCGTCGGGGCGATCAACGGCGGTCTGATCGTGATCACGAAGGTTCCCGACATCGTCGTCACGCTCGCGATGTCCTTCGTCTGGGCCGGGACCGCCCTGCTGATCCTGAACACGCCCGGCGGCGGGGCGGCGCCGTGGATGATGGCGATCATCTCGGGTCCGCTCGGCAACCCGTGGCTGCCCAAGGCGCTGATCGTCCTCGCGGTCATCGTGGGCGTGGTCTGGTTGCCGCTCCGGCGATCGACCCTCGGCCTGTCCCTGTATGCGATCGGCAGCCACCAGCTGGCGGCCTTCCGGAGCGGGATCGCCGTCGGCCGGACGAAGGTCGTCGCCTACGCCCTGACCGGGTTCTTCTCGGCCCTCGGCGGGCTGGCCCTGACGGCCAGTGGCGGCGTCGGCGCTCCGGTGCCGGGGTCCTACACCCTCCAGAGTGTGGCCGCCATCGTGCTCGGCGGGGTCAGCCTGGCCGGCGGCCGGGGCGGGGTCCTCGGACCGATCATTGCCGTCGTCGTGCTCGCCCTCGTCCGGACCGACCTGACATTCATCGGCGTCGACCCCAACTGGGGAACGGCGATCCAGGGCGCCATCCTGATCGGAGTGGTGATGTTCGGCAGCATCGTCGCCATGCGCAAGGTGCGGACATGACCGGGGCCGCCGGCACGGCCGCTCCGACGCAGCCCGTCGCGGACCGGCTCGAGCCTGCGCCGGACGATCCGCGACCGGCCGCTCATTCCGCTCGGCATCCTCCTCGTGCTCCTCGTCGTGACGCTCGAGCTGGCGAAGCCCGGCATCGTGAACGGCAACTGGGTCGCCACGACGCTCCGTGCCGCGATCCCGCTCGCCATCCTCGCCGCCTGCCAGACCCTGGCCATGCTGACCGGCGGGATCGACCTGTCCGTCGGCGCGACCGCCTCGATGGCGGCGTTCCTGATGGCCACGCTCGTGACGGGCCAGGGGCCGGTGGCGGCGATCGTCATCGCCCTCGTCGCCGCCGCGATCGCGGGCCTGATCAACGGGATCGGCATCGGCGTGTTCAAGGTCCATCCGCTGATCATGACCCTGGGCATGAGCCTGGTCGTGCTCGGCCTGATGTCGGTCTACCAGCTGATCATGGTCCAGTCCGGCGTCCAGATCCCCGACGCGATCCAGTGGCTCGGCTCCGGGATCTCGTTCGGTTTCGTGCCGAACAGCATCGTGGTGTTCGTGCCGCTGGCGCTCCTGATCGTCGTCGGGCTGCGCCGGAGCGGCTACGGCCGGCTGCTGTTCGCCGTCGGCGACAACCCGATCGCGGCCCGCCTGTCCGGGGCCCGCGTCTGGCAGGTCCATCTCGCCCTGTACATCCTGTCGGCCGTCCTGGCGGCCGTGGCCGGCATCCTGCTCGCCGGTCTGCTCAACAACGCAACGGTGAGCCTCGTCGAGCAGCAGGTCCTGCCGTCCGTGGCCGCCGCGGTCATCGGCGGGACCTCGATCATGGGCGGTCGCGGCGGCTACTCCGGGACGATCCTGGGAGCCCTGATCCTGACCGTCGTGACGACCCTCCTGACGGTTCTGGAGATGCCGGAAGCCGTCCGCCAGGTCCTGTTCGGCGTGATCATCGTGGCGGTCGCGGCGGCCTACACCCGGGTCAGCGGCGACAGCTGATCCATGGGGACCGGCACGAGCGAGGCACCGGGTCACGAGCAGCATCGTCCCGGGTGAGCCGAGCACGAGCCGCCACCTCGGGCTGGACTTCGGCGGCACCAACGTCAAGTGGACCGTCGTCGAGCACGACGGTGCCGCCTGGCGAGTCCTCGATCGTGGCCAGGTGCGGACGCGGACGGGTGGCCCCGATGCCATCGTCCCGCAGCTGGCCGAGACGGGCCGGGCGGCGATGGAGCGCTGGTCCGACGACGACGGCCCGCCCGTCGCGACGGCCGGCATCGGCATCCCCGGCCTGTACGACCCGCGCACCGGCGCGACCCGCTTTCTCGTCAACGTGCCCGGGCCGTGGGACGGCTATCCGGTCGCCGGACCCGTCTCGGACGCGCTCGGCGTGCCCGTCGCGCTGATCAACGATGCCCGGGCGTTCGGGCTGGCGGAGCTTCGGCTCGGGGCGGGACGCGGCGCCTCGTCGATGGTCGGGCTGACGCTCGGCACGGGCGTCGGCGGAGTGATCGCCGTCGACGGCAAGGTTCACCAGGGCCATGATGGGACGGCCGGCGAGGTCGGCCATCAGACGATCGATCCGGACGGCCCGTCGTGCAACTGCGGCAACCGCGGCTGTCTCGAGGCCTTCGCCCGGGCGGATCGGATTGCCGAGGCGTGCGGGACGGCGACCGCGGAGGAGGCGTTCGAGCGGGCACGGGCCGGTGACGCGGCGGCGCTCGCGGGGCTGGCCGGCGTCGGCCGCTCGCTGGGCATCGGGATCGGCAACATGATCGTGGTGATCTCGCCCGATCGGGTGGTGATCGGGGGCGGGATCGCGGCCGCGCTCGAGCTCCTCCTGCCCGAGATCCGGGCCGAGATCCGGCGCCGGGTCCTCACGACGGCGGTCGAGGAGGTCGCGATCGTGACGGCCGAGCTCGGGACGTGGGCCGGCGCCATCGGCGCGGCCGTCCACGGGGCGGAGCAGGCGGCGCGAGCGTGATCGACGCCGGCTACGTCCCCCACCACCGTCGGATCGAACAGGTCCTGCGCGAGCGGATCACGGACCTTCAGCCGGGCGACCGACTCCCCTCGGACGCGGAGCTCGTCGCCGAGTTCGGGGTCAGCCGGATGACCGCCCGGAACGCGATGCAGCGGCTGGCCGAGGAAGGGCTCATCGCCCGCGAGCCGGGTCGCGGCAGCTTCGTCGCCGCGCCCGCCGCCCACCGCCGGACCGATCGGCTGATGACGTTCAGCAGCGAGATGACCCGGCGCGGCCGGATCCCGAGCTCGCGCCTGCTGGCCCGCGCCATCCGGCCGTCCACGCGAGCCGAGGCGACGGCCCTCGCGCTCGCGCCCGGCGAGCCGGTCGTCGAGATCCGCCGGATCCGGCTCGCCGACCATGAGCCGATCGCGCTCGAGTCGGCGATCCTCGTCGCGAGCTGCGCCCCGAGCGTCCTGACGGCCGACCTCGAGCACGGCTCGCTCCACGGCGCGATCACGGCCGGCGGCCAGAGCCTGAGCCACGGCACGGGAACGGTCGAGGCCGGCGCGGCCACCGCCGAGGACGCTCGCCTCCTCGACATCCGTCGCGGCGACCCGCTGCTGATCGAGCGCCGCGTGATCGTCGACGACCGCGGCCGCCGGATCGAGGCGACCGAGTCGCGCTACGCCGCCGAGCGCTACGCCCTCGACGTCTCGTTCGACGTCGAGCAACCGACCCCGCCGTCGATGACCCTGCCCTTCAACCCAGCGCCGGAGGCCGCCCGATGACCAGCCAGCTCGATGTCCGCGGCCGCCTCGTCCTCGACGACCGGGTCGTGGTGGGCCGGCTGGCGATCGAGGACGGCTGGATCGCGGCCGTCGACATCGATGACGAGGCGGCCGGCGCCGGCTCGGACCTCCCGTACGTCGCTCCCGGCTTCGTCGACGTCCACGTCCATGGCTGGGGCGGCCACGACGTGATGGGCTCCGCGGCCGATCTCGACGGGATGGCCCGGGCCCTCCTCAGTCACGGCGTGACGTCGTTCCTGCCGACCGGCGTCACGAGCCCGCTGCCGGTCCTCCACGCCTGGACCGAGCGAGTCCGGGCGTGGATCCCGGCAGCCCCGGCCAACGGCGCCGATCCGGTCGGGTTCAACCTCGAGGGGCCGTTCCTGTCGCAGGCCAAGAAGGGCGCGCACAACCCGACGCTCCTCCTCAACCCGGCCGACGTCCCGTGGTCCGACATCGAGCCACTGGTCGATGGCCTGACCGTGATGACGGTGGCGCCCGAGATCCCCGGCGGGCTCGAGCTGATCCGGCGCCTCACCGCGCTGGGCGTCCGGATCTCGATCGGCCACTCCGGTGCGGACCTGGCCGGCGCGCTCGCGGGCTACGACGCGGGCGGGACGACGACGACCCACCTGTTCAACGGGATGAGCGGCGTCGACCATCGCGCACCGGGCGTCGCCGTCGCGGCCCTCGCCCGGGATGACGCCTGGGTCGAGCTGATCGCCGACGGCCACCACGTTCATCCCGCGCTCTGGCCGATCATCGAGCGGACGAAGCCGGCCGACCGGCTCATGCTGATCTCGGACGCGCTGTCGATGGCCGGGATGGGCGACGGCCGGGTCACGATCTCCGGACTCGAGATCGAGGTCCGCGACGGTCGCTGCACGCTCGCCGACGGGTCGGGCACGCTCGCCGGCTCCGTGATCGCCCTCGATACCGCTGTCCGGAACGTCGTCCGGAACGGCTCGTCCCTGCCGGTGGCGGTCGCCGCGGCCAGCCGCAACCCGCTGGCGATGCTCGGGATCACCGATCGCGGCCGGCTGGCCGTCGGCCAGCGGGCAGACCTCGTCGAGCTCGAGGGCGGCCTCCGGATCGGCCGGGTGATGCGCGGCGGCTCCTGGCACGCCGGTTCATCCGGCCACTGACGTCCGCCGCCGATTGCAACGAATCCCGTTGCCCACCATGACGATGGCGCTATGTGCGGACCCCGCGAGGTCGTCTAGGGTGGCCGGACACGTGGACACCGCACGACTCTCCGACGCGACCGCCCGGCCTCGCCGAGCGGTCAGCCGACGCCGCTCGCTGGCGCTCGTCGTCGGGCTGATCGTGCTCTTCGCGCAGTCGGCGCCGGGCTCGGTCCGAGCCGCCCAGACGTGGACGACGAACCTCTACGACTCGCGCGCGTTCCTGTACCAGGACCCGTACGGGACGGCGTGCGTCGCTGCCTCGTCGATGATCATGCTCAACACGGTCGCCTATCGCCGGACCGGTGGCGCGGACTTCCGCTGGACCGCCTATCGCGTCAAGAACAACACGTCGAACCGGGCCGATCCGCGCGACATGACCTCGATCCTGTGGTGGTCGCGGGCCCACGACACGCTGTCGGCATACGGCTCGGGCTCGGACGGCCACGGCTGGCGAAACGCGCTGAACTTCTACGGCTGGGGCAGCGCCGCCCTGACCGACTCCACCAAGCGCGTCTACGACGACCTCGAATACACGACGTATGACAGCGCGGTCCACGCCGCGGTCCGGGCGATCGCCCGCTATCGGATGCCGGTCGGGATCCTCGGCTGGGCGGGGAAGCACGCGCAGGTCATGACGGGCTACGTCGTGGACGGCGAGGACCCGGCCCTGTCCGATGCGTTCACCGTCCGCTACGTCTATCTGTCCGACCCGCTGTACTCGGACCAGATGGTCAACAAGAAGGTCTCGAACGCGACGTTCAAGGGCGGCTCGTGGCGCGTCCGTTTCCAGGCCTACCGCGAGACCGACAGCCCGTACGACGACCCGTACAAGGCGGGCTGGAAACGGAGCTCGGTCGCATCGTGGCATGGCCCGTCCGAGTGGTATCTCCGCTGGGTCATCGTCGCCCCGATTCGGGCCGGTGCGCCGCCGGTCGATCCGCCGCCGACGCCTACCCCGACGCCGACGCCGCCACCGAATCCGACCCCCGATCCCACGCCGACCCCGACGCCGACACCCGACCCGCCGGACGAGCCCGCGGCCGCACCAGTGACCGAGCCTGACGCTGCTCCGTCCGCGGCGCCCGAGACGAGCCTGGAGCCGTCGACCGCGCCGTAACCGCGGATCGGGTCAGCGCTCGCCCTACGCGCCGGGCTTGGTCGGAGCCGCGGCCGCCGCCGCCTTGTCCTTGCCGTTCTGGGTCTCGAGCGCCTTGCGCGCCTTCTCCCAGTCGGCCCGGAACTGGACGATCCCGGACGTCGTGAGCGGGTGATGGACCATCTGCTGCAGGACCTTGAACGGCAGGGTCGCGACGTGGGCGCCGGCCAGCGCGGCCTGGGTCATGTGGAGCGGGTTCCGGATCGAGGCCGCAAGGACCTCCGTCTCGAGGTCATGGATCGTCACGATGTCGACGAGCTCGCGGATGACGATCATCCCGTCCTGGTTGATGTCGTCGAGCCGGCCCACGAACGGCGACAGGAGCGAGGCGCCGGCCTTGGCCGCGAGCAGCCCCTGGTTGGCGGTGAAGATCAGGGTGCAGTTCGTCTTGATCCCTTCGTCGGCGAAGGTCGACATCGCCTCGAGGCCTTCCTCGCTCATCGGGACCTTGACCACGATGTTCGGCGCGAGCTTGGCGAACGCCCGGCCTTCGCGGAGCATGCCCTCGACGTCCTCGGCGACGACCTCGGCGGATACCGGTCCGCTCGTGATCGTGCAGATCTCCTTGAGGACCTCCTCGTAGGTCGCGCCGCTCGTCTTCGCGAACAGGGTCGGGTTCGTGGTGACCCCGTCGAGGATCCCCCACCTGGCGACCTGGCGGATCTCGTTGATGTCGGCGGTGTCGAGGAAGATCTTCATGGCGGGCGCTCCTTCGTCGTGTGTCCCTGCGAGTCTACGCGCGACGGGCGACCACGCCACGCGGCGCCTCGTCTGCTCCGGAGAGACTCGCGTCAGCGAGGCGTAGCGGATCGCCCATTTTGGGCGCTCAGGCGAGACCCGCCCAACTGACAGGCGGTCGATCGCGATCTTCGGCGTTCATGCGAGAGTCGCCTGTTACGGCGGCCGCGAGGCGAGATCCCTTGCGCACAGGAGCGTCTTGCCTGCTCTTCGCCGACGGCGACGAGATTCCTGGCGCTCAGGAACCTGGCGCCTGCCTGACAGGGGCTCGACTCAAGCCGAAGCGTGAGGCGCGGTGATCCGCTGCGAAAGCCGCTCGTCGAGAAGCGTCTCTTTCCTGAGCGCAAAAGGTGAGACGCACGGCCGCGTTGAAGGCGGCGCGGCCGACGGAGCTACGACGCCGAAGGAGCGGCGCCGCCGGCGTTCACCCGTCCGGGCGCAGCATCACCTCGCTGACCATCGCGCCCGAGTGCATCCGACGATCCGTCCCATCGCGGATCCGGACGAAGCCCGACCGCTCGAGGACCCGGATCGAGCCGACGTTCGCGGCGGTGGCCCGGCGGATCGCCTTCGGCATGCGGGCGCCGGTCAGCTGGTCGCGGCCTCGCCGATGCCGGACCGCTCGGGCGCCATGACCGGGTCGCCCGGGGACGCATCGCCGGCCGGAACCGGTCGGGCCCGGAAGACCGGCTCCCGCCCGTCGCGAACCGCGAGCGACGCCGCGACGAACCCGTCGAAGAGCGGGTGGGGACGCTCGGGCCGGCTCTTGAACTCGGGATGGAACTGCGACGCCACGAACCACGGGTGGTCCTTGAGCTCGACGATCTCGACGAGCCGCCCGTCCGGGCTCTGGCCCGACAGGACGAGGCCGGCCGATTCGAGGGTCTGGCGGAAGCGGTTGTTCACCTCGAAGCGGTGGCGATGACGCTCGTAGATGACCTCCTGGCCGTAGACCGCGGCGGCCTTCGAGCCGGCGGTCAGCTTGGCCGGATACAGCCCGAGCCGCATCGTGCCGCCCTTGTCCTCCATGTCGCGCTGGTCGGGCATGAAGTCGATGACCGGGTTCTCGGTGAACATGTCGAACTCGGTCGAGTTGACGTCCTTCGAGCCGATGACGTCGCGGGCGAACTCGATGACCGCGCATTGGAGCCCGAGGCACAGCCCGAGGTAGGGAACGCGGTGGTCGCGAGCGAAGTGGGCGGCGAGGACCTTGCCCTCGATGCCGCGATGGCCGAAGCCACCCGGGACGAGGATCCCGGCGGCGCCGTCGAGCCGCTCATGGAGGTTGTCGTGAGTCAGGGCTTCCGAGTCGACCCACCGGATCTTGGCGTCGACGCCATGCGCCCAGGAGGCGTGGCGGAGCGCTTCGGTCACGCTGAGGTAGGCATCCGGGAGCTCGATGTACTTGCCGACGAGGGCGATCTCGAGGGTCGGCTTGGGCGCCTTGATCCGATCCACCAGGGCGCGCCACGAGGCGAGGTCCGGCGCCTTCTCCGGGTCGCCCAGGCCGAGCTCGCGGACGAGGAGCTTGCCGAGGCCGGCCTCCTCGAACATGAGCGGCACTTCGTAGATCGTGTCGGCCGTCTCGGCCGGGATCACGGCGTCCGTGGCGACGTCCGTGAACAGGGCGATCTTCTCGCGAATCTCGTCCGGCACCGGGTAGTCGGAGCGGAGGACGATCACGTCGGGCTGGATGCCGATGCCGCGCAGCTCCTTGACCGAGTGCTGGGTCGGCTTGGTCTTGAGCTCGCCCGTCGCCGCGAGGACCGGGAGGAGCGTCACGTGGATGTACAGGACGTTGGCCCGGCCGACGTCCTTGCGCATCTGGCGGATCGCCTCGAGGAACGGCAGGCTCTCGATGTCGCCGACCGTCCCGCCGACCTCGACGATCACGACGTCCGGATCGCCGTCGCGGGCGACCCGCCCGATCCGTTCCTTGATCTCGTTCGTGATGTGGGGGATGACCTGGACCGTGCCGCCGAGGTAGTCGCCGCGGCGCTCCTTGGCGATGACCGCCTGGTAGATCCGGCCGGTCGTGACGTTGCTGAGCTGGGTCAGGTTCTCGTCGATGAACCGCTCGTAGTGGCCCAGGTCGAGGTCCGTCTCGGCGCCGTCGTCGGTGACGAAGACCTCGCCGTGCTGGTAGGGCGACATCGTCCCGGGGTCGACGTTGATGTACGGGTCGAGCTTCAGGATCGAGACGCGCAGACCGCGTGCCTTGAGCAGCCGGCCGACGCTGGCGGCGGTGATGCCCTTCCCCAGGGAGGAGGTCACGCCTCCGGTCACAAAGACATACTTCGCCACGGGTCTAGTCCTCCGGGGGTTTTTCCAATGCTATCGAAGACGGCCCTCGGAGGCAAGGCCGACGCCCCGCTCGGCGCCCACCAAGATGAGCCGGCTAAGGCACGATCGCCGCGTGGACCAACCCGTTCACGGTCGGTTCGACGATGAAGTCGGGATCATTGACGAAGATCACCACGATCGCGCGCGATGACGGGAAAAGCGTCCACTGCGCGCCATAGCCCGTCTTGCTCCCGGAGCTCCCGACGGCCCGGGCCTCGGAATAGGGAGCCGATTCCATGCCGTAGGCCCACCGATCGAGGCCCGCCGTGATCATGGTCTCGACGGTCGACTCCGCCACGATGTCCCCGGCAAAGAGGTGCCACAGCCAGCGCGCCAACGACGGCGCATCGCTGGCCATCGAGCCCGCCCCGGTGCCGAAGGTCGCCGAGGACATGCAGGAGATCGCGCCGCCGACGCCGATGTCGCTCGGTTGGAAGCGACCGAGGTGCTCATCGATCGGGACCGCCCACGGCTTCGGAGTCATGCCCCCGCCAGCCTGGTCGAGGATCCGGTCGGCCTTGACCGGGTCGAGGACCTCGCGCCGAAGGGCCTGTCCGAACGAGGTCCCGGTGACGGTCTCCGCCGCGAGCGCGAGCAACTCGTAGGACGGACTCGAGTAGCTGTACAGGCCGGGTGCTGAGGCGGGTGGCGCATAGCCGGCGATCCGCTCGGGCCACGTCCAAACGTGGGTCGGGTCCGCGACGATGCGATCCGCGGCGTTCGATCGATGCTCTGCGAGCCCGCCGCGCATGGCAAGCACCTGGCGGACCGTCGCCCCGTTGGTGTCGACGCTGAACGTGCCCATGTAGTTCGCGAGCGGGGCGTCCAGATCGATCCTCCCCTGTTCCGCGAGCCGCATGATCAGGGCGGCCGTGAACGTCTTCGTGAGACTGGCGATCGCGAACTCATCCGTCGCCGTCGCTTTCCGGCCGTTTGGTCCGCCGATCCCGGCCGCACCGGACCAGCTCCCACCGGCCGTGATCACGGCGGCGATCACGTCGGGTGCTCCTTGGCTGACAGCGCGCTCGAGAATGACCTGGAGCGCCGCGGCCCTCACCGAATCCAAGCGGGTCGTCGGAATCGATCCAAGGAGCGGCAACGACGCGCCGGCCATCGGCGATGGGCTCGGCGACCGGGTGGAGGTCACCGTTCCTGCCGACGCCGCCGGCGCTGTGAGGACGGAAGGAGGCACCGAGACCGGACCACGAGATGCGACGGGCTGCGTCGAGGCGCACGCCTGAAGCCAGATGGCGGAGGCCATCGCGAAGGTGGACAGGCGGCGGGGTGCCCGCCGCCGACCTTGGTCCGTCGCTCCACTCATGCCAGGGCTCGACAGAACGTCGGCCACAGCGCCTCGTCCAGCGCCAGGTCGTGGCGACCGGCCTGGAACGAGACGATGGTCTGCTCGATGTCGGCATACGAGATCCTGCCGACGTCGCGGATCGTCGCGCCGAGGCCCCGCTCGTTGACCATGTAGCGGAAGCCAACGACGGTCTTCGTGAACTGGTCCGTTCCGGCGATCGGCTCGATGAACTCCTGGAACTCACCGCGGACGACGATCGAACGGCCAGTCACTGAGTTCGTGAGCGTGTCCTTCGGGAAACGGCCGACATAGACGATCTTGCTGATGGCGCCCGAGCCATCGAAGAACACCGTCGCCCGATCGCTGCCGCCCATGGTGTGGATCACGATGTCAAAGCCCGGGCAGTTGAACCCAATGAAGGAGCCTTCGTACGTCGTCGGCCCGAAGCGCTCCTGGGTGTTTGCGCTTGCGGGCGACGCGGTCAGGACAGCGGTCGCCAGGACGGCGATGGACACGATCGACCGGATCGCCCGACGCGAACGTGTGGCGTTGCGTGGCATCTCATTCCTCGCGGTCCGTGGCTCGGACACTCCGGGCCTACCACACAGGGGCCGCAGGCGGGCGGAACTTTCAATCCCGCGTCAGGGCTTGCCGGGTGCGTACAGCTCGGACGACGTGAGCGGGCGATCAGCGACGCCCGTGCCACCGGCGAACAGGATGCTTCCATCCGCCAGCGCGATGGCGATCCCGCTGTAGCGGGCCTCGACCATCGGCGGCCCCATGCTCCACGACGCCGCCCCAGGGGCGAAGACCTGGCTCGTCGCGATCGCAGACCCAGCGGCATCGATCCCTCCTGCTACGAGGACCGTGCCATCAGCGAGGAGGGTCGCCGAATGGCCGCCCAGGCTCGCGAGCATGTTGGTCGTCACCACCCAGGTTCCGGTCGTGGGGTCATACAGCTCCGTCGATGAGTTCGGCGCGCCGGCCACGAGCACCCGGCCGTCGGGCAGGAGGGTGGCCGATGTCCCGTCGACCCGGCTCTCGTGCAGATCGCCGGTGGGAGCCCAGGATCGGGTCGTCGGGTCGTACAGCTCAGCTGAGGTGATCACGTGGCCGGCGCCGAAGCCGCCCGCAACCAGGACCCGCCCGCTCGGCAACAACGTGGCGGTCGGGGACGCGCGCCAGTCGATCATTGGGCCCGTCGCCGACCAGAGGCCGGTCAGCGGGTCGTAGACTTCCGCCGCCGTCGAGGGGCTCTCCCCGCCCGTGCCGCCCGCGACAAGGACCTTGCCGTCACCCAGGCGAACTGCGACATGCTGGCCGCGCGGCTGGCGCAACCGGCCCGTCTCGGTCCACACCCCGGTCGCCGGGTCGTACAGCTCGGCCGTCGCCAGGCTGTCGCTCGGTCCGATACCGCCGGTCACGAGGACTCGCCCGTCCAGCAGCAACGTGGTTGTGTGAAATCGGCGCCCCTCGATCAGCGGCGCGGTGGGTGTCCACCGGCGGCTCTGCGGATCGAAGATCTCAACCGAATCGATCGACCCGGAGCTGTCGCTCGCGCCACCTCCGACGGCCAGGACCGTTCCGCTCGACAGCATCGTCGCGGTGAAGATCGTCCGGGCCTCGGCCATCGCTCCCGTGGGTGCGAAGTGGGGAGGACCAACCTGAAGCCGCGGAACCAGTCGGCTCCCGATGCCGATCGCCGCTGCCGCCAGGGCCAGGGTGAGGACCACCACCAGCCCTACCAGTGCCAGGCGATACGTCGCCGGGTTGGCGAGCGAGAGTCGGCCCGCGGGCCAGGCTTGCCGGTCCAGCGGGCGGACGAGGGGCCGGCGCTGGCCAACGGCACGAGCCTCGACGAGCGCCGCATCCACGAGCGTCGCCGGTGCGCTCCTCGGGCCGCGCTCCTCCAGGACCTCCGCGAGCAGCCGATCGAAGTCAAGCGTCGACGTCATGCCGGCTGCCCTCCCACGATCGTCGAGCGCTCGCCGGCCGCGAGCGCCGAGCGCAGTGACCTCGTCGCGTGATGCAGCCGCGACCCGACCGTTCCGTACGGAACCGCGAGGATCTCGGCGATCTCGCCGAGCGACAGGCCCGCGTAGTGGTGGAGGACGACGACCGCTCGGTGGTCTGGCGAGAGGTCGCCAAGGGCACGATCGAGCTGGTCGCGGAGGTCGGAATCGGCGAACGCGTCGCTGGTCGCCGGAACCGTGTCCTCGATCGGGACCTCGCGGACTCCCGTCCGGCGGGCGCGGCGCGATTCGAGCAGGCAGAAACGGACGACGAGACGGTATGTCCAGGCGTCGAAGCGGGCCGGGTCGCGCAGGCTCGGCAGCTCGCGCCACATGGCGACGAGCGTCTGCTGAACGGCATCGTCGGCGCGGTCCATGTCGCGGACGATCCGGTGGGCGGTCAGGTAGAGGCGCGGCGAGGCCGCCCGAGCGAGGGCCTCATAGGCCTCGCGCTCGCCGCGCTGGGCTCGGACGACCAGATCCAGATCCACAGGGAGTGATGCCTGTTAGCCGCCCACGCCGGGCCGTTCAACCTACCAGAGGCCGGGAAGCCCTCACTCTTTCAATGCGCCCGACCACACCCGTTTCACGCGTCCAGCAAACGGACCAATCGCATGGAGCGTGCGCCTTCCGGGCTGACGTTCTGACGGCGGTCAGGAGCGGGCGAGGGCCCGCGGGATCCGGAACGGCGCACCGCCGCGGGTGATCAGCACGCCGGCGACGATGACGAGCCCGCCAACGACCTGGCCGACCCGGATCGGCTCGGACAGGAACAGGAACGCAAGGACCACCGCCAGCGCCGGGACGAGGAACTGGTACGCGGCGGTCCGGGTCGGCCCGACGACCTTGATGCTGTTGCTCACGATGACGTTGGCGATCCCGGCGGCCAGGAACCCGGAATACAGCACCGCCCCAAGGACGCCGGGCGTCAGGACGGTGGCAACGTCGACGGTCGCCAGCTGCGACGCGGCGATCGGAGCGAGGACCAGCGTCCCAGCGACGGTGGCCCAGGTGGTCGCCCGGAGCGGCGAGTAGCGACGCAGGAACGGCGCTCCGAACGCCGTGTAGAAGGCCCAGCAGATCGCCGCGAGCAGGGTGATCGCCTCGCCGGCCAGCGACCGCCCGAGGGTCAGTCCCGCCCCGCTGGCGATGACCAGCGCGACACCGACGAACGAGACGACGCCGCCGATGAGCTTGCCGGGGGTCAGGACGTCGGACCGGGCGGCGACCGCCAGGATCGCGACGAGGACCGGCGTGGCGGCGATGATCAGCGCCGAGTCGCCGGCCGCGATCGTCGTCAGGCCGGTCGTCCACAGGATCTGGTAGACCCCGAACCCGAGCGCCCCGAGCCCGCAGATCGCGAGCAGGTCGCGCCGCGGCAGCCCGATCGAG
The DNA here is from genome assembly GCA_963783055.1 of uncultured Chloroflexia bacterium. Taxonomy (GTDB): domain Bacteria; phylum Chloroflexota; class Limnocylindria; order Limnocylindrales; family CSP1-4; genus CF-46. The sequence continues at coordinate 943,967 of CAWAMB010000002.1, forward strand.
CCTTCCCGCCAGCGGAGCAGCAGGAGCAGCGTCACGGCGGCAAGCGAGAACCGCAGGAACGTGAAGCCGACGGGCGGCAGGACCGCGACCGCCGACTTCACGACGATGAAGTTGGCCGCCCACAGGACCATGACGCCGAGAACCGCCAGCTCGGCGATCCGTCGCTCGCGGGCAACGTGGTGTGCGATCGCCGGGGCGGGTCCGCGCGCGGGCACGCCGCTGCCGGGCGTGGACGGATCGCTCACGGGCGCGGACACGTCGACGCCCGCCGGTGATCCGACGGGCGTTCGAGTCTCCGCGGCTGCCGCGTCGCTCGACGCGGCAGCGTTCGAGGTGTCGATCTAGGCGCCTTCGCGATCGAGCTCGAGGAGGTCCTCCTCCTGCTCCTCGGTGACCTTCAGCCAGACGAAGAGTCCGGCGAGGACGATGAGCGGGATGACGATCAACGCGGCAAGGGTGATGCCGAGGGCGACGGCGACGGTCTTGAGAGCCTTCATGGTCGGGTCCTCCGTACGTGGGATGGGATGGGCGATCGATTTGGTGCCAGGCCGCCGGTCAGGCGGTCGTCGGCTTGGGCATGACCGGCGCCCGCAGGGTCGGTCCCTGCGTCACCAGCTCGGCGATGTCGTCGCGAGTGAACTCGGCCAGCGTGTGGTGCGACCCGGCCTGGCCGCCGAGGAACAGGCGGACGACGAACGCGCCTTCCTGCTCGAAGAAGAAGACGTCCCGCGGCTTCTGCTCGTCGACGTAGCGGCCGATGACCCGCAGGGCCGACTCGTAGAAGCCGGCGTCGCGCTGCGGCTCGGGACCGGGGTGCCCGCGACGTGCGATCAATTCTTCCATGAATCGGGCAATGTCGTCGTCGAGGAAGGTCAAGGTCTCCTTGGCCTGCGTGCCGAGCGAGTCGGACCACGACCCGCCGGCCGCGCCGGCCGTGACGACGCCCTGGACGATGAACCCGTCGGGAGCCTCGACGAGGAGGATCTCGCGCATCCCGCGCTGGTCGATGAAGGCCCCGATCGAGCGGAAGACCTCCTCGAAGTCCTGGCGCGGACTTCCCTCGTAGATGCGCATCGAGCCTCCCTCTGTCAGCGGGTCGGTCGCGGCGTCCGGCGCGATCCGCGGTCGCTGTCGATCAGGACCCAGTGGTCTGGTCGAACAGCCCGCGATCCTTCGCTCGCCGGTCGCTCGCCCGGAACACGGCCACCGCCGCGAGTGTAGCCACCGCTCCCGTCGCCAGCAACACGAGCACGATCTGGGCCGGGGTCGGAGACGTCGATCCGGTCAGCTCGGTGAACAGGGCGCCGGGACCGCCGATCGCGCTGACGCCGCCCGGGAACAGGGCGTGGCGGATGCCCTCGATCCACCACGTGAGTGGCGTCAGCAGCCCGAGCGCCTGGACCGGCGACGGCAGGACCGCCAGCGGGAACACGACGCCGGAGATCAGGAACAAGGCGCCGCCCGCGCGCCTCCGGGTACGACCACGACTCCTGGCGGGTCTGCATGCAGATCGCGGCCAGGATCAGGCCGATCGCCAGGATCGACGCCACGCCGAGGACCATCGTCGCGACGAGCAGGATCCAGTCGATCCGCGAGACGTCGAATGGGACGTTGAGGAACACGACCCCGACAAGGAGGGTGATCGCGGCCCCCATCGCCCCGACCCCGATCCGGGCGACGCCACGGCCGAAGATCACGGCCAGGAAGTCGCTCGGGCTGACGTACAGGTACTTCAGCATCCGGTAGCGCTCGCGGTCGTCGAGGATCATCCAGGCGAGGCCGCTCACGCCCGACAGGACGAACGACCAGAGGGCGCTGCCGACGACGACGAACGCCCGGTAGTCGGGCCGGGCGCCGCCGCTGATCACGTCGAGCATGACGACGAGGATCAACGCGGAGGCGAGCGGCTTGGCGACCGAGTAGACGAAGAACAGGAACGGGTCGGTCCAGTTCGCCTCCATCTGCCAGCCGAGGCGGACGGCCGTCAGGAAGCTGCGCCGGATGTCGACCCAGCCGCGGCCGCGCGTCCGGGCGTGGTCGAACCCGCCCCACTCGGGTGAGGCGAGGCCGGCGGCGTCGGGACGGAGGACCGGCTCGGCGGCGGTCATCGGGCGGCTCGCGGGGCTGCGGCCGCGACGGCCACGATCGTGCTCACTGCCAGCGCACCGACAGGCGGCCTTCGGCCCGGGCCATCCGCTCGAGGATCCCGAGGGTCCAGCGCGACAGGCCGACGAACACCACGACCATCGCCAGCAGGATCGCCGCCTCGACCGCCGGCGACGGCGTCCCGATCGGGTACGCGGCATCGGCGAACGCGAGCTGGCGCATCGCGTCCAGCCCGACCGCCAGCGGCAGGATGCTGATCGCCACCGAGCCCAGGACCCCCAGGCGGGCGATCGGGAAGTTCAGCCCGGAGACGAAGTACACCGGCTCGACGAGCAGCTGGGTGAGATGCCACGCCTCGCGGCCCCACATCAGGAACAGGCTGGCCAGCATCATCCCGAGGCCGTACAGAGCCGCGAGCGTGAGCAGGAACACCCCGATCAGGAGGGCCCACTGGTCCACCGAGAAGGACACGCCATAGACCGTCGTCGCGATGATCAGGACGGCGGCGGCGCGGGTCGAGCTCATCACGAAGCCGCCGAAAGCCATCCCGAACAGGACGGCCATGATGTGCATCGGAGCGGCGAAGTAGAGCTCGAGGTTGCCCTGGCTCTTCTCCCACCACAGCTGCTGCGGCCATCATCCAGATCACGTTCAGCCAGAAGGCGGTCATCGCCCCGCCGAGGACGACGAAGCCGACATACTGCGGCGGCGCCTGGAGCGCGCGATAGACGAAGACGAACGCCGACGTCGCGAGGAACGGCAGCAGGATCTCGAAGAAGACCCAGCTCTTCTCGCGGAGCAGGCCCGTGACGCGCGGATAGGCCCGACCCATCACCGTCCGCAGGTTGGTCATCGCGACCTGCTGGCGGGTCCAGTCGGCGGCGGCCTGCGGGCTGGCGGTCGGGCGATAGACGAACGCGTTGCGACCGATTGCCTCTTCGGTTCGGCGGCCGTCGGCGCGGAGAGTGCTCATCCGACGACCTCGACCTCGCGCTCCCGGGCATCGTCGGTCGAATCGGTGACGTTGGGCTCGTCGGCGGCTCGGCCGTGCCCGTTGCCGCCGTCGTTCGTGCCACGGTCGCCGTCGTCCTCGTCGGTCAATTCGTCACCGAAGCCACGGCCGACCAGCTCGACGAACACGTCCTCGAGCGACGGCTCGGACTTGCGGAGGGCGAGGATCTGGGCACCCAGCCCACCGAGGGCGCCGACGACCCCACCGAGCGCCGCGTCGTCGACGAGCGCGAGATTGACCTCGACCGTCTGACGATCGGCCTTGCCGTCGGCCTGGTCGCCGGCCGCGAGCGCGGCACTGACGACGCCGGGCACACGGCGCAGGGCCGCGACGCCGCCGTCGAGCCGGTCGAGCTCGAGGCGGAAGACCGACTCGCGCTGGACCCGCTTCTTCAGCTCGTCGGGTGTGCCGAGGGCCAGGATCCGGCCGCGGTCGACGATCGCGATCCGGTCGCACAGCTCGTCGGCTTCGGCCATGTAGTGCGTCGTCAGGAGGACCGTTCGGCCCGGCACAGCCGCCTTCCAGGCGAGGACCAGCTCCCGGACCGAGCGCGCAGCGGCCACATCGAGGCCCAGCGTCGGCTCGTCGAGGAAGAAGATCCACGGGTCGTTGAGGAGGCCGCGCGCGAAGTTCATCTTCTGGCGCTGGCCGGTCGACAGGGTGCTGACCCGCTGCTCGCGCTGCTCGTCGAGCCCGACCGCGTCGATCAGCTCGTCGACCCGGTTCCAGCCATCGCGCGACGGCAGGCCGTAGAACTGGCTGAACATCCAGAGCTGCTCGCGGACCGTCAGGATCCCGTAGCCCGACTGCTCGCCGCCGGCCACCATGTTCATGATCCGCCGGATCTGCTTCGTCTGGCGGACGACGTCGAAGCCGAAGATGTGGGCGGTGCCTTCCGACGGCAGGAGGAGCGTCGTCAGGATCTTGATCAGGGTCGTCTTGCCCGCGCCATTGGGGCCGAGCAGGCCGAAGAACTCGCCGGGTTCGACCTGGAGGTCGACGCCGTCGAGAGCGACGACCGATTTCGGCTTGACCTTGTAGATCCGCCGGATGCCGCGCACGTCGATCGCGAGCGGCTGGGCGTCAGATGGGCGTGGCGCGGTCGATGAGGCGGACACAGAGCTCCCCGGGGCGACGGCTGGAGGGACGCGGAGTGTACGCCCGATCCGGCTTCTTGGGAAGGGCGCCGTCGTCCGCGTGTGAGACAAGCATCGAACACGCCGCGTCCGCCCGAGCGGCGGAGGGTCCGCGCTAGCCGGAGCGCTGGAGCTCCGCGGCAAGGTGCCCCGCAACGCGTGCGTCGTTCACGATCAGGGCGGTGTTGGCGCGGATCGAGGCGCCACCGGTGATCTCGGCGATCCTGCCGAGCAGCCAGGGCGTGGTGGCCGGGCCGTGAATGCCGGCCGCTTCTGCCTCGGCGACGGCTCGCGCGACGGCTCTCCGTGCCACGTCGGCGGGGAGCGCCCCCGCTTCCGGCGCGGCCACGCACACGAGGACGCCGCCGAGGTCGAGGTCGAGGTGAACGCCGGCGATGGCCGCTGCGCCGGCGACGTCCGGCGCGGTCTGGGGCGACGGCAATCCGGACGATCGGGCATAGAACCCCGGCAGCTCGGCCTGGCCGATCGTGATCACGGGCACGCCGTGGGTCTCGAGGTACTCGAGGGTCGCCGGCACGTCGAGGATCGCCTTCGGGCCGGCGCAGACGACGACCATCGGCGTCCGGCCGAGCTCCTCGAGGTCGGACGAGATGTCGAAGGACGGAGTCGCGCCGCTCAGCGCTCCCCGGTGGACGCCCCCGATCCCGCCCGTCGCGAACACCCGGATTCCCGCCGCATGGGCGGCAATCATCGTGGCCGAGACCGTGGTCGCGGCCCAGCCGCCACTCGCGAGCGCCAGGGCGAGGCTCGGCCGGGCTGCCTTTCTGACCGACCCGGCCGGCGCGGTCGCGAGCGCCTCGAGCGCCCCCTCGTCGAGCCCGACCAGCAGCCGACCGTCACGGACCGCAACGGTCGCCGGGACCGCCCCACTCTCCCGAACGGCGGCCTCGGACGCGCGCGCGACCTCCAGGTTCTGGGGGTACGGCAACCCGTGGCTGATCAGGGTGGACTCGAGAGCGACCACCGGCCGGCCCTCGGCCAGCGCCGCGGCGACCTCCGGCGCCACCATCAGGCGGTCCCCGATCACAGGACCAGCTCGCGCGGCTGCGCCAGCAGCTGTCGAGCCGCCGCCCGGTGGGCAGCCAGGACGGCTCGCCGCAACGTCGCCGGACGGTGCCGCGCCGACGGATCCGCGCTCAGCCAGGCGACGAGGAAGCCGGCCCCGAACGCGTCGCCGGCGCCGGTGGTGTCGGCGGCCGCGATCGCCGTGGTCGCGACATCGAAGGTCAGGTGCTCCTCGCGTCGGCGGTCGGACCCGTCGATCTGCGGCCCGGCCGCATGAAACATGCGGCTATTCGCAATGGCAGCGCCACCACTGTTTGCGCGGCCCGCGCCGATCTCGCCCTCGCCAGCCCCCGCGGCGACCCGGGCGAAAACCCGCGCGCCGGACCGGCCGTGCTTCACGGCCACGATCGGCGCCAGATCCGCCAGCCCGTCCAGCGTCCGACTGCCCGTCAGCGCCTCCGCCTCCCCCCGCGTCGCGAACAGCACGTCCGGGGCCGCGTCGCGGACCAATCGCAGAGCGGCTCGTCGCCCGTCGGCCAGGAGCGGCATCACCGAGGACAGGTCGAGGGAGACCAGCGCTCCTCCGGCCCGCGCGAGCTCGATCGCCCGCCGGCCGGCCAGCCCGAGCGGCTCGCCGAGCAGCGAGTAGGCCGGGAGGTGAAGCAGGTCGACCTTGAACATCGACGCCGCCAGGTCGGCAGGGGCAATCCGGTCGGAGGCGGCGCGATCTGCAACGAATGAGCGCTCGCCGCCGGGCGCCACCAGCACCCCGATCCGACCGGTCCGCTCGCCGGCGACCCGGGTCGCTCGGACCTTGACCCCATCGCCCTCGAGCGCCGACACGAGAGCCCGGCCCTCCGGATCGCGGCCCACGGCACACAGGAGCGTCGATCGGGCCCCGAGGCGGGCCAGCCAGCGCGCCGTGTTCGCGGCCGATCCGCCCTGGCGGAGCATGACCCGGCCCGGCACGTCGCTGCCGACCGCCAGGGGCCGGGCCGGCGCCAGCACGACATCGAGCATCAGGTCGCCCAGCACGACGACGCGCGGCGGCCGCGCGGTCGCGGCGCCGGCGCCGCCCGCGGGGCTCGCGGAGCGGCGGCGTCGGCGACCGGGAATCCTCGGGGGCATGCGCCGAGGATAGCGGCGGCGCATCGGCGGAGTGGCCGCTGCGCTACCCCGGACGCCGCCGCGCCTACAATCCAGATCGACGCAGCGACCCGGACATCGACCCGATCCGGACCAGCGGGAGCCCACCTCCATGCCGACCGCCACCGAGACCATCGACCGCCTCGCGATCGACACGATCCGGACGCTCTCGATCGACGGGGTGCAGCAGGCGAACTCCGGGCATCCCGGCGCACCGATGGGTGCCGCGGCGATGGCGTACACCCTGTGGACACGCTTCCTGCGCCACGCCCCGAGCCGCCCCGACTGGCCCGATCGCGACCGGTTCGTCCTGAGCGCCGGCCACGCCTCGATGCTCCTCTACTCGCTCCTCCACCTGACGGGCTACGACCTGTCGCTCGACGACCTGAAGTCCTTCCGCCAGTGGGGCTCCAAGACTCCGGGCCATCCCGAGTACGGCCTCACACCGGGCGTCGAGGCGACGACCGGGCCGCTCGGCCAGGGCTTCACGAACGCCGTCGGGATGGCGATCGCCGAGGCCCGCCTCGCGGCCGAGTTCAACCGCGACGGCCACGACATCGTCGATCACTGGACGTACACGCTGTGCTCCGACGGCGACCTCCAGGAAGGCATCGCGTCCGAGGCCGCGAGCCTCGCCGGCCATCTCCGCCTGCGCAAGCTCGTCGCCCTCTACGATGACAACCACATCCAGCTCGACGGCCCGACGTCGATGGCCTGGTCGGAGGACGTCGTCGCCCGATTCGAGGCGTACGGCTGGCATGCGACCCGGGTCGAGGACGGCAACGACATCGAGGCGATCGCGGCGGCGATCGAGGAAGCACGGGCCGACGACCGACCGAGCCTGATCGCGATCCGGACCCACATCGGCTTCGGCAGCCCGAACCGCCAGGACACCCAGAAGGCCCACGGCGCGCCGCTCGGGCCCGACGAGGTCCGCCTCGTCAAGGAAGCCTACGGCTGGGATCCGGACAAGTCGTTCTACGAGCCGCCCGAGGCGCTCGAGCTCTTCCGCCGCGCCGTCCCGGCCGGCGAGGACCTCGTCGAGGCCTGGGAAGGCGCGCTCGCCCGGTACGAGGCCGCCCACCCCGACCTGGGTCGCGAGTTCCGGCGACGGGTGATCGCCCGCGAGCTGCGCTCCGGCTGGGATGCGGGGCTCAAGACCTACGCCGTCGGCGAGGAGATCGCCACGAGGAACGCCAGCCAGGACGCGATCCAGGCGCTGGCCGAGGCGGTCCCGGAGCTGTTCGGCGGTGCCGCCGACCTGTCCGAATCGAACCTGACCGATGTCAAGGGCGGCGGGAACTTCGAGGCCGACGACCCCGGCCGCAACCTGCGCTTCGGCGTCCGCGAGCACGCGATGGGCGGGATCGGCAACGGGATTGCCTACCACGGCGGATTCATCCCGTACGTTGCGACCTTCCTGACGTTCAGCGACTACATGCGCGGCGCGGTCCGGCTGGCGGCGCTGAGCGGGCTCCAGGTGATCGATGTCTGGACCCACGATTCCGTTGGGCTCGGCGAGGACGGTCCGACCCACCAGCCGGTGGAGCACTACGCCGCGCTCCGGGCGATCCCGAACCTGTGGTTCGTCCGGCCCGGCGACGCGAACGAGACCGCGGCGGCCTGGGCCTTGGCGGTCGAGCGCGGCCAGGAGGACCCATCCGGCCCGGTCGCGCTGTCGCTGACACGCCAGAAGCTGCCGACGCTCGCGGGCACGGCCGAGAAGGCGCGCGAGGGCGTGCGCCGCGGCGGCTACGTCCTGCGCGACGCCGCGGGGGGCAAGGAGCCGCAGGTGATCCTGATCGGCACCGGGTCCGAGCTCCAGCTCGCCTTCAACGCCGCGGAGGCGCTCGAGGCGGACGGCGTGGCCGCCCGGGTCGTGTCGCTCCCCTGCTGGGAGCGGTTCGAGCTCCAGGACGCGGCCTACCGCGAATCCGTGCTGCCCCGCGCGGTGACGGCCCGCGTCGCGGTCGAGGCCGGCATCTCGCTGGGCTGGGATCGCTGGTCCGGCGATGCCGGCGCGATCATCGGCCTGGACCATTTCGGCGCGTCGGCGCCGGCCGGCACGATCTTCGAGAACTTCGGGTTCACGGTCGACCGCGTGGTCGCCGTCGCCCGGGACGTCCTGGCCGGCAAGGTCCACGGCCCGCTCCCGACGCTCGAGCCGGGGCACCTCCCGGCGCCGCGCGGCGGGCACCGCAACGGAGCTGGCAATGGCGGCGGGAGCGACGGCCACCCGACGCTCGACCGCGGCGAGGCCGGCGTCGGGCGGACCGCGTCGTCCGATCCCGGCCACAGCTGAGCCCGCATCGATGCGCGTCGCGTTCTCGGCCGACCACGCCGGGGCAGCCCTCAAGGACGAGCTCCTGCAGCGCCTCGCCGACGCGGAGCTTGGTCATGAGCTCATCGACCTCGGCGGTGACGGCTCCGACCCCCTCGACGACTACCCGGACTTCGCCGCCCGGCTCGGGCATGCCGTCCGCGACGGGGAGGCCGATCGGGGCGTCCTGATCTGCGGCTCGGGCGTCGGCGCGAGCGTCGCGGCCAACAAGATCCGCGGCGTCCGAACGGCGGTCTGCCACGACACGTATTCCGCCCACCAGGGCGTCGAGCACGACGATATGAACGTCCTGACCCTCGGCTCGCGGGTCATCGGTCCGGAGCCCGCCTGGGAGTGCGTCATCGCCTTCCTCGGCGCGCACTTCAGCGGCGAGCCACGCCACCGGCGCCGACTCGACAAGGTCCTCGCGATCGAGGCTGCCGGGGGCTGACGCAGCGATCCTTGGCACGCAGGCGCAACGTGCGCCCGTGTGGAGTCGGACTACCATGCACGTGATGCCAGATGACGTGATCTCCAGTCCGGCCATCACCCGCCCCGTCCTCGAACTCGGGGATGGCACGGCCGCCTACGACGCGGCGGTCGAGCGGGCTCGCGACGAGCGCTGGGCCGAGCGGCTCTGGGATCGCGACCCGACCCTCTGGTCGACCAACGAGCGCGTTCAGGCCGCAATTGCCGACCGCCTCGGCTGGCTCGATGCGCCGGCCCACTTCGCCGGCCAGATCGCCGCGCTCGAGGGGTTCGGCGCGGGGATCCGCGACGCCGGGTTCACGACCGCGGTCATCGGCGGCATGGGCGGCAGCAGCCTCGCCCCGGTCGTCTTCCACCTGACCTTCGGGACCGCCCCGGGCTGGCTCGACCTGCACGTCCTCGACTCGACCGACCCGGCGGCCGTCGCGGCAACGGCCGACAGCCTCGATCCGCTCGCGACGCTGTGGATCGTGGCCAGCAAGTCGGGCACCACGACCGAGCCGCTGGCGTTCCAGGCCGATGCCTGGGACCGCGCCGAGCGGGCTCTGCGCGCCCATCACGCACCCCGCTCCGAGCACGCCGGCGAGCTGATGGTCGCGATCACCGACCCGGGCAAGAGCGTGGAGGCCATCCCCCGCCACGACGAGCTCCGCGAGGTCTTCCTGAACCCGCCGGACATCGGCGGCCGCTACGCCGCGCTGACCTACGTCGGGCTCGTGCCGGCCAGCCTGATCGGGCTCGATCTCGACGCGCTCCTCGCGTCGGCGCTGGCGATGGCCGGGGCGTGTCGGGAGCCGGATCCCGACGCCAATCCCGGCGTCAGCCTCGGCCTCGCGATCGGCACCCTCGCGAAAGCGGGTCGTGACAAGCTGACGTTCATTGCCGATCCCGTCATCGCCAGCTTCGGCGCCTGGGCGGAGCAGCTGATCGCGGAGAGCACCGGCAAGCACGGGCTGGGGATCGTCCCGGTCGACCGCGAGCCGCTCGGACCCCTGGAGGCATACGGCGACGACCGGGTCTTCGTGCGGCTGACCCTCGACGAGGGCAGCGACCCGGCCGCGGACCGCTTTGTCGCGGCGGCGAAAGCCGCCGGGCACCCCGTGATCCGGATCGGCCTCGCCGACCCGATCGACATCGGCGCCGAGATGTTCCGCTGGGAGATCGCGACCGCGATCTCCGGCGCGGTCCTCGGCATCGACCCGTTCGATCAGCCCAACGTCGAGGAGGCGAAGGACCTCACCCGCAAGGTGCTGGCCGCGGCCGAGGATGGCGCCATGCCCGCGCCGACGCCGCCCGCCCTCGTCAGCGACCCGGACACCGGCCTGACCCTCCATGGCGACGCCTCGCTGCGCCTCACCGCGGGCGACGGGACGCTCGTCGGCGAGCTGGCCCGCCACCTGGCGCGACGCAAGCCGAATGCCTATCTCGCGCTCCAGGCGTTCATCGCCCCGACCCCCGCCACCGACGAGGGCCTCCTGCGCCTGCGGGCATTGCTCCGTGACGCCACCGGCTGCGCGACGACCTCCGGCTTCGGGCCGCGATTCCTGCACTCGACCGGCCAGCTCCACAAGGGCGGCACGCCGAGCGGCTGGTTCCTCCAGATCACCTCGGATCACCCGGTCGACCGGCCGATCCCCGGCTGGCCCTACACCTTCGGCCGGCTGATCGATGCCCAGGCCGAAGGCGATTTCGCGGCGATCGAGTCGCATGAGCTGCCGATCCTGCGCGTCCACCTCGCCGACCTCGATCGCGGCCTGCCGGCGCTCGAGTCGGCCCTGCGCGAGGCGCTCGAGCGAGGCTGAATCGGAGACCAAACGCGGCCCGCGTGGGTCGTCGCCACCACCAGGGAGGGCCAGTCGCAATGCGGATCGGGTTCGTCGGTCTCGGTCGGATGGGCGCCAACATGGTCCGCCGCCTGCTCAAGGACGGCCACGAGGTCGTCGCCTACAACCGCACGGCCGAGAAGACCAAGGAGATCGAGGGCGAGGGCGCGATCGGCTCGTACTCGATCGAGGAGCTCGTCGGCAAGCTCGAGAAGCCGCGGGCCGTCTGGATCATGGTCCCGGCCGGCGACGCGACCGAGGCCCAGATCGAGGAGCTCATGGAGCACCTCGAGCCGGGCGACACGATCATCGACGGCGGCAACACGAACTTCCACGACGACCAGCGCCGGCATGCGGCCCTGGCCGAGCGAGGCGTCCACTACGTCGATGCCGGCACGTCCGGCGGGATCTGGGGCCTCCAGGTCGGCTACTGCCTGATGGTCGGCGGCGACGAGGCGGCCGTGAAGCCGTTGGAGCCCGTCTTCACGTCCCTTGCGCCCGAGGGCGGCTATCTCCACGTCGGCGGGGCGGGCGCCGGGCACTACGTGAAGATGGTCCACAACGGCATCGAGTACGGCCTGATGCAGGCGTATGCCGAGGGCTTCGAGATCATGCATGCGTCGTCCTACCCGCTCGACATGGGCGCGATCGCCGAGCTGTGGATGCAGGGCTCGGTGGTCCGCTCCTGGCTGCTCGAGCTGGCGGTGCGGGCGTTCAAGGCGAACGGCCCGGATCTGGAGCACATCAAGGGTTACGTCGCCGACTCGGGCGAGGGCCGTTGGACGATCCAGGAGGCGATCGACCACGACGTCCCGGCGCCGGTCATCACCCTGTCGCTGATCACCCGGTTCCGGTCGCGCCAGGATGATTCGTACGGCGCGAAGGTCCTCGCCGCGCTCCGCAACGAGTTCGGCGGTCACGCGGTGAAGACCGAATGAGGGACGGGGCAGCGCGGCCCGATCCCGGTGGCGCGGCCTCGGCGCGCCGGCTCGATCCCCGTCGTGCCGCCTCGAAATTGCCAAATGTCCGCGGGGCGGGCATAAGCCACGAGTGGAGGTTCGCAAGCGGCGAATGGTCGGTCCGATTGGGCAAGAGTTTGCCGTCGGCGGCTAACTGTCTTGCAATCGCGGCAAATACGCTCGGTCGTGGCTCGGCTAGTGCCCGTGTGACGGACATATGGCGAAATCCCGGGCACTCGGCAACGGCCGCGCGATCGGCACCCGCGATGCGGGCATGACCGACACCGCGATCCCGAAGCGCGTCAAGACGTCGGACGAGCCCGACGCGCCGGCGGTCGCCCCGGAGTCGGCGCCCGACAAGACGCCCCACCCGGCGCCCCGGCCGAAGGACGCGCCGCGGACGATGAAGGACCTCCGGGTCGCCCGCCAGGCCAAGCGCAAGGCGCCGCCGAAGAACGACGACAACCCGCTCCGCGAAGGCCTCCGGCTCGAGCGCGTGCCCGATCCCAGCGTGCTCGTCCTGTTCGGCGCCACCGGCGACCTCGCCCACCGCAAGGTCATCCCGGCCCTCTACCACCTGTGGCGGACGAACCTCCTGCCCCACGACTTCGTGGTCCTCGCGATCGGCCGGCGCGACTACGACGACGACGCGCTCCGGGCGGAGTTCCGGGCATCGCTCGAGAAGTACTCGCGCGTCCTCCCGCTCGACGACGCCGCATGGCGAGCCTTCGCGGCCCGCATTCGCTACCAGAAGCTCGACTTCGCGAACCCGGCCGACTACGACCAGCTGGTCAAGATCCTCGACGGGATCGATGCCGAGCAGAACTCGCGCGGCAACCACCTCTACTACCTCGCCACCCAGCCATCGGCCTTCGCCGAGATCGTCGCCCAGCTCGGACGGGTCGGGCTCGATCACGAGCGTCACGAGGGCGGCTGGCGCCGGATCGTCATCGAGAAGCCGTTCGGCCACGATCTCCAGTCGGCGATCCGCCTGAACCGCGAGGTGGGCAAGGTCTTCCGCGAGTCGCAGGTCTACCGGATCGATCACTACCTGGGCAAGGAGACGGTCCGCAACCTGCTGGTCTTCCGGTTCGCCAACGGGATCTTCGAGCCGATCTGGAACCGCCGCCACATCGACCACATCCAGATCACGGTCGGCGAGATGATCGGGGTCGAGAACCGGGGTGCGTTCTACGAGGAGACCGGGGCAAGCCGGGACTTCCTCCAGAACCACCTCCTCCAGCTGATGAGCCTGGTCGCGATGGAGCCGCCGGCGACGTTCGATGCCGACGCCCTCCGCGACGAGAAGGTCAAGGTCATCCGGGCGATCGGCGAGCTGACCCCGGACCAGATCCGGACCGACGTCGTGCGCGGCCAGTACGGGCCCGGCTGGGTCGCCGGCAAGTCGGTCGTGGGCTACCGCCAGGAGAAGGAGGTGGACCCCGAGTCCGAGACCGAGACGTTCATCGCGGCCCGCTTCGAGGTCGACGACTGGCGCTGGTCCGGCGTCCCGTTCTACCTCCGGACCGGCAAGCGCCTCCCGAAGCGGGCGACCGAGATCGCGATCCAGTTCAAGGAAGTGCCCCATCGCCTGTTCCGCGACTCGAACAGCGATCCGGAGCCGAACCTGCTGGCGATCCGGATCCAGCCGGACGAGGGGATCATGCTTCGCTTCGGGGCCAAGGTGCCGGGTCTGGGGATCGACGTCCGGTCGGTCACGATGGACTTCACCTATGGCTCCGCGTTCACCGTCGACTCCCCCGACGCGTACGAGACGCTCATCCTCGACGCCCTCCTCGGCGACGCGTCGCTGTTCACGCGGGCAGACGAGGTCGAGGGCGCCTGGGCGCGCGTGACGCCGATCATCGAGCAGTGGGCCGAGGAGCCCGCTCCGGAGCTGCCGAACTACGAGGCCGGCTCGTGGGGCCCCGACGCCGCCGACGAGCTCCTGGCTCGCGAGGGCCGGAAATGGCGACGGATCTGATGTGACCAGCGGCGGAGCGATCGCGGACGCGCCCGTCCGCCTCAACGAGCCGGTCCTCCGCTGGAAGTCGCGCGCCCACAGCATCGAGGAGGTCGAGCAGGAGCTCGCCCGGATCTGGGCCCAGGCCAATCTGAACTCGGCCCTGGACGTCGACGGCGACCACGTGAACGATCGCCACATTGCCGCCCGGACGAGCGTGATGAACCTGGTCGTGATCGCCGGCCGGCCGGAGGTCGGAGAGCGCTGCGCCGCCACGATGCAGCGGCTCGTCGGTCGCCACCCGTCGCGGACCCTGATCGTCCAGCCGGCCGATCCCGACGGCCCGTCGTGGCTCGACGCCCAGATCGTCGCCCACTGCATCATGCCCCGCGCCGACGCCGCCGAAACCTGCGCCGAGACGGTCCACATGATCTGCGGCGGCGAGGCGGGCCGGCACATCGACACGATCATCGCCCCGCTCCTGATCCACGACCTGCCGGTGACGGTCTGGTGGCCGGACGAGCCGCCGTTCGGCAGCCCCGCCGTCAGCGATGTGCTGGAGACGGCCGACCGGCTCGTCGTCGACGGCTCCGGCTGGCACGGGACCGGGCTGCCCCAGCTGCGCAAGATGGCGGCGATCGCGAATCGCCTGCCTCTCGCGATCTCCGACTTCGCGATGGTCCGCCAATCGCGCTGGCGCGAAGCCATCGCCGCGATCTTCGACATCCCCGAGTTCCTGCCCTACCTCCGCCACCTCCGGCGGATCGCGGTGACGTACGGGGTCCGTGACGAGTTCGGGGTCGAGACGACGAACGTCGTCAAGCCGCTCTACCACGCGGCGTGGCTCGCGTCCCGGCTCGGCATGACGGTCGCCAAGCCCCTGGCTCCGATGAGCATCGGGGTCAGCCGCAGGGCGCCGAGCCGCGGATCGGGCGGACGCCACACCCCGCTCGCCAACCCGAGCGCCGGCCTCGGCGCGACGCTCCGCCTCGACCGGACGGACGTGGCCGTCGTGATCCGGCCCGTCCTGTCCGAGATGCCGGCCGGCACCACGATCCGGGTCGAGCTGCTCGCCGACTGGCGCGGCTCGGAGCTCCGGGCCGACGTCACCGCGGAGCAGGATGCCGTCCATGTCCGGGTCTGGCAGGACGGCGTCCACTCCCTGGAGCGCGGCTTCACCGCCCCGCGTCGCACGGACATCGACCTGCTCGCGGAGGCCATCGAGGCCGGCGGTCGCGACCGCGTCGCCGTCGAGACGCTGGAGCTGGCGGCCCAGCTCGCCGGGGGACCGATCGCATGATCGAGCCGACGATCGTCACCCTGGCCGACAGCGAGGCGTGCTCCCTCGCGGCGGCCGAACGGATCATCGAGATCCTCGACGTCGCGATCGATGACCACGGCGAGGCGCACTGGGTCACGACGGGCGGCTCCGCGCCGGCGGGCATCTACCAACACCTCGCTCACACGGCGCTGCGGGACGAGATCGACTGGCGGAAGGTCCACCTGTGGTGGACGGATGACCGGTTCGTGCCGCCGGATCATCCCCTGTCGAACGCGAAGATCGCGAACGACATCCTCCTGAACGTCGCCCATCGATCGGGCGAGTCGGGAACGGGCGGGCTGCCCGGCGACGTGATGACCGGACGGACCGGCGGTGTCCTGATCCCGATGGACCAGGTCCATCCGTTCGAGACGAACGCCGCGATCGGGGCGGGCCACGATGAGGACTGGTGCGGCCACCGCTACGCCGAGGACATCCAGGCCAATGGCCCGGACCCGAACGATGACGGCTGGCCGGTCTTCGACCTGATCCTGCTCGGGATCGGCCCGGACGGCCACATCCTGTCGGTCTTCCCGGGCTCGTCGACGTTCGATCGGCGCGAGTGGGCGCTCGGCGTGCCGGCCCCCACCCACGTCGAGCCGCATGTCCCGCGGGTCACGCTGAATCCGTGGATCGTGCCGGCAGCAGCGGAGCTCCTGATGGTGACGTACGGCGAGGGCAAGGCCGAGATGCTCCGTGACGTCCTCCACGGCGAGCGCGACGAGCGGACCCTCCCGGCGCAGCTCGCCCGTCGGCCGGGCGCGACGTGGATCATCGACCGCGAGGCAGCCCGGCTCCTGTGACCGCAGTAGCCATCACGGTCCGGCGGGCGACGGCCGCCGACGCCGGCGCCATCGCCGAGGTGTATCTCGACTCGTTCCACGCCACCTACGCGTTCCCGCTCGCCCATACCGACGACGAGGTCCGGACGTGGATCCGCGAGGTCATCGTGCCGGACCGCGAGACGTGGGTGGCGGTCGACGGCGAGCGGGTCGTCGCGCTCCTGGTCGTCGGGCCGGACGAGCTCGACCAGCTGTACGTCGCCCCGGACCGGCTCGGGACGGGGATCGGGCGGCGGCTGGTCGATCTCGCAAAGGACCGTTCGCCGGACGGCCTGACGCTCTACACGTTCCAGGTCAACGCGCGAGCCCGGCGCTTCTACGAGCGCAACGGGTTCATCGTGGACCGGCTCGGCGACGGGAGCGCCAACGAGGAGGGCCAGCCGGACGTCCGCTACGTCTGGCGGCCGATTGCTGGGGGCGTCCCCGGTGCGTTCGCGGTCGAGCCCGATCGCCTCGTCGCCGGCGCCGACGGCGTCACGATCGCCCTCTTCGGGATGGGCGCCGCCGGACCGCCCGTCGTTCTCGTCCACGGCGCGACCGCCGACCACACGACGTGGCGGACGAGCGGACCGCTCTTGGCCGCCCGCCACGCGCTCCACGCGATCGACCGCCGCGGGCGGGGCGCGTCCGGCGACGGACCGTCCGGCGAGCCCTACGCGATCGAGCGTGAGTTCGACGACCTGGCCGCGGTCGTCGACGCGGTTGCGGCCGAGGTGGACGGCCCGGTCGATGTCGTCGGCCACAGCTACGGCGGCAGGATCGCGCTCGGGGCGGCGCTCCGAACCCGGAACCTGCGGCGGCTCGTCTGCTACGAGGGCGCGCCGCCGGCCGCCGAACGCGCCTATCAGGAGGACGCGGGCACGGTCGAGCGGGTCGAGGCGCTCGTGGCCGCGGGCGATCGCGACGCGGCCCTCGCCACGTTCATGCGCGACATCGTCGGGATGCCGGAGCCGGACCTGGCCGCGTTCCGGGCCGACCCGATCTGGCCCCGCCGCGCGGCCGCGATCGACACGACGATCCGCGAGCTGCGTGCCGAGACGAGCCCGGCCGCGTCACTCGACGCGCTCGGTGCAGTGCGCCAGCCGGTGCTCCAGGTCCTCGGCGGGGCGAGCAGCGAGCCGTTCGCCGCCGCGACGCGGGCGCTCGACGCGCAGCTCCGAGACGGGCGGGTCGTGACGATCGACGGCGCGCGGCATGCCGCCCACCACACCCATGCCCCGGCGTTCGCGGCGGCGATCGAGGCCTTCCTCGCGGCCTCGGACATGGCAGACTGACGGGCATGGACTGGCTCGGCTGGATCATTCTCGGGTTCATCGCCGGCGCGCTGTCGGGTGCGGTCGTCGGCGGGCGAACGGCGCGCGGCTGCCTGCCCAACGTCGTCGTCGGCATCCTCGGCGCCATCGTCGGCGGCTGGATCGCCCAGCAGCTCGGCTTCGAGCGCGGACCGGGCTTCATCGCGGCCGTGATCGTCGCCCTGGTCGGCGCCATCGTCGTCCGCGTGATCCTCGAGGCGCTCAGTCCCGACAAGCGCCGCTGACGCTGCCGAGGGGTTTCGGGCGCGCCCGTCGGGGTCGGGCTACCATCGACCGATGACGAACGCGACCGAAGCCGCGAGCGGGTCGAAGGACTCCGGCGCCGCCGCCGACGAGCGGCCCTACTCGCCCGGCCTCGAGGGCGTCCTCGCCGGCGAGACCTCGCTCTCGAAGGTCGACGGCGCGAACGGCCGCCTGATGTATCGCGGCTACCGGATCGGCGACCTCGTCGACCGCGGCAGCTACGCCTCGGTCGCGAACCTGCTCTGGACCGGTGACTGGGATCCGAAGGCGCGACTCGCGACGTCCGAGGTGCCCGATGCGGTCCTGGCGACGCTCCGGGCGCTGCCCCGCAGCGCCAAGCCCATGGATGCGCTTCGGACGGCCGTCTCGGCCTGGGGCGCGACCCAGACCCTCGACTGGCCGCCGACCGCCGAGCAGGCCCGTGCCCTGACGGCGTTCTCCCCGTCGGCGCTGGCGGCGTTCGCCCGGATCCGCGAGGGCAAGGAGCCGATCGCACCCGATCCGTCGCTCGACCTGGTCGAGGGCTTCCTGTACCAGCTGTACGGCGAGAAGCCGGAGCCGGCCACGGCCCGCGCTCTCGACGCTTACTTCATCGTCGGCGCCGAGCACGGCTTCAACGCGTCGACCTTCACCGCCCGGGTGATCACCTCGACGATGTCCGACATCGCATCGGCGGTGGCGGGCGCGATCGGGACGATGAAAGGCCCGCTCCACGGCGGCGCCCCGTCCGAGGTCGTCGACCAGCTCGCGAAGATGGGCTCGGTCGAGCACGCCGAGGAGTGGCTCCGCGGGGCGCTGGACCGGCACGAGCGGCTGATGGGCTTCGGCCACCGGGTCTACCGGGCGTACGATCCGCGCGCCGCGGCGCTCCGCAAGGTCGCCGAGAGCATGGAGCACAAGCCCGACTGGCTCCAGACCGCGATCGCCATCGAGGACGTCGCGCTGCGCCTGCTCGCCGAGAAGTACCCGGATCGCCCGTTGAAGACGAACGTCGAGTTCTACGCGGCGCCGGTCCTGATGGGGGTCGGCCTCACCCCGGACCTGTTCCCCGCGACGTTCTCGCTCGCCCGCCACGCCGGCTGGACGGCCCACGTCCTCGAGCAGGCCGCCTCGAACCGGCTGATCCGGCCCGACGTGCGCTACGTCGGTCCCGAGGAACGCGACCTCCCCAGCTGAGCGGCGGCTTCTGCCCGGTCGGACCTGCCCGGTCGCTGCCTCCGCCGTCCGATATCAGCCGGGCTGATACGGACCGGCTTGCGGGGACGTCTGCGCCCGAATCAGGCCTCCATCACGCACGACCGCCGGCCGGTCAGGCACGGTCTGGACGACTCGGCGTGCCTTCCGGGCGCCACAATCCCACGTGGATCACTCCGGCTGATATTCGGGTCGACAAGCCGGGCGGACCCGCGCCTCTCGGCGTGCCACCGGATCGCTCGGAGCGCGCGGGTCCCGGCTACAGCCAGCCGCGCCGCCGGAACAGGATCACCAGGGCGACGAGCATCGCCGCCATCATCGCGACGACGAGCCAGAACGCGTAGGGCTCACTCTCCCCCGGGACCGGCACGTTCATGCCGTAGATCGAGGCGATGAGCGTCAGCGGCAGCAGGATCACCGAGGCCGCCGTCAGGATCCGGAACGAGTCGTTCAGGCGATGGGTCAACACCGACTCGTTCGTGGACTCCAGCGCCTCGACGACCTCCTTGTAGTTCTCGAGCGTGTCCCAGATCCGCTCCGCGGCGTCCGAGATGTCGTCGAAGTAGATCTCGAGCTCCTCGGCCAGGTAGCGCTGCTTCGTCCGCTCGAGATCGCGCAGAACCGCGCGCTGGGGCCGCACGATCCGGCGGAAGTTGATGATCTCCTGCTTGGCGTTCGAGATGTCGCGGACGATCTCGCTCGAGCGGCCCTCGAGGATGTCGTCCTCGAGGCGGTCGAGCTTGTTGCCCATCTTGCGGAGCATCGGGAAGGCGGCGTCGACGTTGGCGTCGACGATCTTGTACAGGAGGTAGCCGGAGCCCTTGGAGAACATCGCCTCGCGCTGCTCCTCGCGAGCCTCCATCCGCTCGAACATCGCCTGGAGCGGGGGCAGCGGGATCTCGCTGAAGGTGATCAGGTAGTCGGACCCGACGAAGAGGTCGAGCTCTGCGGTCAGGAGCCGGCCGGACGCCTTCTCGAACGTCGGGAAGTGCATGACGATGAACAGGTAGTCGTCGTACACGTCCAGCTTCGAGCGCTGGTTGCGCGAGTAGACGTCTTCCCAGTCGAGCGGATGGAAGTCGTAGTGCTGCTCGAGCCACTCACGGTGGGCGAGGCGGGGATCGTCGATGTGGATCCAGCGGAGGCCCGAGGCCTCGACGACGCGCGGGTCCTCTACCTCGACGTTGGGCGCGTCGAGATCACCGACCGGATTTGATCGGCGGAGCCGCGGGCGTGGGAGCGGCGGCAGGTTCGGCATCGACTGGGAGGCTTCATGGTGCGATCGGCCGCATCGTAGCCTGTCGATCGGGCCGCTGTCGCGGCGATCGCGGGCTCAGGTGCCCGGCGGAACGTCGAGCCAGCCCTCGCGCAGGGCACGGGTCGCAAGCTCGGTCCGCGAGGCGAGGTCGAACCGCTCGAACAGGCGGCGGAGGTGGGACTCCACGGTCTTCGGGCCGATCCCGAGCCGGGCGCCGATCTCGTCATTGGATCGGCCCTCGACGACGAGCCGGACGACGTCGAGCTCGCGCTCGCTCAACCGCGCCAGCCCGGCCCCGGCACGCGGTCGGATCGAGAACGCCATCCCGCCGGCGGCGACCCGCCGGATCGCGTCGAGCAGCTCGGCCAGCGGCGCGGTCTTGAGCACGAAGCCCGACGCGCCCAGGCGCAACGCGGCCTCCGCGTACTGGGGGTAGTCGTAGGCGGTCAGGACGATGATCGCGGGCGCGTCGTCGGCGGTCTCGGTCAGGAGCCGCAGCCCGGAGTCGGTTCCGAGCCGGATGTCGAGCAGCAGCACGTCGGCCGGCGTGGCCGCGATCAGCGCGGTCGCCTCATCGATCGAGCCGGCCGTCCCGACCACGTCGATCCCGGCCTGGGAAGCGAGCAGGGCCGCGGTCCCGTCACGCACGACCGGGTGGTCGTCGACGATGAGCAGCCGGATCGCCTCGCTCAGCGCGTCGCTCAATGCGGCCGCCACTCGAGCGCCACGTGGGTGCCGCCGGTCGGCCAGCGCTTGATGTCGAGGATCGCCCCGATCTGCTCGGCCCTCTGGGCCATGTTCAGCAGCCCGAACCGGCCGGCCAGCTCGGCGTCGGCCGGCGCGGCGTCCGTGATCCCTGGGCCGGCGTCGTCGATCGCCAGCGAGATGCCGGCCGGGGTGGAGCGATAGCGGACCACGATCGGCGGCCGGCCGTGCTTCACGGCATTCGCCAGGGCCTCCTGAGCGACCCGGAAGATCGCCAGCTCGACGTCGGGGTTGTGGCGGGCGTCGTCGCTCCGCTCGAGGCGGACCTCGCCGCCGGCGAGGCGCTCGATCCGGAGGACCAGCCAGTCGAGCGCCGGGCCGACGCCGAGATCGTCGAGGATCGGCAGCCGGAGATCGCCGCAGATCGCGCGCAGCCGGTCGGCCACGGTCCGCCCGATCTCGGCGCCTTCGGTGTCGCCGGAGGCCTCGAGGCGCCGGACGAGCAATGTCAGCTCCTGGAGCGCGTCGTCGTGGATGTCGGCCGCCAGCCGGGCCCGCTCGGCTTCGGTCGCCGCGACGATCAGGTCGCGCTGGAGGGTTGCGCGCGTCGCGAGGCGGGCCAGCGGGCGGACCGTGAACCGGCCCGCGACGAAGACCGCGAGGAGCCAGCCGACCAGCGGCCAGAAATACGGCGCCCGGTCGGAGCCGAACGCGAACAGGGGCGTTGCACCGGCGACCGCCAGCTCGGTGGAGCGCATCAAGCCGCCAGGACCGACGGCCCCGCCGGCTCGGATGCGGTCGAGGCTCAGCGGGCCCGCCGCGGCGAGTCCCGGCAACAGGGGGATCGAGCCGATCAGCGCCCAGCGCAGGAGCCCCGGCGTATCGGACACGTCGCGCCAGGAGTTGCCCAGGACGAGCACCGTCGCCGCGGTCGCGAACAGCGCGATCCCGATGGCGGCGAGTCGGCGTTCGTCCCGATCCGGGATCAGCCGGGCGAGGCCGATCGCCAACGGCAACATCGCGAGGATCGTGACCACGCCCGCGCTCGCCTGGGCGACATACGACCCGATCGACGCCATCGGCAGGACCAGGAGCGGGACGGCGGTCGCGACCGCGAGCGGGATCGCCAGGTCGCGCAGCGCCCCGCCGAACCGGCCGGTCTGGAGCCACCAGGCGCCGACGAGCAGGATCACAATGCCGGGCAGGATCGCGAGCCGGTTCTCGTCGAAGTACGCGGCCCCGGGTAGTAGTAGCCCTGGATCGGCCAGCTGCCGAGCGTTCCCTGCTCCAGCCCTTCAGGCGTGATCAGCTGGAGCGTCGAGATCGGCAACCGGCCGGCGGCGAGCTGCGGCGGCCACCCCCGTCTCGAACCGCGGCGTTGACGGTTCATAGCGCAGGATCGGCGGCGAGATCGTCCGGCCGGTCCGGGTCCAGCTCGCCAAAGATCGGCTCCGGAAACTGGACGAGCTGCGCGCCGTTGACCTCGACCGCGATCATCCCCGGCCGGATTCCGTCGGCGTCGGCCTGGCTGTGGGGCTCGATCCAGTCGACGACGAGGCGCCCATCCAGGACCGCCCAATGGATGCCGGCGTTGTAGGAGCTCGTGAGCGACCCCAGGCCGAGGATCAGCGCCGCGACGGCGATGACGATCGCCGGCAGGGTGATCCGGTCGCGGAGCTGGGTGGTGAGCATGGCCCGACGCTAGCAGATGGCCGCGACGGATCGTTCCGGGTTGTCCCGCAACGGCTCGCCGGGGAGTGCCGGCTGGGACCGACCGCGCCGGCACGGGACGATGACGTGGCACATCACGTGCGGCCGGCGCTCGCTCTGGGGTGGTGAGCGCCGGCACGCTTCCTTCGACCGCGCCCGCGTACAGTCAGCATCGATCCGCCGGCCAGGACCGGCACCAACCGCGGAGGGACGGATGACGGCGGTCCTCGAGGCCCACGGCTTCGGCAAGCGCTATCGACGCAGGAACTGGGCGCTGCGCGGGGTCGACCTGGAGGTCCCCGAGGGCAGCATCACGGCGCTGGTCGGGCCGAACGGATCCGGCAAGTCGACGCTGATCCGGGCATGGATCGGCTTCGAGCGCCCGACCGAGGGCCGGCTCTCGACGGGCGGCATCGATCCCGGCAAGGATCGGGCAGCCGCGGTCGCCCAGGTTGGCTACGTGCCCCAGTCGCCGTCGCTGTACGGAAACCTGACGATCGCCGAGCACATCACCCTCGCGACGACCCTCCGCGACGGGTTCGACGCCGGTCTCGCCGCCCACTACATCGAGCGCCTCTCCATCCCGCTCACGGCGATGGCCTCCGAGCTGTCAGGCGGCGAGCAGGCCCAGGTCGGGCTTGCGCTCGCGCTGGGGACGCGGGCAGGGATCCTGCTCCTCGACGAACCGCTGGCGAGCCTCGACCCGCTCGCCCGGCGCGAGTTCCTCCACGTCCTGGTCGACGCCGTCCGATCCGAAGGCCACACGGCCCTCCTCTCGTCGCACGTGATCACCGACATCGAGCAGGCGTGCGACCGGCTGATCGTGCTCGGCAAGGGCCACACCCTCCTGGACCTGTCGATCTCCGAGGCGCTCGCTCATCACCGGGTGATCGAGGGAACGCCCGTCGTCCCGATTGCCGCCGATCGGCTGGTCGGGTCGTTCCCGTCGGCGGCCGGCGAGAGCCTGACGCTCGTTCGCGTCCCGGTCGCGCAGCCGCTGATCCCCGACGGCCCGACCCCCGATGGCCGGCCGGCAACCCTCGAGGAGGTCGTCATCGGCCACATGGCCGCCGGCCGCGTCCGCCGAGCGTCGGCCCCGGTCGAGGCGGCCGCGTGATGACCGCCATGGTGACCGCAACCCGGCTGACGTATCGGATCAATCGCTTCGAGATCCGGGCGATCCTCGTCGCGACGATCGTGTCCGTCGCCGTCTCGGCGGCGGTCCTCGGCTGGATGCGGACGAGCGGCTATGCCGACTGCCTGGTCACGGACGGATCGATCTCGGTCGCCTGCCTCCAGCTCGAGGATGTCGGCCGCTGGGCGAGCAAGATCGCCTCGTTTTCGGCGCAGCTCGCGGGCGCCTTCCCGATCCTCGCAGGCCTGCTCCTCGGCGGACCGCTCATCGCGCGTGAGCTCGACCGGGGGACGGCACGGCTTGCGTGGTCGCTCGGTCCGTCGCGGCTCCGCTGGTATCTCCAGCGGGTCTTCCCGGTCCTCGTCGTCGTCGTCGCGACGTCGATGGCGATCGGGATCGTGGCAGAGCAGCTGGTCGCGCTGTTTGCGCCCGGTGTCGACCTTGCGAACTCGTTCCTCAGCTTCCACACGCGGGGTGTGCTCCTTGCGACGAGCGCGCTGCTCATCGCGAGCGTGGCCGTCGCCGTCGGCTCGGTCATCGGCCGTCAGATCCCGACCCTGCTCCTCGCGCTCATCCTGGGCGGCGTGACGCTGCTGGCTGTCGCCGAGGTCGACGGGCGGCTGCTGGCCGGTCAGGCCGTCCGCTTGACCGGCGACGACCCGTACAGCAACGACCTGATCGTCGGCCAGGGTCGCTTCGAGCTGCCCGACGGGCGCCTGTTGACGTGGGACGAGCTGGTCGCCGACGACCCCACGATCCAGGATCGCGGCTTCGACTATCCCTATGTCGAGTTCGGGATCCCGCGGCGAGCGTCATCGCGAGGTCGAGGCCCGCGAGGCCATCGCCCACGTGGTGCTCAGCCTCGCGTTCCTGGGCGCGGGCGCGTTCGTGGTGGGGCGGCGCCGGCCTGGCTGAGCGGCGGGTCCGCTGAGCGCGACGGGCTCGGCGGCGATACTTCGGCGGTGACCAACGCCCTGACCGCCTTCGACGCTGCTGCCGAGCGTCTGTTCGGCGCACTTTCGCCGGGCTGCCGCAGGCCGGCTGCCGGCCCTCGCGCGTCTCGAGACGCCGGTCTGGGTCGGGGTCGCTGTTGCGGTGGGGTTCTGGGCGCTCGTCGTCGTCTTCAGCGAGCCGTGGGGCCGGCTCTGGGGCACCGGCCAGGATGCCCGCTGCTACTGGCAGGCCACGCTCGCGAATCCGTACCTTCACAGCGACTGGAACGACCCGATCGCGTACGTCTACTCGCCGGCCTTCCTCCAGCTCGTCTCGCCGCTGACCGCTCTGCCATGGCAGGCGTTCATGGCCGTCTGGACGGCGATTCTCGTGCTCGCGGTCCGCTTCCTGACCGGACCGCGGCTCCTCGCCGCGGGGTTGCTCTTCCCGTTCGCCGCGATGGAGGTGGCCGGCGGCAACGTGTCGCTGCTGCTGGCGGTGGCGATCGTGATCGGGTTCCGGTGGCCGGCCGCCTGGGTGATCGTGCTCCTGACCAAGCTCACGCCCGGGATCGGCCTGCTCTGGTTCGCCGTCCGACGCGAGTGGCGGTCGCTGGCAATCGCCCTGGGCGCGACAGCCGCGATTGCCGCTGTCTCATTCGTCCTGATGCCCGACCAGTGGCGGACGTGGGTCGACGTCGTGGTGCGCAACGCCGGCAAGGGCGGCACCTGGGCGTCCGTGCCGATCCCGCTCTGGATCCGGCTCCCGGCCTCGGTCGCGCTGGTCGTCTGGGGGGCGCGGACGGACCGGCGTTGGACCGTGCCCGTGGCCTCGATGCTCGCGCTGCCCGCGCTCTGGTACGGCGGGATCTCGATGCTGCTCGCGGTCATCCCGCTATTGCCCGGCCGCGCGAGCCCTGATGTGGGCCGCGGAGTCGGGGAATCGAGCGCCGGGCAGCCTTGACCCCGTGCCGGTCCGGCGACGTCTCGGCGATGGACGGAAACGCTCCGCCCTCGTCGTTCATCTGAAGGGTATGGACGCCGCCATGGATGAGGCGCGGGCCGATTCGATCGCGCTACTCGACGCTGTCGTGAGGCGGGACGAGAGCGCCTTTGTCCGGCTCGTCGAAATGTTCGATCGCGACCTGATCAGGCTCGCGTACGTCATGAGCGGCAGCCGGCAGACGGCCGAGGATGCGGCGCAGGCGACGTGGGAGCGTCTCTGGACCGCGCCTCCGGCGCTCCGCGACCGCACGAAGCTCCGATCCTGGCTGTTCACCGTGGCCGCCAACCAAGCCCGCCAGACGGGTCGCCGCCAGCGCCGGCTTGCGGTCATCGAGTCAACGGTCACCAATCCGGGCTCCGCATCGGCAGAGACCGCGGCGGATCTCATCGACCTCCGCGCAGCCGTCATGAACCTCGACCCGGCGGACCGGGAGCTCCTCGGCCTCCGCTTCGCCGTCGGGATGCCGTCCGCCGACGTCGGGGCGCACCTCGGCATTTCGGCCGAGGGCGCACGGACCCGGCTCCATCGGCTGCTCCAACGGCTCCGGGAGGACCTTCGCGGTGAATAGGGACTGGTCGATCTCGGACGATGCGCTCGGCAACGGCATTCGGCTGATGGGCGACTCGGCGGTTCGCGGCCGAGACGCGACGGAGGTGGTGCGAACAATTCTCGCTGCCGCGCCGAAGAGGCGCCTCGCCTGGGCCCGGCCTCGCCTTCTCAAGGTCGGTGGAACGCTCGCGCTGGTGGCGATCCTCGCGATGACTGCGCTGCGACTGAGCGGGTCCGAGTCGGCAAGCAGGATGGCGACCGCCCAGGTTCGCGGGCTCACGTACGCACTGTCCGTGGTCCGAAACCTGGATCTCAGTGGGGCTCGGCTGACCCCCTTGGCAGATGCCGACCAGGACGGTGGGTTCCGAACGATTGGCCGGACCGCATACCAGCTTGACGTCATCGACCCGGACAGGATCCTCGTCATGAAGCTCGTTCCCGGCCAAACCGACGACGGCGGCTCGATCGGCCAGTACCTGCTCCTCGTCCGCGGCGACGGCTTCGAGCTGGTCTGCCCGTACTTCTCGTCCAACGATGACCTGCGGCCGACCATATGCAACTGATGTGGTTCGGCCACAGGCCGGCGGCAGACTCCCGACGGCCCTTAGGTGGCGTTGACCGGCACGGCGAGAGAGACCGTCATTCCGGTCGTCGCGTCGCCGGTGATGGTCCCGAGCTGATGTTCGCCGTCGTCCTCGCCGAAGACGTTGTCGTTCTCGAGCGAGACCTGGCTCATCGTCCGGACGCTCGACTCATAGCCGGTCGTGGCGTAGACGAGATCGCTGGCGTCCTTCGGCAACGCGACCTGCGACGTCGCGATCTTGTTCGCCTCGTCGGTGGCCGCCTCGAGATCCGGGTAGACCTCGAAGTGGATGTGCGGCCAGCGGCCCTGATAGCAGGCCGGGAAGATGCTCTGGAACGTCACGACGCCCGAGCCGTCGGTCGCCTGGACGCCGCGCAGATAGTTCTCGTTCGCAGCGGCCCGCGAGTAGAGCGAGTAGTTGCCGGCGGCGTCGCAGTGCCAGAGATAGACCGCCGCACCCTGGAGCGGGGCACAGCCGTTGGCGGCGTCCTGGATCGCCAGCTTGATCGTGAGCGGCACTCCGGCGGCCTTCGTGGTCGAGGTCCCGAAGCTCGACGTGATGTCCTCACGGACGATCCCGCTCTGGTTCAGGACATTCGGGCCGTTCGAGCCGTCGCCGGGATACGGGCCGGCGGTCTCCTCCGGGATGACGGCGCAGTCGGCCGCCGTCGTGGCCGTCGCACCCGCCCCAGCGCTCGCCTCGGACCCGCTGGTCGCGGCGGCCGACGACAGCGGCGAGCCGGACGCGCCGGGCGCACAGGCCACGATTGACATCAGGCCGGCGCTGATCGTGGTGAACCCGGCGAGCTTCAGGACCTGGCGCCGATCGATCAGGGTCGAGAGGTCGTAGACGAGACCGCGATCGGTCTCCGGCAGCTGATCGTGCAGGGCGACCTCGGGTCGGGCGGCAGGCGGGAGGTGCAGGGTCACGGCGTGGTCTCCTTGGGCGGCGGCGTCCGTCGACGATGGTCGAGGCGTCGGGCCAGAGTGTCGTCCACCCAACCTTGCAGAACGATGAGAGTCGTCGGGCTCGTCGTTGCTCAGGGGAGCGATCCGGGCGCCTTCGGCTCGCTGGGCGCCGCACGAGCGGTGGTTCGCGAGGGCCGGACCCGCAGCGCCACGACGACGGCGCCGACCAGGAAGACGGCGGCTCCGGCCCAGAACGGACCCGTCGGGCCGGCGACCGCCGACACCGCGCCTCCGACCAGCGGCCCCACGATGCCGGCGGCGTACAGCGGCAGGTAGACGAGGTTGAGGGTCTGCGAGCGACGCTCCGCCGGGACCTCTGTCGCGAGCAGGCTGAAGACCATCGCGCCGACCAGGCCGTTGGCGGCAGTGAAGGCGAGGATCGCGCCCGCCAGCGGCGGGATCGCGTGGATCAACGGCACGGCCAGCAGCGCGAACCCGCCGACGAACAGCGAGACCAGCAGGACGGGACGGAAACCGATCCGGTCCCCGACGATGCCGCCGAGCGGCGCGATCACCGCCCCGACAAGGGCTGCCGTCCCAGCCACGAACCCGATGGACGAAGCGAGACCTGGCCCGTTGCCGACGATCGACTCCACGATCAGCGCCTGGTAGGGGCGGCTCATCTGGCTGGCGAGGAACGCGACGCCGTAGATCGCGAAGATCCGCCGCACGACCGGGTCGCCGAGCACGCTCCGCAGCGCGCCGTAGGCCAGCGGCAGCACCCGTCCGGCCGGCACGACCGGCGGCCGGACTTCGGTCGAGCCGAACCAGACGATCGCCGCGGCCAGCACCGACAGCAGCGCCGACAGCCAGAAGATCGACGCCAACGACCAGCCGAACCCGTCGACGAGCCAGCCGCCGAGCGTCGGTCCGATCGCGAACCCGACCGGGCCCGATGCGCCGAAGATCGCGATGATCGTCCCGATCCGGCGGCGCGGCACGACGTCCCGGATGGCGCCCAGCATGATCCCGGTGTTGCCGAGCTGGAACCCGATCAGGAGGAGGCTGACCGCAAGCTGCCACGGCTCGCGGGACAGGGCCACGCAGGCGAACACGACCGCCTCGACGAGGCAGCTCCGGACAACGACCGCCTTCCGGCTGTACTTGTCGGCCCAGACACCCCACAGCGGGACGAGCGGCATCCCGACGACGAAGATCAAGGCAGAGAAGACGCCGACGAACGGCCCGCGGTCGGCATCCGGCACGCCGATGACCGAGAGGTAGGGCGCGAGGAACGCGAAGACCTGGCTGACGCCGAGTCCCTCGATCATCGAGGTCAGCCAGAAGACGACGACGATCCGCTTCCAGTCCGCCCGGCCGTCGCGGTCGCGGATCTCCCGGGCGTCGGACAACGGTGGCATGGCGGCGAAGCGTAGCGGCTCGCCAGAACCGCGGTCCGGGGCCGCGGCGTAGACTCGAATCAAGGAGGATCTCGAGGATGCTCGGTCGCTACGTGACTCGCTTCGTCGACGCCCAGGCCCGCTGGTCGAAGCCGCTCGGCGACTTCAACCACCGCTGGCTGAGCGCCCTGTTCCACCCGATCCGGCCCATCCAGCACTTCCTCAACGGGACGTGGCTGGGCCATCCCGTCCACGCGGTCGTCACGGACGTCCCGATCGGCGCCCTGACCGTCTCGATCGTGGCCGACCTGATCAGCCAGCCGGTCGTCGCCGACGTGTCGCTCGTGCTCGGGATCCTGGCCATGATCGCGTCCGCCGTCACCGGCCTGGCGGACTACACGGAGGTCGACGGAACCGCCCGCAACCGGGCCACGGTCCACTCCGCGATCATGGTCGTGGCGCTCGTCCTGTACGCGATCTCGCTCCTGATCCGGAGCGGTCAGCCAGCCGATCGGCTCGTCCCGATCGTCCTCGCCGGCGTCGCCTATCTCCTGCTCGCGCTCGGGGCGAACATCGGCGGCGACCTCGTCTACCTCGTCGGGACGCACGTCAACCGCCATGCCTGGCGCGGGGCGGGCACGAAGTGGATCAAGCTCGACCTTGGCGGCCTGCCGGACATCCCGGAAGGAGGCCCGACGAAGCTCAAGGCCGGGATCAACGATCTCGCCGTCATCCGCGAGGGCGATCGGATCCTGGCCGTGCACGCGCAATGCGCTCACGCAGGGGGCCCTCTGGCCGAGGGAACGCTGGTCGGAGACGCGATCGAGTGCCCCTGGCATGGCTCGCGGTTCCGGATGGCGAACGGCCACGTGGTCCGCGGCCCGGCCATGTATGACCAGCCCGCGTACGACGTCCGACGCGCCGACGGCGGCGGCTGGGAGGTCCAGCGCCGACCGGCCTGAGCGTCGTCGCGACGGGCACGAGCCCGCCATCGACGCCCCGCCCCCGGACGCCTGGTCCGCGAATATCAAATCTTCCGTAATGACGTGGCTCGTCGCGCCACGTAGCATCCGCAGCGGGACGCAGTGATCGACCACAGCGCGCACGAGGGCCGGCGGGGGAACTGATGAGCCACCTTTCGACGACGCTCAGAATCGAGGCGCCCGCGGCGGCGATCTTCGACCTGATCGCCGACCAAGCTCGGAGTCCCGAGTGGCAGACCATGCTCGCCGAGATGGGCGAGATCGCCGGCCGTCCCGGCGGGATCGGATCGAGCTTCGTCGGCTACTACCGGGTGGCGGGCCGACGGCTCAAGGTCCGCTTCGTCGTCACGGCCGCCGAGCGCCCGACGGTCTTCCAGGTGAACGGCACGACCACCGGCGGCTGGGCACGCTGGACGACGCGAATCGAGCCGGCCGGGGCGGGCTGCGAGCTGCACGTCGGCCTCGAGTACGAGCTGCCCGGCGTGATCGTGGGATCCCTGCTCGGACCCCTCACCGGGCGCCTCCTCGGGCGGGAGCTGCGGCGAACGTACGACAGCCTGAAGCGCCTCGTCGAGGCGAGCCTGGCGCCGGTCGCGGCACCGCTGCCCGCGGAGCGCGGGTTGGTGGCGCTGCCGTCGCTGGCCCTCGCGCTCGGCGAGGACGAGGAACCGCGCGAGCCGGGCGGCAGGCTGGTCACGACCTGAGGGGGTTCGACCGCGACTCGTCGGCCCGGTCGGGGTGGCCGGCATGAGCCCGGAATCGATCGACCTCCCGGCCGCGGGTCTCGTGGTCCTCATCGGCGCCGCCGGCGCCGGCAAGTCGACCCTCGCGGCGCGTCTGTTCGATCCCGCGGACATCGTGTCGTCCGATGACCTCCGTGCGGCCATCGGTGGCGATCCAGCCGATCAGCGGACGACGCGGACCGTCTTCGGGATCCTCCACCGCGAGGTTCGCCGGCGGCTCGCCGCGGGCCGGCTGGTCGTCGTGGACGCGACGAACGTCGAGGCCGGCGCGCGGCTCGCCCTGGTCCGACTCGCCCGGGACGTCGGCGTGCCCGCCAGCGCGATCGCCGTGGTCCCGCCGGCCGAGGTCGTCCACGCCCGCAACGCGGCCCGATCCGGGCGAGTCGTTCCGGCCGACATCGTCGATCGCCACGTCGATCGCATCACGGCCCTGGGAGCCGGAGCGGCCGAGATCGCCGCCCGGCTGCGCGCCGAAGGCTTCGTCGCGGTCCAGGTGGTCGATGGGCGAGACGACGATGCGGCGGAGACGGACGGCGCAGGGCCCTGAGGATCCGATCAATTCCGCCTACCGTTTCGAGATGACCGGAAGCGGCGAGGGCGATCGAGACGTCCGCGGCGTCGAGCGACTGCTGACGCAGGTGCTGGGCGACTCGCCCGAGCACGTGACGTTCCTGACGGCGGGCGCCTGGTCGCGCGCATTCGCCTTCCGTCACGCCGGGAACGACTGGGTCGTGCGCCTGAATGCCCTCGACGAGGACTTCCACAAGGATCGACTGGCGGCCGCGTTCCGCTCGGCCGCGCTCCCGATCCCACGGTTCATCAGCATGGGGGAGACCGACTCGGGCTTCTACGCGATCACGGAGCGCATCGTCGGCGACGCGCTCGAGGCCGCAGGGGAGAGCACGATGCGCTCCCGCCTGCCCTCGCTGTTCGCGGCGCTCGACGCCATGCGGACTGCCGACATCCGCAATACGACGGGCTTCGGAGTGTGGAACGCGGAGGGACGCGGCCCGCACCATTCCTGGCGAGACGCGCTGCTGAGCGTCGCGATCGACGATCCAGGCCGGCGAGATCACGGCTGGCGCGACTCCCTCGCGGCATCGGCCGTGGGGACGGGTCCGTTCGATCGGGGCTTCGCTGCGCTCCGGGACCTCGTTCCCGATCTGCCCGAGGTCCGCCACCTCGTCCACTCGGACCTCGTAAACCACAACGTCCTGGCGACCGGCCATCGGATCACCGGCGTCTTCGACTGGGGCTCGTCGATCTACGGAGACTTCGTCTACGACGTTGCGTGGCTCGCCTTCTGGGCGCCGTGGCATGCGCACTGGGGCGCGATCGACTTTGCGGCCGAGGCCCGCCATCACTATGCGGAGATCGGCCTCGACGTCCCGGCGCTCGACGATCGTCTACGCGCCTGTCAGATGGCGATCGGGCTGGATGGACAGGCCTATCAGGCCCGGTTCGGGCTGCACGCCGACCTCGAGCGGACCGCCCGACGGACGTTGGACGTCGCAGGCCGCTGATCCCGGATCAGCCCTCCCTGACCCGCCCGAACGCCCGGGCGCGGAGCTCGACCCAAACGCCGTTGCGGAGATAGACGTCGGCCCGGCACACGTCCAGCGCAGCCTTCTCGTCGGCGGCGCGGACGAGGACGATCGTCGCCGACACGTCGACGAACGCGCCGGCTTCGACCACGACTCCCTGTCGCTTCAGCTCCTGGAGCCGGGCAATGTGCTCCGCCCGGAACGGGACCCGGGTCTCGGCGGCATCCGGGGCGTAGGTCGCCTCGACCAGCCAGATCGGCTCGATCGGTGACGGGGCGGTGGCCGGATCGGTCATGAAGCGCTCCTCTGGATGGCGTCGGCCCGGCGCGCACGGCGCGCCCGGTCACGTCGCGACCGCGGCTGAGCCGCCGGCGATCAGGGCGATGGCGATCCCGGCCATGACGATCCCGACCAGGTGGCTCCACGTGACCCGCTCGCGAAGGATGATGACGGCCAGGACGACGGTCGTGACTGGATACAACGAGCTCAACGTGGCGGCGATGTCGAGCCGCCCGGCCTGGGTGGCGAGGATGTACAGGCCGTTGCCGGCGAGGTCGAGGAAGGCCACCGCCAGGAGCGCCGGCAGCACCGGTCGCGGGATCCGCCACGGCCGGCGAGCCACCAGGACGAGCACCACGATCGGGATGAGCGAGCTGGCTTTGATCACGGCGAGCGGCCAGGCGACCAGGTGCTCCGGGAACGCGCCGATCGCGATGTTGAACAGGCCCAGGCCGACCCCGCCGAGCAGCGCGTACTCGATCCCCGAGCGTCGCCCGGTCAGGTCGCGCGATCCGGACACGAGGACGACTGCCGCGAGCGCGAGCCCGATCCCGGCGATGACCGGCAGCGGCGGCCAGCCCTGCCCGATGAACCCGGCCACCACCGGCAGGGTCGCCGCGATCACGCCGGTCACCGGCGCGACCACGCCCATCCGGCCGACCGCGAGACCGGTGTAGAGGCCCAGGATCCCGGCGACGGCCAGGACTCCCGCCAGCACGGCCAGCGCCAGCGTCGTCGGACCGGGGATGGGCTCGCCGATCACGAGCGCCACGCCGGTCATCACGATCACGCCGATGATGTCGACGCCGATCGCGATCCCGAGCACCGGCGCGCGACGGCCGGTCCAGCCTCCCCCGAAGTCGCCGGCTCCCCAGGCGATGGCCGAGGCGAGTCCGAGGACGACGACGGCGAGACCCGGGCCGGCCGCGTCAGCCGTGGGCTGCCCCCACCGCGGCCGGCTCGGCCGCGGGGCTGTCGTCGACCTCGGTCGGGCCGATCAGGGCGACCACCGCGTCGGCTGAGGCGTGGTAGCGGTCGGAGGTCGTGAGGTAGATGACCTGGAAGTCACGGGCGATCTCGCGGAGCAGCTCGAGGGCGCGCCGGGCGCGATCGTCGTCGAGCGTCACGAACGGGTCGTCGAAGATCAGGGGCGGGCGGCGATCGCCGGTGACGAGCCGGACGAGACCGAGCCGGGCGGCGAGATAGACGAGATCGAGGGTGCCCTGGCTGAGCGAGCGGACATCGACCCAATCGCCCTTCTCCGGGGCGTGGAGCTGGATGTCGAGGGTCTTGTCGTCGACCGCGATCCGCCGGTAGCGGCCGCCGGTGATCCGGTCGACGTCGCCGACCATCTGCTTCTCGAGGAAGCGCGTGGCGGTCGTCATCGTGGCCTGCTCGGCCGTCTCGATCTCGCGCAGCGTCCGCTCGTAGACGCGGGCCACGGCGCTGGAGGGCCGCGAGCTGCTCGCGCCAGCCGCTGAGCCGCTCGCTGTGGCCGGCCACCTGCTCGGCGTCGACGGAGTTGGCCTCGACCCGGGCGCGGGCATTCGCCTCGTCGTCACGCGACCGCTCGAGCTCGGCCTCGAGATCGCGGACCTCGACCTCGAGCCGTTCGCGGGCTCGCGGCTCCTTCGCGATCGGCCCGAGCGCCTCGAGCGCCCCGGTCTTCTGCTCGACCTCGAGGGCGGAAGCATCTCGGAGCGCCGGCAGGGTGTCGATCGGCTCGCGGCCGACCAGACCGTCGAGCTGGGCGGTCAGCCGGTCGATCCGGCCGACGTGCTCCTGCTCGCGGTCGAGCAGGTCCTCGGCCGCGGCGAGATCGTCCTGGTTGAGCGACTTCAGCTGCTGGGCGGTGTCGGCCTCGGCCTGTTTCAGCTCGGCCTCCATCTCGGACCGGCCGCGGAGGCGGCGATCGATCTCCACGTCCCGGAGCTGGGCCTGCATCCGGTCGCTCCGGCGCAACCAGCGCGCGACGAAGGCGAGGATCAAGCCGATCACGGCCACAACCCCGCCGGCGACCTGGGGAACCGGCCCGAGATCGACGACGGCCAGAGCGTTCGCCCCGAACGTCGCACCCGCGACGAGCACGCCGACGATGACGAGGAGGAGACCGACCCGCGACAGCGGGCGCCAGGTCGGCGGCGGCGGAACGTCGAAGGTGACGGCGATCTCGCCGGAGAGGGCCGCCTTCAGCTCGCGGATCTTCCCGTCGAGGCTGCGCAACCGGATGACCATCTGGTCGAGGACGGGCAGCGGGTTCTCGGATGGGTGCGAGCCGTGGAGCTCGGTCAGCTCCTCGGAGACCGTGACGGCCTGGCGATAGCGCTCGAACCGCTCCTGGGCGGCCATGCGCTCCGACATGAGGCGCTCGGCCTGGCGCGCCTTGTCGAGCAGCGATCGCCGCTCGTCCAGCGTGCCCTCCGTCTCGGCCCGGCGCTCGCGGGCGCCTGACAGGGTGTCGCGGTCGTGCTCGAGCTGGGTCAGGGCCAGCTCGCCCTGCTCGACGGCCAGCTCGGCCTGCGCCACCGTCTCCTCCGCGACCTTCACCAGGCCGGGGTTCTTGGCACCCTTCGTATTCAGGTCGTAGAGCGCCCGCTCGAGCTTGCGCCGGGCCCGCGAGGTGCCGCGGTCGGCCCCGCTGATCGAGGCCTGGAGGCGATCCCGGAGGGCCGCCTCGTCGCGATCGAGGTCGGCGAGCTCCTGGTGTCGGACCGACGCCGTCGAGCGGAAGAACGCCTCGCTCGGGATCCCGGTCAGCTCGGCGAGGGCCTGGTCGGCCAGGGTCGGGTCGGTGATCGTGG
Organism: uncultured Chloroflexia bacterium; assembly: GCA_963783055.1. GTDB lineage: Bacteria > Chloroflexota > Limnocylindria > Limnocylindrales > CSP1-4 > CF-46. The sequence continues at coordinate 979,397 of CAWAMB010000002.1, forward strand.
TCCCGTCGACGTCCAGCCGGACCGTGCCCTTGGCGCCCCGGAAGGCCTTCTCGAGCGTGCCGGTCCGGACGCCGCGCTCCTCGTCCTCGATCTCGAACTCGAGCGTGATCACCGGCCGGGCGTCGTCGCCGGCATCCCACGAGCGAAGGGCATCCATGTCGGCGCCGCCGCTCGTCACCTTGCGGGTCAGGGCCAGCTCGATCGCCCGCTGGATCGTGGTCTTGCCGGCCTCGTTCGGGCCATGGACGATCGTCAGGCCCGGGGCCAGCGGGATCTCGAGCTCGCGGTAGCGGCGGAAGTCGCGGAGGGTGAGCTTGGTGATCCTCACAGGGTCACCTCGTGCCCGGCCAGCAGGAGCCGGCCGAGCCGGAGGACGTCGCGGAGCTCGGACGCCTCGTCGGTCGTGCCTTCGGAGTCGGCGGCCTCGAGCTCGGCGATCCGGCCCTCGACGTTCCGGATGAACGCGCCCGGGATCGTGTCCGGCGACGGCAGGCTGCCCTGGGTCAGGGCGGGGATCGAGTGATCGCGCAGCCGAAGCTTCAGGAAGCTGCCCTTCAGGCGCTCCTCGACCTCGTCGATCGAGACGTCGAGCTCGTCCGGGCGGACGCCGGTCAGCCGGACGTCCAGAATCAGGTCGGCGTCGGCCAGGGCCGAGATGGCGGCCAGGACGGCGGGCTGATCGATGACCGTGGCGGCGTCGAGGTCGAGCTTCTCGAAGCGCGTCTTGCCGACCTGGCGCTCCTCTACCGACACGGTCCGGGCGCCGTTGGTCTCGTTCAGCTCGACCAGGAGGACCTTGCCGGCTCCGTCCTGGGTCACGGCCACGGGCTCCGGCGCCCCGGCATAGGCCCACGTCGTCGCGCCAGCGGTGCCCTGCTGGACGGAGTGCCAGTGGCCGAGGGCAAGGTAGTCGAGACCGCTCGCCCCGATCTCCTCGCGGGTGAAGACGACCTCGTCCCGATCGGTACGGTCGGGGATCGAGAGGGAGCCGTGGACCATCCCGACGTGCCACGTCGCGCCGTCACCGCCGCTCACCTTCAGGTCGCGCAATGGGCTGTGCGGCGCGCGTTTCGAGGCGAAGACCGTGGCGTGGACGATGACGTCGCACGCCCGCAAATGGATGCTCGGGCGGTCGGGCGTCAGGAGGGTGACGAGGTCGTCGTCCTCGGTCGAGCCGGCGAGCGCAGCCAGATCGTGGACGCGGTACAGCGACGAGCGGTCGTACACGTCGTGCGTCCCGGGGATCACGACCGTTCGGATCTTCGCCGCGGCAAGCCGCTTGAGCTCCGCCGCCACGCGCTCGACGGAGCGGCGCGGCTGGGTGTTCGAGTCGAACAGGTCGCCGGCGATCAGGACGATGTCGACCTTCTCGGCGAGGGCGAGGTCGATCGCTGCCTGGAAGGCCGCGAACTGGCGCTCTCGCTGGGCAGCGGCCTGCTCGCCGAGGTCCGTATGGCGGGCACCGAGATGGACGTCGGCGGTGTGGAGAAGTCGGAGCATCCGGTCGGGCTGGCCTCCCTGTGCCGTCGCGGGTGGGCGATCGGGCGACGGTGCTCGCCCAGGTCCGGGACCGTCCTCGTCCGCGGATCCGGGCGGGTGAGGGCTTCCCCCGGCCCCGCTCGCCATCTCGACTGTCCGGGGCATTGTGACAGACGCGGGCGGTGCGACGCGGCGGAGCCGGGCTGCGTGGCCTCGCGCCGCCGGCGCCGGTTCCGGGGCTCAGGCGAGAGGCTCCTGCGCCGGCGGTCCTCGGTAGGGACTTCCGGCGCTCAGGCGAGAGGCTCCTGGTATGGCGCCGCTCGCCCCCGAATCTCTTGCGGTCAGGCAGGAGCCTCCTGGTACGGCGAGACGCGGCCCGGAATCTCCAGCGCTCAGGCGAGAGCCTCCTGACGGACGTGGCCGCGCGGGCCGGTTGAGCGCGGCGGAGGTCGCCAGCCTCGCCGGAGTCCTCCCGTCGCATGCGCCAGGTTCCTGAGCGCAAGAGCTGGCGCGGCCACGGGTCAGGCCACGGACGAGGCCCCGCCGGTCGTCGCGGCTGGTGATCCGGGCGTCTCGACTGTTGCAACGCCGGTTCCGGGAGATCGGTGTATGGTCCCGACCATCGACCAACCCGAGCGCCCCAGACAGGGACTCCATAACGGCACCTGGATCGCGCGGCGCCGGCCGTTCCCGACGCACCCGCACCGTCCCGTCCGCCGAATTGGCCGCCTCTGACGCGCCCGGAGCCGACCGCGCCAGAGGAGAGGAAGGTTTCGTGACCTACGTCGACCGAACGTTGACCTGTGTCGACTGTGCGGTGGAGTTCATCCACTCCGCCGCTGATCAGGAGTACTACATCGCGAAGGGGTTCGCCTCGGATCCGAAGCGCTGTGCGAGCTGCCGGGCCAGCCGCCGGGCGAGCCGGGAAGCCGGCTACGACGTCCGCGACATCGGCGGGCCGCGCGGCTACGAGCGCGGTGACGAGCACGTCGCCCGCGAGTACTTCGCCGTCGTCTGCTCGTCCTGTGGCAACCAGGCCCAGGTGCCGTTCAAGCCGCGCATGGATCGGCCCGTCTACTGCTCCGATTGCTTCCGGCAGGTCAAGCCCGACTGACGCTCCCTGACCGATCCCGGTCGAGCGCGGTGGCCCAGACCCGCGTTCCCGGACCCCCTCGCACGACGCCCCGACCACCCGGCCGGGGCGTTCGCAATTCTGTGACGGAGTCAACGACTGCCACGCATGCGCGACGAACGCAGTTGGCGGGTCGTCCATCAGAGGCGGAACACCTCGCCGGGGCGGTAGCGGGTGCGGTGCCGGCCGCGCCAGACGGTGACCCGGCCGCGGCCCTGGACCTGCCACGAATGGTTGCGGCCGACGGCCGCCGTCTCGTCGTCGAGACCGACCGTCGTCTGGCCACGCGGCGACTGGAGAACGACGAAGGCCGCCAGGGGCTCGGGGAACGCGTCGTAGTGCGGGATCACCATGGCGTCCGGGACGAGAGCCAGGCCGTCGCGCCAGCGGAGCGGCCAGAAGAGCCGTCGCTTGCGGGTATCCCAGTGGCGCGCCGCCAGGATCATCGCGCCGGCCGAGCAGCCGGCGAGCGTGGCTCCGCGGGCGTGAGCGCGCTGGAGCGCATCGCCCACCGGCGACCCGACGAGGGCGCTCGACAGGTGACCGGGCTTGCCGCCCGACAGGTAGATGAGGTCGGCCTCGCCGATCGCCTGGACGTGGGCCGCGTCGTCGGCATCGAACCGGTCCCGGACGAGCACCGGCTCGACCTCCGCCCCGAGCGCCGTGAAGTGCTCGACGCCCATCGACGCCCAGCGCCGGAAGACGTCCTCGCCGTCAGGCCACGACGCAGTCGGCAGGACGACGACTCGCGGCCGGCGGCGGCCGGTCGCCGCGAGGAGACCGGCATCGATCTCGCTCATCGCGGGCAGGAACTCGCCGGATCCAACGAGCACGATGGATCCCGATCCAGGCATGCCCGTGAGCATATCCGTGGCTGTGCGACACTGCCCGCCACATGACTCGCGCTCAACGGTGGACGCTCCTGGCCGCGATCGTCGCGTCGGGCATCGTCTTCCTCGACAGCACGGTCGTGAACCTGGCCCTCAAGAGAATCGGCCAGGAGCTGCCGACCACGACGCTCGGCGTGCTCGAAGGTCAGGCCTACGTCGGCAGCGGCTACCTCGCGGTCCTCGCCGCGCTCCTGATCATCGCGGGTGCCCTGGCCGACCGCTACGGCCGGCGCCGGATCTTCATCATCGGCCTCGCCTCGTTCGGCGCCGTCTCGGTGCTGTGCGGGATCGCACCGACGCTCGAGATCCTGATCCTCGCCCGGCTCCTCCAGGGGGCGGCCGGCGCGCTGCTGGTGCCGGGCTCGCTGGCGATCATCACCGCCGCCTTCGACGGCGCCGCGAGAGCCCGCGCCTTCGGCCTGTGGGCGGCCTCGACCTCGGCCCTGACGCTCCTCGGGCCGATCCTCGGTGGGCTGCTCGTGGACAACGTGTCCTGGCGCGTCGCGTTCCTGATCAACGTCCCGCTCGTCGCGATCGCCCTGTGGGCCGCCTTCCGCCACGTCGAGGAGTCACGCGACCCGGACAACGACGGCCACTTCGATTGGATCGGGTCGGTCGTCGGAGCCGTGGCCGTCGGGGGCCTGGCGTTCGGGGCGATCCGCGGCCAGGAGTCGCAGTGGACGCGACAGTCGAGCCTGGCTCTCGCTCGGGATCGGCGCCATCAGCCTCGTGATCTTCCCGATCCTCATGGCGATCCGGCCGCGACCCCTCGTGCCGCTCGGGCTGTTCCGGAACCGCGAGTTCGCCACGATCAACCTGGCGACGTTCCTGATCTACGGCGCCCTGTACGTCTCGTTCACCTACACCGCGCTCCTGTACCAGGGAACGCTCGGCTACAGCGCCACCGGGGCCGCGATCATCGGCCTGCCGGCGGGGATCCTGCTGGCCACGTTGTCGGCCCGGTTCGGTGGGCTGACCGCCCGATTCGGGTCACGGATCTTCCTCGTGACCGGTCCCCTCATCGTCGCCGCCGGGCAGCTCTGGCTGGCCCGGATCCCGGCGACCTCGAAGCCGTGGCAGGCCGAGCTCGGCCGTGTGTCGACCCTCGTCCCGCCGGTCGACGCGCTGATCGACGTCCTGCCGTCCGCCGTCGCCTTCGGGCTCGGGATGGCGATGGTCGTCGCCCCACTGACGAGCACGCTGATGAGCGCCATCCCGGCCCGCAACACGGGTCTGGGGTCGGCGATCAACAACGCCCTCTCGCGGGTTGGCCAGCCGCTCCTCGGGGCACTGATCTTCGTCGCGATCACGGCTTCCTTCTATACGGCCCTGGCCGATCGCGTGCCGGGGCTCGACCCCGCGAACCCGGCCGTGCGGGCCGAGATCGTGCCGCTCAATCCGCCGCGGCCGGGCACGTCCGACGAGCTCGTCGCCGCGGCGCGGATCGCGTCGGTCGATGCGTTCCACCTGAGTGCCCTGGTGTCGGCCGGGCTGATGATCGCCGGCGCCGCGACGTGCGCGATCGGGCTCCGCCCGGCCACCGGTCGGGCGACGACCGGCAAGCGTGCAGCCTCCACGCAGCCCGACCGCGTCGCCGGATCAGGCTGAGGCAGGCCGCCGGCCGGAAACGACGAACCGGGCGGTTGGGCCCGCCCGGTTCTCGATGAGGGCCGTTCCGTCGGTCAGGCGGGAGGCGGGTTGTCCGATCCGTCCTGGGGCGCCGTCGGCGCGGCCGGCGGCGGGGTGTACGACGGGGCGGCGGGCGGCGCGGGGGTCGTCCCCGTCCCACCCAGGTTCGGCATCGCCGGCTTGACGACCTGGTATTCCTGCCAGGCGCCCCAGAGCATGACGGCCGCACCCGCAACGCCGAGCACGAACGGCCAGGATCGCCGTCGCGCCGAACAGGCCCAGGTACCCGAGGACGCGCAGCAGGTCGACCAGCACGAGGAGTGCCACGACCGCGCTGATCCCGAGGATGATCAACGACGTGGGTGCCGGCCACGCGATGCTCTGATTCGGGGCGTGATTCAGGTACAGGACCGCGAGGACGGCGATGGCGCCGATCAGCGCGATCGAACCCACGCCGGCGCCGTAGCTGGCGAGGCTGACGAGGAAGCCGAGGATGATCAGACCGGCCCCGATCGCCGACAGCTTCTCGCGCGGATTGAACTTTTCCCAGATCGCCACAGGCCATGCCTCCCTATGTCCGGCGGACGCCCAGTGACGCGTTCGCACCCGGTGCACGTAGCGTACGCACACCGGCAAGTCCCCGTACGCCCATTCGGGGCCTCCGCGCAACGCCGTCTCATGGTCGTGGCGCGGCTGGGCATACTCCGCCAATGAGCGCGCCGCGCGACTGGGACGCCGCGTCGTACGACCGGGTCGCAAACCCGATGACCCGCTGGGGCGAGGCGGTCCTCGATCGGCTGCCGCTGGCGGGGGACGAGCGGGTCCTCGACGCCGGCTGCGGGAGCGGCCGTGTGACGGAGCTGCTCGCCGAGCGCGTGCCGCGCGGCCGCATCGTCGCCCTCGACGGCTCGCCGGCGATGGTCGCCGAGGCCCGCCGACGGCTCGCCCGGTTCGGTGATCGGGTCGACTACCTCGTGGCCGATCTCGGCCGTCCGTTCCGGCTACCGGCCGGAGGGCTTGCCGACGCGATCCTGTCGACCGCGACCTTCCACTGGGTCCCGAGCCATACCGCGCTGTTCGCCAACCTCGCCGCGGTCCTCCGACCGGGCGGCCGCCTGGTCGCCCAGTGCGGCGGAGCGGGCAACATCGCCTCGATCCAGGCGATCCTCGCGACGATCGGCGACGGCTGGCTCGGCGATGTCCACTTCGAGACGCCCGAGGACACGGCGGCACGGCTCGCGGTGGCGGGCTTCGTCGACGTGGAGACCTGGCTCCACCCCGAACCGACGCGCTTCGAGCCGGGCGAGCCGCTCGAGACGTACCTCCGAACTGTCGTGCTGGGCAGCCACCTGGCGCGCCTGCCCGCCGGCGAGCACGCCACATTCGTCCGCGAGGTCGCGGACCGGATGACGGCGCCGACCATCGACTACGTGCGGCTGAACATCTTGGCGACCCGCGCCTGACGGTCTGTGGGGCGCAGAAGCCTAGTCGGTGACCTGGAACGACTCGCCGTGGCCCGGGATGACGATGTCGGCGACCGCGAGGACGCGGGCTCGCTGCGCCTCCAGCACCGCCTGGTCCGGAGCGTACGGATCGATGTCGGGCGTCCGGTCCTGCCGCCACCAGAGGTGGGTCAGGGCGTAGACCCCGTCGTCGGCGTGAACGATCAGCGACAGGTCTTCTTCCGTGTGGCCGGGTGTCAGCCACAGCTGGACGTGCTCGCTGATGTTCCAGCCATCGCCGGGATGATCGAGCCACAGGTCGTTGCGATAGCGCGCCCAGAAGTCGATCACCTCGGCATTCGGAAACAGGGCCGCATTCATCGTGTGGTCAGGGTGGTGGTGGCTGAACGTGACGTGGGTCACGTCGCCGGGCGCGATCCCGCGCTCGCGCAGCGGATCGAGAATCCGGGCGTGGGACGCGACGAGTCCCGGGTCGGCCACGATGATCGCGTCTCCATCGCGGATGAGGCTGATGCTGCTGCCGACGCGGCTGTCGTCGCGGATGTAGCCAGCGTGGATCAATTCGACCGTCGCCATGCCGGCGAGGATAGGGGTCGGGTTCGGCGCGCGGGGCGCCGGTCGCGTTCGTCTCGCGCACCGGGCCGCGGAGTTCTCGCGCGGCGGCCGCTGTCATCCTCGGAGCCATGCTGATCTCCGAGGGTTTCGCCGACCTCGTCTTCACCGGCGGCCACGTCCACACCGTCGACCCGGCCAACCCCCGGGCCCAGGCCGTCGCGGTTCGCGGCGAGCGGATCGCCGCCGTCGGGTCGGTGGCCGACATCGGCGGGCTGATCGGGCCACGCACCCGAGTGGTCGACCTCGCCGGTCGCCTGCTGTTGCCGGGGTTCCAGGACGTCGCACGTCCACCCGGTGTTCGCCGGCGTCGATCGGCTCCAATGCGACCTCCGCGAAGGCCCCGGCCGAATTGGCGCCCTGGCCGCGATCCGCGCGTACGCCGACGCACATCCCGACGACCCGTGGATCATCGGCAGCGGCTGGTCGATGGCCGACTTCGAGCACGGTACGCCTCGCCGCGAAGACCTCGATGCGATCATTCCCGATCGGCCGGCCTTCTTCCCGAACCGCGACGGCCATTCCGCCTGGGTGAACACGAAGGCGCTCGAGCTCGCCAGGATCGACCGCGACACGCCCGACCCCGAAGACGGCCGGATCGAACGTGATCCCGACGGCACCGCGACGGGCTCCCTCCACGAAGGCGCGATCGACCTCGTCGAGCGGCTGATGCCGGCCCCGACGGCGGAGCTTCTGGGCGAGGGCCTCCGGATCGCCCAGGAGTACCTGCACTCGCTCGGGATCACCGCCTGGCAGGATGCCATCGTCGACCCCAAGACCCATGCCGTGTATCGGGCCGCGGCCGAGGCCGGCTGGCTGACCGCGCGGGTCGAGCTGGCGCTTTGGTGGGATCGCGAGCGGGGCGACGAGCAGGTCGACGAGCTGATCGAACGCTCGCGGACCGGCTCGGTCGGGCGGATCCGGGCGAACAGCGTGAAGCTGATGCAGGACGGCGTCCTCGAGACGTACACCGGCGCGATGCTCGATCCCTACCTCGGGGCGGACGGTCAGCCGACCGCCAACCGCGGGATCAGCTTCATCGATCCGGACCGGCTCTCCGGCTGGGTCACCCAGCTCGACGCCGCTGGCCTCCAGCCCCACTTCCACGCGATCGGTGACCGCGCCGTGCGCGAATGCCTCGACGCCGTCGCGGCGGCTCGGGCGGCCAACGGACCGACAGACACCCGCCCCCACATCGCCCACATCCAGGTGATCCACCCCGACGACGTGCCCCGCTTCGCCGCGCTCGGCGTCGTCGCGAATGCCCAGCCCGTCTGGGCCGTCCACGAAGGCCAGATGGACCAGCTCACGATCCCGTTCCTCGGACCGGAGCGAGCGGCCTGGCAGTATCCGTTCCACTCCCTGCTCCGTTCAGGGGCCCGGCTGGCGATGGGCTCCGACTGGAGCGTCTCGACACCGGACCCGCTGGTCGAGATGGAGGTGGCGGTGACGCGGACCGTGCCGCAGTCGTTCGTCGAGCAGTACGCAGGATCGCGTCGCGTGCCGTTCATGCCCGAGGAGTCCCTCGACCTGGCCGAGGCGATCCGCGCGTTCACGCTCGGATCTGCGTACGTCAACCACCTCGACGCCGAGACGGGCTCGATCGAGGCCGGCAAGCTCGCCGACCTGGCCGTGATCGACCACGACCTGTTCGCACCGAACGCCGGCCCCATCGGGAGCGCCCGGGTGCTCGGGACCTTCGTGGGCGGCGTGGCGGTGTTCGAGGATCCGGCGCTCGGCTGAGCGCCGCGCAGGGTCCCGGCCGGTGCGTCCGAGCGCCGTAGCCGGCATGGTCCGAATGACGTAGGCAGGTTGACCACGCACGACGGTGGGCTCGGAGCGAGGCGCGGCCCATTCTCTCGTCAGGGTCCCGAGCAACGGGATCGGAAAGGAGAGATCAGACGTGTACAGCCTCAGCCATCTCTACGTCGCGGCTCACCAGAACGAGATGTTCAACCTCGCCGCGAACGAGCGCCTCGCCGCACAGGCCCACTCCAGCGAGTCCAAGGTCAACCTCGGCGCCGCAGTCAAGAGCGTCTGGTCGCTCCTGAGCGGTCCGGCCGATCGGCCGTCGAGCACACCAACCCTCGTCAACTACCCGTACCGGGGCTAGCCTCCACAGCCCCCTCCGCTCCTCCTCCACGCGAACGCGTCCGTCCTCCCGGCGGGCGCGTTCGGCATTTCCCGGGAGTTCGCGGAGCGCGGTCCGGTCAGCGCTCCAGGTCGCCGACCTCGTCCACGTCGACGAGGGTCGCGCCATCCGGATCGAGCGGCCGCCACAGCGCTTCGTCGAGGACGCGCGTCGGGAGGCGCTCGAACAGGCTGCGCAGGCTCCGCTCGCCGTCGGCGACGAGTCGCCGGGCGTGGTCGGTCGCGGCTCCCGTCCGGAGGGCAGCGGGGAGCGGCTCGATCCGGCCGCGCCGCTCGAGGACCACGGCTCCGAATGCGTCGTCCGCCGCGACGAGGGTCCGGAGCATGAGATCGAGAACGTCCGATCGGAGGCCGGGCATGTCGCCGCCGGCCACGAGCGCGAGCGGCTGATCGACGGCCTCGAGACCGGCGAGCAGGCCGATGAGCGGACCGCCGAACGGTTCCGGGTCGCGGGCGACCCGGACGGACGGCCCGCCGCCCGGGAGTCGACCATCATCGGGGGCGAGGACCACGACGACGTCCGTCGCCACTGCCTGGACGCCCGCGATGGCCGCTTCCAGGAGCGTGCCGCCGTCCACGACGGCTGCCAGCTTGTCGCCGCCGAATCGGCTGGACCGTCCGCCCGCCAGGACGATCGCGCTCGCCGCGGGTCGAGCCGCTCCCGGGTCGCTCATCGGACCGCGGCCCCGTGGCCGGCCCCGCCCGCCACCGGGCCCGCCAGCTGGGCGGCCCGTGGACCTGGCACGTGGCCGGCTTCGGTGCGCCGCAGGATCGCCCGGCGATCGAGGTCCTCGAGGAGCGCCATGACGTACTTCCGGCTCGTGCCGGTCGCATCGCGATAGGCGGCCGGCGCGAGCGGGGCGACCGCGGCCATGGCGAGGGCCCGGCCGGCGAGCTCGCGCCAGGTCGGCTCGGCCCAGGCGAGGTCGGGGTCGAGCCGGACGATCCGGTTCGCCTGCTCGAGGAGACGGATCCCCTCGGGCGGACACCCGGCTTCGCGGGCCGCCGCGGCGAGGGATGGCGGGGTCGCCGTCGCCAGGAGGGCGACCAGGCGGTCCATCGCGGCGCCAATGACCGCCGACGGCTCGGCCACGGCGACGCCCGGCGGCAGGATCCGGTCTGCGTCGCGGACAACCGCGCCGGAGGCAACCAGCGAATCGAGGCGCGCGAGGGCAATTCGCTGGGCGGGATCGCTGTCCGCTGCCGGCGCCGAACGTCCCGCCGACCGCCCGGACCCCAGTGACCCGACGCGGCGACGCAGGCGCTCGGCCGCAGCTCGCGCAAGCTCGGTCGTGCGGATCCCGGGCCGGGCGCCCACCACGTCCAGGAGCAGGGCGTCCAGCTCCTCCGCCAGGTCCGGGGCGATGGTGGCCTGAGGGCCCGCCAGGGCCCCGTGCAGGTCGAGGCGGGCCGCCTTCCAGGCTCAGCGACCCGGCGGGCGCCACGGCCAGGGCCGTCATTCGCTCGGGCGAGCTGCGCCGCCGCGCCACGCCGCGCGCCGGCAACGGGTCGAGAACGCGGCCACCGGCCAGGGTCAGGAGCGGTGACGGCCGGCGGAGGACCAGCCGATCGCCGGCCGCTGCGGCGATGGGGCGCTCGAGACGCAGGATCGCGGATCCCTCGCCGCCGGCCAGATCGATCGCGTCACGCCCGCCTCGACCGACGACCCCGCCGACCCGAGCCGTGCCGAGGTGGAGGGCCACCCGCGATCGGTCGGCGGGCAGCCCGCGCCGGCCACCAGCCGGTGGCGCGAGGTCAGCCATGACCGGCCGCATAGCGACCAGCAACCGGTCCGTGGCGACGACGGCCGGGTCGTCGGTCAGGACGGTGCCCCGCTCGAGGCCGGTGATCCCCTCCCCGGCGACGTTCAGGGCGACCCGTCCGGGCCCGGCTCGATCGACCGTCCGGCCGTGGACCTGGACCTCGCGGACGCGGACCGTGCGACCGTCACCGTCCGGTACGACGCGCAGGATCGCCCCGCGCTCGATCGGGGCGCCGCGGAGCGTGCCCGTGACGACCGTCCCGCGACCGCGGATCGCGAACACCCGGTCGATGGCGAGACGGCTGGCGGGTTCCGGATCCTCGGCGCTCCGAGCGACCCCGGCACGAACCCGATCACGGAGCGCGAGCAGCCCCGCGCGGAGTTCGTCGAGACCTGCGCCGGTCGTCGCCGAGACGGCGAGGACCTCGGCTCCGGCCAGTTGCGTCGATGCGATCAGGGCCCGCGCCTCGGCCAGGACGGCCGCGACGCGGTCCGGGGCAACCGCGTCGGTCTTCGTCACCACGACGAGGCCATCGGCGAGCCCGAGCGCCTCGATCAGCTCGAGGTGCTCGACCGTCTGAGGCCGTGGACCGTCGTCCGCCGCGATCACGAGCAGCGCGGCGTCCACCTCGGCCGCCCCGACGAGCATGTTCCCGACGAGCTTGTCGTGGCCCGGCACGTCCACGAAGTCGAGCTCGGAGCCATCGGGCAACGTCAGGTGGGCGTAGCCGACGTCGATCGTCATGCCCCGGGCCCGCTCCTCGGGGAGCCGGTCGGCGTCGATCCCGGTCAGGGCCCGGAGGAGCGTGGTCTTCCCGTGGTCGATGTGGCCGGCGGTGCCGACGACGACGGTCACGGCCGTCGGTCGAGGGCGGCCGCCACGATCGCCGCGAGTCTTGCGTCGAGCTCGGGCTCGACGGTCCGGAGGTCGAGGACGACCCGCCCATCATCGATCCGCGCGATCACTGCGGTCCGATCGGCGCGGCGGATCGCGCGGAGCAGCCGATCGGCAGATCCGCCCCCGATCGCGACGCCGGAGGATGGCAGCGTCTGGCCCGGCAGGCTTCCGCCACCGATCGTTGATTCGACGTCGATGACCGCCGCTCGGTCGCCGATTCGCTCGGCCACGGCATGAGCCCGTGCACGCAGGGCCTCGATCGGGGCGGCGATCATCGTCCAGACCGGAATGTCGGTCTCGGCCCGCCCGGCTCGATACAGGCCGAGCGTGGCGGCCACGCCGAGCAGCGTTGCCTTGTCCGGTCGCATCGCGCGGGCCAGCGGGTCACGTCGAATCCGGGCGATCAGGTCCGCCCGCCCGACGACGAGGCCGGCCTGGGGGCCGCCGACGAGCTTGTCGCCGCTGAACGTCACCACGTCGGAGCCGGACGCCAGGCGCTCGCGCGGCATCGGCTCGTGGGCCAGCCCGAACCGCTCGGTCGGCAGGAGCGCGCCCGACCCGAGATCGTCGATGACGATGGCGCCGTGGCGCCGGGCGATCGCGGCCACCTCGGCTGCGTCGGGGGCCTCGATGAAGCCGGCCATCGTGAAGTTCGAGGCATGCACTCGGAGCACCGTGCGGGCGCGGCCCTCGGCGAGAGGGGCCTCGTAGTCTGCGGCGCGTGTCCGGTTCGTCGTGCCGACCTCGATGAGCTTCGCCCCCGCCCGCCGGATGATGTCCGGGATCCGGACCGCTCCGCCGATCTCGACCAGCTCGCCGCGCGAGACGACGATGCCGCTCCGGCCGGCGAGCCCGACCGCGAGCGCAAGCGCCGCCGCATTGTTGTTGGTGACGAAGGCGTCCTCGGCCCCGGTGAGGGCGATCAGGTGATCCTCGGCCACGCGGAACCGTGCTCCGCGACGGCCGGTCGCCCGATCGATCTCGAGCAGGAGGTAGCTCGTTGCGGCGCCGGTCATCGCCGCCGTCGCCGCCGCCCACGGCGCCCGTCCCAGGTTCGTGTGGATGATCACGCCGGTCGCATTGATGACCGTGTCGACACCGGGCGCGACGAAGGCGTCGAGACGGTCCACGATCTCGGCTGCGAGGGTGTCGGGCGAGCGCGGGTCCGCGCCGACCGCAAGCCGGTCGCGTTCGTCACCGATGACCGCCCGAGCCATCTCGACGACGACGTCGTGATCGCGCGGATCGGCCACGCGGGCGAGCACGGCGGTCAGGACGCGCTCGACGCTCGGCGGGCGCGGGCGACCGACCGGCTGCGACGACATCGGACCTCCATCGCGTGGCTGGCGGGAGCGCATGGGAGTCGAACCCACCACGCCGCGCAGAGCGCAGCGTCACCGGTGTTGAAGACCGGGGAACCCACCGGGGCCCCTCCACTCCCTCGGGACGATGGTAAGCGCATTGGCTGTCGTGCCTGGGCACGCCATCGCGGCGTTGCCGCCTGTGGTCCTCGCTCACGACCATCCGAGGTCGCTCGCTGCGGTCCTCGGCGGCGCCTTGCGCTGACGCACCCATGCACGACGAACGCCGTCGGAGTCTTGATCGCGGCTCACCGATGAGTTCCGCGGTCGGTCGTCGTCTGCATGGTTGGCGCCGACGAAGACCCGTGCTGCGGGCCCTCGCCGGCGCCTCCGCACGTCCGCCTCCTATCATCGGTCCGTGCCCACCCTCGACGTTCCGAGCCTGTCGCCGATTCGCCTCACCGAGCTGACCGACTGCGGCGGCTGCGCCGCGAAGCTCGGCGCCGATCTCCTGGCCGATGCTCTCAGCGGCCTCGGCGCCGCCGGCGGTCCGGAGCCGGCCGAGCTGATCGCGGGTCTCGAGCGGGCCGACGACGCTGCCGCCTACCGGATCAGCGACGACCTCGCGATCATCGGCACGCTCGACTTCTTCCCACCGCTCGTCGACGACGCCCGGACGTTCGGCGAGATCGCGGCCGCCAACGCGCTGAGCGACGTGTTCGCGATGGGCGGCCGCGTCCTGTTCGCCCTGTCGATCGCGGCGTTCCCCGAGGATCTGCCGCGGGACACGCTCGCGGCCGTGTTCGACGGGGCGTCCGCGAAGGTCCGCGAGGCAGGCGGGACGCTGGCCGGCGGGCACACGATCCGCGACCCCGAGCCCAAGTACGGGCTCGCGGTGATCGGGGCTGCCCACCCCGACAAGCTGCTTCGCAAGGGCGGCGCCCGGCCCGGCGACGCCCTGCTGCTCACGAAGCGGCTCGGGACAGGCGTCCTCGTGAGCGGCCATCGCCAGGGCCGGACGTCCGACGACGACCTGGCGGCCGCGATCGACCAGATGCGCCGCCTGAACCGTGCGGCGTCGGAGGTCCTCGTCGCGAACGGCGTGGCCGGCGCGACGGACGTCACGGGCTTCGGCCTCCTCGGCCATGGTCTCGAGATGGCGCGCGCTTCCGGCACCCGGTTCGTGTTCGAGGCGAGCGCGCTACCAGCCCTCGACGGTGCGGTTGCCCTGGCGGCGGCCGGCGTCGAGACCGGCGGGGCAGCGCACAACCGCCGATTCGTCGCCCCGGCGCTGACCGTCGGCGATGGCGTCCTACCCGAGCTCGTCACCCTGGCCCACGACCCCCAGACATCCGGCGGTCTGCTCGCCGCCATCGACCCCGAGCGGCTCACCGCGGTCCGTGCCGGACTGGCCGACGCAGGCGTCGAACACTGGGTCGTCGGCCGGGTCGAGGGCGTCGACGGCAGGCCCGGCGACGGCGACTCGGCGCCGGGCGTCCGGCTCGCGTGATCGTCGCCCTGATCCCGGGCTACAACGAGGCGCCCCGGATCGGTGCCGTCGTTCACGGAGCGAAGGCCCACCTCGAGGTCCTCGTCGTCGATGACGGCTCGTCGGACGGGACGGCGGACGTCGCTCGCGCGGCCGGAGCCGAGGTCCTCGAGCAACGGCCGAACCAGGGCAAGGGCGCCGCGCTTCGAGCCGGGTTCCGGCACGCCCTTGCGAGCGGCGCCGACGCGATCCTCACGCTCGACGCCGACGGCCAGCACGACCCAGCCGAGATCCCGACGTTCCTCGCCGCGTGGACCAGGCCGCCGGCCGACCAGGAGCCGCGACCCGAGCTCGTGGTCGGGCGTCGCAGCTTCCGGGCGATGCCGGTCGCCCGACGTCTCTCGAATGTGATCGGCGGCATGGCGTTCTCCTGGGCCGTCGGCCGCGACATCCCGGACAACCAGTCGGGCTATCGCCTCGTGAGCCGCCGCCTGGCCGAGCACACGCTCGCCAGCGACGAGCCGGGGTTCGCTTTCGAGGTCGAGCAGATCACGACCTGCATCCGCCTCGGCGGGACGATCGCCTGGGTCCCGATCCGGACGATCTACGCGGGAGCTCCCTCGCACATCCGGCCGATCGCCCACCTCCGCGAGTTCATCCGGATCGTGCGCCAGGCCCGGCGCGACGTGCGGACACCGCTCGGGTAGACGACCGATGGCGGTCGCCAGGCGGGCGCGCCGGTCGCCGACCGCGTCGACCTACGGGGCGATCGTGATCGGCCGCGACGCCTTCACCACGTCGGTCGTGTCGCCCTCGATCCAGCGGATCTCATAGGCGCCGGCGGTCGGCGGAGCCTTCAGGGTGGCGGAGGTCGTGCCCTGGATGTTGACGTACACCCCGTCCTTGTACGGCTGCCCGGCAGCCACGACCGCGAGATAGTCGCCGTTGCCGACCTTGCCGGTCCACGTCACGACGATGTCGGCTCCGGGCTTGGCCGTGTCCGGGGCCGTCAACGTGCGGGCGACTTCCGAGGCACCCGCCGCGGCCGACGGGACGCTGCTGGCGGCCGGCGCCGTCGGGCTGGCGCTCGCCGCGCTCCCGCCACAGGCTGCGAGGACGAGCACGACCCCGATGAGGACGACGAGCCACTCCGCCCGTCGATCCGACGATCGATTCATGGAACTCCTCCGTGCGGCGAGCGATGACCCTGGCGGCGGGCTCAGTGGACCGTTGCGCTCGGAACGGGGATCGCCACGATCTCGATGACGATCCGGTTGGCGAAGCCACCGACGACGTAGACGAGGGCGAGGATCAGGGCTGCCAGGCTGAGCATGATCGCCAGTCCGCTGATCCGTGCCTCGTGGACTCGGGATCGATCGTGGTGGACGGGCATCGGCCGAGGGTAGCAGGCGGCGCGCTCCACGCCGCCGCGATGGGGACGCGGCGCTACACTCGGGGCGTCGTCGATCCGCTGGAGGCACCCCGTGCCGAAGAACTACGTTCGACTGACCCAGCCCCTCGTTCGCGACTCGAAGGACGCGCCGCTGCGCCCGACGAGCTGGGACGAGGCCCTCACCCGGGTGGTCGCGGGCTTCCAGGCGGCAAAGGCCGCCCATGGGCCCACGACGTTCGGCGTCTTCTCGTGCTCGAAGGCGACCAACGAGGTCAACTTCGCCGCCCAGAAGTTCAGCCGGTCCGTGCTGGGCAGCAACAACATCGACAGCTGCAACCGCACCTGACACGCCCCAAGCGTCGCCGGTCTGGCGACCGTGTTCGGTGCCGGTGGCGGCACAAGTTCATACCGTGAGGCCGAAGAAACGGACCTGATCGTCCTGTGGGGCAGCAACGCCCGCGAGACGCATCCGATCTTCTTCCATCACCTCCTGCGCGGCGTCCGCAACGGCGCCCGGCTCTACGCAGTTGACCCGCGCCGCACGAGCTCGGCCGAGTGGGCCGACGTCTGGCTCGGCCTCGACGTCGGCTCCGACATCGCCCTCGCCAACGCGGTCGGCCGCGAGATCATTGCCGCCGGGCTCCAGAACCAGGCGTTCATCGATCGCGCCACGAGCGACTTCGAGGCGTACAAGGCCAAGGTCGAGAGCTACACCCTCGAGTACGCCGAGCGCGAGACCGGCGTCCCGGCCGAGGCCATCCGCGAGCTCGCTCATGCCTTCGCCACTGCCGACACGGCGATGATCTGTTGGACGCTCGGGATCACCGAGCACCACAACGCGGTCGACAACGTGGTTGCCCTGATCGACCTCGTCCTGCTGTGCGGACACGTCGGCCGGTGGGGCAGCGGGGTCAACCCGCTGCGCGGCCAGAACAACGTCCAGGGCGGCGGCGACATGGGCGCCCTGCCGGATCGGCTGCCGGGCTTCCAGCACGTCGAGAACGACGAGCTCCGGGCCAAGTTCGACGAGCGCTGGGGCGTGAGCGTCCCGCCGAAGCGCGGCTGGCACCTGTCAGCGGCATGTTCGATGCGATGGAACGCGGCGAGCTCCAGGCGGTCTACGTGATCGGCGAGAACCCGGTCCAGTCCGAGGCCGACCAGAAGAAGGCGAAGCACCTCCTGTCGACCCGTGACTTCCTCGTCGTCCAGGACATCTTTCTGACCGCGACCGCCGAGCTGGCCGATGTCGTCCTGCCGGCCGCGGCGTCGTGGGCCGAGACCGAGGGCACGGTGACCAACTCCGAGCGCCGCGTCCAGCGCGTGCGCAAAGCCCTCGACCCGCCGGGCGACGCGCGCGACGACCTCTCGATCATCGCGGAGATCGCCCGCCGGATGGGCGCCGACTGGGGCTGGACGACCGCCGAAGATGCCTGGAACGAGGTCCGGGCACTGTCGCCCGTCCACGCCGGGATGTCGTACCAGCGGCTCGAGGAGCTCGGCGGGCTCCAGTGGCCGTGCTACGACGAGACGCACCCGGGCGAGCTGTTCCTCCATAGCCGGCTCTGGGAGGACCCCGTGCCGGGCAACCGCGTCCCGTTCCAGGCGGTCGACCACGATCCGCCGGTCGACAAGCTGTCTGACGACTACCCGATCAGGCTCACGACCGGGCGCCGCCTCGACTCGTACAACACCGGCGTCCAGACCGGCGGCTACACGTCGCCGCTGCGGCGCGGTGAGTCGCTCGACATGTCGCCGGAGGATGTCGAGGCGTATGGGCTGACGGACGGTGAGCGGGTTCGAGTCGTCTCGCGTCGCGGGCAGGTCGAGGTCCCGATCCGGATCGACGAATCGCTCCGGCCGGGCCTGACGTTCATGACCCTCCACTTCCAGGACGACGTGGCGACGAACCTCTTGACGATCGACGCGACCGATCCCAAGTCCGGCACGGCCGAGTTCAAGGCGACCGCAATCCGGATCGAGCGACTCGAGGCGCCGGTCGCCGCGGTCGCTGCGAACGCGGAGGCTTCGTGAGCATCGAGCACCGCGCCACGCGCACAGTCGACCAGCGCATGGACGTGGTACATGACCGGCTGCTCCAGCTCGCGGCGCGTCTCCGCGACGAGCTGCCACCGGTCGAGCCAGGCACCCAGGCGGCGACCGCGCTCGGGATCAGCGGCCCGCTCGAGGTCGAGATCCGCGACCGCAGCCCCAGCCGGATCGAGCTCCGCACGACCCAGGGCCGGATCCGGGGAGAGGGTACCGTCGACCTCAGTCCCACGGCAGACGGCAAGACCGACGTCGCGATGGCGCTCGCGGTCAAGCCCCAGGGCTTCGCCGCCAACCTGATGCTTGGCGTCGCCCTCAAGACGATGCCCGGGATCGAGCAGCAGATCATCGACGGGCTCGAGGCCAACCTCGACGCCCTCGCCCGCGAGCTGGCCAAGCCCGACGCCGAGTGGGATCCCGCGGCCTGGCAGCCGGTCGGGCTGGGCGACCGACGCTGACCGAGGCGGATCGGTCGAACGCAACCAGGTCGACCTGCGAAACTGGTGTGTCCGCGGCGCGGCCAGCGTCGCCATCGGAGGTACCGCCATGGGCCACTACCTGTTCACCGCGTCCTATACGCAGGCGGGCATCCAGGGAGTCCTGAAGGACGGCGGCAACGGACGCCGGGCTGCAATCGACGCTCTTGTTGGGAGCGTTGGTGGGACGATCGAGGCCTGCTATTGGGCCTTCGGGTCGGACGACATCATCATCATCGTCGAGCTGCCCGACAACGTCTCGGCGGCGGCGGTGGCCGCCACAGTCGGCGCGACCGGTGCCGCGTCGATCCGGACGACGGTGCTCCTGACGGCCGACGAGATCGATGCCGCGATCGCCAAGCACCCGGCGTATCGAGCGCCTGGCTCCTGATCCTTCGGGTCTGATCCGTCGGGCCGCGTCTGCGATCGGCCAGGTGGGCCGGACCGCAGCACCGCGCGTCGCACCGGCGGCACGTCGCCGCAACCGCCGCGGCTACACTCGGGGCGATGGATCTCCACGTCATCGGGCCGCTCGCGTCGCCGGCCGAGCGGGCCGCGGTCGACGCCGTCCTGGGTCCCGCCGAGTCCGGCTGGCGCGGGGGCGTCCGCGACACCGGCATCGACGGCCATGTCGCCCGAGGCGGCCACGAGGCACGCTCGCGACGCGATCTGCTGATCCCGTCGCTCCACGCGATCCAGTCGCGGATCGGCTGGATCAGCCAGCCGGCGTTGAACTACGTCTCGCGCCGGCTCACCGTCCCGCCGGCCGAGGCGTACGGCGTCGCGACGTTCTACGCCCTGTTCGCCACCACCGCGCGACCGCCGATCGTGGCCCACGTCTGCGACGACCTGGCCTGCCGGCTGGCCGGCTCCGACGAGCTGTGCGCCGACCTCGAACGGACCATGGGGCCGGAGGGGGCGGCGGATGCCGCCGGAGAGCGGACGTGGCTCCGTTCTCCTTGTCTCGGCGTGTGCGAGCGCGCGCCGGCCGCGATGATCACCACCGCCGGAACCGAGCCGATGACCACCGTCGCGGCGCCGGTCGACGCCGCCGGGGTCGGCTGCGAGGATGCAGCTCCGGCCAGAGTTGGACCGAGTACCGCGACCTCCCGATCCCGCAGGCGGGCCGGCCTGGACTCCGTCTCCTCGCCCGCGTCGGCGTCGTCGACCCCACCTCGCTCGATGACTACCGGGCGCACGGCGGGTTCCGGGCCCTCGAGCGGGCCCGCGCGATCGGACCGCAGCAGGTCATCGACGAGGTGACGGCGGCAAATCTGGTCGGCCGCGGTGGCGCAGCCTTCCCGACCGGCCGGAAGTGGGCGGCGGTCGCGAGCCAGCCCGCCCAGCCGCACTACCTCGTCTGCAACGCCGACGAGTCGGAGCCCGGAACGTTCAAGGACCGGATCCTGATGGAAGGCGACCCGTTCGCCGTCGTCGAGGCGATGGCGATCGAGGCGTTCGCGGTCGGCGCGTCGAAGGCATACCTCTACATCCGCGGCGAGTACCCACTTGCCGAGGAACGAATTCGCGGCGCGGTCGCCGCCAGCCGCGATGCCGGGCTGCTGGGCGAGCTCGACATCGAGCTTCGGCGCGGCGCCGGCGCGTACATCTGCGGCGAGGAGACGGCGCTCTTCGAGTCGATCGAGGGCAAGCGTGGCGAGCCGCGAAACAAGCCGCCGTTCCCGGTCGAGGTCGGTCTGTTCGGCAAGCCGACGGCGGTCAACAACGTCGAGACCCTCGTCAACGTCCTCCAGATCGTCGGTTCCGACGACGGGGTCGCCGCCTTCAGGGCGATCGGCACCGAGGGGTCGGTCGGGCCGAAGCTCTTCTGCGTCTCGGGCAACGTCGCGCAGCCCGGGCGTCTACGAGGTCGAGTTCGGGGTCACGCTCGGCGAGCTGATCCGGATGGCCGGCGGCGTTCCGGGTGGCAAGGCCCTGAAGGCGGTCCTCCTCGGCGGCGCGGCGGGCGTGTTCGTCGGCCCGGAGGCACTCGAAACGCCGCTTACGTTCGAGGCGACCCGGGCGATCGGCGCGACGCTCGGCTCCGGCGTCGTGATGGTCTTCGACGAGACGGCCGACCTGGTCGGCGCCCTGACCCGGATCGCCCGGTTCTTCCGCGACGAGTCGTGCGGCCAGTGCGTCCCGTGCCGGGTCGGCACCGTTCGCCAGGAGGAGCTGCTCGCGCGCCTGGCCTCGGGCGCCGCGGCGGCTCACGGCAGGCGCGACGACGAGCTCGCCCTCCTGCGCGAGCTCGGCCAGGTGATGCGCGACGCATCGATCTGCGGCCTCGGCCAGACGGCCAGCTCCGCGATCGAGAGCGCCCTCCGCCGCCCGGAGCTGGTCGCCCTGTGAGCGGCGACGGACTGAGCATGGACCGCGACCCGGCGGGCGTCGGGAATGTCCCGCACGCCGGGGAGCCGCCGGCCGCGCAGCCGCTCACCGATATCCTCCTCCGCCCCGCCGCCCGTCCGAGCCGGCCGCCGGCTGCGCCACCCGATCCCGTCCGGGCGGCCGTCGAGATGACGATCGACGGCGCGGCCGTCTCGGTCCCGGCCGGCTCGACGATCCTCGAGGCGTGTCGGGCCGAGGGCATCGACACCCCGACCCTGTGCTATCTCGAGAACCTGACCCCGGTCAACGTCTGCCGGGTGTGCGTCGTCGAGGTGACCGGCTCGCGCGTCCTCGTGCCGGCCTGCTCGCGCAAGGTCGAGGCCGGCATGGACGTCCAGACCGATTCCGATCGCGTCCGCCACAGCCGGAAGATGGTGATGGAGCTCCTCGGCTCGTCGGTCGACCTGTCGACGGCGCCGGCGGCGCAGGGCTACATCGATCGCTACGCCGCGGATTCCGGCCCGCTACGGCCCGCCGACCGTGCCGGCGGCAGCCGGCGAGCGCGACACCCACGATGCCGGTCATCACCACCCGCCGCCGGTCGATGCGGCCCAGACCGTCGCCCAGCCGGTCAAGGTCGACAACGATCTCTACGTCCGCGACTACTCGAAGTGCATCCTCTGCTACAAGTGCGTCGAGGCCTGCGGCGAGGACGCCCAGAACACGTTCGCGATCGCCGTCGCGGGCCGCGGGTTCGACGCGCGGATCTCGACCGAGGCGGCCGTGCCCCTCCCCGAGTCGGCCTGCGTGTACTGCGGCAACTGCATCGGCGTCTGCCCGACCGGTGCCCTGATGTTCAAGTCCGAGTTCGACATGCGGGCCGCCGGGACGTGGGACGAGAGCGCCCAGACCGTGACCGAGACGATCTGCCCGTACTGCGGGGTCGGCTGCGCGCTCGAGCTCCATGTCCAGGACAACACGATCGTGACGGTGACGTCGCCGCTCGACTCGTCGGTCACCGACGGCCACCTCTGCATCAAGGGCCGCTTCGGCTTCCAATTCGTCCAGAGTCGCGGGCCGCGCTCCGGGCCCTGACCGAGCGTTCGCCACGCGTCGTCACGGGATGGTGGCGCGACCCGTCACGGACGCATGACCCCACATCCCCTGCGCCGCGCCATCGCGCGGCTGTCCCTTGCCGCCGTCGGCGCGATTGCGCTCGTGGAGTGGCTGCTTGCCGTGGCCGCTCCCGAGGGCGGCCCCCTCGGCGTCGTCCAGATCTTCGCGCCGCACCTCGCGATTGCCGGTCTTGCGTTGATCCCGATCGCGCTGATCGACCGCCGTCCGGCCGCCGGCTGGGCCTCGCTCGCCCTCCTCGTCGTGACGGTCGTTCGCTTCAGCAGCGACTGGGTGTCACTGCCGCCGGGCGCTGTCAGCGCGAACGCGACCCGGGTCGATGTCGTCACGTGGAATCTCGAGGTCGAGTCTCGCGCCGGGCCATCCTCCGCGGCGTTTCTCGCGGCGACGACCGCCGACGTCGTCGGCCTCCAGGAGCTCCAACCCGAGGCGGCCCGCGCCATCGCGGCCGATCCGGGTCTTCTCGCCCGGTATCCCTACCGGGCCCTCGAACCACGCAACAGCGTGCTTGGCCTCGGACTGCTGAGCCGCTTCCCGATCCTCGACGCCTCGTTCGCCCTCGATCCGGCCGTCCAGGAGGCGACGCTGGATCTCGGCGACGGGCGCCGCATGGCGATCGTCCACGCCCACCCGTTCCACGCGGAGATCGCATCGCTCGGCCGGACGAACCTGCCGGTCGGGCTGGATGTGGCCCAGCGCAACGCGGACCTCGACACGCTTCGCGGGCTCGTCGACGCGCGGGTGGCGGCGGGCCTGCCGGTCCTCCTGCTCGGTGACCTCAACACGGCCGCGTCGGAGCCGGCGTTCGACCGGCTGGTCCGACGGGCTCCGCGACGTCCACGCCCAGGTCGGGTTCGGGACCGGCTGGACGTGGCGCCCGATCCGCCTGGAGTTCCTCGGGCTCGGGGTCCTGCGGATCGACCACGTCATCGTCTCGCCGGACATCACTCCGATCGCGATCGACGAGCGTTGCCCGGCCGTCGGCGACCACTGCCTGGTGCAAGCCGAGCTGCGTCTGACCGCCGTCCCCTGACCCCCGCCGCGGATGACGATCCGGTCGGCGGGCGCGGGCCGCCGTCAGTCGAAGGCGAGGAGATCGCGCAGGTCGATCCGCTCGTCGTGGGCGTAGACGTTGAAGCCGTCGCCGCGCAGGAACCCGACCAGCGTCACGCCGAGACGGTCGGCCGCCTCGATCGCGAGATCCGACGGCGCCGACACGGCACACACGATCGGCACTCCGGCCACGGCCGCCTTCTGGATGATCTCGAAGCTGACCCGGCCGCTCACCATCAGGATCCGCTCGTGGAGCGGCATCGCGTTCGGCGAGGACCTGCGAGCCGACCAGCTTGTCGAGGGCGTTGTGGCGGCCGACGTCCTCGCGCAGCGCGATGAGCTCCCCGGCCGCGGTGAAGAGGCCCGCCGCGTGGAGGCCGCCCGTCTCGTCGAACGCGCGCTGGGCGGCCCGGAGCAGGTCCGGCAGGGCGAGGACGATCGAGCGCGGCACGACCGGACCGTCGGGGATGGGGTCGGACCGGACCGCGACCTCGTCGAGCGACGCCTTGCCGCAGATCCCGCACGACGCCGTCGCGACGAAGTGGCGCTCGGCGACGCGCGAGGCGTCGAACGGTCGGCTGAGATGGACGGTGACCTGGTCGTCGGGCTGGCTCATCTCGGCCGGGTCGCCGGTCGCGACGCGGAGGACCTCCGGACCATCGATCAGGCCCTCCGTCCGCAGGAAGCCGATGGCCAGCTCGTCCTCGAAGCCGGGCGTCCGCATCGTGATCGCGACCGCCACCGGATCCTGGCCCGGGCCGGCCGCCCGGATCTCGAGCGGCTCCTCGCCGACGACGCGATCGGCGCGGAACTCGAGCGACGAGCCGCGGACGGCCACGATCCGGGTCGTCGTCACGTGGCGGGTCGGCGACGGTCGAGGATCGTGGCTCACGCGAGGAGTGTAGGAGAGGCATGATCCGGGGATGCCGGACGTCTCGACCCTCGACGAACCGACCCGCGCCTTCCTGGCCGCCGCCCGGACCGCCACCTTGGCGACCATCGCCCCGTCGGGACGGCCACGGCTCGTCCCGATCTGCTTCGTCGTCGGCGCCGACTCGGCACCCGTCGCCGGCGCTGCCCGGCCGCGGCTCTACAGCCCGCTCGACGACAAGCCGAAGCAGAGCGACGACCCGCACGAGCTCGCCCGGGTCCGCGACATCCTCGTCCTGCCCGATGCCACGCTCCTGGTCGACCGCTGGTCGGAGGACTGGGATCGCCTGGGCTGGATCCGGCTCGAGACCCGGGCCGAGGTGCTCGAGCCCGAGCCGCACGAGGTGGCGGAGCACGGCGCGGCGATCGAGGCGCTCCGGGCGAAGTACCCGCAGTACGCGACGCACCGGCTCGAGGACCGCCCGATCCTGCGCTTCACCGTGATCCGGGTGGTGTCGTGGGGCAGCCTCGACCCGGACTGACGCCGGTGATCGCCAGACCCGCGCGTCGGCGGGGTATGGCAACGCCGCCGGCGGGGCCGGCGGCGTTGCACGGAGTGGGAGAGATCAGGCGGCGGCGATGTCGCGCAGCACCTTCGGTCCGCCGATCCGTCCGAGATCGGTCACGGCGCCCGTGGCGAGGTCCACGACATAGAGGTTGGCGACCGTCGCGCCCTTCCCGGCCTGCCGGGTGATCGAGGCGTACGCGGTATTCGTGCCGTCGATCGTCCGGATGTCGAAGCCGGCGAACGCCGTGGTCGGGACCCCGAGATCGCCGACCTTCACCAGCGTCCCGTCGTTCGGCGGGGTCTGGATGACCAGGTCATCGCGCGACGTGTCGAGGTCGTACAGGGTCGTTCCGGTGGCCGCATCCGTGTCGCTGTTCGTGTACGCGGCAGCGGTGATGCCTGATGCGGGCGTGCCGCCGTCGTTCAATGGCGCATCCGTGAACGTATCGCCGGTCGAGCGTTGGATGCCGGCGACCACGCGATCGGACGGCAGGATCCGGAGGTTCTGGCCGGTGTTGCTCACGACGCGCAGGGCATCGGCCGCCGGATTGAAGTCGAACCCGAACTCGCTGCCGCTCAGCTCGACGGGTGCGCCGTCAGAGGTGCGATCGAGGCGGGCGACGAAGGTCGCGCGGCCGGTCGCGACGTCGATCGTGTAGAGCCAGCCGCTGGTACCGACCTTGCCGACGGCGTAGACGGTTCCATCGAGCGGTCGCTTGTCGATGCCGATCAGGCTCTCGCCTGCGCGGAGGCCCGTGATCTTGACGTTCCGGGTCAGCTCGGACGGGTTCGTCGGGCTGAACGTGATGAGACGGTTGTCGGTCGTCAGGCCGTAGATCGAGAGGTGGCTGGCCTGCGCCGCACCGGCTCCGAACGCGGTCGTCAACAGGAATGCGGCCACGAGGGCCGAACGGAGCGCGCGACGGCGCACGGACATGGATGCCTCCAGCGATGGTCTCGGGCGGGGTGGATACCGTGAGTTCGTCGGCGGACGGCGTCCGGATCAGCGACGTCGCTCAGCGATCGAGGAAGAGCGCCTCGGCGTGCGGCCGCAGGCAATGGGTCGAGCTCATCGCCTGGTGGTAGCCACCGGCGTTCAGCAGCGCGACGATGTCGCCCTCGGCGACCGGCGGCAGGTCGTAGTCCTCGGCGAACAGGTCTCCCGCCTCGTTGATGTGACCGGCGACCGTGACCCGCTCCGTGCGCGTGGCGTCGGCGGCGCGGCAGACGACGAGCTCCTGAGCGTACTTGTAGATGAAGTGCGAGCAGTTCACGTTCCAGCCGACATCGAGCCCGACGAACGTCGTCCCGCCGCGCTCCTCGACCGTCACGACCTCGGCGAGGAGGATCGCCGTGTCCTTCGCGATGTAGTCGCCGGGCTCGCAGCCGACCGCGACATCGAGCCCGCGCGAGCTGGCGGGCGATGGCGGCCGCATACGCGTCGAGGTCGATCGGCGACTCGTCGGATCGGGCGCGGAACGCCGAGGCCGCCGCCGACGTTGACCTCGGCGATGGCGTGGCCGTCCGCGATCAGTCGACGCGCAATCGGGACGACCCGGGCCAGCGCCGCCTCGAACGCGGGAAGCCCGCCGGCCAGCCAGCCCGAGCCGGCATGCAGGTGGATCGTGTCGATTGCCAGTCCATGACGCGCGGCGACGGCGACCGCCTCGACGACACGGTCCTCGTAGATTCCGAACTTCGTGGGCCGGGCGCCGCTGTACGCGAGCGTCTCGTTGTAGCCCGCGCCGGCGCCGGGGTTGATCCGGAGGCCGATGGGTCGGGGCGGCAGCCCGAGAGCCGCGAGCCGCCGACCGAGCCGGTCGACCTGGCTCACCGCGTCGAGATTGAGGTGGACGTCGTGGGCC
Organism: uncultured Chloroflexia bacterium; assembly: GCA_963783055.1. GTDB lineage: Bacteria > Chloroflexota > Limnocylindria > Limnocylindrales > CSP1-4 > CF-46. The sequence goes on from CAWAMB010000002.1 coordinate 1,005,939, forward strand.
AGGATCGCATCCAGGTCGCGGTCGGACAGGTTGGTCGCGGTGACGCTGATCTCGCTCGGAAGCCAGCCGCTCTCGATCGCCCGAGTGACCTCGCCGGGCGAGCAGGCATCGATGCCGACGAGCGGCCGGAGCACCGCGAGGGCGCGTCGGTCCGGATTCGCCTTGAGCGCGAAGCGGAGGCGATGACGGAAGCCGGCCCCGGCCAGGGCAGCGTCCAGTCGCCTCGCGTTCTCGGCGAATCGGAGGCGGTCGTAGACGAAGATCGGCGTCCCGTGCTCGCGGGCGATCTGCTCGGCGTCGACCCCGACGATCGACAGCCGGCCGTCAACGGATTCGAGGCCTGGCCGCGACCACCACGGAACGGGGACGGCTCCCAGCGGGTCGCCCGCAGACGCCGCCTCGACCGTCACGCGCCGGCGGGGTGGGTGTGGTGGCGGTGCTGCCCGCTGCCGGCCTTCCAGCGATCCGGTCCGTCCTCGACGGTGGCCCCGATCTCCTCGAGCATCCGGCGCGAGATGACGGCGATCTCCTCGATGGCCGCATCGAACGCCGCGCTGTTGCGTTGGGACGGCGTTCGGTAGCCGCTGACCTTGCGGACGAACTGGCGGGCGGCCGCCTCGATCTCACCGGTCGTCGCCGGCTCGTCCGGACGGCGAAGGACCTTGATGCTTCGGCACATGCGCCGAGGGTACCGCGTTCGCGCTCGGGGTTCGCGCAGCGCTGCGCAGGCGAGCCGCGGGCCGTGCGCCGGGCCGTGAGCCGCCGACGTCGGATTTCGGCAAGCGGGACCCGGACCGTCGGCCGATAGGCGGGGGCCGGCCGGACAGGGACACTGGCGATGTCACTGGAAGGACCATGCCCCACCGCGCCCCGTCCGAGCCGATCGACCAGCCGCGCCGCCTCACCAGCCGTCGCTGGCTGTTCGGCCTGGCCGGGTTGCTCGTCGTCCTCACGGTCGGGGTCATGGCCACGGCCACGATCGGGTCGACGATCCAGACCGGCGTCCGGGCATTCGTCGGCGGCGAGGGCCTCTGGTCGAAGGCCGAGAAGAATGCGGTCATCCATCTCGAGCGCTACCTGGCGTCGCACGACGAGGCCGACCTGGCGGGCTTCCGATCCGATCTCGAGGCGATCCATGGGGATCGCCGGGCTCGGCTGGAGCTCGAGCGCGAGCAGCCGAATGACGCGGCCGTGCTCGAGGGTTTCGTCGCGGGCGGGAATGCGGCCGAGGACGTCCCGTCCATGGCGATGCTCTTCCGGACGTTCCGCCACCTGAGCTACATCGACCAGGCGATCACGATCTGGACCGAGGCGGACGCCGAGATCGAACGCCTCGAGACGATCGCCGCCCGGATCGGCGACAGGGTCGAGCGTGGCGACGTCGTCGCGCTCCGCCAGCTCTCGGTCGAGCTCGAGGCGTCGAACGCCCGGCTCACCGCGCTCGAGGACCGGTTCTCGAAGACGCTCGGCGAAGGCGCCCGCTGGGTCCAGGGCGTGCTCCTCGTCGTCATGGGCGCGATCCTCATCCTGCTCGTCGCGATCACGGCCACGCTCGGCCGGTTCATGCTCGGGCGTCTCCGGTCCGCAGACCGGTTCGTCGCGGAATCCGTGCGGTCGAGCGAGGCGCGTCTCCGGCTGCTCGTGGATCACCTGCCGGCGATCGTCTGGACGACGGACGTCGATCTCGTCGTGACCTCCATCACGGGCGAGGGCCTGACCCGCCTCCAGATCGATGGTGCCGACCTGCTCGGGCGTTCGCTTCCGTCCGCGTTCCGCTTCGACCCCCGGACGAGCGGCGAAGAACGCGGCGTGGCCGATGCCGCCCATCGCGACGCGCTGCTCGGCCGACCGGGGTCGTACCAGGCGGCATTCGGGGATCGGGTTCTCCAGGTCCACGTCGAGCCGCTCCATGTGGGCGGCGAGATCGTCGGGGTGGTCGGTCTCGGCCTCGACCTGACGGACCGCCTGGCCCTCGAAGCGCGCCTCGAACAGGCGACCCGGCTCGAAAGCATCGGCCGGCTGGCCGGCGGCGTCGCCCACGACTTCAACAACCTCCTGACCGCGATCAGCGGCTATGCCGACCTGCTGGCAGACGGCCTCCCGGACGGCGATCAGCGGCGCGACGCCGAGGAGATCCAGCGGGCCGCCCGGCGCGCCGCGGACCTCACCAATCAGCTCCTCGCGTTCAGCCAGCGACAGGTCCTGAAGCCCGAGGTCGTGAGCCTCAACTCGGTCGTCGAGGACATGCGCCACATGCTCGGCCGTCTGCTCGGCGAGCAGATTCAGCTCATCGTCCACCTCGATCCGGCGTTGCCCGCGGTCGTCGCCGATCCCGGCCAGCTCGAACGCGTCATCCTCAACCTGGCGGTGAACGCGCGGGACGCGATGGCCCACGGCGGAACCCTCACGATCGCGACCGAGCGAACCGTCGTGGCCGCGACCAGCCTGTCGCGGCGTCCGGAGGGCGTCACCGGCGACGGCCCGATCGCCGCCGTCGCGATCCGCATCAGTGACACGGGCTGCGGGATGGATGGACCGACCCGCGACCGGATCTTCGAGCCGTTCTTCACCACCAAGGGCCAGGGCAAGGGGACGGGGCTGGGGCTCTCGACGGCGTATGGGATCGTCGACCAGTCCGGTGGAGCCATCGAGGTCGCGAGCACGCCCGGCGTCGGGACCACCTTCACGATCCTCCTCGCGGCGGCCCAGGCCGTCGACGCCGCGGTCGTGCCCCGGACCCTCCTGCCTTCCGGGTCGGTGACGGGCGCCGGGAGCGGCGGCGCGTCCTCCGTGTCGTTCACGGGCGCCGCGGGCGGCGGCGCGCCGTCCGAGCCGACGCCGATCCGGCCGGCCGCGGGCGAGCCGGCCGTCGATGATCGCCCCCTGATCCTGGTCGCCGAGGATGAGGCGGGCGTTCGTGACCTCATCGTCCAGATCCTGGAGGGAGCCGGGTTCCGGGTCCTTGCCGCCGTGGACGGCCGGCATGCGCTGGAGCTGGCGGACGGCCTTTCCCGGGTCGACGCGCTGCTGACCGACGTGATGATGCCGCGCGTCAATGGCCCGGCCCTCGCGCGCGCCCTCCGCGATCGCCAGCCCGGTCTGCCGGTCCTGTTCCTGAGCGGCTACACCGGCGGCGAGCTCGGGGAGCGCGGAGTGGAACCCGGGGTGAACCTCATGACGAAGCCGTTCCGACCGGCCGAGCTCATCGAGCGTGTCCAGGGCCTCGTGTCAGCCGACACGGTCGCCGATCGGCCAGCCGTCGCCTAGGCGACGATGCGGCCGATTCGGCACGTCGGCGGGGACAGTGGCGGACGCGTCGAAGCACCGCCGAGCGGCGGTGCCGCGCCGCGTGGACAGCGTGGGAGTGACAGGACCGTCCCGGGGAAGCGGGGCGGTCCGTCAGCGAGCTACGGAAGCTTCCAGAGGATGGTGCCGGTGTAGCAATGATCCAGGGCGAGGCACAGGCCGCCGGTCAGGTCCCACTGCCGGCCCGAGACATACGGTCCGCGGTCGACCACCTTGGTGGTGACCGTCCGGCCGTTGTCCGGGTTGCGGAAGGTGACCTTGGTTCCACAGGGAAGCGTCCGATGGGCCACGCCGACGAGCGACTTCGTCATGGCGTAGCCGCAAGCGGTCCGATTCCCGTAGAACCCGGGGCCGTACCACGACACGTTGCCGTCGCGATGCCACTGCGGGATCGCCACGGATCCGACGGGCGCGTCGGGCTGGATCCTTGCGGCATCCGGGCGGCCTGCAGGGGCAGGCCGCTCATCCGGGTCGAGCAGGACCGTTGTATCGCTGAGCGCACCGTCAGACCGGTACGCGGGATCGAGTGAAGGAGTCATCGCCGCTGTCCCGTCGATCGACACTGCGTCCACACCTCGGAAGAGGGTCGCGTCGATCGGAGCTTCAGGGCTGGGGCCCTGGGATCCAACGGATCCGGGGACGGCGGCCGCGGCGAGCACGGCGATGAGCGCCATACCCGCGACGACTCTGGGGCGTCGCACGTCAAGGGGAACCTTAGCGGAAGTGTCTCGTTTCTGCCGGCGGCGTCGCGTTCCGGAGTGTTGCGTGTGCGTGACAATGCCCAATTGCAGACGCAACAACTGTGGATAAGTGTCCCAAATGTCGCCCGAGTCGCCGCTCCTGGCCAGCCGCCGCCGGGCGTCCGGTGCCGTCGCGCCGGCCCGCGCGGATGGCGCGACCTGGGCCGCTCCGTGCCAGACTTCGCGGGTCATGCCCACCCGCTCCTTCGTCGTGGACGGACCCCTCGACCTGCGCCGGACCGTGGCCATCCATCTCCGCGGCAGCGGCGACCCGTCGATGCGGCTGCTGGCGGGGCGGATCGTCCGCGCCACCCGGACCGCGGACGGCCCCGCGACGCTGGCCATCGGCCTGGACGCGTCGGGCGGCCGGGTCGACGCCGAGGCGTGGGGTCCGGGAGCCGACCGGGCGCTCGAGGCCGTCCCAGCCCTGATCGGGCTCGACGAGGACCGCTCCGGGTTCGTGCCGGGCCATCACCCGCTTGTGGCCGCGCTGGACCGGCGCCATCGCGGCATCCGGCTCGGGCGGACCGGCGCGGTGATCGAGGCGCTGGTTCCGGCGATCCTCGAGCAGAAGGTCACCGGCACCGAGGCCTGGCGCGGACTGCGCGGCCTGGTCCGCGGCTGGGGCGAGCCTGCTCCCGGTCCGTTCGGGCTGCGGCTCCTGCCCGAGCCCGCCACGATCGCGGCGATCCCCTATCACGCGTTCCACCCGATCGGGGTCGAGCGACGGCGGGCCGACCTCGTCCGGCGGGTCGCTGACCGGGCGGCCCGGTTCGAGGAGGTCCTGGGGCTGTCGCGCGAAGCGGCCTACGCCCGTCTGACCGCCCTGCCGGGGATCGGGCCGTGGACGGCGGCGGAGGTGATGCTGCGGGCCGCGGGCGATCCCGACGCCGTCAGCGTCGGTGACTTCCACCTGCCGAATCTCGTGGCCTTCACCCTGGCCGGCGAGATCCGCGGGACGGACGAGCGGATGCTCGAGCTGCTCGAGCCGTGGCGCGGGCACCGGGCCCGCGTGATCCGGCTCCTCGAGACGAGCGGACTCCGGCCACCGGCCTTCGGTCCGCGCTACGCGCCGCGCTCGATCGCGACGATCTGAGGAGGGCTTCCGGGCCCCATCCCATTCCGGTGCTACGACGTGGCGCCGTGAGCGCTCGGACACCCGTCGATGCCGATCGACGACGTCCGACCTCCGATCGCGTCGCCGCGTGGCGGCCGTCAGCCCAGGAGTCGCCCGATCCACAGACCGCCCACGACGGCCAGGACGCCCAGCACGACCGATCCGGCGAGATTGGCAACGGCCAGGAGCGGAAGGCCGCCCTCGGCGAGACGCCAGCTGTCGAGCATCAGCGTCGAGAACGTCGTGTACGCACCGAGGAAGCCGACGATCAGCGGCGCTCGGAGATCGGACGACAGGACGGCACGGTCGACGATGAGGGCCGCGAGGAGGCCGAGCACGAACGAGCCGCCCACATTGACGACCAGGATTCCGAGCGGGAAGGCGCCCGGGAACCGGTCGAGGACGGCGGAGTCCACGAGGTAGCGCGCCACGGCGCCCGCAGCGCCGCCAGCGGCGATCAGGAGGAGGGTCACAGCTCGCAGCATCGAGGCTCGCCGAACTGCCCGTCAATCCCACGATCCCCGTTTGGCCCTTCGAGTGGCCTCAACCCGCTGGTCAGCGCTTCGTCGGGTCGCCGCGGGTCGCGTTCAGCTCGATCGCCTGGCGCACGAACGACCGGATCGCGTCCTCCGGCAGTGCGTCGCCGTTGCTCAGCCTCAGGTGCTTCATCCGGGCGCCGTCGCCGGCCAGGAGGCCATCCGGGTCGTCCAGATCGGCGCCGCGCCAGAACCCCAGATTGACCTGGTTCGCGAAGGCCTTGGCGTAGATCGCCGGCCCGTTGGCGGACCAGACCGGCTGGCCCCACTTCAGCGCTTCGACCGCGTCGGGACCAGCCTCATGGACCAGCTTGCGGAGGCGGACCAGAACGTCCCCGCGCCAGTCCGGGAAGCCTGCGACATACTCGTCGACGGAACGTCCTGCCATGCCGATCCTCCGATGCGTCGAGAACGAGAGTAGGCCGTCCAGCCGAGGAGGCACACCGTGGCCGACCGAGCGATGCCGAGCTTCAGCAAGTCCCCGGCCGCCCTGACCGAGCGCTTCGCGGCGGTTCTCGACGGCTATCCGGATGCGACCCGCAAGAAGATGTTCGGCTACCCGGCCGCCTTCGTCGGGGGGAACATGGCCACGGGGCTGTTCGCCGAGCAGTGGGTGGTGCGACTGCCGGACGCCGAGATCGAGCCGGCGAAGGCCGCCGGCGCCGACGCGTTCGAGCCGATGCCGGGCAAGCCGATGAAGTCGTTCGTGGTCATTCCGCCGACCGACGTCGACGACGACGACGCGATCCGCCGATGGGTCGAGCGCGGTCTGGCCCACGCGGCGTCGATGCCCGCCAAGAAGTAGCCCGCCGCCCTACTTCAGCTGCGAGGCGACCGCGGTCGCGATCTCCGCGTCGGACGTTTCGATCACGATGACCACATCGTCGACCGCGTAGACGTACTCGCTGGGCTGGGCGTCGCCGTAGTCGACCTTGATCAGGCTCTTGCCACCGAGCGTGACGGTCGTCTGGGTCACGCCATCGACCCCGGCCGAGAGCCAGGCCTCGAGAACCGCCGCCTTGAGCTTGGCGAGCTCGATCTTCGGCAGGCGGAAGGCATCGACGACGACGTCGATCGTGCTCGTTTCGTCGATCGCGCGAGCGACCTGGAGATCGTCGAACGTCGACCCCAGCGAGCGGATCCGGGCAGCGAAGGCGCGCGAGCTCGGATCCGTGCCGAAGGCATCGGTCGCGCTGGCGCTGATCGCCGTCAGGCTGATCGGCGCCGGCGACGCGCCGGGCTCCGCGGCGACGGTGATCGACTTGGGAAGGAGCGCCTCGAGATCGGGTGCGAACGGGGCGTCGGTGGGCTCGGCGCTGGCGTCATCGGAGCCCAGCGGCTCGTCGCTTGCCAGGGGATCGTCGGTCGGAGCCGCCGCCGACGTTCCGGCAGCGGCCTTGTCGCCCATCGCGGCGGCGAACGCCGTGATGATCTCGTCGAGCTCGGACGGATTCGCGGTCCCGCTGTCGGCGACCTGACCGACGAGCCCGCCGACCCGGAACAGGGTCGTGACGGAGCCGGTCGTCGGATTGTCGACGTCGTAGGCCTCGCTGGAACCGCGTCCGGTCCGTGACGACCGAGTCGACGGCCTCCGCCGCCTGCCGGTTCTCCGCCAGGGCGGCGGCAGCCGCATTGCCGTAACACGTGACGCTGGCGTAGACGACCGGCTGATTGACGCTGGTGTCGGCGGGCACGGGACCGAGGATCGAGACGGTCATGCCGTTTGCGTTGAGATCGGTCGAGCCCAGGTTCCAGTCCCGGGGCAGGTCGTTCCGGTCGGGGATGGCCCGCCAGGCCTGGGTCCGGCACGCGGTCATGTCGCCGCCACCGCCGAACACGACGTAGCCGAGGGCGCCGGCAGCAAGCACGACCGCGAGCAGCGCCAGCCACGGCGCGGCATCAGCGAGGAAGCCGGCGCGGGGCTCCTCGAAGTCGTCGTCGCGAATGGGAGGACGCTCGATCAATCCGCTCGGGCGGGTCGCCGTGCGCCGCGGGCTGGTCCGTCGGGTGGGCATCTGGCCTCACGGTCCGGACGGCCGCTGAGAGCCGTCTGAGATGGGTCGACAGGAATCGCCGGCCGGTGAAGTTGGTCGGGGCGGCGGGATTCGAACCCACGACCTTATCGTCCCGAACGATACGCGCTACCAAGCTGCGCCACGCCCCGACCGGATGCCCGTTGTCTCAGGGCGAGCGCATGATAGCAGACGGCTGGTCGACGGCCGCCGGATCAGACGTCGCCGACCGGCGTCGATGGGACGCGCCGGTCCGGCTCCCGGATCGGCACGACCGCGAGCGCGGCGAGCACGAACGAGACCGCCATCAGCCAGAACACGAGCGGCAGGCCGGCCTGGTCGCCGAGGACGTCGATCAGCGCGCCGTAAAGCGCGGTCCACAGCGACCCGACGCCGAACGCGAGGGTGAAGTACAGGGCGAACGACGTGTCGCGAACCGTCGGCGGCGCGATATCGGCGAGGAGCGCCTGGAGCTGCGGTGACTCGGCGAAGCTGAAGAGCCCCATCAGCAGGATCGCGAACCAGAGCAGCGCGATCGACGCGCCCGCGAGCAGGAACACGACGAACGCGATGGCACCGCCGAGGTAGACCCCGATGATGACGGGGCGCCGACCGACCCGGTCGGACAGCCAGCCGGCGATCAGCGGCATCGGCACGGACAGGACGATCAGCCCGCCGTACATCACGTCGGTCGTCGCGCTCGGCAGGCCGATCACGCTCGTCAGGTAGAGCAGCACGAACAGGTTCACGACGCCGAGGCCGCGGCCGCCGCCGCCGAGCACGGAGGCGAGATAGATCCAGCGGTGCGCCGGGTCACGAAGCACCGTCCGGAACGCGTTGCGAACGCTGCCGTGCGCCTCCGCCTCACGCCGGTCGACGCCGCTCTCGCGCACGAACAGCAGGATCGCGAGCGCGATCAGCACCGCCGGAACGCCGAACACGACGACGACCCAGCGCCAGCCGAGCGTCGCGATCAGGCCGGCCCCGACGAGCGCCACCACCACGGTCCCGACGTTGCCGCCGCTGATGTGGGCGCTGATCGCAAAGCCCCGGCGCGATTCCGGAAACTGCTCGGCCAGCAGCCCGTTGCCGACCGGGTGCTGTGGCGAGCCGCCGATTCGTGACGCGACGTTGACGAGCGCGAAGGGCAGGAAGCTATGCGCCAGGCCCTGGGCCGCGAACCCGGCGCCGAACAGCAGCCCGCCCGTCCCGAGCAGGGTCCGACGCGACACCATCCGGGTCAGCTTGGCGTAGCTGAGCTGGACGATCCCGCTCGCGAAGGAGCCGATCGCGGCGAGGTACGCCACCTGCGACTCGGTGACCCCGAACTCGGCGATGATCCGGAGGTAGATGAGCGGCAGCAGGACCGCCTGGGCGTGGTTGACCGCGTGCGCGATCGACAGCAGCCAGAGCGTGAGGTCGGGGTTGATCGGGCGCGCGGGAGCGGCCGGGGGTGCAGGGGGAGCCGCGTTCATCGCGCCCCATCGTGCCCGATCGCGTCCGGTGCGGTGGGCTGCGCCCGCACGTTGCAGCGGCCTCCCGTTTGGGGCATCGTTGGCTCTCCTCCGTCACCGTCGAATCCGCCGACCCGCCCGCCCTCTCGACGAGTAGCCGCAGCCAGAGGTCCCGATGCCGACCGTCCTGATCGTCGACGACGAACAGCACATCCGACTCCTGATCGAGCAGACGCTCGAGGACCTCGAGGACGAGGGTGTCGAGCTGCAGACCGCGTCGGACGGGGAGATGGCGCTCGATGTCGTGCGCAACCATCGCCCCGAGCTCGTGTTCCTCGACGTGATGATGCCGAAGATGAACGGCTTCGACGTGTGCCGCGCGATCAAGGGCGACCTGGGCCTGGCCGGCACGACCGTGATCATGCTCACCGCGAAGGGCCAGGCCTACGACCGCGAGCAGGGCCTCGCGGCCGGCGCGGATCGCTACCTGACGAAGCCGTTCGATCCGGACGAGCTCCTCGATGTCGCCCGTGCGGCGCTCGGGCTCGTGAAGGCCGGCTGATGGAGCTCGATCTGGCCCGGCTGATCGTCCGTCACCGCCATGTCGCCCCGATGCTCTCGGCGCTGTTGTCCGGGACGAATGCCGGGATCCGGATCCGCGACGACGGCGGGACCGTGATCCTGGAGCGCGAGGCGACCGGGATCGGCTTCGAGAAGTTCCCGATCAGTGTCGAGGGCCGGACGGTCGGCTGGGTCGAGGGCGATCGGACCGGCCGGGCGATCGCCGCGGTGCTGTCGTACGCCGTCGCCCGCGAGACGGACAAGCGGAGCCTCGCCCGCGAGGCGCTCGATCGCTATCGCGAGCTCAACCTCGTCTACGAGCTGGCCGACCGGCTGAGCGGCGAGCTCGACATCGATGGCATCGGGCGGATCGTCGTCGGCGAGGCATCGCGCCTGCCTGCCGGCGGGGCGGGCTTCCTGCTGCTCCTCGACGCGGACGGCTCGTTGCAGGCGGTCGGCGGCGGGGACGCCCCCAGCCTGGCGCCGGCGGCCTCCGGCGCGGGGATCCTCGGCGCGATCGCCGCCTCGGCGGTGGCCGAGGAGGTCAATGACGTGGCCGCCGATCCCCGGGCGTCCGGCACGGAGCGCTCCGTCGCATCGCTCATCGCCGCCCCGGTCGTCGTCCGCGGGCGAACGCTCGGCGTCCTCGGAGCCGGGTCGCCGACGCGGCTCGAGTACCAGGCGGCCGACCTCAAGCTCCTCACCGCGATCGCCGCGATTGCCGGCCCGGCGCTGGCCCAGAGCGGTGCGCTCGGCGGTGGCGCGGGCTCCGCCGCGACATCCGGCGTCGGAGCGAGCTGACGCGCCACCGGACGGTCCACGCCGCATGAGCCGATTCCGGGCGATCGAGCTCCTCGTCGGCGTCGGCGGCTCGATCGTCGTCCTCGCGATCATCCTCGCCCGGCCGCCGGGCTGGGATGCGCTCGCGACCGTCGGCGCGACCCTCCTCCCGGCCGGTCTCGTCCTGTACGGCGCCACGGCCGCCCGCCGCGCCCGGGAGGCGGCCGCCCAGCGAACGCTCGTCGACGTGCAGCGCACGGCCCTGGTCCGCGAGGCGGCCGAAACGACGCTGTCGCGGGCGGAGCTCCAACGCCGGCTCGCCGAGCTGGTGGCGCTCAACGAGCTGGCCGCCGGCCTGAGCTCGACGCTCGATCTCGACGAGCTCCTCGGCCGTGCGCTCGACGCCGTCGTCCATCGTCTGCCCTTCGACCGGGCCCTGATCCTGCTCGTCGACCCCGCAACGAACCTGCTGACCGACGGCCGGGCCATCGGCGGCAGCCCCGAGACCCTGGCGCTCGTCGGGCAGGTCCATCTCGACCTGTCGGAGACGCGCGCGACCCTCGTCCAGCTGGCCCTGGCCGACGGTCCGATGGTCTTCCGCGACATCGACGCGGATCCGTACGAGCCGAACCGCCTCTTCGCCCAGGCGCTCGAGGTGACCTCGTTCCTGGGCACGCCGCTCGTCACCAACGGCCGGACCGTCGGCATTCTGGCGGTCGACAACCGGCTGTCGGGCCGGGAGCTGGAGCGATCGATGGGCCCGCTCCTGTTCACCGTCGGCAGCCTCGTGGCGGCCGCCATCGAGAACGCCCGGCTGTACGCCGAGGTCGAGGAGCAGAACCGCGAGCTCGAGGCGCGGGTGGCGACGCGGACCGCCCAGCTCGCCGACGCAACCGAGGAGGCCGTCGCCGCCCGAGCCGCGGCGGAGGCCGCGAGCGCGACGAAGAGCACGTTCCTGGCCAGCGTCAGCCACGAGCTGCGGACACCGCTGACGTCCGTCGTCGGGTTCACGAAGCTCGTCCGGAAGCGGTTCGACGAGGTCGTGACGCCGGCCCTCGCGGGACTGCCGACGGCGGGCGTCGCCGCCGACCCGAAGCTCGACCGCGCCGTCCGTCAGATCGGCGAGAACCTCGCGATCATGGCCGCCGAGGGCGAGCGCCTGACCGCGATGATCAACGACGTCCTCGATCTCCAGAAGATCGAGGCGGGCCGGATGGAGTTCCGGCGCGAGCCGGTCGACCTGCTCGCCGTCATCGACCAGTCGATCGCCGCCACATCCGCCCTGTTCGCCACGACCGGCCTCGAGCTGGTGCGCGAGGCGCCGGCCGACGTCCCCGTCGTGATCGGCGACCATCACCGACTGATCCAGGTCGTGATCAACCTCCTCTCCAATGCCGTCAAGTTCACCGCGAACGGGTCGGTCACCGTTCGGGTCGTCGTCGACGCGGACGAGATCCTGGTGGGCGTCATCGATACCGGGATGGGGATCGCGGCCGAGGACCAGGCGCGGGTCTTCGAGGCGTTTGCCCAGGCCGGCGACACGCTGACCGACAAGCCGCGCGGGACGGGCCTGGGGCTGCCGATCTCGCGCGAGATCGTCGAGGAGCATGGCGGGCGACTGACGCTCGAGAGCGAAGTCGGCATCGGATCCGCCTTCGTCGTCAGCCTGCCGATGGCGGCGCCCGTCGCGGATGCGGCTGCCGCGAGTGATGCCACCAACGTCACGGTCCCGGCCGGCAGCACGGCGGACGCCGGTTGATCCAGCGCCCGCTCGGCAGCGCCGGCCCGGAGCTCCCGGTCGTCGGCGCCGGCACGTGGCGGGTGTTCGACCTCGGACCCAGTGAGCAGCCGGCCGCGGATGCGGTGGTCGGGGCGGCCCTCGCCGCGGGGGTCCGGGTCTTCGACAGCTCGCCGATGTACGGCCGGGCGGAGCAGGTCCTGTCCCGCGCCCTCGGGGAGCGGCGTCCGGAGGCGTTCATCGCGACCAAGGTCTGGACCTCGTCCGTCGACGAAGGTCGCGCCCACTACGCCCGCCAGCTCGCCTGGTTCGGCGGCCGGATCGACCTGATGCAGATCCACAACCTGCTCGCCTGGCGCGACCACCTGCCGTGGCTCGAGGCCGAGCGCGAGGCGGACCGGATCGGCGCGATCGGTGTCACGCACTTCAGCTCGTCCGCGCTCGATGAGATGGAGATCGCGATGCGGACCGGCCGGATCCAGGCGATCCAGGTCCCGGTCAACCCGCTCGAGCGGTCGGCCGAGCAGCGGATCCTGCCCCTGGCCGAGGAGCTCGGTCTCGGTGTCGTCGCGATGCGGCCGTTCGGCGAGGGCGCCCTGATCGGCCGGCCGCTGCCGTCCGAGCTGCGATCGGCCGGGCTCGAGTCGTGGACGGAGGCGCTCCTCCGCTGGACGCTGTCGGACCCGCGGGTCACGGTCGCGATCCCGGCCACGCGCTCGGCCGAGCACGTCGTCGCGAACGCCGCGGTCGGCAACGGGCCGTGGCTCCACCCGGACATCCGCGACCTCGTCGCGCGACTCGTCGGCTGACCTTCCGCGCGATGGCCGGCGGGACGCCGGGCCCGGTCAGGCCGCGTGAACAGGCGACTCCAGGGTCACCGGGACGAGCTTGACGGCCAGGATCGTTCCGTCGGCCGGCTCGATCTCGAGGTGGAGCGTCAGCTCGCCGCGCGGGCCGCGCAGCCGCCACGAGGCCTCCTTGGCGCCGTCGCCGCCCTGGACGGGACCGCAGGTCACAGGCCCGAAGAGGGCCTCGGCGGCCCGCAGCTCGCGATCCAGAGACGCTCGATCGATCGTGTCGATCAGCCGCAGGTCGTCCGGCCACGTCGCTCCGGGCTGATCGAGGAGCGCCGCGACACGCTCGGCCATCGAGACGAGGGACGCCGGCGGCTCGGGCACGGACGTGACGTCGAGGCTCTGAACCCGCGGGGGACGCTCGGGGCTCATCAGGATCTCCACCTGGACCCGTCCCCGCTCTCCGGCGAGCCACCACTGGAGGTGAGCGGGCGACCACGAGACGATCGGCTCGGACGGATCCGGTCGAAGTCGCCCGTGGACCTCGCGCAGGCGCTCGATGGCCGCGCGGCGCGACGGCCGCGGCTCGTCGAGGTCGACGTTCATGGCGAAGAGCCGGTCGGCCAGATCGTCGTCCCAGGCCTCGAGGAGGCGCTCGACGGACGCCCGGGCGTCCACGGTCGCCGGCCAGGGCAGCGGGCGCCGCGAGCGCGCCGCGTCGCGATCCAGGATCAGGTTGAGGGCCTCCCGGCAGGCGTCGGCGGCTGGCGCATAGCGGCCGTTGGCGAGCGCGACGACCCCGATCCCGCTGGCCGGGTGCCAGCGCATGTGTGAGCCGTAGCCGGGGTATCCGCCGCCGTGCCCGACGATCCGACCGCGTCGGACGTCGAGGGTGACGAACAGGCCGAAGCCGTAGCCGAAGACGAAGGCCTCGGGCGGCTCCGACGCGGCCTTCCAGATCAGCTCCGGCGGGGCCGGTCGCTGGATCTGCTGCATCTCGTTGCGGGTCGCCCTGGACAGCGGCGCCGCCCGCTGCGGATCGTCGCCCGACGGGACCGCGTCCGCGAACATCGCGACCCATCGCGCGAGGTCGCGGACCGTGGAGAACAGGCCGCCCATCGGAGCGAACGCTCCGTCGCCGGCCATGTCCTGCTCGACCCACGCGTCGTCCTGGCGGACGTAGCCGAGGGCCAGCCGTTCCGGGTCGATCCCGGCGGCGTCGTAGCTCGTCGACGAGAGCCCGAGCGGTTCCAGGACCCGACGCTCGACGGCGGCTCGATACGGCTCGCCGCTGGCTGCGGCGATGACGAGTCCGAGGACCGCGAAGCCCAGGTTCGAGTACTCGAAGTGGGTGCTCGGCGGCCACGCCAGCTCCGGGCCGCCCGCGAGGAAGGCGCGGAAGGCGAGCGGGTCGAGCGGTTGCTGGCGGTCGCCCCACGGGTCGTCGGTCGGGAACCCGGACGACATCGTCAGGAGCGAGCGAATCGTGATCGCCGGAGAATCGGCCGACCAGCGCGGCATCGTCATGAGCTCCGGGACCCACATCCCGACCGCGTCATCGAGCCGCAAGGCGCCGTCGTCACGCAGGCCGAGGATCGTCGCCGCGGTGAAGCTCTTCGTCATGGACGCGATCCGGAAGCAGCTGTCCGCATCGGGGATGCGCGGATCGACCGTCCGCAGCGTCCCGCGTCCACCCGTGTGGACGAGCTCGCCGTCGACGATCAGCCCGAACGCGCAACCCGGCGCCACGCCGGACTCCGCGAAGCGATCGAAGATCGCGTCGATGTCGCCGAAGGTTTCGTCGATCCTCATCGGCGGATCTTGGCAGACCGGCCGACGCCAAATGGGCCGGACCACGCAGCGGCCGCGAGCCGTCGCTCGGTCAGCCGCCGATCCGCGTCGCCGCGGTGAGCCGGTCGAACGGCACGGCGGCCGCGGCGAAGGCCGTCGCGACCGACTCGGCGCTGCCGGCCTCGACGTACCAGAGGCAGACCTCGTCGGGCGAAGCGACGATCGTCTCCACGACCGCCGCTCCGCACGCCATGAGCGCCTCCGTCGCCGCCCCGGCCAGGTCGAACGTCACGCCTGGCCAGAACCTCTCGACGAGGAAGCTGGCCACTACCCGCCGACCTGGTCGAGGATCGCCTCGACCGCGTCGATGATCGCGTCGGGCCGCATCCCGGGCAGATCGTGATCGCTGTCGGGGATGACCTCGAGCGAGCCCTTCGACGACTCGGCGGCGAGCGCGGCCTGGCCGTCGTGCCAGATCCGGTCGAACGTCGTCCGGAGGTCGGCCGGCAGATCGGCCCAGTTCGCGGCGGTCAAGCCGCCCGACAGGACGACGACCGGGCGGTCGCCGAAGAGCCGCGCCTTCGGGTCGAGCACCGCATTGGCCTCCCGCGCGGCGGCGACGAGGTCGAGGTGCTCGTCGTTCAGGCCGGGGTCATGCTCGAAGTTCGTGAGCTCGTCCCGGTTCGCAGCGATGGCAGGGGGCTCGCTCGCCGCGGCGGGCGGCAGGGCTGCCAGCCACTCCGCGCTGACCCTCGGCCCGCGGGGATCCGCCAGCACGAACCCCACGACGTCGCCGGGGTGGCGGCTTGCGAACAGGGCCGCGTGCCAGGCGCCGATGGAGTGGGTGACGAGCACGAACGGCCCGTCCAGGTCGGCCGCCTCGATCAAACGGTCGAGGTCATCCACCTGATCGGCCAGCGTCCGCGACGTATCGGGCGCGGCCGGGCTGAGGTACGTCCCGGCGCGGTCGTAGGAGCAGATCCGGGTCCGGCTGGCGATCGCGTACACGAGGTTGTTCCACGTCCGCGAGTCGCCGCCGAGACCCGCCTCTCCCAGGATCGTCGGGCTTCCGGCCGGCGCGCTGCCAACGCAGAAGAGATGGATGGTCCGGCCGCCGATGTCGATGTCGGCCGAGCGCTGGACCGGCTCGCCGGACGCTCCGGCGATCGGCGAGGCGGCGATGTCCGAGGCGATCGCGCTCGGTCCGGGCGGGGCGGCGGCCGGGGTCGTGGCCGGGCTGACAGGAGCTCGGCCTCCGGAGCTGCACCCCGCGAGGAGGCTGACGACGAGCACGGCGGTGGCGCACGTGGCGTAGGACGAGCGTGACATGGCGTTCTCCCGAAGCGGATGGGGCGTCGGTCCGACCGTACGGACCCGGCACCGTCCTTCAAACGGGGGAATCCCGGTCCGATGCGGGCCTGCCGCCCGGCTGCTCCTTGAGCCATGCCCCGAGCTCCGCCCGCGACCGGATGCCGAGCTTGCCGTACACGCGGGCCAGAACGCCTTCGACGCTCTTCGGGGTCAGGAAGGCGGCCTCCCCGACTTCGCGGTTCGTCAGACCGCGCGCAGCGAGGCGGGCCACGGCATCCTCCGTTTCGGTCAGGGCGTCGGTCGACGGGACGCGACGGCCGATCCGGGCAAGCTCGTCGTCCGCGATGTCCACCCAGCGCGCCGCGCCCAGTTCGGCGAACAGCGATCGAGCGCGCTCGAGGTGGACGGATGCGGAGCGACGCGCCTTCCGGCGGCGGTCGAGTCGTCCGGCCAGGAGGGACAGCCGTGCCAGCTCGAACGGCATGCGGAGCGCCTCGGCGTGGCGGAGCGCGGCGCCGGCGTCCGCGGCCGCCGACTCGACGTCGCCGTCCGCGGCCGCCACGAGCGCCCGGCCCCGGGCGAGGTTTGCGGCGACCCACGGCCGCGGCACCGTCCGGGCGTGGTTCTCCAGCTCCGCGACAACGGTCCGGACTCGATCCAGGTCGCCGCTGGCCGCTGCAGCCTCGAGCAGGTCGCCGATCATCCGGGTGCAGGCCGTCTCGATCTGACCGGTGACGACGAGGCGATCGAACAGCGGGCCGAGCCGGAGGATCGCCTCCTCTGGTCGGCGGCGTGAGAGGGCGACGAGCCCGAGGGCCGCCAGATGGCGCCCGGCCAGCCAGTCGTCCTCGACCAGCGCCAGCCCCGCGAGGGCGGCCTTCTCGGCGGTGTCGAGATCGCCGCGAACGGCGTCGATCGCCGCTCGCGCTCCGAGCGCGATGCTCCGGTTCTGAGCGGATCCGCCGGTCTGCTCGGCGTACGCCTTGGCGTCAACGGCGTGACGCTCCGCGGCCTCCATGTCGCCCAGCCAGAGCTCGGTCACGGCGAGCTCGGCGGCGCCGATCGGCGTCGGCCGCTCGTGCCCGCGCTCGAGATCGCGTTGAAGATTGGCCGACTGCCGCTCGCGGGCTCGCTCGTGCTCGTCGAGATCGCTCCACCACTGCCAGACGAGCGCGTGGGCGCGCAGGCTTTCCGCCGCCTCGTCGCCGTCCGGCGTCCGGCGCGGTTCCGCGGCGAGGAGGCCGATGGCGCGCGCGACGGCGTCGTGGTCGATCCCGATCCCGGCCAGAAGGCGAAGCGACGCACGCTGGAGCAGGGCACACGCCAGGAGGTCGGGGTCGGGGTCCTGACCCGGGGCGGCGAGATCGGCGAGCGCGGCGTCGAGCTCGGCGAGCGCGTCGGCTGCGCCGAGGAGCTCCACCTCGGTCGCGATCCTGAGCCGGAGTCTGGCGCGGAGGTTCGGCCCGACGGCCTCGCCGAGGGCGTCGCGGCAGGCAGCCACGACCGCGGCCGCTCCCTCGCCCCAACCGACGATCTGGGCGAGGTGGAGCATGGCCTCCGCATGCCGATCGCCGGCGGCGATGGCCGGCAGCGCCGCCTCCAGCATGCTGCGGGCCCGATCGATCTCGCCCGAGTCGGCCCGCCACGCCGCGGCCCGCGTGATCCGGGCGGCCCATGCGTCGTTCGCGCCGGATGGCGTCAGGGCGGCCGCTCGCTCCATCCAGTCGGCGGCCATGCCGGACGCCCCGCGGTCGCGTGCCGCCACGGCCGCCGCCTCCAGGGTCGCGCTCGCCTCGATCGACGGGTCGCTGACGGCCAACGCCGTGTGCCGGCCGCGTTCCTCGATCGTGGCCGCCCGCTCGGCGAGACGGGCGTGGATGCTTCGTCGCTCCTCGGACGGAACCGCTGCCTGCGCCGCCGAGGCGATCAGCGGATGCGGAAAGCGGAGGCGTCCGTCGGGCTCGATGGCGAGCAGGCCCGCTCCGACGGCCGCCTCGACGGCCAGGGCCGCCGCGGCCGGGTCGATCGTCCCGGCAGCCGTGACCGATGCCGTCGTCGGGGATGGCAGGACCGCCGCGAGGAAGAGCATGTCGCCGACCGCTGGCGCTTCACGTCCGATCCGTTCCCGAAGCAGTGAGCCCGTGTCGGCCGGGAGCGGCATCGGCTCGCCGGGCAGCGGCCAACGCTCGAGCCGGGCGAGCGCATCCGCCAGCTCCAGCGCGAGCAACGGGTTGCCACTGGACTCGGCCTCGAGCCGCGCGAGCTGGACCCGGGTGAGGGCGCTTCCGATCCGCTCGAGCACGAGGTGATGGAGGACCGCGAGGCTGACCGGGCCGACATCGAGGGCTCCACCCTCGGGCGGGCGAGTCAGCGACTGGCTGAACGCGGAGGCCGATCCATCGTCGTTCGGTGCGGGCCGCGGCGAGGACGGCAACCGGCTGGTCCGCCAGCCGGCGGAGGGCGAAGTCGAGGGCGGCGGCGGAGGCGGCGTCGACCCACTGGGCATCGTCGATCGCCAGGAGGACCGGGCGTTCGACGGCGAGCCGGCCGAGCACGGACAGGACGGCCGTGCCGAGGGTTCGCGGATCGTGGCCGCCGGTCGGTCGGCGACGGAGGAGGGCCGCATCGATCGCGTCTCGCTGCGGACCCGGCAAGGTGGCAACGAGGGCTTCGGGAACCGGCCCGAGAAGATCCGTCAGCGTCACGAGCGGCAAGTCCACCTCGCCTTCCGACGCCCGGGTGGCGAGAACCTGGCGCTCCGGATCCGCCGCAGCGACGGCCACGCCGTGCTCCCAGAGGACCGACTTCCCGATTCCGGCCGGGCCGCGCAGGACCAGCCGCCTCGACGGGCCGCGCGAGTCCGCGAGGAACGCCGCGATCGTCGTGAGCTCGGCAGCGCGGCCGAGGACGCCCACCATGGTCGCGAGTCTATCCGCCGGCGGCGCCGGCCCGAGCGTCAGTAGGCGAACAGCAGCTCGCGGTACTTCGGCAGCGGCCAGAGCTCGTCGGAGACGTGGGTCTCGAGCTCGTCGGCGGCCTCGCGGAGGGTGGCCTGGGCCGGGATCACGTGGTCCGCGAAGGCGCGCGCCTCCGCTTCGACCGTGCCCGCCTCGTGAGCCTCGTGCTGGGCGTGATCGAGGGCGTCCGTCGCGCTGACCAGCCGGTCGATCAGGCCGCCGACGCGATCGCACACCGCGGCCACGCCGCGCGACGCTCCGGACGCCCCCGCGACCGACAGCTCACCGAGATAGCGGGCCGCGGCCGGCAGGATCAGGGTCCGGGCGATGTCGAGGGCACAGCTCGCCTCGATGTTCGAGACCTTGACGTAGTGCTCCCAGGCGATGTCGACGCGCGACGCGAGCTCGCGCTCGGACAGGACGCCGAACGAGGAGAAGAGCTTCTTCGCCTTCGGAGTCGCGAGCGCGGGCAGCGCGTCGACGGTCGTCTTGTTGTTGGGCAGGCCCCGCTTCTCGGCCTCGGCGTGCCATGCCTCGGAGTAGCCGTTGCCCTCGAACAGCACCTGCTTGTGGCCGTTGACGATCCCGGACAGGATCCCGGTCAGGCCCTCGAAGTCACCCGGCTTCAGCCCCTCGAGGTCATCGGCCAGCTCCTTGAGGGAGTCGGCGACCGCGACGTTGAGGACCGTCTGCGGCCAGTAGATCGGGGCCGACGAGCCGACCGCCCGGAACTCGAACTTGTTGCCGGTGAAGGCGAACGGCGACGTCCGGTTGCGGTCGGTTGCATCCATCGCGAGGCCCGGCAGCGACGTCACGCCGAGCTCGAGCGATCCGCTCTTCTTCGACTTCGACGCGCCGCCCTTGGCGAGCTGCTCGATCACATCCTCGAGCTGCGAGCCGAGGAAGATCGAGACGATCGCCGGCGGCGCCTCGTTCGCGCCGAGGCGGTGGTCGTTGCCGGCGTCGGCGATGCTCGCCCGGAGCAGGTCGGCGTGGGTGTTCACCCCGCGGATGACCGAGACGAGGAACGCCAGGAACTGGGCGTTCTCGTGCGGGTCGTTGCCCGGATCGAGCAGGTTCTCGCCGTCGTCGGTCGCCATCGACCAGTTGTTGTGCTTGCCCGAGCCGTTGATCCCGGCGAACGGCTTCTCGTGGATCAGGAACATCAGGCCGTGCTGCGGCGCGAGCCGGCGCATCGTGGCCATGACGATCATGTTGTGGTCGGACCCGACCGAGGTCGGCTCGTAGACCGGGGCCATCTCGAACTGGCCCGGGGCGACCTCGTTGTGGCGGGTCCGGGCGGGAATGCCGAGCCGCCACAGCTCGCGGTCGAGATCCATCATGAACGCGAGAATTCGGGGCCGGATCGAGCCGAAGTACTGATCTTCGAGCTCCTGGCCCTTCGGCGACGGGGCGCCGAACAGGGTCCGCCCGGCGAGGACGAGGTCCGGCCGCTGCTCCGCGAGTCGGCGATCGACGAGGAAGTACTCCTGCTCCGGCCCGATGTTCGTGAACACCCGGCTCGTCGTCTTGTTGCCGAACCAGCGCAGGACCCGGAGCGCCTCGGCTCCGACGGCCTCCTGGGAGCGGAGGAGCGGGATCTTGTGGTCGAGGGCCTCGCCGGTGAACGACACGAACGCGGTCGGGATCGTCATCGTGACGCCGTTCGGCTCGACCTGGAGGAAGATCGGGCTCGTGACGTCCCAGGCGGTGTAGCCGCGCGCCTCGAACGTCGCCCGGATGCCGCCCGACGGGAACGAGCTCGCGTCCGGCTCGCCCTGGATGAGGTTCTTGCCGGAGAACTCGGCGACGGTGCTGCCGTCTCCGAGCGGGGTCAGGAAGGAGTCGTGCTTCTCCGCGGTGGAGCCGGTCATCGGCACGAACCAGTGGGTGAAGTGGGTCGCGCCGTGGGTGAGGGCCCACTCCTTGACGCCGTGGGCCACGGCATCGGCGATGACCGGATCGAAGGGCTCGAGGCCGGCGATCACGCGCTGCAGGCGGAGGAAGATCGGCTTGGCGAGGTACTGCCGCTGGGCGACCTCGTGGAAGACGTACTGGCCGTAGATCTCCTCGCCGGCGTGCTCGGTGTAGTCCTGGGTCGCCGCCACCTTGTGGTCGGCGATCGCGGCGATCGCGGTCTGACGAGCGGTCATGGGGCTCCTGTCGATTGCTTCATTCGGCGCATCGGAGGTGGGCCCGGCTTCCGATCATCCGGGGCCGGAGTCGCCTGACTTGTGCGACTCGCACGATTCCGAGCGCGCGTGGCTGTCGTGGCTTCAGGATACGACGCCGGCCCACCGCGGTGAAGGTTGCGACCGCTCAGACTTTTTAGTCATCTTGCACAAGTTTGAGCGCCAGAGCGAGGGGAAGCCGCAACTCGGGGTCCGAAAGGCGCCAGCCCGTCGCCTCTTCGATCCGGCGCACCCGGTACGCGACCGTGTTGCGGTGGACGCCGAGGGTGTCGGCCGCCTCGGCCAGGCCCGGGTGGTCGAGCACGGCGCGGAGCGTGGCCAGCCGTTCGCGGCGGACGTCGGGCCGGCCGCGCAGGAGCGGCGCGAGCAGGGCCCGAGCCTGGCGCGGGCCGTCGGGCAGGTTGTGCAGGTTGCCCAGCAGCCGGTAGGCCGGCAGGCGGTCCGCCCGGGCCACCGCAGGAGGGTTGGTCAGCCCCTCGACCGCTTCGAGGGTCGCCCGCGCGTCGGCTTCCGCGGCGGATCGTCCCGCGATCGCATCGAACGGCCGAGAGACGGCGACGATCCGGCCGAGGAGCTCGCCGATCCGGCCACCGATCGCCGAGCCGTCCGCGTCGGAGGCGTCGATCGCGGCCACGATCCGGAGCTCGACGCTCTGGACGTCGCCGCGCAGCGACAGGCGCCGGGCGGGCGCCAGCGAGCGCACCTCCCGGCGGAGGGCCTCGCGCCGCAGCGTCTCGCGCCGGAGCGCCTCGCGTCGGTCGCCCTCGCCGCGATCCGGGTCGGTCCGATCCAGGGCCCGCCGCGGCGACGGGGTGTCGTCATGGACCAGAGCCCGGCCGTCGTCTCCCGGCGGAGCCTGGCGAGCGACGATGACGACCCATGGCGGGCCGTCGGCCGGCAGCGGCTCCCGTCGGGCGATCTCCACGGCCCGCCCGAGCGCCTCGTCCCGGGCCAGCTCCAGGGCGACGAGCCCGGCGATCCGGGCCGTCGCCACCTGCTCGAGCTCGGTCGGGGGGCGCTCGCCGAGGAGGGCGAGGGAGCCGCTGTTCGCGCCGGGGTCGCCGGGGATCGGCAGGGCGATCCGGGTTGCCGCCGACCGCCGCCGCAGGTGGTACGCCGCCACGGCCGCCGCGGCCCACGGCACGTCCGGCGGAACGTGGACGGCGAGCGTCGACCCGCCCCGGCCCTCGATCGCGATCGGCCGGCCCAGGAACCCCGCGATCGCCGCCGCCAGGCCCTCCGGCCCGCCCCCGCCGAGCGCCACCTGCTCGAGCCGCGTCTCGAGCAGCGTCGCCTGGCGCTCGAGCTCGGCACGATGGTTCACGAGGAAGCCGATGGCGCTCCGCTCGACCGCGACCGGGTCGGCCGGCCCGGCGTCGAGGATCGGCAGGCCTGCGGCGCCGGCCGCCGTGACCAGGTCGTCCAGGTCCGATCCGGCCCACGCCGTCGCGCTCGGATCGCCGACCAGGAGGATGCCCCCGATCCGCGCCTCGATGCAGGTCCGGACGACCGCCGCGACGGCGCCGGGACCGGCCGCCAGTCCTCGCCGACGCCGGCCGCCCGGAGACGGAGCGTCGCGACGGGCATGATCGCCACGTCCCCGGCCTCGAGCGCGTCGAAGGCCGGCGTGCCTGCCCGCAGGGGCCGGACCCAGGCGAGATCGAGACTGGCCGCGGTCGACGGGGCCACGTCGGGGCCGGCGGCCAGCCAGCGGGCACCGGGCAGCGACGGCAGCGCGGAGCGCCTCGAGCGTCGCCATCGGCCGCGCGGTCCGGCGCTCAGCCGGCCGGAGCGGAGCGGCGTTGCACCAGGTCGTCCAGCAGCCGCCCGAACTCGCGCTCGAGGTCGACGTACCGATCGGACCGGGCCACGAGGCGGAGCTCGCCGGTCGGCGAGAGCCGCGCCCAGATCCGGCGCCGCGGCAGGTAGAACGTGATGGCGAGGCCGATGATCAACGCGGCGAACGCCGTCCAGACGATCCCCTGCCCCGGGTCCTTCTTCGCGATCAGGAGGACGTAGTCGGAGAAGCGCCGGACGCCGATCGAGAAGTCGAGCCCGTTCGGCTGCTGCGCCTCGCCGGCCGTCAGGGCGACGGCCGCGTTGTCGAGGTACTCGATCGTCGGCGAGCCGTCCGTCTCGACGCCGCTGACCCGATACGGCACCGCGAGGAGGATGCCGGTCCCGTCCGCCAGGCGCTTCAGGAGAAGGCTCAGGCCGACGTCGCGACCGGGCACGGACAGGGTTCCGTACGGCAGGCCGTCGGCGGTGTCCGTCAGGGGCACCGGGCCGTCCCACAGCGGCTTGCCGGCCGCATCGCTGATGAGCAGCTCCGGCGCCGCCCCGAACCCGTTCTCGTGGAACGTGTAGCCGGCGACCGCCAGCGGATCGTTGACCCGGATCGTCTTGCGCGCGATCTCCTGGCCGTTCTGGAAGACGCCGAGATCGGTCGTGAAGTCGCTCGCCTGGCCGGTCTCGAGGAAGCCGGGCGCCTCGAACCGGTAGTTCTTGACGAGCAGCAGCCCCGGCGTCCCGATCGGCTGAACGGTCAACGTGTCGCCCTCGCCCACGATCAAGCCCTGCTCGTCGCCGAGCCGCCACGTCACGACGCCCGCGATCAGGAACAGGATCAGGCCCAGGTGGCTGATCAGCGTCGCCAGCTTGGTCCAGCGGTTGCGGTCGCCGTAGACGTACCGGACCCCGTCCGCCTCGGCCTCGCGGACGACGAACCCCTGGCGGCGCAGCGCGGTCCTCACGTCCGCCGGCGCCAGCCCCGTCAGCGCCGCCCGGTCCGGGAGCGTGGGGTCGTAGAACGCCTCGGGCTGGACGACCCGGATCTCCTTCGACTGGCGCCACAGCCGCGGCGTCCGATCGAGCGTGCAGATCACGATCGAGATGACGAGCACGACGAGCCCGACCGTGAACCACGTCGAGGTGAACACGTGGAAGAGCTGGAGCCGTTCCAGGGCGTCGACGATCCCGCGCCCGAACGTCGGGTCGTAGCGAGCATGGAGGTCGGCCATCGCGTTCTCGTAGTCGCCGACCGACCGGAACGCGAAGGACGGCAGCTGCTGGATCGTCATCCCGACCAGGGCCAGGACCGACAGGGCGATGATCTGGACGACCGCGAAGTCGACCGAGGTGAACAGCCGGAGGACGGCACGGCCGATCCGCTCGAACACGTCGGGCGCAGGCGGCCGGGCCGTGTCGGCCCACGTCGTCACGGGGCTGGCGATCGCGGTGTCCTCCGGAACGGTCAGACGGGGGTCGGTTCGGGGGCGGCGCCGAGAGCCGGCTCGGACGACCCGGTGGCCTCCGCCGAGGACGCCGCTCGGCCCGGCTCGGTTGCCGCGCGCGCCGCCTCGAGCGCCTGCTCGAAGTCGGCGATGAGGTCGTCGAGGTCCTCGAGGCCGACCGAGCAGCGCAGCAGACCGGCGGTGATCCCGGCCGCGGCGAGGGCCGCGTCGTCGAGCTGACGGTGGGTCGTCGACGGTGGATGGGTGACGATCGTGAAGACGCTTCCGAGCGACGCCGTCCGGACCGGGATCTCGAGGGCGTCGATGCAGGCCTGACCGGCCGCGCGTCCACCGTCGAGCTCGAACGCCAGCATCCCGCCGCCGCGCGCGAGCTGGCGGCGTCGCGACCTCGTGCTGGGGATGGGTCGGGAGGCTCGGATGCCAGACCCGGGCCACGCCGGCCTGCGTCTCCAGCCACGCTCCGAGCGCAGCCGCGGTCGCAGAGTGGCGCTCCATCCGGAGCGGCCAGGGTCGACAGGCCGCGCATCGCCAGGAACGCGGCGTGGGGATCGAGGCTCGCCCCGGTGTCGACCTGGAAGTCGCGCACGCGGTGGACGAGGCTGGTCGCCCCGCTGACCACGCCGGCCATGACGTCGCTGTGACCGGCCAGGTACTTCGTCGCCGACTCGACCACCAGGTCCGCTCCGAGCTCCACCGGCCGGCACAGGTACGGCGAGGCGAACGTGTTGTCGACGACGTAGAGCGCCCCGAACCGATGAGCCAGGTCGGCCAGCGCGACATGATCGGCCACGACGATCGTCGGGTTGGCGATCGTCTCGGCATAGAGGACCCGGGTCGGGGCGGCCGCGAGGGCCCGCTCGACGGCGCCGAGATCGGTGACGTCGACGAACTCGGTCGTCACGCCGAGCCTGCCGAACAGACCGGTCAGCAGCGCCCTGGTCGTGCCGTACGACGACCGGGTGGCGACGACCCGGTCGCCGGCTGACAGGACCGTCCCGAGGGCCGCGTGGATCGCGCCCATGCCGGACGCGAAGGCGAAGCCCGCCTCGGCGCCCTCGAGCTCCGCAACCGCGGCGGCGAACGCCACGACCGTCGGGTTGTCCAGGCGGCCGTAGGCATAGCCGGCGATCTCGCGATTGGCGACCGCCCCGAGCTCCGCGGCATCCTCGGCCGAGAACGTCACGGTCTGGTAGATCGGGACGGACGTCGGGGACTGGTCGACGACCGGCAGCTGGTGGGCGGCCCGGATCGCACGGGTTGCGAAGCCGCGGGTCAGGTGCTCGCCGGCGGCGCGCCGGATCTCGGGATCGGCCATCCGGCCGATCCTACACCGACTTGTCCGCGGCCTTCCGGCGCCGCTTGTCCGGCGTGGCAGTGACCGCCACCGGGTCCGCGTCGGCGGGCTGCGCGAAGGCGCCGAGGACCGGGTCGGCCGTCGGTAGCCCGGCGACGACCGACTCGTCCATCACCGGCACGCCCGTCACCCGGTTCTTGCCGGCCCGCTTCGAGCGATACATCGAGGTGTCGGCGGCGATCATCAGCTCGTCGCTCGTGCGGCCATCGCTGGGGTAGCTGACGACGCCGACCGAGATCGAGGGCTGGATCAGGGTGCCCGCGACGTCGACCCGGAGATCGGCGACTTCCGTCCGGATCTTCTCGGCGAGGACATAGGCGCCGGTCGGATCGGTCTCCGGCAGGAGGACGACGAACTCGTCGCCGCCGTAGCGGGCGGCCGTGTCGATCACCCGGCCGCCTGACCGGATCACCTCGCCGACGCCGCGCAGGACGCGGTCCCCGAAGAAGTGGCCGTGGCGGTCATTGATCTGCTTGAGCTCGTCGAGATCCATCATCAGCAGGCAGAAGCCGCGTCCGGACCGGGCGCTCCGGGCGATCTCGCGATCGACGGCGGCGAAGAAGAACGTCCGGTTGAACAGCCCGGTCAGGTTGTCGATCGTCGACAACCGGATCGCCGCGTCGCGCGCCCGGCGTTGCTCGCGGGCGATGACCATCGCGACATAGGCCAGCAGGATCAGGGCCGTGATGTTGATCCCGACGATCGCCACGGTGTTCGGCGGAAGGCCGCCCGAGCCGGGTGGCGCGATCGCGCCGATATAGGCGACCGATGCGGCCGAGGCGAGGCCGAACGTGATCCGCGGGCTGACGACGAGCGCCGCCCCGCCGACGATCAACGGGAACGTGAAGAAGAACGGGCTCGCCTCGCGACCGGTCAGGACGACCAGGAGCGTCGCGAAGGTGATCGCGACGCTGCCCTCGAGGACGAACTTCGCCGGCCCGAGGGCTCCGGCCGGCAGGAGGTCGTGGACGATCAGGACGAACAGGCCGGCGGCGGCAAGCAGCGCGAAGATCGCGGGCTGGCTGTCGCGCCACAGGCCGGTGACGGCGACGATCGTCGAGGTCGCGAGGATGAAGACCCACGACACGATCCGGACGACTCGGTCGTACGCGCCCGGCGGGACGCCACCCGGATCGGTCAGGTCGATGTCGCCCGATTCACCGTAGACGGCGGCCAGCTCCGCGGTCTTCCGGTCGGCGTGGCCGTTCCCGGAGCTCGACTGGAGCGGTCCGCGCCGGCCAAGCAGCGGCGGAACCACCACTGCGGCCATCACCGCGAGGTTGGCGATGACCGCGAGCAGGATCAGCGTCTGGGCCTGGCCCGGGTCGACCGGCACGCGAGGACCTCGTCAAGTGCACCCTGGGACATTCGTCCCATCCTGGGCGCATCCTATCCGGTCAGACGCGGCCCAACCGTCGTGCGTGCCGTCTCAGGCCGACTCGATCGCCGGAATTCGGGTGCCGCCACGCAACGCATCCGCCAGATCAGCCCGGCTGATCGCTAGCGGGTGCCCCACTGGTACGACTGCTTGACCATCCGGAGGTACACGAACGTCTCGGTCTCGCGGACGCCCTCGATCGTGCGCAGTCGCTCGGCCAGGAACCGGAGCAGGCCCTCGTTGTCCTCGCACACGGTCTCGATCAGGATGTCGTACGTGCCGGCCGTGATGACCACGTAGTCGACCTCGGTCATCTCGGCGCACTTGGCGGCGACGTCCATGAGGTGGTCCGCCTCGCACCGGATCCCGATCATCGCCATCTGCTGGAAGCCGAGCTTGAGCGGATCGGTCACGCCGACGACCTGGAGGATGCCGCGTTCGACGAGGCGGTTCGTGCGGGCGCGGACCGCGGCCTCGGACACGCCAAGGTCGGCGGCGATCTGGGTGAACGGCCGGCGACCATCCTGCTGCAGGTGCTCGATGATCCGCTTGTCGAGGTCGGAGACCTCGTCGCCGCTCCGGCCGCCCGTGCGGCGCGGGCTGGTCATGGCGCCTTGCTCGGCTTGGGCGTCCTGGCGGGCTTCGGCGAGACGGACGGCGCGGGGGGCGTCGCGGTCGGCTCCGCGGTTCTGCCCGGGATCGCCTCGACCGAGTGCTGGAGGACCGGCCAGAGCAGCGGGTCGAGGACGGCGAGGATCGACGCGGCGACCTGCTGGCGGGCGTCGTCCGGGGTGGCCGGCGCCCGGCCGCTGATCGGGCCGTACTGGACGAGCACGTTGAACGCGGCGAACGCATACGGCGCGTCGTTGCGGCCCGGCGCCTTGCCGGGCGTCCAGCCCAGCGACGAGGCCAGGGCCTTCGCCGAGCGGAACTCGGTGATGCGGAGGGGCCAGCTGGCGAGGTCGGCGTTGATCTGCTTGACGATGTCGGGGTCGCCGCCCGCCGTGGCGTTGTTCGGGATGATCCGGAGCTTCGCGGCAGCCAGCGCCCGGAAGATCTGGTCGGCGGTGACCGGCTCGCGAAGGTGCGGATCCGGCGTCACGACGGGGGTGGGAGCGGGCGTGGGCGGAGCGGACGCGGCCGGGGCCGAGCCGCACGCGGCGAGGATCACGCCGAACAGGCCGACGGCCCAGATCGGGAGCCGGTGTGCCCGGTCGCTGTGATTCGAATGTCGCATCGCCGGCGGGATGCTAGCACGACCTTCGCACGGGATTCACCCCTGACGAAGGTACTGCGGGGCATGGACCGTGCGGAGATCACGCTCGATCGAGGATGGGGAGGACCTGTGCGAATCGCTCGACCGACGGGCGGTCGATCGGATCCAGGACGACCTGGACCTCGCTCACGCCCACCGCGGCATACGCCCGCAGGCCCGTGGCGATCTGGTCCGGCGAGCCCTCGAGCGGGACGACGCGATCCGTCGTCGTGGTGTCGCCCATCGTCCGGCCCTGGCCGCCCGGCATCCGGACGTGGACCGCCACGGTTCGCGCGATCGCCGCCGGATCCCGCCCGACGTCCGCGCACGCGGCGTCGACGATCTGGCGCAGCCGGTCGACACCGGCGGGCGCGTTGTCCGTGTCGGCGTACCAGGTGTTCCAGGCCTGGACATGCGGCGCGGCGATCCGGAGCATCCGCGGCCCGTTCGAGCCGATCAGGAGCGGCGGGCCACCCGGCCGCGGCCGGGGCAGCAGCTCGCAGTCACGGGCCTGGTAGAAGCGGCCGGCGAAGTCGATCTGGCCCTCCTGGAGGAGCGTCCGGATGATCGTGAAGGCCTCCTCGAACCGGTCGACCCGGTGGTCGTAGGCGAAGCCGAACGCTTCGAACTCCGTCTCGTTCCAGCCGGCCCCGAGGCCGAACACGAACCGGCCATCGGCGATCTCGTCCACGGTCGCCGCCTGCTTGGCGAGCAGCGCCGGATTGTGGAAGTTCGTGCACGCCACGAGCGGTCCGATCGTCACCCGGCTCGTGGCCGCCGCGAGAGCGCCCATCATCGTCCAGGCCTCCCACGGTCCGCGGGCGGGTCGCTCGGGCCAGCGGTAGAGCAGGTGCTCGCCCAGCCAGATCGCGTCGAAGCCGCTGTCCTCGATCGTCCGGGCGAGGTCGACGAGCTCGGGCCAGCGAACCTCGCGCTCGACCTCGGGCAGCTGGATCCCGACCCGCAGCGGGCGGGTCATCGGACGCGGGACGCGGCGCTGACGAGGGTCGGGGCGTTCATTCGCCCATGGTAGGACAGCGTCCGGTCCATCTCCCGACCGTCGCAACGGCGCGACGCGATCCCGGCGACGGGTGGATCATGCTCGGATGCAGGACGAATCCGCGACCGACACGCTCACGATCGACCACCCGTATCGCGCCGAGATCGCGCTCGAGCGGGAGCGCTGGACGGAGATCGCCGGCCTCTGCCGATCCATGGCGCCCGCCGACCGACTCCGCCCGGGCTACTTCCACGATCCGGACTGGACAGTCAAGGACATGGTCGGCCACCTCGGGACGTGGATGGCCCATGCCGAGCTCCAGCTGCTCCGGATCGAGGTCGGGACGTACGTCGAGGAGCCGCTCGATATCGACGGCCTCAACGCCCGGTTCCTCGCGGCGATGCACGACCAGGACTGGTCCACGGTCTGGGGTCAGGCCGTCGCCGCCCGGGCCCAGATGCTGACAGTGTGGGGCCGGCTGCCGGAGCGCACCGACGCCGCCGACCGCTGGGTCCGCAAGGCCGGCGCCGAGCACCACGCAGAGCACCTGCCGCGCCTGCGCGAGTGGGCGGCGGAGCTCCGTGAGACGAGCGGCCGTGCCTGACTCGTCGGGCGGCTGACCCGTTAGGCGGCTGACCGACTCGGACCGGGTCGCTCAAGCCTTCGCCGGACGCGAGACCTTTCCCTGCTGAAGGATCCGGATCGCGTTGCCGAACGGGTCGCGAATCCCCATGTCGGTGCCGTAGAAGTGCTCGGTCGGCTCCTGGGTGAAGTCGGTGACCCCGCGCTCCTTGAGCGTCTCGTACAGACCGTGAATGTCCTCCGCGTGGAAGACGAGGGATCCCATGGCTCCCTTGGTGATCAGCTCGCGGAGCTGCGCGGCGGTGGCCTCGTCGTGGGTCGGCGGGCCCGGCTCCTCGAGGAAGATCTCGGTCCCGGGCTCGCCGGGGACGCGGACCGTCAGCCAGCGGAACGGACCCTGCTTGATGTCGCTGCCCTTCTCGAGGCCGAGCTTGTTGACGTAGAAGTCGAGCGCCTCATCCTGGTCGAGGACCTTGACCGAGGTGACGTTCAGTTTCGTGATCATCCGTTCTCCTTTGGCCTCGTCATGCGGACAACCGTGATGCTACGGAGCCTCGGCGCCCCTGGCTTCTCCGAAACTGATCGAATGCAGAGAGAGCGGCGCCGGTCCTGCCGGCCCCGCTGCGTCGCGCGGCCGGGTCGCCGTCATCTGGATGCAGTTGGGTGCCTCCATCGGCCCGTGATGCGATCGATAGCCGGTCGGCGTCTCGCCGACGATCTCGCGGAACAGGCGACTGAACGTCCCGAGGCTCGTGAATCCGACGTCGAGACAGACGTCGGTGACGCTCCGGTCGGTCTCGCGCAGGAGGAACATCGAGCGCTCGACGCGCCTCCGCTGCAGGTAGCGGTGGGGCGTCTCGCCGAAGACGGCCCGGAAGGTCCGGATGAAGTGGCCCTCGGAGACATGCGCCACCGCGGCGACGCGCCGGACGTCGAGCGGCTCGGCGTAGGCGCGATCCATCGCGTCCCGGGCGCGCAGGAGGCGCCGGTTCAGGTCCTCGGCTTCGCGGCTCACCGCCTCACGCTACGCCATCCGGGGAGGAGCTGCGGTTCCGGCCGAAGCCGGCGACGGGCGGGCTGGTCGGGGTGGTCGGACTCGAACCGACGATCTCGTGCTCCCAAAGCACGTGCGTTGCCAACTACGCCACACCCCGAGGTGTTTCGTGCTCAGGAACCGCACATAACTCCTGCGCACTGCGATTGCGATCTGGCCTACAGCGCTCCAATCACAACCCTGATGGTACGGCGGACCGGGGCTGTGGTCAGCATCGAGAACGGCGGGATAGGCCCCACCGTCTCGCCGAACCCCCCACGGCGAGCTGCACGGTTTCAGAAGGGAACGACGCCGGCTGCACCCGCTTGTGCTCAGAGCAGCGGCGAGATGCGAAGAACCTGGCGGGTCGAGCGCCTCCCGGACGGGCAGGTTCGACTCCAGTGAGCCTAGCCCGGATCAGGGTCAGTCAGGTCGTCAGGCCAGAGCCGCGACATGTGATAGCCGGGAACCGGATGGTGAGCCCGCGCCTGGTATCGGAGGTTGACGATCCGACCATCGACCGCTCGCAGCCGGAACTCGCCCTCTTGACGCCCGGCTGCGAGGAAAGCCGCCCACTGCGTCGGGGTACTCTCGAGTAGCTCGGCGGCAGCAAGGTCGGCAATGCGCATGCCGATCAGGGTGTCGCGGTGATAGCCGAGGCCAGCTTCGACCCCGGCGGTGGCGGCGACGTAGGCGCCGTCGTCGTCGGCGACCAGCATGAACTCGGTCGGGCGAAGGCCGAGGGCGGCGTCCTGGTAGGCCGTCCAGGCCCGAATGACGTCAAGGGCCGCAGCTCGCACCCCGTCGCTCGAGGCTGGCCGCTCCCAGCGTCGCTCGGCCGCTCGCCAGGCGGTAAGCAGATCGCTGATCGAGGTCGTTGCGATGGCGGCTCCTTGGAGTGATGGGTCGGGGACCCCCTCCGCTTATATCATGGCGGTTCGAGTGCTCGGGCAACCGGTGGCGACGATGAGATTGGACGGGAGTACATGGAAGCGGAATTCGATATCGAACCGATCCTGTCCGAGGCCCTGCACCCCGGCGAACGGATCACCCACCGGACGCGAGCAACGGAGGCCGTCCTCGCCCTAACTGACCGGCGACTCGTCGTGGCGGCGCCGACCAAAGTCGCATTGGCAATTCCGCTCCAAGGTGTCAGACGGATTCAATTCGATATCGAGCGCAACCGCCCGGCCACGCTGGTCGTCGTCCCGGAGCGCGCAAGTGACGAGCCACAGGTTCTGGCGATCCCGCCCGAGGAATACCAATCGGCCGCCGATGCCCTCGTGGCCCTCGGTCTCGCACTGCACTCGATGGCTTCCGGCCAGCAGCCGGAGTAGGCAGCCGCGCCCCGCATCTGGCGCGTCCGACCTTTGCCGCCGACGTAAGGAGTCGCGGCCCAGAGCGATTCGTTGATCGCGAACCGCACAATATTCGACACACCGTCGCTTGCCGAGGTCACGCTGGCGGTGGTCCAAACTACACCGCTCCGAGCCTCAAGGCGCCCAAAGCACGTGCGTTGCCCACTACGCCACACCCCGCGGTGTTTTGTGCTCAGGAACCACACATCACCCTCGTGCACTTCCTGTTCAACCCAGGCTACAGCGCTTCAATCGCATGATGTCACCGTGGTGCGCCGGATGTGTCCGACCTAGGCGAGCGCGATGCACTGCTACGGCGACGTGTACGTCGGCGAGATCGGTCGGAACAAGGAGCTGGCCGAACTTGACACCTGACCTGGCTGGTCGCGGGGGGGGGAGAGCTCCATCGGGATCCCGGGGAGCTGCGCCAGCGCTGACCGACCGGAAGATCGGTCGGGCGGCGGCCCTGGGCGGAGCCCCTTGCCCGCGGCTCCGGCGCCCACGGCGCCAACTCACGCATCGGCGGTGCGGCCCAGCGTGTACGGCTCGACCAGCCAACCGGTGACGATGACGAGCAGACCGCAGATTCCGCTGCCGATCAGTGGAAAGGCCGTCTGCAGGACGGCACCGTCGCGGTCCGTCGGTGATGGCAGCAATGGAAAGGCCGCCGACAGGAGGACGACGACCGCGCCCAGCAGGATCGGAACCGTCGCCAGGACGATCAACGCCGAGCGGACTCTCTTGTGGACGCGCCCGTGCATCGACGGCCGCGTCATCCGATGCCTGGCCAGGAGCCCGAGAGCGAGCGTGGCTGCGAGGCAGACCACGAGCACTCCCCCGATGGTGTCGCTCATGCGATGCCATCCGGTGGTCTGGAGGGCCTCGGCAACGATGACGACGTACAGGCTCACGCCGACGAGCACGGCCCATCGCAGCCGATCCGGACTGACCAGAAGGGCACCGACGGCAACGGCAGCGGCGGTCGCCGCGGTCCCACTCGGAAACGTGTTGCGCAGGATCCAGATCGGACCCGCGAGGAGCTCTGGACGCGGCAGAACCATCTTCAGGACTTCGGTTGCGACAACAGCGCTCCCCATGAACATCGCGACGATGAGGCCGAGGGCCGTCCGCTTCCGGGCGATCGCAACGAGCAAGACGGCGCCGAGCGCCGCCGCGAAGCCGACGGCACTGACCTGCGAAAGGCGATCCAGGCTCGCGACACGCTCTGCTTCACTGCGCAGCTCGACTCCCAGCACGGCCGCGTTCTCGAGGCGTTGACCTGTCTCGGTGAGCACGAGCGACGCATATGTGACTCCAAGAAGCACCAGCCACAGAAGAGGGGCGAGCAGGAACCGGCGCTCGGCTCGACGGGACGCATCCGCTTCGTCAGCCGCCGTCCGACTCGACTGGGATCCATTCGGCGGCTGGCTCGACTCCGTGGTTGAAGCCACGACCTCGGGCGGCGCGGTGGCCGATGTCGGAGATTCGAGGCGGCCACGGCGATCGAGTCGTCTGAGTGGCATGCTTCCATGGTGACCCGGGCGCGCATCGGACTGCAACCGCGCAAGCCTGCGGCGCACAGAGCCACCCGCCGCCCTGCGGGATCGCTGACACCCCGCGCACGGAGCGACGGGGATCGGGTCGGCTCCGGATCCTGGACGTACACCCTCAGCTCAGAACGAGAGACGAAACGACGATGGGATTTCTGGTGTGGCTCGTGATCGGAATCATCGCTGCTTTTGTCGCGCGGAGGTTGCTGACCCTCTTCTTGCCAGACCGGGCCGCGGTGCCTGTCGCCGCCGTTGCGGTCGGTTCCGTGATCGGAGGTTTCGTGCATGACGTGATCCTCCGGGGGACTCGGTCACGAACTTTCGAGGGCCAACCGTCATTGGTGCGATCGTCGGGTCGCTGGTCATGATTGTGATCCTGATGGCGATGGGCTGGACCAAGACCTCCGCTCAGGCTGACAGGCGGGACTCGTAGCAGCGAGGTCGTCCAGATGCCGGACGTGACGTACACGAGCGTCGTCGAGGCGATCGGTGGGACGGTCGACGCGGCCCGGGTCCTCCGTGTCATGCCCGGGATTGGCGTGCATCGCAACGATCGAGGCGGCATCGGCAAGGTCAACCTGCCCGGACTCGAGCTGCCGTGGTGCCGATATCATCCGGCCGGTGGCTGTCACGCCGACCCTCGAGGGCGTGGCGGTCCTCGCCCTCATCGTGGTTGCTCGGACGTTCCTGGGCTTCAGTCTCGAGGTCGAGTTTTACGGACGCTGGCCCTGGCAAAGCGCCAAGTCCGAGTCCGAGACCGAGACGAGTCCTGAGTAGGGTTCGTCCGCTGGTGGCCCGCGCCGGCGTCGGCGGACCCCGGATTCCGATCGCGGTCGATGAAATGACTTGCAAGCGCAGCGGTCAGATAGCCAAAGATGGCCAGCCCAACGAGTGAAAGCAGCCAGCCCAGGAGCCGTCCCTCGCCGGTGACCGGCTCGCGGGGCGCTCCGGTCGTCATCGTGTAAGCCGTCCACCAGAGGGCTTCGCCGTAGTCGCGAAGGGCGCGGTCCGCTGCGTCAGGAGCGCCTACGCTCGTGAGCGCAGCTGCCGACTCGAAATAGGCCATTCCCGCAGAGCCGACCACGAGGATCAGGGCTGTCACGGCGGCCGCGTACCCGACGCCGCGGCGGGCGGCAGTCGCGCTCAGCGACGTCAAGCCCCGGTTGATGCTCGTGAGCACGCGAAGCATGCCCACCCCGCGCACGATCCGAGCGGCGCGCAGAGCCCGCAGCACGGACGCCAGTCGGAGAATCCGGAATGCCGGGAGGACCAGGGAGACCGCGGTGAGCCAATGCGTGCGGAGGTACTGGCCCTTCGCCGGAGCGATCGAGAACTCGACGACGAAGTCAATGAGGAAGATCCCCCAGATCAGCCACACCGCGATCTCTAGAGAGGCGGGGAGCCCGTCCCCGGCGAACTCCACGACCAGCAAGGCGATCCATGCCGCCGACAGCAGAACCATGACGCCGTCGAACGCATCATGAACCCGCTCCAGGAGCGACAGACGCTCCGCGTGCAGCTCGGCCTTCCCCAGCGGATCGAGGCTCACGATCTGGCCATCAGTTCTTGAGCCGCGTCGAGGAATGCGCCGCGATGGCCGCATCGGCGGCGTCCGGGAAGGATCGATCGATTTCCGCTTCAAGACGCCCCAGCTCGTGCCGCAGAACCGGTCGTCTGTCGGATGGCGCCACTGACAGAAGGTCGTCCAGCATCGACCCGAGGTACCGAGTGATCTGGATCTGCGCGGCCCCGGCCAGCCGGATCTCGTCGATGGCAAGCGCGACGTACCCGTCCCATCCGGTGCAGGGCAGGATCAGGCGCAAGCGACCGGCTGCGTCCCTTCTCTCTGGTGCTGGGATCTCGCGCTCGGCCAGCCTGCGCAGGAGATCATGCAGACGTTGCAGCGCCTGAACCGCCGTGGTCGGGTCGTTGGTGCCCGGGGAGAGGGCGCGGATCGCGATGTCGACGAGCTGGCGGAAACCGAATGCTGCGTCTTGTTCGAGCGTCCGCTCGTCGCCGATGGCAACGGCCCGACGCGCCCGGTCGCACGCAGGACCATCCCATTCGCCCCAGAGGACGGCGAGCAACGAGCCGCCAGTCACGAACGCGCCGACAGCCGGAATCAGCTCGAGACCCCGCTCGGGCGAGGTCAGGTCGAGGAGTTGCCCCTCATCGACCGCGACGACGAACCCGGCCCGTGGCGCGATCAGCGTGCGGTCGCCGCGGTCACGCATCCGACCGCGGTCCCGCTCGATCGTGGCGGTTTCCACGGGGTCCGGAAACAGACGGTCGAGTGCCTGTTCGGTCTCGGTCGCCACGCTCGTGATGACGGAGTTCGCCCGGATGGCATGGGCCATGTGGTCGATGTAGTAGACGAAGGCGGTCACGCTAGCCAGCAACAACACGAACGCGACGAAGATCGAGAGCCCCGGGACGAACCCGGTCTCGTTGCCAACGGGAGCCCGAACGTCACGCAGGACGACGAACGCGTACAGGAACGTCGCCACGAACAGGCCAAGCACCACCTGGTTGGCGCGATCCCGGAGGAACGTCCTCATGACTCGTGGCGAGAGCTGGCTCGAGGCGTTCTGCAGGACCAGCATCGTGACCGTGAACACCAGGGCGGTGAACGTCAGCATCGACTGGGAGATCGCCGAGAGGACGCTGCGGGCGCCTTCCGCGGTCCCGCCGTACAGCAGCACCAGGTGGCCAGGCTCGGATGCGAGCCGATGGTCGGCCTCGAGAAGGAGGAACCCAAGCGCGATGGCGGACAGGGCGAAGATCGCGGGGACGAACCACAGCCTCAGGCGCAGCTCGTCGAGGCGTGTCCGGAGGTGAAGCATTCCTCAGTGTCCCAAACACAGACGGGCGGCGTCGTCTCGACTTCGGGTTCGGTGTGTCATCGACGGATCAGCGCGCCAGACCCCGAGCAGGATCCCCCGTTCCGCCACAGCGAATCTCAAGTCTCGACATTGCGGACGTTCCGGTCGTTCAGCCTCGAAGTCGAGCTCACGGGCCGCTGGCCGTGGCAACTGCGCGGCGCGGTTCGCGGCGAGCGCGAGAGCTCTCCCGACAGCCAGTCCGGCGGCGGCGGCGCGGTGGGGGGCGTGTACGGCTCCTAGGTTCTCCCGGCGGTCTTGGTTTGCCTGCATTCCTGCGCGCGACCACAGGACAATCGGGGGAACTTCGCTCTACCTCGTGGCGCTCAGTGGCCTCACCCCTACACCGCTGGGAGCCTCAAGACTCCCAAAGCACGTGCGTTGCCAACTACGCCACACCCCGACGTCGCGCCATTCTACGGCCCGGCCGCGCAGGCACCCGATGCCGCGGCCACGTCGATCAAGACCTTGCCGACCTGGCCTCGGTCATGACCCAGAGCACCTCCTGTTCGCGCGGTCGGCGACGTCGAGCGAGGTCACGCTCGCCGAAGTGACCGGGACGCCATGTGCGCAGGTGCGCGTGACCATCGGCACGTTGACCGGCCGCATTCCTCCTCCGATGATGAGTCTTGGAGCCACGCATTGCATGAGGTGGAGCGCCCGTGTCCGGGTTGGCTGCGATCGCGACTGCCCGCTGGGGGCGCATGCGTCGAATCGCGTTTGCTGTCGGTGTGGGGCTCAGCCTGCTTGGCTGCAGCGACGTGGCGCCGGCGACCGTCGCGTTGCTGACCGGCAGCACCGATTGCTATGCAGGTGGGGAACAAGGCCGGGCGGGCGTGCTGGTCGTTGATCCCGAGTACGGAACGCGCTTCAACGGCATGCCGGTCTTGTGGCCAACAGGATTCACGGGTGTGCGCATCGGGAGTGAGGTGGAGGTGCGCGACCCGGCCGGCAACGCCGTTGCGACGACGGGAAAGCCGTACTACATCTCGGTTGCGTCCGTCGGGTTCAGCGAAACACGCAAGCTGGTGGAAGAGGTCGGGGCATACCCCGCTGCTGTTTTGTGCGGCTACGAGTGGGACTTCGTGGACTGCGCCACGGGGGCGGCCCGCTACTGCGACGTCATCCCCCCGCCACCCAGCCCGACACCAGAACCGATCGTGCTCGACGCAGCCCACGCGGGTCCGGTGCTCTGTGATGCGCTGATTGCGCTCGCGGCCGCTGAACACGAACACGTGGCCCCGCTTGTGAAGCTCATCGCGGACAATGTGCCCCCCGGCACATTCGACGATTCCCGCCCGGCCTGGTCGGCCGAGGATTCGGCTGCTGCGAAGGAGCATGGTCTCGCCATCACGGAGACCGTCGCTGAGCACGGGCGTTCGTTGGCGAACCTGGAGTCGCCGGATCTCGAGGCCTTGATGGCGGTGACCAAGGAGACCTACAAGTGGTACGACGCGGCGATGGCGTGGTTGAAGCGTGACCTCGACGCCCTTCCGGGTGCCCACTTCACCGGCGTCTCCGACCCATTGGCATCTCTCGAGGAGGGACGGGATGCCCTCCGCACGGCGCTGGACTTGATGGCCGAGGCGGATCGGGCCCGCACCGTCGATTGCGAGGTTCCAGCGCGCTAGTCGCGTCGTACGTCCGTCAAGCGGATCGACCTCCTGGCGCTTCGTCGCGCCGCGCGGCTACGGCGTGTACAGGAGCGCCGAGCTGACCGGAACGCCGCCGTCGGGGCCGATATCGGTTCCTCCGACGATCAGGACCCGGCCCGTTCCGAGCAGGGTCGCGGTGTGGCCCAAGCGTGAGCTGCCCATCGAGCCGATCGTCGTGAACGTGCCGTCGCTCGGGTCGAACAGCTCCGTCGCGGACAGAACCCGGAAGTCGTGTCCGTCACTCCACATGCCTCCAGCGATGAAGACACGTCCATCGGGGAGAACCGTCGTCGTGTGCTGCTGCCGCCCGTCGCGCATCGACCCAGCCGGGCTGAACCTGCCGGATCGCACGTCAAACATCTCGACGGTTCGGTAGACGGAATCCTGGGTCGATCGTCCGCCGGCCACCAGAACGCGGCCGTCCGCGAGGAGGGTCGCGGTATGCAGCCAGCGTCCCTCCCGCATGGACCCGGTCTTGTGGAACGTCCCGGTCGTTGGGTCATAGAGGTCAGCGGTCCTGCTGCTGGCGTAGCCCTCACCGCCCCCTCCGACGACCAGCACCTGACCGTCGGGAAGCAGGGTGGCGGTGTGGTGATCGCGAATGGCGCTCATCGAGCCGGTCGTGCGGAACGTGTCGGTGGCGGGATCGAACACCTCTGCAGTCGAGAGGACGCCTGCGGAGGTCTCGGCCGTGATGACGGAGGCGAGCGTGATCGATCCGGTCGTCCCGGCCGGACCGGCGAGCCCACCCGTGATCAGCACGCGTCCGTCGTCGAGCAGGGTGGCCGTGTGGAATTCGCGGCCGACCTTCATCGAGCCCGTGGGCGTGAAGGTGCCGGTCGCCGGGTCGTAGATCTCGGCTGACGCCGAGATGCCCTCCTGGCCGGCCGAGGTGCAGTCGTAGCCGCCGGTCACCAGCACCCGACCATCGGACAGGAGGGTCGCCGTCTTGCCGTACCGTTGCTCGCTCAGCGAGCCCGTAGCCGTGAAGGTCGCGGTGGCGACGTCGTAGATCTGGGCCGTCGTGGGGCACTCGGCCAGAACCAGGACACGTCCATCGGCCAGGAGCACCGCCGTGTCGACGGTCGTCCCGTCCTCACCCTCCGGCGCGCCCGTCCAGGCGAAGCCGGGCGCCAGGTCGCCGCTCGGCGTCGCGGTCGGAGCGATCGACGCAGGGCTGTCAGAGGGCGGCACCGATCGCACCGCCACGACGGACGGTCGAGGCGGAATTGATGGGGTGACCTCTCCGCGAAGCCGGATTCCGCCGCCCGCCGTCAGCCCTCCGCCAACGACAAGGATCACGGCAGCAGCGAGGAGCATCAGGCCGCGTCGCCGGCCTACGTGCCGGAGCGAACGAGGGCTCGATCTCGTGACGGCGACGACGTCGGTGCGCAGATCCGCCGGGGCAACCTCGGCGTCATCGACCGCCGCCCGGTACCAGTCCCGCAGCCGCCGCTCCATCTCGTCGTCGGTCATCGGTCAGCTCCCCCTGGCTCTCCTGCCTGGATCGTCGCGTGCAGCCGTTTCAGGGCGTAATGGAGACGCGACCGGACGGTCCCTTCCGCGATGCCCAGTCGATTCGCAATGTCGCCGACCGTCAGGTCGCGGTAGAACCGCAGGGCGACGACGATCTGGTGGTCCGGCGAGAGCTCCGCGAGCGCGGCACCGATGACGTCGCGGTCCTCGGTGCGCTGGACGTGGTCGCCGGCGGCCAGAGCGACTTCCGCGGAGATGTCGCGAGCCAGCCGGTGCCTCGATCGCAATCGGT
Organism: uncultured Chloroflexia bacterium; assembly: GCA_963783055.1. Classification (GTDB taxonomy): domain Bacteria; phylum Chloroflexota; class Limnocylindria; order Limnocylindrales; family CSP1-4; genus CF-46. The sequence goes on from CAWAMB010000002.1 coordinate 1,046,294, forward strand.
TGCGGCACGTGTTGACGAGGATCCGATCGAACCATGCCTCGAAACGCTCGGGGTCCCGGAGCGTTCCCCACTTCCGCCACGCCTGAACGAACGCGTCATGCGTTGCGTCGTGCGCCTCGCTGTGGTCGTGCAGGATCGCTCGGGCCAGGAGGTATGCCCGGTCGAGGTGGATCTCCGCGAGTTGGCGAAACGCAGACTCGCGGGGCGGCCGGTCAGGGACGGATACGGAGCCTGGGTCCGTCATGTCAAGAGTGTCCGACGTGGCATTCACGCCGATAAGACACGCCAGCCCGCGCGAACGTTCAACCGGATCGGGAACGAAGTAGCCGCCAGGTCAGCTCGTCGGCGCCGGGATCCGGCAGATGGCGGCGGTCGAGCCGCCGGCCAGCGCGGCCGTTCGGATCGGGTCAACCGTCGCTGCCAGCTGGCCGGTCAAGGCCGCTGTCTCCGCCGCCTCGACCACGAGCGCGGTGACCATGCCGAACATGCCGTTCTGGCCCTCGGCGTGGGGCAGGATGTGGCAGTGGAACGCCCACGCGCCGGGCTCTTCACACTCGACGATCACGTCCCAGCGCTCGCCCGGGTTCACCCCGAGCGTGTCGCACAGGAACGGCTGGGCGAGCGGGTAGCCGTCGCGGGCCACGACCTTCATCGGCATCCCGTGGAGATGCCACGGATGCATCATCGAGCCCTCGTTCATGAACCGGATCGCGATGGTGTCGCCCAGCTTGGCCACGATCGGTGAGGTGGCCGGGAAGCCGCGGCCATTGATCGTGAACCCGCCGAGGGAGTCATTGCTGATCCAGACGATGTCCTGGCTGACGCCGTACTTGCGGTCGTAGCGGTCCGCGGGATCGCGGGGCTGGACGAGGAAGGCACCGAGCAGGCCACGCCCGACCTGGTCGGTCGCATTGTGGTGGGAGTGGTACATGTGCGAGCCGGGCGTCCGGGCGACGAACTCGTAGGTGAAGGATGCGCCGGGCTCGATCGGGTCCTGCGTGATGTGCGGGACGCCGTCCATCTTGTTCGGCAGGCGCTGGCCGTGGAAGTGGACGCCGGTCGATTCGTCGAGGTTGTTCTTGAAGACGGCGCGGACCTTGTCGCCCTCGATGACCTCGATCCGCGGCGCCGGCCACGTCCCGTTGTAGCCGAGCGCGGCGATCGGGTCCTTCATGGCGTCGATCCGGTGCTGGATCTGGTCGATCGTGAGCTCGAAGACCTTCGTGTCGCCGTCGAGCCGCGGCTGGAGCGGCTGATTGCCCGCCCCGGCCAGCGCGGCGCCCTCTCCATCGAGGAACCTCTTGACGACCGCGAGGGCCGCCGCGTCGTGGTCGACCGGAGCGGCCGACGGCGCCGGCGATGCGGACGACGAAGGCGCCGGATCGTGGCTCGCGTGCGAGTCGGAGGGAGACGGCGCAGACGGACCCGGCGCGGCGCCTGCCGAGGCCGGCGGCGCGTAGGTCCAGGCGGGCACGGCGGCGGGGGTGCAGGCGGCCAGCGCGGCGGCCACGAGTCCGCCGCCCGTCAGGGCGCCGGTCCGGAGCAGCGTGCGGCGGGTCAGGACGGACGTCGGCAGTGCATCGAGGCTGGGTAAGGCCGCCTCAAGCCGTGGCTCGCTCATGCCGGGCATCATGCTGTCCCGCCGTCTCGGGAACCCTCTGCGATGTGGCCTGCCGATGGGGGCCGAGTGTCACAAGCGCCGCGGGACCGGCTGCGTCGCGCGCCGTCTGGTCGCGCCGCGGGAATCGTCGAACGGCGAGAGCCCGAGGCTCTCGCCGTTCGCGACGTGGCGGGTCGTCGACCCGCGGCGGATGGTCAGGCGGGCACTGCCGCCGGCTTGAAGGCCGGAGCCTTGACCTTATCGGTCGCGGCTCGTGTCGCCCAGACCAGGCCGAGTCCGGTGAGGACCACCGTCAGGCCGACGAGGGCGAAGAGGGCGGCGATCCCGAGGCCCATCGTGAGGGCCGAGGCGGTGACGCTGCCGACGCCGAGCTCGGCGATCAGGGCATGCGCGGTGCCGGTCCAGATCTTCTCGCGGGCCGCACCCTGGATCGGGTCGGTCCGGTCGAAGCCGGTCCAGTACTTGCCGTCGTTGGCGAAGTCATACGTGCCGGCTGCCTGGACGACCTTGCCGTCGACGACGACATCCTCGGGGAAGGTGACGGTCGTGGTGGCATGGAGCGTGTGATACGAGATGACTGCCATCTGGTACATGTACTCGCTGGCGGTGTTGACCAGCGGGTCGTTCGGGTTGAGCTCGCTCTTGTCGACCGCGAAGCCCCAGTCGTTGACGAGGAGCGCCATGATCTTGTCGGCGCCGGCGGTCTCGCCGCGATCAGTGAGCTGGCCCTGGTCGTTGTAGCTGAGGGTGACGTTCTGCGCGGCGCTGAACGTCTGGAGGGCACTCGCGCCCTGCTGGGTCTTGTAGAGCGTGTACCCGCCTGCGGCGAAGAACACGATGCCGATCAAGACGAGGCCGAAGCCGAGTCGCTGCAATCGTCCGTTCATGATTGAACCCTTCCTCTGGTCTGACGTCTTGTTTGACGCTGTTTGAACGTTGTCACTGTCGCGCCGCACGGACGCGTCGGGGATGGCGCACTCGGACTGTTCTCGGGACCCATCTGGCCCGGGTCACCCGGGACCGATGGCCCCACGGGTTCGCACCCGCCCGACGGCCGGACGGCGCGGGCACGCCGACGCCGCCGCCACGAGATGGCGACGGCGTCGGGCGACGCTCGGTCCTGTCAGAGGCTCCGGGCCGCCGCGGCAAACGCCCGCCCGTCGCCCTCCACCGCGGCGGCGAGCTCGCGTCCCCACGCCCGGGCACGCCCCAGCTCGCCATCGCGCAGGGGTCCGTATGTCCCCTCGACAACGAAGCGAGCCGCCTTCGCAAGCGGCTCATAGCCCGCCTTGCGCATCCCCTGCTCGATGTCGCCCGTCGCACCCCGTGGCGACCACCAGACCCGCGTCTCGAAGGCCGCGAACGGCGTTCCATGGCGCGGCAGACCGCGGAGCCAATTGCGCATCAGGGGATGGTCGACATCGGCGGGCTTCGGTGCCTTGTGGTCATCAACCAGGCCGGCCCGGACGCCATCGCGGGCCAGTCCGAAGGCGATGACGGGGGCCCCGACGACGAGGAGGTCAGCTGCCTCGATGTCGGCATCCGACACCTCATCGGTCTTGACGGCCCGGGCGTCGGGCCCGAGCCCGGCGGCGATCGCCCGCGCGACGATCTCCGTGTTTCCCCAGTGCGATTCGTAGACGACGATTCCATTCATGGCTGACGCCTTCCTGATCCGGCCCGGAGCGGCCCCAGGTGCTCGGGCCGCCGTCGTGTCCGTCCCATCGTCCGGCGCGACCGGGGGCGCCGAGTAGAGCCGATGGACCGCGGATCGTGGGCCGATCGGGTCGGCCGTGCGTGACGCCAGGAACACGTCCCGGCGGAGCCGGCTGCCGTCCCCGCCTCGCGTCAGGCGGTCGTCAGCCCGGCGCGGCCGGCGAGACGGTCACGATGTCCTCGCGACCGCCGTCGCTGCGGACGATGTGGACCGGTCGGTCGGCGCGGCTCGCGATGACCGCGGACACGCTGCCCACGAGCGCCCGTCCCAGGCGACCCCGGCCGTGCGACCCGACGACGATGCGTGATGCTCCCTCGGCTCGTGCTGCATCAAGGACGCAGATGGCCGGATCGCCCTCCCAGATCAGGACCTGGGGCCGGAACCCAGCTGTCTCCACGCGCCGGAGCATCGCCTCGGCGTCATGCTCGCGAGCGGCCCTGGCCTGATCGACGCGCTGCCGAAACCGGCCGCCGGGCAAGCGCAGTCGGCCGACGTCGATCGCGTGGACCACCACGAGCGACACCCCGGCGTCCCGAGCCATCCGCACCGCGACCCGCTCTGCGCCGACCGAGACCGCCCCGAACTCCGTTGCGAGGATCACGGGACCGATCGGCGACGCGCCGTCGCGGGCCTGCTCCCGCGCGCCGCCCGAGGGCGACGGCGATCTCCGGGCGACGGCGAGGTTCGGGTTCATGACCAGAACGGTGCCCGTCGGCGCCGCGAGCGAGAGGTGCCGCATGGCCCCAGCCGTCGGGCCGGACGTCACGAACGCCGCACCGGGCGGTAGGCTGACCGGATGCTCGATCCAACGGCTGGTAGCGCCCGCCCCGACGCGGCCTTCGACCCGTCGGGCGAAGCCACGGCGCTCGCGGCGGTCGACGAGGCAGCTCGGGCGATCGCCGGCGTGGCGGACCTCGAGATCGTCCTGCAACTCATCGTCGACCGCGTGCGAGACCTGGTCGGGGCGTCCTATGCGGCGCTGGGGATCGCAGGCCAGGGCGGCCGGATGGAGCGCTTCATCACGTCCGGCATGACCCAGGACCAGCGCCACGCGATCGGCCCGTTGCCGGAGGGACGGGGACTGCTCGGCCTGATCATCCATGCGGCACGCTCGTATCGGATTCCATCCATCGCCGACCACCCCGACTCATCGGGATTCCCGCCGAACCATCCGCCGATGACGTCCTTTCTGGGGGTGCCGATCACCTTCGCGGGATCCCCGATCGGCAACTTCTACCTGACGGACAAGGTCGGGGCGACCGAGTTTTCGCCCGCCGACCAGCGTCTCGTCGAGCTCTTCGCCCAGCACGCCGGGATCGCCATCGACAACGCCCGTCTCCACGCTCAGGCGCGCCGCCTGGCAGTCACCGAGGAGCGGGATCGGATCGGGCGCGACCTCCACGATGGGATCATCCAGTCGCTCTACGCGGTCGGCCTGTCGCTCGAGGAGGCGCTCGACCAGGTTCGCGAGGCTCCCGATGAAGCGTCCGACCGGATCGACGCGGCCATCGAGTCGATCAACCTCTCGATCCGCGACATCCGGAACTTCATCTTCGGCCTGCGACCCGAATCGATCGACGGCAGCCAGTTCGTCGCCGGGCTCGCGGCGCTCGCCGAGGAACTCCGGCTTGGCGGGCTGGTGGATGTCCGGGTCGAGCTCGATCAGATGGCCGACCCGGGGCTGAGCCCGGAGGCGGGCACCGAGGTCCTCCATCTTGCTCGCGAGGCGTTGAGCAACGCCACACGCCATGCGCGCGCCCAGGAGATCGCGCTGGAGCTGCGACCCGCCGTCGACGGATCCGTCCTCGAGATCGCCGACGATGGCGTGGGCTTTCACGTCGATCGCGACCTCGGGACCACCCACCGTGGGCTGGGCAACATGCGCGCCCGGGCGGAGGCGATCGGCGGGCGTCTCGAGATTCGCAGCGCGCCCGGCTCCGGAACGCGCGTTACCCTGACCTTTCCGCCCTCGGGAGCCGAACGATGACGATGGACCCATCCACGCCCGCCGAGTCCGCCCCGGATCCTGCGGACGACCTCGACGTCGCAGGACCTGACACGGTCCGGCCGTTGCGTCTGCTCGTCGTCGACGATCACGAGGTCGTTCGCCAAGGGCTGGTCGCGCTGCTCGACCGGCGTCCGAACTTCCAGGTCGTGGCCCAGGCGGGGACGGTCGAGGAATCGCTCGCCCAGGCGCGCCGCCACCGCCCGGACATCGTCGTCATGGACGTCCGGCTGCCCGACGGGTCGGGCGTCGAGGCCTGTCGAGAGATCCGCGCCGAGCTCCCGGAGACGCGAGTCATCATGCTCACGTCCTTTCCCGATGACGAGGCGGTCCTGTCCGCCATCGTCGCGGGCGCCGCGGGCTACCTCCTGAAGCAGATCCGGGCACGGGACCTCATCGCCGCCCTGGAAGCCGTGGGCCGTGGCGAGTCCCTGCTCGACCCGGCCGTCACGGAACGCGTGCTGCAGCGGGTCCGCCAGATCGCGAGCGGCGAGGTCCATGACGAGCTGTCGGGCCTGACCCCGCAGGAGCGCAAGATCCTCCTCCTCGTCGCCGAGGGAATGACCAACAAGGAGATCGCGAGCGAGATCTTCCTGTCGGACAAGACCGTCAAGAACTACGTCAGCTCGATCCTTGCCAAGCTCAATCTGGAGCGGCGGGCGCAGGCAGCCGCCTTCGTCGCGCGCCACCGACTCGACGGCAACTGAGCCCGGCCCTCCCGATCAATCGGGCGAACCGGGCTCCGACGCGAGCCGTCAGCGACACTGACGCCATGCAGATCGTCAGCGCCACCGAGGCCGTCGCCGGGATCCGGAGCGGCGACCAGGTCTACGTCCATTGCGCGGCGGCGACGCCGGCGCTCCTCCTCGACGCCCTCGTCGAACGCGCCCCAGAGCTGCGCGACGTGGGTGTCATCCACCTCCACACCGAAGGCCCGGGTCCGCACCTGGCGCCGGAGCTGGCGGGCTCCTTCCGGCATCGAGCCCTGTTCATCGGCCCGAACGCCCGGGCGGCGGTGAACGACGGGCGGGCCGACTACGTGCCGGTCTTCCTCTCGGACATCCCGCGCCTCTTCCAATCGGGCGCCCTGCCCCTCGACGCCGTCCTGGTGAACGCCTCGCCGCCCGATGAGCATGGCTTCTGCTCGCTCGGCACGTCGGTCGAGGCGATGCACGCCGCGGTCGCCGCCGCCCGCACGGTGATCGTCCAGTTCAACCGCGCCCTGCCACGAACGCTCGGGGACAGCTTCATCCACGTCGACCAGATCGATGTCGCGGTCGAGGCGGACCAGCGACCGTACGAGCTGCACCAACCGGCGATCGGCGACGTGGAGCGGCGCATTGGCGCCTTCATTGCCGACCTGGTGCCGGATGGGGCGACGATCCAGCTCGGGATCGGCGCGATTCCGACGGCGGCCGCGCTGGAGCTCCGCCATCGCCGCGATCTGGGCGTTCACACCGAGATGTTCAGCGACGCCGTCATGGACCTCGTCCTGGCCGGAGCCATCACCGGCGCGCGCAAGGAGCGCAACAAGGGCAAGCTCGTGACGTCGTTCCTCATGGGCTCGCAGCGGCTGTACGACTTCGTCGACGACAACCCGATGGTCGAGATGCGGCCGGTCGACTTCACGAACGACACCCACGTCATTCGCTCGTTCGCGACGATGACGGCGATCAACTCGGCGATCGAGATCGACCTGACCGGCCAGGTCGTCGCCGACTCGATCGGCGACCGGCTGTACAGCGGCGTCGGGGGCCAGATGGACTTCATACGCGGGGCCGCGCTGGCCGAGCAGGGCCGCGCGATCATCGCCCTCCCGTCGACTGCCGGCGACGGCTCGATGTCGCGGATCGTCCACCATCTCCGACCGGGGGCCGGCGTCGTGACGACTCGGGCGCACGTCCGGACCGTCGTCACGGAGTTCGGTGTCGCCGAGCTGTTCGGGCGCTCGATCCGGGAGCGGACGGAGGCGCTCATCGCGATCGCCCATCCGGATCATCGGGATGCGCTCCGTCACGACGCGCGGCACATCGCCCTGGACTGACCCCGCTGCGACGCGGCGATCGCGAATCCGTCAGGCGACCGCGCGACCTCCGATGCCGAGATCGATCCGGATCTCGATCGTGCCGGCCCCGATCGCGGACGTCCTCGCCGGCAGGTCGAGGCCGGTCAACAGTCGCTGGATGGCTGGGTTGCCGGCAAGCATCGTCGCGACCAACGTGTCGTATCCGTCCTGGCGCGCCCAGGTGACGGCAGCCTCGACCAGGCTCCGACCGACACCATGGCCCTGGAATTCGTCCGCCACCGCCACCGCGACCTCGGCGCAGGACGGTCCGTCCGGCTCGACGCACACGTGTCCGACGATCCGCTCGGCCTCGCCCGTTGGACGCACGACCGCAACGAACCCTTCGCGATGGGCATGATCCGGGCGACAGAAGTAGGCCGACGCGCGATGACCGATTCCAGGATTCACGCCGAGGAAGCGCGTCCGACGGCTCTCGTCGGACAGGGCCGCGTAGAACGCTTCGAGACCCGCCGGATCGGCCGGACGAATCGGTCGGATCGTGACGCCGTCGGACGGCCGGGCCGGTTGATCGGCCGTGATGCCCGCAAGCGCGACCCTGGAATCCTTCATGACAGGACGATGGCACCGGGCACCCCGGACAACGCATGCCGAACGGCCCGATGTGCCGGTCCACGCGACCCGGAAACGACAACACCGGCGCGGCGCCGCGCCAGGTGGCCTCCGCCTCCGGCCGCACGGGCTTGGACGTGGCCAGCCCCCGGACGTTGCATGGTTGTGACGTTTCAACATCCGACCCGTGCAATTCGGACGGACGGCACTGGCCCGCCGCTGGGCCGGCGAGGGACAGTCCAATCGGGCGGTGACGTCGTCATCACCGGGTAGCGAGGATCGGGCCATGACCATGACACGAGTCGGGGACGCAGCAGGCACGAGACGAGGGTCCGGACTGCGACGGCCCGACGGGGTGTCCGGCGCGAGTGCCCCGTGGGACCGCCCGGTCGCGGCGTTGCCGTCCCTGGCGAACCTCGGCTTCCTCGCGGGCTCCGACCTTCCGGACCGTGACGGTCCGGCCTATCTCCTCGTCGGACTACGCCCGAGCCCGACGCTCCGCCACTTCGATCCGGAGTCCGTGCTGTTCTGGGTGAGCCGGCATGGTCGCGGGGCCCGTGAGACGTTGACGCGGGCGTCACGGGTGCCGCTCGATCGCGAGTTCTCGTGGGGTCTGATCCGGATCGTCGACCGCCTCGGCATCACGAACGAGTTCCTGACCTTCGGCGGACGCGTCCGGGCCGAGATGGTCGACGACGTGCTCGTCGTCGTCTTCACCTCTCCGGCGCCGATCCTGCGCCGGGGCGGGCACTCGCAAAGGCTCGACCCGGGCGCCGAGCACCTCGGGGCGTACTTCGGCCGGCTTCTGCTTGCCGTCGACATCGTTCCCGACTTCGAACGTCACGCCACGGAGGCCGACGTGCTTGCGCGCTATGCCGCATTCCTCGCCGACGCCGACCGGCGGTTCGGCGCCTGCCCGCCCTTGCGCGAGGCCAACGCCGAGACGTGGCGTGCCCTGCGGGCGGAAGTCAGCCGGGTCCGGACGACGAATCCCGCCGCATGGGCGGCGGGCAAGGAGCTGGCGACCACAGCCGCCTCTGACGGACCGCGCCCATGATCCGATGAGCGAGCTCGGCGACCCCACGCGGGCGTCGCGACGGGCCATTCGCACCGCATGAACGGGCCGGTCGGCGGCTGTCAGGGACGTCGTGGGTTCGCAATGCTGCAGGAGAAGGAATCGCTGACGGATCGATCGCTCGATCCTGCCTCGCTCCGGGAGGTGAGCCAACTGATGACGAAACGGACAGGCGACGCCGCGGTACGCCTGATCGTCGTGGACGATCACGAGGTCGTCCGCTGGGGCGTGATCGCTCTGCTCGCGGATCGAGCACGGTTCAGCGTCGTCGGCCAGGCGGGAACGATTCGCGACGCGCTGGTCCAGGTCGCGGCCCACCAACCGGACCTGGTCGTCATGGACCTGCGCCTTCCGGACGGCTCCGGCGTGGACGCGTGTCGGATCATCCGGGAGCGCCACCCCGCCACGCGCGTCGTGATCCTGACCTCCTACCCGGACTCGGGTGGCGTCCAAGCGGCCGCCGACGCGGGCGCATCCGGATACGTGCTCAAGCGGGCGCGCGGCCGGGACCTGATCGCCGTCCTCGACGCGGTGGCCAACGGCGAGTCGCTCCAGGACGCCGGCGGTCAGGCGCGAGCCGGCGACAGCGTGCGCCGGCTCATCGAGCGCGACGGGCCCGACGATCTCGGGTCGCTGACACCCCAGGAGCGGCGGATCCTGGACCTGCTCGCGGATGGGATGTCGAACCGCGGGATCGCGCGTTCGATGCATCTGTCGGACAAGACAGTCAAGAATTACGTGAGCACGGTGCTCGGCAAGCTCCATCTTCAGCGACGGACCCAGGCGGCGTCCTTCGTGGCCCACCATCCGGCGTTCGGCTCCTGACCAGAGCCGATCACGGAGACGCCGCCCGCGCTGCGGGCGGCGCCGGCCGTTGCTGGCGTGCGGGGCTCGGATCGCCCGTCAGTGGGTGACCACGACCGTGGCATGGGCGTGCGACGCGAGATGCTCGCTGACACTGCCGCCCAGGAACCGGACGAAGGCACTCTCGCCGCGGGAGCCCACGACGATCGTGTCGAAGTTGCGCATCTCGGCGACCTTCTCGATGGCGCGCGCCGGGTCGCCGTAGGGCTCGATGAGCTCCGGCTCGATCCCTTGCTCGCGCAGCCGCGCCTGGGCGTCGCGCAGCGCCCCGTCGTGGACTTCGCGGTCGTCCCACGGATTGACGCCCATCGGCGCCGCGTGAATCGGGATCACGCTGATGACGCCGACCGTGGCGCCGAACGTCTTCGCCAGGTCGATCGTCGTCTCGAGAGCGCGAATGGCCGGCTCACTGCCGTCATACGCCAAGAGGATCCGCTTCATGGTGCACCTCCGTGCCGCCGGGCCGCCCGGACTGGACGTGATGGCTCCGGCACCCGGTTCAGGATCGCCCGACCCGGCACGCCGTGACGACAGGCGGAACGCCCCTCCCGGCGGGCCAAATGGCCGGCTCTCGCGGTCAGGGACCAGTGGCCCCTGTTCCGAGGAGCTTCGGCACGTGGCGTAGAGGTGGCGCCCACGGCACCGTGGATGCGGAAGCACCCCAGCCCCAACGCCGGCCCAACCCGCCGGCTCTCCGTGAGTTCAGGCCATGACGACACACGAACAGGCACGACCGCGGCGCGAGCGGCGCGCCGAACAACGGGCGACGCGTCGGCAGGCCGCGCGTCGGACGACCCACACGTCCCGCCTCAGCCTCATGACGCTGACGATCGGGGCGGTTCTGGCCGGTCTCGTCCTGATCGCGTTCGCGGCCGTATCCAGTGGTCGGTCGCCCGTGACGGCAGCGCCAACGGCAACGATCGCGTTCGGACCGGTCGGCCTCGTGACCGATGGCTACGAGCTCGGTCGACCCGACGCTGCGGTGACCGTCGAGGTCTACGAGGATTTCCAGTGTCCTGCCTGCCGGCGCTGGGGCGAGAACGTCCTTCCGGCGCTCGCGGCGCAGGAGCTCGCGTCCGGCGAGGCGAAGCTCGTCTTCCGCGACCTTGCGTTCCTTGGCCCGGAGTCGACGTCGGCTGCCCGAGCCGGCTTCGCCGCTGCCCAGCAGGGCCGCTTCTGGGACCTGTGGGCGACCATCTACGCCAACCAGGGTCGCGAGAACAGCGGGGCTCTGGCCGAAGCGCGGCTGATCGAATTCGCCCGATCCCTCGGGCTCGACGTCGACCGGTTCACCGGAGACATGGCCTCGCCGGCGGCCCACGCGCACGTCAGCGAGGCGCTGGATCGGGCGACCGCGGCAGGCGTGAGCTCGACGCCGACGATCGTGGTGGCGGGCAGTGCGATGGTGGGCGCGACGTACCCCGAGATCGCTGCGGCGATCGACCGGGCGGCGCCGTGACGGGCTCCCGCCCGTCCGTCCACCCGGGCGTCATCCTCGCGGTCCTCGACGTGATCGGGCTTGCCATCGCGGGCTATCTCACGGCCGTCGCGCTGAGCGGAGGGCTGCCGTTCTGCGGACCGCTGGTCGGCTGCGAACAGGTCGCCAGCTCCGAGTACGCGCGAATCGGCGGGATCCCGGTGGCGGCCTTCGGCGTTGCGTTGTCCGTCGCGCTCCTGACGCTCGCGATCGCGTGGACTCGATCCGTGCGAACCGGGCTGCTCGCGGCCCACTACGCGCTGTCGCTCGTCGGCGTCGTGTTCGAGGCGTACTTCACCTACGTCGAGGTTGCCGTCATCGGCGCCATCTGCATCTGGTGCGCGAGCTACGCGATCAGCCTCCTTGCCCGGTTCGTCGTCGCCCTGTGGGTCTGGGTTCATCGCGAGCGATACGTGGTCACACGGAACCTCGGCGCCCAGCTCGGCGGACGCGCCTGAATCGACGACGCCGCCCGGGATCGGACGGCGTCGAAGATGGTCGGCGGAACAGACGCGCTGGCTCATGCGTCACACCCTCGACGCCGGGCGATCACTGGCAGGCTGATCGATCGCCCGGCGTCACCACGTCCTCGCCGGGCGCTCCTCGATCCGGCTCCCGCCGCGGTCCTGCCAGGCCCGGCACCCCCCAGGTGTTGCAGCTACACTCCCCGCGATGGCCGAGCCCTCTGTCCGCGATCCGTCCGCTCCGCCCCTCCGGGCCCGCCGTCCCATCGCCGACGATCCGGCGCGCCCGCAGCCGGCGAGACGCCGTCCCGTCGACCTCGGCGCGGTCGCGGCGACCACCTCCGATCCCGGCAGCGATCGCCGAGCTGCAGCCGCGACGCCGCCGGGCCGGCTGCGGCGACCCGCCCGCGGCGACACGCTGCCGTCCGACCGCCGCCGGCTCCTCGCCGCGATCGCGTCGTCGCTCCTGCCGGGCTTCGGACAAGCGCTCAATGGGCGCCTCCGGCCGGCACTCCTGTTCGGGATCCCGACCCTGGCCGTCATCGTGGCCGCGTGGCTGATCGTCCAGAGCGACCGGCCCGCGATGCTGATCGCCCGAGCCATCGCACCGTCGGTGCTCGCGCTGCTCCTCGTCCTCAACGTCGCGATCCTGGCGTGGCGCGCCCTCGCCGTCGTCCAGGCCTTCATGGACCGGCGCTATCCGTTGCGGCCGGGAAGGCTCGGGACCGTCGGCCTCGCTGTCCTGCTCGTCGCCACGGGCATTCCCCATCTCCTGGCCTGGAACTACGGCACCGCTGCCCAGGCGATGTTCGGGCAGATCTTCGCGAGCTCGATCGCCCGTTCGGTTTCCAGCATCCCGCCGCCCGAGGAGAGGGAGCGGCTCAACGTGCTCCTGCTCGGCGTCGATGCTGCGCCCGGCCGGACGGAGGCCCTCACCGACTCGATGATCGTCGTCTCGCTCGACCCGATCGGCAGGACCGTGTCGATGGTGTCGATCCCGCGCGACCTGGCGAACGTGCCACTCGGCAACGGCAACACGTTCGGCCCGAAGATCAACTCGCTCGTCAGCTGGGCCGATCGTCATCCCAAGGACTTCCCGGGCGGCGGCATCAAGGCGCTCGAGGACGCCATCGGAGCGCTCCTGGGCATCCCGATCCACTACTACGCAAAGGTCGATCTCAACGGGTTCGCGGCGATGGTCGATGCGGTCGGCGGCGTCGACATCACGGTCAGGAAGGCGCTCGACGATCCGCGCTACCCGGGACTCGACGGGACCCGTGGATGGTCCGTCCAGCCGGGGCTGCACCACTTCAATGGAACGGACGCGCTCGCGTACGCCCGGATCCGCAAGTCCTCCGGCGAGAGTGACCTGACCCGCGCGGCGCGCCAGCAGGAAGTCCTCGTCGCGCTGCGCAACCGGGCCGTCGATGCCGGGATCCTGTTCAGCCTGCCGTCGTTGCTGGACGCTGTCGGGGCGACCGTCCGGACGGACCTGCCCCAGGACCGGCTGCCGCAACTGGCCGCGCTCGCCGAACAGATCGGCGGGTCGTCGACCTTCAAGCTCGTCCTCGGCACGCCGCTGATCAGGTCGGGTGGGACGACCCAGTTCGGCTCGATCTTCGTGCCCGTTCCGGCCAGGATCAAGGCGATGGCGAAGGTGGTGTTCGGGCCGCCGGGCGCCGATCCGACGTGGCCCGTGCCGGCTCCCGGCTCGTCCGCTTCTCCGAGGCCGTCCAGCACCCCCTGAGCCGGGTGCGGTCGCCGCACGCGATCGCGATGGGTGGCGCCCGTCAGGACGGCGGCCGATCCACTGACCCGGGCACCTCGAAGCGGCCCGCCGGCGGCTCCCACGCCGCGAACTGCGCCAGGAGGCCGTCGAGATCGTCGTCGCCCAGGAGCATCGCGCGGTGGCGCTCGGCAACGAAGCCCTCGCCGACGGCGTGGTCGAGGAACGCCTCGAGCGCGCCGAAGTAGCCGCCGACGTCGAGCAGGCCGATGGGCTTGGCGTGGAGGTCGAGCTGGGCCCAGGACAGGACCTCGGCCAGCTCCTCCAGGGTGCCGAGACCGCCGGGCAGGGCGATGAACGCGTCGGCGAGCGCAGCCATTTGGGCCTTCCGCTCGTGAAGCGTGTCGACGATGTCGAGCCGGGCCAGCCCGGTGTGGGCGAGCTCGCGCTCGACGAGGCCGCGCGGGATCACCCCGATCACCTCGCCACCGGCCGCCAGCGCGGCATCGGCCAGGGCGCCCATGAGCCCGCGCCGGCCGCCGCCGTAGACGATCCGGATCCCGCGCCGGGCGAGCAGCTCCCCGGTGGCGGCCGCGGCGGCTTCGTAGCGCGGATCGCGGCCAGTCGATGCCCCGCAGAACACGCAGATCGAACGGATCATCGGCATCGGGTCGTCCCGTTCATGCCCGCTCAGAACCCGAGCTCGCGCAGGATCGGGGTCATCCGCCGGGCGGCCCGGCCGCGATGCGAGACCGCGTGCTTCTCGGCCGCGGACCACTGCCCGAATGTCCGGCCGCCGGGCGGCTCGCCGCTCGGCCTCGAAGATCGGGTCATAGCCGAAGCCACCCGTGCCGCGTGGCTCGGTCGCGATCCGGCCGCGGGTCGTGCCGCGGACCAGCCGGATCGGGACGGCGGCCCCGGGAGCGGCTCCCGGTCGTGGCAGGGCGAGAGCGAGAACGCAGACGTAGCGCCCGCCACGCCGCTCGGGCGGCAGACCGGCGAGGGCGGCCAGGAGCTTCGTGTTGTTGGCCACGTCGGTCGCGTGCCGGCCCGGCATAGCGCTTCGTGCGAACGCCCGGCCCGCCGCCGAGAGCGTCGACCTCGAGGCCCGAGTCGTCCGCGAGGGTCGGCAGACCAGTCCGGCGTGCCCCGAAGCGCGCCTTGATCCGGGCGTTCGTCTCGAAGGTCTCGCCGGTCTCGGCGGGATCATCGGCGATCCCGAGGTCATCGAGGCTGACGAGCTCGCCGCGCTCGAGCTCGAGGAGCTCCCGCAGCTCGGCCATCTTGTGGGCGGAGTGGGTCGCGACGACGAGTCGCGGCCGGGCCGTCATCGGGTCGCCGGGGGCGGTGGGGCGCCGCGGCGAGCCACGTCGCCGTTCACGTCCGGACGGTTGCCAGGATCTCGGTCTGAGCCACGAACAGCTGCGCGAGCCCGGCCGTGGCGAGGTCCATCAGCCCGTCCATCGCCGCCCGGTCGAACGGCTTGCCCTCGGCCGTCCCCTGGACCTCCACGAACGTGCCGGCGTCGGTGCCGACCACGTTGAAGTCGACGTCGGCCCGCGAGTCCTCGCTGTAGTCGAGATCGAGCAGCGACTCGCCACCGACCAGGCCGACGCTGATCGCGGCAACCTTGGCGACGAGGTGGCGATCCATGCCATACGTCTTCATCGCCGCCGCGAGCGCCACGTAGCCGCCGGTGATCGACGCGGTCCGGGTGCCGCCGTCGGCCTGGAGCACGTCGCAGTCGACGGTGATCGTCCGCTCCCCGATCCGGGTCAGGTCGACGGCGTCGCGGAGCGAGCGCCCGATCAGCCGCTGGATCTCGTGGGTCCGGCCACCGAGCTTGCCCTTCACCGACTCGCGGTCGGTCCGCTCGGCGGTGGCCCGGGGCAGCATCGAGTACTCGGCGGTCACCCAGCCCGTGCCCTTGCCGCGGAGATGGGGCGGGACGCGATCGGCGATCGTCGCGGCGCACAGGACCCGCGTGTCGCCGAAGTGGACGATGCACGATCCCTCGGCCCACTTCTGGACG
Source organism: uncultured Chloroflexia bacterium (assembly GCA_963783055.1). Lineage (GTDB taxonomy): Bacteria > Chloroflexota > Limnocylindria > Limnocylindrales > CSP1-4 > CF-46. Next base: position 1,061,910 of record CAWAMB010000002.1, read on the forward strand.
CCGAGCTCGAAGCGCACCGGGCGGAGCTGGGTCGGGACCCGGCCGTCGGCGCGGACCTGGGGGTGGTTGCCGATCATCGGGTCGTCTCCTTCGTCACGGCCAGGGCGGCCGCTCGCTCTTCGGTCTTGGCATGGTTCCAGAGGTCGTCGAGGCCGGCGAAGTCCAGATCGCGCAAGGCGACACCGCGCTCGGCGGCCTGGCGCTCGACGCTCGCGAAGCGCCGCCGGAACTTGTCGTTCGCCGCGCGCAATGCCGCCTCGGCCTCGATCCCCTGCCAGCGGGCGACGTTGACGAGGACGAACAGGAGGTCGCCGTACTCCTCGGCCTTCTCGGCAGCGGTGGCCGCGGCCCGCAGCTCGGCGAGCTCTTCGACGACCTTGTCGAGGACGCCCTCGATCGTCGGCCACTCGTAGCCGATGTTGGCCGCCCGCTCCTGCATCTCCTGGCTGGCGGCGAGGGCCGGCAGGATCCGGCTCACGCCGTCGAGGGCGCCCTTGGCCGGCTTCGGCGGGGCGTCGGCCGCGGCCGACGTGGAAGCCGGGCCGGCACCGGCGCGCTCGTCGGCCTTGATCCGCTCCCACTGGCGGTTGACGTCGTCGGCCGTCCGGGCCTCGGCGTCGCCGAACACGTGCGGATGGCGGCGCACGATCTTCGACGCGATGGCGGCGTGGACGTCGGTCAGGTCGAAGACGCCGGCCTCGGCCGCCAGCTGGGCGTGGAGGATCACCTGGAGGAGCAGGTCCCCGAGCTCCTCGGCGAGGGCCGGTGTCGGCCCGGCGCCGAGCGCGTCGTAGACCTCGTAGGCCTCCTCGAGGAGGTGGTTCCGGAGCGACTCGTGGGTCTGCTCGCGATCCCAGGGGCAGCCATCGGGGAGACGCAGCCGGGAGGAGATCCAGGGCATCGCCCAGGGGCTCGCGACCGCCCGGTCCGGTGCCACCGGCCCGAGGTAGATCGGACTCCGGAGGCCATCCGGGGTCAGGTCGGCCAGCGTCCCGCTCTCGGCCGTCCCGAACCGGCCGACGGCGTGGTCCGCCGGGTACAGCCGGCGCAGGACCGCCATCGGGTTGGCGCCGTCCGGCCCATGACGGCCGGGAAGGACCGGCGCGAGGCCGGCCGGGTCAGAAGTGGCGGCCGGCCCGGCGCCGACATCATCACCGACAGCCAGGTCGATCCGGAGCACCGCCGCGGGCACGATCAGGACCGGCCGCGAGGGCTCGATCGGCGTCGCGACCAGGTGCTCGGCGGCGATCACCTGGAGCCCGGCGGCGAGGTCGAGCCCCCAGCGCAGCCGTGCCTCGGCGACGAGCGCGTCGAGCACCGCCGTTCGCCGCTAGCCGCCGAGGAGATCGCGGGTCACGGTGACCGCGGCCTTCTTGCCGACGTACCAGTTGCTGAAGGCGTCGCTCTTGATCGTGGCGAGCTGCTCTGCGTTGGGGGCGGCGGTCTTCTCGGCGACGACCTTGAACAGGTGCAGGCCGTCGTTCGGCAGGTCGATGATCTCGGTGAACGAGCCGACCGGCGTCGCCAGGATCACCTTGGTCAGGCGATCGTCGAGGAGGCCGAGCCCGACCCAGCCGATGTCGCCACCCTTGCCGGCCTTGGGGCCGTCGGAGTTGTCGCGGACGAGCTGGCCGAAGTCGGCGCCGGCGGCGGCCTCGTTCTTCAGCTTCGTCATCTGGTCGAGGTCCGGCGGGGCGTACATCAGCTGGACCACGTGCCACCCGAACGAGCTCTTGAACGGCTCGAGCAGGTCGCCCGGCTTCAGGCCGTCCTTGAAGATCGCGGCGGCGAACGCCTCGTCGATGTTGGCATTGGGATCGAAGTACGGCAGCTTGCCGCCCGTCCCGTCGTCGCCCCGGTCCTGGGTCTCGTCGCTCTCGGCTCGGGCGAGGATGTCGAACTGCTTCGGATCGGCCTTGATCGCGTTGTAGGACTTGCGCGCCTTGAGCTCGGCCGCGGTCCAGGCCGGATCGGTCGCCGGGACGTCGGCCGCGCCGGACGGGTCGCCCTTCGGCGAATACAGGATGTGGCGGACCTTGATCGAGCCCGTGGCCGGCGCGGAAGCCGGGGCCTTGATGTACAGCTCCTGGACCTGGCGCTGGGTCGTGGAGGCGCTCGCGTCGGCGACGATCTTCTCGCCGAGGACGGTCCGCATGACCTCGCTGCCGACCGCGGCCCGGTAGGCGGCCTGGCTGATCTTGCTGTCCTCGAGCTTCTGATCCCAGGTCGCATCGATCTGGGGCGCGACGATGTCGGTCACCTTGCCGATCCGGAATGTCCCGTCGGCGCCGAGGATGACGTCGGTCATCGCGTTGACCTCGAGCTTGAAGACGGCATCCTCCCAGGCGGGATCCTCGGCCGCGGTGGTGTCGATCCAGCCGAGATCGCCGCCGCTGGCGCTCGACGCATCCCCCGAGAACGTCTTCGCGACCTCCTCGAACGTCTTGCCGCCCTTGATGGCCGCGGCAGCCTCGTCGATCTTCCTGCGAGCCGCGACCTTGGCGGCATCGGTCGGCGTCGTCGCGCCGGTGGCAACCTCGGGGGCGACGGAGATCAGGAAGACGTGGCGCTCTTCCTTGCGCGTCTTGTCCTCGATGATCCGCTGATCGATCTGCTCGGGCGTGACGGTCACGCCGAGCTCGGTCGCGAACTTGGCCTGGAGCACGGTGTCGATCAGCTTCTCGACGATCGTCGTGGAGAACGCACCCTGGGTGTCGTCCAGCGCGTCATTGAGGGCCTGGATCCGCGAGTCGCCCTGGGCGGCGGTCAGGCGGCCCGCGTCGATGTCGGCCTTGACCCGCGCCGCGAGCTGCTGGATCCGGAACGCCTCCACCTGGGCGCGCTCGAAGAACTGGTCCTTCGTGATCGTCTGGCCGCCGACCGTCGCCGCCGGGGCAAGGTGGGCGTTGTACCAGGTCGTGATGCCGACGGCGAGGAGGATCAGCACCGCGATGATCACCGTGATCGCGAACGCGAGGTTCACGTAGAAGGTGCGGCGGTTGGGATCCCGGGATGAGCGGCCGCGATCGACGGGCCGGACTCGGATGGTCATGGGGGATTGCGGTCCTGATCGTGAAGGGTGGAGGCGGCATGGCCGCCGGACGGGCCGACATCGTAGCGTACCGGGCGGACGCGACCTGTCACGCGGTCCAGCGCACGTGCGTGCGCCCGCGGCGCGGGCGGTTCCTGCGCCGGTTCAGGCGCTCGTGCCGAGGGTCGCCGCGATCGCCGCTCGCAGCTCCCCGAGATGGGCGACGACGTCGGCCCGGAGCTGGTCCCGCATCTCCGCGGCGATCGGCGCCATGTCGGCCTGCAGGAACGTCGGCAGCTCCGGGCTGCTGTACACGGAGAGCAGGTCCAGCCGGTCGATCCGGCGCAGGAAGTTGCGCGTCTTGGTCGTCGGCATCGTGGCGATCGCGGGCACGCCGTACATCGTCGCGACGACGACGCCGTGGAACTTCATGCTCGAGATGACGGTGCACTCACCGATCGCGCGGCTGATGACGTCGAGGTCGTCGGATGAGATGAGCTCGGTGTCGGGCAGTCCGAGCCGCTCGGTCGCCTCGAGGTCGCGCTCCCGAACCTTGCCCGTCGCGAGCACGATCCGGCGGACGCGGTAGCCGAGCTCCATCGCTCGCTCGCACAGGAGCCGGACCTGGGTCAGGTCGTCCGGCTCGCTCCGGCTCCGGACGGCGACGCCGAAGATCGGCTGTCCGGCGGGCCGTTCGACGGCCGGCAAGGTCAGGCCGCAGACGAGATCCGGGGCGGTTCGGACGGGCACGCCCGGGTGGAGGTTCTCCACCATCCATTCGCTGCTCTCCGGGTCGCGCGTGCCGATGAACTTGACGTTCGGGTTCGTGAAGAACACCCGCAGCCGCTGGACGATGTACGGGATCGACTCGCGCCAGGTCGGGACGCCGACGCCGGCCACGAACACCGGCCGGCGCAGGTACGAGCGTTCGAAGTAGCGCGATCCGCGGGCCCACGGGATGACGATGTCGCCGCCGCCGATGACGATCGCCTCGGACGCTCGCACGCCGCCGCCGAGCCGGCTCGCGAGGCTCCGCTTCGTGGCGGTCTCCAGGATGGAGCGCAGCTCGAAGGCGTCCCCGAGGTGCTCCCGGAAGACCTCGAGGAACAGCTCGTCGCCGTAGTTCCCGTGGCCGTAGAACCCGACGACCCCGACGACCGGTCGAGCCCCCGGAGCGCGCCCGGGTGGCGGCAGCCAGGCGAGGGGATCGATCGAGGTGACCCGCCGCTTGACGGTCCTGCCGGCGCGCCGAGCGGCGCGGATGGGGGCCGACTGCATCGACGCATCTTGCCATCCAGCCGCTGGCGGCGCTGCCGGCTGACGCGTCGGAGGCTGCCGTCCCGAGCGCCGTCACGAGGGGTCGCGAGCACGGTCACGAGGGGACCCCATGCTATTCTCCCGCCGGTATGGCAGTCGCTTCCGAGACCCCGGCGTCCTTTCGGTCGTCGGCCATCCGCCCCGGACCGGTGGCCCTCGTCCGGCAAGGATGTTCGGAGCTTCTGTCGCGTCGGCGGCTCATCCGCTACCTCGTCCAGACGGACCTCAAGAAGAAGGGCACCGACACCCTCCTGGGCAACGTCTGGTGGGTGGTCGACCCGCTCCTGCAGATGCTCGTCTACGTCCTCCTCGTCTCGGTCATCTTCGCCCGGGACCAGGAGGCGTACCCGCTCTTCATCTTCTGCGCGATCCTGCCCTGGAAGTGGTTCAACTCGGCGATCATCGACGGGATCGGATCGGTCGTCGGGATGGAGCGCCTGATCAAGCAGATCAGCTTCCCGAAGCTCGTCCTGCCGGTCGCGGCGGTCTTCGCCGGGATCGTCAACTTCTTCTTCGGCCTGATCCCGCTCGCCGCGCTGATGCTGCTGTTCTTCCCGCTTCACATCAGCCCATGGCTGCTCGCGATCCCGGTCGTCGCCGCCGTGCAGCTCCTGTTCACCCTGCCCCTCGCGATCGTCCTGGGCGGCGATCAACGTCTTCTATCGCGACGTCGGCAACCTCGCCCGGCACGTCCTGCGGCTGGCGTTCTATGCGTCGCCTGGGATCTATCCGTTGGAGCTGATCCAGCACGCGGCCGAGAAGTACCCGGCCCTGGGCGTCTTCATCCTGGCCAATCCGTTCACCACCCTGTTCACCGCCTATCGCGACGTGATCTTCTACGAGCGGGCGCCGGACTGGACGGCCCTGGGCCTCGTCGCTCTCGTGTCGCTGGCGATGCTTGCGGTCGCGATCCTGATCTTCAAGCGGCTCGAGCCGACGTTCGCCAAAGTCCTCTGATGACGAGCACGAATGGCAGCACGCCGGCCGACCAGGTCGCGATCAACGTCGACGGGCTCGGCGTCCAGTACAACCTGAAGCTGACCCGCAAGGCGACGGTTCGCCAGTCGCTGACGCGGCGGGTCAAGTTCGAGGGGAACGACACCCACTTCTGGGCGCTCCAGGACGTGTCGTTCAAGGTCGTCCATGGCGAGTCGCTCGGGGTCATCGGGCCGAACGGTGCGGGCAAGAGCACGCTCCTCCAGGTCCTTGCCGGGATCATCACGCCGTCGGCCGGCGTGGTCGAGGTCGACGGCCACGTCTCGAGCCTGCTGTCGCTCGGGGCCGGGTTCGACGGCGACCTGAGCGGCCGCGACAACATCCGCCTGGCCGGGGCGTTCATGGGCCTGCCCCACGCCACGGTCGAGGAACGCCTGCCGGGGATGGTCGAGTTCGCCGACCTCGGGCCATTCATCGATGCCCCGATCAAGACGTATTCGTCCGGCATGCGGGCCCGGCTCGGCTTCGCGATCGCGACCTCGGTCAACCCCGACATCCTCCTCCTCGACGAGGTCCTCTCGACCGGCGACGCCTCGTTCCGCGAGAAGTCGAAGGCGCGCGTCCTCGAGCTCGTCAAGGAGGCCAAGGCGATCGTCCTCGTGACCCACGACATGGGCTGGGTCAGCGAGTACTGCAACAAGGCGATGCTGCTCGAGAAGGGCCACATCGTCGCCGTCGGCAGCCCCGACGAGGTCGTGGGCATCCACCGCGAGCATTCCGAGCGGCGCAAGGCGGAACGCGCGGCGGCAGGGATCATGCCGCTGCCGGCAGCGGCGGCCGGTCCGGCGGCGGGCAGCCGATGACGGCGACCCCGTTGCGATGCTGAGCGACCCGTCGGTCGTCCGGCGCGGCGAACGGATCGTCCGCGGCCTGGCCGGCCGCTTCAAGTCGCCGCGTGACGACGCGCTCGTGTCCGGCGCGGAGGCGGCCTACACCTTCCTGACCGGCCGTCGGATCCGGGGCGGGTCCGGGATCTCGTCCCACCGCGAGCCGCGGATCAACGTCGTCGCGCTGCGCTCAGCCCAGGCGGCGCTCGACGCCGGCGACGTCCGGACCGCGCTCGAGCGGATCGACCACCTGTACCGCGACCATCCCGACAGCATGCGGGTCCTTCGCCTCCGCCGCGAGGTCCTGGCCCGCCAGGGCGTGATCGTCGAGCAGGCCCGGATGCTCCACGAGATGCACCTCCTCGACGGCAGCCCGGAGCGACTCGAGAGCGAGCGCCTGCTTCTCGGCCGGCTGGTCGAGACGGCGCCGGGCTGGCTGCCCCGGATCCCGGGCCCGGTCCGGCCGGTCTCGCCGGACAGCGACGACGTCGTGCTCCATCTGCTGAAGGAGTCCGCGCCGGAGCTGACGAACGGCTTCACGATGCGGTCGCGCTACAACCTCCTCGCCGCCAAGGCGGTCGGGATCCGGCCGACGGTCGTCACCGCGCTCGGCTTCCCGCGGCTGCTCGGGGTCGAGAATGCCCCGGCGCTGGTCGAGCTCGACGGGATCCCCCATCACCGCCTCGACCTCGGGCCGCACTACCCGGTCGAGCGGCCGTTCGACCAGCTCCTCGAGGACCAGGCATGGCTCACGGCCGGGATCGCGCGCCAGGTCCAGCCCGCCCTGATCCATGCCTCGTCCGGCCACCGCGGATTCGAGACGGCCCTCGTCGGGTTGGCGGTCCGCGCTCACATCCGGCGCCCGATGGTGTACGAGGTCCGCTCGTTCTTCGAGGCGACCTGGTCCGCCGACGCCGACTGGAACGAGTCCGGCGAGCAGTACCACCGTCGGTTCGACGCGGAGAGCGGGGCGATGCAGGCCGCCGACCATGTCATCACGATCGCCGAGTCGATGCGGGCCGACATCGTGTCGCGCGGCGTGCCGGAGGACCGCGTCACCGTCATCCCGAACGGCGTCGACGCCGACAGCTTCACGCCCGAGCCACCCGACCCGGCGCTCCGCCAGCGCTACGGGCTCGACGGCAAGTTCGTCTTCGGCTACGTCAGCAATCTCGACCATCCGCGCGAGAACCAGGAGCTCCTGGTCGCCGCGACGTCCGTCCTTCTGAAGCGCGGCCGGCGCGTCGCCTGCCTGATCGTCGGCGACGGCAAGCGTCGCCAGGAGGTCGAGCGGATCGCCCGGAAGGCGGGCGTCCGCGATGCGGTCGTCTTCACCGGCAAGGTGCCGCACGACCAGGTCCGGGCCTGCTATGCCCTGCTCGACGCCTTCGTCGTCCCGCGCCGCGATGAGCGGGCCGCCCGAACCGTGACTCCGCTCAAGCCGTACGAGGCGCTGGCGATGGAACGGCCGCTGGTCGTGGCCGATCTTCCGGCCCTGACCGAGATCGCCGAGCCGGACAAGCGGGGGCTGTCCTTCCGGCCCGACGACGCCGAGGACCTCGCCACGGCCCTGGAGCGCCTGATCGACGACCCGGCGCTGCGCGAGCGGATCGGGCGCGAGGGCCGGGAGTGGGTCATCCGGGAGCGGAGCTGGGCCACGAACGGCGGCCGGATCCGCGACGTCTACCGCGAGGTCCTCGAGCGCTGGACCGCAACGGCCGCCGCCGACGGCGCCGGGCCCGGCGCCTCGGCCGCTGCCGGAGCCACCGCCGCAACCCCAGCCACGACGGCGACCCGGCCGCGGACCGCCAAGCGGACGCGCGCCGGCTGATGGAAGGCCAGCCCCGAACCTCCGGTCAGCCGGCCGGCGCCTTCACCGTCGAAGCCGCCAGCGCGCTGCGCGCCCTGCAGGCCAGCGATCGGTCGCCGATCCTGCTCGGCTACCACCCGGTCGCCCGGATGAACCCCTACCAGGCGCTCCTCTACCAGCGGGCCTGGGAATACGGCATCGGCCCGGTCCCGATCATCCGCGAGGAACGGATCGAGGAGCTGGCCGAGTTCGCCCGGCGCGGCCACCCATCGGTCCTGCACCTCCACTGGCTCAACCTGCCGCTCGCCCACGCCCGGTCCGCGAAGGACGCGTCGAAGCTGGGCGACGCCTTCCTGGGGCGGCTCGACCGGTTCAAGACGGCCGGTGGCCGGATCGCCTGGACGATCCACAACATCCTGCCCCACGGCGCCCGGTTCGAGGAGCAGGAGAGCCGCCTCCGCGCGGCGGTCGCGGAGCGGGCCGACGTGCTGCACGTCCTGGCGAAGGGCACGCCCGAACATGTGGCGCCGTACTTCCGGATTCCGGCCGACCGCCTGCTCCATGTCCCGCATCCGAGCTACGCCGGAGCGTACGAGGACCATATCGGGCGCGACCAGGCCCGCCACGAGCTCGGGATCATGCCCGACGAGCTGGTCTTCGTCGTCGCCGGCGCCATCCGGCCGTACAAGGGCCTGACCGAGCTGCTCGATGCCTGGGACGCACTCCCGCCGGACCGCCCCCGGCGTCTCGTCATCGCCGGCGGACCGAGCGAAGAGGCGGGCGTCCTGAACGTCCTCGAGCGGGCGGCGCTCCATCCGACCGTGCTGCTCCACGCGCGCCAGATCCCGCCCGGCGAGATGCAGCTGTTCTTGCGCTCGGCGGACGTGGCGGTCCTGCCCTACCTGCGCTCTCTCAACAGCGGCGCGTTGATGCTGGCACTGACGTTCGGGCTGCCGGTCATCGTGCCGGCCGGCGGCGGCTTGGCCGAGATGGTCGACGACACGTTCGCGATCACCTTCGACGCGGCGCGCGACGGAGCGCTCGGTGACGCCCTCCAGCGCGCGGCAGAGCTCGTGACGCCGGCCGCGCGCGAAGCGGCATCGGCTGCGGCCGCGGCGCTCAACCCGGCGGACCTGGCGCGGCGGTTCGCGCTGGGGCTGCGGGAGCGGCTGGACCATCCGGCGGGCTCGCGTCCGCGCTGAACCCGGACGGCGCCGCCACCGACGGCCGGTTCAGGAACCGCCGCTCGACGACGAGGTGGAACCCCCAGCCGACCGCGACGGCCGCGGCCAGGCACACCGGCAGCACGACCGCGATCGTGGCGATCGATCCGCGCAGGCCGGCGTCGTACAGCGCCTGGCTGATCGGCCGGACGATGACCGCGTGGCTCAGGTACAGGCTGTAGCAGATCGTTCCGGCGAAGGCCAGTGGCCGGACCAGCGGGGACGCGGCGATCCGGCCGTCGAAGCGATGCACGGCGAGCAGGATCATCGCGAAGAGCATGGCCGCCGCCACGTCGCGATCGAGCTCCGCCCGGCCGTTCAGGACGACGGCCGCGAACGCGCCGCCCGCGAGCAGCAGGGCCCAGGTCCGCGCGAGCGTGGCGCGCGATCCGTAGTTGACCTGCCAGTAGACGAGGATGCCGGAGGCGAAGGCGAGCCAGTAGCCGTCGAAGAAGAACCCACGCGTCCGGATCCCGGCGATCGGCGCGAGGATCGCGATCAGCGCGGACGCGACGGTGACGACGGCAGCCATCCGGAACAGGCGGGCCGGCGCAAGGAGCACGGTCAACCCGGTGACGACGTAGAACTGCTCTTCGTAGCACAGCGTCCAGGCCTGGCCGATGATGAAGTCGGTCGGGCTGCGGAGCGGAAGGGCGGTCGCGCGCCACGTCTCGGTCAGCGTCAGGTTGCCGAGCCACTGGCCGGGCTCGAACGTCCACGGCCGCTCGATCGGGGCGATGCTCCCCGTCAGGAGCCCCGGCCGGAGCACGACGTCGACGGCGAACACGATCGCGATCTGGAGCAGGATCATCGCCCAGTACGGGGGATAGATCCGCCGGAACCGGCGCTGGAAGTACGAGCCCGCGCCGCCGGCCCGCCGCCGGAAGACGTCCGCCGTCGCGGAGATCGCGTAGCCACTGATCACGAAGAAGAACGGCACCCCGATCCAGCCGATCCGGGTGAGCCGGAGGAGGAGGTCGCCGAGCGGGTCTGTCCCGAGCGTGCCGCTCTGCTCGGCCGTCAGGAACGCGACGGACGACGAGTGGAACAGGACGACGAGGAGGCACGCGACGCCGCGCGCGTGGTCCAGGCTGAGGTAGCGCGGCGATCGCGGCAGCCGATCGAGCTCCGCGCTGCCGGCGGTGCGGCCGCCGGCGGCAACGCCGTCCGCAGTCGCGGGGAGCCTCGCCGCGTCAGCCTCCAACCGACAGGCTCCGGATCAGCGCCGCGAACCGTGCCGAGATGTCCTGGGCGTGGAGGTCGGCAACCGACGCCCGCGCCTCGGCCCGTGCGGTCCGCGTGACGAGCGACGGGATCTCGATGAGGGCGCGGGCCAGGTCGGCGGGATCGGCCGGATCGAACGTTCGCAGGGCGCCTGGCCGGACGACCTCGGTCGCGGTGCCGCCGGCGGGGGCAAGCACCGGGATGCCGGCGGTCAGGGCCAACACCGTCCAGCCCGAGTTCAGGTATCGCTCGTAGGGCACGACGGCCACGTCCAGAGCGGCCAGCAGCCACGGCATCCGTTCGTCGGGCACGGTGCCGAAGAGCGGGATGACGCGCGAGTCGGCGTAGGCTGCCTGGATCAGGTCCTCCCCGCCCGGATCGACGACCCGCCCCGCGATGACGAGCCGCAGCCGGCGGCCGTCCGGCAGCGGGTCCGGCGTGGCCGCCAGCGCATCGAACAGGTGGCGGGCACCCTTGCGTTCGCTCAGGATGCCGACCAACCCGAGAACGACCTCGGTGCCGCCGTCGACGGGATCCGCCGCATCCAGCCCGAGCGCATCACGCGCTTCGGCACGCGACGGCGGGTCGGGATAGATGCCGTCGTACGAGGGATGCGGCAGGTGGACCACCCGTCCGGGATCGAGCCGGATCCAGCCGTGCAACGCGTCAGGCGTGGTTGCGGTCAGGACGTGGATCCGGTCCGCGCGGTCGGCAATTCCCTGGGCGAGGCGCTGCTCGGCGGCGCCGTGGACGGCGTCGAGGATCGGGCCATCGTGAACCGTGACGACGAGCGGGACGCCGGCCGCACGCCACGCGTCGATCCGGGCCAGCGCCTCCGTGGCGGCCGCGTCGGCTGCGGCGGCGTCCTTCGCCCCCCACACGAGCCGGTTCGAGGCGTTGACGTGGAGGACGGCGTCGTACCCGCCGACCGCCCGGGCATCGAGCACGGCCGCCGCGTCCTCGAGGGTGTCGACGTGAACCGAGTAGAGCCCGGCCGCCGCGTAGGCCTGCTCCATCATCGCGCTGTACGGATTGCCCTCGAGGGCCGGCAGCGTCACGACACAGCGGGGTCGTTCGTGGCCCAGCGCGGACAGCCGGGAGGCCGCCTCGACGGCCTCGGCCGCGGCGCCGGCGGGTCCGCGACCGGCGGTCTCGCGCGGCGGGCGCGGCTGACGGAGGAACTCGGCAACCGCCCGGGCCCGACGCGCCTCGGTCGCCGGCAGGGCGGCCGCGAGGACGCCGAACGCATCCGCCCGGCGACGCGCCGCGGCGCTCCCGACCGCTCCCGGTGGCTCGCCCATCCGGACGCGCGCCGCCGCGGCATCGCCGCGATGGACGGCCGTGTCGAGGATCGCCCGGCGGAGGGCCGGATCGGGCTCCCAGCCCCACGGAACGAGGGCGTGGACGAGCAGGGGGAGGGCCTTGCGGGGCTGTTTCATGACGCGCCGGAGCCGGTAACGGGCCGCCGCCCGCTTCAGGTGCGCGGGCAGCGGTGGGCCCCCTGCTGTCATGCGCGCCAGTCTACGACCGCTGCTACCCTCGCATGCATGGTCCGACCGGTTCGCGTGCTCGCCATCGGCTGGTTCGGCGAGCGCAACCTGGGCGACGAGGCGATGCTGGACGGCCTCCTCACGAACCTCCGCCGCGCCTTCGGCGAGGTCGAGCTGACGGTCATGAGCGCCGACCCGGCGGCCACCAGCGCCGCGCTCCCCGTCCGGTCGATCCCCCTGCCGCCGCTGGACCGGGCCGGGTATCGCAATCCCGCGATGGTGCGCGCGGCCTGGCACGCCGATCTCGTGACGCTCGGCGGTGGCGATCTCGTGCGCGAGGCACGGGGCGCCGTGGCTCCGGCCCGGTTCTGGCTGCGCCGTCTGCGGGTCGCCCACGCCCTGCGCCGGCCGACGGTCGCCCTCGGGATCTCGGTCGGCGAGCTCGCGGATCGAGCCCTCGTCGCCGAGACCACGGCCCGGCTCAGCAAGCTGTCCGTGATCGCCGTCCGCGACCGCGAGAGCGTCGAGCGGATCGTGGCGCTCGGGCTCCCGGCTCCCCATCGGATCGGGGACCTGGCGCTCGATGCGGGCGGCTCGGGCACGGTCCCGCCGCGATCGAGCCGCGGCGCCGGGTTGCGGATCGGGGTGATCACGCGTGAGCTCGTCGGGCGGCCCGGCCTCGATCGGGACGCCGGCGAGCGGTTGCACGCCGCGCTGGCGGCCGCGCTCGACGCGACGGTCGAGGCCCGCGGCGCGACGATCCAGCTCGTGCCGTTCCGGACCCGCCCGCGACCGGGCCTGCGCGACGATGATTCGGTTGCCGGGGAGGCGCTCGCAGCGCGGGCCACCACGGGATCGCGGTGGATCCGGACGCCGGCCCCGGCCTCCGCGGCCGCGTTCGGGACGATCGCCGCCGACCTGGACCTGATCGTGTCGGTCCGGCTCCACGGGCTCGTCCTCGGGGCGGCGGCCGGCGTGCCGGTCCTCGGGTTCGCCTACGACCCGAAGGTCGCGGACTTCCTGGCGGACCTCGGGACGGCCGACCAGAGCCTGCCACTCGACGCCGACACGGGCGCCATCCGGGCGGCCATCGACCGCACGCTGGACGACGGCGAGCTGCCCGCTCGACTGGCCCAGGGAGTGGCCGCCGCGCGCGCCCGAACCGCGGCCTTCGTCCCCCATCTGGCCGCGCTCGTGCCCGATCGCCGGCGAGCGCAGGCCGCGCGCGGCGAGGCCTACCGCGACGAGCCGGGCGAGGCCGGCGGTCCTCGATGACCGAGCGATCCGGCTCCGCCGCGGGCCGGCAACCGTCCGGACCTCGTGATCGTCAGCGGCTCGTCCCAGGTCCGGACCCCGGCCGCTCTCAACCATGCCGTCTACGCGGCCCGCCACGGGCTGCGCTACGTGTTCGACTCGACGCCGGCGCCCGTCCGCTCGATCTACCTCCACAAGGTCGAGGTGATGCGCCGCCACCTCGCCACCGCCGACTGGCTGTTCTGGGTCGACGACGACGCCTTCTTCACGAACCTCGACGTCGACCTCCGGACGTTCCTGCCGCCGGATCCGCAGGCGGACCTGATCTTCTGCACGAGCCCGGTCAACCCGGACGGCGGCTGGACGTGGATGTCCTCGGGCCAGCTGTTCCTGCGCAACACGCCGCGGATGGCCGCCCTCCTCGAGGCCGTCCTCGACACCGACCTGTCGACCGTCCGCGCCTGGTGGGACCCGGACACCTTCGGGCTGTTCACGCGCGGCGACCAGGACGCGTTCGTCTACCAGCTCCGACGGGACGGCAGCCCCTGGGCCGACGCCTGGGAGGCGCGACCATGGGAGGCGTTCAACAGCCGGCCGTACCACTACGCAACGCGCCTGGACGAGCACTTCCTGTGCCACTTCGCGGTGCCGGGCGGGAAGTCGAAGATGGAGCTCATCGAGGCGTTCGCGGTCCGCATGGGGACGACGAACGCACTCCTCCCGGAGGCCGAGATCGCCGCCTACCGGACGTTCGTCGCACGCTCCGACCTGGCGCCATTCCTCGGTCCGGCGCCGGCCAAGTCGGCGACCCCGGGCAAGCCCCCGGTTGGCGCCCTGCGACGAGTGGCTCGGGCGCTCCGTCGCCGCCTCGCCCGCTGACGCGGCCGACCGGTCAGGCGGGCTTCTCGACCGCCACCGCTGGAAGAGCCCCGCGCGCGAGGGAGCGTCGAATCGCGCGGCGGATCCGGATCACGTGACCGCGGCGGTCGCCCCGGCGCGCCGCTCGGCCAGCCAGCCGACGACGATGTCTGCGATCCGGTCCCCGGCGTGGCCGTCCCACAGCGGCGGCGCCTCGCGCCCGGCGCCCGGGGCCGCGGCCGGCTCGGCCAGGATCCGGGCGACCCAGGCGCCCACGTCCGCCGGCTCGACGAGGCGATTCGTGCCGTGCGTGATCGTGATCGGGCGCTCCGTGTTGGGCCGGACCGTCAGGCAGGGAACGCCGAGGATCGTCGTCTCCTCCTGGATCCCGCCCGAGTCGGTGACGACGACGGCGGCTCCCCGGACGAGCGACAGGAACGCGACGTAGCCGAGGGGCTCGATCAGGCGGAGCCGGGGACCGCCCGCAAGCCCCGCCGCGGCCAGCGTCGCCCGGCCGCGCGGGTGGAGCGGGAGGACGACCGGCAGCTGGGCCGTGACGCTCTCGATCATTGCCACCAGGCGCGCCGCCGCCTCCGGCGTGTCGACGTTGGCGGGGCGGTGGAGCGTCGCGACCGCGTACGGCCCCGTCAGGTCGTACGCCTGGCGGGCAGCGGTCTCGTCGAAGCGATCGAGGTTCGCGAGCAGGGTGTCGATCATCGGATTGCCGACGAAGTGGACGCGATCGGCTGCGATGCCTTCGCGCTCGAGATTGTCGAGCGCCTCGGGGCTCGTCGCGAACAGGAGGTCGGCGAGGATGTCGGTGACCCGCCGGTTGACCTCCTCCGGCATCGTCATGTCGAAGCTCCGCAGGCCGGCCTCGACGTGGGCCGTCGGCAGGTGGAGCTTGCTCGTGACGATCGAGGTGGCCAGGGTCGAGTTGATGTCGCCGTAGACGACGGTCAGGGCCGGGTCGAGCTCGAGCAAGGTCGGCTCGAGCGCCGTCAGGAGGGCCGCCGTCTGGGCGGCCTGGCTGCCCGATCCCACGCCCAGGTTGACGTCGGGCTCGGGCAGGTCGAGCTCACGGAAGAAGATGTCCGACATCGCGCTGTCGTAGTGCTGGCCGGTGTGGATGACGAGCTGCTCGACGCCGCGCCGGGCGAGCGCCTTGACGACCGGTCCGGCCTTCATGAAGTTCGGCCGGGCACCGACGACATGGACGACCGCGGTGCCGGCGGTCACGCGGGCGTCGCCTCGCCGGCAGGGGTCCCGACGACGCCGTCCTGCGGGCCGGCGACGCGCGTCCCGCCATCGGTGGCGCCGGGCGGGATGGCCCAGCCCGCCCCGAGCCGGAGCACCTGGCGCGGCCGGACCGTCTTGCCCCGGGCGTTGTTGACGGTGTCCACGATGAGGTCGGCGCGGTCGTAGACGGCCGTCCAGTCGATGACCCGGTGGGCGGCAAGGATGACGATCACATCGGACTCCGCGAGGAGCGCGTCGAGGGCCGTCGACTCGAACCGCGAGCCATCGGCGGCCGTGTACGTGGCGACGTGCGGGTCGTGGTAGGAGATCGTCGCGCCGCGCCCGACCAGCCCGGCCAGGACCTCGGCGGCAGGCGAGTTGCGGGCGTCGCGGACGTTGGGCTTGAACGCCACGCCGATCACCCCGACCTTGGCGCCGCGGACGGCCTGGCCGCGCTCGTTCAACGCCTCGGCCACGAGATCGATGACGTGGCGCGGCATCGCCAGGTTGATGTCGCCGGCGAGCTCCACGAAGCGATCGACGAAGTCGAACTGGCGGGCCCGCCACGAGAGGTAGTACGGGTCGACCGGGATGCAGTGGCCGCCGACGCCCGGGCCGGGCGTGAACCGCATGAACCCGAACGGCTTCGTGGCGGCCGCGTCGATGACCTCCCAGACGTCGAGGCCCATCCGCTCGCACAGCAGCGCGAGCTGGTTGACGAAGGCGATGTTGACGTTGCGGAACACGTTCTCGAGGAGCTTCGCCATCTCCGCCGCGTCGGGCGACGACAGCTCGACGACGTTGGCGTTGATGTTCTGGAGGAGCGCGGCCGCCCGTTTCGTGGCCGCCGGGGTCGTGGCGCCGACGAGGCGCGGAACGTCGCGCGAGGCGCTGGCCGGGTCGCCCGGGTTGACCCGCTCCGGAGCGAAGGCCAGGTCGAAGTCGCGCCCGGCGACGAGGCCGCCGCGCTCGAGGACCTCGCGGAACGGGCCCGTCGTCGTGCCCGGGAAGGTCGTCGACTGGAGGACGATCAGCTGGCCGGCCCGGAGCCCGGTCGTGATCAGCTCGGCGGCGCTCAGCACCGGGCCGAGGTCGGGATCCTTGGAGTCGGTGATCGGGGTCGGGACGCAGACGAAGATCGCATCGGCGTCGGCGAGCCGGGTCTCGGCCGGCGAGTTCACCCGGAGGCCCTTGCCGAGGGCGGCCTGGAGTCGCTCGTCACTGATGTCGTCGATGGGCGACGTGCCGCCGCGCAGCTCGGCCACCCGGGCCTGGCTCGCGTCCACGCCGACGACCTCGAGACCGGCCTCCTCGAAGGCGATCGCGAGCGGCAGGCCGACGTAGCCGAGCCCGATGATGGCGACCCGCGCGTCGTGACCCATGCCGAACCTCCAGCGGCCCACGGCGGCGCCATTCGATGTCGCCGCGGCGCGCGGTGGGACGGCCGAAGTCTAGCCGACCGGCCGTTGAACCCGGTGTATTCTCCGGCCGCGCATGGTCTTCTCCTCGGTCACCTTCCTGTTCTTCTTCCTGCCCGCCGTCCTCGGCGCCTACTACCTCGTTCCGCGTCGCGGCCGGAACGCCGTCCTCGTGGTCGCCAGCCTCGTCTTCTACACGTGGGGTGCGGGCGCGATCGTGTTCGCCCTCATCGGCTCGGTGGCTGCGAACTTCGTGATCGGCCTCCGGCTCGAGCGGGCGCGCGATGCCGGCAACGGCCCGTCTCGCCCGGCGCTGGCTGAGCGTCGGCGTCGTCGTCAACCTCGTCCTGCTCGGCTGGTTCAAGTACGCCAACTTCGGGGTGGCGACCTGGAACGGGGCACTCGGGGCGCTCGGCGCAGACGGCATCCCGTGGGCCGCGATCGTCCTGCCGATCGGGATCTCGTTCTACACGTTCCACGCTCTGAGCTACCTGATGGACATCCACCGCGGCAGCGCCCGCCATCTCGAATCCCCGATCGACTTCGTCCTGTACATCACGTTCTTCCCGCAGCTGATCGCCGGCCCGATCGTCCGCTTCCACGAGATCCGCGACCAGCTCGTCGAGCGCCGCGAGACGGTCGATGCGGCCGCCGCCGGGATCTACCGCTTCGCCCTCGGGCTGGGCAAGAAGGTCCTGATCGCGGACACCGTCGCCCCGGTCGCGAACGCCGCGTTCGGGACGCCGACCGGCGAGCTCCAGATGGCCGGCGCCGTGGTCGGCGTCGTGGCCTACGCGGTCCAGCTCTACTTCGACTTCAGCGGCTACTCGGACATGGCGCTCGGGCTGGCGCTCATGTTCGGCATCCGGCTGCCGGAGAACTTCGACCGGCCCTATGCGGCGCGGAGCGTGACCGAGTTCTGGCGGCGCTGGCACATGTCGCTGTCGCGCTGGTTCCGCGACTACCTGTACGTCCCGCTCGGCGGCAACCGCGGGACGTCGCTCCAGACATACCGCAACCTCGTGATCGTGTTCCTGGTGACGGGCCTGTGGCACGGCGCCAACTGGACGTTCGTGCTGTGGGGCGCATACCACGGGATCCTGCTCCTCCTCGAGCGGCTGACCGGGGCCGGCCGAGGCACCGCGCTCCGGCCCGCTCCGTGGCAGGTCGTGACGGTCATCCTCGTCGTCCTCGGCTGGGTCCTCTTCCGGGCACCGACCGTCGAGTACGCCGCCGGCTACTACGCGGCCCTGCTCCGACCGGGTCTCGAGCTGCCCCTTGCCGTCCGGGTGGCGCTCGATCCGATCGCGACGGCCTGCCTGATCTTCGGGGTGGGGTCCGTCCTGATCCCTCGGACGTGGGTGACGGGCGTCCGCCTCGAGGACCCGCTGCCGGCCCGCCATCGCGTCCTCCGGCTCGTGGTCGTCGGGCTGGTCCTGCCGGCGTCGCTCGTCTTCGTCATCGCGGGCACGTTCAGCCCGTTCCTGTACTTCCAGTTCTGAGGCGGGCATGACCGACGATCCGCTGCCGATCCGCGAGCCCGCCCCGCCGCCCGATCTCTCCGCCCACCTGCCGCCGCCGAGCCCGACGCCGCGCTGGCGCCTGCTCGACCGGCTGGTGGTCATCGTGTTCTGCCTCGGCCTGATCGTTCCGGGCCTGCTGATGGTCGCCCGGATCCGGCCGGCCGCGATCGAGAACCGGCCGCTGCTCGAGCCGCCGGCGCTCGAGTCGCCGGGCAGCCTGCTCGACGCCTCGTGGTACGCGGCGATCGACCGCTTCCTGGCCGACAACGTGGCCGTCCGCCCGCTTGCCGTTCGGGCGCGCGGCGAGGCCTACTGGCGCCTCGGCGGCACCGGCAACCCCGACGTCGTCCGCGGCCTCGATCGCTGGCTGTTCACGCTCGAGGAGATCCAGCCGCGCTGCGAGCTCGGTGCGACCGACATCGCGGCGGCGCTCGATCGGGCCCAGGCGGGGTTCGCCGCCGGTGGCCAGGACTTCCGCTTCCTGATCGCGCCGGACAAGCACGTGATCTACCCGGAGAAGGTCGATCCGGGGATGCCGTACGGCCCCGCCTGCACCGACGAGCGGCGACCGGCGATGCGGGCCGCGCTGGCGTCGCGGGCCGCGTTCGCCATCGACGGCTGGACGGCGACCCTGGCGGCACGGGCCGCGCGCCCGGACGCCCTCCTCTACTACACCCAGGATTCGCACTGGACGACGAGCGGCGCCGTGCCGGTCATCCGCGACCTGATCCGGTCGCTCGGTCCGGACCTGTGGCGCGACGACGACGTCGTGACCGGCGGCGCGAAACGGGTCGCGATGGAGCTGGCCCGGCAGATGGGCCTCAGCCGGGCCGAGACCGTTCCCGGCGTGACGGTCCGGCCGACGGTCAAGATCGTCCGGACGCCGATCGACCTGCCGGTCGAGACGAACAACGCCCGGGCCGTCTATCGCATCACCTCGGAGGCGGGGACGCGGCCGCTCGTGCCGGGCCGGACCGTGATCGTCTACGACAGCTTCTTCGGGCTGAACATGGCGGCGGTCGCGCCGTTCTTCGCCGAGTCGATCTGGATCCATCTGGGCGATCTCCAGAACCACCCGGAGATCGCCGCCCTGATCGGGCCGGCCGACCGCGTGATCATGGAGCGGGTCGAGCGCGGCCTGTACTTCACGTCGATCGACGAGCTGCTCCGGCCGCTGGTGCGCCCGCCTGGCTGAGCCTCAGCGCGGCCGGGCGACCGACTCCACGAGGGCCACGTAGGCCGGGGCCTCGCGGTCCCACGACAGCTCGCGGGCACGGCCGGCGGCCGCCGCGGCACCCGCGTCGCGGGCCACCGGGTCGTCGACCAGGCGCAGGATCGCGGCGGCCAGGCTGGACTCGTCGCCCGGCTCGTACCACGACAGCATCCGATCGTCGAAGTGCTCGCGGGCGGCGGGCAGGTCGGCCGCGACGACGGGCTTGCCCATGACCGCGTACTCGAGGGCCTTGGTCGGCATGCTGATCTCGGTGAACGGGTCGCGCCGGATCGGCGACACGCCGATGTCGACCGCGGCGAGCGCGGCGGGGATCGCCTCGAGCGGGATCCGGCCGTGGAACACGACCCGGTCGGCGATCCCGAGCTCGGCGGCCAAGGCCACGAGATCCGCCTCCGCGTCGCCGCGGCCGTAGACCTCGAAGACGACGGCCAGGTCGGGCCGCTCCCCTCGGATTCGAGCCACGGCGCGAACCACCAGGTCGAGCTGATAGAGCGGCGTGACGGCGCCCGTGTAGACGATCCGGAGCGTGCCATCGGCCATGAACGGGCGGACGGCCTGCGGCACCGCCTCGAACCGGGCCAGCGAGGGCCCGTTCGTGACCACCCGCAGCTTCTCGGGCCGATAGCCGAGCGCCACGAGCCGCGCATGCCGTGCCTGGTTGACGGAGATCGCGATCCGGGCAAACCCGATCGAGACGCGCTCGGCGAGATGGAGCAGGCGGTCCGACAGCGGGTTCGATGCCCGGGCGAAGCGGCTCTTGAAGAACTCCGGCGTCGCCTCGTGGAGGTCGAGGATCACCGGCACGCCGGCAAGCCGGACCGGCAGCGCGGCGAACACGAGCGGGTCCGGCGGCGACGCCACCTCGACGACGCCATACCGCCGCCGGCGGTGCTCGCGGGTCAGGGCCCAGCCGGATCGGACCAGGAACGACGTGTACTCGCGGACGTAGGTCGCGAGACCGGCGCCCTGGTGACGCCCGACGTCGATCGGGATCGTGCGCACGCCGGCGGGGATCGGCGGTGCGTCAACCGGCGGGCGGAGGGCGAAGACGTCGACCTCCCAGCCCGCCCCGACGAGCGCCTGCGCCTCGCGTTGGATCCGGGGATCCTCCTCGAACACGCTGTGCGTGACGATCGCGATCCGGTTCGGGCGCTGGTCGGACGTCATGCGGCGAGCCGGCGATACAGCTCGACGACGCTCCGGCCCTGGATCTCCCACGTGTAGCGCTCGAGCGCGACCGTCCGAGCGTGAAGACGAAGCCGTTCGCGCTCCTCCGGCGCTGCCTCGAGCAGATCGTGGATCGCCCGGCCGATGGCCGCCGGGTCGTCGACGTCGACACACCGCCCGACCGCGAGCTCGCGGACGAGACTGCAATGGGCCGTGCCCTCGGCGACGACGACCGGCACGGCCGTCTGGAGGTATTCGAACAGCTTGTTCGCGAGGTTCAGCCGCTGGTTGAGGGTCCGCGGCGGCTGACCGACGTAGCCGACGTCGGCGTCGACCGTGTAGTCCTGGAGCTCCGCCGGCGGGATCGCGTCGACGACGACGACCCGGCCGGGCAACCGGACGGCCTGCTCGTCGAGCCAGGTCTTGAGGCGGCCGTAGCCGATGAAGACGGCGACGGCGTCGGTCGTGGCCAGGGCCGGGCTCTCGAGGGCGGCCACGAGCTCCTCGATTCCGCGATCGACGCTGAAGCCGCCCTGGTAGAGCACGATCGGACGGTCGGCGGCGACACCGGCGAGCGCCCGCAGCCGGCCGGTCCGGTCCGGCAGCACCTCGCCGGGCCGCCAGGCGGGCGGGCAGTTCAGGACGACGGTCGGGCGGGCGACGTCGAACAGCCGGACGACCTCGTCCGCGACACCGGGGCTGACCGCGGTCAGGCCGGCTGCTTCGTGCATCCAGCTCCGCTCGCGACCGCGGACGAACGCCCGGAACCAGCCCGGCATCCGGGCCAGCCGGGCGGCCTCGGTGTGGATGTCGGCGATGTCGTAGACGAACCGGCCCCCGGTTCGCCTGGCTGCCGCACGGATCACCGGCAGCGCGATCAGGGCCTTGCAGGCGTAGACGTCCGCGTCCGGGGCGGCCGCAACGACCGCGGCGCTCCAGGGTCCCACCCGGCGGGCATGGGCGAGAATCTCGGCGAGCCGCCGGAACGGTGCTCGGAGGCGATCCAGGCCGGCGGGCCGGGTCGGCGGCAGCGCGGTCGCCACGGGATCGATGCCGAGCAGGCGGGCGACCGCCCGGCGGCCGGCGGCCGGCAGGGGCCGGAAGGCGCTGGCGATCGTCCGGTCGACGGCGACGCGGCGCAGCTCGATTCCGCCGTCGAGCCGCTCGCTTGCGGGCAGACCGGGCCCGGCCAGGCCGACCAGCGTGACCGCGTGGCCATCGGATGTCAGGGCAGCGGCCGTGCGGAGCTGACGGGCGTCGTACTCGAAGGTGTTCGCGGCGACGATGGCGACCTTCACCGTCAGGCGGGGGCGCCCTGGCGCGGACCGGTCCGCTCCTCGAGCGTCTCCGCGTCCGCGACGTACGCATATGTCCGGCCGCACGACGGGCAGATCAGCTCCTGGTGGGCGGCATAGCGGCCGGGCTCGGCGGCCATCGGCTCGCCCTTGCTGTCGACGAGCCGCGCTCCGCAGGCGCACACCCAGCCGATCCGGCGCGCCGGGCTGCCCACGACGAGGGCGTGGTTCGGGACATCGCGGGTCACCACCGCGCCGGCGCCGACCGTCGCCCACGATCCGATCGCGACGCCCGCGACGACGACGGCGCCGGCCCCGATCGTGCAGCCGTCGGCCAGGTTCGTTGGGGTGACCGGTCGATCGGCCGCCAGGGCGAGCTCGCCCGTCGAGGTCACGGCTCGCGGGTAGCGATCCGTGGTCAGGATCGCCCTGGGACCGATGAGGACGCCCGTCCCGACGACGGCACCGCGGTACAGCAGGGCGCCGTGATGGACCTGGACGCGGTCGCCGAGCACGACTGCCTCGTCGATGAACACCTCGCGACCGATGATGCAGTCGGCGCCGACCTGGGCGCCGACTTCCAGCCGGCTGCGCGTGCCGATCGTGGTCCCCGGCCCGACGCCGACATCCGACGCGACGTCGGCCGACGCGTCCACGCGCGCAGAGGGATCGATCACGGCCGTCGCAGTCTCCAGAAGCGGCCGCGGTGCGCGGCTCGGTGGGGCCGCGAGTATAGCCGAGCGTGTTGGGGCCCCAGCGACGGGTGCCGCGCGCGCCGCCCACCGCGCCGCCGCGCCGAACCGCTACTTCCGGCGGCGCAGGCGGAACGCGGAGGTGATCAGGCCGAACGCGGCGCCGAACGCCAGCGCGCCACGCCAGTCGAGGATCGCCTTGACGTTGCCGTCGACCTTGCGAGCCAGCAGGAAGAACACCCCGGTCGTGCGCTCGACGTGGACGTGGTTCGCGACCATCAACCGGACGACGGACTGCTCGATCCGCGCCTCGCGCGCGACGATCGAGCCCGCGCCCCCCTGGGTGATCGTCAGCTCGCCGGTCAGAGCGGCCCCGATCCCGCCGAGCTCGATCGAGAGTCGGTCGGCCCGCGCCGCGCCGACGCCGCCCTGGGTCACGGCGATGTCCGTCGCGCGCGCCCGCCCGATGCCGCCCTGGCGGAGGTCGATGTTCGTGGCGTTGACGACGTCTGCTCCGCCCTGGTGAATCGTGATCGTGTCGCCGGACACGTTCCGCGGCGGCTCGACGGGGAGCGCCGCCGGGATCGCGTCAGCCGAGCCCGACGTGGCCGCCCGCGCGCCGGAAGCGGCGCCCGCGACCCGGCTGACCGGCGGGGCAGCCGGTGTGGCCGTCGACCGCGGTCGACTCGGGGCCGCCTTCTTCGCCTCGACCCTGGCAGCGGGCGGGCTCGCCTTGGCGGTCGCGCCCGGCCGCCTGGCGCTGGTCCGTGCCTTGGGCGTGACGACCTTCGGCGACGTCTCGGCAGCGGCCTCGCGAGCGGCGGCGGCCTCGGCTCCGGCCAGCGCGTCGCCACTCGTCGACTCGGGGGTCTCGCGCTCGGCCATCGGTGGATCTCCCTCGGCGTGATCGGGTCCGGGCGCCCGGCGGGACGCCGGCGATCAGCCTACCGTGCGCCCTCGCCCGCGTCACGATTCGGTAACGTCCGCTCGTCTGGTCCCCGATCGACGATTGGCGGGGCTATCCTGCGCCCGGAACCGTCACCGTCCTGCCGCATGGCGCACCCACGACGTGGTCGCGTGCACTGCCGTCGTCGCGGCTGACTCGAGGGGCTCAACCGATGATCGCGTCGTTCCCCGTCGGATGAACCGCGTCGCCGTTCTGGCGCTCGCGTTCCTGGCCGTGCTCGGCGGGCTCGGGCTGGGCATGCTCGCGGCCATGGCCGCCGGACCGAGTGCGTCGCCGGCAACCGGATCGGGCCTCGTCGCGGGCCTCGGCAGCTCGCCGCCGTCCACGATGCCGGTTGCGAGCCCGAGCCCTGGGCCGTCGGCCGGCCCTTCCGTCGGCCCCCGCCGCATCGGTCGCGCCGCCGTCGCCGTCGGTCCCGCCCACGCCGACCCCGACGCCCAAGCCGAGCCTCGTCGCGGCGCCGCTGACCGGTCGCCTCGTGACGCCGGCCGCGGCGGCCCGTCACCCGATCGCGGTCATGATCGACGACCAGTTCGACGCCCGGCCGCAGTCCGGCTTCAGCGCGGCGTCGGTCGTGTGGCAGGCGCCGGCCGAGGGCGGCATCCCGCGCTACATGCTGGTCTTCCAGGAGACCATCCCGGGCGATGTCGGGCCGGTCCGGAGCGCGCGCTACTACTACATCGCCTGGGCGGCCGAGCTGCGGGCGCTGTACGCCCATTCCGGCGGCTCGCCCCAGGCCCTCGCCACGCTACGCGCCCAGGGCCGCGGCCAGCTGGTCTACAACGCCGACGAGTTCCGCTGGGGCGGCTCGTTCCATCGCGATCGGCTGCGCCGAAGTTAACGCGGCCCGCACAACCTGTACACGACCGGCGCCAAGCTCCGGGCGATCGCGAAGACGGTCGGCGCGACCGACGGTCCGCTCAAGGGCCCGTGGACGTTCCGCCGCGACGCCGTGCTGGGCTGGCGCCCGGTCGGCGGTCGGATCGTCGTCTCGTACCAGGCCAACCAGATCCGGTACGACTACGACCGCAGGACGAACACGTACCTCCGCTCGGTCACCGGCGAGAAGCGCCAGATCGACGAGACCACGAAGCGCCGGGTCGCTCCGAAGAACGTGATCGTCATGAAGGTCCGCTTCGGCCCCCTCAACGACGGCAACCCGAGCAAGAAGCGTCTGGAGGCCGACGTCATCGGCAGCGGTCCGGCCTGGATCTCGACCAACGGAATCACGATCAAGGGCACCTGGCGGAAGACGGCGACCAAGAGCCCGACCCGGTTCTTCGACGCCGCCGGCAAGCCGGTCGTGCTGACGGTCGGCCAGACCTTCATCCAGGTGATGAAGACGACCGACGCGATCTCGTTCACGCCCGGCAAGCCGCCGCTGCCGCACCCCAGGCCGCGGGGCAACCTCCCGCTCTAGCCGGTCGGCGGCCGCCGGGTTCCCACGTCGGCGTACACGCGCCGCGTCTCGCTCGCCACGTCGGCCCACGTCCGTTGCTCCGTCTCGGCCCGCTCACGGGCCGCCGCAGCGAGACGCTCGTGGACTCGATCGTCGGTCCAGATCGTCGTCAGGGCGGCGGCCAGGCGCTCCGGCTCCCGTGGCGGCACGAGGATCCCGGCGGTCCCGACGGCCTCCGGCAGGGCGCCGACGGCCGACGCGATGACCGGCGTGCCACACGCAATCGCCTCCAGGGCGGGCAGGCCGGTCGCGTCCGAGAGCGCGGGCAGGATCGCCGCTCGGGCGCCGCGGACGAGGGTGGCGAGCCGATCGTCGGGCAGGGTCGGGGCGTAGGCCAGGGCATCGCCGAGGTCGACGCGGGCGGCGGCGCGGGCAAGCGAGGCCCGGTCCTCCGGCGAGGTGCCGACGAGCAGGACCCGCGGCGGCCATGGGGCGTCCGGCGGCAGCTCGTCGGGCCGGCCGGCCGCCGCCATCTCGGCGAGGGCACGGAGCAGGGTCGCGAGATCCTGGCGGGCGTCGTAGCGGCCCGAGTACACGAGATAGCGCTCGTGCAGACCGAGGCGCTCGCGCTCCGCCCGGGCCGGCACCGACCCCCGCCGCGGACCGTCGGTTGGCGCCTCGCCGGACGGCCAGAACGTGAACGCCGGGCGCGCAGCGAATGGCACGACCCGCAGCCGCTCGCGCCGGATGCGGAGCAGCTTGCGGGCAGACCGCGCAACCGCCTCGGAACCGACGATCACGGCGGCGGCATCGCGCAGCAGCCGGCCGCGGAGGCGCTGCCCGATCCGGCTGGCGAGGGTCCGCTGGTACGACCCGGGCAGCTCCCAGGGCGCCAGGTCGAGCAGGCTGACGACGAGCGGCAGGCCGGTCACGAGCGGGACCGCGCCACCGGCGGCGTGATAGACCGCGCCCGCGGCGCCGCCATCCTCGGCCCGCCACGCCGCTCCGAGGCTCGCCCCGCTGAGGACGAACGGGTCGACCGTCAGGGCTCCGGACCGGAGCAGGTGGGTCGGCGGCAGGAGCCGCCGCCCGACCACCTCGAGGTGCGGAAATCGGGTGGTGGGATCGTCGAGGTCGGACCGGAGCAGGAACGCGAACGACTCGCCGCCGAGGGGGGCCGCGTCGAAGGCCTCGAGCAGGCCGTCAAGGTAGCTGGCGGTCAGCGGCGCCCGATCGGGCTCCTGGAGCGCGCCGGACGTCGAGGACGACCCGGATGCCTGGCGGCAGCTCCGGCTCGGCGGCTGCGCCGAGTCGCGCCGCCGTCGGGCTCACGGCAGGTCGGCGCCGGGAGCGCGGGCGGGCTCGGCCGGGGGATCGACCGGAGCGTCCGGCGTCGGGACGCCGGCCACGGCCCCGGGCTCGCGCGCGCCGCGGAACCGACCGAGGAGCTCCTCGGCCCGGAGCTGGACGACGACCACGAGGGCCTCGACCACGATCCGCCGGCTCATCTTCGACTGGCCGACGCGGCGGTCGCGGAAGGTGATCGGACGCTCGACGATCCGCGCCCCGAGGCGGGTCGCCCGGAACGTCATCTCGATCTGGAAGACGTACCCGCCGGCGTGGATCCCGGCGAACGGGATCGTGGCCAGGGTCGTCGCGCGCCAGGCCTTGAAGCCCCCGGTCAGGTCGTGGGGCGAGAGGCGGAGCACGAACCGCGCGAACAGGCTGCCGCCGCGCGAGATGACCCGCCGGCCGAGGCCCCAGTCGACGACGCCGCCGCCCTTCGTGTAGCGCGAGCCGATCACGAGGTCGGCGTCATCGGCGACGACCGGTGCGATCAGGGCCGGCAGGGTGGCCGGGTCGTGCGACCAGTCGGCGTCCATCTGGACGACGATCGTCGCGCCGCCGGCGAGCGCGATCCCGAACCCGTCGAGGTAGGCCCGGCCGAGGCCCTGCTTGGCCGGCCGATGTCGGACCCGGACCCGGGCGTCGGCGGCGGCGATGCCGTCGGCCAGCCGGCCCGTGCCGTCGGGAGAGCCGTCGTCG
This sequence comes from uncultured Chloroflexia bacterium, assembly GCA_963783055.1. Classification (GTDB taxonomy): domain Bacteria; phylum Chloroflexota; class Limnocylindria; order Limnocylindrales; family CSP1-4; genus CF-46. The sequence goes on from CAWAMB010000002.1 coordinate 1,088,920, forward strand.
ACGACCAGCAGCGTCGCTTCGGGCAGGGCCGCGAGGATGGCCGCGGCAATGCCGGGCAGGTTGTCGGCCTCGTTGTAGGTCGGCAGGACGATCCAGGCGCCACGCCCGGCGGCGGCGCCGGTCTCGGCGGGCGTGGGAGAGACAGCGTCGGTCGTCATCGTCGGCCAGTGTATCGGGCGCTCATTGGACCGTGACCGTCCTCGTGCTCGTGTTGAGACCACCCGCCGTGTCGCGTCCGGTGATCCGGATCGTGGCCGTGCCGGCGGCGCCGGCCGCGACGGTGAAGGACATCCGGTAGCGCCCCGAACCGAGGCTGGTGGCCGTCCGCGTGACGACCCCGCGGCCGGGCTGGGTGAACGTGATCGTCGGCGCTGCCCGCAGCGGCTCGGTCGTCGTGACCGTCACGGTCAGGGTCTGACCGGCGCGGACCGTGCTCGCGGACAGGGCGACCCCGAACGCGTCGACCAGGATCGACCGGCTCGCGACCGACGTCCCGACCCAGCTCCGGGCGCTGACCTTCACCGTGTAGGCGCCACGCGGGACGAGGTTGCCGGCGGCATCGCGACCGTCCCAGGTCCAGGTCGGCGTGCCGGCCGCGAACGAGCGACTCGACCAGACGGTCCGGACCAGGGTCGAGCCCGAGTAGATCCCGACGCTGACCACCGCGGCGCGGCGGAGCGTGAACGACAGGCGAGCCGACGGCGCTGACGTCGTCGCCGTCCTGGGGGAAGAAGGCGGTCCGGCTCCAGCGCACCGCGGCCAGCGTCCGATCGACCACGACCGAGGCGTTCCGGGTCGCGAGGTTGCCCGCGGCATCCCGGCCGACGACCCGGAAGGTGTACGTCCCGTCCGGGGCCGCCGCGCCGGTGGCCGTCAGCCCGTTCCAGGCCAGCGCACCGGTCGTCGCGCCCGTCACGGTCCACGACCGGATCACGGTCGTGCCACGCAGGATTCGGGCGGTGCCGCTGATCCGCTCCGAGGCCGACCAGGCGAGCCGGGTCGTGTCCGCGGATGCGTCGCCGTTCGGAGAGAACCGGCTCGGCGTCGCGGCGGCCTGGAGCGTGGCCGGGGTGCCGTCCACCCGGACCGTCCACGACCGCGAGACGCGGTTGGCCGCGTGGTCGAGAGCGCTGAGCGTCAGGCGGTACAGGCCGTCGGCGACCGCAGACCCGTCGTTGGCGCGGCCGGTCCACAGCACCGCGGCGCTGCTCCCGGTGCCGGACCGGGTCGTGACCGCGGGACCGACGGTCGAGCCGGCAAGCGGGGCGGCGCTGAAGGCCCAGCGGGTCGCGCCGCTCGCGCCGATGGCGACCCGAATGGAGTCCAGGATGCCGTCGCCGTTGGGCGAGATGAGGGTGCCACTCAGCGATGAGGCCGTGATCGTCGGGGCCACGGTGTCGATCGTGACGGCGTAAGCGGCGAGTGCCGCACTCCGGAACGACGCGGCCGGGTTGTAGAACGTCGTCCCGCCGGCGCTGCCGACGAGCGAGACCAGATAGCGCCCGTTCGGCAGCGTCGTGCTCCCGACCTTGCCGTTCCAGGAGGCCTGGCGGGCGCCGGCGGCGAGGTCATCGAGCGGCCACGTTGCCGACCAGTGTCCCGTCGGCCTTGAAGACCCGCAGGACGAGGCTGTCGAAGGCGCGATCGTTGGTCCAGTCGAGGGCGATCGCGTCGCCGGCGCCGTCCCCGTTCGGCGAAAACGCCCGGTGTGCCAGCGCGGACGCCGCCGAGCCGACGCTGGCGCTGCCGGCGTTGCCGAATCCGAGATCGCCCAGGGCGGCCGTGATGCGGGTCGCGTTCGGCGCCTTGGCCGGGGCGGCGCGCCCGCCGCTCGTCGGGATCCACGCCGCAGCGTCGGTCGGGCGAACCGCGCCCCACTCGGCGAGCGGCCCGACGACCTTGAACCAGGTGTGGCCGTCGGCCGCGACGGGGCCGGCCAGGATCGCGACCAGGTCGCCGGCCGCGTATTCCCCAACCGTCGTGGCATCCACCCCGGCTGACGTGCGGATGGCCAGACCGTCGACCCGGACCGTGGCGAACCCACCGGCGGCCAGCGCTGAGCCGACCGTCGGCGACACCGACGTCACATTCCAGCCGCCGAGATTGCCCTTCGGGTCACGGGCCCGGACGCGGAACGCATAGGCATGGCCATCGGTGCCGTACCAGGTCGCGGACGTCGCCTTCGTCCCGTTGAGCCAGCGGGTTCCAGGCGCCGCCATCCACGGATGCCTGGACGTCGTAGCTGACCACCGCCACGTCGTCGCGACCGATCCAGCTGACGCTGAAGCCGGGGTTGAGCTGGCCGGCCTTCATCGTCCGGATGCCGGCCTTCGGCGCGGTCGTGTCGGTGACGAACTTGCGCTGGATCGCCGACCAGAGCTCCGGCCGGGTGCCGTCGTAGCCGAGCGCCCAGATCCCCGCTCCGCGCAGGCCGTAGCTGTTGACGAGGTCGTACTTGGCGCTGATCGCGGCCGCATCGTCGACGTACAGCTGGCGCCACGAGTTGACGCAGCCGTAGGTCGAGGTGCAGTTCTGGCGAACATAGGCGGTCCACGCGACGCCCTCGGTGGCGTCGTACTTCCGGCCGTGCTCGGCCAGGTAGTCGGCCGCGGTGTCGTAGAGCACGGTCGTCGACGAGCCGTACTTGGTGCCGCTCGTGTTCGTGGCGTGGAGGGCGCTGCTGCTCGTCGACCAGGCGCGGCCGTAGTACGGGACGCCGAGGATGACCTTGGACGCCGGAATCCGGGCCGTGTACGCCGCGACCGTCTCGCGGATGTCGTAGCCGGTCCGGGTCAGCGGGGCGATCGAGCCGACGGGGCTGGACGACGACGAGCGGTAGTCGTAGCCCATCACGAAGACTGCGTCAGCGCCGCCCGGGGCGGTCGCGTCGGCGATCGGGTAGTTGCCGATCGAGCCGAGCGTGTCGAACGTGATCTGGTAGCCGCTGTGGATCTTGTTGAGCTCGGCCCGGATCGTCCGGACGAGGGCGGTGAACTCGGCGTCGTAGGTCGAGGCGAGCGGCTCGAAGTCGAGGTTGACGCCGTCGGCGCCACGGTCGCGGACGGCCGCGGCGATCTGGCGGGCGAGGTTCAGGCGATGGGCCGCCGTGCCGAGCAGCTGGCGCTGGCGGTTCAGCCCGCTCGTGCTCCAGCCGAAGCTCTGGACCGTGAGGACGACGCGGGTGCGGTTGGCGTGGGCGGTCGAGATGATGCTGCTCATCTTCGAGCTGGTCCAGCCGCTCCAGCCGACCGTGGTCGAGCCGTCACTGTTGCGCTTCTGGAGGTTGCCGTTGCCGTCGGCCCCGACGCCGAAGTAGGCGATCGTCGAGATCTTGGCGTAGTCGAGGCGGAGCGAGCTCGAGTTGAGCTGCCAGTACGGCAGGAAGCCGAAGATCTCGCGGCGCAGCCCGTTCAGGCTGACCCGGGCGTCCGGCTCGATCGGCGGCGCGGTCGGGCCGATCGCGATCGTGTCGTGGTACGAGGTGCTCGTCGCATCGACTGGGGCGGGGCCACCGCTCGGCACGTCGACCGCCGGTTCCGAAGCGGGGCCGTCGTCCGGATGGGCCGCTGCGCCGTCGGTCCGGGCGACGCGCTGCCGAGGCGCTGGCGCGCCCTGGGCATGGATCGCCTCGCCGTCGAGGCGGCCGGCGGGCAGGTCCGTGGGCTGACCGCCACCGACCGGCCATCGGTCGCCCGCGCGCGGCCGGAAGCCGACGGTCACGCGATCGCCGGGCGTGAAGTCGATCTCGTCGGCGGCGTGGCGGACGGCCTCTTCGTACTGGACCGAGGGCTCGAGGCCGGCGTTGGCCGCGGCGGCGTTGGCCGCGGCGTCGGCGGGGCGATCGGTCGCGAACGCGGCCAGCTCGGCGGCGTCATTCGCAGGCCGGGACAGAGCCTGTCGGGTGGCCCCGCCATCGATGCCCGCGACCGCGGACGGAGCCGGCTCGGCACCGGATGCGGACACCGCTCCGAAGCCGGTCTGGCCGACGATGGCCACGATCGCGAGAGCGGCGACGGTCCGACCACGATGGCGAGCCTGGGAGCGGCGGAATCCGGATGCCAAGTTCGTCCTCATCGCGGTTCGGTTGCTCCGTCACCGGTGGGCGACGGCTCCTCGACGGTGCGGGCGTGACGGTCGCCGACGCACCGGACTCGATCGACGATACGCCGTGGTTTCAAGGTCGCCCACCCGGCCGATGGTCCCGATCCGGTGCAGTACGGTGGGCTGGGGTGCGGTTCGGGACGCTCGGTTGATGGGCCCCGGACGGGTCAGCTGGTGGCCAGGTACCGGATCGTCGACTGGGTCCGGCCGTCGTAGTCGCGGCCCGTCACGAGGAACCGGGTCGTGCCTGCCGAGCCGGCGTTCTTGATCGTGATCGTTGCCTTGCCCGTCCGGCTGTCGACCTTCGTCAGCGTGACGTGCCACGTCGCGACGCCCGGCTGGCTGACGTAGAGCAGGATCCCGCTCGAGAGGGACTCGGCGGCGGTCACGGTGACCGTGACCTTGCTCCCCCGCTTCAGGGTCGACGTCGAGGTCGCGATCGAGAAGGCGTTCATCTCGACCTTGACCGACTGGCTGATCGTGAACGTGCCGTCCGTCGCCGTGACGTAGGAGGTGTAGATCCCGACCGGCAGGAGGGCGCCCTCGGTCGTCCGGCCGTCCCACGTCCAGGCCTGCGTCCCCGCCCCCACCGTGGCGTCCGCGAACCGGGTCGCAACGACGGCATTGGCGCTGTTCCGGACGGTCCAGGACACGGTGGCCGGCCGGGCGAGGGTGAACGACAGGGCGGTCGTCGGCGACAGTCGGTCGCCGTCCTGCGGGTAGAACGCCTTCAGGGACGTCTTGACGCCGCCGAGCAGACCGATGACGCGGACGTCGCGAGTCTTGCCGGTGCCGTTCGTGCCGGCCTTGTCGCGGGCCGTGAAGTGGAGGGTGTAGTCACCGTCCGGGGCGGTCGCGCCGCTCTGGGTCCTGCCGTCCCAGCTGATCGAGTTGGCGCCGGCAACCGACGTCCCGGCCCACGACTTGACCGTCGCGTGATCGGCGTTGGTGACCCAGGTGTAGATCGAGCCCGCCTCGGGCACGGTCACGGTCGTCGCGATCGTGTCGCTCCAGGCGTCGCCATTCGGGCTGAAGACTCCGACCGTCGAGCCGTCGGGGCTGAGCGTGCTGACGTTGACGCCGACCGTGTCGACGACGATCGAGCCCGTCCCGGTCGCGACGCCGTTCTGCCAGGCATCGGCGCCACGAGCGGCCCAGGTGTAGGTGCCGTCCGGGACGGGGATGCCGTCGACGAGGCCGTCCCAGGTGACCGCGAACGTCGGGCCGCTGCCGGACGTCGTGTCGAGGACCGTGCCGCCGGCGTTCTTGAAGTCGACGGTCCAGGCGACGGTCTCCGAGAAGATCCCGGTCACGGCCTGCTCGTCGAAGCGGCCGTCGTCATTGGGCGAGAAGCGGGCGACGCCGGAGTCGATCCCGATCAGGACCGGCGCCCGGCTGTCGCGCGGGGCCAGATCGGCTGCCGAGACGAAGCCGTTGATCGACTCGTCGTCGAGGCCGACCACCTGGATGATCGCCGGGTGGTCCGCCGTGGCCGGCGCGGCCGTGGCGACGGTCCGGAGCCGGGTGCCCTCCGGCAGGCTCGGCGTGCCCTCGTCCTCGAGCGTGGCGCTGGAGGTCGCGAAGAGCGGCGCCTCGGCCGCCTCGACGCTGGCCCGGCCCGGCACGACCAGGCTGGCCGGGTCGAGACCGGTGTCGCCGACGGCCTTCGTGATGGCGGTCGAGGTCAGGCCGGGCTTCACGACGAGCGAGCGGTAGTAGCCGCTGGTCGCGTTGTCGGGGTCGGAGTAGGCGGTGTAGCCGGGCGACCGGCTCGACGCGAACGACGATTCGTGGTTGTGGAAGTTCGGGGCCGACCGCCACAGGTCGAGGACGGACTGGCCGGTCGTGAACAGGTCGCGCAGGTAGGACGCCGGTCCCATGTGGCCATCGGCCAGGACGGCGCGGGCGTTGCCCTTCAGGAAGCCGGCCGCGTAGTTGACGATCCGCTGACGCGCGACCGTGCTCGTCGGGGCGGCCCCGCCCGGCTCGGAGTTGCCCGATGCGTAGCACAGGTTGTGGAGCATGACGATTGCGTTCGGCGCCAGCCCGAGCTGGGCCATGTACGGCTCGCCGTAGTACTTGTTCTCGTAGTCCGAGAGCTTGCCGTCGCCGTTCAGGTCGGCGTTGAGGCCCATCCCGTCCTTGGTCGTGTACGCCGGATCGTAGGTGTACGGGCTCGGCCAACCGTTGCCGTGGCCGAAGTAGATGACGATGTTCGCGCCGGCGGTGGCGGCCTTGACCTTCGACCATGTCGCGTTCGGGCTGTAGACCTTCGTCACCTTCGAGGTGTACTTGATCGCCTCGGCGTAGGCCGCGTCCGCGTTCTGGCGGTAGCCGGCCGTCGCGCCGTGCGTCGCGCCGACGATGATCACCACCTTGGCCGTGCTCGTCTGGACGGCCGCTGCGGGACCGGCAACCCCGAGGGCGGAGACGAGGGCAATGGCGAGGGCGGCGACGAGATTGCGCAATGGTGCTCCGGAGCGAGAACGGTCCGCGGGCGTGAGCGGCCACGGACAAGGATGAAGGCTCGACAAGCGTCGCCGCTTGGCGTGTTGACACCAATCGCGGGATGGTCCCGCCGCTCATGGCCCCTTCGGGCGTGACCAGGTACGGAACAGGGATGACGGGTGCGGTCGGGTGGGCGCGGCCTCGCGCGTGTCGTGTTGCGCGCCAGAGCGGCAGGGGTGATCGGCGGCGGATCGACGATGCCTGGCTGCTTCGGGCGATCCTCTTGCTCGGGTCGATATCAGCCCGGCTGATTGGCGGCGCGTTGCGGGCGTGGCCAAGCCCCGCATTCATGCGACGGAGCCATCTTCCACGCGCGCCGGAGCATGGACGACTGGCTGCGACCGTCGCTGATCCCTGCCCACCCGCGCCTGTATCAGTGCGGCTGATACCCGGCCTCCCAGCAACGTCCCCAATGCTGGCTCGGGGCGCATCGGTCAGGCGCGGAGGCCCGCCACCAGCTCCGCGAGCGACGGGTTGGAGCGGTCGCGATCCGACAGGATCGGCCGGCCGTCCGGCGTGCCCGGGACCGGCGGCCACGGGACGGCGACGGCCGGATCGTCCCACGCAAATCCCAGCTCGTCGCGGCCGTCGAACTCATTCGTCACGAGGTACATGAGCTCGAGCGGCTCGAGGGCCAGGAACCCGTGGGCGACGCCGCTCGGGATGACGACCCACTCGTCGGCTGAGAGCTCTCGGGTTTCGACCGACGGCAGGTCCCCTGCCCTCCGCGACCGGCCGGACATCGACGAGGGCGACGAACGCGCGACCCGCGCCGACGACCCAGTAGTCGAGCTGGTGGCGGTGGTAGTGGAGCCCGCGCAGGACGCCGGCGGCTGAGGTCGACAGGTTCGCCTGGACGAAGCGCGGCTCCGATCCGGCGGGCGCGCCGGTGTCGGCCGGGCTGAGCGCCGGGAAGGCGGACGCTCGCCACAGCTCACGGAATGCGCCGCGCGAGTCGCCATGCCGCTGGATGGCGCCGTAGCGGACGCCGGGCAGGGACGAGGCCGGCCGGGTGAGATCGGTCATCGGGCCGCTCCCGCGCGCTGCCGGAGCAGCGTCGGGAGGTAGTCCGCCAGCGCCGCCTGCCACGGCCGGAGCGGCTCGTCGCCGGGCAGCGGCGTCGCCTCGAGGACGGCCCACGCCGGCGGGGTCGAGGCCCGTGGCCAGGTCGCGGCCGGGACGTCCTCCGTCGCGACCTCGACGCCCGCCTGGCGGAGCAGCTCGCGAGCCCACTCGGCCCGGGTGGCGCGGCCCGCGTTCACGACATGATGGGTCCCGCCAACCGCGGCCGATCCGATCAGCTCGACGATCGCCTCGGCGACGTCGTGGGTGTAGCTCGGCGAGCCGGTCTCGTCCGCCACCAGCCGGAGCGGTTCGCCGGCCGCCCGGGCCCGCTCCGCGGCGGCCAGGATCTTGGCCGGGAAGTCGTTGCCGGGCGGGCCGTAGAGCCAGGCCGTCCGAGCGATCCCGAGCGCCGCCGCCGCCACGTCCGCGAATGCGGCCGCTGCCGCCAGCTCGCCCGCCAGCTTCGAGGCGCCGTACGCATTGAGCGGCCCGGTCGCGTCACCCGGCCCATAGCCGGCCCCGTCGGTCCGTCGCCCGTCGAACACCTCGTTGGTCGAGACGATGATCAGGTCGACTCCGCGATCTGCCGCCGCACGGGCCAAGGCTCCCGTCGCCGCGCCATTCCGGCGCATCGCGACGTCGGGCTCGCGGGCGCAGCCGTCAACGTCGGTCCAGGCCGCGCAGTGGACGACGACCTCGGGCCGGTCGCGATCGAGCAGGGCTCCGACGCCGTCGGGCGCGTCGAGATCCCAGATCGCCCGGCTCCAGGCGATCGGCCCGAACGGTCCGGTGAACGGCGCCTCTTCGAGCGCGGTGACGACGGCCCGCCCCAGTCGGCCGCCGGCGCCGGTCACCGCGACCCGCACCTCAGCCGTCCGTCGGGGCGGCGCTCGACGCGGCGAGCCGGGCGCCGTACTGCCGCTCGTAATAGGCGTCCCAGTCGCCGGACTTGGCCGCACGCCACCACGCCTCGTTGGCCCTGAACCAATCGATCGTCGCCGCCAGGCCGTCCGCGAACGACGTCCGGTTCCGCCAGCCGAGCGCGGCCAGCTTCGACCCGTCGAGGGCATAGCGGCGATCGTGGCCGGGCCGGTCCGGCACGGTCCGGACGAGCGACCACGGCTTGCCGAGCCGCTCGAGCAGCGCCGCGATCACGTCGCGGTTGACCATCTCGGCCGAGCCCGGCAGGTTGTAGGTCTCGCCGGTCGCACCGTGGCGCAGGACGTGGTCGATCGCGCCGGCATGGTCCGACACGAACAGCCAGTCGCGCTGCTGGAGTCCGTCGCCGTACATCGGCAGGGGCAGGTCGTCGATCGCGTTCGTCACGAACAGCGGGATGAGCTTCTCGGGGTGATGGAACGGTCCGTAGGTGTTCGACCCGCGGGTGACGACCGCGTCCACGCCGTGGGTGACGACGTAGCTCCCGACGAGCAGCTCACCGGCCGCCTTGGCCGCCGAGTACGGCGAACGCGGACCGAGCCGATCGGTCTCGCGCGATCGCCCCTCCGGCACCGAGCCGTAGACCTCATCGGTCGACACCTGGAGGTAGCGGACCGGCGGATCGCCGGCCGCGGCCCGGGTCGCCGATGCCTCGCGGACCGCCTCGAGCAGGACGTGGACGCCGACGACACCCGTCCGCAGGAACGCTGCCGGGTCGAGGATGCTCCGGTCGACGTGCGACTCCGCCGCGAAGTTGACGACTGCATCGGAATCCGCGACGAGCGTGGCGACGAGCTCCGCGTCGGCGATGTCGCCCTCGACGAAGCGGAAGCGGGCGGCCTGGGCCGGGTCGCGCCTCCACCACAGCCAAGTTCGCGCGGTTGCCCGCGTAGGTCAGCTTGTCGAGAACCGTGATCTGCACGCCGTCGTCGCGGGCGAGCACGTCGCGGACGTAGGCGCTGCCGATGAATCCGGCGCCGCCGGTGACGAGGATCCGGGCGTCGGGGGCGAGCCGCGGCTGGGTCGGGTCGGCGGTCACGGAGCGCTAGCCGACCGGCCGCTCGACCGGTGCCGCCAGCCGCCCGGCGTCGTCGTCGTCGCGGGCGATCTCGGCCGCCCGGAGCAGCGACGGCACCGTGCCGGCGTCGGCCCAGTGGCCGTCGTAGACGCGACTGAAGAGGCGGCCGTCGGGGATGTAGTGGTTGAGCACGTCGGTGATCTCGAACTCGCCGCGACCGGACGGGGCCAGGGTGTCGATGACCGAGAACGCGTCCGGCCGGAGGAAGTACACCCCGATCGGGATCAGGTCGCTCTTGGGCCGGGCGGGCTTCTCCTCGAACCCGACGACGCGACCCTCGGCGTCGAGCTCGGCGACGCCGAATCGCTCCGGGTCGGTGACCCGGTAGAGCAGCGTCCCGGCGCCCCACGTGCCGGCCTCGAACTCGGCGGCCGTGTCGGCCAGGCCCGGCCCGCGCAGGATGTTGTCGCCCAGCACGCAGCAGAACGCGTCGTCGCCCACGAAGTCGCGGGCGAGGCCGATCGCGTGGGCGATCCCGAGCGCGCCGCGCTGGTAGCGATACGTCAGGTCGAGTCCGAAGTGGGAGCCGTCGGCGAGGAGCTCGACCACGTCGCCGACGCTCTTGCCGCCGACGATGACCATCACCTCGCGGATGCCCATCCCGGCCAGCGTCTCGATCGGGTAGTAGATCATCGGCCGGTCGTAGATCGGCAGCAGGTGCTTGTTCGTGACGATCGTCAGCGGGAACAGGCGGGTCGCGGTCCCGCCGGCGAGGACAATCCCTTTCACGCGGTCACGGTAGCAGAGGGGTGGCCGTCGGAGCCGCGCTCGGCTCGATGCACGGCTGCTCGCCGCCGGGCAGCGCTCCGCCGGAGCCGGTGCAGTCGATCGGGGTGTCGTCGGGGCCGGGCAGGCCGCCGACGTAGTCGAGGATGACGAGCACGAATGCCAGCTTGTCGAGGTCCGACGTCGGCAGGAGGTAGGCGGTCTGGACCACCGAGTTGGGATCCTTGCGGACGTCGGTGATCTCGCCGATCAGGAGGCCCTTCGGATACGACGAGCGGATTCCGCCCGCGACCTCGATGCCCGGCGTCAGGACCTGCTCGCCGGGCAGGACCTTCTCGGTCGAGTCGATGTTCTGCATGATCAGCGCGCCGCCCAGCTGGCCGACGACCTCGCCCGTGGCCGTGCTCGACTCGGTCTGGCCGATGACGGTCGAGCTGCGATCGCTGATGAGGGTGACGATCGCGAAGTTCGGGCCGGCCTCGCTGACCCGGCCGACCAGCGCCCCGCCGGCGGCGATGACGACGTCGCCCTGCGCGATCCCCTCGTCGGTGCCCTTCGAGATCGTGACCGACCGGCGGGCCTCGCTCGACTCACGGGCGATGACCTCCGCGGCGGCCGTCTCGTACTGGAACGAGTTGCGGAGCTGGAGCAGCCCGGTCAGCTGCTCGTTCTCCTGCTCGATGATCGCGGCCCGCAGGTTGTCGGCCGTCAGCCGCTCGTTCTCGCGGCGGAGCGCGGCGTTGTCGGAGTGCAGTCCCTGGATCTCGCCGATCGCGCCGATCGTGTTCGAGACCGACGCGGCGACATCGTGGAGCGCGCCCTGGATCGGGCGCAGCGCGTAGGCCATGGCGTTCTGGAACTCGGTCACGCCGGGGCTCGACGAGATCGCCATGAGGATCAGGCTGATCGACAGGAGGATCGTGAACGTGACCGCCCGGCGGCGGGCGGAACGCGTCGCGAAGAGAGTGGTCATCGTCTCGTCAGACTAACGCGGCGGGGCGAGAGCCTCAGCGCGGCGCGAGCCTCAGCGCGGTGCCCGAGCGTAGGTGTCGGACACGAGCACCCGCTCCATCGCGGGGGTGTTCATCTCCTGGAGGACGACCCCCGTCCCGCGGGCGACGCAGGTCAGCGGATCGTCGGCGACATGGACCGGCATCTGGGTGGCGTCGGCGACGCGCCGGTCGAGACCGGACAGGAGGGCGCCGCCGCCGGCCAGGACGATCCCCTGGTCCATGATGTCGGCCACGAGCTCCGGCGGCGTCTCCTCGATCGTGTCCTTGATCGTGTCGACGATCTGCACGACGGACGGCTCGATCGCCTCGCGGATCTGGTCGGCGCCGACCTCGACGCTGCGCGGCAGGCCGGTCAGCAGGTCGCGGCCACGCAGCGACACGCGCTGCGAATCCCAGTCGCCGGGATAGGCCGAGGCGATCGCGATCTTGATGTCCTCGGCCGTGCGCTCGCCGAGGAAGAGGTTGTACTCGCGCCGGGCGAACGCGACGATGTCCTGGTCCATCTCGTCGCCGCCGATCCGGATCGAGCGCGAGACGACGATCCCGCCGAGGCTGATGACCGCGACCTCGGTCGTCCCGCCGCCGATGTCGACGATGAGCGATCCCGACGGCTCGCTGACGGGCAATCCGGCACCGATCGCGGCGGCCATCGGCTCCTCGATCAGGCGGGCCCAGCGCGCCCCGGCGTTCATGGCGGCGTCGCGGACGGCCCGCTTCTCGACCTCGGTCACGCCCGACGGGATGCCGAGCAGCATCCGCGGCCGGGCGATCAGCCCGATCCGGTCGTGGACCTTGTCGACGAAGTACTTGATCATCTGCTCGGTCACGTCGAAGTCGCTGATCACGCCGTCGCGCAGGGGGCGGACCGCGATGATCGACGCCGGCGTCCGGCCGACCATCCGCTTGGCCTCGGCCCCGACGGCCAGCACCCGCTTCGTCTTGGCATCGATCGCCACGACCGACGGCTCGCTCATGACGATCCCGCGATCGCGAACGTGGACCAGGGTGTTGGCGGTCCCGAGGTCGATGCCGATGTCGCGGGAGAAGATGCCGAGGAAACGGTCGAGCATGACGGCGGGCAGGTCCTTCGCGCTGGTGGGTCGGGGCCGGGTCGCAGCGGCTCCGCGCAGGGCGGGGGCGGATCGCGCGCTCGGGTGTCGGGCGGGAGAGCCCGTGCAGTATACCCGTGCCGTCCGGACGCGCCGGGACGGGGACCCGGCTGCGATCGATCGCGCCGGCTTCGCCTCGAGGTCGGTTCGATTCCGGCCCGAGGTCGGCCCGATTCCGGCCCCGCACGCATCTCACGCGTTTGGGCGCCCGATGTACTCGTTTGGACAAGATCTTTCGTGGAACTCCGGCGTGGTCGCGCGGCAAGAACGGCTCGGGCGCCCGCGAGAGCAGCCCAGCTCGACCGGTGTGCAGGACATTCGGTCGATGACCTCCCGCACGAGATGACGATTGGCGCCTTGACAGGCCCGATCAGCGGGCCATAGTCGATCGACGGGCTCCCGACGCTGAACTCATTGGCCACGACGTCCGACTTCTAGTCAGGTTGTCGCGATGCATCGTCTCCCTTCCCTTCTCTCGGCCGTGTTCGCCCTCGCCCTCGTGGGGACGGCTTCGCTTGCGACGGCCGCGCCAGCAGCGGCCGCGAAGATCGCCGCCACCACCACGTGCAGCAACGGCGTCGCCAACAGCGGTGGCCTGGGGCTGATCTGCGAGGTCAACATTCAGAACACGATCACGCCGCACGGCGGATCGTCGCGAACCACGGTCCGTGAGTGCCACGGCGCCGCAGGCAACCCGCGGGCGAGCTGCAACACCACGGTCTGGCTGATGAACCGGCTCGTGACCCAGGTCACGCAGTGCAACAACTCGATCAACGGCGGCGGCGGAACGCTCCGTTGCAGCGTCCGCGTCACGAACAACTGGGTCGGCGTCAAACCCGGCACGACCACGGGCACGGTCAATCAGTGCGTCGGCTCGGGCGGCGGGATCACCACGGGCTGCGATCCGTTCCCGGCGACGACGTCCGGCGCCCGGATCACTCAGTGCAACGGCTCGGCCAATGGCGGGACCCTGGTCAAGCTGTCGTGCACCGCCACGGGGACGAAGGCCTCGAGCCACACCGTCCGCATCAACCAGTGCAATGGCTCGGCCAACGGCGGGGGCGCCCTCGTTATCTGCTCGGCCAACATCTCCAATCGAATCGGGGCGTCGACCACAACCACCGGCACGACGCCGTCGGGCTCCACCCCCAACCCGCGGCTGCCCGAGACGAGCACCGCGACCCCGGTCGCCGTCGTGGCGCCGTCACCGAGCATCCCCATCATCGCCGGCCTGGCGGCGATCTTCGCCCTGGCGCTGCTCCTCCTGGTTAGCCGTCAGCCGGGCCGCCGTGCCGGCCGGTCGAACGAGACGCCGCGATCCCGCAAGGACACGTAGGCGTCGTGACCGACGACCAGGTGGTCGAGCAGGTCGATGTCCAGGAGACGGCCGGCGGCCAGGGCCTCTGCGGTCAGGTGCAGATCGTCGGGTGACGGCGTCGGGTCGCCTGACGGGTGGTTGTGGACGAGGATCAGGCCACTCGCGTTGAGGCGGACCGCGTCCCGGAACAGCTCGCCGACCCGGACCAGCGACGACGACACGTTGCCCTGGTAGACGGTGGCCACGCGGAGCACGACGTTCTTCGTGTTGAGGAGCACGATCCGGAGCTCCTCCCGCTCGAGGCGGCCCATCTGGAGCAGCAGCCGATCCGCCACGTCGCGCGGCGAGCGGATCGTCCAGCGGCCGGTCGGCCAGTCGGCCATGAGCCGCCGCCCGAGCTCGAACGCGGCCGTGAGCTGGGCGGCCTTCGCGGCGCCGACGCCGGGCAGGGCCACGAGCTCGAGCTCGCCGGCCCGAGCGAGCCCCGTGAGGCCGTCGTGACGCGCGAGCGCGTCCTCCGCCAGGTCGACCGCCGACCGGCCGCGTGAACCCGAGCCCCACAGCAGCCCGATCAGCTCGGCCGCGGACAACCCGGCCGCCCCGCGCATCACGAGGCGCTCGCGTGGCCGCTCCGAGGCGGGCAGCTCGCGGATCGCGCGACCACGCGGCGCGTCGCGACGTGTCGGATCGTCGACGTCGTCCATCGCCTCCTCCGGATCGCGACGGGATCAGGAGTCCCCGGACCCGAACGACGAAAGCCCGCCGATTCCTTCCGCCATCCGGACCCGGGAACACGACGAACCCTATCGGGCGGCCCTCACCGGCCGATCAACCGGGCCTGCACCGGCGGTTGCCGTGGGCGGACTCGGATGCCTGGCGCGGCCTGCCTCAGACGCTGGGGTTCGCCCGGATGTATTCGGCCAGCAACAGGAGCGTCGCGTTGAACGCCATATGGAGCCCCAGCGGCGCCCAGATCGAGCGCGTCCGCAGGTACAGCCAGCCGAGCGCCAGGGCGACCGGGACGCGCGTCCCGAACCCGACCGCGATCAGGCCGCCGACCTGCGGGAGACTGTCGCCCGTCACGGTGATCACGTGGGCCAGCGCGAACACCAGCGACGCCCGGACCAGCGCGCCACGCTCGCCGACCGTCCGCTGCCAGGCGCTGATCGCGAACCCCCGGAACACGACTTCTTCGGCGAGCGGGGCGATCAACGCCCCGGCGATCAGCTGGATGATCAGCCCGTCCGTCCGACCGGTCGGCGGCAGGGGCGAGTCCGGCACCTGGTTGAACACCGTGACCAGGACGCCGGCGACGAGGGACGTGAGCCCGATCACCGGCACGGCGACCGCCGCGCCGAACAGGAGGTTGCGGAGCGCGGCGCCGTCGAACCGGCGCCAGCCCATCTCGGCCCACGAGAGCGCGCCGCTGTCGACGACGAGGATCTTGATGATCCCGACGAACACGACCGCCTGGACCGCGACGCCGATCAGGTTGACGACGTAGGTCGGGACGTCCGCCTCACCGATGGCCAGGTGCAAGCCGAGCCCGACGGCCGCGCCGACGGCGTAGACCGCCGCCACGATCGTCGCCAGGACGAGGTACGGCGACGGGCCTGCGTAGGCGAACCCGCGTGCCCGGCGCTCGATCGCCTGGCTGCCCGCGCCGGCGATGAGCCCGATCGTGAGCACGGCCGGCCCGAGGAAGTACAGGAAGAAGCCCGACGGCGCGACCGCCCCGATCAGGGTCAGGACCAGGCCGCTGATCGACGCCAGCCAGCCGACGACGAACAGGCCGGGCGCGGCACGGCCGTCGATCGTGAACGTGGACAGGCCCGGTCTGGCCGGCGGCGAGGCCGGCGATTCGGGTGTGTCGTCGTCCTCGGAGGTCACGCCGTCACGCAGGGAGCGACCGTGTCAGCTCTCCGGCAGGACGTCGGGAGCGGTGCGCGGTCCCGACGACCGCGGGGACGACGGACGCGGCCGGGTCATCGTCGACATCGCGGTCCGGTCCGATTCGATCTCGAGAGAGGCGGGCCGTCCGATTCGACCCGTCTCGTCGCCCGCGGGGAGTGGCGAGATCGGCGCCGGGCGGCCGGCCGACGACGCGATGGCGGCCGCGGGACGCTCGAAGTCCTTGCCGCACCACGCGCACAGCGACCAGTCGAGGCCGACGAGGCGGCTGCAGTTCGGGCAGACACGATTCAGGCGCGTGCGGCACGTCGGGCAGATGATCCACTCGTCGTTCACCCGCCGGGCACAGGTCGGACAGCTCTTGATCGACTCGACCTCGGCGAGGAGCGCCTCTTCGGCGAGGTTTCGTTCGTAGACCTCGCCGATCTTCTCGTGCGGCCGGATGATCTTGTAGACGAACACGGCGAGCGGGAACACCGGCAGGAAGACGATCACCAGGCTCGCGGCGAGGTACGGCAGGATCGCGTTCTCGGTCCGCTGCTGCATGTCCCGGAAGACCCAGTACGCGCTGGCCAGCCACAGGACGACCAGGTAGACGGCGATCGAGTAGATGACGAACTGGACGACGGGGCTGCCGAAGAATCCGGCGAGGGCCTTGCCGATCTCACCAAGGATCTGATCCATGGAGCTGGCTGCCTGCCTCCGTTACGGTCGCGCTGGACGTCGATCCAATGACGACGGGCCGCGTCCCGCCCGGCTTTCGGGCTCGGCGTCCGGCGCAGTGTAGCAGGGGGTCCGGTCAGCGACCCTCGGCGTCGGGGGTGGGGACGACCGGCTCAATGCCGGCGTGACGGACGCGCCGATCGAGGAGTCCACCGACCGCGAGCACGACGGCGCCGACGAGCACGAGCCAGATCCCGATCGATCGCCCGAAGCCGCCCACCACGTACGGCCAGAGGAGGCCACCGAGGAACGCGGCGAGCGCCACCGATGGCAGCCCGATCGGCCACGACGCAGGCCGGCCCGCCGAGGCCGCCACGACCGCGAGTCCGACCAGGCCGAGCAGGACGAGCCACATGCCGGGTCCGGCGAGGCCCCAGCGATCGAGGTACCCGGCGAGCGGGCTCTGGCCCGCGGGACCGTTCAACCAGGGCAGCAGAAGCCCGATCGACGCGAGCGCCGATCCGACCATGATCGTCCGCCGCGCGAGATCGCCCGGAACGCGAACGTTGTCGAACACGTCACCAAGCGTCCCGGACACGCGCTCCGTGAGGGACGGCCTGACTTCGCCGGACGCCCCGGCTGCGGCGGGCGCGAGCGGCGGAGCGGCGGCCATCGCGCCGACCACACTCGCCGCGGCGAACGCCTGGTTGATGGCCGACGGCGGGAGGTACGAGCCGGCGCGTGGGCCTGATTCGGGCCGATCCACGACGCCGCGATCGCCGACCGGCGGCCAGCCCGGCGTCGCGCCCGCGCCGTGCGCGATGTGCGCGACGCGAGGCTCAACGGCCTGGTCCGGCACGTGACGCTCGTCGATGGTCAGGATCTCATCGTCGAAGCGCTCGGGCTCGTCGTCGGCCGCAACGCCATTCATCGACCCGATCGGAGCGTCCTCGTCGAACGGCACCGAGGCGCCGGCGTGGGGCAGGAGGTCGGGCGATGGGGCCACGGGGCGGGGCCGGCCGAGCTTGGCGTACTTGGGCGTCGCGACGCGTGGTTCCGTGGCAACGGCAGGTGTGACCGGCCCGGCGACGGAGGCGAGCGGCTCCGGCGCCGTGGGCTCGACGACCACGGCGGGCGCGGCAACCGCGGTGGGCAGGACGGCGGCTGGTTCGGCCTCGGCCGTCACGGGTTCCGGTTCCGGCGCGATTGGACGAGCGGCGACGGCCACGGAGGCGAGCAGCGCCCCGCATTCCGCGCAGGCGTAGCGGCCCGGTGCCGCCGACGCGCCGCACTCCGGGCAGACGACCGTCTTCGTCGCCATGACCACCTCCGCGATGTCGACCGGACGATGGACGTCGACCGGCTCTACAGGCTGCCACCTCGATCGCCGACTGACCAATCCCCCGGTCGGCGGTCCATGGATGCCCCGAATGTCCCGGCCGACGACCCGGACTCGGTCCCACCGTTCGCGCCGGCAGGCCGTGCCGACAGCGCCGCCGCGCGCTCCGCTTCGAACGTCATGGCCACGCTCCGCCATGCGTCGATCAGGCCGGTCACGAGCAGGGCGAGGCACCACGCGGCCCCCAGCGTCGCGAGCGACAGCACGGTCGCGAGGGGCTCGTCCAGCGGTCGGACCAGGCGCAATCGGACCTCGGTCCAGACGATGACGACCGCGGCCAGCACGGCGGCGAGGTCGATCACGAGGATCGCGAGCGTCGCGAGCGGCGCGACGAGCACCCCGAGGGGGCGGCGACCGAGCTCCGCCGCGGACCGGATGACCGCCCCCACGACCGGCTCGTCGGCCAGGACGATCCGGCGAACGGCCAGCCCGCCGACGATCTCGCCGAGGACCCATGCGACGACGATGGCCACGATCTGCCCCAGGGCGCCGGCGACGACCCGGATCACGATCGAGCTGGTGTCGGTCGGATTGACGAGCTCGCGGTAGGCGACGTTGAAGATCTGGACGGACGCCACGCCGACGATGAGGGCCAACGGGGTCAGCGCGAGCAGGTGCGCCGCCGCGGACCGGCTGATCAGCAGCCGCCCGGATCGTCGCTCGGGACCGGTCGGCAGGCCCTCCTCGATCGCCGCCTGGCGGGCGTCGCGGACGAGGACGACCTCCGTCGCCGCCGCGACCCACGACCCGCCGATCAGCCAGATGACGAGGGCGCCGAGCCCGCCTCCCAGCAGGGCCACCGTGGCCGGTTCGACCCGCCCGAGATAGAACGGCGTGACGAGCGGCCCGAGGACGTTCGACAGGGCGAGCGGCGAGGGCAGGGAGACGATCGCGAGGACGAAGACGACGATTCCGCCGCGGACGAGGAACCCGGCCAGGGCGAGGACCCACCAGCTCGGCCGGCTGAGCACGGCCAGGAGCGCGGTCAGGGTCCGCCCCCGCGTCGTCACGGCCGGGTCAGGCGGGCATCACGGCGTGGTGCTCGGTGCCGGTGGCACACCGCCGGCCAGGATCAGGGCCTGTGCGACGGCCTGCCGAGCGAGCTCCGTCTCGGCGCCGTAGCGCGCGAAGTCGTTGTTGCGGAGTGCCTCGTCGGCCAGCTTGAAGTGCTCGTCGGCGTAGGCGAGGAGAGCCCGAATATCGGCCGGCAGCGGCGACCCGCCCGGCGTCGCGGTCGGGCCAGGGGTCGCGCTCGGTCCCGGCGTCGGGCCGGGCGACGGCGACGGCCCGGGGGTGTTGCCGCCCTGCTCGGTGAGGAGCTGGGTCAGGGCGTTCGTGAGCGACGTCCCCCACACGACGTTCGTCGGCGACGCGACGACGATCCGCTCGAACGCCGGGAACCCGGAGCTCTTCGACCGCAGGTAGACCGGCTGGAGGTAGATCAGCGAGTCGCCGACCGGCACGACGATCAGGTTGCCGCGCACGACCTGGCTGCCGGCCGCGTCCCACAGCGAGATCTGCTGGCTGATCTCGGGGTCGGCGTCGATCTGGGCCTCGACCTGGACCGGCCCGAAGATCGTGCTGTCGGCCGGGAACCGGAACACGCTGGTCTGGCCGTAGCGCTCGGGATCGTTCCGGGCGGCGACCCAGGCGATCATGTTCGGGCGACCCTTCGGGATCATGGGCTGGAGGAGCAGGAACTCGGTCTCCGTCGGCGCCCGGCATCCGCATCATCACGTAGTACGCCTCGGGCGGCAGGCTCTGGGCGCTGCCGGTTCCGATCGGCACGGTCCACAGGTCGTTCTCGGAGAAGAACGTCTCCGGATCCCGGACGTGGTAGCGGCCGAAGACGCGAGTCTGGACGTCGAACAGCTCCTCCGGGACACGGAGGTGCGGGCGGAGGTCGGCCGGCAGCTCGGACAGCGGGTGGAAGACGGTCGGGAAGACGCCCTGCCAGGCGCGGATGAGCGGATCGGTATCGTCGGCGACGTAGAAGGTCATCGTCCCGTCGTAGGCGTCCGTGACGATCTTCACGCTGTTCCGGATGTAGTTGAAGTCCTGGCCGCGGAGCCCGCTTTCGACCGGCATGTCCACGTTCGGATCGAACGGGTCGGCGTGCGGGAACTGGTCGCTCGTCGTGAACGCGTCCTGGACGTACTTCAGCTTGCCCGCCCCGTCGATGACGAGGTAGGGATCCTTGTCGAACTTCAGGAACGGCGCGATCCGTGGCAGCCGGTCGCTCAGCGTGCGGTGGAAGAGGAGCTGGCTGCCGCTCGTCACCTGGTCGCTGATCAGGAGGTTCAGGTCGCGGAACCGGATCGCGAACAGGAGCCGGTCGAAGGTCGTGTCGAGCCTGATCCCGGACGTCCCCGTCCAGCTCGTCGGGACCACGTCGGCGTCGGAGGTGCCGAGCGGATAGTCGAACTCGGGCTGGCGGGCGCCGACGACGACCCACGAGCTGTTGGCCTCGCCGAAGTAGATCCGCGGCTGGGAGATGGGCGGCGCGCCGCCGGTCGAGACCGGTGGCAGGTTCGAGATCAGCAGCCGCGGCTGACCCTGCGACCCGACCTCGTTGACCGGGACCATGGCCAGGCCGATCCCATGGGTATAGATGATCCGTTGGGTCACCCAGCCCGGCGAGGCCAGCTTCGAGACGTCGAGCTCACGGCCCGACAGCATCACCTGGCGGAGCTCGCCGTTGATCAGGTACCGGTCGGTGTCCACGTCGACGAAGTCGTAGTAGGTGCGGACCGTCTGAAGCTGGTCGAGGGTGTCGCCGAGCGGCCGGTAGTCCCACAGCCGGGCGTTGGCGAAGGTGTCGGACTCGGCCGTGATCTCCGTCTGCGTCAGGGGTTGGTCGCCGCGGTACGCCCGTTCCGTCCAGTCGTTCAGGTCGAAGGCCAGGCGGGTCATCGCGATGTTGTTGGCGATGTAGGGCTCTTCCTGGGCGAACTGGTTCGGGACGACGGTGAACTGCTGGATGGCCGCGGGATAGAGACGGCCGATGACGAGCGAGGCGAGGAACCACACGCCGAGGGTCAGGCCGAGCGGCCAGAGGACGCGGGCGAACGCACCGCCAACCAGGAAGGCGGCGGCGATCGCGGAGACGCCGGTCAGGACGTCATAGGCCAGGAACTGGGCGTTCTGGTCCGTGAAGCTGACGCCGGTCGCGACCCCCCGGTCGCTATGCACGAGCTCGAACTTGTCGAGCTGGTAGCCGAGGGCAACCGACATCAGGAACAGCCCGGCGAGCACGCCCAGATGGACTCGGACCCGGGTGTCGAAGACGGCCGCGCCGGCCATGGCGGACAGCAGGTAGCGCCCGCCCGTGACGAGGATCGTGGCCACGAGCAGGCCATTGAACACCGTCTGGATCAGGCGCAGGAACGGCAGGTCGAAGAGGAAGAACGAGATATCGCGCTGGAAGATCGGGTCGACGACGGGCGTGCCGGACGGGTCGAACGGGACGCGATGCTGCCAGAGCGCGATCGTCTCCCAGCTGCCCGCGACCGTTCCGGCGACGCCGAGCGCCGCGAACGCGGCGATGATCAGGATCACGACCCGACCGAGCGGCACCGGATCCGGCAGGTCGACCGGCGTGACATCGACCGTCTCGCCCGTCGACGACCGGTTCCAGCGGTCCCACTGGGTCCGCTCGGAGCGACCTGGGTCGGCGTTCGCGGCGGCCTCGTTGAGCCGATCGATCCAGCCGCGCAGGGTCCCGCCGCCGACCGCTCCGGTGCCGTCGGTGGGCGTCAGGCGGCCGGCCAGCCAGACGTTGGCGAGGAGGATCAGCAGAGCTGCCAAGCCGCCGAGCACGAAGAGACCGCCCTGCGTCGTGAGGCGGGTCCAGAACACCTGGTCGAAGCCGACGCTGCGATACCACGTGGCGTCTGTCCACAGCTCGATGCCGACCGTGAAGAACAGGAGGAGGAACAGGACGATCCCGACGACGAGGATGGTCGACAGCCGGGACCGGATCGAGAATCCGTCGGCCGGACCGCCGACGGCGGTGGCGGGTCGACGCGGGGGCCGCCGGCGGCCGTCGCCCGATCCGGCGGCACGGCTTGCGCGAACGGGGCGCCCGCGCGCCGGCGGACGACCGCCGATCGGACGGGGTTCGTCCGGGCCGTCCGGATCCTGGCCGGGGGCCGAGTCGTCAGCTTCGGGTTCGGAATCGGACGCGTCGGCGTCGGCGTCGGCGTCGGCGGAAGGCTCGTCGTCGGCGTCATCGGGCGCCAGTTGGCGCAGGGCGCGCGCGACCGGCGGCCTCGGCCTGACGGCGCCGCAACTCCTTCATGAACTCGTCGAACATGTCGCCCACTCGATCCGAGTCTAGCCCCTACGGGCGGCCGAGGCCTTCGGCCGACCTGCGGAACGCCGACAGGACGGTCTCGGCCAGCTCGTTCGGGCGCATGGCCGCCGCGCGCATCGGCTCCCACCGGAACGCGGTCCGGACCGCGGCAGGGACCCGCCATGGGCGGGCCGGATCGTCGGCCGGCACGACGGTCGCGAGGCGGATGCAGAGGCGCCCGGCATCCTCGAGGATCAGGCCACTCAACGCTCCGGCGAGGGACGGTCCGAGCCGGACCAGCGGCGGGTCGGGACGGGGGCCACCGGCCGGGGCAAGGTCGACGAACGACACGACCCCGTCGGCGTCGGTCACCCAGATCATCGCGAGCCACCAGCCGTCGTCGGTGGTGGTCGGCTGGCTCATCCCGATGCGGACGGGGCCGCCACGCGTCTCGAGCTGCTGCTCGCGCAGGAACGACGGGCCGGGCGGAGGCAGGCGATCGGGCACGACGGAACGATATCCGGTCGGGGCGATCGGTCCCGGGAAGGCGTCCCGGACGCGCGACTCAGGCGGGCGGAGCCTCGTCGGGCTGGCGCGTCTCGTCGGGCGCGCCGGTCTCGTCGGCTGGGGCGGCCTCCGTCGCGTCGTCGGCGGATGTCTGGTGCACGTCGGCCTCGACCGGCGCGTCGGCCTCGACGGGCGCCTCGGCCTCGACGCCATCGGGATCGGCCGCCTCGGCAGACGGCGCCGCCAGCGATCGGCCCTCCTCGACGGCCGCGTCGGCGACCATCGACTCGACCTCGGCCTGGGCGTTGGCCACCTGGGCCTCGAGCTCGAGCCGGAGCATCTCGCGCCGGACGTCGGCCGGCGGCGGCGCGAGCGAACCGGGCGCGGCGTGCGTCCCGGGGCTGTCGTCGTCGTACTCGCCACTGATCCAGCCGAGCAGCCGGCTGCGCGGCTTGGCCTTGGCGGCCCGGGCATTGCGCAGGATCGCCTCGGCGTCGATTGCTGTCAGGCCGGGGACGGAGGTGTCGCCGTCGCCGAGCAGCGTCGCGCCGCAGGACGGGCAGGTGATCTCCTGGTCGGACGGCAGCACTGCCGAGCACCAGTTGCACCGTGGCGCGGGCGCGGACCCCCCGGTCGTGGCTTCGTCCAGCATGGCTCCACTGTACCGAATCGCGCTGGGCTGCGAACCACCCGATCGGGCTAGGTCGGCATAGGCCCGGTCCGGAGTGCGGGCCGCTTCTCACGGGCTCGCGGCGATCTCCCGCCCTCAGGCGACGCTCGCCTGAAGGACCCAACGCCTGCGGCGGTTTCCGTCGCTCAGGCGGGTCTCGCCTGCTACTCGCCGCTCGGCCCGAAATCGCTTGCGCTCAGGAACGCCTCGCCTCGTACACCGCGGCGCTGGTCCGGATCTCCGGCGGTCAGGCCAGGGTCGCCTGTACGACGGTTGCACGGACCTCGCCTGAGCGTGACAAGCGCAGTTTCGCGCGACAGAAGTGGAATCGCGATGCGGCTCGTTCCTACGCGCAAAAACATCGCGGGTCGCTGGCTGAGCGACGGCGCCGCCGGCAAGCCGCGCGCGCCCGAATGCTGCCCCGAGAGATCACTCCCACTCGATCGTGGCCGGCGGCTTCGACGAGATGTCGTAGACGACCCGATTGACGCCCGGCACCTCGTTCACGATCCGCGACGAGATCTTGCCGAGGACGTCGTAGGGCAGCTTCGCCCAGTCGGCGGTCATCCCGTCCTCGGACGTGACGGCCCGGATCGCGACGACGTTGGCATAGGTCCGGCCGTCGCCCATGACGCCGACCGAGCGGACCGGCGTCAGAATCGCGAACGACTGCCACAGGCTGCGATAGAGACCCGCCGCCTTGATCTCGTCGATGACGATCCAGTCGGCCTCGCGGAGCGTATCGAGCCGCTCGGCGGTGACCTCGCCGATGATCCGGATCGCGAGGCCGGGGCCCGGGAAGGGCTGGCGGAGGACCATCGCGTCGGGCAGGCCCATCTCGAGCCCGACGGCCCGGACCTCGTCCTTGAACAGGTAGCGGAGCGGCTCGATCAGCTGGAAGCTGAGGTCGGCCGGCAGCCCGCCGACGTTGTGGTGGGTCTTGATCTTCTGGGCGGCCTTGGTCTCGGACGTCGCGCTCTCGATGACGTCCGGGTACAGCGTCCCCTGGGTCAGGAAGTCGATCCGGCCGGCATCGCCCTTGATCCGGTCGGCCTCCTCCTCGAAGACCCGGATGAACTCGTCGCCGATGATCTTGCGCTTCTGCTCGGGATCCTCGACCCCGGCCAATCGGGCCAGGAAGCGCTGGCGCGCGTCGACCATGACCAGGTTCATCCCGAGATCGCGCTCGAAGGTGACCCGGAGCAGCTCCGATTCCTTCTTCCGCATCAGCCCGTGGTCGACGTAGATGCAGGTCAGCCGGTCGCCAACGGCGCGATGGACGAGAGCCGCGGCAACGGCCGAGTCGACCCCGCCGGACAGGGCGCAGATCACCCGTCCGTCGGAGCCGATCGTCGCGGCGTGGTCGTCGACCCGCTGGCGGATCCCGGCGACGGTCTGGTCGATGAAGTTGGCGGGCGTCCAGGTCGGTGACGCGCCCGCGATCGTGACGACGAAGTTGCGCAGGAGGTCGCGGCCCATCGGGGTGTGGACGACCTCGGGGTGGAACTGGATGCCGTACAGATTGCGGGCCGGTGCCTGGAGGCCGGCGAAGGCCGTCGAGTCGGTCTGGGCGGTCGCGCTGAAGCCGTCCGGCAGGCGGGTGATCGAATCGCCGTGGCTCATCCAGACCGGCTGGTCGCGGATCGAGGCCGTCGAACAGGCCGCCTCCGTCGGTGATCGTGACCGAGGCCGGGCCGTACTCCCGCTTCGACGTCGCGAGGACATCGCCGCCGAGCTCGTGGGCCATCAGCTGCGCGCCGTAGCAGATGCCGAGGACGGGGATCCGGCCGGACCAGATGTCCGGGTCGGGCTTCGGCGCACCCTCGTCGTAGACCGACATCGGACCGCCCGAGAGGATGATCGCCTTGGGGTTGCGGCGCTCGATCTCGGCCCACGGCGTGTCGTGCGGGATGAGCTCCGAGTAGACGTGGAGCTCGCGGACGCGGCGGGCGATCAGCTGGGCGAACTGGCTGCCGAAGTCGAGGATGACGACCGAGTCGGGCTCGCCCGCGTCGGGCCGGTCGGCCGCCGAGCGGGTCGGCGCCGGCGCATTGAGGGCCGTCTCGAGGTAGGCCTCGACCTCGGCGTCGTCGGGGGCGAGGACCCGATGGCCCGCGTTGGCCGCCTCGCCGTGAACCGTCTTGCCGCGCTGGGCATCTGCCGCGGGCTCGCCGGACGGCGCCGCCGCCGGCTGTGCGTGCTCGTCGTCGACGTCCGCCGCGTCCTCGATCAACGCCAATCCGCCCTCCTCGTCCGGGCGGATCCCCGCCGACCCGCCGCCACCTCCAGTCTACGGGACGCCGACCCGGTCGAGCCGTCGCAACCCTGGGTGGGCGGGCCGGTCAGTCGCGGTTGCGCATCGCTTCGGCGGCGAGGTCGATGTAGGCGTGGAGCCGGGCGACGACCGCAGCCGGCGCGGCCGAGCGCTCGATCGCGTCGCGCATCAACCGCAACCACGCGTCGCGCTCGGCCGGCCCGATCGCGAACGGATGGTGGCGCATCCGGAGGCGGGGATGGCCGCGCTCCTCATCGTAGGTCCGCGGGCCGCCCCAGTACTGGGCCAGGAACAGGGTCAGCCGGCGGCGAGCGCCCGCCAGGTCCGCCTCCGGATAGAGCGGGCGCAGGACCGGATCGGTCGCGACGCCGTCATAGAAGCGGCCGACGAGCGCCTCGAAGAAGGGCATCCCGCCGGCCGCGTCATACAGGCTCTGTTCGTCCAGCACCGTGCAATTCTACGGGCGACGCTCGACGGGACGACGCGCAGGTCAGGCGGCGACCCCCGCGAAGCTCGGGCCGAGGACGACCCGGCGGCGCTCGAGCGCGCCGAGCCGGGCGAGGACCGGGACCCGTCCGGCAGCGATCCCGAGCAGGCCGTAGACCGCGGCACCCCAGGCGACGAGACCCGGGCCGGCCGCCGGATTCGCTCCGAATGGCTGGGCACCGGTCAGCAGGGCGACCGCGCCGAGGATCGCGAGGCCGCCACCGAGCTCGGCCACGAAGACCGCGAGGTTGCGGCCCCAGTCACGAGCGCGGGCCACGCCGACCAGGGCGGCCCAGTGCCCGATGGCGAAGACGATCGCGACCGGGATCAGCCACCGGCCGGCCCCGGCGTCGAAGGCACCCGGGATCACGAACAGGGCGATCGCCGACGCGGCGAAGCCCGTCAGGACGAGCAGGACGGAAGCGGCGAGGCGAGATCCGCGATACATGGCGTCTTCGGCTCCAGGTGGCGGTTGCTGAGTGGCTGGTGATCCGGAGCATCCGCCCGGCCGGGTCCACCGACCATCGCCGGACGGCGACCGGCGGGCAGGACGGATGACGATGCCTGGCCGCGACTGGCGGCCCGCGGGCACGAATCGAAACGACCGGCCCGCACATCGCGGTCGGTCGTCTCGGGGAGCGGCGTCTTCGATTGTTCTTCAGTTGTTCTTCAGTTGTGGGACGCGTCTTCGATTGTTCTTCGGTTGTCTGTCAGCCGTCTGAGATCAGTTCAGGCGGCCGTGGAGAGTGAGGTCGGGATGCGCCAACCCAGCTCCGGGGCGACCATCCGATTGGCGGTCTCGCCGTGCTGCTGAGCCCAGGCCGCGAAGAAGGCACTGCGGCGCTTGGACACGATCCGGGCGTCCTTGCACGGACAACCCTCGACCAGGCAACCACGACGGCCCCGGTCGACGGCCTGATGGCTGACCTGCTGGCTGTCCATGGCGGCGGTCTCCGTGTGCTCCGAGCTGGCCCGGGAGGTCCGGGTTCGTTGCTCGTACGGTGCGTCTCGCCCGATTACAACGGCATCGGCACGCGCCGGTGCTGCATTACGACCGATGACGTACATCCATACCGTCAAGACGGCCGGGGCACCGGTTTGTGATCGCGCTGTCGTGACGCCGACCCGGGGGCTGTGGTGCCCGCGGGTCCCTGCCGGTCGGCGTCGAGCCGCACCAGCAACCGGGGACGACACAGGCGCGGTGGATCGGTCGTGCGAGCGTGCCGCTCGTGCCCATCGAGATCCGCTGGTCCATGGCGCTTCCCCTCGCGTGACCGGCCATCCCGCGGCACGGGTGGCGATGTCCGAAGGCTAGGCAGCCGGCCTGGTCGGGGCCACCGTCATCCGCCCCGGACGGCGCTGGGCCGAATGACGTAGGAGCGACCGAAGCCCGACGGGCCGGCTGCCCGGCGGCGACGCGACGCGGACGAATGGGCGCCGGACAAGCAGAAGCGGCGCCGGTGTTGGAGGAGGTTCGGCGCCGCTTCGGCAGGAGAGACGATGACCGGAGGGAGGAGGAGGGAGACCTGCGGTCATCGACGCTATTCAGTTGTCGGCGTCCGCCCGGGAGAGGCGGGGCCGGGTTCAGCGCGAGCGAGTGGCCCGGGTGCGGGTCCGTGCGCGTCGCGGTCCGCCGAGCTGAAGCGCGGCGAGATCGAGGACGATCAGCGTTCCCAGTGACACGAGCAGGGTCCCGAGCGGGTCCATTTCGGTCCATCCCTTGGTGGCCATTCGGCGGTTGCCGTAGCCATACAATGCCCGCCGACTCAGGGCGTCGCCATCGTCCGAAGGTCCGCGGTGCGATGCGACGGATGACGTATTGCGTGCCTGCCGACAGAAGTCGCGGGGCCCGGACCGCGGGACGGTGAGCGCCTGCGTCAGCCGGCGTCGACCGGACGGATCACGAAGATCGGGCCGCTGCCGAGCCCCTCGGACGGCGTGCCGAAGCGGAGGATCAGCTCGCGGACGGCGCGGCCACGGCGCGGGTCGTGATCGTCGAGGAGCTCCGCCTCACCCGCGAACGACCGACCCCCAGCCACGACCTCGACGGCACCATCGGCGAGCAGGTTCGCCGCCCAGTCGCGGTCGAGCGATCCGGCCGCGACGAGGATCGAGCCGTCCGCCTCGGCGACGAACCCGACCGTCGCGTCGCGCAACTCCCCGCTGCGGCGGCCACGGGTCCGGAGATTGGCGAAGCGCGGGTCGGCGGCGAGCTCGTCGTCGACCGCCGGGAGGCGCCCGCTCCCGCGGGCCGGGCCGGGCGGTGGGTCGCCGGAGGGTGGCACGCCGTCGGTGGTCGTCAGCGGCTCCGCTGCCACGACTTGCCCTCGGTCGCGACCGACGGGGCATAGACCATCTCGACCCGCTGCATCTCGCGGATCGTCCGCGCCCCGAGTGCCGCCATCGACTGACGCAACGCCCCGATCAGGTTCTCCGAGCCGTCGGTGACGTGGGCCGGGCCGAGCAGGATCCGCTCGAGCGATCCGACCGTCCCGACCTTGATCCGCGTCCCGCGCGGCAGGGTCGGCGAGGGCGCGGCCATGCCCCAGTTCATGCCACGGCCCGGCGCTTCCTCGGCTCGGGCCAGCGGCGAGCCGAGCATCAGGACGTCGGCGCCGGCCGCGATGGCCTTGGCCAGCTCGCCGCCGCGACGCATCCCGCCGTCGGCGACGACCGGCACGTAGCGGCCCGTCTCGGCGAGGTACGCGTCGCGCGCGGCCGCCACATCGCTGATCGCCGTGACCTGGGGCACGCCGATGCCGAGCACCTCGCGGGTCGTGCACGCCGCGCCCGGCCCGACCCCGACGAAGACCGCGGCCGCACCCTGCTCCATGAGGGCGAAGGCCGCGTCGCTGTTCGTCGTGTTGCCGACCGCGACCGGGATCGGCATGAACCGCGTGAACTCCTCGAGCGACAGCGGGTCGTAGGTGGACGCGAGATGGCGAGCGCTGCTCACCTGCGACTGGACGAGGAACAGGTCCGCGCCGTGCTCGGCGCAGAACGGGCCGAACCGGCGGGCGGCTCCCGGCGTCGCGGCGACGGCCGCCCGGGAGCCCGCGGCATGGATCTCCTCGATCCGGCGGGCGATCAGGTCCTCCCGGATCGGGCTGGCGTAGACCTCGGCCAGCAGGTCCTGGACGTCGCCGTCGGCCGCGGCCGCGATCCGGCCGAGGATCTCGTCCGGGTCCTCGTAGCGGGTCTGGACGCCCTCGAGGTTGAGGATCGCGAGGCCGCCGAGCGCGGCGAGGGCGCCGGCGAAGCGCGGATCGACGACCGCGTCCATCGCCGAGCCGAGGATCGGGATCCCGAGCTGGATGCCGCAGAACGCCTGGGACAGCTCGACGTCGGCCGGCTCGGTCGTGTCGGTGCCGGGTGCCAGCGAGACGTCCTCGAAGCCGTAGGTCGGGCGGAGGCTGTCGACCTTCGAGCGGAAGACCCGCCGATTGGCGGATGCGCTGGCGGACTGGTCGAGCACGGGCGATCTCCTGGCGGCGTTGGTCGATTCTAGCCGACGGGCTCGGGCGCCGACGGGATCGCTCCGGTTGCGTCGGCGGGCGCCGCCAGCGACGCGGCGATGCCGTGGAGCTGCTCGATGTGCATCACGTCGTGGACGCCGGCGAAGAGGAGCCATTCGCCGCAGCGCAGCCGGCCGACGAGCGGGTGCTCGAGCGGGCATGGGTCCGTCTCGTGGCCGGCGATCGATCCAGCCGACCGGGCGACGATCTTCTGGCTCTGCGCAATCTTGCGGACGAGATCGACGCGGTCCGCGCCGACCGGACCCGGCACGTCGGGAACGACGGCGGGCGCGTCAGCCGGCCAGCGATCCCGGGCCGCAAGCGCGGCTGCCAGGGCGAGCCCGGCCCGGGCGGTCGCGTCGTGACCGATCGCCTCGGCGACGGTCCAGTCGGCCTCGCCACCCGGCAGGGCGAACGCCTCGTCGGGCAGCGCCTCGATCAATGCGACGAGGGCAGCCGCAGTCGCCTCGAGCTGGCCCACCAGCCGATCGGCCGACCCGGCGCCGGCCCGACGCCGGATCTCGCGCCGAACGGTGATGGCCTGACCCGCTTCGATGCCGTTCCAGGCCGCGACGACGTCGGGTGCCTTGCGCTCGAGATCGCGGACCCAGTCGGCCGTCATGGCGGGAGGGTAGCGTCTCGATCGAGGGCCGTCGGCGCTCAACCGGAGCGGGCGAACCGCCACAGCCAGGCGCGCAACGGCAGCCCGGACGCCTCGACCTCGGCCGCCATCGCGCGCCCGACGTACCGGACATGCCAGGCCTCGGCGCCGTAGCAGCTCAGCGCTTCGGCGCCGGCGGGATAGCTCAGGACGAACCCGAATTCGTGCGCGTGCTTGGCCAGCCAGCGCCCGGCCGCCGTGTCACCGAACCCCGACCACGGCGCGGTGCCGGCCGCGGCGCGGAAGTCCAGGGCGGTCCCGAGCTGATGCTCCGAATGCCCGGGCCGGGCGCTGAAGCGGCGCGCGTCGGCCTCGCCCGAGCTCGCGACCCAGCCGGCGTAGACCTCCGCCTGGCGCTCCCGCGATCGGTGGCCGGACTGGATCTCGAGCGGATTGCCCGCCGCTTCGGCTGCCCGCCCCAGCGCCCGCAGATCCTCGATGACGAAGGACCGCACGAGGGCCCAGCCGGCGATGCCGGTCTCGGTCGCGGGCACGAGATCGGGCGGCCGATAGCCAGCCGGCAGGGCGTAGTCGGTGTCGACGATCGTGGTCGCCCACTCGTCGTACGCGGCGTTGATCGCCGGCCGATCGCCGTGCCGGCAGGTCGGCGGCTGCTCGTTCGCCGCGTCCGCTCGTTCCGTGGCGGCAAGGGATGACGACGGCACGAGCCGGCGTGGCGCGTCGCCGGCCGGCTGTGGATCGCCGGCGAAGTCCGGTCCGCCCGCGACCCGGCCCGGACCGACGCCGAACTGGACCTGGGAGGTCGAGCCGAGGGTCGCGGCTTGTGGTGCGACGCCCGTGCCGGTCGCGCCGGTGACGGCCTCGGCCAGGGCGAGGCCGAAGGCGAGAAGGCACACGAGGTATGGGCCAAGGCGGCGCGCTGCGGCCGGGCGCTGGGCGGAAGCGGCTCGGCGAGCCATGCCGGGACGCGGGCGGCGGCGCATCGCATCTGGCTCATTGGTCGACGGAGCGCCGCGCGGGTGGCGCGGTCGGCGGCCGGCGGCGGCTCGCACGCTCATCGACCCCAAGGGTACCGCGCCTGTCTCGGCGGCGGCTCAGCGATGACCGCTGGCCATCTTCGTTGCGTCCGGGCGGCGCCGCAGCCGGAGCATCGCGGCAATTCCGACGGCCGGCCCGAGCGCGAGGACGATCCAGGCGACGCGCCAGCCGCCGGCATCGACGGGATCGATCAGGCCGACGCCGAGGATCGTGAAGCCGGTGAGCGTGAAGCCGACGGCCGTCTGGACGGAGAGCGCGGAGCCGGCCGTGCCCGGCGGCGCCAGCTCCGAGACGGCCGTCGAGAACTGCGCCGAGTCGGCCACGACGGACGCGCCCCAGATCAGGGCGACGACCGTCAGGAGCCAGGGCGGTGCGCCGAACAGGAGCCCGGCGACGACGGCCGATGATCCGGAGATCCCCATCGCCGCGATCGTCGTGGTCGTCCGCCCGACGCGATCGGCGATGGCACCAGCCGCGGCCGAGGCGACCCCGCCGATTGCGACGACGCCGAACGCGACGAGCGACGAGATGGCGGCGTCGGCGGCCCCAGCGGCGGCGAAGCTCGCGATCAGGAAGATCGGGATCCACGTCCACATCGCGAACAGCTCCCACATGTGGCCGAAGTACCCGAGGGACGCGAGCCGGACGGACGGCTCGCGGAAGGCCCGGGCCGCGATCGCCGGCGAGAAGCGTGGCGCCGGCACCTCGAACGGGCCGGGCCGCCCGAGCCGCCCGACGACGACGGCCCCGATGACGGCCGCCACGCTGGCGCTCACGACGACGGGGCGCCAGTCGACGCCGGCGTAGGCTCCGACCGCGCGGAACAGGAGCGGCAGCGCGACGCCGACCGTCAACGCGCCGTTCACGACGCCGATCGCGAAACCGCGCTCGCGCCGGAACCAGCCCGCGGCGAGCTTCATCGCGACCGGATAGACGGCGGCCAGCGCGGCGCCGGTCACGAACCGGAAGGGCAGGGCAGATGCCGGGTCGGTGGCGACGAGCGCGAACCCGAGGTTGGCCGCCGCGGCCACCAACGCTCCGGCGGCGAACAAGCGCGGGCCGGGGATCACATCGGGCGCCCCGACCGCCGCCAGGCCCAGGGCGCCGACCGCAAACCCGAGCTGGGTGACGACGGTCAGCCACGGCAGGTCGAGTGGCCCGACGACCCACTCCTGGCGCAGGAGCGGCGCCACCGCCGACGCGCTGAACGACGGCGCCATTGCGAGGAGCGTGCCGATCCCGAGGATCGCGAGCTGTGGCCAGCGCCGCGGCGCCTCATTGGTCGCCGGCGGAGCCGAGTCCGCGGACCGAGGCGTCGCTTCCGCCGAGGTCACTCCGGCCGCATCGTGTAGACGAGGCACTCGCCGCGCAAGACCTCGGTGCCATCAGAGCGTCGGGCGACGCAGCGCAGCCGGGTGATCGGCTTGTCGGAGCGGGCCTCGATGACTTCCGCTTCGGCGACGACGGTGTCCCCGATCGGGACGGCCGCCGGGTAGTCCCACTCCTGATGGAGGAAGACCGAGCCGGGACCCGGCAGGACCTCAGCGACGAGGGCATTGAACAGCGCCGTCGTCAGCCCACCGTGGACGATCAAGCCGCCGGCGCGCGTCCGGCCGGCGAAGTCGGCATCGAAGTGGAGCGGGTTGCGGTCGCCGCTGATCGACGCAAAGGCCTCGACGTCCTCCGCCGTGATCGTTCGGGTCCAGGTCGCTCGGCTGCCGACAGCCGGCGGCTGCCAGTCCATCGGGTCAGATCCGTTCGAACCGCTCGACCGGCAGGACGAAGACCGTCGCCCCACCGACCTCGACCTCGAGCGGGTATGGCATGAAGAACTCGCCCGGCTCCATGATCGGCGGCATCGGGTTGACGACCTGCGTCCGGGAGTGGCATGCCTCGCGGACGATGCCGAGGACCTCGTCGACGGCATCGTCCTCGACGCCGAGGATGACGGTCGCGTTGGACTGCTTGAGGAAGCCGCCGGAGCTCGACAGGCGGGTCGCCCGGAACTCGCGATCGAGCAGCGCGTCGACGAGGGCCCCCGCGTCCTCGTGGTGGACGATCGCGACGACGAGTTTCACGCGGCGAGTATAGGCACGCCGACGAGCGTGACGGACGCGATCGGCGCGACGCGATCGGCGCGACGCGCCGCGCTCGCGGACCGTCCAGCACCTGGGCCCGGCGGTGGTCGACGGCCCGGCGGCGCGGTGTACGATGCGGCGGCCGAGCGACGCGGGCCGCGTGGCCGCTCGCCTCGATCCGCGAACCAGCTGCGAACCTCGCCCGTGCCGTCTCCAGGAGAGCTCCGTGCCCGACCAGCCCGATCGTCCCAGTCCGCTCGACGCGCTCGCCGCGGGCGTCGCCGCCGCCGTTCGGGGCGCCGATCTCGATGACGGGATCGGGACGCTCGTCGGGGCGGCGATCGCGGCGCTCGGCGCGACCAGCGCGATGGTCAGCCTCCAGGACCCGGACCGACCGGATCCCGAGCTGACGCTGACGATCGGCCTCGACGAGGCGGCTCAGCAGGCGGCGGTCGCCGCGGTCGCCGATCCGGCTCATCCGTTGACGACCGCCGGACGGGATCGCACCGAGGCGCGCGCCGGCGCCACGATCGCCCTGCCGCTGATCGTCGCGCGGGGCGGCGTCGAGGAAGCGCTCGGTGCCCTTGCCGTCACGTTCGCCGACGATGCGGCCGCCGACGCAGCCGACCCGACGTATCTGACGCTGCTCGCCGATCTGGCGGCGATGGCCGTCGACCGAGCCCGCCTCGCGTCGACTGTGGCAGAGCGGTCGGAGTGGTTCGAGCGCCTCGCTCACACCGACCCGCTGACCGGTCTCGCAAACCTCCGGACCGTCTCGCGCGTGCTCGAGCTCGAGCTGGCGCGGGCCGGACGCCAGGGCAGCGAGGTGTCGGTGGCGATCTTCGATGTCGACGATTTCGGGGCGGTCAACGCCGACGGCGGCCGTGACGCGGGCGATGACGTCCTGCGCTCGGTGGCGTCTGTCCTGTCCGGTGCCGTGCGCCTCGTCGACACCGTCGCCCGCTTCGGCGCGGACGAGTTCCTCCTCGTTGCCCCGGGCTCGGCCGGCGTCATGGTCGCCCAGCGCGTGCTGGATGGGGTCCGCCAGCTTCCGGCCGCCGATGGACGATCGCTGTCGATCACGGCGGGCGTTGCGCGCTTCCCGACCGACGGCACCGACGCCGAAGGGATCATCGCCGCCGCCCAGGGTGCCCTCGATCGCGCTCGGGCGGAGCGACGCGGAACCGTCGAGACGACCGAGGCCGGCTGACGCTTCGGTTCGGGCGCCTTAGCCCGAGACGCCAGGCGGCGCCAAAGCGACGCCGGCGCTGACAACCGGCCCCTCGGGCGCGGTGTTGCCCGCCTTCGGCTCGAGCGTCAGAGCGATCGTCGCTCCCGGTGGCGTCGTCGCCGGCCGGCTCGTGAACGATGCCGTCCCGTTCTGGTCGACCGTGAACCCGCCGACCGCGACCGGCGCTTCCTCGCCGACGATCACCCACGTCTCGTAGACCTGGCTGCCGCTCGTCGCGGTCAGGTCGCGCATTGCCAGGACGACCGAGCCGTCGGACCCGACCGCGCCGATGCCGGTGGCCTTCGAGCCTTCGGCCGCGCTCAGGATCACGGGCTTGGCGCCCGGCTTGGTGGCCGTCTGGATGACGGTCGCAACCGCGTTGTCGTAGCGCCGGGCCGCATCGAGCTGGCCCTGGAGGTTGAGACCCCAGGTGCCGACGGCCACGATCGCGATGACCGCGGCGATCCGGAGCTGCCCAGTCGAAGGGACTCGTCCGTGAGCGCTCACGACGTGCCTCGCGCTCGGCGGCGCTCGGGAAGGCCACGGGCGCCGAAGCCGGGCTGGCAAGCGGTCGCGCGGGCGGGGCCGCGGGCGTCGAGGTCGACGCCGCCGGACTCGCCGACGCGGCCGTGCGCTCGGCCAGGTCCGCAGCGGCTGCGGCCATGATCCGCGCACCGAGGGACGCCGGCGGCTCGACGAGCACGAGGTCGTCGAGATCGAGCAGCGCGGGCACGACGCCGCCGAGCGCCTCGAACTCGGGATGCGGTTCGGCGCACGTGGCCAGGTGCTCACGCACGGCCGCCTCCTCGGATCGCTCGAGCGCCCCGAGAACGTAGCCGGCTGCGAGGTCGCGGGCCTGATCGTGGGTCATTCGTGCCTCGTTCATGTGCCGCCATCCCCGGCCAGCTGTCCCGACGCACCGTCGTCGTCCCCGACGAGCGCGCGCCGGAGCGCGAGCAATCCCAAGCGGACGCGACTCTTCACGGTGCCGAGGGGCGTGCCCGTTCGCTCCGAGATCTCCTGCTGGGTCAGACCGCCCCAGTACGCCAGCTCGATGGCCTCTCGCTGGACGTCGGACAGCGTGGCCATGGCGGTCGCGATCTCGTCGCGATCAAGACCGGCAGCCACGTCGTGCCAGATGTCCGGCAGCTGGAGGGCGGGCGGCGGCACGTCCTCGCGTTCCGGGAGCTCCGTGGTGGGGCGGCGGCGGCGGACGGCATCCACGGCTCGGTGATGGACGATCGACAGCATCCAGGTCTTCACGCTGCCGCGGCCCTCGATGTAGCGGCCCGCGTTGCGCCAGACGCCCATGAAGGCGTCCTGGACGACGTCCTCGGCGAGCGAGGCGTCCGACGTGATCCGGAGTGCGATCGAATAAGCCATGGACTTGTACCGGTCATAGAGTTCCTGGAGAGAATCGAGCTGTCCGTTGGCGACGAGTTCAAGGACTGCCCGATCGGCGTCGTCGGCGGGCGACGCCGTGCGTCCACGGGGGCGGACCTGATTCTCGTTCATGGGTGGATGCGCACGATTGCCCGGTTTGGTTCACCGCGCTCGGCCGGATCATCGAACAGGGGACCGACCGCGCGCAGGATCCGCTCGGCGACCTCGTCCTCGGGCGCGGTGGCGTCGATGACCCGGAACCGGACGGGCTCGTGGACCGCCATCTCGAGGAACCCAGTGCGGACGCGCCGGTGGAAGGCGAGATCGAAGCCGGTCTCGAACCGGGTCCGGTCGTCGGGCGCCTTGCGCGCCAGCCCGATCTCGACGGGGACGTCGAGCAGGAGGGTCACGTCCGGGAGCAGGCCGCCGGTGGCGATCTGCTCGAGCGTCGCGAGCTCGTCGAGCGACAGCCCGCCGCCGTAGCCCTGGTAGGCCCGGGTCGAGTCGGCGAACCGGGCGCAGATGATCGTTGTTCCGGCAGCGAGCGACGGTTCGATGACCTCCTCGACGAGCTGGCGGCGGGCCGCGTTGAAGAGGAGGGCGTCGGCGAGGGGATCGATCGGCGACGTGGTCGGGGCCAGGAGCAGGGTCCGAATTCGCTCCCCGAGCGTGGTGCCCCCGGGCTCGCGCGTTCCGCGGACATTCAATCCGCGCGCGCGGAGCGAGGTTTCGAGACGGGCAGCCTGGACCGTCTTGCCGGCACCCTCGGGTCCCTCGATCGTGATGAACCGGCCGCCATCGGCTGCCGGGACAGGGCGTGTCACGGGGCGAGTGTACGGCGCAGCCCTCCACCGGGCGTGTCGGGAGGCTGCCAAACCGCCCGCGCCGGCACGCCCGTCATCCATCCGGGCCTCCCCGTCGTACCCTCGCCGACATGGGACGTCGCCGTGGATTCCGCCTGTTCGCCGTCGCGCTCGCCTTCTCGGCCGGTGCGCTCCTTCCGGCGACCGCGCTCGCTCATCCGCTCGGCAACTTCACCATCAACCACTACGCCGGCCTGACCGTCCGGCCCGATGGCATCGACCTCGACGTCGTGATCGACATGGCCGAGATCCCGGCCTTCCAGGAGCGCCAGCGCATGGACGCGGATGGCGACGGCAGCGTGAGCGACGAGGAGTCAACGGCCTGGGCGACGACGTCGTGCTCGGACCTCGTGGCGCATCTCGCCATCGAGCGGGACGCCGCCGTCCTGACCTTGATCGTTGGCGAATCGTCCATCACGTTTCCGGCCGGTGCCGGAGGGCTGTCGACGATGCGGCTCGAGTGCGCATACGGCGTCTCGGTCACGCCGGCCCTGACCGAGCAGCCGGCGCGGATCACGTTCGCCGACACGTCGTATCTCGAGCGGCTCGGCTGGCGCGAGGTCGTGGCAACCGCGGCGGGAACGATCCTCGACACCCACGGCCTGCCGGCGACCAGCCCGAGCGCGAAGCTCACCGCCTACCCGGCCGATCTGATCGCGACACCGCTCGACATCCGCCGGGCCGAGATTGATGCCCGAGTGGATCCCGCGGCGGAGGCGTCGTCGGCTCCCACGCCGACCGCCGTGCCCGGGTCGGGGGCGCCAGGCGGAGCCGGGATGACGCCGGGAGCGGGCGCCGTGCCGGGTGGCGTCGCCGCCGAGCTGCCGGCGATCTTCCGGTCGACCGACCTGACGCCGTTCGTGGTCCTGGCATCGCTCCTCACCGCGGTCGCGATCGGGGCGGGTCACGCGCTGACGCCGGGCCACGGCAAGACCCTGATGGCGGCGTACCTCGTCGGGTCGCGGGGAACGGCCGTCCACGCCGTCGGTCTGGGCCTGTCCGTGGCGGTGTCGCACACGCTCGGGATCTTCGCCCTGGCGCTGATCATCGTCGGGGCTGGGAGCGTCCTCCCGCCGGACGTCGTCTATCGGGTCACGCCGATCATCGCCGGTGCCTCGATCGTCCTGATCGGCGGTTGGATGCTGATCGGCGAACTCCGGCGGCGGCGCGCGGCCGGTGCGAGGCGGGCACGCAGGCATCAAGGCGGAGGGGCACGAGCACGACCACCAGCACGACCACCAGCACGACCACGGGCATCCGGACGAACGCGACCACGCGCACACGCACGAGTCCGACCATGCCCCTGCGCACGATCCCGAGCATGCCCACGAGAGCCCGGGCGAGCACAGCCACGGCGGCGTCCGCCACAGCCATGTCCCGGCGGCCGGCAGCACGCTGAGCTGGCGCGGCCTGTTCGTCCTCGGCCTGGCCGGCGGCCTCATTCCGTCGACCTCGGCGCTGCTGATCCTGCTCGGATCGATCGCCGCCGGCCGGCCCGCATTCGGGCTGATCCTTGTCGTCGCCTTCGGGATCGGGATGGCGGCCGTGATGACCGGCGTCGGGCTGGCGATGATCTTCGCCCGGACCCGCCTCGATCGGATGCCGAGCCGGTCCAGCCTCGGCCGGCTCGCGTCGGTCGCGCCGCTCGTGGCGTCGATCGCCGTGCTGAGCCTCGGCCTGGTGCTGACGTGGCAAGCCGTCGCGGGGACGCCGGTCCTCTAGCCGGCCCCGGTCGCAGCTGAGTCGAGCTCGGCCTCGCGACGGAGTGCCGCACTCCGCTCCGCGAGCAGGCGCCCGAGCAGCGGACCCAGAACGAGCCGATCCACCACGCGGCCAACAACGCCGAACGGCGCCGCGTGCTGCCAGTCGTCGATCATCCGCGTCCCGCTGGCCGTCGGCTCGAAGCGGTGCTCGTGCCGGAACCACGCGAATGGCCCCGACAGCTGCTCGTCGACAAACCTGGTGGGTTGCTCGAATTCGGTGATCCGGCTCGTCAACGCCCAGGTTCGTCCAAGGTGCCGGGCGCGCCACGTGACCGTTTCTCCCGGCCCGATCAGACCGCTCAATCGACCGCCCACGGCCTGCTCGTCCGTATGGGCCATCGAGCGCTGATGCGCGTCGATGTCACGAGCGAGGTCGAAGACGCGCTCGATGAGAGCAGCGATGTCGGTCTCGAGGTGGACATGGACCACGGGCGTCACTTCCGGTTTCTTGCTACGTTCCGGTATCACAATAACCGACGCCTGCAATCGGGTGACTCACTGCGCGCAGGAATGTGGCTCCTGTGACCGATTCCCCCTTGCGGTGAATCCGCTCTTCGCACGCTCGCTCGGGACGCGGGCCTTGTCCGCCAGGTGTCTCTCTCCTGAGCGCCGGTGATTCGGCAGGCACGCCTCCCGGCAACAGGAGACTCCCTCCTCAGCGCAGGAGAATGGGGCACATCTGACGGATAGCAGGAGACTCTCGCCTGAGCGCAAGAATGCGGGCCGGCGACGGGGCGCCGGTCACGAAGCGCCGGTCGCGAAGCGCCGGTCGCCCCTTGTCCTCGGCGCCCATCGCGGCCCGCCACGGATAGGGCAAACACCCGAGCGAGACGAACGCCGGTCCTCTGCTACCGTTCCGCCCCGATGCGCGACCTCAGCGACCGCTCCCTCGATACGGCCGTCCAGCTCGGCGCGTCGTATGCGGACGTGCGCGTCGTCCATCGCCGCGAAGAGTCGATCGCGGTCAAGAACGGCCGGGTCGAGGGCGTCGCCGACGGCGAGAGCGAGGGCTTCGGCGTGCGCGTCCTCGTCGATGGCGCGTGGGGCTTCGCGAGCTCGAGCCGGCTGACGAACGCCGAAGCCGATCGGGTCGCCGCCGACGCCGTCCGGATCGCAAAGGCCAGCGCCACGGCCCTGCGCGACCGCGTCCGCCTGGACGACCGCCCGCCGGCCCACGGCACCTATGAGACCCCGCTCGAGGAAGACCCGTTCGGGGTCCCGCTCGAGGAGAAGATCGGCCTCCTCCTGGCCACCGATGCAGCGGCCAACGCCGTGCAGGGCGTCGCGTTCACGGAGACCCGCTACGACGCTCAGCGCGAGACGCGGACGTTCGGCGCGACCGACGGGAGCTGGACCGAGCAGACCTTCACCCATGTCGGTGCCGGGATCGAAGCCAATGCGATCGAGGGCGACGAGCACCAGCGCCGGAGCTACCCGGACGCCGACGGCGGACCGTTCCGCGCGGCCGGGTTCGAGTACATCCGCGGCCTTGACCTCGTCGAGCACGCCGGTCCGCTGGCCGAGGAGGCGGTCGCGCTGCTGAGCGCTCCGCAGTGCCCGGCCGGACGCTTCACCGTCATCCTCGACCCGTCACAGCTGTACATGCAGATCCACGAGAGCTGCGGCCACCCGACCGAGCTCGACCGGGTCTTCGGCACCGAGGCAAGCTACGCCGGCACCAGCTTCCTCACGACCGACAAGCTCGACGAAGGCTTCCGCTACGGCAGCGATCTGGTCGACATCGTCGCTGACGCCACCGCGCCGGGCGGGATGGGCACGTTCGGCTGGGACGACGAGGGCGTTGCGGCCCAGCGCGTGCCGCTCGTCGAGAACGGCATCTTCGTCGGCTACCTCAGCAGTCGCGAGACCGCCCCGCGGATCGGCCGCCAGTCCGGCGGGGCGATGCGGGCCGACGGCTGGAACCGCATCCCCCTGATCCGGATGACGAACGTGAATCTCCTGCCGAAGCCGGGCATGAGCCTCGACGACATCGTCGCCGCCACCGACGACGGGCTGTACCTCGCCTCGAACCGCTCGTGGTCGATCGACGATCGGCGCCTGAACTTCCAGTTCGCGACCGAGGTCGCCTACGAGATCAAGGGCGGCAAGAAGGGTCGCCTGTTCAAGAACCCGACGTACACCGGAATCACGTACGAGTTCTGGCGCTCGCTGGACGCCATCGGTGACGAGTCGAGCTATCGGATGCTCGGGACGCCGAACTGCGGCAAGGGCGAGCCCGGCCAGGGCGGCCACGTCGGCCATGCCTGCTCAGGAGCCCGGTTCCAGAACGTCCAGGTCGGAGTCGGCAAGTGGTGAGCACGCGACCGAGCGACGCGACGCCGATCGACACGCTGGCGGTCGCCGAGCGGGCCGTCGCCCTGGCCGAGGCCGCGGGCGCGACCGAGGTGGAAGCCCTCGTCTCCGACGAGCGTGCCCAGCTGACCCGGTTCGCCAACAGCGAGATCCATCAGAACGTCGCCGAGACGAACGGCAGCCTGAACCTGCGGGTCGCGATCGGGCGGCGCGTCGGCGTGGCCAGCTCGAACCGGCTCGACCCCGAAGGGCTGCGGCGCCTCGCGGAGACCGCGACCGCGATCGCCCGCAACTCGGCCGAGTTCGAGGACTGGGGCGGCCTGCCCGAGCCCACCCCGATCACCGAGATCGCGGCGGCCTGGTCGGACGGCACGGCCGGCGCGACGCCCGAGGAGCGCGCCGAGGGCGTCCGAGCCGTCATCGCCGCGGCGGACTCGGCCGGGGTTCGGGCCTTTGGCTCGTTCTCGACCAGCGCGGAGTATCTCGCCGTCGCGAACTCGAAGGGGATCCGGGCCGCCCAGCGGCGGACCACGTCCCAGCTCCTGACCGTGATGATGGCCGCCGACGGCGGGTCCGGCTACGCCGAGCAGGCCTCGGTCGACGCGAGCGTCATCGACGCCGCGGCGGTCGGGCGCGATGCCGCCGAGAAGGCGCGGGCGACCGCCAATCCGGTGGCCGTCGATCCGGGTGACTGGACGGTCGTCCTCGAGGAGCCGGCCGTCGTCGACCTGCTCGCGATGCTCGCCTACATGGGCTTCAGTGCCCTCGCGGTCCAGGAGGAGCGCTCGTTCGCCGAGCCGGGCAAGGTGATCGGGAGCGAGCTCGTGACGATCGTCGACGACGCGA
This sequence comes from uncultured Chloroflexia bacterium, assembly GCA_963783055.1. Lineage (GTDB taxonomy): Bacteria > Chloroflexota > Limnocylindria > Limnocylindrales > CSP1-4 > CF-46. Next base: position 1,130,634 of record CAWAMB010000002.1, read on the forward strand.
CCGAGCCCGGCGCGATGCCGATGGCGTTCGACTACGAGGGGGTCGCGAAGCAGCGGGTGGTCCTCGTCGAGCGTGGGGTCTGCCGCGACGTCGTGTACGACGCCCAGACCGGAGCACGGGGCGGTCATCCGTCGACCGGCCACGGCCTGCCGGCCCCGAACTCCTACGGTCCGTTTCCGCTGAACATGGTGATGTCGGCCGGGTCCACGTCGCGGGATGCGCTCGTCGGCGACATGGAGCGCGGCCTGCTCGTGACCCGCTTCCACTACACGAACCCGGTCCACCCGAAGCTCGCGATCGTGACCGGCATGACGCGCGACGGAACGTTCCTCGTCGAGGACGGCAAGATCGTGGGGCCGGTCCGGAACCTGCGATTCACCCAGAGCTACCTGGCGGCCCTGGCTGGCGTGGCTGCGGTCGGGAGTGAGCGGCGGACGCTCCGCGGCGACTTCGGCGGCGTGCTCGTGCCGGCGGTCCGGATCGACGGCTGGACGTTCACGGGCGCGACGGAGCACTGACCCCCGGCCGGGCATGTGTCCGAGGCGGAGGGGCGGCGCGGCGCCCCGTGATTGCGTCCTCTACCGCGCCCTCGGCCGGGTTCGTGAACGCCCAGCGTTCACTGCGCCGGTTTCGGTCGACGGCGGCCCTGGAACTGCACGCCCAGAGTTCAGATTGACGGCTGACGGGACTCGGAACCGCTGAACTGAACGCTGGCCGTTCGGTGCGGGGCCACCGAGTGCGGAAACCGCTGCAGTGAACGCCCAGCGTTCATGGCGCGGCGTCCGGCCTGCTAAGCCGCCGTGAAGCTTCGATTGCCAGACTCTCCTCATGGCGGCAAGGCGAGATCGTGGCGCCGAAGCCGATCGGCAGTCCCGCGCGATCCGCGCGGCCATCGGCGCCGAGATCCTGACCGCCCGCCGCGGTCTCGGGGTCAGTCAGGCCGTGGCAGGGCGAAGTGTGGGCATGTCCCACGCGCAGGTCGGACGGATCGAGCGCGGCGTGCTCGAGTACGTGACGGTCGACCAACTTGCGCGCGCCTGCGAGGCGGTTGGCCTGAAGCTGGTGGTCCGCGCCTATCCCGGCGGCGACGCTGTCCGCGATGCCGGCCACTTGTCCCTCCTCGCGAGGTTCCGGGCGCGCATCCCGCCGTCGATCCAAGTCAGGACCGAGGTTCCTCTCCCCATCTCTCGGGACAAGCGCGCCTGGGATCTCGTCCTTGGCGCGGGCGCCGACCGCGTGGCCGTTGAGGCCGAGACGCGGCTCCAGGATCTGCAGGCTCTCGAGCGACGCATCGCTCTCAAACAACGCGACGGCAGGATCGATCGCGTCATCCTGCTCGTGGGCGACACGGCACCCAACCGGCGGATCCTGGCGGAGCAACGGGAGACGCTGCGCGCGCGATTTCCCGGCGAGGGCCGGCACGTGCTTTCAGCCTTGCGCACCGGAACGCTGCCTGTAGCCAGCGGCGTCCTCGTCCTTTGATCGTGCAACGGTGCTGATTCGTCCCGGGCTCCGACGTTGAGGGTCGCGGAGACCACCCGTCCGCGACCCTGAGCTTGGGACGACCAGCAGACCACGCGAGGAACCGTCATGACCGAGACCCAGGGCCGCGAGGCCATCGCCACCATCGCCGGGATGCTCAAGGAGATCGACGTCTGCGTCTTCGCGACGCGTGGCGACGGCGGTCAGCTCCACGCCCGTCCGATGTCGAACAATCGCCAGGTCGAATGGGACGGCGACTCCTGGTTCTTCGCTCCGAGCGACGGCCGGCTGGTCGCCGAGCTCGAGGCCGAACCGACGGCCGTGAACGCCTATCGGGTCGAGAAGGGCTTCGGCTTCATCTCGGTCAGCGGGCGGACCGAGATCGAGACCGATCCCGAGCTCAAGAAGCAGTTCTGGCTCGAACGAGCTCGAGCAGTGGTTTCCGAATGGCCCCGAGGACCCGAATGTCAGCCTGATCCGGCTGACGGCCGAGCACGTCGATTGGTGGGGCGAGGGGGGCGATGGCTCGGCCGACCTCCGGGAGACAGCCGCCCGCGCCTGACCCGCGTCGACGCCGCAGCGGCTCCCCGCTGGGAGCGTCGACGACCACGTAGCATGGCTCGATGGACACCATCCAGGCGCGGCTCGGCCGGGCCTTCGACCCCGCCGAGCTGCGCCGGATCAAGCGGCTGTGGGTCCGCCACTCGATCGCCGAGGACCGCCGCGACATCGACGGCCTGATCGCGACCCTCGCCCCGGACAGCGTCTACGAGATGATCCCGACCGGGCAGCGGTGGGCCGGCCACGACGGGGCGCGGACGTTCTACACCGAGCTGTTCGCGGCGTTTCCGGACAACCGCTTCGCGTTGACCGAGATCGTGGTCGGTCCGCAGGGCGTGTTCGAGGTCGCGACGCTGACCGGCACGAACGTCGGGCCGTGGGGCGGCGCGCCGCCGAGCGGCCTGCCGGTCTCGCTCCAGGTCCTGATCCTGTTCCCGTGGGACCCCGCCACGGAGCGGTTCCTCGGGGAGCGGATCTGGTTCGATCGCGGGACGCTCGGCGGTCCCTGACCGACGGCGATCAGGGCCGTCGGACGGCCGATCGCTAGGGCGCGACCGGCCCGGAGCTCCGGCGCAGCCACCAGCCCGCCGCCAGGGCGCCCACGGCCGGAACCGCCGCACCCAGCGACCCGATCGCCAGCATCGCGACGAGCAGCCAGCGGACATCATCGATCGCTCCGGGCAGCGCATCGCCTTCGAGGCGGTCGCCGAGGGTCCGCGCCTGGGTCGCCAGCGCCGCCAGGGACGCGGCGTTCCGGTCGAGGGCCGCCCGATTCGTCCCGAGGTTCGTCCCGATGCCGTCGAGCTGGACGTCGAGATCGGAGAGCTGGCCGGCGATCTGCCCGAACAAGCCGGCGAGGGGCGCGAGCGGCCGGCTGCCGAGCACGCTGATCCCGTTGGCCTCGGACTCGATCGCGCGGAGCTGGGGGACGATCGCGCGGAGGTCGCCGGCGGCGGTCGAGAGTGCGGTCGTGCTGCTGTCGATCGTCGTTCCGAAGCTGCGCGCAGAAGACGCCGCGTCGTCGAGCACGGTCGCGGTTCGTTCCAGCGCCGCGGACACCCCGCCGACGTCGGCCCGCAACCGGTCCGACAAGCCGTTGACGCGGCCGAGGCCGATCACGAGGGCGATCAGTCCGATCGTGGCAACCGTCAGGCCGACGATCCCGTAGCCCAGCAGCACAACCGAGAGGCGGCGCGCTGCGCGAGGCGACGCCGGGCCGGCGATCACTGCGGCAGTTCGCAGACGGGACCCTCGAGCCGGAGCCAGCGACCGATCCGGCGCCGATGCCGGGCGATCACTCCGTAGCCGAGCCCGATCGCCCACCGGAATGGCGGGATCGCGCCGACAACCCGGACGACCCGGCCGCCCGGCAGGGCCGCGCCGATCGCGAGCATCGCGTCACCGCCGGCCCGGACGACGCCGTCGCGCTCATCGAGGACATGCAGAGCGGCCGTCAGCGGGAGGCCCCGAACGGCCTCAACGAGATCGGCTCGGCCCGATGCTGCCGCGTCCTGGAGCGGGAGTAGCTCGAGCCGGCCGGCGCGATCCCAGCGCCGCAGGCGGCGGGCGGTCGCGGTGCACAGGCCGCAGTCCCGGTCGAAGAGCACGACCAGCCGGGGACGCCCGTGGTCGGGCTCGACGAGGGCGCGCTGGTGGAGCGAGCGGGGCGACCCGAAGTCGATCGGCTGGACGGCCGGGAACGGCGTGGCTGCGGTCATCGGACCGTGACGCAGAACTCGTTGCCCTCGGGGTCGGCCACGATCGTCCAGCGGAAGCTGCCGCCCAGCCCGTGCTCGGCCACCTTCGTCCCGCCGAGCCCGACGAGCCGTTCGACCTCCGCCTCCATGTCGGCCGCATCGAAGTCGATGTGGGCGCGGTTCTTGGCCAGCTTCGGCTCGGGCACCTTCTGGAACAGGATGTCGAAGCCGATGCCCTCGTCGGCCGGCGCCCGGAGCGCCACGAACTGGTCGTTGATGCGATGCGCCGTCCAGCCCAGGGCCGCCTCCCAGAACGGCAGGACGACGGCATGGTCGGTGCAGTCGATCACGATGTTGTGCGGATGGAGCCGCCCCAGCCGGGGAGTCGCCACCGCGGGGACCGCGGTCTCGTCGCTGCCGCTCATCGCCCGCTCACCGCCACGCCGGCCGGGCCGCGTCCGGGTAGAGCCGGACCCGGCGGTACGGCTCCCGCCCGCGCGAGCGCGACACGAGGTTGGCTCGCTCGGCCATCTGATGCTGGAGTCGCCGGATGTAGGCGTTCTGGGGCGACAGCTCGACCGGGTCGGAGCCGTGGAGGACCATCCCGATCGCCTCCTCCGTCTCGCGCATCGCGGCCTCGCGCGGGTCGATCTCGAGCGAGAAGATCGAGGTCAGGCTCGACTGCATCTGGGGCACCGTGTTCGACTTCAGGACGTAGATCGGTAGGGCCCGCTCCTCAGCCTCGCGGAGCATCGGCGTCTTCTGCTTGTACTCGTTGCGGAGCGTCATCACGACGTCCGCATCGTCCACGTCGCGGGCGATGTGGACCGGCAGCTGGAGGTCCCGGATGGCGGCCTCGAGCCGCTTCCGGCTGATCCCCTGGGGCAGGACGCGCAGGGTCGGCAGGGGCGATCCACCGGGCACCAGGAGGGCCTCGCCGCTCTCCCCTTCCTCGATCCCGATCGGGAGGAGGGCGTCATCGTCGTCGTCGAGGTCGTCGGCGTTGACGGGCGCCAGCCCCTCCTCGGCGTTGTGGGCGGTCAGCGCCTTGCTGGCCTGGTCGCGCCACGCCTTCTGGCGCTCGAGCTCGCGGGCGTCCTTGGCGCGGGTGTCGACGACCGCCGGGGCGCCCCGCTCGAGCGGGCCGCGATCGGCGATCTCGCCACTGACGAACGGCGGGTCGTCGAGGCGGACGCCACCGCCCCTTCCCCCGTTCGGCGGCAGGGCGAACCGCTCGCCCGGGATGACGCCGGTTGCGCCGTCCTCCGATTGGGAGCCGCGCGGGGCGGCCTCGCGCCCGGAACCGCCGCGGGTCTGGCGCCAGCCGCCGCTCGCCCCCGGCCGGTAGCCGGAGCGGAAGCCGGCGCCACCGCCGCCTCCCGAGCCGCCGGAGCCGCCCGCGTCGCGATAGCCGCCGCCGCGATACCCGCCGTCACCGCGCCAGCCGGGCTCCATCCGCCACGGCTGGCCGGACCCGACGAGACCGGCGAAGCGCTCCGCGCCGATCTGCTCGCGGGGCGACGGTCGCGGCCGGGCCTGGCTGCGATGGACGCCTTCCTCGTCGCGCCAGCGCAGCTCCGGAGCCACCGGAGTCGCCGCGGAGCATCGAGTCGACCGTCTCGGCGACGTCCGAGTGGACCGTGACCCGCTCCCGATCCTGGATCTCGATGATCACGTCGAACGTCGGCGGCGCCTTGCGCTCGAGGACGCTCTTCTGGGTCCGCCGGCGGCGCGCCTCCTCGTCGCCGAGGGTCACGCTCTGGATCCCGCCGATCAGGTCCGACAGGGTCGGGTTGAGCATCAGGTTGTCGAGATTGTTGCCGTGGGCCGTCCCGATCAGCTGGACGCCGCGCTCGGCGATCGTGCGCGCGGCCTGGGCCTCGAGCTCCGTCCCGATCTCGTCGATGACGATGACCTGGGGCATGTGGTTCTCGACCGCCTCGATCATCACCTCGTGCTGGAGCGACGGCGTCCGGACCTGCATCCGGCGGGCCTTGCCGATGGCCGGGTGGGGGATGTCGCCGTCGCCCGCGATCTCGTTCGAGGTGTCGACGACGACCACCCGCTTGCCGAGGTCGTCGGCCAGGACGCGAGCCGCCTCGCGGAGCATCGTCGTCTTGCCGATGCCGGGCCGGCCCATGATCAGGATCGACTTCCCGCTGTCGACGAAGTCGTCGATGATGTCGATCGTGCCGTAGACCGCCCGCCCGATCCGGCAGGTCAGCCCGACGATCTTGCCGCTCCGGTTGCGGATCGCGCTGATCCGGTGAAGGGTCCGCTCGATCCCCGCCCGGTTGTCGTCGCCGAACGTGCCGATGTGCTCGACGACGTGAGCGATGTCGGCCTCGTTGATCTCGCGGTCGAGGAGCGACACCTCGCTGTCGGGGAAGCGCGCCTCCGGCCGGCGGCCGAGGTCGAGGACGACCTCGATCAGCGCCTCCTTCTCGGGCAGCGCGTGGACGGCGTCGACGATCTCCCGGGGCAGGGCCGCCAGGAGCGCGTCGAGGTCATCGATCAATTCGCGGCGCCGTTCAGCGGACAACCGTTCCCTCCTTGGGGGTCAACGGACCCCGGCCGGCACGAGGGCCGGCTCGGCGACACGCACGAGCGTGTCCTTCATCAACAGGGTCACGGTGGCGATCGTACCGAAGCCGGCGTCTTCGAGCCGCCGATCGACCGGCGACTCGTATGTCCGGACCGGGGCGATCACGCCCGTGCTCGCGACGCGAGGCGGCATCCTTCTCCGTCCGGGCCCGGATGATCCCGAGCGCGAAGGACGCCAGTGACGAGAGGTCGGCGTCCGGCCGACCGAGCAGCTTGAGGTAGTGCGGTTGGTCCTCCTTGGCGACGCCGACCTGGGCGAAGCCATCGATCGCGGTGCCGTCCTTGCCCGCCGTCGGTGCGCTCCTGGACGAAGCCCTCGACGTCGGCGAAGCGGAGGATCGGGGCGAGGCTGGAGCGCGGCACCCGCCAGTTCGTGCCCTGCCGCTCCCAGTCAGGGAGGCGGATGCCCTCGAGACGCTGGATCGGCTGGGGCGTGGCCGCCGCGTACAGGCGCGAGAGGGCCAGGGCGTCCAACGGGGTCGCCGGCCGAATCCCGCAGGCGCGGGCCTGCTCGTCGGTCCACGTCTCGGGCAGCGGCTGATCGCCGGATCGGTGGAGGATCCGTTCGTCACCGTAGCGGGCGAAGCCGGCCTGCATGAACAGCTCGACGTTGCCGTCCTGGTCGCTGCAGGCGACGTGCAGCCGCCACGCTCCACGCTTCGACGCGTCGCGCAGCACCTGGTTGACGAGCCGGAAGCGGATGTCGCCCGCCTGGCCGCTGCCGATCCCGTCGAGCTCGACGATCGTCCACTCGTCGCGGACCGTGTCGCGCTCGACGCGGATCAGGCCGGACAGGCGGCCACCCTCGTCGTAGACGTACATGAGGTCGTGCGGCTGGAACGCCCCGAGCGGCAGCCGGAACAGGCTGAATACGCCGATCGGGCGGCCGCTGACGGGCAGGCCGAGGGAACGGGTCGCGGCCGCCTCGTCCTGGCACAGCCGGGACAGCTCGCCGAGAGCAGCGAGGTCCGTCAGGCGCGCGACGCGGACCTTGCCGCCGGGACCGGAGCGGGGCGAGCGAGCGCCGGTCACGAGGCGTTCCGCGCGCGACGGGTCGGGTGCGGCCGGCGGCCCGAGCCCTCGCCTGGATCCTCGTGCTCGCTGGCCATCGCCGCGACCAGCCGATGGAAGCGCGTCTCGCCGGCCAGCTCGGGATGGAACGCGGTGGCGATGATGTTCCGCTCCCGGACGGCGACGATCCGGCCATCGTCGAGACGGGCGAGGACGTCGACGTCCGGACCGACGGCCTCGATCACGGGCGCCCGGATGAAGACCGCGTGGACCGGTGTGTCGCCGAGGATCGGGACGGTGAGCTCGGCTTCGAACGAATCGAGCTGGCGGCCGAAGGCATTGCGCTCGACCGTGACGTCGAGGAGCGGCAGGACCGGCGTCTCGCCGCCCACGATCTGGCTGGCCAGGACGATCATCCCGGCGCACGTCCCGAACAGCGGCGCGCCGGTCCCGGCCAGGTCGAGGATCGGCTGGCCGAGACCCCAGCGCTCGATCAGATGGCGCATCGTCGTGCTCTCGCCGCCCGGCAGGATCAGGCCCGACACGCCGTCGAGATCCTCGGGCAGGCGCACGGGGACGCCCTCGACCCCGATGGCGTCGAGCGTCTGGAGATGCTCCCGAAATGCCCCTTGCAGGGCGAGGACCCCGATCTTCATGGGCGGGCCGTCTCGGCGCGCGCGCTGCGCGCGCCTACCAGCCGCGGACCGCGAGGCGTTCCTGCTCCGGAATGGCTTCCATGGCGATGCCTCGCATCGGGGCTCCGAGACCCTTCGAGACCTCGGCGATGATCTTGGCGTTGTCGAAGTGGGTCGTCGCCTGGACGATCGCGTTCGCCATCCGGGCCGGATCCTCGCTCTTGAAGATCCCCGATCCGACGAAGACGCCCTCGGCGCCGAGCTGCATCACGAGCGCGGCGTCGGCCGGGGTCGAGATCCCGCCGGCGACGAAGTTGACGACCGGCAGCTTGCCGTCGGCCGCGACCTGCTTGACGAGCTCGTACGGCGCCTGGAGCTCCTTGGCGGCGACGAACAGCTCGTCGTCGCGCATGCCCTCGAGCTTGCGGAGCGCACTGAGCACGTCGCGCAGCTGGCGGACGGCCTCGACGACGTTGCCCGTCCCGGCCTCACCCTTGGTCCGCATCATCGCCGCGCCCTCGTTGATCCTGCGGAGCGCCTCGCCGAGGTTCCGGCAGCCGCACACGAACGGGACCTTGAAGGCGTGCTTGTCGATGTGGTTGACCTCGTCGGCCGGGGTCAGGACCTCGGACTCGTCGATGTAGTCGACGCCGAGCGCCTCGAGGACCTGGGCTTCGACGAAGTGCCCGATCCGGGCCTTGGCCATGACCGGGATCGAGACCGCGGCCATGATCCCCTCGATCATCGACGGGTCGCTCATCCGGGCGACGCCGCCCGCGGCGCGGATGTCGGCGGGCACGCGCTCGAGGGCCATGACGGCGACCGCCCCGGCATCCTCCGCGATCTTCGCCTGGTCAGGGGTGACGACGTCCATGATGACGCCGCCCTTCAGCATCTGGGCGAGCCCCTTCTTCGTCGCCCAGGTGGACGTCTCGACGGTCATGTGCGGTGTGGCTCCGGTGTCAGTGCGCTGGTTGCGGGGACCGGCCGGCCCCGGGGTCGTCGCCCGTTCGAGCCGTTCCACCGCCCTCGCGCGCTCAGGATTATGTCATGCCGTCCCGCGAAGCCCCACCCCGCGGTCTCGAGGAGCGGCCGGCTGCGGGTGGCTCGCGCCTGTCGCGTCCGATATCAGCGCCAGTGTTCCAACTGGCACTGAACCGGCCCCAAGCCTCCGGCCGCCACCTCATCCACGCGGGCCGGGAGTCCGGCTGAGCGCACAACGGGGCGGCCGTCGGCCCCAAAGCCGGTCGCATCCGCTGGCTGGATCAGCGGGGCTGATATCGCCACTGACAGGGGCGCTCTGAGGAGGAGGTGCGGCGCCGACCTAGCGGGCGATCGTCCGGACCACGCCCGACATCAGCTTCGTCGCGCGACGGGCGGCCGTCGGCGAGAGACGGCTGAGTGCCTCGATCAGCTCGAGGACGTCGTCGTCCGGCAACGAGCCGAGGAGGTGGACGAGGCGCAGGACCGTCTCGTCGGACACCTCGCCGAGGAGGCGCATGCCCGCGCTCGAGCTCACGCGGCGCGAGCTTCGGGATCAGCCCGACCGAGCGATCGAACAGGCGGACGAAGGCGTTGAAGGCGACCAGCCAGTCGCGCAGGCCGGCAAGCTCGGTGTCGGCCGGGTGGGCGGCGGACAGAGCGGCGGCTTGGCTCGCGGTTCGGGAGATGACCTCGACGATCGGGTCGCCCTCGCGGATCTTCCGCTCGGCGATGACCCGGGTGAACCACTGCCAGTGATCGCCGACCGCGACGTAGGCGGTGCCCGCGGGCCCCCGCCGGCCGACCCGCCGCGGCTCGGAGACGCGCTCGACGATCCCCCACGTCTCGGCATCGGTCAGGGCGAGGCTCGCCGCGCGGTGCGACAGCCCGAGCGCCTCGCGGATCTCGCGCTCGGTCAGCGGCTCGTCGCGAACCATGAGATAGGCGTGGACGCGGCCGATCGCCGGCGCGACGCCCCACGACGCGCTCATCTCGCCCCACGCCTCGGCGAACTGGAGGCGGAGGTCCTCGGCCGGCCCCATGTCAGCAGGCCGGCGCATGCCGTCACCGACATCAGAAACGTGCGACTTGACTGTAGCGAGTTTATCTGTCATAACTTGCTAACAAATGGTAGCACGGAGGACTTCCCGATGGCGATGACAACGGTACACATCGGAACTCGTCGTTCGAGGGCCCTCCCGGTCGGGCGGTTCGGGGCGCACGCGCCCGTCGTCGAGACCCTGCGCCTGGTGGCGCTCGCCGCGCTCGTTGGCATCCTCGGGCCGTTGGCGATCGCCGCGGTGGCCGGGCTGACTGTCGCCGCGATCAGCGGATCACCCGTCGCCGCGGGAAACGTCGCGTCGCTGGGACTGCCCTTCATCGCGATCACGGCACCCACGATGGCGGTGTGGCTGATCGGCGCGATCCAGACCCGTCGAGTCATCCGGCGCAGCGCGGCCAGGTTCGCGAAGGCCGATCGCGCCGCGTTCGCCGAGCTCGATGTGCTGCTGGCACGAGAGCGATGACAACCGGCGCGATCGACGGCCCGTCGCCGATGAAGGTCGCCGTCACGGGTGGGACGGGCTTCGTCGGGCGGCGCGTCGTCGCTCGACTCCTGGCTGCCGGACATGATGTCGTGGCCCTTGGCCGCGGAGTCGACCTGACGGACGCCATCGCCGGCTGCGAGGCGGTCGTCCACTGCGCCGGGATCAATCGCGAGATCGGATCGCAGACCTACCAAGCCGTTCACATCGATTACACGCGGCGCGTCATCGACGCCGCTCAGCGGGCCGGCGTCGAGCGGATCGCCATGCTCAGCTTCCTGCGCGCCCGGCCGGGGGGCGGATCGGGCTACCACGAGTCCAAGTGGGCCGCGGAGGAGCTCGTCCGCGTCGTCCGGGCTGGACTGGACGATCCTCAAAGCCGGCGTCATCTACGGCCGCGGCGATCACATGCTCGATCACCTGAGCCGCGCCTTTCACACATTCCCGGTGTTCGGCCTCGTCGGGTTCCGGAGCCGGCCGGTTCGACCCGTCGCCGTCGACGACGTGGCTCGTGTCCTCGCGGCCGCCGCGAGCGGCGACGCGCGCCTGGCAGGACGAACCTTCGCGGTGCTCGGGCCGGACGAGCTCCCGCTCGCCGACGCGGTCCGTCGTGTGGCAGACGTGGCGGGCCGTCGGCCGTGGTTCGTGCCGCTGCCCGTGGCCGTCCACCGTCTCATCGCGATCGCGGCGGAGCTGGTGATGACCGTCCCGCTCATCTCTCGTGCCCAGGTCCGGATCCTCGCCGAGGGGATCGTCGAACCGCTGCCGGCCGCCGACGGACTGCCCGTCGACCTCCTGCCGGCGACGCGGTTCGACGAGGCGTCGATCCGGGCCGGGCTGCCACCGACAGGCGGCTTCGGCCGGCACGACCTCCGGGCGTGTCGGGTGTCGTCATGATCGAGCTGCTGTTGGCCGTCGCCCTCGCCAGCGCCGTTCCGCTCGGCCTCCTGATCGCGATCGAGCTTCACGGCGACGCACCGGGCATCAGCCGGGGACGAACGGTCGTCGTCGGTGTGGCCGCGGGTCTGGCCGTCCTCGCCCTGGCGATCGGGCGCGGCCCGGGAGCGACACTCCTCACCGTCGGGTGGTGGCTCGTCGCGGCCGCCGTCGCGCTGGCGGCCGCTCGGACGGTCCTGCGCGACCTGACCGCGCGACGCGTGCTCGACGAGCCGTGGCGCCTCGGCGCAGCCATCGCCTGCGGCTTCCTCGCTGTCGGGGCGACGTGGCTGGTCCTCGACCGAGCCGCCGTCCGACCATTCGGCTTCGATCAGACGATCGTGCTGCTGACCGCGGTCCACTTCCACGTCGCGGGTTTCGTGCTGACGCTTGCTGGCGCCCTTGCCGCCCGTCGACGGCCGGGGACGGTCGTGCACGTTGTCCTTTCCGCGCTGGTCGCCGGCATGCCGATGACGGCCCTCGGGTTCTTCGGCTTCCCGCTTCTGAGCTGGATCGGAGCGCTGCTGGTGGCCGTCGGAGGAATCGGCATCGGGCTCGCGACCCTCTCGATCTCGCGCCGCATCACGGATGGAGCTGCGCGGACTGCGCTGCTGATCGCCGGGGCGACCCTGTTCCTGACGATGCCGCTCGCCGCCGCGTACGCGACGGGCACGACGTTCGGGATCGGCTTCCTCGACATCCCGGCCATGGCGGCGATCCATGGCGGGCTGAACGTCGTCGGATTCGCGATCCCGGCAATGGTCGGCTGGTGGCGGTTGCAGCGGCGGAGCGCCTCGCTCCCGTGAGCCGGCGGATCGTGGTCGTCGGGGGCGCCGGCCACATCGGCCGGCGGCTCGCCGCGGCGCTCGTCGATCGCGGCGATGACGTGATCGTGCTCAGCCGCGACCCGGACCATGCAGTGACGGTCCGGCCCATCGCCGGCCGCATCGAGCGCTGGTCGGTCGACGATCCCGTCCGGCTGGCCGAGATCCTGGACGGCGCCGACGCCGTGGTCGGCCTGACCGGCGTACCGGTCGGGCCGCTCCCCTGGACGGGCCGGCGTCGAACGGCCATCCGGGCGAGTCGGCTCGGTCCGACCCGGGCGATCGTCGAAGCGATCCGAGCGATCCCGGCGTCCCGCCGCCCGGCCGTCCTTGTGAGCGTGTCGGGTACCGACGGCTACGAGGGCCAGGATCTGGTGCCCGCCACCGAGGCGACACGGCCGGGACGCGGATTCCTGGCGGACCTGTGTCGGGAGTGGGAGGCCGCGGCCAGCGCGGCCGAGGACCTCGGCGTCCGGGTCGCGATTGCCCGCATCGGCTTCGTCCTATCGCCGGACGCGACCACGATGCGCGTCTTCGCGCTCCCGTTCCGGCTCGGACTCGGCGGACCGCTCGCGTCCGGACGGCAGTGGTTCAGCTGGGTCCACATCGACGACGTCGTCGGCCTGCTGACGCTGGCCATCGACGATCCACGAGCACGCGGACCGATCAACGTGGTCTCGCCGGAGCCGGTCCACCAGGCCGACCTCGCGTCCGCCATCGGCGCAGCCCTCCACCGACCGTCATGGCTGCGGATGCCGGCCTCGCTCATCCGGCTGGCCATGCGGGAGTCGGCGGTCCTGGCCCTCGGCAGCCGGCGGATCCTGCCCGCGCGCGCGCTCGAGCTCGGCTACCGATTCCGGTGGACGGATGTCCGAGCGGCCGCGTCCGACGTCTTCCGGCGGCGCTAGGGCGTCTCGAACGCCAGCGCCGCGGCCACGGCCCGGAACAGCGGGTGGTTCTCGTCGATCGCGATCTTGCACGAGGCGACCTCCTCGTCGCCGGTCGCCACGTGGAACGTGTAGATCGTCTCCTGGCCGTCGAACGCGGTCGGGCACTCGCCGGTGAACGGCTTGCTCTGGATCAGGGTGAAGTTGGCCTGGACCATCTCGAGCAGGAGCGCGTCGACCAGCTCCTTGGGGACCATCCCGACGACGCGGTCCTTGGGGATCACCTCGTGGATCCGGCCGTTGTCGTCGATGTTCACGAGGCGTGTGCAGGCGCCTTCCGCGCATTCGCCGCCGCGCGTCTCGATCGACAGGATCGGGAGGGGCTCGGGCGACGCGGTCGGCGGCGGCGACGTCTCGGCGGGAAAGACGCTCGGCGCGCGCGACGGCGCAGCGCTGGGTGCGGGACCGCTGCCGCAGGCGCCGAGGACGACGCAGGACAGCACGACAAGGAGCGCGGGCAGGCTTCGCATGGCCCGCTGACGACGGCGGCCGGCATTCGGTTCCAGCAGCTCGATCGGTCCTATCCTTGCCGCCATGCCCGTCCTGCGGAGCCGCCTCGACCCGGCCAGTCCGGAGACCCGCGCCAACCATGACGCGATGGCCGTCCTGGTGGCCGACCTCCGAGAGCGTCAGGCGGCCGTCGCCGACCGGGGCGCGGGTGGTGACGACCGCTCGATCGCGCGTCATCGGGAGCGCGGCAAGCTGCCCGTCCGCGAGCGGATCGACCGGCTCCTCGATCCTGGATCCGCGTTCCTCGAGCTGAGCCCGCTGGCCGCCACCGGTCTGTATGACGGCGACGCGCCGAGCGCCGGGATCGTCACCGGGATCGGCCGGATCGAGGGCACGACCTGCGTGATCGTCGCCAACGATGCCACCGTCAAGGGCGGGACCTACTACCCGCTGACGGTCAAGAAGCACCTCCGGGCCCAGGAGGTCGCGCTCGAGAACCGGCTGCCGTGCGTCTACCTCGTCGACAGCGGCGGGGCGTTCCTGCCGCTCCAGGCCGACGTCTTTCCCGATCGCGACCACTTCGGGCGGATCTTCTACAACCAGGCCCGGATGTCGGGTGCCGGGATCCCCCAGGTCGCGCTCGTGATGGGCTCGTCGACCGCCGGCGGGGCGTATGTCCCGGCGATGAGCGACGAGACGGTGATCGTCAAGGGGACCGGCACGATCTTCCTCGGCGGTCCGCCGCTGGTGAAGGCCGCGACCGGCGAGGAGGTCAGCGCCGAGGATCTCGGTGGCGGCGACGTGCACACGGCGATCTCGGGCGTGGCCGACCACCTCGCCCTCGACGACGAGCACGCGATCGCGCTCGGGCGATCGATCGTCGCCAACCTGAACCGCCGGCCGCCGCCGGCGCCCTGGGAGCGGCTCGCGCCCGCTCCCCCGGCGGTCGATCCCGACGGCGGACCCGACGCCGCGGGCCTCTACGCCGCCGTCTCGGCCGACCCGCGCCGCCCGGTCGAAGTCCGCGAGCTCATCGCCCGGCTCGTCGACGGGAGCCGCTTCCACGACTTCAAGCCGCGCTACGGCGAGACCCTCGTCACGGGCTTCGCCCACGTCGACGGCTGGCCGGTCGGGATCGTCGCCAACGACGGGATCCTGTTCAGCGCGTCGGCCCTCAAGGGAGCCCACTTCGTCGAGCTCTGTGCCCAGCGCAAGATCCCGCTGGTCTTCCTCCAGAACATCACCGGCTTCATGGTCGGTCGCGAATACGAGGCCGGCGGCATCGCCAAGGACGGGGCGAAGATGGTGACGGCGGTCGCCTGCGCCGAGGTCCCCAAGTTCACGATCCTGATCGGCGGCTCGTTCGGGGCCGGCAACTACGCGATGGCGGGTCGGGCGTACCAGCCGCGCTTCCTCTGGACCTGGCCGAACGCCCGCATCTCGGTCATGGGCGGGACCCAGGCCGCGCGGGTGCTCTCGACCGTGGGAGGGCCGTTCCGGGACGACGCCGCCCGCGACGCCTTCGAGGCGCCGATCCTCGAGACCTACGAGCGCGAGGGCTCGCCGTACTTCGCGACGGCCCGGCTGTGGGACGACGGCGTGATCGATCCGCTCGATACGCGGCGCGTGCTGTCGCTCGGGATCGAGGCGGCCCTCCACGCGCCGATTCCGGAGACGCGGTTCGGCGTCTTCCGGATGTAGCCAGCCGGCAATCGGCAGGTTCGAGGGCCGGACGCTGAGTAGACTGGCGGCTTCCGAGGAGACGCCGATGATCACGTTCTGGAGTGAGACGCCCGGCCGTCGACGGCGCGAGGTTGTCGCGGACATCGCTACCTGGGCGTGGGTTGCGTTCTGGTCCGTCGTCGCGTACCGGATCCACGGCGCGATCGCCGATTTCGCCGAGGCTGGCCGCGCCCTCGAGCGCGGCGGCGCCGCGATCCAGGACGCCGGCGGCCAGGTCGGCTCGTCGCTCGATGGGCTGCCGCTGGTGGGGCAGGGCGCCGGCGAGATCGCTCGGCGCGCCTTCGCCGGCGCAGGCGAGCCGTTCGTCTTCGTCGGCGCCGAGTTCGTCGACCTGATCACGCTGATCGCACGCGTCCTTGCCCTGCTCGTCCTGGCCGTGGCGATCGTCCCGTGGCTGAACCGCTACCTGCCGTGGCGGGCGGCGCGCCTCGCGCAGCTTCGCGCCGCGACCACCGCGATCCGCAACCGCCCGAGCGGTGCCACGCTCGGTTCGATCGACCGGCTCCTCGCGAGCCGCGCCCTCCATCGGCTGTCGTGGGAGGAGATGCTCGACCACAGCCGGGATCCGCTCGGCGACTTCGCGGCCGGCCGCTACCGGGCGCTGGCCAGCGCCGAGCTCGAATCCGTCGGTCTCCGGCCGCGATGACCGCCGAGTCGACGACCGGGCGGGTGATCCAGGTCAACGTGTCGCCGGGCGGCGTCCCGAAGCTGCCGGTCGCCGAGGCGCGCGTCGGGCGCGACGGGCTCGAGGGCGACGCCCACGATCACTCCGCCGTGCACGGCGGCCCGCATCGCGCCGTGTGCCTCCTCGCCAGCGAGGCGATCGAGCGCGTCCGGGCCGATGGCCACACCGGGGTCGGGCCGGGCTCGGTCGGCGAGAACCTGACGACCGCGGGCATCGAGCTCGCCCTCCTGCCCGTCGGCGCCCGCCTCGCGATCGGTGCCGAGGTCGTCCTCGAGATCGCCGGTCCGGCCAACCCATGCGACGTGATCAAGAACGCCTTCGTCAACGGCAAGTCGGGCCGGATCTCGATCCTCCTCCACCCATCGGATTCGCGGATGTATGCCCGAGTCGAACGCGGCGGCGTGGTCCGCCCGGACGACGCCATCCGGGTGCTGCCGGCCCGGCTGGACACCGACGCCACTGTCCATCACGATCTCGACCTCCTCGACGCCGTCGAGCGCGACGTCTGGCTGGCCATGTGGCGGGCCGCCGCCGCGGCCGGGATCGATGTCCGCGTCCTCGACAAGGGCGACGTCGCCGCGGCCGCCTCGCCGGACCTGCCCGGGTCCGTCTTCAACCGCGCGTTCGGGATGCGCCAGGTCCCGATCCATCGGCCGCTGATGGAAGGGCTGTTCCGCGACGCCGCGACGCGTGGCTGGCTGGTCGCCGGCATCGACGACCCGCTGTTCGCCGGTCGCGAGCCGGAGTGGCCGGTCGGCGTCCATCTCGCGTCGGTCGAGGCCGTCCTCGCGCGCGAGGCCGAGGCCGCCGCGTCGCCGATCGACGGCCTCGCGATCCGGCGGGTCGACCCCGACGATGCCGCCGAAGTCGCTCGCTGGGCCGATCTCTATCTCGCCGGCTTCGAGATCGAGGGACCCGTCGCCGACGCCTGGCGCCGGTTCAACCCGTTCCTCGTCCGGTCCCGGAGCTATCAGCAGTTCATCGCCGCGGTCCACGGCCGTGATGTCGCGGCGTCGGCGATGTTCAATCGCCGCCGCGTCGCGTGGCTCGGCGCCGGCACCGTCCTGCCGGAGGCACGCGGGGCCGGCATCCAGCGCGCCCTGATCGCGGATCGCGTCCACCGGGCGCAGGCCGCCGGGTCGACGAAGGTGCTGTCGACCGCCGAGATCAACACGATCTCGGCGGCCAACCTCGAGTTCTTCGGGATCCGCCGGGTGTGGACCCGGGCGCACTATCGGGTCGAGCTCGGCTGACGCGCCGGCGACCGACCGCTCCGATCTACGACCGTTCGTACGCCGCCCGCAGCCAGCCGATCACCTCGTCATCGATCGCGGCCGGGTCCTCGACCCAGACCGCGTGACTGGTCATGCCCTTGCTCTCCCGGAGGCGGTCCGTCGGCGGATCGCCGCGAAGGGCGATCCCGAGCTCGGCCCGTTTCGCCGACGAGGGCGTGAAGCAGGCGAAGCCCTTCGAGCGGCGGAGCATCACCATCGTCTTCTTCGGCGCCACCTCGACATCCGGCCCGAAGCCCGACGTGATCTCGAGCAGCCGGTCGTAGATCGGGCGGAGGCCGGCTTTCGGTCCCGCGAACAGCCCCGTGACGAGCTCGTCCTCGTCCGCCTGGCCATACCCGGTGTGGAGCAGGGCGAGCATGTTGGCGTAGCCGTGGCTCAGGCCGTGATCGGCCTTGAGGGCCGCGACGATCTGGCCATGCTTGTCGAGGCCGAGCTCGCGGACGGTCGCCTGCCACGACGCGAGCGACCGGCCGGTCGTTGCCTCGAGGGTCTCGGGCATCGTCGTGAACTGCTTGAGCGGATCGGTCATCGAACGGCCTCCTGTGGGGGTGAGTCTCGCCCAGCCGACGAGCGACCGCTCGCGATCTCGACATTTCGCGCGGGATAGGATGCGCCGGTGACCGATCTCCTCCGTCTCGAGCGCAGCGGCCCGAACGATGTCATCGCCCGTGTCACCCTCGCCCGGCCGGACGTCCACAACGCGTTCAACGCCAGCCTGATCGCGGACCTGCGACGGACGTTTGCCGCGCTCGCCCGCCAAGGACCGACCGAGCTGCGGGTCGTCGTGCTGGCCGGCGACGGTCCGTCCTTCTGCGCCGGCGCCGACATCGACTGGATGCGCGCGGCGATGCAGCTCGACGTCGAGGGCAATGAGCAGGATGCGATGGCGATGGCCGACACCCTCGAGGCGATCGACACCTGTCCGGTGCCGGTGATCGCCCGGGTCCATGGGCCGGCGCTCGGTGGCGGTGCCGGGCTGTGCGCCGTCGCGGACCTCGTGATCGCCGAGGCAGGCGCGAAGTTCGGGTTCACCGAGACGCGGCTCGGGATCCTGCCGGCCGTGATCTCGCCGTTCGTGATCGCCAAGATCGGCGAGAGTCACGCCCGGGCGCTGTTCCCGGGCGGGCGCCGGTTCGACGCGATCCGGGCCCAGCGGATCGGGCTGGTCCACGAGGTGGTCGAAGGCGTGGCGGCGCTCGATTCGGCGGTGGACCAGGCGGTCGCCGATGTCCTCGCGTCCGGCCCGACGGCCGTCCGCGCCGCGAAGGCGATCGTCCGCGAAGTTCGCGGCGTCGGGCACGGCTCGGCGAAGTGGCACACGGCCCGGGTGATCGCCCGCCAGCGCGTCTCGGACGAGGCCCAGGAAGGGTTCCGAGCGTTCGTCGAGAAGCGTCGACCGGGCTGGGCGCCGGACCCGGAGTGACCGAGTCGCCCTGCCGCGTCGACTAGGTGGACGCCTTTCTCGTCTCGTTCGGTGTGATCTTCCTCGCCGAGCTCGGCGACAAGAGCCAGCTGATGGCCCTCGCGTTCGCGACGCGCTACCCCGCGCTGCCGGTTCTGATCGCGATCTCGCTGGCCACGCTCCTGGTCCATCTCGGATCCGTCGCGCTCGGCGCGACCGTGGCACTGGCC
Organism: uncultured Chloroflexia bacterium; assembly: GCA_963783055.1. Lineage (GTDB taxonomy): Bacteria > Chloroflexota > Limnocylindria > Limnocylindrales > CSP1-4 > CF-46. Next base: position 1,149,661 of record CAWAMB010000002.1, read on the forward strand.
CTGCCGACGAACGTGATCGCGATCGTGGCCGGCGTCGCCTTCCTCGTGTTCGCTGCGTGGACGCTGCGCGGCGACACGCTCGACGAAGGCGACCAGGAACGGGCGCGCCGGCAGGCGACCGGGTCGGTGATCCTGACGGTCGGGACGGCGTTCTTCCTCGCCGAGCTCGGCGACAAGACGATGCTCGCGACGGTGACGCTGGCGACGAACCATGAGGCACTCGGGACGTGGCTCGGGTCGACCGCCGGGATGGTCGCGGCCGACGCGATCGCGATCGGCCTCGGGAAGGTGCTCGGGACGCAGGCTGCCGGATCGTGCGATCCGGATCGGCGCCGCTGTCGCGTTCGTCGTGTTCGGCGCCATCCTGATCTGGCAAGGACTCCGCGGCTGACGAACGCTGGTCGACCGGCTTGCGCCTGACGCCGCCGATCGCGACAATCGCGCCAGACATGACGACCGAGCTGAGCCCAAGTCAGGCCGCTGCACGAATCGGAGCGACCACCCGCTCGGTCCAGCGCTGGATCGCGAGCGGTCGACTACCGGCCCGGCGGGTCGGTGGCCGGTGGCGTGTCGCGTCTGACGCGTTGGACGCGTTCGCCGGCGGGCAGAGCGAACGTGATGGCGCGCCCAGCCGTCTCGGGAACGCATCCACCGTCTCTTCATCGCCAATCGCGGCGAGATCGCCGCCCGCATCACGAGAACGTGCGATCGGCTGGGGATCGCCGCGATCGTCCCCCAGACCGAAGGCCCCTCCGCCGTCGACCTCCTCGACATCCCCTCCGTGACCGCCGCGGCCGTGGCAGCCCAAGCCGACGCAGTCCACCCCGGATTCGGCTTCCTCGCCGAGAACGCCGAGTTCGCCGAGGCCGTGATCGCGGCCGGACTCCGCTGGATCGGACCGCCACCGGCCGCGATCCGGGCCATGGGCGACAAGGCCGCCGCACGCCAACTGGCGCGACGCCTCGGCGTCCCGACGATCGAGGGATACGACGGCGCCGCCCAGACCGACGCCGCCCTGACGAAGGCCGCGCAGCGGATCGGCTACCCGATCCTCGTGAAGCCGGCGGCCGGGGGCGGCGGCAAGGGCATGCGCACCGTCCGATCCTCCGCCGATCTGCCGGCCCAGCTCGCGGCGGCTCGTCGCGAAGCGCAGGCGTCGTTCTCTGACGACCGGCTCGTGCTCGAGCGGTTCCTCGAAGGTCCGCGCCACGTCGAAGTCCAGGTCCTGTTCGACGCTTACGGCAACGGCGTCCACCTCGGCGAGCGCGACTGCTCGCTCCAGCGCCGCCACCAGAAGGTCCTCGAGGAGACGCCGTCGCCCGCTGTCCGAGGCCCGCTCCGGCGCCGGCTCACCGACGCGGCGCTCCTCCTCGCGCGCGAGGTCGGCTACGTCAGCGCCGGGACGTGCGAGTTCCTGCTCGACGACTCCGGCGACGTCTTCTTCCTCGAGATGAACACCCGGCTCCAGGTCGAGCATCCGGTGACGGAGCTCGTCACCGGCCGCGATCTCGTCGCCGACCAGATCCGGATCGCGGCCGGCGAGCCACTCGGACTTGGCCAGGCCGATATCCAATCGAGTGGCCACGCGATCGAGGTCCGCCTGTACGCCGAGGACGCCGAGGCGGGCTTCCTGCCCGCGACGGGGCCGATCCTCGGCGTCCGGTGGCCGGCCGGCGAGGGCATCCGGGTCGATGCCGGCATCGAGCGCGGCGATGCCGTGACCGGCCGCTTCGACCCGATGCTCGCGAAGGTCGTCGCCCACGGGGCGACTCGCCGCGAGGCGCTCGCCCGGCTGACCGGGGCGCTCGACGAGACCGTCGTCCTCGGGCTGACGACGAACCTGCGGTTCCTGCGCTGGCTCGTCCGGCAGGCCGTGGTGATCCGCGGCGAGGCGCGGATCGACACGCTCGACGTCACGTGGCAGCCGGGCGACAGCGACGCAGTGCCGCCGATTCCGTCGGAGCGCTCCTGGGCGGAGGCGGCCCGGCTCCTCGACGCGGGTGGGTGGCGGATGAATGGACCGGCGCGGGCGCGGCTGGTCGCCGACGACGGCAAGGAGCGATGGGTCGTCGCGGGATCCGCGCCGGCCGAGCCACCGATCGCCTCCGTCCGCGCCGGCGAGACCGTCCATCTCGACATCGACGGTCGGTCGGTCGCGATCCGGGTCGCGGCGCCGCCGGATGTCGATCGGGCCGCCAAGGCCGCCGCGGCACACGCCCACGGTGGCGGTCCTGCCGGCGTCGTCGCGCCGATGCCGGGTGCCGTCCTCGCCGTCCATGTGGCGGTCGGCGCAGCGGTCGACGCGGGCGATCCCCTCGTCACGCTCGAGGCGATGAAGATGGAGCACGTCGTCGTCGCTCCGGGCGCCGGACGGGTGGCGGAGGTCGGCGTCCGCGTCGGCGACCAGGTCACTCGCGGCCAGGCGCTCGCGACGATCGAGGCGTGACGCGATCGGCGGCGCCCGGCGGCGACGCGACAACCTCGGCGCGATCCCGGTGCTCGACGCGCTACCCTCTCTGAATGAGGAGGACCGATGCCCGGCGAGAGTGAGAAGGATCGTGACCACCCCACATCCGTGAAGGAGCCGGGCAAGCGCGGCACCGCGGGCAGCGAGGGCGCGGCGAGCCATGCCACCGGCACCGCTGGAGCGACCGGCGGTGGACAGCACCACGCGGCGACGGCGCACGGTCAGGCGACCAAGGTCGACACGAGCCTCCCGAAGACGCGGCCCGCGCTGATGGCGCTCCACGCCGCCGCCCGCGCCCGACGGAACGCCGCACCGCTCGGCAGCCCGGACTTCCGGTCGGCGGTCGAGGAGCTCGAACGGATCGAGGTCCGGATCGCGGCGATCGATCGAGCGGCCGATCCGCCTCTCGGCTGAACCCGCGTCCGTGACCGCCGCCGACCACGTCCGGATCTACGAGGTCGGGCCGCGCGACGGCCTCCAGAACGAAGCCACGCCGATCCCCCTGGCCACGAAGCTCCGCTACCTGGAGCTTCTCGCCGACGCGGGCCTGCGCGAGATCGAGGCGACCTCATTCGTCGCCCCCGCCGCCATTCCGCAGCTGGCCGACGCCGACGAGCTCATGGCCGCCCTCCCCCGCCGGGATGGAGTCCGCTATCCGGTCCTGGTTCCGAATGTCCGCGGCCTGGCCCGGGCGGAAGCGGCCGGCGTCGATGCGATCGCGGTCTTCACCGCCGCGAGCGACGCCTTCACGACCCGCAACATCGGGATGACCGTCGACGAGTCGCTCGCTGCCTTCGCGCCGGTCCTCGCCCGGGCGGGCGCGCTCGGCTGGTGGCGGCGCGGCTACGTCTCGACCGCCTTCGGCTGTCCGTACTCCGGCGCCGTCGAAACGCGGCGCGTCGTCGAGGTCGCCCAGCGCCTCCTCGAGCTCGGCGTCGACGAGGTCTGCTTCGGAGACACGATCGGGGTCGGGGTCCCGCCGCAGGTCCGCATCCTCACCGGCCGCGCGGTCGACGCCGGCATTCCGCTGGAGCGGATCGCGTACCACTTCCACGACACGCGCGGCACCGCCCTGGCCAACGTCAGCGCCGGCGCTGTCCGAGGGGATCCGCTGCTTCGACGCCTCGACCGGCGGCACCGGCGGCTGCCCGTACGCGCCGGGAGCCGCAGGCAATCTGGCGACCGAGGACCTCGTCTACCTCCTCGATGCGATCGGGATCGACCATGGCGTCGCGCTCGAAGGCGTCCTCGCGGCCGCTCGATTCATCGCCGACGCCCTGGCGAAGCCGCTCGCGACGAAGGTCGGCCAGGCCGGCGGCTGGGACCCGCGGACCGGCCGCCCGACGGGCCGGGGCTGACCACGAGCGGGGTGGATTCGCCGGCGCGAGGAGCGGCGCCGAGCGCGCGTCGCCGTTCTTGGTATCGTGCGCCCACGATGAATGGGGTCGTGCTCGTCCTGAACCAGAACTATGAGCCGCTGAACGTCTGCAATCTGCCGCGGGCGTTCCGGCTCGTGTTCGGCGAGAAGGCCGAGGTCATCGAGTACGACCACCAGATCATCCACACCCCGCGGGCCGAGTACCACGCCCCGTCGGTGATCCGGCTCCAGTACCAGGTCCGGCGACCGCGGCCGCGGGTCAAGCTGAGCCGGCGCGAGATCTTCTCGCGCGACCGCCACACCTGCCAGTACTGCGGCCGGCAGGGCCACGACCTGACCCTCGACCACATCGTGCCCCGCCACCGCGGCGGGGGCCACACCTGGGAGAACCTGGTCACGGCCTGCAAGCAGTGCAACCACCGGAAGGGCGGCAAGACCGTCGAGGAGGCGCGGTTCCGGCTGACCCGACCGCCCTTCGAGCCGCGCAGCGACATCTACTCGATGTTCACCCCGTACCTCGCCGACGAGCACAACGAGGCCTGGCGCACGTACCTGTTCCTCGGCCGGAACTGAGCGAGTCGATGCCGCTCGGCGGGGCCGACGCGACGGATTCCCCGGAGGCGCGGATCGCCGGAGCGATCCCGGAGCCCGTGGCCGAGATCCTCGCCGTGCTGTGGCGGGCGGGCTATGCAGGCTACGTCGTCGGTGGAGCACTGCGCGACGTCCTCGCCGGCCTCGAGCCACCGGACTGGGATCTCGCGACATCGGCGCTGCCCGAGGAGACCGCGGCGCTCTTCGACGACGCCGCCTACGAGAATCGGTTCGGGACGGTGGCCGTCCGGCGGCGCGGCGTGGAATACCAGATCACCACGTTCCGGAGCGATCACGACTACGCCGACTTCCGGCGTCCGCACCGAGTCGAGTTCGGCACGTCGCTCGAGGCCGATCTGGCGCGGCGCGACTTCACGATGAACGCGCTGGCCTGGGGCGCCGGGCCGAGCGGCCTCGACGACGGCACCGGGCCGCGGCCGCGGCTCGTCGATCCGTTCGGCGGCCGGGCTGACATCGCCGCGCGCACCATCCGGGCCGTCGGCGAGCCGCGCCAGCGATTCGACGAGGACGCCCTGCGCATCGTCCGGGCGATTCGCTTCGCCACGACGCTCGACTGGACGATCGAGCCCGCGACGCTCGACGCGCTCACGGCGACGGCGCCGCTCGTCGCGCACCTGTCGGGCGAGCGGATCGCGATGGAGCTCGACAAGCTGCTCGGGGCCGAGCGACCGTCGGTGGGTCTCCGACTCCTCGCCGAGACCGGCGTCCTGGCCGCGATCTCGGCCGACCTCGCCGCCCAGCGCGGCGTCGCCCAGAACAAGATCCCGGGCGAGGATCTGTGGGATCACACGGTCCGCACGGTCGACGCCGCGCGAGCCACGCGCGACGATGGGTCCGACCTAACGATCGTTCGTTTGGCTGCCCTCGTCCACGACCTCGGCAAGCCGGCCACGGCCGCCGACGGCCACTTCTACCACCACGAGGCCGTCGGGGCGGACCTCGCGGACGCGCTCCTCGACCGGCTCCACCTGCCGACGCAGACCCGGACCAGGGTCGTCCACCTCGTCCGGCACCACATGTTCCGCTACGAGCCGACGTGGGGCCACGCCGCGGTGCGCCGGTTCCTCGCCAAGATCGGGCCGGAAGCGGTCGACCAGCTCTTCGCACTGCGCGAGGCCGACAACGAGGGCAGCGGCGTCGCCCGCGACGCGGACGACCTCGCCGGCCTCCGTGCCCGGATCGTCGCCGAGCTGGCGGCAGGCCCGATCCTCGATCGATCCGCCCTCGCGATCGACGGCGCTGACCTGATGTCCGAGCTCGGCCTGCCGGCTGGGCCGGGCCTCGGTCGGATCATTGCGACGCTCTTCGACCAGGTGGTGGAGAATCCCGGGATGAACGACCGAGCCCAGTTGATCGAGGCGGCCCGCGTGCTTGCCGAACCACTCGACACCCAGGCACCCGACCCGGCCTTCAGCGATCCGGCGACCAACCTGTCGGTCCAGCTCTACACGGTGCGCCAGTTCCTGGCCAAGGATGTCGACGCGACCCTTGGCCGCCTCGCCACGATGGGCTTCCGGCGGGTCGAGCCGTTCGATCTCCCGACGTTCCGGGACGCCCTCCGCGAGGGCCTGCCGCGCCACGGCCTGTCGGCGCCGACCGCCCACGTCGGACTGCTCGGGCCGGCCACCGTCGACGAGATGCTGGCAGCCGCCGTCGAGCTCGGGATCGGGACCGTCATCCAGCCCTGGACCGAGCCCGCCATCTGGGAGTCCGAGGCAGGCGATCCGGCAGCTCGCCGCCGATCTCAATGCCGTGGCGGTGCGGGCCGCCGAGCACGGAATCCGGGTCGGCTACCACAACCATCACTTCGAGCTGGCCTCGATGATCGACGGCCGGCACGCCCTCGAGGTGTTCGCCGACCTCCTCGCCCCCGAAGTCGTCCTCGAGGTCGACACGTACTGGGCGTTCGCCGGTGGCGCGGATGTCCCGGCCCTCCTCCGCCGGCTCGGGAATCGGGTCATCGCCCTCCACGTCAAGGACGGCGACGGCAGCCTCGACACCCTGCGCCAGGTCGCTGCGGGCTCCGGCTCGCTCCCGGTCGGCGACATCGTCGCGGCCGCTCCGGCCGCCCTGCGCGTCGTCGAGCTCGACGATACGGCCGGCGATCTGTGGGAGGCCATCCGAGCCAGTCGAACGTTCCTGCTCGGGCTCGCCGAGGGATCCGGCGGCCCCGCCGGCTCGGGCGGACCCGCCGGCTCGGGCGGACCCGCCGGCTCGGGCGGACCCGCATGAGCCGGTCGGGGCCGGTCGGGATCGGCATCGTCGGCGCCGGCGTGATCAGCGACACGTACATCGAGAACCTCGCGTCATTCCCGGACACGATCGTCCACGCGGTCGGCGACCTGCGTCCGGACGCGGCCCGCGCGAAGGCGGCCGAGCACGGGGTCGCGACGGCCGGTGACGTCGACGCCGTCCTCGGCCATCCCGACGTCGAGATCGTCGTCAACCTCACGATCCCGGCCGCCCACGCCGAGGTCTCCCAGCGGGCGCTCGCCGCGGGCAAGCATGTCTGGAGCGAGAAGCCGCTCGCCCTGGATCGCGCGACTGGCCGAGCGGTCCTCGATGCGGCGACGGCGGCCGGTCTGCGGGTCGGGTGTGCGCCGGACACGTTCCTCGGTCCGGGGCTCCAGGCCGTTCGCCGGCTGGTCGCGGAGGGCGTGATCGGCGAGCCGCTCACGGCCCTCGCGCTGCTCCAGGGACCGGGTCCCGATGCCTGGCACCCGAACCCGGCGTTCCTGTTCCAGGTCGGCGGTGGGCCTCTGCACGACATCGGGCCGTACTACCTGACGGCGCTCGTCCAGGTCCTGGGCCCGATCGATGCGGTCGCCGCGTTGGCCTCGACCGCGCGCATCCAGCGCACGATCGGCAAGGGTCCGCGCGCCGGCGAGACGTTCGACGTGACGGTCCCGAGCCATGTCGGCTCGCTCCTCCGGTTTGCCGGCGGACCGTCGGCGCAGACGATCTTCTCCTTCGACTCGGCGCTGCCGCGGATCGTTCTCGAGCTGACCGGCCGCGACGGGACCCTGCTCCTGCCCGACCCGAACAACTTCGACGGCGAGGTCCGTATCCAGCGCCGCGGTTCCGCGACGATCGAAACCATCGCGCGGACCACGGCCGTCTCGTCGCGGGGCACCGGTGTCCTCGACCTGGCCCGCGCGATCCGCGAGGGCCGGCCGCACCGCGCCGACGGAGCCCTCGCCTTCCACGTGCTCGACGTCATGGCCGCCATCGGCGAATCCGCCGCGGCTGGGGCCTTCGTGCCGGTCGAGAGCTCGGTCGTCGTGCCGCCGCCGCTGCCCGACGACTGGGACCCGCTGGTCGCGACCCTGTGATCGAGCTCATGCTCGAGGCGGAGCGGGCCATGGGGATCGGCCTGTACGACAACGCCGAGCGGCTCTACCGCCAGGTCGTGGCCATCGACCCGAACAACTCGATCGCGGTGACGGGGCTCGCCCGGATCGCCCTGGAGCGGGGCGACCAGCGCGGCGCGTACACCTTCGCCCGACAGGCGCTCGCGCTCGATCCGGACAACCCGATGGCGAGCCACCTCTCGCAGCGCATGGCCGAGCAGTTCCGGAATCGCGGCGAGGCCGTCCCGGACGACGTGATCACGGAAACCGCGGCCCCGAATGTCGCTGCGCCGGCCGACCCGAGCCCGCCATCCCCAGAGCCCCGCGCGGCACCGGCGTCCCGGCCCGGCCTCGTCGGGCGGCTCCTCGGCCGCCGCCGATGATCGCGCCCGCCAGCACGGAGGCTCGCGTGCGCGTCCTGGTGACCGGCGGCGCCGGCTACGTCGGCGCCGTGTCGGTCGAGCGGCTGCTCGAGGCCGGCCACGAGGTCGTGATCCTCGACGACCTGTCGACCGGCGATCGGCAGTCCGTCCCGCCGACCGCCTCGATCGAGGTCGGAAGCTACGGCGACCCGGAGCTCATGGCCCGCCTGCTCGAGCGCGCCCAGGTCGACGCCATCCTCCACTGCGCCGCCCGCTCGCTGGTCGGCGAGTCCCTGCGCGATCCGGCGCGCTACTACCGCGACAACGTCGCGGGCGGGATCGTGCTGCTCGATGCCGCCCGCCACGCGGGCGTCGGGCGCGTCGTGTTCAGCTCGACCGCGGCGGTCTATGGCGTCCCGGACGCCACTCCCATCCCCGAGGAGGCGCCGCTCCGCCCGATCAACACGTACGGCGAGACGAAGCGCACGTTCGAGGGCGCCCTTCGCTTCTACGGCGAGGCCTACGGGCTCCGGAGCGTCGCCCTCCGCTACTTCAACGTGGCGGGGGCGACCGAGCGGAACGGGGAGCTCCATGACCCGGAGACGCACCTGATCCCGACCATCCTCCACGCGGTCGAGACCGGCGACCCGGTGACCCTGTACGGAGCGGACTACCCGACGCCCGGACGGGACCTGCATCCGCGACTACATCCATGTCATGGACCTCGCCGACGCCCACCTCGCCGCGCTCGAGGCAACGGCACCCGGCGACCCGCGGACGGATGCGGCGCTGGTGTGCAATCTCGGGATCGGGGCGGGATTCAGCGTGCGTCAGGTCGCTGGACGCGGCTGCGGCGGTCGTCGGTCGGTCGATTCCCGAGACGACGGGTCCGCGCCGGGCGGGCGATCCGCCGGTGCTCGTCGCGGCACCCGAGCGTGCCCGTGCGGTGCTGGGCTGGAGCGCGCGGCGGCCCGGCCTCGAGGACATGATCGCTTCGGCCTGGGCCTGGCGCCGAGCCCACCTGGACGCGTCGGGAACGCGGCCGGACTAGGGGCTCGACGAGGGCTGACGGGGCGGCTCGACTAACGCGGCTCGACTAACGCGGCTCGATCGGGGCCGCCGCCGGCGCAAGGCGCTCGGGCGGGACCGAGCCGACCGGCGCGTCGGTCGCGTCCTCTCCCGGCTCCGGGACCGACTGGAGCAGCCGGTAGCCGATCAGCATCGTGACGAGCAGGGTCAGGACGGCCAGCTGATAGGCGCCGACCTTCAACGTGTCGAGGAGCAGGAACAGCGTCACGCCGTAGAGCAGCTGGCCGATCACCTGGGATCCCTTGCCGACCAGCCCGTACAGGCCGAAGAGCTCGCCGAGCCGCTCGGGCGGCGAGAGGCGGACCATGAGGACCCGGTCGGCGACCTGGACGCCGCCGAGGCCGCTGCCGAGGATCCCGCCCGCGATCAGGAAGGCGACGAAGCCGATCGGCCCGTCGACGCCGAGCGAGACGGCGCCCAGCACCAGGCCGACCGCCCACGACAGCAGCACGACCAGGAGCGTCCGCTTCGGGCCCCAGCGGTCGACGAGGCGGCCCCAGCCGAAGCTCGCGACCACCGCGACCACGGTGAGCCCGAGCAGGACGATCTGGGCGGTCGACTCGGTCAGGCCCTTGGCGTAGACCGTGACGACGGTCATGACCACGATGATCGTGTTGACCGCGTCCGAGTAGAAGAACCGGCCGACGAGGAAGCGGCCGAGTCCCGGCACCTCGCGGGCATGCTCGATCGTCGTCTTCAGCTGCGACCACGACCCCGTGACGTCCGACCGGCTCACCCGGCCGACCGACCCTTGCTCCCGGACGATCAGGAAGATCGGCACGGCGAACAGGGCGAACAGGATCGCGGCCACGAGGAACCGGCCCTCGACCGGCACCTTCAGGACGATGAGGAGGAGCCCGACGAAGATCGTCCCGCAATAGCCGACCGCCACGCCGATCCCGCTCAGGCGGCCGCGTGTCTCGGGCCAGCTGACGGTCTTCAGGGTCGCGTCGTAGTAGATCAGGGCCGCCTGGTACGCGAAGTTGGCGACCGCGAAGAGGGCGATTCCGGCGATGGCCGGACTCGGTCCGATCAGGGCGGTCGGGACGACGCACAGGGCCGTGAAGAACAGCAGGAACGGCAGCCGCCGCCCGCCGCGGTCGCTCAGCGCCCCGAGGATGGGCGAGACGATCGCGTTGAGGGCCACGCTGATCGCCACGGCGACCGACACGACGAGGTTGCCGTCGCGCTCGCCGAACCGGCTGGCGTCGGTCGCCCAGAGCCCGATCGCCGTCGAGACGACCGCGAACGAGAAGATCGTGTTGGCAAAGTCGTAGAGCGCCCAGGCGACCGGCTCGGCGGAGCGACCGCTCGGGCTCAGCGCGCCGAGTCCGCGACCCGGGCGAGCGACCGAACGGCGATCGGCGGCGGCCATCGCCGGATCATAGGCGCGGCGCCGTCGTCCGATGCGACCGATTCGGCAGTGCCAGCCGCCGATCGCCGGTCCCCGGCCCAGCTGAACGGTTCGGGCCGGTCCACGCGTATCATCGGCTGATGCTTGCCGCCGATTCCGGATCCGCCGCGGCGACGTGGCGCCTGATGCAGTTCGGGGACAAACGCGCCGCCAAGATCGCCGATCCGATCGTGGAACCGCTCTGGACCGGTCCGCGGATCCTCGCCCTCGTCGACGGCGACACGGTCCGTCTGACCGACGCCGAGGGCGAGCCGATCGACGGCTACGAGGACGTCGCCGACGACCTGCGCGCGGCCGTCGACGGCGCGACGGTCCTCCTCGAAGCGTTCCTGACCCCCGAGCCGATCCAGGCCGCGCCGGGCATCGCCAGCCGCGACATCGTGACCGTCCCCAAGCCCGGGCAGGCGATGTCCCAGATGATCGTGGGGGGTCGCGGCGAACGGAAGGAGCGGCTGGCGCTGCAGCTGGAGGAGGCTCGCGCTCGGACGATCGAGGGCGCCGCGGCGGAGCTGGCCCTCGTCGCGGTCGACCTGCTCTGGCTGGACGACGAATCGCTGTGCGACGTCCCGCTGCTCGAGCGCAAGCGGATCCTGGAATCCGTCGTCACCGAGAGCCACCTCGTCCGGGTCGGGATCCACGTCAAGCCGCCGATCGACACGTGGCTCGGCTCGTGGCGCGCGTTCGGCTTCCGGCGGCTGGCGTTCAAGTCGGCGAACAGTCGCTACCTGCCCGGCCAGAAGAACCCGGAGTGGGCGCTCGCCGCGATCCCGCCGCGCTGAGAAGGGCTGTCGCGCCTGGGCACGCCATCGCGGCGTTGCCGACTGCGCTCCTCACTCACGCATCTGCGGATGCGCTCGTTCCGGTGCTCGCCGGCGCCTTGCGCTGACGCACCCATGCGCGACGAACGCAGTGCGTCGCTCAGGGGCGACCGTCGGCGATCGGTGGTACGGTCAGGGGGTGCCTGCCCAAGGACTGACCCCGGCTGTCCGCGACCAGATCGCCCGACTGGGCCACGCGGACATCATGGTCGGGATCCCGAGCTTCAAGAACGCGGCGACGATCGGCTACGTCGTGCGTGCGGCCCAGGCCGGTCTCGTCCAGTACTTTCCGGACCTGCGGCCCGTCCTGATCAACAGCGACGCCGGCTCGCCGGACGGGACCGGCCGGGTCGTGATCGAGACCGAGCCGCCCGACTACATCGAGCAGATCCTCCTCACCCGCCCGACGAACAAGCTCTCGCGGGTCAGCCTGACCTATCCCGAGATCGACGGCGTCGGCGGCAAGGGAGCAGCCCTCCGGACGATCTTCGAGATCGCGGCCGCGCTCGAGGTCCAGGCCCTCGTCGTCGTCGACAGCGACCTGCGCTCGATCATCCCCGAATGGATCGAGCTCCTCGCCGGTCCGATCCTCAAGGGCGGCTACGACTACGTGGCGCCGCTCTATGCCCGCTACAAGTACGACGGCACGATCACGAACACCGTCACCTATCCGCTGACGCGCGCCCTGTACGGCAACCGGATCCGCCAACCGATCGGGGGCGACTTCGGGGTCAGCGGCGACCTCGTCAAGCACTACCTGACGCTCGACAACTGGTCGGCCGACATCAGCAAGTTCGGGATCGACATCTGGATGACGACGTCGGCCCTGACCGGCGGGTTTGCCGTCTGCCAGGCGCGACTCGGCGCCAAGGTCCACGACCCGAAGGACCCCGGAGCCGACCTCGGGCCGATGTTCCGCCAGGTCGTCGGCACGATCCTCCGGCTCGCGGCGACCCACCCCGACAACTGGGTCTCGATCACCGGCAGCCACGACATCCCGGCCTACGGGTTCGAGCGGATCATCGACCCGCCGCCGCTCGAGGTGAACACGCTCCGCCTCCTGTCCGAGTTCCACGGCGGCTCGCTGACCCTCGTCGACACGTGGCGCCGGATGTTCGCGCCGCAGAACCTCGAGACCGTCCTCGTGCTGGCCGCCGAGGCCGGCAAGCTCGTCGACGCGGCGCGGACGCGGCTCGGGATCGCCGGCGATGGCACCTCCAAGACCGCGACCACCCTCGAGATGGCCGAGGCCCTGTCGTCGTTCCAGTTCTCCGACGAGCTCTGGGCGCGGCTCATCTACGACCTGATCATCTGCGCCCGCTCGGAGGAGCCGCCGATCGAGAACCTCGTCGCGGCGCTCGTGCCGATCTACTTCGGGCGGGTCGGGAGCTTCGTCATCGAGAACCGCAACCAGACCACCGACGAGGCCGAGGACCGGGTCGAGCGCCAGGCTCGGGCGTTCGAGCAGCTCAAGCCCTATCTCGTCGAGCGCTGGACCGCGTCGGTTGCCGCCGACCCCGGGAATGACGCCTCCGGTGCCGGCTCGCCCCCGGCCTCGGACAACGGCGCCAAGCCCAGGCCGGCGCGTCCGGCGACCACCGGGCCGGCTCGATGAACGCCGCCGCCCGCGGTCCCCTGCCCGCCCGGATCCTGATCCCGGTCGCCAACCCGGCGACCGCCGAGGAGCTGATCCGGCTCGGTGCCGCGCTCCTCGATCCGCGCGCCGGCGAGCTGACCGCCCTCGGCATCGTCGAGGTGCCGGAGGGCATGCCGCTGAGCGAGGGCGCCACCCGTGCCCGGCACGCCCGGCGGCTCCTCCAGCGGGTCCTCGACTTCGCTCCGGACGGCACCACGATCCACCCGATCGTCCGGATCGGCCGCCACGCCGCCGAGGGGATCATCGAGGCCTCGGCCGAGCAGGAAGCCGACCTGATCATCTTCGGCTGGGGCGGCAAGGCGCCCGCCGGCCGCGAGGGCGGCTCGGTCATCTCGCCGACGATCGACGAGGTCGTGCGCGACGCGCCTGCCGACATCGCCGTCGTCAAGCAGCGCGGCACGAAGGACATCCGGCGGATCGTGGTCCCGGTCCGCGGCGGCCCGCACGCCGAGCTCGCCGTCCGCTACGCCGATGCGATCGCGCGGCGGACCGACGCCACCGTGAGCGTCCTCCACTTCGTCCCGCCCGGCATCACGCTCGCGGTCCGGGCCCAGGCCGAGCACGCCCTCGCGCAGTTCGTCCGGCAACACCTCAAGGGCCGCGGCGAAGGCATCGTCCGCGAAGCGGCCAACGTCCGGAACGCCATCCTCAAGGAGGCCGAGCGAGGCGGATCTCGTCGTGATGGGCGCTTCCGCCCAGCCCGCGGGCACCGACGGCGACACGTATCTGTTCGGCGCCCTGCCCGAGGCGATCGCGACCCGGGCCCGGCCGAGCGTCATCGTCGTCAAGACCCGCGAGGTGATCGGCCGGGCGACGTTCGAGCAGCTCGCGTCCCGGGCCGAGACCCTCGCCGCCGCGGACCGCGCCGCCGAGGAGGCGCGTGCCGTCCCCGTCCGGGTCGAGCGCTGGTTCGGCGAGTCCAACTTCCACCACGCCGAGTTCGCCGACCTGCGGCGCCTGGTCCAGCTCAAGGAGAAGCAGGGCGTCACCGTATCGCTGGTCCTCCCGACCCTGAACGAGGAGGAGACGTCGGCCCGATCGTCCGCCGCGCGATGCGCGAGATGATGGGCCGCGTCCCGCTCATCGACGAGATCCTCGTGATCGACTCGGCGTCGACCGACCGGACCCGCGAGATCGCCGAGGCCGAGGGCGCCCGGGTCGTCCAGCACCCGGACATCCTGTCGCGCTACGGCTCGTTCACGGGCAAGGGCGAGGCGCTCTGGAAGTCGGTCTCACGAGGCGAGCGGCGACATCATCGTGTGGGCCGACACGGACGTCCGGAACTGGCATCCGCGGATGGTCTACGGCACGCTCGGGCCGCTCCTCCACGAGCCGCGGCTGCAGTACGTCAAGGGCTACTACCAGCGCCCGATCGTCGAGGGCGGCGTCCTCAAGGAGGGCGGCGGCGGACGCGTCACGGAACTGGTCGCGCGGCCCCTGATCAACCTCTTCTACCCGGAGCTGTCGGGAATGATCCAGCCGCTCAGCGGCGAGTACGCGGGCGCGCCGGGCGCTGCTCGAGTCGATCCCGTTCTTCACCGGCTACGCGGTCGAGATCGGGCACCTGATCGACGCCGCGGAGCGGGTCGGGATCGAGGGTCTCGGCCAGGTCGACCTCGAGCGCCGGGTCCACCGCAACCAGGAGCTCGAGGGCCTGTCGCGGATGTCGTTCGTGATCCTCCAGGCGGTCATGAAGCGGCTCGAGGAGCGGCGCAAGGCGCGGCTGTTCGCGGAGCTCGGGTCGACGATGAAGCTGCCCCGCTCCGGCCACGGCCGGCTGTCGCTCGAGGTCATCGAGCTCGCCGACCAGGAGCGCCCGCCGATGATCCGGATCCCGGAGTACCTCGAGCGGCGGCGCGGCATCGAGGGCTCGAACGGCTCGTCGCCGGGCGTGGACTCCGGCTTCCGGGCCGACGAGCTCGAACCCGTCCGACGGTGACTCCGGCGGTTCCCGGCGGGCTCACCGTCCTCATCGCGCCCGACTCGTTCAAGGGATCGCTGACCTCGGTCGAGGTCGCCCGCGCGCTCGGCGGCCGGCTGGTCGCGGGCCCGGCCGGCCGACGAGATCCTGCTCGCGCCGCTGGCCGACGGCGGCGAGGGCACGACCGTCGCCATCGAGGCGGCCGGCGGCTGGGAGTGGCGCGTCGCGGACGCCACCGATCCGATCGGCCGGGCGATCTCGGCGCGCTGGCTCCAGTCGGAGGATGGCGAGCGCGCGATCGTCGAGCTCGCCGCGGCGTCGGGCCTGTCACGGCTCGCATCGATCGAGCTCGATCCGCTCGGGGCGACGACGCGCGGCACCGGCGAGCTGCTCGTTGCCGCGCTCGATGCCGGCGTCCGCGAGATCACGCTGGGCATCGGCGGCAGCGCGACGAACGACGGCGGCGCGGGGATCCTGCGCGCGCTCGGGGCGATCGTCCCGGACCCGGCGGTGGATCCGGCCGCGCCATGCGTCATCGACCTGACGGGCCTCGACCCGCGGCTGGCGGACGTGCGGCTGCGGATCGCCTGCGACGTGTCCAATCCGCTCCTCGGAGCGCGCGGTGCGGCGGCCACCTACGGCCCGCAGAAGGGCGCGACGCCGGCCGACGTGGCCGTGCTCGACCGGCGCCTCGCCCGCTACGCCGACGCGCTCGAGGCTGCGGCCGGCCGGACCGAGCGCGAGACGCCCGGGGCGGGCGCGGCCGGCGGCACCGGGTTCGGGCTGCTCTGCCTGACCGACCGATTCGCGTCGCTCGATCTCGTGCCCGGCATCGACGTGGTCATGGCCGCGGCCGACTTCGACGGCAAGCTCGCGCGGGCGGACCTGGTGATCACCGGCGAGGGCCGGATCGATGCCCAGACGGCGTTCGGCAAGACGGCTCTCGGCGTCGCCCGCCGGGCGGCGGCAGCCGGGGTGGCCTGCATCGCCGTCGGCGGCGGCGTCGAACCCGACGGGATCGCGGCGCTCCGGCCGATCGGTGCCGTGGTCGTTCCGGTCGTCGAGCGGCCGCAGACCGTGGAGGAGGCGATGGCCGCCGGGCACGGAGCCGCTCGAGCGATGCGGCGAGCGGATCGCGGGACTGGTCGACCTCGGCCGGCTGGTTGCCGCATCATCGGCGCCGTGAGCCCGACCCGACCAGCAGCCGGCATCTCGACCGCCCCGCCGAAGCCGAAGCCGCGGCCGAAGGCCAAGCCGAAGCGCAAGCGCGCGAAGCAAGACCTGTCGATCAAGTGGGCGAAGTACCTCGCGCGCTACCGCCCGGGCCTGCTCGCCGACACGCTCGACGCGCTCCGCGGCCTGTACGGCCCGCAGGTCTGGCGCGCGGCGGCTCGACCCGACTTCCGAGCTGATCCTGACGATCCTCACCCAGAGCACCGCCGACGTGAACGCGGAGCAGGGCTTCGTCGCGCTCCGGACAGCCTTTCCCTCCGGTGGGGCAGCAGAACACCACGAGCCGGGCGCCGGATGGGGTGGATCGGGCCTGCCGGACGGCGCGGCTCCGGACTGGGCCGCGGTCGAGGCGGTCGACGTCGAGGAGCTGATGCGCGTGATCCGCCCGGCCGGGCTCCAGACCCAGAAGGCGCCCCGGATCCAGGCGACGCTCCGGAAGATCCGCGAGGAGCGGGGCAACTACTCGCTCGAGTTCCTCGGGGACATGGCGCCGATCGCGGCTCGCGACTGGCTGTCAGCGGTTCCCGGCATCGGCAAGAAGACCGCGTCGGTCCTCCTCGTGTTCTGCTTCAACCAGCCGCTGATGCCGATCGACCGCCATGTCGAGCGCGTTTCGCGGAGGATCGGGCTGCTCCCACCAAAGGGCCCGCTCGACGTCGACCACGACCGGTTCCTCGCCATGCTCGGGGATGCGCCGGAGCGGAGCTACGAGACGCACGTGCTGCTGATCCACCACGGGCGCGAGATCTGCCAGGCGCTCCGCCCGAAGCACGAGCTCTGTCCCATTCGGCAGCGCTGCCGCTTCGTCGACCCCAAGGCGCCCTGACCGAGGATCCGGCCGGGGCCGGCGCCGCGCCGGCCGGGGCCGGCGCCGCCCCCTGCCGCTACGGCAGGAGCAGGTGGACCGGGTTGCCGTTGATGCTCACGCCCCAGGTGGTCGTGTCATTGGCCGCGTTCATCTGGTACTCGATCTTCCACCAGCCCTCCTCGGTCTCGCCGGACGGCTTCAGGCCGACCGCACCGTAGGTCGTCGCGAGGGGGATGGTGATCGTCAGGATGCGGTTGTTGAACTGCGCCGCGCCACCGATCGAGGTCTGGATCTGGGTCCCCGACCCGGATCGACCGTCGTCCGAGGACCACGTGAAGTTCACGTTGTTGTAGGCGTTGCCGTCGGGGCTCTTGATCCGGAGGAACGCGTCGCCCGACGACTCGCCCGGATCGAACAGGGTGATGACCATCGTCTTGCCGGCGTGGGCGGCCTCGATCTGGCAGAAGTAGAAGAGGCTGGTGGCACTGTCCATGTTGGCGTAGGCCGCCATGCGGCCGCCGCCGTAGACCCGGGCCTTGCCGCCCGTCGAGTTGACGTAGATCGAGAAGAGGTTCTCGGCGCCGACGTTCAGGTTGCCGCTGTCGACGGTCGTGTTGACGTTGACGCGGTACATGCCCTGGGCCAGCCCGGTCGCCAGCGACACCCACTGGTGGTGGGCCGGGTTCGACCCGCAGTCCTGGGCATTCGCATCCGCGCTGTTGGTCGGGCGTCCCGAAGTTGCCGCTGAAGTCGCCCATCGTCTTCGTGCCCGGGTCGTACTTCAAGGTCGCGAGCGGCGCGCCGTCATCGGCCGTGTCGAGCGGCGTTCCCTTCATGTCATAGAGCCGGTACGTCACTGCGACCGGTGCCGTGACCTGGCTCGGCGCGTGGTCCGTCCAGTGGTCGCCGGCGCCGAACGAGCCGCCGTGACCATTGTTGCCGGTCGCGCAGAACATCGGGTCGAACAGCTGCACCTGGCCGTTCGTGGCCCCGCCACTGAGCTCGACCGTGTAGTCGTAACCGTTCGGGTCATAGTCCGGGTTGGGGTCGCCCTTGCTCCCACCGGCCCCGTTGCCGAGGAACGACGGCCCGAACCGGTCGCCGTTCTCGCGGACGCCGCCGGAGGTGAACATGGCACCCCAGATGTTCTGGGGGGCGAGGGCCGACCCGGTTACCGGGTCGTAGACCGACATGACGGTGTTGACCCGAGGCGTCGTCGAGTAGGCCGTCACCGTCATCGCGTCGACCGAGACGAGGGCGAGGTTGTTGCACTGCCCGCTGTTGGTGTTCAACAGGTCGTTGCTCGATTCCGGGTCGAAGGCGCGGAGCCGGACCTGGAGGTTCCCGTTCGCGACGTCACCCGGCGACCACGAGAGTCCCCAGGTGTCGGTCGGACCGCCGAGGACCGGCCACGAGCCCGATGCCGGATCCGAGCCGGTCAGGTCGATCATCTTGTTCGTGGTGGACCAGGTCGTGCCGTTGTCATCCGAAAGCTCGACGGCAAGCCGGCAGCCTGCAGGGTCGCTCGCCTGCGCCTCGATCCGGACCTCGAGTCCTCGGACGGTGTTGGCGGCGGGAACGGTCAGGCCGAAGTTGGCGTACACCTGCGTCTGGCCCGCGCTGCCCTCGCCGACGACGCCGGTGGCGTACGTGTTGTTGCTGGTGAGACCCTCGCCGCGGTTCGCGAACTGGTTGAACAAGCCGCCCGACGGAGCGAAGCTCGAAAGACCGGGTCCATGGGTCTGGCTGGTGCCGCCCGTCTGGCCCTCGAAGAATCCCACGCCGTAGTAGTTCTGAGGGCTGCCCATCGGCACGGGCAGCACGAACTCGGCCTTCGCTGTCCGGACCAGGGGGATCGTGTTGATCCCGAACACGCGCATGAAGAAGGTGTCGACGGTGGTCGCGATGCTGACGTTCAGGCGCCGGTCGTTGCCCGGGTCCTTGAAGGCGGTGATGGTCGCCCCGGATCCGTCGACGTAGCCGTTCTTGCGGGCCTCGCTGACGGCCGTGGTCTTGGCCTTCGGCTCGGCCGCCGGCAGCCAGACGACGCCCGCCAGGGCGGCGGCATCGGCGGCGCGTTGGACCTTCAGGGAGTTACCCCAGTACCAGGAGATGTCGAGAACCAGGGCGACCATGCCGGACAGTGCGATCGTCGCAACGGCGAAGATCACAAGGATCTGGCCCCGCCCGCGCTCCCGCCTGGCGGTGGTGGTCCGCGTCGATGTCGTCATGTGGGGTTGACCGCCATGATGGTTCGATCCGAGATCGTGATGGAGCCCGACCCGAATGCCCGGACGAACGTCCCGAGCGGGGTGATCAGGTCGTAGCGGTAGGTCAGGCTGACGCCGACGGAGTCGGGCGGCGTGTTGGGCAGGGTCCAGGAGTTCTTCCGGACGCAGGCGCTCCACGGATCGATCGGCGTCGATCGGGTGAACTTGAGAGGGGCGCCATCGACGGTCGGGCCGGTTCCCGGGACCCAGACGTTGACCTGGCTGCCGATCTGGGCGCCATCCAGGTCGGCTTGGTAGATCCGGATCTCGCTGATGTTGCCGAGCTCGATCGCGGTGCCCGGCGACGTCGCAACGCGCTGGAGCGCGGCGATCACGTTCTTGTCGACGTCGTCGCACAGGACCTGGTCGGTCCCGCTCCCGAGCGCGGCGGCCATCCGGGCGCCCTCGCGGGTCGCGTACTCGAGGCCGAGGTGGTGACGGAAGACGAACCCGAACTCGAGCATGCCGAGGAGCAGCATCATGAACAGCGGGACCGTGACCGCGAACTCGACGACGCTCTGGCCGGAGCGCTTGCGGCGCGGCCGATCCAGGCGCGGGTCGCGAGCGACGGGGCTCACAGGACCGGCTCCATCCGCATCGCGTTCGAGCCCACCATGATGTAGCCGGTGCCGCCGAGCCCGATGAACGAAGCGAGCGGCGTGTGCCACGTGTAGACGTAGGTCATCTGCACGCCGACGTGATCGAGCGGCCGTCCGACGCCGCAGCCGGCCAGGGTGTTGCAGCGTGACCCCTCGGGGTAGCCGGCGCTGCCGACCAGGGTGAACGCGACCGTGGCGGTCGGATTGCCGGCGCGGGGGCAGACCATGGCGCCGCCGCGGCGATACGTGTTCTTCATCGGAGCGCCGGCCGGAACCGGGCTGCCGACGGTGTCGGACAGATACACCACGACCTCGCTGACCTGCTCGTCGCTGGTCGGGGCCGCCATCGTGTCCTCGATGGAGCGGAGGATGGCGCAGTCGCCGCCGGCGGCGTTGCCGGCCTCCGCGGCTGCAAGGGCGGCCTCGCGGGTGGCGAAGTTGACCGACAGCTGGGCGTTGTACACGAGCGAGAACTCGATGATGGCAATGAGCAGCGTGAAGAAGATCGGGAAGACCAGCGCGAACTCGACGAGCGACTGCCCGCGACGGCCGGCACGGCCCTGACTCGTTCGGCGATGGAGCGGGAACCGCTGGGTGTGGTTCATGCCGGCATCGTCTGGACGCAACATTGAATTGCACCTGTCATTGGTGTCTCGGTGCATAGCCCGGACGGGGTACTCGTCGTGGCGGGAAGTACTACCTGGCCGGCCGTGACGAGCCTCGAGTGGGCGCCCGAACGCGTCGCAGTCCGGGCGGCGCGACGCTCCGGCGTCGCCGAATCGGGTGCGCAGACGGGATCGAGAGATGGCCTGCTGCCAGCTCGACAATTGCATCGTATGGGTCCCCGGCGGAAGTGCGGCTCTGTGGCCGATGGGCGCAGCATCGGCGTCGAGGCCGTTCTTTGGAGTAGGAAAGAAGTCCTATCGGAGGGGTGACCCGACAAACCGCTGGTGCGCGCGGCCACCGCCCGATCGGGCCCGTCCAATCGCACCGACGCACCTGAGCCCGCTCGCCCGCAGGGTCGGCGCTCGTATACTCGGGGGCATGCCCCCCGGCGGCGCGCCCAGCATCCGAGGACATCCGTCGCCCCGGATCCTGATCGTCGACGACGACCCGAACCTGCTCGTCCTGCTCGCCGATCAGCTCCGTGCCGACGGGTTCGACATCCAGACCGCGCGCGACGGCGACGAAGCGCTCCGCCGCCTGAAGAGCGGCTGGCCGGACCTCCTGATCATCGACATGATGATGCCGCGGATGGACGGGCTGACCCTCGCCCGCGAGATCAAGGGTCGGGCCGACCTGCCGATCATCGTCCTGTCGGCGATCGATGCCGGCGACTCGAAGGCGGACCTCCTCGAGGAGGTCGCCGAGGACTACGTCACCAAGCCCTACCACTACCCGGAGCTGCGGGCCCGGATCAACCGGATCCTGCGCCGGCTCGGCGACAAGGTGCCACGCCAGAGCCTGGTCCTCGGGGCGAACCTGACGCTCGACCTCCACCGCCGCGAGGCGACGGTCGGCAGCGCCGCGGTCCAGCTCACGCCGACCGAGTCGCGGCTCCTGTACGCCCTGGCGGCCAACCTCGGCCAGACGGTGACGACCGAGACGCTGCTTGCTCGTGGCTGGGCCGAGACGGAGGACGCCGACCCGTCGTACGTGTGGGTCACGATGCGTCGTCTTCGCCAGAAGGTCGAGGTCGATCCCAATCACCCGGCCCACCTCCAGACCGTGCGCGGCGTCGGCTACCGGCTGGTGGCCGGCGAACCACCGGTCGAGGGTCCGGCTGCGCCGCCGGTGCTCCGCGGCGAGTCCGCTCCAGCGGGCGACGCCGGCGATGGCTGAGGTGGGCCGCGCCGGTCAGATCGACGATTCGGCCAGATCGGCGGCCGCCGATGGGGCGACCGCTGCCAACGGCGACGACGATGGCGCTGGGGGCCTGCCCGCGGACGCCGCTGCCGATGTCGACGACGAGCGGGCCGCGGCTCTCGCCAGGCTCGACCGCGAGATCGTCCGCGACGGCGCCGACTTCCGGGCCAGCCTCGGGTTCAACCTGTCGTTCCGGACACGCCTGACGATCGGTCTCGTGGCCGCGTCGCTCATCCCGCTCGCGGGGTTCGGGGCGATCCTCCTGGTCCTCGACTCGCCCGCCCAGAACGTGACGCTCGGCCGGCTGCTGCTGTTCGTCTTCGTCGTCGCGGCGATGATCGGCATCCTCCTCGCCTGGCTGCTCGCCGCCGACCTGACCGCCCCGCTCCGGGCGATCGCGACCGCCGTCGACCGCGCCTCGGCCGGCGACCTCTCGACCCCGATCCTCGTCCCGGGCGACGACGAGCTCGCCCGGCTCGCCGACAGCCACAACCGCCTCGCGGCCGATCTCGAGCGGCGGAACCGCGAGCTGGGCAAGATCCTCGAGGCGATCGAGGCCGGCTCCCCGCGCGACAGCCCCGACTTCATCGCCGGCCGCGCCGCCCACGACGCCCAGGCCGCGTTCGGGATGATCGACGCCTACGTCCTGCTCGTCGATCCGAGGCAGATCGCCGCCGGAGGAGCGGATCCCCGGGGAGTCCCTGCCGGTCCGCGCCGTCCTCCGGCTCGGCGGGGAGGAGCTCGGCGTCCTCGTCGGTCACCTGCCGGCGACGCGCCTGTGGGAGCGCGCCGACCAGGACCTCCTCGAGCTGTTCGCGAGCGAGGTCGCGGTGGCGATCCGGAATGGCCAGCTGTTCGCCCAGGTCGAGGCCCAGAACAGCCAGCTCCTCGAGCTCGACGCCGCCAAGGACGACTTCCTCCGCGGCGTCAGCCACAACCTCCAGACGCCGTTGACCAGCATCCGGGCGTACGCCGAGCAGCTCGTCCGCGACCGGCCTGATCGCCGGCTCGGGATCATCTCCGAGCAGACCGACCGGCTGTCGCGGATGGTCCGCCAGCTCCTGACCGTGACCCGCCTCGAGTCCGGCGCCCTCAAGCCCCGCGGCGAGGTCGTCGCCCTCGCCCATCCGAGTCCGGCGGGCATGGGAGGCGCTGGCGGCCGAGGGCGTGCCGTTCACGGTCGACGACCGCTCGGCCGGCTGGCTCGCGGTCGCCGACGTCGACCAGCTCGACCAGGTCCTGTGGGCCCTGCTCGACAACGCCCTGAAGTACGGCGAGCGCTCGCCGATCCACGTCGAGATCGTCCCCGTCCCGGAGCAGGGCCAGCTGCGTCTCACGATCTCGGACCTCGGTCCCGGGCGTCGCCGAGCAGGATCGCGGCGCGGCTCTTCCGGCGGTTCGAACGCGGCGCCGAGCGGACGGCCGACGACGGCAGCGGGCTCGGCCTGTACGTGTCACGCGAGCTGTGCCGGGCCATGGACGGCGACCTGGTGCTCGAGCCGCCCGTCGCCGGTCGCGGCGCGTCGTTCAGCGTGTTCCTGCCCGGCGAGCCGCCCGAGGATCTGTAGGGCGCCCGCGCGCGAACGATCGCCTCGCCGGTTCGTTCGGGGTCCTGGGCCAAAAGTACTGGGTTTGGTGCCACAGGGCGACATTGCAAGGTTCCCTGCAAGGTTCGCTGGACCATAATCGGGCCGCGGAATCATCCGTCAACCAACCGCCGGGGACCCATACGATGCACCTTGCCAGGTGGCTTCACGCCACGCGCTGGCGCCCGGACGATGCCGTCCGCCGGCGCCGTCCACCGCGCCTCCCATCCCTCGTCCGATCGCGTCTGCGGCCGCGCTCGCGCGCCCAAGCGGTTGTCGAGTTCGCACTCATCCTGCCGATCATGATCGTGATTCTGCTCATGGCGGTCGACTTCGGTCGCCTGTTCTTCTCGTACGTACAGGTGACGAATGGTGCCCGCGAGGGCGCGGCCTATGGCATTGCGCATCCCGAGGACACTGCTGGCATCCAGAGCCGCGCCCTTCAGGAAACGAGCGCTCAAGCGCAAAGGGGCGAAGGCCTGGTCACCGTGACCACGACCTGCAGCCCAAGCGACTGCGCGACGTCGTACTCCGCCGCATCGCTCAATCAGGTCAAGGTCACCGTCTCGGAGCGATTCACCTTCCTGACTCCACTCATCAGCAACCTGTTCAGCAACCTAAGCGTGACGGCGTCGGCTACGAGCGTGGCGATCGGGGCCATCGGCATCCCAGCTCCAACGCTCGCTCCGACGCCAACACCGACATCAGGTCCGACGCCAACAGCGACTCCCGTCTGCATCACTGTCCCCAACGTGAACGGCATGACGCCCGCCAATGCCGACACGGCGATCACCGCCGTGGGCCTTGTCGCGAATGGCATAGACGACCTCACAACCGGCCAGAAACAATCGGCAAAGAACCAGAGCCCGGCTGCTGGCACGTGCGTCGCGGTCGGGTCCACCGTCACGTACCACTACCGGCCATGACGCTGATCGTTCGCCGGCGACATCGTGACGGCCGACGGGGCCAGAGCCTCGTTGAATTCGCCCTGGTCCTGCCCGTCTTCTTCTTGGTGACGTTCGGACTCCTCGACCTCGGGGCCTTTGTCTTCTCCGATAGCGTCATGTCGCAGGCCGCTCGGGAGGGTGCCCGAGTGGGCTCGACGCAGGCGGCGTGGTTGGGCGTGACGAACGCTCAGGAGCCTGGCTGTGCGAACAGTGCGCCCGTGTGTCCCGCGAACCAGCTTGCCCTGGTGGCAAATGTCACGGCGGCCGTTCGGAACGCAAGTTCCGGACTCACCGCGGGAACAACGGTGTACGTGCGTTGTGACCCCGCTAACACGCCGCCGCCCGCCGGTTGGACGACGGGCGACTGCGCGACCAACAACACATCCGGCAACCTGATTTCCGTACGCGTCACCTACACGTTCAATCCTCTGACCCCTGTCGGCCGCGCGGCGATCGGCGCCCCACTTCGCAGCGGGTCAGCAACGATGGTCATCAATTGAGGAGGACTCAGCTGTGATTACCCGGGAGCGCCACGGCGAACGCGGGCAGGTCATCGCCGTTTTTGGTGCTCTGGCGATTGTGTTCCTGCTTGTGACCGCACTCGTCATCGACGGAGGCCAGGCGTTCGTCCAGCGGCGAAGCGCCCAGAACGCGAGCGACTTGGCAGCGCTTGCAGCCGTGCGCGTCATGGCGAGCGGTGGCACGGATGCAGAGGTCGTCGCGATCATCACGGCGACGGCTCTGGCCAACCGTGGAACAGTTTCCTTTGTCGGCGGCCAGCGACCGGTCTACCTCAACAGCGCTAGTGTGGTCACGGGTCCGGTTGGGTCAGGCACAATTCCTGCCCGATCCGTTGGCGTCCGCGTGCCCGCATCGATCACCTGGCAGACCCAGATTGCGCGAGTCGTTGGGATCAGCACCTGGACCGCGAGCACGACTGCCACGGCGAGGTACAAGAGTCCCGTCGCCAACGGGGGCGTCTTCCCATTCGCAATCTCAGCGTCGAGCTTCGACCAGACTCAGGCTGGGCATTTCACGCTCTGTCCGCCTGACGACGAACCTGTCAGTCGCGGTGGTACGTGTCCGGACGAGGGCCTGAACGACGATGGGAACAGCCAGAACTTTCCCGGAAGCTTTGGCTGGCTGAAGTTTGGTGCAACCGGGCGCTGCTCAGGATACGGGTTGGGAATGTCCACAACCTCTGGCTGCCCGAATGGAGCAGCGTCCGGATTTCTCCAAGGCGAAATCGACGGCAATTCCTATGGATGCTGTGACGCGCCGACGGGCGGTGCTGCACCAGCGGATCGGATCGCGGGCTACCAGGGCCACAACGGGAACGGCGGCAACGACTGCTCCGTTCCGATTGCCAGCGAGCAGACATACATCATCCCGGTCTGGGATACCGGCGGCGGCAACGGCAACAGCGCCTACTACCACATCATCGGGTTTGCTGGGTTCCAGATCACCCAATGTTCGGGTGCCAACAGCGCTCAAGGCGTTTGGCGGCTGCCACTCTTTCCCGGCCCGACGAACCAGATCCCGAATCCACCCGGTACATCTGTCAGCGTGCGACTCCTGAAGTAGGCGTCGTGGTCCCGGGCGTTCAACGCCTCTCCGAGCAGCGCTGTGCAGCCCGAACGGCCGCTCCGGGGACGAAGAGCGTAAAGACAAGCCGGCACCCTCATGGGTGCCGGCTTGTGTCGTGATCGGCCGCGCTCCGGTCTAAACCCAGACGATCAAGCGGGTTCGGTCGCCTGGGAGCTTGACGTCAGTGCATGAGCCGCAGGGCGCGACCAAATGATCCTGCGCGGATCGCCGGCGATGACCGCCGCGGCCGCAGCTCCGAGAACCGGCCCAAGAATCGGCGGCAGATCCAGGGCCAGAGCGATCGTGGCGCCGAAGTACCAGCCGGCGTAGAACCAGAGCATTGCGGCTGCGACGCGCTTCTTCATGCGCCGAAGGATCGGCACTCTGACCGTGGCGATCCATCGCCAATTCGTACCATCAACACCCTAGGACATTGGCCGGTCGCGGCGCCGTGCAGCACCGGTGCAAGGCGCGGTGCAAGGTGCAGATGGGACTATCGGCCAATCACGCTAGACCTTTTGGGGTATCCATGCGCCTTCCCCGATTTTTGCAACGCGACCGGACGGGATCCGTTGGTCAGAGCCTCGCCGAGTTCGCACTGGTCACACCGATCCTGCTCCTCGTGTTCGCGGGTGCCGCCGACTTCGGGCGCGCGTATTACGCGTACGTCGCGATCGAGAACGCGGCCAAGGAGGGCGCTCTGTTCGGATCTCGGGCGCCTGTCTGCGATGACGCGGCGCCCGGAACGTGCGCCGATCCGAACAACGTTGTCTGGCGCGTCCGCGGCGAGCTGAAGCAACAGGGTGTCCGGAATCCGGACGGGACAGAGCTGACGCCTGCCATTGCGTGCCTCGCCCCGAACGGTACCCCTCGTGTTGACCTGACAACCTGCCTGGAAGGCGATACATATCAGGTTGCCGTCGTGTACCCCTTCAAGCTGCTGACCCCGATTTTGGGGAACATCATCGGCGACCGGAATCTTCAGGCCGTGTCCAGAGCGGTCGTCCTGAACCTCGCGTTTGACCCGACTCCGGGCGCGAGCATCCAAAAGCTCGTTTCGCCCGCAGGTGCCACGAACGGCTCGGAGATCGTCGCAAAGTGCCTCGAGCCGAACGACTTCGACTCGGCCGGCTTCTACCGCAGCCCCTGCCTCGACAGCAGTACGGCGGATCCCATCGACAAGTTGTCCCTCAACTTCGAGGAGGGGACGCCGATCACCTACAAGCTGACCGTCGGAAACAGCGGGGTTCAGAACCTGACCGGCGTCACGGTCTCGGACAGCCGGGGAGCCACGGGCTGCACGTTTCCAACGACCTTCGTCGTGGGGCAGGTGGTGGACCTGCACGTACGTCAGAGCGCCGACCGTGACGGCGATCGCTGAGAACTACGCGAACGTCGCCACGATCAATTCGGCACAAACGCTGCCGGCGACGGACGGGGTGAACGTCGTAATCAACAAGCCACCGGCTCGTCTGAATGTGCTCAAGTGGGTCAGTCCGTTCAAGGATGGGAGCGACGGCGACGGAAATCCGAGCTTCGGCACGGGACGTACGCTGAGCGTCACCTACAGCACTCAGATTCCGGCCCCGTCGGTCTGGTTCAAGGTCATCGTCCGGAATACCGGCGGGCAGCCAGCCACGGGAGTGGTGATCTCGGATAGTCGCGGAGCCCTTCCATTCGGGCAGAACAATGCGAATGCCGATTGTCCGGCGGCACCGTCGTCCCTCGGAGCAGGGGCCGTCTGGGAGTGCCGCTATCGCGTGGCCCTGACGTCGACGTCCCCGCCATCCACCGACAACACAGCTTCCGCGACCGCGACGAATGTCGCGCCCGATGCGGACAATTCGACAACCGCGACGGTCACAATCAGCCAGTGCACCGGAACAAATCGGACGGTGCCGAGCCTGATTGGCCTCGACAAGGGCGCTTCCAACACGGCATGGACCGCCGCGGGATTCACGGGTGCGCTTACGACCTGGACCGGACAGCCCAACGCGTTGACGGTCGCCCAGAGTCGCCCGGCATATGAGTGCGTTCCAGCCACGTCCGCGATGACCGCCTCCAGGACTGTGACGCCATGAGACGTCGAAGGTCCAAGGGGCAGGCCATGGTTGAGTTTGCCTTGGTGTTCCCGTTCTTTGCCATTCTCCTGTTCGGCATCATCGACCTTGGCCGCTACGTCACTACTGCCAATGCCCTCGGAAACGGCGTCCGAGAGGGCGCACGGTTCGGATCTGTCGGGAACCGGCCGAGTCCTCAGTGCGACACCTTGTCACGAGAGGCGTGCACGATTTCCGTTACGCGCAGCAACACGCTTGGCATTCCCACAAGCGCAATGACGACGACGGTGACGTGTGAGCGCGTCCTTCCGAACAACCCCACTCCTGCAGCGGTCGCGATGACGGCCTGTCGAAGCAACGACTTTCTGCGCGTTCGTTCGCAGGTGACATTCACCCTCGTCACGCCCCTCATCGCCCAGTTCATTGGAAGCCTGAACATCAGCGCCGAAACACGCGTCTTGGTGAACCAATGACAAGCCACGCCCTAAGTCATCCACTGCGGAGGTTGCTGATGTCCCGGACCAGAGACACCAGGCGCGATTCGGCCCGGGGCCAGGTGCTCGTCATCGTCGCAGGAGGCCTCATCGGCCTTCTCGCGATCGCGGCGCTCGTCCTCGAGAGCGGGACGTTGATGCTTAATCGCCGCGACGGCCAGAACTCCTCTGACCTCGCGTCAATCGCTGGCGCGCGCATCGTTGCCCTGAACTACACGGATGCCGCTCGAACGCAGGCGGACGTGTACGCCGCCGTCAGCATGAACATGACACAGAACAACTGCGGTGTCGCGTCGTCGGCGCCGTGCGCGTGGACAGCGGAGTTCGTCGGCGCCGGTCTTGTAACGCTTGGTCCCGTCACGAACACCGTGTCGGCCCTACCGACTGGAGCCCTTGGAGTTCGCGCGAAGGTAACGCGATCGCCAGGCGCGATCGTCGGACGGATCCTTGGCTTCGCGACGTGGACCGTATCAACGGAAGCCACAGCCATTGCCGCGAAGCCCTCGAGCTTCCCGAGCGGGACTTTGCTGCCCATCGCGATGTGCGGCTGGTTCAGTGCCGTAGGCAACGACTGCGCCAAGGCCACGAACACGCCGAGTTCCAACGCAATCGACTTCCAGAAGGGTCAGATCTACGACTTGACCGATGGCAGCGACGCCCCAGGTGGATTCGGCTGGCTGTCTTGGGACGGGTCCAATTCCGGTGGTGCCCTCGCGACCGCCCTATGCACCCCCAGCAACCCCCCATTCTCACTTGACTCACCCTTCGATAGCGCCGGAGCGTACGACGGATACATCGGCACCAACCTGCCACGGGCGAGACTGGTTCCCGATCGATCCCGGCAAGACCAACAAGAGCGCTGTGCGAGCCTGCCTCGATGGGTGGATCACGAGCGGCGCGACGGTCCTTGTTCCGATTTATGATCTCGTGACCGGCACAGGAAACGGGGCGGCCTATCACTTGACGGGAGTCGCGGCCTTCGTCTTAACGTCGCGAGAGCAGCCGGCGGTTGACAACATTCAGGGCTACTTTGTCGAGTACTACCAATACACTGACGTGCCCGGAGGGCTTGGCACTCAGCCGCCTGGGCCGGGAGACACGACGACGTTCCTGGGCATCGTGAGGTAAGGAAGGGCCCCTAGGGCTCGGACCACCCAACTCAATACAGCAATCCGAGGAGCCGCGTTCGCGGGACGCGGCTCCTCGGATTCTGGATGCGCACGGAAGTTGGGACTAACGAGCGGCTGTCACGCAACTACTAGGACCATCGGCGGCTGGTCCCGACCCGTTGGGCTATGCACCCGAGCACCGATTCAAGGGATGGTGCAAGGACCCTCACCGAACCTGACGGTGACCAGTCCACGCACCGGGATCCCGAATGCCCTTCCTGTCCACCGTTCGAGACGCGCATCGCCGACCTTCGCGACCACGAAGCCGTGGCCAGAGCGTCGTCGAGTTCGCCCTGATCCTGCCGGTCATGCTGCTGCTCCTCGCGGCCGCGATCGATCTCGGCCGCCTCTTCTACGCCTACGTCGCCGTCGAGAATGCCGCCAAGGAGGGGGCGTTCTTCGGCGCCCGCAATCCGCTCTGCGACGACGGTGTCAACACGAACTGCGGCAACCCGAACAACGTCCTGTGGCACGTGGCCAACGAGGCCCCCAACCTGGGGTCCCAGTTCAGCACCACGGTCGCCTGCCGGGACAACGCCGGAACGCTCATGCAGCCGATCAACAACTGCCTCGACGGGATGAAGTACCAGGTCACGGTCACCTACCCGTTCCGGCTCATCACCCCGATCCTGAGCTCGATCTTCGGCGCCGGGATGACCCTCCACGCCGAGTCCCAGGCGACCGTCATCAGCGACGCGTTCGATCCGAGCGGGCTCGAGGTCCTGATCTGGACCAGCACGGTGGGCTCCGACAACGCCGCAACGGTCGCCGGCGCCTGCATCCCGGCGGATCCCGTGTCCTCGCCGAACTTCTACTACCAGCCGTGCCAGGACGCCCTGAATGTCGACACCTACCTGTCGTTCCAGGAGAACGCGACGATCAGCTACAAGGTCCGGGTCCGCAATACCGGCAACATCAACCTCAC
Organism: uncultured Chloroflexia bacterium; assembly: GCA_963783055.1. Lineage (GTDB taxonomy): Bacteria > Chloroflexota > Limnocylindria > Limnocylindrales > CSP1-4 > CF-46. Next base: position 1,180,273 of record CAWAMB010000002.1, read on the forward strand.
CGGTGTCACGTACGGCTTCAGCGTGAACGGCACGAGCATCGCCGCGCCCGGTACCTGCGCGAGCCTGCCGAACGCCATCCTCAAGGCCGCGGCGCCCTCCTACTGCACCTTCACCCGAACGGCCACCTACACCGGCACCGGTGACTACGCCGTCGCTGCGACCGCCCAGGGCGACGCCCAGGGCCTGCCGACTGGGCAGACGACCGGCGCCGCGGTGATCAAGATCGTGCCCGCGCCGCGTCTCGCGATCACGCTGCTGACCTCGCCCTATCGCCTGGGCGTCAACGGCAACGGCACCCTCGGCGTCATCGACTACACGACCGGCAACCTGACCCTCAGCAGGAACACCGCCTCGGCTCAGACCGAGATCCAGAACCCGACCGGCTGGTTCTACTTCAAGGTCGTCAACCAGGGGGGAGATGCCGCCAACTTCAGCGCGTCGGTCACCCAGGCGGGCGCACCGGTCCTGCCGGCGTCCTGTCCGGTGCCGAGCTCGCTCGCGGCCGGCGGCGTCTTCTCGTGTGTCTTCCCGCGCACCTTCAGCGCAACGCAGGCCTACGCCTTCGTCGGCGCCGCGAACGCGACGAACGCGATCATCGTGGCCGGGACCCAGAAGACGCTGACGCTGACGACGGCGACCTGCAGCGGCGGCCAGCAGGTGGTCCCGAATCTCGTCGATACCCTGACGCCGACCGCCGACGGCACGAACAAGACCGTCCTCCAGGCCAAGACCCTGTGGCCCCTCGCCGGCTTCAGCGGGGCCATCACGACGACCCCGGCCGCCGCCGCCAACACGCTGTCGGCGATCACCCAGAACCGGCTTGCCTACACCTGCATGGCGGCCAACACGACCGTCGTCGTGGGAGCGCAGTGATGAAGCACCTCCGTTCCCGCAACCGGAGCCGGGGGCAGGCGCTCCTGGAGTTCGCCGTCGTCTTCCCGGTCTTCCTCCTGCTGCTGTTCGGCCTGATCGACATCGGCCGGTACGTCTACGTGACCAACGCCTTCAACCAGGCGGCACGGGAAGCAGCGCGGTTTGGAGCGGTCGAGCAGTGGGCCTACGCCTGCCCGGCCAGCGTGCCGGTCGCGTCGCAGACCCGGTTCACGTGCAGCAAGGCCTATGCCCAGCAGCGGCTGATCGGCTACGCGATGGATCAGACCGCGTCGACCGTCACCTGCACTGACGGTGCCTCGGCCACCCTGCTGACCGGCGTCAACTGCGGGGCGAACGACATCCTCAACGTCCGGCTCACGAGTGGCACCGGGTCCAACCGGTTCACCTTCTTCACCCCCGTCATCAGCCAGCTGATCGCGCCCCCGACGATCGTCGGCCAGGCGCAGGTGGCCGTCCAGTGAACACCCCATCCATCGACCCTACGACCAGGGAGGTCTGTCTCATGCAACCCGACCGGGCGCGCGCCCAGCAGGGGCAGATCCTGCCGCTGTTCGCCGGCTCGCTTCTCGTCATCATCCTCATCGTCGGTCTGGTGATCGACGGCGGAAACGTATTCCTCCAGCAGCGCGACAGCCAGAACGGCGCGGACATCGGCGCCATGGCCGGGACGAAGCGCCTGGCCGACTACTACGTCAAGGGCACGGCCTTCACGGCGACCGACAACGTCTACACCGCGATCGCCACGCGGATGACCGAGAACAACTGCGCCGCCTCGTCGGCCTGCACGTGGACGGCCAAGTACGTCGGCCCGCGGACCGGGGCGACCTTCGTCGACCTCGGCCCGGTGGCCGCCACGGACACCGTCCCGCCGACCGTGTCAGGTCAGGCTGCGCTCGGCGTCCGGGTGGACGTCCATCGCACGCCACGGACCTACCTGCTCGGCGTCATCGGTCAGTCCGCCTGGAACGTCAACACCTCGGCGACCGCTCTCGCCCAGGAGCCGACCGGCGCTCCCGCCGGCCAGCTTCTGCCGATCGGGCTGACCGAGCTTCCGACCCAGGAGGGCGCGGTCTACGCGCTCACCAGCGGATCGAACGGGCCCGGCAACTTCGGCTGGGTCTCGTGGGACGGCAGCAACAGCGCGGGCTCGCTTGCGACCTCGCTCTGCACGCCGAACAACCCGTCCTTCACCCTGCCGTACCAGTTCCCGGGCGATCCGGGCAAGACCAACGCCAGCTGCCGTCCGGGCGTGCCTCCAGCAATGGGTCGACAACCAGCAGACGATCCTGATCCCGATCGTCCTGAAGTCGAATGATCCGAGCGCCCCCGCGGGATGCTCGACCGGCGGCAACGGCAACAACTTCCACTACTGCATCGTCGCGGTCGCCGCGTTCGTGATCACGGGCTACGCCCAGCCGGCGGTCGACCAGATCAACGGCCGGTTCATCGGGACGATCCCGTACTCGACCGGAAGCAACCCGTCCGTGCCCGCGGGCGGCACGCAGCCGCCGTCGCTGAACAGCACGCTGTACTACATGGGCCTCGCCCAGTAGACCCACGCGCTCCGATCGGCTCGTGCCGCTGTCCCATCGGACGGCGGCACGACCGTGTTCAGCGAATCCCCGTGTCGAACGTCAGTTGGACGAATGCTCGCGCGGCGCCGACCGCGACCTCGACGGGTGCCGGCGTCCCCATCATGCCCTCGACCGGGTCGGCCTGGACGCGGTACTGGCCGGGCGGCAGCGTCACGACGAACGCGCCCGTCGCGTCGGTCTCGACGGTCGCAACCTCGAGGCCCGTCGCGTCGAGCACATGGACGGTCGCTCCGACCACCGGCCGGTCCGCGCAGTTCGGGTCGTTCTGGGTGACCACCGGGCAGACCGGGCCGGCCGTGGCGATCCCGCGAATGCCCGGTCCGCCGGTCGTGTCGTCGATCGGGCCCGGGATCCCGGGCGGCAGGTCGGGACCATCCTCCCGATCCAGGGTGACGGTGCCGCTGGTCGTGACCGAGTAGAACCAGTGGTGGCGATCGATGCAGCCGGCCGGGCAATCGCCCCAGCCGATCTCGATCGTGACGTCGTAGCCGTCCGCAGCCGGGGTCGCCCCCCAGAAACAGCATTGGCCGATCAGGTTCGGGTCCTGCGCCCGGAGGCCCGCGAAGCGGATGTCCGTCGCGAGGACGCGGGCAGCCGCTGCCTCAGCGGAGTCGATCGTGGCCGGCGACGGGGCGATCGACGCCGGAGGCGCCGACGGCGCCGCTGAAGGCGGGATCGAGGGCAGCGGCGAGGGCGTCGCCACCGGCCCGACACAGGCCGTGCCGACGAGGGTGGCCGCGATCGCCAGCAGGACGAGAGCGGCGTGTCGTGAGATCGATGGGCGGGGCGAGCGGCGGGATCGTGCGGGACGGCGATCGAGGTCGTTCATGGCGCAGCGACGATCATTGCATGACCGGGGTTCCGCGCCCGGCGGCGGCATCCGTTGCCCGCTCGCACCGCGCCTGCCGGCCACCGAGGACCGGTGGTCTAGCGGCCGCGCGGCCAGACGAGCTCGGCCGGCTCCTCGGGCGACCCGACGGTCGGCCGGTCGGCCCAATCGTCGCGGCCCGGGGCGAACACGTCGATGACGACGGCGCCGCCGGACCCGGTGACCAACGCGTGCGGCGTGTCGCCGACGATCCGCCACGTCCCGCCCGGACCGAGCACGCGCTCCTCGTCGCCGATCCGGAATGTCACCTCGCCCTCGATCACGAGCCCGCACTGCTCGTTCGCGTGGCGATGCTCAGGGACGATCGCGTCCGGCGCGAGCTCGACGACCGCGAGCGTGAGCCGCTCTCCCTCGACCCGACGGGCGACGACGCCGTCCCAGACCTGGATCGGGGTGAGCTCGGCGACGTCGGCGAGGTTGGGCATCGGAGTCTCCGGTGGGCTGCGGGATCGGGTCACGGGCGACCGTCTCGCCAGCCTACCCGACGATCGCCGGAGTCAAACGGTGATGACGACCTTGGCCCGGGCCCGCATCGTCTCGAGGTAGCGGATCGCGTCCGGAACCTCGCGGAGCGGGTAGCAGCGGTCGATGATCGGCCGGATCGTGCCAGCCTCGATCATCCCCGACAGGGTGAGCAGGTCGTCCCGCGTGATGTCGGTCAGGTGGGCCAGGAACGTCTGCCTGCCGAAGCGCGACAGCAGCTTGGCCCCCGCGATCCGGGCGATCGGCGCGAGCCAGTTCCCCTCGGGCGCGCCGACGACGACGAGCCGCCCGTCCGGAGCCATCACCCGTCGCATCGCGAGCAGCGAGCGGTTGCCGGCGTTGTCGACGATCAGGTCGTAGCGCCGCGCATCCCGGGTGAAGTCCTCGCGGGTGTAGTCGATGACCCGGTCGGCGCCGAGCGATCGAACCAGCTCGACATTGGCTGTGCTGCAGACGGCGGTCACGTCGGCGCCGAGGGCCTTGGCGATCTGGACCGCGAACGTCCCGACGCCGCCCGACGCGCCGTTGATCAGGACGGCCTGTCCCGGCCGCAGAAGACCCTTGTCGCGGAGCGCCTGGAGCGCCGTGGCCCCGCCGACCGGAGTGGCGGCCGCTTCCTCGAATGTCAGGCGAGCCGGCTTCGGGACGAACAGCCCCTCCGCCCCGCAGACGTACTCGGCGCAGGCCCGCGTCTTCTCGCCGTACACCTCGTCGCCCGGCTTGAACAGGGTCACGGCGCTGCCGACTGCCTCGACCACACCGGCCACGTCGACACCCGGGATCGTTCGCTTGGGCGTTCGCCAGCCGGCCGTCGCGCGAACGACATAGGGCTTGCCGCGCAGGATGTGCCAGTCGAGCGGATTGACCGAGGCCGCCTTGACGCGGACGAGGACTTGATCGTCCTTGGGAACCGGCGTCTCGACCTCCTCGATGGCCAGCTCATCGGGCGAGCCGTAGCGGTGGTAGACGATTGCGTTCATTGCGGGGACTCCATCATTGCGTCGGAGACGTACACTGTAAGTCGATCTCGTGGTAGCCTAGACGTACAGTGTAAGTCTGTCAAGCGGAGATTCATGGCGACGCAGTCCGAACCCGTGGTCCTCCCCCGCGTTCCGCTGAGCCGGGAGCGAGTGCTGGAAGCCGCCATCGCCCTGGCCGACGAGTCCGGCATCGATGCCCTGAGCATGCGCAAGCTCGGCCAGGCACTCGGGGTCGAGGCGATGTCGCTCTACCACCACGTCGCCAGCAAGGACGAGATCCTGAGCGGGATCGTCGACATCGTGGAGCGCGGGATCGAGCTGCCGGCCGCCGGCGCCGACTGGAAGGACTCGCTCCGGACCACGGCGCTGTCGGCCCACGACGCGTACGAGCGTCATCCGTGGGCGGCCAGCCTCGCGCTGTCGCTCCAACGGATCCGGCCGGCGCGGCTGCGCTACATGAATGGGCTCCTCGGATGCCTCCGCGAAGCGGGCTTCTCGGCCGAGACGACCGATCTCGCCTATCACGCCCTCGAGAGCCACATCGCCGGATTCACACTCTGGTCGTCCGGCCTGTCCATCGACGAGGAGCAGCTTCCCGACCTCGCGGCGACGTTCCTGGCCGACGTGCCGATCGCGGAGTTCCCGTACCTCGTCGAGCACGTCGAGGAGCATCTCAAGGAGCGCAGCCCGGACAACCCGGGCTCCTTCGCGTTCGGGCTGGACCTGCTCCTCGACGGCCTCGACCGGCTCCGGAACGGCGCCTAGGAGGCGGCCCGGGCCCACCCGGTCTCGTCGGCCGCCGGCTGGCCGCGCGGTGGCTCGCCGGCCGGCGGCGCCACGATCTCGTCGACATCGACGTACGGCGCGAGGGTGAACTCGAACTCCGCGCCGCCGCCCGGGACCGATCGAGCGGTGATCGATCCGCCCATCGCCTCGACGAGGCTGCGGCAGACATACAGCCCGATGCCGGCGCCCGGGGCTGCCTTGGTGCGGGCCGATCGGTAGTACAGGCTGAACAGCTGGTCGGCCTCCTCGGGCGGGAAGCCCGGCCCGTCGTCGGACACCGAGACGCGGACCCATGCCTGGTCCGGGCGGGCACGCACCACGATCGCAGCGTCGGACCCGGCGTACTTGACCGCGTTCGAGAGAAGGTTCCGGACCACCTGCCCCAGCTGGTCCTCGTCGCCGCTGACCACGGGCAGGGCGTCGGGGATGTCGAGCTCGATCGAGATCGACGGCCAGAGCGCCCGCTCGTGCTCGATGACGTCGGCCAGAACGCGCTGGATCAGCACCGGACGCGGCCCGAAGAAGTCCGCTCCCCGCTCGACCCGATCGAGGATGAGCAGGTTCTCGATCATCCGCTGGAGGCGCTCCGATTCGTCGGCCAGGCCGGTGAGCAGGTCATTGCGGACGTCCGGATCGAGATCGCCGCCACGCTTCAGGAGGACCTGGGCGCCACCGTAGATCGACGTGATCGGCGTCCGCAGCTCGTGGGACAGGATCCCGACGAACCGATCTCGGATCTCGTTCGCCTCCTGGCGCCACGACGCGTCCGCGACGATCGCCACGGTCGTCGGCCGGTCTTCGAGGTCGAGCTCGCGCAGGGCGACCTCCACCGGCACGGTCGAGCCGTCGCCGCGCCGGGCCGTCGTCTCGATCCGGCGGATCTGGTCGTGGGCGAGTGGAGCGAGGGCGCCGTCTCTCGTCGGGAGCTCGAGCAGCTCGGTCAGCTCGCGTCCGATCAGCTCGCCGTCCGGATAGCCGAAGAGCTCGGCCGATGAGCGGGTCGCCCACGTCACGCGGCCGGCCTCGTCCGTGGCGAGGATCGCGTTCGGATCGGCTTCGAGGAGCACCCGGAACCGCGCTTCGCTGGCCTGGACGCGGGCCGACTCTTCGAGGGCCAGCTCGGTCGCGTGGAGGCGCGCCGCATCATCCTCGTGCTGGACGGCCCGCGCCGCCAGCGATCCGAGGAGCGACAGGATGGCGACGTCGTCTCCGACAAAGAGCGGTTGGCCCTCGAGACGCGCGGTCAGGGACGCAATCGCGCGGCCATCCGCGACGATCGGCACGACGACGTCGCTACCGCCCTGGGCGCCACCAGGCGGCCGCGGCATGGCCCGGTCTCGTGCGCCGGCGCCGGCCTGGATGTCGAGCTCGATCGGGTGGCCCCGCGAGTCGAGGATCTGGACGTCCGTGGCGCCGAGGATCGACCTGGCGGCCGACGCGAGCTGGCCCCACAGGGCGGCCGGACCCTGGCCCGGTCGGACCGACACGACCTGACGAGCGAGATCGAAGGCGGCGGCCCGGTGGAAGTAGCCGGTCAGCCAGCGCGGCGGCAGGAACGCCGCGAGGTATCCGAGGGCGGCGAGCAACGCCAGCATCCGCCCCGCGAGCTGGATGTTGGGACTCGTTCCGGACGCGCCGCCGGCGGCCGAGCCAAGGCCTGTGATCACGATCGCCAGCCCGAAGACGGCGGTCGCGACGCCGGCCATGGTGAGTCGCAGGCGATGGGCCCCATGACGATGCCCGGCCAGGCGCAGGAACTGGAACGCGGCCAGGACCTCGCTCACGCCGAAGTACGCGACGAGGGCGAGGATCGCCGGAACGGAGCGGGGGCCGCCGAGGAGCAGGCCGGCCGTCGACGCGACGAATCCCAGGAAGGCGAGCCGGCGGGCCCAGGTCGGGACGGTCCAGATCTGCCCGAGCAGGCGGACGATCAGGTACGGCTGAGCGACGAGCAGCGCAATGCTGAGGGGCCGGACGATCCCGGTGAGGCTCGGCGCGAACGTGCTGATGAACGACAGAAAGAACAGCGACGCAGTCGTGCTGAAGACCGCGACGACGCCCAGCCCGAGGGGCGACCGCTGGCGCAGATAGCGCCACAGCGTGACCCCGAAGAGGACGTAGAAGACGGCCTGGATGACGAGGACGACGGGATCCATGCCACCGAAGCTCCGGTCGGGATGACGGTTGGTCGCGATGCTCCCCGATCGGGCTCATCCTGCGCATCACAAATGCATTGCAGTGTCTTGGGCCCGTATCGCAGTCGCGCGTCCGGTGACGGGGCGAGTGGTGTGCCCGAGGGACGCCGGCACACGAGGTCGCGCGCGGCGCGGGGTGCCGTTTCGACGGGCCGATCGCCGCGCTTGGTGAACCCGAGGAAGCCGGATCCCATACATCTCTGGGCGCCCATGCACGCGACCGATCGACCCCAACACCAAACGGAGGACCCGCTCCATTGATCCATTCCGGCGGAGCAGCGATCGAGCCTCTGTTCGCCGGGGCCACGCTCACTCTCGCCCGGTTCCGCTGTCCACCCGATGACGAGCGCTGGTTCCTGGAGAACTGGATCGGCGAGCGGGCACACATCGTCTTCCCCCACGTCCCGGTGGCGATCCGGCATCGCGGCGGTATGGCGCTCGTCGCCGACCCGACACAGGTCATCCTCTACCGCGCCGGTCAGCACTACGAACGACGACGTCTGTCACCCGAAGGTGATCGCTCCACCTTCATCACGATCGAGCCCGAGGCCGGTCCGTGCCTCGCTGAGGCGATCGCGTCGACCAACGTGACCATCGATGCCAGCGACGTCCTGCGCATGCGACTGATCGCCGCGCTCTGCCGGCGCCCGGACGTCGATCCGCTGGAGATCGAAGAAGAGAGCGCCGTGCTCGTCGATCGGGTCCTTTGCCGGGTCCGCGACCTCGGGCTGCGCAACTCGGATCCGCGGCGCCCAGCGCACCGCCCACGACGCACCACCGTGCGTGCCGTCCATCGCGCCGTCGTCGATGTCCAGCGGTATCTCGCCGCCAACTCGGCAGCGACCGGGAGCCTCGCGGAGATCGGTGCCGCGGTTGGCGTCTCACCGTTCCATCTCGCCCGGCTGTTCCGCGCTCGCACCGGCCTGAGCCTGCACGGCTATCGCGACCAGCTCCGGCTGCGAACGGCCCTCGATCGGCTGGCTGATGACGACGCCGACCTCGCCACGATCGCGGTCGAGCTGGGGTTCGCGAGCCACAGTCACTTCGACGGGCGCTTCAAGCGGACGTTCAGACAATCGCCGTCGGAGGTCCGGGCGCTCCTGCGCACCGGTCGCTCGCAAACGCGCACGATCATGGAAGCCCTCCGAGCGTCGGCCGTCTAGCGTCGGGCCCAAAGGCCGGTCGCGGGTGCCGGTCGTCCTCGGAGGAGCCTGATGACCACCTCGAACGTCGCCCGGCGGCGCGTGATCGCTGCTTCTGCCGCCGCGGCCCTGCTGGCGTCTGCCATCGGCGGACCGGCCAACGCGGCACGCCCGCCGATCCAGGGCGCCCCGCTGCTCTACGCGTTGCACGGCGATCGGACGACGGTCAACTTCGGCTGGGCCATCTCGGAGCTGCGCGACGTCGACGGCGATGGCGCGACGGATCTCATCACCGGGGATCCGTTCCGTGGCGACGGGCCGCAGGCCTACGTGTACTCGGGCGCGACCGGCGACCCGCTCTTCACCTGGACGGGTCCGGTTGGCCAGTTCTACGCCTACGCCATTGCCGATGCCGGTGATACGAATGGCGACGATGTCGCGGACATCCTGATCGGCAACCCAGGCGACGGGAATCCGAACCCAGGGGCGGTGGAGCTCCGATCAGGAGCCGACGGATCACTCCTCCATGTGTTCGTCGGGGACCAGCCCAACAGCGAGTTCGGGACAGCGGTGGCCTCGGCCGGTGATGTCGACGGCGACGGACAGGACGACGTGCTCATCGGCGCCGAGACGAGCGACGGCCCGAACGGCGCCCAGGCCGGTCGCGTGCTGGTCTTCAGCGGCGACGACTTCAGTCTCATCCGGACGTTGGATGGCCAGGGGCCGGGCCAGCTCCTCGGCTCGGCGACGGACCTCGCCGGCGATCTCGACGGCGACGGGGTGCGCGATCACGTCGTCGGCGGCCGGGGCCTCACGACGGGCGGCTCGGTGGTTGCCTTCTCCGGCGCGACCGGCAATCTGCTGTGGCGCTTCGACGGTCACGGCGGGAGCGTGGAGCTCGGGTCGTTCTTCGTCGCCGGTCTCGAAGACATCGATGGCGACGGCACGCCCGACGTGTACGGCGCCGACTACGCGGACCGCACGAATGGCCGATCGGCCGGTGCGGCATTCGTTCTGTCGGGCACCGACGGAACGCCGATCCACACCTGGACGGGCCGCGCCGGCGACGGCATGGGCCCGGGCCGCGAGGCCGGCGACCTCGATCGGGACGGGGTTCAGGATCTGGCCGTCGGGTTGTACCTGAACTCGTCGCGGGCCGCTGGCTCGGGCCAGATCCAGATCCGCTCCGGGCGAACCGGCGAGATCATCGGTCGGATCAAGAGCCGGATCGCGGGCGAGAACCTCGGGTTCGATGCCGTCGGTCTGGGCGATGTCAATGCTGACGGTATTGACGACCTGGCGCTCAGCGCGGCGAGCGGCAACACGGTCTACGTGGTTTCCGGCGAGATCGACTAGGACTCCCGGCGGAACCGCCCTGCGAGCTCCTCGTTCATGGCTGGCGACCGGCGAACCTCGGCGACATCACCGCCGAGGCTCGCCGCAGTGGTGACCGCCGGCGCCGCGATTCCGCGATTTCGGCGGCCCCAAATCGCTGATGTCTCGGAGCATCGGCTATCCTAGGCCGACGCCGACATAGCTCAGCGGTAGAGCAGCTGTTTCGTAAACAGCAGGTCCTCGGTTCAAATCCGAGTGTCGGCTCCATCTCCCCCGCTTCTGAGCGTGGGCAGACCAACTGTCGCAGGACGGATGGTCGGAACCGACCCCTCGGACCCCCAATCGGGACAGCCTGTTTGCGGAACGGGTTGGTATAGTCAGTGGCAGAGCAGCCACGGCCAACAGGGGATACGGGTGCCGAAGACGGAGCACCCGCATGGACACGACCATCACCCTCTCGACCGCGCTCGACCGCTGGTACACGAGCCTCGCCGCCAGCGACAGCATCGGCTCCCCCCGGACCATTCAGGCGTACCGCTATGGGACCGACAAGTTCGCTGACTCCGTCGGGAGTCACCGGGCACTGGCCGACATCACCACTGAAGACATCGAGGCGCTCCTGGGCGCCCTGAAGGCGGGCGGCATGTCCACCGGTGGCCGGGCGGTCGTGTACCGGCCCGTCCGCACGTTCTTCCGCTGGTGCGTGAAGCGTGGCTTGCTCGACGTCAGCCCGGTCGAGGCCGTGGCCGCCCCGAAGGCGGTGCAGCAGCCGGTCGAGTTCGTCTCGGACGCGGAGTGGGCGGCCATCATTGCGACGACCGAGGCGGGACGGCGGAAGCCGAAGCCCGGTGACCTGCGGGACCGCGCCCTGCTCCTGTTCATGGCGTCGACCGGCGCCCGGGTTTCCGAGGTCGCGGCCATGCGCCTCGGTGACATCCGGCTCATCGACGGGAAGAGGCGGGTCCTCGTCCATGGCAAGGGCGGTCGTGACCGGTTCCTGCCCGTCGTGGGTGAGGCGGCAGAGGCCATGGACACGTATCTCGCCCGTGGTCGCAAGGGGTACGCGCTCTCGACGCTCTCGGACGCACTGTGGCTGGCCCCACGGGGTGCGCTGACCTCGAACGGCATCGCCCAACTGCTCGCTGAGCGGGGCTGGTCGTCGGGCCTGACGCGTCGTGTCCATCCCCATGAACTCCGGCACCGGTTCGTGGCTCGCGCCCTCGACAAGGGCCTGCCCATCCCGTTCATCACGAGCCTGACCGGGCACACGACCCCCGCCATGGTCAATCGGGTGTACGGGACGCACCAGCGAGCCGAGAAGGCCGCCGAGGCGTTGGAGCGCGCGTTCGCATGACCGGTCAGTCTGACCAGACCGACCATTCCCGAGGGAATGAACGGCCCGGTGAATTGGCGTCGAGTCAGCCGTCCACTCCGAGCGGATTGAACGAGCAGGCCGCCCAGTCACGGAAGACTCAGCGGCCTACCCGGAGGGAAACTTCCGAGCGGCCCCCGCTCTGCACCATCGGCGTCGAGTTTATGGAAAACGTCCGGCGCCACGGTCTACCCGCTCCACGTGGAGTGGGTAGCGACTAACTGGGGTCAAACAAAGCCGCTTGGTAGAATGGGGACAGCAGCAGGAAGACTGCCCCGAGGACCACGGCATGGCTCCGATAGCAAGCGACCACGAGGTACCCGGCGCTGTAGGCGCAGAGGGCTCTCCGGTCAAAGCATCGGAGCCTTTCCATGTCCACACCCCAACCCACCGACCCCCATGAGCGCATGGCAGGCGTTCGACAGGCCCTGCTCGACGGCGCCATCTGGCGCGCTCGCGGCATCACGGCCAACCTCGGCATCGTCCTCACGGACGAACAGGCAGACGCGGCCGGTGCTCGTCTCCTGAAGCAGGAACAGGCCGAGCGCGCGGCGCAGGCCCGTGCATCGCTCGCAGCCAGGCGGGCAACTCGCAACTCCGACTTCGCCGTCCGCATGGCCGGCGAGTACGCCCAGCGGTACCTCGACCTGTGGGGCTCCTACAAGGACGCCGACGTCAACGAGGTCAAGCGGGACTTCTACGAGGACGCCCGGGTCGAGTTGTACGAGACGCCGGACGGGTTCAAGTCCGGCCGGCTCATCCACCGCCTCGAAGCCCGACTCGCTGAGGCCCGTGCCCGCTCGTGGGCCACGACCGCCCAACTGGACGCGACCCTTGTGAACGGCCAGCCCGACTGGGACAGCCTGCCCGACCTGCGCGACCTCAGCGGCCCGCTCCCGGGCGACCTCGAATGAGCGCGGCTATCCACGTCCGGCGCCCGTACGTCTGCACGGTCTGTCGCCAACTCGTGGACCGTGCGACCGAACTCGGTCATCACGGGAAGGCCCACCCCGGCGAGTCGTGGGAACTCGTCGAAGTCGTCGTCGGCAAGGCGCCAACCAGCACGGGAAGAGAGGACACAGGAGAAGTAACCATGTCGGACTTCATGAACGAGGCCATCGAGCCCGCTGAGTGGCTCGTGGACGGACTGGTGCCCGCCATGACACTGGGTGGCCTGCTCGGCCAGTACAAGGCGGGCAAGAGCCTTTCCGGGCTGCAGTTGTGCTTCAGCGTCGCGACGGGCGTCATGTTCGTCGGCCACGAGGTGACCAAACGCGGCCCGGCCCTGTTCATCGAGTACGAGGGCTCGCGCGCTCGCCTTCAAGAGCGAGTGAAGGGCATGGCGGCCAAGTACGGCGTGTTCGACGGCGCACCTCTATCCGTCATCCACCGGCCCGCTCACAAGCTGGACACGGACGAGGGTCAGGCATGGCTGCGCCGCGCATGCGAGGGCAAGGTGCTCTGCATCATCGGCCCGGTTAGCAAGGCCGCGTCCATCAAGGACGAGAACGCTCCAGGCGAGTGGGCGCGGCTGGCCGAGCGGCTGCAGGAGGTGGTGGACCACACAGACTGCACCATCGTGCTCGTGCATCACACCCGGAAGCCGAACCAGCAGTTCGGCCCGCCCAAGAAGGTGGACGACTACTTCAACACGGCCCGAGGCTCGAACTCGTACATGGGTGCCGTGGACTTCGCTCTCGGGGTCCAGCGCGAGCCCGAGGAGACTCACGGCGTCCTGTTCTACCTCGAACGGGATGGCGGGTCAGGGGTGCAGTCGTACGAGTTCGACACGCAAAGCCTGTGCGTCTTCCCCAGTGACCGGCCCGTGAAGGCGCCGACGGCGGCCGACAGGGTCGAGTCCACGTGGGTCTACATCGAGCAGCATCCTGGCGTGAGTCGCGACGAACTGGCGGTGGCGTTCAACTGCGCGGTCGAGACGGTGCGGGGCTACCTGCGACCCCTCATGACGGCCGGTCGTCTCGTCGAAGACGGCACGGGCAACACGCCGAGGACCTACACGGTGGTCCCGCCGGAGGGCTGACGGCAAGGTGGGGTGTGAACCCCCTATAAAGGTTTCACCCCCCACTACCCCATGTGTCGCTGGGGCTGGCCTCGGGCCAGCCACCCAGCCCCGTTGACACTGCCGCGAGCTACTCCAAAGGACGGTTGAGCACGAGGGCATGAGCGCGAGGCGGCTTGTGATGCGGTCGCCGTCACCCGGTTTCGCGTAGCACCGCAGCACGAGCGTCCCAGCAAGTTGCGTACCGCATGTGTGTCCGCCAGGACCGGGCGCGTGGATGCGCGTTCATACGCAACGTCGTGGCCTGCGCGCGTGTGTGGCGGCCTAATCAGCACGGCTAGACCAGCTGTTCGAGGAGCAGCCGCTGCCGTCCGTGCTCAGTGCTGCATGCCTCGTGACATGGGCGTGCGCGAGCGCTTCGGAATGCCACCGACCCCACCCCGGTCCCCGGGAGGTTTGCTCGGCCGGGCGGCGCTGGCGGACATGCCGGGACCCCCGACCTCTCGACCTTGCTGCATTGCGCCGGGACCCGGCGACTCCGCGTGGAGTCAGCGGATAGTCGGCACGAGGTTTCGCCCAGGGTCGCCTGTTATACTCAGGGGTTGCAAGGTTCTTGACAACGCCATTGTCAAGCCTCGCCTAGTAGAGGAGTGGTCACGTGCCGGAAGACACGACCCCACCCGCGAACAGCGGGGACAACCAGCAACCTCAGCCGGACAACTGGGAAGGCCGGTATGCGGGCCTTCAGAAGGTGCTCGCCAAGCGCGACACCGACCTGACCACCGCTACCACCGAACTGGACCGCCTGCGGAGGAGAGAGAACACCAAGGCTCAGGCCGAACTCGACACGTATCGCCAGCGAGACGTGGACGCGGGTGAGGAGGAGCAGGCGAGGCAGTCATACGAAGCACTACGCGCTCGGTTCGAGCCGGAGCCGCCCAGGCCAGTGGGTAACAACCCCGCACGGTCATGGGCAGACGGGTCCGGCGACGAGACTGGCGTGGTCGTCCCCATATCGGGGACGGGCGGGGCTTCCCGGTCTAACGAACCGCCTACGGGCGGCTGAGGAAAACACACTTCATGGCAGACACCTCGGCCTCGGTACGGACACGACGGGCTTCTCGTCCACCGTCCACGCGGCCATCCACCAGCAGGTCATCGACACGCTGCGCGCGGGCTCATCAGCGTCCCACATGGCGCCGTTCCGGCCGTGGTCTCGCACCAGATGGGCGAGAACTTCACCCTGGTCAACACGTCGTACCCGGACATCGAACCGGCCGCCGTGACCGACCCGCTCTCTGAGGGCGTGGCCCCGTCGGGCTTGAAGCTCGGCATCGACACCCAGTCGTTCACCGTCCAGCAGACGGGCGCGTGGACCAAGGTGACTGACATTGCCCAAATGCAGTCGCCCCATAATCTGAAGACCATCGCGGCGGACAAGATTGCCCGCCTCGCCGCCGAGAAGTTGGACCTCATCGCGCAGACCGCCATCGCGGCCGGTGCGACGGCGTCCGCGCTCGGTGACACCGGCGACGTGCTCACGTCAACCGTCCTCCTCGACGTCCTCGCGGAGGCCGAGGGTCTGGACTTCGAGCCGGTGCCCGGCATCGGGCTCTACGTCATCTGCCACCCGTACGCTCTTCGCGGGCTGAAGGGTGAGACGGCGCTGAACGGCTACATCGACGTCACCGCCCAGGCGGACGCCGGTGTGCTGACCAAGGGCGCCGTCGGGCAGTACCGTGGCGCAACCTTCCTGACCTCGACCAAGTACACGGCCACGGCCGGTGCGTACCCGGTCTACGTCATGGGTGCGAACTCCATCACCGTCGGCGACACCGGCACGTTGGAGTACATCGCCTGGGACGCAGCCGGGCCGGGAAACGAACTCCGGCAATTGGCTGGCGTCGGCTTCAAGGGCGTGCTCGGGGCGAAGGTACTCGCGTTCGCGAACCGGGCCGACGGTGCGGCGGTGAACGCCTCGGACGTCACCCGCGTGCTGAGGTTCTCCGTGACGAGCGGCATCGGCTCCTTCTAGCCCACCCATGACCGGCTGCGCGCGCTCCTTCCGCCCAGCCGGTCGATACTGACGTGCCCGAGACGTGGGGCCTACCGTCCTCCTACGGCAACTTCCTCGCGGAGTGGGTCCGGCTCGAAGCCGATGCCGCTCGACCGGATGAGTACGGCGGTCCGTCATCCGCCGTCGGAGAGTCCGACGCTGAGCCGCAGGCCGAGGCGCCGGTCGCCGGTCAGCGTCGCTCTCCCAAGACTTTCGAGAAGGTCCGAGCCGCCATAGCGGAGGCGATGGGCGTCGAGCCTGACGAACTGGACCGGACCATCGACTTCACGGACATGGACGCGGTGTGCCACCTCATCGTCAACGACCTGACCGACCCGCAGGCCGCCTTCGACGCGCTGGACGCCGCCCTGGAACGGCCACGGCTCAATTCCCGGGAAGAAGCACCGAAGGCCAAGCCGGGCGAGTCCAGCCGGGCCTATGTCGTGCGCGAGCAGGCATGGCGCGAGGAGCACGAGCTGCCCCGCAAGCGAGCGCACAGGGCTCCATCGCAGCAGCCTGACGGGCGTCGGCTGCAGTACATCCGTACGAAGGCCAAGCGCCTCGGCATCACTGTCGAGGAGGCCGCCACGATTACGCGCGTCCACACGAGGCACGTCGATGCGTGTTAGGGCGAAGGTGCCGCCGTCGCCGTCGGTCTAGCCGGCCGGACGTAGCCGACGCGCGGAGCGGGGGCAGTGCGAAAGCTGCTGTCCAATTCTTATCACGGGCTTACGTCGTCGCGCGAAACTTCGCGTCGCCGCACATTGCAATGAAAAAACGTCTTGCGGAAATTGACCGCGAATCGTCGTCCAGGCCTCATTGCAATCCTTCGCGCAAGATGTTTCTATCTCTTGAACTTCCTGTTTTGAACTTTGATGCTGAACTTCTTCTTGAACTTCTTCTCGAGTTCGTTCCTGAACTTCTTCGTGAACTTCTTCGTGAACACTTCGTCGTGAACTTCTTCTGGAACTTCTTTTTGAACTTCTTCTTTAACTTCTTGCGGTGCGAGACAGGCGTGTGAGGTCCGAAAAAAAGGGGTTGACAGCCAGGGCCGACTGTGGTCTTATACACCTATCGCGCCGCCGGACCCCTGTCTAGGCAACAGGTCCAACCCGGCGGGCGACCGCAGCGAGGAAGGACCTGACATGGTGCGAGGACCCTGATAGACCGGGGAGGCCCAGCCTCCCTCCACGTCACACCCACTGGAGGAACCAGTGCCAATTTCCCATGAGGAAGCCGTCGCCCGGTATCGACGCATCGTCGAGGCTCGGGAGGCTGGCAGCACCCTCGAAGACATCGCCCAAGCCGAAGGGGTAAGCCGGGAACGCATCCGGCAAATCCTGGAGAAGGGCGAACCACCGAACCCAACCGGCCGGCCGCCGGGTGAACCGGAGGCCGAGCTACCCACCTATAGGGAGTTTCTGATGAACACGACACTGCTCGACAAGCCCCCGACCGACGACGACGTGAAGGAGGTGGCCAAGAGCTACCTCCCAAGCGTCATGAAGGTCGGGCCGATGGTCGTCCCGAACAAGATGGCCTTCGCCACGCTTCGCCCGTCGGACATGGAGGATTTTGCTCTTCGTGTCCGCCTTCAGCGAGGTGGACCCACGGTCGCCTGCCCCGCGCAAGCACGGGTACCAGCGTGACCCCATGACAGTGAGGCTGCCGGGCATCGCCCGGTATTTCCTCAAGGATGACCACCAGTTCCTTATCACGCCCATCATCGTGAGCGTCCGGCTCGACGATGAGGACGAAATCGCCGAGTTCATGAAGCTGTGGAACGCCGGAGACATCGAAGGCATCCACGAGCGCTGGTACATCGGCGTCGTCTCGGTCGTGGATGGCCAGCACCGCTACCTGGGGCTGGTCTACGGGCACAAGGTGGACCAGACCTTCGACCCGGTGGTGCCGGTCATGCTCTACTTCGGCCTCACGTACGAGGAAGAGGCGGAGCTGTTCGACATCATCAATAGCACGCAGCGGAAGCTGCCCAAGGCCCTCATCGAGGTCACCAAGGGCGACATCACCGAGGCGGGGTCGGAGGACCACGCCCAGGTCATCCGCAACATCGCCTTCGCGCTCGTGCGCGACAAGGACTCGGTCTGGTACGAGGACGTCAACATGACGGGCGCTCGGAACCCGGACCGGCCCGTCACGTACGAGGGCATCCGGCGCTCCACCCAGAACATGTTCTCGGCCGAACTCATCGGTCGGCTGCGTGCGCAAGGGTCTGTCGCCGGAGAAGGTGGCGAAGGACTACTGGGGCATGGTCGCCGAGGCCAGCCCGGACGCGTGGAACGAGCGTCCGCGCGAGGAGGTGGACCCGGAGACGGGCGACCTCGTCGAGGTCCCGGTGAACTACCGGCTGAAGGAGCTGGTCGGCGTCGCGTCTGTCGCGAAGCTCGGCAAGGACATCCTGACGTCGGCGTTGGAGGCCACGCACTTCAACGAGCGCATGTCCGACCGAGTCAGCCTCCTCGGCGAGGTGGACTGGGAGAAGCGCGAGGGCAACCCGTGGATGGCCTCCCAGGCCGGCTTCGCCGGCCAGAAGGAGCTGTACACGATGCTGCACAACCTCGTGTACCTGGGCATCAAGCCCGGGGAAGCGGCCGAGGAGGAGTAATCCTCTGGGGCACGAAGAAGGGCCGTCCCATTCGGGCGGCCCTTTTTCATTTGGCGTCCGTTACCGGACCCCTGTCTAGGCACCTCCAACTGTACACCTACCGCGCAATAGGACGAGGCCCTGGTCGTACAAGGCCCTCGGCTAGCGCAGGACCCACTGTGCGAGGTTCTTCTCGACGTAGTCGCGCCCCGTCGGCGAGAGCGTCACCGTTCGACCCGTCGCGTCGTACTCAACGAGTTTGTCCGCGTGGGCCTTCTCGATAATGTCCCTCCGATACTGGGTCGGGTTCTTGGCCTCCACCCATCCTCGGATAGTCGCTTCGGCAACCGGTCCGGGCGTCGCATGAAGCAGGAGCAGAGTGCGGTTCTTGAGTGACAGGCCCGTATTGAGCACCCGCTTCCCGCCGTTGACCTCCCACACCAGGGGTGTGTCACGCTCGATGAGGGCGTCCACGAGCGCCGTCGCGGTGGCCGTGTCCACGTTGTGGAAGAACCGAACTACATCGGCAACGAGCCACTTGGACATCGCGAGGACCACCGTCGCGTCCATGTGGTTCGGGTCCACCTCGCCGCTCACATGCCCGACGCCACGGTTGTTCCGCAACTCATACAAGGCGATAAGCATGCGCGGCATGGTGATGCGGATGGACTGTGGGAAGCCTGTGGCTTTCTCAAGGTCCTTGCACAACTGCGGGAAGTTCGCGACGGGCATGGTCGCTGCAGGCATCGCCCCGTCCACGTGCCCCTTGAGGACGCTGTAGACGACCTCGCACAGTCGTCCGCCGTCGAGTTCGGCTGGCTTCCACCGGCCCTCGCGGTAGTTCTGCTCGACGCTGTTAAGTTCAGCGATGAGTTCCGCGCGGAGCGTCGGCGGCAGGTTCGAGAGGACGGATGCCGTCGTCGTGACCGAAGTAGCCGTGGGCGCTCCGGCAGCTGTGGCAACCGCCCTTCTACGCTTCGTCGCCATCCCCGGCCGCCTTGGCACCCAGCATCGCCTTGACGGCGTTGCTGCCCGCGACGGACAGCTTGAAGGTCTTGCGCGCCTGCCGCGTGTTGCCCGACTTCTTCAACTGCAGGGCCCTGCTGGGGCTTCATACCGATGAGCCCGTCGAGGGCGTCACCGATGTGGTCGTTGTAGTGGCCCAGGTGCTTGAGTTCGCGGTTCAGGTCGAGCGAGACGAAGTTCGGCTTGTTCTGGATGACGCTGCAGCCAGTAGCCCGCAACGAGCGCCTTCTGCGCCTCGGTGGTCGGGCTCGCCGCAGCGAACAATTCGGCAAATTCTGAATACTCGGCCGCCTCGCGGTCATCCTCACCGCCGACACCCGTATCGGATGCCGCCCCAACGCGGCTGCGACCGCTGGCGGCGGCCAGCGGGACGCCGTACCGCTTGGATGCCCACTCGATGACGCGTCCCTGTGCGTCGGCGTCGAGGTCATTGAGTGCGCCCGCCACGGCGCCCATGGCGTCAATCTCGGGGTCCCCGGTGGTCACAGTCGTTCTCCTACGCTGCGCGGCGGATGTTGGCCGCATGTTCCGCGCAAGCTACACCGGAAACTGCTGTTGTGTCCAGCGCACAGGCACTCGCGGACGGCAACGACGGGGCGTCCTAGAGCGACTGCTTGGCGCCAAGCAGATGGTCCGACTTGACACCGCTAAGTACAGTCAGCGACGCACCTAGCCCAACGGC
>CAWAMB010000003.1:0-27036 GCA_963783055.1 uncultured Chloroflexia bacterium
ATGTCGGCGGTCGGGCCGGGTGCCTTCTCGATGATCTGGCCGAGGAACTGCTGAGGCCGTCGTGGACGATTCCGCGCTCGACCGGGACATTCAGCTTCGGGACCGCTGGGAGACGACGTGTCGTTCGGCTTCGGCTAGATCGCCTGGACAGGTCCTTGCCGACCTTGTTCTCGTCGACGTCGAACGCGGCGACGAACTCGATGTCGCGGACGTGGTAGCCGCCGAGCCACGTGCATCAGGCCCGGGACCGTTGTCGTCCTTCTTGGCGTTCTCGTAGTAGTAGCGGCCCTGCACGAGGCTGCTCGCGCAGTTGCCGACGCCGACGATCGCGACCCGGATCTTCTTGCCGGGCTGCGGCCGTTGACGCCCGCGCCGTTCGTGGCGCCGTTGCTGCCGTTGGTGCTCAGGTGCTGATCTCCTCCTGGGGTGGCTGCGCCGATCGATTCCGGCGGGGTCTGGCGGGTGACGTGGACGATGCGCTGGATGGTGGTGACGGGGCGAGGACGGTGATCAGAGCCAGCGTGGCGGCGAGCCATGGGGTCCCGCCGCCGACGAGGATCGAACGCAGAAGAGGGTGCCGCAGTCGATGAAAGACGCCACCGGCCGCGCCCGAGAGCAGCAGGCCGAGCGTCAGCAGAACGAGCCGGACCTCGCGCGGCGCGACGCCGACGTTGGCCATGCCGGTGCCGGGCGTGAAGCCGAGGCTCTCCGACTTCGCCCGGGTGTAGCTGACCATGAAGCTGCGCCCATCGCGGCCGCAGCGAGAACCGCGCCGAGCTAGAAGCCGCCGGTCAGGCTGCCGATGGCGATCCCGATATAGAGCACGGCCTCGCCGGCCCGATCGAAGACGGAGTCGAGGAAGGCGCCGAGCCGGCTGACCTTGTTGGTCGCTCGGGCGAGGGCGCCGTCGAAGAGGTCGAAGACGCCGCCGAAGATGACGAGAAGGCCGGCCGCGATCCACGCCTGCTGCGAGGCGGCGAGCGCGGCGACGACCGAGATCCCGAACCCGATCACGGTCAGCGCGTTCGGGGTCAGGCCCATCCGGCCGAAGGCGAGGGCGATCGGCACGGCGACGCCGCGGACGCGGGCCCGCAGCTCGGGGGTGACGAGCGAGCCGATCACGACGCCGCTCGGTCCCGCTCGGGGACGCGCCGGACCGGCGATGCCGAGGATCTCGGCCTGCCGGGCGGCGAACGCGTCGAAGGACTCGGGCCGCAGCCGGCAGAACGTCTCGCGACCGATCCGGCGGGTCGTGACGAGGCCGGCGGCGCGCAACCGCCCGACATGCCACGACACCAGCGGCTGCGACAGCCCGACCTGGGCCACGAGCTCGGTGACGGTTGCTTCGGCGACGGCGAGGCGGCGGACGATCCGGAGCCGGTTGACGTCGGCGAGCGCCTTGTGGACGATGCGCAGCTCGCGCAGCTCCTCCGGCTGGAGGACGGCGTTGGCGATGGTGCTGCGGACGCGGGCGGGAGAGGGACTCAGGGATAGCTCCGGGTGCGGGCAGGTCGATGGGCCGTCGCATCAACGGCGGTTTATATCAATGAGGGTTGATCCTAACGAGGCGCCGCGCGGTGTCAACCCTCGCGCGTTCGCCTGGCCTTGTGTCGAGCCGTCGACCTCGTCGAGCCACGATCGAGCCGGAGGCGCCCGAGTCGTCGCCCGTTGCCGTGGGCGAGCGTCGCGGTCGATTCGGCTGACATCGGGCTCGCTGGTGCACCGTCCGTGCAAGGTCCGGCATGGCGCGTGGCCGGAGCGGAACGGGCTCCGCCTGTACCCTCACGCGATGAGCCGGTTCAGCGCCTGGAGCCTCCTCGCCGTCTTCGGGATCGGCGTGTTCCTCGCCGGCCTCGAGCTGATGATCACGGCGACCGCGCTGCCGTCGATCCTGCTCGACCTCGCGATCACCGATCAGCTCGGCGAGCCGGCCTTCTCCGAGCTCCGCCACGCCTCGTGGATCGTCAACGGCTATCTCCTCGCCTACGTCGTGGCGATGCCGCTCGCCGGCCGCCTGGCCGACGTGTGGGGCGCCCGCCGGCTGTTCCTCGGCGCCCTCGTCGTCTTCATCATCGGCTCGCTCGTCGCCGGCCGCGGCCAGAGCATCGACGAGCTGATCCTCGGCCGGATCATCCAGGGGATCGGCGGCGGCGTCCTCGTCCCGGTCGGGACGGCCGCCGCCTCGCACCTGTTCGAGGGCCACGACCGGCCGCGCGCGCTCGGGATCATCGGCGCGCTGACGTTCCTCGGGCATGGCGGCGGGTCCGTTCCTCGGCGCGGCGATCCTCGGCGGCTTCGACGTCGCGGGCGGCCTCGACCGGCTCGGCGTCGCGGATCCGAGCGCGATCCGCGACGCGCTCACCCCGACCTGGCGCTGGGTCTTCTACGTCAACGTCCCGATCGGGATCGTCGCGCTGCTCGTCGCCTGGGCGGCGTCGAACGGCTGGGAGACGCCGCGTCGGCGGGCCGGCCTGGACGTCGTCGGCGCCGTCGTCTGGAGCGTCGCCCTCGCGGCGGCCCTCGGCGCGACGACGCTGATCGGCGTCGCCGACCTCGGCGGCCCGGATCCGCTCCAGGTCGGGATCGCGCTCGCCGTGATCGCGGTCGTCGCGACCCTCGTGACGGTCGTCCGCGGGCTCCGCCGGCCGGATCCGTTCCTCGATCCGCGCCTGTTCCGGAGCGTCGCCTTCTCGTCGGCGGCGCTCGTCTCGGTCCTGACCGGCTTCGCCTTCGCGACCGCGATCATCGGCGGCGCGGTGTTCGTCGACCGCGTCCTCTACGGCGGCCCGGACGACCAGCGCCTGGCCCTCGGCGCGCTGGCCGGCGCGACGGCGCTCGGCGCGCTCCTGTCGGGCTTCGCCGTCCGGGTCCTGTCGCTCCGGATCGTCACGCTGGCCGGGCTCCTGCTCTGTGCCGCGACGCTGTGGCTGATGTCGCAGTGGACCCCGGCGACGACGATCGCGACCGTCGCCCTCGTGCTGGGCGGGTTCGGCCTCGGCTTCGGGCTGACCGTGACGCCGCGCAGCACGGCCGCCGTCGAGAGCGCCGGGCGGGCGTCGTTCGGGATGGCGAGCGCGATCGTGACCGTCGCCCGGATGATCGGCATGGCGATCGGCGTCGCGATCCTGACGGCGTACGGCTCGACGACGATCGACCGCCTCTACGACCGGCTCTTCTCGGCGGCCAACCCGGACGGCTGGAAGGACGTGATCCCGGCCGAGCTGCGCGACCGGCCGCTGCGCGACGGCCTCGTCGTCGACGCCCTCGAGGCGTGGGAGGCGCGCGAGGCGTCGTCGATCCTCGTCGGCATGTTCCTCGCCGCCGGCGTCGTGACGATCATCGCGATCCCGCCGGGCCTCGCCCTCGGCGGGCGGACGCGTAGACTCACGGCCGAGCCGGCCGCGAGCCGGCGCGGTCGGGGCGGCTGGAGCAGGAGGCACGGACGGACGCGATGGCGGAGACACGACCGGGTCCACGATCGCGCTCTGACGCCCCGCCCGAACGCCCATCGCGGGGCGACGGGCTCGAGCGAACGCCGGAGGCGGAGACGACCGACGATCCGCACCAGACGAGGACGCCGCTCGGGGCCTTCACGCCGGGCGCCGTCCGGATCATCGCCTGCACCGGCGAGGAGGAGGTCGAGTCGACCGACCTCGCCGATCTCCCGAAGCTCCTGGCGGCGCCCGGGCACCGCGTGTGGGTCGACCTCGCCAGCCCCGACGCGGCCCAGGTCACGGCAACGGCCGACGCCCTCGGGCTCCACCCGCTGATCGCCGAGGACATCCGCGAGCGCAACCAGCGCAGCAAGATCGAGTCGTTCGACAACGACGTCGTCCACATCGTCCTGTTCGCCCTGCACTACTCGGGCGAGGCCGGGGCGGCCGAGGTCGACTTCGTCCTCGGCAACGGGTACCTCCTGACGGTCCACGACGGGGCACTCGGGCCGTCAGCCGCGGCGCCGCTCCGGTTCGGCGTCGACCACGCGCTGCGGAAGGGTCCCGACTACCTGTTCTACGCGATCGCCGACACGATCGTCGACGGCTACTTCCCGGTCCTCGACAAGCTCGGCGACGACATCGACGACCTCCAGGACCGGGTCATGGAAGTGGCCTCGGACTGGACCCTCCAGCGGCTGTTCGCGATGAAGCGCGAGCTGGTCGGGCTGCGCCGGGCGACGTCGCCGGCCCGCGAGATCTTCAACCAGCTCACGAACCGCGAGGTCAGCTACATCGACCCGAAGCACATCGTCTACTTCCGCGATGTCTACGACCACCTGATCCGGGTGACCGACGAGCTCGACAACTACCGCGACCTCGTGTCGGGCACGCTCGACATCTACGTCTCGATCGTCAACAACGACCTGTCGCGGATCATGAAGCGCCTGACCGGCGTGACCGTGATCCTGGCCGGGATCGGAGCCGTGGCCGGGATCTTCGGGATGAGCGAGGCGGGCGCCGCGTTCACGGGCGGCGAGGCCGGCGGGTTCTGGCTCGTGACCGCCGCAGTCGTGATCCTGGCGGTCGGGGCGGCCGCGCTGCTTCGCCGGATCGACTGGATCTGAGCGGTCAGCCGCAGGTGACGGGTCGCGCCTTCGGGTGCGCGGCGGCGTGGTCGGCCGGGACCATGCCGACCGGCTGGGCCACGACCTGGAGCTTCGGGTAGGTCGAGTTCGGTCCCGTGGAGGTCTGGAGCCAGAGCGTCTCGGCCTTGACGGCGAGTGGCCCGTCCAGGAAGTGGCTGTCGGCCTTCACGTTCGGCCGGACGCCGGTGATCGTGTAGACGAAGCGCAGGTCGTCGCTCGTGTAGACGTCGACGGTCATCCCGAGCAGGGACTTGGAGCCGCCGTCGCGCTTCAGGATGGCCCGCTCGTACAGCGGCCCGAACATCCCGTCGCGGGCGTGGGCATAGAGATACACCGACCGGCCGCTCCCCGGCTGGCCCAGGCCCGGCGCCTGGAAGTACATCGCGACGTCGCAGGATGGATATCTCGGATCCGGCTGGGCGATGACGGCCAGGTCGATCCCGAGCTGGTCGACGACGACCCGCGTGGCAAGCCGCTTCGAGGCGGGGCTCGGGCCGGCGCTCGGTCGGGTGCTCGGCCCGGCGCTCTGGGCGGGCCCAGCGATCGGCGGGAGGCTCGGCAGGGTGACGATGGGCGGTGTGGGGCCAGCCGCCACGGCCGACGGGGCTGCTGAGGACCCGCCGGGTTCGGCCTGGGCCGTGCCGCCGTACTGGAGCAGGCCGGCGGCGAGCAGCGTCACGCCCGCGGCGGTCAGGACGGCGGGGACCAGGCGAGTCCGGAGAAGACGGGTGACGGCGCGCATCGGTCCGGCATCCTAGCAGCGGTGGCTCGGAACTGCCGCCGCCTCGTCCACGGCGCGACGGGGGCGCCCGGCCGCCCGGGCTAGTCGCAGGTGACCGGGTGCGCCGTCGGATGGGCGGCCTTGTGGTCGGCCGGCAGCGTGATCAGCGGCTTCGCCAGCAGCTGCGTCTTGCCCGGTGTGCCCTTCGGGCCCTCGGACGTCTGGAGCCAGAGCTCCTCGGTCGTGGCCGCGATCGCGTCGTCGAGGGTCGTCTGATGCAGGCGGACCTCGCGGATCTCGTACTCGAAGAGCAGGTCGTCGCTCGT
Source organism: uncultured Chloroflexia bacterium (assembly GCA_963783055.1). GTDB lineage: Bacteria > Chloroflexota > Limnocylindria > Limnocylindrales > CSP1-4 > CF-46. Next base: position 5,630 of record CAWAMB010000003.1, read on the forward strand.
GTAGACCTGGACGATCATCCCGACCATCGACTTGGGCCCGCCGCTCTTCTTCAGGATCGCCCGCTCGTAGATCGGCCCGAACATCCCGTCACGGGCATGGGCATACAGATAGGTCGCCTTGCCCTCGCCGGGCTGGGACAGCTCCTGGATGTACAGGGCGACGTTGCACTGGGGATACGTGGTCGCGCCGCCATGGGGCTTGATGATCGGCAGGTCGATGTCGAGCGCCTCGATGACGACGCGCGTCGCGACTCGGTTGACCGCCGCGCTGGCCGACGGCCTGGCCGTGGCGCCGGGCGAGGCGTTGATCGGCGGGAGCGACGGCAGGGCCGGGCTGGAGCCGGGGTCGGCCGACACGATCGTCGGCTCCGCCGTGGCCGACGGGTCGGCGGCCGCGACGTTTCCGCTGTAGCTCATCAGGCCGGCCGCGATCAGCGTCACCCCGGCCGCCGTCAGGGCGGCCGGTACGAGGCGGTTGCGGAACATGCGGATCAGGGACCTCACCGAGCCGGAGCCTACGCCGGACGGGCCCGCGCCGCCCCGCCCCGTCCGTACTGGTACCCTCGCCCGGCGATGAAGACCGGGCTCACGATCGTTGCCGGACTGCTCGTCGGCATCCTCGTCGCAGTGGGGATCCTGGCGGCATTCGTGTTCGTCGGTCCGGATCCCGTGGGCCTCCGCCCGACGCCGGCCCCGACGCTCATTCCGACGCCGTCGCCGAGCCCGTCGGTCGCGCCGTCGCCGAGCCCGTCGGTCGCGCCGTCGCCGAGCCCGTCGGCGACCCCGTCGGGCGCGCCGTCGGCCAGCGCCCCGGCCGCGCCGTCGGCAAGCCCCGCGACCGGATCGCCAGCCCCGAGCGCGGCTAGCGCCGCGGAAGCCCATACGCTCGTCTCCGTGGCGTTAGACGGCGTCCGTGACCTCGACGAGCCGCATCCGCGCGTCCCGTTAGCCGTCGACGGCTGATTCCGGAGCGCGGACGCCCACGTTCGGTCGCGGCGGGCGCCGAGTGCGCGCCCCGGTGGCGTATGGCAATGCTCGGCGCCGGGGCGGCACGCGCGGCCCGCCGGGATCAGCCGCCCGAGATCGCTCCGGCCGCCTGCGCGATCATCCCCAGGATCAGACCCGGGAACAGCCCGAACGCGATCGTGAGCACGGTCGCCGCCGTGAGGCCGCTCCAGAGCAGCCGCCCGTGGCGGAGCGTCGGGCCCTCGCTGACCGGCTCGCGCATGAACATGTAGACGACGACGCGGAGGTAGTAGAACGCGGCCGCGGCGGCGTTCAGGACCATCAGGACCGCCAGGATCCCGACCCAGCCGCCGGCCTCGACCGCGGACTTGATCAGCAGGAACTTCGCGAAGAATCCGGCGGTCGGCGGGATTCCGGTCAGCGACAGCAGGAACAGCGTCATCAGGAACGTCAGCGCCGGCTCGCGCCGGACGAGCCCGGCGAAGGTGTTCAGGCTCGAGGTCACGCCGGCCCGCTTCTGGAGCGCCGCGATGACCGCGAACGCGCCGAGGTTCATGAACGAATAGGCCGCGCCGTAGAAGAGCAGCGCCTCGAGCCCGTTCGCCTGGCCGCCGGCATACGCGGCGAGCCCGACCAGCATGTAGCCGGTGTGGGCGATCGAGCTGTACGCCAGCATCCGCTTGACGTTGTCCTGGGTCAGGGCGACGAGGTTGCCGAGGGTCATCGTCGTCGCCGCGAGGACGATCACGACCGGCAGCCAGTCGGCCTTCATCGGCCCGAGCGCCTCGACGAACAGCCGCAGGATCAGCGCGAACGCCCCGATCTTCGGGCCGACCGAGAGGTAGCCCGTCACCGGCGTCGGCGAGCCCTGGTACGCGTCCGGCGTCCAGTAGTGGAACGGCACGGCGGCGATCTTGAACGCGACGCCGGTCGTCAGGAACGCGAAGCCCATCGCCAGCCCCGGACTGAACGGCTTGGCGCCGGTCGCGACCTCGGTCAGGGTCGCCGCGACGGCGCCGATGTTCGTCGAGCCCGACAGGCCCCACACGAACGCCAATCCGAACAGGAAGATCGCCGAGCTGAACGAGCCGAGGAGGAAGTACTTGACGGCGCCCTCGGTCGAGAAGCTGTCCGACTTGTGGTAGCCGGCCAGGAGGTAGCCCGGCAGGACCATGAGCTCGAGCCCGAGGAAGAGCAGGAGGAGATCGGCGGAGGCGGCGATCACCATGGCCCCGCACATCGCGAAGACGAGGACGACGGCGAACTCGGCGACCGGCAGGCCGCGCGGCGCGAGGTAGTCGGGCGCGAACACGATCGTCATCGCCACGATCGCGATGAAGAGCAGGTCGAGGAACGTCGTCAGCGCGTCGAGGCGGTACATCCCGCCGAACGCGGTCGTCGCCCCGATCGTGCCGGCTCCGAGCGTTGCCGCTGCCGTGATCCCGAGGCCCACCAGGGCGACGAGGACGGCCGCCGTGGCGCGGCCCGGCCACACGAGGTCGACGATCAGGATCGCGATCGCCGTCCCCACGGCGGCGACGAGCGGCCCGATCACGTTCAGGTCGGCGAACGTCATGACGCGGGCTCCACGGCCGAGGTCGCCGGCTCACTCGCCGTCGCCGAGCCGCCGCCGCGTCAGGTCGATGCGGGCCACCCAGATCAGGCGGCCGATGACGTACAGGATCGGCAGGGCGACGAGGACCACGACCGTCTGCGGGGAGAGGTCGATCGAGCCTTCCCGGCCGACGTCGCGCAGGACGAGCTCGACGGATCCGCGGACGAGATCGAGGATCGAGGCCCGGGAACAGCCCGAAGACGACGGTCAGGGCGGCCAGCGGGCCAAGGGTCAGGATCTCGACCGGGGTCATGTCGGTCAGGTGGTGGCCGAGGCCCTTGAGGAAGTCGGACAGCTCCCCGAAGGCGACGCGCTGGAACATCCAGAGGAGGTAGCCGGCGGCGAGGATCATGCAGAACGTCGCGACGGCGGCCACGGCCGGCGCGTACTCGAACGCCCCGACGAGGACGAGGAACTCGCCGACGAAGCCCGACAGGCCGGGCAGCCCGCCCGAGGCGAAGACGAAGAACCCGAGGGCGACCGCGTAGACCGGCATGGCCGAGGCGACGCCGCCCATCTTGGCGATCGCCCGGTCGTGGGTCCGCTCGTAGATCACGCCGACGAGGAGGAAGAGGGCGCCGGTGATCAGGCCGTGGTTGACCATCTGGAGGATCGCGCCGTCCATGCCCTGCTGGTTGAACACGAAGATCCCGAGCGTGACGAAGCCCATGTGCGACACGGAGCTGTACGCGACGAGCTTCTTGAGGTCCGGCTGGACGAGGGCCACGACCGCGCCGTAGATGATCGCGATCAGGCTCAGGACGATGATCGCCGGCCCGAACGTGTGGGCCGCCGCCGGGAACAGCGGCAGGGCGAAGCGGATGAAGCCGTACGCGCCCAGCTTGAGCATCACCGCGGCCAGGATCACCGAGCCCGCCGTCGGCGCCTGGACGTGGGCGTCCGGCAGCCAGGTGTGGAACGGGAACATCGGGACCTTGATCGCGAACGCCAGGAAGAACGCGAGGAACGCGAAGATCTGGAGGGTCGGGTCGAAGCCGAACGTCCGGAGCATCTCGAAGTCGAAGGCGCCGGTCCACGTGCCCTTCGAGGCCTGATAGGCGAAGGCCGTGGCCAGGATCGCCACGAGCATCAGCAACGACCCGACGAGCGTGTAGAGGACGAACTTGATCGTCGCGTAGATCCGGTTCGCACCGCCCCAGATCCCGATGATCAGGTACATCGGGACGAGGACAACTTCCCAGAAGATGTAGAACAGGAACGTGTCGAGGGCGACGAACACCCCGATCATCCCGACCTCGAGGATCAGGAAGGAGACCATGTACTCCTTGATCCGCTCCTTGATCGGGCTGAACGAGGCGAGGATGCAGATCCACGAGAGGGTCGTCGTCAGGACGACGAGGATGAGCGACAGCCCGTCGACGCCGACCTTGTACTGGATCCCGAAGAGCGGGATCCATTCGAGCGCCTCCGTGTACTGGAACGCCCGGGCCTCCGGGCGCCAGCGGGTCGAAGCCGACGATCAGGAGGAGCGAGACGACCCACGCGACGAGGCTCGCGGCGAGGGCCAGCGAGCGGGCGTAGCGCGACGGCGCGGCCGCCACGAGCAGTGCCCCGATGAGCGGCGTGAACACGACGATCGACAGGATCGGGATGTCGCCGATGGTCATCAGCGGGCCGCCAGGACGAGGAACGAGCCGGCCATGACGATCAGCCCGACGGCGATCCCGAGGGCGTAGTTCTGGACGCGGCCGGTCTGGACCCGGCGCAGGGCCGTGCCGGCGCCGACGGTCGTCGTCGCGACGTCGTTGACGGTGTCGTCCACGACCCGCCGGTCGAACCACCACAGGAACGCCGCGATCCGGCCGCCGATCACCATGAACAGGAGGTGGTTCAGGTCGTCGAACCACCACTTGTTGAGCGACGCGCGGTACAGGAACGGGACGCGCGCGGTCAGGCTCCGGACGCGCTCGGGGTTCGGTCGCCAGCGGATCGCACCGAGGTTGACGCCGAACAGCCGCCACGCGGCGAGCACGCCGATGACCGCCACGGCCACGCTCGCCCCGATCAGGGCGCCGTCGATCCCGAACAGCTGGAACGTCGCTTCCTCGTGGTGGAGGATCTCGAGCCCCGGGTGGAACACCGGCTCGAGCCAGCCGGCGAGGAGACCCGGACCCTCGAGCCCGAGGAGCGGTCCGAGCGGCGGCCCGGGCAGGGACAGGACCAGCCCGAGGATGACCGTCGGGACGGCCAGGATCCAGAGCGGCGTCGTCATCACCGAGGGTGATTCGTGGATGTGCGGCTCGACGGCCGGGTCGACCCGGCTCTCGCCCCAGAAGGTCAGCCCGATCAGCCGGAACATGTAGAACGCGGTCATGATCGCGACCACGATCCCGATCGCCCAGACCCACTGGAAGCCGAGCTTCCAGGCCTCGCCCAGGATCTCGTCCTTCGAGAAGAAGCCGGCCAGCGGCGGAATCCCGGCGATCGCGATCGAGCCGAGCAGCATCGTCCGGTACGTGTGCGGGATCTTCTTCGCCAGGCCGCCCATCCGGCGCATGTCCTGCTCCTCGTGGACCGCGTGGATCACCGATCCCGAGCCGAGGAACAGCAGGCCCTTGAAGAAGCCGTGGGTCATCAGGTGGAAGATCGCGGCGGTGAACGCCCCGACCCCGAGCGCCGCGAACATGTAGCCGAGCTGGCTCAGCGTCGAGTACGCGAGGACGCGCTTGATGTCGGTCTGGGTCATCGCGATCGAGGCCGCCAGGATCGCGGTGAAGATGCCGATCCCGGCGACGACGGCCATCGCGTCCGGGCGCGCTGGCGAAGATCGGGTTCGTCCGGGCGACGAGGTAGACGCCGGCGTTGACCATCGTCGCGGCGTGGATCAGGGCCGACACCGGCGTCGGGCCCTCCATCGCGTCCGGCAGCCAGACATGGAGCGGGAACTGGGCGCTCTTGCCCATCGCCCCGGCGAAGATCAGCAGCGCGACGACCCAGATCGGGATCGGGAGGTTGGCGCCGTCGACCGTGAGCCGCTCGATCGCCTCGCGGATGTTCAGCGTCCCGACGTTGACGAAGATCGCCATGATCCCGAGCGCGAACCCGACGTCGCCGACGCGGTTGACGATGAACGCCTTCTTGGCCGCCAGCGCCGCCGTTCGCTTGTGCTTCCAGAACCCGATCAGCAGGTAGCTCGACAGGCCGACCAGCTCCCAGGCGACGAACACGACGAGGAAGCTGTCGGCGAGGACAAGCAGGAGCATCGAGACCATGAACAGGTTGAGATAGGCGAAGAACCGCCAGAAGCTCTCGTCATGGCTCATGTAGCCGATCGAGTAGATGTGGACGAGGAGGCCGATCGTGAGGACGACGATCAGCAGGCAGGCGGTCAGGTTGTCGACGAAGAAGCCGACATCGACGATGAACGAACCGGGGCGCTCGGCCGCGCCCGACCCGATCCAGGTGTAGATCGTGTGGCCGTAGCCCTCGTGGCCGAACGGCGCGGCGCCGGTCAGCGAGCTGTACGCGGCGGCCATCCCGATGACCCAGGCCAACGCCACGGCGCCGACCGGGATGAGATGGGCGCGCTTCCCGAGCCGCCGCCCGACGACGGCCGTGATCAGGAAGCCGGCCAGCGGCAGGAGGACGATCAGCGGGATCAGCAGGTCCCAGGCGCCACCGACGGCGGCCACGCCGCCTTCGACCTCGCCCTCGACCGTGGCCGCGAGCACCGACCCGAGCGCCGCGAGGCCGCTCATTGCGACATCGCGTCGTACTCGTCGACGAGCGGGGTCTTCTTGTTGCGGTAGATCGCGAGGATGATCGACAGGCCGACCGTCGCCTCACCGGCGGCCACGGCCATCACCAGCAGCGCGATCACCGAGCCGTTCGCGCCGAGCGACGGGATGAACGAGGCGAACGCGATGATCGACAGGTTGACGGCGTTCAGCATCAGCTCGATCGCCATGAGCATGCTGATCGCGTTGCGCCGGGCGAGGAACCCGAACATGCCGATGGCGAACAGGATCGCTGACAGGGTCAGGTAGGCGTTGAGCGCCCGGGACCCGCCGGCGGCCAGGCCGATCAGCCCGAGGCCGACGATGAACGCCGCGGCCAGGCCGGCCCCGAGGAAGATCCGGATCACTCGGGTCCGCCCGGCGTCGAGCGATCGCGCTTGGCGAGGAACACGCCGCCGATCACGGCCGCCAGGAGCAGCACCCCGACGACCTCGAACGGCAGGACGAACGGCCCGAACAGCCGGGTCGCCACCTCGTTGGTGTTCGTGTCGCCGCGTTCCGCGACGCCGCCCCAGACCGTGGAGCCGATGGCCAGCAGCATGACGAGCAACAGGACGACCGAGGCGACTGCCGCCGGACGCGCCTGGGTCTGGAACGCGAGCCGGGTCGGGGCCGACTTCGTCTGGGTCAGCATGATCGCGAACAGGACGAGGACGCTGATCGCCCCGATGTAGACGAGGACCTGGGCAGCGGCCACGAGCGGCGCCCCGGCCATCACGTAGATCCCGGCAAGGGCGCCGAAGCAGACCATCATCGCGAGGCCGCAGCGGATGATGTCCTTCATCACCACGACCGCCAGCCCGGAGGCGAGCATCGTCCCGGCGAGGAGGACGAACAGGGCGTCGTCCCAGGGGATCGCGGTGAACGGGATCGTTGGGCCGATCGCCATGTGGGGGCTCGCTCAGCCGTGCCCGTGGCCGGCGTGGTCGCCCGCGCCGCCGTCCGGGCCGTGACCCGCGGTCAGCGCCGGGACGTGGCCGTTCGTGTGGCCATGCCCGTTGCCGTGTGCCGTTGCCGCTCCGCCATCGCCCTTCGCGATCTGGGCGGCGACCGCCGCCGGCAGCATCGGCAGGAGCCGGGTCGGGGCAACCGGCCGGCCCTCGGCGGCGGCCCGGTCGATCCAGTCCCGCTCGCGCCGGATGTAGGTCATCTCGGTCTCCTGGTCGACCTGGGCCAGGGCGATCAGGTCGATCATCGGGTCGACCCGCGAGGTGTGCGAGAGCTCGAAGTCGCCGCCGTCGCGGAGCGCGTCGTACGGGCAGGCATCGACGCAGATCCCGCACAGGATGCAGCGGCTCTCGTCGACCTCGTACTTCTGGAGGACCCGCGGCTTCGGCATCAGGGCGCCGGTCGGGCACGTCTCGGCGCAGCGGCCGCAGGACACGCACGGGGTGTCGTTCAGGCTCATGTCGAGCGGCGTCGTCACGAGCGTGTCGAAGCCGGTCCGCATGAAGTCGTAGCAGGCGGCCCCGACGACCTCGGCGCAGACCTGGGCGCAGCGGCCGCAGTCGATGCAGCGCGACGGCTCGCGCAGGATGAAGGCGTGCGAGTCGTCGCGGATGTAGTCGTGGTTGACGCCGGTGAAGCGGTTCTCGGTCACCGACCGGAAGCCGGCCCCCTGGTGGTGCTGCGGCTCGAGCGTCTGGAGGGTCGTCCCGTACTCGATCCCGAGCCGCCGGAGGTCGCAGAACCCGATCGCCTCGCAGGTGCACTGGAGGCAGCGGGTCGACTCCGCCATCGCCTCTTCGCGGGAGTAGGGGATCTCGTACTCGATGTAGTTCCGGTTGCGCAGCTCCGGCTCCATGGCCTTCAGCCGGTAGCGCGGCTCCTTCTGCTCGCTCGTGAACGGAACGATCGAGAGGAACTCGGGCTGCGGCTCGGCGAGCTGCTGGCGGGTCTTGATCGCGCCGAGGTCGAGGCCCTTGAGGAACGCGTCGACGGCATAGGCCGAGCGGCGGCCCTCGGCGATCGCCTGGACGACCGTCGCGGCGCCGATCCGGACGTCGCCCGAGCCGAAGACCCCGGACCGGTCGGTCAGGAACGTGACCGCGTCGGCCTTGAGCCGGCGCTGCTTCGTCGGCTGGACGCCTTCCGAGCCGGGCCCGATCCAGGACAGGTCCGGGCCCTGGCCGATCGCCAGCAGGATCCGATCGCACGGGATCGTGAACTCGGTCCCCGGGGCGGGCTCGGGCCGGCGCCGCCCGGACGCGTCGGGCGCGCCCGGCTTCATCCGGATGAACTCCATCCCGGTGACCTTGCCCTTGGCGTCGGTGATGACCCGCGTCGGGCCGGCCTGGAAGATCGCGCTGACGCCTTCCTCGATCGCCTCGTGGACCTCGCCGGACGCCGGCATGTCCTTCATGTCGCGGCGATAGACGAGGGTCACCTCGGCCGCGCCCTGGCGGATCGACGTCCGCGAGCAGTCCATCGAGGTGAACCCGCCGCCGACGACGACGACGCGCTTGCCGGCATGGCCCGGGTAGGGCAGGCCGAGCGTCGCGGTCCGGAGGTACTCGAGCCCGTCGAGGACCTCGGCGGCGTCTTCGCCCGGCACGCCGAGCTTGTTCGTGTCGTAGCAGCCGATCGACACGACGACCGCGTCGAAGCCCTGGTTCTGGAGGTCGTCGAGCCCGAAGTCCTTGCCGAGCTCGGCGTTGCAGACCATCTTGCCGCCGAGCCGCGTCACCGACTCGTACTCGGCCTCGAGGACCTCGACCTTGGGCAGGCGGTACTGGGGGATGCCGTAGCGGAGCATCCCGCCGGGCGCCGCGTCCCGCTCGAAGACGGTCACGTCATGGCCGGCGATCAGCAGGTAGTAGGCCGCGGCCATGCCGGCCGGCCCGGAGCCGATGACGGCGGCCCGCCGCCCGGACTTCGGCTGGAGCTCGAACGGGACGGGCGGATCGACGCCGTCGTCGAGCATCGACTTGAGGACCTGGTCGCCGGCGTAGCGATGCGAATCGCGGATGGCGATCGCCTCGTCGACCTCGTCGCGCCGGCAGTGCTCCTCGCAGGGCGCCGGGCAGACCCGGCCGAGGACGCTGGGGAACGGGATCGTCCGCTTGAAGATCCGGGTCGACTCGACGAAGTTCGCCTCGGCGTTCGCCTTGAGGAAGCCCGGGATGTCGATGTGGCTCGGGCACTTGTTCTGGCAGGGCGGCAGGCAATAGGCGTTGTGGTCGCTGAAGATCAGCTCGAGGTTCGTCCGGCGGAGACGGCGGACCTCCTCGGTCTGGGTCTTGACGACCATCTCCGGCTCGCACGTCCGGGAGCACGAGATCGGCGGGTGCTCCTCGCCCTCGACCTCGACGACGCACATCCGGCACGCCCCGAAGCCGGGCAGCTTCGGCTCGTAGCACAGGGTCGGGATCTCGATCCCGTTGTCGCGACAGACCTCGAGGATCGTCTGGCCCTCGAAGCCTTCGACCACCCGGCCGTCGACCTCGATCCGGATCCGCGGCGTCGATTGCGGCCGCTGCGGCGACTGGGTCGTGATCAGGCGCTCGGACGAGCGAATCATCGAGGGGCTGGAGGCCGGTCTCGGAGCGATTGGGGCGAAGGATGATGTCGGTCATCGTCTCGTCAGTGGGCTGCGGGGGCGGCGACCGCGATCGGCCGGCAGACGCCGGCCGGGCACGAGCTGCGCAGGATGTGCTCGTCGAGCTCGGATCGGAAGTATCGCATTCCGGTCGTGAACGGGAGGGTCGCCAGGCGCTCGTGGTCGCACAGCGCCGAGCCGACGATGTCGCTCGACAGGTCGGCCAGGAGGTCGAGATCGGTCGGCTTCGGGAGGCCGCTCGCCACCCGGTCGCCGATCTCGCTGACGCGGCGCAGGCCGATCCGGCAGGGGATCGTCTTGCCGCACGCCTCGTCGGCGCAGAACCGGGTCAGGAGGCGGGCCAGGTCGACGATGCAGGCGCGCTTGTCGGCGGCCACGATCGAGCCCGACCCGATGTGGGCGCCGACGCTGCGCAGGGCCTCGTACTCGTAGGCGGCGTCGCCCAGCTCGGCCGGCAGGATCCCGCCGGACGGACCGCCGACGAGGAACGCCTTGAGCTCCGTGGCGCCCGGCCCGCGGTCCGGCCAGCGCGACGATGTCGCGGAGCGGCGTGCCCATCGGGACCTCCGCCACACCGGCGCCGCCTGGCGCCCGGATCGCGACCAGGATCGTCCCCGGGGCGGCCGGCGAGCCGATCGCGGCGAAGGCTTCGGCGCCGTTGGCGATGATCCACGGGACTGCCGCGAGGGTCTGGACGTTCTGGACGACGGTCGGCTGGCCGAAGAGACCGCGCTCGGCGGGATGGGGCGGGCGCTGCTCGGGCTGGCCACGCTTGCCCTCGAGGGCCTTCAGGAGGACGGTCTCCTCGCCGAGCATGTAGGCGCCCTGGACGAACCGGATCGTGACCTCGACCGACTGCCCGGAGCCCAGGATGTCGTCGCCGGCGAGGTTCGCGTCGAGCATCCGGGCGAGCGCCGTCTCGAGGGCGTGGATTGCCTCGGTCGCGTCGGACCGAACGGCCACGATCGCCTCGCCCGCGCCGATCGCGACGGCGGCGATGATCGCGCCCTCGAGGACCGCGTAGGGATTGCGCTCGAGCAGCGCCCGGTCGGTCGCCGATGACGGATCGGCGCCGTAGCCGTTGGCCACGACGTAGCGCCGGCCGGCGGGGCGGCTCGCGGCCGTCCGCCACTTCTCGGCGGTCGGGAAGCCGGCGCCGCCACGGCCGCGCAGGCCGGATTCGGCCACGGTCGCGATCGTGCCGGTCGGCCCGAGGTCATGGAGGGCGCGGCGCAGGCCGGCGAACGCGCCGGTGTCTCGGGCGGCATCGAGATCGAGCGGGTCCGTGCCCGGCCGGATGGCCAGGTCGCGGCCCGGCAGGAGGATCGCCGGCCAGTCGCGCGGGGTCCGGAGGATCGTCGTCATCGGCCGGTCAGGCCCGGGCCACGGGCGCGGGGGACGAGCCGGCCAGGGACGCGTCGAGGCCGGCCAGGAACGACGTCTCACGCTGGGCCCGGGCGTCGGCGGGCGAGGCCGACGCGGCGGTGCGCGCCTCGTCGGCCGGCGGCTCGAATCGGAGGTGGCGGTAGTAGGACGCCGTGCCGTAGATCATCGCGTACCACGCCCCGGTCCTCTGGCTGATGAGCTTGAGAGCCGCGACGGGCAGGTGGCCGTAGGTTTCCTGGGTCGCCTCGAGGATCGGGAGCATGTGCTTCGGGTCGAAGTCGAAGCGCTCGAGAATGGCGAGCAGGCCGTCCGGCTCGATCGGATCGAAGTGCTCGTACGCCTGGTCCGGAACGGGCCGGCCAGAGCGGCGCAGGGCCGATTCCTCGCGTCGCTCGCCGTACGTCTCGGGTGCGCCCCAGTGGATGTGGTAGCGGCCCTTCGTGTCGACGCCGCCCATGTCGATGCACTCGATCGGGCAGGCCTGGGCGCACTGGAAGCAGGTCTCGCACTTGAGCGTGCCGTACTCGTCGTAGAGCAGCTGCAGCCGGCCGCGGAACTTGTGAGGAACGTCGAGGCGGACCTCGGGGTACTTGATCGTCGCCTTCGGCTCGAAGAACTTGCGCAGCGTCAGCGCCATGCCCTTGACGATCCCGAGGCCCGGCAGACGGCTCATCGCGGGGACCTCACTTGTGGATCACGACGAGCGCGGCGGCCGTCACGAACAGGTTGAGGAGCGACGCCGGCAGCAGCCACTTCCAGGCGAAGCCCATGAGCTGGTCGATCCGGACGCGGGGCAGCGTGCCGCGCATCCAGACGAAGATGAAGACGAAGAGATAGCTCTTGGCGAGGAACCACATCAGGCCGGCGACCCAGTCCCAGCTCACGTACGCCCAGCCGGTGACGGCCACGATCACGAGCAGGTTGAACAGGACGAACCCGATGATCAGCGCCTGCCACCACGGCAGCGAGCTCCGCCCGACGTAGAACGGCGCCGCCAGGGCGAGGATCAGGAGGGGCGGCACGATCATCAAGGCGAACAGCAGCCCGAGGCCCAGCGAGCCCGGATCGATGCTCAGGTCGATCGGCCAGGGCCACGGGAACGGCGCGTTCCAGCCGCCGAAGAACAGGGTGACGATCAGGCCCGAGACGACGAACACGTTCACGTACTCGGCGAAGAAGAAGAAGCCGAAGCGCATCCCCGAGTACTCCGTCGCAAAGCCCGCGACGATCTCGCTGTCGGCCTCGGTCAGGTCGAACGGCGTCCGGTTCGCCTCCGCGGTCGCGGCGATGAAGAAGATCAGCGCGCCGAGCGGCTGCTTGAACACGAACCAGTCGGTGAACCAGCCGCCGGTGTGGACGTAGTCGATGACCCCGTTGTTGACGACGTCGACGACCCGCGGCCCCTGGAGCTCGACGATGCTGTTCAGGCTCATCGTCCCCGCCAGCAGGATCAGCCCGACGACCGACAGGGTCAGCGGGATCTCGTAGCTCACGACCTGGGCGGCGGAGCGGAGGCCGCCCAGGAGCGAGTACTTGTTGAAGCTCGACCAGCCGGCCATCAGCAGGCCGACGACGGACATCCCGCCGATCGCGAACAGGTACAGCAGGCCGATGTTCATGTCAGCCCCGAACACCGTCGGGGCGAACGGAAGGACCAGCAGCGACATGATCGCCGCCATGTAGACGACGACCGGCGCCAGGGTGAAGACGAGCCGATCCGCGCCGGTCGGGCTGAAGTCCTCCTTCATCAGGACCTTGAGCCCGTGGACCACCGACAGGAGCGAGCCGTACGGCCCCACCCGATCCGGCCCGATCCGGAGGTTCATCAGGGCGATGATCTTCATCTCCATGTAGATGATCAGGAAGGCGCTCGGGACGCTCATCAGCAGGACCGCGGTGGCCGCGACGACGAACCGGACGAGCCAGATGTTCGTGGCCAGGAAGTCGACGATCGGCTTGCCGGCGACCACGACGAGGAGGATCAGCCCGGCGGTCAGGACGACCAGCAGCGGGATGACCGTGAACAGGATCTTGCCGGTCAGCGTGAGGCGCGAGAACGAGCGCGCCATGGCTGTCACTTGTCCACCCCGCCCATGATCGGGTCGAGGCGACGCCATCACCGCCATCGCGTCGGCGATCAGGTGGCCCGGCATCAGGACGCCGACCGACTGGAGATGGACGAACGACGGGTCGTGGATCCGCATCCGGAACGGCTGGTCCGTGCCGTCGCTGATGACGTAGGCGGCGTACTGGCCGCGCGGGCCCCTCGATGCCGGCGTACGCCCGGCCCGGCCGCGGCCGGAGGAGGCGCGGCAGCTTGGCCATGATCGGCCCGTCGGGCATGTTGTGGAGGCACTGGTCGATGATCCGGAGGCTCTGCTTGATCTCGTCGATCCGGACCAGGTAGCGGGCCAGGCAGTCGCCCTCGTCGCGGGTCGGGATGTCGAACTCGAGCTCCGGGAAGACGCTGTACGGGTGGGCCCGCCGGAAGTCGAGGGGAACGCCGCTCGCCCGCAGGTTCGGGCCGGTGACCGCCATCCGGAGCGCGGTCTCCTTGTCGAGGATGCCGAGGCCGCGCATCCGGCGGACGAAGATCTCGTTCTCGTTGAGCAGCCCCAGGTTGTTCTCGATCTGGGTCGTCGCCCGGGTCATCCAGTCGCCGAGCCGGCTGAGGAACTCGTGGTTCAGGTCGCCGTTGACGCCGCCGATCCGGAAGTAGTTGAAGAGGAGCCGCTGGCCGGTCAGGGCCGCCAGCATCTCGGCGATCTCGTCGCGCTCGATGAAGCTCCACAGGATCGGGGTCAGGCCGCCGAGGTCGAGCGCCATCCAGCCCATGAACAGCGAGTGCGACAGGATCCGGTTCAGCTCGGTCGAGAGGACCCGGATGTACTCGGCTCGGCGCGGCACCTCGACGTCGAGCAGCTTCTCGAAGGCCATGACGCCGGGCCATTCACAGAACAGCGAGCTGATGTACTCGAGCGGGTCGAGATAGGCGATCGAGTGGTGGTAGTCCGCGTTCTCGCACAGCTTCTCGACGCCCCGGTGGAGATACCCGAGGACCGGATCGAGGTCGACGACGTTCTCGCCATCGAGCTTCAGGACGATCCGCAGCACGCCATGGGTCGATGGGTGCTGGGGGCCCATGTTGATGAACATCTCGCCGTCGCCGAGGGTGTAGAACTCGGACTCGCGCTCCGTCCGGGGCGGGTACGGCGGGACGGGCTCGAAGACGCCGGCTGCCTCGTCGAGCTGGACCCGCGGATCGTCCGACGGAACCTCCTGCTCCGGGTGGATGTGACGCGTGGTGGTCGTCATGCGCCGGGGGTCTTGCGGATCATCGTGGCCGCGCGCGCGTTGCGCGGCGTGTGCACCTGCTCCATGTGACGGACGCCGGCACCGGGCGAGCGCGCCGCGTCGTCAGCCAGGAAGAAGTCCTTGCGGAGCGGGAAGGACTGGTAGTCCGGCGGCATGTAGATCCGGCGCAGGTCGCGGTTGCCCTCGAACGTGATGCCGAACATGTCGTAGGCCTCGCGCTCCATCCACTCGGCGCCCTGCCAGAGGAACGTGACGGACGGGACCCGCGGGTCGTCGCGCGACAGGCCGTCGGCGACGATCCGCAGCCAGTCCGGGCTCGTCTCGCTCCACAGGTGGTAGACGACCTGCATCGCGTCGCCGGTGTCGACCCCGGCCAGGTCGGCGAGGAGGATGAACGCGAACGCCGGCTCGTCGTGGACCGCGCGGCAGACGTCGGGGACGTCGCCCGGGCCGATCCGGATCTCGGTCTCGTCGTGGCGCTGGTGGATCGGCGCGATCAGCTGGTCGCCGAACCGGGCCTGGAGGCGGCGCTTGAGCGCGGCGTCCACTAGACGTCCTCCGGCACGGTCGGTCCGACCGCCCGGTCGGGCCAGTGGCCGCGGCGATCCTTGACGAGCTGCTGGAGCTTCATCATCCCGTAGATCAGGCCCTCGGGGCGGGGCGGACAGCCGGGGACGTAGACGTCGACCGGCATGATCCGATCGATCCCCTCGACCGTGGAATAGCTCCGCTTGTAGCGCCCGCCCGAGCAGGTGCAGTCGCCCATCGCCACGCACCACTTCGGCTCGGGCATCTGCTCCCACAGCCGGACGAGCGGGCCGGCCATCTTGGTGGTCAGGGTGCCGGCGACGATCAGGACGTCGGCCTGGCGCGGCGAGGCGCGGAACGGGAACATGCCCCAGCGGTCCATGTCGTTGCGCGACGTGGCGCTCGACATCATCTCCATCGCGCAGCAGGCCAGACCCGACAGGAGCGGCCACAGGCTGTTCGCCCGGATGAGGTCGAGGACGTAGTCGGCCTTGGTCGGGATGACCTCGAGGGCGCCCGACCAGCGGGCGTCGTCGCGCCGGGCGATGCCCGACGCCTCGACGTCGCGGAGGTGCGTGACGTCCGGCTCGAGGCTGCCCTGGTAGGCGTTCGGGTCGGTCGAGCGCCACAGGGTGTTGCTGACGACGATCGGCTCGGCGACCGCCGTCTGGCTGACCGTCAACGCCGCCGGCTGGTTGCCGGGAGCGTCGGAGCCGGCCGCCGTGGCGTCGTCGGGTCCCGTGCCGAGGCCCGCGCCGCGATCCTCGCCTAGCGCCATGTCAGCACTCCCTTGCGCCAGGCGTAGGCAAGACCGAGGAGGAGGATGCCGACGAAGACGAACATGCTCACGAACAGCGAGGCGATGTCGACCCCCGGGGCGCGGAAGATGATGGCCCAGAGGTAGATGAAGACGACCTCGATGTCGAACGCGACGAACAGCAGGGCGTAGATGTAGAACGACAGCCCGAAGCGGCCGTGGGTGTCTCCGTAGGTGTCGATCCCGGACTCGTACGGCAGGCCCTTGTGGACGTCGCCGCGATTCCGATGGGAGATCAGCCAGGCCGCCCCGATCGTCAGGAAGACGAACGAGACGCCCGCGACCATGAACCCCACGATGTACCAGATGTTGGTCACGTCGGCGGACTCTCCGGGTGTGGGCTGCGGGCCGACCCCATCCGGCACGCACCGGGAAGCGGTCTCACCCCTGTGCGCGGCCGCGCCCCTGGGCCCGGTCGACGCGCCGCCATTCTAGCAGCGGAACCCGTTCGGACATGCGCACGGCGAGGTCCCGCCACGAGGCCGTCGATCGAGGTTGAGTGGGGCCGCGGCGGCGGAGTTCGGCGAGCCGATCGACGGTCGTCAATCGGCCCGGCGCGCTGCCTGGCGGTGCCAGCGACGAGCTTGATCGGGGAGCGGATCGTGCCGAGCGCGCGTGCCAGTCCACGATCCGCTCCCCGGCGGTGGGCCCCGTCGCCGGGACAGCTGAAGCGTCGTCCTCGGATGGGCTTCGCGGCAATAGGGCGTTCGCCCTAGCCAGAGGCGATCGGAGTCCGCCAGAGCGACCCGAGGGTCACGCGCGGGTGGTGAAGGTCCAGGTGGTGGGGGTGACACGGTGGCCACCCCGGTCGTACAGGGTCGACAGGAGCTCCACGCGGTAGCGTGTCCGCCCGTACATGAGCAACAGCGGATCGAGGACCACGGTGTTCGTGGACGCAATCCACGTGAACCGCACCCGCACGACGAAGCCCGTATGAAGGTTGCGCAGGCGGACGTTCGAGATGGTTGCCGTCACCGGCTCCGAGAAGCGGACCCGCACGTTCGACGAGCGGCTGACGTTCGTGGCCCCGGACGCCGGCGTCCTGCCGATCATCCGCGGCGTCGTCACGTCGAGGATCTCGATCGACGGCGATTCCGCCTCGGCGAAGTTGCCGTCCTCGTCGACCGCGATGGCGGCGACCCGGTAGCAGTAGCCGGGTCGCAGGCCGGTCAGCTCGATCACTGGCCCGAACGCGAGCTCGGTCACCGTCGGCCTTGCCGTGAGATCGCACTGACCGCGCGCCATCGGCCATCTCCCGAGCACGGCGATCGAATCGACGATCTCGTGGTTGATCGCAAGGCGGACGGTATAGGTCGACCCCGTCTGGCGCACCGTGTCGGTCGGGGCCAGGAACTCGATCGTGAGCGCGGGCAGCGGCGCCGGCGGGTCGAGCTCCGGCAGTGGGTCGGGCACGGGTTCCAGGAGCGCCGCGGCGGCGTCGACTCGCCCGTCGCCGAACACGGTGTCGTGACCCGGATCGCCGAGATCGGCTGCGCTGGCCCGGAGGACGGCCTCCAGCTCATCGACCGCCAGATCGGGTCGGGCGGCCCAGACGAGAGCCGCGACGCCCGCGACGTGCGGCGACGCCATG
Organism: uncultured Chloroflexia bacterium; assembly: GCA_963783055.1. Taxonomy (GTDB): domain Bacteria; phylum Chloroflexota; class Limnocylindria; order Limnocylindrales; family CSP1-4; genus CF-46. The sequence goes on from CAWAMB010000003.1 coordinate 23,165, forward strand.
CTGGTCCCCAATTCAGCCGCGTACTCGCCGCCCGGGACGGTCGACGTGAGCTCGACGCCCGGCGCCGCGAGGTCGACCGCCTTGCCGGTGTTCGAGAAGTCAGCCAGCTGGTCCTGGCCGTCCACGGCGTTGACGGAGACGACGCCGGCGAACGACGCCGGGTACAGGCGCGATTCGCTGCCGCCGTTGCCGGCGGCCGCGACCATGAGGATCCCGGCATCCCGAGCTGCGCTGAACGTCGGCTGGCCCAGGGCGACCTGCTCCGGCGTCAGCCCGCCGCCGAGGCTCATGTTGATGATGTCCGCGCCGTGCGACCGCGCCCAGTCCACCCCGTCGAGGACGTCCGAGAATGACAGGGACGAGTCGTCGGTCACCTTGATCGGCATCAGCGTCGATGCCGGCGCGATCCCGGCGATGCCCTCGCCATTGTCGGTCTCGGCGAGGATCGTGCCGGTCACGTGGGTGCCGTGGCCGATCACGTCCGTCACATCGGACGAATTCCAGAAGGTGTTGCGCGGCGACACGACCGCCACGCCGTCGAGGTCCGGGTGGGCGAGGTCGACGCCACTGTCGATCACGGCGACGACGATCGACGCCTCGCCGCGGGTCTCCTGCCACGCCTCCGGCACGCCGATCTGGGCCAGATCGTCCTGGTCGCCGTACAGCGTGTCCGAGGGGGACCCATCCGCCGGCCAGTCCGTGAGCGTCCATCGCGCGTCGGGCACGACCGCGAGCACGCGTGGGTCGGCACGCAGGGCGGCGGCGACCCCGGTCGCGCGGCCGGCCGCGGCGGTGACGACCGAACGCAACGGACGCTGAAGGGCCTTGATGGACGTGACGCCCGGAATGCGCAGCGCGGCCGGCGCCGGCGCCTTCCACACGACGATGAGCCGCTCTCGATACGCGGCGCCGTCCGCGGATTGGCGATCGGTCGGGCGAACGGCGCTGGCGGGGGCGGCGGCCCCGAGCGCGAGCGAGACCGCGAGAAGCGTGGCGAAACCGACGCGATACGACACGGACTGCCCCCCAAGGACGTGGCGGATGGGTGATGAGCGCCGAACGAGTATCACCCGCGTCCCGGCGCTGTGCCATCGAATCGTTCGCCTGAACGCATGGCCGTGGGCGTGGACGCACCGCTCGAGAGTCCTGGCCGGGCCAGGCCAGGGCCTCAGTCGATTCCCGGCAGCCTCGTCCCCGGCTCGAGGCCCCGCCCGAAGACCATGACCCGGAACCGGCCCATCGCCCCGGGATCGATCATCCGGACGAGCGCAGAGCGCGTCTCGAGGTAGGCCTGGAGGCTGGCGGCCGGGCCGGTCTGCTCGGAGACGAGCAGCTCGCCGGCCCCGAGCCGGCTGAGGAACTCCGCCTGGGTGGTCGTGCCGAGGTGGTCGAGGCCGGCCCGGACCGCGGCCCGCTCGACGGCCGTGACGTCCACGTGGGCGGTGACATCCTGGTGGCCGATCGCCCGGTAGGGATCCTCGCCGACGCGGTGGCCGAGGTACGTGGCGAGGGTCCCGGCCGCGCGGCGTCGGGCGTCGTACAGCTCGACGGCGGGATGGCCGTAGTCGATCAGCAGGAGGACGCCGCGGGCCAGTCCGGCGGCCGCCCGCGCGATCCAGCCGTCGACCGCGAGACAGATCTCGGCGTGCTGGCCGTCGGAGAGCTCGATCGACTCCGACGCGAGGCGGTGGGCGAGGGCCGGCGTGGTCGGGTCGGCCTCGCGATCCACGAGGGTGCCGTCCGGTCCCAGATCGACGAGGATCTCGCGGAGCCGGTCGCCGCGCCGGACCACGCGGTGGGTCGGCAGGGCGTCGAGGACCTCGTTGGCGATGACGAGGCCGTCGATCGGAGCCGTCGTCGTCGGCTCGACAGCGACCCCGGCGGCTGACGATCGCGGCCCGGACGGCGGCGACGCGGTCGGGCTCGACCTCGGCGACGAGGTAGTGGATCTCGGCCGGGCGGTGCGCGCCCGCGAGCGGCCTGCGACCAGCGGGCGGCGAGCGCGCCGGTCCCCGCCCCGTGCTCGCGGATCGTGAACGTGGCCGGCGCGCCGATCGCCGCGTGGACGGCGGTCGCGAAGCGGGCCAGCGTCCGGCCGAAGATCGGGCTCGCCTCGGGTGCCGTGAGGAAGTCGCCCGCGCGTCCGGGTCGCGCGACGGCTCCCCGGTAGTACCCGCGCGCCGGGTCGTACAGCGCGATCTCCATGAACCGGGCGAACGTCATCGGGCCCGTGGCCGCGATCTCGTCGCGGATCGCCGCCAGCAGGACCGGATCCGACTCGACGTCCCGTGCCGGCGGCGATCCCGGCCTCAGCTCCACGATCGGCCCCGTCCCGAGCGCCAGCCGCAACCCGGGCCCGACCAGGCTGTGGCCGCCGAGCACGATCGGGATCGACGGCGTCGCGGGCCGCGGCGGTCAGCGATCGCAGCCACGGGTCGGCGATCCGGTCCGGGAGGAGCAGGTCGGATGCGAAGCGGTCCTCCGAGGCGGGCCAGCCGGACTCGTCGGCCCCGAACCGATGGGCCAGCAGGACGCGGCTGTCGACGAGCGCGGCGTCGCCCAGCTCGGCGAGGATCGTGCCGATCGCTTCCGGCCCGTCGCGATCGAGGAGCAGGCCGAGCGCCGAGCGGACCGGGCGCTGGCCGGCGGGCCGCGTCCGGAAGCCACGCTCCTCGACCAGGGCCCGGGTCCGCGACGCGGTCGATCGCTCGAGCCAGGCGAGGCCGTCCGCCGACGCCCGACCGGCCACGACGAGCTCGCCGAGCGGGTCGCGGGCGACCGCCAGCGCGCCGGCGAGCGCGCGCGAACCGGCCCGGTGTCGATGCCCGGCAGGTCGGCCGACCCGGCGAGGAGCACATCGAGCGGCGAGTCGAGATCGACCTGGAGCCGCCAGCGCCGGCGCAGGTCGGCGACGTCGAATCCGGCGTGCTCGGCCAGCCAGCGCGGCAGCCCGTTGTCCGACGCCAGGTCCGGCAGGGCGGCGAGCCGGTCGCGTCCGGCGAGCGCCACGACGTCGGCCGAGAAGCGGTTGTTCGCGAGGGCCCGCCCGGCGGGCCCGGCGGCGCCGCGACGAACGCCGCGAGGTCGGCCGGCCGGGCGAGCGGGATGCTGCCCGAGCCGAGGACGACGAGCCCGTCCGCCTGGCGTCCGCCGCCGCGCGCAGCCGCTCGCCGAACGAGCGGTCGTCGGGCGGTCCATCGATCACCGGACGTCGTCCGCGCCGGATCGTCGGAAGCCGTCGGCCAGGGCGGCCCCGTTGTCCAGGCGGATCGCGGCCAGCGCCTCGGTCAGCGGTCCCGCGCCGGGCCCCGGCCGGGCGTGGAAAATGAGGGCGACGACGCGGGTCACGCGGCGAGTCTAGCGAGCGAGGTCGGCCGGCCGATGCGACGGGTCCGGGCGTACATCGGTCTCGGGGCGAACCTCGGCGACGCGGCCGGCGACGCTGGCCGCGGCGTCCGGGCACTGGCCGCCCTGCCCGGCGTCCGGCTCCGCGCCGTGTCGCGGCTCTACGCGACCGAGCCCGTCGGGCGTCGTCGACCAGCCGGAGTTCCGCAACGCGGTCGTCGCCCTCGACGTCCCGGCCGGGCCCGATCCGGCGACCGGCGCGACCGCCCTGCTGATCGCCCTCAAGCAGCTCGAGCGAGCGTTCGGGCGCCAGGATCGCGAGCGCTGGGGGCCGCGCGAGCTCGACCTCGACCTGCTCGTCTTCGGGCGGGCGCAGCTGTCGCTCGAACGGCCGCCGGCTGGACTCTCGCTCGATCGTGGGAAGGCGGAACGACTCCTCGTCGTGCCGCACCGGGACGCAGCCGAGCGCCTGTTCGTGCTGGCTCCGCTGGCCGACGTCGCGGCCGGCCTCACTCCGCCGGGCTGGC
>CAWAMB010000004.1:0-1892831 GCA_963783055.1 uncultured Chloroflexia bacterium
ATCGGCTGGCAGACGCCGGCCGGGCAGGAGCTGCGCAGGAGATGGTCGTCGAGCTCGGAGCGGAAGTATCGCATCCCGGCCGTGAGCGAGAGGGTGGCCAGGCGCTCGTGGTCGCACAGGCCGGAGGCCACGATGTCTGCTCAGGTCCTCCAGGAGGTCACGTCGTTGGCTCGGGCCGGCCGCTCGCACCCGGTCGGCGATCTCGCGACAGCGGCGCAGGCCGATGCGACAGGGGATCGTCTTGCCACACGCCTCGTCGGCGCAGAAGCGGGTCAGGATCCGGGCGAGGTCCACGACGCACGCCCGATCGTCGGCGATGACGACCGAGCCCGAGCCGATGTGCGCGCCGACGGCGCGCAGCGCGTCGAACTCGTAGGGCGTGTCCAGGAGATCCGGCGGGAGCAGCCCGCCCGACGGGCCGCCGACCAGCAGGGCCTTGAGCGGGTGGCCGCCGGCGAGCCCACCGGCCGCGTCGACCAGCGCGCGGAGCGGTGTCCCGGTCGGCACCTCCGCGATGCCCTCGCCCTGTGGCCCGCGGACCTGCACGAGGATCGTGCCCGGGGCGGCCTTCGACCCGATGGCGGCGTACGCGGCGGGGCCGTTACGGATGATCCACGGGACGGCGGCCAGGGTCTGGACGTTGTTGACCACCGTGGGCCGGCCGAACAGGCCGCGTTCCGCCGGATGGGGCGGCCGCTGCTCGGGCTGCCCACGCTTGCTCGCGAGCGCCTTGAGCAGGACGGTCTCCTCGCCCAGCATGTAGGCGCCCTGGACGGGCCGCACCGTCAGCTCCACGCCCCAGCCCTCATGGAGGTCCTCGCCCACGAGTCCTGCCGCCTCCAGCGCGGCGACGGCGGCTCCGAGGCGGGCGACCGGCTCCGTCGCCTCCCAACGCACCGCGAGGATCGCCTCGCGCGCCCCGACCGCGACGCGGCGATGGCCATGCCCTCGAGGACCGCCCACGGGTCGGCCATGAGGAGCGCGTGGTCGGTGCCGAGGCCGGGTCTGCGCCGTAGCCGTTGCCGACGACCTCGCTCCGGCCGGCGGCGGTTCGCGGCCGCCCGCCACTTCTCGGCGGTGGGGAAGCCGGCGCCGCCACGGCCGCGCAGCCCGGACGCGGCGACGGTGGCGATCGTCCCGGTGGCCCGAGGTCGCGGATCGCCTGGCGCAGCCTCTCGAAGGCGCCGGCGTCCGGGCGGCTCGAGGGCGGCGGGTCCGTGCCCGGCCGGGTGGCCGGCGTCGCGGCCCGCCGCAGGAGGACCCGCGGCCAGCCGGCGGGGTCCGGAGGAACGTCGTCATCAGTCGGGCCGGGCCTGGCGAGCGGGTGCCGGAGCCGGCCCAGGCGCGTCGAGGCCGGCCAGGCGACGCCGCTCGGCCCCTGCGTCGGCGGGCGCGGCCGACGCGGCTGCGGCCTCGCGGGTGGCTCGAAGCGGAGGTGCCGGTAGTAGGTCGCCGTGCCGTAGAGCATCGCGTACCACGCGCCGGTCGTCTGGCTGATGTGCTTCAGCGCGGCGACCGGCAGGTGGCCGTACGCGTCCTGCGTCGCCTCGAGGATCGCGAGCATGTGCTTCGGGTCGTAGTCGAAGACGGGCGAGGATCTCGTCGAGCGGCCGCAGCTCGATCGGCTCGAAGTGCTCGTACGCCGGTCGGGCACGGGCCGGCCGGACCGGCGCAGCGCGGACTCCTCGCGCCGCTCGCCGTACTGCTCCGGCGGGCCCCAGTGGACGTGGTAGCGGCCCTTGCGTGTCGATGCCGCCCATGTCGATGCACTCGATGGGGCAGGCCTGGGCGCACTGGAAGCAGGTCTCGCACTTCAGCGTGCCCTACTCGTCGTAGAGCAGCTGCAGCCGGCCGCGGAACTTGGGCGGCGACGTCGGCCGACCTCCGGGTACTGGATCGTCGACCTTCGGCTCGAAGATCCGGCGCAGGGTCAGGGCCATGCCCTTCACGATGCCGAGGCCCGGGATGCGGCTCATCGCTGGGCTCACCCGCGGATCACGACGAGGGCGGCGGCGGTCACGAACAGGTTCAGCAGCGACGCCGGCAGCAGCCACTTCCAGGCGAAGCCCATCAGCTGGTCGATGCGGACGCGGGGCAGCGTGCCGCGCATCCAGACGAAGATGAAGACGAAGACGTAACGTCTTGACGAGGAACCACAACAGGCCGGCGACCCAGGCGCAGATCGACGTAGGCCCAGCCGGGACCGCCGACGACCACGAACGGTTGAACAGGATGAACCCGATGACCAGCGCCTGCCACGCCGGCATGCGAGCTGCGGCCGACGAAGAACGGCGCCGCCAGGGCGAGGATCACGAGCGGCGGCACGAGCGATGAAGCAACAGCAGGCCGATGCCCAGCGAGCCCGGGTCGAGGCCCAGGTGATCGGCCAGGGCCACGGGAACGGCGCGTTCCAGCCGCCGAAGAACAGGGTGACGATCAGCGCCGAGACGACGAACACGTTGACGTACTCGGCGAAGAAGAAGAAGCCGAAGCGCATCCCCGAGTACTCGGTCGCGAAGCCCGCGACGATCTCCGAGTCGGCCTCGGTCAGGTCGAACGGCGTCCGGTTGGCCTCGGCGGTGGCGGCGATGAAGAAGATCAGCGCGCCGAGCGGCTGCTGGAACACGTACCAGTCCGTGAACCAGCCGGCCTGGTTGAGCACGATCTGGTTGAGGCTCATCGTGCCGGCCAGCAGGATCAGGCCGACGACCGAGAGGGTCAGCGGGATCTCGTAGCTCACGATCTGGGCCGCCGAGCGCAGGCCGCCGAGCAGCGAGTACTTGTTGAAGCTCGACCAGCCGGCCATCAGCAGGCCGACGACCGTCAGCCCGCCGATCGCGAAGAAGTACAGCAGGCCGATGTTGATGTCCGGCCCGAACAGGCCGGGCGCGAACGGGATGACGAGCAGCGCCATGACCGTCGCCATGAAGACGACGACCGGCGCCAGCGTGAAGACCAGCCGATCGGCGCCGGTCGGGGTGAAGTCCTCCTTGGCCAGCACCTTGAGGCCGTGGACCACCGACAGGAGCGAGCCGCACGGCCCGACGCGGTCCGGCCCGATCCGCAGGTTCATCAGCGCGATGATCTTCATCTCCATGTAGATGATCAGGAAGGCCGTCGGGACGCTCATCAGCAGGACGACCGTGGCCGCGACGAGGAACCGGACGAGCCAGATGTTCGCGGCCAGGAAGTCGACGATCGGCCGCCGAGCGACGACGACGAGCGAGGATCAGCCCGGCGGTCAGGACGACCAGCAGCGGGAGGACCGTGAAGAGGACCTTGCCGGCCAGCGTCGAGGCGCGACGCCACGAGCGCGCCGATGGCGGTCACTTGTCGACGCCGCCCATGATCGGGTCGAGGCTGCGCCATGACCGCCATCGTGTCGGCGATCAGGTTGCCGGGCATCAGCAGCCCGACCGACTGGAGGTGGATGAACGACGGGTCGTGGATCCGCATCCGGAACGGCTGGTCCGTGCCGTCGCTGATGGCGTAGGCCCCGTACTGGCCGCGCGGGCCCCTCGATGCGCGGCGTACGCCCGGCCCGGCCGCGGCCGGAGGAGGCGCGGGAGCTTGGCCATGATCGGCCCGTCCGGCATCTTGTGGAGGCACTGGTCGATGATCCGGAGGCTCTGCTTGATCTCGTCGATCCGGAGGAGGTAGCGGGCCAGGCAGTCGCCCTCGTCGCGGGTCGGGATGTCGAACTCGAGCTCCGGGAAGACGGAGTACGGGTGGGCCCGGCGGACGTCGAACGGGACGCCGCGTCGCCCGCAGGTTCGGGCCGGTGACCGCCATCCGGAGCGCGGTCTCCGGTCGAGCATGCCCAGGCCGCGCATCCGGCGGACGAAGATCTCGTTCTCGTTGAGCAGCCCAGGTTGTTCTCGATCTGGTTCGTCGCGCGGGTCATCCAGTCGCCGAGCCGGCTCATGAACTCGTGGTTCAGGTCGCCGTTGACGCCGCCGATCCGGAAGTAGTTGAACAGCATCCGCTGGCCGGTGATGGAGGCGAGCATCTCGGCGATCTCGTCGCGCTCGATGAAGCTCCACAGGATCGGGGTGAGGCCGCCCAGGTCGAGCGCCATCCAGCCCATGAACAGCGAGTGCGACAGGATCCGGTTCAGCTCGGTCGAGAGCACCCGGATGTACTCGGCCCGGCGCGGCACCTCGACGTCGAGCAGCTTCTCGAAGGCCATGACCGGCGGCCACTCGCAGAACAGCGAGCTGATGTACTCCAGCGGGTCGACCTGGCTGATCGACCTGGTGGTAGTCGGCGTTCTCGCACAGCTTCTCGACGCCGCGATGGAGGTAGCCCGAGCACCGGGTCGAGGTCGACGACGTTCTCGCCGTCGAGCTTCAGGACGACCCGCAGCACGCCGTGGGTCGACGGGTGCTGGGGGCCCATGTTGATGAACATCTCGCCGTCGCCGAGCGTGTAGAACTCGGCCTCGCGCTCCGTCCGCGGCGGGTACGGCGGGATGGGCTCGAAGACGCCGAGCTGCCTCGTCGAGCTGGACCCGCGGATCGTCCGACGGAACCTCTGCCCGGGTGGACGTGACGCGTGGTCGCCGTCATGCGCCGGGGGCCTTGCGGATCGTCGTGGCCGCGCGCGCGTTGCGCGGCGTGTGGGTCTGCTCCATGTGGCGGACGCCGGCGCCGGGCGAGCGCGCCGCGTCGTCGGCCAGGTAGAAGTCCTTGCGCAGCGGGAAGCTCTGGTAGTCGGGCGGCATGTAGATCCGGCGCAGGTCGCGGTTGCCCTCGAACGTGATGCCGAACATGTCGTAGGCCTCGCGCTCCATCCACTCGGCGCCCTGCCAGAGGAACGTGACGGACGGGACGCGCGGGTCGTCGCGCGACAGGCCGTCGGCGATGACCCGCAGCCAGTCCGGGCTCGTCTCGCTCCAGAGGTGGTAGACGACCTGCATCGCGTCGCCGGTGTCGACGCCGGCGAGGTCGGCGAGGAGATCGAACCCGAACTCCGGCTCGTCGTGGACCGCGCGGCAGACGTCGGGGACGTCGCCCGGGCCGATCCGGATCTCGGTCTCGTCGTGGCGCTGGTGGATCGGGGCGATCAGCCGGTCGCCGAAGCGGGCCTCGAGGCGGCGCTTGAGCGCGGCGATCCACGCTAGACGTCCTCCGGCACGGTCGGCCCGATCGCCCGGTCGGGCCAGTGGCCGCGGCGATCCTTGACGAGCTGCTGGAGCTTCATCATCCCGTAGATCAGGCCCTCGGGGCGGGGCGGACAGCCGGGGACGTAGACGTCGACCGGCATGACGCGGTCGATGCCCTCGACCGTGGAGTAGCTCCGCTTGTAGCGCCCGCCGGAGCAGGTGCAGTCGCCCATCGCCACGCACCACTTCGGCTCGGGCATCTGCTCCCAGAGCCGGACGAGCGGGCCGGCCATCTTCGTGGTCAGGGTGCCGGCGACGATCAGGACGTCGGCCTGGCGCGGCCTGGCCCGGAACGGGAACATGCCCCAGCGGTCCATGTCGTTGCGCGACGTGGCGCCGACATCATCTCCATCGCGCAGCAGGCCAGCCCCGACAGGAGCGGCCACAGGCTGTTCGCCCGGATGAGGTCGAGGACGTAGTCGGCCTTGGTGGGGATGACCTCGAGCGCGCCGGACCAGCGCGCGTCGTCGCGCCGGGCGATGCCCGACTCCTCGAGGTCGCGGAGGTGCGTGACGTCCGGCTCGAGGCCGCCCTGGTAGGCCGTCGGGTCGGTCGAGCGCCAGAGCGTGTTCTGACGACGAGCGGCTCGGCGACCGCCGTCTGGCTGACGACAACGCCGCCGGCTGGTTGCCGGGAGCGTCGGAGCCGGCCGCCGTGGCGTCGCCGGGTCCCGTGCCGAGGCCCGCGCCGCGATCCTCGTCTAGCGCCATGTCAGGACTCCCTTGCGCCAGGCGTAGGCGAGACCGAGGAGGAGGATGCCGACGAAGACGAACATGCTCACGAACAGCGCGGCGATGTCGACCCCCGGGGCGCGGAAGATGATGGCCCAGAGGTAGATGAAGACGACCTCGATGTCGAACGCGACGAACAGCAGGGCGTAGATGTAGAACGACAGCCCGAAGCGGCCGTGGGTGTCGCCGTAGGTGTCGATCCCGGACTCGTACGGCAGGCCCTTGTGGACGTCGCCGCGATTGCGGTGGGAGATCAGCCACGCGGCGCCGATCGTCAGGAAGACGAACGAGACGCCCGCGACCATGAACCCCACGATGTACCAGATGTTGGTCACGTCGGCGGACTCTCCGGGTGTGGGCTGCGGGCCGACCCCATCCGGCACGCACCGGGAAGCGGTCTCACCCCTGTGCGCGGCCGCGCCCCTGGGCCCGGTCGACGCGCCGCCATTCTAGCAGCGGAACCCGTTCGGACATGCGCACGGCGAGGTCCCGCCACGAGGCCGTCGATCGAGGTTGAGTGGGGCCGCGGCGGCGGAGTTCGGCGAGCCGATCGACGGTCGTCAATCGGCCCGGCGCGCTGCCTGGCGGTGCCAGCGACGAGCTGATCGGGGAGCGGATCGTGCCGAGCGCGCGTGCCAGTTCACGATCCGCTCCCCGGCGGTGGGCCCCGTCGCCGGGACAGCTGAAGCGTCGTCCTCGGATGGGCTTCGCGGCAATAGGGCGTTCGCCCTAGCCAGAGGCGATCGGAGTCCGCCAGAGCGACCCGAGGGTCACGCGCGGGTGGTGAAGGTCCAGGTGGTGGGGGTGACACGGTGGCCACCCCGGTCGTACAGGGTCGACAGGAGCTCCACGCGGTAGCGTGTCCGCCCGTACATGAGCAACAGCGGATCGAGGACCACGGTGTTCGTGGACGCAATCCACGTGAACCGCACCCGCACGATGAAGCCCGTATGAAGGTTGCGCAGGCGGACGTTCGAGATGGTTGCCGTCACCGGCTCCGAGAAGCGGACCCGCACGTTCGACGAGCGGCTGACGTTCGTGGCCCCGGACGCCGGCGTCCTGCCGATCATCCGCGGCGTCGTCACGTCGAGGATCTCGATCGACGGCGATTCCGCCTCGGCGAAGTTGCCGTCCTCGTCGATCGCGATGGCGGCGACCCGGTAGCAGTAGCCGGGTCGCAGGCCGGTCAGCTCGATCACTGGCCCGAACGCGAGCTCGGTCACCGTCGGCCTTGCCGTGAGATCGCACTGACCGCGCGCCATCGGCCATCTCCCGAGCACGGCGATCGAATTGACGATCTCGTGGTTGATCGCAAGGCGGACGGTATAGGTCGACCCCGTCTGGCGCACCGTGTCGGTCGGGGCCAGGAACTCGATCGTGAGCGCGGGCAGCGGCGCCGGCGGGTCGAGCTCCGGCAGTGGGTCGGGCACGGGTTCCAGGAGCGCCGCGGCGGCGTCGACTCGCCCGTCGCCGAACACGGTGTCGTGACCCGGATCGCCGAGATCGGCTGCGCTGGCCCGGAGGACGGCCTCCAGCTCATCGACCGCCAGATCGGGTCGGGCGGCCCAGACGAGAGCCGCGACGCCCGCGACGTGCGGCGACGCCATGCTGGTCCCCAATTCAGCCGCGTACTCGCCGCCCGGGACGGTCGACGTGAGCTCGACGCCCGGCGCCGCGAGGTCGACCGCCTTGCCGGTGTTCGAGAAGTCAGCCAGCTGGTCCTGGCCGTCCACGGCGTTGACGGAGACGACGCCGGCGAACGACGCCGGGTACAGGCGCGATTCGCTGCCGCCGTTGCCGGCGGCCGCGACCATGAGGATCCCGGCATCCCGAGCTGCGCTGAACGTCGGCTGGCCCAGGGCGACCTGCTCCGGCGTCAGCCCGCCGCCGAGGCTCATGTTGATGATGTCCGCGCCGTGCGACCGCGCCCAGTCCACCCCGTCGAGGACGTCCGAGAATGACAGGGACGAGTCGTCGGTCACCTTGATCGGCATCAGCGTCGATGCCGGCGCGATCCCGGCGATGCCCTCGCCATTGTCGGTCTCGGCGAGGATCGTGCCGGTCACGTGGGTGCCGTGGCCGATCACGTCCGTCACATCGGACGAATTCCAGAAGGTGTTGCGCGGCGACACGACCGCCACGCCGTCGAGGTCCGGGTGGGCGAGGTCGACGCCACTGTCGATCACGGCGACGACGATCGACGCCTCGCCGCGGGTCTCCTGCCACGCCTCCGGCACGCCGATCTGGGCCAGATCGTCCTGGTCGCCGTACAGCGTGTCCGAGGGGGACCCATCCGCCGGCCAGTCCGTGAGCGTCCATCGCGCGTCGGGCACGACCGCGAGCACGCGCGGGTCGGCACGCAGGGCGGCGGCGACCCCGGTCGCGCGGCCGGCCGCGGCGGTGACGACCGAACGCAACGGACGCTGAAGGGCCTTGATGGACGTGACGCCCGGAATGCGCAGCGCGGCCGGCGCCGGCGCCTTCCACACGACGATGAGCCGCTCTCGATACGCGGCGCCGTCCGCGGATTGGCGATCGGTCGGGCGAACGGCGCTGGCGGGGGCGGCGGCCCCGAGCGCGAGCGAGACCGCGAGAAGCGTGGCGAAACCGACGCGATACGACACGGACTGCCCCCCAAGGACGTGGCGGATGGGTGATGAGCGCCGAACGAGTATCACCCGCGTCCCGGCGCTGTGCCATCGAATTGTTCGCCTGAACGCATGGCCGTGGGCGTGGACGCACCGCTCGAGAGTCCTGGCCGGGCCAGGCCACGGCCTCAGTCGATTCCCGGCACCTCGTCCCCGGCTCGAGGCCCCGCCCGAAGGCCATGACCCGGAACCGGCCCATCGCCCCGGGATCGATCATCCGGACGAGCGCAGAGCGCGTCTCGAGGTAGGCCTGGAGGCTGGCGGCCGGGCCGGTCTGCTCAGAGACGAGCAGCTCGCCGGCCCCGAGCCGGCTGAGGAACGCCGCCTGGGTGGTCGTGCCGAGGTGGTCGAGGCCGGCCCGGACCGCGGCCCGCTCGACGGCCGTGACGTCCACGTGGGCGGTGACATCCTGGTGGCCGATCGCCCGGTAGGGATCCTCGCCGACGCGGTGGCCGAGGTACGTGGCAAGGGTCCCGGCCGCGCGGCGTCGGGCGTCGTACAGCTCGACGGCGGGATGGCCGTAGTCGATCAGCAGGAGGACGCCGCGGGCCAGTCCAGCGGCCGCCCGCGCGACCCAGCCGTCGACCGCGAGACAGATCTCGGCGTGCTGGCCGTCGGAGAGCTCGATCGACTCCGACGCGAGGCGGTGGGCGAGGGCCGGCGTGGTCGGGTCGGCCTCGCGATCCACGAGGGTGCCGTCCGGTCCCAGATCGACCAGGATCTCGCGGAGCCGGTCGCCGCGCCGGACCACGCGGTGGGTCGGCAGGGCGTCGAGGACCTCGTTGGCGATGACGAGGCCGTCGATCGGAGCCGTCGGCGTCGGCGTCGACAGCGACCCCGGCGGTGACGATCGCGGCGCGCACGGCGGCGACGCGCTCGGGCTCGACCTCGGCGACGAGGTAGTGGATCTCGGTCGGAGGGTGCGCGCCCTCGCGCAGCGTTGCGACCAGCGGAGCGGCGAGCGCGCCGGTCCCGGCCCCGTGCTCCCGGATCGTGAAGGTGGCCGGCGCGCCGATGGCCGCGTGGACGGCCGCCGCGAACCGGGCCAGCGTCCGGCCGAAGAGCGGGCTCGCCTCGGGGGCCGTCAGGAAGTCGCCCGCGCGTCCGGGTCGCGCGACGGCTCCGCGGTAGTACCCGCGCGCCGGGTCGTACAGCGCGATCTCCATGAACCGGGCGAACGTCAGCGGACCGGTGGCCGCGATCTCGTCGCGGATCGCCGCCAGCAGGACCGGGTCCGACTCGACGTCCCGGGCCGGCGGCGGTCCCGGCCTCAGCTCCACGATCGTCCCGTCCCGAGCGCCAGCCGCAACCCGGGCCCGACCAGGCTGTGGCCGCCGAGCACGATCCGGATCGCGGCGTCGCGGGCCGCCGCCGTCAGCGATCGCAGCCACGGGTCGGCGATCTGGTCCACCAGGAGCAGGTCGGACGCGAAGCGGTCCTCCGAGGGTGGCCAGCCGGACTCGTCGGCCCCGAAGCGATGGGCCAGCAGGACGCGGCTGTCGACGAGCGCGGCGTCGCCCAGCTCGGCCAGGATCGTGCCGAGGGCCGCCGGCCCGTCGCGGTCGAGGAGCAGGCCGAGCGCGGACCGCACGGGGCGTTGACCGGCCGGACGCGTCCGGAAGCCACGCTCCTCGACGAGGACTCGGGTGCGCGACGCGGTCGCCCGCTCGAGCCACGCGAGGCCGTCCGCCGACGCCCGGCCGGTCACGACCAGCTCGCCGCCCGGGTCCCGGGCGACCGCCAGCGCTCCGGCCAGCGCCGCCCGAACCGGCCCGGTGTCGATGCCCGGCAGGTCGTCCGACCCGGTGAGGAGCACATCGAGCGGCGAGTCGAGGTCGACCTGGAGCCGCCAGCGCCGGCGCAGATCGCCGACGTCGAACCCGGCGTGGTCAGACAGCCAGCGCGGCAGCCCGTTATCGGACGCCAGGTCCGGCAGGTCCGCGAGCCGGTCACGTCCGGCGACCGCCACCACGTCGGCCGAGAAGCGGTTGTTCGCGAGCGCGCGGCCGGTGGGCCCCGCGGCGACGTCGACGAAGGCAGACAGGTCGGCCGGCCGGGCGAGCGGGATGCTCCCCGAGCCGAGGACGATGAGGCCGTCCGCCTGGACCTCCTGAGCAGCGGCGCGCAGCCGCTCGCCGAATGTCCGGTCATCGGGCGGTCCGTCGATCACCCTGACGTCGTCGGCGCCGGATCGCCGGAAGCCGTCCGCCAGGGCGGACCCGTTGGCTTGCCGGACCGCGGCCAGTGCCTCGGTGAGCGGTCCCGCGCCGGGTCCCGGCCGGGCGTGGAAAATGAGAGCGACGACGCGGGTCACGCGGCGAGTCTAGCGAGCGAGGTCAGCCGGTCGATGCGACGGGTCCGGGCGTACGTCGGCCTCGGGGCCAACCTCGGCGATGCCCCGGCGACGCTCGCCGCCGGGATCCGCGGGCTCGCGGCCCTGCCCGGCGTCCGTCTCCGAGCCGTGTCGCAGCTCTACGCGACCGAGCCGGTCGGGCTCGTCGACCAGCCGGAGTTCCGCAATGCGGTCGCCGCGCTCGACGTTCCGGCCGGGCCCGATCCGGCGACCGGGGCGACCGCCCTCGTGATCGCGCTCAAGCAGCTCGAGCGGGCGTTCGGCCGTCAGGACCGCGAGCGCTGGGGTCCGCGCGAGCTCGATCTCGACCTGCTCGTGTTCGGCCGGGCACGACTGTCGCTCGAGCGGCCGCCGGCCGGCTTGTCGCTCGACCCCGGCAAGGCGGATCGCCTCCTCGTCGTGCCCCACCGCGACGCCGCGGAGCGGCTGTTCGTGCTTGCCCCGCTGGCCGACGTGGCGGCCGGCCTGACCCCGCCAGGCTGGCATGAGACGGTGGCGACGGCTGCAGCTCGGCGACGGCTCGTCGAGGGCGCCGACGCCGTCCGCGCGATCGCGACCTGGGACGCGGCGTCGTTCGCCTGGCGGCCGATCAGTCCGGATCGGCCGTCTGGCTGACCCCGCCGGGTGGCGCGACGACCCAGTCGTTGCACATCATCCAGTGGCCCTTCGGATACTCGAACGACTCAGACCCGAGCAGCCGGAACGCGGCCTTGCGAGCGATGGCGTTGGACGCTGCGTTGTCGACGTTCGGATACGCATGGACCGGGCGAGGAATGGCCGCCCAGGCCGCTTCGACGACGAGCCGGGTCGCGGCGGTTGCGAACCCGCGGCCCTGGAACTCCGGCAGGATGAACCAGCCGGTCTCCCAGACCTTTCCGTCGCCCTCGTCCCGCGGCCAGTAGCCGATCGAGCCGACGGCCGTGCCGGACGGGATGAGGACCACGGCGAACATCGCACCATCGGCCGGATCGGTCATCGCCAGGTAGCGCTCGTGGCGGCGCTCGATCTGCTCCGGCGTCTCGGGCCCACCGATGTGCTCGGTCATCGCCGCGTCGCCGAGCAGGCGGAGCTGAAGGGCGAGGTCGTCCGCAACCAACCTCCGAAGGGCGATCTGCTCCGAGGCGGTCATGACGCGCCGAGGAAGCGGGTCGGCAGCGCCGTCTCGACCGACCCGCCGGCTCCGTCCGGCGCGACGTGCCAGGCGCCGGCATCGGGCGCCGAGGTGACGACTTCGAGGAGCGCGCGGCCGGCGAACACCAGCGCCGCCCCGTCGTCGACGGCGTAGCCCGCAGCCAGCGTGCCGTCAGCGACGAACCCGCGGTAGACCGGCCGCCGCTGCTCCTCGCCGTGGTAGTGCGGACAGAAGCTCCCCTCGAGCAATCCGAGACCGCCGTCGAGTGGCCGGAGCGTCGGCCCGAAGGAATTGGTCGTACAGGCCTCGAACCAGCAGATCGCCCCAGCCGACATGCCGGCCAGGACGACGCCGGCCGCCCAGGCCTCGCGCAGCACCCGGTCCAGGCCGTGGAGCCGCCAGAGGGCGAGCAGGTTGGCGGTGTTGCCGCCGAGGACGTAGACGGCGTCCTGCTCGCGGACCACGGTCGCGAGGTCGCCGTCGCCCCGAGCGAACAGGCGCAGGACCCGCGGCTCGGCGCGCGGCGGAGCAAAGAGCCGCTCGAAGTCGGCGATCACCTCCGCATCGTCGCCCGTCGCCGTCGGGATCAGGAGGATCCGTGGCCGGTCACGGCCGGACTGCGTGCGGGCAAGCCCCAGGACGTGATCGTCGAGCAGCGGGTTGTCGGGCTCCATCTGGAATCCGCCGCCGCCCATCGCGACGATCGTCCCCGCGGTCATCGCCTCGCCCGCCAACCCTTGACCCTACAGGCGGACTGACGGTGGCCGGCTGCGGTCGAACATGTGGACCGTGTCGACGAACCGGACCTGCTTCGTCTGGTAGCCCATCACCAGGGAGTGGGTCCGCGCACCGCCGCCGAAGAAGCGCACGCCCTCGAGCAGGTCGCCGGCCGTGACACCGGTTGCCGAGAAGACGAGGTTCTCGCCCGGCGCGAGGTCCTCCGTGTGGTAGACCCGATCCTCGTCGCCGTGGCCCATCGCGGTCCCGCGGGCCCGCTCGTCGTCGCTGCGATAGCGGAAGCGGGCCTGGATCTCGCCGCCGAGACAGCGCAGCGCCGCCGCGGTGATCACGCCCTCGGGCGCGCCGCCGGTGCCCATGACGGCATGGACGCCGGTGCCCGAGACCGCGCGTCGAGATCGCGGCGGACAGGTCGCCATCGCTGATCAGCTGGATCCGGGCGCCGGCCGCCCGGACCTCCGCGATCAGCGCCTCATGACGCGGCCGCTCGAGGATGACGACGGTGATGTCCTTGACCGACCGGCCGAGGGCGGCGGCGATCCGGCGCAGGTTTTCGGTCGGGCTCTCGCGGATGTCGACCTTGCCGGCGGCACCGGGACCCACGCACAGCTTCTCGAGGTACGTGTCCGGGGCGTGGACGAGGCCGCCCTTCTCGGACGCCGCCAGGACCGTGATGGCGCCGGGCTGGCCGTGGGCGACGAGGTTCGTGCCCTCGAGCGGGTCGACGGCGATGTCGATCTCGGGATTGTTCTCCTCGCCGGCCGGCGTCCGGCGCCCGACCGGCTCGCCGATCCAGAGCATCGGTGCCTCGTCGCGCTCACCCTCGCCGATCACGATCGTGCCCGCGAACTCGATCTCGTCCATCGTCGCCCGCATGGCCTCGACGGCGGCCCGATCGGCCTCGTCCTTCTCGCCGCGGCCCATGAACCGGGCGGAGGCGAGCGCCGCGGCCTCGGTGACGCGGACCATCTCGAGCGCAAGCAGTTGTTCCAAGCCTGACCTCCGGGAGTCGGTGCTCGACTAGTGGCGGAAGTGGCGCCGACCGGTGAAGACCATGGCCAGGTGGTGGCGGTCGGCGACCTCGATCGCCATCTCGTCGCGGATCGAGCCGCCCGGCTGGATGATCGCGGTGACGCCGGCGGTGGCGGCGATCTGGATCCCGTCGGGGAACGGGAAGTAGGCGTCGCTCGCCATGACGGCGGTCTTGGTGCGGTCGCCGGCCTTGCGCAGGGCGATCTCGACCGACGTCTGGCGGCTCGCCTGCGCCGCGCCGATCCCGATCGTCGCCCCGTTCCGGGCGAGGACGATCGCGTTCGACCGGACATGGCAGACCGAGCGCCAGGCGAACAGGAGGTCGTTCAGCTCGTCGAGCGTCGGCCGGCGCTTGGTCACGACCTGGAGCCGGCCGCGATCGAGCCCGACCTCGTCGAGGGTCTCGACGAGGAGCCCGCCGGCGACGCGCTTGAAGTCGAGGCTGGCGATGCCGTAGTCGCGCATCCCCTCGGTCGGGTCCGGTGGGACGGCCAGGATCTCGAGCCCGGCCTTGGCCTTGAGGATCCCGAGCGCGGCCTGGCTGTAGGCCGGGGCCACGACGGCCTCGTACGAGTTGGCGGCGATCTCGCGAGCCGTTGCGCCGTCCATCTCGCGATTGACGCCGACGATCCCGCCGAACGCCGCGACCGCATCGGTCTCGAGCGCATGCCGGTAGGCCTCGACCAGCTCGTCACCCGACGCGATCCCGACCGGGTCGGTGTGCTTGACGATCGCGACCGTCGGCGCGGTGAAGTCGCGCGCGATGCGGTACGCCGTGTCGAGATCGAGGTAGTTGTTGAACGACGGACGATCGCCCCGGATCTGGGTCGCGTCGGCGAGGGTTCCGCTGCGATGGGTCGTCTCGCGGTAGAACGCCGCCCGCTGATGGGGGTTCTCGCCGTAGCGCAGGTCGTCGACCTTCTCGAGGACGACCGCCAGGCGCTTGGGAAACATGTTGTTCGAGATCTGGTTCAGGTAGGCCGCGATCTCGGCGTAATAGGCGGCCACGGCCCCGAACGCGTCCGCGGCCAGGGTCGCCCGCAGCTCGGCGCTGATCGTGTGGTGCTTCTTGAGCTCCGCGACGACCTTGGGATAGTGCTCCGGGCTGCCGACCGCGGCCACGCCGGCGCCGTTGCGGGCCGCCGCCCCGAGGAGCGCCGCGCCGCCGACGTCGATCATCTCGATCGCCTCGTCGATCGGCACCAGCTGGGCTCCGACCGCCGGCGCGAACGGGCTCACGTTGACGACGACGAGATCGATCGCACCGATCCCCTGCTCGATCGAGCTCGTCCATCTGGGCCGGGATGTCGCGGCGGGCGAGGATTCCGGCATAGATCGCCGGATGGAAGGTCTTGATCTGGCCGCCGATCAGGGTCGGCAGGCCGGTCAGGTCGGAGACGGGCCGGACCTCGACGCCGTCGGCTGCCAGGTGATCGCGGGTGCCGTCGGTCGCGTAGACCTCGACGTCAGCCGCCAGGAGCTCCCGCGCCAGAGAGACGATCCCGTCGCGGTTGGCGACCGACAGCAGGGCTCGCACCCGGGCTTCTCCTCATCCGAAGCGGGGCCCTCGCCACCGCACGGCGCATCCCCTCCACTCGCAGCCGAGTATAGCGCGGGCCGTGGCATACTCCGTCGTCAGCGGCGATCATTTCGCCGCGCCGGACCCGGCTCGGCGAGTCCGGTCCACGGCCCCCCGATGATCGAGGTTGAACGTGCGGCTGCTTCCCTGGGAGTACTTGTTCAAGCCGTTCAACGCGCACCTGTTTCCTGACACGTACACGATCACGTGGGTCGCCACGCTCGGCCTGCTGATCGGCCTCGTGATCCTCTACAACGTCCGGACCCGGGCCCTCCACCGTCATGCGCCGTACCTCGACATGTACGAGTGGCTGCTCTGGACGGGCGTCAGCCTGTTCGGGCTGATCCTCGTCGCGGCGGTCTTCAAGTTCTACATCATCGTCCTGCTCGTGATCGTCGTGTCCGGGCTCGCGACCCTGCTCTGGATCCGCTTCGTGCGCTTCCCGCCGATGTTCGAGGTCTACGAGCAGAAGCTCGCCAAGCAGCGCTACTTCACCCGCTCGAAGTTCGCCCATCCCGAGGCGACGATCCGGCCCAAGGCCGTGCGCGCCGGCGGCAGCCGCCCGAACGCCCAGCGCAGCCGATCCAACCGCGGCCGCCGCCGGCGCTAGCCGGCGACTCGCCGTCCCGAATCACCCCGCGAGCCGACCGACGATGCCGATCGAGGTCCGCCGCTTCGGCGTCGGTCACCGCCGTCCCGATGGCCCACCCGGGACGACCGGCGTCAGCGGGCAGGTCATCCACAGCGACGCGCGCGGCGTCATCAGCGAGCTCGCGTTCGCGCGCAACGGCCGGATCGAGCCCCACACGAACCCGAACACGACGTGGTTCATCGTCATCGAGGGCGGTGGCTGGGTCGTCGTCGACGGCGAGCCGCTCCGGGTCGCGGCGGGTGAGGCGATCCTCTGGCCGCCGGACGTGCCACACGGGGCGTGGGCGGACCACGGACCGATGCGGGCGTTCGTCGTCGAGCTGGCCGGACCGGACGACACGATGTTCCGCGGGATCCTCGAGGCGCGCGCCATGGCCGAGATCGGGCCGGGGCCGCGGGTCGTGAGCCGCGGCGACGGAACGCTGGCCGGCTCCGGTCATCCGCCGCTGCCTGACCCGGAGGCCGGCGAGCCGCACTGACCGGCCGCGCGCCGCGTGGTGCCGCTCAGGCGGTCTCCGCGCCGTGGAGCCACAGCCACTCACGCAGGCTGATCCCGGACTCGTGCACGTCCCGGGACCGCTCGCGGCCGAGGTACCGGACATGCCACGGCTCGGGCTTGTAGCAGGTCGACCCGGGGCTGTGCTCCGGCGGGTAGCTGATCACGAATCCATGGCGCCAGGCGTTGACCGCCAGCCAGGCGTCCCCGCCGTCGAGGTCGAGCGCCGTCCCGAGCTGATGCTCGGAATGACCGGGCCGGGCCGCGGACAATGCGGTCCACGCGGAGCCGTAGGCCCGCTCGAGGCTGTCGACCGTCCGGGCCTGATCCTCGAAGGTGCGGAAGGCGGACCGGACGCGCAGTCGGATGCCGTCGGCGCGAGCCGCCCGGGTCATCGACCGGAGGTCGTCGACGACGAGCAGCCGGATCGAGCCCGAGCCGCTGATCCCGGCCTCCCCGACGGGCACGAGATCGGCGGGCTGCCAGTCGCGCTCGAGCCGGAACGTCGGGTCCAGCAGCGTCCGTCGCCAGTCGGCCGGCGCGCGATGAACGGCCAGGAGATCGCCCGCCTCGCAGGTTGGCAGCGGTCCGCCGAGCGCGTTGGCCGGAGCGCCCGTGACCGTTCGGACGACGCGCGCCGCGAGCCCGCTCGGGATGGCGGCCGCCCCGACGGCGACGACGGCGCTGACGAGGACGACGGGCAGGATCGTCGCGAGACGACGACGGCGGCCGGGATGTCGGATCGGTTGATGGCGGTCCATCGATCGAGCCTGCGTGGTCCGCAACCCCTCGGACAGCCAGGGCCTCCCGGTCGGCCGTTGCGGGTTCTCCCGGCCCTGGCTGCGTCACGCCCGCTGGCGGACATGCGTCGGCCGGTGCCGCTCCTCCTCGGACACCGGCCGACGCGGGAAATTCGGATTCGCCGGTTCGCCGGATTGGCGGACCGGTCGGCCCGGCGCTCAGCCGCCGAGGCGGCCCAGGTCGTCGAGCAGCTCGAGGAAGGCGTGGACCTCGTCGGTCGCGGGCAGGAGCTCCGCCTCGCGATTGGCGACGTTGGCCACGGTGGACAGGTCGAGCCGGCGCGCCAGCTCGCCACCGCGGACGAGCTCCGCCGTGGCCGCGACGATCGCGTCGAACCGGAAGTACGGATTCGCCCGCGCGAACGAGCCGGCGAGGTCGCGGCTCCGGACCTCGCGGCTCATCTCCGACGAGTCGCCGCTCTCGGGATCGGTCCAGCGCAGGCGGACCGTCGCCAGGTGGCTGTCGGGTCCGGCATTCCGGGAGAGCCGCAGGGCGTAGAGCGCGGTGACCGAATGGCCGGCCCCGATCGCGCCCGCCGCGACGTCGTCGTTGGTGAAGTCGCGGTCGCTGATCGCCCGGTTCTCGTAGCCGACGAGGCGGTAGGCGAGGACGCTGTCGCGATCGAACGAGACCTGGGCTTTGGCGTCGAGCGCGACGCTCTCCAGGGTGCTCGTGAGCTCCTCGGTGAAGAGCCGGCGGGCCTCGTCGAGGGTGTTGATGTAGGCATAGAAGCCGTCGCCCTGGTCGGCCAGCTGCTCGAGCAGCGCGTCGTTGTAGTTGCCCATCCCGACGCCCACCGACACGAGCTCGATGCCGGCGTCGGCATCGCGCTTGATCGATGACAGGATCCCGCTCGGATCGGTGAGCCCGACGTTGGCGACCCCGTCGGAGGCGAGGACGACCCGATCGATGTCGTTCTCGGTCAGGGTCTGACGGGCGAGGTCGTAGCCGAGCCGGAGCCCGGCCTCGAGATTGGTCGAGCCGCCCGGATGGAGGCCGTCGAGGGCATCGAGGATCTCGGCAGCGCGGGTGGCCTGGGTTGGGCCGAGCACGACGCGAGCGGTGTCGCCGAACGTGACGATGGCGACACGATCGTCGCCATCGAGGCCGCGAATGAGGATCCGCATCGCGTCCTTGACCATCTCGAGGCGGCCGTCCTGGGCCATCGAGCCGGACGTGTCGACGACGAAGGTGAGCGATGCCCGCTGGCGATCGCGGGCCGTGACGTCGCGGGCCTGGAGACCGATCCGGAGGAGGACCTCGCCCTCGTCGACGAACGGCGTCGGGCCGCCGTCCGCGACGATCGCGAAAGCGTCCTCCTCGGGCGCCGGATAGCCCTGCGCAAAGGCGTTCACCCACTCCTCGACCCGAACGCTCGCGGGATCCGGCCGGAGCCCGTCCTGGACGTAGCGCTGGGCGATCGTGTACGACGCGGTATCGACGTCGAGCCCGAAGGTGGACTCGCCATCCTGCTCCGGATCGACCCACGGGTTGGTGCCGGGATCCTCGTACGTGACGTCGCCCGGCTGGGTCGGGTACGGCGTGGCCGCCGGCGGGTAGACGATCGGCGGGTTGTGGTGGCCCGGGTCGACGGGTCCCGACGACGCGGCCGGGAGCGCCGAGCTGCTGCAGGCGGAAGCGAGGAGCGCAGCCGCAGCCAGGGACAGGAGCACTTTGCGCATGGCGCAACCTCCTCGGGCGGGCGCGGAGTGAGCGCGCCCCCCATCCACGAGGCGAGGCCGGCGGCCCCGCAGGTCCCGGTGCGACGCCGCAAGTGCGCCGACGGGCCGCCGCCACCATGACAGTCCGGGCTGCGTTTGGGCGTGAAGAATCAGGGGGCCGGTCGGTGAAGGTTCCTCAATCGGCCGGGTCGGCGTGCTGGACGAGGGGCTCCGCGCCGGCCGCGCCGACGGGCGAACCGGCCAGGATCGCGCCGAGCTGGCCGAGGATCCGGGCGGTCGCGCCCCACACGTGCAGGCCCTCGATCCGGAACCCGCCGTAGCGGACCGGCCAGTCGCGGATCGTCCGCTCGACCATCTCGATGTCGGCGTCGGGGAGGAACGCGTCGACGGACGGCATCAGGATCCGGGCCACCTCGCCCGGGTGCGGCACGAGCATCAGCGGCCTGGATGCGACCGCGACGATCGGCGTGATCCGGAAGTCACTGACCGGGATGAAGACCTCGTCGAGGCGGCCGACGATCCGGATGTTCGCCGCGACCGGATCGAGCCCGACCTCCTCGGCTGGCTTCGCGCAGGGCCGTCGCGGCGGGATCGGCATCGCCCGGCTCCGCCTTGCCGCCCGGAAAGCTGATCTCGCCGCTGTGGTGGCCGTCGTAGCTCAGCCGCTCGGTCAGGACGAGCCGGGCCTCGCCGTCGGGGCCGGGATGGATGAGCACGAGGACCGCCGCCGGCCGGGCGGTCGTCGTCGGGATCGAGCCGCGGCCGGAGTCGGTCGTCGGTGAAGACCGGCTGGAGCTCCGCCCGTCCGGGCGGCAGCGGGTCGGGCAGTACCGCCAGCCGCGCGACGGCGTCGTCGAGCCTCATCCGGCCCGCCGGCGACGGCCCATCAGTTGACCAGCTCGCCGCCGTCGCGATCCCGCTCGGCTCTCGTCGACCTCGGGCAGGTCGAGGACCGACTTCGGCCGGCGTGCGGCGCCGGCGCCGACCGACTCGTCCGCGCCGCCGTTTCCGGCCCGCGATCGAGCGTCCCGTCGCTGGCCGGCCTCGGCGACGACCGTCGAGCGATCCGTCGCGAAGACCAGCGTCCCGTTCACCGGGTCGGCGTCGATCTTGATCGTGTCGCCCGGGGAGAACTCGCCCTTGAGCAGAGCGCGCGCCAGCGGGTTCTCCACGAGACGCTGGATCGTCCGCTTCAGCGGTCGGGCTCCGTACGCCGGGTCCGTGCCCTCGCGGACGATCAGCGCCCGGGCGGCGGGCGTCAGCTCGATCCGGAGGTCCTGCTCGACGAGCCGCCGCTCGAGGCCCGCGAGCAGCAGGTCGACGATTCGCTCCAGCTCGGTGTCCGTCAAGGCGTGGAAGACGATGATCTCGTCGATGCGGTTGAGGAACTCCGGCCGGAACTGAGCCCGCAGGGCATCGGTCACCTGGCGCTTCATGACGTCGTAGGCCGCGGCGTCGCGGTCGTGGCCGGCGGCCGCCGTGATGAGCTGGCTGCCGGCGTTGCTGGTCATGATGATGACCGTGTTCTTGAAGTCGACGGTCCGGCCCTGGCCGTCGGTCAGGCGGCCGTCGTCGAGGACCTGGAGCAGCAGGTTGAAGACGTCCGGATGGGCCTTCTCGATCTCGTCGAGCAGGATGACCTGGTACGGCCGGCGGCGGACCGCCTCGGTCAGCTGGCCGCCCTCCTCGTAGCCGACGTAGCCGGGCGGGGCACCGATCAGGCGCGAGACGGAGAACTTCTCCATGTACTCGCTCATGTCGATCCGGGTCAGCGCCTGCTCGTCGTCGAACAGGAACTCCGCCAGCGCTCGGGCGAGCTCGGTCTTGCCGACGCCGGTCGGTCCGAGGAACAGGAACGACCCGATCGGCCGGCGCGGGTCGCCGAGGCCGGACCGGGCGCGCCGGACGGCGTCCGACACGGCCTCGATCGCCTCGTCCTGACCGACCACCCGGAGGTGGAGACGCTCCTCCATCTTCACGAGCTTCTCGAGCTCGCCCTCCATCAGCCGGGTCACGGGGATCCCCGTCCAGGCGGCGACGATCTCGGCGATGTTGTCGGCCGTGACCTCCTCGCGCAGGAGCGAGCCCGGGCCCTGGAGCCGGGCCAGCGCCTCGGTCTG
The DNA here is from genome assembly GCA_963783055.1 of uncultured Chloroflexia bacterium. GTDB lineage: Bacteria > Chloroflexota > Limnocylindria > Limnocylindrales > CSP1-4 > CF-46. Next base: position 21,128 of record CAWAMB010000004.1, read on the forward strand.
CTCGCCGAGCTGCTTCTGGAGCGCCGGCAGGGTCTCGTACTGGAGCTTGGCGGCCGTCTCGTAGTCGGTCTCGCGCTGGGCCTGCTCGATCCGGACCTGGAGCTGCTCGAGCTCCGTCTTCGACGCCCGGATCGCCGCGATCGCCGCCTTCTCGGCCTCCCAGCGCTGCTTCAGCGCGCCGGTCTGCTCCTCGAGGTCGGCGAGCTCCTTCTCGAGGGCCGCGAGGCGCGCCTTCGATGCGTCGTCCTTCTCCTTGCGGAGCGCCTCGCGCTCGATCTCGAGCTGCATCCGGCGGCGCTCGGCCTCATCGAGCTCGACCGGCATCGAATCGATCTCCATCCGGAGCCGCGACGCCGCCTCGTCGACGAGGTCGATGGCCTTGTCGGGCAGGAACCGGCCGGTGATGTAGCGGTGGCTCAGCGTCGCCGCCGCCACGAGCGCCGAATCGGTGATCCGGACGCCGTGGTGGACCTCGTAGCGCTCGCGCAGGCCGCGCAGGATCGAGATCGTCTCCTCGACCGTCGGCTCGTCCACGAGGACCGGCTGGAAGCGGCGCTCGAGGGCGGCGTCCTTCTCGATGTGCTTGCGGTACTCGTCGAGGGTCGTCGCCCCGATCGTGTGGAGCTCGCCCCGGGCAAGCATCGGCTTGATCATGTTCGAGGCGTCCATCGCCCCCTCGGCCGCTCCCGCACCGACGACGGTGTGGAGCTCGTCGATGAACAGGATCACCCGGCCCTCGGCGTCCTTGATCTCCTTGAGGACCGCTTTGAGGCGCTCCTCGAACTCGCCCCGGAACTTGGCGCCGGCGATCAGGGCGCCGAGGTCCAGCGTGACCACCCGCTTGTCCTTGAGCCCCTCGGGGACGTCGCCGCGGATGATCCGCTGGGCGAGGCCCTCGGCGATCGCGGTCTTGCCGACCCCGGGCTCGCCGATCAGGACCGGGTTGTTCTTCGTCCGACGGCTCAGGACCTGGATGACCCGGCGGACCTCGTCGTCGCGGCCGACGACCGGATCGAGCCGGCCGGCGCGGGCCTCGGCGGTGAGGTCGCGGCCGTACTTCTCGAGGGCGGCGTACGTTCCCTCGGGAGTCGGCGATGTGACGCGCTGGCCGCCGCGGACGCTCTTGAGCGCCTCGAGGACGGCTTCGCGGGTGGCCCCGTGGCGTTCGAGCAGGTCGCGGCCCTCGCCGCCGACCTCGAGGACGCCGAGCAGGAGGTGCTCGGTCGAGACGTACTCGTCGCCGAGCCGGCGGGACTCCTCCTCGCCGAGCTCGAGGACGCGCTTCGCCCGCGAATCGAGCGACAGCGACCCGCCCTTGATCCGGGCCCGCTTGCCCAGGATCCCGGCCAGCTCGTCGCGGAACGTCGGCAGGTCGACGCCGAGCCGGCGCAGGGTCTCGGCGGGCACGCCGTCATCGGGCTCGACGAGCGCGAACAGGATGTGCTCGGCGTCGAGGACGGGCGATTCCATGCGTTGGGCCGCGGCCTGGCCGGCGGCGATGGCCTCCTGGGCCTTCTCGGTATAGCGATCGAGTTGCATCGTGGGTTCTCCGCGGAGGGTTCGTCGGGATTACGTGGTCGAGGCCCTGGGGTCGGGCTGGTTGATCGCTGGCCAGGAGCTCGCGGGCGGCTGCGGCCGTCTCGTCGTCGAGCTTCGTCGGGAGGATCACGCGGGCCCGGGCGTACAGGTCCCCGGCGCCCTCGCCCTTCAGGCGCGGCATGCCCTGCCCGGCGAGGCGGAAGCGATGGCCGTTCTGCGTGCCGGGCGGGATCCGGAGAAGGACCTTGCCCTTCAGCGTGGTCACCGGCACCTCGCCGCCGAGGAGCGCCTCGGCCAGCGTGAGCGGCAGCTCGCGCTCGAGGTCGGCGCCCGTGCGGGTGAACACCGGGTGCGGCCGGATGCGGGTCGTGACGACGATGTCGCCGCCGTGCGGGCCCTGACCGGACAGCTTGATCTTGGTCCCGTTGTCCGCGCCGCGCGGGATCGTCACGTCGAGCTTCCGGCCGTTGAGCTCAAGCCGGCGCGTCGTCCCGCGGAAGGCCTCGTCGAGGTCGATCTCGGCGACGGCTTCGGCGGTCGCCCGTCCGGCACCGGCTGTCCGCCCGGCCGTGCCCGCCTGGCCGCCCGCGTTCCGGCCCATCTCGCCGAGGATGTCGTCGAACGACAGGCCGGCGCCGCCGCGGCGGACGCGCGAGCCGGCCGGCGGGGTGGAGGGATCGGCGGAACCGAAGCCGGCATCCGAGCTGAAGAACGTCCGGAAGAAGTCCGAGAAGTCGGCGCCCCCGCCGGCGGTCCGGAACTCGTAGCGCACGTTCGAGCCGGCGCCACCGGACCGTCCGGACCCGCCGAACGGACTGCCGGCGCCGAACGGGTTGCCGGCCGCGTCGGGATCGACGCCCGCCCGCGAGTACGCCTCCCAGTCCTTGCCGAGGCGGTCGTACTTCTTGCGCTTGTCCGGATCGGCGAGGACCGCGTTGGCCTCGTTGACCGCCTTGAAACGCGCCTCGGCGGACGTGTCGCCGGGCTTCTTGTCCGGGTGGTTCTCGCGGGCCAGCTTGCGGAAGGCCTTCTTGATGTCGGCCTGGCTCGCCGTCCGCGGGACCCCGAGCGTCTGGTAGTAGTCCTGGTATTCCATCGTGGCTGTCCAGCACCCTGCGGGCCGGCCGGGTGGCTCGGTCCGGAGACGCGAAAGGCCGGTGAGTCGCTCACCGGCCTCGTCGCATGGTCCTTACCGGTGGCGGTCGACGGCGACCGGCGGCTGATCGGTCGGCGGGAACGTCGACCGGCGGACGTGGTCCTCGCGCTCCGGGTTGTCGCTCGGCGCGTCGCCGGGCTTGACGATCTTGGCGTGCTCCTCGACGACGAGCGCCTTCGGCTTGCGCCGGAGCGCCGTCTCGAGGACCTGGTCCATCGAGTCGACGAGGACCAGCTTGATCGACTTGCGGATCTCGTCGGGGATGTCGCGCAGGTCCTTCTCGTTCTTGCGCGGCAGGATCACCATCTTCGCCCCGGCCAGGTGGGCGGCCAGGATCTTGCTCTTCAGCCCGCCGATCGGGAGGACCCGACCGCGGAGGGTGATCTCGCCGGTCATGGCGACGTCCTTGCGGACAGGGATGCCGGTCAGGGCGCTGACGATGGCGAGGGCCATCGTGATCCCGGCCGACGGGCCGTCCTTCGGGGTGCCGCCGGCCGGCACGTGGATGTGGAGGGTGTTCTTCTCGAAGGTCTCGCGCGAGATGCCGAGCTCGCTCGCGTGGGCTCGCGTCCACGACAGGCCGGCCCGGGCCGACTCGCGCATGACGTCACCGAGCTGGCCGGTGAGGATGAAGTCTTCCTTGCCCTCCATCTTCGTGACCTCGATGGCGACGACGTCGCCGCCGACCTCGGTCACGACGAGGCCCATCGCGGAGCCCGTCTGGTCCTCGGCCTCCAGCTCGCCGTACTCGTAGCGCGGCGGGCCGAGGTATTCGGCCAGCTTCTTGATGTCGATCACGGTCTTGCGCTTGCGACCCTCGACCACCGTCCGGGCGACCTTGCGCATGACGTTGGCGAGCTCGCGCTCGAGGCTTCGAACACCGGCCTCGTGGGTGTACGAGCGGACGAGCTCGACCATCGTCTCGTCGGGGATCTCGATCCGCTTGTCGGTGAGGCCATGGTTCTTCATCTGCTTCGGGATGAGGAACCGCTTGCCGATCTCGATCTTCTCCTGCTCGGTGTAGCCGGGCAGCTGGACGATCTCCATCCGGTCGCGGAGGGCGGCCGGGATCGGGTCGAGGAGGTTGGCGGTGGCGACGAAGAGCACCTTCGAGAGGTCGAAGGGCACCTCGAGGTAGTTGTCCTGGAAGGTGTTGTTCTGCTCCGGATCGAGGACCTCGAGCAGGGCGGACGACGGGTCGCCCCGGAAGTCCATCCCGATCTTGTCGACCTCGTCGAGCATGAAGACCGGGTTGTTGGAGCCGGCCGTCTTGATGTTCTGGATGATCCGGCCGGGGAGCGCGCCGATGTAGGTCCGGCGGTGACCGCGGATCTCGGCCTCGTCATGGATGCCGCCGAGGCTCATCCGGACGAACTTGCGACCCATGGCTCGCGCGATGCTCTTGCCGAGCGACGTCTTGCCGACGCCGGGCGGGCCCACGAAGGCGAGGATCGGGCTCCGGATCTGATCGGCCAGGGTGCGGACCGCGAGGTACTCGAGGATCCGCTCCTTGATCTTCTCGAGGCCGTAGTGGTCCTCGTTCAGGATCAGGGCGGCCTCCTTGATGTCGAGCTGGTCGTCGGTCGCGACGTTCCACGGCAGCCCGACCAGCCAGTCGACGTAGGTCCGGATGACCCCGACCTCCGGTGAGGCGGACGGGATCCGGCTCATCCGGTCGATCTCCTTGATCGCGCGAGTCTTGATCTCGTCGGGCATGCCGGCCGACTCGACCTTCTCGCGGAGCTCGTTGATCTCGGCCTGCTGCGGGTCGTCCTCGCCGAGCTCGCGCTGGATGGCCTTGAGCTGCTCGCGCAGGATGTACTCGCGCTGGGTCTTGTCCATCTCGGACTTGACCTCGGACTGGATCCGACCCTTGAGCTCGAGGATCTCGATCTGGCGGGCGAGGAAGTTGCTGACGAGCTTGAGGCGCTCGGTCACGTCGACCGTCTCGAGCAGCTCCTGGCGCTGCTCGGTGGTCATGTCCGGGCTGTAGGCGACCATGTCGGCCAGGAGGCCGGGCTCGGTGATGTTGCGAGCGGCGACGGCGGCCTCGGGCGGCACCGGCGCGCCGTTGGCGACGTACTGCTCGATCTGGGCCTGGACGGTCCGCATCAAGGCCTGGACCTCGAGGCTGGCGCCGCTGTCGTCGTGGAGCTCCTCGACGGTCGCCCGGAGGTAGGGCTCGCTGGCCACGAAGTTGATCAGCTTCAGGCGGGTCTGGCCCTGGACGATCGCGCGGACGGTGCCGTCCTGGAGCTGGACGACCTGGGCGATCTTCGCCAGGGTGCCCACGGTGTACAGCTCGGACGGGGACTCGATGTCCTCCTGCTCGGGCTGGCGCTGGGTCACGAGGGCGATCGGCCCGCCTTCGGCGACCGCCGCGTTCAGCGCGTTGACGCTCTTCTCGCGACCGACCTGGAGGGGAACGATCATCTCGGGGAAGATGACGGTCTCGCGGAGGGCGACGAGGGGCAGCTCGCGCGGGCCGTCGGGCGTTTCGATCGTGACGGTGGTCGGCTGATCGTCCCGGGCTTGGGTCGGGCGCTTGGCCATCAAAGGTCTCCTGTGAAGCGTGTCGTGATCATCGGGCCTGCGTGACCCTTGCGGTAGTGGCTCTTGATCCGGGATGTCATGCCCGTTCGTCCGGTGGTGCGCCGGCGCGATCGGCGTTGGTTGTGGCCTCGGCGGAGGCGTGCTCGGCGGCGGTTGCCCGCTCCGCGGCGGTTGCCCGCTCGGCGGCGGTTGCCCGCTCCGCGGCGGTTGCCCGTTCGGCGGCGGCCTGGCGGCGCGTCCCCTCGGCGTAGAGCGCTTCGAGGATCCGGGTGCCCAGCCGCTCTTCCAGCTCGAACAGGAGCCGGATGCCGGCGAGGTTGACGCCGCGCTCGCGCGTCAGGTGGCGGATCCAGGTGATGCGACGGATGTCCTCGTCGCTGTAGAGGCGGATGTTGCTCGGCGTGCGGGCCGGGCAGATGAGGCCCTCGTCCTCGTAGATCCGGAGCGTCCGCGGGTGCGCGGCGACCAGCGTGGCGGCCACGCTGATCACGTACACCGGGCGGCTGTCCCGTTTGACCTGGCTCTCGGACATGGCGTCGAGGGATCCCTGTGAACACTGGATGGCGGTGCCCCGGAGGCGCTCCGGGGGGAACATCACGCAGGCTAGAACCTTGACAATGGCGTTGTCAAGAAGGTTGCGGAATGTTGATGCCGCGGGCGTTCCAGACAGCTCCGCGAGCAGGTGCTGCTCATTACGACGGCTGGACGTGCCGCGCTCACACCGCATCGCCGTTCAGACGCCGGACCGAGCAGCGATCGCTCGTCGTGTCGGCTGGCGGGCGGGGAGGCCGCCCGGGACGCTGCGCCAGGCGTCGGAAGGAGCATCAGCCGCTCGTCCGGCCCGCGGCGACCGGTTCGCGACAGTCACTGGGTGGAGCCTCGTCCGCGCTGCGGACACGCCCATCAGGCGGGAGCGGGCTCGTGGTCGACGGGGTGGTCGCTTTGGCCGCCAGCACGTCCCTACCGCCGCCCGAATCGATCCCATCGCTATTCGCCCTGCTGCCAGGCGTCGAAGGACTCGAGACAACCCCGAGTCACGCTGGGCGAGCCCGTTTTCTCGGCGCGACGAGGGTCGCAGTCGGCCGTGCGCGGGCTCCCAGGCCAGGGAAGATCGATGGCGTCGATATCGAGCGAGCGAGCCGCGTGGGCCGCGCGGCCCGTGAACGCGCCGGTCAGCCGGCGGCGGCGCCCTCGAGATCGCCGATCAGCTGCTCGTGCAGCTTCGGACCGCACTCGCCCTTGCCGATGGCGATGACCTTGTCGCCCTCGTTCAGCACGGTGTCGGGCCGGAGCGGTGTCGCCACCCCGTCGCGGATGACCGCGAAGAGCGAGCAGCCCTCCGGCATCGTGAGGTCGCGCGGCGCCTTGCCGATCGCCGGCGAGCCCGCCTGGAGATGGGCCTCGATCAGCTCGAGCTCGCCTTCGCCGAGGGCCGCCAGGTGGAGCAGCTCGTGGACCGGGATGTCCTGCTCGATCGAGCCGAGGATCATCCGGGTCGGGCTGATCAGCTCGTCCACTCCAAGGTGCTTGAACAGCGATTCGTTCTTCGGGTTGTTCACGCGCGCGATCGTCCGCGGGACGTCGAAGTGGTGCTTCGCCATCTGGCAGATCACGAGATTGTCCTCGTCGTCGCCGGTGACCGCGGCCACGATGTCGGCCCGGTTGGCGCCGGCCTCCGCGAGATACTTGCCCTCGCAGCCGTCGTGGGCGATCACGACCGAGCCGATCTCGTCCGCGATCTGGTTCGCGCGATCCTTCTCCTTCTCCATCAGCACGACCTCGTGGCCGCTGCCGATCAGCTCCTTGGTCAGGTAGTAGCCCACCTTGCCGCCGCCGACGACGAGTACGAACACGGATCAGCCCTCCCGGGCGTTGACGGGCGCGACCGGCGCCGGATTCGGATCGAGCGGGGCGGCCGGCGCCGCCGGATTCGATGCGTGGACATGGGTTGCCGGGCCGCCGGCGTGGGCGCCGGCCGGGGCCCCGGAGACCGATCCGTGCTCATCCCCGGGACCGTGATGCTCGCCTCCGGGATGCTGCCCGGTGGCCGGCGAGAGACCCGGCCCGAACGTCAGGTCGAGCCCGAGGAAGTCGGTGATCGCTGTGGCCATCAGGTTCGTCCGGCACAGCGTCGCGATCCCGAGCTCGGCGTAGGCGCTCGCGCGGAGCGGGTCGTTGATCTTGGCGATGACCTGCTTCGCCCCGAGCTCCTCGGTCGCGAGCTGGGCCGACATCACGTTGCGGTTGTCGCCCTCGGTCATCGCCATGAACACGTCGGCACCGTCGGCACCGGCCCGCCGGAGGGTGTCTTCATCGGTCCCGTCGCCGCGCACGGCCGCGCCCCGGAACGAGCCAGGCAGGCGGTCGAAGGCGGTGGTCTTCAGGTCGAGGACGATGACGTTGTGGCCGGCTCGATCGAACGCGTCGGCCAGCACGGACCCGACGCGGCCGCAGCCGACGATGACGGTCTTCACGATGTCTCCTCCGGGATCGGCTCGCGCACGACCCAGACTGCACAGGGAGCGTTCTTGAGGACGTACGGAATCGTCCGTCCCATGGCGAAGTCGCCGCCGAACTTGGTCCGGTAGGCGAGACCGACCACGAGGAGGTCGGCCTCACGCTCGATGGCCTCGTCGACCAGGGCGGCCCCGACGTCGCGGGCCTGGAGGAGCACCGCCTCGAGCTGGACCCCGACGGCCTCGGCGGCGCCCTCGGCGACGTCGAGGACCTGCTGGATCTCGTCCGAGCGGCCGGCCACGTCCATGTCGAGCGGCATCGACCAGTCGATCTCGACGACGTGGACGCCGATGATCTCGGCCTTGTGGACCTTGGCCACCTCGGCGACGAGCCGGATCAGGCGCTGGCCGTTCGGGTGGCCCGAGAGCGCCACGACGGCACGGCGGAACGTTGGGGCGGCAGTGGGCTCGGTCGGCACGGCGGCGACTCTACCACCGCCACGTCCCGGCGTCGTCCGCGACCGGCACGATGGCGGTGCGCGGGCGTCACGGTGCGGGGTCGGCGGCCTCCGGCCCGGCCGCCTCGGTCGCGGCCGCCTCGGAGCCGCCGTCGCCGCGTCCGCCGGTGCCAGCCGAGGCCTTCTCGAACAGGGTCGGGTCCTCGCGCCGGTACGGGACGTTGACGACGACGGTGTGCGGCCGGCCGAGGAGCGAGCTCCGCAGCCGCTTGACCGACTGGTTGTAGAGGATCCGCTCCCACCAGCGCCGGGCGACGTACTCGGGCAGCACGACGAACGTGACCGGCGCGGACTTGTCGGGCGGCCAGGCCGAGTCGAGGACGTCGAGATAGGCCTCGAGCGGACCGGTGAGGGCGCGGTACGGCGACTCGACGACGACGAGCGGGACGCCCGGGAACTGGCGCTCCCAGCGCTCGCGCAGGGCGACGCCGTCCTCGGGCGTCTCGGTGATGAAGACCGCCCGGACGTCGTCGGCGACGGACCGGGCGACGTTGACGGCCTGGACGACCGCGCGGTTGATGCCGGGGATCGGGACGACGGCCCGCTCCTCGCGATGGGGCGACTCGAACACGACGTCGCCGCGGACCTGGAGCTCTCGGCGAGACGCGTCGTACTGGCGATGGATGAACACCATCATCGCCACCAGCAGCGGGATGAGGATCACCACGAGGTACGCGCCGTCGGTGAACTTCACGGTCGTGACGACCGCCAGGACGACGGCGGTCAGGATCGCGCCGATCCCGTTGATCGCCGCCCGGAACCACCAGCCCGGCTCGCGATGGCGGTGCCAGTGGCGGACCATCCCGATCTGCGACAGGGTGAAACAGACGAACACCCCCACCGAGTAGAGCGGGATCAGGGCGTGGGTGTCGCCGCCGAAGAAGATCAGGAGCCCGGCGGCGACCGCGGCCAGGATGACGATCCCGTACGAGAACGCCAGGCGGTCGCCACGAAACGCGAACTGGCGGGGCAGGTAGCCGTCGATCGCGAGCAGGGCGGCCAGCCGGGGGAACGCGTTGAAGGACGTGTTCGCGGCCAGGAACAGGATCAGCGCCGTGCAGGCCTGGAACAGGAAGTAGAGCGGCGTCTGGTCCCCGAAGATCGTGCTCGAGACGAGGGCGACGACGGTCCTTCCACCCTCCTCGGTCGGCAGGATCCCGTACGCGTCGGAGACGAACGTGATCCCGATGAAGAGGACGGCGAGGAGGATCGCCATCGCCAGCATCGTGTCGCCGGCGTTCTTCGACTCGGGCGGCTGGAAGGCGGGCACGCCGTTGGCGATCGCCTCGGTCCCGGTCAGCGCCACCGAGCCGCCGGCGAACGCCTTGAGCAGGAGGAAGATCCCGAGGCTCTCGGTGCCGGTCTGGACGGCGTCGGCCTGCTGGATGTCGTACGCCTGGCCGGTGATCACGTTCACGACGCCGATGCCGATCATCGTCAGGGCCAGCCCGAGGAACAGGTAGGTCGGGATCGCGAAGATGTTCCCGGACTCGCGCAGGCCGCGCAGGTTGGCGGCCGTGATCAGGGCGATCGCCACCACCGCGACCTCGATCCGGATGTCGTAGACCCCGGGCGCGACCGAATAGACCTGGGCGACCGCCGATGCCGTGGAGACCGCGACCGTCATGACGTAGTCGATCAGGAGGGCCGCCGCCGCGATCAGGCTGGCGAGCGCGCCGAGGTTCTCCTTCGACACGGAGTAGGCGCCGCCGCCGGACGGGTACGCCCGGCACACCTGGCGATACGACAAGGCGACGACCGCGAGCAGGATCGAGATCGCAATCGCGACCTCGAGCGAGAACGCGAGCGCGGCGCCGGCGCCGGCCAGGACGAGGACCCGCAGGATCTCCTCGGTCGCGTAGGCCGACGAGCTGATCGCGTCCGAGCTGAAGATCGCGAGGGCCTTCTTCTTGGAGAGCCGCTCACCGGCCTCCTCCTCGCTCGCGAGCGGCCGCCCGATCGCGACGCCGCGGAACCGCGCCCACGCCCGACCGAGCGCCGTCTTCGGCGTGTGGGCGGCCGCCTTGGCGACCATCTGGCCCGGACCCGTGTAGCGGAAATAGGGTGCGTGCGGTCGCTCGACGCGCACGCGTCGATCCGCGGGTTTCCGGCCCTGCAATGGCCGGCGGCCTCCGATCATCGGGCTCCGATCTGTGGGCGGCGCGGCTCGGTCAGTGAAGGCGGCGATAGGGAACGTCCGCGATGACCGTGTGCTCGCGCCCGACCAGCGCCGATTTGAGGCGCTTGGCGGACTGGTTATACAGCAGACGGTCCCACCAGTGGCGGGCGACGAACTCCGGCAGCACGACGATCGTGACCGGGGCTTCCTTCTCGGGCGGCCAGGCCAGGTCCAGAACGTCGAGATAGGCGGTCAGCGGCCCGACGAGGGCGCGGTACGGCGACTCGACGATCACGAGCGGGACGCCCGGCACCTGGCGGTCCCACTTCTCGCGGAGCTCCTCGCCGACCTCGGGATCCTCGGTGATGAACACCGCCCGGACGTCCGTCGCCAGGGTCCGCCCGAAGACGACGGCCTGGACGACCGCCCGGTTGATCCCGTTGACCGGGATGACGACGCGCTGCTCGCGATGGGCGGGCGGGACCACGAAGTCATCGCGGACCGCGAGCTCCGTCTCCTGGCGCGTCGTACTGGCGGTGGATGAACGACATGATCCCGACGAGGAGCGGGATGAGGGCGATCACGATCAGCGACTGGGGCGCCTTGGCGATCGTGACGACGACGGCGACGATCGGCCGTCAGCGTGGCCCCGAACGCGTTGATCCCCAGCCGCCGCCGCCAGCCCGGCGGCCGCTCCCGCCGCCAGTGCCGGATCATCCCGGATTGGCTGATCGTGAAGTCGATGAACACGCCGACGGCGTAGAGCGGGATCAGGAGGTGCGTCTCGCCCTGGAACAGCACGATCAGGGCGGCGGCGACCGCGGCCAGGACGATGATCCCGTAGCTGAACGCGAGGCGGTCGCCGCGGAACGAGAACTGGCGGGGCATGAAGCCATCGACGGCCAGGATCGCGAGCAGCCGCGGGAACGCGTTGAAGCTGGTGTTCGCGGCCAGGACGAGGAGGAGCGCCGTGAATCCCTGGAACAGGAAGAACGGGATCGTGCCGGCGCCGTAGACCTTGCCCGCGATCTGGCTGATCACCGTCTGCTTCTCGGGCTCGTCGATGTGGGTGATCCCGAAGTTGACCGCCAGGAACGTCAGGCCGATGAACAGCACCCCGAGCAGGCCGGCCATGACCGCCAGGGTCGTCGCCGCGTTCTTCGCCTCCGGCGGCTGGAACGCCGGGACGCCGGTCGCGATCGCCTCGGTCCCGGTCAGGGCCACGGCCCCGGCCGCGAACGCGCGCAGGAGCAGGATCAGCGTCAGGTCCTGGAAGCGTCCCTCCGACCTGCTCCTGGAGATCGGCGGCGTACTGGCCGTGGTCGTTGAGGACGACGATCCGGAAGGTCCCGACGACGATCATGAACAGGGCCGAGCCGAGGAACAGGTAGGTCGGGATCGCGAACAGGTTGCCGGCCTCGCGCAGGCCGCGCAGGTTGCCGATCGTGATCAGCGTGATCGCGAGGACGCCGAGGATGACCCGCTCGTCGTACAGGGCCGGGATGGCCGACGTCACCTGCTCGATCGCGGACGCGGTCGACACCGCGACCGTCATGACGTAGTCGATCATCAGCGCCGAGGCGGCGATGAGCGACATGTTGCGGCCGAAGTTCCGCTTGGAGACCGAGTAGCTGCCGCCGCCCGTCGGATAGGCGAGGCAGATCTGGCGGTAGCTGATCGCGACGGCGATCAACAGCACGGCGATCCCGACGCTGACCCACAGGCCCCAGGCCAGGGCGGCCATCCCGCCCAGGATCAGGACCCGCAGGATCTCCTCGGTCGCGTAGGCCGACGAGCTGATCGCGTCCGAGCTGAAGATCGCGAGGGCCTTCTTCTTGGACAGCCGCTCGCCCAGCTCGTCCTCGCTCGCGAGCGGCCGGCCGAGGAGGATCGCCTTCGCCTTCGCATAGAGCTTGCCCGTGCGCGTGGTCGGGGCCGACGCGGCTTCCTTGGCGGTCAGCTGACCCGGACCGGTCCACCGGAACAGGGCCGAGTGGGGCCGCTCGACGCGCACCCGGCGGTCGCCCGGCTTGCGGCCCTGGAGCGGACGGCGGCCGCCGATCATCGGGTCACAGCCCGGCCGCGAGTCGATCGGCGAGACGCGTCGGCAGGCCTGCATCGAGCATCGCGGCCTGGACCGCCTCGACGTCGTAGGCGACCCGCCGCCACGTCGCCTCGGACCGGTCCGTGTCGATCTCCAGCCAGCACGCCGTCGGATCGCCATCGCGTGGCTGGCCGACGCTGCCCGGGTTCAGGAGGACCGGCCGGCCGTCCAGGCGGAACACGCTCCCGGGACCCGGCGCGATCGCCTCGATCCGGCCGTCCCGGTCCGCCCAGGCCGTCGGAACATGGGTGTGACCGTGGAGTCCGACGGGCGTCTCGAGGACGGCGAGGTTCGCCCGCGCGACGGGCGCCGAGGTGATGTATTCCCAGACCGGATCGCGCGGGCTGCCGTGGACGAGCGTCATGTCGTGCTCGCGACGGATCGTCGGCAGGGACGCGAGCCAGGCTCGTGCCGGTTCGCCGATCCGTGCCCGCGTCCACTCCATCGCGGCCTTCGCGTCCGGGTTGAACCAATCGATCTCGTGGCCGCCGAGGGCCGCCAGATCGTGGTTGCCGGCGACGCCGACGCTGCCGATCGACTGGAGGCGTTCGACGACCGCGTCCGGCTCGGGGCCGTAGCCGACGGTGTCGCCGAGCTGCCAGACGGCGTCAACCGACCCGATCGCGGAGAGGACCGCGTCGAGGGCGACCACGTTGGCATGGATGTCCGAGAGGACCGCGACGCGCACCGCCTCAGACTACCGGGTCGGCGTGGCACGGGACGCATGATCGAGGGCGACCAGCCGACGGCTGCCTCTCACCACGGCGCTCGGCGGCGGGTTGCCGGGTCGCGCGGCCAGGCCGGATCGATCGCCGCCCGCCCACGCTCGACGATGACGAGGCGGTGGTCGGCGAGCTCCGCGAGATTCGTCCGGACGCCACCGCCACCATCACCGAGGGCCGGCTCGACCGTGACCTGGCCGTCCGGGTCGATCCGGCCGAGCGCCCGGCGCGCGGCGCCGATCTCCCCGCCGAGACCGGCCGGGTCGTCGACGCGGCCGCGCTTCCAGGCGACGAGGACCCCGCCCGGCCGGAGAAGCGGGAAGGCCAGCTCGACGAGCTCCGCCAGCGAGGCCACGGCCCGCGCCGTCACGGCCGGCCAGCGCTCGCGATCCTGCGGGTCCGCCGCCCGCGCCTCGGCCCGATCCGCAACCGTCGCGACGCGTGAATCCAGCCCGGTCGCCGAAGCGACGACGGCGAGAAAGCGGACCTTCTTCGCCACCGAGTCGACGAGGAGCGCCCGGTCGGCCGGCAGGGCCGCCGCCAGGGTCAGCCCGGGGAAGCCGCCGCCGCTTCCGAGATCCACGAACCGGTCGATCCCCCGGCTGCGGAGGACGGCCAGGCCCGCCAGGCTGTCGGCGACGTGGCGGATCGCGATCGCGGCCGGATCGCGGATGGCGGTGAGGTTGATCGCGGCGTTCCAGGCGAGGAGCAGGCGGACATGCCCGTCGATGGCGGTCCGGGCGTCCGGCGGGAGGATGACCCCCAGCTCCGCGAGTCCCTCGTCCACGGCATCGCGATACGCAGCCGGCAAGTCTGGACAGGAGTCGACGCGCGTCGGGAGCGGGTCCCGCGGACGGTTCAGGCACCTCTCCTGTCGGTCGTGCCTGCGGGCCGTCCGGGCTCCGCTCCCGGCGTGGTCGTTCGTCACACCGCCCTCGGTCCTCGGTCTTCCGTGGCTCGTCCGGTTCGCGGCCGGGTTTCCCCGGGCCCCTCGCGGGCCTCGTTACCCAAGGTGGGTTCGGTGCGGAGACCGGACACTAGGGAGGTCGACGGACGACGTCAACCGGGTTATCCACGAACTCGCGAGATCCTGCCGAGACTGTGGAAAACGTGGCGGCCGGCGCGGCCGCCAGAGCACGATCGACCCGCGATCAGGCCGTCGGCACCTCGGTCGGGATGGCCGGCAGGGCCCGCAGGCGGGCCGTCCCGACGCGACGAGCCCCGCGGTCGCCCGACCGAGGCTCGGCGCCACCGGAGACCGATCGACCGGTCGTGAACGCCCGTCGCAGGAGCCGGTCCTCGAGCCCGTCAGCCTCGGCGCCGAGCGCCTGCGCGAGCGCCGCGGCGATCACCGCCGGCTCGACCTCGGCCGGACCGGGCAGGACGAGCACGAATGACGAGCCCGCGCCCGGCACGGACGCGACGTCGAGGTCGCCGTCCATCCGGCGGGCGAGGTCGCGTGCGATCGGCAGGCCCAGGCCGGTGCCCGTGATCCGCTCGTGGGCCGCCATCCGGTGGAAGCGCTCGAAGATCCGGCCGCGGTCCTCGACCGGGATGCCGGCTCCGTCGTCCCGCACGGTGACGACCGCGACCGGCCCGTCGAAGGTCGCTTCGAGCTCGACGGTTCCGCCCGACGGCGTGAACTTCAGGGCGTTCGCGGCGAGGTTCGTGAGGATCTGCTCCACCCGACGCCGGTCACCGCACGCCACTCGCAGCCGCGGCGGCATGGCGGTCGATAGGTGGATGCCGCGCTCGATGGCGATCGGCAGCAGCTGCGCTGCCACCTGGCCGCCGGCCTCGGCCAGCGAGAACGGCCCGATCTCGAGGCCGAGCGTCCCGGATTCGAGCCGCGACAGCTCGAGCAGGTCGCCGACGAGCTCGCCCATCGAGCTCGTGATCGAGCGGCTCCGTTCGAGGAAGTCGCGCTCGACTGCCGGATCGCTGACCTCGCCGCCGAGGATCAGCTCCAGATAGCCGCGCAGGCCCGTCAGCGGTGTCCGCAGCTCGTGGGCGACGGTCGAGATGAAGATGGTCCGCTCGGCGTCACTAGCCCGCAGCGCGGCCAGCTCCCGTTCGGTCGCGAGCTGGCTCGTGACGAGCGCCAGCGCGACGGCGGCGTGACGGGCGAGGGTCGGCGGCAGGCGATCTGCCAGGCGGTCGGCGTCGGCGGGGTGCTGGAACTCGAAACCGAGGGCCACGTCACCGGCGCTCGGGATGGGCAGGACGGCGTAGTGCGGCTGGTCCTGATCGGCGACGTCCTTCGCGGGGCGCGGCGCCAACGCGAGCGGCCCCGGGGCCGCGTCGGCCTCGAGCGGGCGCTGGGCCGGCTCCGACGGGCCACCGGCATCGCTACCGGGCGATCGGTCGTCCGCGGTCGAGACGGCCGCGATGATGAACGAGATCGGGGCGGGGCCGGATGCCGCACGGCGAGCCCGGCTGCGCGGCGCGTGGACGTCCAGCCACGCGGCAAGGGCTTCGGCCACGGCCGGATCCTCGGCCGGGTCGACGGCCACGGCGGCGCGTCGCTCGATCCCGTCCGCGACGACGGCCGCGCGCCGTGCGCCGACGGTCTTCGCCAGGAGGCGGAGCAGGCCGGCCAGGCGCTGCTCGGCGGTCGAGTCGGAGGCGAGCACGTCGAGCGCCCGGGCGAGGAGGACCTTCTCCTGGTGGGCGATCTTGTCCTCGGCGCGACGGTGCGCGACTCGGCGCTCCGTGAACGCACGTGGTGCGGAAACGGTCGGCGGTCGGGCGGGCAGCCGGTCCGGGCGCTGGTCGATCATGGGCCCCGTGTGGTTGATGGCGGTCGCGCGGGCGAGCCGGTCCCTGTCGTGGACCGGCGCGCTCATCGTCCTCGTCCGGCCGCGGCGTGGACATCCCCCGGCCGCCGCGCTCCCGTGGCCCGGAAGTACCGGGTTTCCGGCTTCGCCGGCTGAGGGCGGCGGTGGTGGCGCGGCGCCGCCGGAGATGGCCGGCGCCTCGCTGGCGGCGTCAGGCGGAGCGGCTGCCGCTTCGAACCGGCCGACCGAGGGTCCGCCGAACGACGTCGATCACCTCGTCGACGTAGGCGTCGGCCTCGCCGTGCTCGGCAGCGGTCCGGACGCAGCCCTGGACGTGGTCCTCGAGAACGAGGATCGACAGGGCATCGACGGCCGCTCGGAGGGCCGAGGTTTGCTGCAGGATGTCCACGCAGTACTCCTCCCGCTCGATCATCCGGGCGATCCCGCGAACCTGGCCCTCCATCCGCGACAGGCGGCGAATCAGGCCGGCCTTGTCCTTGGAATAGCTGTGGCGGAAGTTGGCGGGCTTGGGAGCTGGGGTTCGGCGAGGCGTGCTGGTGGGCACGGGCGGACTCCGATCGGTGACGAGGTCCTCGATGATACCCCCAGGGGGTATCCGTGGGCAAGACGGGGGTATCCGCGACGGGCCGATCCGCCGGGCGCAGTTCGAGCGCGGACCGGCTAGACTTGCCGCCGATGGATCCGCGCGACGACCTCGATTCGCTCGCCGACGGCGTCGACTGCGCCGCCTGCGGCCAGTTCGTCCCGACCGACCGGATCCGCGTCCTCGCCCGGCGCGACGACATCGCCTTCGTCGAGATCCACTGCGCCGGTTGCCGGAGCGAATCGCTCGGCATCGTGATCGCCTCCGACGACGATCCGGACGACGCCGTGCCGGTCGGCCCAGGGCTCGCCTACGGGGAGTTCGGGCCCGGCGACGAGGAGCGGTTCCGCGAAGCCCAGCCCATCGGCCCAGCCGACCTCGATCTCGTCCACGATCTCCTGGCCCGGGGCGGTCTGGCCGCCCTGACCGGCGGATCCGAGCCGCCTGCCGCGGGTTCCGGCCGGTGACGGCCAGCCCGGCGACCGGATCCAACTCCGGCCGTCGCGGCCGTCGTCGATCGGCAGCGACCCGGCTCGCCGGTCCGACCTGGACGCCACCGGTCGCATCGGGCCTGGCTGCCCCGCACGCGGCCCGTCCCGGACCCCTCTCCCTCGACGCCGTCGCGCCGCCGGATCGACCGTTGCCCGCGTTCGCCCATGCGAGCGAGGCCGAGATGGCGCGGATCCTCGACTTCTACCGGATCCGCTGGGAGTACGAGCCGCACACGTTCCCGATCCTGTGGAACCTCGAGGGGACGGTCGTCGAGAGCTTCTCGCCGGACTTCTGGCTGCCGGACCTCGACCTCTATCTCGAGATGACGACCCTCCGTCAGAAGCTCGTCCGCAAGAAGAACCGCAAGCTGCGCCGAATTCGGGAGCTGTACCCCGACATCCGGGTCAAGCTGTTCTATGCCCGCGACTTCAAGGCGCTCCTGCTCAAGTTCGGACGACTCGCCCTGGCCGACGCCCTGAGCGGGACGTCGGGTCAGGTCGTGCCGGAGGGCTCGATCGTGGCCGAAGCCGAGCTGGCGACGATCGACCTGCTCGACCCGCTCGAGCGCGACGCGTCGAGCGGCGCGCCCGCAACCGATTCCACGACCGCCCAGCCTGGAGGACCCGCATGACCGCTGCCACGATCGATCTCGTCGCCGACATCGGCGAGGTCCTCGTCAGCGAAGAGGAGATCGCCGCCAAGGTCGCCGAGCTGGGGGCCCGGATCGGGGCCGACTACGGCGACCGACGGCTGACCCTCGTGTCGGTCCTCAAGGGCTCGCTGCCATTCATGGCCGACCTGATGCGCGCCATCCCGTCACCCGTCCGGATCGACCTGATGGAGGTCTCGTCGTACGGCGGCACCTCGACCGAATCGTCGGGCCTCGTCCGGATTCTGAAGGACCTGTCGGCGACGATCGAGGGCGAGGACGTCCTGATCGTCGAGGACATCATCGACACCGGCCTCACCCTGAACTACCTCATCCGCTACCTGCGCGGCAAGAACCCCAAGTCGCTCCGGATCTGCACCCTGCTCGACAAGCCGGCCCGGCGCCTCGTCGACATCCCGGTCGACTACGTCGGGTTCACGATCCCCGACCAGTTCGTCGTCGGCTACGGCCTCGACTACGGCGAGTACTACCGCAACCTGCGCTTCGTGGGCGTGCTCCGCCCCGAGGTCTACACGAGCCCCGACTGACCATGCATCGTCGACCGCTCGGCGCCGGCCGTCGCCTGGCCGGCCTCGCCTCTCTGGTCATCCTCGCGGCCTGCTTCCTGCCGTGGTGGCAGACCTCGAGCGACCTCGGCCTGCCGCCGCGGTCGGGCAACGCCTTCGATGGCAGCGGCGTCATCGTCTTCTTCGTCGCCCTTGCGATCATCGCGTTGCTGGCGCTGCCCTATGCCGCCGGCGACGTCCCGGTCGGGCTCGATCGGTCCCTGAGCTTCCTGATCCTCGCGGTCGTCGGCTGGCTGGCCCTGGCCGTGCGCGTCGTCGACCTCGGGTTGACGAGCATGGACGCGATCCTGCCCCAGCGGGCCTACGGGCTGTGGCTCGGGGTCCTCGGGATGATCCTGCTCAGTCGGGCCGTGTACGACATCGCCCGCGAGCGGCGTCACTGAGCGTCGAAGCCTGGGCTCCGCCGCGCCCACGTCGGACGCGCGTCACGGCAACGCCCGGACCATCCCGCCGTCGACCGGCACGATCGCGCCGCTGACGTAGCTCGCCGCGGGGGACAGCAGGAAGGCCCCGAGCCGCCCGATCTCGGCCGGGTCGCCGTATCGCCCAAGCGGGATGCGGGCGATCTGCTCGCGCTCGATCTCGTCGATCGGCCGGCCCGTCGAGGCCGCCCGGAGCCCGTCGAGGTGGGCGATCCGCGCCGTGGCGACGCGGCCGGGCGCAATCCCGTTGATCCGGATCGGGGCGATCTCCGCGGTCAGCGACTTGATCAGGCCGGCGAGACCCGGGCGCAGGACGTTCGACGTGGTCAGGCCCGGGATCGGCTCGCGGACCGAGCTCGACAGGACGATCAGGATGGCCGGCGCCGACGACGCCCGAAGGTGGGGCAGCGCGGCCCGGATCAGGCGCAGCGCCGCGAGGAGCACGCCGTCGATCGCCGCGGTCCACGTCGCCTCGTCGAGCGCCGCGAAGTCGCCGCCGGGTGGTCCGCCGGAGTTGACGACGAGCAGATCGAGCCCGCCGAGGCGCTCGACGGCCGTCGCCACCGCCGACGCAGGACCGTCGGGGCTCGAGAGGTCGGCCGGGATCGCGGTGGCACCGATCTGCCGGGCGTGATCCTCGAGACGGTCGCTCGGCCGGGCGGCCAAGCCGACCGCGCCGCCCTCGGCGGCCACGACGGTCGCGATCGCCGCACCGAGGCCGCTCGACCCGCCGCCGACGAGTGCTCGGAGTCCGGTCAGTCCGAGGTCCATGGGGTCATGCTACGGGCTCGCCCGGTCGATGGTCGCCGCGGCCGGCTCCGGATCCGTCGTCGGGGCTGCCGGCGGCGGCTCCGTGAGGAGGTCCCGGTCCGGCCGGGAGACCTGGACGGCCCACCACCGTTCCCAATCCGGCGCGCGGAGCGCGAACACGTAGCGGCCGGCCGGCCAGCCGGTCGGCGCTGGCGACGTGCCGGGTCCCGTGCCCGAGCTCGTCGCAGCAGCGCTCGGGACGGGCCCGACGGTCGAGCCCGGGCCGGCAGCGGCGCCATCCAGTCCGCCGAAGAGGGCTCCGAGGACGGTCGGCTCATCGGGCTCGATCACGCGGAGGCGAACCATGGTCGGGTCGCTCTCGTCGTCTGCCGCGACCTGCCAGCCGGTGATCCGCGCGTCCGCCGGCGGCCGCTCCGCTCCCCGCCACGGGCTGCAGTACCCGAGCGCGTCGACGAACGGTCCGAGCCGGATGACCGGGATCGCCGGGTCCACGGGTCCCTTCGATCGTGCGACTGGCTCGACGCTGCTCCAGGTCCGGACCGGGCGGCCGATCCAGGTCTCGAGGCTGTAGACGCGCCACCCGAGCGGCTCCTGACAGTGCTCGCGGAGCCCGGCCAGCGGATCGGGCCCGGCCGACACATCCGGCGCGGGCGCGACCGTGGCCGCCTCGTCGAACGCGGACGATCCGGTCGCCGGACCCTGCCACGGCTTGAGGAGGGCGCCGACGAGGAACAGCCCCATCAGGGCGGCCCAGGCGATCGGCCAGCGATCGCGGGCGACGATGCGGACCGTCGGCGTGGAGCGGGCGAGGTGGTCTTGGACGGCGGGGTGCTCGCGGTCGGGACCCATCGTTCGCTTGCAACCCCTATGGCGCGGCCCGCTGATCATGGGTTTTCCGGCAGCTGACGTCTAGCCACGGGCTCTTGTTAGCGGCAGCGACAGACGAAAGTCGGATGGCCGAGCGCGGGGCGACCCGCCCACGGCAGCGGTTGCCACCGCTGTAATCGCTCAGCTTCGAGCCATCGATACAGAGCGCACCGGCGTGTATTCTGAGCAAGTCATGGATGCACGCGAGAAGATGAACGTGGCCCTCGGGCACACGTCGCTGGTGGTGGCGGCCAGCGACGGCCCTGGTGGATAGGCACGACCAAACCTCGTACCACCACACATTTGATCGTCCAGCCGGCCTGATCGAGCGTCCGCGCGCGCCCGAGGCGCGCTGACGTGGACGTCTTCCTCGCCGGTGCCATCTTCCTCGTCGCCTACGCACTGATCGCGTCTGAGCGGCTTGACCGCACCCTGATCGCGCTCCTCGGCGGCCTGCTCGTCGTGGTGCTCGGCATCATCGATCAGGAAGAGGCCTTCGCGGCCATCGACTTCAATGTCATCTTCCTGCTGGCCGGGATGATGGTGCTGGCGGGCGGCCTGAGCAGGACCGGCTTCTTCGAGTAGGTCGCCGGCTACGCCATCCACTTCTCGCGCGGGCAACCCTTCCGGCTGCTGATCATCCTGTCGATCCTCACCGCGCTCCTGGCCGCCGTCCTCGACAACGTGACGACGGTGGTCCTGCTCACGCCCGTGACGCTGTCGATCGCGCGGACCCTGAAGGTCAACCCCTTCCCGTACCTGATCAGCCAGATCTTCGCCTCGAACATCGGCGGCACCGCGACCCTCATCGGCGACCCGCCCAACATCCTGATCGGCTCCGCTGCGGGGCTCGACTTCGGCGCCTTCCTGGTCAACCTGGCGCCAGTCGTCGTCATCATCATGTTCGCCTTCGTCGGGATCATGTGGCTGACCTTTGGCCGGAACATGGAAGACGACGCCGACCGCCTCGACATCCTGGCGACCGTGGATCCCGGAGCGGCCATCACGGACCGTCCGCTGATGATCCGGGCGCTGGTCGTCCTCGTCCTGACCCTCGTCGGCTTCCTGTTCCACTCGGTGCTGGGCCTCGAGGCGGCGACCATCGCGTTGCTCGGTGCGACGGTCCTGATGCTCGTCGGCCCGCTCGACCCACACGAAGCCCTGCGCGACATCGAGTGGAACACCCTGTTCTTCTTCGTCGGGCTGTTCATGCTCATCGAGGCCGTCGTCCATGTCGGCATCGTGGGGGGAGTCGCCGACGCCCTGGCCGAGGCCGCCGGTGGGAATCTGACGTTTGCGACGATGGGGATCTTGTGGTTCTCCGCCCTCGCCTCGGCGGTCGTCGACAACATCCCCTACACCGCGACGGCGATCCCGATCGTCCAGCAGCTGGCCGCAACCGGGCTCGATGCGGAGCCGATGTGGTGGGCCCTCGCCCTCGGCGCCTGCCTCGGCGGCAACCTGACCATCGTCGGGGCATCGGCCAACATCGTGGTCGCCAACCTGGCCGCCCGCGACGGCCACCCGATCACCTTCATGCAGTTCTTCCGCTACGGCCTCGGAGTCGTCGCGGCATCGCTGGCGATCTCGACCGGTGTACCTCTGGATCCGCTATCTGGGGTGATGGACGTACGTGACAAAGGTGAACCAATGAGCCGGGACAGCTCGATCGGCGTACGGCGGAGGCGCGGGCGCTCCGGAATCACTCGATGGTTCGGCCGGGAGCGAGGATTGAGTTCCTCCGCGCAACAATCGGCGCGGCGCAGCTAATGGCTTGCCCTCGTCGTCTACGCGACCATCACGGTCCTGGGCAGCACCTTGACACGGTCGGCGCTGGCGGCTGCCGCCACGAGCGATGAGACTGCGTAACGCTCGGCGTTCGCCAGGTCGAAATGGACGGCCACCCACCCGGCGAGACCGCTCTCGCTCGACGACGTGCGCTCGAGTTGGCAGGCCGTGATGCATCCGCCCTCGGGCACCAAGCTTGACGGCTGACCTCCCGCCGCAGCCGGTCGACCGCCTGCTGGCTCCGTTTCGCGAGTTCAGCGCCCGAGAGGCCTCGGGCGGGCTCCTGCTGATCGCCGCTGCGCTGATCGCGCTGGTCTGGGCCAACTCGCCCTTCGCGGACTCCTACGCCGCGTTGTGGCGGACGCCGCTGGCCATCGGGCTCGGCGACCTGGCCATCTCCAAGTCGCTTCATCTCTGGATCAACGATGGCCTGATGGCCATCTTCTTCCTGGTCGTCGGGCTGGAGATCAAGCGCGAGGTCCTCGTCGGAGAGTTGGCGTCGCCCCGGCGGGCCATCCTCCCGATCGCCGCCGCCATCGGCGGCGCCGTGCTCCCGGCGATCCTCTTCCTGGTCATCGCAGGGACCGACCCGGAAGCGGCGCGAGGGTGGGGGGTTCCGATGGCGACCGACATCGCCTTCGCGCTCGGCATCCTGGCGTTGCTCGGGTCACGGGTCCCGGTCGGCCTGAAGATCTTCCTGACCGCGCTTGCCATCGTTGATGACCTGCTGGCGGTCATGGTCATCGCCCTCTTCTATTCATCCGACACCTCGCTGCCGGCCTTGGCGGCGACCGGGGTGATCCTCGTGGTCCTGGTCGCGGTCAACCGTCTCGGCGTGCGTCGGCCGCTGGTCTATGCGCTGCTGGGCATCGCCCTGTGGGTCGCGATCCTGCAGTCCGGCATCCACGCCACCATCGCCGGGGTCCTGTTGGCGATGACCATCCCGGCTCGCACTCGAATTGATCCTACCGACTTCCTCGACCGCGCCCGCGGCTTCATCGCCGACTTCGGCAGCGACATCGGATGCGATCCCGACGCGGCGCACCACGCCGCGCTCTGGGAACTCGAGGACCTGACCGAGAGCGCGCAGGCCCCGATGCTCCGGATGGAACACGCCCTGCATCCTTGGGTGGCGTTCCTGATCGTCCCACTATTCGCGCTCTCGAACGCCGGCGTACCGGTTGCGGGTGACCCGCTGGCGATCTTGACGGAACCGCTGGTCCTCGGCGTCATCGTCGCGTTGATCGTCGGCAAACAGGTCGGCATCACCCTGGCCGCTTGGCTTGTCGTCCGGTCGGGCCTGGCGACGCTGCCCCACGGCGTCTCGTGGTGGCACGTCTACGGCGCGGCCTGGCTTGGGGGAATCGGCTTCACGATGTCCCTCTTCGTGGGCGACCTGGCCTACGGCGAGTCGCCAGCCCTGGGTCTTGCCAAGATCGGCATCCTGGCGGCGTCGGTGATCGCCGGCGCCGTCGGCTACCTGATCCTGAGAAGGACCCGCCCCGTTCGGTGAAGGAAGACGCGTCCTGCTGGTCACAGCGCGCCAGGATCACTCCTCTCCGAGATACGCCTTGCGGACCATCTCGTTCGTGATCAGCTCGCTGGCCGGCCCGGTCAGGACGACGTCGCCGGTCTGGAGGACGTAGCCGCGGTGGGCGATCGACAGCGCCTGGAGCGCGTTCTGCTCGACGAGGAGGATCGTCGTGCCCTGCTCGTTGATCTCCCGGATCGTCTGGAAGACCTGCTGGACGAGGATCGGGGCGAGGCCCAGCGACGGCTCGTCGAGGAGCAGCAGGCGCGGCCGCGACATCATCGCCCGGCCGATCGCGAGCATCTGCTGCTCGCCGCCGGACAGCGTCCCGCCGAGCTGGTCGATCCGCTCGCGAAGCCGCGGGAACAGCGTGAAGACGCGCTCGATGTCCGGGCCGGTCTCGGCCAGGTTGCGGGTGAACGCGCCCATCAGGAGGTTCTCGTTGACGGTCATCCGCGAGAAGATCCGGCGGCCTTCGGGCGACTGCCCGATCCCGGCCCGGACCAGGGCATGGGCCGCCGTCCGCGAGATGTCCTGGCCCTCGAACAGGACGCGGCCGGTCCGGGGATGGAGGAGGCCGCTGATCGTCTTGAGGGTCGTCGTCTTGCCGGCCCCGTTGGCCCCGATCAGGGTCACGATCTCGCCCTGCTCGACGGTCATGCGAGATCCCGCGCAGGGCGTGGATGTTGCCGTAGTAGGTGTTGACGTCCTCGAGCTCGAGCATCGTGGTCGAGGTCGGGGCGGGCGTGATGGCGGGCTGGGCGGTCATACCGGCGGTGCCCCCAGGTAGGCCTCGATGACCTTGGGATCGCGGCGCACCTCGTCCGGCGTCCCTTCGGCGATCTTCTCGCCGTGGTCGAGGACCGTGACCCGGTCGCTGATCCCCATCACGACCCGCATGTCGTGCTCGATCAGGAGGATCGTCAGCCCGAGCTCGGCGCGGAGCTTGCTGATCAGGCTCGTGAGCTGGATCGTCTCGCGCGGGTTCATCCCGGCGGTCGGCTCGTCGAGCAGGAGCAGGGTCGGGTTCGAGCCGAGGGCGCGGGCGATCTCCAGGCGGCGCTGGTCGCCGTACGGCAGGTTCTTCGCCACCAGCTCATCGCGGCCCTTCAGACCGACGAGCGCCAGCAGCTCCTGGGCCCGGACGCGCGACGACTGCTCCTCACGCCGATCGCGCGGCGTCGACAACAGGGCGTCGACCCACGACGTCTGCAGGCGGCAGTGCATCCCGACGAGGACGTTCTCGAGGGCGGTCATGTTCGCGAACAGGCGGATGTTCTGGAACGTCCGCCCGAGGCCGGCCACGACCATGTCGTTGGGTCTGGCGCTCTTGAAGATCCCGAGGTTGACGAGGAGCCGGTTGTAGGCCGGTGGCCGCGACACGCCGACGAGCAGGACGAGGACGAGGGTCGCGACCATGGCCGCGACGCCGAGGACGTTGACGACCGTGTTGTTCGACCCGATCAGGGTCAGCACCACGGCGAGCAGGATCGGCGGCAGGACCCACAGCACCGGCTCGAGCCAGGCCCGGCGCGGCCGGGCGATCATCGGCGTGCCGTGGAACTCGATCCGGCCGGCGGTCGGGTCGTAGATGCCGGCGATGATGTTGAAGAACGTCGTCTTGCCCGCGCCGTTCGGCCCGATCAGGCTGACGATCGAGCGCTCCGGGATCGTGAACTCGACGTTGTTGACCGCGATCAGGCCACCGAAGCGCTTGGTGACCTTGGCCGCGTGGAGGACGTCGCTCATGGCCGGTCTCCGGACTGCTCGGACGAGCTCGGGTCCGGCGCGGCCGCGGGCGCTGCCGCCTGCGCCGCGTCGGGTGGGACGACCGGCACGTCGGTGGTCTCGTCGAAGCCCTCGTCGAGCTCCTCGGCGATGTGGAGCTCCTGGGCCCGGCGTTTGCTCGGGAACAGGCCCTCGGGCCGCAACAGCATCATCAGGACCAGGGCGATGCCGTAGAGCAGGAACTGGTACTCGACGAACTTCACGTTGACGAGATCGATGCGGCCGATGAGCGGCAGGTCGAACGCCGGGATGCCCAGCGTCTCGATGACCGTGTTGATGTTCTTCAGCACGACGACCTGGATCATGTAGACGACGAACGCGCCGATGGCGACGCCCCAGATGTTGCCCATCCCGCCGAGGATGACCATCGCGAGGACCGTGAACGAGACCGTGAACGAGAACTGGTCGGGCGACACGATCGTCAGCTTCGAGGCGTTGAACGCCCCGGCCAGGCCGGCGGTCGTCGCGCCGAGGGCGAACGCCAGGAGCTTCGTCGTGACGGTATTGATCCCGTTCGCGGCCGCGGCCAGCTCGTCCTCGCGAATCGCGTTCCACGCCCGGCCCACGCGCGAATCCTGGAGCCGGTACAGGAGAATCATCGCGATCGTGACGATTCCGATCATGACCACGAAGTAGTTGAACGGCGTGATCGCCCCGAACGGCCCCAGGACCGGCAGGGGCTCGGGCCGGTAGATCGCGCCGATCCCGTTCGTGCCGAGGGTGTAGGGCTCGAGGTTCAGGAACACGATCGGGACGATCTCGCCGAAGCCGAGGGTCATGATCGCCAGGTAGTCGCCCCGAAGCCGGAGGGTCGGAGCACCGAGCAGGATGCCGAACACGGCCGCGATGAACGCGCCGACGACGAGCATCGGGAAGAACGGCAGGTCGAGCTGGGTGAACGGCGAGTTGCTGTAGGCGTAGGTGTACGCGCCGATCGCGAAGAACGCGGCGTAGCCCAGGTCGAGCAGGCCGGCCATCCCGATGACGACATTGAGGCCCATCGCCAGGAGGACGAACACCCCGGCATTCGCGAAGGAGTCGTACCAGGTGCCCGGCTGCTGGATGAGGTTGAAGGGCGGGAACTGGGGCAGGATGTACATCAGGACCGTGAGCACGGCCATCGCGACCATGATCGTGATCGAGCGGTGGGCGTCGGTCCAGTCGCGCAGCTGGGCCCGGCTGGACCGCTGCGGGGGCGGGGCGGCGGGTCGAGCGACGGCGGTCATGCGCGGTCTCCGGTCGCCTGGCCGAACAGGCCCGACGGCTTGAAGATCAGAACCAGGGTCAGGACCATGAAGACGAGGAACTGCGACCAGCGCGACTGGCCCACCGACGAGGCGAAGTTCTCGACGAACCCGATGAAGAACCCGCCGAGGACGGCGCCCGTGATGTTGCCGATCCCGCCGAGGACGGCCGACGTGAACGCCTTCAGGCCGGCATTGAGTCCGAGGTCCTGGCGGACGTAGCCGAACCGCAGACCCCACACGACCCCGGCCGCGGCGGCGAGGATGCCGCCCAGCAGGAACGTCAGCGCGATCGTCTGGTTCATGTCGACGCCCATGAGGGCCGCCGCCTCGCGATCCTGGGCCGTGGCGCGCATGGCGCGTCCGAGCCGGGTCCGGGTCACGAACGCCTGGAGCGCGAGCATCAGGCTCAGCGACAACGTGAAGATGAAGATCGAGAGGACCGAGATCGACGCGCCCGCGATGTTCAGCTGCCAGCTGAGCGGGAAGACCTGGGGCGACGCACGGTCGCCGCTGCCGGCGACGACCAGGGCCAGGTTCTGGAGGATGAATGACACGCCGATCGCCGTGATCAGGGGGGCGAGGCGCGGAGCGTTCCGGAGTGGCCGGTAGACGAGCCGCTCGATGCCGACGTTGAGCAGGCCGACGATGGGCATCGTGAATGCCAGGGCGCCGATCAGGAGGAGCGCCAGGAACAGGACGTTCTCGACCTGTCCGCTCTGACCCATGATCCCGCCGAGGAAGACGATGGACGCAAACGCGCCGATCATGAAGATGTCGCCGTGGGCGAAGTTGATCAGCTCGATGATCCCGTAGACCATCGTGTAGCCGAGGGCGATCAGGGCGTAGATCGCGCCGATCGAGAGCGCGTTGACGGTTTGCTGGATCGCCTGCTGCAGGAAGCGGTTGGTGACGTCGTCGAAGCGGGTCAGCGCCTGGACGATGGCATCGCCGAGGCTGACGGCCGCCGTCCCCTCGGGCGGGCTCAGCGCCGCGCCGAGGACGAGGACCCGCCACAGGACGATCGCGTAGAGCGCGATGGCGACCGCGGCGAAGAACGTATAGCGGGTGGCTCGCCCGAAGCGGCGAGGCTGATGAGCCGGACTGCCGTGCGCGGTCACGCGGTGGTCCCTCGAGTCAACGAGTCAGGCGGATCAATGGGAGGCTGGTGAAGGAAGGCCGGGGATCACGGTGATCCCCGGCCTCCCCTCAGCTGCTTGACTACTTGTAGTCGACCTGGGTCTGGAACTTCCAGTCGCCCTTGCCGTTGCCGGCAGCGCCGTCGTACGAGTAGATCGAGACGATGCGCTGGCTGGTGTCGCCTTCAGCGGTGAAGGTGATGTCGCCGATGATCGTCTTGTACGTCACGTCGGTGGCCGTTCCGGCAACCCGGACCGACTCGCGAAGGGCCGTCATGTCGGCATTGGTGCCGGCGCCGGCGCGGGTCAGGGCGTCGATGACGACCTGGGCGCAGGCGAAGCCGGTCCCGGCGTAGCCGGTCGGGCTGGCCTTGTACTCGGCCTTGTAGTCGACTTCGAACTGGGCGCGGCCCGGGAAGTCGCCGATGCCGGCAAGGGTCGAGTACGAGTTCTTGGCGCCGGTCGAAGCGAGGTTCAGGAACGAGTCCTTGGTCTCACCGGAGCCGTCGTTGATGCCGTCCGGGCCGACGTACGGGATGTCGCCGAGGCCGGCCTGGGCAGCGGCGAGGAGGATCCGGGCGCCGCCGGTGGCGGTCACGCCGCCGAAGTAGATCGACTCGGGGTTGAGCGCCTTGGCGGCGGTCATGATCGAGACGTAGTCGGTGGTCGTCTTGGGGGCCGCGTCGTGCTTGACGACGGTGCCACCGCGCTTCTTGAACTCGGCCTCGAACGCGTCAGCGACGCCCTTCCCGAAGGTCTCGGTGTCGTCGATGATGTAGACCGACTTCTTCTTCAGGACGTCGATGATGTACTGCGCAGCGGCCGGACCCTGGACGTCATCGGTCGTGACGACGCGGATGTAGTTGTTCGGCTTCTTGCGGAGCTGCTTGGCCGGATCGCCCTTGGTCAGATCCGGGTTCGTGTTGGCCGGCGAGCACTGCAGCACGCCGCCCTCGTTCGAAATCGGGATCTGGGCCTTGGCGACGCTCGAGTTGAGCGGGCCGATGACCGCGATCACGTTCTTGTCGGCCGCGATCTTGCCCATGTTGTTGGCGCCGGTCTGCGGATCATGCGCGCCGTTGAGCGCGTCGTCGTAGATCGCCGACTGGGGGATCTCGATGGCGTAGCCGCCGGCCGTCCCGCCGGCCAGCTTCACGGCGAGCTTGATGCCGTTGATGATCGGGTCGGACGCGGCCTTCTCACTGCCCTGCTGGGGAAGCTCGATGGCGATCGTGACCTTGCCCTTGGACGAGTCGCCGGCCGGCTTCGGCACGGTTGGCGTCAGGCCGGTCCCACCGCTCGCGGCGGGGGTCGACGCGGCCGGTGTCGACGTGCAGGCCGTGATGACCAGCAGCGATGCGCCGACGAGCGCGCCAAGTTTTCCGAATCTCATGAACTCTTTCCTCCTCGTTCGCCGTCAACCGGGTGGCCCCGGTCGACCTCGGTCGGCGCCTCCTCCGTGACCATCCGGCCGCGCCCGCCAGTCGACCGGCGTCCGATGCTCCGCACCCGGCGTCGGTCGATCGCGGTGGATCGGGTGACGTCGGGAGCGAGCGGCGGTACGTGACGGACGACGACGCAGAACGCTGGCTCGGACGGCGCGCAGGTTGCCGCCGAAGCGATGCCGTATCATAGACATCAGCGGACCGAATGCAACAATCGGTCGACGCGACCCGGGCGTGTGCTGTCGAGCCATCTGGCTCGCCCTCCCGCGTGGTCCCGTCGACGACCGTGGCCCCGGTCGGCTCCCGACTCGGCGATGGACGCGAATCCCATTGCTCCCGCCGACCGCACGAGGTGCCCTCGCCAGCGTGGAATACCTGATCCGACCGGCTCGCATCACGGACATCGAACGGCTCGTCGCGCTCAGCGGCGGCTCGGTTCGGTCGCCCGGGGCTGCGGGATCGATGGATTCGGGAGACCTGCTCCGACAGCTCGTCTACCTCCCGCAGGCCAGCATCTTCATCGCCGAGGCCCGGCGCGAGGTCGTCGGAGGCGCGGTTCTCGCCCTCCGTCCATCCGTCCGGGCCGGTGGCTTCGTCGGCGTCGTGGACCTGATCGTGGTCGATCCCGACCATGACGCGGACCGCGTCACCGATGCGTTGCTGGAGGAGATCCTCCGGTCAGCGCGCAACAAGGGCTGCAGCATCGTCGAGGCGGCCCTCTCGGATGACCCGGCGGAGCGGACCCGCCTGGAGCGTCACGGGTTCGTCGAATCCGGTCCGCGTGCTGAGCGCCGGGTGGCCACGGTCGGAGCCGCCGGGGGACGCAGCAGGAACTGACCCGGGACCGTCAGGCAGCGCAATTCGCGCCGACGGCCCTCGAACATCAATCTGAGGAGTCAAGGTGGGCAAGAACGTCGCCGTCTTCGTGGACGTTGCGAACATCTTCTATGCGGCCAAGGCGGCCGGCACGGACATCGATTACGTCACGCTGCTCCAGGCGGCCACCGCCGGGCGCGACTTCGTCCGGGCGTACGCCTACACGGGGCTCGACCCCGACAACGAGAATCAGCGCAACTTCCATGCCTTCCTGGCCCGCAACCACTACAAGGTGGTCAGCAAGGACATCCGCAAGTACGGCGACGGCAAGGTCAAGGCGAACCTCGACATCGAGCTCGTCGTCGACCTGATGAAGACCGCCCGCAACCTCGACATCGCGATCGTGATCTCCGGCGACGGCGACTTCGCCCCGGCGATCCGCGCGGTCCAGGAGATGGGCGTCCGGGTCGAGGTCATCAGCTTCCGCGGCAACACCTCGAGCGACCTGATCGAGGTCGCCGACCTGTTCACCGACATCACCCAGCTGGCCCGCGTCGACAAGACCTCGTCGCGCTCGGGACGGCGGGTCGCCGGCGACCAGGAGGACCTGTCGATGACCGAGGTCCCCGACAAGCAGACCGAGGGCACCGGCCAGCGCAGCCGGGGCCGGGGACGCGGACGGGGTCGGCCGGGTGAGGCCGAGCCGGTCGCCGCCCGCGGCCGGACGGGCGGCCGCACGAGCGGGTCGCGCACGGCCGCGCCGGCCGAGCCGGTCGCAGCCGCCGCATCCGGCCGGCAACGGCGCGATGACGGTTCTGCCCGGCGAGAAGCTCTCGCGCGTCTCGCCGGCATCCGCGGCAGCCGCAGCGGCCGCTGCTTCCGCCGCGCCGGGCGTCGACCTCGACGACGAGGAGCTCACCCCGTTCGACATCGATCCGGAGTCCATGCCCGGTGGCGCGAGCGAGGGCTCGGCCGATGGGGACGGCGACGGTGAGACCGATGGCGAGGGCGAGGCCGGCCGGCGCCGCCGCCGGCGCCGCGGTGGACGCGGACGTGGACGCGGCCGTGGTCGCGACGGCGAGGCTCTGCCCGCCGGCGACAGCGCGGCACCGACCGAACCGGCCGCCTTCGACGACGACGAGGACGCCGACGAGGAAGAGGACGTCGCACCGGCCCCGCGCGGGCCACGGACGACGCCGTTCGGGTCGGTCTGGGACTCCCAGATCGGTACCCCGACCTCGGCTCCTGCCTCGCTCGGACCCGTCGCCGACGACGAGGACTTCGACGAGCCGGAGATCCCCGAGTACCTGATCGCCGAGCAGCGACGCGGTCGCCAGGGCCAGGCCCAGGGCGGTCCCGGCAGCCGTGGCGGCCAGGGACGCGGTGGGCCGCGCGGCGGGCGGAGTGCCTACAACGCCGCGATCGATCGCGAGCGCTACGGTCGTGGTGGCGGGGGTGGAATCAACCGCTATCCCGACGTGAGCGGACGGACCGGCCAGGGTGGCCGACCAGCCGGCCAGCCAGGCGGCGCGTACGCCCGCCAGGACGCCAGCTACTCGCGGCCCCAGGGCGACCGCCCCGAGCGATCGGCGCCGCGCTCGAACGGCGATCCGTGGAGCGAGGTCCCGCCCGAGCTCGAGCAGCAGCTCCGGGCCCAGCTTGCCCAATCGCCGAAGGCACGCCGCCCGGAGCGGGCACCCGCCCCGTCGCGGATCGAGGCGGCGGACGCGGCCGGCGAGATCGAGACGATGACGGTCGACGCGCTCGAGGCGATCGACACGGCGCCGAAGCGACGCGCATCGACCCGCCGCAAGGCAGGCGACCCGACGGCCGCCGCTCCGGAGGCCGCGTCCGACACGGCTGCCGCGTCGGCCCCGAAGCGTCGGGCCACCACGCGCAAGAAGGCGGACGACGCCGGCACGGCAGCGGCCGCGGCCGTGGACGGCGCCGGCGAGGCAGCCACGGCTGCCCCGAAGCGTCGGGCGACGACCCGCAAGAAGGCCGATCCGTCCGACGCGGCCGGCACGACCGCCACCGAGGCCGTCGACAGTGCCGCGCAGACCGACGCCGCACCCAAGCGTCGCGCGCCGCGCAACAAGGCCGACCCGGCCTGACGGCGGCCCGCCGGCCGCGATCGTCGACGCCGTGACCCGCGCGTCAGCGGTTCAGCCCCCCGAGCCCGTGGCACCCGCCGCGGGCTCGCTGCGCACCCGCGGCCACGATCGGGCCGTGGCCATGGTCCGGGCGATGATCGCCGGGCGCGTCCCGCACGCGATCCTGATCAGCGGCCCGGCCGGCATCGGCAAGACGACTCTCGCCCTCGACCTGGCCGCAGGATTGCTGTGCGACGACCCGGATCCGGCCGCCCGGCCGTGTCGCGGCTGCCGCGGCTGCCGGCTCGTCGACCGCGGCCGCCATCCGGACGTCCACCGCCTCGCGCCGGCCGGCCCCGGTGACCAGATCCGGATCGGCAGCCGCGATCGGCCCGAGGACGGGACCATCCGCCGGCTGTCGTCGGACCTCGTGCTGCTGCCCGTCGAGGGCGGGGCACGGGTCGCCATCGTCGAGCGCGCCGACCGCCTGACCGACGACGCCCAGACGGCGCTCCTCAAGACGCTCGAGGAGCCACCGTCCGGGGTCACGATCGTCCTCTGCGCCGACGACGAGGATCGGCTCCTGCCGACCGTTCGCTCACGCGCCGCCCGGATCCGGCTCGGACCGGTGGCAACCCGCGAGATCGAGGCGATCCTGGCCGACGGCGGGGTGGCCGAGCCGCCCCTCGCGGCCCGGCTCGCTCGGATTGCCGGGGGACGCCCCGGCGCAGCCCGGATCCTGGCCGCCGCTCCGGAGGCGGTCGCCGCCCGGGACGAGGTCGCCCGGATCCTGCTCGACCTGCTGACCGCCACGCCGGCGCCACGCCTGGCCGCCGTCCGCGACCTCACGGCCCGGGCGACCGACCTCGCTCGCGCGGTCGACCGGGTCGCGAG
The DNA here is from genome assembly GCA_963783055.1 of uncultured Chloroflexia bacterium. GTDB lineage: Bacteria > Chloroflexota > Limnocylindria > Limnocylindrales > CSP1-4 > CF-46. The sequence continues at coordinate 54,202 of CAWAMB010000004.1, forward strand.
CGAGGGCGGGGCCTCCGATGCCCTCGACGGCGCGGCCGGGCCTGCCAAGCGTGGCCGCGGTGCGCGGACGAAGGGCGCCGCCGGTACCGCCGCGACTGAGCGCCCGGTGACGCGTCCGCCCGGCGACGGCACGCCCGATCCGGACGCAACCGGCGAGGACGCCGACGCGGCCGACGATCCCGGCGCGGCGCGCACGGCCGTCCCTGCCGCCGAACGGCGGCGGGCCGCCGGGATCGTGATCGGGTTGTGGCGTGAGCTGACCCGCGACCTCCTGGTCGTCGTCCTCGGCGAGGAGCGCCAGGTCCGGGATCCGGCGTTGCTCGACGATCTGCGCTCGGCCGCGAAGCCCCTCAGCGCCACCGGCGGCGCGGCGCTCGGGGCGTTCCTGATCCGGCTCGACGCGGCCGGCGAGCTCCTCGAAGCCAATGTCCGTCCGGAGCTCGTGCTCGACAGCCTTCTCCTCAACTGGCCATCGGTGGCCGCGCGGTGAGTGAGGCAAGTCGGCGGCCGGGCGAGGACGAGGTGGTCGCGGTGACCCGTCTGGAGGCCACGATCCGCGGTCGGGTCCAGGGCGTCGGATTCCGCTACTTCGTCGTGCGCCGGGCGATGGAGCTGGGGCTCGTCGGCTGGGTCGCCAACACGGCCGACGGCAGCGTCCGGTGCGTCGCCGAAGGCCCGACCGCGACCCTGGACACGTTCGAGGCGGGCCTGCGAGAGGGCCCGGTCGGCGCGATCGTCGACGCGGTCGACCTGGTCCGGATGCCCGGGACCGGCCGATTCGACCGCTTCGCGATCCGATCTGGGGCCCACACCGGCGATTGACGAACGCGGATTCGCGGGCGTCCTGGCGCGCCCGGATTCGGAGCCGCGACTCCCGAGCGTTGCCTGCGCGAACCGAAACGGGGTGAATCGGGACCTTTGGCGTCAGGCGACCGGACGTGTTTCCCGTACTTCGCTGATCGTCCATGGCCCATCGTCCACAGTGATGGAGTCCCGGCCGTCCCCTGACACTCTGGTCCCCGAAGAGACCGTCGTCACGCTCGCCGAGGATCTGCCCGAGATCTATCGGGCGATTCTCGATCGCGTGGCCGAGCTCGAGCAGCTGGGCGCCCGTCGCGAGGCGGGCCGGATCCGGCTGGCCGCGACGCAGGCCTACTCCGACGCCTGGAACGAGTCGGCGCGACGCCACCTGATCCGGCTGCTCGGCGCAAGCCCAGCGCGGTCTGGTCGTCAGCGAGCGACCCCGCGGTTGGACGATCCGACGGAGATCCGCGCCGGCCCGCTGACCCGCCGACTCGCCGGCGAGCCCCGCGCTAGTCTTGGCGCGTGGAATCGATCGACACGATCGGCGACGCGATCGCCGCGGCCCGGCCTGCCTACGATGCCCTGACCGGGCTCGCGGAGGACGTCGAGGACGAGTGGTCATACATCAACGACCTGACCACCGCCTGGCACGAGCGGCTCGACGCGGTGGCCGCGGCGCGCGGCCACGAGCCAGCGCCCGGAGGGGTCGGCGCCGCGGTCCCAGCCCTCGTCGCAGAGGTCGAAGCGCTCGACGATCCGCACCGTGCCATCGACTGGCTGTCGACGTTCCCGCAGGTCCTGCTGATCGCCCTCGGCGAGCGACCGTGAGGTTCCAGGACGCCGCGCCGGACGCCCGGGCCGTCGTCTACGCCGGGATCCAGGCCGACCCGCTCGTGGGACGCGCCGCGAGCCTGCTTGCCGACGCGAGCCACGACCAGCGAATCCTCGCCCGGGCCGTGATGAACGGGATGTCGACCACGCCGGCGACGTGGCTGGCGATGTTCCCGAGCCTGTTCGGCCCGGCCGCAACCGCTGCCGCCGACGGGGCCGAGCGGACACGGTCCGAGGCGATCCTGGCCGCATCGCTCGAGGTCGCCGAGCGCGGCGAGCAGGTCCGCTCCCAGTTCCGCGGCGCGATCGTGGAGGCATTGACCGAGGCGCTGGTCCGGCGCCGGCCAGGGGTGGCGGCCGGTCCTGCCGTTCGGCGCGAGCGGCGGATCCTGTTCGACGGCGTCCGGGCCGAGATCCACCCGTACGACGTGACGGTCGAGACCCCCGGCGCCGCACAGGCGATCGACTGCAAATGGGGCGCGCGCGGGATCAACGCCGACGTCCTGCACCAGCTCGATGACGCGCGGTCCCATGCCGCCGAGGAGGACGAGGCCCTTGTCGCCGCAATCGTCGTCTTCGACGCGGAGCGATCGTGCCGGGTGCGGCTCGACCGCGAGACCGCGCCACACGAGGCGACGCAGCTCATCGGCCTGGAGAGCCTCGATCGGCTGGCCGCGCCATGAAGGCCAGCGACGCCACGGGAGTCCTGGACGATGGCCGGCCCGCCTGGCAGACGTCGTATCGGGTCCGGTTCGACGAGGCCGGGCCGGACGGCCGGCTTCGGACGTCCGGCTTCATGCGCTATGCCCAGGACCTCGCCTGGCAGCACTCGGCCGATCTCGGCTTCGGGCGGGCGTGGTACGCCGAGCGTGGGCTCACGTGGCTGGTCCGAGCCGCCGAGCTGGTGATCCACCAGGCGCCGGAGATGGGCTCGACCCTGACCGCCCGGACGGCGATCGTCGGCATCCGGCGCGTGTTCGCCCGGCGCCGCGGCGAATTCCTCCTGGCCGATGGCACGTCGGCCGGCTGGGTGCACACCGATTGGGTGCTGATCGATGCCCGCGGCGCCTTGACCCGGATCCCGTCGATCTTTCCTGAAGTGTTCGGCGGAACCGACGACATGGGTCCGGTCGGGCGGATCCCGCTGCCGCCGACGCCCCCGGACGCGACCCATCGCCGGTTCGCCGTCCGGCCGCACGAGCTCGACCCCATGGACCACGCCAACAACGCGATCTATCTCGACTGGCTCGAGGAGGCGATTCTCGCCGTCGCCGAGCCGGCGGAGGCGCGAGCCGCGACCACCGATCTGCCCCGGCGCTACCGGATGGAGTTCGCCCTCGCGGTGGACGCGGGAGCCGAGCTCGACGGCGCCGCCTGGCGTGACGGGCCGGGCTGGAGCTACCGGCTGGCCGGCGCCGACGGCGCCACGGACCGGTTCCGGGCCCGCGTCGCAACCGGCGCGGCCGCGACGGCCGACGATGAGCCCAGCGACACGAAGGAGCCGCAGTGACCCGAACGGTGCTCACCGGTGGCCGCGTGTTCGACGGGACGGGCAGCGCCCCGGACCACGCCGACGTCGCGGTCGAGAACGGCCGGATCGTCGGGCTCGGCACCGGCCTCGATGGCGACGCCGAGATCGACGTTCGGGATCGCACGATCCTGCCGGGCCTGTTCGACTGCCACGTCCATGTCTGCGTCTCGAACGTCGACCTGTGGGGCAGCGTCCAGCAGCCGTTCTCGCGCCAGTTCTACGAGGCCGCGGTCAACCTCCGGAAGACGCTCTCGATCGGGATCACGTCGGTCCGCGACGCCGGCGGCGCCGATCTCGGGATCAAGGAGGCCGTCGCCGACGGCACGATCGCCGGTCCGCGCCTCCAGATCTCGATCACGATGCTCAGCCAGACCGGCGGCCATGGCGACGACTGGTATCCGTCCGGCGCCGAGGTCCCGTTCATGGGCGTCCACCCGGGCCGTCCGTCGGGGATCGTCGACGGGGTCGACGCGGTCCGGAAGAAGGTCCGCGAGCTCCATCGCAACGGCGCGGACGTGATCAAGGTCGCCACGTCCGGCGGGGTCCTGTCGGCCCGGGACGACCCACGCCACGCCCACTTCCGGCCGTCCGAGCTCGATGCCCTCGTCGAGGAGGCGACCGCGGCCGGGATGTTCGTCATGGCCCATGCCCAGGGCGCCGACGGCATCAAGAACGCGGTGCGGGCCGGAATCCGCTCGATCGACCACGGGATCTACCTCGACGACGAGGCGATCGAGCTGATGCTCCGGCGCGGGACGTGGTTCGTCCCGACGCTCATGGCCCCGCAGGGGGTCCTCGACGCGGTCGATGCGGGCGTCAGCCTCCCGCCCGCCGTGGTCGACAAGGCAAGGATGGTCATCGAGATCCACCGGGCGGCGTTCCGGCGGGCGGTGGAGGCCGGCGTCCGGGTCGCGATGGGCACCGACAGCGGGGTCACGCCCCACGGCCACAACCTGCGCGAGCTCCAGCTCATGGCGGACGGCGGCATGGCCCCGGCCGCCGTCCTCGAGGCGACGACCCGGTCCGCTGCCGAATTGCTGGGCGTCGACGACGACCTCGGCACGATCGCGGAAGGCAAGCTGGCCGACCTGGTCGTGGTTGCGGGCGATCCGTATGACTTCACGGATCTCGGCGATCGGGTCGAGCAGGTCTGGCAGGGCGGCCGCCGGGTCGTCTGACCGCCGACGGCGCTGCGACCGAGGCGGCCGGCGCGGGCTGCCGCGACAGCGAAGCTGGCACGCGCGAGGCGCATGGTGCCGGCATGTCCCGACGGCCCGACCCCTCCGGATCGAGACGGCCCGCCGTGCGGCCACCGTCGCGCGCTGATCTCCGGCGGCCGCCCGGCGCCGGCCGCCGCCGCCCGGTCGCCCAGTGGGAGGCCGATCAGAGCGCGCCGGCCGACCGCCGGCCCGGGCCGACTGGGAGAGCTTCGATCGCTGGCTGGCGAGCCGGGCGCGGCCGCCCTGAGGGCGACCCGTCAGATCGAAGGATGTCCGCCGACGGCCGGGAGGAGCTCGGCCGTCGGCGGGCCCGGGATCAGTTGCCGCAGGGCGCGACGTTGCGCCAGTTGTCGACGGTGTCGGACACGATCTGGGTGCCGGTCGCGCCGTAGGTCAGCGTGAGCTGGCGGTTCGCGATCTCACCGCAGGAGGCGTCCTTCTCGACGTAGTCCCACGAACCGAGGGCGTACTTGTACTCGAGCTGGGTCGCCTCCTTGCCGGTGAACGTGATCGTCCAATGCGTCGCGTCGACCCGGGTCAGGCTCGACCCGCCCGGATCCCATTGCGGGTGGTTGCCGTCGAGGCGGTCGAGGAAGCCCGCGATGTTCACCGTCGCGGGCAGTCCCGTCCGTTCCCGCCGGGACCGTCACGGTTGACGACGAGCGTCACCGTTCGGAGCTCGGCCGTCGCGGACACCTCGAAGCTGAGCTCGCCGGAGCGGTTGAAGGACGTGTCGACCGAGCGAACGGCGTACCAGTAGGTCGCGCCCTTCGTCGACCGCCGTGTCGGTGAAGCGCGGCCGATGCCGTCGACCCGATCAGCGTCGAACGGGCCGCCGGCCGAATCGCCGCGGACGGACCTCGTAGCGCGAACAGGCTGGGATCGCCGGCGACGGCATCCCAGGCGAGCTCGATGCCGGCCGGTGAGGCACGTGACGGCGGTGCAGCCCGGTCGGGACGGCCGGCGCCGTGGTGTCGCTGCTCGGCGTCACGGTCAGGGCACCCGGCCTGGGCCGGGCGAGTAGCCGTTGCCGATCCCATCGAGGTCGGCATAGATCCAGTCGCGACCGCTCGTGACCGAGTAGCGCTAGGCGTAGTCGAAGGTGCCGATCGTCTCCGGCTGCAGCGACGCGACGAACTCGTCGTTGTTGCCGGCATCGGTGTTGAACGCGCGCGTCGACCCACTGCCAGGCCGGCGTTGCGCGTCCGGGTCGCGAGCCGTCCGGCCCGAAGCCCGAGCTGGGCGATCAGGCTCGGGCGTCGGGCCGGGCTGGTTCGTCTCGCCGTCGATCCAGACCTGGCCGTAGATGTTCGTCGGTCCGGTCGGTCGGCGCTGATCGTGTGGGTGATCGTCGGCGGCCACTGGAGGTTCGCCCAGCCGATCATCGAGATGCGGCAGGCCGAGGGCCTCGTTCGACGGGCGCGCTCGCGGTTGCCGGCCGAATCGAGGGCCCGGACGACGAAGTAATACGTCCGGGCATTGTCGAGCCCGGTGATCGTGAACGTGGTGCTGGCGATCGGGCGTGGCGTTGGCCTTGACGTAGCCGCCACCGGTGAGCGGGCTGCGCGAACACGTCGATAGCCGGCCGCGCCGGCCGACGGCGTTCCAGGCGAGATCGCACAGCTGGTTGGCCGCCTCGGCGGTGACATGGAGGTTGGCCGGGGCCGGCCGGCCGGCGTCAGGTCGACGGTCGCCGCTCGACCAGGAGGAGGCCGGACATGGCCGGGCAAGCGTGACGCTGAGGTGCCGCCCGTCGACGCGTGACGGAGCCGCTCGCCGGCGACGCCGACGCCGAAGCGCCGGGCCAGGGACGTGCCGATCGGGAACGTAGCCGCCGACCGGGATCGATGAGCGTCGCTGGCGCCGGACGCGGTTGATGGCCACGAGGGCCGCCGCCTGGCTCGCGGTCTCCGAGGCCGTAGGCCACGGTCTCGGCCGAGTCGTCGGCAAGCAGCGACCCGGAAGTCGCCGCTGATCGAAGCGGCCGGATCGGCCCGTCGCGCAGGTCGGCGAGACCCGTGTAGTGGGTCGCGGAGCGCCGTGTCCGGCGAGCCGCCGAGATCGGCCCACGGATACGTCCGGCGGTCGTCCGGATCGTCGTCGCCGGTCACCCCGACCTCGTCGCCGTAGTAGACGGTCGGGGCGCCGGGCACGGTGAACTGGATCAGCGAGGCGAGGCGGAGCGCGGAGCTTGCCCTCCGCCACGTTGGCCGCGTTCGCTTCCTTGCGCCGCGGTCGTCTCGACGCCCGGCGTGAGCGTCCAGAGCAGCCGCTCCGTGTCGTGGCTGTCGAGCAGGTTCATCAGCCGAGTAGTAGGCCGCGTCGGCGTAGTCCTCGCGGATCGACTGCAAGCCGGTCGGCGAAGTCGCGACGGCTCGATCTGGTGGCCGCTGTCGGCGAAGCCCTTCGAGATCGAAGGCCTGCGGCGCGAGCAGGCCGAGGACCGCGTCGCGGAAGCCGGTAGTTCATCGTGCGTGTCGAGGCGGTCGCCGCGGACCATCCGGAGCAGCGTCGAGTCCTTCTGCCAGGTCTCGCTGATCGTGAGCGCCTGCGGGGTCGGTCGCCTTGACGACCGTCGCGGAACGACTCCCAGTAGCCGTCCGGGAAGGACGCGTCGCCCGAGACGTCCAGCCGCCAGCCGGAGGCGCCCGCGCCGCCAACCAGCGCTTGGCGATGCTGTCGGGCGTTCGTCAGGAAGTAGGCCTGGACGGCGGCCTGCGCCTTGCGGAGGACCGGGATCGAGTCGAAGCCGAACCAGCCTTCGTAGGCGTCGCGTAGGGGCCGCGCGGGCCCGGCGCACGGCCCGTTCCGGCCAGGGCCGTGAAGCACGAACCACGCCCGATACGGCGACGTGATCGACTCGCAGGCGCCGGCCGTCGGGTAGTGGTGATACCGATCGAAGAGCGGGCTGTCCGACGACATGTGGTTGAAGACGCCGTCGAGGATGACCCGGATGCCGAGCTTCTCGGCGTGCTTGACGAGGTTCTCGAAGTCCTTCTCGGTGCCGAAGTACGGATCGATCTTCGTGTAGTCCTGGCGTGTCGTAGCGAGTGGTTCGACCCGGCGTCGAAGATCGGGTTGAAGTAGATCGCTGTTGACGCCGAGTCGCCTCGAGGTAGGCCAGCTGCTGGTCGACGCCCTTGAGGTCGCCGCCGAAGTAGTCGCGGCCGCGCGGCTTCTCCTTGGTCGGGCTGTCGGCCGGTGGCGTCGTGTCGAACCGCCACGGGCAGTTCGTCGCTCCGTCGGCGTAGTTCCGGCAGTAGCCCTCGGGCTTCCGCCCCACGGCAGCTTGATGACCGGGTCGTCGTAGCGGACCGTCGCCGGTCTGCGGGTCGTTGTTCGGCGCGCCGTTGCGGAAGCGGTCGGGGAAGATCTGATAGATGACGGCGTCGCTTCGCCCAGGCCGGCGACGTGAAGCCCGGGCTCGCTGGACGCATCAGGGCCCAGACTCTGATCGAGCGGCATCGTCGGTCGCGGCGCCCGAGGCCGCCGTCGAGCGCGGCCGTGTCGTCGCCGTAGTAGTCGGTGTCGGCGCCGTCGCGTGACGACGAACCGATACCAGAGGTTGTCCGGCTGCGAGCGTCTCGGGCAGGGTCGTCTCCCAGAAGTCGCAACGCTCGGCGGCAAGGGCCGGCCTCGTAGCACGACACGCCGGCCGCGGCTCGGGCCATCGTCACGACCCGCTGGCCGCCGGCGTTCACGCAGTAGACGCGCAGGCCTGCACGCCCGTGACGTCGTCGTGGAAGGTCCGGAGGCGGAGCGTGACCGGCGTGCCGGCCGGCGACGGCGCCGCCGGGCGTCCGGTAGAGGTCGTCGCGCGAGTCGTGGCGGAGGCCGTCCCACTCGACGTTGCCGTCGTGGCCGTGGCCGGCCGCTGATCGTCAGGACGTGGCGTCGCGGCGACGTAGCGGAACACGACCTTGGCGCCCGTCGGCCGGGACGGTGAAGGCGATGTTGGCGCCGCCCGGGCACGCCGCCCTGGCCGTAGTTCTCGTCCCAGGCCTCGTTGATCGCGACCTTGCGCCTCGTACGCTGCCGGCAGGGATCGCGTGGTCGTCGAGGGTGTAGATGCCGTCGCCATCGGCGTCCTGGAGCCAGGAGCGGAGGCAGCCCGGCTGCCAGTCGCCGGGGCAGCCGAGCTCGCTCTGGAAGCTGCCGGGGGCGACCGCGATGACGCGAGCGCGACGTTGTCCGTGACCCAGTGCGTGTCGTGGTCGTAGTAGAACTTGACGGTCCGATCGGCGCCGAGGCTCAGCGGGATGTTGGCGCCACCGGCGACCGCATGGAGCGCCGTAGTTCTCGTCCCAGCGAGTCGTTGAGCGGCGGCCTTGTACTCGTACCCTCCGGCGGGCAGGGCGAAGGAGCCCTGCCAGACGCCGTCGCCGGGGTCGAGCGTCAGGCCGCTCGCGTCGCACGCCGGATTCCAGTCGCTCGCGCAGCCCATCTCGCTCTGGAGGCTGCCGGCGATCGTGACGCTCGTCGGGCCCGGTGTGTGGGACGCCACGGCTGGTCCCGCGCCCGCCGCCGGAAGGAGGCCGGCGAGCAGACCGGCGATCCCGATGACGGTCGCCAGGCGGCGCCGTGGGGAGCGGACGCCGAGCCGCCGTCGTGGACCGCGAGGCGAATGGCTGGACAGGGCTGCGACGCGCATCGACCGGACCTCCGACGACCCTTGACCGTAGGCGGGTGGCAAGGCTGGAGCGGGTTGCGCGCGGTCGTCGCCGGCTTCGTGCGGGCGGGCAACCGCGCGAGTTCCGCCGGCCCGGTCGGCGCCGCTGGGTGCGCAACTAAACCGGTTAAGCAGGCGGTCCGGTCAGGATGCGACCGGGTCGCGCCGGTGTCAACGCCCGATGGCGGTTTAGTTCGCGTTTAGCACCGGATCCGGTCGCGAGAGTGTCGCCGGGCGGCGTCGGACCGAGCTCGCCGCCCGGTCGGGCCGCTGGCCGGAGGTCGTCAGCCGGTGGGACGCCACGAGGTATAGACCGGAGGCCAATCGTCGGCGGTCGCGCGCTCGCCGAAGACGGCGTGGTCGATCGAGAGCTCATACAGCGTGTAGCCGTCGTCGACCTCGAACGACCACTCCGCCGCCGCGGCCGCCCGGTCGTCCGGGTCGGTCACCGCCGTGGCCTGCCCGCGCACGAGGAACTCATGCGGCACGGCCGGATCCTGGTGGGCGTGGAGGGCATACCGCCCGTCGGCGGCCAGGTCGCCGGCCTTCGCCGAGCCGACGATCACGAACGTCAGCAGTCGGCCCGCCACGATCCGCACGTGGACCGGGTGGATCCGCGGCGGGCGGTCGCCGCGGACCGTCGCGAGCAGGCCCTCGCCGATCCCCGTTCGCTCGAGGAGGGTGCGGCCGCCCGCCGCAATCGTCGGGTTGCCGCCGGCCAGGTCGGCCCAGGTCGTCATGCGCGCTCCTTTCCAGATCGGCGGCGCCGCGCCAGGACCGCGACCACCCTTGGCGATCGATCGTCGGCGACCCCGGCGAGACTGTCCACACCGACGGTCGCCCGGCGGCGGGCGGGACGCCGGCTCCGACCACCATCTGACGTGCGAGACTGCCGCGGTGAATCCCGCGCTGCCGATCGATCTCGCCGTGTACGGCACGCTCCGCCGCGGCGAGCAGAACGCCTCCTTCCTCGCCGAGGCGACGTACCTCGGGGTCGGCGTCGTTCTCGGTCGCCTCCATGAGATGCCGCGTTCGAGCCTGCGCGCCTACGCGTTTCCGGCGCTCGACCTGGACGGGGCCAGCCGGATCGTGGTCGAGCTCTACCGGCTGCGCGACGCCGCGGCGCTTCGGACGATCGACCAGCTCGAAGCCTACGACCCGCTGGACGAGGCGGCCTCGCAGTACGTGCGCCGCTCCGTGGCGGTGGTCGATGGGCCGGTGGCGACGGCCTGGACGTACGTCTACAACGGGTCGTGGGACGACGTGGGCGCCGCGATCGGGAGCGGGGACTGGGTCGAGCACCGGGTGCGTTCGACGGGCTGAGGGACGGGCGGGCGGGGCCGACGCTGGCGGCCCGTCCATTGCCCTTGCGGACAACATTTCCTGTCTTGACAACAGAAGTTGTCGGTGACAGACTGGCGCCATGCTTGACGTGACGGTCATCGAGAACGCGGCAGCGGCCGAGGCATCGCTCGACCCGGTCCGGTCGCGCCTCCTCGCCGAGCTCGCGATCCCGGGCTCGGCGACGACCCTTGCCGTGAAGGTCGGGCTGCCCCGGCAGCAGGTGAACTACCACCTCCGGACCCTCGAGCGCCACGGCCTCGTGGAGCTCGTCGAGGAGCGCCGTCGGGGCAACATGACCGAGCGGGTCATGCAGGCCACGGCCGCGTCCTACGTGATCTCGCCGACGGCTCTCGCGGCGGTCGAGCCGGATCCCGATCGGGCGCCCGACCGACTGTCGGCGTTCTGGATGCTGGCCCTCGCCGCTCGGCTGGTCCGTGACGTCGGCTCGCTCCTGATCGGGTCACGGCGGGCCGGCAAGCGGCTCGCGACCTTTGCCCTGGACGGCGAGGTCCGCTTCGCCTCCGCGGCGACCGCGCGGCGTTCGCCGAAGAGCTGTCGCACGCCGTCGCGGGCCTCGTCGCCAAGTACCACGACGACGCCGCCGCGGGCGGCCGGTCGCACCGGATCGTCGTCGCCATCCACCCGAGCGTCCCCGCGGCCGTGATCGACGCCGCCGCGGTTCCCGAGATCGAGGAGGAATCCTGACATGGCCCATCCCTTCGAGGTCCGCGGCGAGCAGATCGTCAACGCCACGCCCGAGCAGGTCTGGGAGGCGCTCGTCGACGGGCGCCCTTCTCGACGGCTGGTGGATGGGCGAGAACGAGGTCGAGCCGCGCCTCGGCGGCGCCTTCCGGACCCATCTGCCCGGCTTCACGATGGACTCGACGATCACGACGTGGGACCCGCCCCATCGCTTCGCGAACACGAGCCCGGAGGCCGACGACGGCCGGCTGATGACCTTCGCGTTCGAGATCGAGGGCCGGGCCGGCGGGACGACGACCCTTCGATTCGTCCACAGCGGCTTCCTGCCGGGCGATGACTGGGAGCAGGAGTACGAGGCCCTGAAGATCGGCGACCCGGCGTACGTCGCCAAGCTCGCCGAGTACGTCGAGCACTTCTTCGGCCGGACCGCGGTGCCGATCACGTTGTGGGGCCCGCAGGTCGGCGATGAGCGCGCCTGGGCCGGCTTCCGGGACGCGCTCGGTGTCGGCCCGGACGTGGCGGTCGGCGATCCGGCCCGCTTCCGCGCCGACGGCCTGCCTGAGCTCGAGGGCGAGATCGACTACCTGTCATCGCATTTCATCGGCCTCCGCACGGCCGACGGGATGTACCGCTTCATCCACGGGATGGGGACGGTCGCCATCGGCCACCACCTGTACACGCCCGTCGATCGGGCGGCCACCGAGCGGGCCTGGCAGGCCTGGCTCGACCGCACCTTCGCCTGATGCACCCGAGTTCGAAAGGAGCCCACCCATGAGCGCTGACACCCTGCAGACCGTTGCCTCCGCTGACGGCACGGCGATCGTCGTCGAGGTCTCGGGCAGCGGCCCGGCCGTCGTCCTCGTCAGCGGTGGCTCGGTCGACCGCGGCGCGAACGCCGGTCTCGCGGCCGCCCTCGAGTCCGACTTCACGGTCTACAACTACGACCGCCGCGGTCGGGGCGACAGCGGCGACACGCCGCCGTACGCGGTCCAGCGCGAGATCGAAGACATCGAGGCCGTGATCGGCCAGGCCGGTGGGACGGCCCACCTCTACGGCTCGTCGTCGGGCGCCGGGCTGGCGCTCGAGGCCGCCGCTGCCGGTGCGCCGGTCGCCAAGCTCGTCCTCTGGGAGCCGCCCTACAACCTCGATCCGACTGGTCGCCCGCCGGCCGACTCGGTCGAGCAGCTCGACCGGATGGTCGGCGACGGCCGACGCGGCGACGCGGCCGAGTTCTTCATGACCCAGATGGTCCGGCTGCCGGCCGAGTTCGTGGCCTTCGCCCGGACGCAGCCGTGGTGGGCCGCCCAGGAGGCGATCGCCCACACCCTGGCCTACGACGCGCGAGTCATGGGCGACTACTCGGTGCCGACCGAGACCGCCGCCCGGGTGACGGTGCCGACGATCATCCTCACCGGCGGCGCGAGCTTCGCGCTCTTCCGGCCCACGGCGGAAGCCCTTGCCGCCGCGATGCCCGACGCCCGGACTCAGGTGCTCGAGGGCCAGGAGCACAACGTCGACCCGGCGGTACTCGGACCGGCGATGAAGGCGTTCCTGACCACCTGATCGACCGTCGGCGGCGACCGCGCCGCCCGACCCCGACCTCATCGGCGCCCCCCGGCGAACCTTCGCCGGCGGGGCGCCTCCGCGTTCCGACGGCGGGCCCGTCCGGCGCAGTCGCGTCGCCCTCCGGTACCGTGGCGGCCGTGACGACGCCTCCGACTGCTCCGATCCGGACCGACCGCCTCGACCTCGTCCCGCTTCGCGTCGCCGACGCCGCGGAGATGGTCCGGGTCCTGGCCGATCCGGACCTCTACACGTTCATCGGCGGCGCGCCACCGGCCCGGGCGGAGCTCGCCGATCGGTACCGCGCGCAGGTGGCCGGCCCGTCGGCCAACGCGCGGGAGGCGTGGCACAACTGGATCATCCGCGAGCGGCTGACCGGCGCCGCGATCGGGTTCGTCCAGGCGACCATCGTCGACTCGGTCGTCACGGCCCCGGGGACCGGCCATGGCTCGGGCGCCGGCCATGGCTCGAGCGCGGGCACCGACCCGGCCCGCACCGGCGCGGACGCCGGTACCGACGCGGACGAACGATCGCCATCGGCCGAGATCGCATGGGTCATCGGCGCCGCCTGGCAGGGTCGCGGCTATGCGTCCGAGGCGGCGCGCGGGCTCGTGGGCTGGCTCGACGACGCCGGCGTCCGGTCGATCGTCGCCCACGTCCACCCGGACCACGAAGCTTCGGCGGCCGTTGCCAGGAACGCCGGGCTCGAGCCGACGGAGACCTGGGTCGAGGGCGAGCGCGCCTGGCGTCGGGTCAGCGCCGCTCCCGGCTGAGTGCCTTCGGGGCATGACAGCGCCACGCCGCGGTGAGGACCTCGCGGAGCAGCTCGGCATCGATCGCCGGCAGCCGGACGAGGACCGCCGGGTAGCCGTCGTCGTGCGGCTCGGTGAAGAAGACGTCGCCGTCGACCGCCAGCAGGGCGTCCTTCTCGGTCTCGTTCGCAACTCGCACCGCGATGACGTCGGGGTTCGGCTGGCGTCTGGCCTTCGGCGCGCTGCGCTCCAGCCAGACCCACGCGAATCCCTTGCCGGCCACCCGGAAGTGGAAGCCGTCGGCGTCCTCGGTCGTCGCCGGCAGGCTCAGCGCGATCCGGCGGACGTCGTCCTGGCTGGCCATCGCGCTCCGCGGCTCCGAGTGTCGCCGTCAGGCGCCGACGTAGGCGGCGAGGTGCTCGCCCGTGAGGGTGGAGCGGCCGGCGACGAGATCGGCCGGCGTCCCCTCGAAAACGATCCGCCCGCCGTCGTGGCCGGCGCCCGGACCGAGGTCGATGATCCAGTCCGCATGGGCCATGACCGCCTGGTGATGGGCGATGACGATGACCGACTTGCCGGCGTCGACGAGCCGATCGAGCAGGCCGAGCAGGTGATCGACGTCAGCGAGATGGAGGCCGGTCGTCGGCTCGTCGAGGACGTAGACGCCGCCCTTCTCGGCCATCCGGATGGCGAGCTTGAGCCGCTGCCGCTCGCCACCGGACAGGGTCGTGAGCGGTTGCCCGAGCTTGAGGTAGCCGAGCCCGACGTCCGCGAGACGGGCCAGGATCGACGCGGCCGCCGGAGTCCTGGCCTCGCCATCACTGAAGAAGGCGTGCGCCTCGGCGACGGACAGGTCGAGCACCTCCGCGATGTTCAGCTTGCCGAGCCGCAGCTCCAGCACCGACGCCTGAAAGCGCTTGCCCTGGCAGTCCTCGCACGTCGTCGCGACGGTCTCCATGAAGCTGAGCTCCGTGTAGATCATCCCGTTGCCGTTGCAGGTCGGGCAGGCGCCCTCGGAATTCGAGGAGAACAGCGCAGGCTTGACGCCGTTGGCCTTCGCGAACGCGGTGCGGATGGGGTCGAGCAGTCCCGTGTACGTCGCGGGGTTGCTCCGGCGCGAGCCGTGGATCGCGCCCTGGTCGATCGACACCACGTCTGCGCCGGCGGGGATGGACCCGTGCACGAGCGAGCTCTTGCCGGAACCCGCGACGCCCGTCACGACACACAGCACCCCGAGCGGGACGTCGACGTCCACGTTGCGCAGATTGTGTTCGTCCGCGCCGCGAATCTCGAGCGTTCCCGTCGGTGTCCGAACGGTCTCCTTGAGCGCCGCTCGATGGTCGAGGTGACGACCGGTGAGGGTGTCCGACGCCTTCAGCCCGTCGACCGTCCCCTCGAAGCAGATCGTCCCGCCGCCGGTGCCCGCCCCGGGGCCGAGGTCGACGACGTGGTCGGCGATCGCGATCGTCTCCGGCTTGTGCTCGACGACGAGCACGGTGTTGCCCTTGTCGCGCAGCTCGAGGAGCAGCTTGTTCATCCGCTCGATGTCGTGCGGGTGCAGGCCGATCGAGGGCTCGTCGAAGACGTAGGTGACGTCGGTCAGCGCCGACCCGATGTGGCGGACCATCTTCGTTCGCTGCGATTCTCCGCCGGACAGGGTGCCCGACGGGCGGTCGAGCGAGAGATAGCCCAGGCCGATCTCGGCGAACGAGTCGAAGAGGTGGAGCAGGTTGGCGACGAGCGGCGCCACGCCCTTGTCGGCGATGCCGCGCAGCCACTCGGCGGCGTCGGTGACCTGCATCGCGCACACGTCGGCGATGCTGAGACCGTTGATCTTCGAGGAGCGCGCCGCCTCGTTGAGCCGGGTGCCATCACACACCGGACAGGTCTTGAAGACCGCGGCCCGCTCGACGAAGGCCTTGATGTGGGGCTGCAGCGAGTCGACGTCCTTGCTGAACATCGACTTGCGGATCTTGGGGATCAGCCCGTCGTAGGTGATGTTGATGCCCCGGGCCTTGACCTTCGTCGTCTGCCGGTACAGGAGATCGTGGCGCTCCTTCTCCGTGTAATCGGAGATCGGCTTGTTCGCGTCGAAGAAGCCGGACTCGGCGAACTGGGTCACCATCCAGCCTTCCGCGGTGTAGCCCGGGACGAGGATGGCCCCCTCGAGGAGGGACTTCGACTCGTCGAGGATCACGGACAGGTCGAGGTCGGAGATCGTGCCGCGGCCCTCGCATTCGGCACACATCCCGCCGAGGTAGACCGCGTCCTGGACGATCTTCTTCTCGCCCTTGGGACCGGTCATCACGCCGCTCGCGCGGGTCGTGGGGATGTTGAACGAGAATGCCGTCGGCCCGCCGATGAAGGGCTTGCCGAGGCGGCTGAACAGGCTCCGCAGCATCGCGTTGGCGTCGGTCACGGTTCCAAGGGTCGAGCGCGGGTTCGCCCCGAGTCGCTCCTGGTCGACGAGGATCGCGGTGGTCAACCCCTCGAGGACGTCGACCTCGGGCCGGGCCAGGTTCGGCATGAAGACCTGGACGAACGTCGAGTAGGTCTCGTCGATCAGCCGGCGCGACTCCGCGGCGATCGTGTCGAAGACGAGCGAGCTCTTGCCCGAGCCGGAGACTCCCGTGAAGACCGTCAGGCGGCGCTTCGGGATCTCGATGCTGACGTCCTTGAGGTTGTTCACGCGCGCGCCCTGCACGCGGATCAGATCGTGGGTGTCGGCGCGAGGCGGCGCAGTGGTGATGTCCATGGCCGTCACTCTAGCCGCGGCTCGCCGATCGGTGCTTCTCCGATCCTGACGAGCCCACCCGCTCCGGGCGAGCCTGCCCGTTCGCCGCCGCTTCGCAGCGGCGGCGCGGGCTGCCGGTCAGGCAGTGGCTGCGCTGACTCCGCCGCGGGCGGCGCGCGCCGAGCCGTCGGGCCCGGCAACGACGTACGCCACCATCGCGAGGAAGCCGAAGTTGAAGATGCCGGTCAGGAGCAGGACGGCGAACCAGGTCTTGCTGTCGAGCTGCCAGGTGTTGAAGAGGGCGCCGATCCAGGCGACGAGACCGGCGACGAGTGCGCCGGCGATGGCGATCCCACCGAGGGCGGCCAGCCCGAGCGTCGACCAGGCGACGGCGCCGCCGTGGATGCCGACGATGTCGGACCCGGCCATGACGAAGACGTCGTTGGCGATGGCCAGCGCGATGCCGGTGATGGCGAGGACGGCGCCCGCGGCGAAGGCCACGAGGCTGCCGAGGAAGAGACGGATGACGGTGGACTTGAACATGGCGCGTTCCTTTCCGAAGGTCCTGGGGAGATGGATGGGGCGACGAGGACCGGGTCAGACCGTGATGACCACCGTCCCTCGGGCGTGTCCCTCGGCGACATGGGCGATCGCCGCCGGGGTCTCCGGCAGGCGGTAGGTCCGGTCGATCACGGGCATCACGCTGCCGGCCTCGATCAGGCCCTTCAGGGCGACCAGGTCGTCGTGGTTGGTCGACTTGACCGAGGGGGCCGCCTGCTGGCGGACGACCATCGAGGCGAACATCGCCCGGACGGTCCGGCCGAGCTTGCCGTCGGCGTGGCCGCCGCCGTTCGAGATCAGCGTCCCGGTCGGGTTGAGCGCGCGCCGGGTCTCGGCCATCGAGTGGTTGCCGACGTTGTCCAGGATCAGGTCGTAGCGCGGCCCGCCCGTCGTGAAGTCCTCGCGGGTGTAGTCGATCACGTGGTCGGCGCCGATCGAGCGAACCAGGTCCACGTTCTTCGTGCTCGTGACACCGGTCACCTCGGCGCCGAGGGCCTTGGCGATCTGGACGGCGAACGTGCCGACGCCGCCGGACGCACCGTTGATCAGGACCTTCTGGCCGGGCCCGACCTTGCCGTCGTCGCGCAGCAGCTGGAGGGCGGTGGAAGCGGAGACGCCGACTGCCGACGCCTGCTCGAACGTGAGGCTTGCCGGCTTCTTGAGGAACTGGCTCGCCGGCGCATGGACGTACTCGGCAAACGCGCCGGCGCCCCAGCCGAAGACCTCGTCGCCCGGCTTGAAGCCCGCGACCGCGCTGCCGACCTGCTCGATCGTGCCCGCGACATCCGTTCCCGGGACCCGGTTCTTCGGCTTGCGGAGACCGGTCGCGAAGCGCATGACGAAGGGCGATCCCGTCATGAGGATCCAGTCGCCGACGTGGATGGACGCGGCGTGGACGCGGACGAGGATCTCGTCGGCGGCGATCTCGGGCTTGGCGACGTCGTCGAGCCGGAGCGCTTCGTGGGAGCCGTAGCTGTCCTGGACGATGGCCTGCATGGGAGTTTGCCTCGGTTCTTGCGGTTGGCACCTTGCCTGCGTACGATGTACGCTGACGGTGTACGGCGTACGCTAATGCGTACGATGTACGCTGTCAACCCGCAATCTCAACATCGTCATCGCGAACACAGGAGCGTCTCCATGGCGACCCGCACCATCTCCAGCCCCGAGCCGCGCATCCGTCTGACCCGGGAGCGCGTGCTGGCGGCGGCGATCGTCCATGCCGATGCCGGCGGGCTCGAGGCGCTGACGATGCGGAAGCTGGCCGATGAGCTCGGCGTCGCGCCGATGGCGCTCTATCGCCACGTCGCCAACAAGGACGACCTGATCGACGGGATGGTCGACCTCGTCTTCGCCGAGATCGACCTGCCGCCGGACGGCGCGGACTGGAGAGCCGCCATGCGCACTCGCGCGATGTCCGTCTACGCGGCGCTCCTGCGCCACCGCTGGGCGATCGGCCTCATGGAGTCGCGGACGAACCCGGGGCCGGCCAACCTGCGCCACCACGACGCGGTCATCGGCAGCCTGCGTGCTGCCGGATTCGCGATGGATCGGGTCGCGGCCGCCTACTCCGTGCTGGACAGCTACATCTACGGCTACGCCCTCACGAAGCTGAATCTCCCGTTCGACGACACGTCGGACATCGCGGACGTCGCCCAGGAGATGCTCGAGCCGTTCCCGGCCGGCGAGTACCCCAACCTCCTCGCGTTCATCACCGACTACGCGATGCTGCCCGGCTACGACTACGCGAACGAGTTCGAGCGGGGCCTCGACATCGTCCTCGATGGGCTCGCGCGCGCCGGTTGAAATCGGGTCCTCGGCCACGTACCGTGGCCGAGTGCTGAGACGGAGACTGCTTCGGGGAGCGTTCGTCGCGGCCGTCGTGACGTTGGCCCTTGCGTCGCCGGTCCTGGCCCACGGGGATCATGACGCACGGCCGCTCGCTCGCGGCCTGACCGCCGGGCCGTACAGCATCTCGCTCTGGCAGGTCTACCCCGACGCGGGCACGGCGATGACGCCGCACCTGATCGTGCTGTTCGACGGATCGGCGGCGCCCACGACGGCCGGGGTTAGCGTCGCCCTGAACGCGACGCCGATGGAGGTCCGGCCATCGGCCACGACCGCCAACGGTTGGGAGACGACGGACGGGGTTGCCGAGGGCGATACGGTCAGCGTGACCATCACGGACGGCGGCCAGGCGTGGGATCTCGCTCCCGTCGTCGTTCCTGCGGCACCGAGCTCGATGATCCCGATGGAAGAGCTGATCTACGCGTCGATCGTCCTGACGGCCGGAACGGCCTGGTGGATGGCCGGCCGGACCGTCAGAGCATGGCGACGACCCGCGTTGCGATCGGGTTGATCAAACGGCAACGATGAGAGGAGACCTGGGTTGACTCAGGCGACGACGGCACCCAGGCAGGGCTTCCTCGACAAGCTCAACACCACCTGGCACGAACGCGCTCTCTGGATCTATCTCGCGATCGTGATCCTGCATTGGGTCGAGCACCTGTTCCAGGCCGCCCAGATCTGGATCCTCGGGATGCCGCGGCCGCAGGCCCTCGGTGCCCTGGGGTACGTGTTCCCGTGGCTGGTGAAGTCCGAGGTGATGCACTTCACCTACGCGGTCCTGATGCTGATCGGCCTCGTCCTGCTCCGATCCGGATTCCATGGCACGGCCCGGGGATGGTGGACGGCGTCGCTGGCGATCCAGGCCTGGCACCTGGTGGAGCATTCGTTGCTCCAGCTCCAGGCGCTCGTGGGCCAGAACCTGTTCGGGTCGCCGGTCCCGACCAGCATCCTCCAGCAGTACGTCCCACGCCCCGAGCTGCACCTGCTCTACAACCTGGCCGTATTCGTTCCGATGGTCGTCGCCATGTGGCTCCACACCCGGCCGAATCAGGCGGCTGTGAACGAGTGCACCTGCGCCGACGCCCCGGTCCGGGTGGGGCAGGCGGGGTCGACCGCTTAGCGGTCTGTCGCGAGCGGCGCGCCGGTCCGGCGACGGTCCCGGGCCAGGCGGATCGGAGCGCGCGCCGCGGACTGCGTGCGTCGCCGCTTGTTGGCGTACATCGAACGATCGGCGAGCGTTCGCGCGCCCTCCAGATCACCGCCGACGACGGGCGCGAGGCCGATCGAGAGCTGTGGGGTGAGGCTGTGCTCGGTCACGCGCCAGGCTCGCTGCGCGCGCTGAATGTGGCGAAGGACGCGTCGCGCACCGGCCTCGTCGGCCCGGCGCAGGATGACCACGAACTCGTCGCCCCCGACGCGAGCGACGAGATCGGTGTCGCGCACGCTCGACCGGAGCAGGTTGGCGGCTCCCCGGATCAGCGCGTCGCCGGCCGCGTGTCCGTAGCGATCGTTCACGGTCTTCAGGCCGTCCAGGTCGCACGACAGGACGAATCCGCCGGCCTCGGCATCCCCCGCGGCGGCGTCCGCCGGCGCGGCATCCGGCTGCCCGACTTCCTCGTCCCAGGCCCGCCGATTGGCAACGCCGGTCAGGGCATCGGTTCGAACGAGCCGGGCGAGGAGGTCGCGCTCGGCGGCGAGCTGTTCGCGCGCGTGTGCCTGGCCGATCAGCAGTTCGGAGGCGTCTGCGATGGCTCGGCCGATCCGCTGGCACAGCGACGTGAAGCCGCGCGCCCGAGCGACCGTGTGGCCCAGGGCGAGGGCGCCCGTGACGTCACCGGCGAACGGCAGCGTGAGGTGGGACGCGACGGCCACGCCGAAGATGTTGGGATCCGTGGCAGCCGTCTGCTCGAGCCGCGGCTCCGCTCCGAAGGCTGCCAGATGGCCGCCCGCATCCGGATTGGCGAGCGCCGAGCTCGACAGGACATCGAGTCCCTCGACCAGCGATTGAGCATCGATGTCCACGCGGACGACGGCCACCTCGCACGACAACGCCTGGCCCGCCACCGTCGCGATGTGGCGCATGGTGTCGCGGATCGTCATCGGGCGGTAGGCCATGAGTGCCCGGAGGGCGTGGACGAGCTCGAGCTCGTCCGCCAGGAGCTTGTCCGCCGCCACGCCGTGCGTTCGATCGACTTCCGCCGCGGCGACGCGCACGAGCTGGCTATCGGTCGGGGCAATCGTTCTCCCGCTCCCGAACACCACGACGTGGCGTTGACCGACGGGCACCGCAGCCGCATGCCGGGCGTAATACGGTCCCGCGACATGCATGAGGCGGCGACCGGCCAGCCGCTCGGCCGTCCCACGCCGCCACGCCCGCCCGACGAGGCCCTCATCCAGGGCGTTCAGCTCCACGATTCCGGCCCAGCCGGCACGACGGCCGGTACTGCCGACCAGGGTGAAGCCGCCGGCAAGATGTTCGAAGACGAGGACGTCGTCGGCAAAGGCCGCTCCCTGCTCGCGCAGGGCTCCCGCGGACGCCTCGCTCAGGTCGAGTTCACCGATCATGGGCGGGATCGTAGAGGTGCCCTGCCGAGGGCGGCCACGGTCCAATGGTCACGTCGGTCCCGGCTATGGTCTGACCGGCTTCCCGCGGACGCCGCCGCGCGCCACGGACGCACGGCTCTTGACACCGTCGCCGGATCGGCTATGGTGCGCGTCCGCACCAGGGTCCGAGCGCGCAACACCGGCCGGGAGCGAAACCACTCATGCCAGCGTGCACAACCTGTGGTGGGACCGACGACGTCCACCTGTACGAACGTCACGACTCGCGCTACGAGCCACGAACGTGGTGGTGGTGTCGCGACTGTTCGTACTTCGCGGTCCGCCTGAACGGAATCGCGGCCGATCCCGTGGCGGGTTGGGTCGAGCGGGCAGCCCTTCATGGACTGCCCCCTGAGTCACCTGCCGGTTCGCGAGACCGCCGCGTGTCCGCCGGTCGACGGGCGACGGACCGGCGCCACGGAGTCGAAGCCTAAGGTCGGGCCGGCCTCCTCACTCACGCGCCGGATGGTCGCCACGGCTCGCGCTCGTGCGCGAGCCAGACGAGCTCCGGGTCGAGTGCCCGCACCAGCGTTCGGCCTTCGGTCGGCGGCTCGTCGAACTCACCGTGCCACACGGCGACATCGCCGCCGATGACGACCGGGCGCCCGCCGTTGTCGACGACCACCACCTGGGTGCCGGGCGTGTGGCCCGGCGCCGGGACGAGCCGGACCCCGGGAAGCAGCTCGAGCTCGCCGTCGACCGGCACGTACCGAACACCGGGCGCGTCGACCCAGTCGCGGATCGTGTAGTCGTCCTGGTTGCGCGCGTCGTCGAGCTCCCGACGCTGGACGTAGGTCGGCTTGCCGGCGAACAGGTGATTGCCGCCGCAGTGATCGGCGTGCAGGTGGGTGTTGACGACGACGTCGATGCCGGCGAGATCGAAGTCCTGCTCGTTCAGTGGCCGGAGGACGGGGTCCATGTCGGCCAGCAGGGGATGCAATTCGGTCATGCCGGTGTCGACCAGGACGCGGGCATCGGGGTGGTCGATCACGTGCACGTAGATCGGCATCAGCTCGCCTTCGACGTGCAGGTCGGCGACGTGAACCGGCGTGATGGTGATCGATGGAAGGGCGTTCATCGTGGACGGACCGTCGCGGTAGCGGTGACCGGCTTCCGCACGCGACGCCTACCGACGCGTGCTCGTGCCCAGCTTGACGAGCAGCTCGTCCAGCTGGTCGAACGTCTCGGAATTCCAGCTCGTCGCCCCGGAAGCGACCGCGTCGTCCAGCGCCTCCTTCGAGGGGTAGAGGTCGTGGACGACCAACCGTGTCCGGCCGTGATCCTCCTCGAAGGTCGCGGTCGTCACGACGTGCCCGCCATCGTCCTCCTCGTTCGTCCAGACCAGGCGCGATGGCGGCGACACCTCGAGGTAGCGGCCGAAGAACGCCATCGGTTCCGCGGTCCCGGTGTCGAACGTGAGCCGGTAGCCGCCGCCGACGCGTGCATCGATCTCGCACGACAGAAGCGTCAGGCCCAACGACTTCGGCACCCACCACTGCCGGAACTGGTCCGCGTCGGTCCACGCCTCGAACACGCTCGGCGGCGGGCCATCGATCGTCCGGGTGACGACGAGCTCGCGCTCCGATGTCCGCTCGACCGTCGTGCGGTTCCGGGTGGCGGGCTCAGCGGCGCTTCGGGTGTTCATCGATCTGCTCCTTCCGTCGTCGCTCCGCGACGACCTGCTCCAACGCGTCGAACCGGGCGTCCCACATCCGGCGCTGCTGCTCGATCCACGTGGTCTCTTCTTCGAGCTGGCGCGGCCCGAGCCGGCAGGTCCGCACGCGCCCGAGCTTCTCGGTCGTGACGAGCCCGGCCTGCTCCAGCACCCCGACGTGCTTGCGCATGCCCGTGAGGGTCATGCGGAACGATCCGGCCAGCTCCGTGATCGACGCGTCGCCTCGTCCGAGCCGCTCCAGGACGCCCCGCCGGGTGGCGTCGGACAGCGCCGCGAACGAGACGTCGAGTCGACCATCGGAATACTGAACCATATGGTTCACTTTATACGCCGGTCGCTCGCCGATTGCAAGCTCTGCTCGGGCGAGCGCTGGATCGGGCCGCGCCGGACCGAACCAATCCGTTCAAGAGCAGCCGCGGCGAACAACAAACGCCGGCGGGGCGGTCGTCCTCGCCCAATTCAGCAGGCCGAGCTCGTCCCCGCCATCCACGACCGGATCGTGGTGGCCGGGCTGCGGATCATGTCCGCAAGGCTCACGGCGGCCGCCAGTCGTCGACAGCCCGCACCGGCTTCGCGTCCCGGTCGATCAACGGCGGAGGCGGGACCAGGCTGCGGCGATCAGGCCGAACCGCAGGAGCGCCAGGGCGGGCGGGATAGGCAGGGCGTATCCGTACCAGAAGAGTGCCTCGATCGGGATCATGGCGACGGCAAGCACGGCTCCAGAGCGGCGTCCCCGCCACATCAACCACCCGCCCCACGCGACCGCTGCGGTGACACCCGCGTATCCGACGAGCGTCGCGGTGAACGCTTCGGGACTCAACGGGCCCCACCACGGGCCGCCATACATCGGGAACAGGTCGCCGAGCCACGGCAGTGCCCGTTCACGGAGTGCATAGGCCGCGATCGGCAACGCGGGCAGCCCGAATCCGGCCGCGTACACCCAGCACACCACCGCGGCACCACGCGCGGCACCGGGGACCGCCGCCGTCGCGGTCACGCGGTCCGCAGCCCCAGGGCCATCCCGATCCACATGAACACCGGTCATGTCCTGGCCGACGCCTCCGCTTCCAGCAGGGCCCGTAGCACCAGATCATCCCGTTCGACGTCGCGGCGCAGGACCCGTCCCATGAACGGCTCGATGAGCCGACCCAGTCCGGAGAAGCGGAGTTGAACGCGACTGGTCAACGCGCTGGTGGAGGCGCTGGTCGGCTCGACGAGGTAGGACGCCTCTCCGGTCGCTCCGCCCCCGGGCGGGATGTCGAAGGCGACGAAGCGACCGGGCTCGAACGCGACGAACTTGTTCCGCGACTCGATCCGCCGACCGGCGAACCGGCGAACGAAGGTGTGCTCTGACCCGATCCGGATCGGACCCGGTGTCAGGCGATGGACCTCGTCGAGCCCGGACTGCCAGCGCGGCGCGTTCGTCTGGTCGCTGACGAACGCAAACACGTCGGCGGCCGGCCGCCCGATCTCGATCCGTGTCTCCACGCTGATCATCCGTGAGCCCCTCCTAAGTGACTGGCGGTCTCACTAGTGTGCACTCTAGTGAGAGGTCGGATAGTATCGCCGTCGCGACGGATGTCAAGAGGTTCCGCATGCCCAGCCTGACCCGACGGGAGCGGTCCCGCGCCACCCACTGGAAGATCGTCGAGGCGTCGCACCGCCTGTTCTCGACCCAGGGCTATGCCGCCACGACGATGGCGCAGGTCGCCGAGGCTGCCGGCGTCGCCGTCCAGACGGTCTATTTCGTGTTCCACACAAAGCCGGCCCTGCTCGCTCGGGCCATCGACTTCGCCGTGATGGGCCGGGATGACCCGCGTCCTCCTGAGGAGCAGCCGTGGTACCTGGCGATGACCGATGCCTCGGGGATCGCTGAGGCGGTTCGCCACCTGGTGACCGGTGTCGGCTCGATCATGCCAAGGGTGATCCCGCTCAATCTCGCGGCGCGGGCGAGCGACGATCCCGACCTGGCCAGGGTCATGGCGGAATCCGAGGCCTGGCGGGCCGATGGCTACCGGGTCATCCTCGAGATCCTCCGGAAGAAGGCACCGCTGCGCGATGGGCTCGATCCGGAGAGAGCAGCGCACCTGCTGCTCTTCTACGTTGGCGAGGACGCCTACCACGTCCTCGTCGGGACGTACGGTTGGCCGCACGACGACTGGGTGGATTGGTGCGTCGCTACGCTCCTGGATCAGGTATTCGGTCTGGCCACGCCATCCGAAGGCGTCCTCTCGGGCACTCGGCCGACGAACCACTGACGGTCGCCGGCCCCGAGATCGTGGGTGTCCGACTGACCGCCTGCGCTGACCCTGCGGAAGGGTCCACACTGACCCCGTGAGGGCTTCCGTGCTGTCGAAGGTTCCCAGGCCATTGGCGCGGGCGATCAACGCGCGCCTTCGCACCAGGCAGGAAGTCCTTCGCGATCACAAGCTGATCCGAATGCTCGAGATCGGCACAAAGCACTGCAAGCCGCGAGCGATCGATGTGATCTTCGAGATCGGCGCCAATCACGGACAGGATGCCGAGCTCTTGCGCGAGTACTACGACGTGCGCCCCGAGCATGTGTTCGTGTTCGAGCCCCATCCCGACCTTGCCGCCGAGATCTCGCGACGCTTTCCCGCGTTCAACCTGTTTCGCTGTGCGCTGTCCGATCGGCCGGGCCGCGGCACGTTCAACATCGCGCCCGTTGGCTCGCGCAATGACGGCGTGTCCACACTTGGGGAACGCGTGCTCGTGAAAGGCGATGAAGCCTTCCGGCCGGTCGAAGTCGACATCGACACGCTCGATCACGTGATGGAGCAGCTGCCGTACGTCTCGATGATCGATCTGCTGAAGATCGACGTCGAAGGCTTCAGTCTCGAAGTCATCGACGGCGCCACGCACACGCTCTCCGAACGAGTCGCGGTGCTCCAGCTCGAGTGCGAGGTCGTCGAGGTCTTCAAGGGTCAGAAGCTGTACCCGGAAGTCGCCGACCGGCTGCGGAAGCTCGGGTTCCTCGAGACCTACAAGGAGCAGCACGTCACCCAGAACGACACGGTCTGGGTGCACGAACGCTTCTGGCGGAAGCCCGAGGAGTTCTATACGTCAGGCGTCCCTGCGCGGCAGGACGACCGAGGCCCGACGCCGCCCACGGGATCGACCGGCTGACGCGCGCCGAAGCGGTGCGGACGGCCCTGGCCGGAACGCCGATCGCGATCGGCCGGCCCGGAATTCGAGCCGCTTCTGAGATCACCATCAGCGAACTCACATGGTCCAACGGCAACCATCCCGGCCACATGGCTCCAGCTATGGGAGGTTGGAGGACGATCGTGGCGATCAGGCTGACGCCGGCGGCGCCCACGGCCTAGCAGTCGCGCTGCCCGCAAAGGGTTGAACTGGCGCGCCCGACAGGTGTTGGGCGCGCGGCTGCAACCTTGACCATCCCGATCGAGAGGCGGGATGAGTGGTTGGCGGCAGCGAGGCGGGAGGCATGACGACCACCGCCTACGGGGCGACCTGCCGCAGCACGCGACGCGGCGCCAGCTGGACGTGCTGGCGGCCTACGAAGAAGCCGGGGGATCGGTGCCGAGGGCGGCTGCGCGCGCGGGCGTCCGGCCGAGCACCGCGAAGCGCCACCTCGCCGATCTGCGCGCGCGAACCGGGCTGACGACCGAGCAACTCATCTACGTTGGCCGCGCCGCGGGCTGGCTGGTCATCGACGCCTATGAACACAGCTCAATCCCGGGTCGGGCGGCGGCTCGAGCATCGGACCGCCCGCCTGGTGAATGAGGTCCTCGTGGCCAACACCTCCTACCCGCGATACACCATGGAGCCGTGGGTCCGCGATCGTCTCGCCGAGCGATACGGACAACGGTTGTCGCCGACGGAACGCGGAAGGGCGCTGGGTACAGCCATCTACGGAGCGCTGCCGACCTTGACGGCGCTCACGAGGTGGCGGTCGGTGAGCCCGCCGGTGCCGGCGGAGAAGCCGACGAGGACGTTGGCCGGCAGGCTGACCGCGGTGTCGAGGACCTGGACCCCGGCGACCTTGACCTGGAGGCGACCGCCCACGACGGCGACCTCGACCTGGCGGGGCCCGCCGTTGTGGAGGGTCGGGATGGCCGTGCTGGTCGAGAGGTAGTGGAGGGCGTTCGCGGTGCCGGAGTCGGCGATGCCCGCGAAGTTGGCCGACGGGTCGCCGATGCCCGAGTCGTACGTGTCGAGGGCGACCGCGTAGCCGGCCAGGCCGCCGAACCCCAGGCCCGAGCCGGTCGCGCCGAGGGCTCCCCCGCCGGCCGCCGGGTTGAGCAGCAGCAGGGCCATCCCGTCGGCGCCCGTGCCGGTGCCGATGTCGGCGGTGAAGCAGACGCGCAGGGCGGCGCTGGCCTGGGCGGTCGTGTAGATGACGCTGCCGGCCTGGTTCGTGGTCGCGGGGGTCAACTGGACCGCCGTGCCCGAGACCGTGGCCGAGCCGTTGCGCTGCCAGCCGGCGGCGGTCACCGCGGGCAGCGTGTCGGGACAGCTCGACGAAGGGGCGACGCCGGACCCGGACAGGGGCACGGTGATCGCGCCCTGGCCGGTGTTGGGCGTCACGACGAGGCTGCCTGACGCCGCCCCGACCGCGGTCGGTGCGAAGCGGACCACCTGGGTCACCGAGCCGCCGGCCGGGATGACCGTGCCGGTCGTGAGGACCGGGGCGACGGCGCTGAAGGGCGCGGCCGGGAGGGTCACCGCCGAGAGGGTCAGGCTGCTCGCGCCGGTGTTGGAGAGGACGACGTTGGCGGTGGTGCTGGTGCCGGTCGTGAGCGAGCCGAAGGCGACACTCGTGGGGGCAACGGCGAGGAACGCCGGCGCGGGGGCGGCGGCGCTGCCGACCTTGACGGCGCTCACGAGGTGGCGGTCGGTGAGCCCGCCGGTGCCGGCGGAGAAGCCGACGAGGACGTTGGCCGGCAGGCTGACCGCGGTGTCGAGGACCTGGACCCCGGCGACCTTGACCTGGAGGCGACCGCCCACGACGGCGACCTCGACCTGGCGGGGCCCGCCGTTGTGGAGGGTCGGGATGGCCGTGCTGGTCGAGAGGTAGTGGAGGGCGTTCGCGGTGCCGGAGTCGGCGATGCCCGCGAAGTTGGCCGACGGGTCGCCGATGCCCGAGTCGTACGTGTCGAGGGCGACCGCGTAGCCGGCCAGGCCGCCGAACCCCAGGCCCGAGCCGGTCGCGCCGAGGGCTCCCCCGCCGGCCGCCGGGTTGAGCAGCAGCAGGGCCATCCCGTCGGCGCCCGTGCCGGTGCCGATGTCGGCGGTGAAGCAGACGCGCAGGGCGGCGCTGGCCTGGGCGGTCGTGTAGATGACGCTGCCGGCCTGGTTCGTGGTCGCGGGGGTCAACTGGACCGCCGTGCCCGAGACCGTGGCCGAGCCGTTGCGCTGCCAGCCGGCGGCGGTCACCGCGGGCAGCGTGTCGGGACAGCTCGACGAAGGGGCGACGCCGGACCCGGACAGGGGCACGGTGATCGCGCCCTGGCCGGTGTTGGGCGTCACGACGAGGCTGCCTGACGCCGCCCCGACCGCGGTCGGTGCGAAGCGGACCACCTGGGTCACCGAGCCGCCGGCCGGGATGACCGTGCCGGTCGTGAGGACCGGGGCGACGGCGCTGAAGGGCGCGGCCGGGAGGGTCACCGCCGAGAGGGTCAGGCTGCTCGCGCCGGTGTTGGAGAGGACGACGTTGGCGGTGGTGCTGGTGCCGGTCGTGAGCGAGCCGAAGGCGACACTCGTGGGGGCAACGGCGAGGAACGCCGGCGCGGGGGCGGCGGCGCTGCCGACCTTGACGGCGCTCACGAGGTGGCGGTCGGTGAGCCCGCCGGTGCCGGCGGAGAAGCCGACGAGGACGTTGGCCGGCAGGCTGACCGCGGTGTCGAGGACCTGGACCCCGGCGACCTTGACCTGGAGGCGACCGCCCACGACGGCGACCTCGACCTGGCGGGGCCCGCCGTTGTGGAGGGTCGGGATGGCCGTGCTGGTCGAGAGGTAGTGGAGGGCGTTCGCGGTGCCGGAGTCGGCGATGCCCGCGAAGTTGGCCGACGGGTCGCCGATGCCCGAGTCGTACGTGTCGAGGGCGACCGCGTAGCCGGCCAGGCCGCCGAACCCCAGGCCCGAGCCGGTCGCGCCGAGGGCTCCCCCGCCGGCCGCCGGGTTGAGCAGCAGCAGGGCCATCCCGTCGGCGCCCGTGCCGGTGCCGATGTCGGCGGTGAAGCAGACGCGCAGGGCGGCGCTGGCCTGGGCGGTCGTGTAGATGACGCTGCCGGCCTGGTTCGTGGTCGCGGGGGTCAACTGGACCGCCGTGCCCGAGACCGTGGCCGAGCCGTTGCGCTGCCAGCCGGCGGCGGTCACCGCGGGCAGCGTGTCGGGACAGCTCGACGGGTTTGTCGGCACGAAGGTGGCCGTGTACGTCGCGGCCGTCGCGGGCGCGCTGATCGTGTGGGATCGCGTCCCGCCATCCGACCACGACGAGAACGTGTACGAGGTCCCCCCACCCGTCACCTGGGGAGAATCGACGGAGATCGAGTTGCTCGAGCCGACGATGAACGTCTTCGTGAACGGTGTCGCTTGCGCGTTGGCGCCACCGACGATCACGCTGAGCCCGGCGGGATTCGTTCCGAAGGTGAGGTCGACCGTCTTCGGGTCGATCCTCGTCGAGGCCGTCGCGGTGGCGCCCGACGAATCCGCGACCGTGGCCTTCAGCTCGAGGTACGACGGGTACTCGTGGTCTGGCGCATCAAAGGCCCCGGATGCCGTGTCCGGGAAGCTCGTGATGGTGTGGGTATGACAGATCGCCCCCTGGCAGTGATGGAGGATGAGGTCCCAGTCGATCTGGCTGGAGATGTTGCCGTCCTGCGGGTCGGTGGCCGTCCCGGAGAAGGTGATGTGCTCCCCGACCGACCACTCGAGCGACGCCTGCGGCGCGTCGATCGTGATCCCGGGCAGGTTGTTATCGACCTGGATGAGCACGGAATCCGTGTCGGTCTCGCCGCCCGGGTCCGTGACCCGGAGTCGCGCCCGCTTCTGCCCGGTCGTCTGGTACGTGAATGAGGCCGTGGAGTCCGTTCCATCGTCGAACGAGCCGTCGTCGTCCAGGTCCCACGCGTAGGTGAGCGGATGGCCCTCGGGGTCCGTCGAGCCCTGGCTGTCGAACGAGACGGTCAGGGGCGTAGGCCCACTCAGCGGGCTGGCCGCCATGCTCGCGGTCGGGGGGAGGTTGACGGTGTAGCGGATGCGTCGGATGCCACCGAGGAAGTCCACGTAGTAGAGCGCGCCGTCGGGTCCCATCTTGAGGCCGATCGGGTTCGGGGCCGCCGGCTGGAATGCCTGGATGGTGGCGGCATCGGGCACGCCGTTCGAGCCGGCCAGCATCACCCAGATGCAGTTCCGCGAGTAGTCCGCCCCGAACAGCGCGTCTTGATAGACCGCCGGGAACGCCGTGCCGGTGTAGAAGGCAAGGCCCGTGATCGAGGAGCTGACCGGCGCCGGTGGAGCGGCCGGCGGGCAGTCGTCGGGCGGCGCGATGTCGAGCGAGTGACTGTAGGTGAAGAACGGCGAGCGCACGGCATTCGACTGACCGTAGAGCGTCTCGCAGATGTCGAGATCCAGCGAGTCGTAGCCGGGCTGTCGATCCGTTCCCTCGTAGCACGGCCAGCCGAAGTTCACGACACTGGCCGGGGTCGAATCGGTGATCCGATCGACCTCTTCCCAGTTGTTCCAGCCGACGTCGCCGGCCCAGATCTCGTCGGTGCCCGGCCGGAACGTGAACCGGAAGGGGTTGCGGAGGCCTTCGGCGATGATCCGGCGGGCGTTGGCATCGGCGTTGCCGAACAAGGGGTTGCCGGACAGCCCGGCGCCGGTGGCTGGGTCGACCCGGAGGATCGCGCCGTCGAGCGTGACCGGGTCGCCGCTGGTGCGAAGGTCCTGCGATCGGAGTGCCCCGCCGGCGGCCGTCGGCGGAGTCTGCGTCCCTCCGACTCCGCCCGGGGGATCGCCGCAGGGGTTCAGCGGGCTGCCCTTCTGGCCGTAGTCGGCGACGTTGAAGTCGGCGCCGTCACCGCCGCTGACATAGAGGGCGCCGTCGGGACCGAACTCCAGGTCGCCGATCGAGTGGCTTGGGTACTGCTGGCACCAGTCCTCGATCAGCACGGTCTCGCCGGTCGACACGTTGCCGCTCGCGGTGAGACGCGAGACACGACTGGAAACCACGCACCCATTGGCCGTGGCGCCGGGCGGCGTCGGACAGCCATCGGACGTCTGGTCGGCGGTCCCCCAGCGCGGCGCCGTGCCGCCGATCGCGGCGTCGAACGTGTAGGCGACGTAGACGTACGGCGTCGCCGGAAAGTTCGGGTCGAGGGCCAGCCCGAGCAGGCCCCGGTCCCAGAAGTTGTGGACCTGGGTGCGGAGATCCGCAAACACGGTCGGCGTCGTGTCCGAGAGGTTGTCGAAGACAAGCACGCGGCCACTCTTTTCGGTGACGAAGACGCGGCCGTCCGAGGCGAACTCGAGGTTGGTGGGGTTGGTCAGTCCGCTGAAGACGCTCTCGTCGACGAAGTTGGAAGGCAGGGGTGCCTGGGCTGCCATACCGGCTTCACGCGCGGGCGTGACCTCTGTCGCCAGCGAGGCCGGCGCAAGCGGGGCGAGAGCCACCAAGGCGAGTGCGAGCGCGATGGCCGGCGACGCCCCACGCCTGCGCATGGTTGACCCGCTGTCGGGCATCGCCGTGTGCCGTCCCCTTCCTCGACGGGAGCCCCCAGCACCATCCGGCGCATGACCCGGCCCGAGGCCGCAGTATGACCCATCCGAAGTGCACCGGAGTGTCAATTTCCGATGCTGATGCGCGTGGGCACCGGGAAACACGTGGCATCGACGCTTCGCCCGAGCGGACCGATCGTCGCGGTGCTTCCGTAGCCGGCGCCCGCTCGCCGCGCCACCGCTGCGTGGGCCTTTCGCATTCGACGGTAAGGCACCACTTGCAGAGCGTGCGCACGAGTGGCTCCGCGCCCCGGGCGAGTCGCTCGAAGCGCCCGAGAAGTCGAAGGAGAATGCAGACGTGCTCCACGCCATCTACGACCGAATCACGCTCGCCGGCCCCGAGATTTTGGGAGTTCGGCTGACCCAGGCGGCCTACGCCCACGGATTCGCGCTAGCAATGCCCGAGAAGGTGGTTATGGCGCGCCCGACAGGATTCGAACCTGCGACCTTCGGCTCCGGAGGCCGACGCTCTATCCACTGAGCTACAGGCGCGCGGACGCCGATGATACCGGCTCAGGTCCGGATGGAGCGTCGGACCGGGCGACCGCGCTCCGACGGCTCGCGCCGTTAGACGTCGCGTCGCCAACAGTCGTTCGCCGACGTGTCTTCGCGTCGCGATGTCACCTTTTGCGCCAATCTCGCCCCTTTGTCAGTGATGGACAGCGCAATGGCCGTGGTCGAACCGCATGAGAGCGTCGAAGCCGTCTATCGGGCCGACGCCGAGCGGCTGTGGCGCGCGATCTACGCCTTCGCCGGCGACGCCGAGATCGCCAGCGACGCGGTGGCCGAAGCCTTCGCCCAGGTCCTCAACCGCGGGGCGGCCGTCCGTGACCCCGCTGCCTGGACCTGGCGGACCTCGTTCCGGATCGCTGCCGGCGCCCTGAAAGCACGCGGTGCGGAAGGGCAGGCGCCCGCCGCCCACGGCGACCACCTCGACCGGTACGGCGATCCGGACCTCCTCGCAGCCCTACGCCAGCTCCCCGACGCCCAGCGCGCCGCGGTGATCCTCTTCTACTACGCCGACCTCCCGATCAGTGGCATCGCGGCGCGCCTCGGATCGAACCGCGTCGCGGTGCGCGCCAACCTGAGCCGCGGCAGGAGCCGCCTTCGCCAGCTTCTGGGTGACCACGATGAATGACCTTCGCACGCGGTTCGCCACGCTCGACGCCGTGCCGGTGCCCGACATCTGGAGCGAGGTCGAGCGGCGCCTCGACGCGCTCGGGACCGGCGCGCCGACGGGCCGCCTCCAAGTCGTTCGGCCCGCATGGCGAGGACCGCGAGCCGACGAAGTCGGACGCGATCGGGGAACGACGCGGAACCGGCGAACGATCGCGTTGCTGGTGGCCGCCGCGCTCACGGTCGCGCTCATCGGCGGCGCCCTCGCCGTGGGCTCAGGGTTCGTCCGTCTACCCTCCGTCGTGGCGCCCTCGCCGGACGCGACGATCACGCAGCCACCGGCGCCGACGTCGACACCTGCCGAGCCGTCGCCAAGCCCCGTGATCTCGCCGACGCCGTCCCTGATCGCGTTCCCGACTCTGCTCCCGCAGGCTCGCGCAGTCCGGCTGACATCGGACACGGCCGGGTGGCTCGCGACAACGGACGCGATCTATCGGACCGCCGACACGGGCCGGACGTGGGCCGAGGTTCGAGAGCAGGGGTTCACGACGACATCGGTGGCCGCGTTTCTCGACGACGACACGATGTTCGTCGCGTCGGGCGGCTCGCCGGCGACGATCACCGCCACCCACGACGGGGGCGCCTCCTGGGTCGAGGTCACGCTGGACGTCGGGCCGATCAGCGGCGGGCCGGTCTTCTCGTTCCGGACCTCGCTCGTCGGGTTCGCGACGTTCTACGACCCGGCCGGCACGGCCCCGATCCGCGTCTACGGAACGGTGGACGGCGGGGCCACCTGGACGGGGCCGAAGAACGGCGACGTGCCGCCGATGGCGGGCAGCTTCGACAAGCTCAGCGACTCACGCGGCGGGTTCCTCTGGCAGAGCGCCGGGAAGTTCGACGGCCAGCCGTTCGACGATCGGTTCTTCCTGTCGGCCGATGGCGGCGCGGCATGGACGCAGCACCGCTTCCCGACCGGGCCGCTCGGCTCACGGAACACGCTGAAGACCATCGTGGACGTCGTCCAGGACGATGGCGGTCCGATCACGATCGCCATCATGGCCGGGGGCCCCGCGTCGATCTTCGAGAGCACCGACGATCCGGCGTCGTGGCGACTGGTCCGCACCCTGCCCGACGGCGACGCGCAGCTTCTGTCCGCGCAGACCTGGGTGGTCACGAGCGGCAACGAGTTCCGATCCACGGTCGATGCCGGTGCGCATTGGCGGACCACGGCGACCCCGATCGGCTACCGCGAACGGCCGAGCTTCGCGACGCCGGACACGGCCTGGGTGACCGTCACCTGCAATCCCGACTCGATCCTGCCCCAGGACCGGCATTGCGATGGGACGACCAAGGAAGGCATGTTCCTGCTCACGCGCGATGGCGGCGCGACCTGGACGAGAGTCGACGAGTGACGCCGACCCGTCGCATCGTGCAAGGAGGAACCGTGATCCGTCGGCCGGTGTCCCTGTTGATCGCTTCGGTCCTGATCGTTGCCGCCTGCGGCGGGTCGGGGGCCTCGTCGAACCTCGATCCGATCGGTTCCGCGCCAGCGTCGGCGCCGACGGCGAGCGACACTGCGTCGCCCAGCCCTCTGGCGACCGCAAGCGCCGGCGCTCTGCCGTCGGTCGACCCGGTCCCGAGCGGCTCACAGAGCGGGCGCGTCGCCGTCGACAAGGACGGGCGGCAGCTCGCCTATGTGTGCTGGGGCGAGGGCAGCCCGACCGTGATCCTGGAGACGGGCGGCGACAACATCGAGGAGTGGAGTGGATCGGGCGTCGTCCGCCGGCTCGCCGGCCTGACGCGCGTGTGCACGTACGATCGCGCTGGGACCGGCTCGAGTGACCCTCCGCCGTACGAGAAGCGGGACGCGGACGACGTCGTGCGCGACCTGAAGGCCCTGCTCGCAGCGGCCCACTTGGATGGGCCGTATGTGCTCGTCGGCCTGTCGTTCGGCGGGATGGTCGTGACCCACTACGCGGAAAGCGAGCCCGACCACGTCGTCGGCGTTGTCGTCCTCGACACGCCGGCGCCGTCGGCGACCTTCACGCCGGAGAGCGAACCCGAGCTCGTCTGGGATTACCCCGGCAACACCGAGCGGCTCGACGTCGTCGGCGGCTTCGAGAATCGCTTTGCCAAGGATCCCCCGAAGTTTGACCTGCCCCTGCTCATCGTCACCCCGGTTCCCGGCGAGGCGAGCGCCGCCGATGAGAGCTTCTGGCTTCAGACCAGCCCGCAGTCCCGACAGATCGCGGTCCAATCCGGCGGAGGGGCGACGGGGCGCGCGTGCGCCAACGAGATCGCCGCGTTCGTCGAAGGCCTCGGCTGACGGGGCGGTCGCGGGGACCTCGCTACGGCCCGACCGTGACCGACGCGGTGCACGGGAACGTGCCGCCGGCCGCCCGACTCTGGGTGGCGATCGTGTAGTTGCCGTGCCCGTCCAGCATCGTGACGCTGCCGCTGAACCCGGCATCGCGCCACATTCGGGGGGCGCTCGACTTCTTCTGGCCGACGAGCTTCGGCGCGACGCACTGCTCGGGCGTTGGCGTTGGCGCCACCGTCGGACGCGGGGTCACCCTCGGCGTCGGCGCAGGCGTGCGGGCCGGAGTCGGTGCGGGCGTGGCCCTTGGGGTCCGGTTCGGGCGCGGTGTCGATTCACCGACCGTGTCGGGCGACGAGGTTCTGGTCGCGGTTGGTCGTTGGGGCTTTGGCGACGGCGTCGGGCCGGCGACCGGGTCCGGCGACGAAGCGGCCCGCGACGCGCTCGGCAGCACGGCGATCGCTCCCGGGGTCCCGGTGGCGCTATCGACCCCACCCGTCGGGCGGAACGGACCAGCGAGCGCGAATCCGACGACCGACAGCGCGAAGATCGTGACGATCACGGCAATGGCGCCAGACCGGTCCGTCCGACGTCCGCCGGGTCCCGGGCGAGCGGCGGCGGACCCGGCCACGCCCTGAGGTCCGCCACTGACCGGCCGGCTCGGCGCACCCCGACCGGACCGGAACGCGGCGACGATCGACGCTCCTGCCGGCGAGAAGCCACAGCCTGGACACGCTCCGGAAGCCTTCGCCCAGCACCGCTGGCAGGCGTGGACGTTGCAGGACGAGCAGCGCGTCAGTCCGACGCGCCGGAGGGAGGTCGCCTCGCCGGCCACGTCCCCGCAGCGCTCGCAGTACTGGCTGTCCGCGCCCGGCGGACGGCTGGCGACCGGCCGGGTCATGGGGCTCGCCGGCGCGGGCAGGGAAGCGGGAGCCCGGCATGTCGGGCTCGACCGTTCGCAAGGGTGCTTTGGCCGACCTCCCCGGGACGCCACCGAACCGAAGCACAGCGCACGGCACCACCCTACTCCACTCACCTGCCTGCGCGGGCGGTCCGGTCAGCTCCTGTGGGTCAGCTGTGGTGCCTCCGAACACCGCCTCGACCCGGAGCCAGGACCCCGGTTGCACGGAATGACCGGCGGCGACTCGAGGAAATACCGCCTGGGCCTGGTGGAACCGCGACCGAGTCGGTCTAGGGCAACGGCCGAACGTGTGCAACGCCGGCATCGTCGTCGGTCAGCCCCGCGGAGAAAAAGTTCGAGGCCGGGTCCCGAAAGACCCGGCCTCGATGCTGTCCCGGTGAAAGTCCGGCGAACCGGACACCCGCCACGCGCCAAGGGCATCTATCACGTCGGCTGTACCGACTACCCTGACCCTACCTACCCATGACCTTGGTTCTGGGGCAGCTTGGCTGACAAGCAGCGCAGTCGCCATGCTACTCGTCGGCCGCTCGAAATCCAAGAGTTTTGATGCAGGTCGCGATGTAAATTCCTTAACGTTCGTTGCGCGCGCATATCGGCGGTCGGCGAAATCGCCGCCTTCGAGCGGGCCGTCGTGCGTGAATCGGGCGTCAGCCCTCGTGAATCGTGATGCCGGTGATCGCCACCGGCTCGTCCGGCAGGTCACGCGAGTTGCGCGCTGCGGACGCGATCACGTCGACCACGTCCAACCCCTTGGTGACCTGGCCGAAGATCGTGTAGTTCTTCGGCAGGCCGTAGTCAGCGTGCATGATGAAGAACTGCGACCCGTTGGTGTTCGGCCCGGAATTCGCCATGGCCAGCGTGCCCCGGTTGTAGGACCCGGTCACCGGCTCGTCCGCGAACTTGTAGCCGGGTCCGCCCGTGCCGACCCGCCCGACGTTGAGCGACGCCTTCTTGCCGTGCTCGCCGTCGCCGCCCTGGATCATGAAACCCGGGATGACGCGGTGGAAGATCACGTCGTCGTAGAAGCCCTTCTTGGCCAGGTCGAGGAAGTTCTGGGCCGTCTTGGGCGCGTCGTTCGTGAACAGGTCGACGTCGATGTCGCCCTTCTCGGTGGCAATCGTGAGGCTGGTCATGGACTCTCCTGACTGGTGCGACGTGGCTAGGGAGTGGTCGAGCTCGACGGGCCCGCCGAGCTCGCTGCGGAGGGTGGCGGTGCGGATGACGACGGACGTGGCGTCGGCTGGCCGATCGTGACCTTGGTCATCACGACCGGATCGGCCGGGCTCTCCTGACCGTTGGCCGCGGTGTAGATGGCGTCGACGACATCCATCCCGACGGTGACCGAGCCGATGATCTGGTAGGTATTGGCGCTCTCGAGGACCGCCTGATCCTTGTCGTCGAGGACGATGAAGAACTGCGAGCCCGACGGAGTTCGGCGCCGCGGTCCGGGCCATCGCCACGGTTCCGCGGACGTATTTGGCCGTGACGGTCTCGTCCTGGATCTCGTAGCCGGGACCGCCG
Organism: uncultured Chloroflexia bacterium; assembly: GCA_963783055.1. Classification (GTDB taxonomy): domain Bacteria; phylum Chloroflexota; class Limnocylindria; order Limnocylindrales; family CSP1-4; genus CF-46. The sequence goes on from CAWAMB010000004.1 coordinate 91,676, forward strand.
CCCCCGGTGCCATCCGGGTCGCCGCCCTGGATCACGAACGGCGTTCCATCCTGGAGCGTCGCGACCCGGTGGAAGACGATCCCGTCGTAGTAGCCGCAACCGACGAGTGCAGCGAAGTTGCCGACCGCGATCGGCGACAGGTCCGCATCGAGCGTGATCTGGATCGAGCCCTTCTCGGTTTCCATCGTCACCACGGACACCATGCCGGCGGCTGCCGCGGGCGGCTGGGACGTCGGGCAATTCACGCCGCGGCCCGCGGGGGAGGCGCCGGGTGAGGAGTTGGGACGGGCGCTCGAGCCACCGCCACCGCCTCCGCCGAACTGGATCGCGCCGCCGGCGAGGGCCGCCCCGATCGCGAACACGACGACGCCGATGACGGCGAGCCAGGCGGTTGGAATGCCGCCGCTCGACGACGACCCGCCCCTGGTCGGCCCGGCCTTCGCCCGCTGGGTCGCAATCCCGCTCGCGCGGGCGGCGCCACCCTGACGGGCCCGCTGCTTCTTGGACGAGCGCGGGCGGGGTCGGTTCGAATCGGAGCTCAAGCGGCTGCCTCCAGTGCGGCGCCGAAGTCGATGGCGCCCGACATCAGGGTCTCGCCGAGGATGATGCCCGCGATCCCCGCGTCGCGCAGGCGACGGATGCCGTCGAGGTCGGTCACACCACCGGCGACGAGGACGTCGATGTCGGCACGGGCGGCGAGCGGGCCGAGGACGGCGAGGTCCGGGGCATGGCCGCCGTGGGCCAGCACGAACCGGCTGACACCACGCTCGGCGAGCTCGGCGACGACGCCGGCGAGGGTCGGCGACCCGGTCCGCTGCCACGGAAACGCGGACAGCCGCTCGGGTCGTGGGTCCAGCCCGACTGCGAGCCATGCCCCGGCCACCTCGAGTCCGGCCGCGAGCGCTTCCGGATCGTCGGCAATGGCCATCGAGGTCACGACCCGCGTCGCGCCGGCCGCGAAGGCGAGCCGGATCCCGTCGGCGCTGTCGACGCCGCCGGCGACCTGGATCGGGATGGCGATCCGGGACGCGATCGTCCCGACGGCCTCCAGATTGCCGGGCACGCCGGTCCGTGCCCCGTCGAAGTCGACCAGGTGGATCAACCGGGCGCCACGCTCGACGAAGCTCTCCGCGATCCGGTCCGGCCGGTCCGTTGGCGCGCCGACGCCGGTCGAGGCGCCGGGCCAGAAGACGACGCGGGATCGGCCGCGATCGAGGTCGATCGAAGGGATGACCTGCACGTCAGGCGCGCGCGGCCCGACTGGCGCCGCTGGCCGAGCCGGCTCCGGCGCCGTCCGCCCCGCGCTCCGCCCCGCCGGCGGTCCCGGCGGCGATCCGCTCGGACAGGATCCGGCGATGGAAGCTGATCGGCAGGGAGCCGTTGTTGAGCAGCGTGTCGTGGAAGTCGCGCAGCGAGAACGAGCTGCCGAGCCGCGTCTGCTCGTCCGCCCGGAGCCCGAGCAGGAGCACCTTCCCGAGCAGGTAGGAGAGCTGGTACGTCGGGGTATACGTGTAGCGCCGGACCTCCGCCCGGGCGTTTGCCTCCTCGAAGCTCGTCTGCTCGACGAGGAACTTGATCGCCTCGTCGACGGCGACCTCGCCGCGATGCATCCGCACGTCGAGGATGATCCGGCAGGCCCGCCAGATCGCGTCGGTGTGCATGTTGAGCCGGAAGTTGGCGGCTGCGTCGAAGCCCTGCTCGCGCATCATCTGCTCGGAGTACATCCCCCAACCCTCGACGAACTCGGGGGCGTCGGTCATCAGCCGGGTCAGCGACGGGTGGCTGTTCGCGACGTGGAGCTGAAGGTGATGACCTGGGTATGCCTCGTGGATGCTCGTGTTGCTGATCGAGCTGAAGTTGTGCTCGAGCATCGCGTTCGCGTCGTTGCCGACCGACGGCGTGACGATGTAGATGCCCTTCGGCTTCGGGTCGAACTTGGGCGGCGAGAAGTACGCCGCGAACGGGATGACGTTGCGGAGGTACTCGGGCGTCTCGACGACGTCGATCCGCTCGTCGGCGGGGACGGTGACGATGTCGTGGTCGATCAGGTGCTGACGGGCGCGGACCATGACGTCGCGGTAGGCGTCGAGCGCCTCCTCGAACGTCGCCGGGTGGTCGGCCTTGAGGCGGCCGATGACCTCGGCCTCGGTCGCGTGGTCGTCGACCTCGGACGCCGCCCGGATCCGGGCGGCCTTGTTCGTCTCGAGCTGGTCCTCGCCGATCTCGAGGATGGCGTCGGCATCGAGGCCGTCGAAGGCGCGCAGGCTCACCAGCTCGTCGTAGTGCTCGCGCCCGAGGGCCCAGTCGTCGGTCCCCGTGGCGAGCGATTCCTTGAGCCAGGCGCCGTACTCGCTGATCGCCGTCCGGGCCGTGTCGGCGGCGGCGGCCAGGCGCCGTCGCTCGGCGTCGGGCAGGACCGCTCCGGCGGTGACGATCTCGTCGAAGAACGACGGCAGGTCGGCCGCCGACTCGATCTCGAGTGCCTGCCAACTCTGGACCTGCGGCACGACGGCCCGGTCGCGCGACTGCTCGAGCCACGTCGGGACGGCCTCGAGGCGGCTGGCGATCGACTCCAGCCGCTCCGGCAGCGGGGCGAAGTCCTGGGCGAAGAGGAGGAACAGCGCGTCGCCCACGACATCGAGCGCCGTCGAGCGGCGCTCCCAGGTCCGGACGACCTCGGTGTCGAAGTTCTGGCGGCGGACGTTGTGGATCTCGAGATCGCGCTCGAACCGGACCTCGGGCGACAGGCCGGCTTCGTCGAGGGCCTCGATCGCGGCCAGGTGGTCCTTGTCGGCCGCCAGCTCGGCCAGGACCGCGTCGCGCGTCCCGTCGCCGAGCCGGTCGTCCTCGGTGTGGATGCCGATGTAGGTCCCGACGAGCGGGTTGTCGGCCAGGATCCGGCGGAAGCGGGCCTCGACCAGGTCGTAGAAGCGATCGTCGAGCGGGCCGGGTTCGGCCGCGACGTCGGGCCGGGTCAGGACGACGTCCTGGAGGGTGTCGGTCACGAGGGTCTCCTGGTCGTGGGCTCGTGGCGCCGCCCGGAACGCATCCTGTCGGGCAGTGCCGCGGGACCGGGCGAGATGGGCCCGGCGCGTGGCCGTGAGTGTCGCCGATCGGGGCGGATCGTGCCAGCCGTCAGGCGGGGACGGCAGCCCTCGCTGGCCGGGTCTTGCCGTTCGAGCCGAGCTCGGCGAGGGCATCCGCCACGACCGCGGCCACGCGCTCGATATCCGACGCGGCGATCCCGCTGTTCGTCGCGGCCCGGACCTGGTTGTGGGGATACCACTCGAGGCGAACCCCGCGGGAGGCCGCGGCGGCCAGGAAGGCCTGGCGGTCGGCGGCAACGCGGAACAGGACGAAGTTGGTCCGGACGCGCGTGGGATCGAGCGGCGCGTCGTCCGCGCCGGGCTGGGCGATGTCGCCGGGCGAGCGGACGCCGGGGATGGCCGTCAGGAGGTCCGCGAGCCGGCGGGCGTTGGCGTGGTCCTCCGCGAGCCGGTCGATCATCCCGGCGTCGCCGTCCCGCAGGGCGATCAGCCCGGCCGCCGCGAGGATGCCCGCCTGGCGCATCCCGCCGCCGAGCAGCTTCCGGGCCCGGCGCGCCTTCGCGATGAACGCCGTCGACCCGACGACCACGGAGCCCGCCGGGCAGGACAGGCCCTTCGACAGGCAGAAGGTCACCGAGTCGGCCGAGGCGGCGAGGACCGCCGCCGGAACGTCGAGCGCCACGACGGCGTTGAAGAACCGCGCCCCGTCGACGTGGAGCGGCACGCCGCGGCCATGGGCCACGCCGGCGACCTGCTCGGTGTATTCCACGGTCAGCGGCTGGTTGCCGGAGTGGCTGTGGGCGTTCTCGATCGCGACGAGGGCCGTGGTCGGCTCGTGGGCGTCGGTCGGGTCGCGGAATGCGCCCGCGATCTCGAGCGGGTCGAGGGTGCCGTCCGGCCGGTCCCGAAGCTGGAGGACGCTCGCGCCGACGACAACAGCATGGCCTGCCGCCTCGTCCCGGACGATGTGGCTCTGGGCGCCGGCGATGATCTCGCCGCCGCGCGGCACGTGGGCCATCAGCGACACGAGGTTGCCCATCGTCCCGGTCGAGACGAACAGGCCGGCCTCCTTGCCGAGCAGCTCGGCGGCCCGATCCTCGAGCGCGTTGACCGTCGGATCCTCGCCGAAGACGTCGTCGCCGAGCTCGGCCGCCGCCATCGCCCGGCGCATCTCGGCGGTCGGATGGGTGACGGTGTCGGAGCGGAGATCGAGAACGGTCATGGCCGCCGAGTATAGGCGCGGCCGCCGCGGAGTCGGCGCATCTGTGGTCCGCGGCGGTCCCGGCGTCAACCGCGGCAACGCGCACGCTGTACGGTGGGCGAGATGGACGAGCGACGCGCCGACCCCGGATTCACGGTCGCGCCACGGCGTCTCGGTGACGACCCGCACGGCCAGGGTCCGCGCCGCGGCCGCCGGCTCGGCGTGGCGCTCGTCACCGCCGCCGCGGCCGCGATCATCGCGATCGCGTTCCTCGGCCCGCGCCTGTCGGGCCGCCCGAATCTCGACGTGGCGTTCTTCGCGACTCCCACGCCGGCAGCCACGCCGACGCCCTCGCCGACCCTTGCCCCGACGCCAACGCCGGATCTCCGGGCGACGCCACTCCCCGTCGTGACGCCGGAGGATGGCGGGACGGCCTCCGGCCGCGTCGCGTTCGGGGCCGACGGGATGCGCGTCATCGACCTTGCCGACGGCACGATCGAGAAGGCGGCGGATGCGTATGCCGGTCGCGACGCCGTCGTTCGGCATCCCGACGGCCTGGGCTGGATGTGCGTCTGCATGGTCGAAGAGGTCGTTGACGACAAGCCCATCCGCATCGTCCGGCTCATCGACATCGATTCGATCGGCCAGCAGACCGGCGCGACCGACCTCGCCACGCTGCCGGCGACGTATCCGGAGAGCGGTCCGAGCGAACCGCTCACGGATGTCGACCTCGCAGCCGACGGACGGACCGGCCTGCTGGCCGTCGGCCACAAGGTCGGCCCGGCGTGGACCATCGCCATCGCGTCGCTCGACGTCGACGGCCGGCGGCTGGGGCCGATGACGGAGCTTGGTGCGATCCCGTTTCCGACGGATCCGCCGGTCCCGGAGCCATCGGGATCTGCCGGCGCACCGCCCGCGCCGCCCGCCCCGTCACCGCCACCGGAGATCTACGTCGATGGCCCCCACGTCCGGATCGCACCGGGTCGCCGCGTCGCGTTCGTGTGGGCCGTCCTCGCTGAGGCGACCCCGGGAATACCCCCGAGCACCATTCGAGCGTGGCGCGTCGAGCTCGGAACCGATGGCGCGGTCGGCGAGGTGCGAGACGTCGCGGGGTTCGACGACCTACCCTTTTTCTGCCCGTATGTCGGGTTCGCGGCCAGCGACCGCCTGGCCTGGCTGTGCCCGCGCGTGAGCGAGAACTCGATCCTTGACTGGCAGGTTGGCGCGATCGACCTCGACGGCCGGACCACCGGCATCGTCGATCTCCCCGTCCCCGCAGAGACCTACTTGAGCGAGCCCATGTTCGATCGGGCGAACGGGGTGGTCTACGTCTGGGAGGGGAGCCACCTCGTGCTCACCCGGGTCGATGCCCACACGCTGGATGTGGAGTCCGTCACCTTCGATCCCGCCACGACGGCCGCGCCCGGGAGGTCGCCCGGCGGCGGGACGAACGCGCCCGACTGGCACGACTCCGACTCGGCTGTTCAGCAGTACTTCTTCAGCCAGATGAGCGCGTCGCCCGACGGTTCGTCGATCTATCTCGTCGGCTACAAGCCGGCCAGCCCTGAGATGGAGTTCGGCCCCGCCAGTCTCGGGATCCTGGTCGTCGACCGGTCGACGCTGGCCCTCGAGGCTCGCTGGGCGCCCGCGGCCGCGTATGTCTCGGTCGCGGTGACGCCTGATGGCCTGGTCCTGGCCAGTGGAGCCGCCGGAGTCGACACCGATGGTCGGGAGGCTCAGTGGCAGGGCTCGCTGACTGTCCACGATCCGGCCGATGGTCGGATCCTCGTCCGCTACGGGCGGCTCTCCCAGGATTCGCCGCCGATCGTGTTCGATCGCTGATCGGCACGCCGAGGGGCCGGCGAGCCGGGTCGCAGCGGTATCCCACACGTCCGCGCCGGGCTTGACCGGCAGTAGCGGCGCGTGACGTGCAAGTGCTATCCTCCGCACTCGCCGCAACTGGACCCGTGGTGTAGCGGCCCAACATGCCAGCCTGTCACGCTGGAGATCGCCGGTTCGAATCCGGTCGGGTCCGCCATTCTTCGCATCTACCCACGCCCCGTCCGCCCGCCCGGACGGGGCGTCCTTCTGCCCGGCGCACCCGCGTGGCATCATCGGCCCCGTGAAGCGCCTGTCCCTCTTGGGCGTCCTCGGCGCCGTGGTCGTCCTGGTCGGTGTGGTCGGCCTTGGCTGGGGGCGGTCGACGCCGCCGTCCGCTTCGCCGGGCCCGAGTGACGCGGCCCGCGCGACCGCCTCGCCAGCCACGATCCGCCCGACCGACCCCGGGTCGCCGACGGAGGCGCCGGGCGGATCCGCCAGCCAGCCACCGGTCGACGCCCCGCTCGCCGACGTCCCGATCGTGCCGGTGACGCAGTACCGCACGACCATCGAGAAGGTCACCCGGGCGGAGATCGCGGCCACACTCGACGGGACGAGCACGCGCTGGGACGCCCTCGAGCTGGTCGAGTCCGAGGCCGACGCGATCCTGGTCGCGCTCCGGGTCGAGGCGCCCGCCGGCGGCGACCACCTCGTCCTGGCTCCGTCGGCGGCCCGCCTCTCCCGCGACCTCGCCAGGAACCGCAAGCATCTCGGCGTGCTCCGGGCGGATGCCGTCGGGCCTGGCGTGCGCGCGCTCGGCTGGGGCGGCCACACGCTGTTCGGCGTGGATGCGGTCGAGACGGTCGCGGAGTGGGGACTCACGGCATCCCTGCCGCAGCGCGTCGACACGCCGATCTTCGATCCGGCCGCCTCGTGGACTGTCGTCGCAGGCGGCGACATCATGCTCGACCGCGGCGTCGCCCAGACCCTGAAGATCAACGGCAAGGGCGCCGACTTCCCGTTCGACGGCGGGACCGCCGAGATCACGTCCATCTGCAAGGACTGCTCGCCGCTCGGCTGGGACACCCCCGTGACCCGGCGCACGGGCAACGCCGGCGTCGTGCGCCACCTGATCGAGTCGGCCGACATCGCGATTGCGAACTTCGAGAACCCGGCGCCGAACATCTTCCGCTACCACACGTCGGGGACGGTCTTCTCGGCCGACCCGAAGCTGATCGCCGGTCTGGCGAACGCCGGAATCGACTGGGTCGGGCTGGCCAACAACCACATCCGCGACGCGGGCGGCGACGGAATCCTCCAGACGATCGCGAATCTCAAGCACTACGGAATCCGCTCGAGCGGCGCCGGGAAGAATCTGGCGGCCGCCCGAAAGCCGGCGATCCTCGAGGCCGGTGGCGTGAAGGTCGCCTTCCTCGCGTACGACACGATCGCTCGCACCTACGGCGCCGGGTCCTCACGGGCAGGCAGCGCCCAGATGTCGCCGGCGGCGATGCGCGCGGACGTGAAGGCCGCCCGGACGGCCGGCGCCGAGGTCGTGATCATCTTTCCCCACTGGGGCACCGAGTACGACCCGACCCCGTTCAGCGGCCAGCAGACGCTCGCCCGGGCCGCGATCGACGCTGGAGCGGACCTCGTCATCGGCAACCATGCCCACTGGGCCGGTGCGGTCGAGGTCTACAAGGGCAAGCCGATCTGGTACGCGCTCGGCAACTTCGTCTTCGACCAGACGTGGTCCATCCCGACGATGGAGGGGATCACGCTCGAGCTCACGTTCCACGGCTCGAAGCTCGTCCAGGCCCGGATGCGGCCGCACATCATCCTCGACAAGGCCCAGCCGAACTTCCTCAACCCGGCCGGCGATGGGCGGATGGTGATGGGCCAGGTCTTCGACGCCTCGAAGGGTCTGTTGCCCTGGTAGACGCTCCCAGCGTCAGCCGAGACCGGCGAACAGGTCGTCCTCGGGCTTGGTCGTCTCGACCGTCGACTCGCGCAGGATGTAGGCCTCCTTGGCCCAGTGCGCCTTCCAGCCCTCCTCGCCGAAGACCATGAAGCCGCTGTCCATCGCGATCTGAGTCGCGTGACGCTGGATCGCCCGCCACTTCCGGTCGAGCGGGTCGCCGGAGACGTCGATCCAGGTCGTGATCTGGTCGTCCGGGACGAGCATCTTGGCAAGGAACGCTTCGTGCTCGGCGCGTTGCTCCGGCGTCGCATCCTCGGGCGGATCCCAGAAGCTCGGCATGCCGGCCTCCTTCATCGCCTCGCGGATCGCTTCGCGGACGGACGCCGGGATCGCGGTCTCGTAGAGCTTCTTCGGCGCCCACGGCACGACGCCGTTCTCGAGCTGCTTCGGGTACCACGCCGGATCGCCAGCCCGGGCGAACGCCCGGATCGACACGTCGTGGACGCGGATGTGGTCGGGGTGGCCGTACCCGCCGAAGCTGTTGTAGGTCGTGACCACGTCGGGCTGGTAGCGCCGGATCAGCCAGGTCAGGCGGCCGGCGGCCTCGTCGAGGTCGGCCTGCCAGAACGTCCGCGGGTCGTCGTTGCCGGGCCGGCCCATCATGTCCGAGTCGCGATAGCCGAGGTTCTCCCACTCGGTCACGCCGAGCTCGCCCATCGCCGCCTCGAGCTCGGCCGCCCGGATCTCGCCGAGCTTGCGGTGGTTCTCCGGCGTGTCCATCGCCTTGATGACGATCTCGCCCTGCTCGCCGCGGGTGCCGGTCACGAGGACGACCCGGTGACCGGCGGCGACCGCCTTGGCCATCGCGCCACCGGCGCTGATCGTCTCGTCGTCCGGGTGGGCGTGGACGGACATCAAGGTCAGGACGTGCGGATTCGAGGGTTCCGGGAGAGGGTTGGCCGGGGGGTTGGTCGCGCGCGCGTCGCCGGCTGACGATTCGGGCGGAGCGGTCGGGTCGGTGGGAGTCGGGTCATCGGTCATGGCCGCATGATCGCACCGACTCCACTCGACTGGGTATGCACGGCCCGGTCGATCGCCGGGCGGCCTACCATCGAGCGTGATGGCCACTCCCGCCCACGCCACCCAGGCTCCAGGGCCTCTCGCCGGCATCCGCGTCGTCGACTGCTCGAGCGTGCTCGCCGGACCGTACGCGACGACGCTCCTGGCGGACCTCGGGGCCGACGTGATCAAGGTCGAGCCGCCCGATGGCGACACGACCCGTGGCTGGGGCCCGCCGTGGGTCGGGTCGGAGGTCGATGGCACGCGGACCGCCGCATACGCCCTCGCCGTCAATCGCAACAAGCGCTCGATCCGGCTCGATCTCCGCCGGCCCGATGGGGCAGCCGTCCTGCGCCGTCTCCTCGCCGGCGCCGACGTCCTCGTCGAGAACCTCCGGCCGGGCAGCCTCGACCGGCTCGGATTCGACGACGCGACCCTCGCCGCGATCAACCCGGCTCTCGTCCACTGCTCCATCACGGGCTACGGGCCCGACTCGCCGGATCCCGCCCGGCCCGGCTACGACTTCGTCATCCAGGCCGAGTCGGGGCTCATGTCGATCACCGGTACGCCCGATTCAGACGGCGGGCGCCCGACGAAGGTCGGCGTCGCGATCAGCGACGTCCTCACCGGGCTCAACGCCGCGGTCGCCGTCCTCGCGGCGCTGCTCGGGCGCGAGCGCGAGGGTGGCGCGACGGGCTCGTCCGACGGGGGCGCCGGCCAGCGCATCGACGTGTCGCTTCTCGGCTCGGCCCTGGCGGCCCTCGTCAACCAGGCCCAGAACGCGTTCGCCGGCGACGTTCCGGGCCGGCTCGGCAACGCCCATCCGAACATCGTTCCCTACCAGGCGTTCGAGACGCTCGACGGCTCGCTCGCGGTCGCGGTCGGGAGCGAGCGCCAGTGGCCGCGGTTCTGTCGGGCGCTCGGCTTGCCCGCGCTCGCCGACGACCCGGACTACGCCTCGAATGGCGACCGCGTCGCCAACCGCGGCGACCTCATTCCAACGCTCGCCGCCCGCCTCGCCGAGAGAACGACGGCCGAGTGGCTGGCCGCATTCGATGCCGCCGACGTCCCGGCCGGCCCGATCAACGACGTGGCGGAGGCGTTCGCGTCGCCGTGGGCCGCCGGTCGGACGGTCGAGCTCGAACACCCGAAGCTCGGCCGCACCCGTCAGGTCCGGCCGCCGTTCGAGCTGTCCCGGACGCCCGCAACCGTCCGAACTCCGCCGCCGCTCCTTGGCGAGCAGACGGACGAGATCCTCGCCGAGCTCGGATTTCGCCCGGAGGACGTGGCGCGATTGCGCGCGGCCGGTATCGTCTGAGCCGACGATCGGGGCGGGGGCGTCGGCCGCCCTGGGCAGGAAGGTGCAATGGCGGCCCGATTCCACAACCGGTCCATCCGTGCGGTCGAGATCGCGCTGGCAGCCGCGACGTTGCTGACGGCGTGCGGCAGCTCAACGCCGCCCCGGCCGACCGATCCACGTGCGATCCTCGCCCATTCGATCGCCGCCACGGCAGCCCTCCCCACAGCGCGGCTCCACATCGAGATCACCGCGCCGTTCGCCACGATCGGTGGCCAGGATAGGCCCGGCATGGCGTTCCAGATCGCGATCGACGCCGACGTCGAGATCGCGACCCGCCAGCTCACGGGTCGGGCCGCGGCGCAGATGCCAGAAGGATTCGGCCAGCCCGACGCGCCGCAGGTGATGGACCTGATCGTGATCAACGGGGCAGCGTTCGCACGGGAGGCTGGGACCGCTCGGTGGATGAAGGCTCCGGCGCGCGGAGCGGCGCCCGGCAGCAACCTGACCAATGCCGAGGTTGCGGCGATGCTGACCGCCCTGCTCTCGAAGTCGTCCGTCACGGTCGAGCTCGGGGAAGCCTCGCCATGCTCGCTCGGAACCTGTGACCATGTCATCGCCCAGGTCTCCGGGGAGTCCCTGTGGGCTCTGCTCGGGCCGATCCTCGGGATGCCGAACGCGCTGCCGGCCGACGCGGCGTCGAGCATCACGCTCGACCTCCTCGTCGACCAGGCGACCTCGATCTTCAGCGAGGTGCGGGCCGAGGACTTGACCGCAGGGCAGGCGACCCGCCTGAACGTGACGATCAGCAACCCAGGCGAGGCGGTGCTCATCGCCCCGCCGCCGCCTGCCTTGATCGAAGACGACATGACCGGCGGCGCCGAGCCGCCCGTGCCGAACGAGACCTCCCCGCCATCCGCGGTCGAGTCGCCGGTGACGCCCTGATCGCGGTCGGGATCGGGTCGGCGCCGGTCGCGCGTCACGCCGGTGCGGCGCCGTTGCGCGACTGGAGATCGGCTGCAGGACTGCACGGGATGGCTCCCAGTCGACGTCCTCACCGCTGCTAGACTCGGCGAGCCGCCGGAGCCGCCGGAGCCGCCGGAGCCGCCCGAGCCGCGGCAGTCGCAACCGCCACCGGCCCCGCCGACAGCGCCATGGCCCATGATCCGGCCACTCCCGGAGGACACCCGATGACCGACGACCGCGAGCGCTGGGCGCTCATCCTCGGTGCCTCGAGCGGCATGGGCGAGGCGACCGGCCTCGCGCTCGCCAAGGCGGGCTACAAGATCGCCGGCATCCACCTCGACTTTCGGGCAGCCCTCGCCCACGTCGACGAGGTCAAGGCCGCGATCGACGCGGCCGGCAGCGAATCGCTGTTCATCAACATGAACGCTGCCGACGACGAGAAACGGGCCGGTGCCCTCGCCCAGCTCCGCGCCCGGTTCGATGAGAGCACCGCGGCGGGCAGGAAGCCGTACGTCCGGATCGTCATGCACTCGCTCGCGTTCGGGTCACTCGTGCCGTTCCTGGCCGACGACCCGAAGGACGCCGTCGACCGCAAGAAGATGGAGATGACCCAGGACGTCATGGCGAACAGCCTCGTGTACTGGGTCCAGGACCTGTATCACGGCGGGTTCCTCGATCGCGGCTCGAAGATCTACGCGATGACGTCGGAGGGAACGAGCCGCGTCGTGCCGTCCTACGGCGTCGTCTCCGGCGCCAAGTCGGCAATGGAGTCGCACATTCGGCAGCTGGCCATGGAGTTCGCCCGGCGCGGCACGGGTATCGCCGCCAACTCGATCCGGGCCGGCGTCACCGACACGCCCGCGCTGCGCAAGATTCCCGAGAACCAGCGGATGATCGACGTCACCCTCGCCCGCAACCCGCACGGCCGGATGACGACCACCCAGGACGTGGCCGACGCGATCGTCACCCTGAGCGCGACGGATTCCGACTGGATCAGCGGCAACATCATCTCGGTCGACGGCGGCGAGTTCGTCACCGGCTGACGGGCGACCGAGCGCGGCCTCGACGGCGAACCGATCCGGAGCGTCGTGAACGGTCTCGGGCCGGTCATCCGGCGTCGCTAGCGGTGCCCGCCGCGGCGGCGTCATCGCCGATCGTACGGAGCCTCGCCGGACCTTCGGATGACACCCGGCCGCACCTCTGACGCCGACACTGCCCTCGACGGCACCTTGCCGCCGGCATGGTTGCTCCGAGCCCGAGGGAGGCTCCACCCGAATGACAGTCGACGTCGCTCGCCGGTCGCGCCGGCGCGCGTCCGCAGCGATCCCGCCGCCCGATCCGGAGCCGATGTACGCGCCGCCCCCGACCATCGCGATCGGTGAGTTCGACCAAACCGTCTTCGACTGCCCATCGTGCTCGCGCCCGCTCGCCCTCGGCGCGCGCCGCTGCCCCGGCTGCCGGACTCGTCTCGTGAGCGGCGTCGTGTTGCGCAAGGCGTCGATGTTCACGGCCGTCGGTCTGAGCCTCGGCCTGCTCGTCGGGCTCGGTGGCGGCATCATCTTTGGGCTCACTCGGCCTGCCGCGGCAACCGCCGCCGCCGGTGCCGTCGGCGGTCCGAGCGCGGCCCCGATCGTCAGCCCGACCGGCTCGGCCGGCCCTGGCCCGACGGCCTCGACCCGGCCGGCGGCGACGCCTCCGAGCGGCATCTCGCCCGTGGCCCGGTCCGCGCTGGTCCAGGTCGCCGGCACCAACGGCCGGCTCGCGGCGGCGGCTGGTGAGCTGCGCGCGATCTTGAACGCCAACTCATTCGATGCGTCGGCGGTCGCCCAGGTCCTGCGAGAGGTGTCGGCGGACTCGGTGTTCGGTCAGCAGCTCGCGGTCAGGATCGCGGTCTGGCCCGAGTCCGGGACGCTCGGCCAGAAGCTCGATGCGTTCTACGGGGCCATCCACGCGACCGCGGACGAGGGCCTCGACGCATCCGTCCGCAACACCGCGGTGTACAAGACCGCCGCGACCGACATGGTCCGCCTCCTCGGCGGTCTGACGGCGATCGACGACGCAGCGCGTGCCGCCGCGACCGCTGCCGGCGTCGAGCTCCCCGCGGCGTCCACCGCGCCCTGACGGCTCGTCGCGGCGCCCGCCCGGATCAATTCGCCGCGGCCGCGTACCCCGTCAGCTCCACATAGGCCTCGCCGCCGAGTGCCCGCCCGCTGCGCGTCGCGTCAACGCGCTGTGAGCCTTCCCAGTACACGACGCCCGTGGTGGCGCGCGTGTCCAGCTCCTGGGCCGCGACCGTCGGCGTGAGCTCGATCACCAGCTGCTCGCCGGGAATCGAGATCCGCCACCCGGCCGGGTAGTCGGCGCCCGTCGCGGGACTCGTCCAGCGCTTCGTGACGTCGACCGTGAACGCCTCGCGCGGCAGGTGACGCGTCGCCCCGGCCGCATCCACGAGCGTCCCGTACACGAGGGGATACGAGCCGTCCCGATCGCGGACGAGGGACAGCGTCAGGTCCGTCCCATCGTCGAGGTTGACCGCGAACCAGTCCCAGCCACCGCCACCGACCGTGATGAAGTCGCCCCATTGATGGTCGAACCAGGCCGTGCCGGTGACGGCCAGCTCGGTCCCGTCGATGACGACCGAGCCGCGTGTCTCCATCGCGGTCCGTGAGTAGTAGTACGACGACCCTCCGGCGCCGAAGTCGATCCAGCCGATCGTGTTGTGGAGCGCGGCCGGCTTGGTCGAGGCCAGCCTCAGGTCGAGACCGATCGCGCCGCCGCCGGCCGGGCTCACCTCCGCGGCCGTCGAGGCCGCCGACAGGACGTCGATGCCGTTCCCGCCACGCATCCGCCACGGCGTCGTGGCAGCCCCGGATGCTGCCGGCCCGGGGTCGCCGGCGATGGCGAAGTCGAACTCGATGGGCCCCAGACCGAGACTCTCCACCTGCGGCCCGATCTCGGTTCGCTGGGCGTATCGGAAGGCGCCACCGGCTTCGTCCGTCAGGGCGAGGTGTGATGCCCAGGTGACCGGGAAGCCGCCCCGCTCGGCCCGGAAGATCACGTACTCGAACCCGAACCGGCGGCCGTCGTCGGACGCGAGGTGGCCGGTGTAGTACCACCACTCGGTCAGGCGATCGTGGGCGGCGTCGTCGTCGGGCAGGACGACCGGCCGGGGATCGACGCCGAGCGCCGGTGCGGCTGTGGCGGCGGGCGGCGGGGGATGCGGTGCCGCCGGGTTGGCGAGGATCGGCGCGCCGGCCGTGGTGCAGCCGGCGAGCAGCAGCCCGCCCGTCAGGGCAATGGTGAGCAGGCCCGCGAGACCGGCCGAATCGATGGTCGGGACCCGCCGCAGGCCCGACGGCAGCCACCAGTTCCAGTGACCGAGCAGGCGCATCGTGGCCGGCACGAGCAGCGCTCGGACGACGGTCGCGTCGAGCGCCACGGCGAGCGCCATCCCGATCCCGAGGGCCTTGATCAGGACGATGTCGGCGAACGCGAACGAGCCGGCCACGACGACCACGATCAGTGCGGCCGAGGTCACGATCCGGCCGCTTCGCTCCAGGCCCCGGGCAACGGCCTCCTGGTTGTCGCCGGTCCGGTCCCATTGCTCCTTCATCCGCGACAGGAGGAACACCTCGTAGTCCATCGACAGTCCGAACAGGACGCAGAACAGGATGACCGGCTGGGTCGTCTCCACGAACCCGAGCGGCTGGAACCCGAGCAGCGCCGAGAGGTTGCCGTCCTGGAAGATCCAGACCAATGCGCCGAAGCTCGCGACGATCGACAGGGTGTTCATGACGAGCGCCTTGAGCGGCAGGATCACGGAGCGCAGCAGCAGGAACAGCACCAGGTACGTCGTGACGACGATGAACAGGGCCGTCCGCGGGAAGTCCTGGGCGACCCGTCCGACGACATCGGCCACGTCGGCCGCCCCACCGCCCACGAGGACGGTCATCCCGGGCGGCGGCGCGAGCGCGCCACCCGGCGTCCGGAGGTCGGTCACGAGCGAGCGGCCCTCGTCCCGGTTGGGGCCGTACGGCGTCGTGACCGTGAACGCGGTGAGGTCGCCCTTGGTCGTCGCGCCGAGGACCGTGGCCACGAATCGGTCGCGCGGCCCGTTCGGGTCGGCGTAGAGCAGCTGGTACTGCTCCTTCCGCAGCCGCGGATCGACGTCGACATACGAATCGATCCGGCGGATCCGCGGATCGGCGGCGAGCCGGCGCGAGTAGTCGTAGAGCGCCGCGACGTTCGCCGGTGACGTCGCCGGCCCGTCGGTTCGGATGGCCAGCGCGATCGGCGCGAACTCGCCTTCGCCGAAGGCGTTGGCCAGGCGATCGAACGCCGCCCGTGACGGGACGAATGCCGGCAGGATCGTCGAGTCCGGGGCGTTGAAGCGGACGTGGAGGAACGGCGAGCCGAGGACGAGCAGGACGCCGAGCGTCGGGACGAGGACCGCCACCGGGTGGCGCATGACGCGGCGGGCGAGCCGGGCCCACGGTCCATTCGGGTCGTCGCGCGGGACGACCCGCCGGATCGCGAGGGCATCGATCCGCGGCCCGACGATCGCCAGCAGCGCCGGCAGCAGGGTCAGCGCCGAGGCGGCCGCGAGCAGGACGACGACGGCGCCGGCGATCCCGACGGAGCGCAGGATCATGAACTCGAACAGGACCAGCCCGATCAGCCCGAGGAGCACGGTCAGGCCCGAGAAGAACACGGCCCGGCCCGCGGTCGCGACGGTCGCCTCCACGGCGCCGGCGATGCGCTCGGTTGGCGGGTCGGCCGCCCGGGCGGCCATCTCCTCGCGGAAGCGGCTCGTCATCAGGAGCGAGTAGTCGACCCCGAGCCCGAGGCCGAGAAGCGTCGCGAGGTTGAGGACGAAGATGCTCATCGGCGTGACGCTGCCGATCACGAAGATCGCGGCCAGGGCGACCACGACCGCGGCCCCGCCGACGATCAGCGGCACCGCGGCCGCGACGACCGATCCGAACACGAGCAGCAGCGCGATCGCGGCCAGCGGCAGCGACACGATCTCGCTCCGTTGGAGGTCGGACTCCGACACCGACTGGACGTCGCCGTAGAACGCCGGGCCGCCGGCAAGCTGGACTTCGAGGCCCGGCGGTTGGGCGAGTCGCTCGCGGATCCCCGGCAGGGCCGCCGGTGAGTCGTCCGGCGCGATCGACAGGAAGACGATGTCGTACGCGGTGTGGCCGTCGAGCGAGGCCTGCCGTGGCGCCAGCGTGTGGGGCAGGATCCGAACGACGTATGGGGCGCTCGGGACCTGGGCGATCGCGGCCGCGGCGGCCGCCTCGAACGCCGGCGTCCCGGCGACCGCGGTCGGGCTGTGGAACACGATCACCACGGCCGACGGGGGCGTCGCCAGCTCGGCCTGGAGGACCGCCTTGGCCCGGGCCGATTCGAGGTCGTCGAGGATGAATCCGCCGGCCCGCAGCACGCCGACCACGCGCGGCGCGAGCGGGATCGCAACCAGCAGGATGACCGCCCAGACGAGGACGATCGCCCAACGTCGCCGAACGGCGAGCCGGCCGAGCCGGGCGAATGGATCGGCCCGCCCAGACGGCCGGCTGGGCGAATCCGGCGGCGCCTCGTCGGGATCGCCGGGCACGTGCGATCCGCTACGTGTTTCGGGGGAGGTCGCCATGCGAACCCCATGCTATACAGGCATCGGACTTGGGGAATTTCGAGCGGGGTTTGACGGAGGCACGACCATCGACGCGACCGAGCCGGCACAGCTCCGCACCGCCGTGCCAAACGAGATTCGCGATCCGTGGGCCGACATCTCCGCGTGGGCCCGCGCTCTTGTCTCTCTGATCCGAGCCGAGCAGCCGGGCCAGCACATCTCGGTCTTCGTCCCCGATGACGACGGCGCGGGCCTGCGACTGGCCGCGCAGGCCTGGGGTGGCGGTGAGGACACTGGCGAGGTCGTCGCCGGCGAGTGGCTCGTCCCGCTCGAGGGCTCGGTCTGCGGCCGCGTCTACCGAACCGGTCTGGCCGCCCTGTGCGCCGACATCGCGATGGACCCGGACTACCGTCCCTTCCCGGGCGGCCGGACTCGCTCGTCGCTGACGATTCCGGTCGGGCCGCCGGATGATGTCCGGGCCGTCATCAACGTCGAGGCCCCGTGGGTGTCGGCATTCTCCATCCGCGACTACGACCGGATGACGGCCCTCGCCGCAACCGCGCTCGCGTCGTTTCCGGGCGGGTCGCTGGGCTGATCACGAGCCCCTCACCGAGGTCGATGGGAGCCTCACCGGCGGCCCTCCCCGGGACCGAGACCGGCCCCGCCATCTGCTAGCATCTGCGGGCAGTCGCCAGCCGCAGCGAGGGCCCCGGTGCAGCTCTTCACGATCTTCTTCTCGCGCCCGGTCGAGTTCGGCGCGGCGACCGCGATCACCGTCCTGATGCTGGTGATCCTGCTCCGAGCCGCGATGTCGGCCGAAGGGCCGTCCGGGATCGGCCGGATGATGACCCGGCCCAACACGAAGTTCGTCTTCGGCTTCCTGTTCCTCGCCTGGGCCGTCGTCTTCGGGATCGGCCTCCAGCTCGTCCCCCACGAAGGCGCCAACTCGCCCTACGGCGGGATCGGGCTGATCGCCCTGTTCACGGGCTTCTTCATCATGATGGGCTTCCTCTGGTCGGTGATCGGGGAGTAGCTCCGCACCTCGAGCTCTGAAGCACTCGAGTCGAACCGCCAGGCCCTGGCTTTCCTTCTTCCCGCGGATCCGGCTTGGTCGGTCGCGCTGCGGCGAGCGGGCTCAGGCGGCTGGCGAGGCGGGACCTTCGGGCCTCTGGACTGATGCTCGCAGGCCGCGCTATGATCCGCCGAACTTGCAGACTGCATAGACTTTATGCGTCGGGCGCCGCCATGGCCGCCGACGACGCGCACCAGGAGGCCGCCCGAGTTGGACGCCGACGAGATCAAGACCGCGGTCGCCCACCAGGCAGCCGAGCGAGCAGCCGCCGAGGCGCCGTTCGTCAACCTCCGCGACCCGGCCCAGGTGCTCGGGCTCGATGGTCGGCCGGCCGTCAGCCGGCGCGCCCCGATCTGGGAGGACGTCCCGGACGAGAAGTGGAACGACTGGCGCTGGCAGCTCAGCCACCGGGTCAACGACCTCGAGGAGATCGCCCAGGTCCTGAACCTGACCGACGACGAGCGTGAGGGCCTGTCGGCCAAGGACAAGTTCCGGGTCGACATCACGCCGTACTTCATCTCGCTCATCGACCCCGACGACCCGAACGACCCGATCCGCCGCCAGGTGATCCCGCTCGGTCGTGAGCAGCAGGCCTTCACCGCGATGATGGAGGACTCGCTCGCCGAGGACCGCCACTCGCCGGTCCCGGGTCTCGTCCATCGCTATCCGGACCGCGTCCTGATGCTCGTGACGACCCAGTGCGCGAGCTATTGCCGGTACTGCACCCGGAGCCGGATCGTCGGCGACCCGACCCAGAACTTCAACAGCCGCGACCACGAAGCGCAGCTCGACTACCTGCGCCGGACGCCGCAGGTCCGCGACGTCCTGATCTCCGGTGGCGACGGGCTCACGCTCGCGCCCAAGCTGTTCGAGAAGATCCTGCGCGGCCTGCGCGAGATCCCCCACATCGAGATCATCCGGATCGGCTCGCGGGTCCCCGTGTTCCTGCCCCAGCGGATCGACGACGAGCTGTGCGCGATGCTCGAGAAGTACCACCCGCTGTGGATCAACCTCCACTTCAACCACCCGAACGAGATCACGCCCGAGGTCAGCCGGGCCGTCGACAAGCTGACGAAGGCGGGGTTGCCCGTCGGCAACCAGAGCGTCCTGCTCGCCGGCGTCAACGACTGCGTCCACATCCAGCGCTCGCTCGTCCACAAGCTCGTCGAGAACCGGATCCGCCCGTACTACCTGTATCAGTGCGACCTGGTCGAAGGCTCCGGCCACTTCCGGACGCCGGTCGGCAAGGGCCTCGAGATCATGGAGGGCCTGCGCGGCCACACGTCGGGCTATGCCGTCCCGACCTACGTGATCGACGCGCCCGGTGGCGGCGGCAAGATCCCGGTCATGCCGAACTACCTGATCAGCTACTCCGACCACAAGGTCGTGCTGCGGAACTACGAGGGCTACATCACGACCTACGAGGAGCCGCCGACCTACGAGCGCCACGACGAGGCGGCCTGCCCCTATTGCCAGTCGCAGCGCTCCGAGCCGGGCCAGTCCGGCGTGCTCGGACTGCTCCAGGGCGAGCGGATGTGGATCGAGCCGAAGGGCTTCGAGGACGTTCACGCGCGCGGCAACACGGAGGCCCACCGGCTTCAGGACCCGTCGAAGTGGGTTCCGTTCGGCGTCGGGGCGATCGAGGGTCAGGCATCGCGCCCGCTGCGCGTCATCGAGGGTGGCGACGGCGCTCCGTCCGCTCTCGGCGACACCGAGCGAGCGGCGACCGACACCAATGCCGGCATCGTCGAGCCGGGTGATCTCGCGTCACCGGAGCAGCGGGCCGAGGTCGAGGGGTCCGCGCCGGTTTACGCCCCGGGCGAGGAGCCGCGACCGCGCGACGGCGAACCGACCGCGTCCGCCCACGGGGAGCTGCTCTAATTCGTCGTTCCGTGGCTCCGCGCGGGCGCCACGAGCACTCCGCTGCCGAGTATCAGCCGGGCTGATACAGCCAGCGTAGTGACGTCGCCGAGCCGTCGAATCCGGGCCGGATGCCTCTTGGCCACGCTCGGCTCGAGCGTGAGCGACTGCCCCGGACGCCGTAAGGGCCAGCTAAGCGCCCGCTGCAACACTGGCGCTGATATGAGTACTCATAGGCGTCGAGCGGCCCGGACGACCGGCGTGCGCGAGGCGAACGCCATCGCGGCCAACCTCGGCCGTGACGTTCGTCGCACTCGCATTGGACGCCGCCTGACTCAAGCGCAGCTCGCCGACATGGTCGCTGTCAGCCAGTCCGAGATCAGCGCCCTCGAGGCCGGCCGCGGCGCGCGGACATCGATCGAGACGTGGGTTGCGATCGGGATCGCTCTTGATCGGCCGATCGCGATCGGCTTCACGCGCGACGTCGCCGACCCGATGCCCAAGGACGCCGGACATCTTGCGGCCCAGGAGCTCGTCGTCCGCCTTGTGACGGCGGCCGGGTGGCGCGCCGGGATCGAGCTGCCGAGCGATCCCCGCGAACCGCGCTACGTGACCGACATCGTGCTCGCCGGACACGGTCATCGGCCCGTCCTCGTCGAAGTCTGGAACCGGATCGACGACCTCGGCGCGGCCATACGTTCGAGCGACCGAAAGCTCGCTGAAGCTGCGCGCGGCGGCGTCGACGTCGGAGTGTGCTGGCTCTTCGTCGACACGGCGGCCAATCGAGCGCTCGTCCGCCGCTACCCGGCGATCC
Source organism: uncultured Chloroflexia bacterium (assembly GCA_963783055.1). Lineage (GTDB taxonomy): Bacteria > Chloroflexota > Limnocylindria > Limnocylindrales > CSP1-4 > CF-46. Next base: position 112,366 of record CAWAMB010000004.1, read on the forward strand.
TTCGCGCGCGCTTCGGCGGGTCGTCGTCGGCCTGGGTGAGCGCGTTGACGAGCGGTACCCCGCCGCCGATCCGGCCCGGCGTCTCATGGATCGACATCCGAAGTGGGAAGCTTCGCGAGTTCCGGCTTGCCGCTCGCTGAACTCGGGCTAAGGGAGCGCCGGCTCGACCGCCACCGGACGCGGCACGTCGCTCCGCGGCCGGCTGAGGACCATCCCGAGGAGGAACACGATCGCGCCGGCGGCGGCCGGACCGACATGCGACGTGTCGAGGTAGCCGACGAGGCCGTGGATCCCGATCGCCGCCCCAAACCCGATCCCACCCGCGACGAGCAGGGCCTGCCACAGGCTGCGCGACCAGCGGCTGGACCAGACGCAACCGATCACGAGGATGCCGACCGTCAGGAGCCCGCCTCCGAATCCGGATCGGTCGTGCGCGATCATCGGGACCAGTCGCGGATTCAACGCGTCGAGCGCGGCCCGGTCGAAGCCGATGTAGATCAGGTCCTGCGGAACGAAGACGACGATCGTGCCGAGCGTCAGGATCGTGGCACCGGCCACGATCATCCCGAGGCCCGTCAGCAGGACCAGCCCGCGTCCGATGCCGTCGACGGTCCGCCAGTCCGCCCGGGACCCGGGTCGGGACGCACCGCGCGAGATCGACCGCGGGATTCTTCGAGCCATCGCCAGCCCCACGACGAAGATCGGCAGGAGGGCGCCCGTCGCGACGGCATGCCACAGGTCGAAGTACCCGTAGCCGAGATACGCGAGGAAGCTCGTGAACCCGAGCGCGCCGCTGATCGCCACGAGATTCCAGGCCCAACGCTGGCCGGCGGCCAGCGGCACCGCGACGATCCACAGGTACAGCACGGCGAGCGCAACCAGCGTTCCGCCGAACGCCACGCGATCGTGGGTCATGAAGTCGGCCACGCGACCGTCGGCGAGCGCGTGGAGCTCGGGCGCCGTCATGCCCAGGAAGCGGAGCTCGTGCGGCAGCGTTTCGCCCGCGGCCGAGACGAACCACGCGAACGCCCCGGCCAGCCCGAGACCGACCGCGAAGATCCCGAGGAGCGGCCGACCGTCCCCGGTCAGCGCCTGCCACAGGGTCTCGTCGTCCGGTTGTAACGTGCTAGTCATTGGTAGCACAATCATGCACGCACGGTCCCCTTGGTCAAGTAGCCGACAAGAGCGAGACGCCGCGCAGCGCGACGCCGGGCATGATCGTCATCTGCGCAGTGAGCCGCTTCGCCGTGGTGCGACGGTTCCAGTCAGGAGACGCCCAATGGATCCTGTCCTCGATCGGATCGACGGCTGGCAGCGCGCCGGCCTGCTCGACCGGGAGACCGCCGACCGGCTGCGCGCCGACGTGGCAGCCCGGCCCATGAGCCCCGCCACCGCGGGCGCCGAGCCCGCCCAGCCAGGCTCTGCGATCGCTGGCACCCATGGACCCGGCCGTCTCGGCGTGTCGGCCGGCGACGTGCTCGGCCCGGCGCCGATCGTCGTCGAGATGTTCGCCTACCTCGGTGGCGGCTTCCTGCTCGCCGCATGGACCGCCTTCGTCGCGCGGCTCTCGGGCGACTCGGGGAACGTCGCGATCGTGAGTGGCGGCCTGCTCGTCGCGGCGATCGTTCTGGCGGCCGTCGGGCTCGCGCTGCGGTCGGGCGACGCTCGTCGCCGGCGCGGCGCCGGCGTCGCGCTCCTGGGCGCGACCCTGTATGCGGTCGGCGCGGCCGCCGGCCTCCTGAGCAGCCTCAGCGTGTCCGGCTCGGCCGCGTTCGTGGTCCTTGCGTCGATCGGCCTGGTCGTCGCGGTCGTGGTCCGGTTCCTCCATGCCGGACTCCTCACCCAGCTCGGCCTGCTCGTCGCGACCACGACCCTGGCCGCGGCACTCCTGAACGGGCTCCGCGACGTCGTCGCGCCGACGAACTTCACGGAGAAGGGCGAGCCGATCGGGGCGACCCCGGATCCACTCCTCCTCATCGGTGCCTCGGCGGTCACCTGGCTCCTCGTGGCGCTGGGGCTGGGACTGCTGGCCGTGCGCGAGGCGAACGCCACGCGCGACTCCGCGTCGGCACCCGGTGCGCCCGGCCGGCGTGCGACCCTCACCCGCTTCTGGGCCGGCGCCGTTGCCGTCGCGGGGCTCGCCAGCTCCCTCAGCACCAGCGGACCGATGCCAAACGAGAACTACGGCCGCATCGTCACGCCGTGGGTCATGGACGTGGCCTTGCTGATCCTGGCGGCGATCCTCGTCGAGCGCGCGTTCCACCGCCGCTCGGGCGCGTTCCTGTTCGCGGCCGGCACGGCGTTGATCATCGCCCTCACCGACTTCAACTTCAGCTACCTGACGAGCTCGCCCGAGCTCGGCCTGCTGATCGAAGGCGGGTTGCTCCTCGCGGTCGGGTTCGGGGCCGATCGGCTGCGGCGCCGGTTGCCAGGAAGCCAGGCGGACGAAGGGCGGGAGGCGACGGCCGAACCGCCGCCCGAGGTGGACGCCGCGACGATCTGACCCGCGCGGCCGCCTAGTTCAGGCGACCCGCGAAGATGCCCATGACCTGCCGGACATCCGGGACGTCGTGGGCGTCGGGTCGTTCCTCGAGGTAGACCCGGAGCGCCGACACGGCCTCCCCGAACCGGCCCATCCGCCCGAGCAGCAAGCCGCGGTCCCGGCCGTGCTCCGGGTCGGTCGGCTCGAGGACGAGGAGCAAGTCGATCGCGTCGACGGCCGCCGGCCAATCGCGCCGTCCGAGCCGCGCCGCGCGGAGGTTGCGCAGGACCCGGGCGAGGATCTCGCGTCGGCCGGCCGGCCGGAGCATGCCTGCGTGGAACAGGACGCCGTCGCCGATCGCCCGCCGGATGAGCGCCTGGCAGTCGTCGGGCGTGAGCGAACGACCGCCGTCCGCCGGATCGACGAGCAGCCCGTCGGGCCCGCCGACGATGAAATGGCCGGGCAGCCCGATCCCGACGAGGGCGACGCCGAGGCGGGCCGCGATCTCGAGCTCGACGATCGCCAGGCTGATCGGCAGCCCGACCCGGCGCGCCAGCACCTCATCGAGGAGGCTGTTGGCGGGATCGCCGTACTCGGCGGCGGTCGGGCCGCGGAACGCCAGCTCGCGATAGAGCACGTCGTGGAGCCGGGCGATGACCGCGACCGTCGGATCGCCCGCGTCGAGCCGGATCCGGACGCGGTCCGCGATCGTGTCCAGGCGGGCGAAGATCGCCGGCTCGTCGATCGGCGGGCGGCCGTGGGCCGCGATCAGGAGCATGCCGAGCGCCAGGTCGATCTCGGGCTCGGGACGCGCGACGAGCCGGGCGAACCGGGCGCGGCCGGCCGTCCGCAGGTCATCGAGCCCGGCGCGCGGATCGTTCACGGCCGGATTCTATGACGCCTGTCACGCGGCCTCCCGAGCGCGATGGTGGACACGTCCGCTACCGTCGTCGCATGGACCCGACCGACGAGACTCGCCACCGCGCCGACGAGGATGCGCTCCTGGCCCTCGAGCTGGCCCGCCGCTCGCGCCGCTGGAAGGCGAAAGGCGGGCTCGGCGACATGATCGGCAACGCGATCGTGGGCTTCGACTACCAGGTGTTCCGCGCGACCAAGCCGCCCGCGATCCTGGTCGAATCGGCCAAGCCCGTCCGCGGCCTGTCCGGCCAGGACGGCTCGACCTTGTCCATCGAGTACCCGGCGGACGACGTCTCCGAGGAGCCGCCGGCGTAGGTCGCCGCGGCTTTGAGGTAGGGCGGCAGTCCGCGATGCGGCGGCCACCCGATGGCACGGGATCACCGATTCGCGAGGATCCGGTCACGCCGATCAACCGACCGGCCGACAGCGGAGCATCCCGATGAAGCCCCTCGGCTATCTCCTCGGCGCCGGCGCCCTGGCCGTCGCGCGCGACCACGAGCCCGTGCGGACCGTTCCCGAGCCGGACCTGCCGCCGATCGCGACGACGACCGAGACCGCGGCCGCGTGGCGGCGCTGGGCCGAAGTCGCGCGCGCCGATGCCGCCCGCGCGGCCGCGGCGGGCACGGCTCGCCCTGACCAGGTTGCCGGCGGACAGGCGGCCTCGGCGCGCAAGCCGGCGTAAGGGCGTCAGCGGCCCGACCACCGAGTCGCCGACGGCCCCGCGACACGTCGGTCGTACCATCGGCGGCGTGGCGACGCGAACGAGCCCGATCACCGTGGGTCGTGACGCCGAGCTGGCTCGGATCGACGAGGCGCTCGAGCGCGCGGCGACGGGCCGGCCGGTCATCCTCCTGGTGCGGGGCGAGGCCGGGATCGGCAAGACTCGCCTGATCGGGGATGCGATCGAGCGGGCACGGGCGGCCGGCTCCACCGTCCTGCACGGAGCCTGTCTGGACCTTGCGGGCGAGGGGCTGCCGTACCTGCCGTTCGTCGAGGCGATCCGGAACTTCGTCCGGACGACCCCGCGCGATCGGGCGATCGAGCTGCTCGGGCCGGCCCTCCCCGATCTCGGCCGGCTCGTGCCCGAGGTCGCCGCTCTCGAGGCCGTCGCCGCGTCGCCTGCCGAGTCCGGCGCCCCCGGTGCGCCGGACTCCGCGGTCGACCGGGCCCGACTCTTCGAGCGTCTTCTCGGGTTCTTCGATCGACTCGGGGCCGAGGCGCCCGTCCTCGCCGTCGTCGAAGACGTCCAGTGGATCGATCCGGCCACGCACGACCTGATCACGTACCTCGTCCGGAACGTCACCGACGAGCGGGTCGTTGCGGTCCTGACCTGCCGGACCGACGACCTCGGACCGGGTCACCCGGTTCTCGCCTGGCTGGCCGAGCTCGGCCGAGCCCCAGGCGCGATGCGGATCGACCTGGCCCGCCTCAGCCAGGCGGACGTCGAACGCCAGCTGTCGGCGATGCATGGCGCGCCCGTGGCAAGCGAGCTCGTCCGCTCGATCTGGCATCGGTCCGAGGGCCACCCGTTGTTCGCCGAGGAGCTGCTCGCCGCTGCCGATGAGGCCGGTGAGGCCGCGCCGCCCTCGCTCGTGGATGTCCTCCTCACGCGCGTCGCCAGCCTCGACGATGCGACGCTGTCCGTGGTCCGGGCGCTGGCCGTCGCAGGTCGCCCGATCGACGAGCGTCTGCTCGGGCCACTCGTCGGACGCACGACAAGCCAGGTCGGCGATGCCCTCCGCAGCGCAACGGCCCGGGGGGTCCTGTCGGCCCTGCCCGACGGGCGATATGGATTCCGGCACGAGCTCCTCCGCGAGATCGTCGAACGCGAGCTGTCGCTGGGGGAGCGACGCGAGCTCCACGAGGGATTCGCGCGCCAGCTCGCCGCCGAGCCGGACCTCGGGGATCGCAGGCCGGCCGCCGCGACCGCGGACCTGGCCCGCCATTGGGCCGCGGCCGATCGACCCGTGGAGGCGCACGAGGCCACGCTGGCCGCGGCCCACGCCGCGGAGGCGGTCCACGCGTTCGGCGACACGCATCGCCAGCTGGAGCGGGCGATCGCCCTGGAGCCGCGCCTGCCCGACCCGGTGCGACCGACCGACCTGGAGCGGATCGACATCCGTCGGCGAGCCGCGACCGCCGCGGATCTGAGCGGAGCCGCGGAACGAGCGCTGGAGCTGATGCACGAGGCCTTGACCCTGGCCGAAGCCGACGGCGATCCGGTCCTCCGCGGCGTGATCCATTCGCGGCTCGCGTTCCTGACCTGGTCCGGTGGAGACGGCGAGGCGGCGCTGGCCGAGCACCGCCGTGCGGTCGAGCTCGTGCCGGCCGAGCCGCCGTCGACGGAGCGGGCGGTCGTGCTGGGCGGGCTCGGTGGCGCGCTGATGGGGCTGGGTCGGTGGGCCGAATCACGACCGATCTGCGAAGCCGCGATCGTCTGCGCCCGCGACGCCGGGAGCGCCCACGAGGAGAGCCGAGCACGGACGATGCTCGGCTCGGATCTCGTCGCCCTCGGCCATGTCGAGGCGGGGCTGGACGAGCTGCGTCGGGCGCACCAGCTAGCCGGCCCGGATGACACCGAGCTGTGGGTCGTGACCGGTCACAACCTCGGGCTGAACCTCCTCGTCGCGGATCGCCTCGACGAGGCGCTCGCGGTCGCCAGCGACACGCGCGGCGGCGCCCGGGAGGGCGGCCTGGAGCGCCGCTACGGGATGGAGCTGGCGGCGCTGGTCGGCGATGTTTTGGTGCGCCTCGGGCGCTGGGAGGAGGCCGATTCGGTCATCGCCGACGCCCTCGCCCTCGATCAGACCGGACTCGGGACGCCGTACCTGGCGTCGGTCGCGGCCCGGCTCGACGCCCGGCGCGGCGACGCAGCGGCCGCGCGCCGCCGGCTGGCTTCGATCGACACAGAGCGGCTCGAGGCCGACCTGGCCGTCTTCCACGCGATCGTCGCCGCCGAGATCGCGCTCGTCGAGGGCCGGCCGGCCGCCGCGCTCGACGCGGTGTCAGCGGTGATCGGTCCGTGGCTCGACACCGGCGACGTCCTGTGGGGCGTGCCGCTCGTGACGCTCGGCCTGCGCGCCGCCGCAGAACGCGCCGAGGCGCTCCGGGCGGACCGCAACGAGGCCGGCCTGGCGGGGCTGCAGGAGGAGGTGGCTTCCCTCCGTGGCCACGCCGAGACGCTGGCCCCGCGGGTGGTCACCGCGGGAGCCGCGGCCTGGCTGGCGACGGCAGACGCCGAACGCGGCCGCCTGGACGGCGCGCCGGATCCCGAGCCGTGGCGTCGCGCGGTCGCCGCCTGGGCCGATGGGATCGACCCGTTCGAGGCGGCGTATGCCCGCTACCGCTTCGCGGAGACCGAGCTCCGGCGGGCGGGCGTCAAGGCCGACGTCGCGACGGAGCTCGTGGACGCGTGGCGATCCACCGTGACGCTCGGCGCCGCGTCGCTCCGGGGCGCGATCGAGGTCCTCGCCCGGCGCGCCCGTGTGCCGCTGACCGACGATCCGGCCTGGGCCGCGGCGGTCGAGACCGCGCCGGGCGATGGCGAGCCCGTTGCGACCGGCCCCGGGCGATCGGGATCGGTCAGCGGCCAGGCCCATGGCCTGTCGGCGCGCGAGATCGAGGTGCTCCGGCTCGTCGCCGCAGGGCGTTCGAACGGCGAGATCGGCGACGAGCTCTTCATCACCCGCAAGACGGCGGGTGTCCACGTCACCCACATTCTCGACAAGCTCGGCGTGTCGAACCGAGTGGAGGCGGCCATGGCCGCGGCCCGCCTTGGGCTGCTCGAACCACTTGAGGAGCCAACTCCGGAACCGCGCGTCAGCTGAGCTCGTGGGTTCGGCGGACGGTGCCCCCGATCGCCGCCGGCAACTCGATCAGCGGTCGATCGTCTCGGACGTCCGGACGAGCTCTGAATAGATCTGGACCGGGACGATTCCGGCTCCGTGCTGGCTGGCGTCGGGCACGCCGACGAGGATGTCACGGATGATCCGGCCCGCACTCAGGTTGCTCGTGCCGACCGCCTGGAGGCAGGCGCGCAGACCGCCCGACTGGTGCTGGGCTTCGCACAGAGTCAGGCCGGATTCCGGGTCGTCGGAGTCGAGCAGTCGCGGGTGGTAGTCGGCGAGCGCGTCGAGCGCCTGCTGTTCCTGGCCGTGCTCGGGGACCAGGGCCAGCTCCCCACCGAACTCGAGATCGCTGCCACCGACGCCGATCAGGTTGACGCCGGCGGTGGCCAGAAGGCCAAGGACCTGCTCGACGTCAGGCGGAGACTTCCTGGGAACGCAGCGGATCTGCAGATGCATCGCTCGAGTCCTCGCTCCACTCCGTCCGTTCGACCTCGCGTCGGAACGGCCCGAGTGAGCATCGTACGCCTCGCCCGTCAGCCGCCCGTTGTCGCCCCGACGACAACGGGCTGGACTGCCGGATCGCCATCGCGGCGGCGGGTCATGCGCCGGCGCCGGCCGGCTTGCCGCCGAGGTTCGGTCCGCCGAAGAGGCGGACGCGGAGTCGCTCGCCGAGGGTCGAGAAGTCGATCGAACGCGGTCGATCGCTCACGGCCTCGCGCGCCCGCCGCTCGCGGGCGGCGTATGCCAGCTCGTCGGCGATCTTCAGTCGTGCAAGCTCGTGGGTCTGCATCGGATACATCGGTGTCCCTCCTCGGGAGCTCTCGTCGACGTCTGTCGATCTGGGCTCACCGTAGGCCGATGCCGAGCGCGAGCCATCGGGCTGGATGCCAACCGTGCGCGATCCGCTGCCTCAATTCCCCCGGTCGGACGAGGGCGAGGTGCCTTATGCGTCCGAGCGGCGTGGCGGTCCGACTCGGGCGATGGCACGGCGGCCGACCTTGCGGTAGGCTGCGAAGTCCCTCGTGGATTGCCCGGAGACCTCGCGCCACTCATGCCAGCCGACAGTCCGTCACCGTCGATCGCTCCCGGTCTCGGGCCGCTCCGCCCGGCGCCCACCGGTCTCCCGGACGAGATTCTCAGTCCGCCCGTCGTGGCCGAATCCGGCGATCCGTTCACGACTCTTCGGGTCATCGAGCTCCTGGCCCGGATCGAGCGCGGCCGGCCGATCCGCCTGGCCGATGTTCGTGACCGGCTGAACGCGACCTATCTCGACTGGCTGTTTCCCGGCATCGGTCATCGCCGACGTGGCCGTCGCCCTCCAGTCGAACTGGCTCGCCGACTACCGCAACAGCTCCGGCATCGTGCTCGAGGATGGCCCGTACGGGGCGACCATCGAGATCGAGGACAGCAGCCGGGTCGACCCGTGGATCGTGCGCCAGGCCGAGCGCGAAGCCGCCGCCTGCCGCGAGCGCCTGATCGTCTTCAGCCGGCTCGACCGGCCCACCGGGGAGGGATAGCTCGATGTGCTTGTGTCCGCGGCGGGCTCGATCCGACTGATCGTCGCCCGCGACCCCCGCCGCTCCCCCTGACCAGACCCGAGACCGCGGTCCGCGTTCTGCGGCCGCACCGACAGGAGATCCCATGACCGTCACCGGTTACGCCAACGACGTCCTCGTCGACGCCGACTGGGCCAAGGCCCATCTCGACGATCCCGCCGTGCGCTTCGTCGAAGTCGATGTCGACACCACCTCCTACGAGCAGAGCCACGTGCCCGGCGCCGTCGCCTGGAACTGGACGAGCCAGCTGGCCGACGGCATCCGCCGCGACATCGCGAGCCGCGAGGAGTTCAGCGCGCTCCTCGGCGCGAGCGGGATCGGTCCGGACACGACGATCGTGCTCTACGGCGACAACAACAACTGGTTCGCGGCGTGGGCCTACTGGCAGCTCAAGCTGTTCGGCCATCGCGACGTCCGGATCCTGAACGGCGGCCGCAAGTTCTGGCTCGACAACGGCCTGCCCCTGTCGACCGACGACGCGGACCACGCTGCCACGCGGTACGACCTGCCCGAGCCCGACTTCGCCCTGCGCGCGTTCCAGAGCGACATCCTGCCGCGGATCGGGGCCGGCGACTTCGCCCTGGTCGACGTCCGATCGCCGGCCGAGTTCAACGGCGAGATCATCGCGCCTCCGGGCATGACCGAGACCGCCCAGCGGGCCGGCCACATCCCGGGCGCCGCGTCGATCCCGTGGGCCCAGACGGTTCGCGAGGACGGCACGTTCAAGGACCGCGAGGAGCTCGCGAACCTGTACGAGGCGAAGGGCGTGACGCCCGACAAGGACGTCATCGCGTATTGCCGGATCGGGGAGCGGTCGAGCCACTCGTGGTTCGTCCTCCACGAGCTGCTCGGCTACCAGCGGGTCCGCAACTACGACGGCTCCTGGACCGAGTGGGGCAGCATGGTCGGGATGCCCATCGAAAAGCCCGTTCCCGCCGCCGTCTAGCGACTGTCGCGGCTGAACGACCAGGGCGGCGTTGCCGCCTGTGGTCCTCGCTCACGACCATCCGAGGTCGCTCGCTGCGGTCCTCGGCGGCGCCTTGCCCTGGCCGCCGCGAAGCCCGACCGACGAACGCAGTCGCGTGTGGGGGTCGAAGGACTACGCCTGGGCACGCCATTCCGGCGTGCCCGGGCTACAGCATGCCCGGGTTCGGCAGGTGGCGGACCGGGTCGATCACGGCCGGATCGGACGTCATGAACTGGTCGCGGTCGACGATCCGGAAGCCGGCCTCGAGGAGGGGCCGGACGGCCGGGTGCGCGCCGAGGAAGCAGGCGAAGACCGGCCCGCCCCGGCCGGCCCGAGCGAGCGCCGCGATCGTCGTCGCCACCGGATCGGCGTCGCGATGGATCAGGAGCCGGTCGATGACCCGGATCGCCGCCGCCTGGCGCGTCCGGGCGTAGGCCAGGCCGGCGACGACGTCGCCGTCGAGGACCACGAAGGGGTCGCTCGCAGCCATCTCCGCCCAGTAGGCATGGTCGACCGACCGCTCGAGGCCGGTCCAGTCGCGCTCGAGCGCCGCCAGCCGCTCGGGCGTGGCCGTCTCCGTGCGAATGGCACCGTCGACCGCCGGCAGCGTGGTCGACACGCCCTGGACATAGAGGCTCGGCCAGAGCGGCAACATCCCGGCGCGCAGGTACAGGGGCATCGCCCGCGGGTCGTCCGAGGCGAATGTCGTCCGGACCGTGCTGTCGCCGAAGGCCGTCTCGAGAAGCGGCCGGCCGATGCCCTCGCCGAGGCGGTCGGGGTGGACGAACAGGTCGGCCAGGTGGGTCGACCGGCCCGTGTCGAGGGTCGCGGCGAACCCGACGATCGTGTCGCGCTGGACCGCCACCCACGCGCCGCCGCGGCGGATGAGGTGATGGACATACGGCCCGACGACGTCCGCGGTCGCGATCGGACCGTCGTTGCCATGAGCGACGAGGATGGCCCGGATCGCGGGGACATCGTCCATGCCCGCGAGGCGGTTCTCGACGGTCCGGACCGCCCGTGCGGTCACGACGTTCGATCCGCGGACGCGGGGCGGCCGAAGCGGGCCATCGTCTCGAGCAACCGATCATGGGGCAGGGCATGGGCGGTGATGCCATCGCGGCCGGTCATCGTGACGGCGCCGACCAGCGCGTTCAGGATCGCCTCCTCGGTGGCCTCGATCGTCGCGTCGAACAACGGCCCGATCGCGAAGTCGTTCAGGACCCGGATATCGGCCGTGACCCGCGGATCGGACCGGAACGAGGTCCGGGGCAGGGTCCGGTTGCCGGTCGCGAAGCACAGGAACAGGTCTCCGCTCGAGTGGGCGCCGGTGCCGCCCATCCGGGCGATCCCGAGGCCGGCTCGCTGGGCCACGCGTTCGCACTGGTGGGGCAGGAGCGGGGCATCGGTCGCGACGATCACGATGATCGAGCCGGAGCCCGGAGGCGGCGCTTCCTCGTCGTCCTCGACCTCCGAGTATGGCGTCGGGCACCTCATCGGCCGGGATGGCCTCGCCGACCGGCACGCCGTCGACCCGGAGCCAGTCGCGCCGGCCGTAGTTGGCCTGGACCAGGACGCCGACCGTGAAGCCGCCGGATGCCTCGTCGACGACCCGCGATGCCGTCCCGATCCCGCCCTTGAACTCGTGGCAGACCATCCCGGTCCCACCCCCGACACCACCCTCTTCGACCGTGCCGTCGCCGGCCGCCGCCAGGGCCGCGTCGACGTGGTCCGGCGTGACGTGGAAGCCGTCGATGTCGTTGAGCAGGCCGTCCCAGGTCTCGCCGACCACCGGCAGCGCCCAGTACGAGGTCCCGAACGGCAGGATCCGGACCGCGTTGCGGATGATCGCGTCGCGGACGACGCCGACCGAGTGGGTGTTCGTGATCCCGATCGGGCCGGTAAGGTGGCCCGCCTCTCGAATCCACTCGAGACCGGTCAGCTCGCCGTTCCCGTTCAGGCGGTGACTGCCGGCGAAGACCGGCTCGGTCCAGACGTCGCCATCGTGGGGGACGATCATCGTGACGCCCGTCCGGACCGGCCCGGCGCCAACATGAAGCGGGCCGTCGCCGCGAACGATCGTCGAGTGGCCGACCCGGACGCCCGCGACGTCGGTGATCGCGTTTGCCGGGCCTGGTCGACCACGACCGATGACGATCCCGAGGTCCCTGGCTCGCACGCACGTCCTCCCAGTCGTGACCCCGCCGAGCGTCGGCGGCCGCCTGCGCGTCGCCGCCGATGGGCGGGCCGGCCGGAGCCGCTTCGGCGCGCGGTCCCTATCATCGCCGGGTGATCCACGTCGCGGGCGACCGTTCCGTCTCGCCGTCCCCGGCCGTCCGGCTCGAGCCGCTCGCCGAGCTCGCGGAGTCCCGCCCGATCGACGTCGCCGAGGCGCTCCGCGATCTGCCCGGCCTCGCCCTGCTCGAGAGCGCCCGGCCCGGCCGCAACGCGCGCTGGACGTTCCTGACGGCCGATCCGGTCGCGGTGCTCACCGAGCCCGCCGTCGGCGGCGATCCCTTCGCCGTCGCTCGCCGGCTGCTGTCGCGCCTCGCTCCCGCTGCGCCGGCCCGCCATCACGGTGGCCCGGATGCGCCGCCGTTCCTCGGCGGCCTGGTCGGGTTCCTCGGCTACGAGCTGGGCGACATCATCGAGCGGCTGCCCGCCCCGCCGCCCGACGATCAGGGGCTGCCCGCGCTTCGGCTCGCTCTTCACGACTGGACGATCGCCTGGGATCGGCGGACCGGCGGCGCGTGGCTCGCCGGCCGGGCGCTCGACGGTGACGCCGATCGACTGACGCGTCGACTCGCCGAGGTCCGCCGCCGGCTCCGGCCGGGTCGCCTGGCCCGGGCCGCCGCGCTGTCCGCCACGGATGAGCCGGCGACGGACGAGATCGCGTTCACGTCGTCACTCGATCGGGCCGCGTACGAGGCGGGCGTCGAGGCCGTCCGAGAGCGGATCGCGCGGGGAGACCTCTACCAGGCCAACCTGACGCGTCGGCTGGCCGCTCCGTTCGATGGCGATCCGTGGCCGCTCTACCGCCGCCTGCGGACCGGCGATCCATCCCTGTTCTCCGCGTACCTCGACCTCGGCGGCGGGGCCCCGGGCCACGATTCCGTGCTCGGCAACGCCCCGGCCCGGCCGCGGGCGATCCTGTCGGCGTCCCCGGAGCCGTTCCTTGCGATCTCGCCGCGCGGTGTCGTCTCGACCGACCCGATCAAGGGCACGCGCCCGCGCGGTCGAACGCGCGAGGAGGACCGGGCGCTGGCCCGCGAGCTCCTCGCGTCGGGCAAGGACCGGGCCGAGAACGTGATGATCGTCGACGTCCTGCGCAACGATCTCGGCCGCGTCTGCATCCCGGGCACGGTCCGGGTGCCCCGGCTCTGCCGGCTCGAGCGAACGGCGACGGTTCAGCACCTGGTGTCGACCGTGACCGGACGCCTCGCGCCCGGCCGCGACCCGTTCGACCTGCTCCGGGCATCGTTCCCGGGCGGCTCGATCACCGGCGCGCCGAAGATCCGGGCGATGCAGATCCTGCGCGGGCTCGAGCCGACGCGGCGCGGGCCGTACACCGGGGCGCTCGGGTGGATCGGGCCGGACGGGTCGATGGCGACGTCGATCCTCATCCGGACGCTCGTCGCGGACGGGACCCGTCTGTCGCTTCACGTCGGCGGTGGGATCACGTACCAGAGCGATCCGGCCGCCGAATGGGACGAGACGATCGCGAAGGCGCGCGGGCCGCTCGCGGCAATCGGCGGCCGAGAGGTCGGAAGCGAGTGACGGGTGCGTCGGCCGCCCCTCGCCACGTCTGGATCGACGGCCGGATCGAACCAGCCGACGCTCCCGTCCTGACCGCGTTCGATCGCGGCTTCCAGCTCGGGGACGGGGTGTTCGAGACGCTCCGCGCCCGAGCCGGGCGGCCGACCGAGCTGGCCGAGCACGCCGCCCGCATGCGGCGCTCCGCGGCCGGGCTCGCGATCGATCTGCCCAATGGTTTGGAGGCGACCCTGGCGGCCGCCATCGACGCGCTGCTCGAGGCGGAGGGCCTCGCGGGGCCGGACGGCGACGCCAGTGTCCGGATCACGGTGTCGCGCGGTCCGTTCTTCGGGCGGGGGCTGCTGCCGCCCGAGGAGCACCCGAGCCCGACGATCGTCGTCCAGGCGTGGCCCGTCCCGCCGGCACCGACGTCCCATCTCGAGGTGGGCCTCCATCTCGTCCCGAGCAGCGTCCGACGCGACCCCGAGAACCCGCTCAACGCGCTGAAGACGACGTCGCGGGCCGACTACGTCTACGCCCGGGTCGAGGCGCGGACCGCCGGCGCCGACGATGCCCTCTTCCTCACGATCGACGGCTATCTGTCCGAGGCGACGTCGGCCAATCTCTTCCTGGTCCGAGGCGGACGAGCTCGCCACGCCGGCACTCGCCTGCGCGATCCTGCCGGGCACGACGCGCGACTGGATCCTGCGCTGGGGCGACGTCCGTCGGGCTCGCGACGCTGGAGGGGCTCCTGACGACGCGCGACCTCCACGAGGCCGAGGAGGCATTCCTGTCGAGCTCCGTCGCCGGGATCCTGCCGGTGACGCGGTTCAGTGGCGATCCGATCGGGACCGGCCGGCCGGGCGTGTGGACCCTCCGCGCCCGCGCCGACCGCGAAGCCTTCATCCGCGGCGACGAGCCGTGACCCGCGACGAGCTCATCACCCGCACGCGCCAGCTCGTCGAGGAGGGCGACCGGCTCCAGGCGCAGCCGACCCTGCGCGGGCTCCAGACCTGGCTCCAGCTGAGCGACGACCTCCTCGTCCGGGCGTGGGGCTCGATGGACCGCTACCACCTCGCCTGGCTGATGGTCGGCAAGCCGAAGCAGATCGTCCGGGGCCGGCCGCTGACGCCCGACGAGGAGGCTGCCTACGTCCGCGAGGTCGCGGAGGCCAAGACGTCGGCCCTTCGGATGAGCCTCGACGCGGTCGACCGCCAGGGCATGCCCTTCGTCGGCGAGGAGAAGGGGATGGCGCCGGGCCAGGGGATGGGCTCGCTGCCCGGCGAGCCGCGGTGACCGCGGCGGACACCCTCGCCGTCGGCGGCCAGCGCCGGGTCCCCGTCCCGGATCCGGTCGCCCGCGGACTACCTCCTCCTCGCCCTTCGCCTCGACCAGCACATCCCCGGGCTCGTCGACGGCTACTTCGGCCCGGCCGATCTCAAGGCGCGGGCCGACATGGAGGAGCTCCGCCAGGCCGGCCGGCTCGTCGAGGACGCCGACGCACCTCCTCGAGCGGATCGACGCCGAGATCGCCGAGCCCGACCGGCGCGGCTGGCTCACCGCCCAGGTCGTGGCCCTCCGCACGCAGGCCGAGGCGCTCGCTGGCGCCGACTCGCCGTACCTCGAACACGTGGAGCGCTGCTTCCAATGGGCGCCGCTCCGGCGAGACGAGGCGGTCTTCGATGCCGCGGCGGCGGCGATGGACGAGCTGCTCCCGGGCCGGCAGCCGCTGGCGGACCGCCTCCAGGCCTGGGACGACCGGTTCACCATCCCGGGCGAACGGCTGGCGGACGTCCTCGCCTGGCTCGTGGCGCGCTTCCGGACCCGGGCGCTGGCCCTGTTTCCGGTGCCGGATGGGGAGGACCTCCGGATCCGGATGGTCAGGGATCAGCCGTGGACCGGCTACAACTGGTACGACGGCGGCCGGCGCTCGCGGTTCGACCTGAACACGGACCTGCCGGCGCGCGCCGCCGAGCTCATCCATGTCGCCGCCCACGAGACCTACCCCGGCCACCATCTCGAGCACGTCACGAAGGAGGCCGAGCTGGTCGACCGGCTCCACCGGATGGAGTCGAGCATCCTCCTGATCAACACCCCGGAGTGCCTGATCAGCGAGGGGCTGGCCGACCTCGGTCACCGCTTCGCGTCACCGCCGAACGAGGAGGTCGGCCTCCTCGTCGAGCTCTACGAGCGAGCCGGGCTCGACGTCGCGGCCGATCCGATTGCCGCGCGCGACGCCGCCGCGACGACGGTCGCCCTCGCGCCGCTGCGCCGGACCATGAGCGAGAGCCGGGTGAACGCCGCGCTGCTCCGCCACGCGGATGGCGCGACGCACGACGACGTCCTGGCCTGGCTCGAACGCATCGGCCGTTTTGCTCCGGCAACGGCCGCCAAGCGGCTCGAGTTCATCGAGCACCCGCTCTGGCGGACCTACGTGTTCGTGTACCACGAAGGCGAGGCGCTCCTCCGACGCTGGCTGGAGGCCGCGCCGGAGGCGGATCGGGCGGCGCGATTCGGACGCCTGCTGCGCGAGCAGCTGACTCCGCGCGCGATCGCCGCCGAGCTGGACGGCCCGGACTCGGTCAGGGCGCCTTCTTGATGCTCGTCGTCATCGCCGCGTCGTCCACGCGATACGCGTAGCAGGTGACCCCGCGATCGCCATCGAGCCAGTCCTTGTCGAGCGGGTAGAACGCCCCGAAATCGAGGTTGCCCGAGCTGGCGGCGGCCTCGCCGACGTACGACACGAAGACGGGCGCGCAGGCCGTGGTCAGGTAGTCGATGAGCTGCGCCTCGGTCAGCGCCGGCGTGCCCTTGGCGGCCGGATGGTTCACGAGGACGAACACCTCGCCCGTGTGGGCCTCCGTGCAGGGATGGTGCTGGACGTCCTTGATGTCGACGTTGGCCGTCGGGACATCGAAGCAGTCGCCGACCGCGAGATCCGCGGCGCTGCTCGAGAGACGGTCCCGGAAGATGAAGGCGCCGATCGCGATGACCGCGATGATTCCGATCCGGAAGATCCAACCGCGCATGTCCACTCCCCTTCGTATCGCCGGAGAGTGCGAGGTGGGCTCCGACGCCCGCATCGTACGAAACTCGCTGCGGCGTGCGCGGTGCATTTTGTCGATCAGG
This sequence comes from uncultured Chloroflexia bacterium, assembly GCA_963783055.1. GTDB lineage: Bacteria > Chloroflexota > Limnocylindria > Limnocylindrales > CSP1-4 > CF-46. The sequence goes on from CAWAMB010000004.1 coordinate 129,019, forward strand.
CGGCGCCGCTCCGATGGACGAACACGATGCGATCCTCGCCGGGAGCCTCGTAGTCCGGATAGGCCGGCGCGCCGTGGACGTTCTGCGTGCCGGCGCCGTCGTCGGGCCGGAAGCCCGTCGCCCGGAAGAACGCGATCGCGATCGGCTCGCCAGGCCAGGCCAGGGCCGTCACGGTCGTGACCCCGGCCTCCGCCGCGTCGGCCAGGAACGAGCCGATCAACGCTCGACCGATCCCGCGCCGGCGATGGCTGGGGTGGACCCCCACCAGGTGGATGATCGCCTCTCGCGGTCGATCCTGGCTGCGGTAGCCGATCAGGAAGCCGACGGGATGGCCGGCGGCGTCTTCCGTCAGCCACGAGGACGACGCGACGTGCCGGAACCAGCTTCGGACGACGAGGTGCCGAACGCGCCGGCCGCCGAACCAGTCGTCGACCAGGCCGACGATCCGGGGCTGGTCGGCCTCGGTCGGGTGACGGAAGTCGAGCTCGCGCCCGCCTGAACCGATCATCGCGAGGCCGCCGCCGCGAGGCCGCCGCCGGCGAGGAGGCACAGCGCCGGCACGACGGGTCCCTGGACGTCGATCAGGTAGGTGATGGGATCGAGGACGCCGCCTTCGACCCGCCCGAACAGCCACACGCCGAGCAAGCCGGCGACGACCGCAGCCAGCCCGACGGCGGTCGCGCGACCCGGCGGTGAGACGAGGCGGCCCGTCAGCCAGCCGAGGAAGGCGCTCAGGATCACGAGGCCGGCGGTGACCGCCAGGATGCCGCCGAGGACCACGAAGGCGATGGCGCCGCCGATGATCAGCGCGAGGGGCGTGGCGATCGCGTCGAGCCGCCCCGGGCGGGCATCGGCGACGGGAGCGTCCGGCGCCGGACGGTAGCGGTCGCTCGGCGGCCGATCGAGGCGCGGCGGGCGCTCGCCGGGCTCGTTGCCAGGGATGGTCACCCGGTCATCGTATCGGCGACGGTTGGCGCACGCCGATCCGGCGGCACGCTAGACTGCCGATCGTGAGTCATCCCTCTCTCGGCCTGCCGCCGAACGACCGGATCTCGGCGCTGCCCGCGGCCGCGGCCCGCGTCAGCGTGGCCCGCGAGCGCCTCGGATCGCGTGCGCTCGAGATCGCGCTCGACCGCGACCCGACGATGCGCGAGCGCCACGACGAATACGCCGTGCGCCGGCTCCTCCGCGACACGGTCGCGCTGATCGATCGCGTCGTCGAATCGATGGCCGCCGGCGATGTCGAGCCGGCGCGCTCGTTCGCGGAAGCGACGCCGCCCGCGTACCGCCGGCGCAAGGTCCCGATGAACGACCTGATCACCCTGTGTGAAGGCGTCCGGGCGGCCGTCGGCGCCACGCTCGCCCGCGGCGACATGGCGCTGGTCGATACCGCCATCGACGCCATGATCGAACGGTTCAAGTGGCACGGCCGGATCGCCGGCGACGGTCGCCGCAAGAACCGCCTCCTCCAGGCGATCTACAAGGGCGCCTGAGCCATGACGATCAAGTGGGTCCAGGTCGATCCGCTCGTGATGAACGGCGAGCCGTTCTGCTACGGCTCGCGGCTGACGGTCCGGCAGCTGCTCGAGCTGCGCAGCAACGGGTTCGACCTGGCGCGCCTGATGAAGGACCACCCCGAGCTGAAGCGCGTCGGGATCGCGGCGGCCTACACCTACGCGGCCGACCATCGCGACCAGTACGCCGACTTCTTCGAGGCCGACGGCTCCCTAGCCGGGCCTGGCTATGACGAGACGGAGGCGCACGGGCTGCCGGAGCAGTACCGCCGGCCCGGGATCGTCATCAAGCCGGCTGTCGCTGCCGGGGGCTGACGCCGAGCTCCGATGCCCAACGTCGGACCGTTCGAGATCGCGCTGGTCGTCGTCTACGTCGTGGTGGTCGTTGCGATCATCGCCCTGCCCGTCTTCGTCCTGCGCGAGATGCGCCAGCGCGGCCACCAGCTCGACCGGATCGAGCGCCGGCTGAACGATCTCGACGGCCGGGGCGGGCCGCCGGACCCGCCCTGAGTGCGCCCGAGGCGGGCACCCGCAGGCGGCCGATTCCGGGCCCGGTGGTAGGATCGCGGCGATGACTGACACGACCACCGACCCGAACGCCGCGCCGGCGCCGACGGCAACCGCTGCCGACGCGTCGCCCGAGGTGTTCGACTCCTCCGCCGACGGCGCCGCCTTCGACCCCCAGCGGCGCGCGACGGAGCTCGCGATCCTCGACGCGCTCCGGGCCGTCGTGGACCCGGAGATCGGGATGAATGTCGTCGAGCTGGCGCTGATCAAGCAGATCATCCTGGGCCCGGACTCGACCGAGGTGAAGATGATCCTCACCACGCCGTTCTGCCCGTACGCCGGATCGATGATCCAGCAGGTCAAGGATCAGGCCGAGTCCGTCGTCGAGCACGACGTGAAGGTGACCCTGCTGGCCGAGCGCTGGGACCCGCGCGACGCCGGGCTGATGTGGTGACCGAGCCGACCCTCGGCTGACGCCCCGGTGACCGATCCCGACGCCGTTTCGCCCTTCGACTCCGCCGTCGCGACGCGGCGCGGCGACGACGGCACGACCGGTCTCCTGTTCGGCGGCGAGCGGATCGCCAAGGACGACCTCCGAACCGAGGCGTACGGCACGATCGACGAAGGCGTCGCGGCCCTCGGGCTCGTCCGGGCCCATCTCGGTTCGATCCATCCGGACGGGCTCGAGCTCGCCGCCGGCGACCTGGCGGCGCTCGTCCTCCGGATCCAGCGCGAGCTGTTCGTCGCGGCCGCCGAGCTCGCCACGCAGCCCGCCGCCTGGGATCGCCAGGTCGATGGGGTCAGCCGCGTGACCGCCGCGATGGTCGACGGCGTGGAGACGCTCCTGCGCGACGCCGAGAGCGCGATCGTCATGCCGACCGAGTTCGTGGTCCCCGGCGAGACGGTCGTCAGCGCGGCCCTGGAGCTGGCCCGGACGATCGTCCGGCGGGCCGAACGGAGGGCGGTGACGCTCGGTGCGGAGGGATTGATTCCCGGACCGCATTTGCTACCGTACCTGAACCGCCTCGCGGATCTGCTCTGGGTTCTCGCACGAGCGGCGGAACAGGCCGAGGCGCGGTCGGCTCCGCCATCACGACCAGATCGACGGAAGGCACCCGCCACGAGGAGCGAACGATGAGCATGAACGACCAGTACGGCGCACCGCCGTCCACCCTCGGCGTCAGGCCGTCCGCGGAGCTGGCGACCCGGTTCCTCAGCCAGTCCTTCGGCTGGATGTTCGCCGGGCTCCTGCTGACCGCGGCGATCGCCTTCGTCGTCCAGGGCCAGCCGGCGATCATCCGGGCCGTCCGCCCGCTGTGGTTCGTCCTGGTCTTCGGCCAGCTCGGGCTCGGGATCGCGATCCAGGGCCTGTTGCCGCGGATGTCGGCGACCCTCGGCCTCGGCCTGTTCTTCGTGTTCGCCGGGACGATGGGCATCACCGTCGGCGTGATCACGTCGCTCTACCGGGTCGAGTCGGTCATCACGTCCTTCGTCGCCGCGTCGGCGATGTTCGGCGCGGCGGCGGTCTACGGCGCGACGACCAAGCGCAGCCTGACCTCGCTCGGCGGCTTCCTGTTCATGGGCATGATCGGGTTGCTCGTCGCCTCGGTCGTGAACATCTTCCTCGGCAGCAGCCCGCTCGGCTGGGCGATCGCCCTGATCGGCGTGATCGTCTTCACCGTGTACACCGCGTACGACGTCCAGCGGATCTCGTACGGCGACTACGCGGCGTCGCTCGGCTCGGTCGAGAAGGCGTCGGTCCTCGGGGCGATCCACCTGTACATCAACTTCGTGAACATCTTCCTGTTCCTGCTCCGCCTGATGGGATCGCGCCGCTAGCTCGATTGACCCCCGCACACGACGACGGCCCCGTCCTGGACGGGGCCGTTGCAATTCGCGACATGGCGTTCAGGCGCCCGGCGCGACGCCTCCGGCGAGCAGCGCCGTCAGCTCCTCGGGCGGCTGCGGCCGAGCGAACCAGTAGCCCTGCCCGCGGTCGCACACGAGGTCGCGCAGGCGCTCGAGCTGACAGGCGTTCTCGATCCCCTCGGCGACGACCTCGATCCCGAGGCCGTGGGCCAGGGCGATGACCGCCTTGACGATCGGCAGGTTCGAGTTGTCGTCGTCGATCCCGGCCACGAACGAGCGGTCGATCTTGATCGTGTCGAGCGGCAGGCGGCGGAGGTAGGACAGGGACGAGTAGCCCGTCCCGAAGTCGTCGAGCACCAGCCCCACGCCGAGATCGTGGATCGCGCGCAGGGCGTCGGCGACGTCCTCGCCCTCGTCGAGCAGGACGGACTCGGTGATCTCGAGCTCGAGCCGATCGGGCGGCAGGCCGGTCGCGGCGAGGGTCGCCCGGATCTCGTCGACGAGCGAGGCGTGGGCGAACTGGCGGGCCGACAGGTTGACGCTCATCACGAGCGGCGATTCGGGCCGCTCGTCGAGCCACTCGCGGGCCTGGCGACAGGCCGTCTCGAGGACCCAGCGCCCGATCGCGACGATGAGCCCGGTCTCCTCGGCGACCGGGATGAAGGACAGCGGCGGGATCAGCCCACGCGTCGGATGCTCCCAGCGGACGAGCGCCTCGAGCCCGACGATCCGGTCGGTGGCGAGGTCGATGATCGGCTGGTAGTGGAGCCGGAGCTCATTGCGGTCGAGGGCCCGCCGGAGGTCGTTCTCGATCTCGACGCGGTCGAGGGTGGCCGCGCTCATCTCCGGCTCGAAGAGGACGTACCGGGGACCAGGGGACGCCTTGGCCCGGACGAGGGCGACCTCGGCCTCCCGGAACACATCACCCGGTGTGGCCTGCCCCGGCCACGCCATCGCGATGCCCATGCTGGCGTTGACGTACCAATCGCGACCGCCGAGCTCGAACGGCTCGCGCAGCTCGGCGAGGATCCGGTCGGCCGTGCGATGGGCCTCGTCGACGCCGCCGATCCCGTCGAGGATCACCGCGAACTCGTCGCCGCCGAACCGGGCCACGGTGTCGCCGGGCCGCAGGCAGCGCTGCAGCCGCTGACCGACCGCCACCAGGAGCGCGTCGCCGACGGCGTGACCGAGGCTCTCGTTGATCACCTTGAACCGGTCGAGATCGAGCAGGATCAGGGCGATCGGCGCCGCGTCGCCGGGCCGGGTCCAGGTCAGGGAGTGGGTGACCCGGTCCGTCAGGAGATCGCGGTTCGGGAGCCCGGTGATCGGGTCGTACAGGGCGCCGCGCTGGGCGGCCTCGAACAGGTGGGCGTTGTCGAGGGCGATCGAGGCGAGCTGGGCGAACCGGCTGAGGGCCGCGATCTCGCGCGTTCCGAACGTCCGCTCGTAGCTGCCCGAGGCCAGGCCGATCACGCCGACGACCCGGCCGCCGGACGTCAGCGGCACACCGACGACGGCTCCGAACACGAGGGTCGGCATGTCGTCGGCCCGGTTCGACCAGGCGTCGTAGTCGTCGACGGCGACGGGCCGGCCCTCGCGATAGACGAGACCGGACAGGCCGCTGTCGACGGGCATCCGATAGCCGAGGAAGTCGGTGAAGATGCCGATCCCGTGGCGGACCACGAGGGACGCCCGGTCCGGCTCGACGAGGTAGATGAACCCGTGCGGCGTGCCGAGGAGCGCCGCGGCGCGGCTGATGATCGTCTCGAGCAGGTCTTCCGGGTCGTGGCGGTTCATCAGCGCGATCGCGGTCTCGTCGAGGGCCGAGAGGTATGGGTCGCGGCGGGCCGCCTCGGGGTCGTCCGTGAGGGTCGCCGGCTTGCTCAGGTAGAGCGACTGGTCGGCGGCAGCCACGAGCTCGTCCTTCGTCAGGCCGTCGTCCGGGTAGCACGCGACGCCGGCCGAGATGCCGACCCGCGGACCGGTCGGCGACGGGATGCTCGCCACGCCGCGGCGGAGTCGCTCGACGACCTCGAACGCCTCGATCCGGCTGGCCCCCGGGAGAATGACCGCGAACTCGTCGCCGCCGTAGCGGTACAGCGCGTCGCTGGAGCGCGTCGCCGCCCGCATCGCGTCGCCGACTCCGGCCAGCAGGGCATCGCCGGCCGGATGGCCACAGGTGTCGTTGAAGCCCTTGAACGCGTCGAGGTCGAGCATCAGGAGCGCGAACGGACTGCCTTCTGCTGCGACGATCTGCTGGGCGAGCTCGCGCTGGAACGAGCCGTGGTTGCGGAGGCCGGTCAGGGCGTCGTGCTCGGCCCGGACGGTGACCGCGCCGTGGGCCTCGGCGTTCTCGAGCGCCAGCGACGCCTGCCCGGCGAAGAGCTGGACGAGCTCGAACTCGTTCTGGCTGAAATGCGCCTCTTCGCCGCCCATCCGGGCGACGTTGAGCGTCCCGACCACGTCGCCGCCGACCCGGACCGGGACGACGATCATCGCCTCGGGCTCGTAGGGCGTGCCCGGGATCTGGACGGAGCGCGGATCGGCCAGGGCGTCGTTGGCGAGGACCCCTTCGCCGTGGGCGATGACCCAGCCGCTGATCCCGACCTCGATCGGCCCGGCATAGTCGAGGATCACCTCGGCGAACCGGTCGCGGGCCACGACGGCGCGCCGGACGCCGGCCTCGAAGTCGCAGCGGTAGATCGTCAGGGCGTCGTACGGCACGATCGCCTTGAGCGAGTCCGCGATCATCTCGAGGATGCCCTTGGGGTCGCGGGTCGAGATGAGCCGCTCGTTGATGTCGAGCAGACGGCGCTGGCTGGCCAGCTGATGCTCGAGCTCGCCGCGCTGGCGGTCGAGCTCGGCGAGCTGGGTGACGTTGACGATCGCCTGGGCCGCATAGCCCGCGAAGATCGTCACGGTCGTCTCGTCCTCGTGCTCGAACCGGGTCGTTTCGGCGGCGGACAGGGCGATGACGCCGTAGACGTGGTTCTCGAAGCTGATCGGGACGGCCAGGATCGACTGCGAGCGATTCGGCCGGAGGCGCGGGATGGCCCTCGGATCCGATCGGACGTCGTCGACCAGGACGGCCTCGTTGTGCTCGGCTGCCCAGCCCGTCACGCCCTCGCCGATCGGGAAGCGGAACTCGTTCCAGTCGGGCTCCGTGCTCCCGAGGAAGGTCCCGCGGAAGGCGATCGGCTCGCACATCGAGGTCTCGTGGTCGACCCGGTACACCCGGATCGACTCGAACGCGATCATCCGCTCGCAGCCTTCCACGATCAGCTCGGCGATCTCGGTCAGGCCGCGCGTCCGGTTCAGCCGGACCGCAAGGTCCTGAACCGCCTCGAGGCGGAGCGCCAGGGAGCTGACCGAATCGTGGAGGCGGGCGTTCCCGACGGCCGTCGCCATCTGATTGGCGAAGCCGGCGGCAAGCGCGGTCTCCTCGTCGCTCCAGGCATGGACCGCGTCCTGGTAGAGGACGAGCAGGCCGACCGGCTCGTCGCGGAAGATCATCGGGGCGAAGCACACGCTCCGGATGCCGTTCCGGGCGTAGAGGTCGCGAACCTCGACGGTCGGCGTGTCGGTCAGCGTGTCCGTGAGGGTCACGACCTGGCCGGTCTGGATCGCGGTCAGGCCGGCCGCCGTCGCATCCGCCCGCAGGCCGGAGACCCAATTGAGGACCTCGTCCGTGAGTCCATGGTGGGCGGCCAGGCTGAACGGGAAGCGACGCGGGGCGTGATACAGCCAGAGCCCCATCCGGGCGAGGGAGAAGAGGTTCATCGCGTCGGCGACGACGTCGGCGAACAGCGTCTCGAGATCGATCTGGCCGCTCACCTCGGCCGCCAGGCGGCCGAGGGCCTCGGCACCCGCCTTCGGATCGTGCAGGACGCGAATGCGGGCGCCGTCCGCACCACGCCGCGCGAGCCACGCGTCGAGGTCCGCGCGGCGGACGAGCGGATCCTCGCGGGGACCGGCGACCGAGGGCAGGCGCCCGCTCACGCACCAGGCGCGGGCCGTCCCGCGGGTGATGCCGGCGGCGGCGGCGACCTCGCCCAGGGACAGGAGCGCGTCGTGATCTGGTGGCTCGAACGCGATGGCCATGGTGCGGCGGCGATGACCTCGATCTGGACCGGGCTGGCGGGCACGCGGAATCGGATGTGGTCGCGCGGGCACGCGGCTCTGGCCAACGGTAGGAGCGGAGGCCGTCGCGGGCGATAGCCCAGAGGTACCGCTTCGATCGGGCGGCGACCGCCTCAGGCGACGCAATTCCCTGCCGGAGCGGGCTCGCCTACTTGATGTCGGCTCCGACGACGGCGGTCCACTTGGTCGTGATCAGCGTCGTCGCGGCGTTCAGCTGCTCGAGCGTCGGGAAGACCGTGCCCTCCGTGTCGAGCACATTGGCCAGCACGTCCGGCGGGATCGCGCTGCGCTCGTTCATGTCGGCGAGTCGGACGGGGTAGCAGTTCGCCTTCAGCCAGATCGTCTGGCCCTCGTCGCTGTAGAGGAACTCCATCCACAGGCGGGCGGCGTTCGGGTGCGGCGCGAACGCGCTGATCGCCTGGACGTACGCGCCCCCGAGCCGGCCCGTCGCCGGGACCGTGACCTCGATCTCCGGCGTGCCGTTGGCGACGTCGCGGTGGGCCAGGGCGTTGTACGTCCAGCGGATCGTGACCGGCGTCGTGCCGGCGTCGATCGAGGCCGGGGTGGCGATCGACGGGACGAGGTTGCCGGCCTTCTGGAGCTTGGCGAAGAAGTCGAGCCCCGGCCGGGCGTTGGCCAGCGATCCGCCGGTGGCGAGCGACGCGGCGTAGACCGCCTCGATCGCCTGGGTCGAGACGCGCGGATCGCCGGCCAGCGCGACCCCGCTCTTGCGCGACGGCGCGAGGAGGTCCGCCCAGTCGGCCGGCGGCGTGGCTCCGGCGCTCCGGTTGGTCTCGAACACGAGGACGCCGTAGTAGCCGCCGTACCAGGCCCCGCCGGCGTCCTTGAGCCCCTTCGGGATCGAGTCCCAGGTCGACACCTTGTACGGCGCCAGGAGCTTGTCGGCCTTGGCGCGGGCACCGAACGTCAATCCGACATCGATGACGTCGGGTGCCTGCTCGGCGTTGTCGCGGTTGTCCCTGATCGCCGCCAGCTGATCCGGAAAGCCCGCACCGGGGTTGAGCTCGTTGACCGTGATCGCGTAGCGGGCGGCGAACGTCTTGAGGGCGTCGCCGTAGCCGCACCACTCCCGCGACAGCCCGATCGTGGTCAGGGCGCCTTCCGCTTCGGCGGCCGCGACGAGGTCCGCCAGCGGATCCGGCGAGGGCGGCAGGTCGGGCGAAGCGGCGGCGCTGGACGTCGCGGTCGGAGCATCCGAGGCCACATCCGGCGTGCGCGTGGCGCTGCCACAGGCCGCAACGACCAGGGCCACGACGAGGACCGGGCTCGCGACGCGGCGGATGGTCCGAACGATGGTCAAGCCCGATCTCCAGCTGGGTGGGGATGGGTCGGACACGACTCGGCTCGCGACGCCGCGCCGACCGGCACGCTCCCTGCATCGTACCGGCGATCGTGCGGGCTGTGGCTCCGGCTCAGGCCGGGGAAGCGGGCGCCGCCACCAGGTCCGCGATCGAGTCGAGGACGACGTCTGCGTCGCCGGCCAGCTCACCCGCCGCGGTGACGCCGCTCGCCACCCCGATCGGGCGGGCGCCTGCGGTCCGCGCCATCCGCAGGTCGGCCGGCGTGTCGCCGATCATCGCCAGGCGGGCCACCGGAACGCCGAGCCGCTGTGCGATCCCGGTGAGGACGGCCGGATCCGGCTTGGTCGGCCCGTCGTCGTCACCGCACACGACGTCTTCGATCAGGTCACTGAGGCCCAGGCCCGCGAGCGTCGCCTCGGTCGGGCGCCGATCGTCGGTCGTGGCGACCGCGATCCGGCGGCCCGCCGCGCGGAGCACCCCGAGCACGCCCGGCAGGTCCGCCAGTGGCACGGCGCTGGCGACGGGATCCGGCTCGAACCAGGCATCGGCGAGGATCCGTCGCGCGGCGGCGACGCTCGGGCACCAGCGCCGCAGGACGGCCCCGACCAGCTCCTGGAGCTCGCCCATGGTCCCGACGGCGAGGGGAGCGCCGGCCAGGATCCGATTCGCGACCGGGTCGTACCCGATCGTCGTGAAGATGTCGCCGGCGACCGGGCGGCGGGTCGCCAGCTCGAGCCGGGTCCCGAGGTCGCGCGTCCAGCCGCTCCACATCGCGTCGAACGAGATGAGCGTCCCGTCCTTGTCGAAGACGACGACGTCGATGCCGCCAAGGATCGGGTGGAGGGTCGGATCGGTCATCGGGTCTCAGCCGGTCGGAAGCACGCCAGCCGCCGGCTCAGACTTCGGCGATCGCCTGCTCCACCGCGTCGCTGGCGCTCGCCTGACCGGCCAGGACGAGGGTCGCCTCGGGCGGGAACGAGATGGTGACGGTGTCGCCGATGCCGGTGGCGGCGAGGGCCGGGTCATTGAACTGGTCGAGCGAGACGGAGATCCCCTCGGCGATCAGGATCCGGGTCCGGACGATCGAGCCGAGGAAGCTGACGTCCTCGACCCGGCCGGTCAGCCGGTTTGACCCGCCTGCCTCGCCAAGCTCCACGGCCTCGGGCCGCAGCGCGACGGTGACCGGCCGGTCGGCGCCGGTCTCGATCGCCTTCGGGGTCCGGATCGTCTGACCGCCGACGTTGACCGTGCCCCCGGCAGCGTCGACGACCTGGGCCGGCAGGAGGTTGAGCGTCCCGACGAACGAGGCAACGAACGGCGTGGCCGGGAAGTTGTAGATCTCGGGCGGCGGTCCGATCTGCTCGACCCGGCCCTCGCTCATGACGACGACCCGGTCGGACAGCGACATCGCCTCTTCCTGGTCGTGGGTGACGTACACGGTCGTGATCCCGAGCTGGCGCTGGATCGAGCGGATCTCCTTGCGCAGCGCGACCCGGATCTTGGCGTCGAGTGCTGACAGCGGCTCGTCGAGGAGCAGGACCTCGGGCGAGATCGCCAGGGCGCGGGCAAGCGCGACCCGCTGCTGCTGACCGCCCGACAGCTGGTACGGGTAGCGGCCGCCCTTGTCGGGCAGGTGGATCAGCTCGAGGAGCTCCCCGACACGGGACTTGATCTCGGCCTTCGAGCGCTTCCGGACACGGAGCCCGAAGCCGACGTTGTCGGCCACCGTCATGTTCGGGAACAGGGCGTACGACTGGAAGACCATCCCGACGTTGCGCCGGTTCGGCGGGCTGTGGGTGATGTCCTTGCCGTCGATCGTGATCGTCCCGGCCGTCGGCTGCTCGAAGCCGGCGATCATCCGGAGGGTCGTGGTCTTGCCGCATCCGGACGGCCCGAGGAACGAGACGAACTCGCCCTTGTCGGCGGACAGGTTGAAGTCCTCGACGGCGTAGGTCGAGCCGAATCGCTTCTGGACCCCGGTCAGCTGGAGAAACGTCATCGAGCGGAACCCTCCATCGGTCAGCGAGCCCCACCGATCTGGACGCGGGTACGGGAGCCGCGTCCGATCACCGCGATCGCGATCATCGCCAGCCAGGTCAGGCCGAAGCTGATGAGCGACACGGCCGCCGGCTCGTAGGTCCGGTTTGCACCGAGCAGCTGGAGATAGGGCCCGAACGCGGGCCGAACGAGGTACGAGGCGATGGTGTACTCGCCGATGACGATGGCAAGGCTGAGGAACGCCCCCGACAGGAGGGCGACCCGCAGGTTCGGCAGGATGATCCGGATCAGGATCATCAGCCAGCCCGCGCCCATGCTCTGGGCAGCTTCCGTGAGCGACCGGATGTCGATCGCGCGGAGGCCCGAATCGACGGCCCGGTACATGTACGGCAGGGACAGGACGACGTAGGCGAAGACGAGCAGCGCGCTGCTACCCAGTTCGGAGTTCGTGAGCGGGAGAGGCGGCCGGGCGAACGCCTTGATCAGGCCGAACACGAGAACGACCGGCGGAACGACGAACGGCAGGAGCGTGACGAACTCGACGAACGGACGGAGCCGCGGCGCCCGCAGCCGGACCCAGTAGGCGGTGGGGACGATCAGGGCAATGCTCAGGACGACCGTGATCAGGCCGATCACGAAGGAATAGAGCAGGCTCGAGAAGAAGCCGCTGTCCGCGAACGCGTTCGTGTAGGCCGAGAAGAGTGGCTTCGAGCGCATCGAGACTTCGAACGTCGCGACGAGGGGCACGATGAAGTAGAGCGTGCCGATGATGAAGATGACCCACGCCCACGGAGCGCCCCAGCTCCGGCGCTCGCGGGCGGCGGCCTTCGTGACGAGATCGCGCTTGGTCGCGTCCGGCCCGGCGGTCGATCCCGGGTCAGGGGCCAGCTCCGGCCTGGGCGCCATCATCGCAGCCAGCGCTCCGATCGCCGCTGGAGCCACGAGTAGGCGAGGATCGAGACGCCCATGACCGCCACCATCCCCATCGCCATCGAGTAGCCGAGCCCGACGTTGTGGAGGACGTCGCCGCTGATCTGGTTGCCGATCGCGAGGGGCACGAGATTGATGAGACCGGCCGACAGCTGGTAGGCCGTGGCCTGGGCCCCGAAGGAGTTGCCGAACAGCAGGATCATGCTGCCGAGGAGGGTCGGGGTCAGGATCGGCAGGGCGATCCGGCGCCAGTAGTCGAAGCTGCTTGCGCCCATGTTCTCGGCCGCTTCGCGCCACTCCCGCTTCAGGCCGTCGATCGCCGGCGCGATGATCAGGACCATGAGCGGGAACTGGAAGTAGAGGTAGACGATCTCGACCCCGAACTTCGAGAAGAGGTTGAAGTTCCCGTCGTAGAGCCGGATTCCGATGGCGTTGAGCAGGCCGGTCACCATTCCCTGGGTGCTCAGGGTGTAGATGAACGCGAGGGCCAGCGGGATCCCGGCGAAGTTCGAGGCGACCCCGGAGAACGTCATCAGGGCGCTCCGGAGCACGCTCGGGAGCTTGCCCAGGATCACGGCCGCGGCGAGGAGGAACCCGAAGATCCCGCCGACGATGGCCGTGACGAGGCTGATCTCGATGCTGTTCCGGAAGGCGTTGACGACGAGCGGCGTGGACAACGCCGCGTAGTTGTCGATGGTCGGCGCGCCGGTCGTGTTGTCCGCGATGCTGCCGAGGGCGAGGAACGAGATGGGCAGCCCGAGGAACAGCCCGGCAAACAGGAAGAACGGCAGGAGCCCGAGGATCGGACCCAGGCCGAAGTCGACGAGCGGGGCGTGCCGTCGGCACGCCCCGCCCTCCGGGGTCGGTCGCGATCCCGGTCATCGTTCGACGCTCAGCGCGACGCTACTTGACGTCCGCGCCGACGACGGTGTCCCACTGCTTGGTGATCAGGTCCTTGGCCTTCGACGCCTGATCGGAGGTCGGATAGACGGCGCCCGTGATGTCCGGGAGCTTGGCGATGAGGTCGCCGGAAACGCTCCGCTTCTTCAGGTCGTCGAGCCGGGTGGTGTGGCAATAGCCCTTCAGCCAATGGGCCTGGCCCTCGTCGGAGTAGAGGTACTCCATCCAGAGCTTGGCGGCGTTGGGATGCGGGGCGTAGGCGCTGATCGCCTGGACGTAGACGCCCAGGAAGCGGCCGGCCTTCGGCACGGTCACGTCGATCGCCGGATTGCCGGCCGCGGTGTCCTTGTGCGACAGCGCGTTGTAGGCCCAGCGGATCGTGACCGGCGTGACGCCGGTGTCGATCGTGCCCGGCTTCGCGATGGTCGGGACGAAGTTGCCCGCGTCATTCAGCTTCTTGAAGAAGTCGAGGCCGGGCTGGGCGTTGTCGAGCGAGCCGCCGTTGGCCAGCGCCGCGGCATAGACCGCGTTGTACGCCTGGCTCGAGGCACGCGGGTCACCGGCCAGGGCGACCTTGTTCTTGTAGTCGGCGCCGAGGAGGTCAGCCCAGTCGGCCGGAGCCTTCGTGGCGGACGTGTTCGTCTCGAACGTCAGGATGCTGAAGTAGTCGCCGTACCAGTAGCCGTCGGGGTCCTTGAGCTTGGGGTCGATCGAGTCCCAGGTGGCGACCTTGTAGGGCTGGATCAGCTTCTCGGCCTTGGCCGGGTCGCCGAAGGTGATGCCGACGTCGATGACGTCCGGCGCCTGCGGGCCCTTGTTGTCCTTGTTCGCCTTGATGGCCTCGATCTCGTCACCCGAGCCGGCGTCCGGCTTGATCTCGTTGATCGTGAGGCCGTACTTGGCCTTGAACCCGGCGAGCATGTCGCCGTAGTTGCACCAGTCGTGGGGCAGCGCGATCGTCGAGAGGCTGCCCTCCGTCTTCGCGGCGTCGATCAGGGCCTGCGGGGCCCCGCCGCCACTACCGGCGCCCGTGGAGCCGCCCGGAGCGGTGCTGGCAGTCGAGGTGCAGGCGCCCAGGATGAGGGCGAACGCCGCGATCGGCGCGACGATGCGAAACGGCGACTTCTTCGTAGTCAAGGGTCGATCTCCTGTAAGGGGTGACGGGGATCGGAAGCGCTGGCTCGTGGTCCATCCGACCGGCGCGATCGGTTCTCCTCCTGCGGCGATCGCGGTCGAACCTGACGGTGACCCGGTGGCCCGACACGGCCTCCATGCCGGGGGTCTGTCGCGGGCATTTGACTGCTCGGCGGCACCGTGCGTCAAGAGTGTGATCGATTCGTTAACGCCGCGTACCCGATCCGTGCACGATCCGCCGGCAATGGCGCCTCGCACTGGAATCGAAACGGCCGGCGGACTGCCGCCGGCCGTCAGTGATGGATGCCGGGCCGCCGCGTCGCGACGGCCCGTTCGCTCGGCCCGATCAGCCGATCAGGGGATCCACTTCTGCCAGGTGGCGGCATTGGCGTCGATCCACACCTTGGCCGCGTCGAGCTCCTTCATGCTCTTGTTCGTGATCGCGTCGGCGACCGAGTTCTGGTCGGCGTTCGTCCACTGGAAGTTCTTGATGAACGTGGCGGCGTCGCCGGCCGTGTCCATCCACTCCTTGCGGACGATCTTGTTCAGGGTGTAGGCCGGGTAGTCGCAGGCGACCTTCTTCAGGTCCTTGTCGCAGCCCTCGGTCCACGGCGGCAGCTTGATCTGGACGAGCTCGATCTCGTTCAGGAGCCACTGCGGGTCGTAGAAGTAGCCGATCAGCGGCGTCTGGTTCTTCGTGGCCTCCTGGAAGGCGGTGATCGACGCCGCCTCGCTGCCCGAGAACACGACCTTGTAGTTGAGGCCGAGATTGGCGACGAGCGCCTCGTCGTACTGGACGAACGCCGGGCTGGCGCCGAGGAACTGGCCTTTGTCACCCGACTCCGAGGTCTTGAAGAGGTCGGCGTACTTGTTCAGGTTGTTCCAGTCGGTGATGTCGGGATACTTGTCGACCATCCACTTCGGGACGTACCAGCCGATGATCCCCTTGACGCCCATCGGACCGGCATCGACGGCAAGCTTCTCGTCCTGGATGTACTTCTTCTCGAGATCGGGATGCCCCCAGTTCTCGAGGATGACGTCGACCTCGCCGGTCTGGAACCCGACCCACGCCACTTCCTCGGCCAAGGTGCTCGTCTCGACCTTGTAGCCCATCTGCTGGAGCAGGCATTGGGCGACCGCGACGTTGGCGGCGGCACCGACCCACTCGTTGACCATCATCTTGACGTTGCCCTTGTCGCCGGCGCCCTCGCAGGTGGCCTTGGCGACGGCGCTCGGCTCGGCGGCGCTCGCGCCCGGCGCGACGCTCGCCGGAGCGCCGGCACTTGCGGCCTGCGTCGGTGCGGTCGTCGCCCCGGACGACTTCGCGCACCCGGTCAGGATCAGGCTGACCACGGCCACGGCCGCGAACCAGCGTCCCCATCGATTCCGTTGCATGACTGGCGCTCCTCCTCTTGCCGGCGTTCAGCCGGCCTTTGCGACGGTGGTCCGGCGACGGCTTCCCGCGCCCTGGGTGATTCGATCCAGCATGATCCCGAGCAGGACGATGGCCACACCGGCCGCGAGGCCCTTGCCGAAGTCCTTGCCCTGGGCCAGCCCGGTGATGACGTCGTAGCCTAGCGCGCCCGCGCCCACGAGTCCGCCGATCACCACCATGGCGAGGACGAGAACGATCCCCTGGTTTGCCGCCAGGAGGAGCGCCCGCATCGACAGCGGCAGGCGGACCTTCCAGAGGAGCTGCCGTTCGGTGGCCCCCGACATGGTCGCGGCCTCCACGACGGTCTCCGGCACGGACCGGATGCCCGCGTCGACCAGGCGGATCACGGGAGGGACGGCATAGATCACGGCCGCGACGATCGCCGTGAAGCGCGTCGGCTGGAACAGGGCCAGGGCAGGGATCAGGTAGACGAAGGCCGGCAGGGTCTGGGCCGCGTCGAGGATCGGCCGGAGGATCGCTCGGAGGCGATCGCTGCGGGCCGTCAGGATGCCGATCGCGATCCCGATGATCAGGGTCAGCGCGGTCCCGACGAGGACGTTGGCGAGGGTCGCCATCGAGTGGCCCCACAGCCCCACCAGCACGATTCCGACGAGACAGATGCCCGCCGCGATCGAGGCCCGCCGGCCTGACAGGTACCAGGCGATCACCATGACGACGGCAACGACGAGCCACCACGGCGACGAGGTCAGGACGCCCTCGAGCGGATTGAGGACGAGGTTCGTCGCCACGTTCTTGATGACGATCGTGATCCCCGAGAACGTGTCCGTGAACCAGTGGACCGACTCGTTGACGGCGCCACGGAAGGAGAACTCGATGTCGGACGGGAAGCGGGTGGCGTCCACCACGAACGGTGCCAGGAGACCGGCCAGGACGAGGCCGGCGGGACCGATCCAACCGACCACGCGCCGGCGTCCGGATCGCCGGATCCGGGTCCGACCCCGCGGGTCCAGCCAGTCGCCGGCGGCGTAGGTCACGCGGTCGAGGATGATCGCCAGGATGACGATGGCGAGACCCGCGTCGAACGCCGCGCCGACATCGACCTTCGAGACGGCGCTGAGGATGGTCCGGCCGAGGCCGGGCGCGCCGATGATCGCGGTGATCACGACCATCGAGAGTGCCATCATGATCGTCTGGTTGATCCCGAGACCGATCGCCCGGCGGGCCAGGGGCAGCTGGACCTTGGACAGGACCTGGCGGCTCGTGGAGCCCAGCGAGACCGCTGCCTCGACCGATCCGGGAGGGACACCCCGGATGCCGAGGGCCGTGATCCGGATGGCCGGCGGGATCGCGTAGATCAGGGTCGCGACCACCGATGACGGCGCTCCGATGAAGAACAGCAGCACCATCGGCGTCAGGTAGGCGAACGTCGGCAGGATCTGCATGACATCGAGGATCGGGGCGAGGACGGCCGCGACGCGCTGACTGCGGCCGGCCAGGATCCCGAGCGGAATCCCGATCACGAGCGCCAGGATCACGGCGGCCAGCATGAGGCCGAGCGTGGCCATGCTCTCGTCCCACAGGCCGAGCACGCCGAGCGAGGCAAACCCGGCGATCGTCAGGATCGCCAGGCGCCAGCCCCCGAACACGAGCGCGAGCGCGGCGCCGAGGCCGATGATCCCCGGCCAGCCGAGCGATTCGATGGCCAGATCGAACACGTCGACGAACGACCCGATGCCCAGCCGGATGGGCTCGAGCACGGTCCGGTTCTCGTCGACCACGTCGCGAATCCCGTTCAGCGTTCGGAACAGGGGCTCGTCGTCGTTGTGGGGCAGCGTCCACTGGTTCCGGAACAGGATGTACGCGAGGGCTGCTGCCCCGAGCAGCACGACGGCCAGCGCCCGGCGACCCGAGCGCGGGTCGAGCCGGCCCAGGGCCGGCGCGCTGATCGCGGTCACCGGTCGGTGGGTGGGTCGCGCCGCTCGGCGACGGCGTCGGCCAGGAACTGGCTCGTGCCTTCGGTCGCCTTGCGGATCGGCTCGACCCGTTCCCGCGGCGCCTGGTACGGCAGGCGGCTCGGGTCGGCGGAGGCGGCGGACGGCCCGGCATCCGGATCGGCGCCACCGATCGTCTCGAGGATCTGGGCCCGATCGACCATCCCGACCAGCTTGCCGTCGTCGACGACCCGGATCGGCTTCTCGGTCGCTGCGGCGGCATGGATCACGGTTCTGATGACGGCGGTCGACGGGAAGACCGGGCCGTCGACCGGATCGTCCGGCGCGGCCGGGCGCATGACCCAACGCAGGGTCAGGACGTGGGACTTCGGGATGTCCCGGACGAAGTCCTCGACGTAGGCGTCGGCCGGGCGCGCGACGAGCTCCTCGGGACGTCCGATCTGGACCACCTTCCCGGCGCGCATGATCATCACGTGGTCGCCGAGCTTGAGGGCCTCGGCGAGGTCGTGGGTGATGAACACCATCGTCTTCTTCAGGTCGTGGTGGAGGCGGATCACCTCGTTCTGCATGTCGCGCCGGATCAGCGGGTCGAGGGCGCTGAACGGCTCGTCGAGGAGCATCACCTCCGGGTCGCCGGCGAGCGCCCGGGCCAGGCCGACCCGCTGCTGCTGGCCGCCCGACAGCTGATCGGGATAGCGATCGGCCATCCCGTCGAGGCCGACGAGGCCGAGCATCTCCTCGGCCCGCGCGATTCGGGTCGCCTTGGGGTCGCCGCGCAGCTCCAGCCCGAAGGCGATGTTGTCCAGCACCCGCCGATGGGGGAGCAGGCCGAAGTTCTGGAAGACCATCGAGAAGCGCCGCCGGCGGAGCTCGCGGAGACGCTCGTGGCTGGCCTTCCGGATGTCCTCGCCGTCGAGGTCGATCGCGCCGAACGTCGGCTCGATCAGGCGGGTCAGGCAGCGGACGAGGGTCGACTTGCCGGAGCCCGACAGCCCCATGACGACGAAGACCTCGCCCGGCCGGACATCGAACGACACGTCGCCGACGGCCATCGTGCCGCCGTGCTTCTGAACGGCCGCGTCGATCGCGTCAGCGCTCGGGATGGCCTTTGCATGGCTCGCGAGGCGGCTCTCGGCCGGTCCGAACACCTTCCACAGGTTGCGAACGGCGATCGTGGCCTTGCCGCCCGTCGATCCGGGCGCGGATGACAGAGGCGCGGGGACGGCGGTCGGCTCGACGACGGAGGTCACGGCATGCTCCTGCTCGGTGACGCGAGACGTGCGGGGACGGTACACCAAACGAGTCCCCGAACGGCAGCCTGTTCAGTCGTGTGAGCGGAGTCCCGCAGGACGCACCGCGGCGCTCGGCCATCGACGCCGCAACGAGCGGCGAGCGATACTTCCGGCCTGCCCGTCCCCAGCGTCCCGACAGCCACGATGCCAGCGGCCCGGAGGATTCCCAGGCATGAGCTCCGTCCCGACGCACGCCCGCGTCGTCATCATCGGTGCCGGAATCGTCGGCAACAGCATGGCCTATCACCTCGCCCGGCTGGGCTGGCGCGACATCGTCCTGCTCGAGAAGGGCATGCTGCCGAACCCGGGCGGCTCGACCGGCCACGCCTCGAACTTCATCTTCCTGACCGATCACAGCAAGGAGATGACCGCCCTCACCCTCGAGAGCGCGCGGCAGTACCGCGAGCTCGGCGTGTACGACGAGACCGGCGGGATCGAGGTCGCGCGGACGCCCGAGCGGATGGAAGAGCTCCACCGGCGCATGGCGTCGTCGACCGCATGGGGCATCGAGGGGACGCGCCTGCTCACGCCGGCCGAGGTCAAGGAGTTCGTCCCGTTCATCGACGAGACGGTCATCCTCGGGGGCTTCTACTCGCCCGGCGTCGGGATCGTCGATTCGCTCCAGGCGGGGACGCTGATGCGCCAGAAGGCGCAGGAGATGGGCGCCCTGACGATCGCCGCGAGCGTCGAGGTCACGGGGATCGACGTCGAGGACGGCCGCGTCCGGCGGGTCCACACGGACTCCGGCTCGATCGAGGCCGAGGTCGTCGTCATCGCCTGCGGCGTGTGGAGTCCGCGGATCGCGCGGATGGCCGGGGCGTCGATCCCGCTCACGCCGGCGGTCCACCAGATGATCGACATCGGGCCCGTTCCGATGTTCCAGGACACGACCCGTGAGGTCGGCTATCCGATCGTCCGCGACATGGATACGAACATGTACGAGCGGCAGCACGGGACCGGCTTCGAGATCGGCTCGTACGCCCACCGCGCGATCCTCATGGACGCGGACGACATCCCGTCGATCGCCGCGTCGGCCCTGTCGCCGACGATGCTGCCGTTCACCCAGGAGGACTTCGACCCGCAGCTCGAGGACTCGCTCGAGCTCTTCCCGGCGATCGTCGGCGACGAGTCCGTTGGCGTGAAGCTGGCGATCAACGGTCTCCTGTCGCTGACGCCCGACGGCAACCCGATCATCGGCGAGACGCCGGAGGTCAAGGGCCTCTGGTCGGTCGCCGCCGTCTGGATCAAGGAGGCACCCGGGGTCGCCAAGACCGTCGCCGAGTGGATGACGAACGGCGAGCCGGAGATCGATCCGCACGGCTCGGACATCGCCCGGTTCTACGACCACCACAAGACGGCCCAGCACATTGCCGCCCGGGCGACCGAGGGCTACAACAAGACCTACGGGATCGTCCACCCGATGGAGCAGTGGGCGTCCAACCGGCCGATCCGGGTGTCGCCCGCCTACGACCGCCAGGTCGCCCTCGGCGCCGTCTTCTTCGAGGCGGCGGGCTGGGAGCGTCCGTTCTGGTACGAGTCCAACAAGCCCCTGCTCGACGAGTACGGCGACCGCGTCATGCCGCGCGCGGCCGAGTGGGAGTCGCGCTGGTGGTCGCCGATCATCAACGCCGAGCATCTCGCGATGCGCGACCGGGTCGGGATGGTCGACCTGTCGGCCTTCGTGATCTTCGACGTCAGCGGACCCGGCGCCTGCGCCTACCTCGAGCGGCTGTCCGTCAACAAGGTCGACGTCGCGCCCGGGAAGACGGTCTACACGCCGCTCCTCAACGCGGCCGGCGGGATCCTCGCCGACCTCACGATCATGCGCCTCGCGCAGGACCGCTTCCGGGTCGTGACCGGCGGCGGGATGGGGATGCGCGACAAGAAGCTCTTCACCGACCAGCTGCCCGGCGACGGGTCCGCCCAGCTCCACGACGCGACGAACCAGTGGACGACGATCGGGCTGTGGGGCCCACGCGCCCGGGATGTCCTGGCGGCGGTGACCGACGCCGACGTCAGCCACGCCGCCTTCCCGTTCCTCACGTCCCGGACCGTCGACATCGACGGCGTCCGGACGCTCGCGTCGCGGATCAGCTACGTCGGCGAGCTCGGCTGGGAGATCTACGTCCCGATCGAGCAGGGCCGCCGCGTCTGGGACGCGCTCTGGGAGGCGGGCCTCCCACATCGGATGGCGCCGGTCGGGATCGGGACCTACGCCGTCACGGCGCGGCTCGAGAAGGGCTACCGGGCCCACGGCGCCGAGCTCGAGCTCGACTTCGACCTGGTCGAGGCCGGCATGGCCCGGCCATCGGTCAAGGACGCCGAATTCATCGGCAAGGCGGCCTACCTCCGGCGCCGTTCCGAGCCGCCGGCGGCGATCCTGTGCACCCTGACGGTGGACGACCCGACGTCCGCGTCGGGGGTCCAGCGCTACATGCTCGGCCGCGAGCCGATCCTGACCCGCGACGGCGGGCGGATCGTCGACGCCAAGGGCCGCGGATCGTACGTGACGAGCGCCGGCTCCGGACCGTCGGTCGGGAAGCACCTCCTGATGGCCTACCTGCCGCCGAGCGAGGCCGTCGAGGGCAACCAGCTCCTCGTCGAGTACTTCGGCGAGCGCTACCCGGTGACGGTCGCCGTGGCCGGCGCCACGCCGCTGTTCGATCCCGAGAACGCCCGGATCCGGTCCTGATCGCGGCGTGAACATCCTGGTCTGCGTCAAGCGCGTCCCGGCGACCGGCGGCCGGATCGTGCTGACCGCCGATGGGTCCGACATCGACGTCCGGTACCTCGGCTTCACCGTCAGCCCGCACGAGGAGTGCGCCGTCGAGGAGGCGGTCCGGATCGTCGAGGCGCACGGCGGCTCGAGCGTCGTCCTGACGCTCGGCCCGGCCGCGGCCGAGGAGCAGCTCCGCGACGCGATGGCGATCGGGATCGATCGGGCGATCCTCCTCGAGACCGATGGCCGCGACTGGGATCCGGTCGCGACCGCCGACGCGATCGTCGAGGCGATCCGGGCACAGGAGGCCGCCGGGAGCCCCTTCGACCTGATCCTGTTCGGCAATGAATCCGCCGACAGCGGCGGGTTCCAGGTCGGGATCCGCGTGGCCGCGCTCCTCGACCGGCCATGCGTGACCGGCATCAAGGCGATCCAGCCCGGCGACGGCCGGCTCGTCGCCCGGCGCGAGGCGCCGGCCGGCGGCTGGGAGTCGTTCGAGATCCCCCTGCCCGCGGTCGTCTCGGTCAAGGAGGGGATCAACCTGCCGCGCTACCCGTCGATCCCGGGCCGGCTGCGGGCCAAGAAGAAGGAGATCGACCGATCGGCGCCGGCGTGGCGCTCGGGCGGTCTGGAGAAGATCGTCCTCCGTCTGCCGAAGGAGGAGATCACCGCCGCCGAGGTGATCGGGCGCGGTGCGGACGCGGCGCCGGCGGTCGTCGACCTGCTCGCCCGGATCGGCCGGCTGGACGGATGAGCGGCCCGGTTCTCGCCCTGGTCTCCCTCGTGGCGGGCGTCCCCGACCGCGCCTCGCTCGAGGCGCTCGTCGTCGCCCGTCGTGTGGCTGCCGCGACGGGTGCGTCGCTCGAGGCGGTTCTCGTGGCGGACGGGCCGGGCGCCGAAGCCTCGGCCGCGAGCCTGGCCGGGCTCGGGATCGCGACGGCGATCGTCGATCGACCATCCGAGCCTGACCGCCGACCACCCCGACGGCTGGGCGGCGGCGATCGCCCAGGTCGTCGAGACGCGCCGGCCCGAGGCCGTCGTCGGGCCGGGGACGGAACGCGGCAACGAGCTGCTCGCCCGCGTCGCCGCCCGGCTGGCTCTGCCGCTGGCCACGAACTGCGTGTCGGTCGAGCCGGGCGAGCGGTACCGGCTCACCCGCCAGCGCTGGGCCGGCAGCCTCCTCGAGGACTGCTGGCTCGACGCGCCGACCCGGCTGCTGACCGTCGCCCCCAACACGATTCCGGCCGGCGTGCCCGACGGCGGGTCCGTGCCCGCGGTCGAGTCCGTCGCCGTGACCCTGTCCGAGCGCGACCTGGCCCTGCGCGTGACCAGCCGCGAGGCGTCAGAGAAGGGCGGGATCTCGCTCGCCGACGCGAAGGTCGTCATCGGCGGCGGGCGCGGTGTCGGCAGCGGCGATGGATTCGGGGACCTGGAGGAGCTGGCCGGGCTCCTCGGCGGGGCGGTGGGCGGCTCGCGGGTCGTCACGAGCGCCGGCTGGCGGCCACACGCCGACCAGATCGGCCAGACGGGCCTCCGGATCGCGCCGGATCTGTACATCGCGTGCGGCATCAGCGGCGCGATCCAGCACATCGTGGGCTGCAAGGCCGCGAAGCACATCCTGGCCATCAACACCGATCCCGAGGCGCCGATCATGAGCGTCGCGGACTACGCGGTGATCGGCGACCTCCACACGGTCGTCCCGGCGATCTCGGCCGAGATCCGGCGGCGGCGCGACGCGGGCGCCTGACGCGGCAATGACCGGGCGCGCCTGGGACTACGTGATCGTCGGTGGCGGGAGCGCGG
The DNA here is from genome assembly GCA_963783055.1 of uncultured Chloroflexia bacterium. Lineage (GTDB taxonomy): Bacteria > Chloroflexota > Limnocylindria > Limnocylindrales > CSP1-4 > CF-46. Next base: position 152,495 of record CAWAMB010000004.1, read on the forward strand.
GGAGCGCCCTCGCCAATCGACTCAGCGCGGACCCCGCCACGCGCGTCCTCGTCCTCGAAGCCGGCCGTCCGGACTGGCGGTTCGACGTCTTCATCCACATGCCCTCGGCGCTCAGCTTCCCGATCGGCAGCCGGTTCTACGACTGGCAGTACGAATCCGAGCCGGAACCATTCATGGACGGGCGGCGGGTGTACCACGCCCGGGGGAAGGTCCTCGGCGGGTCGTCGAGCATCAACGGCATGATCTTCCAGCGCGGCAACCCGCTCGACTTCGAGCGCTGGGCCGCCGATCCCGGCATGGAGTCGTGGGACTACGCCCACTGCCTGCCGTACTTCAAGCGGATGGAGGATTGCACGGCCGCGGCCGCCGACGATCCATGGCGCGGTCACGACGGCCCGCTCGGCCTCGAGCGCGGGCCGGCGACGAGCCCCCTGTTCCAGGCCTGGTTCGAGGCGGCGCAGCAGGCGGGCTACCCGCGGACGACCGACGTCAACGGCTATCGCCAGGAAGGCGTCGCGGCGTTCGACCGGAACATCCGCCGTGGCCGCCGGATGAGCGCCGCCCGGGCGTACCTCCCGGGGTCGATCCGGCGCCGCAAGAACCTCTCCGTGCGGACCTCGACGCTGGTGACGAAGATCCACTTCGACGGCCGGCGGGCGGTCGGAGTGGAGATCGAACGGCATGGGGGCGGGACCGAGACGATCCGGGCCGGCGAGGTGATCCTGGCCGGCGGCGCCTTCAACACGCCCCAGCTCCTCCAGGTCAGCGGGATCGGGGCGGCCGCGGATCTCAGCCCGCTCGGGATCCCGGTCGTGGCCGACCTGCCGGGCGTCGGCGAGCACCTCCAGGACCACCTCGAGGTCTACATCCAGTACGGCTCCAGCCAGCCCGTGTCGATGCAGCCGGCGGCCACCCAGCTCTGGCGGCGGCCGTTCATCGGCGCCCAATGGCTGTTCCTCCGAAGCGGGCCCGGCGCGACGAACCACTTCGAGGCCGGCGGCTTCGTCCGTTCGAACGACGACGTCGCCTACCCAACCTGATGTTCCACTTCCTGCCGCTCGCGATCCGCTACGACGGCACGCCCGCCCCGAGCGATCACGGCTACCAGGTCCACGTCGGGCCGATGTACTCCGATGCCCGGGGCACGGTGAAGATCACCTCGACCGATCCCCACGTCCATCCGGCGCTCCGGTTCAACTACCTCTCGACCGATCAGGACCGGCGGGAGTGGGTCGAGGCGGTCCGAACGGCGCGCCGGATCCTGACCCAGCCGGCGTTCGGGCCGTTCTCCACCGGCGAGCTGTCACCGGGCGCCGGGGTGGAGACCGATGAGGAGATCCTCGCCTGGGTGGCCAAGGATTCCGAGACGGCGCTCCATCCGTCCTGCACGGCCCGGATGGGCGTCGACGGCGACTCCGTGGTCGATCCGCTGACGATGCGGGTCCACGGCGTCGACGGTCTGCGGGCGGTCGATGCCAGCGTCATGCCGTACGTCACCAACGGCAACATCTATGCGCCCGGTGATGATGCTGGCCGAGAAGGCCGCCGACCTGATCGCGGGCAACACGCCGCTGCCCGCCGAGCCGATCCCGTTCTATCGTCACGGGGTCTCGCCGCTGGACGATCCGGCGCGGGCCTGAACACCGCGCGGCCACGCCCCGATCGGCGCATGAGCCGGAGCTACGCCTGGGACGGCTCCCGCAGACCGCGCAGGAGGATGCTCACGAGCTGCTCGGCGGCGGCGGCGTCGGGCGCCGCGCCGGAGCTGAGCAGCCGCATCAGCATCGTGCCCTGGACGATGTCGGACACGAGGATCGGGTCGATGTCGGTTCGGAGGCCGGCGGCGGCGGCGTGCTCGGCATATTCGCGGGCGATGTTGCCGTGGTTCGGGGTGACCCGCTCGACGAGCGTCCGGGCGGCGGCGGGGCCGCGCAGCGATTCGCTCACGAACAGGGGCAGGAACCGCTGGAACGCGGGCTCGCCGAGGACCGCGGCGGCCCACGCGGCGCCGGTCGCGATGTCCACGACGACATCGCCCGTCAGGGGGTAGGGCTCGCGGCCCTTGACCTGGGCGAGGGCAGCGGCGATCAGCGCCTCGCGCGTCGGATAGCGGCGGTAGACGGTGGCCCGGGCGACGCGGGAGCGGGACACGACGGCGCTCATCGTCAGTCCGGCCAGACCGACCTCGGAAAGGAGTGCCATGGCCGCGTCGAGGATCGCCCGATCGGCCGTTCCGCTGCGCGGCCGGCCGATCCGGCGCGGCACCACGGGAACCGGAACCACGTGCGCGCGGTTCGCCGCTGCCTCGCCTGGGCCGGTCGTGGCGGGGCGCGACCGTCGGCCGGCCCCGCGTGTGGTTCGGGCCGAGGGGCTCGCGGCGGGGTTGCGGACGGGTTTCGCGGTCGACATCGCGACAACCTTACCACCCTTTTGATACTAGACGGCGTGTATCAGAACGGCCAGCCGGCTCGTTCCGCTCGCGCGCATCAGGGCTGCCCCGTCAGCCGGCCTGGCGCAGGGTCCGGGCGATCCTCGTGGCGGCCGTCGCGACCTGGAGCCCGAGTGCCGCCTCGCGGCCCGGCCGCCGGAAAGCGGTACGCCGGCCCATGGACGTGGACGGCCGCGACCGCCTCGCCGCTCGCGTCGGCGATCGGCGCCGCGACCGACGCGATGCCCTCGGCGTATTCGCCGTTCGTCCAGGCAAAGCCATCGAGCTGGATCCGTCGCAGCCGGACCCGCAGCTCAGCCGGGTCGGTCATGGTCCGATCGGTGAACCGCTCGAGCGGGCTGGCAAGGGTTCGCTCGATGTCGGCCGGAGGGCGCAGCGCGAGCACGGCCAGACCGGACGACACGGCGTGGATCGCGATCCGGGAGCCGGTCCAGTCGCGGACGCCGACCGGCTGGTCGCTGTCGACCTGATCGACGTAGTGGAGGAGGTCGCCCTCCGGAACCGACAGGCCCGCCGCCTCGCCGATCGCCGCGGCCAGCTCGACGAGATGGGGCCGGGCGATCGCGGCCAGGCTGCGCGTCGCGACGAGGCGGGTCGCGAGCGTCTCGATCCGCGGCCCGAGTCGGTACCGGGTGTCGCCGGGCAGCTGCTCCACCGCGCCCTCCCGGGCGAGCGACGCGAGCATCCGGGCGGCCGTCGACTTCGGCAGGTCGACCCGATCGGCGACCTCGGTGACCCCGATGGGGCCATCGGTCAACGCTCCGAGCACCGCGAAGGCTCGCTCGATCGACTGGACTCTGGACACGCGACTCCCCGTCGACTAGATTCCGGTTCCGGCGTTCCATCATACGGCACCGTTCCACGATGTGGAACCCCTGACGTGCGATGATGGCGGTCCTCGGTCGGCAGGCGGAGCCGACGGTCAGGGAGCACCACGCGTGGCCGACTACGAAGAGATCGACCTATCGGCGCTGAGCGACGACGAGCTCGTCGAGCAGATGCACAACGACCTGTACGACGGCATGCGCGACGAGATCGTCGAGGGCACGAATCTCCTGCTCGGACGCGGCTTCAGCGCAACCAAGGTCCTCGACGACGCGCTGGTCGCGGGCATGAAGATCGTCGGCATCGACTTCCGCGACGGGATCCTGTTCGTCCCCGAGGTCCTCCTCGCCGCCAACGCGATGAAGGCCGGCATGGAGATCCTCCGGCCGCTCCTCGCCGAGACCGGCGCCGAGCCGGTCGGCAAGGTCGTCATCGGGACGGTCAAGGGCGACATCCACGACATCGGCAAGAACCTCGTCGGGATGATGCTCGAGGGGGCCGGCTTCGAGGTGGTCGATCTCGGGATCAACACGGACGCCGAGAAGTTCATCGCCGCGCTCGAGCTCCACAAGCCGGACATCCTCGGGATGAGCGCCCTCCTCACGACGACGATGCCGTACATGAAGGTCGTCATCCAGACCCTCAAGGACCGCGGGATGCGGGACGACTACATCGTCCTCGTCGGCGGCGCGCCGCTCAACGAGGAGTTCGGGCTGGCCGTCGGCGCCGACGCCTACTGCCGCGACGCCGGGGTCGCCGCGGAGACGGCCCGCCGCCTGATCGACGAACGACGTGCCGCGGCGTAGGTCGACGGATCGCGGCGCTGCCTCCCGGCCTCTGAGCGCGCCGATATCAGCCGGGCTGATGCAGCCCGGGCTGACCGAGGCTCAACGCCCGGGTTCCGCTTCGGCGCCACGCTCGGCGCAGCCCGCCGAGCACGTCCCGGGACCGCGCGGTTCGGCTTCCACCGCCCGGAAGCCCCAGCCCAGCAGTGGGGCTGATATCGACGATCGGAAGAGGCAGGCGGCCGGGCGCGCCAACGCGGCGCGCGCCCTCGTGATCGGCTGCGGCGCGCTCGCCCGCGAGCTGCTCGAGGTCACGACCCAGGTCCCGGGCCTCGACGTGGCCTGCCTGTCGCCCGATCTCCACAACCGGCCCGACGGGATTCCGGGCGCCGTCCGCGAGCGGATCGCGACGGCCCGCCGCGACGGCTACGAGCGGATCTTCATCGCCTACGCCGACTGCGGAACGGGCGGCCTGCTCGAGCCCGTGCTGGCGGAGGCCGGCGTCGAGCGCCTGCCGGGCGCCCACTGCTACGAGGTCTTCGCCGGATCGGCGGAGTTCGCGGCTCTGGCCGACGCCGAGCCGGGCACCTTCTGGCTGACCGACTTCCTCGCCCGCAACTTCGAGCGGCTCGTCATCCGCGGGCTCGGGATCGATCGCCATCCGGAGCTCCAGGCCACGTACTTCGCGCACTACACGCGGGTCGTGTTCCTGTCCCAGACCGAGGACCCCGACCTGCTCGTCCTGGCGCGCCGCGCCGCCGACCGCCTCGGGCTCGCCTTCGAGCACCGCCCGACGAGCGTGGCCAACCTGGCGGCACCGATCCTGGCGTTCGCGGCGCGCGGCGCCGCGGGACCCGCCGGACCGGCCGGCTCGTCCGGCCCGCGTGGCGCCCACTGATGGCCTCCCTGACCGTCATCTGGTGGCGCGACATCCCGGCCCAGGTCCTCGCCCGCGAGGGGCGTCGGGCGAGCAAGGTCCAGCTCCATCCGCGCTTCCAGGTCGCGATCGACAAGGCCGCCAGCCGGGCCGGCAAGCGCACGTACAACGAATACATCGAGGAGTGGCGCAAGGTCGCGCGCGCCTGCGGCGACGACCTCGAGTCGGAGGTCAACGCCGAGGTCGAGCGGCTCGAGACGGAGTACGACAAGCACCGCCTCGCCGAGCTGATCCAGACCGGTGGCGTCGCGGGCGGCCCGATCTTCGCGCCCGCCCACGACGAGACCCAGCGCGGTGCCCACGCGTCCAACGCGGCCCATCCCGCCTCGAGCCCCACCGCGGCGCCCGCGGCGCCATCCCCCGATCCGGCGACCCCGGCCGAAGGAGACCCTGCTTGACCTGGACCGTCGTCGGATCGGCCACCCGCGAGATCGTCATCGGCGATGACCGGCCGTTCGTCGTCATCGGCGAGCGGATCAACCCGACCGGCCGGAAGCTCCTCGCCGAGGAGATGAAGAACGGCGACTTCAGCCGGGTCGAGCGCGACGTGATCGCCCAGGTCGAGGCCGGCGCCCACATGCTCGACGTCAACGCCGGCATCCCGCTCGCCGACGAGCCGGCGATCCTGGCGAAGACGATCCAGCTCGTCCAGTCGCTGACCGACCTGCCGCTGTCGATCGATTCATCCATCGTCGAGGCGCTCGAGGCCGGCCTGGCCGTCTACCAGGGCAAAGCCCTCGTCAACAGCGTCACCGGCGAGGACGAGCGGCTCGAGCGAGTCCTGCCGCTGGTGAAGAAGTACGGCGCGGCCGTCGTCGCGATCAGCAACGACGAGACCGGCATCAGCGAGGATCCGGACGTCCGGTTCGCCGTGGCGAAGCTGATCGTCGAGCGAGCGCTCGACCACGGGATCCCGCGCGAGGACGTCATCGTCGACCCGCTCCTGATGCCGATCGGGGCGATGCCGACGGCCGGCCGCCAGGTCTTCCGGATCCTCGGCCGGCTGCGGGACGAGCTCCACGTCAACTCGACGTGCGGCGCGAGCAACGTCAGCTTCGGGCTGCCGAACCGGGAGGGGATCAACGGCGCGTTCCTGGCGATGGCGATCGCGTCCGGGCTGACGAGCGCCATCACGAATCCGATCGCCGAGGGCGTCCGGACCGCGGTCATGGCCGCCGACGTCCTCCAGGGCAACGACCAGGACGCGGCCCGCTGGATCCGGACCCACCGCGTCGGTCCGGCCGACGGCGATGTCGGCGGACGTCGCGTGAACCGCCGCCGCAGCGGGGTCGAGGCGCCCCAGCGGATCGCCGGAACCGAGGCCGTCGCGGCGGCCGGCGGCTGACCGGCGCGGAACCCGGCGATGACCGCGGAGCCGCTCGTCATCTTCACCCCGTCCGGCCGGCGTGGCCGATTCGAGGCCGGCACGACCGTGCTCGACGCCGCCCGCCGGCTCGGCGTCGACATCGATTCGGTCTGCGGCGGGCGGGGCATCTGCGGCCGTTGCCAGGTCGAGCAGAGCGTCGGTGAGTTCGCCAAGCACGGGATCACCTCGGCGCCGGATCACCTGACCCCGTTCGGGCCCGTCGAGGCGGAGTACCGCGAGCGGAAAGGCCTGGCCCACGAGCGCCGGCTCGGCTGCGTCGCCCATGTCCGGGGCGACGTCGTCATCGACGTTCCGCCCGAGAGCCAGGTCTATCGCCAGGTCGTCCGGAAAGGCCTCGACGTCCGCGACTTCCACCTCGATCCCGTCGTCCGGCTGCACTACGTCGAGGTCGAGCCGCCGGAGCTGGCGTCGCCGTCGGGTGACCTCCATCGGCTCCAGGAGTCGCTGGCCCGCGAGTGGGATCTCCACGACCTCGAGGCCGATCTCGACGTGATCCGCGCCCTCCAGCCGGCGCTCGAGGCGGGCAAGTACGGCGTCACGGTCGCGGTCCACGGCCGGAAGACGATCACCGCGGTCTGGCCCGGCCTCCAGGACCAGGTCTACGGGGTCGCGATCGACATCGGCTCGACGACGATCGCGGGGCATCTCGCGAACCTGGCGGACGGGGCGGTGCTCGCCAGCGCCGGCGTGATGAACCCCCAGATCCGGTTCGGCGAGGACCTGATGAGCCGGGTCAGCTACGCGATGATGAACGACGCCGGGGCGGGCGAGATGACCGTCGCCGTGCGCCAGGCGCTCAACGGCCTCCTTGCCCAGCTCGCGAACCGCGGCGGGATCAAACGGGACGCGATTCTCGAGCTGGCGGTGGTCGGCAATCCGATCATGCATCACCTCCTGCTCGGCATCGACCCGATCCCGCTCGGCTCGGCGCCGTTCGCCCTGGCCACGGACCGGGCGATCACGATCCGGGCCGACGAGCTGGATCTGCTCACCCATCCCGGCGCCCGGGTCTACGTCCTGCCGTGCATCGCCGGCCACGTGGGAGCCGACACGGCCGGCGTCATCCTGGCGGAGGCGCCGCACGAGTCCGAGGTCGTCGAGCTGGTCGTGGACGTCGGCACGAACGCCGAGATCGTGCTCGGCAACAAGCACTACCTCCTTGCCGCGTCCTCGCCGACCGGGCCGGCGTTCGAGGGAGCCCAGATCTCGAGCGGCCAACGCGCGGCCCCCGGCGCGATCGAGCGCGTCCGGATCGACCGGGCGACCCTCGAGCCGCGCTTCCGGGTCATCGGCAGCGAGCTCTGGTCCGACGATCCGGGCTTTGCCGCCGCGACCGCCGACACCGGCATCACCGGGATCTGCGGCTCCGGGATCGTCGAGGTCGATCGCCGAGCTGTTCCTGGCCGGCGTGATCACCCACGACGGGATCGTCGACGGGAGCCTGGCGGCGCGCAGCCCGCGGATCGTCCAGGAGGGGCGGACGTTCAGCTACGTCGTCCACGACGGCGGCGACGGACGCCTCCGGATCACGGTCACCCAGAACGACGTCCGGGCGATCCAGCTCGCCAAGGCGGCGCTGTATGCCGGCGTCCGGCTGCTGATGGATCACGCCGGGATCGACGCCGTCGACGAGGTCCGACTCGCCGGCGCGTTCGGCAGCCAGATCGACCCGTTCCACGCGATGGTCCTCGGGCTCATCCCGGACGCGCCGCTCGACCACGTCAAGGGCGCGGGCAACGCTGCCGGGACGGGCGCCCTGATCGCGCTCCTGAGCGCGGCCGCCCGGACCGAGATCGAGGGTGTCGTCCGGCGCGTCGAGAAGATCGAGACCGCGGTCGAGCCGCGCTTCCAGGAGCACTTCGTCGAGGCAATGGCCTTCCCCCATCGGACGGCGCCGTCGACCCACCTCGGCCAGGTCACGGAGCTGCCGCAGCGCGGCGCCGGACCGGCGGGTGGGGCACGGCCCGACGGCGGCGGACGGCGACGACGAGCGGTGGCATCCGCCGCGAAGGAGGACCGATGACCGTCGATGAGACTCCCCGCCAGCGAACCGGCGGTCGCGCCGGCCGCCAGGCGGCACGCGCCCGGACCCACATTGCCCGCGAGCCGTTCCTGACCCGCACCCTCGAGCCCTTCGAGGTCCTCAATGACGAGGGCCTGTCGCTCATCGAGCAGAACGCCGACACGATCCTCCAGGAGGTCGGGCTCGAGTTCCGCGGCGACGAGGCCGCCCTCCAGCTGTTCCGCGACGCCGGCGCCGACGTCCAGGGCGAGCGCGTCCGCTTCCCGCTCGGCATGTGCCGCCAGATCGTCCAGGCCAGTGCCCCGCGCCAGTTCACCCAGGTCGCGCGCAACCCCGACAACAACGTCGAGATCGGCGGCCGACACACGGTCCTCGCGCCGAACTACGGCTCACCGTTCGTGCGCGACCTCGACCACGGCCGGCGCTACGGCACGATCGAGGACTTCCGCAACTTCGTGAAGCTGGCCTACCTGAGCCCGCACCTCCACCACAGCGGCGGGACGGTCTGCGAGCCGGTCGACGTGCCGGTCAACAAGCGCCACCTCGACATGGTCTATTCGCACATCCGCTACAGCGACAAGCCGTTCATGGGCTCGGTCACGGCCCCAGAGCGGGCGCGCGACACCGTCGAGATGGCCCGGATCCTGTTCGGCGCCGAGTTCCTCGAGACGAACACGGCGGTGCTGTCGCTGATCAACGCCAACAGCCCGCTCGTGTGGGACTCGACGATGCTCGGTGCCGCGCGGGCGTACGCGGAAGCGAACCAGGCGACGCTCCTCACCCCGTTCATCCTGGCCGGCGCGATGTCGCCGGTGACCGTGGCGGCGACCGCGGCCCAGACGTTGGCCGAGGCGCTCGGCGGAATGGCGTTCGTCCAGCTGATCCGGCCGGGGGCGCCGGTCGTGCTCGGGTCGTTCGCGTCGTCGATGTCCATGCAGTCGGGCGCGCCGACCTTCGGGACGCCCGAGCCCGCCCTCGTGCTCTACGTCATGGCGTCCCTTGCCCGCCGGCTCGGCGTCCCGTTCCGGTCCGGTGGCAACCTGTGCGCCTCGAAGATCGCGGACGCCCAGGCAGCGTACGAGTCGGCCGCGACGTTCGGCCCGACGATCCTCGGCGGCGTCAACTTCGTCCTCCACGCCGCCGGCTGGCTGGAGGGCGGCCTCGCGGTCGGCTACGAGAAGTTCATCCTCGACGCCGACCAGTGCGGGATGGCCGCGGTGTTCGTGAAGGGCGTCGACCTGTCCGAGAACGGCCAGGCCCTCGACGCGATCCTGTCGAACACGCCGGGCCAGCACTACCTCGGCACGGCCCACACCCTGGCCAACTTCGAGAACGCGTTCTATCGCTCCGAGACGTCCGACAACAACAGCTTCGAGCAGTGGCAGGAGGATGGCTCGCTCGACGCCGCCCAGCGGGCCAATGGAATCTGGAAGCGGATGCTCCGCGAGTACGAGGCGCCGCCGCTCGACGCGGGGATCGACGAGGCCTTGAACGAGTTCATCGCCAAGCGCAAGGCGTCGATGCCGGATTCGGAGGTCTGATGGCCGGGCTGCTCGGACGGGTCGTCCGGCGGCGCGGAAGGGTCGACGCCGCCGGCCGGGCAGCGCTGGCTGGCGTGCTGGCAGACCCAATCTTCGAGCTCCTGCCCCTGAAGTCGATCGGCGACCAGATCGCGCACCTGCCGGCCGGCGCCCGCGTGTCGGTGACGGCGTCGCCGAACAAGGGGATCGATGCGACCCTCGACTGGGCGATCCGGCTCCAGGGCGACGGGTTCCGGGCGATCCCGCACCTGTCGGCCCGGATGATCGCCTCGCGCGACGTGCTGGCGGGCCTGCTCGAGCGGGCGCGCGACGGCGGGCTGTCGCACGCATTCGTCGTCGGCGGTGACGCCGACGAGCCGGGCGAGTACCTCGACGGGCTGTCGCTGCTGCGGGCGATGGCGGAGCTGGGCCACCCGTTCTCGACGATCGGCTGCCCGGCGTATCCCCAGGGCCATCCCGACATCCCCGACGCGGCGCTCGCCGCCGCGCTGCGCGACAAGGAGCCGTTCGTCGCGCACGTCACGACCCAGATGGACTTCGACACGGGCGCGATCGCTCGCTGGGTCCGGGATCGGCGCGCGGAGGGGTTCGCGCCGGACGTCGTCGTCGGCGTGCCGGGCGTCGCCGATCCGCAGAAGCTTCTCTCGATCGCGGCCCGGATCGGGGTCAAGGACGCGAAGCGCTTCCTCGTGAAGAACCTGCGATTCGTGACCGGCCTCGCCAAGAGCGGCGGGTTCTACAAGCCGACCGGGTTCGTGGAGGACCTCGCCCCGCTGATCGCCGACGCGAAGGCGCGAGTCACCGGGCTGCATCTCTACACGTTCAATGCGGTCGCGGCGACCGAGGAGTGGCGCCAGTCGATGCTCGCCAAGGTCGGCGCCGCCTGACCGGGCTATCCTCGGCGCCATGACCAAAGTCGACCGCGCCGCCCTGTCCGTCTTCGAGGCCCCCGATCCGGAGACGGCCGGCGAGCCGCCCGGAGTCGCCGACCTCCTCGCCGCCGCGGAGGCGATCCAGGGCGACGTCGTGGCGATCCGGCGCCGGATCCATCGCCGGCCGGAGATCGGGCTCGACCTGCCGACGACGCAGGCGGTCGTCCTCGAGGAGCTGGCCAAGCTCGGCATCGAGGGGCGGCCGGGCGCGGCGCTCAGCTCGGTCGTCGCCGTCATCGCCGGCGGCCGGCCCGGCCCGACCATCCTCCTGCGTGGCGACATGGACGCCCTGCCGCTGCGCGAGGACACCGGGCTCGACTTCGCCTCCGAGATCGACGGGGCGATGCACGCCTGCGGCCACGACACCCACGTCGCGATGCTGCTCGGCGCCGCCCGCCTGTTGAAGGAGCGCGCCGACGACCTGCCGGGTCGCGTGATCCTGATGTTCCAGCCCGGCGAGGAGGGCCTCGGCGGCGCCAAGGTGATGCTCGAGGAGGGCCTGCTCGATGCGGCCGTTGCCGGTGGCGGCGCCCGCCCGACCGGAGCCCTTGCCGTCCACATCAGCGCGCGCTACCCGGCCGGCGAGATCCACCTCCGGCCGGGTCCCGAGATGGCCGCGACCGACGTCATCCGGATCACCGTCCGCGGTCGCGGCGGCCACGCCTCGGAGCCGCACGGCTCGCTCGATCCGATCACCGTCGCCGCCGAGATCGTCCTCGCGCTCCAGGCGATGGTGACGCGCCGGATCGACGTGTTCGACCCGGCCGTCGTCACGATCGCCCAGATCACGTCGGGGACGACGAACAACATCATCCCCGAGTCCGCGTTCCTGTTCGGCACGATCCGCTCGGTGTCGGAGGCGACGCGGGCCGAGGTCCGGGCCGGCGTGAAGCGCGTCGCCGAAGGGATCGCCGCGGCCCACGACGCCACCGTCGAGGTCGACCTCCCGGCGGGCTACCCGGTGACGATCAACGATCCGGACTTCGCCGAGTTCGTCCTCGACACGTCGCGCTCCCTCATCGGGTCCGACCGGGTCGTCGTCATGAAGGCGCCGATCATGGGGGCCGAGGACTTCTCGTACGTCCTCCAGCAGGTTCCCGGGGCGATGGCGTTCCTCGGCGGGATGCCGGCCGGCCTCGATCTGAAGCTGGCACCGAAGAACCACTCGAACCTGGTCGTGTTCGACGAGCCGTCGATGGCCGTCGGCGTCGCGCTGTACGCGGCGGTCGCGATCCGCCACCTGACGGGAGGCTGACGACGATGACCGACGAACTGACGGAGGGCTCGGCGCCGGCGACGCCGCGCTGTCCGATCTGCAGCTTCGACGTGTTCCGGCGCGAGAAGGGCAAGATCGACTCGCAATGGGGGATGACCGCCCACCGCGTCGAGATTCTCGTCTGCGAGCGTTGCGGCTACGTCCTCCTCTTCTACGAGGGCAACACGATCTTCGACTTCGACTGATGGCCGACCCGGCGAGGTCGACCGACGCGAACACCGTTCGGGCTCGGCTCGTCGGCTTTCCGGCTGAACTCGCTGCGGCCGCCAAGCGCGCTCCCCAGGAGTCGCCGGCGCCGGGCGAGTGGACGCCGAGCGAGATCGTTCGCCACCTGATCGCCGTCGAGGAGGAGGTCTGGCACCGCCGCCTCGGCCAGCTCGAGACCGAGGACCATCCGCGCTGGCGGTGGGTCGAGCCGGGTCAGTGGCTCGGCGCCCCGGGCGCCTCCCTCGACGACGTGCTCGCGGCGCATGCCCGCGTGCGCGACACGACCCTGAGGCTCCTCGACGACCTCGGTCCCGACGGCTGGGCTCGGACGGGCACGCACGACACGTTCGGCGACGCTCGATGTCGCCGGTCTGATGGCGGTCGCCGCCGACCACGACGACGAGCACCTGGCCAGCCTTCGACCCTAGTCGGATACTCGTCAAGTGAACAGCGCCGAGTAGCCGTTGAGCGCCGGCTGGCCGCCGAGGTGGGCGAACAGCACCGTCGAGCTGCGGTCGATCTCGCCGCGCCCCACCAGGTCGATCAGGCCCGGCCATCGACTTGCCCTCGTAGACCGGGTCGGTCACGACGCCCTCGAGCCGTCCGACCAGCCGCATCGCGTCGAGCGTCGTCGCGTCCGGGATGCCGTAGATGCCGGCGTGGTAGCGCTCGTCGAGCTCGATCTCGTCGTCGCGCAGCTCACGCTCGAGGCCGATCAGCGCCGCCGTCGCGCGGGCGATCCGGGCGACCTGGTCGCGCGTCTCGGCCGGCTTGGCCGAGGCGTCGATTCCGAGGACCCGCCGACGTGCGCCCGCCCGCGTCCTCGAGCGCGGCGAAGCCGGCGATCATCCCGGCCTGCGTGCTGCCGGTGACCGAGCACACGATGATCGTGTCGAAGAAGACGCCGAGGTCGGCTTCCTGGGCGGCGACCTCGAACGCCCAGTTCGCGTAGCCGAGCCCGCCGAGCCGATGGTCCGAGGCGCCGGCCGGGATCGCGTAGGGCCGGCCGCCGCGGGCCTCGACCTCGCGCAGCGCCAGGTCCCAGCTCTCCTTGAACCCGATCCCGAAGCCGGCTTTGACGAGCCGGACGTCGGCACCCACGAGGCGGCTGATCAGGATGTTGCCGACCCGGTCGTAGACGGCATCCGGCCAGTCCACCCAGCTCTCCTGGACGAGGACGCAGCCGAGCCCGAGATGGGCGGCGACGCCGGCAACCTGGCGGGTGTGGTTGGACTGGACGCCGCCGATCGAGACGAGCGTGTCGCAGCCGGTCGCGATCGCGTCGGCCGCGAGGTACTCGAGCTTGCGCGTCTTGTTGCCGCCGAAGGCGATCCCCGAGCTGACGTCGTCGCGCTTGGCCCAGACCTCGGCGCCGCCGAGGTGCTGCGTCAGGCGCGCGAGGCGATGAACCGGCGACGGGCCGAACAGGAGCGGGACCCGGTCGAAATCCTGGATCGGCATGGCGGGTCCTCGGCGGTTGGCTGGCGGGTCGATTGTGCGACGCGCGCCGCGGCGCCGCTCGCGCGCGCCGCTCAGAGGCGGCGGGCGCGGAGGAGCGTCCAGCCAGGCTCGCCACCGACCGCGACCGACGGCGGGCCCGGGCGACGAAGTATGAGGTCGCCGGCGGGTGTTGCGAGGTCGATGTCGGTGTGGCTGCCCCGAAAGCGGACGCCGATCACGCGACCCGCCAGTGGTCCGCCCAACGATCCCCAGTCCGGCCGGACGAGCAGGCGGGCCGGACCGGGCGCGCCCTCCGTGCGGTCCGCACCGTCCACGATCGCCCGCGTTCGGATGCCCGCCACGTCGAGCTCGGTCGCGCCGTCCTCGCGCCCCACGATCGACGCCTCGAGCTCGCTGGCCGGGCCGGTCAGGCGCGCGGCCCAGCCATCGACGGGTGCCTCGTACACGGCGAGCGGCGTCCCGACCTGGACCACGCGACCGGCCCGGATCAGCACGACGCGGTCGGCGATCGCGAGGGCCTCGGCCGTGTCGTGGGTTGCATAGATCCCGGCCGCGCCGCACGCTCGACGGGCGGTCGCGATCTCGTCGAGGAGGCGGTCGCGGAGGGGGCCGTCGAGATGGGCGGTCGGCTCGTCGAACAGGTGCAGCGCGGCGTCGCGGGCGAGCGCCCGGCCCAGCCCGACCCGTTGCTGCTCCCCACCGGACATCTCGGCCGGCCGTCGATCGGCGAGCTCGGCGATCCCGAGCTGCTCCAGGATCGGGCGGGCATCGCGTCGGGCGTCCGGGGCCGACGCGCCGCGCCGACGGAGCGGGTAGGCGACGGTGTCGAGCGCCGACAGATGCGGCCAGAGTGCCGAGCCCTGGAACACGAAGGCGACATCGCGGCGTTCGGGCGGCTCCTGCCGGCCGCGCCCGGCGACCACCCGGCCTCCGATCCGCAACTCCCCGGCGCGGATCGGGACGAACCCGGCGATCGCCCCCAGGATCGTCGTCTTGCCCGACCCCGACGGGCCGAGCAGCACGACCATCTCGCCCGGGTCGACGGCCAGGTCCAGCCCGTCCACGACGGTCGCCTGGTCGTAGCCGATCGAGACGCCGCGCGCCTCGACGATCGGCGGTTGCCCGCCGGTGCCCGGCGTGCCGGTCATCCGCGCCGCCTCGCGAGCACTGCCAGCGGGACGGCCACGACGCCGATCAACCCGACGAGGAGGACGGCCAGCGCCGCCGACACGGTCGGATCGCCGAGCTGCTGGGCGTTGAGGACCACGACGGACAGGGTCGCCGATCGCGGCCCGTACAGGAGCGACGACATCGTCAGCTCGTGCAAGGCGAACAGGAAGACGACCAGCCAGGCGGCCACCAGCGACGGCCGGAGGAGTGGGCCCACGACCGTCCGCAGCGCCGCGATCGGTCCCGCGCCGCTGGCCCGCGCCGCCCGCACCAGGTCGGGCGGCAGCCGATCGATCGAGCCGCCCACCTGGCGCTGGCCGAGCGCCCAGAACTTCGCGACGTAGGCGACGAGGATGATCGCGAGCGTGTCGCGCAGCCAGCCGCCGTACGCCAGCAGGACCGCGATGGCCAGCGCCGAGCCGGGCAGGGCAAAGCCCATCGTCGCGGCGGTCCGGAGGAGGCTCCCGCCACGCGCCCGCCGCCCGAGCAGCGCGAGGAGCGCACCCAGCGGCAGGACGATCGTGGCCGCCGCGACCGCCAGTCCGAGGCTGTGGGCCAGCCCGTCGACGAATCGGCGGTCGATCGCCTCGCCGAAGTTGGCGAGCGTCCAGTTGGCCGGCACGGGCGCGAGACCGACCGCCCGGGTCAGAGCGGTGAGGAGCACCGCCACCAACGGCACGATCGTGACGACGAGGATGGCCAACGCGAGCCCTGAGGCAGCCAACCGCCGTCGACCACGTCCGGACGCCCCAGCACCGACACCACCCACAGCCTCCGCCGACCCGGCCGACTCACCGGTCCGGCCGGCCGGCCGGCCCGTCAGCCAGGCATCGGCCGGCCCGACGACGGCCAGGGCCAGGATCACCAGCGTTGCCGCCAGGACCGCGGCCTCGGCGAACAGGGCCGGATCCGCCGAGCGGGCGAGGTCCTGGTAGAGCCGCGTCGTGATCGTCGTGAACCCGGCCGGGGTGCCGAGGATCGCGGGCACGCCGAACGCATTGATCCCGAACACGAAGGTCACGACGAGCGCGGACAGGATCGCCGGCCGCAGGAGCGGGAGCGTCACGGTCCGGAGCTCCGTCCAGGCTCCGGCTCCGGACGCGCGCGCCGCCCGTTCCGCATCCGGCTCCACGCGGCTCGCCAGCGCCCCGGCCACGATCAGCCAGGCGAGGGGCAGGGCGGCGGCCGACAGGACGAGAACGATCCCGAACGGTCCGTACAGCCCCGGCAGCGCGACACCGGTGATCTGGTCCGTCAGGCCGCGCGGGCCGTACGCCCGGGTCCAGCCGAACGCCGTCACGAACGGGGGACAGAGGAGCGGCAGGAGGACGCCCGCCCGGAGCCAGGCCCGAGCCGGCAGGCTGCCGCGCTCCGTCGCCAGAGCCACGAGCGTGCCGCCGGCCACGGCCAGCACGGCCACGAGGGCCGCCGTCCAGAGGCTGTTCACGATCGCGCCGGCCACGCCGGGATCCGTCAGGCTCGCGGCCACGGTCGAGAGGCCGCGGCCCAGCGCGACCGCCACCAGCCGGACGAGCGGGAGTCCGATCAGCCCGGCGAGCAGGATCAGCGCGAGGACCCGGAGCCGGATGGCCGCGGACCCTGTCACGAACCGTCGAGCGCCCGCCGCCCGGGCCTGGGCCCCGCGCCCGGTTGTCGCGTCGTCAGCCACCGAAGATGGCGCGATAGGACGCGAGCAGCTCCTTCTGCTTGCCGAACGCGGCCGCCCAGTCGGGACTGACCTGCTGCCCGCCGATCTCGGGGCCACCCGGACCGACCACGGGCTGCCAGCCCGTGCCGGCGATGAGGGCCTGGGCCGGCGCCGACAGGGTGTAGTCGACGAAGGCGTCGGTGGTCACCTGGTTTCCCGAGGCCGCGACGGCCGCGATCGGGCTGTAGATCGCGATCGCCCCGCTCGACGGCCAGACGAGGGTGATCGGCGATCCCTTCTTGATCGCCGTCCGGGCCGAGTTGTCGAGCGTCATCCCGACGGCGAACCGGCCCTCCGCGACGCCGGTCGTGACGTCGTCCGGAGCCTTCACCTGGGTGGAGCCGTTGTCCTTGAGGGCCTGGTAGAACGCCGTCCCGTAGCCGTCGGTCTGGGCGAAGTAGCCGAGGGCGGCGAAGGCCGAGCCTGCGAACCCCGGATCCGGCAGGGCGACCTTGCCCTGGTAGGCGGCCGACAGGAGATCCTTCCAGTCGGTCGGGCCGGGCGTCACCGCCGCTCCCTTGATCAGCACCAAGTTCAGGAGCCGCGTGCCGAAGAACGTGTCGGTCCGGTACGCGGCGTCGATCGCGGCGGCGTTCGGGGGCGTCCACGCCTGGAGCAGGCCCTGATCGGCGTAGGCCGCGATCGACAGGGGATCCGTCAGCCACAGGACGTCGGCCTTGAGCCCGCCGGCGGCGAGATCGGTCGCGATCCGCGCGGCGACCTCGGCCGTCGGCGCCCGGAACACGTCGACGGTGACGCCGGGGTACGCGTCCTGGAAGCCACCGACGACGGCATCGACCGTCGCCTGGGTCACCGACGTGTACAGGGTGATCGTGCCGCTCGGGCTGGCAACGGTCGCCGGCAGGCTCGCGGCCGACGCGGGCGCCGTCGGCTCGAGGGAGGCCGTCGGGGTCGGGCTGCCTCCTGCCGAGCAGGCGGCGACGACCAGGGTCAGGGCCGCGACGATCGCGGGAGTGGAGCTCAGCCGACCGCGCGCGGTCGACGGTGATGCCGGGGACATGGTTGAACTCCTGTGGCGAAGCGGACGTCATCGGGGGCGGCTCGTTGCCGAGAACCCGGCTTCCACGCTTGCCCTCGGTGGGGCGGTCAACGGTCCTGCTGGAGCATCACCTCCACGCTCTGCATCCTGCGATCAGCGCCGGCCGTCGTGGCCGGTGCCGGGTCAGCCCTGGCTCTCGATCCCCTCGCGGGCGCCGCTGTGGACGACGCGCCGATTCGTGATCTCGAACTGGCGCAGGGTCGACTGGCGGAGGATCTGGAGCTGGCGCCGGCTGAGGCGGTCGCAGACCCAGCCCCAGTGGAGGGACACCCAGTCGCCGGGCCGGAACGGATCGAGGAACCCGACGCCGTCGACCGACCGGCGGGCCGTCTCGAGCCGGCGCTCGCCGAGGGCGATGTCGTGGCCGTCGTAGGTCAGCGGCCGCGACAGGACGGTGACCTTGTCGCCGTCGGTGGAGACCACCTGGCCCCACCGGATCCGGCACTTGTCGAGGTGCTCGAGCGGGGTCTCGAAGCGCTTCGTCTGGAGCAGGCCGACCCAGGGGTACACGCCGAACACGTGGAACGCGTGGTTCGGGACGGCTCCGACCGGGATCGCCTCGGCGAGATAGCCCCAACCCTTGCCGGCCCGCCGCCGGAACCGGTCGATCAGGGAGTTCCCGAAGCGGACCATGTCGATCTGGTCGAGCAGCTCGCCGCCGAGCCAGTACGCCTCGACCACGCGCCGGTCGAGCGGCGTCCGGATGCCCGTCGCGGCGGCGATGAACTCGAGGTACGGCCACGCGCCGGCGAACCCGCGGGCGAGCTCGACGAGGCCCTGGTCGAAGGTCTGCTCGCTGCCGTACTCGAGGAGCGACTTGTGGTCGGCCGGACCGCAGTACCCCAGCTCGTTCGGTGGATAGGCGTAGCGCGCGAAGAGGATCGCCCCATTCGTGGGGACCTCGATCTCGTCGGCCGTCGGCAGGGTCGGATCGGGCAGGGCCGGCGCCGCCGTCAGGGCAGGCGGGAGCATCGTCGGATCGGCCAGCGGGTTCATGCGCGAGCCCCTTCCCCGTTGAACGAATCTCCGGCCGGCGGGTGGTCCGTGCCGAAGCCCAGGGCCGCCAGCGGATCGTCCTCGCCGTCGAAGTGGAACGCCGCGAACGGGTCGTCCTCGCCGCCCTCGCCGAGGACCGCCATCGTCGCCAGGGCGTCCTTCGCCTCGGCCTCGGTCATCCGCTGGAGGGCGAATCCGAGGTGGATCAGGATCCACTCGCCGGGCTGCGGCGGATCCTCCTCGAGGAGGGCCATGTTGATGTCGCGGACGACGCCCTCGACGTCGACCCGCGCCAGATCCGGGTGATCCGGGGAAGCTTCGACGACGCGGCCGGGGATTCCGAGACACATGGTCGTGGCCCTCAGCCTGCCGCCGCCGCGCCGACGGGTGCGCGGTATTCGATGGACTCGAGCGTGAGTTCGTCGCCGCCCGTGTGCTCGATCGCGAAGCTTCCGCAGGCTTCGCAGAAGGGGGTGAGATCCTCGCTTTCGGACGTTCGTGCGCAGTCCTGGCAGGTCACGGTCACCGGGACCTGGACCAGGTCCAGGACGGCGCCTTCGACGACGGTCCCGGCCGCGACCAGCTCGAGCGCCTGATCCATCGGGCCCTGGACGGCCCGGTGGAGCGTGCCGATCCGGACCCGGATCCGGGCGACCGGCCGCTCGCCGGCGCGGCGCTGAACCGCCTCGACGATGCCGTCGACGAGCCCGACTTCATGCACGGCGCGCTCCTTCAGTGCCGTCCGTGGATGGCGTCCGCGATCACATGTCCCGCATGCGGAGATAGCGCCGGATGTCGCCGCCCGCGACCAGCAGGCCGACGACCACGGCGATGACCACGATCGCCACCAGGACCACCAGGATCTCCATTCGATCTCCTCTTCGGTTGGCGCTACATGGAGCGCATGCGCAGGTAGCGAAGGATGTCGGGCAGGGCGACGTAGGCCGCGGCGCCGGCCGCGACGACCGTGAGCAGCAGGGCGAGACGGACGAGGATCATGGCGCTTCCTCCGAGTTCAGCCGACGCCGCTGGCGACGCCCGGCAACGAGAACGATGTGGGGTCGGCGATCAGCTCGAGGACGATGCCCACGGCCTCGTCGATCGACGCCTCAACGGCCGGCGTGAGTCCCATCTCGTCGCCCATCGAGCCGGGTTCGCACCCGACGATGACCGTGGGGACGGGATCGCCGCCGATGGACGCAAGGTAGTCGAAAACCGCGAGCGGCTCCATCCCATGGGCATCGGGGATCCGGCCGCTCGAGGCGATCGCGCTCGGCTGGAGGACATGGATCGTGCCGGGCGCCGCGCCCCGGGCGATCGCGTCGACGAGGATCAGCCGGTCGTAGCCATCGAGCAGCTCGTAGGCCAGGTGGATGCCCTTGATCCCGAAGTCGGCCACCTTGACGCCGTCCGGGACGGGCTGGCCGGCCATCCGCCGCACGACCTCGACCCCGAAGGCGTCGTCGCCCAGGAAGATGTTGCCGATGCCCGCGACCAGCACGCCGCCGCTCATCGGACGGCCTCGGCATCCGGTGTGCCCGCGGCGACGGGCTCGAGCTCGTCGGGCGAGAAGTAGAAGTACCGCCCGAACTCGCGATGGAGCTCGGTGGCTGGGTCGTCGTCGACCGTGATCGCCACGAACACCTCGTCGTCGACGCTCTCGAAGATGGCCTCGACCGTGGCGCGCCGGCCCGTCAGGAACGCGTCCATCGAGTCGGCCCGGCGGTTGGGCCGGAGGCGAACCGTCGAGCCCTTCGTGATGGTCGCGCCAGCAACCTCGATCGCCATCCGGTCCGGGGCGACCCGGGCCTCGGGCTCCCAGACGCCGGCGGGCAGCGGGCCGGCGAGGGGATCGCTGACCGGGTCGTCGCTCGGGGTCGAGAAGGTCGGGAAGTCGGCGGCGAGGGTGGCCCAGGTGTCCATCGAGCTTGCCGCGGCCGCCGGTTGGCCCGGCGGCTCCGCGCGGGCGCCGGCGCCGTCGTTCGGGCCCCCGGCCACCGTCCCGCCGGGTCCGCCGCGGAGGTAGCGGATCGCCCCGTGGAGCCGGTCGAGGATCTCGGGCGGCATGTCGTCGGCGGCGTCGATGATCGCCCGGGCGCGGGGATCGGTCGCCCGGGCGGCCCGCTTCTCCTCGTCGCTCAGGGTCATGATCCGGAGCGTCAGGATCTCGTCGATCTCGGCGCCGTCGAACAGGTCGCGCGGGCTCTCCGGCGCCACCGCGGGATGGTCGGACAGGATGATTGGCGACGACAGGACGAGGCTCGTGTCGCCCTCCTGGCCAACCAGGACGGGCCACGTCTTCACGTTCTCGCAGGTTTCGGCCGCAGCCCGCGCGGCAGCCGGCGGGTCCGTCTGCGAGACGAACGCGCCGCCGTCCACCGCGA
Organism: uncultured Chloroflexia bacterium; assembly: GCA_963783055.1. Taxonomy (GTDB): domain Bacteria; phylum Chloroflexota; class Limnocylindria; order Limnocylindrales; family CSP1-4; genus CF-46. The sequence goes on from CAWAMB010000004.1 coordinate 173,636, forward strand.
GGAGCGTGTGGCAGCCGAGGAGGGAGTGGCGAAGGCCCAGGTCGCGGGTCGTGGCCGGGCCCGCGACCGCGTCGTCGGCGGTCAGGTTCTCGACGCGGACGCGGACGCGGATCAGGTCGTCGCCCGCGTCGGTCGCGACGAGCACGATCCGACCGTCGATCGGCCAGCGGGTCCGGACGATCCGGCCATCGATCCCGTCGCTCGACCCATGGACGTGCTCGACGTCGCGCGCGCCACCGATCGAGAACGGGACGATCCGCCCGTCCGGACCGGCCGCGAGCAGGTCGCCGAGACCGACGTCCGCGACGTCGACGAGGCCCTCGACCGCCTCCTCCCACGGGATCAGCTCGTCCTGGCCGACCATCAGGAGGTCGATCGGGCGGAAGCCGGTTGGCGCGGCCGGATCGGCCGCTTCGACGGCGCGGGCCTGGAGCTGGAGGAAGCGGATCCGGATCGTCAGCCTCGCCTCCGCCGACGGGTCTGCCGTCACCAGGAGCTCGGTCTGCTGCGACCAATGCTCGGACGGGTCGCGCCGCGACACCGGTTCGGGCGCAACGACGCCGAACTGGAAGCGCACCCGGTTCTTGCTCGACGACGCGCGGTACGGGTACAGCAGGTAGCCCTCGTACAGGACGGCGTCCGCGATCCGCTGGGCGTCCGCGAAGCGGTCGGCCATCAGACCTCGACCTCCCGGACCGTCGCGGCCCGCAGCGCGGCGAACGCGTTGCGGGCGACCTCCGGATCCGTCGTCCCGGTGGTGGTCTGGCTCGCCTCGCCGGCCACCGCGGCCCGGCGCAGGAGCAGGTCGATCGTCTCCTCCCACGTCCGCATGGCCTCCGCGCCGCGGAATCGGTGGAGCGCATCGAACGTGTCGCGCCGCAGTCGCAGCCAGGCCGAGTCCGGGAAGTACAGGTTCATCAGGTCGCGCCAGGTCTGGACCGGGAGGCGGTGCGCAGCCTCCTGGTTCCACGCGATCTGGTCGACCGCCAGACCGCCACTCTCGGCGTGGGCGAACACCGAGCCGCTGAACTGGAACAGGAGCGGGATCTCGCCGTCGTCGAGGCCGTGGAAGTACTTGGCGGCCGCGACGTCGAAGTCGTACGAGCACGGGACCGGGACGTCGATCTCGGTCTCGCCGACGAACGCAGGGACGAACACCGAGAGGTGCGTCCAGAGCAGCGTCCGGAGCGTGTCGCCCCAGCGCGCCGGCTCGGCGAACAGCTCGAAGAGGCGCTCCTCCTCGGCCGGGCTGTAGTGCCGCCGCTGGGCCTCGATCTGGACCTGGACCTTCAGCCCGACGGCCTGGATGCGGGCGCCGGACGCGTCGACGATCCGAAGCCGGACCATGAGGGTCGGGGCGATCGCGTACGGCTCGGGCCGGGCGCCGACGATCGAGAAGCGGAGGTCGCTCACGCGTGGATCTCGACGGCAGGCGGCCGGCTGCGCTCCGCGATCGCGTCGAAGAAGGCGTTGATCGCGGCGCGCGCTTCCTCGCCGCCGTCGAACCCCTTCCAGAACCGCCGGATCACGCCGACGAGCTGGTAGCAGTCGGCGATCGGGACGATGAAATGGCGCGGCGCGCCGTCGCGCGGACGGTGGACGAGCAGCGCCTGGACGTCGGGCAGCATCCGGCCGAGCGACGGGTTCGCCGCCACGAGCTCGTCCCAGACGTCGAGCGGCAGGAGCGATTCGGTCGCGCCGGCCGGGCTCGGGTAGAACGCGACCGGATGGTGCTCGGTCGAGGGTGGAGCATCGGTCTGGCGGAAGAAGAAGGCCATCCCGACCGGGATCTGGAGGGCGTCCCACTGGGCATCGGTCAGGCGGAAGGCAGGATCGAGGATCGTGTCGTCGGGGACGGCCCGATACCGGCCGCCGGCGGCGCCGTCCGGGGTGAACAGCATCCAGCAGCCGCGGCACGCGCACATCAGGCTGCGGGTCTCGACGTTCACGACGTGGGAGTGCTGGTCGCGGAGGTCCTCGGTGCAGAACTCGCACTTCTCGCCCGGAATCGCTCGCTTCTTCGGCTCGAGGAAGCGCTTCAGGCCGGGCATGACCAGCGGCGGTCCGTAGCCGGACGGCGTCGTGCCGCGACGCGGGGCGAGGAACCGGCCCAGCCCGTCGAGCTGTCCGGCCGGCCGGCCGATCGGGGTCAGGGTCCCGCCCGCCCGGTCGGCGGCCAGCGCCGCTTCGAGGTCGGCGTCGCCGGGAACGTCCCGTGGGTCGCGCATCGCCGGGCTCAGGCTGCCGCGACCGGGACCGCGATCCGGACCTGGCCGCCCTCGATGAGGAGCGGCAGCGGATCGAGGTGGAGGCTGTCGTCGCCGGTCGAGCGGCCCGCCCGCCGGATGTCGAACGCATGGCCGCAGACCCGGCAGGCCAGGACCGTCTCGCGCAGCCGGCCGTCGGCGACGTGCGAGCGGCAGTTCGGGCAGCGATCGCGGTACGCATACAGATCGGCTCCGGAGCGGCAGACCACGACCGGCAGCCCGCCGATCTCGATTGCCGCCGGGGTCGCCTCGGCGACATCGAGAGCGGGGTCGAGGGTGAGCCAGGTCGTTGCTGCCGGCCCGGCGTCCTTCGGCGCGCCGCCGTCGACCGTCGCGCCGCCGCGTGGCATGAGCTGGATCAGCGGCCCCGTGTCCGCGGGCGCCTCGACCCCTTCGGCCTCGATCCGGCTGATCTCGGGCGCCGCCTTGAGGATCGCCTCCTCGATCGCGAAGTTGAGCGTGACCGTCGACGACGGACAGCTCGAGCAGCTGCCCTCCATCCGAAGCCGGACCACGTCGCCGTCGATCCCGAGGATCTCGACGTCGCCGCCGTGCGAGCCGAGATACGGGCGGACCCGGTCGAGGGCCGCCTGGACCCGCGTCGCGAGATCGACCGGGTGGAGGTCGTGGAGGATCAGGATGCTGGAGACGAGCTCGTCGGCCACGATCCCGTCGAGCAGCGATCCGTCGAGGGCGCCGGCCTCATCGGCCAGCTGGAGCATCCGGCGCAGGCCGGCGCCATAGAACTGCATCAGCAGCCCGACCAGGTCCTCGGCCTTCTCGGCCAGGCGCGGGTCGGACGTCCCGGAGAGATCCGCGACGAGGCCGTTGATTCGCTCCGCGACGCGTCGGGCGTCGAGGGGTTCCTCGACGCCCGTTCCCTCGGCCGGGGCCGCGCTCCGCCCCAGCGCCGGCCCCCGCGCCGGAGCGGCTGCCCGCTCCGGCTCGACTCGTTCCGCGATCGTCACGACTGGCCGGTCATCGCCGGCGAGTGGTGCCGCTCCAGGATGCTCCCGCCGCCGTCGTACATGTGGACGCCGCACGGCAGGCACGGATCGAAGCTGCGGACGGTTCGCATGATGTCGATCCCCTTGAAGTTGGCTCGATCGTTCTCCTCGAAGATCGGCTGGCCCTGGACCGCGTCCTCGTACGGGCCCGGGCGTCCCGAACTTGTCGCGCGGGTTGGCGTTCCACGGCGTCGGCGGGTAGGGGTGATAGTTCGCGATCTTCCCGCCGCGGATGACCATGTGGTGGGAGAGGACGCCCCGGACGGCCTCGGTGAAGCCGACGCCGATGGCCTCATCCGGCACCTTGAACTCGTTCCAGGTCTTGGTGTGGCCGGCCCGGATTTCGGCGATGGCCTTCTCGATGAAGTGGAGGGCACACGCAGCGGCGTAGGCCTGGAAGTACGTTCGGGCGCGATCGCGCTCGATCGTGTTGCTCCACTTCGGGATCTTCCACTCGAACGACTTCTCCGGCAGGAGGGCCGTCCGCGGGAGGTTGATCTGGACGCTTGTCCCGGTGGCCTTGACGAAGCCGATGTCGACGAGCCCCGACAGGGCGGTGGACCAGAGGCGCGCCAGCGGTCCGCCGCCGGTGTCCATCGCCAGGTGCTTGTTCTCGCCGGGCTCGTCCTCGTGATACCAGCGGGGCGACATGACCCAGCTGTACTTGCCGTCGAAGTCGCGCTTCTGCGGCTTCGGGATCGTGGTCTGGTTCCACGGGCTGTCCTGGCTGACCGGGTTGCCCAGCGGATCCTGCTTGACGAAGGTCTCCTGGTCCTCCCAGCCGTCGTAGAACGAGCTCCCGAGCAGGATCCGGATGCCGAGGTTGATCTTGACGAGATCGTTCGTGACGAGCTTGCCGTCGACGACGATGCCGGGCGTGACGAACATCGCCCGGCCCCACGCCGTCATGTCCTTGTAGTCGAAATTGCAGACATCCGGGTCGTTGAAGGCGCCCCAGCAGTTGAGCAGGATCCGGCGGTTGCCGACCTCCTCGTAGCCGGGCATCGCCTCGTAGAAGAAGTCGAACAGGTCGTCGTGCATCGGGACGACCCGCTTCATGAACTCGACGTAGCGCATCAGGCGGATGTAGTAGTCGGTGAAGAGCTGGATCGTGGCCGTCGTCCCGACGCCGCCCGGATAGAGCGTCGACGGATGGACGTGACGGCCCTCCATCAGGCAGAACATCTCACGCGTGTAGCGGCTCACCTGGAGCGCTTCGCGGTAGAACGCGCCCTCGAATGGGTTGAGCGACCGCATGATGTCGCCGATCGTCTTGTAGCCGTGATCGGCGGCGTGCGGGGCCTCGGTCCGGTTGGCGAGCTCCATGACGCCCGGGTTGGTCTCCGAGACCATCTTCTCGCAGAAGTCGACCCCGACCAGGTTCTCCTGGAAGATGTTGTGGTCGAACATGAACTCGGCGGCTTCGCCGAGGTTGATGATCCACTCCCCGAGATGGGGCGGGGTTACGCCGTACGCCATGTTCTGGTTGTAGACCGAACAGGTCGCGTGGTTGTCCCCGCAGATCCCGCAGATCCGGCTCGTGATGAAGTGGGCGTCGCGCGGGTCCTTGCCCTTCATGAAGATGCTGTAGCCGCGGAAGATCGACGACGTGCTGTGGCACTCGACGACCTTCTTGTTGCCCCAGTCGATCTTGGTGTAGATGCCGAGCGAGCCGACGATCCGGGTGATCGGATCCCAGGCCATCTCGACCAGGTTCTCGGTCTGCGCGGCGCTCTTGGCAGGAGCTTCGATCGCCATCGGGCTAGTCCTCCTCGGACCGGGCCGCGCCGGTCATGGGCCGTGGGTGAGTGGTCTGGGTCACGGATCCCGTCATCGCCGCGGCCTCACGACCACGGGCGGTTGTAGCCCGTCTTCAGCTCGGATCCCCTGGTCCGCCACTTGGGCTCCTTGTCGACGGTCCGGGCCGTCATCCCGCGCAGGCCGCGGATCAGGCCGCCGTACGCGCTGCTGGCCGCGGTCGAGACCCGGGCGCCGGGCGGCTCGTCCATGAACGGCATGAACTTGTCCGGGAAGCCGGGCATCGTGCAGCCGATGCAGATCCCGCCGACATTGGGGCAGCCGCCGACGCCGTTGATCCAGCCGCGCTTGGGGACGTTGCACTTCACCACCGGCCCCCAGCAGCCGAGCTTGACGATGCACTTCGGCGAGCCGTACTCGGTCGCGAAGTCGCCCTGCTCGTAGTAGCCGGCCCGGTCGCAGCCCTCATGGACGGTGGCTCCGAACAGCCACGTCGGCCGGAGGGCCTCGTCGAGCGGGATCATCGGTGCCGCGCCGGCCGCCTGGTACAGCAGGTAGAGGAGCGTCTCGGAGAAGTTGTCCGGGTGGGTCGGGCAGCCCGGGATGCAGACGATCGGGATGCCGGCCTTCGACTTCCAGTCCCAGCCGAGGTAGTCGGGCACGCCCATGGCCCCGGTCGGATTGCCGGCCATCGCGTGGATCCCGCCGTAGGTCGCGCAGGTCCCGGCGGCGACGATGGCGAGCGCCTTCGGGGCCAGCCGGTCGAGCCACTCGCTCGTCGTCATCGGCTGGCCGGTCGCCGGGTTGTTGCCGAACCCGGACCAGTAGCCTTCCGACTTGATCGCCTCGTTCGGGATCGAGCCCTCGACGACGAGCACGAACGGCTCCAGCTCTCCGCGGTCGGCCTTGAAGAACCACTCGATGAAGTCGTTCACGCCGCCGACCGGGCCGTTGTCGAAGTCGATCAGCGGCCAATGGACCGCGATCTTCGGCAGGCCCGGCAGCGCTCCGAGCGCGATCTCCTCGATGCTCGGCTGGGTGGCCGCGGTCAGCGCCACCGAATCCCCGTCGCAGCTCAGCCCGGCGTTGATCCAGAGGATGTGGATGACCGGGTCTTCGGTGGCGGCCGCCATGTCGATCTCCTCCAACTGTCCCGCTGGCCTGCTCCGACTGGAGCCGGCCGCTGCTGCGTGCTCGTTCGTCGGTGTCGTCTCGATCAGTCGCGGATGGGGCGACCCCCCAGGGCCCGTTGGTGGCGGACCAGGAACTCGTCGATGCCGCGCTTGCTGGCCCGGAGGGACCCGGCCCACGCGTCGAGCAGGGCGAGGCCGTCGTCCGTCAGGTGGTAGACCCGGCGGGGCGGGCCACTGGCCGAGATCTGCCAGGTCGACTCGACGACGGATTCGCGCTCGTATGCCCGCAGGGTCCGGTACATCCATCCGGAGTCACCCGAATCGAAGCCGAACCAGGTCAGGCGTTCGAGGATGTCGTAGCCGTGGGCCGGCTGCTCCTGGAGGAGCAGCAGGATGCACGCTCGGAAGAAGCTCCCGGTCCCGCCGCCCATCGCGGCCACGTTCGACTTGGCGCTCGCGGCGCCGACGAGGGCGGGACCGGGCGGCCGACCCTGGCCCGGGGGCCGGCTCGAAACCGGCCGGACGACCAGCGGGATCAGGGGGACGAGGGGCGTCCGATCACGAGGCTCGGGTGCTGACGAGGCGTCCATCGGGACGTCGAGCACTGCGCTGCGATGGTCGCGCATACCGGCCTCGAATCTGGTCCGTCCTCTAAGGCGCGAGGATCGCCCCGACGACGCGAAACAGGTAACGCACGTTGGCAGATACCGACCCCGGATTCCAAGGAGTCTCCGCAGTTTGTAATGCCGCTGCAATGCCATCCCAAGCAGCAGCTCGGGGCGCCGCGAACCACCGCGACGTGACACATCAATGCGAGGCCGCGGCACGATCCGCCGCAGCGGACGGATGGACGACGGAGCGACCGTTGCGGCATCGCCATCTCTGTCGGTGGCGCGGCTCCAGGAGGTCCGACATGCCGGACGACAACGAATTCGACCGCTCGAAGACCGAGGTTCCGAGCATCAATCGGCGCGGCGAGGACGTCGCCAAGGAGGAGCAGGAGGCGGGCCGCCACGACACGGGCACGCAGGGCGCGACCGACCGGATGGCCGGCACGTCGACCTCGCGCGACGTCACGGGCGTCGATCCCCAGAAGACGACGAGCCACGACGACGAGGAGCGCTCCCCGGCGGGCTGACCCCAGCTGTTCTCGTTCGCCTCGACTGCGCCGGCCATGCGTCGTGGCCGGCGTCGTCATGGTCGGATCAGGCTGAGGCGCCCGAGTAGCTCCGCAGGCCGAACCGGAAGAACCAGCGCGTCACGAGGAACAGGGCCAGGGCGAACCCGGCCGCCAGCGCGAAGGTCTCGACGGTCAGCCGCGAGGTCAGCGCCTCGGCCGGGACCGTGACGGCGAACGCGATCGGGACGAGGAACGTCAGGCTGATCCGGAGCCAGCCCGGGTAGATCGTCACGGGCCAGCGACCGGACTGGTACAGCCCTTCGAACAGCTCGTGGATCTCGTCCATCCGGATCACCCAGAACGCAGCGGTCGTCACGAGCAGCCAGAAGCAGTAGATCATCACCGCCCCGAGGAACAGGGTCGCGACAAACAGCAGCCCGGCTCCCAATCCGATGTCCGACTGCACCTGGGCGACGGCAATCGCGAGGACGACGCCGCCGACGAGGGCGTCGACGCTCTGCCAGATCCGGAACTCCCGGACGCTGATCATCACCTGGACGTCCTCCGGCTTCGTCAGGGTGAAGTCGAGCGTGCCCTGCCGGATGTCGGTCATCAGCCGCTCCATGTTCGGCTGGATCGCCGTCCGGATGACGCCCGACATCAGGATGTGGACGCCCATCACCGCGAGCAGCTCCGACTGGGTCCAGCCACCGAGGTTCGTCGTCTGGCCGAAGACGAGCCCGAGCACCGCGACCCCCGTCCCGACGGCGATGGCCGACTGGAACAGCTGGACGGCGAGGTTCGCCCGGTACTGGAGCTCGTTCAGGGCGCCGACCCGGAAGAACAGGGCGAAGAGCCGGAAAGTGCGGATGGGATCGCGCCGGTCGTCGAAGCGCATCATCGCGTCGCGGTCGATCGCGGTTGGCGTCGGCGTCCGCGCCGGCGCCGGCTGGCTCGTCATCCGCCGACCGCCGAGAACCGCCGGACCGCCAGCCGCCAGGCGACCGACACGAGCGCGGCGCTGATCGCGATCCACAGGACCTGCATCGCCAGGCCGCCGAGCAGCTGATCCGGCGGCAGCTTCCCGATCAGGGCCTCGATCGGGAAGCTGAACGTCCATTGGAACGGCAGGAAGGCGGAGAGCTGCTGGGCCCAGTCCGGCATCAGCGACATCGGGACGAGCCGGCCGGACAGGAGCAGCTCGGCGGTGAAGAAGATGTCGAACACGGGCCCGACCCGGGTCGTCCAGAAGGTCACCAGCCCGAGCAGCCACAGGAACATCGAGCGCAGGACGTAGGCGCCCCAGATCGCGACGAGGAACACGACGATCTGGAGGGGCCCGGTGTCGAACGTCGGCCGGAAGATGAGCGACAGGAAGATCGCGATCGGCAGCCACAGGATGATCACGACCGCCTTCCAGCCGGCGAGTCCGGCCAGGTCGGCGTGGATCGGATGGACCGGCCGAAGGAGCATCCCCGACAGCTCGCCGCCGCGGACGCGCTCCTCCCAGGCATACGGCGTCAGTGCGATGTTCATGTTCCGGACCAGCGTCCAGACGATGTAGTACGCGGCGAACTCGCCGGGCGTGAAACCGCCGACCGATCCGCCCTGCTGGACCGCGACGGTCGACCAGACGACGAGATAGATCACGGGCTCCGTGACCATCCCGATCATGTAGAAGTAGTTCGAGACCCGGTACTGGATCTGGCTCGCGATCGCAAACCGCATCTGGGTCAGGTAGAGATCGATCCAGGCGCGGATGGAGGCGAGCAGGCCGCCGCCGGTCGTCGGCGCCGTCGTCGAGCTCATCGGGCTCCCGCCCCGGTGGCCGCCTGCGGCGTCCCGCGCTCATCGCGGGCGTCGGCGAAGACCCGCTCGATCACGTCCTCGATCGGCGGATCCTCGATCGTCAGGTCGGCCACCGGCAGGTCGCGCAGGAGCCTGGTCGTGACCTCGGGGGCGTCCGCCCGCGCCACTCGCAGGACCACCCGGCCATCGTCGGTCGAAAGGACCTCGCCGTAGCCGGACAGGTCGGCCGATCCGTCCGTGAGCGTGACCCCGATCGTCTTCGTCGAGTCGAACCGGGTCGACAGCTCGGCCAGCGCCCCGTCGAACAGGATCCGCCCGTGGTGGATGACGATGACCCGCCGGCAGAGCGCCTGGACGTCGGCCATGTAGTGGCTCGTCAGCAGGACCGTCGCGCCGTAGCGCCGGTTGTACTCGGCGACGAACGTCCGGATCCGCTTCTGCATCGTCACGTCGAGGCCGAGCGTCGGCTCGTCGAGGAACAGGACCTGCGGCCGATGCAGGAGGGCGCCGACGAACTCCATCTTCATCCGCTCGCCGAGCGACAGGTTGCGGACCGGCTTGCGGACGAGCTCGCCGAGCTCGAGCAGCTCGATGAACTCGTCGCGGGTCTGGCGGAAGGCGACCGGCTCGAGGCGGTAGATGGCCCGGATCAGTTCGAAGGAGTCGACCGCCGGCAGGTCCCACTGGAGCTGGTTGCGGTTGCCCATGACCATCGTGATCCGGCGCAGGAAGTCCGCCTGGCGGCGCGACGGGACATGGCCGAGAACGGTGGCCTCGCCGCTCGTCGGATAGAGCAGGCCGCTCAGCATCTTGAGCGTCGTCGTCTTGCCGGCGCCGTTCGGGCCGAGGAAGCCGACGACCTCACCGGGCTCGATCTGGAACGCGATCCCGTCGACGGCGTGGACCTCGCGATGCTCGCGCCGGAACAGGCTCCGGGCGGCGGCCGCCAGCCCCGCCTCGCGGACGGGGACGCGGAAGGTCTTGCGCAGGTCCGCGACGCGGATCGCGGGCTCGGGCATGGGCAGGCACCTCGTGGGCTCGGGGATCGGTACTGTAGCGCGCCGTCGGGCGTCCGTCGGCGATACTCGTCGGCGAGGAGGGCCCATGAATCAGACCGAACGCGCGGCGTTGATCGACCGCTATCGGACCGGCATGGCCGAGGTCGAGAGCGCCCTGGCCGGCATCAGCGACGCCGAGCTGGACCGGCCACCGGCCGACCCCGAATCATGGACCGCTCGCCAGGTCGCCCACCACCTGGCGGACAGCGAGGCGACGGCCTACGTCCGGCTGCGCCGGCTGGTCGCCGAGGACGATCCGCAGATCCAGGGCTACGACGAGCCGGAATGGGCGCGACGGCTCCACTACGACCGGCCGATCGGACCATCGGTCGCGGTCCTCGCGGCGGTCCGAGCGGCGAGCTTGCAGCTGCTCGAACGGCTCACTGCCGAGGAGTGGGAGCGTTCCGGGACGCACACCGAGTCCGGCGCGTACACGGTCGACGACTGGCTCCAGATCTACACCGACCATCCGCGCGACCACGCCGCGCAGATCCGGGCGGCGCGGGCCGACTGACGCGCAATGCCGCGCGCCGCGCCGGCGCCGGGCCCTCGCCGGATCCTGGCCCGCTCCGAATTGCCATACGACACTCACGGTGGCGTTAGCCAGATGGGAGGCATCGCGGACGCCAACCGTTAGCCCTCAGCGGCTAATTTCCTTGGATCCCGTCGCCAAACCCGGCCTTGTGACTGCCGAATGCGCGCGTGAATGGCGTATGGGACGTTGCTCAGTCCGCGACCGCCGCGGCGGCGAACGCCGCCATCGACGGGAACGTCGCGTCCGGACGGGCGTCGGCGGGCGGCGTCGCGCCACCGCCGGGGCGGTCGTGGCGACGATCGATCCAGACCGAGCGGAAGCCGAGGCGCTGGGCCGGTGCATGGTCGTGGAACAGGCTCTGCGCGACGTGCAGGATCCGCTCCCGGGGAACGCCGTCCCCGCCGAGCCGCGCCACGAGCGCCGCGAAGTTGCGCTCGTCCGGCTTGTACGAGCCGACCTGCTGGGCCGTGACGATCCAGTCGAACGTCACGCCAAGCCGGGCGTTCGAGGCGGCGAAGAGGTCGTCGTCGCAGTTCGTCAGGACGCCGAGCCGGAAGCGGCTCTGGAGGCGGACCAGGGCGTCGTGTGAGTCGGCGAAGGCCGGCCAGTCGACGACCGAGCCGCCGAGCCGCGCGACGTCGTCCGGAGACGGCTCCACGTCGTGCGCCCGCGCGACCGTCGCCATCGCGTCGCCCGCGATCTCGCGATAGCGCCGATACGGTCCGGCCTCGAGCGCCGCCTCGGCATTGGCGTACTCGTCGAGGAGCAGCTCGCCGTCGACCGCCTGCCGACGCCGGGACGACCGACCGGAGCGCGGCGAGGATGCCGGCCTCCCAGTCGATCAGCGTCCCGTAGCAGTCGAAGGTCAGCGCATCGAAGGCGCCGTAGTCGAGGTCGGTCATGGCGTCATTGTCCGACGTCCAAGGCTCCGGACGTCAGCCCTTGGCGCCGCCGGTGAAGTTCCACGAAGCCAGATGCAGGCTCGGGACGAGGTAGACCGAGTCCCAGCCGGCGAGGGACAGCGAGCGTTCGGCCGAGATCCCGCGGACTGCGTCGGGCCCCAGCGCCTCGAGGAATGACTGGGTGAACCGCAGGTTCGTGACCGGCCGCACGATCCGGCCATCTTCGATCAGCCACACGCCGTTCCGGGTCAGCCCGGTGACGACCTGGGTTCGCGGATCGAGGATCCGGGTGTACCAGAAGTCGGTCACGAGGACGCCGCGCTCGACGCCGGCCACGAGCTGGTCGGTCGACCGGTCACCGGCGCCCAGGACAAGATTCGCCCCGAGGGCACCCCACTCGGCCCCGCCCTCGACGGCGTGGCCCGTGCTCTCGACGCCCGCGACCTTGGCCGTCCGACGGGTCTGGAGGAGGTTGCTCGTGACGCCGTCCCGGACGAGGTCGAGCGGCCGCTTCGGCGTGCCTTCGATGTCGAACGGGATCCCGAGCGTGCCCGGGTCCGTGACGTCGTCGCGGAGCGTGATCGATGCGTCGAACTGGGGCTCACCCACGCGCGCGAACGACCGACCCTCCTCGACCGCCTTGCCGTTGAACCCGGCGACGAGCAGGAACGACAGGATGTTGGCGACGCAGTCGGGCTCGAGGACGACCTCGTAGCGGCCCGGCTCGAGGTCGGTCGGATCGCTCGCGGTCCGGGCTTTCGAGGCGGCACGTTCGCCGACGGCGCGGCCGTCGAGGTCGTCGATCCGGACCGACGCCCGGCGGCTCGACCCGTCGGCGGTCGGCGTCCGGGCGATCCCGTCGATCTCGGCGGCGGTGCCGCGTCCGCTCAGGCGCTGGCCGGCACTGTTCGCGAACCCGAGCCGGACGGTCGTCGTCGAGCAGAACCCGGCGGTCTCGAGACCGCCCGCCGCATCCACGAACGCCCGGACCCGCCGCGCCCGCTCGTCCGGCGTCGCCGCGGCGGTCGCCTCGTCGAAGTGGTCGACCGCGGGGGCCTCCGCGCGCGGCGCGAGGCCGGGCCAGTCCGGATCCGCCGGACGGACCCGAGCCGCCTCCAGGACGTTGTCGATCCCGCGGCCCAGGCTCTCGTCGTCGGCCGGTCCGTCGAGGGATGTCGAGGCGTTCCGCCCGTCGAGGGCGACCCGGATGACGACGTGGTTCAGCTCCGACCCGACGTTCTGATGGATGAATCCCGTCGCGAAGCGGGTCAACGACTCCATGCCCTGGCGGACGGTGACCTCGACTTCGGCGTCGGCGGCGCGCGAGCGGACCAGCTCGACCGCATGGTCGGCGAGCTCGAGCGCGGCGGTGGTATCAGTGGCGCGATCCGTGGTCGTCATCGCGCTACCCCCGGACCCCGACCCGGATCCCGCGGAAGCGGGCCGGCACCGCCGGGTGACCCGTGTGGCCGACCTGCATCGGCTGACCCTTGCCGCAGTTCGGCGTGCCCCAGAACGTCCACTCGTCGGGCCCGCCGAGCATGTCGAGCGCACCCCAGAAGCGTGGGCTGATCGCCGTGTACGTCGGGTTCTTCAGGAGCCGGCCGCGCTTGCCGCCCTTGATCTCGTAGCCGATCTCGCAGCCGAACTGGAAGTTGAGCCGCTTGTCGTCGATCGACCAGGAGCGGTTCGTGTCCATGAACACGCCGTCGTCGGTCGCGGCGATCATCGACTCGAGGGAGTCCGAGCCGGGCAGCAGCCCGACGTTCGTCATGCGGACCATCGGGATGCGGTCGAAGCCGTCGGCCCGGACCGCGCCGCCGGACCGCTCGATCCCGGCCAGGGCCGCCGAATCGCGCCCGCTCAACGCCCCGACCCAGATCCCGTCCTTGACGATGTCGACCGGGTGGGCGGGCGTCCCCTCGTCGTCGTAGCCGAAGCTCCCGAGCGATCCCTTGAGGGTCGCGTCGGCGGTGATGTTCATCAGCTCCGAGCCGAACTTGAGCGTGCCGAGCTTCGGCAGCTCCAGCCAGGAGGTCCCCGCGAAGGCGGCCTCCCAGCCGAGGATCCGGTCGAGCTCGGTGGCATGTCCGACCGACTCGTGGATCTGGAGCGCCATCTGCTCGCTGCCCAGGATCAGGTCGGTCGCGTCGAACGATGGACAGACGTCGGCGCTGAGGAGCGCCCGCGCCTCTTCGGCGATTCGCGCGGCGTTGCCCGGCAGGTCGAGCTCACGCACCAGCTCCCAGCCGCGCGTTCCGTACTGACCGCGGATGCCGGGGTAGCTCCGGCGCTGCGTCTCGCCCTCGCCGACCGCGGTCGCGCTCATCGCCGCGCCGCACTCGCGGATCCGCTGGTCGACCCGGGTGCCCTCGGACGAGACGAACCACTTGCGGGTGTCCCAGATGTGATGACTGGCCTCGGCGAGGTCGGCACCGTGCTCGCGCATCGTCCGGGTCACGCCCTCGAGGAGGTCGCCCTTCTCGGCCAGCCCGACCGACCATGGGTCCTCGACGCACTCGCTCTCCCAGTGGCCGGTCGTCGCCTGCTCCGGAACGAGCCGGAGATCCGGTCCGGCCACGAGCGTCGAGGCGCGGGCGACTGCGGCCGCCTGCTCGCCGGCGCGCCGGGCGGCGGTCGAGCCGACGTCGGGGACGGCGAAGAAGCCCCAGCTCGACCCGATCAGGGCCCGGACGCCGACGCCGGCCCGCTCCTGCCGATCGAGCGCCTCGATGACGCCGTTGCGGGCGCTCATCGTTTCCGAGCGGATCTCCATGACCCGGGCGTCGGCGTAGGTCGCGCCGGCGGCGAGGGCGGCCTCGACGGCCTGCGTCGCGATGTCTTCCATGTCGACAAGGCTAGGCCGGTTCGGGCGTCCCTGCCCGCCGCCCCTACGGCGCGCGCCGTAGGGCCGGGTGAACCGTTGGCTGGTATTCAGCGACAGCCTCGAGCCCTACCGTTGGCAGGTGGAGATCGCATCGTCTCCGGTCGTCCCCGGCAAGGCGCCGCGCAGGGTTGTCGCGCACGCGGGCCGGCGCGTCCGTCGCGCTCGGCCTGACGCTGGCCAACCCGTTCGCCCGCACGCCCCAGCACGCCTGTGGACGGCCACCTGGGACCGGCTGAGCCTGCGGGTGCTGCTGCTCGGCGGCCTGCCGGTGTTCGGTCTCCTGTTGCTCCTCGCCGCCGCCGACGTCGGCGGCCTCGTCGCGCTGTGGGAGCTCGCCCACACGACCTTCGCCGGCTTCCTCGCGACGGCGCTCGCCGTGAGCGGCGCCCATCGCTCGATCGGCGCCGAGCGGCGGATCCGCCAGCTCGTCGCCCTCGGGGTCGCGTCCTGGACGGCGGGGCAGATCGCATGGGACATCCAGGTCGCGCTGGGAATCGGCGGGATGCCGACCCCGTCGGACGTCGGCTACCTGGGAATGGTCGTCCCCGTCCTGGCCGCGCTCCTGATGGCCGTCCGCGGCCGCCTCCATCGGGTCGAGGAGATGGCCGTCCACCTCGACAGCACGGCCATCTTCCTCGCGATCACGGCCGGGATCCTCGCCCTCCACGGTCAGGAGCTCGGGCGACGTCGGCACGCTCGCCGCTGCCGTCACCGTCGCCTACCCGATCCTGCACCTCGCCACCGCCGGCGGCGGGCTGATCGCCCTGCTCGCGGTCCGTGGCACATTCACCGCTCGGGGCGGCTACGTCCTCCTCGCGGGGTTCGCGGTCGTCGGAATCGCGTGGGTCGAGTGGCTGCGAGAGGCGGCGACGACCGCGCCGGTCGCGGGCAGCCCGATCAACTACGCCTTCCCGCTCGGCATCCTCGTCGTCGGCATCGGCGGCGCGACCTGGCAGCTCGCCGCGTCCGGTCGGTCCGGCCAGCATCGGATGACCGCCACCATCCTTGGCCTGGTGCCGCTCGTCGCACTGGTCGGCAGCGCCTCATTGATCCTCGTCCATCGGACGACCCGACCAGCACTCGGCCTCGATGACATCGCCGCGCTCGGCGTCATCGTCCTCGCCGGCATCCGCCAGACGCTCCTCCTCCACGAGCGCGGACGGCTGCTCGGCGAGTCGGGCCAGGCTCGCGAGCAGCTCGAGCTTGCGATGCTCAACCAGGCCGACTCCGACTCGCGGTACCGGGTACTCGTCGAGAGCGTTCCGGCAGCGGTCTACATCGACGTCGCCGACAACGACTTCGCGGCCGGCGGCCGGGTCTCCTACATGAGCCCCCAGATCGAGACGATCCTCGGCTACCCGCCCGAGTCGTTCATGAGCGACCCGGAGCTCTGGCCGCGGCTGATCCATCCGGCCGACCTCGACCGGACGATCGCGGCCTACAACGACCACTGGGCCACGAAGCGGCCCTTGCGCGCCGACTACCGGATGATGGCCGAGGACGGTTCGATCGTCTGGCTGCACGACGAGGCGTACAGCATGCCGTCGCCGACCGGCAGGCGGGTGTCGCAGGGGCTCCTCGTCAACACGACCGACCAGAAACGCCTCGAGGAGCGGCTCGTCCACGACGCCCTGCACGACCCGTTGACCGGTCTCGCGAACCGCGTCCTGTTCCGGGACCACGTCGAGCGCGCTCTCGCTGCCCGGCGTCGACGGGGAGCGAACGTCGCGGTCCTGTTCCTGGACCTCGACAACTTCAAGGTCGTCAACGATTCGCTCGGCCACCAGGCCGGTGACCGCCTCCTCGTCGAGGTCGCCCGTCGCCTGCAGGCTGCGATCCGGACCACCGACATCGCCGCGCGCCAGGGTGGCGACGAGTTCACGATCCTCCTCGAACAAGTCGGCGATGTCGACGAGGCGAAGGCGACCGCCGATCGGATCGCAATGGCCCTCGGTCGGCCGATCGCGCTCGATGGGCGCTCGATCGTCGTGAACGTCAGCACCGGGATCGCGTTCGCCGACGATCGGGCCCTCAATGCCGACGACCTGCTCGCCCACGCCGACGCGGCAATGTACAAGGCGAAGGGTGACGGCCGCGGGCGGTTTGCGGTCTTCGATCCGTCGATGCGGATCCGGGCGACGAACCGCCTGGAGATGGAGGCAGAGCTGCGGACCGCGATCGACGAGGAGCAGTTCGAGCTCCACTACCAGCCGATCATTCACCTCGCCACGAGCCGGATCACCGGTTTCGAGGCGCTCGTCCGATGGCGCCATCCGACGCGTGGGCTCATCCCGCCCATGGAGTTCATCCCGCTGGCCGAGGAGTCCGGGCTGATCGTCCGCCTCGGACGGCTCGTGACCGCGACGGCCTGCGCCCAGCTCCGCGCGCTCCAGGACGCCGGACTCGGCGACGGCCTGACGATGAGCGTCAACGTGTCGCCGCGCCAGGCCGCCGAGCCCGGCTTTGCAGCCGACGTCCGTGCCTCGCTGGCGGCGACCCAGCTCGAACCCACGGCCCTCGTCCTGGAGATCACCGAGTCGCTGATGCTCCGCGCATCGTCGTCCGGCGATGGCCTCCTGAACGAGCTCAGCGACGCCGGCGTGCAGCTCGTCATCGACGACTTCGGGACCGGCTTCTCGGCCCTCGAGTACTTCAAGCGGTTCGCGGTCCAGGGCCTGAAGATCGACCGTTCGTTCATCCACGGCCTCGGCCGGTCGCGCGCCGACAGCGCGATCGTCACGGCGACCCTGGCCTTCGCCTCGGCGCTCGGGCTGTCCGTGACGGCGGAGGGCGTCGAGACCGTCGAGCAGCTCGAGACGCTGCGGACACTCGGCTGCCTCCAAGGTCAGGGGTACCTGTTCTCGCCGGCCGTCCCCGCGTCCGAACTGGTCGCGCTCATCGGTGCATCCCCGTGGGCCGCGACCCCGGCCGTCCTGGTGGCCTGAGCACTCGCGCGATCCTCCGCCCGATACTTCCCCGGTGCAACTGAGTTCCATCGGCACCATCGTGCTCGGCGTCGTCGTGGCGTGGCTGGTGCTGCTTGCCGTCCTCTGGCTAATCCGGCCGCGCGACGTCAGCGCAGTCGAGGTGATCCGGTTGATCCCCGACGTCCTGCGGCTGACGCGCGACCTGCTGCTCGACCGATCGGCCCCGCGTGGAGTCCGGGTGGCGCTCGTGATCCTGCTCGGCTGGCTGATCAGCCCGATCGATCTGATCCCGGAGTTCATCCCGGTCCTCGGGCCGCTCGACGACGTGATCGTCGCGGTTGTCGTGCTCCGCTACGTCCGCCGCCGCCTGGGCGCCGACGAGCTGCGCCGGCGCTGGCGCGGGACGGAGACCGGCTGGGCGCTCGTCGAGCGGTTGCTCGCAGGACGCTGACGTGGCCGGTCAGCGATCCGGCACGAGCTCCCAATCGGGCGGTACGTCGTCGGGCCGGTCCACCACGGGCTCGGCGGCCGTCTCGGAGAGCGCGCGGCGCGCCATCGATGGCATGACTGCGAGATCGGCGGCTCGCCGGAGGTAGTCGACGAGAACGCCATCGTCGAGGTCGATCGCCGGCTCGAAGGTGAAATAGCGGAACTTCTTCAGCCGTTCTTGGGCCCCCTGGAGGATTCCCTCCGGATCCGCGAGCAGCGTCCCATGCTCGAATCCGAGGTGGATGTGCTTCCGCTCCGGGCCGATCCAGGCGAAGTTGCGGACCTTGCCCTTCTCGGGCAGGGAATAGGCGATCCACCGCCAGCCGGGCCGGACGGTCTCCACGGCGCTCGGGATGGTCGCGAAGATCAGCGAACGGAGGGCGAGGCCGGTCTGGCGGATCGCCGGCGGGTAGCTGTCGAGCAGGAACTCGGCTGGAACGGTGTCGGTCACGCGCGGATCATGGCGCGCGATGCGGCCGGACGTTGTCAGGTATCGCGCGCCGCGTGTGAGCCGCGCCGACCATCACACGCCGGCCGCCGCGGCTGACTCTCGCCGGGCTCGGGCAACCATCGCCTGGATCACGGCTGCGAACGTGGTCTCGCCGACCCGCACCGAACCGTCGGGCCGCCCGGCGGTCCGCGCCGTTCGGTCGGTCGAGTCGAGGACCACCGCCGCGGCGATCTGGGCGGCGAGGATCGGCCTGACGGGGCGGAGAACGATCGACATGAGTCGCAGCATCGCGGGCGGGACATGCGCGATCGGGACGGGCTGGCCGAGGGCCTCGGCGAACCGCCGAACGACGTCGTCGAACGCGAGGTCCTCGGGCCCGATGATCTCGATGGTCCGGCCGTCGAGCCCGGATCCCGCGACCGCCTCGTCCACGATGGCGGCGACGTCTGCAGCGGCCACGAAGTTGATCGGGTTGCGACCTCGGCCAAAGACGCGGGCCCGGCCGGACCCCAGGATCGGCCCGCCGACGATTCCTGCCCACGTCTCCATGTAGGCGGTCGGCCGGATCAGGACCGGTGTCATGGAGGTCCCGCGCAGCGCCGCCTCGACGTCGGCCTTCGCCCGGCCGAGCGCGAGCGCGTCGGTCGCCGAGGCGTCGTGGATCGACAGCAGCACGAACCGCCGGACTCCCGCTCGGGCCGACGTCGCGACGAGGTTCCGATTGCCGTCCCGATCGACGGCCTTGATGCCACCCGCCTCGCGTCCGCCGAACCCCTGGACCGCGGCGACGACCGTGTCCGCCCCGTCCACCGCCGCCGACAGCGACCCGGCGTCGCGGACGTCGCCGATCACCAGCTCGACCCGGTCGGCCAGCGGCCCGAGCGCCGAATGGCCGTGCTCGAGATCCCGGGTGACGACGCGGACCGGCAGCCCGCGAGCGACGAGCCGGCCGACGACGTCCCGTCCGAGCAGTCCCGTGCCGCCCGCCACGACGATCATCGGGCTGCCCCGCTTGCTGCTGACGGAGTGGCTCCGACGATGCGCCGCACGGCCTCGTCCGGCGCGGGCCCCGCAGCCGTGTCGACCGGTTCGAGATAGAAGCGAAGGGCGTTGATGCGGCCATCCGCGACCTCGTTCACCGTGACGCCGCGCATCCGCCACGGGGCGCCGTCAGGTCGATGCCCGTCGAAGGCGAGCTCCGCCCAGACGACCTGCGACCCGGGGGTTGCGCCACTGCCCGTGGCACTCGCGACCATCGTCGCGCGAAGATCGGTGATCGACCCGAGGATCTGGCTCCAGTTCCGGCGGACCTGGTCGCGCCCGACGAAGCTGCGCGACGGGTGGGCCGGCGTCTCACTTCTGACGGCATCGGCGAATTGGCCCGCCACAGCGTCGATGTCGTGGCGGTTGACCGCGTCGATCAGTTGCTCGACGGCGTCGATGCCGGGTATGCCGTTCATGCCATGCTCCTGAGGTCCGGTCGCCGGGACCGATCGCCATTGTCACCATACTATGAGTATGATGAATAGGCCGTGAGTCTGACCAATCCATCCGAACCTGTCAAGCGACGGTACGAGTCGCCACGACGTGCCGCCCAGAGCCGGGCCACGCGGCGCGGGATCGTCGACGCCGCGGCGCGCCTGTTCGCCGAGCGCGGTTACGTCGGGACCTCGTTCGATGCGGTGGCCGAGGCCGCGGGCGTCGGTCGAGCGACGGTGTTCGCCCACTTCCCGACCAAGTCCGAGCTGCTGAAGACCGCCTACGACGTGACCCTGGTCGGCGACGACGAGCCGATCCCGCTTCCGGAGCGGCCCGAGTCCCGCGCCGTTCGCGCCGAGCCCGATCCGCGCCTGTTCCTCGCCGGCTACGCCGCCATCGTCACCGGCGTGGCGTCCCGGGTCAGCCCGATCTACGAGGCCATTCGGGGTGCGGCGCATGCCAATCCGGATGCGGCGGCCGTGTGGGACAAGGTCGGTGCGGAGCGCCGGATCGGGGGCGGCAATGTCGTCGGTGGGATCGTGAGCCGGGGCGCGCTCAAGCCGGGGCTCGACCCTGATCTGGCGGCCGACCTGGTCTTCGCGCTCGTCGACCCCGGCCTCTACCACCTGCTCGTCCGGGGACGCGGCTGGGAGCACGAGACGTTCACGACCTGGCTCGCGGCAACGCTCCAACGGGAGTTGCTCGCGAGCTGAGGTCAGGCGATCGCTTCGATCTCGGCGAGAGCGGCCGTTGCGTCCGGCATGGCAGCGATCTCGGCGCCAATCGCCGCGGCTCGCTCGGCAAAGGCCGGCTCGTCCAGGAGTCGGACCACCGCCGCGCGCACGTCCGCCGAGACGAGGGCTGTCGCATCGAGGCCCAGCCCGGCGCCGGCGGCGATGCACTGCGCCGCGTTCACCGGCTGGTCGCCGAGGATCGGCAGCAGGACGGACGGGCGCCCGGCCGCCAGGGCCGCGAGCGTCGTCCCCGAGCCGCCGTGATGGACGACGACCGTCGAGCGGGGGAGGAGCAGCGACATCGCGACGTAGCGTTCGACCCGGACGTTCGCGGGCACCTCGCCGAGCGTCGCCGGATCGGCGCCAAGCGCCACGACGACATCGGCGTCGACGTCCGCAAGGCCGTCCACGATCGCCCGGAACAGGTCGACCCGATACGCGTTCACCGTCCCGAGCGTCACCGCGATCCGCGGCCGCGCGGGTGCCCTCGCGAGCCAGTCCGGCAGCTCCGCGATCGCGCCGCCGACCCGGTCATCCGGCTCCGGTCGAAGCTGGCGTAGGCCTGCCGGCAACGGATGCGCCGGGTTTCGCATCGCCGGTGGCCGGGTCGTGAACCAGAGCGCTCCGTCCCGGCCAGCCAGGTCCGGATCTGCGGCCAGTCCGAGCCGGACGCGCAGGTCGTTGAGGTTCGGGATCACCAACGCCCGCTTGTCGGGCCGGAATGCCGTCGCCTGGATGGTCACATGCGGGATCCCGAGCCGCTCGGCGGCGATCCAGCCGCCCAGCTCGAGGTCCTCGTGGACGAGCACGTCGGGCCGCCAGTCCGTCATCAGGCGGAGGACGTCGTCGGCCATGGGACGGGCGATCAGTCGGGCGAATCCGTCGCGGATCATCAGCTCGGCGCGGGGCGGCCCACTCGCCTCGAGGAGCCCCGGGATCTGGGACCAGACCTCCTCGATCGTCGCGATGCCGGCGTCGGCATGGGCCAGCCCGGCCCGCTCGACGATCGGGGCGAGCGACCTCCCACATCCCACGAGCACGTCGTGCCCGGCATCGCGCGCGGCAACCGCGACGGACAGGATCGGCATGAGGTGGCCGACGCCGGGGCTCGAGGTGAACAGCAGCCGCATCCGCGGAGTGTGGCCGACTCCGCGGCGTGGGGGGACGGGGCCGGCACGCACCACAGAACCCGGGACGACACTGGACAGCCGAGGCGCCCGGCCCATACCTTTCGCAGGTCGGCGAACACCGCCGGGGAATCATCCGGAGGCCGGAGCTTCATTTTCCGAAGCTCCGGCCTTCGTTCGTCCGGTTGGGGCCGCTCATCGATGGCGGCTCCGATGTCGGCTCCGGCGCGTTGACGCCCCTCGGCGCCCCGCCGTACAATCCCGACGAAATCACTCGGGATTGAGGACGCTCCGCTGACCCAGCCGCTGACCACCGCCACGCCCCGCCCGACCTTCCACGGATCGGGCGCCGTCGCCTTCAGCACGAAGGGCGAATATGGCGTGCGGCTCATGGTCCAGCTCGGGCGTCGCTTCGGGACCGGACCTGCCAGCCTGACCGAGATGGCGGCTGACGAGGACCTTCCGCGCGCCTACCTCGAGCAATTGGTCATGAGCCTCCGCGACGCCGGCCTCGTGGCCAGCACGCGTGGCGCCCATGGCGGCTACGAGCTGACCCGGCCTCCCCGAGACATCCGGATGGGCGAGGTCCTCCGCGCCCTCGAGGGCCCGATCGCCCCGATGGTGTGCGCGACCGACGATCCCGAGCACGGCACGATCTGCGATCGCAGCTCGCGCTGCACGGTGAATGTGCTGTGGGTCCGTGTCCGTGATGCCGTGACCGGCGCCCTCGATGCCATGACCCTCGCCGATCTCGTCCCGATCCCGGGGGCGCCCGAGACGCTCCCGACCACGACCCTGACTGGAGCCCTGACCGCACCGTGACCGAGCAGAAGACCACCGCCGGCGTCACCGCCACTGCAAGCGCCGACGACGATCGCCTGATCATCCGCGGCCTCCGCGTCGCGCCCCTCGCCAAGCCGGAGCACGAGATCCTCCAGGGGATCGACCTCGAGATCGGCAAGGGCGAGGTCCACGCGATCATGGGCCCCAACGGCTCGGGCAAGACGACGCTGGCCTACGCGCTGATGGGCCATCCGGCGTACGTCATCACCGGCGGCCAGGTCCTGTGGAAGGGCCGCGACATCCTCAAGCTGTCGGCCGACAAGCGGGCCCGCCTCGGGAATGTTCCTCGCCTTCCAGTACCCGACCGCGATCCCCGGACTGAGCGTCGCCTCCTTCATCCGGAGTGCCTTGAACGCCAAGCTCCAGGGGATCGACAAGAACGATGACGTCGACCCGACCGACCCGATGAAGGGCGGCATCAACATGCGCGACTTCCGCAACAAGATGCGGGAGAAGATGGCCATGCTCCGGATGGACGAGAGCTTTGCCTCGCGCTACGTCAA
Organism: uncultured Chloroflexia bacterium; assembly: GCA_963783055.1. GTDB lineage: Bacteria > Chloroflexota > Limnocylindria > Limnocylindrales > CSP1-4 > CF-46. The sequence continues at coordinate 196,665 of CAWAMB010000004.1, forward strand.
CGAGGGCTTCAGCGGCGGCGAGAAGAAGCGGCTCGAGATGCTCCAGATGGCGGTCATCGAGCCCCAGATCGCGATCCTCGACGAGACGGACTCGGGCCTCGACATCGACGCCCTGCGGATCGTCGCCGAAGGCGTCAACGCGATGCTCAACCCGGAGCTCGGCGTCCTGCTGATCACCCACTACCAGCGTCTGCTGAACTACATCACCCCGGACGTGGTCCATGTCCTGGCCCAGGGCCGGATCGTCAAGAGCGGCGGCAAGGACCTCGCGCTGCGGCTCGAGGACGAGGGCTACGGCCCGATCCTGCGCGAGGCGGGGCTCGACGTGAACGTCGCCGACGAGGCCCTGCTCGTGCCGCAGGCGCCGGCCGGCGCCGACGCCGAGGCGGACCACCAGCCCGTGGAGGCCGCCCGCTAGCCGGGCGGACCCAGGCGATGGCGATCGAGACCGAGCCGGCCGTCGGCGCCGCCGCGCCCGCGACCGGGTTCGACCCGGCGGTCGTCCGGCGCGACTTCCCGATCCTGCAGCAGGAGATCAACGGCCACCCGCTGGTCTACCTCGACTCGGCCTCGTCGTCGCAGAAGCCGACCGCCGTCCTCGAGGCGATGGACGGCTACTACCGCGAGTACAACGCCAACGTCCACCGCGGGATCTACACGATCGGCGAGAAGGCGACGGCCGAGTACGAGCGGGCGCGCGCCCGGACCGCCCGGTTCATCAACGCGCCGGACGCCCACGAGGTCGTCTTCACCCGCAACGCGACCGAGGCGATCAACCTCGTCGCCTACGCCTGGGGCCGGAAGAACATCGGCAAGGGCGACGCGATCGTGCTGACCGAGATGGAGCACCACGCCAACCTCGTCCCGTGGCAGCTCCTCGTCCAGGAGAAGGACGGCGACCTGGAGTTCATCCCGATCACCGACGACGGGATCCTTCGCCTCGAGGTCTACGAGGTCCTCCTCAAGCTGCGCCCGAAGCTCGTGGCATTCACCCATGTCTCGAACACGCTCGGCACGATCAACCCGGTCCGCGAGATGGTCGAGATGGCCCATGCGGCGGGTGCGCTGGTTCTCGTCGACGGCGCCCAGGCGGTGCCCCACGTGCCGGTCGACGTCCAGGAGCTCGGGGCCGACTTCTACGCCTTCTCCGGCCACAAGATGCTCGCCCCGATGGGCTCCGGCGCCCTGTGGGCCCGGCGCGAGCTGCTCGAGGCGATGCCGCCGTTCCTGGCCGGCGGCGAGATGATCCGCGAGGTCCATCTCCGCCGCTCCGACTTCAACGACATCCCGTGGAAGTTCGAGGCGGGGACGCCGGCCGTCGGCGACGCGATCGGGCTGGGCGTCGCGGCCGAGTACCTCGGCGCGATCGGGATGGCCAACGTCCGCGAGCACGAACGCGATCTGGTTGGGTACGCGTTGGAGCAGCTCCCCGCGCGCGTGCCCGGGATCGAGCTCTACGGGCCGCTCGATCCGGACCTGCGCGGCGGCGTCGTGCCCTTCAACCTGCCGGGGATCCATCCCCACGACGTTGCCCAGGTCCTGGACCGATTCGGGATCGCCGTCCGGGCCGGCCACCACTGCACGATGCCGCTCCACGAGCGGCTGGATCTCGCGGCCACTGCCCGGGCCTCGTTCCAGGTCTATACGACCCGCGGCGACATCGACGCCCTGTGCGACGGCCTCGTGGAGGTCCAGCGGGTCTTCGGCGGCTAGCGTCGATCCGCGCCGGCGCGCCCCGCATTTCAGCCATAACGCCAGCCACACAGGCATTGGGCAGGCCGAACACACGAATTCGAGCCTCGAAGGGTCGTTCGTTAGTGCTCGGCGACTAACTGGGTCCGGATTCGACTCCTCCCATGGCCACGAGCCTGGCTAGTGCTCTCCTGAGTGTCGTATGGGTGATTTCGGGCGCGCCCGCGCTCGTCAGCCCGCCGGCGGCGACATCGCGTTGCGCGGGGGATCCGAGCCACCGTCGAGCAGCGGCCGGTTGCCGAGGGGCTCCGGCAGCTTGATCGTGACCGGGAAGGGCGGGTTGCCCTGGCAGTCCTGGACTCCGGGTCGCAGCCGGACCTCGAAGGCGATCGTGATGGCCGCGTTCGTGACATCGATCTGGGGCGGCTCGACCCGATTCTCCGGCGTCTTGCCGCCGGCGCACGCCGCCTCCCGCACGAGCGCCCGGATCGTCGTTGCGGTCGCGAGCGGCGTCGTGGTCGGATCGACCCACCACGCGGCGGGGCCAACCCGTGCCTCGCGCTCGCCGTCGAATGGCTGCGCGTTGCCCACGACGAGATCGGCCTTGTCGACCGCCGCGTAGCTCGTGGCGCGAACGGAGCCCTGCCACCACATCGCCCACCAGCCCTCGGCGTCCGAGGCGAGGATGACCGAGTTGTCGTCGAACCCGACCTTGGCCAACTCGGCCTCCAGCCCGATCCGGCCGATCGCGATCGTCCGCCCGCCGGGCCGGTCGTCGACACGAACGAGGCTGGCCACGGAGAGCTTCGTCCCATCAACCGGCGCGACCGCCGTCATCGACAAGCGGTCGACCGAGTCGACGGTGGCGACGGCCGCGGCGTCATCGAGCCGGACGAGGCACACGATCGCGTTCAGGTCGTCGGCCAGGATGGCGGTCGCGAAGTGCTCGCCACGGGCATCGACCAAGGCCGTCGGCAGGGTGGCCTCGGTCTCACCGAACGTGTCGCGGGCCGCCGCGGCGCAGGCGTCGGAGATGATCGCGATGGGGCCGTCGTCGAGGAGGATCGGCGAGCGCCGCCAGGGCCCCGCGAGCTGCTCGGCGACGTTGTCTGCCCCGGCCCCGGCTCCGGCGGCGCGGTCGGGTCGAGCGAGCTGCCGGGGTCGGCGGTCGCGCTGGCACTCGGGCCGGGCACGGGACCCGTGTCGCAGCCGGCGATGATCGGGACGAGCAGACCGACGAGCACGGCAAGAAGGAGTGACCGGGGCGCGTGCCAGGGCAGCGTCATGGGCCGACCATATCGGCTCGGCCGACCTGGCGTCGATCCGCGCCCGAGCCCCCGGCCGTTGACGAGGACCCGGAGCGGCCATAGCATCAATCCCGACGAAATTCCTCGGGATTGAGGGCTGAAGGTACGACGATGGACAGCGGCTGTCTCCGGCTCCTCGGTCTCACGCTCGCCGCTCTGGCGGTCGTCACGATCGGCCTCGTCGCCACGCTCCTCTAGACTGCACACGGAACCCATGGACGATCTCTACCGCGACTACATCCTCGAGCACTACCGGCGGCCCCACAACTTCGGGGTCATCGACGATCCGACCGCGTCCTTCGAGGGCAGCAACCCGCTGTGCGGCGACCGGATCACGATGCAGCTCGGGATCGAGAACGGGATCGTCGAGCGGATCGGGTTCACCGGCCGCGGCTGCGCGATCAGCCAGGCCTCCGCGTCGCTCCTGACCGACGAGATCAAGGGCAAGCCCGTGGCCGACGTGGTTGCCTTCCGGGCCGACGACCTCCTCGACCTGCTCGGGATCGACATCAGCCCGGCTCGCCTGAAGTGCGCGATGCTCAGCCACGAGACGTTGACCAAGGCGCTGGCCGAGACCGACGGCGCCGCGACGCCGGCGCCGCAAGGGTCGCCCGCATGATCGACCGTCCGCGAGCGCTGCTGCGAGTGTCGCCGGCCGGCCTAGCCGGCAGCCCTCGAGCGGTCAACGGTCCTCCATCCGGCCGGACATCCGGCCCGACCGCCCACCCATCCCACCCACTCGCCCTGTCGGCCGGCCGGCCGATAGCCCGTCGTCAACCGGAGCACCCAACCACCCATGCCGAGAACCTACGCCGACCTCCTGAAGGAGGCCCGGGCGCAGATCCGCGAGGTCACTCCCCACGACGTCAACGCCCTGCCCGAGGGCGGCGCGATCGTCATCGATGTCCGCGAGGACAGCGAATGGGAGCAGGGCCACCTGCCCGGCGCCCTCCACATCAGCAAGAGCTACGTCGAGCAGCAGGTCGAGGCCGCGGCGCCCGACAAGGACGCGCCCAAGTCGTCCTGTACTGCGCCGGCGGCGTCCGCAGCCTGTTCGCCGCCCAGACCCTCGAGGAGCTCGGCTACACCAACGTCGCCTCGATGAGCGGCGGCTTCCAGCAGTGGAAGTCGGCCGGTCTGCCGTGGGAGACGCCGGTCATCCTGTCGGCCGAGCAGAAGCAGCGCTACAGCCGCCACCTGCTCATCCCCGAGGTCGGCTCGGCCGGCCAGGAGCGGCTCCTTGCCAGCAAGGCGCTGTTCATCGGCGCCGGCGGTCTCGGCTCCCCGGCCTCGCTCTATCTCGCGGCCGCCGGCGTCGGCACGATCGGCATCGTCGACTTCGACGTCGTCGACCTCTCGAACCTGCAGCGCCAGATCCTGCACACCAACGACCGGATCGGCGAGCGCAAGGTCGAGTCGGCCCGCAAGACGATCAACGCCCTGAACCCGGACGTCACGGTCATCCCGCACGAGGAGATGCTCGTCGCGGGCAATGTCGACCGGATCATCTCGGGCTACGACGTGATCATCGACGGGACCGACACGTTCGAGACGCGCTACCTCCTGAACGACGCGGCCGTCGCGAAGAACATCCCGGTCGTGCACGCCTCGGTCTTCCGGTTCGAGGGCCAGCTGACGACGTTCATCCCGTACGAGGGGCCGTGCTACCGCTGCCTCTACCCGACCCCGCCGCCGCCGGAGCTCGCGCCCGGCTGCTCCGTCGCCGGCGTCCTCGGCGTCGTGCCCGGGATCATGGGCATGCTCCAGGCCAACGAGGCGCTCAAGGTCCTGCTCGGGATCGGCGACACGCTGAGCGGCCGGCTGCTCCTGTTCGATGCCCTCGACACCTCGTTCACCGAGCTGAAGCTCCGGCGCGATCCGGCCTGCCCGGTCTGCTCCACGGAGGCGGTCGCCGCCCGCGCCGAGGGCCGTCCCCTCGCGATCCCATCGTTCTCGGCACCCGCCGCGGACGCCCCGTTCGTCCTCGGAGGTCCCGCGTGAGCGTCGTCAAGATCCCGACCGTCCTTCGCCCCCAGGTCGGGGGCAACAAGGAGGTCGAGCTGGCCGGGGCGACGGTCGGCGAGGTCGTCGATGCCCTCACCCTCGCGTATCCGTCGCTCAAGAGCCAGCTCCTGACCGAGGGCGGCGAGCTCAACCGATTCGTGAACGTCTACGTCAACGGCCAGGACGTCCGCTACCTCGACGGCCTCGCAACGGCGGTCGCCGAGCGCGACGAGGTGCGCCTCCTGCCGGCGATGGCCGGCGGCTGACGCGATGGCCCTGCCCCGGCCGGTGGTCGTCGGCGCGCCGCTGTCCGACGACGTCGACCACGACCACCAGCACGCTCATGAGGCGCTCGCCCCGCACGGCGGGCGGTACGACAGCGTTCTCGACGCGATCGGCCACACGCCGCTCGTCGAGATCCCGCGGATGTCGCCGAACCCGGCCGTCCGGATCTTCGCCAAGCTCGAGATGGCCAACCCGACGGGCTCGGTCAAGGATCGGGTCGCGAAGTACCTGATCGAGGACCTCGAGACCCGCGGCCTGCTTCGTGACGGCTCGATCATCCTCGAGCCGACGTCGGGCAACACCGGCATCGCCCTGGCCATGATCGGCCGGCGGAAGGGCTACCGGGTCGCGCTCGTCATGCCGGACAACGTGACCAACGAGCGACGCCAGATGGCCGCCCTGTTCGGCGCCGAGGTCATCGATTCGCCGGGCCATCTCGGCTCGAACGGGTCCATCGCGCTGGCCAAGCACCTGGTCGCCAAGGATCCGCGCTTCGTCATGCCGTACCAGTACGGCAACGACGCCAACCCGCGGGCCCACGAGGAGACGACCGGGCCCGAGATCCTCGCCGACTGTCCGGAGATCGACGTGTTCGTGGCCGGGCTCGGGACGAGCGGCACGCTCATGGGCGTCGGGCGCTACCTGCGGCGCGCCCGGCCGGGCGTCCGGATCGTCGCCGCCGAGCCGCTCCCGGGCGATGCCGTCCAGGGTCTCCGCTCGCTCGACGAGGGCTTCGTGCCCGAGATCCTCGATCCGGCGATGCTCGACGCGAAGTACCTGGTCAGCAACCGCGACGCGATCGCGGCCCTGCGCGACCTGGTCGATCGGGAGGGGATCTTCGGCGGCCCATCGTGCGGCGCGGTGCTGGTGGCGGCGGCGCGCGAGGCGCGGACGATGTCGTCCGGCACGATCGTCGCGCTCCTGCCCGACGGCGGTTGGAAGTACCTCAGCGCCGGCACATTCAGCCGCGACTTCGACGAGATGGCCGACGATCTCGAGGGTGGCGTCAGCTGGTGGTGAGTCCGGGCTCCGGCGAGGCGGCGCCCGACCGGCGCTCCGTGCGCGAGGCCATCGAGCCACTCGACGGGGTGCGCGTGCACCTCCGGCCGGCGGTGTCGACCGATGTCCCCGCGATCGTCGCGATCATCTCGGACGAAGGCGTCGTCCCGTGGTGGCAGGCCCCCGACCCCCAGAAGGACGCGGCCGAGCTGGTCGACGATGTGGAGCTCGCCTTCTGGATGATCGAAGACGCGGGGGTTCCGGTCGGGATCATCTTCGCCAGCGAGGAGACCGATCCGCAATACCGCCACGCCGGGATCGACATCGCCCTCGCGGAAGCGGGACGCGGTCGCGGTCTCGGAGCCGACGCGGTCCGGACCGTGGCCCGCTGGCTGATCGACGTCCGCGGCCATCTTCGGCTGACGATCGACCCGTCGGCCGCCAACGAGCGCGCGATCGCGGTGTACGCCAGCGTCGGCTTCCGGCCGGTCGGCCGGATGCGCGCCTACGAACGCTGGCTCGACGGGACGTGGCACGACGGGCTGCTGATGGACCTTCTTGCCGACGAGCTCATCAGCTCGTAACGAAGCTCCCGGATACGATGGCCGCGATGTCGCAGCCCGCCGCCGTCCACCCCGGTCCATCGTCGGTCGTGGTGTCGGCCGCCCTCGTCCAGTCGATCGTCGACCAGGCCCGATCCGAGGATCCGAACGAGTCCTGCGGCCTGATCATCGGCGATCGGCCGGCCGCCGACGGCGGCGTCGCCCTCCGCTTCGAGGCGGTTCGAAATCGGGCGGCTTCCCCATACCGCTACGAGATCCATCCCGACGACCTGCTCCGGCTGACGATCGCGACGGACGACGCCGACGAGGTCTTCTGGGCGATCGTCCACAGCCACGTCCGCTCGCCGGCCTACCCGAGCCCGACCGACGTCGGCCTGGCGTTCTATCCGGACGCGCTCTACATCCTCGTGTCGCTGGCCGACGACGAGCCGGCGCTCGGGGCGTTCCGGATCGTCGATGGCACGATCTTTCCGGTCGAGCTCCTCGTGGGGTCGGCGGCGTGAGCGCGGACTGGGAGCCGGGTCACCGCGATCCGTGGCGCCCACCCGGCGACCGAGGCGAACGCGAAGCGGAACCGCCGCCGAGCGGCGGCGACGTTCCGGACGCGGGTCGCCTGGCCTGGCTCGTCGTCGGCGCGCTGGCGATCGCGGCCGGCACGGCTCTGGGCTGGGACGCATCGGCGCTGTCGGCTGTCGTGACCCCACCGCCCTACATCCGGGCGGCGTTGATCGGGCTCGCGGTGGCGGTGGCGATCGTCTTTCTCCTCGGCGCGCTGAACCGGATCGCGGGCGATCCCGACGACGCAGGCCGGGCGGGCGCGGGCCGGACGCCGCGCGATATCGGTTCCATGATCCGCGGCGTCCGGCTCGTCTTCCTTGCCGTCGCGGCCCTGGCCGCAGCCTCGGGCTGGCTGCTCGGCCATCCGCTCCCCCTCGTCGTCGCCCTGATCATCGCCGGCGTCGACGTTCTCGAGACCTCGTTCCTGCTGATCGTCGTCGGGCTGCGCGGCGGCCGCTGACCGACAGGCCCGACGGTTGCGCGTACGGCCCCGAATCTCCTGCCCTCAGGCGACAGGCTCCTGCTGCCCCGCCGAACCGCCCGAATCTCCTGCCCTCAGGCGACAGGCTCCTGCTGCCCCGCCGAACCGCCCGAACCTCCAGCGCTCAGGAGACAGCCGCCTGCCAAGCAGCTGACAGCAACCGAGGCCAAGCGTGGCTCGGCCAGATTCGCCGACGGAATGGATCTGCGAGATGCCGCAGGCTCCTGAGCGCAAGACCGCGTGGGCGGACCAGCTCGGTTGTCAGGGCCCGACAGCGGCCAGCAGCGCCTCGTCGGTCGGCGTCGAGCCGAGGCCCAGCCGGGCGCCGACGCGGGCGGCCAGCGGCGGTTCGAGGAACGTGGACGCAAGCACCGGCCAGGCGGGCTCCGCGAAGACCTCGGCCGGCGTCCCGTCGAGCACGATCCGGCCGTCGCGCATGACGATGACCCGGGCGAACGCCTCGGCCACGAAGCGCATGTCGTGGCTGATCGCGATGACCGTCCGCCCCGCCGCCGAGAGGTCGGCGACGATCCGATGGATCCGCGCCACGCCGCGCGCGTCCTGGCCGGTCGTCGGCTCGTCGAGGACGACGACCGGTGTCGCCATCGCGAGGATCGAGGCGAGCGCGAGGAGCTTCCGCCGCGAATACCCGAGGTCGTATGGGTTCGCGTGGGCCTCCTTGTCGAGACCGGTCGCGACCAGCGCCTCATCGACGGCTCGCTCCAGGTCCGGTCCCTTCCGTCCCAGGTTGCGCGGCCCGAACGCCACCTCGTTGCGGACCTTGCCCGCGAAGATCTGGCGATCGGGATCCTGGAACGCCAGCCCGACGGTCGTCGCCAGATGCGCGACCCGACGCTCCGCTGCGTCCGCGCCGTCGACCAGGACCCGGCCCTCGGTCGGGCGGAGGAGGCCGTTGAAGTGGCGGACCAGCGTCGACTTGCCCGATCCGTTCTGGCCGACGATCGCGACGCGCTCGCCCGACCCGATCGTGAGGTCGATCCCGTCGAGGGCGCGCGTGGCGCCGGCGTAGACGTGGACCAGTCCGGACGTCTCGATGACCGCGCTCATCGCGCCAGTTCCGCCACGACGCGGGTCACGACCGCTGCGTCGGCGCCGCGAGCGGCCAGGGCCCGAGTCAGGCGCGCCCGCGCCGGAGGCTCAACGCCCAGCTCCGCCAATCGGGGATCGTCGAACACCTCGGCGGTCGGTCCGTCGATCACGATCCGCCCCCCGTCGATCGCGATGATCCGGCTGCACAGTCCGTCGAGGAGGTCGGTCTTGTGCTCGGCGATCAGGAGCGACGTCCCGGTCTCGGCGAGCGACCGGAGCGCCTCCCCGACGAGGCGCGTGCCGGCCGGATCGAGCTGGGCGGTCGGCTCGTCGAGGATGATGTGGCGCGGCCGCATCGCGAGCAGCGACGCGATCCCGACGAGCTGGGCCTGGCCGCCGGACAGCCGCTGCGGGTCGCGCAGGACCAGCGCCTCGAGCTTGAGCCGGGCGATCGCCTCGCGCGTCCGTGCGACAGTCTCGGCCACCGGCAGGCCGAGGTTCATCGGCCCGATCGCGATCTCCTCGAACACCGTGGCCGCGATCCCGGAGCGCTGGGTGTTCGGGTTCTGGAAGGCGACGACGACGCGCTCCGCGAGCTCGTGGGTCGTCAGCCCGGCCGCCGGCGCTCCGTCGAGCGTCAGCGTTCCCTTCAGGCTGCCCCCGATCGACGCCGGCGCCAGCCCGGACGCCACCAGGCAGAGCGTCGACTTGCCCGCTTCGTTCGGCCCGACGAGGCCGACGATCTCGCCGTCGTCGAGACGCAGGTCGATCTCGTGGAGGACGGCATGCGCATAGCCGGCGTAGCGGTACGTCGCGCCGATGAGCTCGAGCATCAGGGCAGGCTCGGGAACGTGCCCGTGATCCGGGCGACGATGGCTGCGACGAGCGCGAGCAGGACGACGGCCCGGAGCGCGAGCTGCGCGCCGCTGTCCGGGATGCGCCAGAGCAGCTGGCGCTTGCCGGGCCGCCCGAACGCGCGGACCTCGAGGGCCAGGCTGCGCTCCTCGACCTCGGTCAGGGACGACAGAATCACCGGCCCGACCAGCGGGCAGGATCCCGCGCAGGCGCGCCCGGACGCTGCCCTCGGTGTCAAGGCCGCGCGCTCGTTGGGCGCTGGCGATCACGGCGGTTCGCTCGACCATCGCCGGCACGGCCTCGAGCGTGGCCATGGCGACGAAGGCAAACCGCGGCGACAGCCCGCGTCGTTCGAGGTCGAGCACGAAGCTCCGCGGCTCGGTGGTCAGGCCGAACAGGCCGATCGAGGTCGAGATCGCGAACAGCCGGACGAGCGTCTGGCCGGCGAAGTCGACGCCCTCGGCGGTCGCGTCAAACGGCCCAAGCGAGAACAGCACGTGCGTCCCAGCCCGCGTGAAGACGCTCACCAGGACGACCGAGATCGCGATTGGCAGGGTCAGGACCAGCGAGATCCGCACGAGCCGCCCGGCAACACCCGCGATGACCGCGGCTGGTAGGACCGCCAGGCCGATGATGGCCAGCGGCCCGAGATAGCCACCGATCACGAACGCGCCGATGGACTCGACGGTCGCCAGGACCGCCTTGGTGAGCGGGTTCAGCGCGTGATAGGACGACGAGGCTGGCGGGGCCAGCCCGGCGAGAAAGGCGGCGTCGTCGGCCGCTGGCCCTTTGGCGTCTCCTGTGGTCGCTGGGTCGATGGGCTAGTCCTCCGCCAGTCCGACGGCTTGCTCGCCTTGGGGGAACCGGGCGATGAAGCGACGGCTCAGGGCGCCGAGGATTGCGAAGACGACCACGAAGGTGACGGTCTTGTCGATCGGGTCGGACAACAGGCCCTGCTTCAGGACGGATTCCTGGAGCGTCGTTGCCTGCGGCCTGGAACGCGGCGACAAGAAAGTCCGTCCCGGAACCGGTCACGCCGCCGAAGACCTGGGCGGAGATCGGGGCCGAGATGATCGCCGACACGACGCCGCAGATCAGGCCGGCGACGAACACATAGGCGACCCCGACGTCCCGTCGAAGGATCAGGTATGCGACCAGCGCGAGCGCCGACGCGACCAGGAGCAGGGCGACGAGCCAGCCGAGGATCACGAACAAAGGCGACGGGGCCTCTGCGCCAGGCGCGACCGGAGCGAAGAACGTCAGCTCCTTCGGCAGACCCCAGAAGCCGATGGCCGCCAGAACCGCGACCACGATGACCAGCCCGACGCCGATCTGCGCCGAGGGGGAGTTCGGGCGACTGCGGAAGAAGCCGAGCCGGCCGAAGACGCCGGCGAGCAGCCCGATCTCAACCGCCACGATGAAGAACGGAGCTGCGTAGTCGGAGTGGAAGGGTGCCGGCAGGATGTAGGTCCAGATCAGGTTGGCCAGGCCGCCGGTGAGCGCGCCGGCGATCGGACCGGCGAGCACGCCGACGAGGATGGTCCCGATGGAGTCGAGGTAGACCGGCACCTTCAAGGCGGCCGAGACGGTCTGGCCGAGGATGATGTTGATCGCGATCGCGATCGGGATCAGGACGATCGTCCGTGTGTCGAACTGCGAGCTGATCGACTGCAGCCGCCCGGTCTGGGCGTACTCGATCCCGGCGTAGGCAATGAAGCCGGCCAGCAACGCAATCCCGGACACGAGGATCAACGTGTTGCGGCCGGCGATCAGGCCCGTGCCCTCGTCGACGGTCGTATCGATGGCCCCCGCGGCGATGAGTCCGACCGTGAAGACGACGGCAAACGCGATGATCCCGACGAGCGCTCGAATCCAGCTCGGACCCATGTGACCTCCTCATGGCGTCCGGGCGCGCCAAAGGCACTCCCGGGTCCACCCTCCGCGGGTAGTGTGCTACGTCGGACGCGTCGCCGCCAGCCTCCCGACGCGCTCCACGAACCGGCGCAGGAACTCGGCCGCGTCGGCCTCGATCGCGACGTCGACGTTCGGCGGCCGGCCCCAGACGCCGCGCCAATCCGCAACGGTCGTGCCCGTCGTCAGCGTCCCGCCCAGCTCGACGTCGACCGTCACCGCCTGCGTCCGGATCAGCGATGGATCCAGCGCCGCCGCAACCGCCAGCGGATCGTGGATGAACGCGCCATAGAACCCGTCGTAATGAGCATGGAATTCCATGTAGAACCGAAGGGCGTCGGCGACGTAGCGGACGATCGGCCGGCTCGCGACCGATCGCGTCGCCTGCATCGGATCCTCGCCCCGCGCGAGCGCGAGCGAGTCGTCCGGCTCGCTGCCGGCGGCGCGGGCCAGGGCCACGATGTGATCGGGCAGGACCTTGGCCTGCTCGGTGACGTCGAGCCCGAGCGCGACCGCCCGCGCGTGGCCATGCGTCGCGGCTGACGTGCCCCATTCGTGGAAGGCGATCTTCGCCGCGTCCGGGTCGCAGTGGATGTTCCACTCCGTCGTCGGCGCGGTGTTGCCCGGGTGGCGATAGGCGCCGCCCATGAGGACCCATCCCTTGAGGAGCTGGGGCAGCGCCGGCTCGCGGAGGAGGGCCAGGGCGAGGTTGGTCAACGGGCCGAGGGTCACCAGCGTGATCTCGCCGGGTCGCCGCCGCGCCTCGTCGATGATCACGTCGACCCCGTGGCGCTCGCTCAGCGGCCGGCTCGGCGGCGGCAGCTCGGCGTGGCCGAGGCCCTGCGGGCCGTGGGTTTCGGGGGTCGTCTCGATCGGCCGGACGAGCGGGCGGTCCCGACCGAGCGCGACCTCGACATCCGTGCGCCCCGCGAGCTCGAGGACGGACCGGGTGTTGGACTCGACCTGGTGAGCGTCGACGTTGCCGCCCACGCAGGTCACCGCGACCAGCTCGGCCTCGGGCGTCGCGGCGGCGTAGAGCAGGGCCAGTGAATCGTCGATGCCGGTGTCGACGTCGAGGATGAGCGGGACGCTGGTCATCCCCGGACGGTAGCGCAGGCGCGCGCGTCGATGTTGCTGTGGCGGCTACGCAGGAACGTGTGGCGGCTACGCGGAACGTGCCGATCACGGGCGAACAGGATCGGCGTGTACGACATGACGATCACGTACTTCCCGCCGAGGGCGGTCAGTGAACCAACGCCGTTGGATCCGACGGGCGCGCCGGCCCACGTCCCGCGGCGGCGCGGCACGAACTGCTTGCCGAGCGTCGCGATGGAGATCGCCTCGCGCGGCTTCGGGCTCGGGCCCCAGCGGGAGGAGCCGTACGGATAGAGGGGATCGAGGACGACGGCCTTCGTGACCGTGAACTTGCTGGTCTTGCGCGGATCGGCCGTGGCCTGGAAGCCGCTCATCACCCACGCGTGGCGCCCGGACCAGACGAGCAGCCCGACGGGCTTGCCGGTCTCGCGGATCGACTTGGCGGCGAGACGCATCGCCTGCTGGATGGTGTCGGCGCCGACGAGGCGATACGGGCCGGCGTCGAGCAGGTTCAGGCCGGCGGTCCAGCCGCGGACGCTCGCTCCCGACCGCTTGAACCCGTCGCGGGTCGGCCCGGACAGGTCGCGGGCGATCGTCTGGAGGCGGCCCTGGGTCCGCCGCGTCCGATCGCTGTCGCCCATGATGTTGAGCATCATCTGCATGCTCGCCCCGACGCATTGGACGAAGTTCACCTGCGCCACGAAGTCGTTGCGATCGGCGAGGTCGAGCCGGAACGGCTTGGCGGCGTCGGCAGCCGAGACCGTGGCCGCGGCGGGCGCCACGGGAGCGAGGGCCGCCGGTGCGCCGATGAGCGCGGCGAGGACGAGGGGGACGAACAATCCCCGGTTGCGTTGCATCGTCAACGAATTCTAGCGCCGGTCCGCAAGAACCCTCGGTGACGCCGCGACCGGACCCGCGCGGAGGAGGTCGAGCTGCCAGACGGCCCGGTCCCGGCCGGCGCCCAGGCGTCGCGCCCAGGACGAGCCCGTGGCGGCCAGGATCGCCGGGTCTGCGGGTGCGAAGGACGCCAGCTCGAGGCCGTGGGCGAGCCATCGCTGGGCCAGCTCGTCGCGCCCGAGAAGGTCCAGAGCGGGCAGCTCCAGGCGGTCGCGCGGATCGATCGAAAGGAGGATCCGGAGTCGGCCGCCTGGCGCGAGGAGGCCGGCGATCCCCGCGGTCGCCTCGCCGGCGTCGTCCAGGGCCAGGGCGCCCCGCAGCAGGGAGCCCCACGGCATGGTGATCGTGACCTCGGCCGCGATCCCGGTCAGCTCGGCAGGCAGACGTTCCGCCGCCGCGACGACGAACAGGGCGTTCGGAAGGCCGCCCTTGCGCCCGGGTCGTGCGGCCCGGAGCGACGATTCGGCCATCGCCCGGGCGGCCGCGTCCACACCGATGACGAGCGCCTCGGGCTCATGCCGAGCGCGCGCCAGCACCGCTCGACCGTCGCCGGTGCCCAGGTCGATGACGACCCGCCCGGCGCGAGCGATGAGAGGATCGAGTTAGCCGACGTCCACCTCGTGGATGCGCCGGCCGACGACGCGTCGCATGGCCGGGAATCTACACTGCCACGGTGCCGCCGTCCCCGAGCGAAGCCGCGCCTCCGATTGGTCCGTATGAGCGGCGTCAGGCCGCCGTCCGGCCGTGGGACCCGCGCGCCCTCGACGTCGCGGCGCGGGTGATCGCCGTCATCCAGGCCGCCCGGCCCGATCTCCACGTCGAGCACATCGGTAGCACGTCGGTGCCGGGCCTGCCGGGCAAGGGGATCCTCGACCTCGGCACGGAGGCCGACCCGGCCGAGATTCCGGCGATCACCGAGGCGATGTACGCGCTGGGCTTCGGGCCCCAGCCCGGGCCGGACCCCTGGCCACCGACGCGACCGATGCATGTCGGCTCGGTGATCGACGACGGCGACGAGTTCCGGATCCACTTCCACGTCCACCCACGCGGATCGGGTGACCTGGCGAAGGATCTCCGGTTCCGGGCTGCGCTCCGAGCCGACCCGGCCCTCCGCGACGGTTACGCCGAGATCAAGCACGGGATCGTCGGGCCGGAGGGCGGCACCGTCGACCCCGTCCGCTACCAGGCCGAGAAGGGCGTCTGGATCCTCGACGAGTTCGACCGGCTCGGAATTCCCCGGCCACGCAACATCCAGGGCGGTTCGACCGGCGGCGACGCCGGCCATGGCGGCACACAAGGAGGCATCACGTGACGGACGGATCGAGCTCGGGTCGGGTCGGCATCGTCGTCGGCAGCCGCTCGGACATCGGAGCGGCCGAGCGGGCGATGGCCGTCCTCGACGAGCTCGAGGTCGACTCCGAGATCCGGGTCATCTCCGCCCATCGCGCGCCGGACCTGCTCGCGGGTTTCATCGCGGGCGCCGAGGCGCGCGGGATCCGGGTGTTCATCGCCATCGCCGGGCTGGCGGCCCACCTGCCGGGAGTCGTCGCCTCGCAGACGACGCGGCCGGTGATCGGCGTCCCGATGGCGGGCGGCGTGTCGGACGGCCTCGACGCCCTGCTGGCGATCGTCCAGATGCCGAAGGGCGTGCCGGTCGCGACGGTCGGCGTCGGCAACGGCGAGAACGCGGCGCTGCTCGCGGCGGCGATCCTCGCGGTGGGCGACGGCGCCCTCGGGGGGCGCCTGACGGCCCGCCGTGCGACCCAGGCCGCCGCGATCGCCGCCGATCCCGCCAACGAGGGGCTGTGACGCCCTTGAGGGTCCTCATCGGTTGACGGCGGCGCTGAATCCACCACGCTGAGCCGATGAAGCCGTCCCGCCGACGTCTCGCCGCGGCACTCGGCGCGTTCCTTGCCGGCGTCGGTGCGTTCGTCTTTGCGGGCGGCCAGGTCGCCGGGTGCCTCGGTCCCCTCGGAGTGACCCCGATCCAGTGCGCGAAGGCACTCGGGATGGTCCCGATGGTCGGCCCGGGCTTGCCCCTCGCCGCCTTGGGCGTCGCGGCCGGCATCGCATTCCTCGTGCCGATCCCCGCGGGGCGTCGGCGTGGGTCGGTGATCGCAGCCGGGGTGACCGCCGGCGTCGCGGCGGCGGGGTTCGCGGCGCTCTGGGACCACTCGTGGACGGGGGTCAATTCGGCGGGGCGGATGCTGTCGATCGATCGACCGCTCGATCTCGGAGCGCTGGCGGCCGCTGCCGTCGTTGCGGGCCTCGCCGGGGCGCTGGCGTGGGCCCACGTCGTCGTCCCGATCAGGGCGAGGTTTGCCGCCTCGCGCTGAGCCCGGGTCGGAAGGCGGTCGTACACTCGACGCGATGGAAGACGAGCGTTGGGAATCGGGCATGCCGGTCCTCGACCGCCAAGCGGTCGTCGGTGCCGCCGCCGTCCCGTCCGGCGTCGGAGCCCGCCCCGCTTCGACCCTCCCGCCGAGCCTCCAGGGCCTCCCGCCGCGCTCTGTCCCGGAGACCGCCCCGACGCCGCTTCAGAAGCACTACGTCCTGCTCTCGGTGCCGGTCTTGATCCTGGGCGCGATCGCGATCACCGCGCTCGAGATCGGGACGCCACTCGGCAGCCCGCTCATCAAGCTGTGCGTCCTGATCGCCGCCCCGCTGCTCGTGTTGACGACCGCCGACGCCGTCGTCCGGATCTGGCGCTCGGCCTGGGCGTGGATGCCGGTCGACCGGACGAAAGGCCTGTTCCGGCTCGCGTGGGTGGCGACGAGCGTCATCGGACTGGCCGGGCTGATCGCGGCCTCGGTCGTGGCGGTGCTGGCGTGACCGGGGCCGGCGCCGGCGGCACGGACGACGACCGCGATCCGCTCGGCGAGATGCTCGATACGTTCGGACGCGGCCCGGACTCGCGCTCGACGGCGATTCCGTCCGGCGGCGGCGTCCCGCCGTGGATGGCCGAGATGCTCAACTACTGCTCGCGCTGCGGGACCGAGCTGACCTTCGGTGCGATCGAGGGCGAGGATCGCGACCGCCTCGGCTGCCCGTCGTGCGGCTACATCGCGTACGTCAATCCGAGGCTCGTCGTCACGACGATCCCGGTCACCGACGACGGAAAGATCGTCCTGCTCCGGCGCGGCATCGACCCGGGCCGTGGCTGGTGGGCCCAGCCTGGCGGCTTCCTCGAGGTCGACGAGACGATCGGCGAGGCCGCGGTCCGCGAGACGCTCGAGGAGACCGGGCTGATCGTCGAGCCGGGCGAGATCGTCGGGCTGTATTCGCGGCTGGAGGCGGCAGTCGTCGTGCTCGCCTTCGAGGCGCGCGTCGTCGGCGGCGAGCCCCGCCTCAACCCGGAGGCGCTCGAGATCGCGACGTTCTCGCCGGAGACGATCCCGTGGCCCGGAATCGCGTTCAAGACGAGCTACTGGGCGATCCGCGACTGGCTCCACCGCCGCCGACCGGACATCCACCCGGCCGACCGTCACTGGGACGAGTAGCTCGCGCGGGTCCAGCGACGCCCTTCCGCCGCGAGGCGACGGCGCGCGGCGATGCGCCCCTCCGCCGCGAGGGCCTCTCCGCCGCTCGCTGAGCAGCTCGTGCTCGTTCCGACCGCCGGTCCTGCAGCCGGCCGTCGATCGGAGCGCTTGGTGCTCGTCGCGGCGTCCTGAGCGGGCGTCGACCTTGTACGAACGGCTTGCCCGAAGAGCCTGCCCGCCGAAACGAGCAGTGGCTGCTCAGTTGACCGTCAGCAAAGCGACGGACGGCATCCTTGCTCGGTGGCAAGCCGGGACGGTCGCGTCGCGCGTGCTCTGCGCGTCGCGAATGACGACGAGCGCCGCGTCCTCGCCGAGCTCGGGCGGGCGCAGAGGTCTGCCGGACTGAGCGACGAGGCGATCGGCCGCGTCGCTCGCATGTCGCGGTGGACCGTCGCCCGCATCGTCGACGGACGGCGGCACGCGACCCTCGTGGAGCTTGCGGCCATCGGCGGTGCGGTCGGGCGCGACGTCCGGACGCACGCCTACATGGGCGGCGATCCGATCCGCGACGCCGGTCAGCAGCGGCTGCTCGGGCGATTTCGCGCTCGGCTGCATCCGCGATTGGATGTCCGAACCGAAGTCCCGCTCCCGATCATCGGCGATCAGCGCGCGTGGGACGTCACGATTCGAGGGGCTGGTTGGGTTCGCCCGGCTGAGGTCGAAACGGTCCTGGACGACCTCCAGGCGCTCGAGCGACGGCTCGCCCTCAAGATTTCGGGACGGCGCCGTCGACGGCGTGATCCTCGTGGCGGCCGACACGAAGCGAAACCGACGAGCACTTGCCGGTGCGCCGGCCGCATTCGGCGGATTTCGTCGCGATGCGCGGCGGGTCCTGGCTGCCTTGGGTGCGGGCCGTGACCCGGGCGGATCGTCCTTGATCCTGCTGTGATCGGTGCCGATCGCGGCGCATCGGCGCCGCGAGATCGTCAGCGCTGGTGAGGATCCGCCCGAAGCTTGCTGAGCGGCCCGAGCTGGCGAACCCACGGCGGCGTCGTGTCATAGCTCGGGCCCGTCGACCCGCCGCGCGACCAATCAGCTCGCTCGTCGTAGATCGTCGACCAGTCGATCCGGTCCGTCCGGACCGCGGCCGGCCAATCTGACCGCGGCGACGGCGTCACTGCCGGAGCGCTCGGAGCGGCTGCCGCGACGATCGGGGCGGCGACGCGCGGCGGCACTCCGCCAGATCCGGCCAGCCGGCCACCGACCGCCAGGCCGACCACGGCGATCAGGGCGGCCAGCGGCAGGAGCAGCGCCAACCGCGGCGCCCGGCCGGAGCCGCCACCGACGCGGCCGCGCGCCGCGAACCCGTCAGGAGAGGTCGATGAAGACGTTCTTCGTCTCGGTGTACAGGTCCAGCGCCGACATCCCGAGCTCGCGCCCGATTCCGGACATCTTGTAGCCGCCGAACGGCGCCTCGGTGTGAACCGACGAGTTCGAGTTCACCGAGATCACGCCGGCCTGGAGCGCCTTGGCCGCCCGCAGGCCCTTGCCGATGTCGCGGGTCCAGATCGAGCCCGACAGGCCGTACGGCGTCGCGTTCGCCAGGCGGAGCGCCTCCTCCTCGGTGTCGAACGGAATGACCGACACGACCGGCCCGAAGATCTCCTCGGCGGCGATCCGCATGTCGTTCCGGACGTTGTCGAACACGGTCGGCATCAGGTAGGCGCCAGCGGCCAGCGCCGGATCGTCCGGCGCGCCGCCGCCGACCACGATCGTCGCGCCTTCCGCCTGGCCGATCTCGATGTAGTCGGCGACGCGGTCGCGCTGCTTGAGGCTGACGAGCGAGCCCATCTCGGTCGCCTCGTCGGCCGGATCGCCGACCTTGACGTTGCGCGTCGCGGCAGCGAACAGCTCGACGACCTTCTCGTGGACCGACCGCTCGACGAGGATCCGCGACCGAGCGCAGCAGTCCTGGCCGGCGTTGTCGAAGACCGAGTAGGGCGATTCCTTCGCGAACTTCTCGAGGTCGGCGTCGGCGAAGACGATGTTCGGGCTCTTGCCGCCGAGCTCGAGGCTGATCTTCTTCACGTTGCCGGCTGCCAGCCGCATGATCTCCTGGCCGGTCGTCGTCTCGCCCGTGAACGCGACCTTGCCGATCCCCGGATGGGCCGCGATCGACGCCCCGGCGGTCCCGCCGGGACCCGTGACCACGTTCAGGACGCCGGCCGGGATTCCGGCCTCGAGGGCGAGCTCGCCGAGCCGGATCGCGGTCAGCGGCGTGTACGACGCGGGCTTGAGGATCGCGGTATTGCCGGCAGCGAGCGCTGGGGCCACCTTCCACGAGGCCATCAGCAGCGGGAAGTTCCACGGCACGATCAGCCCGACGACGCCGATCGGCTCGCGCAGCGTGAGGTCAAGGCCGGGCTTCGAGACCGGGATCGTCTGGCCGTAGACCTTGTTGGCAGCCCCCGCGTAGTAGTCGAAGACGAGGCTCGCGCCGATGACCTCGCCGCGGGCGCCGCTGATCGGCTTGCCGCCGTTGCGGCTCTCGAGCCAGCCGAGCTCGTCGCTGCTCTTCTTGATCAGGTCGGCGAACTTGGCGAGGCTCCGGCCGCGCTTGCCGGCCGCCCAGCTGGCCCAGCCCTTGCGGTCCTCGAACGCCTTCTGGGCCGCCGCCACGGCGCGATCGACGTCCTCACGACCGCCGAGCGGTGCGGTGGCGATCACCTTGCCCGTCGCGGGGTTGACGACCTCGAAGGTCTGGCCGTCGGCGGCATCGACGGACTCGCCACCGATCACCATCCGGGCGGTGGTCGGGGCGTCGGAAGCGATCGCGTCGGTGGTCCGCTGGTCGGTCGTCATCGGTGGGCATCCTCGTCGTTTCGGATGGAGCGGCGGACGGCCGCGGCTTGTCGCCAGATGGTACGCCCGGGTCGGCCGCCTCGGGCTCGTCGGTCCTCGCCCGCGGCCGACGCCTGATCGCAGCGCCGATCAGCGGCCGTACGCGTCGCGGCGCAGCCCGATCACGATCGCCGCCAGCTCCGGCCCCGAGACCCCCATCCGCTGCAGGGCATGGCGCGCCAGCTCCAGGGCGGCCTCGGCCTCCGGGTCGGCGACCCGTCCTGCTCCGAGCTTTCGAAGCGCCTCCACCTCCGTCCGACCCCGTGCCCGCGCCGCGATCATCAGGTGGGGGTTGATCCGGCGGGCCCGCTCCGTGGCGAGTCGGGCGGTGAGGGGGTCGGCGATGGCGACGATGAGTACCCGTGCCCGCTCCAAACCGACGCGAGCCAGGATGTGGGGGTTGGCCGCGTCGCCGAAGATCGTCTCTGCCCCGAGCGCGGCAACGAGTTCGAGCGGATGGCTGTCGCGGTCGATGACGACGCAGCGCAGGCCCCGCTGGCGAACCGCCCGGACCACGAGCCGCCCGACCTGGCCACCGCCGAGGACGACCACCGCCAGGCGTCGCTCGGCCTCCTCCGCGCTGAAGGCGAGCTCTGTCCGGGTGGTGGGCGGCGCCCCGGCGGTCGGACCCTCCTCGGCCGGCGCGATCGGCTCGCTGTCCCGGCTCGCCTCGTGACGGAGCGCGAAGAACGACGCGGCACGCTGCGCGAACGGCGTCAGCACGATCGAGACGACGGCCGTGCCGAGGATCAGGTTGTAGGCATCGCCGTCGATCAGCTCCAGTCCGAGGGCGTCCTCGGCCAGGATGAAGCTGAACTCGCCGACCTGGGCCATCGTTCCACCGAGCAGGAACGCCGAGCGGACAGGCAGGCCGAACGCGGCGCCGAGGCCGGCGACCAACGCTCCCTTTCCGACGACCGCGATCACGACGAGCACGGCGATCAGCGGCGCCTCGGCGACGAGGGCTGTCGGATCGACGAGCATCCCGACCGACACGAAGAACAGGACCGCGAACAGGTCGCGGAACGGGATGACCTCGGCCGCCGCCTGGTACGACAGGTCGGACTCGGACACGACGATCCCGCCGACGAATGCGCCGAGGGCCAGCGACAGCCCGAACACGGCGCTCGAGACAAAGGCCGTCAGCAGCGCGGTCGCCACGACCGCCAGGAGGAACAGCTCGTTCGATCCCAGCCGGGCGATCCCGCGGAACAGCCGTGGCAACAGCCGGGTCCCGACCACGTACGCGAGCGCCAGGAAGACCGCGCCCTTCACGATCGCGAGCACGAACGGGCCGATCAGGTCGCCGCCGGCGAGCGGCGGCAGGGCAACGATGAACACGATCGTGGCGATGTCCTGGACGATCGACCAGCCGATCGCCGCCCGGCCGTGGAGGCTGTCGATCTCGCCGCGATCGATCAGCGACTTGATCACGACGAGGGTCGACGAGATCGACAGGCAGGCGCCGACGACGAGCGCCTCGCGCAACCCGAACCCGAGCCCCAGGGACACTGCCGCCCCGAATCCAAGGATCAACGCGATCTGGAGCACGCCGCCCGGCAGCGCCACCCGCCGGACGGCCTGCAGCTCGCGCGGCGCGAACTCCACGCCCAGCGCGAACAGCAGCAGGATCACGCCAATGTCGGCGAGGGCAGAGATCTGCTCGACGTCGCCCACGAAGCCCGGTGTGAACGGCCCGATCGCGATGCCGGCCAGGAGATATCCGACGATCGCCGGTTGGCCCAGGCGGACGGCGATGGCACCGCCGACCAGGGCCGCCCCGACCGCGCCGCCGAGGCCCAGGATGAACCGGAGCGGCTCCGTCAGGACCAGGTCGAAGGCGAATGCCGACAGGTCGGGCATGCGTCATTATCCGTGACCGACAGCCCGACCAGGGCCGTCTCGTCACGAGGATCGGCCATGACGCGTCGAAGCGCCGTGCACCGCCTCCCCGCTGCTCTCGTCAGCATGATCCTTCTCGCCGGCTGCATCGCCACGACGGAGGAGCCGATCCGCCCGCCCGCCAGCGGGCCGAGTCGGACGCCGGCCGTCGAGCCGACCGCCACCGTGGCAGCGGCGTCCCCGACGTTCGTGGATGAGGCACCGGCATCGCCACATCCGTCCCTCCAGCCCGTGGCCGCTGCTCCACCGATCACGCCCGAGGCATGCCTGATCCGGGTCAAGCCGGGGCCGGCCGACGCGGCCCCGACCGAGGGCGATCTGATGGACTGGTCGCACACGTGGGGCGGCCGGGCTCGGCTTTGCGTCGGGGGCTCGGAGCCGATCGAGCTCGAAGGCACGGCATGGTGCTCGTGGTCTGCGGGCTTTGATCGGGTCCTCGACGCAGGACTTCTTCCGATGCCCGTCAACGGCGTCGTTGGCCAGATCGACGGAGGCGTGTCGGTGGAGACGAGCACGGCCTACGTCAGTGGTACCTCACCCTCCGGCGAGATCGCCTCGTGGGAGGGCGTCCTGTTCGATGAGGATGTCCGGAGCCACGCTCAGGGACGGCGGGGGATCGCCCGCTTCGTCGTTCAGGCGCTGCCGCCCGACCCGGAGAACCCGCCACCCGTCCTGCCACCGGACGTGGTGGGCTTGTTCCGCTGGTCGTGCCTCGAGCCGGATCCGGCCTGATTCGTCCGTCAGCCCCTGGTCGGCCCGCCCCCGCTGAACGTCTCGGACGCTGCCATCGCGGCTCCGACGATGCCCGCGTCGTTGCGGAGGGTGGCCGGCACGACTCGCGGTCGGATCGTCAGGCGCGGGATGAACTTGTCGGCACTCTTGCTGACCCCGCCACCGAGGATGATCAGGCCCGGCGAGAAGAGCTTGTCGATCGCGTGGAGATGCTCGTCGAGGTCGTTCGCCCAGGCCTTCCACGACAGGCCACGCCGCGTCCGGGCGACCGCCGCGGAACGCCGCTCGGCGTCGCGGCCGCGGATCTCCATGTGGCCGAGCTCGGTGTTCGGGACCAGCACGCCGTCGTTGAACATGCCCGATCCGAGGCCGGTCCCGAGGGTCAGCACGAAGACCACGCCACGCTCGCCGCGGCCGGCCCCGAAGCGCATCTCCGCAAGGCCTGCGGCGTCCGCGTCGTTCAGGACGACGACCGGCCCGGGCATCGGTGCCTTGAGATGGCCGGCGAGGTCGTAGTCGATCCAGCCCTGGTCGATGTTCGCCGCCGACTTCGTGACGCCGTCGATTACGACGCTCGGCATCGTCACCCCGATCGGCGTGCCCTTCGCGTCGATCCCGGCGTCCTTCAGCGCTCGCTTGACGATCCGGACGATCGCCTGAACGACCGCGCTCGGCTCGGACGGCTGGGGGGTCGGCACGCGGAGGCGGGTGCTGACGAGGCTGCCGGTCGCGACGTCCACGACCGCTGCCTTGATCCCGCTCCCGCCGACATCGACCCCGACCGCGAGCCGCCGTCCGTCGCCTGCCGCCATGTCCGTCCTCAGAAGTAGTTGACGGTGATGCCGCCGTCGATGACGAAGTTTGCGCCGTTCGTCCAGCGGCTCTCGTCGGACGCGAGGTAGACGGCGGCGTGAACGATCTCCTCGGGCTTGCCGAAGCGGCCGGTCGGGTTGCGGGCCAGCCGGAGCTGCTTCGCCGCCTCGTCCTTCACGAGCCAGTCCATCAGGAGCGGCGTCTCGATCGGGCCGGGCGAGATGGAGTTCGACCGGACGCCCTGCGGCGCGAACTGGACGGCCAGGCTCTTCGTCAGGGCGAGGACCGCGCCTTTCGATGCCGTATAGGCGTCCTGCGGCACCGAGCAGCCGAGGATGGCCACGAACGAGGCGATGTTGATGATCGAGCCGGAGCCCTGCTCGAGCATCTTCGGGATCGCGTACTTGCACCCGAGGTAGACGCCGCGGACGTTGACGGCCATGACCTTGTCCCAGGTCTCGACGTCGGTGTCGATGACCGAGTGGTCGGCAGCCGGCATGATCCCGGCGTTGTTGTAGAGGGCGTCGACGCGGCCGAACGTCGCCACGGCGTGGTCGACCATCGTTCGCGCCTGGTCGTCCTTCGAGACGTCGGCGGCGACGGCCGTCGCCCGGCCGCCGGCCGCGGTCACCTCGGCCGCGACCGACTCGGCCATCTCCTCGGTGACGTCGACGCAGACGACCCGCGCGCCCTCGGCGGCGAACATCCGGGCGGCGGTCCGGCCCATGCCGCCGCCGGCGCCGGTGATGATCGTGACCTTGTCCTCGAGACGCACGGTCGCAGGCTCCTCCCTCAG
Organism: uncultured Chloroflexia bacterium; assembly: GCA_963783055.1. Classification (GTDB taxonomy): domain Bacteria; phylum Chloroflexota; class Limnocylindria; order Limnocylindrales; family CSP1-4; genus CF-46. The sequence continues at coordinate 220,985 of CAWAMB010000004.1, forward strand.
GAATGCCGGTGCCGCGGCGGTCGGGCCGGGTCGCCGGGGAGGCCGCCGGTGCAGCGCGGCCTGGGTGGATGGTACTCGCGCTCAGGCGTCGCCGAGGAGGGATTGCTACGATCCGGAAGATGGGATCCGTGGCTGCTGCAGCGCTGTTCGCCGCGATCGACGCCGGGGACGGTGGCGCCGTCGACGAACGGCTCGCCGAGGCACCGGGAGTTGCCGGCGCGCGCGACAGCGACGGGGTCAGCGCGACCATGCATGCCCTGTACCACGGCCAGCCGGCGATCGCGGAGCGGATCGCGGCGGCCCTGCTCGAGCTCGATGTGTTCGAGGCGGCGGCACTCGGTCGCCTGGATCGGCTCCGGGAGCTCGTCACCGCCGATTCCGTCGCTGGCCACCGCTCGCAGCCCGGATGGATTCACGGCTCTTCACTTTCCGGCCTTCTTCGGCCGTGGCGATTCGGCCGCGGCGACCCGGGTGCTGCTGGCCGCCGGAGCCGACGTCAATGCCCGCTCGGACAACCCATTCGCCGTCCTCCCGATCCACTCCGCGGTGGCCGGCGATCGCGACGACGTGGTGGCAGTCCTGGTCGAGGCCGGCGCCGACGTGAACGCCCGTCAGACCCACGGCTGGACGCCGCTTCATGGCGCCGCCCAGAACGGATCGCTCGCGTCGGTCGAGCGGCTCCTGGCGGCAGGCGCCGATCGCGCCGCGATGAACGACGACGGCACCACGGCGCTCGACCTCGCGAGGTCGGGCGACCACGAGGCGATCGTCGCGCTCCTCGGCTGACGACGCGCCGCCTCGCGCCCTGAGCTCAGGCCGGGGTTCGGCCCGCCCGCTCCTCCAGGAGCGCTCGCCGGACCCCGGCAAAGCCGGCCGCGATCGCCGCGACGCGCTCGGCCGCGTCCGGCACGGAGTCAGCCGTTCGGGCAGCCTCCTCGAGGTCGCGGCACAGCTCGCCGAGGGCCAGCGCACCCACGTTGAGGCTGCTGCTCTTCAGCGAGTGGGCCGACCGGACCAACGCCTGCGGCTCGCCGCTCGCCAGACCGTCCGTGAGGGCCTCGAGCTGGGCGGCCCCGTCCTCCAGGTACGTGTCCACGAGCTCGTCGACGAAGGCGAGGTCACCGCCGGTGATCTCGAGGAGGTTGGCGAAGGCCGCCGCGTCGATCGGATCGGGCGACTGGTCGGTCACGACGCGCTCGGCGAGGGCGCGGCCTCGTCTGCGACGGCCGATGCGGCCGCGTAGACCGGCATCGGGCGGCTGAATCCCTTGAGCTGTCGCTCGCCGACGGGCTCGGCGAGGGCCTCGTCGATCTCGGCGTACGTTCGGGCGGCGAGGAGGATCTGGCCCGCGACCGCTTCGCCGCTCAGGCGAGACGCCAGGATGATCGCGCTGCCAACGCCGCCATAGTCGTAACGGCCTTCGAAACCGATCCGGCCCATCGTCGCGTAGCCGGTCGCGATGCCGATCCCGACTTCCAGCACATGGCCGCGCCGGCGCCACTCCGCGGCGATGTCCTTGAACTTCTCGCGAATGTCGAGCGCCAGCTGGACCGACCGCTCGGCGTGGTCGGCCTGGAGGACCGGGTCGTTGAAGAACACCATGATCCCGTCGCCCGCAAAGTGCTCCAGCGTGCCTTCGTGCTCCACGACCAGGGCCCCGAGCGTGGCGTGGTACAGCCGCAGGAAGCCGAGGACCTCCTCCGGCTCGGCCGTCTCCGAGAAGACCGTGAAGTTGCGGAGGTCACAGAACAGGGCCGTGATCTCGCGCCGATGGCCGGCCAGCATCGCCTCGCCATCCGGGCTCGACACGAGAGCGGCGACCTGCGGCGACAGGAAGCGGGCCAGCTGCGAGCGCTGGCGGTCGATCGTGCCGAGGAGCGCCCGCTCCTGGTCCCGCAGCCGCTTCTGGCCGAGCGACGCCGCGATCCGGGCGCGCAGGATCGCCGGATCGACCGTCTTCGGCAGGTAATCGGCGGCGCCCATCTCGATGCAACGGACGACGCTGTCGAGCTCGTCGACGCCGGAGATCACGATCACCGGGATATCGCTCAGCGCCGGGTCGGACTTGAGGGCGGCGAGCGTCTCGTAGCCGTCCATCTCGGGCATGACGATGTCGAGCAGGATCACGTCGACGGGCGCCGTCGCCTCGTCGCGGAGGAGAGCGAGGGCCACCCGACCATCGCCCGCCTCGAGCACCTCGTGGCCGATCCGGCCGAGGAGCCGGGTGAGGAGCTGGCGGTTGAAGGGCGTGTCGTCGACGACCAGGACGCGCCCGGTCAGCGCCCCCGGGTCGAGGGTCTCGAGGCCGCTCACCGCGCCTCCACGTGCCGGCCGGCGGCTGCAATCGCGCGGCTGAGCTCGTCCGGCCGGATGGGCTTCGAGACGTAGTCGTCCATGCCGGCGGCAAGGCAGGCCTCGCGGTCGCCGGCCATGGCGTTGGCGGTCAGGCCGATGACCCGGATCGGACGGTCCGGCCAGCGCTGGCGCAGGCGGCGGGTCGCCTCGAGCCCGTCCAGGCGGGGCATCTGGACGTCCATGAGGATCACGTCGAAGTCCTGCCCGTCGAGCGCGTCGAGGACAGCCTGTCCGTCGCCGACCACGGTCGGCGCCTGGAGGCCCATGCGCTCCAGCAGGCGGATCGCCAGCTTCTGGTTCACGGCGTTGTCCTCCGCGAGCAGGATCCGGACATCCGTCGCTCCGTCGGGCACGGCGGTCGCGGGACTGGAGCGATCCGCCCGGCTGACCGCCTCTTCGCCCGAGATCGCCGTCGCGAGCGCGTCGTGGAGCGCCGACGGCTTGACCGGCTTCACGAGCATCGCCCGGACGTTCGAGGCGGTCCGGGCGTGGTGGCCGATCGACGACAGGATCACCACCGGCATCGGCGCCTCCGGCCGCAGGTCGCGCAGGTCGCCCGCGAGCTCCACGCCGTCGCGCTCGGGCATGAGCAGGTCGAGGACCGCCACGTCGAACGTCTGGCCCTCGCGCACCCAACGCAGGGCCTCGAGCGGTGACGCGGTCGCGGCCGCCTCGACGTCCCAGCGCTCGAGGAACGTCGTGAGGATCCGCCGATTCGTGGCGTTGTCGTCGACGACGAGGACGCGGCAGCCGCGCAGGCTCTTCTGGGGAGGCGCGGGAATGGCATCCGGCAGGGTGGTCGCGTGGACCGGCAGGGAGAGCCGGAACGTGCTGCCCTCGCCGGCAACCCCGCTGCTCGTCGCGGTAAGCGTGCCGCCCATCGACTCGGCGAGCCGCCGGCTGATCGCCAGTCCCAGTCCCGTCCCGCCGTAGCGTCGCGAGATCGACGCGTCGACCTGGGTGAACGACTGGAACAGCCGCTCCATGGCGTCGGGCGGAATGCCGATGCCGCTGTCGCGGACCTCGACGGTCAACGTCCACGGCGCGCGGGCGGCGGAGCCCTCCGCGGGCGGTGTCGCCTCGAGAGCGAGGACCACCTCGCCCTGCTCGGTGAACTTGACCGCGTTCGAGAGGAGGTTGAGGACGATCTGGCGCAGCCGGCCGGCGTCGCCGACGATGCCGTCCGGCAGGCCGTCGCCCATGGCGTAGACGAGCTCGACCCCCTTGTGGGCGGCGGTCGGGGCGATCACGTCGAGGGCGCTCTCGACCGAGATCCGAGGCGAGAACGGCTCCGCCGCCAGGTCGACCCGGCCGGCCTCGATCTTCGAGAAGTCGAGGATGTCGTTGATGATGGTCAGCAGGGCGTCGCCCGAGGTCCGGATCGTCTCCGCGAAGTCGCGCTGCTCGTCGTTGAGCGGCGTGTCGAGGAGCAGGCCGCTCATCCCGATGACCGCGTTCATCGGCGTCCGGATCTCGTGGCTCATCGCGGCCAGGAACGCTCCCTTGGCCTGGTTCGCGTCCTCGGCCGCGGCCCGGGCGACACCCGCCTCCGCGAACAGCCGCGCGTTCTCGATCGCGATCGAGGCCTGGCGGGCAAGCCCGACGAGGAAGTCGAGGTCGGCCTGGGCGAACGGCTGGCCGCCGTCGCGCCAGACGGCCATCACTCCGGTCACCCGGTCGCGCGAGATCAGCGGCGCGACCATCAGGCGCTCGTCGATGTTGTCCGGGGTGCCCGGGATCGTGACGGTCCGGGTGTCCAGCGAAACGTCGTTGACGAACTCCGGCGTCCGCCGTCGGATCACGTCGCCGACGATGCCCTCGCCCTCGATGATCGTGTCGGCCATGACTTGGTCGGCGATCGTGCCGAGGGCCAGGATCGGGCGGAACGTCCGGCCATCCGGATCGGCCAGGAAGCAGCGCCGACGAGTCCGCCTCGAGAAGGGATTGGACGCGCTCGCCGATCCGGCGCAGGACCGCCGCGGAATCGAGCGTGGCGGAGATCTCCTGGCCAACCTCTGCGAGGGCCGCCATCTCGTCGCCGCGGCGATGCGCTTCGCGGTACAGCCGAGCGTTCTGGATCGCGACCCCGACGTTGGCCGCGATCGTCGACAGGAGCCGGGCATCGGACTCCCCGAACCGGCCCTCCTGGGTCGTGCTCTGGACGCTGATCGCCCCGATCGAGCGATCGCCGAGGACGATCGGCACGCCGAGGTACGACTTCGAGAGCGTCCCGACGCCCCGCGTCCCGAGCCGATCCCAGTCCGCCTCACGATTGAGCAGAAGGGGCTCGCAGGTGTCGATGATCCGCGAGGTCAGGCCCTCACCGAGCGGGATCGGATCCTGGCCCCGGGCGCTTCCGAACTCGTCGTAGTAGGGGAACTCGATCCGGTTCGTCGCGGCGTCGTGGAGGGCCACGTAGGTGATGTCGGCCTCGAATGTCCGGCGCATCTGCTCGCCGACCAGCTGGATCAGGTTGTCGAGGTCGAGCTGGCTGGCCAGCGCCTCACCGACCTCGTTGACGGTCGCCAGCTCCGCCAGGCGCTGACGGGTCTCCTCGATCAGGCGGACGTTCTCGAGGGCGACGGTCAGGCTCGCGGACAGGGTCGTGAGCAGCTCGACGTCGGAGTCGCTGAAGGCGTCCTCGCGATCGAGGTTCTGGAGCGAGATGACGCCGCGCGTCTCGTCGCCGACGACCATCGGCACCCAGAGCGCGGACTTCGCGGGCTCGCCGGACATGTGGCTGGCCTGCCCGAGGCCGCGCGACGGTCTCGGCCATGTCGCGGTTGATCAGCAGCGGCTGGCGCGTCTCGATCACGTGCCGGCGTGAGCCCGATGATGCGGCATGGGCTCGTCGGGGAAGCGCACGCCGCGCTCGATCGTGTACGGGAAGCGGATGGCTCCGCCGTCGCGGTCGACGACCCCGATGTCGACGACCTGGGCGTCGAAGATCGCCTGGATCCGGTCGCCGACGAGGTCGTACATCGCCTGCATGTCGAGCTTCTCGGCGAGCCCGTGCTGAACGTCGTTGATGAGGGCCAGCTCGGCCGCCCGCTCGTTCGTCTCGGCCAGGAGCCGCTTGGTCTCGTCGAAGAGCCGGGCGTTCTCGAGCGCCACGCCCATGCTCGTCGCGAGCGTGCTCAGGAGCCGGACATCGCCGTCGTCGAACGCGTTGCGGGCGAAGCTTTCGAGGGCGATCACGCCGAGCACCCGGTCGCCGGCCAGGATCGGGACGCCCAGCCACGACTCCGTGGTCTGCCCGAACCGGATCGCGCCCTGGGCCATGATCTCGTCGTTTGACCCGATGTTGAGGGGTCTCCGGGTCCGGATGACGTCCGACGTCAGGCCCGGGCCGAACGGGATCGGCTGCGGCACGAGCGGCTCGCCGCCCTCGATCGCGTACGGGAACGTGATGGTCGCGGCCGCCTCGTCGTAGGCATCGATGTGCAGCGACTGGACGTGGAAGATCTCGCCGACGCGTCGTCCAACCAGCTCCATGATGGCCTGGTAGTCGAGCTGGCGGGCCAGGGCCGACCCGATCTCGTTGACGACCGACAACTCGGCGGCGCGCTCGTTCGTCTCCGTCAGGAGCCGCGTCGTCTCGCCGAACAGCCGGGCGTTCTCGAGGGCCACGCCCATGCTCGCGGCGAGGGTGCTGAGCAAGCGCTCGTCGCCCTCGTCGTAGGCGCCGCGTTCGGTCGACTCGACCGCAATCAGGCCGAGGACCTGTTCGCCGCTCACGATCGGCACGCCCAGCCACGACTCGGCGTCGGGTCCCGTGCCGGTCGAACCGATCGATTCGAGCCATTCCTTCCGCTCGATCCGTTGGGCCTCGTCGAGGCCGGCCAGGCGGAGAGGCTTGCCGGTCTGAATGACGATCGAGTTCAGGCCTTCGCCAATGACGTATGGCTCCGTGTGGACGACCTCGCCGTCCAGGAGGTCATACGGAACCGACAGCTTGCCGGTGGCCGAATCGAGGATCCCGATGTAGATCGTGCGAGCCGTGAAGATCGCGCGGATTCGCTCGCCGACGAGTTGGACGATGGCCTCGAAGTCGAGCTGCCTCGCCAGCGCCTGGCCGATCTCGTTGACGACCGCCAGCTCGGCGGTTCGCTCGGTCGACTCCTGGAGGAGCCGCTTGGTTTCGTCGAACAGGCGGGCGTTCTCGAGCGCCACGCCCATGCTCGTCGCCAGCGTCACGAGCAACCGCTCGTCCGCCTCCGAATACGCGTCGGCGTCCATGCTCTCGAGGCCCACGACTCCGATCACTCGGTTGCCAGCTGGGATCGGAGCCCCGAGCCAGGACTCCGTGTCGGAACCGCCGACGGCGATCGCGCCCTGATCGAGCATGTCGGCAAGCCGGCCGAAACGGAGCGGGCGGCCGGTCTGGAGCACGGTCGACGTCAGCCCCGGGCCGAGCGGCAGCAGGCCGCGGTCGAACCGCTCGCCCTCGTCGATGTCATACGGGAACGAGAGCATGTCCGTGGCTGCGTCGTGGAGGGCAATGAAGACCGACGCCGCCCTGAAGATGTCGCGAATCCGGTCCCCGACGAGCTCGATGATCGCGCCGAACTCGAGCTGCTCGGCGAGGGCCTGACCGATCTCATTCACCAGGGCGAGCTCGGCGTTGCGCTGGCGCGTCTCCTCGATCGCCCGGACCCGCGTCAACGCCGACCCGATGTGCTGCCCGACGAAGGCGAGGAGGTCGCGGTCGGCCGGACTGTAGCGCTCGTCGGGCCGGTAGGTCTGGCAGGCAACGACCCCGATCGTCCGACCATCGGCAGTCAGCGGCGCGCCGACCCACTCGGTGCCGACGACCCCGATGACCTCGAGCTCGCCGGCTTCGACGAGCCGCTGATGGGATTCCGCGTTGAGGATGATGGGCCGGCCCGTCCGGAGGACGTACGCGGTCGAGCCGCGGGCGTTGCCCACTCCGAACGGCTCCCAGACGGCCGGATCGGGGATGTCCTCGTCGACGGTGTCGATGTAGTACGGGAAGTTGATCGCCTTGCGATCGTCGTCATACAGGGCGATGTAGAGGTTCTCGGCGAACATCAACGCCGCGACTGTCGCGTGCACCTCGGCGTAGAACGCCTGGAGGTCCTTCGCGGCACTGGCCGCCTCGGCGATCCGGAAGAGGGCGTCCTTGACCCGTTCCTGGTGTTCGTGCTCCGCCTCACGGGTCTCGAGGGCGGCGATCCGGGCATGGAGCGCGGCGACGTCCGGGGGTGTGCCCTGTTCGGTCGCGTCGGGTTCCGGCGGCACGGTGCTCCCATCGACGCGCCGTCTGGCCCGCGGCGCGCTCGTCGCGAGGATAGCGGTCCGTTTGCCACGCTTGTGATGCAACCGCGACGACGCGGCTGTCGAACCGCCGACCCAGCGGCAGTCGTCACGGCTAGGATCGCCGCCATGCCCCGAACCGCGGTCGTCTGGTTTCGTCGCGATCTTCGCCTGCATGATCATCCGGCGTTGCACCACGCCGTCGAGGAGTTCGACCGGGTCGTCGCGCTGTACGTCGTCGACCCGGCCCTGATCCATGGCCGCTGGGCCAGCCCGAACCGGACGTGGTTCCTCGGCCGCGCCCTCACGGCGTTGGCCGACGACCTGCGACAGCGCGGCGGAGCGCTCGCGGTGGTCGACGGCGATCCACGGACGGCCGTCGTCGACTTCGCCCGCGATCTGGGCGCGGACGCGGTTCTCGCCAGCCGCGACTTCGGCCCCTACGGCCGCGCCCGGGACGAGGCCGTGGGTTCCGCGGCGGAGGCTGCGGGCATCCGGTTCCTGGCGGGTCGCGGCCTCCTGGTCCACGAGCCCGAGGACATCCGGCGCGAGGGTGGCGGCGGCTTCGCGGTCTTCTCGCCATTCCATCGCCGCTGGACGGCGCTGCCGGTCCGTGCCGCCCTCGACGCTCCGGTCGCGATCCCGGGTCGGCTCGACGTCCCGTTCGCGGAGCCCGGGCGCATCCGGGACCTGCTCGGCGATCCGCCGCCGACCGCCGAGCCGGACCTGCTCCTGGAGCCGGGCGAGGCGGCCGCCCGCCGCCGGCTCGACACCTGGGCCTCGTCGGCGGCCCTGGCCGCCTACGACACCGGACGGGACCGCTTGGACCTCGACGGCACGTCCCGGCTCAGCCAGGACCTCCGCTGGGGGACGCTGTCAGCCGTCGAGGTCATCGAGCGCTGCGCCGGGGACGGACCGGGCCCGACTCGCTTCCGCTCGGAGATCGCCTGGCGCGACTTCTACGCCCACCTGCTGTGGCGCGAGCCGCGGGTCGCCCGGCAGGCGTATCGGCGGGAGCTCGACGCCGTCGCCTGGGAGACCGACGAGGCGCGTGGTCCAGGCCTGGCGTGACGGCCGCACCGGCTACCCGATCGTCGACGCCGCCATGCGCCAGCTGCTCGCCACGGGGTGGATGCACAACCGGGCACGGATGATCGTGGCGTCCTTCCTGACAAAGCATCTCGGCGTGGACTGGCGAGTCGGCGAGGCGCACTTCATGGCCCACCTCGTCGACGGCGACCCGGCGAGCAACAACGGCGGCTGGCAGTGGGCGGCGTCGACCGGCACGGACCCGCAGCCGTACTTCCGGATCTTCAACCCGACGCTCCAGGGCCGGCGCCACGATCCGGATGGGACGTACGTCCGACGCTGGGTGCCCGAGCTTGCGCAGCTGGTCGCCGATGCCCGAGCGGCGGGCGCTGCCGGCGCCGGACGTCCACGCGCCGCCGGCCGGCACGTACCTGGCGCCGATCGTCGATCACGCCGAGGCGCGCCAGCGTGCTCTCGGCGCGTACGCGCGCGCCGCTCGGGCGCCTCGATCCCAGGCCGTCGTCTGTCGGCCGGCATGACGGGCCGCGGACGCGCGCCTCAGGCGGGCCGGCGGATGGCGTCCTCCAGCGCCGCGACCGCGGCCGCAAGTGGCTCGGGCAGGACGATCGGAGGCGCGCCCGTCGCGGGCGTCGGGCGTGGTCCGCTTCGCGAACCCGGTTCCCGCCCGCTGCCGCCGTCCGTCCGCCGAACAGGACGGGCAGCTCCGGGTGGGCCGCACGGAGCGCCGAAGCGACCTCGATCGCGGGACGGACATCGGCCGACGTCAGGACACCGATGACGGCCGCCCGGGCCCCGGTTCGATCGGCGGTCGCGACCCATTCCGCGACCGGCAGGTCGGGCCCCAGGTAGAGGACGGGCACGCCGGCGCGCCGCGCGGCGGTCCCGAACGCCAGCGCCCCCAGCTCGTGCCGGACCGTCGGCGGCATCCCGACGAGGACCGCCCCATCCGGCGGCGTCGCCCGGGACGCGGCTTGGAACGCCGCGGCCAGGCGTCGGAGCGCGGCGTGGCTGGCGGCATGCTCGCCCGCGACGCCCAGCCGGCCCGCGGCCCAGGCGTCGCCGATCGCAACGAGGGCCGGGAGGAGCAGCGCATCGGCGACGAGCTCGAACGTGCCGGCCGCGAACATCCGGTCGAGGAGGTGCTCGAGCGCGTCCGTGTCGAATGCGATCGCTGCATCCACGAAGGCGGCGATCAGGTCGGCGTCCGAGGTATCGCGCTCGTCGGCCGGCCGGCGCTCGCCTGGGAGTCCCTCGTCGGCTGCGAGCTCGGGGAGGTCGATCGTCTCGCCGGACAGGATCGCCCCGGCGGCGGTGCTCGGGGTCCAGCCGGAGTCCACGAGCCGGCGCATGGTCCGGATCCGCTCGAGCGCGGTGTCGTCGTAGAGGCGATAGCCCGCGGCAGTCCGAGACGGCGCGACGATCCCATAGCGCCGCTCCCAGGCACGGAGCAGGGGAACGGATACGCCGGAACGAGCAGCCGCCTGTTTGATGGTGTACATGGTTCGTACAGCATACATGGCATGGAACCCTTGACAAGCCCGCCGCACCTCGCCTAGACTCTCGACAGACCTTGTACAAACCTGATGCAAGGACCTGAACCCCAGGAGAGCACCATGCGACGCTTCGCCCTACTCGCCGCCTCCGCGGCCCTCGTTCTCGGCTTGGGCGCCCAGCCCGTTGCCGCGCGTCAGCCCGGTGCGACGATCGTCGGCACCGCGCTCTCCGTGAATGCCGCGACCGGCGAGTTCGACTACCTCATCGAGGCCGTCGTCCGGACGGGCCTTGTCGACACCCTGAACGGCAAGCGCCAGTTCACCGTGTTCGCCCCGACCGACGCCGCCTTCGAGAAGCTCTTCGCGGCACTCGGCGTGAACGGCGTCTCCGACATCCCGGTCGACACCCTCAAGGCCGTCCTGCTGTACCACGTCGCCCCCGGCCAGCGGTTCAGCGACGACGTCATCGCCAGCACGCGGATCCGGACCATCAGCAAGGGCTTCCTGGTCCCGTCGGTCCGTGACGGAGGGGCGTACGTGAACGACGCCCGCATCGTCGCCGCCGACATCGACGTCTCGAACGGCGTCATCCACGTCATCGACACCGTCCTTCTGCCCGCCGCCTGAACCGGCGTCGCAGCCAACCCTCCTCCTCCCGGCACGGCGACGGAAGCCCCTCCTTCCGTCGCCGTGCCACACTCGACCCCCGACAGGACTGATCCCGATGAGCACCCATCGACTCTCCGCAAGCCAGTTCATCGCCCGCCCGATCGACGAGGTCTTCGACTTCTTCTCGCGGCCGGAGAACCTCGGCCGGATCACGCCCTCGTCGATGGGCTTCGAGTTCCTGACCGACGACCGCGAGATGCGCGACGGGCTCGTCGTCCGCTACCGGATTCGGCCGTTGCTCGGCATCCCGCTGACCTGGACCACGAAGATCACCGCCTACGAGCCGCCGAACCGGTTCCAGGATGTCCAGCTCGGCGGGCCGTACCGCAGCTGGGAGCACACCCACACGTTCGAGGCGGTCCCCGGCGGAACCCTGGTCCGCGACGAGATCCGGTACGCGGTGCCGCTCGGGCCGCTCGGCGATCTCGCCAACGCGCTGGTCGTCCGGAGCGAGCTCGAGCGAATCTTCCGCCACCGCGCGGAGACCATCCGGACCGTCTTCGCCGTGGCCGCTGAGCCGACCGGGCTGACCGTGGCGGTCGCCGGCGGGACGGGCTTCGTCGGCGGCGCGATCGCGACCGAGCTGTACCGGCGCGGGCACGCGGTCCGGGTCCTGAGCCACCGTGGCGAGAGCGCCCGGGGCGGTCTGGCCGATGCGATCGAGGTCCGATCGGCCGATGTCCAGACCGGCGACGGCCTCGTCGAGTCGCTCCGCGGCGTGGATGCCCTGGCGATCGCTCTGGCGTTCAAGAACTCACCGATCGAGGCGCCGCGCAAACGCCAGACGTTCGTCGAGGTCGACGCGGCGGGCACCGAGCGGCTGATCGCGGCCGCCCGCGAGGCCGGTGTCACGCGCGTCGTCTACCTGTCGGGGGCCGGCGCGGCGCCGGACGCGAAGCGCCACTGGTTCCGGGCGAAGTGGCGGGCCGAGGAAGCCGTCCGTGGCTCCGGCCTGACGTGGACGATCGTCCGCCCGACGTGGATCTTCGGACCGCGCGACGTGTCCCTCAACCGGTTCGTCGGCTTTGCCCGGCGTCTCTTCGTCGTCCCGATGACGAACACGGGATCGCAGCTGCTCGCTCCGGTCTTCGTCGACGACGCCGCAAATCTCGCCGCCGACTCGCTGGTGGCCGATGCGGCCGCAGGGCAGGTCTTCGAGCTGGGCGGGCCCGACACGCTCCGGATGCGCGACATCATCGCGGCAGCGCTCCGAGTGGCCGGGCTGCGGCGTCCGATCCTGCCGGGACCGACCCCGCTCATCAAGCTGCTGGCGATCCCGCTGTCCTGGCTGCCGACGCCGATCCTCACCCCGGACGCGGTCGACTTCATCAACCAGCCCGCGACGGTCGATCTGGCGCCGCTCCAGGAGCGGATGCCGCGCCGCCTGACGCCCCTGGAGGAAGGCCTCGCGACGTACCTCGTCCCATCGTCCGGAGATGCGACCCTGACGTTCGACGGACCCGCCGCCTCGTCGGCAACGGTGTCCGGCCCGGGCTCCTCGACAGCGGTGCCGCGATGACCGCGCCAGGAGGGCCCTCCGAGGTCGTTGGCGCGCTCCGCGACCGCGAGCTTCTCGACGCAATCGTCGGCGGCGACTTGACGGCCCTCGACACGCTGTACCGCCGGCACGCATCCCTGGCGTACGGTCTCGCGCTCCGCATGACCGGCGACGAGACGCTGGCCGGAGACGCGGTCCAGTCGGCCTTCATGAGCCTCTGGGGCGATCGCCGCGGGCCCGATCCGGGAACGGAGCCGGTTCGAGTTCGGCTTGTCCAGCTGGTCGCTCGAGCATCATTGGATCACGTTCGGCGCCGGCCGCCGCCACGTCGAGCTGGGATGGATCCGCGCGGCGCCCTCGGCCGCGTCGTCGCGCAGGGCGGCTGATCACCCACACGCGGCCGCCCTGGCTCGACCCTCCCCATCTCGCCTGGTGCACCCGAGGAACGAATGACCACCACCGCTCCGCCCGCCCGTCCGCTCGCAGCCGCCATCCCGGCCGACCGCGCCCGGTCCCTTGCCCGCTGGAACCGCGTCCTCAGCGGGCTCCACGGGGCCCAGTTCCTCCTCATGCTCGCCGTCGCGAGCACCGCGGCCGTCTTCGCGCCGTACGTCCCGACGGTGAAGCCGATTGTCGAGAACGGCGCCTTCACGGGCATCGAGCAGACGCAGGTCCAGCTGTTCTCCATCCCGCTCGCCTGGTTCATCGCCTCGTTCCTTGCGATGAGCGCGATCGCCCACGCCGTCGCTGGGTGGCCGCTCCGTGCCCGCTACGAGGCCTGGCTCGGCCGGGGCATGAACCCGCTGCGCTGGGTCGAGTACGCGTTCAGCAGCACCATCATGATCGTCGCGATCGCGTACCTGTCGTACATCCGGGACGTGCCCGCTCTTGTGGCGATCGCCGGCTGCAACGTCGCGATGATCCTGTTCGGTTGGAGCATGGAAGCCGCCAATGAAGGCCGCCGCGACCATCCCGACTGGAAGCACTACCTCTTCGGCTGCATCGCGGGGATCGCCCCGTGGCTCGGGATCTTCTCGATCCTGCTCGCGTACGGCCTCCAGCCCGACCTGCCCGCTGGCGCCGGGATCCCGGCCTTCGTCTACGTGATCGTGCTCACGCTGTTTGTTTCGTTCAACGTCTTCGCGATCGTCATGGTTCTTCAATACCGGCGGATCGGGCGATGGCGCGACTACCTGACCGGCGAAAAGACGTACATGGTCATGAGCCTCGTCGCCAAGTCGCTGCTCGCGTGGCAGGTCTTCAGCGGGACGCTCCGGCCCGGCGGCTGAACCACTCCGGCAGGCCCGCCGTGTTCAGCGCGGCCGGCGATCCAGCGCGATCGTCGTCACCGCAACCGCCACCAGGGCCAGCCCGACGAGCGTGGCGGCTGCCGGGCCCACGGTCGAACGCGGACAGGCTGATCAGGACAAGGGGAAGAGGAAGAAGACCGCCGCTGAACCCGCCGCCAGGGTGGCCATCATCAGCTTCGCTCCAGGTACCGCTCGCGCTCCCAGTTGTGGACGATCGAGTCGTACAGCTCCTGCTCGACCCGGGCGGCGTTCAGGTAGTGGTCGACGACGTCCTGGCCGAAGATCGCCGGCGCCGCCTCGGACCGCTCGAGCTCGCCGATCGCCTCGTACAGGGCCCGCGGCATCCGCGGGACGTCCCTGGCGATGTAGCCGTTGCCCTTGAACTCGTCGGGCGGCTCGAGGCCTTCGTCGATGCCGCGCAGGCCGGCCCCGATCATCGCCGCGTAGGTCAGGTAGGCGTTCATGTCGCCGCCCGGGAAGCGGTCCTCGACGTGGAGCGCCGGGCCGTGGCCGACGAGCCGGAATCCGGTTGTCCGGTTGTCGCGCCCCCAGACGATGTTGACCGGCGCCCAGGAGAGCGACGCGTAGCGCTTGTACGAGTTGATGTTCGGGGCGATGAAGATCGCCAGCTCGCGGGAGTAGGCCATCATCCCGGCCACGAACCGGGCGAACATCTCGGACATGCCGTACGGCCGGCCGGCGTCGGGGTCGTGGGTGAGGGACTGCGATCCGTCCTCGTTCCAGATGCTCATGTGGAGATGGCCCGATGAGCCGGTCCAGGTGTGGTCCGGCTTCGACATGAACGTGATGCCCCAGCCGTTGAGGTAGGCGATCTCCTTCGCTCCGTGCTTGAAGATCACGCTCCGGTCGGCCGACTCGAGGACGTGGTCGTAGCGGATGTTCACCTCGTGCTGGCCGGGCGCGGCCTCGCCCTTGCTGAACTCGATCGGGACTCGCGCCTCCGTCATCTGGTTGCGCAGCAGCCGGTGGAGCGGCTCGGCCTTGGTCGCCTGGAGGAGGTGGTAGTCCTCGTTGTAGTAGCCGAAGCGCTGGGGGATGCCCCAGCCGAGCTTGGCCGATTCCTCCCACGATTCCTTGAGGACGTAGTACTCGAACTCAGAGCCGGCCTTGATCGTCAGGCCGTGCTCGGCGGCCTTGGCGACCTGGCGCTTGAGGATCGTCCGCGGCGAGACGGCGATCTCGTCGTGGTCCTCCTCGGTGAACGTGTCGGACAGGACCATGGCCGTCTTCTCGAGCCACGGCAGGATCCGGAGCGTGTCCCAGACCGGCTCGGCGATCCAGTCGCCATAGCCCGTCTCCCAGTTCATCAGGGCGAAGCCCTCGGGCGTGTTCATCTCCATGTCGGTGCCGAGCAGGTACGTGCAGAAGTGGGCGCCGTGGTCGATGACGCCGGCCAGGAACGCCTCGGCCTGGACGCGCTTGCCCATCAGCCGGCCCTGCATGTCGGTGATCGCGACGACCAGGGTGTCGATCCGCCCGTCGCGGACCATGGCCTGGAGCTCCTGGAGGCGGGGATGCGTCGCGCCGCCGTGGTCGCCGTGGGTCGCCGTGGTCATGGGAACCCTCCAGGCCGCAGGGCGGCCGATCCGCTGCTCGGTGTGATTGGCGTTACTTCGCGGTCATTCCGCCGTCGGCGACGATGACGCTGCCGGTGACGAAGGACGATTCGTCCGAGGCGAGGAAGAGCGCCACGTTGGCGATCTCGCGCGGCTCGCCCGGCCGCCCGATCGGCTGGAACGAGTCGATCGTCGCATAGACCTCGCTCAGGCCGCCGAGCATCTCCGCGTGGGCATAGTTGATCGGCGTGTCGACCCAGCCGGGAGCGATCGCGTTGCAGCGGATGCCCTGCTTGGCGTAGTCGAGGGCAATCCCCTTGCTGAGCATCACGATCGCGCCCTTCGAGGTGGCGTAGATCGCCAGGAAGGGCTCGGCCACGAGGCCGTTGACGGAGCTCGTGTTGATCAACGATCCGCCGCCGCCACGAAGCATGTGGGGGATCGCGTAGCGGCAGCCGTAGATGCAGCCCTTCACGTTGACGTTCAGGGTCCGATCGACGACGTCGTCGGGGACCTCGTGGAAGACGCCGGGAATGTTGACGCC
The DNA here is from genome assembly GCA_963783055.1 of uncultured Chloroflexia bacterium. GTDB lineage: Bacteria > Chloroflexota > Limnocylindria > Limnocylindrales > CSP1-4 > CF-46. The sequence continues at coordinate 236,758 of CAWAMB010000004.1, forward strand.
GGCGTTGTTGAAGACGACGTGAAGCCCGCTCCAGCGTTCGACGGTGGCGTCGGTCCAGGCCTGGACCTGGCGTGCGTCCGAGACGTCTCCGGCGACGGCCACCGCGGCGGCCCCGATCCCGGCGACCGTCTCGCGGACGGCGCCCTCGTCGATGTCGACGCAAGTGACGCGGGCACCCTCCTCCGCGAAGCGGATGGCGGTCGCACGCCCGATCCCGGACCCCGCCCCGGTCACGATCGTCACCTTGCCGGCCAGCCGATCGCCCATCATCCACCTCCGGAATGGTTGGCCCGCCTGATGGGCCATCGTGAGCGCCGCGCCGCGACCCATTGAAACTGCCGATCCGCGGCGCCTATTGTTGCGGCGGGGGAGGCCCTCGCGTCCCGGCGACCCGTCACGCGCATCGGATGGAGGTAGGGATGGCTGGTTCGGATACCGAACGACTCCACCAGTTGGGGTACGCCCAGGAGTTGCGCCGCGGGATGCGGACGTTCTCCAACTTCGCAGTCTCGTTCACGATCATCTCGATCCTGTCGGGCTGCCTCACGCTGTTCGCGTTCGCCATGTTCACCGGCGGGCCGGCGGTCATGACGATCGGCTGGCTCGTCGTCGGCTTCTTCGTCACGCTCGTGGCGCTCGGGATGGCCGAGGTGGCCTCGAGCTATCCGACCGCCGGCGGCCTGTACTACTGGGCGGCGAAGCTGGCGCCGGAGTCCGGAGCCAACCCGGCTGCGTGGAGCTGGTTCGTCGGCTGGTTCAACTTCATCGGCCAGGTCGCCGTCACGGCCGGCATCGACTTCGGTCTCTCGTTCTTCATCAATGCCTTCCTCAACCTGATGTGGGGCGTCTCGACCGCGCCGATCGTCACGATCGCGATCTTCGGGGTCGTGCTGTTCATCCACGGCCTCCTGAACACCTTCGGGATTCGGCTGGTGTCGCTGCTCAATCAGGTCTCGGTCTGGTGGCACGTCGTCGGCGTCGCCGCGATCGTCCTGGTCACGGTCGTGTTCAACCAGCACAGCCGGACCGACATCGGAACCGTCTTCTCGACGTTCGTCAACGGCACCGGGAGTGGTGGTGACAACCCGGAGTGGCCCGGGCCGCTGCTGCTCGGGATCCCGCTCTACGTGATGCTCATCGGCTTGCTCAACGCGCAGTACACCTTGACCGGCTATGACGCGTCGGCGCATATGTCCGAAGAGACCCACGACGCGTCGACGTCCGCGCCCCGCGGCATCGTCTTCTCGGTCGTCGTGTCGGTCATCATGGGCTTCATCCTCCTGACGGCGATGAACATCGGGATCACCCCGGACCAGGTCTTCCCGGACGCGGACGGGGCAGCGAACGCGGTCGCGGGCTACGACCACGCGCTGAATTCCTACGCCACGCTCTCGAACGCCGGCCCGCCCATCACGGTCTGGATCGACGCCGTCGGCCAGACCGGTGGGCTCATCGTCCTGCTGCTCGTCATCGGCGCCCAGTTCTACTGCGGCATGGCGTCGGTCACCGCGAACTCCCGGATGATCTACGCGTTCTCGCGCGACGGGGCGATCCCGGGCTCGAAGTTCTGGCATCGCATCAACCCGCGGACGCGGACCCCAACCAACTCGATCTGGCTGGCCGCCGTTGGCGCGTTCATCCTCGGCTTGCCGTACCTGTACAGCTTCACCGCTTATGCCGCGGTGACGTCGATCGCCGTCATCGGGCTGTACGTGGCCTATGTCGCCCCGGTCTACCTCCGCCTCCGCGCCGGCAGCAAGTTCCAGGAAGGACCGTGGACGCTCGGGCGGTGGAGCCGGCCGATCGGGATCGTCGCGACGATCTGGGTCGTCTTCATTGCGATCCTGTTCATGCTCCCGCAAGCTCAGCCGATCACGATCAGCACGTTCAACTACACGCCGATCGTGTTCCTTCTGGTCATCGGCGGCGTGACCCTCTGGTGGTTCGTCTCGGCACGGAACTGGTTCAAGGGCCCCAAGGTCCAGGGAACGCCGGAAGAGCTTGCCGCAATCGAGCGCGACCTGGAGCTGGCCGAGGTCTGACCTCCACGCTCCTGAACGACGAACGCCCGGCCACCGGCCGGGCGTTTGATTCGGCGCGGTCAGGCTCAGTAGAGCATCGTCGTCCCGGTGGGAAACGTGAAGTCGAAGGTGTTCGGGAGGAGCGGGGCATCGGGCTCGTAGCCCGTCACCGTGGCGTCACGGGTCACGACGCCGCCAATCGACTCCTCGAGCCGGAGGATGACCCCGTCGGCGCGGTCGACCGACAGGCGAATCCGGAAGTCGGGTCGGTCGGCGCCCATCTCGATCGTTCGCGGGTGGTCGCACACCACGACGATCGCCTCGCGCCCGGCGACCTCGGTGAGACCCTCGATCCGGCAATCGCCGGTGGAGAGGACGTTCTGGCAATAGCCGGCCGGATGGACGAATGCCTCGGGCAGCGTCTCCATCGGCAACGCCGTCAAGGAGGCGTAGATCCGGCTCGGGCTGGGCAGGTCGCGCAATTCGCGGCCGGTGACGCCCACGACCGCGCGCCGGACCGGGCGCTCCGTGCCGAGCTTGTGGGACGCGCTGTAGGTCCGGACGACCTCGCCGTCCGAGATCCAGAGCTCGTAGTTGGCCGTCATCCCAAGCGCCGGCTGGCTCGTCGTGACGCGCGCGTCATTCGGGTGGCGGAGGCTGACCTCGACGATCGAGAGCTGCTCGCCGTGGACCCCGAAGCTGCGCTCCTCCATCCGCATCCAGAGCGTGTCGAAGCGGAGCTCGGCGTCACGCATGAACGTGAACAGCTCGGCGAGGGTCGGGAGCTCGTCCGCGGGCAGGGCGACGAGCTCCGGTCGCGGCCGGCGCCCGACGACCATCGGGAGGTCCGCGGCGCGATCCCAGAGGCGGGTCGAGGTCATGGCCGCGATTGTAGCCGTCCGGACCGGCCGCCCGACGGGTCACGGGCGGCCGCGTGCGATGCCCTCTTGACAGGCTGCTCGTCGACGCGTATATATCGCATGACGATATATCGACAAGCGGTATATCATGATGCGAGTAGAGGGAATTCGAGCCATGAAGGTCATCCGTCGACTCATCCCCGCGATCGGTGTCCTGGGAGCTGCGCTTGCCCTGACGGGTGCGTTCGCGGCCCAGTCCCTGGCAGGCGGCGCGGCCCACGCGAGCGCCGACATCGTGGATGCCTCCGGCGTCACGATCGGCTGGGCGCGCTTCGTCGAGGACGGCGCCGGCGTGGTCCACGTCAACGTCCACGTCAAGGGCCTGACGCCCGGTCTTCACGGCATCCACATCCACGGCGTGGCCGCATGCAGCCCGACCTTCGCGGCGGCCGGCCCCCACTACAACCCGGCCGTCCGTCAGCACGGACTGCTGAACGCCAATGGCCCGCACGCCGGCGATCTGCCGAACCTGATCGTCAACGAGGCAGGCGTTGCCCATCTCGACGCGACGACCGACCGCGTGTCGCTCAAGAACGGGCCGGCAACCCTGTTCGACACGACGACCAACGCGGTCGGCAGCGCCCTGATCATCCACGCCAACGAGGACGACCAGCTCGACAACGCGACGAACGGCAACAGCGGCGGCCGGATCGCGTGCGGCGTGATCGTTGCCGGCTGACATGCCCGACCGCGCGGGTCTGGGGCGGTTCGCGGAGACGGCGAGGCTCGTCCTCGCCGCCCTCCGCGACGGCCCGCGTCCGCACGTCAGCCTGTTCGACGAGGTCCGCGCGCTCGACGGGCCGGTCGGGCCGGGGACGCTGTATGCCGCCGTGGCACGACTCGAGCGGCTCGGCCTCATCGAGCAGACCACGAATGGCGGCGGCCGGCGGGCGTATCGTCTGACGGGGATCGGGCGGCCCGGCGTTCCGGCCGCGATCACAGAGGGGACCGACGCATGAGCAGGCTGATCCGACTCTATCCCCGGGCCTGGCGCGATCGCTACGGCGACGAGGTCGCTCACCTGATCCACGAGCGCCCGCCGACCCTGGCCGATCGGATCGACCTCGTTCGCGGCGCCCTCGATGCCCAGCTCCATCCCCACGTCCTGGTCGGCGAACCGGAACCCGGGCCGTGGACGCATCGGATCCCGGGTCTGCTGGCCCTGGCGGCCGGCGCGGCGCTGGCGGCCGGAACGCTCGGGATCGCCTTCGGGACTAGTTCCGGCGGGGGAGCTGCCGACAGCCTCGTCGGCGGCGCCGTGATGCTGATGCTGATCAGCCTTCCCGGCGATTACCTCGGGTCCTTCGGCCGACGGATCGGAATCGGGCTGGTGTTCGTGTTCGTCAGCGTGTTCGCCGCACCGGCGACGGGATGGTGGCCGCCGGTCGTCGCGGTCGCCATCATCGCGGAGCTCGTCGCGGTCAGCGGGCTGCTCACGATGGCGGCCATTCGCGCCGGAATCGGGCGGACCGGCCGCTGGGTCCTCATCGCGATGAGCGTCGGTCTGCCGATCGCGGCAGTCGTCGCTCATGCCGCGCTCCACCTCGTCACCGGCCAGACGGTCGTAGCGGACGGCGCGCCGATCGCCGCGCTCGTCCTCCTGCCGTACGGCCTGGCCTGGCTCCTCGTCGGGCTGCGGATGGCCGTCCGCGGCTCCCCGACCATCATCGATCCGCCAACGGCCCCCACCCCCGCACGCGAGGTTGCACGCGCATGACCAAGCCACTCGGCGAGCTCGGCCAATTCGCAGAGCCGTCCCTGTACATCCTCGTGTCGCTGTCGGGCGGCCCGAAGCACGGCTACGAAATCATGACCGACGTCGAGGCCATCTCGGGCTCGCCGATGGGACCCGGCACGCTGTATGGCGCGCTGGCTCGACTGGAGAAGCGCGGCCTGATCGAGGCGCTCGAGCCGGACGACCGCCGCCGGCCGTATCGCTTGACGGGTCTTGGCGCGACGACCCTCCAGGCCCAGCTCGACAGCCTCCAGGGATTTGTCCAGACCGGGCTCGCCCGGCTCGGCGGTGAGCAGCCATGAGCCGCCTCGTCGCTCTGTACCCGGGCGCATGGCGCGATCGCTACGGCGTCGAGATGGAGGACCTTCTGAGCGCGCGACCGCCGACCCTGGCGGAACGCTTCGATCTCCTCTTCGGGGCGTTCGACGCTTGGGTCCATCCCCAGGTCCGGCGCGCGAAGACGGCAGCCGCCGAACGCGAACCCGGATCGCGGGCCTCCGCCCGTCCCACGATCCTTGCGCTGCTCGGCGGGTCCCTGTTCGTGACCAGCGGAGTGCACCTGGGCACGTCGCCCTACTTCACGGCGGCGGGATACAAGGACAGCGGGCTCGGGGTCGCGCTGCTCATCGCGGGCATGCTCCTGACCAGCATCGCGGCCCTACGGTTCGCAACGGAGATCGCGGCGCGTCGCGCCGCGGGCGTGATGGTCGGCGGCGCGGTGCTGACGATGGTGCCGGCGTTTCCCATCATGCTCCTCGGGTTCTTCACGTACATCGGCGGGACGATCGCGCTTGGCGCGCTGCTCGTCGCCCGGCGACGGTGGCTCGGCCTGGTGGTCGTGGCGATCGGGATCACCCTGCCGAACTTCAACACCGAGGACGAGCGGGCGCTGGCGGCCGTCCCGGTCGGGATCCTGTGGATCGTGGTCGGGATCGTCGGCGGGCGGTCCGGGTCGACGGTGGCGAAGCCGGCCGTGGTTCGGCAGGTCGCGGGATGAGTCCGGCGGCTCGCAGAGCCGACGGCATCGCAGTGGGCGCGCTGGGGTCGGACTGATGGGCAATCGCGGGCCGGTGGAGCCCTCGCCCGTCGGCGGCCCGCTGACGCCGCGGGCGATCGCCGCGCTGCGCCGCCAACCGACCAGCGGGATGTCTCGCCGATCCCTGCTCCGCCGCTCGCTCGGGCTGGCGGTCGGGGTGGCCGGCCTCGAGAGCCTCGCCGGGATGCTGAGCTTCGTGTGGCCGCAGGGCGCCCGTTCCGCCTCCAGGATCCGGGTCGGAACCCTTGCCGAGCTGATCGCCGCGAACAGCGCGCTCCCGATTGCCGATGGCTTTCCGGCATTCGTCGCCGACGCCCGGTCGTTCGTGATCACGATCGATCCGGCGCGCGGCGGCTGGACGCCCGGGGCCGACCCGACCGGCGACGGAACCGCGCTCAACGTCCGGGCGGTGTCGCAGCGCTGCCCCCATCTCGGATGCCGTCCGAATCCGTGCATCGAGGACTTCTGGTTCCGATGCCCCTGCCACCAGTCGCGCTACGACCGGCTCGGGATCAAGGCGGACGGGATCCAGTTCGGCCCGGCGGCGCGGGGCATGGACCGTCACCCCGTCGAGGTCGACGCCGACGGCATCCTGACGATCGACACCTCGCGGGTGACGCTGGGTCCGCTGCCCGTTGCGCTGGGCCAGCCCGGTCTGATCCCGCCACGCGTGCCGAACGGCTGCACGTGACCCGGCGCGGTCGCAGGCTCGGCCGTGGATCGGCCGGGACCCGACCCGGCGGCGCCGGGATCCTGCGGCTCTACCCAGCCTCGTGGCGTCGTCGCTACGAGCCCGAGATGCTCGCGATGCTCGAGCAATTCCAGATTGGCTGGCGCGGCCGGCTCGATCTCGTCCGAGGCGCCGTCGACGCACGCCTTCACGGGTCGTCCCGGCTTCCGGCCGGCTCGGCCCTCGTGTCGGGCGGGCTGTGGACGTTCGCGGGAGCGGGCATCATCGCCCAGCCGACCCCGCCCGACTGGCCGGGCTACCTGCTCGAGGCCGTTCCGCTTGCCATCATCGCGACCGCTCTCGCCGGCTTCGCCACGATCGGCTGCTGGGCCCGGCGATCCGACGGCAGCGGGCCTGCCGGAACGGTCGCGATCGTGCTCGCCGTCCTCGGCCACCTCGCCTGGACGGCGGCGCTCATCGCCGTCCTGTTCGGGGGTCCGGCCGGCTCCGCGACCGTCGCCGCCCAGACACTCGGTGCGCTCGGGTCCGTGCTTGTGGGGCTGCTCCTGGTGGCCCGCGGCGACGACCGCGTCGGATGGGTGCTGGTCGTCGCACCGGCGATCCTGCTGTTCGGCTGGCCGTTCGCGTGGCTCGGGTTCGGGTTCGGCTGGACGCTCGTCGGCGTGCTCCTGCTGTCCGGATCCGAGCCCGACGGGTCCCTCCCGACCCGATTCGCCTAGGCGGCGCGGCGCCGAGAGCCCGCGCTCCGCGCGCTGCGGGCGCAATCAGCTTGCCCTGCCATTGCGAGTAGCCGCAAGATTCATGTGGCGTGGCCGCATCGGAGCCGACCGGGTCGCTGGGTGGGTCGCCTAGTCGGGATCGCCCTCCGTCCGCGGCCGTCGGACCTGATCGGTCCGCCGATCAGCCCACATGCGGCTACCGCGCATGGAAGATGCGGCTATTCGCAATGGGCGCGGGGCCGATGTTCGCCGGGCGATCGCGGCGCTCGCGCTGGCGCGTTGCGAGGATCTAGCCGCCGGCCGAGCCGCCGCCGAGCCCCGGCTCGGTCATCGAGGCCGGATCGAGGAGCTCGTCGAGGCGGCCCGGCGCGACCCCGCGCTCGGTGGCGAGCTCGCGGATCGTCCGCCCGGTCTTGAACGCCTCCTTCGCGAGCGCCGCCGCGGCGTCGTAGCCGATCTCGGGCGCCAGCGCGGTCGCGAGCATCAGGCCCTGCTCGACGAGCGCGGGACCGCGTTCGGTGGCCGTCAGCCCGGTGATCGCCCGGTCGGCGAAGTTGCGCGTCGCCGCGGCGAGGAGGGCGATCGACTCGAGCAGCGCCGCCGCGGTGACCGGCAGCATCACGTTCAGCTCGAGGAAGGAGCCGGTCTGGCCGAAGGCCACGGTCGTGTCGTTGCCGAGGACGCGGGCGACGACCATCGTCAGGCTCTCGACGATCACCGGATTCACCTTGCCGGGCATGATCGATGAGCCCGGCTGGGTCTCCGGAAGGGCGATCTCGGCGAGGCCGGCTCGTGGCCCCATCCCCATCAGGCGGACGTCGCTGCCGATCTTCCAGAGCGACAGCGCGATCGTCCGGAGCGCCCCGTGGGCGGCGATCGCCGCATCGAGCGTCGCCTGGGCATGGAAGTGGTTGCCCGTCTCACGGACCTCGAGGCCGGTCAGCGCGGACAGCCGGGCGCACGCCGCAGCGGCATAGGCCGGGTGGGCGTTGATCCCGGTCCCGACCGCCGTCCCGCCGAGCGGCACGACGAGCAGCTCAGCCTGGGCCGCCTTCGCCCGGCGGATCGACTCGTCCACCTGGCCGGCGTAGCCCCGGAACTCCTGCCCCAGCCGGATCGGGGTGGCGTCCTGGAGGTGCGTCCGGCCGGTCTTGACGATGGGCCACAACTCGTCGGCCTTGGCGTCGAGGGCCGCCCGGAGGCGCTCGAGCGCAGGCAGGAGATCCGCCTCGATCGTCGTGGCCGCCGCCAGCTGGAGCGCCGTCGGGATCACGTCGTTCGACGACTGGCAGCGGTTGACGTGGTCGTTGGGGTGGACGGTGGTCGTCGAGCCGCTCGCGGCCAGCCGGGCGCCGGCAAGATGGGCAACGACCTCGTTCATGTTCGTGTTCGTCGAGGTGCCCGACCCGGTCTGGTAGACGTCGATCGGGAACTGATCGGCGTGGCTCCCTGCCGCAACCTCGGCGGCAGCCGCGGCGATCGCATCGGCGACGTCCCCAGGCAGGAGCCCCAGTCCGGCGTTGGTCTCGGCGGCCGCCTGCTTGATCAAGGCAAGGGCGGCGATGAACGGCTGCGGGAACCGCTGACCCGAGATCGGAAAGTTCAGGACCGCACGTTGGGTCGAGGCGCCGTAGAGCGCGTCGGCGGGCACGTCCAGCGCGCCCATGGAGTCGCGCTCCTGCCGGGTCGCGCGCGGCGGTTCGGTCGTCATCGCTCGATTGTAGGCGGCGCCGAGTGGGCCACGGCGAGCCCAGCGGGTCGCGCGCCGGCGTCGCGACCCCGGCGACGGCAAGCGACCCCGGTCAGCGGCGCCGCCGGCGTCGCCGGGCGAACCTCAGCGGATCGTGATCGATGTTGCCGGAGTGAGGTTGGCGATGGACTCGTCGCTGCCCGACTGCGCCACGGCCGGCTCCCAGGCGTAGGTTCCCGGCGTGATGACCCGGGCGATGTAGCGCAAGGTGAACTCGCGCCGCTTCGCCGTCGGCTCGACGCAGAAGAGCACCTGGGACGCCGTCTGGTCGTAGGGCAGGATGACGCCGTCGTCCGGAGGCAGCTCGTCGTAGTCCGGGTTGTACCAGCGAGAGCCGGCTCCGATCGGCGCCATGCCGCTCGGGAGGAGCTCGGCGACCTGCCGACAGCCGTTGGCTGCCTGGGCCGTGAACCGAACGTGGAGCTCGACGATGGCGAGATCAACGGCCCGGATCTCGGGCCCGGGCAGGACCGAGCGCGTGATCGTCATGTCCGGATCGGCGGAGAAGGCCGCCGGAGCGACATCCTCGCGCCACGACGTCGTCACGCCGACGGTCCCGGCCAGCCGCTCGATCGAGAGCGTCGCGAGCTGGGCGGGTGTGAGATCGAGCCGGAGCGACTCGCCCGTCCCGAGCTCCACGTCGGTTCGCTTCCCGTCGACGGTCCACGCGAAGCGGGCCGGCTGGACCGGCTGGCGGTCCAGCGTGTTGGTGATGAAGGCGATCGCCGGGAGGACCTCGATCCGGTCCCGTGCCGGGTTGGCCTCGACGTACGCCCAGAAGCGCGGCCCGAGCGGGCTGCCGACCGCCGACGCGAGCACGGCGGCAAGCGACGTTCCCTCCGTGATGTCGGCCGCGGACGTGCCGACGCGGAGCCGGGCAAGCGTGCCGGCCTGTTCGCCCGACGCGCGCACGAGGGCATCGAGGATGCCGCGCGCGGTGGCGGAGTCGCCGAGGCGTGCCGCGCCGAGTCCGAGCAGCAGCTGCTCGCGGACCGTCAGCGCGGGATCCGCCGCGGCCGTCCTGATCGCGGTCAGCACGGGCTCACCGACACCGGCCAGCCCGGCGAGGGCGAACACCTGGCGTTCGCGGGTCTCGGCGTCGTTGGCGCGGATCGCCCGGAAGTAGCCCGCGAGTCGGGCGCGGTCGATCCGATCCGGTGCGACGACCGCGACGAGGACGGACAGCTCCAGGTCGCTGCTGCCGTACGGAACGAGCGCCAGCCCGCCGTCGGTGGCGAGATAGCGGTCCGGGGCGAAGGGCTGGGCCGATGGGTCGTGCTCGTCGAGGCCAAAGCGGGCGTCGAGCAGGGACCGGGCCAGATCGGCCGCGAGGGTTCGATCGAGACGGGCGCCGTTGCCGCCGGCGAGCTCGGCCAGGAGCGGCAGGAAGCGACCGCCGCTGGCGTCGGCGACCAGGACGGTGGTGAAGCCGTTGCCGCCTCGGAACGCGCCGCTGGCAGGCAGCTCGACGTAGCTCGTCCGCTGGCGCGCCAGCCGCGTCTCGACCACGCCGAAGGTGCGGGTCAGTCGGTCGGTCCGGGCAGCCGCGCCGCTGCCGGCCGTCGCCGCGATCGTGACGGTGTGCGTGCCGACGCGCAGCGCCGGCAGCGGCACGTCGACGTTGGCGAACGCGCGAGCCGCGATCGTCCCGCTGTCGAAGCCCAGGCTGGCGGACGTCACGCGGATCGTGACGGGGGTGTCGGCCGCGACGGCCGACCCGTAGGTTCGGACAGCGATCGTCGGGCGGTCGGCCGCGAGGTACTCCGGTGCGATCGACGCGTCGACGAAGAACGGCAGGCCGACGGGCACGAGCACGGACCCGACGCCCGCCTGGAGCCGGCGCGTGACCGCCGATGCGGTGACGCGCCAGGACGTCAGGTCGTCCGACAGGGTGAAGGAGGTGCTGCCTCGGCCGTTCGAATCGGTCGTGATCGTCTCGAACAGGAGCGAGTCGCGGAAGTCGTCGCGGTCATCACCGCCGCCGCCGGTCGTGTCGCCGCCTTCGTTCTGGCCCTGCGGGTAGCGATGAGAGCGATACGTGTCGATCACCCCGTCCGCAATCCCTTCGTACAGCTCGACGAGCGGGTTCTCGTCGGCGGCCGCATCGATGGCGAACAGCTTCTCGTCGACCGCCCGGAGGACGACCGTCGCGGAGACCGGGGCCACCCCCGGACCGGGTCCGGACGCTGACCGTGACGGTCTCGCCCGGGGCGTAGCGCGGAGCGTCGGTCGTGAGCTCGACGTCCAGCCGGCGGTCGGCGACACGGAACGTCGCCGTGAACCACGCGGTCCCGACGTACCCGGTGCCCGTGAAGCGGACCGCGCCGATCGACAGGTTCGGGGCGCCCCACGCCGGGAATGCCATCTGGTGCCGCCGCGACGTCTGGATGGTGGTGTCCCGGATCCCGCGCTGGGCCGTGAAGAACAGGTAGCGCGTGCCGTCGGTGGCGGTCTGGGCCGTCCCGGGATCGGTCATGCGGACATCGATTCGCTCGCCGATTCCGAACTCGGTGCGCTCGTCCGGCGCGGGTGACGAGAGGTCGAGCGTGGGGTAGTCGTTGTCCTCGTACGGGTTCTGGCGGGCTCGGCTGGCCGAGGTCGACGTGCGAGCGACATGGCCGTCCGGGTCGCCCACGGACGCCGCGATCTGGTACGTGTGATCGGCGTTCGCTGCCGGGACCGAGGCGGTCCACGATCCGTCGGCCGCGGTCCGCACCCGGACGGTTCCGGCGTCGATCTCGCCGACGTCGTAGCGGTAGCGGGGCACGACCCGCTTCTCGATGAAGTCGTACTGGGTCCCGTCCTGGACGCGCCTGGGCACGAGCTCGGTGAACCGGACCGTGACCGTGGCGCCTCGGACCGCGGCACCCCGGGCATCGAGGTTCCAGTCGAACTCGCCGCCGGCCAGGGCTGCCTCGAGCCGGTCGACAGCCACCACGTGGACGCTGCCGCTCGCGATCACCCTGCCGCCGGCGATCCGACCCGTTGCGTCGACCGTCCGCGAGCTGGGGAAGATCAGGACGTGGCGGGTCGCGGCACGGATCTCCGCTTCCTCGGCTCGGGCCGGCGTGGCCTGGATGGACGACCAGCTCGGACCTTGCTCATCGGGGTCGATCGCGGCGACCGTGCGCCAGACGGCGCTGCCGAGCGCATCGGTCGTGGCCGAACCCTCGGCGAAGCCGTCGAACCGGAGATCGACGCCGGGAACGGGTGTGCCTTCGAAGAAGTGAGCCCCGACCGTGACCCGGACCTGGTCGCCCACGATATAGACGTGGCGGCCGGTGGTGATGTCGAGCTGGTAGGCCGGCTTGGCGATCGGACCGACGCCGATCATCGTGCTCCGGATGACCCGACTGCCGACCGCCATCGTGATCGTGTAGTAGCCGTCGGGCAGGCCGCCGAGCGACAGGTTGCCGTCGAAGACCCCGGACCCATCCGGCCGGCGCGTCAGCGTCCTGATGGACGGTCCCTCGCCGTCGGCACGCTGGATGCGGAGGGTGATCTCGGCCGGGACGCTCCCGTTGTCGCGATCCCGGGCAAAGCCCCACAGGTTGACCGTGTCGCCGGGCCGGTACCGGCCGCGATCGGTGTGGAGCAGGCTCCACGTCCGATCGTCCGCCTCGGACCACCAGTAGCGGTTGCCGGAATACTCGAGCTTGTCGTAGCCGCTCGACAGAGGCAGGAAGATCCGCCGACCGCCCGGCGTCTCGACCACGACGACCGGGTCGCACGGCCGTGAGCAGGAATCGCCGGTCGACGGCAGGAGGGTCTTGGGGGTCGTCCCGACCGCCAGACCGCGATCGTCGGTTCGCGCGAAGCGGACGCCGTTGCTCGCCACGGTCGCGCCGGCGATCGGCTTGCGGGTGGCGAGGTCATTGGCCCAGACGACGGTCTTCGTGTCGGAGACGGCGAGGTAGCCGGCGACGTCGGTGACCTGGAGGACGAGCTGGATCGGCTTGGTGCCGCCGGACTGCTGGACGAGGTACCAGCCTGCCGCAAGGCGCTCCGGCAACCGGACCCAGAACGCGTTGCGGAAGGAGTTCAGCGGGAGGTCTGCCGTCAGGATCCGGCGCAGGCGCGCCACATCGACCAGCCCGGTGCCGGACCAGCGGGTCCAGTCGGGACGCGCCCGGAGGGTCCGGTACGCGGCGATCGCGGCCGCCAGGTCGGGGAGACGGTACACGGCGATCCGGGTCGTCGCGGGCGGCTTCTGCGCGCCGCCGCCGTACGACCACAGGCCGATCGTCGGGCGCTCCGTCGTCGGCGACTCCGTAACCTCGTCGGGAAAGATGAACGTCCGGGGGTCGGAGCTGCGGCCCTTGGCCGCCGTCTCGAACTGGAACCGGGTGTCGACGACCGTTGCCTCGCCGGTTGCCGGGACCTTGATCCCGCGGGTCACCGTGACGCTGTAGACCGTGCTGGCCGTGAGCGGCCGGTTCGGGACGAAGGCGAGGGTCCGACCGTGCTCCTCGAATCGGCCGGCGGTCGCGGGCTCGATCGTGAAGTGGGCTGCTGCGCCGGTGACGCCGTCCTGGTCGAAGGTCACTTCGATGCCGGTGTCGAGCGGGACCTCGGCGGACTCGTGGCCTGGCAGCGTGCCCACGATCCGGAGCGGTTGCTTCGCCTGGAAAGCCCACGTGTCGAGGAGCTGGCCGCCGGCCCCGCTGAGGGCGAAGCGGTAGACGGAGCCCGGATCGAGGGGCTTCACCGGCTCCAGGACGACCGCCCGATCACCGGCTTCCTTCGTGACCGTGAACGCGACAGCCGGTCGGACCGTGAGGCGTCGTGCGAGAGTCGAGGCCGGGGTGGCGTCGGTGGCCTCGAGGCGGAAGCCTGCGTCGATGGGGACGATGGCGCCGATCGCGCCACGGGCCGTGAGGAGGGCCACGGGCTCGGTGGACGTGCCGGTCAGCGGCTCGAACGTCGAGCCGGGGATCGTGCCGGCGCTCGGTCCGGGGCCATTGGAGCCACCGGGTCCGCTCGAGCCCCGCGCGGACGATGTCGCCGTCGGCTGGCTCGCCGCGGCGATCGCGCCGTTGGACGGAGCGCCGCCATTCCATGCGAGCAGTCCGGCCACCAGCGTGACGGACAGGACCGTGACGGTCGCGACGACGGCCCGCCGGCGCGTCGAGGCCCGGGTCCAGAGGTCGCGGGGATCGTTCGGCCGGCCACGGTCGGGCGTGGGATCGGTGATCTGGTCATCGGCAGGATCGGGGTCGAGCGGGGTGACGGTCTGCTCGCCGGCCCGTTCGGGATCGAACATCACTGGGCTCCCCCCACCGATCGGTGGGCGAGTGGCCGGGATGCGGTTCCTGGGCGGTGACTCCGGGCCGGCCTGCTCAGCGGTGAGACGATGAACGCGCGGCTGTGTTACGGGACGGTCTGGCCGTGTCGGCGAGTTGACTCGCGGCACGGCCCGGCGACCCGGTCACGGCTCGAGGCGCCGGCTGTACTGGCGATGCAGCGCGAGCTCGTGAAACCCGGCGGACTGGTACAGCGCCTCGGACGCGGCGTTCGAGCGGAGCGAGAAGACCATGGCGTCGCGCAGACCGGCGGCCCGCATCAAGCGCAGGCCGTGGCGCATGATCACCCGCCCGAGGCCACGTCGCTGGTGATCGGGATGGACGCCGACCGGCTCGAACTCGCCGATCGAGCCAACCGGATCGACCCAGCACATCGCGAACGCGGCGAAGGAGCCGTCGGCTGCCTCGAGGACGATGTCGCGGTCGAAGGCGTAGTGCGGCTGGCCGAGGAGGATCGCGTACTTCTCGACGGTCATCTTCGACGGCGCAAAGGCCGCCCGATGGACCTCGACCCGAGCCACCACGTCCTCGGGTCCGCGCAACGACCGCAGGACGTAGCCGTCCGGGACGCGCGGCGGATCCAGCTCGAACTCGAGCGATTGCACGTACTGCGTCAAGACCGTGGCGGTCGGGGTCCAGCCGCGCCTGACGAGCGCCGCCTGCTCGGGCCAGCCGTCGGCCGCCCATGCCTCGAGCTCGATGGGCGCGGGTTCGGCGCTCGAATGCGCGGTCGCTTCCGCGCGCGGCGCACTGTCCGTCAGCCAGGCGAGCATCTCGTCGCGAACGGCATCCTCTTCGGCCGGCGTCAGGCCGTCGACCACGAACCAGTCGAGGCCGGCCGGCGGGTTCATCCAGCCCCAGCCGACGACTTCCCCACCGAGCTCCCAGATCCGGATCCGGCTGGGCCAGGCGGCATCCGGTCCGCCCTGCGCCGTCCACCACTCGAGATCGCCGGGAGTGCACGAGACGTGGGGTCGGCGCGGGCTCGCCCAGGCTGCCGACACGATGGCCGTCATGGCGCGGAGATCGTCGGGCCCGGCCCAGGCTCGGGAGGTGAGGGTGCCAAGGGTCGTCATCCCGCCGAGGATAGACGGCGGCTCTCGTCGGTCGCCCGTAGACTTCGCCGCCGGGGGAGGGAGGAGAGCGACGGATGCCGACGATCCACGCCAATGGCCTCGACATCGCCTATGACGTCCACGGCGCCGGCCCACCCCTCGTGCTCCTGCACGGGGCGACGTCGATCGGGAGCCGCGACTTCGCGGCCCAGATCCCGCTCTTCTCGCGAGCCTTTCGCCTCTACCTGCCGGACGCGCGCGGCCATGGCCGGACCCGCTGGGATGCGTCCGACGGGTTCCGCTACGACTGGCTGGTCGATGACCTCGCCGCCTTCGTCGACGGGATCGAGCTCGAGACGTTCCACCTCGTCGGCTTCTCGATGGGCGCGATGACGGCGCTTCAGTACGCGGTGCGCAGCCCGGACCGATTGCGAACGCTGACCGTGGCCGGGATCACGTCCCAGCGCGAGCCGCGTGCCTCGGTCGCCCGCCGGCTGATGGATCCCGCGCGCGCGGATCGTGAGGAGCCGGCATGGGTCGAGGAGCTCGGTCGTCGCCATGACGCAGGCCAGGGCGTCGACGCGTGGCGCCGCCTTCTGCCGGCCATCGCCGCCGATGTCGCCGTCCAGCCGCTGCTGACGCCACGCGACCTGCGCCGGATCGACGCCCCGACGATGGTCGTGTGCGGCGACCGCGACCCGTTCGTCCCGGTCGATCATGCGTGGGGCCTCAAGCGCCAGCTGCCGGATGGGCGGCTGTTCGTGGCGCCCGACTGCGGGCACGAGGTCCTGTCGCGCAAGCCGAGCCTGTTCAACGAGGCGCTGGCCGGCTTCTTCCGCTCGACCGCGACGGTCGCGGCGGAGCGTGCGGACGCGTTCCGACCGGACGCGCCGGGCGCTGGCTCGCCGGCGACCGCTCCGACGCGCATCGGCGCGGCCACGGCACCGCCGGCCGACAATCCGCTGGCCGAGTCGCCCGTCGCGGATCCCGGCACCGACCAGGACTGGCTCGCCGACGCGAGCCGCTGACCCCTCCAGGAGGCGAACCATGACGACGTTGCTCGCGACCTACCGCCGACCCGAGGGCGGCGACGACGCGCTCGAGACCTTCCTGCGCCGCTACCACGCGGAGCACCTGCCGCTGGTCGCCGGGACTCCGGGCCTGCGGTCAACCCGGGTCCAGCGGGTTGCCGAAGCCCTCGGTGGCGAGACCGACCTCGTCCTGATGACCGCGATGGACTTCGATGATCGGGCCGCGCTCGATGCCGGCCTCGCCTCGGACGCCATGCGCCAGGCGGGTCGGAACCTGCGCGAGATCGCGCCCGGGATCGCGTCGTTCCTCGTCCTCGAGGACGTGCCGGCCGGCGGCTGAGGCGAACCGGCCGGGACCGGTTCGCCCGGGCTTCGCGTCGCCGTCGCTCGCTGCTACTGTGAGCGCGGACGGAGGACCGCTTGACTCAGACCGCGCCGACCGAGACCCCCCAGCCGGCCGATCGCCGCCTCGTCAGCATCGCGTTTCCCGCACCGGGCGACGATGGTCCGGTCGATGGCGTCGCGCTCGTGACGATCGAGCGGCCGGATGTCCTGAACGCCCTCAACTTCGATCTGCTCGACGAGCTCGCGGACGCGTTCGCGGCACTCGATGCCGACTCCGCCTGCCGCGCGATCGTCCTGACCGGGTCCGGGACGCGGGCCTTCGCCGCCGGGGCGGACATCAAGGAGCTGGCGATCCAGACGCCGGTCAGCCTCCTCGTCGACGACCGGTTCGCCGTGTGGGAGCGGATCGCAGCGACGCGCACGCCGGTGATCGCTGCGGTCCGCGGCTTCGCCCTCGGGGGCGGCTGCGAGCTGGCGATGAGCTGTGACCTGATCGTCGCCGGCGACGACGCCCAGTTCGGCCAGCCCGAGATCAACCTCGGCGTCATGCCCGGGGCGGGCGGAACGCAGCGGCTGACCCGGGCGATCGGGCGCGCCCGAGCGATGGACCTGATCCTGACCGGCCGGAACCTGTCGGCGCGCGAGGCCGAGACCATGGGCCTGATCAGCCGCGTGGTCCCGGCCGACGAGACCCTGTCGGCGGCGCTGGACCTGGCCCGGACCATCGCGTCGAAGCCGCCGGTCGCGGTGCTGGCCGCCAAGGAAGCGGTCCGTCTCGCCGAGGAGCTTCCACTGTCGGCCGGGCTGCGCCACGAGCGACGGGCGTTCTTCGCCCTCTTTGCCAGTCAAGACCAGGGAGAAGGGATGTCGGCCTTCGTCGAGAAGCGTCGGCCGGAGTGGAAGGGACGCTGACCGATGGACCGTGACTTCGAGAGTGGCGGGAGCGACGTCGGTCGCGACGAGCTCCGCGATCTCGCCGACGATTCGCCGGGGATCCTGCGCGACGCTGCCCCGGACGTGCTCGCCCCGATCGACATCACGTCGCCGGTGTCGGGCCATGTGCCGGCGGCCGAATCGAGTGGACAGTCGATCTCGGAGTCGCCCGAGCACGACTGGTCGGCGGCCGGGCCGGTCCTGATCCCGCTCCTCCGACCGACCGGGACGCAGGGCATGGCGGTCACGGAGATCGATCCGACGGCGCTCGCGGCGGACGGCGGGCGGAATCACTCCCAGCCGCTCCTCGACGAGGGGCCGTGCGACCTGTCGGTCGTCTACGCGATCCCGGCGACCGGGCTTCGACGTGATCGTCAACGGCGACCACCTCGTGTCGTGGGGCGTCTCGGTCGCCGACATCCAGGACGCGGCCCTCCGCAACCTGGCGGCGTGGTCGGCCAAGGCGGCCTGGACGGACGAGGTCTCGGGCGAGCGTCGGCTGATCTCGTCGGACACCGGCGACGGTTGGGATGCGTCGCGCATCCTGCTGACCGAGGTCCGCGACAAGCTCACGTCGGAGCTTGGCGGCGTCGGACGGGTTCTCGTCGGGCTACCCGAGCGACACCTGCTGGTGGCGGGCGCGCTTCGGCCGGGTGACGACGAGTTCGCAGCCCTGTTCGCCGAGTTCGTCGTCGAGAGCTCCGGTGGCGCGGACGAGCCGGTCGATCGCCGGGTCTTCGAGCTCGTCGACGGGCGGCTCGTCGAGTTCAGCGGCCTGCCCACGCCCGCCTGAGCGGTCGACGTGCCGGATCTTCGCCTCGAGATCGTCGACGCGGTCGCGACGATCACCCTCGATCGGCCCGACGCACTCAACGCCCTGACCGTCCCCCTCAAGCACGAGCTGCTCGCCGCATTCCAACAGGTGGCCGATGACCGGACGGTCCGGGCGGTCGTCCTGACCGGCGCCGGCCGGGCGTTCTGCGCCGGCCAGGACCTGCGCGAGCGGCTCGAGCCCGACGCGGCACCGCTGGCCGACGAGCTTCGCCTCCGCTACAACCCACTGATCCGGGCGATGGTCGGGCTCGACAAGCCGATCGTCGGCGCGATCAACGGGATCGCCGCCGGCGCCGGAGCATCCCTTGCCTTTGCGTGCGATCTCCGCGTCGCGGCCGACAGCGCGTCCTTTCTCCTGGCGTTCGGACGCGTCGGGCTGGTGCCGGATTCGGGGGCGACGTGGCTGCTGCCGCGACTCATCGGCGGGGCGAAGGCAGCCGAGCTGGCCTTCTCCGGGGAGCCGCTGGCCGCGGCGGATGCCCACGCGCTGGGTCTGGTGGCGCGGGTCGTTCCCGCCGACCGCGTCGTGGCCGAAGCACAGGCGCTCGCGGCACGCCTGGCTGCCGGCGCGCCACAGGCAATCGCCCTGACGAAGCGCGCCCTCCGTGCGTCGTGGGGCACGACGCTCGACGAGCAGCTCGAAACCGAGGCCACCCTCCAGGGCGAGGCAGGGGCGACCGCGGATCACGCCGAGGGAGTCGCTGCCTTCGTGGAACGCCGGCCGCCGCGGTTCACCGGGGAGTAGCACGAACCGCGGCTGCCGGACTGGACAGCCGCGGTTCGTCTTCGTGGGTCTGGTCGAGACGCGTCGGTCAGCGGCTGACCGGCACCCCGAGCTCACGCTGGGCGCTGGTCTTGCGCTGCTCCATCCGGGCGCCGAGGTCCTCGAGCTCCTGGCGATCGAAGACCTGGCGGGCCTGCTTGAACATCTCGCCCTCCTCCTCTTCGATGTGGTGCTCGATGTTCTCCTTCATGACGAGCGACTTCGCGCCCCAGGTCTCGTCGCTGACGTCGAGCGACTCGAGCTCGGCCATCAGCAGGTCGACGACGTGGTGCTCCTCGTACCCCTCGAGGACGATGTCCTTCGCCTTCGGGTGGCTCTTCAAGGCCGGGTAGAAGATCTCCTCCTCGATGACCTCGTGAATCGTCAGCTCGCCCTTGATCGTGGCGAACAGCTCCTCGCGGGTCTTGATCCCGCGCTCCGTCGTCGTCTCGAGCTCGCTCAGCAGCTTCTTGACCTTGTCGTGGTCGGCCTTGAGCATCGCGATGGCGTCCATGGTCTCTCCAGCTGGCCGGTGGAAGGCGGAGCAGGCGGCCAGACTGGCCGCCCCTCCGGTCAGTAGGGCCGGCGACGGAGCCGGCCAGGTCCCGAGCGCCGCCTGGGTCGACGCCGAGCCGGAGACATCGTCGGATCGGCGCCACGGCGGCGGGATGTCGTCGCCCGTCGTTCGCCTCTCAGATGCGTTGCGACGATCGACGGCTGCCGGCGTGAGGCTCGGCTGCGTCGGCAGCCGGGCAGCGGCCTACTCTTGGCGCGTGGAATTTCTTCGGAGCGCGATCCGGCGGCCGGCGCGGCCGCGGCTGCCGACCGGACGGCGGCTGGCGGTCGTCAGCGCCGTCGTCGGACTCGGGCTGGCTCTCGCCACGGCGGCCGTCGGCGTGCTCGAGGGACCGCCTCTCGCGATCCTCGACGCATCGCCGGTCTACTTCGCGGCCATCGTCCTGGTCGGATCCGTCGCGGGAACCTGGCCGGCCCTGGCGACCGCCGTCGGTGCGTTCCTCGTCTACGACCTGCTGTTCACGGAGCCACGGCTGACCCTCGTCGTCGAGGATCCGCGTGAGTGGCTCGACCTCGTCCTGTTCCTCGTGCTCGCGGTGATCGTGGGACGGCTGGCCGCTCTCGGACGGGAGCGGGCGGCCGATGCATCCCGCCAGGCGGCCGAGGCGACCGACCTGTTCGCCGTCGGGCGGATCCTGGCCATCACGCCGGATGTGGAGACCGCGGCGCCGCTGGTCGCGGGGCGCCTGCTCGCCGCGGCGGGACTTCAACGGGTCTGGATCGTGGCCGAGCAGGGCGCCCATCCGCGCACGCTCGCCGACACCGCACCCGCGGAGCCGATCCCCGTCGCCGCGATCGTGACGAACCTCGTCCGGATGCCCGGCGAGACGCCCGCCCACTGGCAGCGCGCGCATGAGCCCACGATCGCCGCCCCATCCGCCGCACTCCGTCCTGCCGGCCGAGGCGCACTCCTCCGGGTCCGGATGATGGCCGACGGCGTCGCCGTCGGGGCCATCAAGGCCCTGGCCCAGCCGGGCACCGCCGAGCCCGACCGCTCGGCGACGCGACTCCTCGCCCTCGCCGCCGATCAGCTCGGGCTGGCCATCCGGCGCGACGCGCTTCGGCGCGAGGCGACCGACGTGGAGATCGCCCGCCAGGCAGACTCGCTGAAGAGCGCCCTGCTCGACGCCGTGTCCCACGACCTGCGCACGCCGCTGGCCAGCATCCGCGCCCAGGCCGGGGCACTGACGGACCGGGAGCTGACCCTCGACCTGGCCGGCGCACGAGCCGCGGGAGCCGCGATCGACGCGGAGGCGGAGCGTCTCGACCGGCTCGTCCGTGAGGTCCTCGACCTGAGCCGGATCGAATCGGGAGCCCTTCGGCCGGACCTCGAGGCGATCGACCTGGGCGACGCCGTGGCTCCCGTGGTCGATCGCCTTCGCCCGCTGCTCGGCGACCGCGAGATCACGATCACGATCGGAGACGACCTGCCCCCGATCGTCGCCGACGCAGTCCTGCTCGACGGGCTGCTCGCGAACCTGGTCGAGAATGTCGCTCGCCACGCGCCACCGCCGGCCAGGCTGCTCGTCGAGGCGCGACCGACCGGCGGCCGCGTCGAGCTCGCGATCCACGACGCCGGTCCAGGCGTCCCGGAAGGATCGCTGGGCCGCCTGTTCGAGCGATTCCACCGCGAGCCCGCGCACGGCGAAGGCTCGCGGCGCGGGCTCGGGATCGGCTTGTCGATCGTCCGCGGGTTCGGCGAGGCCATGGGAGCCACCGTCCGCGCCGAGGCGAGCCCGATCGGCGGGCTCCAGATCGTCCTGAGCCTCGAAGCCGCCCGCGCGCCGGACGGCGACCGTCCGCGCGTCAGCGCAGATGCCGCGCCGTCCCCCGTCACGCACGCCGACACCGCGCCGTGAGCGGCGCTCGCCTGTTGCTGGTCGAGGATGACGAGGCGACCCGGCGATCCGTGGCGGCCAATCTGACCGGCCACGGCTACCGGGTGTCCGAGGCGGTCGACGGTGCCGATGCCCTGCGTCAGTGGGACGCCGGGCGGCCGGACGTGATCCTGCTCGATCTCGGCCTGCCGGACACGGACGGCGGCACGCTGATCCGACGCGTCCGGCGCGAGGCGACGACCCCCATCCTCGTCCTGTCCGCCCGCGGCGCGGAGCGGGACAAGGTCGTGGCGCTCGAGGCCGGCGCCGATGACTACCTTGCCAAGCCGTTCGGCCTGGATGAGCTCCGCGCCCGGATCGCGGCGCTGCTCCGTCGAACGGGCGGTCCGGCCGCGGATGCCAGCGGCACGATCCACCATGGCGCGGTCGCCATCGATCTGGCGGCCCGCACCGCGACGGTCGGGGATGTGATCCTGGACCTGACGCCGCGCGAGTACGAGCTCCTCAAGACGATGCTTGCGGCCCCGGGACGCGTCCTCACGAAGGGCCGGCTGCTGCGCGCGGTGTGGGGCACCGCCTATGCCGACGAAGGCCACTACCTCCACGTCTACGTCTCGCGGTTGCGGCGCAAGCTGGCAGCCGCGGATCCGGCCGGCACCACCCGTGCCCTGATCGTCGCCGAGCCGGGCGTGGGCTATCGGATCGCGGAGGATCCCGGCTGACGTTGAGCGCTTGTTGAGGGGTCCGACCCGGTCGACCGGCGCCGGCCTCTTGGGTGCCCGGCCTACGGTCAGGTCATGGACAACAACGCACGGTTCAGCCTGCCGCTCGAGCCCGAAAGCAATCGCGCAGAGCCGGACGACTTTCCGTCGCCCGAGCTCGCCGAGATCGACGCCGCCATCGCGCTGGTCGACGGCGGCGTGGCCCGCCGGGTCCGGCTGACCGGCTGGCCGCTCATCGAGCGGGTCGCGGCGACGGGGCTGGCTCGCGCGCAGGCAGCGGGCGTCGCGTTCGCCGTCGAGCGCAACGGACGCGGCGGAGGCGTCACCGTGACGATCGGGCCCCTGGAGTGAGCGAGGACGGCCCATCCGGCCATCGCACGGAGCCGTCGTCGGCTGGTCGGCGGCGGCTCCTCGTCGGACAGCATCCGGCCGACCGGCGGGTCCGCCGCCCCATCGAACGCTCGCCCTACTTCCGCCATGCCGGACCGGGTACGGTCACGGCGAGGCCGGCGGCGAGCGAGCCGTGGCGGCCTGCTGAGCGCATCGCCGCCCGCGCTCGGCGGACCCTGTTCGGGCGGCCACTATCAACCGACGAGGAGGCCACCGAGCGCCTGTCGAAGGTCAAGGCGCTGGCCGTCTTCTCGAGCGACAACCTGTCGTCGGTTGCCTACGCGACCGAGGCGATCCTGTTCACGCTCCTGGCGGCCGGGACGCAGAGCTTCTGGCTGACGGTCCCGATCTCGCTCCTGATCGTGCTCGTGCTCGGGATCATCGTCGTGTCGTATCGCCAGACGATCGGGGCGTACCCGGGTGGCGGCGGGAGCTACATCGTCGCGGGCCGCAACCTCGGGCGGAACGCCGGGCTCATCGCGGCCGCGGCACTGCTGGTCGACTACGTCCTGACGGTGTCAGTGAGCGTCGCGGCGGGCGTCGCCGCGATCGCGTCCGCTTTCCCGGGTCCGCTGGCCGACCTGCGGGTCGAGATCTCGGCCGCGTTCATCGTGCTCGTCATGGTCATCAACCTCCGCGGCGTCCGCGAGAGCGGCACCGTCTTCTCGATCCCGACCTACGTCTTCCTGGTCTCGATGCTCGCCCTGCTCGGGGTCGGGATCGGACGGGCCATGCTCGGCGACGCGCCGCAGGTCAGCGGCGTCGTGCCCCTGGTCGTCGCGCCGGAGACGCTCGGCGTCCTCCTGCTCATGCGTGCCTTCGCCGACGGCTGCTCGGCGATCACCGGCGTCGAGGCCGTGTCCAACGGGGTCCCGGCGTTCCAGCGACCCGAATCCCTCAATGCCCGGACGACCCTGGCGGTGATGGGCGCCCTCGTCGGGATCATGTTCATCGGGACGTCGATCCTCGCCGGGATCAGCGGCGCAATCCCGTCCGAGCACGAGACGGTGATCAGCCAGATCGGCCGAGCCACATTCGGGACGGGCGCCATCTACTACATCCTCCAGCTCTCGACGATGGGCATCCTCGTCCTGGCCGCGAATACCGCGTTCGCGGACTTCCCGCGCCTCGCCTCGCTCCTCGCCCGGGACGGATTCATGCCGGCCCGCTTCGCCTTCCGGGGCGAGCGCCTCGCGTTCAACACCGGGATCGTCGCCCTCGCCGCGCTCGCGATCGGCGTGCTGGCCATCTTCGGCGGACGGGTCGAAGCGCTGATCCCGCTGTACGCGGTCGGTGTCTTCACGTCGATCACGCTGTCGCAGGCCGGGATGGTCGTTCATTGGCTGCGCGAGCGTGGCGGGGACTGGCGCCGGAGTGCCGTCGTGAACGGGTTCGGGGCGCTGGCGACCGGCATCGTCACGATCGTGTTCGCCGTCGCGAAGTTTGCGCTCGGGGCGTGGCTGATCGTGATCGTCATCCCGGCGCTCGTCCTCGCGATGCTGTTCATCGGCCGGCAGTACGCCCGGCGCCGGGCCGAGACCGCGGTTCGGCCGGAGCAGGTCATCGGCCCGCCGCGGCGGCGCCAGCGTGTCCTGATCCCGGCGTCCGACGTGACCCGCGACGTCGTCCAGGCGGTCACGTTCGGGCGGACGATGTCCGATGACGTGAGCGCGATCCACGTCACCGACGACCTCGACCGGGCCGGCGAGATCCGGGAGCGATTCGCGCGGCAGCTGCCGGGCCTGCCACTGATCGTCGTGGAGTCGCCGTTCCGGTCCCTCGTCCGGCCCCTCGTCCGCTACCTGACTGACGCCGCGGCGACGACCGAGGGCGAGGTCGTGATCGTGCTCCTGCCCGAGTACGTGCCGCGCCACTGGTGGGAGCGGTTCCTGTACAACGACAATGCGCGGCGGATCGAGCAGTCGCTGCTGGGCCGGCCGAACATCCTGGTGGCCGCCGTGCCGTATCGACGGGACGTCTAGTCGGACGTCCGCGTCGTCGCCCCGGCCTCAGCGGACGAGCAGCTCGAAGAGGTGCTCCAGCTCCGTCGCCGGGTCGTCGCACAGCCCGGTGTGGACCTCGGACGGCTGGATCACGGTCGACGACGGCGCCACGAGCCAGTGGAATCGCTCGCCCTGTCCAAGCTGGGCAATCGGCCCGGCGTCCGGATCGCCGGCCGCGATCCGCTCGATGGCGGCCAGGTGGGTCTCGATCGTCGCCGGGTCGACGCCCGGGGCGAGGGCCGCCAGTCGGCCATGATCCAGACCGACCTTCGCCGCCAGGTAGCGGCGCGGCCGGCAGAGGAGCACGACGCCGGCGTTGAGGCACTCGCCGCGCTCGACCCGTGGCACGACCCGGACGATGGCGTACTGGAACGGCTGATCGGCCATCACGCGGCGGCCGCGCTGCGCAGATCGTCGACCGGTGCGACGAACGGCCTCGGCGCCTCGAGCCGCCGCTCGAGGTAGGCGACGTAGGCCCGCCGTTGGGCCGCCGCGTCGCCAATCACCGGATCCGGGGCGAGCCAGTCGTCGGGGACCGCGGCGACCAGGGCCTCGAGCAGGTCGCTCGTCACCAGCGGCGCCAGCCGCTCGTCCGCTGCGGCGATCGACGAGGCGACGGGCAGGAGGACGTGGTCCGCCAGGCGCTCGACGTGCGGGCGGCGGGCGTGGGCGTCCGGGTCGCGCCACGCGTGATGGATGTACAGCGACGCGCCGTGGTCGATCAGCCAGGGCCGGCCGTGCCAGACGAGCAGGTTCGGGTTGCGCGGCGAGCGATCCGGGTTCGTGACGAGACCGTCGAGCCAGATCACCGATGCGGCCCAGTCCGGGTCGGGGGTGCGGTCGACGACCGGGTTGAAGGTCATCGAGCCGGGCAGGAAGTCGAGCCCGATGTTGCGCCCGACCGACGCCTTCAGGAGGTCGCGGATCTCCTGGTGCGGCTCGCTGTCGCCGATGGCGGCCTCCAGGTCGACCGCGACGAGGTCCGGCACGAGCAGCCCCAGCGCGCGGCCGATCTCGCCGGCGAGCCACTCCGCGACGAGGACGCGGGGACCCTGGCCGGCGCCGCGGAACTTCACGACGTAGAGCCCGTCGTCGTCGGCCTCGACGAGCCCGGGCAGCGAGCCGCCCTCGCGGAACGCCGTCACGTAGCGCGTCGCGCGAACGGCGCGCATGCCTGCGGGCGCGACGGCGTCGACCGTCATCGGCCGGCCAGCCCCACGGACTCGATCGCATCCGCGGCCTTCGCGACCCCGTCCCGTGCCCGGATCTCCGCCCCGATCCGGGCCATCCGCCCGCGCAGGTCGGCATCGCCGAGCAACCGCTCGATCGCGCCGCGCAGGTCGTCGTCGGCGAAGGCGTACGTCGGCAGCCGGACGCCGAAGCCCGTCTCGTCGACCCGCTGGGCGTTGTCGTACTGGTCCCAGAACAGCGGGAGCACGATCATCGGCTTGCCGAAGTGGAACGCCTCGGTCGTCGTGTTGTTGCCGCCGTGGGTGATCACGAGGTCGACCAGCGGCACGATCTTCGTCTGGGGCAG
The DNA here is from genome assembly GCA_963783055.1 of uncultured Chloroflexia bacterium. Classification (GTDB taxonomy): domain Bacteria; phylum Chloroflexota; class Limnocylindria; order Limnocylindrales; family CSP1-4; genus CF-46. The sequence continues at coordinate 262,960 of CAWAMB010000004.1, forward strand.
GAACTCGGCGCCCCACATGTTCGCGGCGAGGTCGAATTCGGCGTGCTGCGGTCCCTTCGAGACGATGTAGCGGTGCGGGGTATCGGCCAGGACGGCGACGAGGCGCCGCATCAGCGACACGTCGGCGCTGCCGAGAGAGCCCAGCGAGAGGTAGACGAGGGCCGAGCCGGCGGGCCGGTTCGCAAGCTCGTCGGGCAGCGCGAAGTCGCCGTCGGTGGCCCGGACGGACGAGTCGAGCCGGCGCCACGTCGCGTCGAGTGGCCGGCGGTCGGTGTAGTCGGCGACCTGCGGGAAGACGTACAGGTTCACATCCGGCGACGTGTGCTCGAACTCGAGCTCCGGCAGGGGTGCGGTGCCCTGCTCGCGGCACCACGCGTCGAAGTCCTCCCACGTCGGGCGATGCGTTCGGTCGTACTCCGCGCGGAACGCCTGCCACTCGCTCCGGTCGTCGGACGCCAGGCCGGAGTAGGCCGGCGGGATCTCCGCGCCGGCGGCGGCCCGGATCTCGAGCGGGTTGCACGAGACGATCCGGACGAACGGCTTGGCGGCGGTCTGGAGCGCGGGGAACGAGACGACGTTGTCCTCGACGATCACGTCGGGCCGCTGGCGGGCGATGATCTCGCGAAGCTGCGGCTCGCAGTACTTCGCCCCGTCGATGAGGGCCTGCCAGGTCGGCTGCATGAACGTCGCAAGCTGCTCGACCGTCGGCTTGCGGAACTCCGGCGCCGTGTCGCGGATGAAGTCCTTCCAGAACTGGCCGGCATCCTGGGGCGGCGCGTCGGGATCCGGCTCCGGCGGGGCGGACAGGTCGACGAGGTCCTCGACGAACCCGAGCGGCGCCAGCCGGCCCCTCCACGATGCCTCGGCGGCGAAGACCACGGTGTGGCCGCGCTTGCGCAGGACGTCGCCGATGCCGATGCAGTTGTTCGTCGGGCCGTAGGCCGACTCGGGCATGAACAGGATGGTCAGCGGCTGGGCCATCATCTCCTCGTGACTGAGCGACTGGACGAGACGGAGCCGGGCGAGGGCGCGCCGGGGATTGCCACTGCATCGTACGCGGCCGACGACCGGCTTCTCGGCGAGTTGCGCGAGCAATGGCCGCCGGCCGAGCCCGTCCGCGACGGCCGCGGGTACGCGACCGCGGACCTTGGCGATCGCGAGCCGGTGGCGGCGCTCCGGCTGGCGGACCGCTTCGCCGTGGCTCTGCTTCCCGCGCCGGAGCGATCGTTCGACGTCGTGCCGCTGGCCCGCGACGAGCTCGTCGTCACCTCCTGGCGCCGGGCGGAGGCGGGCGACGGGCTGTCGGCGTTCGTCGCAGGCGTCCCGATGGCGTCCGAGCGGGCCGTCGAGGGCGACCAGACGAACGTCTCGGTCGTCGTGGGCGAGCGGGCCATCGTCAAGTGGTTCCGCCGGGTGGGACCGGGTCCATCGCGTGCCGGGCCGCTGATCGCCCACCTGGACGCGGTGGGATTCCCCGGGATCCCGCCGCCGCTCGGGTCGCTCTCGTGGCGCTCCCCGGCAGGCATCGACCTGGCGATCGCCCAGGGCGACGCGTTCCTGACGGGCGCCCGCGACGGCTGGGACTGGGCCGTCGACGCGGCTGGAGCGGCATGTCGCGCACGGCGCCGGGGCGTGTCCGGCGGACTGCGATCCGTGGATCGGCGGGGCGCTCGGCCGGCTGGTTGCGGAGCTGCACGCCGCCCTCGCGACCGCGTCGCCGGTGATCCCGAACCCGGTGGCGCCGGCTCTGGCCGAGATCGTCGCCGACTGGCACGAGCGGGCCCGCGCGACGCTGACGGAGGCGATCGAGCTGACGACGGACATCGACCCGGCGGCCGGCGCGGTGCTGGCCCGCCTGGAGCCGGGGATGCGGACCGTGATCGATCGCATGCGCCTGGACCGCCCGGTTCGGACGCAGCCGGTCCACGGCGATCTCCATGTCGGACAGGTGCTCGAGTGGACCGGCGGTCTGGCCGTCATCGACTTCGACGGCAACCCCGCGCTCGATGCCGGGGCCAACGCCCTCCGCCAGCCCATCGAGCGCGATCTCGCCCAGATGCTCTCGAGCCTCGATCACGTCGGTCGGATCGTCGACAAGCAGACATCGGGGGCGGCCGGCGACGCGATCGGCGGCTGGATTGCGAGGACGAGACGGGAGTTCCTCGCGGCCGCCGGCGGAACGCCCGGATCCGGTGCTCCTGGCCGCCTTCGAGGTCGAGCAGGAGTGCCGCGAGCTCGTCTACTCGGCCCGGTTCCTCACGCGCTGGCAATACGCGCCGCTCGCGACGCTCCGAGCGCGGTTCGTTGGCTGAGCCGACCTGCCACGATCAGCGCTGATGAATCCGCTCCACTTCCTCGCCGACCTCGAGACGAAGCCGCAGTGGCTCGAGCTCCTCGCCGACCGCCTGGCGGCCGGCAACCCGTTCGCGGCCGCGCCGCGCGACGTCGACCGGGTGCTCCTCCTCGGGATGGGCAGCTCGCGGTTCGCCGCGTCCGTGGCCGCTCAGGACTTGCGCGTGGCGGGGATCGCGGCCGCCGCGGAACCCGCCTCGGTGGACGCGAGCTGGCCACCGGACGCGCGAACGCTCGTCGTCGCGGTGTCGGCCACCGGCGAGAGCGCCGAGACCCTCGACGCCGTCGAGCGGTATCGCGGCCGGTCGCCGGTGGTCGCCCTCGTCAACGATCCGGCCTCGACCCTCGCGTCTCGGGCGGACGTGGTCGTCGAGATGGGCGCCGGCGAGGAGGTCGGCGGTGTCGCCTGCCGGACCTTCCAGCACACCGGACTGCTCCTGCGGGCGCTCGAGGGCCACCTGACCGGCCTCGACGACGACCTCGTCGGGCTGACCCGGCAGGTGGCGGCGGCGTCGGCCGACGTGCTCCGGACGAGCGCCGAGTGGCTCCCCTGGCTGACGACGCACGTTGCGTCGCCGGACGGCCTGTTCCTCCTCGCGCCGCTCGAGCGCTTCTCCACCGCTGAGCAGGGCGCGCTGATGATCCGCGAAGGGCCGCGCCGCCCGGCGGTCGGCTGCGAGACCGGCGATTGGGTCCACGTCGACGTCTACCTGGCGAGGACGCTCGACTACCGCGCGATCCTGTTCCCCGGATCGCGCTGGGATGCGCAGGCGCTCGAATGGCTCGCGAAGCGATCGGCGACGGTCGTGGCCGTGGGTGCGGATCTGCCGGGGGTGTCTGCCGTCATCCGCTACCTGGGCGACGACGATCCGGCGATCGCTCGCTACGCCGAGGTGCTCGTTCCGGAGCTGCTGGCCGCGACTTGGTGGCGCGCGCTCGAGCCGGGGTAGAGCGTCGCGGCCGAGCGATCAGCCGGCGGAGCGATCAGCCGGCTGAGCGGACGAGCCGATCGGTGTCCCGGTTGAGGCCGACGGCCATCTTCTCCTCGAAGCGCTTGGCGGCGACCTCGAGCTTGTCGAGGTGCTCGGCCAGGAGCTTGCGGGCTTCCTCCGCGGCGGCGTCGAGGCCGGTCAGCTCGAAGATCCGCCAGTGCTTGATGATCGGCATCAGCACCTCGTCGCGATGGATCCGGATGTCGTAGATCCCGGCCTTCGCAATGGCGGCGGCCTTGCGCAGGAAGCCGGGGATGCCGTTGCCGGGCATCTCGAACGCGAGCACCTCGGCGACGATCGCCTGGACCGCGCGCGACGGCTGGATCTTCAGCGCGGCGCCGAGGATGTCGCGGTAGAACACCATGTGGAGGTTCTCGTCGGCCGCGATCCTCGTCATGATCTTGTCGGCCACCGGGTCCTGCGAGTACTTGCCCGTGTTCTTGTGCGAGATCCGCGTCGCGAGCTCCTGGAAGGCGACGTAGGCCAGGCCGCGCAGGGTGTCGATCGTGTCGCGGTCGTAGCCCTGCTGGAGCTGGGTCATCCGGCCCCGCTCGAGGGCGATCGGATCCAGGTTGCGCGTCACGGTCAGGTAGTCGCGCAGGACGATCGCGTGGCGACCCTCCTCGGCCGTCCAGCGTCCGATCCAGTTGATCCAGGCGCCGTCGCCGGCCCCGAACATCCCGTGGATCAGGCGGTGGTACGAGGGGAGGTTGTCCTCGGTCAGGAGGTTGACCTCGAAGCTGATCTGGGCGACGCCGGTCAGGCGCGGCTGGTCGGGCGTCCAGGGCTCCTTGTCGAAGTCGCGTCCGAGGCGGTAGGGGATGTAGTCGTGGGGGAACCACTCCTGGGCCACCTTGGCGTGGCGGTCGTACAGGCGGGCAGCCTCGGGCTCGAGCTCGTTGAGCAGCTCGACGTCCTCGGCGGGCGCGACCACGGGGTAGGGGGACGGCTGGAGGCTCGGCGCTGTCGGGCGCGGGGAGTTGTCGGTCACCATGTCATCGGTCCTTGAAATCGCGAAGAGGAGGGCCGCGGGCGCCCATAGTGGGCGCCGGTTCACCGACCGGTCATTGTCAAGGGTAGCCGGATTGGTCATGACGCCTCGTCATCTCCATGCGGACCTGCACGACACCGCTGTTACAACGGTTCGACGCATTGGCGCCTACAGTCGCGCCATGCCCATGCTGCGCCGAGTCGCCCCGGACGTCGTTGCGGCGCTCTTCGCCGTGTCCGGCGTCCTCCATCTCGTGCGCCCGTCGGCCTACGCGGCGCTCATTCCGCCGTTCCTGCCGGCGCCCGGACCCATCATCGCCGTCTCCGGGATCGCCGAGCTGGTGTGTGCCGCGGCGCTGCTGCGACGGATGCGGTGGGCGGCACCGGCGAGCGCCGCCCTCCTGGTCGCGGTCTTCCCCGGGAACGTCTGGTTCGCGATCGCGACGAGCGGGGATCCGGCGGCGTCGACCGCGCTCGTCGCCGCGTCCTGGCTGAGGCTGCCGCTCCAGGCGCCGCTCATCTGGGCCGCGCTCCAGCCGCGCCGATCGGCAGCCGGGATTGACGGACGGGCCGACCCGGGCCACAATCCCTAACGATCGTTAGGTAGGAGCCACCGTGATCGAGACCGGCGCGCGACGGCGCGAGATCGACGAGGTCGCCAGCGAGCTGTTCCACGCGAACGGCTATGCCGCGACCAGCGTCCGCGACATCGCGAAGGCGCTCGACATCCAGGGCGCGAGCCTGTACGCCCACGTCGCCTCCAAGGAAGACGTCCTGTGGGCGATCGTCGAGCGCGCGGCCATCGATTTCGAGAGCGCAGCCGACCGGGCGACGGCCGAGACGGCGACGGGCGACGCCGAAGAGCGACTCGCCGGCCTCGTCGAGGCGCACGTCGAGGTCGTCACCGCCGACCCGGAGCGATCGAGCGTCTTCGTGACCGAGTGGCGCCACCTGTCGGAGCCGCGTCGCGCGTCCATCGCCGCGCGGCGCGACGCCTACGAGGCCCGCTTCCGCGACGCCATCGACGACGGCATCGCGGTCGGCAGCTTCCGGGCGACCGACCCGGCCGTCGCCGCCACCTTCATGCTCACCGCCCTCAACGGGATCGCGACGTGGTTCCGCGCCGACGGGCGCCTCAGCCCGGACCGGATCGCCGACCACTACGTCGAGCTCGCCCTGCGCTCCCTCTCGGAGGATCACCGATGACCGACCCGCTCGCCCTCGATCCCGTCCTGCCGCCGCGCGAGCGGTCCGCCCTGCCGTTCAACGACGACGCCCTCGACCATGACGAGCGGTATCGCCACTTCGAGGAGCACGTCACCGGCGGCGGCAAGGTCGAGGCGACCGACTGGATGCCCGACGAGTACCGGACCCAGGTCCTGCGCTTCGTCGAGATGCACGCCAACAGCGAGCTGATGGGCGTCCTGCCCGAGCGCGAGTGGATCATGCGGGCGCCGACGCTCCGCCGGAAGCTCGCCCTGACCGCCAAGGTCCAGGACGAGGTCGGCCACGCCCAGCTGCTCTACCGCGTCGCCGAGGACCTCGGGCAAGCCGCGCGAGGCGATGATGCAGGACCTCCTGGCCGGCAAGACCAAGTTCCACAACGTCTTCCACTACCCGACGAAGTCGTGGGCCGACATCGGGATCATCGCCTGGCTCGTCGACGCGGCCGCGATCGTCGCCCAGCAGGCCCTGCGCGACTCGTCCTACGCCCCGTATGCCCGGACGATGAAGAAGATCTGCTGGGAGGAGTCGGTCCACATCATGCACGGCCGCGATGTCGTGGTGACGATGGCCACCGGGACGGCCGCCCAGCGGGCGTCGATCCAGGAGGCGCTCGATCGCTGGTGGGGCCCGCTGATGCAGATGCACGGGCCGCGCAGCGACCGGGCCAAGGACCGCGACATCCACTGGAAGATCAAGGCGAAGACGAGCGAGGAGCTGCGTCAGGAGTTCCTCGGGATCTATGTCCCGCGGATCCGCGAGCTGGGGCTGACGATTCCGGACTCCGACCTCGAACGGAATGCCGAGACGGGCGTCTGGGCCTACGGCGAGCCGGACTGGAACGAGCTCCGGACGGTCGTCACGAATCACGGCCCGAAGTCGCAGGAGCGGCTCGACTTCCGGCGCGACAACTGGGCGTCGACCCAGTGGGTCCGCGACGCGATCCTCGGCGAATCTCGCGCGTCGACGGCGGTCGCGTGACCGGACTCGATGCCGCCCGATCACGCCGAGGACGGCGCCGGCGCGCCCGGCGTCCTCGAGGCGTGGGAGGTGTTCCGGCGCGAGAAGGACGGCGACCCGATGCGCCACGGCGGCTCCGTGATGGCGCCCGACGCGATGCTCGCCCTGCACTACGCCCGCGAGATGTACAGCCGGCGCCAGGAGAGCGTCCACCTGTGGGTGGTCCGACGCACCGACATCCACGACCTGGCCGACCTCGACCTGCTCCAGCCGCCGCTCGATCGGTCGTTCAAGAAGCCGGGCGGCTATGTCATGCGCGACAAGCTCGCGGCGGCGCGGGAGCAGTCGGGCCAGGCCAAGCCGAAGGCGAACAAGGGGTCGCGATGACGGCGGAGTTCCAGCCGATCGCGATGGACTTCGAGGGCGCCGGCGACGGCCGCGAGCGGGCGCTCGCGCTGCTCCTGCTCTCGATGGCGGATGACGAGTTCGTCATCGGCTTCAGCGACTCCGAGTGGACGGGGATCGGCCCGATCCTCGAGGAGGACGTCGCCATCAGCTCCCTCGCCCAGGACGAGCTCGGCCACGCCCAGGCGCTGTACGGGCTCCTTGCCGAGACCGTCGCCGACGGCCGCGACGTCGACGCCTGGGCCTACGACCGGCCGCCCGAGGGCTATCTCCACGCGCGCCTGCTCGACCACGCACGGGGCGACTGGGCCACGACGATCGTCCGGCGCTACCTGTACGACACCGCGGACAGCGCCCGGCTCGAGGCAGTGGCGGCGTCCTCGCACCGGCCGCTCGCCGAGCTCGTCGCGAAGATCCGGCGCGAGGAGCGCTACCACCTGATGCACGTCCAGACCTGGATCGAGCGGCTCGCCGACGCCGGCGGGGAATCGCGGGCGCGGCTCCTGGCGGCCCTCGAGCGGCTGGGCGTCGACGCCGGAACCGTGCTGTCGCCACTCCCCGGTGAGGCGGCCCTCGTCCGCCACGGGGTCGTGACCGAGCCCTTCGCGGCCATGGAGGACCGCTGGCGGGACGGCGTCGCGGCGACGTTCCGGCGGCTCGGGCTGCCGGAGCTGCCGCCGACCGCCGCCCCGGACCGGGCGCGGGCAGACCATTCGGACGCATTCCGTGCGCTGCACGCCGAGTTCACGATGGTCCGCCGCTCGGAGGTGGGCGCGACATGGTGATGACCGCCGCGAGCCGGCCCTCCATCCGGCGCTCGGTCGAGACGGTCCGCGATCTGCTCGCGACCGTCCATGACCCGGAGATCCCGACGGTCTCGATCGTCGACCTCGGGCTCATCCATGACATCCGCGTCGCCGACGATCGGATCGCCGTCGAGCTGCTGCCGACCTTCGTGGCCTGCCCGGCCCTCGAGGTCATCCGCTCGACGGTCGTCGATGCCCTCGCCCCGCTCGGCCGGCCGGTCGACGTCTCGTTCACGTTCGCGGTGCCGTGGACGACCGACCTCCTCACCGACGCCGGCAAGGACGGCCTCCGTCGGGCCGGCATCGCTCCGCCCGCCGAGCCCTCCGCCGTCCGGTGCCCGTTCTGCGACTCGGCCGAGATCGCGATCGACAGCCTCTTCGGACCGGCGCTCTGCCGATCGCTGTTCTACTGCCGCGGCTGCCGCCAGCCGTTCGAGGCGTTCAAGCCGATCTGACCGCGGTGGGCCGGCCCCGGCGCGGGCGCCGCGGCCGACCGCAGCGCGGGCGCCGGTTCAGGCGCCGATCCGGACGGACTCCAGGACGGGCTCCGCGATCGTCAGGGCGTGATCCCAGGTCGCGACGGACCCCCCGACCATCACGACCACCAGGCCCGCCGGCGCGGCGAAGAACGCCATCCAGAGCCGGCGGCCCGTGTCGATCGAGACCGCGCCCTGACCGACCACGAGGACCTCGACGAACCCGCCCGAGGTGTTCTCGATCGTCACCTGACGGCCGGTGAGGCCACTCATCTGCGACTCGCTCTCCTCGACGATCGTCAGGCCCGGGTTCGCCTTGAGGATCGCGACGGCAGCGGCCGGATCGGCTGGCGCGGGCGTCCTGCCTGCGGCTCCAACGAGCGCATTCGGGCGAGTGATCTGGACGGCGACGACATCCGGGCTGCCCACGTCCTGCTGGACATCGAAGAAGTCGGCGAACCGATTCACGGACGTCCACGTGCCGTCGACGTCGATCGTGACGCCAGGGGTGAAGGCGGCGAGCGTGTACGTGCCGGCCGGCAGCGGCGCCGGGCTGGCCGTCAGCTCACGGGCCACGGACGCCGACGACCCGGCGGCAGTCGAAGAGCTCGCGGGCGACGCGCCGTCGCCGGATGGAGCGGGGCTGGCAGCGGCCGAGGCAGCGATCGAGCGAGACGGATCGACCGTCGGACCGCAGCCGCCAAGGAACGCGATCGCGGCCATTGCGACGGTCCCAAGCCCGGCCCGAGCAGCGGATCGGGGCGATCGGCTGGCGATGACCGTCTTCACGGGTCTTGATACCCCGACCCGGCCGGCTTCGTTCACCGGCGACGACAGCGGTTGGCCCAACGACCTACCCTCGCGTCATGACCGACGCGCCTCCGGATTCCGCCCGCGACCCGCTGCGCGACCGTCCCACGATCGGGATCGTCGGTGCCGGGATCATGGGCGCGGGGATCGCCCAGGTTGCCCTGGAGGCCGGTCACGAGGTCATCCTCCACGACGTCGACGCCCCGGCGTTGGCTCGCGGCCGGGACCGGATCGCCGACGGGCTCGCCCGCCGCGGCGCCAAGGCCGTCGCCGACCCGGCGGAGATCGACGCCTGGATCGACGTCCGGATGGATCGCCTGCGCGAATCCGAGGCGCTCGACCAGCTCGGCGACGAGGCGGACGTCGTCATCGAGGCGGCCCTCGAGTCGCTCGAGCTCAAGGCGTCGATCTTCCGGACGCTCGACTCGGTCGCACCGCCGAGCACGATCCTGGCGACGAACACGAGCGCCCTGTCCGTGGGTCGCGTGGCCGAGGCGACGACCCAGCCCGGGCGCGTCGTCGGGCTCCACTTCTTCAACCCCGCGCCGCTCATGGCGCTCGTCGAGGTCGTCGCCGGCCCGCGGACCGATCCGGCGGTCGCGGCCGAAGCCGCCGATCTCGTGACCGCCTGGGGCAAGACCGCCGTCCGCTCGACCGACTCGCCGGGCTTCATCGTCAACCGCGTCAACCGGCCGTTCACGCTCCGTGCCCTGCGCCTGCTCGAGGCCGGCCGGGCGACGATCGAGTCGATCGACGACGCGATCCGCGCCGCCGGCTTTCCCCTCGGGCCGTTCGAGCTGATGGACCTGACCGGGATCGACGTCACGTTCGCCGCGTCGACCGCGATCTGGGAGGCCCTCGGCCGCCCGGAGCGTCTCCGGCCGTCGCCGATCCAGGAGGAGCACGTCCGGGACGGGCGTCTCGGGCGCAAGGCCGGAGCCGGCTTCTACCGCTACGAGGACGGGCGCCGGGCGGGCGTCTCAGGCGCGGGCGGACCGGCCACCGCGCTCGAGGCCGACGAGATCCGCGACCGGATCCTCCTGCCGATCGTCGACGAGGCGTTCCGGACCGAAGCCGAAGGCGTCGCCGGGCGGGCCGACATCGATACGGCCCTCCGGCTGGGAGCCGCGCATCCCATCGGACCGTTCGAGCGGGCCGCCGCAGCGGGCGGGCCGGCAGCGGTCGCGCGCCGGCTTCGCGAGCTGGCCGTCGACGACCCGAGTCTTGCCCCCTCGGAGGCGCTCGGGGCCGCGACCTGACGGGATCAGCCGGGACTGGTCGTCGTGGCGGTGCGGCCGTGCTCGCGAAGATGCAGCTGCAGGTCGACGATCGTCTTGAGGATGACGAGCACGATGATCGCCCCGATCGGGCTCCCGATCGTGAGGCTCACGAATGCGCCGAACAGGATCGTCAGGTGCAGGATCACCAGCCGCCCATACGGCGCGAACATCTGCTTCGCCGTCGACACCCGCCGGTATTCGCCCTTGCCGACGTAGTTGATCAGGAAGGACGCCCCGTGGCTGATCGCCAGTCCGACGGCGGCGAGGGCGACGGCCGACAGGTCCGGCCCGACCGGTGCACCCTGGAAGACGTCGACCGACGATCCAAGCCCGCCCGGAAATCCCGGATCGAGTCCGCCGGGCGGACTGTCCGGATTGGACCGGATTGCGGCGATCATCGGCAACGTGAACACGAACACACCGTGGACGACCCAGAAGATCCCGTAATGGATCAGGAAGAACGGGATCAGGCCGGCCTTGTCGACCATCCCGCGCCGGGGAACGGTCACCGGGCCGATCCCGCGGACGTCGATCTCGCGAGTCGGCGGCTCGTCGGGACCGCTCGCGAGCAGCATCTTCGGCACGTTGAGCAGCCCGACGATCCCGTTCTCGACCCAGTACAGGACGAGCAGCGTCGCGACGTTCCAGCTCCAGAACAGGACGCCGGCGAGCGGGAGCAGGTTGAACGCGACGAGCAGCACGACCGACGTCGTCGACGAGGTGGCCTGGGCGAGCCGGACAGCGCGGTCGATCACGGCGCGATCATGCCAGACGGTCCGCGGCCCGCCGAGCGGTCAGCGCGCGGATCGCCCCATACAATCGAGCGATGAGCCGAGACCTCCAGCGACCCGTTCGCGATGCCTGGGTGGTCGAGGCCGTCCGAACCCCGATCGGCCGCTACGGCGGGGCACTCGCCTCGGTCCGCCCGGATGACCTCGCCGCGGCTGCGATCCGGGCCGTCGTCGAGCGGTCGGGGATCGACCCGAGCCTGATCGAGGACGTCATCCTCGGCTGCGCCAACCAGGCCGGCGAGGACAACCGTGACGTCGCCCGGATGGCGCTCCTCCTGGCCGGACTGCCGGTCGAGGTCGGCGGGCTGACGGTCAATCGGCTGTGCGGCTCCGGACTCCAGGCGGTCAACTCGGCCGCTCACGCGATCGCGGTCGGGGACGGCGACGTGTTCATCGGCGGCGGGGTCGAGTCGATGACGCGGGCGCCGTACGTCATGGCCAAGCCCGCCGCGGCCTGGGATCGCGGGCCACGGGAGCTCGAGGACACGACGCTCGGCTGGCGCTTCCTCAACCCCGCCCTGGCGGCGCTCCACTACCCGTACTCGATGGGCGAGACGGCCGAGAACGTCGCCGAGCGCTGGTCGGTCGATCGGGCCGCCCAGGACGCGTTCGCGCTGGCGTCGCAGCAGAAGGCGGTTGCGGCAATCGAGGCCGGCCGGTTCGACGACCAGATCGTGCCGATCTCCGTTCCCCAGAAGAAGGGCGACCCGATCCTCGTCGGGCGCGACGAGCACCCGCGGGCGGACTCGTCCAGCGAGGCGCTCGCGAAGCTCCGCCCCGCGTTCCGCGACGGCGGCTCCGTGACCGCCGGCAACAGCTCCGGGATCAACGACGGCGCGTCGGCGGTCCTCCTGGTCGAGGCGGACCGGGCACGCGCCCTGGGACTGGCGCCGCTGACCCGGATCGTGTCGACGGCGGTCGCCGGCGTCGACCCCGCGATCATGGGCTACGGCCCCGTGCCGGCCACCCGCAAGGCGCTCGAGCGGGCGGGGATCGGCGTCGATGACCTCGACCTGATCGAGCTCAACGAGGCGTTCGCGTCGCAGTCGATCGTGTGCATCGACGAGCTCGGGCTCGACCCGGCGAAGGTCAACGTCAATGGCGGCGCGATCGCGCTCGGCCACCCCCTCGGGATGAGTGGCGCGCGCCTGATCACGATGCTCAGCCACGAGCTGCGCCGGACGGGCGGGCGGTGGGGCCTCGCGACGATGTGCATCGGGGTCGGGCAGGGGATCGCCACCGTGGTCGAGCGCATCGACGGCTGATTCAGGTCGCGCCGGCCTCGATATCGACGGTCGCCGCGAAGAAGAACTCGGCGTACCCGGGGCCACCAACGTCGGCAATCATTCGTTGCCCGTGGTCGCCCAGCAGCTTCTGTGTCGCCGGCGGCTGGGATCGATCCGCGCGAAGCGAGACGCTCACGTCGAGTCGCGGTCCGCTCCAGGGCGACGGCTCGAAGAGCACCGAGTAGGCGCCATCGGCCACCACGACCGTGCCCATGCGGTGGCCGATGCTGACGCCATCCGCGTCCTCGACACCGACCTCGTACCGCAAGTTCGTGTGGTCGGGAAGTTCGGCTGTCCCGTACAGCTCGACCCCACGTGCAACCCGCCGGGCATGAACGTCATACGACGGGAGGATCTGACGGCCCATGACCTAGCCTCGCACGTCCGATGGTCCAAGGTCGACGCGACTCATGATCACGCACTCCTGATGTCGCGGATGTCCCATACGACACCCATACGCGCACAAGAGCCTGCTCCGGACACGAGCAACCCCGGGAGTTGACGGATCGGGCCATGGGTTAGCTCTGGGCGGCTAACAGTGGCGCGGAATGCGCCCGCGGGGCTGCGCCAGCCTACCTAAGGTCGCCCTGACTGGCATATGAGCAAATGCTCGGCCTCGCGGCGAGCCAGTCGCGGTTTCGGCGTCACTCTTGCCGGAATCCGTTGCGCCGCGTACGATCGGCCCATCGACGTACACCCGGCAATTCCCTGAGAATGCCGACAACCGCACCCTCCGGAGGAGGCATCACTCGATGTTGGAAACCCAGCCGACCGTCGTCAGCCAGCCCATCGCCCCGGCGACCGTGGTCAGCCTGTCCGACGCCGCCGCGACGAAGCTCCGCGAGCTGACGGCCGAAGAGACGAATCCGGACATCGGCCTGCGCGTGTACGTCTACTCCGGCGGCTGCTCCGGCTTCCGCTACGGGATGATGCTCGAGGATGCCCCGACCGCCGAGGACAAGGTCCTCGAGGCGAACGGCGTCAAGGTCTATGTCGACGGCAAGTCGATCGACCTCCTCCAGGGCTCCGAGATCGACTACGTCGACACCCTGATGGGTGCCGGCTTCACGGTCAACAACCCGAACGCGGTTGCGGCCTGCGGCTGCGGCTCGAGCTTCCGAACCGCCGACGACACCGGCTCGCCCAAGGGCTGCTCGCACTGACCGACTGACATCGGCGCCTCGATGAGGCGCCCGTCACCCGACAGCCGCCGGAGGTCCGGCGGCTGTTTCGAATTCCCGGGCCGCCGCGGCCGCGCCCGTCGCCCGCCCGACCCCTAGACTTCGAGAACGCCTCGATCCGTCCGAGCCACGACGTCGCAGGGGACCGCCGGATGGAACTGCCGCTCTTCCCGCTGAACACGGTGCTCTGCCCGGGGATCGCCCTGCCGCTCCACATCTTCGAGGAGCGCTATCGGGCGATGGTCCGCCAGTGCCTCGACACCAATTCGCCGTTCGGGGTCGTCCTGATCCGGCACGGGCGCGAGACCGGCGCAGGCTCGATCTCGTTCACCGGCATCGGCACGATCGCCGAGATCCGGGATGCCGGCAGCTACACCGACGGCCGCTACGACCTGCTCGTCGTCGGGACGCGGCGGTTCGAGATCCGGCATGTCCTGAGCGGCAAGCAGCCGTACCTCGTGGCCGAGGTCGACGTGCTCGAGGAGCCGGTCGGCGACGAGGCGCTCGCCCATCGCCTGGCGATGACCGCGACCCGCAAGTTCGTCACCTACCTGGAGCTCCTCCAGCCGCGGTCGGGTGAGACGGCCGACGAGATCGACGTCCGGGTCGAGGTCGAGACCGACGACGAGGAGGACGATGACGACTCCGAGACGACGCCGACGACGCGGACGACGAGCCGCCGGCGGTCCAGGGTGCCGACGCCGACGCCTTCGGGCGGGCCGACGTGTCCGGCTCCGACGACGAGCCGGACGAGGACGACGCCCCGGCCGGGCCGCGCCGGCGCCGGGTGATGATCCCGGACGATCCGACGGTCCTGTCGCACCTCCTCGCCGGGATCCTCCAGGTCGAGTCGCCGCGCCGCCAGGCCCTCCTGGAGGCCGCGACCAGCGAGGCGCGGCTGCGCGGCCTGCTGGCGCTGATCGACCGCGAGACGCTGCTCCTCCAGCGCCGGCTGCGCTTCTTCCGGCCCGATGTCCAGGTCAGCGGGGCTCGCCGGAGCTAGCCCGTTGGCGCGCCACGGCCGCGCCGCGCCGGGTGGCGGGACCCGCGAGACCCGCCCGACCCGCGCCATCGTCATCCGTCCAGCCCCGCGGCGGCCGACTGCCCGCTCCATTCCGCGCCCGCCGTCCGGTGCCCGCATCCCTCGCCGACCGTACGGTCCTGTCAGCGCCCCACCCGCCTCCCGACCCACGCTGATGGAGACCCCACGCATGGAAGCCGCCCTGTCGCGCTCCTTCGAGTCCGCCTCGTCCCCCGTCCGTCCCGCGATCGGCCCGGACGCCGTCGCCGCCTTCGCCGCCTCGCTCACCGGCCCGTCGTCCTGCCCGGCGACGAGCCGTACGAGTCCGCCCGCGAAGTCCACAACACCCGCTTCGACCGTCACCCGACGCTCATCGTGAAGGCGGCCGACGCCGCGGATGTCGCCCGGACCGTTGCCTTCGCCGCCGAGACCGGCCTCGAGCTCGCCGTCCGGAGCGGTGGCCACAGCGTCGCCGGCCACGGCACGACCGACGGTGGCATCGTGCTCGACCTGTCGCCGATGAAGGCGATCCTCATCGACCCGGAGCGGCGTCTCGCGTGGGCCCAGCCGGGCCTGACCGCCGGCGAGGTCACCGCGGCCGCGGCGGCTCATGGCCTTGCCGTCCCCTTCGGCGACACGCTCAGCGTCGGCATCGGCGGGCTCACGACCGGCGGCGGGATCGGTTTCCTGACCCGCAAGCACGGGATGACGATCGACAACCTGGTCGCCGCCGAGGTCGTCACCGCCGACGCCCGGATCCTGACGGTCGACGCGCAGCGCCATCCCGACCTCTTCTGGGCGATCCGCGGCGGTGGCGGCAACGTCGGCATCGTGACGCGGTTCGTCTACCGGCTCGTCGCGGTCGACATGGTCGTCGGCGGCGGGATCGTCCTGCCGGCCACGGCCGAGACGGTCGCCGGGCTGGTCGATGCCGCGCGCAAGGCGCCCGACGGGCTGACCCTGATCCCGTTCGTCATGTTCGCCCCGCCTGCCCCGTTCATCCCGGCCGAGCGCGTCGGCGAGCTGGCCGTGATGGTCCTCGGCGTGTTCGATGGCGACCTCGAGGCCGGCCAGGCAGCCTGGGCGCCGATCCGGGCCCTCGCCGAGCCGATCGCCGACCTCGTCGGCCCGATGCCCTACTCCGCGATCTACCAGTTCACGGCCGAGGGTGAGGCCCGCGGCGCGAGCAGCATCAAGTCGTGGTTCGCGTCGGACCTCGACGTCTCGGACGCGAACCGGATCCTCCACCTGATGCGCCACGCCCCGGGTCCGATGGTCATCGCCCAGCTCCGGATTCTCGGCGGCGCCATGAGCCGTGTGGCTCCCGACGCGACTGCCTTCTCGCAGCGCGATGCCGAGGTGATGATCAGCGCGATGGCGCTGTACGAGACCGGCGGCGATCCGGCCCCGTCGGACGCCTGGACGAACAGCGTCTTCGAGGCCCTCGCCCCGCATCGGACCGGGGTCTACGTCAACTTCCTCGGCGCCGAGGGCGACGAGCGGATCCGGAGCGCCTACCCGAACGGCGCGTTCGAGAAGCTCGCCGCCGTGAAGCGGCGCTACGACCCGAGCAACCTGTTCCGGCTCAACCAGAACGTCCGGCCGGCCTGACCGGGCGCAGGCAGCCGCCTCTGCGCTTCATCCGCCGCTCCGCGCCCCGTCCGGCTCGTCCGGACGGGGCGCATCCGCACGCCGGTTGACATCACCAATATGTGCGGCATAGATTATTCATGTGACATTGACTAATGACCCGACCGGCAACGGCGGCCGCGACACGCTGATCGCCGAGCTCGTCGAGGAGATGACCTCGTGGAGCCCGCGCGAACGGATCAACGCGTTCCGATCGTGGCTCAAGGGCTCGCTCAGCCTGATCCATCTCCACGTCCTGACGGTCCTCGAGGCGGACGGTCCGCTGCCGATGTCCCGGCTGGCGGACACGATGGACATCTCCGTCGCCAGCGCGACCGGGATCGTCGGCCGAATGGAGGAGCGCGGGCTCGTCGAGCGGACCCACGGCGAGAAGGATCGACGGGTCGTCCTCGTGCGCCCGACCGAGGCCGGGATCGCGATCTTCCGCGACTTGACCGAGCATCGGCGTCAGTCACTGACCCAGCTGTTCACCCGGCTCACGGACGAAGAGCTGTCCGCGCTCCTGATCGGCCTTCGCGCGATGCGCGTCGCGCGCCACGCACTCCACGCCGAGACGGCCAAGGAGGACGACGCGTGATCGGTCTCCTCCGGACCTACCTCGCGCCGTACCGCGGTCGTCTGCTCGTGGTCATGGGCCTGCTGCTGATCCAGGCCATCGGCAACCTGTACCTGCCCGAGCTGAACGGCGACATCATCAACCACGGCGTCGTCACCGGCGACCTGGACTACATCTTCCGGACCGGCGGCTTGATGCTCCTGATCACCGCGGTCGTCGGGGCGGCGGCGATCGCCAGCGTCTACCTGAGCTCGGCGGTCGCGAACGGCTTCGCCCGGGACGTCCGAAGCGCGGTCTTCGGCGCGGTCGAGACGTTCGGCCAGGTCGAGGTCAACCAGTTCGGCCCGGCGTCGCTGATCACCCGCAACACCAACGACGTCCAGCAGGTCCAGCAGGTCGTGTTCATGGGCCTGACGATCATGGTGTCGGCCCCGATCCTCGTCGTCGGCGGCGTCTTCATGGCCCTCCGGACCGACGTCCCGCTGTCGGGCCTGCTCCTCGTCGTGGTCCCGCTCATGGCGATCGTCATCGGCCTGGTCATGAGCCGGGCGATCCCGCTGTTCCGGGCGACCCAGGCCAAGATCGACCGGATCAACCAGGTGATGCGCGAGACGCTGGCCGGCGTCCGGGTCATCCGCGCCTTCGTCCGGACCCGCCACGAGGAGCGGCGCTTCACCGACGCGAGCACGGACCTGTACGACACCCAGCTCAAGGCCGGCCGGCTGTTCGCCCTCACCCAGCCGGTGATCTTCGCGATCTTCAACCTGTCGACGGTCGCCGCCCTGTGGTTCGGCGCGATCCGGGTCGCAGGACGGTGCCCTGTCGATCGGCGACCTCACCGCGTTCCTCCAGTACCTGACCCAGATCCTGTTCGCGATGCTGACCGCGGTCTTCATGTTCATCCTCGTCCCGCGCGCCGCGGTCTCGTCCGACGCGGATCCGCGAGGTCCTCGACACGAAGCCGTCGATCCATGACCCGGCGGTCGCGATCGTGCCGGACGCGTCCGGACCGGAGCGCGGCGTCGTCGAGTTCCGGAACGTCGAGTTCGGCTACCCCGGCGCCGAGCAGCCTGTCCTGCACGGGCATCTCGTTCCGGGCCGAGCCGGGCCAGACGACCGCGATCGTCGGCAGCACCGGCAGCGGCAAGTCGACCCTCGTCAACCTCATCCCGCGCTTCTACGACGCGACGGCCGGCACGGTCCTCGTCGACGGCGTCGACGTCCGCGAGGTCGATCGCGAGGACCTGTGGGCCCGGATCGGCGTGATCCCGCAGAAGGCGTTCCTGTTCGGTGGGACGGTGGCGAGCAACCTCCGGTTCGGCGACGGCACGCCACCGACGACGAGCTGTGGCGCGCCCTCGAGATCGCCCAGGGCCGCGACTTCGTCAGCGAGATGGACGGCGGGCTCGAGGCGGCGATCACCCAGGGCGGCTCGAACGTGTCCGGCGGCCAGCGCCAGCGCCTGGCCATCGCCCGGGCGATCGTCAAGGACGCCGGGATCTACATCTTCGACGACAGCTTCTCGGCGCTCGACTTCGCCACCGACGCGCGGCTCCGGGCGGCGCTCGAACGAGAGCTGGGCGGGGCAACCGTGATCATCGTCGCCCAGCGCGTCGGCACGATCCTGAACGCCGACCGGATCATGGTCATGGACGGCGGCCGGATCGTCGGCAGCGGGACCCACCGCGAGCTGCTCGAGACGAACGAGACCTATCGCGAGATCGTGTACTCGCAGCTGTCCGCGGCGGAGGCGGTCGCATGAGCGGGCAGCCCGGCACGGGCGGCGCCGGCACGGGCGGCGCGGGCGCCGCGCCTGGAACGCCGCCGTCCGGCGGCGCACCATCCGGACCCGGCGCGCCCGTCTTCCGGCCCGGCGCCGGCCGGCCCGCCGGAGGCGACCTCGGACCGGGCGGCCGACCGGCCGGGCCTGGCAGCCGCGGCCCCGGGATGATGGGCATGGGCATGCCGCCCGGCGAAGTCGAAGGACTTCCGGGGCTCGCTCCGGCGCCTGTTCGGGACGCTCCGGCCCGAGCGGCCGCTGATCGCTCGGCGTGGTCCTCCTCGCCGTCGTCAGCGTCTTCTTCAACGTCATCGGGCCGAAGATCCTCGGCAACGCGATCAACACGATCTTCGAGGGCGCGCTCGGCAAGCAGCTGACCGACGCCGGGCTCACCCAGCAGCAGGCGATCGACGGCGCCCGGGCCGCGGGCAACAACCAGCTCGCCGACCTGCTCTCCAGCCTCCACCTGAACCCGCGCCGGCATCGACTTCGGCGCCCTCGGCGGCGTGCTCGCGCTCCTGGTCGGGGTCTACCTCATCAGCTCGCTCTTCGGCTGGATGCAGGGCTGGATCATGGCCGGCGTCACCCAGCGGACCGTCCTCCGGCTGCGCATGGACGTCGACGAGAAGCTCGGCCGGCTGCCGCTGCGCTACTTCGACAGCCATCCCCGCGGCGACCTGCTGAGCCGGGTCACCAACGACATCGACAACATCGGCCAGTCGCTCCAGCAGAGCCTGACCCAGCTCATCACGTCGCTGCTGACGATCATCGGCGTCCTGATCATGATGCTGTTGATCAGCCCGATCCTGGCCATCGTGTCGCTCCTCGCCGTGCCGGCCTCGCTGGTCGGTCACGGTCCTGATCGTCCGGCGCTCGCAGCAGCAGTTCGTCGCCCAGTGGGCCTCGACCGGCGCGCTCAACGGCCACGTCGAGGAGATGCACACCGGCCACTCGATCGTGAAGGCGTTCGGCCGCCAGCGCGAGGCGATCGAGACGTTCGACGCCGAGAACGAGCGGCTCTACGACGCGAGCCGCAAGGCCCAGTTCATCTCCGGGATCATCCAGCCCGCGATGACGTTCATCTCGAACCTGAACTACGTCGCGATCGCGGTCATCGGCGGGCTGCGCGTCGCGTCCGGCCAGATGACGCTCGGCGACGTCATCGCGTTCATCCAGTACTCGCGCCAGTTCACGTTCCCGATCATCCAGATCGCGAGCATCGTCAACGTCCTCCAGTCGGCGGTCGCCTCGGCCGAGCGGGTGTTCGAGCTGCTCGACGAGCCCGAGGAGATCGGCCGACCCGGTCCCCGCGACGCCGCTCGACCGCGCCCGTCGGCGCGGTCGCGCTTCGAGGACGTCTCCTTCCGCTACGAGCCCGAGCGGCCGCTGATCGAGGACCTGTCGCTCGACGTGGCGGCCGGCGCGACGATCGCGATCGTCGGCCCGACCGGCGCCGGCAAGACGACCCTCGTCAACCTGCTGATGCGCTTCTACGAGCTCGACGGCGGGCGGATCACGATCGACGGCATCGACACCCGCGACCTGTCGCGCGACGACCTCCGGCGCGCCGTTCGGGATGGTCCTCCAGGACACGTGGCTCTTCCACGGCACGATCCGCGAGAACATCGCGTACGGCAAGCTCGACGCGCCCGAGGCCGATCTCCTCGCCGCCGCCGAGGCCGCCCACGTCGACCACTTCGTGCGCACCCTGCCCGACGGCTACGACACCGTCATCGACGACGACGCCACGAACCTGTCGGCCGGCGAGAAGCAGCTCCTGACGATCGCCCGGGCGTTCCTCGCCGACCCGCCGATCCTGATCCTCGACGAGGCGACGTCGTCGGTCGACACCCGGACCGAGGTCCTCATCCAGCGGGCGATGGCTCGGCTGATGACGGGCCGGACGACGTTCGTGATCGCCCATCGGCTGTCGACGATCCGGGACGCCGACACGATCCTGGTCATGGACCACGGCCGGATCGTCGAGCAGGGCACGCACGACGAGCTGCTCGCGCGCGGCGGCGCCTACGCCGACCTGTACCAGAGCCAGTTCGCGGAGCCGCTCGCCGAGGCGGTCTGACCGCCGCGCGTGCGCTGAAGCGTCAGCGCCCTGCCACGTAGGTGAAGACGCCCGGCCCGTCCCACTCGGACGCGAAGAGCACCCGCCGGCCGTCGGGGGCCGGCACGGCGTGCGGCTGCATGGCGTAGGTGACGGAGTCGGTGTGGTGGGCGAACGCGAACACCTCGACGGTCTCCGAGCCATCGGTCTTGAGCGCGATCACCTGATCGCGACCGGGCCGGCCCGCGGTGATCGCGGTGTCGTACACGGACAGGTAGATCCAGCCGGGTCGGTCGAGGTTGCGGCCCGAGACGTGTCCATACTCGAACGCCGTCGTGCCGCTGAGCAGCCGCGTCGGCGTGCCCGTCGCGAGGTCGAAGGCGACCACATTCGGGGCGTTGCTCGTGACGAAGATCTCGGCGCCGCCCGCAGCGAGCGCGTTGTCTCCGTGTCGACCGAACGGGCTCAGGTTGATCCGGCTCGACAGGTCGCGGGTGTAGCGCTCGACGCCGTGGCCCTCGGCGGTACCGTCCGTGTCGTTGACGACGACGACATAGGTCCCGCCGCGGCTGATCTGGGCGTTGTTGATGTCGGCTGCCGCGGCGACATCGCCGAGGATCGCCCCCGCGACCAGGTCGTAGGTGACCAGCCGCTTGGCTCCGGCCGGCGTCGTTGCGATCAGGGCGATGATTCGATCGTCGTCGCTGATGCCGCCCTCGCCGGCGCCGATGTCGATCGCGGCGAACTGGGCGAAGGTCTGGAGCTTCGTCAGGCGCCCGGTGGCCGCGCTTTGGCTGTAGAGGGCGTTGGCGCGGGCTCCGTAGAGCGTGTCGGGGTCGGTGTTCGACCAGATCGCCTGGTCGACCTGATCGAACGAGCCGAGATCTGCGTAGGTTCGGCCGTCGAGCATGCGCCAGGGACGAGCGAAGCCCAGCAGGATCCTCGAGCCGTCGCGGTTCCATGCGGAGAGCCGGCTGTACGCGTGGCGGACGCCGGCGATCGCCGTGATGCGCGTCGTCCGCGTCCCGAGGACGGGATCGACGATCGGCGCCAGGTACCCCGGCCGCGCCACGGCGGGCGTCGTCAGCGATTCCAGCGTGGTGTCAGCCGGATAGCCGAGCGGGGCCGGCGTCGGGGAGGCCGTCGAGACCGACGAAGCGGCGGGCGTCGCGGTCGTGCTGGGAGCGGAGGGTTCGGCCGACGTCTGGGCCGGGGTCACGTTCGTGCCGAACGACAGGGCGAGGATCGCGAGCAGGCCGATCAGTGACACGCCGCGCCGGTAGACGGCCGCCCGGAGACCTGCGCGGTTCACCAGATGCACGAACGAGCTTTCCCTTCGACTCGACGGAGCGTCTGCCGACGGCGGCGGAGGACGCCTTCGGTCACGGCCCGCTGAGCCGACGCCGGGAGGGCGGCAGGCCCCGCAGTATCCCTCATGGATCGCCGCCACGATCGGTGGCGCCCGTTACGGGTCCCGACCCGGGACCCCTCGTGGTGCCGATATCAGCCTCACTGATACCGGGAGCGGAGTGATGGCGATCAAGGTCCCGCAGCGCCGCTGCCTCAGCGTCGTCGAGCGTGGCCGGCCGAGCCCGTCCGTCTCCAGAGCGCCTTCTGGTCCTCCCAGCCCCCGCGGCAATCAGTGGGGCTGATATCGACCTGGACCTGGGGTGGCGCCGGTCGATCACGGGAGTGCGCCGCCACGGGGACGACCGGCGACTACTCGCTGAACCGCTCTTCCTTCCAGGGGTCGGCGTCGTTGTGGTAGCCGTAGCGCTCCCAGAAGCCGAGCTGGTCGTGGTCGAGGAACTCGAGGCCGCGGATCCACTTCGAGCTCTTCCAGAAGTACTTCTTCGGGATCACGAGCCGGAGCGGATAGCCGTGCTCCAGCTCGAGCGGCTCGCCGCCGAACGTATCGGCCAGGATCACGTCGTCGTCATCGAGCACGCTCAGCGGGACGTTCGCGGTGTAGCCCTGCTCGGCGTGGGACACGACGTGGGTCGCGCCCGGGCGGACCTGGGCGAGCTGCAGGATCTCCTGGATCGGGACGCCCTCCCAGTCGGTGTCGAGCTTGGTCCAGCGGGTGACGCAGTGGATGTCGGTGTGGATCGTCTTGCGCGGCAGCGCCTTGAACTGGTCCCAGGTCAGGGCGAACGGATTGTCGACCTCGCCGAAGACCTTGAAGTCCCAGGTGGCGAGGTCCGTCCGCGGCACCGAGCCGTAGTGGAGGACCGGGAACTTGTCGGTCTTGTACTGGCCGGGCGGGATCCGTTCGGCCGTCGCCGGGTCCATCTCCCGGCCGCCGAAGAGTCGTTCGAACATCGTGTCTCCGAGGCTGTTGGCAGGCGCCATCGTTGCACATTCGCCGGTGCGGGCCGTGTCGAACCGATGACGCCGGACCATCGCCGGTCACGCCGATGGCCCGACGATCGAGTAGGCTTCCGCCTCGTGGACCGCCCAAGCGACGTTGCCGCCGCCGGTGACGCCGAATCCGCTCGGCCCGCCGGCTCCTCCCGGCCCAACGTCGTCATCGTCATGCCCGCCTACAACGCGGCCAAGACGCTCGAGCGGACGTACGCCGACATCCCCCACGACATCGTCGGCCGGATCATCCTCGTCGACGACGTGTCGAAGGACGAGACCGTCGAGGTCGCCCGCCAGCTCGGGCTCGACGTGATCATCCACCAGCAGAACCTGGGCTACGGCGGCAACCAGAAGACGTGCTACGAGGCGGCCCTCGCCCAGGGCGCCGACATCGTCGTGATGCTCCATCCCGACTACCAGTACGACGCCACGCGCATCCCGGAGCTGATCGCGCCGATCGTGAGCGGCGAGAAGCACCTGATGCTCGGCAGCCGCTTCCTCGGCGACCCGATCGCCGGCGGGATGCCGAAGTGGAAGTACGTCGCGAACCGCTTCCTGACGATCGTCGAGAACATCGCGTTCGGGCTCCACCTGTCCGAGTACCACACGGGGCTGCGGGCGTACAGCCGGCGCCTCCTCGAGACGATCCCGTACGGGCTGAACAGCAACGATTTCGTCTTCGACCAGGAGCTGATCGCGCAGGTGGTCGCGGCGGGCATGGGTCGCCGGATCGGCGAGATCGCGGTTCCGACGCGCTACTTCGAGGAGGCCAGCTCCGTCGGCTTCAAGCGGAGCGTCGTCTACGGCACGTCGACCCTGCGTGTCGTCGCGCGCTACCTGCTCCACCGGATCGGCGTCCGGCGCAGCGCCCAGCTGACCGCGCGTCCGCCGCAGCCGCCGACCGCGGCCGGCTGAGCCCGGGCGACCGCGTGGCGAGCCGGCCGACCGTCCACGGCGCCTGCCGATGAGCCGCGGCTCGATCCTCCGGGCCGTCGTCGGCGGGGCGATCTCGATCGTCGCCCTGTGGCTCGTCCTGCGCGGCGCTGACCTCGCCCGGACCGGTGACATCCTGCGGACCGCCGACCTCCGCTGGGTCGCATTCGCCGCGGTCCTCGTGAGCCTCGACCTGGCGTTCCGGGCGCTCCGCTGGCAGCGCCTCATCCGGCCGATCGCGCGGGTCCGCTATCCGGCGATGCTCGGCTACCTTCTCGTCGGGTATCTCGCCAACAACATCCTGCCGGCCCGCCTCGGTGAGCTCGTCCGGAGCCACTACCTCGGCGACCGCGAGGGGATCAGCCGGGCCTCGGCGCTCGGCACGGTCGTCGTCGAGCGGGTCGTCGATCTCGTCGCCGTCGTCGGGATCGCCACGGTCGCGCTGCTGATCCTGAGCGTCCGCGGCGTCGTCGCGAACGCGGTGCTGGTGGGGGCGGCGGTGACGGTCCTGTTCCTCTTCGTCCTCGGAGCCGGGATCGTGGCCCATCGCATCCCGGGCCTGGACCGGATCCGGGCGCTCATCGACCGCTACCCGCAGGTCCGCGACCTCGCTCGGAGCCTCCAGGACGGGCTGTCGGTCGCGGCCCGGCCGCGAACCGTCGGCGAGGCGATCGCTGTCAGCGCGGTGTCGTGGACGATGGCGATCCTGGCGCTGGCCGCCGCCGGGCAGGCACTCGGCGTGCAGCTGTCGATGGGCCAGGCGGCGTTGATCGCGTCGGGCGTGGCGCTGGCCAGCGCGGTCCCGGCGGGGCCGTCGAACCTCGGGACGTTCGAGCTGGCGGCCCAGGAGATCGGCAAGGCCGTCGGGGTGCCGGCGGCGTCCGCGCTCGCGCTCGGCATCCTGATCCATGTCCTGATCCTGCTCGTCACGTCGATCGGCGGCGCGATCGCGTTCGCCCGGCTCGGGTGGCGGGCAGCGCCGGATTCGTCGGCCGCCTAGAGCGCCCGGTTCCCGGTCGAGCCCAGGATCTCCTGCGCTCAGGAGACGGTCGCATGCCGAGGTTCACGGCTGTCATGCTGGGTCTGGCCGCTCACGCTCGGATCGCGAGCACTCACCCGTTCGGCAGGAGCTCCCGTCCTGAGCGACGGGAATGCGGACGGCCAGAGACCGCCAACAGGAGGGTGGCTCCTGCGCGACGGAAATCGGGCCGGCTTGGGCCGCCAACAGGAGGGTGGCTCCTACGCGACGGAAGTCCGGCTGGCTTGGACCGCTCACAGGAACGTGCCTCCTGCGGGACTGGGATCCCGTCGACGCGTCTCGCTCAGCCGTCGACGACCAGCCCGTTCGCCAGCCCGAGCCCGGTGATCGCGAGGATCGTCGCCACGCCGATCGCCAGCGCCGCTCCGAGCCCGACGAGGAGCGGCTTCGGGCCAACCGAGCGCAGGTCCTCGAGCCGGACATTGAGCCCGACGGCCGCCAGGGCCACGAGGACCAGGCTCCGGGCGATCGTCTCGAGCGTCGCCGCGAGCCCGGCGTCGATGACCCCGACACTCCGCAGCGCCGACAGCGCCAGGAACCCGAGCACGAACAGCGGCACGGCTCGCCGCAGCCCGGCCCGCGTGTCGCCGGCGTCACCGGTCCGGCGGTTCCAGCTCCACGCGACGCCGAGCAGGAGCGGCGCCATCAGCGCGTTGCGGATCAGCTTGACGACCGTCGCGACCTCGAACGCGCCGGGTGAGTAGGCCGCGCTGGCGGCAACGACCTGGCTCGTGTCGTTGATCGCGATCCCGGCCCACAGCCCGAAGACGGCGTCGCCGAGCTGCGCCGCATGGCCGATGAGCGGATAGGCGAAGACGGCGATCGTGCCGAACAGGGTCACGGTCGCGACCGCGTAGGCCGTGTCGCGCGGCCGGGCGTTGATGACCGGCGACGTGGCGACGACCGCCGTGTTGCCGCACACCGCGGCACCCACCGCGAGGAGGACCGCCAGGCGCCCGTCGACCGACGCGGCCCGGCTGAGGACGAGGACGACGGTCAGCGCGGCCGCCATCGTCACGACGATGATCGCGAGGGCCGGCAGCCCGATTCCGGCGATCTGACCCACGCTCAGCTTGGCCCCGAGCAGGATGATCCCGAGCCGGAGCAGGCGCTCCGCGGCGATCTTCAGGCCTGGCGCGAAGACGGCCGACCGAACGGCCGGAATCCGACCCACGACGAGGCCGATCAGGATCGCGACCGTGACCTCGGAGACGACCGACGGCAGGACGGTCGTGAGCAGCCGGGCTCCGGCTGCGACCCCAATGGCGAGCAGCAGCCCGGGCCCATAGCGGGACGCGAGCGTGACCACCGGCGAGCGCCGCGCGCCGCTCAGAACGCGGGCGCGGGGTTGATCGGCAGGTGGGGTGCGAGCGACTCGCGCGGCTCGCGCGGGGCGGGAACGATCGTCGGATCGCTTGGAGTGCCGTGGACCGGCGCCGCGTCGTACGGCTCGAACGTCAGCAGGCCGCCGGCCTCGCGGGCAACCCGGTGGAACTCGAGGGTGTAGGACGCATACATCTCGGTGATCAGGCTCACGGCGCGGACGTGGTCGGGCCGGCCGGCGGCAGCCCGGGCGTCGGCCCGAGTCTGCCACAGGCAGAAGGACAGGCACGAGCCATCCGTGGCGGCTGGTCCCTTGAAGTAGTGGAGGAACCCGGTCGAGGTCGCCGCTTCCTGGTGGGCCAGCTCGTCGTAGTGCGTCAGCCGCGCCTCGTCGGCGTCCGGCCGGCGAATGGACCGGAAGGCGACGAGATACCAGTCGCCGTCACCGAGCTCGGCGCTCGCGTCCTGCCAGTTGAAGGCGTCCGCGAGGGGCAGGGCCGCGTAGCTCTCCGAGACCGGTGCGAGTGTCTGCAACAGGTCCATTGAGCCGGAGCATAGGCAGATCCACAGGATTGTCAAATACTGAGATAGAACTATTCCGAATGACGGGAGTCCTGGGACGAAAGTCCTACGGCCAGAGCCCCGACGATCGACCCGGCCGCACCGGGAAGGAGCCGGGCAACTCGCGTCCGCCACGCCAGGCCGCACCGACTCTCGGGCCCGGTCACGCCGATGGCCGCGACGATGCCGTCTTCTCGGAAGATGGGAACCGCGATGGCCACTGACCCAGAGACGACCTCGCCGACCGATCGCGCGACCCCACCCGTGACGATGTCGGCGAGATCGGCCCGCAGGCGGTCGGGATCCGCGACGGCCGGCACGGGACCCTCCTGGGCCAGCACCTCGTCGAGCAGGTCGGGCGGGGCGAAGGCCAGCAACGCCTTGCCGAACGCCCCGCTCGCGAGGGGCAGGCTCGTCGTGGGTGCGATCGTGACCCGCAGCGCCTGGCTCGAGGGGACCTCGTGGAGGCAGACCGCGGCGAGCCCCAGCCGGCGGACGATGACCGCCGTCTCGCCGGTCTCCTCGGCCAGGAGGCGAAGCACCGGATCGGCGGTCCGGATCAGGTCCTCGGCCGTGACGTTGGGCCCGTTGCCGATGATCAGCCGCGGCCCGAGCCGGTAGCCGGCCCCGTGGCGGTCGATGAACCCGAACTCGGTCAGGGTCCGGAGGTAGCGGTAGATCGTCGAAACCGGTGTCTCGAGGAGCGTGCTCAGCTCGTCCGCCCGGATCTCGCCCCGATCGGCGATCGTCAGCAGGACGCGCAGGCCGCGGGCGAACGACGTGTCTTCGTGGGCCTCCTCGGGCGGGCGGTCACGCGCCGTCAACATCGCCCGTTCCCCCGTCGACCTCGTCGACCAGCGCGCCGCTCCGCACCGCGGCAGCCATCACCGTCACGTCCGGCACGCGCCCGTCCATCGCCAGGAACGGGACGCGTCGGCGGACGGCGGCCAACGCTCGGCCCGTGCCCGCGCCCGGTCGATGGCCGCGCAGCTCGAGCGCCTGGGCCGCGACGACGAGCTCGATCGCCGCGATCGTCGCGCCGATCTCGACCATCTCGGCCAGCCGTCTCGCCGCCAGCGGCGCCATCGTCGTCCGATCCTCGATCCCCTCGGCGTGGGCGGTCGAGACCAGCTCGAACGAGACGGGTGCGGCGAGGAGGCGGGCTTCCACCGCCAGACTCTGGGCGGCCAGGCTCAGGTACGTCAAGCCCGCGTGCGACGTGCCGGCGTCGGGCACGAGACCGGTCGGCAGCCCGGACCACGGCGGATACAGCGCCTTGACCACGCGCTCCGTCGCCGTCGTCAGGACGGTCGCGAGCACGATCCGGAGATAGTCGAGGGCAGCGGCGAGCGGCAGGATCTCGAAGTTCGCGACCGACACGATCCGGCCGTCCGCCGGGACGACGATCGGGTTGCCCTGGTTGGCGTTGAGCTCGATCGCCAGCACGCCGTCGACGTGGGCCACCACGTCGCGCGCTGCGCCATGAACCTGGGGCAGGTTCCGGAACGTGAGCGGGTCCTGGAGGTTGCGCGCGACGCCCGCGTCGTGGATCGCGCCGCCGGCCAGGAGCTCGGCCAGGCGGGCCAGCGTGGACTGCAGCCCGGGATGCGGCCGGACCTGCCCGATCGCCGGGTGGAGCATCGTCGGGTTGGCCGCGAACCCGTCCAGGCTGAGTGCCCCGGCGACGTCCAGTGCGTCCAGCAGCGCGGCGGCATCGGCCACGGCCAGGGTCGCCCAGCCCGTTGCAAAGGCGTTGTTGTCGAGAAGGGCGGTGCCCTCGCCCGGCTCGAGCGCCATCCCGGCGATGAGCGGCGCGGCGAGCTCCGCCAGCGGCGCGAGGTCGGCCGACCCGACCGACCCGATCGCGTGGACGCGCGGCGTCTCGCCGCCGTTCAGGGCCGCGATCAGCCGATCGGCGAGCTCGGGCCGGACGCCGGGCGATCCCTCGGCGAAGTGGTTGGCCAGGCGGAGGAGCGTGGCTCGGACGACATCGGCCGGCGCGTCCGGCCCCTGCCCGACGAGGTGATGGCCGATCATGCCGGACGAGTAGTCGGCCGCGTCGGCCGCCGCCACGCCGACCCGCTTGAGGACCCCGACGGCCGTCGTCGTGCCGTACACGGACTCGCCGCGGTCGAGGGCGTCACGGACGATCTCGCGGCTGGCCGACATCCGGGCCCGGGCGTCCGTGTCGAGGGCGACCGTCTCGCCGCCACGCGCGACGCGGACCACGGCGTCGCGGGTGAGATCGCGGCCGGTCAGGACGACCGTCATGACCGGGCCGCGGGCACGAAGAAGCCCGTCCGGGGACCGGACGGGCTTCGATCGATCAAGTGAAGCGGACGATCAGGGGACGAGGCCCTGGGCCTTGAGGAAGGCCGCGGCGACTTCCTTGACGTCCTTCTGGTCGACCGCGACTTCCTTGCCCATCTGGGTGAGCGCGTCGGTCGTGACCTTGGCGGAGACCGCGTCGAGCAGCGCCTTGAAGGCGGCCGCGTCGACCTTGGCGAGATAGTCGTCACGCACGAGCGGCGCGATGTTCTCGGCGGGCTGGGTCTTCTTGTCATCCTCGAGGACGACGAAGCCGAACTGGACGATCGCCGGCTGGGTCGAGCAGAGCTCGGCCACGTCGATGGCCTTGGTCTGAAGGGCCGTCGCCATCGGGACGTCGCAGGCGCCGAGCGGCGTGCGGTTGCTTCGGTGGGTACTTGATGCCGTAGTCCTCGAGCGCGCCCTTGCAGAGCGGGTTCGTGTCGCAGTCGGACGGCAGGCCCCACTTGAGGGTGTCCTGGATCGCGGCCAGGTCGCTCAGCTTGGTGAGGCTCTTGGCGGTCGCATCCTCGGCCCGCACGACGAACGCGTTCGAGTCCTGGCCGGGCGAGATGCCGAGAACGGTGATGCCCTTCGGCTTCAGCACCGCCTGCAGGGCATCAGCGTTGGCCTGGCCGTCGCCGCTGATCTTGGTCTTGTCGTAGATGCCGAGTCCCGAACCGACGTACTCGGCGACCAGGTCGATCTGGCCGGCGTCCATCGTCGGGATCCGCTCCTGGCGCGAGCCGAGACCGAACTTGCGCTCGACCTTGTAGCCGTCGGCCTCGAGGGCCTGGGCATAGATCTCGCCCATGAGCTTCGACTCGTAGAAGTTGTCCGAGCCGATCCGGATGTCTGCCTTGGCGGCAACCGATGCCGCGGCGCTCGCGGGCGCGCTGGCTGCAGTGGTCGGTGCGGTGCTCGGAACGCCGGCCGAAGACGGGGCGGGGGTTCCGCCGGTCGAGCAGGCGCCCACGAGCACCAGCGTCGCCATTCCAAGTGCCAGCACGCGGGGTGTCCGCATGTGGGTCTCCTCCTCAATCTTGCCGCGGGGAGCGGCATCGCCCGCGTACCTTACCAGCGAGACGCGCACACGTCTGTCGGGTACTCGGTCGCCCTTAGGTATCGAATTCTCGGTCGCCGTTAGGGATCGAGGCTGATCGCCATGGATCGCGCGCTACCTCCCGGGGACCGGGCTCTTGGGCACGGTGTTCTCGAGCCCGGTCATCGCTCGTCGCGGCTCGTTCCGCCGTCCCTTGCGGAGGGCGTGTGGCGTGAGTCGGGTCTGGATGAGGGCGAGCAGCGCATCCACCCCGATCGCCAGCCCGGAGACGAGGATCGCTCCGGCAAAGATCGACGGTCGCCCGGCCGGGCCCTGGTTCAGGCCGTCGAAGATGAACCGGCCAAGCCCACCGCCACCGAGGATCGCCCCGATCGTGGCCGTCGCGATCACCTGGAGCGTTGCCGTCCGAAAGCCCCCGACGATGATCGACGACGCGATCGGGATCTCGATCTGACCCAGGATCTGGCGATCGCGCAGCCCCATCCCGCGGCCCGCCTCGATCAGGTCGCGATCCACCGAACGGAGACCGGCGTACGTCGCGACGAGCAAGGGCGGGATGGCCAGGAACGTCATGGCGAGGAAGGTCGGCAGGAAGACGAGCCCGAAGTTCGGGTCGAAGCCGAGGACCGGTGCCAGCGTGATGGTGAGCGGCAGCGGGATGACCATCATCGCGTACGACGGGATCGCCCGGCCGATGTTGGCGAGGTTGATCGCGAAGCCGCTCCCGCGGTTCGTATGCCCGATGTACAGCCCGACCGGCACGGCGATCAGCGTCGCCACCAGGATCGAGAGGCCGGAGGTCACCAGGTGCTCCAGGAGCCGCGCCGGGATGCCGTTCGTGCCCTCCCAGTGGGTCGGGTCGCCGAAGAAGCTGAGGACGTCCATCAGCGGCCCCCGGCCTTGGCGTGGGCCCACGGCGTGATCGACATGCTCGATCCGGACGAACAGGAAGTCGGCCGCGAATGCGAGCACCACCGACAGCGCGGCGCCGAGCAGGTACTTGGTCGGGAAGAAGGTCTGGATCCCCTCCGTGATCAGCTGGCCGAGCCCGCCGAACGTGTCACCGAGGACCGCCGCGATCGTTGCCAGGCCGATCGTCGTGACGCTGGCCAGGCGGATGCCGGCGATGATCAGCGGCACCGACAGCGGCAGCTCGACCCGGAAGAGACGCTGCCGCCGGGTGTAGCCCATCCCCTCCGCGGCCTCGAGGATCTCCGCCGGCACGGAGCTGAAGCCGGCCGCGAAGTTGCGGAACAGGATGAGGAGCGTGTACGTGGTCAGGGGCACGATCGCGGTCACGAGCGTCAACCCGAAGATCGGCCGGAGGACGGCGAAGGCGGCGAGGCTCGGGATCGTGTAGAGCAGGCCGGTGATGAGCGTGATCGGCGGATAGACGCGCGGCTGGCGAACGGCCCAGATCGCGAGGACCAGCGAGATGATGATCCCGAGCAGCGAGCGGCAGCACCGTCAGCTGGAGGTGCTGGACGATCCGCTCGCCGACCTGGTCGAGGTGACTCGCGAGCCAGCCGACGTCGAAGAGCTTCGTGCCGGGCGGCATCTCAGGCCTCCGCCTCGAGGGCCTCGGGCTCGGCCGCCGGATCGTCGGCGAGGTCCGGCTCGCCGGTCTCCGGCTCGTGGTCCGGCTCCTGGTCGAACGTCGCGGCGTGCTCGCCCTCGCGCATCTTGTCGGCGACGGCGTCGATCGTCAGGAGGCCCTGGACCGCGCCGTTGCGATCGACCGACGATCCCGGTCTGGACGTCGGCGTCGAGCATCATCGACAGGGCGTCCTTGAGCGTCGTCCGCTTGTTCACCATCGGCGAGCTCGGGTTCGCCATCGCCTCCGTCAGCGAGCCGTCGGCCGGGATGTCGCCATGGGCGATCCAGCCGATCGGACGGTTGTCGGCGTCGATCAGGAGCAGGTAGCGGAGCGGATCGTCGAGGGCGCGCCGCCGGGCGTCGGCCGCCGCGTCTCCGGGGCGCGCGGTGACGGGCGCCCGCAGCGGGACGTCCGCCACGCGCAGCAGCGACAGGCGCTTGAGACCGCGGTCCTGGCCGACGAAGCGGGCGACGAACTCCGACGCGGGCGCGGCCAGGATGTCGAGCGGCGTTCCGAACTGGGCGACGATGCCGCCGGTCTCGAAGACGGCGACGAGGTCGCCCATCTTGATCGCCTCGTCGATGTCGTGGGTCACGAACAGGATCGTCTTGGCGATCGTCTCCTGGAGCCGCAGGAACTCGTTCTGGAGCCGGTCGCGGACGATCGGGTCGACGGCGCCGAACGGCTCGTCCATGAGCATGATCGGCGGGTCCGCCGCGAGGGCCCGGGCGACGCCGACGCGCTGCCGCTCGCCGCCGGACAGCTGGCTCGGGTAGCGGTCGCGGTACTTCGCCGGATCGAGCCCGACGAGGCCGAGGAGCTCCTCCGACCGCTCCCGGAGCCGGGCCTTGGGCCAGCCGAGCAGCCGCGGCACCGTCGCGACGTTGTCGCCGATCGTCTGGTGCGGGAACAGGCCGACCTGCTGGATCACGTAGCCGATGCTCCGCCGGAGCTCGGTCAGCTCGCGGGTCGCGGCGTCCACGCCGTCGATGACGATCTTCCCGGACGTCGGCTCGATCAGGCGGTTGACCATCTTCAACGACGTGGTCTTGCCGCAGCCGGACGGCCCGACCAGGATGCAGATCTTGCCGGCCGGGACCTTGAGCGACAGGTCGTTGACCGCGCCGGGTGTCGGCTTGTCCTTGTTCTTCCCGGTCGGCGCGTCGTAGCGCTTGGTGACGTGGTCGAACTCGACGACCGCGGCTTGGCGATGCTGATCGGCCATCGGCGCTGCGATCCTCCTGACGGGCGGTTCGGTCGGGATGCGCGGGTGGAGTGCCGACAGTACCGCATCCCGGATCGTCGGCGATACTGCCCACGCATGAAGATCAGCGCGATCCGCAGCGAGCGACTTCAGGTGCCGCTCGACCCGCCGTTCCCGGCGGCCTGGGACCCGAATCCGCGGACGTCGTTCGCCGTCACGATCGTCCGGGTCGAGACCGACGAGGGCGTCGTCGGCATCGGCTCCGGCGACACGATGGACGGGTTCGCGGCGTTCGAGCACCTGTTCGTCGGCCAGGATCCGCTGGCGATCGCCCGCCACGTCCGGGCGCTCGAGACGATCGACTTCCATGCCGGCCGCTACTGGCCGCTCGAGGTCGCGCTCTGGGACATCGCGGGCCAGGTCGGCGGGATTGCCGGTCGCGAGCGCTGTTCGGCGGCGCGCTCGACGGCATCCCCGCCTACGCCTCGTGCGGGATGCTGCTGGCGCCCGCGGCCCGCGCCGAATCGGCGCTCCGTCTTCGCGAGGAGGGCTTCCGGGCGCTGAAGATCCGCGTCGACCCGAGCACCCCGGAGCGGCTCGAGGAGGGGATCGCCGCGGTCACCGCCACGCGCCACCAGGTCGGCGACACGATGGCGATCATGGTCGACATCAACCAGGGCTGGCGGATGGCCGGCGACGTCCGACCGGCGATCGACCTCGCGGCGGCTCGCTCGATCGCGAAGCGCCTCGCCGAGCTCGACGTCCTCTGGCTCGAGGAGCCGCTCGACGGATCGGACCTCGCCGGGCTGGCGTCGCTGCGCGCTGCCGGGCTCGGGATCCGGATCGCGGGCGGCGAGATGACCCGGACCTTCCGCGAGCTCGAGGCGGCGCTCGATGCCGATGCGTTCGACGTCCATCAGGCCGATGTCGTGCTCGCCGCCGGGATGTCGAACGGCCGGCGGCTGGCCGAGCTCGCGCTGGCCAAGGGCCGCTGGTACACCCCGCACACGTGGACGAACGGGATCGGGCTGCTCGCCAACCTCCACGTCGCCGCGGGCGTCGGCGGCGGGCCGTTCATCGAGTTCCCGTACGACCCGCCGGGCTGGACTCCCGAACGGCGCGATGCCTTCCTCGCCGAGCCGATCCGGCCCGGAGCCGACGGCGTCCTGCGCGTGCCGTCCGCGCCGGGGATCGGCGCCGTGCTCGACGAGGCGGCCATCAAGCGGTACGCGGCATGAGCGCGACGGCCCCGAAGGCGCGCGTGACCGCGGACGAGTGGCTCGCGCGCGCGGCCGCGATCGCGCCGCGGACCGAGGCGTTCATCGACGGGCGGTTCGTGGCGTCGGCGGCGGGCGAGACGTTCGCTGACGTCGCCGGGCGCGACGGGTCCGTGATCGCCCACGTCGCGTCGGGCGGGGTCGAGGACGTGGACCGGGCTGTCCAGGCGGCGCGCGCCTCGTTCGATGACGGGCGCTGGAGCGATCGCGCGCCGACCGATCGCAAGAAGATCCTGCTCCGGTTCGCCGAGCGGATCCGCGAGCAGCGGGAGGAGCTGGCCCTGCTCGAATCGCTCGACGTGGGGAAGCCGATCCGGGACACCCTCGCCGTCGACGTCCCGAGCGCCGCGAAGACGATCCAGTGGTACGCCGAGACGATCGACAAGGTCTACGGCGAGGTCGGGCCGACCGGGCCGGACGCGCTGTCGTTCGTCACCCGCGAGCCGATCGGCGTCGTCGCCGCGATCGTCCCCTGGAACTACCCGCTGATCATCACCGCCTGGAAGATCGGCGCGGCCCTGGCGACCGGCAACTCGGTCGTCCTGAAGCCGGCCTCGCAGTCGCCGCTGACGGCCCTGCGGCTGGCCGAGCTCGCCGCCGAGTCCGGCCTGCCGGACGGCGTGCTGAACGTGGTGCCGGGCCCGGGTGCGGTGGTTGGTCCGGCGCTGGCCCGCCACCCCGACGTGGACAAGATCACGTTCACCGGCTCCACCGAGGTCGGGAAGTCGCTCCTCCGGGCGGTCGGCGAGTCGGACGTCAAGGCGATCACCCTCGAGCTCGGCGGGAAGAGCCCCCAGGTCGTCCTCGCCGACGCCGGGGATCTCGAGGCGGTGGCTGCATCGATCGGGTCGGGGATCTTCTACAACGCCGGCCAGACCTGCAATGCGGGCTCGCGGCTCGTCGATCCACCGCTCGATCCGCGAGGAGCTCGTCGAGCGGATCGCGGCCATCGGCCGTGGGATGGCGCCGGCCGAGCCGCTCGACCCGAAGACCCGACTCGGCGCGATCGTCGACGAACGCCAGCTCGAGAAGATCCTCGGCTACGTGGCGCTCGGCCAGGAGGAGGGCGCCCGGGTCGTGGCCGGTGGCGAGCGGGTCCGCGAGGAGAGCGGCGGCTTCTACCTCCCGCCGACGATCCTCGACGGCGTCTCGAACGCATGGCGCGTCGCCCGCGAGGAGATCTTCGGGCCGGTCCTGACGGTGACCGAGTTCGAGGACGAGGCCGAAGCGCTTCGGATCGCCAACGACACGCCGTACGGGCTCGCCGCCGGGATCTGGACGCGCGACGTGAAGAAGGCCCATCGCCTGGCGCGGGCGATCCGGGCGGGGACGGTCTGGATCAACACGTTCGACACGGCCGACATCACGGTCCCGTTCGGCGGTTTCAAGCAGTCCGGCTTCGGGCGCGACAAGGGGATGGCCGCCCTGGACGGCTACACCCAGCTCAAGACGACGTGGATGGACCTGTCCGGTGACTGACGAAGAGCTCCTGGCCGGCCTGTCCGACCCGGCGCTGGCGGCGGCCCCGCGCCGGCGGAGCGGCGGGCGTGCCGGCCACGAACGCCACGTCCTGCCCCAGCAGCGCCCGATCCAGCAGCCCCGGATGCGGTATCAGCCGACGCTCGTCCTGTCCGAGGACGAGATCGAGTCGATCCATGTCGCGTCGCTCCGGGTCCTGTCCGAGATCGGGATGGACTTCCTCGACGACGGCGCTCGAACGCTTCTGAAGGACGCCGGTGCCGATGTCCGGCCCGGCAGCGAGCGGGTCCGGTTCGACCCGGCGATGGTCGAGGAGAGGATCCGGACGGCCCCGGCCCAGTTCACGCTCCACGCCACCAACCCCGCGCGGGCGCTCGAGATCGGCGGCGACTGGATGGCGTTCGGGACCGTCGGCAGCGCGCCGAACGTCGCCGATCTGGATCGCGGCCGGCGCGTCGGCAACCGCGAGGACTACCAGAACCTGATCCGGCTCGGCCACATGCTGAACTCGGTCCACTTCTTCGCGGGCTACCCGGTCGAGCCGATCGACATCCACGCCTCGATCCGCCACCTCCACGCGATCCACGACCTGCTGACCCTGTCGGACAAGCCGATCCACGCCTACTCGCTCGGCCGCCAGCGGATCACCGATGCGATGGAGATGGCCCGGATCGCGCGCGGCCTCGACGACGCGACGTTCGAGCGCGAGCCGTCGCTGTTCACGGTCATCAACTCGTCGTCGCCGCTCCGGCTCGACACGCCGATGCTCCACGGGATCCTCGAGATGTCGGCCCGCAACCAGGTCATCTGCATGACCCCGTTCACGCTGGCCGGGGCGATGGCGCCGGTGACGCTCGCCGGCGCGCTCGCCGAGCAGAACGCCGAGGCACTCGCCGGCATCACGCTGACCCAGGTCGTCCGGCCGGGCTCGCCGGTGATCTACGGCGGGTTCACGTCGAACGTCGACATGCAGTCGGGTGCGCCGGCGTTCGGCACGCCGGAGTACATGCGGACCGCGATGATCGGCGGCCAGCTGGCCCGCCGCTATCGGGTGCCCTATCGCTCATCCAATGTCAGCGCCGCCAACTCGGTCGACGCCCAGGCCGCCTACGAGTCGGTGTTCTCGCTGTGGGGCGCGATCATGGGCGGGGTCAACCTGCTGATGCACGGCGCCGGCTGGATGGAGGGCGGGCTCCACGCGGGCTACGAGAAGATGATCCTCGACGCCGAGCTGCTCGGGATGGTCGAGGCCTTCCTCGAGCCGGTCGTGGTCGACGAGGACACGCTGGCGTTCGAGGCGATGGAGGACGTCGGCCCGGGCGGGCACTTCTTCGGGACCGCCCACACCCAGGCTCGATTCAAGACCGCGTTCCACAAGCCGCTGCTGTCCGACTGGCGGAACTACGAATCGTGGGAGGAGGCCGGCTCGCCGACCGCGCCGGGCAAGGCCAACGCGATCTGGAAGCAGCTGCTCGCGGCGTACGAGGCGCCGCCGCTGGACGCCGCCGTCCGCGAGGAGTTGGACGCGTTCGTCGCCCGGCGCGTCGAAGAGGGCGGCGTCCCGACGGACTTCTGACGCAACGATCGGCATGCCCGGCTCAGGTGAACGGCTTCACGACCATCAAGAAGATCGCGAGCCCGAAGAGGAAGCCGGTCAGCTGCGCGGTTCGCGCGTAGCCCGTGCTCTCCAGCGTGTCCCGAACGGCATGGTCGTCGCCGGTCCCGGCGACCTCCAGGATCTTGCTATAGGCCGGCGCGGCGATCCAGTTCGACACGTAGATCAGCGCCGCGATGACGAGGTAGGCCCCGATCAGCCACGGAGCGAGGAAGTTGAATCCGCCGAGGAGGGCCGTCACGATCCCGAACAGGATCCCGACCTCGTAGATCGGACGCGTCAGCGGGCCGCGTCGCCGAATCGCATGGCCGAGCCGCGCCGTCGTTGCAGCGTCGCCCTCGCGCGCGATCCGGAGGAACAGGAGGTCGCCGCCGATCGTGACGGACGCGGCGATGAACATGGCTGCGATGTGGGCGAACTTGGTGTACGGAACCAGGTCATGCAGATCCATCGCGCCACCTCCACGTGTCGCGCCGACTGTACGGGAAGGCGGAGCCGGCCCGCGCGGCGTGGCGGTCAATTCCATCGGTCGGGTCAGGCTTCGGCGGCCTCCCGGGTGAACGTCAGGTGCGTCACGCCGCTGGGCGCCGTGATTGCCTCGATCCGGTAGTCGCTCTCGAGACCCTCGAGTCCGTCCCAGAGACGGACGCCGCGACCCAGCACGATCGGGACGACGGTGATGTGCATGTGGTCGATGAGCCGGGCGGCGACGAACGCGCGAATCGTGGTCGCGCCGCCGCCGATCCGGACGTCCTGTCCGCCCGCCGCTTCCCGGGCCTGCGCGAGTGCCTCGGCCGGCGACGCGTCCAGGAAGTGGAAGGTCGTCCCGCCCTCCATCTCGATCGACGGCCGCGCGTGGTGGGTGAGGACGAAGACCGGGGAGTGGAACGGCGGGTTGGAGCCCCACCAGCCCTTCCACTCGGGGTCCTCATGCCAGCCGGGCGGACCGAACTTGTTGGCGCCCATGATCTCGGCGCCCACGCCCGGCGCGTGCAGCCGCAGGAACGCGTCGTCGATGCCGCCGCTGCCGCCGGTCTCGCCCACCATCTGACGCCACCAACGGGTGACGAACATCCATTCGTGGAGCCGTTCGCCGGCGTGGCCGAACGGCGTCTCGAGGCTCTGGCCTTCGCCGGTCCCGAACCCGTCGAGGGAGACCGAGAAGAACTGGACGCGGGCGAGCGACATGTCGTCCTCCTGTTCGTCGAGCGATCCGTTGCCACCGTGCACGCCTCCACACCGTAGCGATCCCGCGCGCTTCCGTCCGGCCAGCGCGCGGCGGCGCCCGGCCGACGGTAGTCTTGGCCGAATTCGGAAACGTGGAGGGTCGAGTGAAGTCGTCTGCCCAGGTCGTCGTCATCGGTGGAGGCGTCGTCGGCGCCAGCGTCCTGTACCACCTCACGAAGGCGGGCTGGACGGACGCGATCCTCCTCGAGCGACGCGAGCTGACAGCGGGCTCGACCTGGCACGCGGCAGGCGGGATGCACACCCTCAACGGCGACCCGAACGTCTCGAAGCTCCAGCAGTACACGATCCAGCTGTACGAGGAGATCGAGCGGGTCAGCGGCCAGAACTGCTCGATCCACCTGCCGGGCGGCCTGATGCTCGCCGACACGGAGGTCCGGATGGACTTCCTGCGGATGGCCCAGTCGCGCGGCCGCTACCTCGGCATGGATCTCGAGCTGATCACGCCGAACGAAGCGGCCGAGATCTTCCCGCTCATGGACCCGCAGTACTTCGTCGGCGCGCTGTACGACCCGGTCGAGGGCCACGTCGACCCGAGCGGGGTCACCCGCGCCTACGTGAAGTGCGCCCAGCTGCTCGGCGCGGAGGTGCGCCAGCACACGCCGGTCACGGCGCTCAGCCAGCGCGCGGACGGCACGTGGGACGTCCACATCGAGAACGGCGACCCGATCCACGCCGAGCACGTCGTCAACGCCGGCGGCCTGTGGGCCCGCGAGGTCGGCCGGATGGTCGGGATCGAGCTGCCGGTCCTGGCCATGGAGCACATGTACCTCCTGACCGTCGACATGCCCGAGGTCGCCGCCAACGTCGCGAAGACCGGCAAGGAGATGCCGATGGCGCTCGACTTCGCCGGCGAGATCTACATCCGCCAGGAGGGCGGCGGGATGCTCCTCGGGACGTACGAGCAGGCGGCCGTGCCGTGGTCCCCGAAGGAGACGCCGTGGGACTTCGGGTCGCAGCTCCTCAAGCCGGACCTCGACCGGATCACGCCCGAGCTGAACGTGGCCTTCAAGCACTACCCGGCCATGGGCACCACCGGCATCCGCAAGGTCGTCAACGGGCCGTTCACGTTCTCGCCGGATGGCAACCCGCTCGTCGGGCCGGTCCGCGGCCTGCGCGGCTACTGGGTCGCCTGCGGGGTGATGGCGGGGCTGTCGCAAGGCGGCGGCGTGGGCCTTGCGCTGTCAGCCTGGATGACCGCAGGCGACGCGGGCGACTCCGGGATGGATATCTGGGCGATGGATGTCGCGCGCTACGGCGACTACGCGACGCTCGCCTACACGAACGCCAAGGTCCAGGAGAACTACCGGAGGCGGTTCCGGATCACGTTCCCGAACGAGGAGCTGCCGGCTGCCCGGCCCCTTCTGACGACGCCGATCCACGACCGCCTGACCGCGGCGAACGCGGTCTGGGGGGCGACCGCCGGCCTCGAGCATGCGCTCTGGTTCCAGACGCCCGGGCTCGAGCCGAAGGAGGACGTCACCTTCCGGCGCTCGAACGCCTGGGAGTGCGTCGCCGAGGAGGTCGCGGCGGTCCGCGAGCGGGTCGGGATGACCGAGATCTCGAATTACGCCAAGTACCGGGTCACCGGACCGGGAGCCGAGGCGTGGCTGGCGTCGCTGCTCACGGCGCGGATGCCGGCGCCCGGTCGGATCACCCTGACCGCGATGCTCAACGACGCCGGGCGGATCGTCGGCGAGTTCACGGTCGCGCGGGCGTCGGAGGCGGACGAGTTCTTCCTGTTCGGATCGCTCCCCGCCGAGACCCACCACTCGCGCTGGTTCCGCCACCATCTGCCGGCCGATGGATCCGTGGAGTTCGAGGTGCTCGGCCTCGAGCTCGTCGGGCTGTCGCTGACGGGGCCGAAGTCGCGCGAGGTCCTCGCCGCCGTCGCGCCGGACCTCGACCTGTCGACCGCCGCCTTCCCGTTCATGACCTTCCGACGCGTCGATCTGGGAATGCAGCCGGCCCTCGTCGCCCGGATCAACTACTCGGGTGAGCTGGGCTACGAGCTGTGGGTCGCGCCGGAGCACCAGCGAGCCCTGTTCGATCGGATCGTCGCGGCCGGCGAGCCGCACGGGCTGCGCCTGTTCGGGATGCGGGCACTCATGTCCCTCCGGCTCGAGAAGAGCTACGGCACGTGGTTCCGCGAGTACCGCCCGATCTACACGCCGGCCGAAGGCGGGATCACCCGCTACGTCAAGCTCGACCACGACTTCATCGGCCGCGCGGCGTACGAGGCCGAGGCCAGCGGGCCCGGTCCGGCGCGGCGGCTCGTGACGCTCGTCGTCGACCCGGAGCCCGAGAACCCGGCCGACGTGATCGGCGACGAGCCGATCTGGCACGAAGATCGGGTCGTGGGCTGGGTCACGTCCGGCGGCTACGGCCACTCGGCCAAGGTCTCGCTCGCGCTGGGCTATGTCCCGGCGGCGCTGGCCGATCCGGCCGGGCCCGGCGGCACGGGCTTCGAGATCGAGATCATCGGCCGGCGCCGGCCGGCGCGCCTCCAGCCCGAGCCGGTCCACGACCCGCAGGGCCTCCGGATGCGCCAGTGATCGACAGGCCGCGAAGCCGCACGATCGCGTCCGGCGCCGTCTCGGACCGTCTGGGTCCTGCTGGCGGCCTGGACATCGCTGTTCCTGATCCCGGTCGGCGTCCTGCTCGTCGTGCTCGCGATCGCCCGGCCGGCCGAGTACTGGGACGTGCCTCGAGCGGGCGATGGTCGCCGCGCTGGGCGGCGCTCGTGGTCGCGACCTGTGCGCCGCGTCCGGTCTCGGCCTGCTCCGCTGCAACGTCCTGGGCCGGCCGCGGGTCCAGGTCGCCGACGACGGGCTGTGGGTCGCCGGCCATCGGATCGGCTGGGAGGCGCTCGGCTGCGCCGGGCATCGGGAGCGTGGCCGGCGTGCCGATGCTGGCGGTGGAGGTGCCCCGCCGGGAGCTGGCCTTCCTGCCGTGGTACGACCGCCTGGCGGCCCGCATCAACCCGGCGATTCCGGGTCGTGGTCCCTCGATCTGGATCACCGAGCAGCAGCTCGGCGCCCGGCTCTCCGACGTCGTGGACCGGATCCCGGCGGAGCACCTGGTCCGTTGACGGAGCCGGACCGCCGGATCGTCGTCGATGGGCGGCCGACGGCCTTCGCCGCCGGCGACTCGGTCGCGCTCGCGATCGTTCGGGCAGGCGAGGTCCCGGGACGAGGCGGGGCGCTGTGCCTGGCCGGTGACTGCGGCAACTGCCTGGCGACCGTCGACGGCGTCGCCTACGTCCGGACCTGCCAGGTCGCCGCGCGGCCGGGGACCGTCGTCGAGCGTCATCCGGCGGAGGGCAAGCCGCCTCTTCCGATCGTCGACCTGCGGGACCTGGCCCGGATCCCCGTCGGCGTCGAGTTCGCGGTCCATCGCTCGACGGTCGACCTGGCCGTCGTCGGGGGTGGCCGGAGCGGAACCGCGGCGGCGGAGACGGCGCGCGCCGCCGGGCGCGAGGTCGTCGTCCTGGACGCAGCGCACGGCGCCGAGGTCGTCGGGATCTATCCGGGACCGGCGGTCGTCGCGCGCGTGCCGGGAGGAATGCTCCACCTCGAGGCCCACGAGATCGTCGTCGCGACCGGCTCGGCCGAGATCCAGCCGGTCTGTCCCGGGAGCGGCCTCGCCGGGATCCTGACCGCCCGAGCCGCCGAGCAGCTGATCGCTGCCGGAGTCGACCTCGGCCGGGTCGCGCGCGTCGGCGGCGCCGATGGGCTGGTCCGCTTC
Organism: uncultured Chloroflexia bacterium; assembly: GCA_963783055.1. GTDB lineage: Bacteria > Chloroflexota > Limnocylindria > Limnocylindrales > CSP1-4 > CF-46. Next base: position 305,334 of record CAWAMB010000004.1, read on the forward strand.
GAGGGCGACGCCGACGGTCGGGTGGCCGCGGTCGTCACGGCGGGCCTGGACGGCGTCGAGACGGCCACGCCCTGCGACACCGCCGTCGTCGACCTCGGCCGGGCGCCACGCGACGTCCTCGCTCGGATGATCCGCGACGACGCGGTGACCGCGGTCGGCTCGGCCGCGGTCGATCACGCCGTTCCGCCGCCGCCCGCCGACGGCGTCGTCTGCCCCTGCATGGGCACGACCGTCGACGACCTCGCAATCGCCTGGGACAAGGGCTACACCGAGCTCGAGCTCCTCAAGCGCGCGAGCTGGGCGGGGCTCGGGCCGTGCCAGGGCGGCGCCTGTCTGCCCCATGTCCGGGCGTTCATCGCGGCCAGGACCGGCGGACCGCCGCCCGAGCCGTTCACGGCTCGTCCCGCCGCCCGCCAGATCACCCTCGCCGAAGCCGCCGCCGACACGACGATCGACGCCTTCCGACGGACGCCCCTCCACGACGAGCATCTCGCGCTCGGCGCCCGGATGGATCGCTTCGGCGGGTGGTGGCGGCCGTGGCACTACGGCGACGTCGTCGGCGAGTACTGGGCGGTCCGCGAGGGCGTGTCGATCGGCGACGTCTCGACGCTGGGCAAGCTCGTCGTCAGCGGGCCGGACGTCGTCGAGGCCCTCGAGCGGATCTACCCGTGCCACGTCGCCGACATCAAGCCGGGCCGGTCGCGCTACGCCCTGCTCCTCAACGAGCGCGGTCACGTGATGGACGACGGGATGATCCTCCGGATGTCGGAGAACCGGTTCGTCCTGAGCTTCACCTCCGGCGGCGCCGCCAACGCCGAGATGTGGATCCGCGACTGGGTCGACACGTGGGGCCTGCGCGTCCACGTCATGGACCGGACGATGTCCCTCGCCGCGATCAACGTCACGGGCCCGTTCGCGAAGGAGCTGCTCGGGCGTATCGGCCTGACGGAGGCGCCGCGGTTCCTCGGCCACGTCGAGGCCGAGATCGCCGGCGTGCCGTGCCACGTGATGCGGCTGTCGTTCACGGGCGAAGCGGCGTTCGAGCTCCACCACCCGGTCGACCGATCCGTCGCGCTGTGGCGGGCGCTCCTCAACGAAGGGCGCGACCTCGGCATCCGGCCGCACGGCCTCCAGGCGCTGTTCGGGCTGCGGCTCGAGAAGGGCCACGTGATCGTCGGCATGGACACCGAGCTCGACACGACGCCGCGCCGGCTCGGCATGGATTGGGCGGTCCGGCTGGAGAAGCCCGCCTTCATCGGGAAGGCGTCGCTGGAGCGGACCGCGAAGCTCGACGACGATCGGCGTTGGTTCGGGTTCGAGATGGACGGGGAGGCGCCGCCGGAAGGCTCGCCGATCCGTGCGATCTCGGACTCCGAGATCATCGGGAATGTCACGGGCTCCTGGACGTCCCCGCTGCTCGGCAAGGCGCTCGTCCTCGGCTGGCAGCGGCGCCGGCCGTTCCTCGGCAAGCGTCGAGATCGACGACCGCGAGGCGATCGTCACGCCCACCCCGTTCTACGACCCGGAGGGCCTCCGTGCTCGCGCTTGAGCCGCTCCGCGGGCTGCGCGTGGTCGCGTCGCCGGACGCGCTGGACGGGGCGCGCTGGATCGGCGAGGTGATCCTCCTCCGGCTCGCCCCGGACGAGATGCTCGCCATCGATGCGACCGGCGTCCTCATCGACGACCCCGACGCCATCGTCGAGGCCGAGGCCGGCTTCGTCGGCGCGATCCTGACGCCCGAGGAGCTCGAGGCCGTGTCCGCCCACACGGACTGGCAGATCCCGGCCGAGCCCGGGCGCCCTCGCCCAGGGCAAGGTCGCCGGCGTTCCCGCCAAGCTGGTGATGAGCGCCGTGCCGGTCCTCGTGACCCACGCCGCCTACGCCGACGAGCTCCGGGCGCGGCTCCGATGAGCGTCGGCGAGCACGTCGAGTCGCTCCAGCCGATCGTGTGGCACGAGCCGCGCGCGTCGTACGACGTCGTGATCGTCGGCGGCGGCGGGCACGGCCTCGCGACGGCCTACTATCTCGCGACGCGCCACGGGATCACGAACGTCGCGGTCGTCGAGGCCGACTACATCGCGTCCGGCAACACCGGCCGGAACACGACGATCATCCGGGCCAACTACGCGGTCCCCGAGGCGATCCGCTTCTACGACCGGTCGATGACCGCTCTATCAGGGCCTCGAGGCCGCGACCGGCGCCGCGATCTTCCACCGCCAGAAGGGCCACGTCTGGCTCGCCCACTCGGAGATGGGCCTGCGGACCGAGCGCGGCACGCTGCCTGATGAACCAGGCGATGGGCGTCCGGACGGAGCTGCTGACCCCGGCCGAGGTGAAGGAGCTGATCCCGCAGATCGACCTGACCGGCGGCGGGCGCTACCCGGTGTTCGGGGCGTCGCATCATGTCGAGGCGGCGACCGCCCGGCACGACCGCGTCGCGTGGACGTTCGCGTCCGGGGCGACCGCGGCCGGCATCCACGTCATCCAGCACCGACCGGTGACCGGGCTCCTCCGCGACGGCGATCGCGTCGTCGGCGTCCGGACGGCGGCCGGCGACATCCGGGCCGGGATCGTCCTGTCGGCCGTCGGCGGGCGGGTGACCGAGATGGCGGCCCACGCGGGCGTCCGCTTGCCGATCCGGACGCATCCGCTCCATGCCTTCGTCACGAACGACTTCGCCCAGGGGCTCGACAAGATCGTCGCCTCGACCGAGCTCGCCTGCTACGTCAGCCAGACCGAACGCGGCCAGATGCTCATCGGAGCCGAGTTCGACAGCCAGCCGTCGTATTCGCGGATCTCGTCCTTCGATGCGCTCCGGAGCTACGCCTACAAGATCACGATGCTGCTGCCGTTCCTGCGGCCGATGCGGATCCTCCGGACGTGGGCCGGGTTGTGCGACATCTCGGCCGATTGGAGCCCGATCATGGGCGAGACCGGCGTCGACGGGTTCCTGATCACGACCGGCTGGGGGACGTGGGGCTTCAAGGCGATCCCGGCCGGCGGCGAGGCGCTCGCCGAGCGGATCGCCACGGGGAAGACACCGGCCCTGATCGCGCCGTTCGGTCTCGAGCGGTTCCGGCGCGACCACGTCCTGGCGGACCAGGCGTCGGCGGGAACGCGCTGATGCACACCCTCGACTGCCCGCGCTGCGGACGCCGGCCGCTCGACGAGTTCACGTTCGGCGGCGAGCGCCGGACGAGCGCCGTCATCGATCGAGGACGCCGACGCCCGCGACTTCGACGAGGTCTGGATCTTCGACAACCCGACCGGCATCTCGACCGAGCGCTGGTTTCATACGGCTGGCTGTCGGCGCTGGCTGACGGTCCGGCGGGACACGTCGATCGATCATGTCGTGGAGGTCCGATGACGCTCCGACGGCTACGCCGAGCGCCGGCTCGAGATCCTGGCTCGCGACCGAGCACGATTCGGGGCCGGAGTCGTCTCGGAGCTGCCGGAGGTGGTTGCCGCGCTCGGGGCGCGGGCGGCGTTCGTCGTGACGGATGCGGGCGTCGTCAGATCCGGTGTCGCCGGCCGCGTCGTCGACCTGCTCCGGACGAGCGGGATCAGCATGGAGCTGTTCGACGGCGTCGAGCCGAACCCGGGAACCGCGTCCATCGCAGCGCGGCAGCGCCGTGCTGCGGTCGATTCGCACTCGCTGCACCCGTCGCCGGTGGTCATCGCGCTCGGTGGCGGTTCGGCCATGGACTCCGCGAAGGTGATCGCCCTCCACGCCGCCAATCAGCGTGCTGTCATGTCACTTGGCTACCACGATGAAACGATCGAGCCGGGGCCGCCCGTCGTCGCCGTCCCGACGACCGCCGGAACCGGCGCCGAGACCAACACGTACGGCGTCATCACCGACGAGGCGGAGGGTCGCAAGGGCTACGTCGGCCACGAGAGCGTGTTGCCCGCCCTGGCGCATCCTCGATCCGGAGCTGACCGTCGGCCTGCCGCCCGACCCGACCGCCGCGACCGGCATCGACGCGATGACCCACTCGCTCGAGTCGCTCCTGTCGCGGAACCCGAACCCATTCGCCGAGGCGATCGCCCTCGGCGTGATCCGGACCGTCGGGGAGTGGCTGCCGCGGGCCGTCGAGGACGGCGCGAACCTGGAGGCGCGCAGCCGGATGCTCCTCGCGGCCCATTACGCCGGCGTCGGTCAGCAGAGTGGGACCGGTGTGGGCGCGGTCCACGCCATCGGTCACGCGATCGGGACGCGCGGTCGGCTCCCGCACGGGACGGCGCTCGCGACGGTGATGCCGGAAGTCTTCGCGACCTACCTCGGCGTCCGCGATCGCGAGCTGGCGCTCGTCGCGGTCGCACTGGGCGTCGCCGGACCGCGTGACGAGGAGTGCGCGGCCGCGCGCGCCGGGATCGAGGCGATCCAGGCGCTTCTCCAGCGCGTCGGCCAGCGCCGGACCCTGGCAGCCCAGGGCCTGGGGCCGGAGACCCATGACACAATCGCCCAGGACGCCATCGAGGATGCCGCGATCGACAACAGCCCACGCCTGCCCTTGAAGTCCGAGGTCCTCGGGATCCTCGCGGCGGTTGCCGGATAGCGAGCGGCGATGCCGGACGCGACCTCGTTACGACGCCGCAGGCTCGCGCTGGTCCTCGGCCTGATCCTCATCGGTTGCGGCGAAGGGCCGGCTCCGATCGCGCCCCTGCCGGACACTCCCGGAACGATCGTCGACCGCGCCCTGTCGAGCGTGGTCGCCCGCGACCTCGCGACTGCGAGCACCATGGTCTGCGTCGCGTCCAGGAATCCCGCAGCACTGCCCTTCCCGATCTCCGGATACCTCGCGCCGGTCGGTGCGATGCCTGGCTACGTGCCGGCGCGAACCCTGGCGGTCATCCAGCTCGATGCCAGCGAGCTGTCGATCGGCCAAGTCCGGCGTGACGCCGGTTCAGCAGAGGTCCGCGTTTCCGGCGTGCTGGTCGAGCGCTTCAATCCGGCCGAGGTCGAGGCCTTGTTCCGGGCCTATTCCGCCGAGGCGGGCGCGGAAGTCGACCAGACGCTCCTGGACGAGACGTTGGCGAACGTCGGCCGCGGACCCGTCCGCCTCCCCGTGGACGAGAACGTCAAGCTCATCCTGGAGGGCGGAGCCTGGAGGATCTGCCCGGACCCCCCGGTCGAATGACGGCTTCGTGCTCGATCTCCGGCGTGGGACCCCAGTTCCGATCGACCTGTTCGCCGGAGCAGCCCGCGCCGGGCGCCAGGTCCTAGCGCAACCCGATCGGCCCGAGAAGGAAGACGACGCCGAGGAACAACAACACCGCCACCACGAGTGCGCCAAATCCAACGCGGATCGCCCCGTTGATCACACGGGCCGTTCCGTCTCGTCGAGGGTCATTCCGTAGGCGTGCCCCAAGGCCCACGAGCACGGCGACGACCAGGAGCGCGACGACCCACAGATTCTCGATGCGCAGAAGGCGAGCGATCGGTTCGGTCACCGCCGGAGGAACCCCGGAAGGTCCGGCTCCTTGCCGCGCCAGCGCGCCAGCTCCTGGGTCTCGAACCAGCCGAAATGGTTGACGAAGTGGCCGCCGCTGGCAATCACGATCTCCGAAGCCTGCCTGAGCTGACGCTGACCTCGGACTCTGACGCTCAACACCGCGCGACCCTCGCGAACCGCCGCCTCGTACCACGCGAAGTCCGGCGCCTGATCGGCCCAGCTGAACTCGATCAGTCGCAGCAGGCGCCCGCCCAGCCCACGACGGCGACCGCTCGGGTCGAACGCGACGGCATCGTCCGATCCGGCAAAGACCTCGATCGCCGCCCGATCGAAGCCCGCCTCGATGAGGGCCTCGACGGCGACATCGGCCTCGGCCGGCGTGTCGAACACGGCCAGCAGCCGCCCGACAGCGGACCCGATCGTCCGCTTCGGCGGACTGGCCATGACGCCGATCAGCCCTTGTCGACGAGCGGCTTGACCTCGCCGATCAGGCGCTCGAGCGTTTCCGTGTCGTACGGGGCCGGCTGCTCCGAGATCACCGTGTGGAAGCCGAGCTCCACGTAGGGAGCGAGCTTGTCAGCCAGCTGTGCGGCCGTCCCGTTCCAGAACGTGTCGTCGTCGGCCACGTCGGACAGCGGCGTCTTGTTGTGCTCCATCGCGGCCTTCCAGACCTTGTCGGCCTCGGCCTCGCTGTCGCGGATCGTGGCCTTGATCCCGAGCGTGAACTGGATCTCGTCGATGTTCCGGCCGACGGCCTCGCAATGGCCGCGGAGGACCTCGATCTTGTGGGCCATCTTCTCGACGGAGCCCATCGCGTTCCACATGTCGGCGTACCTGGCGACCGTCCGGAGCGTCTTCTTCTCGCCGGATCCGCCGATCATGATCGGGAGGTGCTTCTGGATCGGGAGCGGCTGATGGCGGAGGCCCTGGAAGTCGTAGTGGCCCTCCGGATCGGACGTGACCGCCTTGCCGTCGAGCAGCGCGCGCTGGGCCGCGACCGACTCGTCGAGCCAGTCGAGGCGCTGGCCGAAGCCCGTCCCGAACTCGATCCCGCCCTCGGTGTGCTCAGGCTCCATCCACGCGCCGCCGACGCCGAGGATCGCCCGGCCACCGCTGACGTGGTCGAGGGTCGCGGCGAGCTTCGCCTGGATCCCCGGGTTTCGGAACGTGTTCGCGCCGACGAGCAGTCCGAGCTGGATCCGCTCGGTGATCCCGGCCGCCGCGACGAGGCTCGCCCAGCCCTCGAAGATCGGCTGGTACGGGTCGCCGAAGATCGCATAGAGGTGGTCCCACGCCCAGAGGTGCTCGTATCCGAGCTCGTCGAGCCGGCGGACCGCGTCCGCGTAGGACGGCCAGTCGGTGGCCTGGTTCCAGAGGAGGATCCCGAACTTCGTGTCAGTCATTGCCGGATTCTACGTCCGGTGGCGGCCGCCGGCACCTGGCGATGATCCCGATCGCCGGAGTACCAGTGGGGCTGGTGCTCCGTGGACGTGGCCGGAAATCGCACGCAAACGCCGTCAACTGCGACGCGGCCCACGCTCGAGCGACGGCACTCTCCGGGTTCTCCCCACCGGGATACCACCCGGGCTGGTGCAATCGCATGGTTCCATGGGCTGCCACCATCGGCGCTGGTATCCCGCGCAAACAGGCCGATTCGCCCGCCGGCGCACCAGTCGAGTTGGTGCGCCGGCGAATGGTTCAGGCGGTCCCGCCGGAGCACCAGTCCTGATGGTGCGGCGGTGAACCGGTCGCGCCGGCTTGGCGCCGGTCGGGCCGGCCGGCCCGAGATCGTACCGTCTCGCCCTACCCCGGCAGCGTCGCGAGGTCCTGGGCGATCGGCTCCGGTCGTCGGCGTCACTAATCGTCCTCGAGCGCCTCGGTCGCCTTCGCCTTCCAGAGCGCGCCCGATGCCGAGTCGCCGGCGGCGAACGACGCCCGGGCCATCGCCTCGTAGGCGGCCGGGAGGTCCCACGACTCGCGGGCGTCCGCGGCGAGACCTTCGTTGATCTCGACGGACCGACGGGCGTGCCACAGCGCCGGCTCGCCGCGGCCGAGCGTCGCGTACACCCGCGAGCAGAGCCACTCGCCGCGGGCGAGGTTGACGTCCTTGCCCACCCGAGCCCAGTGCCAGCGTGAGGCGTGGGCCCGGTGGATGAGCTCGTCGGTCTCGGCAGGCGAGCGGTCCGGCTTCTCGAGCAGGCTCCAGGTCGAGTTGTAGAGGTCGACCCCGAGCTGGCGCTGGGTCGCGGCGTCCAGGTCCACGGAGGTCGCCGCCGAGGGATCGCTGGTTGCGTTCGTCATGATCGGGTCCTTTCCATCGGTCATCCGCCCCACGACGTGGAGCAGGCGGGTCAAGCGGTTCGTCCGGGCCTCGATCCGGGCCCGATGGGTCGCGATGCGCCGACGCTGTGCGGCCGGGTCGTCCATCGCCAGGACCTCCCGGATCTCGTCGAGCGGCAGCTCCAGGTCGCGCAGACGGGCGATCGTCCGGGCGGTCTCGAGCTGCGCTCGCCGGTAGCGGCGGTAGCCGGTGACGCGATCGATGTCGGCCGGCCGGAGCAGGTCCAGCTCGTCGTAATGGCGCAGCGCGCCGACGCTCAACCCGGCGAGCCGGGCGAACCGTCCGATCGACAGCAGATCGTCATCCACGACGCCATCCTGAACCCTCGGGCAGGTCGAGAGTCAAGACCCCATCTAGGGCAGGCGCCGTCCGACGACCACGATGTCTCCGCAGCCGTGGAAGAGGTCGTCGCCTCCGACGCCGCCGCCCATCTCGATCCGGTCGCCCTCGCGCGCCATCGCGAACCCGAACCGATTCGTCAGGACCAGCGCATCGCTGTCGGGTCGAACGCCGTAGCCGTCGGGCCAGACGACGACTTCCGTCGCGCCGGACTCGTCGGCCAGCACGAGGTTCGCGCCGTCAGCCGTCAGGATCCCTGCGGTCAGAGCGGTCGGGCAGGTGAGGCTGCAGCCGGCCGAGCCTGCTCCGACCGTGACGAGCAGAGCGGGCGGCCGCGAACACCCCTCGGAGGCGGGCCATCATCGTTCGAGCATACGAAACCGGTGGTCGTCGCGCGGCGCTCTGGCCGGAACGCGCGACCCCGCCTGTCCCGCCCTTCCGTATCGTTCCGCCATGACCATGACCGATCGCGTCGTCCGGATCCGCCTGTCGTGCGACACGCCGGCCACCCCGCCGGGCACGATCATCGGGCTTCAGGACGCGGCCGGTGAGCTGGCCGAGGGGACGGCCGAGCCGGACGGCTCGCTGACATTCGAGGGGCAGATCCGGGTCGTCTCCCTGCCGGATGGCACGATCCGGCTCCGCGGCCCGATCGTCCACGGTCCGCCCGCCGCGCCGTTCCTCTACCTGTCGTGCCGGCCGCGGCGGCCGGGTCCCGCCCCGTGGCTGTTCCGGCTGAAGGTGCCGTTGACCGGGATCGACCCCGATGCGGACATCGTCGCCGGGCGGATCCGGGTCACCGGCGGAGGCTCGGTCCCACTGGACGAGGGCTGGATGAGGGTGGACCGATGACCGACGCCAACGCCCGACCGATCGCCATCCGCTGCGGCCGCCTGCTCGATGTCGAGTCCGGCACGATTCAGGAGGATCGGGTCCTCCACGTCGCTGCCGACGGCCGGATCACGGCAATCGCCGGCCCCGGTGACGGCACGCCGGACGACGCGACCGTCCTGGACCTCGCCGGACTGACCGTCCTGCCCGGCCTGATCGACGTTCACGCGCACCTCGTCGGCGACGTCCAGACCGCGGGCGTCCCGTCGACGATCACCTCGGCCGCCGAGGAGGTCCTGATCGGGGTCCGTCATGCCCGGATCACGATCGAGGCCGGCTTCACCACGGTCCGTGATGTCGGAAGCTTCCGGGCCTTCACCGACTGCGCCCTGCGCGACGCAATCGATCGCGGCGATGTCGTCGGGCCGCGGATGCAGTGCGCCGGTGCGTTCATCACTGCGCCGTGGGGCGGCGGCGACGTCGTCGGCCTGGCCCACGACATCACCCTGCCCGACGACCTCCGGTTCGGGGTGGTGCGTTCGGTCGACGAGGTGCGCGAACGCGTCCGCCGCCTCCTGATCGGCGGCGCGACGATGATCAAATGCATCGGCACGGGCGCCGTCCTGACCCGCGGCGGCGTGCCTGGCGCACCGGAGCTCTCGGAGGCGGAGATCCGGGCTGCGGTCGAGGAGGCGGCCTGGTACGGGACCCACGTCGCCGTCCATGCCCACGGCGCCGAGGGGGCGAAGCGGGCGATTCGGGCCGGCGCGCGGTCGGTGGAGCATGGCTCCTACCTCGACGACGAGGCGATCGCGATGCTCGTCGACAGCGGGACGTTCTTCAGCGTCGACATCTACGACGGCGAGTGGATGCTCGGACCAGACGGTCCGACGGACTGGCCGGTCGACACGATGCGCAAGGCCGAGGAGTCGCAGGTCGGGGTCGAGACGGCATTCCGCAAGGCCCACGCCGCCGGCGTCCGGATCGCGTTCGGGACCGACAGCGGCGTCTATCCCCACGGCCAGAACGCGCGCCAGTTCGCGAGCTACGTCCGGCTCGGGATGCAACCGATCGAGGCGATCCGCGCGGCGACCACGACCGCCGCCGAGTTGATGCAATGGTCGGACCGCGTCGGGTCGCTGACTCCGAGCCGGTTCGCCGACCTGGTGGCGGTCGCGGGCGATCCACTCGTCGACGTGACGGAGCTGGAGCGTCCGGTGGTCGTGGCGAAGGGCGGCGTGCTGGTGAGGGACGACCGCGACCTTCGCCCCGCTTGACTCAGCGGCCGGTTCAGAACGGCCCTACGACGTGCACGGATCGGTCGAGATGTCGCTCGAGGCACGCTCGCTGGACTCGTTCCCGATTCGCCCGATGGGTCGGGCGGCGGGGCTCGCCCGGCCGCGTTACGCCCGGTCCAGCTCGCGGTCGATCGCCCGGAGGATGAACCGGGCCGCCTCGGCGCTCTTGCCGCCGAGCTTCTGGCCCTCTTCCATGTCGAGCGCCGGCTCGAGGTCGGCGAGGAATTGCATCAGCAACGGCGTCCGCTCGAGATCGCCGGCAGCGAAGGCGGCATCCAGCCGCGCGATCACGCCGCGCGCGTTGTCCACGACATGACCCTTCGCCGCGATCAGCTCACGGACGTCGGCCCGCGCCGCGTCAGGGCCAGGACCCGGAGTGCTCATCGCCGCCGACCGAACATGCCCGCGACCACGCCACGTCGAGCGCGCGACGCGCCCGCGGACGCCGACGCGGCGGCCGCTGCCTCATCGTGGGCGACCTCCTCGGGCGATTGCTCCCGATGCGGCATCGCCTGCCAGTCACCGTCGAGGATGCTCATCGAGATCTCGTCCCACCAGCGACCCTCGCGCCAGATCGCCTCGCGCGCTCGGCCCTCGACCACGAACCCGACCGATCGATACGAGCGGATCGCCCGCTCGTTGAACGCGAACACGGTCAGGGCGATCCGGTGCAGCCCGAGTCCGGAGAAGGCGTGGTCGATCATCAGCCGGGTCGCCTCCGTGCCGTAGCCCTGGCCCCACGAATCCTTTTCGCCGATCGTGATGTGGAACAACGCCGAGCCGTTGTCGGCGTCGAGCTGCGACAGGGCGCACGTCCCGACGAGCAGTCCGGTGTCCCGGACGTGGATCGCCATCGCAAGTGAGTCCGAGCCGAGCGCCCGGGCGGCGAAGAACCGCTCGATCTCGTCGGGCTTCATCGGGCTGTCCTGGTAGCGGGTCAGGCGCACGACCTCGGGGTCCGCGTACCAGCGCTGGAACGCGCGCAGGTTCCCGGGCACGTGCCGACGGAGGACGACCGACTCGCCCGTCAGGCTCTCGGGAAACCAGCTCCGGGGGCTCATTCAAGCGACGGTATACCATCGCCGCCATGCGTCGCTGGAGCGAGGTCGCGGAGCGCGTCGCCGCCACGACCCGGACCTCCGAGAAGACTGCCCTCCTCGCCGACTACTTCGCCGGACTGTCCGCCGCCGAGCTTCCGATCGCCGCCGTCTTCCTCACGGGGCGCCCGTTTGCCGAGGCGGACCAGCGGGCGGTGGGTCTCGGCTGGTCGGCGATCGCGACGACCGTCACGGATCTTGCGGGAGTGCCGCGGACGGCGCTCGGCGAGGCCTATGACCGCTCGTCGGACCTCGGCAAGGCGGTCGAGGACGTCCTGACCCTGGCCGAGCACGACCCGGACCCCGCCGAGAGCCCGACGATCCCCGAGGTGGCGGCGGCCTACGCCGAGATCGAGCAGGCGTCGGGACCTGCCGCCAAGAGCGGGATTCTCCGCGCGCTGCTCGGCCGGTCGGATCCGCAGACCGCCAAGTTCGTGGTCAAGGTCCTGTCGGGCGAGCTCCGGATCGGCCTGCGCGAAGGCCTCGTCGAGGCCGCCATCGCGAAGGCGTTCGAGCGGCCGCTGGATGCGGTCAAGTGGGCGGGGATGCTGACGGGCGACATCGGCCGGATGGCCGAGCTCGCCCGCGACGACCGGCTCGACGCCGCCAGCCTGTCGCTCTTCCACCCGATCAAGTTCATGCTCGCCTCGCCGGCCGAGGACGCCGCCGAGATCGTCAAGCGCCTCGGCGTGCCCGTCTGGGTCGAGGACAAGTACGACGGGATCCGGGCCCAGCTCCATCGGGACGGCGACGACATCCGCCTCTATTCGCGCGACCTCCACGACATCAGCGGTCAGTTTCCCGAGGTCGTCGAAGGGGCTCGGGGGCTGGCCTGGGACGGAATCCTCGATGGCGAGATCCTCGCCTGGCGCGACGGCGCCGTGCTGCCGTTCATCAGCCTCCAGGCGCGGCTCGGGCGGAAGTCGCCGTCGGCCGCGATCAAGGCGGAGGTGCCCGTCATCTATGTCGCGTTCGACGTCCTCGGGCTCGGCGGTGGTGGAGACGCGCCCGTCAGCGCGCTCCTGCGCGAGCCGCTCGAGGATCGCCGGCGGCTGCTCGAAGGGCTGGCCCTGCCGCTGGCCGGCGACGGCGGCGTCTTCGCGCTCAGCCACCTCGTGAGCGTCACGTCCGAAGGCGCGCTCGAAGACGCGTTCCTCGGCGCGCGAGAGCGGCGCAACGAGGGCCTGATGGTCAAGGACCCGCGCTCGATCTACTCGCCGGGACGGCGCGGGCTCGGCTGGCTGAAGATGAAGAAGGCGCTCGCCACGATCGATTGCGTCGTGGTCGGCGTCGAGGTCGGCCACGGCAAGCGCCATGGGGTTCTGTCCGACTACACGTTCGCGGTTCGCGACACCGACAACGACAAGCTGGTCACGATCGGCAAGGCGTACAGCGGCCTGACCGACGCCGAGATCGCGGAGATGACCGCCTGGTTCGAGGGCCACACGATCCAGCGCTTCGGGCGCTATCGCCAGGTCGAGCCGTCCGTCGTGGTCGAGGTCGCCTTCGACGTGATCGTCCGCTCGAAGCGCCATCAGTCGGGCTACTCGCTGCGGTTCCCGCGGATCGCGAACCTCCGGCCGGACAAGCCGGCCGATGAGATCGACACGCTCGAGACGGTCCGGGCGCTGTACGAGGGCCTCCAGCAGGGGGCCGAGCAGCTGGTGACGGCGGGCGCCAGGAAGTAGTCCCGGGTGGTCGCATCGATCGGTTCCGGGGCGTCGCGCGGCCTTGGTGCCCGGGTATGATCCCCGGCATGTTCGAGTCGATGCTTCTCGGGGGAGAGCCGAATCTCGTCTCCCTGACCCTGTACACCGACGCCTTCGTCATCAAGGGCTCGCTCCGGACCCGCCAAAGCCGGATCACGGACATCCTCAACCAGGCCGACGAGGACTTCCTCGTCCTCAGCGACACGGTCGTCGACGAGTACGGCGCTCGCGGCATGCCGGTCCGCTCGGAGTTCGCCCAGGTCAATCTCGGCGCGGTGCTATTCGCCGTCGCCGACACGACGGTCGAGGCACGAGCCGACCTGCGGACGCCCAAGGTCCCCGAGCAGGCGCTCATCTCGATCCCGCCCTTCCGGGTGACGGGGCGAGTCCACGTCCTGCCGGAGCGCGACCTGCGCGAGGCGCTCAGCGAGCTCACGGGCCGGTTCATCCCGATCACCGAAGCGACGTACTGGTCCGACTCGGTCGGCGAGGCGCGGGCCACGGCGCCGATGGTCGCGATCAATCACAGCCGGGCCCAGATCTTCGCACCACATCGCGAGGTCGACGTGTGGGGCGGGCTCAACCGCGGCGGCGAGGTGCCCGAGGCCACGTTCGCCGAGGGCGACGCCCCCTAGGGATTCGCCGGGTTCACCGGCCTGCGCCTGGTCTCGGGCCGCGGGCCGCGGTGTGGGTGGGCGACGCCTCGTCGCGTGGCGCGGGCGCGCCTGTGCCTCAGTCGCGTGCCGCGGGCGGGTCATGTTGCGGTGAGCCCCACAAGTGATGTCTGGCGGCCTCGCCGCGGCCGCAAACGGACCTGTCCGCCGCTGGTTGTTGCTGTCAGGTCCACAGATGGAGCCGGAACCCGCGCTCGGCCGACCGTTGTGGGGCTGACCGCAACACAGCGACGAGTGGTTCGCCGCGAGATGCCGCCGCGAGATGCCGCCGCGCGATGTCCGCCGCGCGACCTACCGGTCGACGGGCAGGTCCAGGCGATTGCCCCACTCGGCCCAGCCGCCGTCGTACACCGCCACGTCATCGTGGCCGAGCATCGTCAGCACGAACGCGAGCTTCGCCGCCGCGATCCCGGCCCCGTCGTAGCAGACCATCCGCCGGCCGCGGGCGACGTTGGCCCGGTGGAGGAGCTCGCGCAGCTCGTCACCGGCCTTGAAGTGCTGGCTGCCCGGCCGGGTCATCGCCCCGACCGGAACATTCACGGCACCCGGGATGTGGCCCAGGCGCTTCGTGTTCCCCTCGTGGCCCCGGTACTCGGCCGGTGCCCGGGCGTCGAGCAGGGTCACGTCCGGTGACGAGAGGAGGGCTCGCACGTCCGACGTCGTCAGCCGCATCCGCGACTGGGCCCGCGGCGTGAAGTGGGCGGGTGGCGGCGGCGCCACGGCATTCGACGTGGGTCGGGACTCCTCGAGCCAGGCCGGGTAGCCGCCGTCGAGGATGCGCACCGACTCGAGGCCGTAGACCCGCAGGCTCCACCACACGCGCGAGGCGAAGAGGCTGACGGTGTCGTCGTAGACCACGACGGTCGTTCCGTCCCCGACGCCCGCCACGGACAGCGTCCGGGCGACCTGCTCCGGGCCGGCCAGCAGCAGCGTGTCGCCGGTGTCGGACGGATCGGTCAGATCGGTGCGCCAGTCGGCATGGGCGGCGCCCGGGATGTGCCCGGCTGCCCACACCTCGCGGCTGCTGCCATCCGGTCGCCAGCGGACATCGAGGATCCGGAGATCGGCCCGGCCGTGCTCGTCGGCCAGCCAGTCGGTCGAGGCAAGGAGCTCGGGCCGGGCGAGGCTACCCGACGAGCGCGGGCGCGGGAGGCGCGAGCCGGGGAGGGACGTCACCCCGATATCATAGGCGCGTGGTCGGCCCCTTCTTGCCTGAAGACGAGAAGCTCGCGGCCGTCCGGGCGGCGCTCCCGGCGCTCGGAGCCGGGATCTATCTCAACACGGGCTCGGTCGGGCCGCTGCCGGCCGAGACGGCGGCCGCGATGGCCGAGCTCGTCGACTACGAGCTCCGGATCGGCCGCTCGCATCCCGACTACTGGGAGGGATTCCTCGAGCGGATGGGCGAGGCCCGCGCGTCGGTCGCCGCGGTCCTCGGCGCGGATGTCGGCGAGATCGCGCTGGTCCACTCGACGTCGCAGGCGATGAACGCCGCCGTGTGGTCGGTCGATCTCCGGGCCGGCGACCGGATCGTGACGACCCAGGCCGAGCACCCCGGCGGCCTCGGCCCGGTCCATGTCGCGGCCGCCCGATCCGGCGCCGAGCTGGTCATCGCCGACGTCGGCCTCGGCGGCGACGATGCGGCGACCCTGGCCGCGTTCGATGCCGCGATCACCGACCGGACACGCATCGTCGCGCTCTCGCACGTGCTGTTCACGACCGGGGCGCGGCTGCCGATCACCGAGATCGCGGCTCTGGCCCATGCCCGCGGCGCCCGGATCGTCGTCGACGGCGCCCAGGCGGCCGGCGCGATCCCCGTCGATGTCGCCGAGCTCGGCGTCGACTTCTATGCCATCCCGGGCCAGAAGTGGTTGCTCGGGCCGGAGGGGACCGGCGCGCTCTGGTGTGACCCCGCGATCGTCGAGGCGAGCCGGCCATCGAACGCGAGCTGGTTCACGTTCGACCGGATCTCCCCGACCGAGGCGGTCCCCCGCGGCGACGCCCGCCGTTTCGACGATTCCGGCCACTACCGACCGGGCGTGACCGGCCTCGCCCGGAGCTGCGGCTGGCTGTCGATGTATGTCGGGCTGCCCTGGATCCACGAGCGCGGCCAGGCCATGGCGCGCACGGCAGCGGAGCGGCTGGCGGCCATCGACGGGGTCGAGCTGATCACCCCGCTTGACCGGATGGCGACGCTGGTCACGTTCCGGATCGCCGGCTGGACGCCCGACGAGGCTTTGGCCGAGCTGAACGGGCGGATCTTCGCGATCGCCCGGACGATCCCCGACCTGGGCGCCCTGCGACTGAGTGTCGGCTTCTTCACGACGGCCGAGGAGATCGAGCGCGTCGCGACGACGGTGGAGCTGCTCGCCGCGCACACGCCGGCGACCCTGCCGCCGCGACCGCGTCTGGCGATCCTCGGCCAGGACGAGCGATGACCGAGCCCGCCGACGCGGGCGGTGGCCGGGTCGCGGCGCCGCGGCCGGCGGCGCCTGTCGCGCCGCCTCCGACAAAGCTCGACGCCCGGCCTCGCCCGGACATGCAGGTCCGCCAGCGATCGTGGGCCGAGGTTCGCTGGCGGCAGTTCCGGGGCGCGCCGCGGCCGGTCGTGCGGGCGGTCCTGTCGAGCCTGATCGTCGCGACGGTCCTGGGTCTCGGCTACCTCGCCTACGACATCGCGCTGCGGCGCGGGGCCGACCTGCCCGGCGGCGACCTGCGCACGCTCTACCTCGTGCTCGACGTTGCGATCGTCCTGCTGGTCGGGAGCGTCGTCACCTGGCTGGTCGTCCCCCAGCCGCGCGGCGCGGGCACGAAGACGACTCGCTCGGCGTGGAGCGCCGCGCTCGGATTCTTTGCCGCGGTCCCGGTCTGCTATCTGGTCCTGGTCGTCGTGGTCCAGGTGATCGAGCCGCTCATCGGCTGACCCGCCAACCCGCGGGACGGGCGCCGCTGCGGGGTCCGTGGGCGCGAAGTGCGCCGGGGCACCACTTCCGACGACACGCCCCCGTTATGGAATGGCCCATTCGTACCATTCCGCGGTACCCTCCACTCGATATCATCCGGTGGCCGGAGATCCGGCCCGCACGCGAGGACTGATTCGTGGCGATCGACGAGCAGCATGTTGCGCTGCCCAAGCTGTACGGCGCCCCGGCCTACGCGCGTCCGGCGGCGGTGGTCGACGCGACCGAGCGGCCGTTCGATCCGGACGACCTGCCGATCGAAGCCGTCATGACCGACGAAGAGCGCGAGATCGCCGCCAGCCTGCCCGCCCACGTCTACGCGCCGGGCGGGTCACGCGGCCACCACGATCAGCGCAACGGGCATCGCGAGAGTGAGGCGAACCAGACGCAGCGGTCGCTCAGCCTCCGCGCACTGGCCGGCCGGATCCTCGGCCAGGGCGACAACTAGCTCGTCCCTGACTCGCCTTTCCGCGCTCGCCGGAGCATTCTCGACCAGCCCTTGGCCTCGGAGCGGCACGACCCGTCCCGGACGAACCACGCGCTCGATGGGAGTAGGATCGCAGCGGGGGAGTAGCTCAATGGTCAGAGCGGCGGGCTTATATCCCGCTGGTTCCAGGTTCGAATCCTGGCTCCCCTACCAGAGCCTGTTCTGTGGGCCCGTCCGCGGGCCCGCCCACAGCGTGCCCGCCCGCGGGCCCACCCACAGCGTGCTTGCCGATCGGGATCAGGCGACCGCGCGGATCTCCTCGATCAGGTCCGCCTGGCGATCCGGCGTCAGACTCCGAGCCGGCGGCAGCGAGGCCAGCCAGGCGGGGATCTGCTCCGGCGTCAGCACGGCGCAGCCGGGCGTCCGTGCCAGGCCCGTGTCAGACGACACGACGGCGGCGTAGACCTTCACGACGAAGTCGCGCTCCGTGTCGGCGATCCAGCGCCGCACGCGCTCGCCGTCGCGGGTCGCCCGTTCGAGCGGATTCTCGAAGTGATGCCACCGTCCATCCGAGCGCCGGATCTCCCAGCTGATCCCGGTGTGGCGGGTCATCCGCACGGGTGGCAGCTCACTGATGACCGCGAGGCCGAACGGCCCGAGGACGAGATCGCGAACCATCCGACCATCCGGCAGGCGGACGTTGTGGGCGGCGGTGTACTCGTCGCCGATCGATTCCGCGACGCGGGTCATCGCCCGTGGTGCCGGCCGGGCCGTGACGGCCCGTGCGACGCGCCCGATCCTGAAGGCGCCGACGATCGCGAAGCAGGGCGGTGCCACGAGCGTCAGGCCCCAGACGAGGCCTCCGAGGGCGACTTCGGCCGGGGTCGGCCGGATGACCGCCGGTGTCAACGACGTCAGGACGGGGGTCGCGAACGCAACCCAGGCGAGGAAGAGCCCGCCAACCAGGAGGAAGCCCCCGACGACGAGGCCCACGAAGACGGCGCCGAGCGGCGGGCGCTCGGATCGCGGAGACGTGATGACCTGCACGGGCTCATCGTCGTGGGCGCGATCGTTCGGGGAAATGACTACTTCGGGCCACGACCGGCGAGCCGTCCGGCCCATGGACCGCACCGCACCCCACCGGACCGACCTGCGTTGTTGCGCTGGCACAACGAACCGGTGGCAGGGTCCCCTCCAGGCCGATCGAGCGGTGGGACACCCGTACCATTGCGGCCGCAGCGACCGCCCACCAAGGTTGGCCCCAGCACGGGTGCATCTGCCCGGTTGGAGGTCCGACTCTTCGTGGCGATCCTGCGTCGACACCACCAGCGACGACCGGCGGCGACGCCGCTGGCCGCGCTGTGCGCGGCGCTGTTCGTGATCCTCGCGCTGGTGGCGCCGGTCCTCGCGAACGAGGGCTCGACCGACCTGCTCGATCCGTCCGTCTCGCCGCGAACCGGGACGACGGCGACGACGATCAGCTTCGAGGTCACGTACCGCAATCGCGAAGGATCGCCGGCGGATCACGTCGCGGTCGTCATCGACGGCACCCCGCACGAGATGGTCAGCGACGGAACGACGACCTGGAAGAAGGGCGTCGTCCACCACTGGTCGACCAAGCTGCCGATCGGGACGCACACCATCGCGTTCGAGGGAGCCGGCCGCGACAAGTTCAGCAATACGCTGGCTGCCGGCACGGTGACGATCTCCGCCCCGCCGAGCCCGACCCCCGACCCGACCCCCAAGCCGACGCCGAAGCCGACTCCGGACCCGACGCCCGATCCCACCCCCGACCCGACGCCTCGCCCGACCCCCGATCCGACCACGGACCCGACGACCGATCCCACCAACGGGCCGGCCGCGACGCCGACACCCGGCTCCGGCGGGACCGGCTCCGGCGGCACCCCGACCGATCCAACGGACCCGACCGATCCGATCGGCGGCCCGGGCGGGACCGGTGGACCCGGCGGTGGCGGCGGCTCCGGCGTTCCCGGCGGCGGAACCGGCGGAACCGGTGGTCGTTCCGGGTGGCGGCGGCGGCGACGGCCTCGGGAGTACCGGAGGCCCGGACTGGAGCGACGGGTTCGGAGACGGCTCCGGGCGGTCCGCCGCGCTGATCGGCGCGGGCGGATCCGGCCTCGCCAGCGGCAGTCCGGTCGGTGGACCTGCCGGCGGTGACGGCGGCCCCGCTCCGACCGGCGGCCCGTCGATCAACGGCAGCGGACCCGGCAACGGCGCCGGCGTCGTCACCGGCGGTCCCGGCTGGGGCGCTCTCGCCGGTGCACTCGAGGCCCTCGGGATCGATCGGCCGCCCGTCCTGACCAACCTGCCGATGCTCATCGGAACGAGCACGGCGATGACCATGGCCTTCGCCTTCGCGATCTTCGGCAAGAAGCGCCGCGACGAGCAGCCGCCGGCTCCCGACGAGGTCCTCCAGGCCAACGCCGCGCGCGGCCACGGCGAGGCTCCCGGCAGCGAGGCCCTGGCGGGCGTCGTGCGCGGCTCGACCGTCCCGCCGCCGCTCGATCTCGAGGCGGGCATGCCACGCTGGCGCCGTCCGTCCCTGCTCGAGGCGCGCAAGGCCGATCCCACCCGCTCGATCGCCTCCACCCATCGGATGAGCTTCGACAACGGCGTCGCCGCGGGCGACAACACTCGGGAGCGGCGGGTCGTCCGCTACGCGGTCGTCCGTCTCCTCGACGCGCCGGACGAGCTGCGCTCAGCCGAGATCGGCCAGCTCGACCAGGGCGACGAAGTCCAGCTGATCGAGAAGTCCGGGTCGTACTGGCTCGTGCTCTGCCCGGACGGGCGCCAAGGCTGGCTGCACCGGATGACGCTCGGCGAGATCGTCCGGGATGCGTCCGCCTACGGCAGCGACATCGACGACGACGTCCTGACGGCGTTCCTGACCGCCCGCGCTCAGGCCTCCTGACCCGGCCTCCGATCGCTCGGTCAGGGAGCGGCGACGTGCTCCATCGTCATCGGCTGGTCGACGGCCGGACGGCCATGCTCGAAGCCGGACGCGATCGCCACGGTCGCGAGCGAGGTGAGCACGAGGACGAGACCGACGACGGGGACGACCGCGACCGATGCCAGCGTCCGGAGTCCGCGTCGTCCCGGGTACGAGCCGGAACGGTCGAACCGGCCCGTCATCAGCCGGGCGACGAGGCCCGCGACGAGGAGCAGCTCGAAGACGACCGAGGCCGAATCGGGGTATCCGACCGGTTCGGGCGACCCGGCCATGGCGCCGATCGGGAGGCCGATCGTGCGGGTCCACGCCCAGGCAGCGACGATCGCGAGGTTGCCGGCGATCCCGATCGTGGCGGCTCGCCGACCCGGGCCGGCGAGGCACCAGCGGATCCAGGCGAACTGGAAGATCGCCGCCACGACGAACCCGGATGCCAGGTCGCCGATCTCGGCGTAGTGGGACGGGGCGGCGACGAGGTGGATCACCGCGGCACCGGCCGACAGGCCGGCAAGAATGAGGGCGAAAGAGCGGGCGACCGGCGGCGGGCTGCCAGCCCCACCCGTCGTCGATCGGTCGTGCTGAGCGGTGGAAACGGCCGATCCGGGCTGAATCGGCCGTCTCCGCACGGACAGGACGAGGAAGATCGCGCCGCCGATCGCGAGGATCAGGGCGGCGAGCTGCTCGACGGCCTCGTGGCTGATGTGACCCATGGGTGATCGCGGGGCTCGTCGAGGGTGATGGGGCGTCGGGTCAGCGAGCCATCGCCGAGGAGGTGCCGCGGGCCATGTACCCGACGGCGAGACTCACGACGGCGACCAGAGCGTGGATGACGTGGATCGGCGCGTTCGCGCTGACCTTGAACAGGCCGAACAGGGTCGGGCTGGCGAGGACGGCGACGAAGATGATCACGTACAGGATGCCGAAGCCGATGACGGCGTTGACCTGCTGCTCGCCCTTGAGGCCGAACGCGATGCCGAGGGCGACGAGGCCGGTCAGGATGTGGACGATGTTGTGAATCGAGTCGACGGCGAGGATCGCATTGGCGCCATCGCCCGCGATCGACGTGTTGAGGAAGCCGAGCAGGCCCGCGGCGACCAGGACGATCCCGGCCAGCGTTGCCCAGCCCATGACGGTGTTCGTGTTGCTCATCGGTCCCAACCTCCAGCTGCGGCGCAGTCGCGCCACTCACGGCGTGTTCGGAGGCGGGTGCCGACGGCGCCCGTCCTCCAGGCACGAGTAGGTTCGCGGCAGGCCGGCGCTCGGATCACATCAGCGACCGGCTGTCGCCTTGGGCACGGCCACATCATGCGCACGACGTCAAGGGCTGCGCGGGCGGCAACACCCTCGTCGAAGCCAGGCCGATGACGCCTAGAATGCCGCCCATGCCCTCGACGAAGGAGAGCGCGCGTTTCGTCGGACGCGACGCGGCATTCGTTCGACTCGCACCCGCCCTGGAGACGGCGTCGGACGGTGACGCCACGACCGTCCTGCTCGAGGGCCTGGGCGGCGTCGGCGTCACGCGCTTCGTCGACGAGCTCGCGCGCCGGGTCGGCGGGCTGGACGAGGCGTTTGCCGTGGTTCGCGGGCGGTCGTACCGGCCTGGCTCCGATGGGCCGTACGGACCGATCATCCGTGCGCTCCGGCCGGTCTTCCGAGCCGTCGAGGACGCCGAGCTGGCGAGCCTCGTCGGACCGGCCGCCGAGGACGTCGCGCGGATCTTCCCCGAGGTGGTGGGCCGCCTCGCGTCGGCCGGCGTGCTGCCGGACCGGCCGACCTCGACCGCGCTCGAGCGGCGCCAGGGTCGGGTGCTCGAGAGCCTGCTTGGCGTCGTCGGCCGGCTGTCCGAGCGGCAGCCCGTCCTGTTCGTTCTCGAGGATCTCCACGACGCCGACGCCGCCACCCGTGCCTTCGTCTCGTTCATGAGCCGGATCCGGCGGGCGCAGCGGGTCTGCCTGATCGCGACCTGGCAGCCCGACGAGCTGACCCGCGACCATCCCCTGAGCGCGACGCTGGCCGAGATGGCAGGCACGGCGGGCCGCTCGCCGGCCCGGGTCGCGATCCCGCCGTTCGAGCGGGGCGAGCTGGCCGAGCTCGTCGAGTCGATCGAGGGCGAACGGCCGACCGCGTCCGCCCTCGTCCTCGTGGCCGATCGCTCGCGCGGCCTGCCGCTCGTCGCCGAAGAGCTCCTGGGGGCGCGCCGCGAGCTGTCGGATCGGACGCTCATCGGCTCCTTCGAGGACATCGTCATCGCCCGCCTCGCCCGGAACGGCCCCGAGTGCCGGCGCGTGCTGCGGCTGCTTGCCCTGGCCGGTCGTCCGCTCGACCGCCACGAGCTCGCCGAGACGGCCGCCGCCTTCGAGCTGACCTCCGATCGCCTCCCGCCGCGCTCGTCGACCCTGCCGCGGCGCGGCGACGGGGCGCTCGATCCGGACCTGGCCGCCGGGCTGGAGGAAGCGGTGAGCGCTGCGATCCTGGTCGAGGACGACGCCGGGATCGCCTTCCGCCACGAGCACATCCGGCGCGCCGCCGCGACCGATCTTCTGCCGCGGCTCCGCCATCGCCACCATCTCGCCCTGGCCGCCGGACTCGTCGGCCAGCCGAGCGAAGCGGCCGGCCACTGGCTGGCCGCGCACGTCCCGGATCGGGCGTTCGCGGCCGCGGTCGACGCCGCGGGCCGGGCCGAAGCAGCCCACGCTCCGGAGGACGCCCTCGAGTCGCTCGAGCTGGCGCTCGGTCTGGTCGAGCCCGCGGCCGCAGCCGGCGAGGCCGGTGCGGACGGCGCCGCTGAGCCGGCGGCGACGGCATCCGCGCCCGCCGGTGCCTCGGCCACGCCCGCCCGATCGACCGGTGGGCGCCGCGCCACGACCGCCGCCGGCCGGAGCGAGGACAGCCTGGTCCGGGCCGATGCGATCCGCGAGATCGCGACCCCGCTTCAGCTGCGGGCCGCCGAATCGGCGTTCGCCGCCGGCCGGCCGGCCCGGGCGGTGGCGTACCTCGAGGCCATCCTCGGCTCGTTCGACGAGCGCCGCGACCGGGTCGCCCTCGGCATGCTCCACGAGCGGCTCGGCCGCTACCGCCGCGCGGCCGGCGATCGAACGGGCGCCCTGGCCGCCCTGGAGCGGGCCGTCGACCTCGTGCCGGACGGAACGACCCTGGAGCGGGCGACGGTCCTCGCCGCCCTCGCCCAGGCGACGATGATCGACGGCGCCTTCGCGAAGGCCGAACGCCTCGCCCGGGACGCGATGCGGATCGGCGCCGACTGCGGTCCCGACGGCGAGCCGATCGTCGTCCACGCGACCACGACCCTCGGCGTGGCCCTCGGCTGGAGCGACGCTCCCGAGGCCGGCGTCGCCCTGCTCGAGGAGGCCCGCGGCCTGGCGGAGCGCGCCGGCGACGCGGACGAGCTGTTCCGCGTCTTCGCCAACCTCACGACCGTGCTCGACCTCGTCGGCCGCCGGTCCGAGGCGGTCGCCATCGCGTCGGAGGGCATCGAGGCCAGCCGGCGGGCCGGGCTCGAAGCCGTCTACGGCAACCTCCTGCGCGGCAACGCGGCCGAATCGCTCTACCTCCTCGGCCGCTGGACCGAGTCGAGCGACATCAGCGCGACGTCACTGGAGTGGAGCCCGGCCGGCGTGGCCTTCACGCGGCCGATCGACCATCTCGCGATCGTCGAGATCGAGAGCCGGGCCGGTGAGGCGGCCGGTCGGGTGCTCGGCCAGATGCTCGTCGAGCTCGAAACCGTGAGCGACGCCCAGCACGCCGTGCCGATCTATCGCGCCGCGGCGTCCCTCGCGCTCTGGCAAGGCGACCACGTCGACGCTGCCCGGGCGGCCAATCGCGGCTGGGATCTCGTCAAGGACACCGGCGACTGGAGCCTCGTGGCGAAGATGGCAGCAACGGCCGCGGAGGTCGATTCGATGGCCGCCGCAGACGCCGGCGCCCGTCGCGATCTCGCGATGCTGGCAACGATCCGGGGCCGCTCGCGCGACGTCGTCCGGGCGGCGACGACCGCGATCGAGCGGTCCGGGGTCGGGCCGACGATCGGCTCCCGGCGCGAGGCGGACGCCTGGCTCGCCCA
Organism: uncultured Chloroflexia bacterium; assembly: GCA_963783055.1. Lineage (GTDB taxonomy): Bacteria > Chloroflexota > Limnocylindria > Limnocylindrales > CSP1-4 > CF-46. Next base: position 329,509 of record CAWAMB010000004.1, read on the forward strand.
GGCCACGGCCCATCGCGACCGTCTCGAAGGCCACGACGATCCGGCGGCCTGGGATCGTCTTGCGGCGGCCTGGGAGACGCTCGGCAATCCGTACGAGGTGGCCCGCGCTCGCTGGCGCCAGGCCGAGGCGATCCTCGCCAGCGGCGAAGGCCGGGCCGGTCGAGGTCGCGCCCGGCCCGCGCTCGAGGAAGCGGCCCGGATCGGCGTCAGCCTGTCGGCTCGGCCGCTGCTCCGCGAAGTCCGGCAGCTCGCGAGCCGGGCGATGATCCGCCTCCCGGACGATGTCGACCTGCTGCTGGACGCGCCGGACCGTCTCGCGCCGGCCGACTGGACGATCGGCGACGGCGACACGGCCGAAGCCGGCGACGGGTCGCTCATCGCCGTCGGGCCCGGGCAGGCACCCCTGTCCGCGGGTGGCAATGGCAACGGCTCGTCGGGCGCGGGCAGCGGCGCGGGAGCCGGGACGAACGGCGCCGCCGGCAAGGCTGCCGGGAGGTCCGTCACCCGCGGCGTCGTCGGCGAGGCCCCGGTCGTGAAGGCCGACACCTTCGGCCTGTCGCGTCGCGAGCGAGAGGTCCTCGCGCTCATCTCGGAGGGTCGGACGAATCGCGAGATCGGGGAGCGCCTGTTCATCAGCCAGAAGACCGTCGGCGTCCACGTCGGCAACATCCTCGCCAAGCTCGGCGTGTCGGGCCGGGTCGAGGCGGCCGCGGTCGCGATCCGGCTCGGCCTCACCGAGCCCCTCGCGGCAGGTTCCGCGGCCGGGCGGTAGATTGGAATTCGACGCGATCCCTTCCGTCGCGTCCCGTCCGGCCAAGGCCGGACCGATCAACCGCGAACCAGCCGAGGTCTTCTGACGACATGCGCCGCCTGCCCGCTCTCCTGCTGACCGTCGTGGTCGCCGCCGCCCTGGCCGCCTGCTCCGCGGGCGCCGCGCCCGGCTGGACCTACGCCCCAGCCCCGTCGACCACGCCGGCACCGTCCGGTGGCGCTTCGGGTGCGCCGTCGGCGGAGCCGTCCGCCGCGGGTTCGCCGCCCGCCGCCGGCAGCCCTGCCCCGTCGGCCTCGGCTCAGCCCGTTCCGTCCGCGTCCGGTGGCGCGGGCACGGCCCTGACCGTGACGGCGACGTCCACATCCGCGACCGCCGGCTGGGAGCCCGCAACGCTCGAGACCGCCGCGAACACGGCCTTCACGCTGACCTTCGACAACCAGGACACCACCGTCCCCCACAACCTCGTCCTCCAGGACGGGTCCGGAGCCGCGGTCGCGATCGACGGCGATACCTCCACGTTCACCGGGCCCGGCACCCGCGAGTTCAAGGTCCCGGCGCTCGCGGCCGGCGACTTCAAGTACGTCTGCCAGGTCCATGCGACGACGATGGTCGGGACGCTGACCGTCAAGTAGCGGCCGACGCCGCGCCCGGCCGGGGGCGCCGCGCCCGACGCACCGGCCTGTCTCGAGGATCGTTTCGATGGACGCGCGCGAGCAGCTCTGCTACTCGGACGCCTACGCCCGGACCGTCGACACGCGGGTCGCGTCGGTCGATGACGGCGGCGATTCGCCGCTGATCGTCCTCGACCGGACGGTCTTCTATCCGGGTGGCGGTGGCCAGCCGTCCGATCGGGGCCTGCTTCTGCGCACCGCGGACGGACGAACGTGGACGGTTCGCGGAGCGCGGAAGGCGGACGGGGACATCGTTCACGAGCTCGAGCCGTCGCCGGACGGTCCGCCGAGCGTCGGGGACCTCCTGACGGCCGATCTCGATTGGCATCGGCGGTACGCGCTGATGCGGACCCACACCGCGCTCCACGCCCTGTGCGGGGTCGTCTGGCGGGATTACGGCGCCCTCGTGACCGGCGGCAACATGGAGCCCGGCGGCGGCCGGATGGACTTCGAGTTCGAGACGATGAGCGGCGACCTCGTCGACGCGATCGAAGCGACCGTCAACGTTGAGCTGGCCCACAAGCGCGACGTCCGGGTCAACATCCTGCCGCGCGACGAGGCGTTCGCGATCCCGGACCTGATCCGGACGAAGATCAACCTCCTGCCGCCCGGGATCGAGGAGATCCGGACGATCGAGATCGTCGGGCTCGACCTCCAGGCGGACGGCGGCACCCATGTGTCGAACACGAGCGAGGTCGGCTCGATCAAGGTGACCGGCTACGAATCGAAGGGCCGGATCAACAAGCGGATCCGGCTGGAGCTCGTCGACCCGATCGCCGACTAGTCCGCAGGGCACACTGCGCTGATGCAGATCGGATCGTCGTGACCGAGCCGTCACCGTCGACCGAGCCGTCGTCCGTCCCGGAAGCTGACGAGTCCGGCGCCGTCGTGGCGGACGACGACGCGTCGATCTGGCAGGACAGCGCCTTCGTCCGGGTCTGGGCGGCGGCGTCGATCTCGTACGTGGGCTCGTTCGTCACCAGAAGCGCCCTGCCGCTGGCCGCGATCTACGGCCTGTCGGCGGGTGCGCTCGAGCTGTCGGCGATCCGGAGCGTGGAGTTCGTCGGCTGGCTCGTGATGGGCCTCCTCGCCGGCGCCTGGGTCGATCGGCTTCGGCGCCGGCCGGTGATGATCGCCGCAGATCTCGGGCGGGCCGTGGTCCTGGGCTCGATCCCGATCGCCGCCCTCGCCAACATGCTCACGCTGGCGCACCTGATCGTGGCCGCCTTCCTCGCCGCCATCCTGTCGGTCTTCTTCAACGCCGCGAGCAGCGCCTATCTGCCGGCCATCGTCGCTCGGGCCAAGCTCGTCGCCGCCAACAGCGCGCTGTCGGCGAGCGGGTCGGTCGCCGAGTTCACCGGCTTCGCGCTCGGTGGCATCCTCGTCCAGATCCTGACGGCACCGATCGCGATCGCCGTGGACGCACTGTCGTTCATCGCGTCGGGGGCGCTCCTCGCCTCGATCCGGCGCCCGGAGGCCGCCCGGCCGCCGGCCGCGGACCGGGAGCCCGTCCTGCGCGAGATCCGGGAAGGGATCGACGTGGTCCGTCACAACCCGATCCTCCGCGCCCTGGCGTTCTCCCACGCCGGCACCCACCTGCTGTGGGGCGTGTTCGGCGCGACGTACCTCCTCTTCGCGACGAACGAGATCGGGCTCGGTCCGGCGGCCATCGGGCTGATCACGGGCATCGGCGGGCTGGGCGCCTTCGTCGGCGCGGCGCTGGCCGGGCGAATGGTCACCCGCCTCGGGGCGGGCCGGACGATCGTGCTCGGGCTCGCAGCGAGTGCGTTCGGCAGCTCGCTCATCCCGCTCGCTCCATCCGGAGCGGTCGCGGTCGGGGCCGCCTTCCTGATCGCCCAGCAGCTGATCGGCGATGCCTTCGGCGTGGCCTACGAGGTCGTGGAGCGATCGGTGACGCAGGCGATGGTCGACGACCGCATCCTCGGCCGAGTGAACGCGACCATCACGTTCGTGACGACGGTCACTGCGCTCGTCGGCGCCATCATCGGCGGGATCGTCGGCGAGCTCGTCGGGCTCCGGGCGGCGTTCCTCGTCGGCCTGCTGGGTTCCGTTGCGGCGGTGGTGGTCGTGTGGTTTTCGCCGGTCCGCCACCTCCGCACGGTCGAGGAAGCAAGCCGACTCAGGGCCACCTGAACTCCGTCAGCGACCGGTCGGGTCACCGCGCGTCGCAACGATCCCGAACGACCAGGGGATCCGGCCGCGATCCTCGGGCCGAAGGTCGCGGTGGCCGGCCCACCAGTCGACCGGGTATTCGACGAGCCGCTCGAGCCGCAGCCCGGCCCCGACGAGGGCCGTCACGATCTCGCCGAGCGTCCAGGCCCGGGCGAACTTCCAGCTCTGGTCGTCCTCGGCGACGGACAAGTGGTCGATGTACTCGGGTGCCCAGCCCTTCGATGCCTCCGGCCCGCCGAAGTAGTCGTAGTCGGTGGCGACCAGACGGCCGCGGTCGTCGGCATCGAACAGCCACTCCGCCGGATGCCCGTCGAAGATCACGAGCCGCCCGTCCGGCGCGAGGAGCCGCCGGAGCACGGCTGCCCAGCCATCGAGATCGTGGAGCCAGATGAGTGCGCCGCGACCGGTGTAGAGGAGATCAGCGGTGCCATCGAGGTCGTGCGGCGTGTCGAGGACGTCGCTCTCGATCCAGGTGGCCGACGCGCCGGTCGCTTCGGTCAGGCGCCGCGCCAGATCCAGCATCCGCGGGCTGATGTCGATGCCGACGACCTCCCGGGCGCCCCGATTCCAGAGCGACAGCGTGTCCCGGCCGCCGGCGCACTGGAGGTGGATCGCGCGCGGGGTCCCGGTCCCGCCGTTCGCGGCCCGGAGATCGCCGATCAGGTCGTGCTCCACGCCGAACAGGTTCGACCCACCGCTCCGGATCAGCGTGACCGCCTCGTCGAACCAGCCTTCGTAGCGTTCCGCGGCTTCGTCCCACGCGGCGCGGTTGGCGGCGTGCATCGCCCGCGGGTCGGCCGCCTCGGCCGGCGTCGCGGGTCGGACGTTCGGGGTGTCGGCGGGCTCGGTCACCGGAAGCTCCTATGTCAAGCCGCGGCCGCGAGGCCCGAAGGCGAGGCGGCTCGTGCGGCTTCATCGTGGCGCATCCGGCGGAAGACCTCGTCGCTGATCCGACGGCGAAGAGCACGGATCGCCTCGGGCTTCGTGTCGCCCATGGTCCGCCGGTGCTCGAGGTACGTCCTTCCCGGGCCCTCCCGCTGGAGCTGGGTGATCGCGATCCGATGGAGGGCGACGTTGAGCTGGCGGTTGCCGGTCCGGCTGAGTCGGTGGCGTTCGGTGTTGCCCGACCAGACCGGCAGCGGCGCTGAGCCGTTGTGACGGGCGAACGCGGCCCGCGACCGGAAGCGGCCGATGCCGGCTGTCTCGCCGACGAGCTTGGCCGCGGTCAGCGGGCCGCAGCCGGTCAGAGCCAGAAGGGACGGCGCAAGGTCGGCGACCAGGCGCTCGATCTCGCGCTCGAGGCCGTTGATCGTCCTGGTCAGATCCCGAATCCGGACCACCAACTCGCGGGCGATGCGGCCGACGGTCCCGGGAGCATCGGCCAGGTCGCGCTCAAGGGCGGCCAGGACGACGGTCCGATTGAGGCTGCGGATCGGCGGCTCCGAGCCCGGGTCGAGCTCGTGGAGGTGCCAGCGCAGGCGGTTCTCGGCGCGCGTCCGCTCGGCGACGAGATCCTCGCGATGGTCCACGAGGAGCCGGACCTCGCGGTCGGGCCCGTCGAGGGTCGCGACCGGGAGATCCTCGCGGAGGGCCGCCCGGGCGACCGCGAGGGCGTCGATCGGATCGGACTTGCCAGGCTCTCGGCTCGAGCGCCGGGCGCCGGCCATCAGCTTCGGCGGAACGCGGACGACGCCTTCGCCGGCGACGAGCAGATCGGTCGACAGGCGTCGGCTCAGGTGGCGGCAGTCCTCCAGGGCCCAGGTCCGCTCGGCGAAGCGGGCGGCCCAGCGGACGAGCTCGAGGTGACCGGCGCTCGTCGCCGGGAGGGTCTTCTCGGCGAGCTTCCGGCCCGTCCCGTCGACGGCAATCGCGGTATGGGTGCGCTTGTGCGAATCGATGCCGATGACGATCATCTCCGTGTTGCCTCCTGATCAGGGGTGACGCTCCGGACCGGCCGGTGGACACGCCTGAGTGGGGGCGGTTACCACGCTCCTATGAAGTCACATCGGTCGGTCCGTTCCATGCCCGGCGACCGGCACTTCCGATGAAGGCCACACCCCTTCGGGCGGGCAACGAGTCTAGGAGCCAAGCCGCCGAGCTCCGACAGCGTGACACTCAGGCGGAGTCTAGCCGCGCGGCTACCATCCGGACATGTCCGACGACCCGAGCCCCCCGACGACTCCGGCCCTCGCGGCGATCGCCGCGACCGGCATCGCCCATCGGGTCGTCCGGACCGATCGCGCCTCGAGTGCCGAGGAGTCCGCCCGGTTCCAGGGAATCGAGACGCACCAGCTCCTGCGGACGCTGGTCGTCCGGCGCGGCGAGGGCGACTACCTGTTCGTGCTCGTCCCGGCCGGTCGTCGCTTCGACTGGCCGAAGCTGCGCGAGCTGCTCGGCGTCCGCCGGATGACCCTGCCCGACGCCGACGAGGCCCGGGCCGCGACCGGCTATGAGCGCTACACGATCACGCCGTTCGGCTCGACGACCGCGTGGCCCGTGATCGCCGACGCGGCGATCCTCGGCGAGCCGGTCGTGTCGATCGGCGGCGGCGGCTTCGGGATCAACCTCCATCTCGCGCCCGCCGACCTGGTCGCCGCGCTCGGTGCAACCACCGCCGACGTGAGCGTCGAGGAAGCGCCTCATCACCACGCGTGACCGGCCCGTTCCGGGGGGTGTGACCGCCTAGACTGGCGGCCACGCCCCGATCCGAGCCGGAGGCTTGCAGCGCCATGGTCCAGATCGATTTCGCCCTCCAGGTGGACCTCGCGGTCCGGATGCTGATCGCGGCCGCCCTCGGCGCGATGATCGGGCTGGAGCGCGAGATCCACGAGCATCCGGCGGGCATGCGGACCCATCTGCTGGTCTCGCTCGGCTCGGCGATCTTCACGGAGCTCTCGATCTACGCGTTCAACGCGCCCCCCGGACCGAACGGCTCGCTCCCGACCGACACCTCCCGCGTGGCCGCTCAGATCGTGTCCGGCATCGGCTTCCTCGGCGCCGGGGCGATCCTCAAGTACGGCACGTCGATCCGCGGGCTCACGACCGCGGCCAGCCTCTGGACCGCCGCCGCGATCGGAATGGCCGCCGGCGCCGGGGAATGGCTGATCGCCGGCGTGGGGACGTTCATCGTCCTGTTCTCGCTATGGCCGCTCAACGCCCTGATCGCCCGCCTCCACAAGCCCGGCCAGCACGCGATCAAGCTCCGGCTCGAGGTCGGCCGTCTGGAGGCCCTCGGTGACGTGTCGCGGCTCCTCGCCGACCGACGCGTCGAGATGGCCGGGATCAACAGCCAGCGGATCAGCAAGGGCCGCTACGAGGTCGAGCTCGAGCTGCGCCTCCCGACCGCCACCCGGCCGCAGGACGTGATCGGCGCGATCACCGCCATCCCGGACGTGGAGCTCATGGAGTCCGCGACGCAGGGCGACTAGGACTCACCCGCGCGACGCGTCGCGGGCGCGGTCGCGACGGGCCTGCGATCGGCCGCCTGGCTGTGGCAGGATGACCCACGATCGTGCAGCGCTTCTTCGGCCCCCTGTTCAGCAGCCCTCTGATCCGCCGTGTCGGCTGGCATCTGTCGCGCGTCCGCGGGGCGGTCGATCGGCGGTTCTTCATCCAGCTCCTGGGCGGAGCGTTCGTCCTCGTCCTGATCGCCGCCACGATCATCACCCTGGTCGAGAAGCCATGGACGCTCGGCTCGCTCGGGGCGTCGATGAACTGGGGCGTCCAGACGATCCTCGGCCAGGGCGATTCGTCGTTCGTGACGACTCCCGTGGGGTGGGTCGTCGGCTGGTTCTTCAGCATGTTCGGGATCGCGATCATCGGCACGCTCACGGGGGCGCTCGTGGCGCTCGTCATCGACTTCCTGCTCAAGGAGGGCCAGGGTTTGGGCGCATCGGGCTACCAGGATCACATCGTCGTCTGCGGCTGGAACCAGACCGCGCGCGACCTCATCGACGAGCTCCGCGGGGACGAGTACCGGGCCAAGGTCGTCGTGCTGGCGGAGGGCGACAAGAACCCGGCCGGCGAAGGCGTCTACTTCGTGAACGGCGACTCGACCGACTCGGCGGCGCTCGAGCGGGCCGGGATCCGCGAAGCCAAGGCCGCGTTGATCTTCCCGACCGTCGCCTCGAACGAAGCCGACATGCACTCGATCCTGACGATCATGGCCATCGAGTCGATGGCGCCCGAGGTCCGGACGGTGGCCGAGGTGAACAACCCCGCCCATGTCGAGCACTTCCGGCGGACGAAGGTCGACGAGATCCTCGTGACCTCGCGCCTGGCTTCGCGCCTCCTGGCCCGCTCCGCGCTGTATCCCGGGCTGACGGAACTCGTCACGGACATCGTGTCCGGCGGCGACGGCTCGGAGCTGTACCGGGTCACGCTGCCGGACGAGGACATCGGCCTCTCGATCGACGATGTGAGCCGCCATCTCCGCTCCGAGCACCGGGCGACGCTCCTCGCCGTCACCCGGGGCAGCCACACGTTCACGAATCCGCCCCGCGACTTCGTCATCGAGGCCGGCGACGACGCCCTGGTGCTCGCCGAATCCCTCGGCACGCTCGCCCCGCTCAAGATGAACCGGCGGGCATTCGAGCTCGCCCGGGAACCGGTTGCGGAGCACGTGCCGGTGGAGGAGCGCGCAGGCGCCTGACCGGCCCCACGCCGGATCTCGCCGAGCGCCCGTTAGTCGCCGAGGCGGAACGGCGGGTAGCGGCCGGTCAGCAGCAGGGCGTAGCACCCGACGCGCAGGCCGTAGCGGTAGTAGCCGCCGATCAACGACACAATCGTTTCGTTCTGGCGGCCGTTCACCAGCACCGGAATCCAGCTCACCAGGAAGACGAAGAAGACCGCGAGGCTGAGCACCCAGAGCACGATCCAGTGGGGGATGAGGACGATCCACCTGGCGTAGAGCCCGATCAGCGGGATGCCCCACAGCCGGTTCTGCGGCTGGCCGCGGTCGAGCTCCACTCGGATCGGGTGGTCCCCGGTCCATCCGAACGGCGGATACCGGCCCGTGATGAGCGCGACGTACATGGCCACCCGGGAGGAGACGATGAAGTACGCCTCCATGAGGCTGTAGCCCCAGCTGGCCTGGCGGCCGTTGACGAGCACCGGGATCCAGCTCACCAGGACGAACAATGCGACGCCGAACCCGAGAAAGAACAGCAGGATCGCGTGCGGGATCACGAGGATCCAGCGGAGCACGATCCCGAGCAGCGGGATCCCCCACAACCGGTTCTGGCCCTCGTCTGCAGGCACGATCAACCGGACGGGTTCAGTCATGGCACACCCTCCACTCCATCGCCACGTGACGGTGGCGGAGCGAGTCTACCCGTCGGCCCGGACGGCACTCGCGACCGAGGCCAGGACGACGGCAACCAGGTGCGCTCCGGCGTCGGGATGGCCTCGCGCCCGATCAGCGAGCCAACCGGCCCGCCCGGTCGTCGCCTCCATCGCGGCGGTTGCCGCCGCTCCCAAAGACGCTGCGGCCGCCGCCGCAGCGAGGGCGTCACCGACCGAGGCGCCGGACGCGCTCGACGCGCGGTAGGCGTCCACGGCCGGGGCGAGGGCGTCGAGCATCGTCCGGTCGCCGCGAGTCACCCTCCCTCGCGTCGCGATCTCGTCGCGGGCCGCGGCGAGCGCGGTGCCGACCGTGTCCGCGACCGCGCCGCCCGGCGCTGCGATGGCCCGCCCGGCCGCGAGGCAGGCGAACGCAACGAGCGTGCCACCGGTCGACGGCGCCTTCCGGGCGAGGGCCCGCCCGACCACGGTCAGCGGGGCGTCGTCGTCCGCGATCGTCACGGCCAATTCGTCGAGGGCATCAGCCGCCCGCCCCGCTGTGAGTCCGAGGTCCCCGTCGCCGGCGATCGCGTCTAGCCGGTTCAAGTCATCGCGAGATGCCCGCAGGTCGATCGCGACGGCCGCGAGGACCCGGCCCAGGGTCCCCGCCTCGGCCATCACGCCTGGACGACGAACGGGGTCGAGACCGGCGCGTCGAGCAGGGCCGCGATCTCGTCGTCGACGGCCATCAGGCTGACCGAGGCGCCGGCCATCTCGAGCGAGGTCGCGTACTCCCCGACCCAGACCCGGTGGACGGTCAGCTGCCGGTCCGCGAGCCGCGCGGCCACCCGCCGGTAGAGGATGTACAGCTCCTCCTTCGGGGTCGCGCCGAGTCCGTTCACGAGCACCGCCACCCGCGACCCGGCCGGGTAGTCGCGGTCGGCCAGGATCGTGTCGACGAGCTCGTCAGCGATCTGGTCGGCCGGCTCGAGCGCGCCGCGCCGGACGCCGGGCTCGCCGTGGATGCCCATCCCGATCTCCATCTCGCCGTCGGGTAGCTCGAAGGTCGGGACTCCGGCCGCCGGGATCGTGCACGGTGAGAGGGCGACGCCCATCGTCCGCAGCCCGTCGGCGGCGCGCGCCGTCAGCGCGACGACCTCGTCGAGTGACGCGCCGCCGGCCGCGGCCGCGCCGGCGACCTTGTAGAGCAGGAAGATCCCGGCGATCCCGCGTCGCCGGTCGGCATGGTCCGGCGGCGCCGAGGCGACGTCGTCGGCCGCCAGGAGGGTCCGGACCTCGATCCCGGACGCCGCTGCCAGCTCGGCGGCGAGATCGAAGTTCAGGACATCGCCGCCGTAGTTGCCGTAGAGGTAGAGGACCCCGTGGCCGGCCGAGACCGCCTCCGTGACCTCGAGCATCTGGTCGGCACTGGGTGACGCGAAGACCTCGCCGATCGCCGCGCCGTCGAGCAGCCCGGCGCCGACGTAGCCCATGAAGACGGGCAGGTGGCCGGAGCCGCCGCCCGTGACGATCGCGACCTTGCCCGCGACCGGCGCGGCGGCCCGGACGATCGCCCGCGGCCCGATCCGCCGGAGCTGGCTCGGGTGGGCCGCAAGGATGCCTTCGAGCATCTCGTCGACGAACCGCTCCGGGTCGTTGAGGATCTTCTGCACTGGCCCCTCCGCGGATCGGGGCGTCGGCCCCGCTACAGCGCCTTGACCGCCGCGGTCAGCGCCGCCAGACCGTCCTTCGCGTCGGCGAAGAGCATGCCCGTCTTCTCGTTCGTGTACAGCTCGTTGTCGATGCCGGCGTAGCCCTTGCCCATCGAGCGCTTGATGACGACGATCGACTTGGCCTGGTCGACGTCGAGGATCGGCATCCCCGACACCGGCGAGCCGGGCCGCCGGGCGGCGGGGTTCGTGACGTCGTTGGCGCCGATCACGAGGGCGACGTCGCAGCGCGCGAACTCCGGGTTGATGTCCTCCATCTCCTTGAGCTGGGGGTAGGGGACATTCGCCTCGGCCAGGAGCACGTTCATGTGGCCCGGCATCCGGCCGGCGACCGGGTGGATGGCGTATTTGACGTCGACGCCGCGCTCCTCGAGGAGCTCGGCGAGCTCGCGCACGGCGTGCTGGGCCTGGGCGACGGCGAGGCCGTAGCCCGGGACGACGATCACGTGCTGGGCGTAGGCGAGCTGGATGGCGACGTCGTCGGCGCCGATCGAGCGGACCGAGCCGCCCGGCCCGGCCACCGCGCCGGCCGCATCATCGCCGCCGCCGAAGCCGCCGATCATGATGTTCAGGACCGAGCGGTTCATCGCGTCGGCCATGAGCTTCGTCAGGATCGCGCCCGAGGCACCAACGAGGGCGCCGGCGATGATCAGGACCGGGTTGTTGATCACGAAGCCGGCCATCGCGACCGCGGTGCCGGTGAACGAGTTCAGGAGCGAGATCACGACCGGCATGTCGGCGCCGCCGATCGGCAGCGTCATCGTCACGCCGAAGATCAGGGCAGCGGCGAGGATCAGGACCATCACCCCGAGGTTCGGCGTCCCGGTCACGAACAGGAAGAGCGCGCCGACGACCGTGACGGCCGCCAGGGCGAGGGTCACCAGCTGCCCGCCGGGCACGATGATCGGCTTGCCGGGGATCAGGCCCTGGAGCTTGCCCGAGGCGATGATCGAGCCGGTGAACGTGATCGAGCCGATGATGATGTCGAGCACGATGAAGATGTGCTCGTCGATCCGGACGGCGCTGCCGGCCTGGAGGCCGATGTAGTCGTCGATCGCGATCAGGGCGGCCGCGCCGCCACCGACGGCGTTGAACAGCGACACCAGCTGGGGCATCGCGGTCATCTTCACGGTCCGTGCGGTGTACAGCCCGAGGCCGCCGCCGAGGGCGATGCCCACGACGATGATCAGCCACGGGACGGCCGCAAAGCCGGCGCCGCTGGTCTGGCGGACGAGGATCAGGATGGCCGTCGCGACGATTGCGACGGTCATGCCGCCGGCCGACACGAGGTTGCCGTTGCGGGCGGTCGCCGGCGAGTTCATCCGGCCGAGGCCGATCACGAACGCCACGGCGCCGACCAGCCAGGCGATCCGGACGAGGATCTCGACGATCTCGAGCGTGGTCACGACGCGGCCTCCGCGTCATCGGCGGGCTTGGCCACGACGACCTTCTTGCGGAACATCTGGAGCATCCGGTCGGTGACGACGTAGCCGCCGACGACGTTCATCGTCGCGAACGCCACGGCCACGAGCGACAGGATCTGGCTGATCGGCTCCGTGGCGTCGAGGGCGATGAGCATCGCCCCGACGAGGACGATCCCGTGGATCGAGTTCGCGCCCGACATCAGCGGGGTGTGCAGGGTCGCCGGGACCTTGCTGATCACGGCGATGCCGACGAGGATCGCGAGGGTGAAGACCGTCAGGGCGGTGAGCAGCCCGTTGAGCTCTTCGTAGGTCATGCCTGGCCTCCGGCGGGGGTCGAGGGCGATGCGGCCGGAGCGGGCGGCGGCTCGGCCGCGGGCGCGGCCGGCGCGGGCGCGGCCGGCGGCGGAGCGGCTGCTTCCGGGTTGAGCAGCTTGTTCACGGCCTCGGACAGGATCGCCCCGTCCTTCGTGATCACGGTCGCCTTCGTCACCTCGTCCTCGAAGTCGAGGTTGAGGTTGCCGTCCTTGACCATCCCGAGCAGGAGCGCCGAGATGTTCCGGGCGAAGAAGGCGGACGCGCCGGCCGGCATCGTCGCCGGCAGGTTGTCGGGCGAGATGATCGTGACGCCGTTGTCGGTCGTGACCGTCTCGCCGGCCTTCGAGAGCTCGCAGTTGCCGCCGAGCGCCGAGGCGGCCATGTCGACGATCACCGAGCCAGGCTTCATCCGCGCGACCGCGTCGACGGTCACGAGGACCGGCGGCTTGCGACCGGGCACCTGGGCGGTCGTGATGACGATGTCCATGCCGCCGATCGCGTCGTTGAGCTCGGCCTGCTGGGCGGCCCGCTCCTCGGCGGTCAGCTCGCGGGCGTAGCCGCCGGAGCCGGTCGCGTCGATCGTGGTCTTGAGCTTCAGGAACTGGGCGCCAAGGCTCTCCGCCTGCTCGCGCGTCTCGGGCCGGACGTCGTACGCCTTGACGACGGCGCCGAGGCGGCGGGCCGTGCCGATCGCCTGGAGGCCCGCGACGCCGATCCCGAGGATCAGGACGTTGGCCGGCTTGGCCGTGCCGGCGGCGGTCGTCAGGAGCGGGAAGTAGCGGCCGTACTCGTTGGCCGCGATCAGGACCGCCTTGTAGCCGCCGACGTTGGCCTGCGAGCTGAGGGCGTCCATCGTCTGGGCCCGGCTGAGGGTCCGCGGGATCGCATCGAGGCTGATGGCGGTGACGCCCTGCTTCGCCAGTGCCGATGCCGTCTGGGGATCGATCAACGGCTGGAGCAGGCCGAGGACCGCCTGGCCCTGGTGCATCACCTTGACCTCGGAGTCCGACGGCTTCTGGACGCGGAGCACGACGTCCGACTGGCCGTAGAGATCGGCGGTCGAGACGACCGTCGCGCCGGCATCGACGTACGCGGAGTCCGGGATGGCGGCGCCGCTGCCGGCACCCTGCTCGACGAGGATCTCGAGCCCGGCCGCAGTCAGCTTGCCGAGCGCTTCGGGGACCAGGGCGACGCGCCGCTCACCGGGCGCGGACTCCTTGGCGACGCCGACCTTCATGGGCACCACCTGATGTTGTCGATCGATGCTGGGGTTCGCATGGGACGGTGGAAGGATAGCGACCGTCGGCGTGGCGCGTGGCCGATCCAGCGTTGCGGTTCGGTGGCGATCGGCCGATCGGCCGACCCGTCAGTCGTGCGGCTCGCCGTGGCGGGTCAGGCGGATGATCAGCATCGAGGCCGGCTCGTCGCCGATCGCCTCGGCGTCGTGCGGGACCAGCCCGTCCCAGCGCAGGTAGTCGCCCGGCCCGAGCTCGGTGACGTGCGATCCCTGGGTCATCCGGAACCGGCCGGCCGTGACGAGGTGATGCTCGTCGCCCCCATGGGTGTGGACGCCCGTGCCCTCGCCGGGCTCGACGTGGACTTCCACGATCGAGATGTCGCTCGAGCCGCGGGCATCGACGCGACTCGCGCGCCCGCCGGGCTGCTCCCGCCAGCGCCGGTCTGCGGCACGGGCCACCTCCGGCGGCTGGGTCTCGTCGACGAGGAACCACGCGATCGGGACGTCGAGCGCGCCGGCCAGGGCCGACAGGCAGGCGAGCGACGGCGACGCCTTGTCGTTCTCGATCTGGGACAGGTAGCCGACGTTCAGTCCGGCGCTCTCCGCGACGCGGGCCAGGGTGAGACCGCGCTCGGCGCGCCAGCGACGGATCTGGCGACCGACCGCGGGTGGCCGTCGGCCGCCCGCCTCGACGGTTGGTTCAATGGCCACGTGTGTTGGCCCTCCACAAACAGATGTTGACAAGCGGCTCGGCTGAGCCGTATGGTTGTGCTATCAACAAATATCGCTTGACAACAGCAAACAGTCAAGCGGAACCGAGCAGATCCCGGAGGATCATCGCCATGCAGATCGCCATCATCGGTGCCGGCAACGTCGGCCGCGCCCTCGCCTCGTCCCTGACCCGCGCGGGCCACGACGTCACGATCACGGCCGCGCATCCCGAGAACGCCGTCGACGCCGCCACCAAGACCGGCGCGACCGCCGGCACGAGCAACAGCGACGCGGCCGCCGGCGCCCAGGTCGTGGTCCTCGCGGTCCCCGCCCAGTCGATCGGCCAGATCGCCGGCGCCATGGGCTCGAGCCTCGACGGCAAGGTCGTCATCGACGTCAGCAACCGGCCGACGCCGACCCCCGACGGCCTCGCGACCTCGATCGCCGAGGAGCTCCAGGGCCAGCTGCCGGACGCGCATGTCGTGAAGGCCTTCAACACCGCATTCGCCTCGCGCCAGGCCAATCCGACGGTCGGCGGCATCTCGCCTGACGGCTACGTGGCAGGCGACGACGCCACCGCCAAGCAGACCGTCCTCGACGTCGTCGAGTCGGTCGGCTTCCGACCCGTCGATGCGGGCTCGCTCGCGAGCGCCCGGACCCTCGAGGGCATGGCCTGGCTCAACATCCAGCGCAACCTGGCCGGTGGCACGTGGCAGGATGCGTGGGTCCTCGTCGGGCCCGAGACCGTCGCCGCGGCCACCGCCGACAGCCGCAACTGAGCCACCACCGGAGCTGAGTCCATCGCCATGAGCATTCCCGTCGCCCGCCTCAACCACGCCGTCCTGTTCGTTCGCGACGCCGAGCGAGCCGCCGAGTTCTACACCCGGATCTTCGGGTTCGAGGTCGTCGGCAAGGAGATGGGCGGCCAGGCGATCTTCCTGCGCAGCCCGCTCGAGGGCAACCACCACGACCTGGGACTCTTCTCGGTCGGGCCGCAGGCGCAGAACGCGCCGCGCGGCTCGGTCGGGCTGTACCACCTGGCGTGGGAGGTGCCGACGATCACGGACCTCGCCGCCGCGCGCGACCTGCTCTCGTCGGTCGGGGCGCTCGGTGGGGCCAGCGACCACGGCGTCTCGAAGTCGCTCTACGGCCGGGATCCGGACGGCAACGAGTTCGAGATCATGTGGCGCGTCCCGCGCGAGGCGTGGGGCGACGACGAGCACCGCGGAGCGATCCGGCCGCTCGACATCGAGCGCGAGGTCGAGCGGTTCGGCGACGCGCCCGCGACGGCGGAGCTGACGCCAGCCACCTGACCGGGCTTCGCAACACACCTGAATCCCTCAACGGCGGGTCGACGACCCGCCGTTGACTCTGTCCGGGCGATCCTCGGGTCGAACAAGGAGGCAGCCCATGGCCACCCTCGATACCGCCGCCCGCGATCGCCTGCGCGATTCGTCCTTCGCCTGGATCGACAAGCAGGGGGAGCGTCATCTCCCGATCAACGACGAAGGGCACGTCCGGAGCGCCCTCGGCCGGTTCAACCAGACGGAGTTCGACGAGCCGGGCGCCAAGGCGGCGGCCGCTCGCAAGATCCTCGCCGCTGCGAAGAAGCACGGGATCGACGTCGACGAGACGGACGACGTCGCGAAAGCCGCACGGCGCTGAGGCGTCATCGATGGAGCTCGGCGTCTTTGTTGTCGCCATCGTCCTGATCGCCGGCATCGGACTGCTCGCGTTCGGCCGGATGCCGTTCCCCATCCGGCGCGCCGACTCGACGGTTCAGAGCGGACCGCCCGGCCCCGCCGACCAGCCCGCGCCGAGGACGGCCGAGCCAGCCGGGCACGTTGACGATTCCGGCTGAGGCACGCTGAACGACCCGCGAACGACCGGCCCTCTCCCCGACGGCCGGTCGTTCGATTCCCGCGCGCCGGACGGCAACCGGCACCACCGAGCGGTACCCTGACCGCGGTTGGCCGATGCGGGTGAACCCGCGCCGCTCGCGGCGGTGTACTAGCGGTATCAACGTCTGACGCGAGCGGGAGAACGTAGCGGGCGTGCCCATCCGGACCGGCCTACCCGGCGCCGTCGTGCAGCGCAGCCTTGCCGACTGGCCGGTCGTGCTGGCCGCCTGGCTGCTGCTCGTCTGCGCGACGACGCTCGTGACCACGGGCGTCGTCTACGGTGATGCCGTCGCCAGCGGCGGCCTGCGCCGCGCCCTGGCCGCGGCCCCGCCGCCGGATCGCGCCATCGACGTCACGCTCGCAGCCGATCCGGCCATCCTCGATGACCTCGAGCGGACCATCCGGCCCGAGATCGCGCGCGCCATGGGGGCGACCGGAGGCGTCGTCGCCCGGGTCATCCGATCGGGCTCCTTTGCCGATCCGGCGGTCCCGGCGGCCGATGTCCAGGACCTGATCCAGTTCCAGAGCTTCGAGGGGATCGAGAACCGCGCCGTGCTCGTTGCCGGCGCGTGGCCGCAGGCCGGGCGCGCCCCGGTCGAGGCGACGATCACGGATGTGGCCGCGCGCGAGATGGGACGCGCGGTCGGCGACCGGATCGAGGTCGTCAGCCGGGACGATCCGGCGCTGACGGAGACGGTCACGATCAGCGGCATCTGGACGATGGACCCGACGGACGCCCTGTTTCTCGACGATGACCTTCTGACGACGGGCACCATCACGGGCGGGTCCTACACCACCCGCGGGCCGCTCGTCATTCGGGAAGCGGACCTGCTCGCCCTCGGCGGCCGCGGTCCCGCCCGAGTCGAGGTCTCCTATCGCGGTCTGCCCGCCATCTCGAACATTCGGGTCGATGGCATGGATGCCCTCGGGAGCGGCACGCGCGATCTCGCCGCCCGGCTCCGGACCGCCGTGCGGGCAGACGCCAACCCGCGCGTCGCCACGGGGCTGCCGGCTCTCCTCGACACGGTCGGCCGGTCCGTCCTCGTGAGCCGGAGCGGCATCGCCCTCCTGACCATCCAGTTCGCCGTCCTCGCCGGATATGCGGTCGTCCTCGTCGCCGGCATGCTCGTCGAGCGCCGACGGGCCGAGATCGCGCTGATCCGTTCTCGGGGCGGGAGCTCGTTCCACCTCGTCGCCATGGCCCTGATGGAGGCAACCATCCTGGCTCTCCCGGCGGCCGCCCTTGCCCCGGTCCTCGCCCTCGGGGTGGTCGCTGCCCTCGACGTGGTTGGTCCAACGGCCGGCCTCGGGCTGACCGGCTCGGCCAACATCGGCCAGGGCGCGCTGATCGTCAGCGCCCTCGCCGGGCTCGCCAGCGTCGTCGTCCTCACGCTGCCGACGCTCGCCGTCTCGGCCAGTCCGGCCGGGGCGCGGGCGGCCGCCGGGCGACAGGCACGAACGACCCTGCCCCAGCGACTTGGCCTCGATCTGGCACTCGTCGCCGTGGCCGCTGTCGCGCTGTGGCAGCTCCGTCTGTACGGAGCCCCGCTGACGAAGAACGTCCGCGGCACGCTCGGCCTCGATCCGTTGCTCGTCGCGGCGCCGGCCATCGGCCTGATTGCCGGGGCGATCGTCGCGTTGCGCGTCGTGCCACGCGCCGCTGAGCTCGGCGAGCAATTGCTCGTCCGCGGTCGCGGGCTCGTCGGATCGCTCGGCGGCCGGCAGCTCGCGCGGCGGCCGCTTCGCTACTCGCGGGCGGCCCTGCTCCTGATGCTCGCGTCTGCCCTCGGCACGCTCGCAGCGGCGCACGCTGCGACGTGGACCCGATCGCAGGCCGATCAGGCCGCCTACCTGGCCGTGGCCGACGTCCGGGCGATCGCCGACGACTACTCGACCCTGTCGACGTGGGCCGCCGGACCACGCTACCGCGGGATCCCGGGGGTGCTGTCGGCAACGCCCGTGGCCATTGCGCCGATCGAGGTCGGCCGGGCGATTCGCGAAGGAACCATCGTCGGCCTCGACCCGAACTCCGTGGTCTCGACCGGTGGTGAGGCGGGACGCGTCGTGACGCCACTCGCTGATCCCGGGGCGGGTCCCATCACTCCGGTCGTTGCCGTGCCTGGCAGTCCGGCCCGCATCGCGATCTCGGTCGACGCCGCGTTCCAGGCCGATCCGGATTTCGGGGAGGGCACGATCCGGCCGGACGCCGGCGGGTTGAGCGTGGCAGCGGTCGTGCGCGATGCCGATGGCCGGCTGTTCCGGACGGCGCCGGCCGGAGGTGCCGTCGACCGCGCCGGCCAGCGGCTCGTCGTCAGCCTCCTCGCCGAGGCGAGCGGCGACGTTCGCCCGGCGGCGCCGTTGGCGATCGCCGCGATCGAGATCACGATCGAAGCGGTCGACCCGATCGCGATCTTCGGCTCTGCCGAGCTCGTTCGGGTCGAGGTGTCCGACGCGATCGACGGCGACGGCGACTGGCGACCGCTCGAGATCTCGTCGACCCTGCCCGGCTGGGACTGGGCCACCATCGACAACAACTCGATGATCGCGTTCACTCCCTCGCCGGACGCCCCGAACCGCATCAGCGTCGGCAAGGCCCAGGAGATCCTCGGCGGGACGGGGCTGCCCGGCTCCACGTTCAGGCTGTTCGCCGCGCCCTCGGACGCGCCCCTGCCGGCCGTCGCCTCGCGGGCGTTCCTCGACGCGACCGGCGCCATGGTCGGGGATGAGCTCGGTGTCGTGAGCCGCGGCCTGCCGATCCGCGTCAGGATCGTCGGGTCCGTCGACGGCATCGCCCCGTACGACCCGGCGCGGCCACTCCTGCTCACCGACCTCGGCGCCTTCGACGCGGTTCGCTTCGCCGCGACCGGCCGGACGTTCCAGGCCGACGAGTGGCGACTGACCGTGGACCCGGCCAGCGAGCCAGCCGTCCTGGCCGCCCTGCGCGAGCCGGGAGCCGGTACCGCCCGGGTCATCGGCCGGGCGGAGGCGACGCGCCTTCTCTCGACCGATCCCGTGCCGCTCGGGCTGATCGGCGTCCTCGGACTGGGCTCCGTCGCGGCCCTCCTCTTCGCCGGCATCGGATTTCTCGTGACCTCGACGACCTCGACGAGCGAGCGGATCGGCGAGTTCGCGCTGCTTCGGGCCCTTGGTCTGTCGAACGGCCAGCTGGCCCTCTGGCTGTCGATCGAAAGCGTGTTCCTGCTCGCCGTCGGCCTGGGCGTGGGCTCCGGTCTCGGACTCGTGCTCGCCTGGCTCGTCCTGCCGTTCGCGACCCTCACCCAGACCGGACTCGCGCCGCTGCCAAGCCCGGTGGTCCTCGTGCCGTGGGAGGCGGTGGTGCCCGCGTACCTCGGAGCGGTCGTGCTCTTCGTCCTGTCGCTCTGGGTCGTCCGCCGCCAGCTGCCGGACATCCGCATCAGCGGCGTGCTCCGCGCCGGGTCGCGCTGACCTGATGTCGTCCGTCCTCGTCGCCCTCCGCCGCCTCGGTGACGAACGCCTCCCGGCCCTCGGGCTCGGGTTCGTGATCCTCGTCACGGCCACGCTGTTCGGGCTGCTCCCGCGGCTGGTCGACCGGGTTGCGGACGGCGCACTCCAGGGGGTGATCGCCGAGACGACGGCGTTCCGGCGCAACATCGCCCTGATCCAGGAAGGCTTCGTATCGGGCGGGTCCGGCACTCCGCTCGATGGCATCGAGCGGGCGGGCGACCGGCTCACGGCGCGCATCCCGCCCTCCGTTCAGGAGCTCGTCGGCGAACGTCACGTCGTCGTCGACAGCGTCCGCTTCCGGGTCCAGGCACCGACCAACGATCCGACCTTCATCCGTTTCCGCGTCCAGCCGGGCGCCCTCGAGCGGCTGGACATCGTTGCCGGGCGACTGCCGGCGTTCGACGTCGCCCGGGTCGACCTGCCCGCCGAGCTGCGCGATCAGCTGCCCGTCGGAGCGCCCACGGTCGAGCCCCTGACGGTCCCCCAGCTCGAGACCGCCGTGGCCGCCGACGGCCTTCGACAGAGCGGGCTGAAGCTGGGTGACCTCGTCTTCCTGGCCGTCGACGGCAGCGATCCCCTCGCCGATCGCCGGCGCGGCGTCGTGGCTGTCCGGATCGTGGGCGTCATCGCGGTGCGCGACCGCCTGGATCCATTCTGGTATGAGGATCAGTCGCTGGCGCAGGTCACGATCCGCTCGATCGGCGGCGACACCCGGTTCCTCGACCTCGGTGGGTTCATGCCGGACGATGCATTCGGGGCGCTGGCCAGGGCCGACCAGGAGCTCTCCCTGCCGACTCGCTCCACGTGGCGCCACTTCATCGACCCGACCCGCCTCGCTGCAAACCGGCTCGACGCGACGATCCTCGACCTCCGCCGGCTCGAGACCGCCTATCCGACGAGCCAGGTCGTCGCCGACCAGGGAACGGCGATGCAGAGCGGCTTGCTGCCCGAGCTCGTCGCCCACGCCAGGCGGTGGGACGCGGCGATGGCGATCCTCACGGTGGTCGCGCTCGGGCCGGCGACCGTCGCGCTCGCCGCCCTCGGCCTGATCGCGACCATGGTCGCCCGCCGGCGACGGCCGGCGATCGCCCTCGTTCGGGGACGCGGCGGCACGCTCGGCCAGATCGTTCGGGCCATCTTCCTGGAAGGGTTCGTCGTCGCGGTGCCGGCACTCGGGCTCGCGATCGCCCTCGCGGTCCTGCTGGTTCCGGTCGGCAGCGTGCGCGCGACCATCCTGGCGGCGACGACCGTGGCGCTGGCAACGATCGGCCTCCTGATCGTGACAGCGCTGCGCAACGTCGCCGCGGTCGTCCGGACGGGCGTTGACGACGATCCGCCATCGCGCGCCGCGGGCACTCGGCGGCTGGTGTTCGACGTGGTCCTCATCGGCGCGGCCGCGGTCGGCGCGTGGCTGCTCCGCGAGCGCGGCGTCCAGGGTGCCAGCAGCACCGGAAGCCTGTCGGTCGTCGACCCATTGATCGCCGCCGTTCCGGTCCTGATCGGGCTCGCCGTCGGGCTGACCCTGACCCGCCTCCTGCCGCAGCTGCTCCGGGTCTTCGGCCGGCTCGCAGGCCGCGGCCGGGGCCTCGTTCCGCTCCTTGCCGTGCGCCGTGCGATCCACGGCGGAACGACCGGACCGGTCCTGATCGTGCTCCTCGTCACTGCCGCCATCGGGGCGTTCTCCGCGACGGCGCTCAGCCACGTCGAGCGGGCCGCAGCCGCGGAGTCGTGGCAGGAAGTCGGGGCGCCGTTCCGCATCGTCACCACTGGGTCGTACCCGGCGACGTTCGATCCGCGTCAGCTGCCGGGCGTGACCGCGACCGCCGGGATGTCCCTGGCGACGCTCCCGGTCGGGCCGCGCAGCATCCGGATCACGTTCGCGGCCGTGGATCTCGGCGCGTACCAGGAGATCGTGGCCGGGGGTCCCGCCGACCTCCTGACGCCGCCCGAGATGCTCACACCGGCGGCGGCCGACGGAGTGATCCCGCTGCTCGTGTCGGCGGATCTTGCCGAGCGGACCGGCGGCCTGGCGATCGGCAAGGCAACCGAGATCCTGGTCGCGGGCATCAAGATCCCCGTCCGCCCGATCGCGGCCCGGACGAGCATCCCGAGCGTCCCGCCGACCGGCGCGTTCGCGCTTGCCTCCCGCCAACAGCTCCTGGCGCTCAAGCCCGCGCTCGCGTTGCCGATCAAGACCCTGTTCGTCGACGCTCCGGACACCAGTTCGACCGCGATCCAGGAGGCCACTGCCGCTCTGGGTGCTGGAACGACGGTCGAGAGCCGGGCCGCCGTCGCGCGCGCCTTCAACGACTCTCCGGTGACGGCGGCGATTGCTGCCGGGATCGCGATCGCCGCCATCGTGGCCGCGTCGTACGCGACGCTCGCGGTGACGGCGGCGCTGGCGCTCGCGGGGGCGTCGCGAGCGACCGAGGTGGCCCATCTCCGGATGATCGGCCTGTCGCGGAGTGACGCGCTCGGCCTGGCGATCTTCGAACATGGCCCGACCGTGCTGTGTGCGTTGGTGGCCGGGGTCGCGCTCGGGTTCGGCCTGTTCGTCGTCCTGCAGCCGGGCCTCGGCCTGGACGCCCTCGTCGGATCGAGGACGAACCTGCCGGTGTCCGTCGACCCGCGCCAGCTGTCCGTCATCGGCGGGGGCATTCTTGCGATCGCGACGGTCGGAATCGGGCTGGCGGCCTGGATGCAGCGGCGGAGTGTCGCGATCGCGGCCCTCCGCCGGGGATTCGAGTGAGAGGTCAGATGAGCAGCCAACACATGGAGGTGGTGGATCTGGAGCCGGGCGGGGCTGTCCCTGCCAGCCAACTTGCGCTGCCAGGGTCGCGCCGGAAGGTCGTCGCCCGGGCCGGCGACGGCCGCCAGATCGTGTGCGAGGGGCTCGTCCGGATCTACAAGGTCGCCGATCTCGAGGTCGTTGCCCTCCAGGGGCTCGACCTGGTCGTCGGCGTCGGCGAGATGATCGCCATCGTCGGCGCCTCGGGCAGCGGCAAGTCGACGCTTCTGAACATCCTCGGCGGGCTCGACGCGCCGTCGGCCGGGCGGGCGGTTGTCGCGGGCCACGATCTCGGCCAGATGGGCCGCCGCGAGCGGACCCGCTATCGCCGGCGCGTCGTCGGCATGATCTGGCAGCAGACGGCACGCAACCTGCTGCCGTACCTGACGGCCCAGGAGAACGTCGAGCTGCCGATGACCCTCGACGGCCGCAAGGGCCGCTCCGAGCGCGCGACGCGGCTGCTCGAGCTCGTCGGGCTCGGCGAGCGGCGCGAGCACCGGCCGGACCGCCTGTCGGGCGGCGAGCAGCAGCGGGTCGCGATCGCGGTTGCGCTGGCCAACGAGCCGGAAGTGCTCTTCGCCGACGAGCCGACCGGCGAGCTCGACACGACGACGTCGACCGAGATCTTCGGGCTGCTCCGCCGGCTCAACGAGGAGCTCGGGACGACGATCGTGATCGTGACCCACGACGCGCTCGTGTCCGAGCAGGTCCAGCGGACGGTCGCGATCCGCGACGGCCGGACGTCGACCGAGACGGTCCGCCGGTCGTCCTACTCGGACACCGGCGAGCACACCCTGGTCAGCGAGGAGTTCGCGGTTCTCGACCGAGCCGGGCGGCTGCAGCTGCCGAAGTCGCACGTGGCGGCGCTCGGCTTGAAGGACCGCGTCCGGCTCCGGCTCGAAGGCGACCACGTCGAGGTCTGGCCGGACTCGGGGCCGCTCGTGCGTGATGGGCCGCCGCCGACCGCAGCCGCGTCCGGGTCCGGTGCCGCTCCGGCGCCGCAGCTGCCCGAGCACCGCCCCGACCATCCCCAGGAGACGCGCCGATGACGCTCCTCGAGCCGGAGGCGACACCGCTGGGCACCCGAGCCGACCCGCTGCTCCAGGCGATCGACGTCGTCCGCGACTACCCCTCGGGCGATACGGTCATCCACGCCCTGCGTGGGGTCAACCTGGCGGCCGATCCGGGCGAGCTCGTCGCCGTCCGTGGCCGGTCGGGCTCGGGCAAGACGACGTTCCTGAACATCCTCGGTGGCCTCGACCACCCGACGTCCGGGACCGTCGTCATCGATGGCCACGAGGTGTCGGCGATGTCGGAGGACGACCTCGTCGAGGTCCGACGCCGGTCGGTCGCCTTCATCTTCCAGTCGTTCGGACTCGTGCCGATCCTGTCGGCGGCCGAGAACGTCGAGATCCCGCTTCGGCTGGTGCGCGCGCCGGCCAAGGAGCGTGACGCCCGGGTGCGCCACCTGCTCGAGCTCGTCGGTCTCGGCGATCGCGCCAAGCACCGACCGCACGAGCTGTCCGGCGGCGAGCAGCAACGGGTGGCGATCGCCCGGGCCCTGGCCAACCGGCCGCGGATCCTGCTCGCCGACGAGCCGACCGGCCAGCTCGACTCCGAGACCGGCCACGTGATCATGATGCTGCTCCGCGACGTGGTCCGGACCGAGGGCGTCACCGCGGTCGTCGCGACCCACGACCCCGTGATGCTCGACGTCGCGGACCGGATCGTCGAGCTCCGCGACGGGGAACTGCTGGAACACACGCCGCGAAGCTGACGTGCCACCGTGGCATCCGCAGCACGGCGCACCTTCGTGGCCCCGTCGCCTCCCCGCGCGGCGCGCCTTCCTGACCAAACAGTCGCCGGGAGACTCTTGCGGCAGATCTTTGCGGGCTTCGGGCCGGATTCGGACCCCAGTTGGCCGATTGCTAGCCGCCGGCAGCTAACGGCGGCCGACCCGCGGACCGATCGGCGCCTCGGATCCGGCATTGCAATCCCGGGGCGGCTCTTTGGCCATAAGTCCATCGTGCCGCAGCCGGGGCCGGGATTCGAGTTGTTCGGCGCTCAGGCGGGGATCGGGCCCGCCGCCACCGCGCAACTCGCTAGGGCAAGCCACTCATGGGGCAGCGCCACTCCCGGCCGACGCCACGATGATCAGGGTGACGATGTACACGTGGGCCAGGGCGCCCCACAGGATCGAGCCCGTCCGCCACGTCAGCCAGCCGTAGACCGCGCCGCCGGCGAAGGTCGACAGGAGCTCGAGCTCGGGCTTCGTCAGATGGGTGAACGTGAACGGGAAGAGGGCGATCACGAGGGCGATCGGGCCGAACACGCGCGCGAGACACAGCATCAGGAAGCCGCGGTAGATGAACTCGGTCGAGACGAGGTCCATGAGATTCGTCGCCAGGAGCGACGGCAGAGGATCCATCGAGGGGGCGTAATAGGCCCGGAAGTCGGGCGCCGCCGACAGGAGCAGCACGATCGGGGTCATCACGACGCAGCCGGCGATGGCCAGCCCAAGACCCCAGCGCCAGTCGCCGAGCCGGAGGCCATAGCGGCTCGGCCGATCGCGGAAGCCGACGACGATGATCGCCAGCGGGACGAGGAAGAACAGCACGATCCGGCCGATCGCGGTCAGTCGCTGGATCCCCGGGTTGCGGTCGTACTGGACGAGCTCGTCGGGGATGAGGGTGCGTTGGAAGTCGAAGATCACGATCAGGATCACGGCAACGACCGCGACGGTCGCCCGCAGCGGCAGCTCGAGGCCGGCCAGCCGGAACGTCCGGAGGTCGCGCGCGTCCGGCGGATAGGACGGCATCGCAAACATCCGGCCGAGGAACGAGCGCAGCGTGGACACGCCTCGCTCAGGCTCCCGAGAGTGCGCCGAGGTGCTCGGTCAGCCGGAGGTTCTCGCGGTAGTCGATCGGGACCTCGACGAGCGACGGGCCCTCGACATCGAGTGCCCGGCGCAGCGTCGGCAGCAGGTCGGCGGCCGATGTGGGTCGGAACCCGGCGATCCCGAACGAGCGGGCGTAGTCGACGAAGTCCGGGTTGCCGAACTCGACCCCGAACGGCCGCCCGAACTCGTTGCGCTGCTTCCAGTCGATCAGCCCGTAGCCGTCGTCGCGCCAGACGACGACCGTGACGTTCGCGCCGATCCGCTTGGCGGTCTCGAGCTCCTGGCTGTTCATCAGGAAGCCGCCATCGCCGCACAGGGCCACGACCTTGCGATCGGGATGGACCAGCTTGGCGGCGATCGCGCCGGGCAGCGAGATCCCCATCGACGCGAACCCGTTCGAGATGATCACGGTGTTCGGCTCGTAGGCCTGGTACAGCCGGGCGACCCAGACCTTGTGGGCGCCGACGTCGGACACCACGATGTCCTCCGGACCGAGGGCCTCGCGGAGATCGGCGATCGCCCGCTGCGGGGTGATCGGCAGGCTGTCCTCGCCGGAGCCGGCACTCCCCGCCAGCTCTTCCAGCAGGGCGGTCCGGAGGTCGGCGTGGACGAGGGTCTCGCGCGCCTCGTGCCGCTCCCCGGCGTCGCGGCCACTGATCCCACGCGGCAGGACCGCGGCGAGGAGCCGCCGCAGCGAGCCATCGATGTCGCCGATCAGCTCGACTTCGGGCTGGTACTGGGCGTCGACCTCGGCCGGCTGGGTGTCGATGTGGACGATCCGCTTGCGGCCGTCCGGGTTCCAGCGCGCCGGCGCCCACTCGACGAGGTCGTAGCCGACGCAGATCACGAGGTCCGACCGATCGAAGCCGCTGAGCACGTGATCCCGTGCCTGGAGCCCGACCGCCATCAGCGACAGGTGCGATCGATCGTCCATCGCGCCCTTGCCCATGAACGTCGCCGCGACGGGGACGTGGAGGCCGCGCGCGAACGCCCGCAGCTCGGGCGACGCGCGGCGCCGGAGCACGCCGTTGCCGGCCAGCACGAGCGGCCGCTGCGAGGTCGCGATCAGCTCGGCTGCGTGAGCGATCGCATCGTCGGTCGGCTCGGGGAAATAGGCCTTGCCGGGGACGAGCGGACGGGCGGCGTCGTCGACGGGCATCGCCGCGATGTTCTCTGAGAGCTCGAGATGGGTCGGACCGGGCTTGGCGAGCGTCGCCACCCGGAAGGCCTTGCGGATGATCTCGGGGATGGCCTCGGGGCGCTCGACCCGGGTATTCCACTTCGTGACCGGCTCGATCATCCGGACGATGTCGACGACCTGGTGGGCTTCCTTGTGGAGCTTGTCGGAGCTCGCCTGGCCCGTGATCGCGACCATGGGCGCCCGATCGAGGAAGGCGTCGGCGACGCCGGTGATCAGGTTCGTCGCGCCCGGGCCCAACGTCGCCATTGCCACCGCGGCCTTGCCCGTGAGGCGGCCGTAGACGTCGGCCATGAACGCCGCGCCCTGCTCGTGGCGGGTCGTGACGTGGCGCGGGCCGGACAGCCGGCCGTCGTCGCGGGCCGCGGCGGCGACCACGCCGAGGGCGTCGAGGATGTCCATCGTCTCCTCGCCGGGCACCGAGAAGACGTACTCGCAGCCCTCGGCGGCGAGGCACTCGACGAGGAGCTGGGCGGCGGTCCGATGGGTCACGTCCGCGAGGGTAGCAGGGCGCCTGACGGGGTGGCCGGCCGGCCCCGTGTCCGGGACCCGAGGCGGGACCTCTGGCGGCTTGACCCGCGACCCTTGCGCACCCGACGATGCGCATGTCAGGCGGCCCACGCCCGTCCTCGACGCCCGTGCTCGCAGACGGAACTGGGGACGAACCTGTGGCTGGAGGGGTGGCTGTGCAGCGCCGGCTCGTGAGCGGACGGGGACGTCCGCGCGCCGGGCTCCGCGCCGCGGTCCTCGCCCTGGCCGCCGCACTCCTCGTCGGACCGGCCGCCGCGCTTGCCGGCGATCCGGCCCAGACGACGACTGGGACCGAGGCTTCGGAGCCTCGATCGGAATCCGGCGCTGCGGCCTTTCCGGGCTTCGGCGCGACCCCGACCACCGACGCAGGCCCGACCGGCGCCAGACCGAGTGGCGCCAGACCGGGCGGCGCCAGGCCGGCGGGCGCGGCCGGACCGGCGGGCACGTCCGCCCCCGTGTGCGAGTCCGCCCCGGATCGCGTCCTGGTGCGCTATGCCCCGAACACCGGCCTCCACACCCGCGCGATGGCGCTGTCGGCAATCCGCGGAACGCGTCTGCAGACCTGGCGCCTCACGCCCGGCATCGAGCTGGTCCGGGTCGCGCTGCCGCTCCGCGACGCGCTCGCCGCCCTGCGTGCCCAGCCCAACGTCGCGTGGGCCGAGCCGGACTGCGTCGTCCACCTCGACCAGATCCCGAACGATCCCGGGCTCGCCGACCAGTGGGGGCTCGTCAACAGCGGCGACCAGGGCGGCACGCCCGGCGCCGACATCGACGCGGGCGGCGCCTGGGACATCCGGACCGACGCCAGCTCGGTCCGGGTGGCCGTCATCGACTCGGGCATGCAGCTGAACCACCCGGATCTGGCCACCAATCTCTGGACGAACCCGGGCGAATCCGGCGCCGCGGCCACGAACGGCCTCGACGACGACCACAACGGCTACGTCGACGACGTCCACGGCTGGGACTTCGTCAACAACGACGCGAACCCGAGCGACGACAACGGCCACGGGACCCACGTCGCAGGCACGATCGGGGCGCGTGGCAACAACGCGCTCGGGGTCAGCGGCGTCGCCTGGACCGTCAAGCTGATGCCGCTCAAGGCGTTCAATGCCAGCGGCAACGGCTACACCAGCACGATCATCGGCGCCCTCGACTACGCCGTCGCGAACGGCGCCCGCGTGTCGAACAACAGCTACAGCGGCCCGGCGTTCGAGCGCGCCGAGTACGACGCGTTCGCGGCGGCCGACGCCGCCGGCCACCTGGCGATCGCCGCCGCCGGCAACGACGCGGTCGACAACGACGAGCAGCCGCACTACCCGGCCGCCTTCCGGTTCGACCGCGTCGTCTCGGTCGCGGCCACGGACCGCAACGACGCGCTGGCCTCGTTCTCCGACTACGGCGTCGTCAACGTCGACGTCGCGGCGCCCGGCGACTCGATCCTCAGCACCTGGACCAACTCGCAATACGCCTACCTCGGCGGGACCTCGATGGCGGCCCCGCACGTCACGGGCGTCGCCGCGTTGCTGGCCGCCGAGCACCCGACCTGGACCGGCCTCCAGATCCGCGACCGGATCCTCGGGACGACGCGGTCGGTTGCCGCGCTCGAGGGGAAGGCCTGGACCGGCGGCGTCGTCGATGCGGCGGCGGCCCTCTCCGATGCCCCGAGCAACCCGCCGACGCCGTTGCCCGGTCCCACCCCGCAGACGATCGTGCCCACCGTCGTCGCGGCCCCGAAGCCGGCCCCGGTCGCGCCGCCGGCGCCGCCCTCCTTCGCCGAGCCCGACGTCATCGAATCGAGCCCGGTCGACACCGGCGCGTCGGCAAGGATCGTCCTCGACGGGCTGGACCGCCCGAACATCGCGTACACCCGGAACCAGCACGGCGTCAGCCTGCTGACCCTCGATGGCGGGGCATGGGCCGAGCGCTCCCTGACGGGCGCCTACGACGAGTTCTCCTGGCTCGACCTGGCGCGCGATGGCGATGGGCTGCCGAGCGCTGCCGTCCAGCGTGCCTGGACGGACGTGGCTGCCTACTCCGACCCGGGCATCCTTCTCGTCGGAGCCACCGACCCGACGCCGGTCCAGACCCGTCTCAGCGCCGCCTGCCCGGATCTCGACACCTGCTTCTGGGACTGGAATCCGGCCCTCGCGTACGACAGTTCGGGGAACGCGCACGTGGCCTTCACCCGGACCGCCGCCTGGACCCAGAACGGGGTGTTCGCGCCTGCTGGTTCGGCACCATCCGTGCCCGGCAGCGGTCTCTACTACGCGACGAACGCAACCGGCGCGTGGATCGTCCGGCGCCTCACCACCGACCCGCTCGACGGCCCGCCCGCGATCGCCGTCGAGTCCGGCGGCACGGTCCACATCACGGTCCGCCGGACCGACGGCCCGCGCTCCGGGCTCCATCACTTCACGAACGAGGACGGCGCCTGGACGGGGACTCAGCTGACGGACCACGTCGAGGATCTCTGGTCGTCGATCGGCGTGACGCCGGCGGGTGCGCTCCAGGTCGCGTTCGCCCGGCCCGGGTTCGGCATCTATCTGGTCACGCGCCAGCCCGCCGGGACCTGGGACGCCGCCCAGCTCGTCCACGATGGCGAGGCGACCGCGCCGGACCTCACGATCGCGGGTGCCGGTGACGTCCACCTCGTCTTCGGTCTTGTCGACGGGTTCAACACGGTCGCCGGCGTCGGCTACCTGACGAACCAGACGGGTAGCTGGGTCGAATCGGCCGTCGCCGGCGGCCAGGCCCACGACGCGAGCATCGCCGTGGATGCGGCGGGCAAGGCCCACGTCGCCTACCAGCAGGCCACCGGAGCGCCGCTCGGGATCTGGTACGCCACGAATGCAACCGGCTCATTCATCTCCACCATCGCCCGGCCATCCAGCAGCGAAGGCGGCCAGGCGAACACCTACGCGTATGCGGTCGATGCCGGCGGCCACCAGCACCTAGCGCTGGCGTCGCGCTACGGCGACACGTCGGCCGGGCTCTACTACGGCAGCAACCTCACCGGCGCCTGGGTCTTCAGCAAGGTCTCCGCGGCGTGGCCGACGTCGGTCAGCCTGGCGCTCGACACGAACGGTCGGCCCCATGTGGCATTCACCCAGCAGATCAACGCCCTGACGAACCAGGTTCTGCCCACGAGCCAGTGGCGGGTCGGCTACGCGACGAATGCGAGCGGGGCCTGGGTGGTCGAGACCGCGTCGTCCGGTGCCACGTTCGGCGGCAGTGCCGCGATCGCGCTCGACGCGACGAACCAGCCGGTCGTCGTCTTTCCCGATGCGGCGACGACCCATCTGACCCGGGCGCGCCGGATCGGCGGGACGTGGACGAAGGACACGATCTTCAGCGGCGCGTCGAACATCCGCGACCCGAGCGTCACGCTCGACGCCGGCGGCGTCCTCCATATCGCCATCTCGGCCGCTCTGCCGGGCGACACCAAGCTCCGGATCGAGTACATCCGGGGCACGACCGGCAGCTGGACGGCCGAGGGGGTCACCGGCGGAACCGTGTATCGCCTCAATCCGACGATCGGTCGCGCCGCCGACGGAACCGTGTGGATCTCGCACTGGACCGACGATGGCCAGATCTGGGTCCATCGCCGGCCCATGTCCGGGGGCTGGACGGGAACCCTGCTCGATACGGCCCTCGGCGCCTCGTGGCCGACGCTCGCGATCGACCGCCTCGGGAAGGTCAACGTCGTGTGGGCGATCGGCACCTTCTACGGATCGTCGGGTTGCGCCATCCCGGAGTGCGCCGGCGGGCCCGGTCTCCGGCACGCCGTCCTCAACGGCGTCAGCTGGGCGACGACGAAGCTGAGCCCACTCTGGCAGGACGCCCTGCCGGTCCTCGCCTCAGGCGACGATGGCAGCCTCCGGGTGGCGTTCCTCCGCACCGGAGCCGGCCTGCGATCGCTCGAGCTGCTCGCGGGCGCGCCGGCGGCCACGTTGCGGCTCCAGGGGGGCTCGGACAGTGGTCTCAGCACGACCGATCGCCTGACGAACGCGACGACCCTGGTGTTCGACGTCGACTTCAACCGGGCGGTCACGGGCCTGACGGCCGGCGACCTGTCCGTGAGCGGAACGGCGACCGGCTGCGCGATCGGCGCGCCGGCCGGCTCCGGGACCGCCTATGACGTGACCGTCACGGGCTGCTCGGCCGGGACCGTCGTCCTCGCCCTGTCGGCCGGCAGCGTGACGGACGCTTCGGCCTTCCCCGGCCCCGCCACGAAGACGAGCGCTCCGACCGTCGTGATCGATCGGACGAAGCCCACCGCGACGGCGCCGTCGGCGACGATTCGCGCGGGGTCGGTGCTGGTGGGCACGGCCATCCCCGTCCGGCTCTCCTGGACCAGCGCGGACGTCGGCGGCTCCGGGGTTGGCCGGTACGAGCTGGAGCGAAGCATCGGCGACGTCCTCGCCTGGTCGACCCTGTCGACGACGCTCGCGAGCCCGGTGTTCGACCTGGATGTCGCTTCGACGAGCATCATCCGGTTCCGCGTCCGGACGACCGACAAAGCCGGCAACCTTGGCGACTGGGCGTACGGCCCGCCGCTGACGCCGCGCCTGTCGCAGGAGACGAGCAGCGTCCTCCGCTATCACGGGACCTGGTCGACCGCGAGCTCGAGCTCGTACAGCGGCGGCGCGGCGCGCTACGCGACGGCCCCGGGCGCGTCGGCCACGTACACGTTCATCGGGCGGAATCTCGCCCTGGTGACGACGCGGGCGCCCAGCCGCGGCAAGCTCAAGGTCTACGTCGACGGCACGTATGTCGGCACGGTCGACCTCGTCGGAACGGTCCGCTATCGAAGCCTGGTCTGGCAGCGCCACTGGGCGACGGCGGCTCGCCACACGGTCACGTTCGTCGTCGTCGGGACGGCCGGCCGCCCCCGCGTGGATCTCGACGCCGTCGCCGTGGTTCGCTGACCCGCGGTTGGTGCCACCTGGACAGCGCGAAGCCCCGATCCAGGTCGGGGCTTCGAACGGGGAGCGACCGCAGCCTCAGGCCTTGACGAGCGGGACCTCGACGACGTGCTCGGCGAGGAACCAGACCTGCATCTCGTTGCGGCGCAGGACGTCGCCCATCAACAGGTCGTTCGAGCCGAGGTCCTTGTTCTCCTCGGTCTTGTCGATCCCGTCGCGGACCTTCTCGATGATCGTCTCGTGGGCGTCGAGCAGGCGCGACAGGACGACCGGGACCTCCTCGGCGCCGTCCGGCGGACGCGGGATGGTCGTCAGCTCGGCGGCGTGACGGGGGTCGCCGACGCTGATCCCGCCGAGCATCTGGACCCGCTCTGCAAGCTCGTCGACGAGCTCGACCTGCTCCTCGTAGTGCTTGTCGAAGAGGAGATGGAGCTGGTAGAAGGTCGGCCCCGAGGCGTTCCAGTGGGCCTTCTTGTAGAGGGCCGCGAGGACCATCGAGTCGCTCAGGATCTCGTTGAGGATCTGGCAGCTCTCGGTTCGCGCCTCCGCGGAGAGGGCGATCGGGAGCTGGCGGAGCGTGCCGAAGCGCTGGATCTCGGGCGCCGTCTGGCCGAGCCGCGGCTGGGGCGAGACCTTCCGTGACGAGCCGTTGCCGTTGGACGACGAGCTGGCGGCGGAGCGGGTGCGACGGGCGGTGGTGGCCACGGGGAGTCTCCTCGGAGGGAATCGTTCAGTGTGAACTCGAGTCTGGACCCGCACGACCGACGGCGGCGCGTCGGCCCCTCCAACGGCTGCTTGCAGGGGCGTGGCGATCCGTCGGCACCCGCCGGCGGTTCGAGCGAGTCTCAGCCGCGGCCGACGCCCTCGAGGAGGATGTCGTGGACCGCGACCCGGAAGGTGCTGTAGCGATCCGAGATCGACGGCCACAGGGGAGCCTCGAGGTCGACCGTGGGCGCGCGCCGACCAGATCGAGACGAGCGCGATCTCGACATCGGCGCCCAGCACGCGCCGGCCGACGAACGCCTCGAACGCCTCGTCGGGCAGCTCGGGAAGGCGGCGGCGGAGCTCCTGCTGGATGTCGGCATCGAGGCCGCGGGCGATCGTCCCGGCCGTCAGCCGGAGGCGCACCGGGGGCCCGTTGCCGGCGGCGCCCGCCCGTGTCGTCCATCTCGTAGTAGTCGACCGCGGTGAGGGTCTCGCCATGGGGCCGCCCGTCGAGCGTTCGGGCCGCGGACAGGTCGCCGCCGTACGCCTCGAGCGCAGCCTCGACCGTCGCCCAGATCGTCATCGCCGCGAGCTCGTGACCGCCCTCGGGGTCCGGCCGTGCGGCAACGACGTAGCGATCGAGGCCGGGAGCTGCTTCGGCGATCGGGACGTGGTCACGCCGGAAAGCGTCGACGACGGCGTCGAGCTGTCCCGGCGGCACTCGTCCATGGACGACACGAAGGATCAACAGGCGCCCTCATCCAGATGCGAGCGCGGCCCGGCCCCGTCCTGGCCCGTCACTCGACGTCCGACGTGGTGAACGCGTTGACGCCGCGTTCACCCTCCCTCACGTCTCCCGGGTCACCCCCGCGGGACCTCGAGCTGGAGACGTCTGGCCCGCCCGGAGGGATTCGAACCCCCGACCTACTGATCCGAAGTCAGTCGCTCTGATCCACTGAGCTACGGGCGGACAGGGCGGGATGATACCGCGAGGACCCGGGAGCTCCGCAACCGTTCGACGGCGCTTCCCGGGCCCGCGCGGGCACGTCGGTTGCGGGGCCGGTTCGCGGGTGATACAGATTCGCGGTGCCCACCCGCCACCACGCCCGGCCCCTCCGCGCCCAGGAGCCCGAGCCGAGCCGGTTCCTTCCGCCCCAGCCGCTCGCCGATCGGGACCGACGCCCGCGGTTCGGGCGGCGCTGGGTCGCGGCCATCGCGGTCGGCGCCGGGCTGACCCTGGTCGTCCCGCTCGCCTTCGCGACGCCGGGTCCGGCCGGGGCGCCGCTGAAGCCGCTGGCCGGGGGAGTCGTCGGGGCGGTGACCGCCAGCCGCGAGCCGTCCACCGGCGCGATTCCCTCCGAAGCTCCGACGCGCACGGCGGTTCCGGATCCGCGCCTGCTGCCGGCTCGCTCGACCGACGCCGACGGGCCACGACCCTTCGCCCAGCGCGTGGCCCTACCCGCCGCGTGGCTGACCGGTTATCAGTGGCCCATTCCGGTCGGGCGCATCTCGCTGCCGTTCAAGGACATCCCGGGCGGCACCCGCATCCGGAACGGCAAGCTCATGCACGACGGCATCGACATGGCCTCGTTCTGCGGAGCTCGAGTCGGCGCCGCCCACGACGGCGTCGTCCTGGCAGCGGGGCGCCACTTCGACGAGCACATCGGCTGGCTCGGCAGCCTCAAGCGGTACTTCGCGATTCTCAACAGCAAGCGCATGTGGAACGACCTGCCGCTGGTCGTCGTGATCGACGACGGCAACGGCTATCGCTCGATCTACGCCCACTTCCGCGAGGTCACGGTGACGGTCGGCCAGCGCGTGAAGGCCGGCCAGAAGATCGGCTACGAGGGCGCGACCGGCCACGCATCCGGCTGTCACGTCCACTACGGACTCTTCAGCCCGCTCGAGACGAAGACGTTCGGCGTCCGGGCCGACATCCTCAAGCGCCTGAAGCTGCCGAAATACGAGATCGCCCGGATCGATCCGCTCCTCGTCCTGCCGGGCGGCGACGTTGCGCTCAAGACGCGCCAGATCGCGAAGGCGATCGCGGCGGCGAAGGCCGAAGACGCCGCCGCCAAGTCCGAAGCGGCCGCCCCATCGGCCGCGGCAGCTCCCTGACGGCTGGCTAGCGCCCGCCGAGCCGGCGGTAGCGCCGCGCGATCAGGGCATACGCGGGGAGTCGCCCGAGCGAACGGGCCAGCGACAGCGGCGAGCCGTCGCGGGCCTCGACCGCCAGCAGCGAGTCGGTCGCGGTGGCGTCCGCCGGCCGGGCATCGACGACGGCCAGGTCGATCGCGACCCGGCCCGGCTCGGCGCTGCCGAGGGCCGCGATCTCGTCGTCCGGGCGGGCGCCGGCCTCGTACTCGAAGCGGCGCTCCGCCTCCGACCGCCAGCGCGGCCGGCGGAGCAGGACCGCCCGCCACGTGTCGGCGACGTCGGGCGTGACGGAGCCGTCGCCGGGGGTCGGCGCCGCGGACAGCTCCTCGCCGCGCGTCCAGCGCGCCGCCTGGTGGAGCAGCCCGTACTCGTCGAGATCGGCATAGGCGCCGAGCGCGTCGGCCGGCGAGCGGTCGCCGAAGATCGCCCGGATCGACGGCCCGAACACCTCGGCCAGGTCGAGGTCGATCGCCCGCACGGTCCGGTGGAAGTAGACCTGCTGGTACAGGAAGAGGCGCGAGGTCAGGAACATCTCGAGCGCCCCGAGGCCCGGCTCGTACAGCGTCAGCCCGCGCTCGCCGATGAACGCGTAGCGCCGCAGCCGCTCGACGTCGACGTCGACCGCGACGCCGGTCATCCACGCGTCGCGCCGGACGTAGTCGAGGTTGTCGACGGTGAACACGCCCGACAGGAGCGGCTGGAGCCAGCGGACCCAGGTCGGCATGGCGGGGTCGGCGAGGGCCGGCTTCGACACGATGAACGACACCCAGCGCGGGTCGATCGCCTCGCCGGCCGCGAACGCGTCGCGCTCCGGGACGCTGACCGGGCGCGCGCCGCAGGGCCCGGATCAGGTCGCCGAGCTCGCGCTCGATGATCAGCTGCGACAGGTCCTCGTGGGTGAGCTTCTTGCCGTCGACCCGGCGCGGGTCCGACGGGGCAGGGAAGGCCGGACAGGACGTGGTCGTCGAAGAAGTGGGCGAATGGCCCGTGTCCGACGTCATGCAGCAGGCCCGCGATCCGGAGCGTCTCGACGACGAGGCCTTCGCTCGGGGCAGGCTCGCCGCGTCCGGCCAGCGCGCTGCGGAGCGAGGGGTAGAGCTGGCGTGCCCAGAGGCCGGCCTCGTGCATGACGCCGAGGCCGTGGGTGAATCGCGAGTGCTCGGCCGTCGGGAAGACCCAGCGAGCGCTCTGGAGCTGGCTGATCCGGCGCAGGCGCTGGAGCCAGGCGGTGTCGAGGAGGTCTTCCTCGGCGGCGTCCTCGTCGGGCAGTCCGGCGGCGGTCGACTCCTCGGTCGTGAGTCGCTTCGTCAGCTCGACGTAGCCGTGGATCGGGTCGCTGATCAGGTTGACCGCGTTGAACGGGTGGCGCGCCATCAGGCTCGGGCCCGTGCCGGCGCGCTGGTGCCGGCGCCGTAGCGCGCGGCAGCCCGGGCGTGGGTGGCCGCGACGTCGTCCCGCAGCGCCGCCGGCGCGATGACCTCGACGTCATCGCCCCATGACAGGATCCAGAGCCGAATTTCGATCGGGCCGGCGACGGTCGCCCGCCAGGTGAGGGAGCCGTCGTGCTCCTCGGACAAGCGCTCGGTCGGGTGCCAGTGCGCCTCGCGGACCCGACTCGAGACCTTGGCCGCGAAGCGCAGCTCGACGTTCACCGGCTCCTGGTCGGCGATGATGTCCCACGCCCGCTCGAACATGCCGTCGATCTCGGCGTCCGGCGCGGCAAACGAGTCCGGCGTCAGCGACACGTCCGTGATCCGCTCGATCTTGAACGTCCGCATGCCGCTCCGAGTCTCGTCCCAGCCGATCAGGTACAGGGCGTGGGTCACGAGGGACGGCTCGATCAGGTACGGCCGGACGCGGGCACTGCGCGGTGCCGCCTCCGGGGCATACGGCGCGGGCGAGTAGTCGAGGGCGACGACGCGGCGCTCCGCCCAGGCCTGGGTCAGGAGCCGGACGTGGCGGCTGAACGTCTCGTCGGTCGGCCGGCGGGAGAGGTCGTCGAGGGTTCGATCGACGTGCTCGCGCAGCGCCGGCGGCAGGATCGCGGCGAGCTTCTCGAACGCCGCGGCGAGGTCCGGGTCGTACTTGTCGGCGTAGCGGACCATCAGCCGGGCCGACAGGACGACCGCCATCGCCTCGCTCCGGGTCAGCTTGAGGGGCGGCAGGAAGGCGTCGGCATCGACCCCCCAGCGTCCGCCCTCCGACCAGAGCGGCATGCCGAGCTCGCCCTCGATCGACTTCAGGTCGCGGTAGACCGTCCGGACCGAGGAGTCGACGCGGCGCGCCATCTCGGCCGGCTTCATCCCGTCGGGGTGGGCGTTGAGCAGGGCGATCAGCCGCGTCATCCGGGCCAGCCGGTCGCGCTTGCTCGAGACGCGCTCGTCATCCATCGATTCCATCATCGCCCGCCGGGCGGGGCCGTGTCGCGTTGGGGCCGGGCCTACGGCGTCGGCGGCGTGAGCTGGATGTCGTCGCCCCGATCCGTCGCCGACAGCTCGACCCGGACGGTCGCCTGGAGGGCGCCGGTCTGGATGTCGGCGGCATCGCCGTTGACGCTGACGACGATCCGGCCGATCTGGCCGTCGAGGAAGACCCAGTAGTCGAGCTGGCCGCGCCAGTGAGCGAGATCGGCGTCGCCGAGCATCCAGCCCACCTGCGGAAACGCAGCTCGGAACGTCGGGCCGTCGATAGCGATCCGGCACTGGCGCGTTCGGGCGCCCTCGATGATGCCGACCCCGCGCGACTCTGCGGCGGCCCGTGACTCGGGCAACAGAGCGGTGCGGAAGGCGGTCACGTCGAGCGCCGCGTCGCCGACCTCCTCGGCGGTCGATCGAAGCCAGCCACTGAACGGATCACGTCGCCACGCGTCCGGCCCGATGACCGCCGCCCCATG
This sequence comes from uncultured Chloroflexia bacterium, assembly GCA_963783055.1. Classification (GTDB taxonomy): domain Bacteria; phylum Chloroflexota; class Limnocylindria; order Limnocylindrales; family CSP1-4; genus CF-46. Next base: position 367,325 of record CAWAMB010000004.1, read on the forward strand.
GAGGCCGAGCTCGCGCCCGGTGGCCACGTACGCCAGCCAGCGGACATCGGACCGCTCGCGTTCGCCGGCGAGATCGATCGTGCCCATCGAGCGGCCGTCGAGCGTGCCGTCGTAGTGCACCCCCAGGCGGGCGCTCGGACCGATCCCCATCGGCCCGTCGCAGATCGGCGGCTCGCGGTCGTTGTCGGTGGGCCCGAACCGGGACGAAGCGGCGATCCGGTCGCGGAGCGCGAGCTCGTTGCCCATCGCGACGGCCGCGAAGACCGTCGCGGAGCCCAATGCAAGGGCGCTGGCCAGGGCAACCCCGCGGATGAGGCGCCGCTGGCGCATCGCCGCCTCGCCGAGCCGTCGCCGGGCGATTCCGAAGCCGGTGAACAGGCTCGTCCCGATCAGCCCGAGCACCCATGGATACGCCGCCTCGACCGACGGCAGGAGCGTCTGCACGCCGCGCGCGCCAAGCTGCGAGGTCACGCCGGCGATCGACGGAACGAGGACCAGCAGCGACCCGGCGGCCAGCCAGACCATCGCGGCGAACGCGCGGTCGCCACGGGCGACCGGCGGCCAGCGCACGCCGACGAAGGCGACGGCCGCGGGCAGGAGCGCAGCCACGCCGACCGCCACGTCGATCGGACCGCCGGGCCGATAGCCGATCAGGACGAGGGCCGCGGCAACGACCCAGCAGAAGGCGAGGACGAGCGCGATCAGCCGCAGCTCGAAGGTTCGGACGCGCACCGCGGGAGTCTACTCGGGGGCCGTACGTCGATCGCCGCAGAGAGCCGCCGGAAGTACCTGCCGGCATGGGACCTGCGGGTCATCGTTCCAACCGTCGGTCAGGCCGACGATCCCACTAACCACACCGGAGCGACCCGATCGACGGACCCGATGGTCCGCCCGAGGGACGGGAACGTACCACCGGTGGGACCGACCGACATCGGCCAGAAGGACAAGGACGGAACGGGTGCACCATGGCAGGACGGGCGCGTCGCGAACATCCGGAACGGGGTCGCTCTTCTCGCGCCGCCTCGTCATGGCCGGTCCTCGCCGCGGCCTCCGTGGGCGCGTCTGGGTCGGACACCGTCACCACGAGTTCGGAGCCGAGCCCGGACCCGACACCACTGCTCCCCACGAGGGCGACCTACCGCAGCCTGATCATCCGGGGACTGGCGCCTGACGAAGCGGCCAACCTGACGGCCTACCTCGCCGGCATCGGCGTCGGCGGGTCGCGCTGGACCCTCGCCCAGATCAACCAGCTCCTCTTCCTCCGCCAGATGAACCGTACCGGCCACTTCGCCGAACCGATCGACCGGCTCCACTGATCACCGGGCTTCGGCCCAACCGAACTGAATCCACCCGTCGCGGTGACGAGCCTCCTCCCGTCACCGAGGCACAACTTCCCCGAAGCGGCGTCTTCCCTCCTCCAGACGCCGCTTCGGGGTTTCCGCGTCCAGCGCCGGCATCCCGTGCCGTAGCATCCCGGTCGTGACCGGTCCCCTGATCTCCCTACTCTCCGACTTCGGCCTGCGCGACCCGAGCGCGGCGATCATGCGCGGCGTCGTCCTCGGGATCGCGCCCGACGCCCGGATCGTCGACATCAGCCACGAGGTCCGCAAGTTCGCGATCCGCGACGGAGCGCTCCTCCTGTGGTGCGCGTTGCCGTACCTGCCGGTCGGGTTCCACGTCGCCGTGGTCGATCCAGGCGTGGGGACGGCCCGCCTGCCGATCGCCATCGAGACCGGACGCGGGGACGTCCTGATCGGGCCCGACAACGGACTGCTCGTGGCGGCTGCGGCGAAGCTCGACGGGATCGCGGCGGTCCACGTCCTCGAGTCCGAGGCCTACCGCCTGCCGGTCGTCAGCACGAGCTTCCACGGCCGCGACCTGTTCGCGCCGGCCGCCGCCCACCTGGCCGACCGGCATCGCGATCGCCGAGCTCGGCCGGGCCCTCGACCCGGCGTCCCTCCAGCCGTCACCGATCCGCGAGCCGGAGATCCACCCGGGCGAGCTCGCCTCGAGCGTCGTCTACGTCGACACCTTCGGCAACGTCAAGCTCGCCGGCCTGCGGGCCGACCTCGAAGCGGCGCTCGGGTCCCTGAAGCCCGGCGACCGCCTCCAGCTCGACCTCGTCGACCGATCGATCGACACGACCTGGCAGGCGACCTTCGGCGACGTCGCCGTCGGCGACACCCTCGTCTACGAGGACTCGTACCGCCGGATCTGCCTCGCCGCGAGCCAGGCCAATGCGGCCGAGATCCACGCGATCGTCGAGGACCTCGAGGTCGTGATCCGCCGGGCCTGATCCATCCGCCGAGACGTCCGCGTCATCGGCCGCCGCACCTCTGCGAGGTGCTCGGCAGCATCGTTTACACTCCGCGGGCGTTTGCTCCCGTTCACGAGGTCCTCGCCCATGCGTCGCATCGCACCCGTTTCCGCCCTGCTGTTTGCCAGCCTCGCCCTCGGCGCCTGCTCGACCGGCGCCACGCCGGCCCCGAGCTCGGCCGCCCCCTCGGTTGCTCCGACGACCGCCGCGAGCGTTGCGGCAAGCGTCGCCCCGAGCCCCACGCCCGACGCGTGCGCGAAGGACAGCCTGACGCTCAAGACGGCGGGCAAGCTGACGGTCGGCACTGACAACCCGGCCTACCCGCCGTACTTCGCGAGCAACCCGGCCGGCAACACCGCGCCGTGGGACAAGGACCAGGGCGACCCGAACACGGGCGAAGGCTTCGAGAGCGCCGTGGCATTCGCCATCGCCGAGCAGCTCGGCTTCGCCAAGGCCGACGTGGTCTGGGTCGTGGCGCCGTTCAACACAGCGATCGCGCCCGGACCCAAGGCCTTCGACTTCGACATCAACCAGGTGTCCTTCACGGCCGAGCGGGCGGCCTCGAACGACCTGACCGACGGCTACTACGAGTTCAACCAGACGGTCGTCGTCCGGAAGGACAGCGCCTTCGCCAAGGTGACCAGCGTGGCCGGCTTCAAGAACGCCAAGCTCGGCGCCCAGGTCGGGACGACCAGCCTCGCCGCGATCCAGAACGTCATCAAGCCGACCGCCGAGGCGTCCGTGTACGACTCCAACGACGCGGCGATCCAGGCGCTCGAGGCCAAGCAGATCGACGGGATGCTCGTCGACCTGCCGACCGCCTACTTCCTGACGACGATCCAGACGGACGACACGGCCATCGCCGGCCAGCTGGGAACGGCCTCCGGTGGCGCGCCCGAGCACTTCAGCCTCCTGCTCGACAAGGGCTCGGCACTGACGGCGTGCCTGAACACCGCGATCGGCGCACTCAAGACGGCCGGTACGCTCGACGAGCTCCGCGACAAGTGGCTGCCCGACAAGACCAGCCCGGTCGCCGAGCTCCAGCCGTAGGGGCGGCGCCGACCGGCCCACGATGACGCCCGGGTCCGCGCCGCCGAACAGCGCGCGGCCGGGCGTTGCCCGCCGTCGGCGCTCGCGCCTCGGCGTCGGCGAGGGCGGTGGTCGGGCGCTCCTGATTGCCGCGGTCTCGACGGTCGCGTTCTTCGGGTCCCTTGGACTCGTCGCGGTCAATGCGCCGGGCTGGCCGCAGGTCCAGGACAAGTTCTTCAACGGCCGCGTCTTCGCCGACTCGCTGCCGCTGATCGCGTCGGCGTTCTGGGTCAATGTCCGGCTGTTCCTGATCGCCGAGGTCCTGATCCTCGTCCTCGCGATGATCGTCGCGATCGCGCGAAGCCTGCCGGGACCGGTGTTCTTTCCGGTTCGCCTCCTCGCGACGATCTACGTCGACGTCTTTCGGGCGCTGCCCGGGATCCTGATCATCGTCATGCTCGGCCTGGGAGCCCCGAGCCTCCGGATCCCCGGGCTGCCGATCGACCCCTTCTTCTGGGGCGTCGTGTCCTTGACCTTGATCTACACGGCGTACGTGTCCGAGGTCTATCGGGCGGGGATCGAATCCGTCCACCCATCGCAGGACGCTGCCGCCCGCTCGCTCGGGCTCACGCGCGCCCAGGCACTTCGATTCGTCGTCCTGCCGCAGGCCGTGCGTCGCGTCATCCCACCGCTCCTGAACGACTTCATCGGCCTCCAGAAGGACACCGCGCTCGTCTCGTTCGTCGGCGTCGTCGAGATCTTCCGCCAGTCGCAGATCCGCCAGGCCGGGGCGTTCAACTTCACCCCATACCTGGCCACCTCCCTGGTCTTCCTGGTCGTCACGATCCCGATGGCGCGTGTGGTCGACTGGCTGCTCGCGCGCGACCGCGACCGGCGCGTCGCCGGCATGAGCCGGGCGATGGCGGCCACTCCCGGCCCGTCGGTCGGTCCGTGACCGCCGCGTCCGATCCCGCGCTCGTCGTCGACGGCCTCCACAAGTGGTTCGGCGACCTCGAGGTCCTGGCCGGGATCGACCTCGAGCTGGCCGAGCACGAGGTCGTCTGCCTGATCGGGTCGTCGGGAAGCGGCAAGTCGACGCTCCTGCGCTGCATCAACCTGCTCGAGCCGATCGACGCCGGGCGGATCGTGATCGAGGGCGACGAGATCACGGCGCCGGGCGTCGACGTGAACCGGATCCGGCAGCGGATCGGGATCGTGTTCCAGGCGTTCAACCTGTTCCCGCACATGTCGGTGCTCGACAACGTCAGCCTCGCGCCGCGCAAGGTCCTCGGCCTGAGCCGGGCCGATGCCGAGGCACGGGCGACCGAGCTCCTGGACCGGATCGGTCTCGCCGACAAGCGGAACGACTACCCGGACCGCCTGTCGGGCGGCCAGCAGCAGCGGGTCGCGATCGTCCGGGCCCTCGCGATGCGGCCGGACCTGCTGCTGCTCGACGAGATCACGAGCGCCCTCGACCCGGAGCTCGTCGCGGAGGTCCTGAACCTGATCCGGGAGCTGGCCGGCAACGGGATGACGATGCTGATCGCGACCCACGAGATGAGCTTCGCGCGCGAGATCGCGAACCGGGTCTGCTTCCTCGACGCCGGGCGGATCCTCGAGACCGCGCCGCCGGCCGAGATGTTCAGCGCGCCGCGCGAAGAGCGCACGAAACAGTTCCTCGAGCGGGTGATCGCGGCCGGCCGGCTCTAGGGCGGCGGCGGCTCAGGGGCCATAGGGTTTCGAGCCGATCTGGCCAAATAGTCACCGGCGGACTGGCGGGGCAGTGGCCTCAAGGCGAGCCAAGCCGATGTGGCCAAACAGTCACCGGCGGACTGGCGGGCCTGCTCGTCATGCATGAAGGGGCGTCCACCGAGATCGGCTCACGCTCGGAACGCGACCACGCAGTCCGTGCATGAATGGAAGGCCAGGTGCCTAGTCTCGGCACGCGGCGGCGGTCACTCCTCCGGCGCGGCCGACTCATCGGCGGGGTCGGTCGGCTCGGCGTCCGTCGGTTCGACGTCCGTGGACGGTCCAGGCAGCTCGTCCTCGTTGACGACGTCGTTCGGGATGAGGAACAGCGTCCAGCCGAGCTTGATGAGCCCCGGCCGATAGGTGGCGGACTCCGGGTCGAGCGACGGGTACGTCGAGCGGTTCCAGAACGCGATGCTCCGGGCGGTCGTCCCGAAGCGATGCGCGATCGAGTTGAGGCTGTCACCGCTCCTCACGGTGTAGACCATGAACGTCGGGGCGGGCGTCGGGGTCGGCGGCACGATCGGGGGACGTGGCGTCGGCGAGCCCGGCGCGCTCGGGGCAGGCGGCGACTGCGCGGGGCCACCGGACCCTTGACCCGGAGACCCACGCGCGCCGGTCGGAAGACACGCGGCGGCGAGGACGGCGATCAGGACCAGGCTGCCGGCCACGAGGAGCCCGGGGTGTCGGGGTTGAGTCCGGTCAGGGGCAGGCATCAGTCGAGGACGGCTCGTCGGGCGGCGTTGGTCGGCCGTGGGACGGGCCACCGAGGAGCCGCGTTACGAAACCGGCGACGCGTCGGCACCGCGCCGCGGCTTCCGCCGAGACGTGACCCTCGCCGGTGGCGGCACCGGCTCCGGCCGGCCGGCCGGCCCGAGGAGGTCGACCCCGGCCCCGTCGCCGGACCCGATCGTGTCGATCGGCGTCGGCGCCTTGAACGAGAAGTCGCTCGCGATCGCCAGGCCCTCGTCGGCGGTCGCGATCAGGCCCTGGCCCGTCCGCTTGGCGACGAAGCACGCTCGGTCGGCCGCCAGGAGGATCTCCTCGGCCGTCAGCCCGTCGCGCGGGAACGTCGCCACGCCGATCGAGACGCTCACCTGGAGCCCGGCGTCGGCCCAGCGCGTGCCCGCGTCGCCGAGGGAGTGGACCGCCGTCCGGACGCGCTCGGCGACGCCCAGCGCGGCGGTCGCGTCGGCGCCGGACAGGATCAGGGCGAACTCGTCGCCGCCGTAGCGGAAGACGCGGTCGGTGTCGCGCCCGGCGGCCTCGATCGCCCGCGAGATCTCGGCCAGGAGCCGGTCGCCGGCCTGGTGGCCGAGGGCGTCGTTGACGCTCTTGAAGTCGTCGAGGTCGAGCATGATCATGCTGAACGGCTCGTGGTCGAGGACGCTCCGGGCCAGCCACTCCTGGAACGTCCCATGGTTCAGGAGGGCGGTCAGGTCGTCGGTCTGGGCCCGGATCTCGACCTCGCGGTGGACCTCCGCGTTCTGGAGCGCGATCGAGACCTGCGCGGCGAACACCTTGACGAGCTCGAACTCCTCGTCGGTGTAGACCGTCTCGAGACCGATCCGCTCGAGGGTCAGCACGCCGGTCGCGCCGGCCCGCCCGCGGAGCGGGACGCAGATCAGGCTGCCGTCGATGACGCCCGTCTCCCGGAACTGGAGCACCCGCGGATCGTTCGCGCTCGTCCGCGACGAGGGCCGGCTCGTTGCGGGCCACGACCCACGTCGCCAGGCCCTCCTCGCCGGGCAGCCACGGCTCCATGTACTCGCTCGCGATGGATGCCCTTGCGCGGTCAGCGGGCGGAGGAGGCCGGTCGAGCGGTCGAGGAGCTCGATCGACAGGTTGTCGTAGCCGACGAGGTCGGACAGGCGCTCGGCCACCTGGTCGAGGATCGAGCGCGGATCGAGCGTCGTCAGGATCGACTCGGTGACCTGGAGGAGGGCCCGCTGGTTGGCGAGCTGGCGGCCGAGCGCGTCGGACTGGGCGCGCAGGAGACCGGTCGCGTCGGCGTTGGCGAACGCCTGCGCCGCGAAGCTGGCGTAGATGACGAGGAGCCGCAGGTCGTCGTCCCGGAACTGGTGCAGGCCGAGCTTCGAGAGGACGAGGACGCCGAGGACCTGGTCCTCGTACAGCATCGGGGCGAGGAGCATCGACTCGTCGAGGTCGTCCTCCGTGCCGGGGATCGTGTTCGCCCGGGGATCGGCGCTGGCGTCGGGCAGGTTCTGGGCGACCCGATGCTCGGCCACCCAGCCGGTGATCCCCTCGCCGTACTTGACCGCGAGCTGCTCGACGGTCTCGTCGACGTACTCGCCGACCTGGCCGCGCATCGCCACCGGGAGCAGGTCGTCGCCGCGGAGGCGGTAGACGCGGGCGTTGTGGTAGTCGATCAGCTGGCGCAGCTCCGTCGCGATCGCCTCACCGATCTCGCGCTCATCGGTCAGTCGCGACAGGCGGGCGCCGAGCTGCTGGATCGACTGGAGCTGGGCGGCCCAGGTCGCCATCTTGGCGAAGTTCTGGGCGTTCTTGATCGCGATCGCAGCCTGCTCGGCGAGAGCGCCCATGGTCTCGAGCTCGTCGGCCGACCATTCGTACGGCCGGTCGTGGTAGACGTTGAGCAGCCCGAGGACCTCGTTGCCGTCGAGGAGTGGCGCCGTGCAGAGGGTGTCGAAGCCCTCCTGGACGACCGACGCCCGGACGTCGGTCGCGCGCGGGTCATCGCGATAGTGGGTCGCGAACATCGGGCGGCGAGCCGCGACCGCCAGCGCCGGCAACGAGCGACTCGGGAACTCGACGACCGACTGGAGGTAGCGCTGCGACAGGCCACGGCTGACCTCGGCGGTCGCCCGCCCGTCGGAACCCACGCAGGAACACCGCCGCGCGATCACCATTGAAGAGGACCATCGCGTGCTCGACGAGGCCGCTCAGGATCCGGTCGAGATCGAGCCGGCTGCCGATGTCGGACGCGACGCGCCGGAGGGCGTCGGCGCGATGGAGGCGATGGGCGATCTCGTCCGCACGACGCGCTGCCCCGACGATCGATCCGATGCTCGCGCTGATCTCGACGAGAAGGGCGGGATCGACGGCGGAGGGGTCGCCATTCGGGTCGGCGATGACGACCAGGACGCCCCACGGCTTGCCGTCGACCGGGATCGCGATCGCGACCTCGACCAGTCCGGGCGCCGCGTCGCTGAAGCCGCTCAGCCCGTCGCCCTCGACCGGGCCGGCCTCGTCGGCCAGGGCGCGATCGATCGCCAGGCCCAGGACGCCGGTCGAGCGGGGCAGGTCCGGCAATCGCGTCGTCGGCGCGGCAGCCCGGGGGACGAAGCGCTCGCCGCGCAGCTCGTAGACGACGGTCGAGCGGAACTCGCCACGCTGACGGACGATCAGGACGGCCTCGCGCAGGACCTCCTCGAGCGACTCAGGGTCAGCGGCGATCCGGCCGAGGGCCGCGACCGCCGCCAGGTCGGCCCGATGACGGATCCGATCGTGAGTCGTCGACCGGGACGGGGCCTCGGCTGCGCGGTCGGGCGACCCCGTCGCGCCGCGGGGCTGACCCGGCCGAGCCGCGTGCTCCGGTGAGCCCTCGGCCGCGGCGAGGAACCGCTGGAGGTCGCCGAGCCGATAGCGCCGGTCGCCGCGCGGGTTGATCCGGTAGTAGCGCAGGCGGCCGACGTCGCTCCAGGCCCGGATCGTGTTCGGGTGCACGCCGAGGAGGCGGGCGGCCTTCGTCACGGAGAGGGTCGCGTCGATCGGACGGAGTGGAAGCGCGCTCGGCACCGGACTCTCATGGGAGGAAATGTCAAGTCGACGGCCGCAGCCTACCAATCTCACAGTTCTTGCCAATAGGACGAACGTACGGGTCGCTCGTGCGGCGCAGTGCGAGAGGGGCGTCGAGGCACCAGGCGCACCGCGGACGGTGTCCCCCGCGCGTCGCCGCGGCGGGCGACGCACCTTGGTCAGCGGCGGCGGCTCGCGCTGTCCCTGTTCGTGCGGGCCGGCCGCGGGGAGGCCGTGCGACCGGACGAAGAAGGCTTGGGTCCGGTCAGGCGGACGTAGATCGTCGTCGCGACGATCGCGACGATCGCGATCGCGATCACGCCGGCAATGGCAAGGCCGGGCGTCCCGACGAGGCCCGGTCCCTGGCCGTTGCTCCGCGGGTCCCCGCCGCCGGTCGCGACGCTTGCCTCAGGGGAGGCGGCGAGCGCCGAGGCGACGAGGTCGCCGGCGCCAGGAAGGATGCTGATGACCGCCGGCAGCAGGGCCGTCACCCCGGCCCACACGAGGGCGCCGAAGATCAGGAGTGCCCCGGCTCCCAGCAGCCCGGCGGCGAGCCGCGTCCGCTCGGCGTCGCCGCCGGCCAGGATTCGCATCGCCTCGTCAGGCTCGAGCACGGTCAGGATCAGCGGCCGGCCGCGTCCGGCGGTCATGCGCGCGGTGATTCCGGCGGGGGCAGGGTCAGTCCCGGGCCCGCCGGTCTCGTCGAGCGCGGCCGCCCGGCCGTCGACGGCGACCGGATAGCCGACGACGATCGCGTGCTCGACCGACGAGATCTGCTCGATCCGAGCGCGTACCGGTGTGTCGGCCGGGTGCCGGTCCGGGACGCGGTCGGGCATGTCGGCCGCCGTCCCGACGGATTCGCGTGGGACGACGATCAGCCCGTCGTCGAGCGCGTCGACGTCGATGGCAATCGAGTCGAGGCCTTCGTTCACGGTGAACGCCACGGCCTGGCGATGATCCTCGAACGCCCGCCAGGACCGGCCCACCAGCGCTTCGAGCCGGACGCGCCGGAACACGAGCGGCCGGTGGTCGGCGTCCTCGAACTCGTCGGCGGCGTCGATTCGTCCGGCGATTCGGACATAGGCCTTGCGACCCGCTGCTGCGATCTCGTTGGCCTCGGCGACGGTGACCGACTGCGCCGTCGCGAGCAGCCGCCCGATCCGGTACGCGCCACCGAACGAGCGCAGGATCATGCCGCCGGCGACCAGGGCAAGCAGCCCCGCGGCACCGATCAGGAGGGGAGGAGTCACGGGCCGGATGATAGCCGCGAACCCGGGGCGGCCCCTTGCGGCCGACGCGGCACGACGACCCGGCGCCGGGCAGGAAAAGACCCGAAGGAACCTACTCGCGGCGTGGACGTTGATGTGATCGCTGCCGTTAGCCTGCGCTCGGCCCCTCCGGGCTGACATCCACGCTACGGCCTCGCCCGGGCCGGGGTCAATGCGGTTGTCCACGAACTTGGGGGCGAGCTGGGCGCTTGTCCACGGTCCATCCCCAGACGGCGCGCCGGCGAGGCCGGGCCGGTCGTGACCCGGTCGTGACCCGGCCGCGCCGAGTCGTGGGGCGCGTCAGCCGTCGGTCGCGCGGCCGGTCGCCGGATCGATCGCCGACGCCAGGCCGGCGAAGCTCGTCAGGACCAGCCGTCCCCCGACCATCGCGGCTTCCGACACGACGTCGCTGTGGGCGATCCGCCAGCCGACGGCGCCGTCCGGCTCGATCGCGAACGTCTCGATCTCCGACTGGACGATGAGATGGGCGAGGCGTGGCGAGCCGAAGACCGCGAGCAGCGGCGACGCCGAGCGGTGCGACCAGCGCAGCACCCCGGTTCGGCTCTCGAAGCCGTAGGTGTGGAAGCCGTACTTGACGACGAACAGCCCGGCGTCGTCCCAGACGAGACCCGCCGGCTCATCGTGGATCGTCGACGCGAGACGGACCGTCCATGCTCCGGCCGGCCCGTCGATCCGGAGCTCGGCCCGGCACAGCTGCTCGAAGTCGGGCGAGACCGTGCGGTCCGAGGTCCTCGAGCGTTCCGCCCGCCTCGGTCAGGGCAAACACCGCGGCACCCTGGCCGCTCCCGGCCCAGCGCCAGCGAGCCCGAAGACCCCCGGGATAGCCGATGGTCGCGTCGCGCGGTCCCGCCGCAGGTCCGGCCGTCACGCCCTCGCGTTCGTTGCCGTCGACCCGTCGCCGACCAGCTCACCGACGCCGGCCGCCTCGTCCTCGCGCGGCGCGCTCGCCTTGGCCTCGGCCTCGATGTCCGCCGCGCGGCGTTCCTCGGTGATCGGGGCGACCATCGCGTTGGCGAGGATGCGCAAGGTGCCGGGCGGGACGGGGAAGACCGCGGTCGGGGTGCCGGCCGCGGCCCACACGACCGAGAACCGACCGAGATCCGGATCCATGATCGTCCGGACGGGCTTCGTGTGACCGAACGGCGGGATGCCGCCGATGACGAAGCCGGTCAGCTCCTGCGCCTCACGGGCGGTCGCTCGGCGGATGTCCTGCTCGGCAGTGACCGCAGCGAGACGGGCGAGGTCGACGCGATTCGGGCCCGACACGAGGCACAGAATCGGCTCGAGCTCCCCGTCATCGGCCGGCGCGACGAACACGAGCGACTTGACGATCTGGCCGAGCTCCGCGTCGACCGTGGCCGCCGCTTCGGCCGCGGTGTGGGTGGATGCGTCGAAGACCCGGATGTCGAGATCGACTCCCTTGCGAGCGGCGGCGTCGCGGACCCGTTGGATCCCGGCGTGGTCTGGCGTCTCGGGCACGGCCGGAAGTCTACGGTATCGGCTCGGCGGCGTGGAACGACCGGGGCCGCGTTGGCGGCTGCGGCCGCGAGCGCTAGCATCGGCTCGTGGAAGCGATCCTCTTCGACTGGGACGGGACGCTCGTCGATTCGCTCGGCCTGTTCCATCGGGCGAACGCGTCCGTGATGGAGGCGTTCGGGCTGCCGTTCGACGTCGTCCGCTACCGCCGGCACTACACCGCGGACTGGCGCGAGATGTACCGCCGCCTCGGCGTCCCGGACGACCGGCTCGACGAGGCCAACAGCCTCTGGCAGACGCACTTCGGCGACGACGGCGAACGCGTTGCGCCGTTCCCGGGCACGCACGCTGCGCTCGAACGCCTGCGGGACGCGGGCGCGGTGCTCGGGATCGTGACTGCCGGCCATCGCACGGTCGTCGAGCCCCAGCTCGCCCGAACCGGTCTCGGGGCGCTGCTCCCGGTCCGCGTGTTCGGCGACGACCTGCCGGTCCACAAGCCCGATCCGGAGCCGCTCCGACTCGCGCTCCGGATCGCCGGTGACGGCCATCGTCCGGAGACGTCGGTCTACGTCGGCGACGCACCGACCGACATGCAGATGGCGGTCGCGGTGGGGGCCCGCGGCGTGGGGATCGAGTCGGTCCTCGGCGATCCGTCCGAGCTCGTCGCGGCGGGCGCCGTCGACGTCGCAACGTCCGTGTCGGCCTGGGCGGAGCGACACCTCGCCGCGGGCGTCCGGGACGCCGGTCGCGACCCGGCCGGCCGCTGAGCGCATGTCGCCGACCGCTGTTCACGCCCTGATCCTGGCCGACGGAATCGTCTCGCCCGTGCCCGACCTCGACACGTCCTGGCCGGGCTGGTCGGACGGCGTCGACCTCGTCATCGCGGCCGACGGCGGGGCCCGCCACGCCGCCGCCCTCGGCCGCCGGCTCGACCTGTGGGTCGGGGACGGCGACTCCCTGGGCGCGGCGGAGCTGGACGACCTGGCGGCATCCGGTGTGCCGATCCGGCGAGCGCCGGTCGACAAGGACGAGTCGGACGCGGAGCTCGCCCTGCTCGCCGCCGTCGCTGCCGGCGTGACGCGGATCACGGTCCTCGGCGCGCTCGGCGGCGAGCGAATCGACCATGGGCTGGCCAACGTCTGGCTGCTCGGTCACGTCCGGCTCGCGGGTTGCGACGTCCGGCTGGTCGACGCGTCGGTCCGGATCCGGCTGGTCGGTCCCGGCCGCACGGATCTCGGTGGGCGGACCGGCGACCTCGTCTCCCTCCTCCCGTTCGGCGGCGACGCGGCCGGCGTGACGACCGACGGGCTCCGATACCCGCTCCGCGACGAGGCATTGCCGAGTGGCCCGTCCCGCGGGTTGTCGAACGTGCGCGAGTCGGGCGGGGCCGTTCTGACGGTCGGATCGGGCCGGATCCTGGTCGTCGAGACCCCTGCTACGCTCTCGCGGTGAGCATGCCCGATGTCGGCGATCCGGCCCCCGAGATCGTCCTCCCCGACGAGACCGGCACGGTCCACCGCCTGAGCGAGCAACGCGGCCGCTGGACGATCGTCTACTTCTACCCGAAGGACGACACGCCGGGCTGCACGGTCGAGGCTTGCGAGTTCCGCGACGCGAACGAGACGATCCACGAGAAGGGCGCCGACGTCTGGGGGATCAGCCCCCAGGGCGCCCCGAGCAAGAAGTCGTTCCGCGAGAAGTTCGGGCTGCCGTTCGTCCTGCTGGCCGACGTCGATCACGCGGTCGCCGAGGCATACGGCTCATGGGTCGAGAAGACGAACTACGGCAAGACGTACATGGGCGTCGCCCGGACGACCTTCCTCGTCGACCCCGCAGGCCAGGTCGTCCGGACGTGGACCAAGGTCAAGCCCGAGGGCCACGCGGCCGACGTGATCGCCGCTCTCGAGGCGGCCCAGGCGACCGCCACGGGCGCCGCTCGCTGAGCAACCGCTCGACCCGCCCGATGAGCCCGCCCGGCACCGCCGGGCGATTGCCCCGTGGCCCGCTCGCCGGGCAGCAATTGAGGCTTCGCTCGTGGGGGGAGACGAGCGAAGCCTCGGCCGGAATGATAGACCTGCCGCACGTGGCGAAACAACCGGACCACAGGACGGAACAGTGGCGCTGAACGACGTTCCCCATGCCTGGCGACCCGACCGATTCATGGTGATCGCCGGTCATCCGGACGATGCCGACTTCGGCCCGGCCGGAACCGCCGCGAGCTGGATCGACGGCGGGTCCGTGGGCTGGCTGGTGTGCTGCACGAGCGGCGACGCCGGCGGCGAGGATCCCGAGGCCGACCCCCTCGAGCTGGCTGCCGTCCGTGAGCGTGAGCAGCGGGCGGCTGCCGAGATCATCGGCTACGCCGGGGTGTCGTTCCTGCACATGCCCGACGGCGCCCTCGTCAACGACCTGATCCTGCGCGAGCACCTCGTCCGCGAGATCCGGACCTTCCGACCCGATGCGGTGCTGGCCACGGACCCGAGCGTCCTCTTCTATCGCTTCGGCGGGATCAACCACACCGATCACCGCGAGGCCGGATTGGCCGCGGTCGACGCCGTCTACCCGGCGGCGCGCAACCCGATGGCCTTCCCGTCGCTCGCCCGGTCCGGGCTGGCCGCCCACAAGGTCCGCCGGCTGTACCTGTTCTGGCCGAACGAGCCGACCGTCCGGGTCGACATCACCGCGACCCTCGAGCGCAAGATCGCTGCCCTCACCGCGCACGCCAGCCAGATCAAGGAGCCGGCCAAGCTGGCCGAGCGGATCACGGCGTGGGCGGCCGAGGAAGGCGAGCCGATCGGCGTCGCCGCGGGCGAGGCCCTGCGCGAGATCGTGATCGACGATGACGAGGACGAAGGCCCCGATCCGGACCTCCGGAACGGGGTGGTCGACGACGAAGGCGAGCGCGCGGCAGCGCGGGCCTGAGCAGCGGTCGGCGGGTCAGCCGGCCTCGAGCAGGATCGGGCGCACGATCCCCCACGCGTTCCAGAGCTCGGTCAGCCCGTCGGCGCGCCGGCCGAGCAGGGTCACGAGCTCGCCGAGGGTCAGCCCGCCGGCGGCACCGGCGACGTACTCGTCGGCCGCGACCCGGACGTCGCGAAGCAGGTCCTGCGTCTCGCTTTCGGTCGGCCAGCGCCGGACGCGCATCGGGTCGAGGCCGGCGTAGCCGACCGCGAGGGACAGGTCGCGCTGGCTCGGCAGACGGTCGTCGACCCAGCCGCCGAACCCGTCGAATCGGAACCCGAGGGAGGACAGGCCCGCCGCGATGTCGCGGTTCTGGGCCTGGTTGAACGGCCCCCAGAACGGGTGCTCGAGCGGGAAGTCGAAGGCCACCGCCTCGATCGACCGGGCGATCAGGGCCTCGGCCAGGCCACCGAGCTGGGTCTGCCACAGGCGTCGGGCGTCGGCGTCGTCGCCGGCCAGCCGGGCCACGGCGCGCTGGAGGGCGTCGTGCTCGCCGCGCAGGATCCGCAGGATGAGCGCGTCCTGGCCGCCCTGGGAGTGCATCTGGCTCGAGAAGGCGAACTCGTCCTCGGGCTCCGGGGTCGCTGCGGCAATCCGGCCCTCGCCGCCGGCATCGGCTTCGGCGGCATCCGGCTCGTCGGCGGACCGATCCGCGGCCTCCTCGAGGGTCCGCGCCTCGTCGCAGTCGGCCACCACGTCGCGCGCGGCCGTGCAGGCCTCGTCGGCGCGTTCCGACGTGATCCGGGTGGCATCGGCCTCGACGGCCAGGCGCTCCACGGTGGGTCCGAGCGCCGCGGCGGCCGCTCGGTCCTTCTCGACCGCGACCGTCGCCTCGCGCGTCGCCTGGTTGATCCGATTGATCTCGGCGAGCCACTCGCGGGCGCCGGCTTCGACGTCATCGCGGGTCCCGGCCCGGTTGCGCGCCGCGCGGAACCGCTGCTGTGCCTGCTCCTTGGCCGATCGGACCGCGCGTGGATCCGCCAGTGCGGAGCCCGACTCGGCGCGGGCGACGTGCTCGTCGTAGGTGCGCTGAGCCTGGCGCAGGCTCTCGGCGGCAGCGGCAGCACCCTCTCGCGCCCGGGTCGCGACCGCGCATCGCTCGTCGGCGACGCGGCGCTCTTCGGCGCACGGACCGCTCGCGGCGGGGGTGGCTGCAGGACTCGAAGCGGGGGTTGCCGGGCCGGCGTCCGGGGTCGTCGCCGCGCCCGCGTCCGGCGCGCCACTCGCGGTTGCGCCGCCGCCCGTGGCGCCTCCGCCCATGGCCGCGCTGGCCGCCGTCCCCATTGCGGCGCGCTCGCCGGTTGTCGTGGTCGCCGGACCGCCACGGGCGGCCGGCCGGTCGCCGATCGCGACGCCGGACGTCGCCACGTCCCCGACCCCGCCTGCGGCTGCCGCCGCCAGCGCCGCGACGGGTCGCGCCGCGCTGGCCCGGAACGCGGCCGTCAGCGGGTCCGGCTCCATGGACATCGGCACCGCCACCATCCGAACGGGCGTTCCAGACGGAGCGGCCGCAACCCGCGCCCGCCGGCCGGTTGCCGCCGGCTCGCCGGTCAACGCCGTGTCATCGTTCGTCCGGCGATCGCCCGGTCCGCCGCGAGCCGGCCCGGCCCCGTCGAGCTGGCCATGCGGCTCGGCCAGGGTGGCAGCCATCCGGGAGTGGATTGCGTTCGGAGCGACGGTCACGCGGACCTCGCGTGCGGCGGACGGACGAGCACGGAGGACCTCGATCAGCGCAGCGCCGCTCGCGACGCCGAGGACCAGCCCGAGCGCGAGAAACGCAAACTCACTGGCCGTCAAAGCCCGCAGCCCTCCTTGGCCGACCCGTGCGGCCAGCGCAACACCCTTGCGGAGCGTAGCTGCGCACTCGCCCGCGGTCAACTTGGCGCGAACCGGTGCGGGCGCTTGCTGCCCGGGCCGCGACGAACGCCGGCCACCCGTCGGCGAGCCGTCCGATCGCCTCCTGCGGGGCTTTGCGGAGCCTGAGGCGCGGATGGTAGATTGGCGGCACCGGCCGGACCTCGGTTCGTGCCGGCCGCGCGCTTCCCGGATCGGACCACTCCACCCGAAAGGCACGTCCTCGACTTGGCGCTCGACTCCTCCCAGGAATTCCTCGTCCAGCCCGTCGATGCCTCCTGGCTCCAGTGCAACATCGAGTGCCAGGAAGCGTGTCCGGTCGGGACGAACTGCCGCGGCTACCTGAACCTCGCCGCCGAAGGGCGGTTCGAGGAGGGCTACATCCTGTCGCGCGAGCCGAACCCGGTCGCGGCGATGTGCTCGTACGTCTGCTCGGCGCCGTGCGAACGGGCCTGCCGCCGCGGCGACATCGATCGGCCGCTCGCCATCCGGGCGATGAAGCGGTTCCTCGTCGAGTGGCACGAGGCATCCGGGATCCCCGACGTCATGCCCCAGATCACGCCGCGCGGCGAGCGGGTCGCGGTCGTCGGCGCCGGCCCGGCCGGGATCTCCGTCGCCCGCGAGCTGGCCACGAAGGGCATCCAGGTCACGGTGTTCGACAGCCTGCCGTACGGCGGCGGGACGATGCTCATCGGTGTGCCCGCGTTCCGGCTCCCGCGCGAGGCGATCGAGATGGACGTCCGCCTGGTCGAGCGGCTCGGCGTCACGTTCCGGTTCAACACGACGATCGGCAAGGACATCACGATGGAGGAGCTCCAGCGTGACTACGACGCGGTCGCCCTGACGGCCGGCGCGATGGACGCAGTCGCCCTCGACATCCCGGGTGGCGACCTCGACGGCGTCGACTATGGCGTCGACTTCATGAAGAAGGCGAACCTCGGGCAGGAGCTGTACGTCGGCAAGGACGTCGTCGTCATCGGCGGCGGCTACACCGCGATGGACTGCTCCCGGACGAGCCTCCGCCACGGCGCCGAGCGGGTCTCGATCGTCTACCGCCGGACGCGGTCCGAGCTGGTCGTCGACGAAGAGGAGCTCGGCGAGACCGAGCGCGAGGGCGTCCGGATGGAGTTCCTCGCCAGCCCGGTCGAGGTCCTCGGCGAGGACGGCCACGTCACGGGCGTCAAGTTCATCCGCAACCGCCTCGGCGAGCCGGACGCGTCCGGCCGGCGCTCGCCGGTCCCGATCGAGGGCAGCGAGTTCGTCATCCCGGCCGACGTCGTCATCCCGGCCGTGTCGCAGGCAGCCGACCTGACCTTCCTGCCGGTCGAGCCCGCGTTCGAGATCAACCGCGGCCGGGTCAAGGTCGACCCCGCGACCTACGCCACCAACACCCGCGGCGTGTTCGCCTGCGGCGACTTCGTGACCGGCCCGACGACCCTGATCGAGGCCGCCGGCCACGGCAAGAAGTGCGCCTACGCGATCGACCGCTACCTGTCCGGCCGGACCGACGTCACGGTCACCCCGAACGTGAAGATCACGAGCTCGTGGCGTCACGACATGCCCGAGTTCTACGACGTCCTGCCGCGCCAGCACATCCCGATGGCGCCGCTCCAGGTCCGGATGCCGTCGACCGATCCGGAGGTCAACTTCAACACCCCGGTCGAGTACGGCTTCGACGCCACCGCCGCGGTCGCCGAGTCGACCCGCTGCCTGATGTGCAACTTCAACATCTGGTTCGACCCGTTCCGGTGCGTCCTGTGCGGCGCCTGCGCCGACGTCTGTCCGGAAGGCGTCATCCACATGGTCGACGTCAACCAGCTCAAGACCGAGGGCCTCCTGCCCGAGATCGAGGAGTCGTACGGCTGGGAGAACGGGGCGGCGATGATCCTCGACGAGGAGCGCTGCATCCGCTGCGCCTTGTGCGTCAAGCGTTGCCCGTTCGACGCCATTACGATGGAGCGGTTCGAGCTCCAGGAGATCTCGACCGACGGGCGGCTCTACAAGGAGTCGTACCGGGACGCGCAACTTGCCGGGACCCCCGGCGTCGCAGGAGGAGCCCGGTGAGTTTCCTCGAGCGGGTGGATCAGACCATCCGCCGAAGCCCCGTCTGGCGCTCGATCTTCCGTCAGCCGTACCCCAACGACGAGCGGTCGCGGGCGTACGCGGTGATGAACAACGTCTTCCTGCACATCCACCCGGTGCGGGTCCGCCAGCACGCGGTGAAGTTCGCCTACACGTTCTGCCTGGGCGGGCTGTCGTTCTTCCTGTTCCTCGTCCTGACGATCACCGGCGTCTACCTGATGTTCTTCTACGTGCCGTCCGCGACGCTGGCGTACACGAACATCCTCGACATCCAGAGCCAGGTGACGTTCGGGTTGCTGACCCGGAACATCCATCGCTGGGGCGCCCACCTGATGGTGTTCTTCGTCTTCCTCCACATGATGCGGGTCTTCTACCACGGGGCCTACAAGCCGCCGCGCGAGTTCAACTGGGTCGTCGGCGTCGTTCTCCTGTTCCTGACGATCATGCTGAGCTTCACGGGCTACCTGCTGCCGTGGGACCAGATCGCGTACTGGGCGATCACGATCGGCACGAACATGGGCGGCTACGCGCCGCTCCTGAACGTCCCCGTGAACCGGCTCCTCCTGGGCGGCCTCGAGGTCGGCCAGAACACGCTCCTCCGGTTCTACGTGCTCCACATCATGGTGTTCCCCCTCGCCGCCGCGATCTTCCTGGCCGTCCACTTCTGGCGAATCAGAAAAGATGGAGGCATCAGCGGTCCGCTGTGATGTCGAACCGACTCGCCAAGTTCTCGCTCACCGAGGTCCGAGGAGGAGCTCCGCGACTCCACCGGCCCGAGGTGGGATCAGCGGTCCGCTCTGAGCCATGACTGACACGAAGCAGCCCACCGACAAGCGCGTCGTCCTGCCGGTCGATCCCACCCGACGGACGGAGATCGACAAGCAGCGGGTGCCGATGTCGGCGCGGCCGTACCGGCTCCTCGCGCTCGTCAAGCAGGACGCCGTCGTCCGGGTCCAGAAGGAACCCGACGACACGGTCATGACCTGGCCGCACCTGCTCTCGATCGAGTTCCTCGCCGCCGGCATGATGAGCGTGTTCCTGCTCCTGATGGGGCTGTTCATCAACGCCCCGCTCGAGGAGCTGGCGAACAGCAACGTGACCCCGGCCGTGGCCAAGGCGCCGTGGTACTTCCTCGGCCTCCAGGAGCTGCTCGCCTACTTCCACCCGACCGTCGCCGGCGTCCTGACGCCGCTGCTCGTGCTCGTCGGGGCGGCGCTGATCCCGTACGTCGATCGCGGCAACCTGACCGCGACCCGGCCGTCGGAGCGCAAGACCGCGGTGATCCTGTTCACCCTGTTCTGCGCCCTCGGGCTGATCCTGACGTTCGTCGGGATCTTCTTCCGCGGCCCGGGCTACAGCTTCGTGATCCCGTACCTGCCGTTCTTCGAGAACACCTCGCCCGGCCTCCACTTCTCCCTGTGAGCCCCTCCACCGAGAGACCGATGACCGCGATGCACGCCCCGAGCACCCCGCATGAGCAACTACCACGTCGAGCCGGTCGACCGGCCGAAGGCGCTCGCCCCCGAGGCGATCAAGGCCCTCCGCCGCGCCCAGGTCAAGGGCGTCTCGCGGCGGCAGCTCCTGCGCTACTCGATCGGCGGCGCGATCGGGCTGTGGCTGCTCGAGGTCACCGCGGGCACGATCGGCTTCATCTGGCCGAACCTGACCGGCGGCTTCGGCAGCAAGGTCCGGATCGGGACCCTCGACGACCTGAAGCTCGCCAACAGCGCGCTGCCGATCGCGGACGGCTTCCCGGCCTACGTCCCGGACGCCCGGGCCTATGTCGTCCTGATCGATCCGGGCCAGCAGGGCTTCGTCGCGGGCGAGGACACGAGCGGTGACGGCCATCCGCTCAACGTCCGCGGCCTCTATCAGCGCTGTCCCCACCTCGGCTGCAAGCCGAACCCGTGCCTGAAGAACTTCTGGATGGAATGCCCCTGCCACGGCTCGCGCTATGACCGGCTCGGGATCAAGGCGGAGGGCGCCCAGTACGGCCCGGCCGCGCGCGGGATGGATCGCTTCTCGGCGAGCGTCGACGGCGCGGGCGTGCTGACCCTCGACACCGGCAAGATCACGCTCGGCCCATTGCCCGTGGCGGTCGGCCAGCCCGGGATCATCCCGCCGCGCACCCCGACCGGGTGCATCTGATGACCGACGACACCCGGACCCCGGCCCCGATCCCGGACGGGACCCCGGAGCCCGCGCCCGGCGAGACCGGTGCGGAGCAGCGCCTGCCGGCCACCGTTCCGCCGGCCGCGATGTCGGCCGACCGGTTCAGCGCGGTCCCGGCGATCAAGAACAACGCCGGCCTGACGCCGCAGCGCTCGGCCGGGATCGTCCGCCAGTCCGCGTCGGCCCGGTGGGTCGGCTTCCTGACCGTCATCTTCGTCAGCCTGTTCATCGTCGGCTACTGGTTCTACGAGCTCGGTGCCCCCGCCGGGATCTCGAAGGCGCGGCTGGCCGAGGAGATCGACGCCCAGCAGGTGACCGCCGTCGAGCGCGGCTACAACCTGTACGAGGCCAACTGCGCCCGCTGCCACGGTCCCAACGGGCTGGGGCCGGACGAGCCGGACGCCGCCGCCAAGGCGGCCGCCGGCCAGGGCTACATCGGGCCGCGCCTCAACGCCCAGGAGAAGCTGTTCGCCCACCTGAGCGAGGCGTACCTGCGCAACGTCCTGCTCGTCGGCGGCCGCTACGTCTGCGGCAACCCGACGTCGGCGATGCCGGTCTGGTCGGATCAGGGCAACCCGCCCGGTCCCCTCAACTATCGTCAGATCGACGAGCTGATCGCGTTCCTGCGCTCGACCAACGAGCACGAGTACGAGGTCCGCGACCCGTCCACCAACGAGCCGATCATCGACCCGGCGACGGGCAAGGTGAAGATGTTCAAGGGCTGGCGTGACCCGGCCTACAAGCCGGATGCCGCCGCGACGCCGTACCCCGACTGCTACATCGACGCCCTCGCCGGTGGAGCCGGCGGCTCGGCGGCGCCGGGCGCATCGGTCGACCCGAACGCGCCGGTGGTCACCGTCTCGGCGCCCGATGGCGCGGCGACGGGCGGCTTCACCCCCACGACGCTCGAGGCCAAGGCCGACACGGCGTTCACCCTCGTCTTCGACAACCAGGACGCGACGACCGGTCCCCACAACGTCGTCATCACCGACCCGTCCGGCGCGACCGTCGCGATCGGCGACACCGCGTTCTTCACGGGACCGTCCAAGCGGAGCTACGCGGTGCCGGCGCTCAAGGCCGGCGCGTACCCGTTCGTCTGTCAGGTCCACGTCACGACGATGAAGGGCACCCTCGAGGTCAAGTAGGCAAGAGCCGGGCGGACAAGCCGCCCGGATCGGATGGAGGACGATGGCGCAGCAGGCCCTGCACCCGGGAACCACTCAGACGCGCGGACGGGCATTGTTCGGCCTGCTCGACGCGAACGGCTGGGGCTGGGCGTCGCTCAAGGCTGCGTTCTGGTTCGTCCTGCTGATCTTCATGCTCGGCTACGTCCCGGACCGGGCGTACTACTTCACGGTCAACAAGACGATCGACCTCGGGATCCTTGCCTGGAGCCCCGTCAACTTCTGCCCGGAAGGCAACAAGACGCTGCCCTGCCCGGCGCCCGTCGGGGCGATGGTGCCGTGGTCGACCTCGCCGGCGGAGATCTCGCTGCCCGAGTCGCGGACCGACGGCGCGGTCGTCCAGTCGGGGACGACGATCCTGTACGTCGGTGGCTCCGACGGAACGGCCGCCTCGGCGAAGACGTTCGTCGCCCGGACGTCCGGCACGGGCAACTTCGACGCATGGACGGCGGGTCCGAATCTGCCCGAGCCGCGCTCGAACCTGTCGGTCATCTACTCCGGCGGCAAGATCTACGCGATCGGCGGCAACGGCGCGGACGGCCAGCCGACCGCGACTGTGTACGTCCTGACGCCGGACTCGAAGACGGGTGCCCTGGGCGAGTGGCAGACCACCGAGCAGGCCAAGCTCGACCTGGCGCTGCCCGAGCCGCGGGCCGGCACGGCCGTCGTCGCCGCGTCCGACGGGCTGCTCCTCATCGGCGGAACGAACGGCACCACCCAGGTCGACACGGTCTGGAAGACGACCTTCGACCTCAAGGGTGTGCCGAGCAAGTGGACGCCGCAGGCCGGCAAGCTGTTCACGCCGGTGGCCGATGCATCGGCGGCGATCGTCGGCAGCTACGTCTGGGTCTGGGGCGGGACCGCCCCTGGCGTCAATGCGATCCCGACCGTCCAGCGCGGCGAGTTCGGCACCGGTGCCGACGCAACGAAAGTCACCCGGTTCGGCGTCCAGGGCGGCACCACCGACCTGCCGGCGCCCCGCACGAACATGGCCGGGTTCGCGGCGAACGGCGCGCTGTATGCCATCGGTGGCTCGGACGGCGCGGCGCCGCAGGGGACGGTCTACTGGACCATCCCGAACGCCACGGGCGATCTCGGAGGCGGCTGGAAGCACCTCGACGTCAGCGACCTGCCGGCGACCGGTCTGGCCGGCGGCGCGCCGATCATCCTCGGACCTGACGCGGTCGTGGTCGGCGGAACGACGACCGGCGGCGTGATCGCCGCGAGCAATCGCGCCAACATCGCCCCCGAGGCGCCGTTCTTCCAGCTCGGCCTCGTCGGCGCGACGGTGCCGGCCCTCAAGATCGACGGCGAGGTCGGACAGCAGCTCGGCTACCTGAACGCGAACACGATCGGCGTCGTCAACTTCGCCCTCTTCGTGGTCGTCGGCTGGGCGTTCGCTCACCGTGAGCAGATCAAGGCGTGGCGCGATCGGCGGCGACGCGAGTCGGAGATCAAGAAGCGCGCCTAGCGGCAGCCCCGCCGCGGCCCCCGTGCCGAGCACGCCCTCCGCAGCTCGAACCGCGCATCGCCCCGCCGTGGTTGGCCAGATATTCGCCACAGGAATGGCCGGTCAGGCGCCACGCAGGCGTAGCCAGCCGGCGCCGTGCCAGCACAGGCTCGATCCGCGCCCACGAGTCCGCCCGTGACTGTTTGGCCAACTGGACCGGGTGCGACGCCAACCCGGACGCCCGCCGCAGAACACGCGCCGCAGAACACGCGCCCAGATCGCTCGCCCAGAACGCCCGCCGTCCGCCGGCTAGCTCGGGAGGTCGCCCTCGCCGGGGTCCGGCGTCCCGCTCCGGATCGGCAGGTTCGCCTGGCGCCAGCCGATCATCCCGCCGGTGACGTTCCGAACATCGGTCCAGCCGGCCTGGAGCAGGTACATCGTCGCGGAGCTCGAACGGCTGCCGGCGGCACACAGCATCAGCAATGGGCGGTCCTTCGGCAGCTCCTGGTGACGGGCGACGAACTCCGAGATCGGCATGAGGACGACACCGGCGCCGTCGACTCGCTCCTGCTCGAACTCGGCGCGCTCGCGGACGTCGACGATCAGCGGCCGCGTCGCGGGATCCGGAGGGGTTGCGGGATCCGTGGCCGCCGCCGCCTCCGCAGCGCTGATCGAGGGGATCGCGCCGGGCATCGTCACGGGGCGGTCCTCGGCAGGGCGGGGGCGTCGATCGTCGCGTCATTCGGGTCGGCGGCGAGACGCGCCAGCCGCTCGTCGATCGCCGCGATGAGCACCCCGAGATCCAGCCCGGATCGGGCGGCCGGCACGGACCCGACCGCCGTCGCGAGATGCGCCCGGGCGCCCGTGAGGTTCTTGGCAATCCCCGCCGGGTTGCCGCGGACGCCGTGGACGAACGCGGCCGCGAGCTTGATCAGTCCCTGGTGGAGCGCGCGCTCAGCGGGGTCATCGGTGCCCATCCAGGCCGGCTCGAGGAGCTCGTGGGTCTCGAAGAAGTCGCCGCGGTCGTACGCCTCGAGCGCCGCGTCGTAGGCCCGTCGTCGCTCGTCGGCCGGCAGGGGCCGGTACGCCTTCGCCCGTCCGTTCTGGACGACCGTGGCGCCGCTCATGTCAGGTCGACCAGCGCCTGCCGCCCGCCGAATCCGTCACCGAGCTCGTGCCAGAACCCGATGTCACCTTCGCCGAGCCGCCAGCACAGCCAGATCTGGCGGCCGCTGGCGAGCGCCGGGAAGTCGATCAGGCCGGTCTCGATCTCGCGCAGGGTCACCCCGATCTCGTCGATCCGGGCAACGCCAGCCTGCATCCGATCGATCACGCCCTGCATCCGGAGGCGCAGGATCCGGACCTCGGGGTCGTGGGCGGCCGGGTCTTCGGTCGGACCGCCGCCGGGCCCGACGGCGGTCCCGCTCTCGGAGCCTTCGCCGGGGTCGCTCGAGCGCGACGAGCCGCCGACGTTGGCCTCGGTCGGCGCATTCGCCTCGGACGGCGCACTGGCCGGCGAGCGATGGAGCAGCACCTCGTCGCGCAGGCGGATCAGCTCGATCCGCTCGTCGCGCAGCGATTCGAGGATCGCGCGCACCTCCGGGAGCGCGGCGTTGGCCTCGTCGAGGTCGAAGAACCGGGTCACCGAACGATTCTAGCCCGTCGCGCCGTTCGCGCCCACCATCGGCGCGAACTGGGCCCGCAGTAGACTGCCGGAACCAACCCACAAGGAGCTCGACATGCGGGTCGCCCAGCGCATGAGCATGATCGGGACCGAGACCGCGTTCGAGGTCTCCGCCCGCGCCCGCGCCCTCGAGGCGGAGGGCAAGGACATCATCCACCTCCAGATCGGCGAGCCCGACTTCGACACGCCGGCCAACGTCCGCGAGGCCGCCAAGCGGGCCCTCGACGACGGCGCGACGCATTACGCGCCGTACCCGGGGATCCCGCCCCTGCGGGCGGCGATCGCGGAGGACGCCGAAGCGCGCAAGGGGTTCCCGGTGACCCCGGATCGGGTGTTCGTGACCGTCGGCGGCAAGGGCGTGATGCTCTACGCGATCCTCGGCCTGATCGACCCGGGCGACGAGGTCCTCGTGCCGGACCCGGGCTATCCGATCTACGAGTCGCTCACCCGGTTCGTCGGCGGGACGCCGGTGCCCGTGCCGATCCGGATGGAGCACGACTTCCGGATCGACCTCGACGAGCTGGCGTCGCTCGTCACGCCCAAGACGCGGATGCTCGTGATCAACTCGCCGGCCAACCCGACCGGCGGCGTGCTGACCCGGAGCGACCTCGAGGCGATCGCCGAGCTCGCGATCCGGCACGACCTGGTCGTCCTCGACGACGAGATCTACGGCCGGATCCTGTACGACGGCGAGGAGCACGTCTCGATCGCCTCGCTGCCGGGCATGGCCGAGCGGACGATCGTCCTCGACGGGTTCTCGAAGACGTTCGCCATGACCGGCTGGCGTCTGGGCTACGCGATCGTGCCGCCGTCGCTCGTCGCGATGTACGGCCAGCTCGTCATCAACACGATCTCGTGTGCCCCGACGTTCGCCCAGATCGGCGCGGTCGAGGCGCTTCGCGGGCCGCAGGAGCCGATGGCCGAGATGGTCGAGGAGTTCCGGGCGCGGCGCGACCTGGTCGTCGACGGCCTGAACGCGATCCCGGGGATCCGCTGCCTCTCGCCGAAGGGCGCGTTCTATGCGTTCCCGGACATCGGCGGGACGGGACTCGGCGGCAAGGAGCTGGCCGACCGGCTGCTCCTCGAGGCCGGCGTCTGCGTCCTCGCCGGAACCGCGTTCGGCGGCATCGCGACGAACCACATCCGGGTGTCGTATGCGAACTCGCGCGAGAACCTGACGAAGGCGCTCGGCCGGATCGGGGACTTCGTGAGCGGGCTGCCGGCGGACTCCGTGGCCGCCGGTGCCGCGCGATGAGCGATCGGCCGAAGGTCTTCGTCTCGCGCCTGATCCCGGCCGACGGGATCGACCCGATCGTCGCGGCCACCGACGCCCGCATCTGGGAGGACGAGCTGCCGCCGCCGCGGGCCGACCTGCTGGCCGCGATCGCCGGCTGTGACGGGGTCCTGACCCTCCTCACCGACAAGGTCGACGACGAGTTCCTCGACGCGGCCGGGCCGCAGCTCAAGGTCGTCTCGAACTACGCGGTCGGCTTCGACAACGTCGACGTCGCGGCGTGCACGGCGCGCGGCGTGGCGGTCGGCAACACGCCGGGCGTCCTGACCGAGACGACCGCCGATCTGGCGTGGGCGCTGCTGATGGCCGCCGCGCGCCGGCTCCCGGAGGGGGATCGCTACGTTCGCGGCGGCAAGTGGAAGACGTGGGGCCCGCTGCTGCTGCTCGGGCCGGACGTCCATGGGGCGACGATCGGGATCGTCGGGTTCGGGCGGATCGGCCAGGCGGTCGCGCGGCGGGCGATGGGCTTCGGGATGACGATCGTGTACCACGACGTCCATCGGGCAGATCGGGCCGTCGAGGCGGCGTACGGCGCGACGTTCCTGCCGCTGGAGGAGCTCCTGCCACGGGCCGACTTCGTGTCGCTCCACGTCAATCTCACGCCCGAGACGAAGGGCCTGATGAACGCCGAGAAGCTCGGCTGGATGAAGCCGACCGCCGTGCTGGTGAACACGTCGCGCGGGCCGGTGGTGGATCCGCGGGCCCTGGCGGATGCGCTCCGAGCCGGGACGATCTTCGGGGCGGCGTTGGACGTCACGGACCCCGAGCCGATCCCCACTGACGACCCGCTGCTGTCGCTCGACAACTGCCTCGTCGTGCCGCATATCGCCTCGGCGTCGCGAGCCACCCGCTCGAAGATGGCCGAAATGGCTGCTGCGAATCTGCTGGCTGGAATCCGCGGGGAGCGGATCCCGACCCCGGTCAACCCCGAGGTCTACGACCGAGGCTGAGGCGCGGTCGCGCCTGGCCTGGCCTCATGACTGGTCTTGCCCGCCCGACGACCGTCGCCCGCGCAGCGGGCGCTATGACGGCTGGGCAGTCGCTGGGCGGCCGATCGGGCCCAGCTCGGCCTCGAGGTTAGCCTTCACGAGCTAACGATCAGCTGAATATCGTCGCCAACGCCCGAATCCCGGCCGCTCAGCCTGCACATGACCCGCTCCTTGGGCAAACGGCGCCGGGGCGGGGGCCGCGCCGCGCGCTACCGCGTCTCGCGCGGCGACGGGATCTCGACGATCACGTTCGTCGACTTCACGACGCAGATCGCCTCGTCGCCGACCTTCAGGCCCATCTCGTCGACCGCCTCGGCCGTCATCAGGCTGACCATCCGGTGCGGCCCGGCGAGGATCTCGACCACGGCGGCGACCCGATCCTTCTCGATCCGGATCACGATGCCCGGGAAGCGGTTGCGGGCCGACTGCGCGACGATCGGCCGGTCGGTCGTCGCTTGGCGCCGCTCCGTGATCAGTCGCGTCACCTCCGCGATCGGAACCAGCCGCTGCCCGCCCTCGGATCGGACGACCTGGATGCGCCCGTCGTCCGACCAGCGCCGGAGCGTGTCGATGGTCACGCCGATCATCTCGGCGGCGCGCCCGATCCGGATCTGGTCCGACGATTCACTCATCTCGGGCGATTGTATGGGGCCCGGGCTGGCTCGCCGTCTCGTCCGCTACGCTTCGGGCTCGGGCCGGTAGCTCAGTGGCAGAGCAGGGGACTTTTAATCCCTTGGTCGTGGGTTCGAATCCCACCCGGCTCGCCGACCGCCAGCGCGCTTGACGCGACTCCCTCCAACACAACCGCTCCCCACCCGACTACCCTGCACTCACCGCGCGCGCGTCAGCGGCCTGCCGTTGGGAGAGCCAGACCATGAATCGTCCTCGCATCCTCGCCGGCGGCGGCCGGTCGTCCCGCGCCTCGGCGCGTCGGGGACGCCGACCGCTGAGCGGCGTACTCGGAACCGCCGCCCTCGTGGCCGGGCTCCTGCTCGCCGTCCCGAGCCAGGCATTCGCGGCAGCCGCCTGCACCTACACGGTCAGCGGCCTCCAGATCGAGATCATCGTCGGCCCCGGCGAGGTTGCGTGCGGCGGCGCCGGCGACGACGGCGTCGGCCTGGTGGACACGGGCGGCACGTTCCGTGGCGGCGGCCGGCAACGACCGCGTCCTGAGCAGCGTGTTCGAGGGCGGCTCGTTCGTCGGCGGCGACGGCGACGATCAGGTCGAGCGGGTGTTCGGGACGTTCGATGGCGGCGCCGGCAACGACTCGGTGGTCCGTCTCTTCGGCACGTTCAACGGCGGCGCCGGCAACGACCAGACCTTCTCGGTCTTCGGTACGTTCAACGGCGGCGACGGCAATGACGTCGTCTTCAACGTCGAGGGGATGTTCAACGGCGGCGATGGCAACGACATCGCCGAGGTCGTGTTCGGGACCTTCATCGGCGGCGATGGCAACGACGACGCAGATGTCGGATTCGGTGGGACGTTCAACGGCGGCAACGACGACGACAACGCGACGTACGTCGACGCCGGGACGTTCAACGGCGGCAACGGCAACGACACCGTCGGCTTCATGCGCGACCCGTTCGGGACGGAGCGTCAGCCCCTCGTCAACGGCGGCAACGGCAAGGACCACGTCGGGTCGATGGAAGCGGGCATGTTCAACGGCGGCAACGGCAAGGATTCAGTCGGGTCCGCGCTCGGCGGGCTGACGATCTCCGTTCCGTAGGGCTCTCGCCCGCGCGCTCGCGGGCTAGTGGAACGAGAAGCGGTACGTCCGGGGTGGTCCGCCGTTCGAGGCCGTCTCGATCAGCGCCTTCGCGGTGTCCCCGGGGCGGACGCAGCTCGAGACGACATAGGTGACGCCGCTGTGCCAGCCCGCTGGATCGAACCAGTTGACGTAGTAGTACGGCGCCCCACCGACTCCGAGGAAGGGCTCGATCACGTCCGTGGAGTCCGACCACGTCATGCGAAGGTCGAAGCTGACGGCCTCGGTGTAGTCAGCCATCGAGCCGTTGCCGCAGGTCACCTCGCTGCTCGGCGTCCGTTCCGTGAGCCTGGCGGACACGCCGCCGACCGTGAGCGTGCTCCCGAACGATCCCGACACCTTGCCAACCCACGGCGTCGGCTCGGGCGCCGGGTCGTGGGTCGGCCGCGGGGTCGGCGTCGCAGGCCGCTTGGTCGGGGCTGGCGTCGCGTCAGGCGTCGGCTTGGCCGTTGGGTCCGGCGTGGGCTCGGGCGTCGCGGCCGGCGGCGGCGTGACCAGCTCGGGCGAGGGCGAATCAGCAGCCACCGACGGCTCGGCGTCGACGCCGAGCCCGGATGGATCGATCGACGGCAGCCCACCAGCACCCACCGACGCGGCGGCGATTTCGGCGGGTGGCGCGCTCGGGCCGGCACCGGTCGACCCGGATCGACCGGCCAGCAGGAATGCCAGGACCCCGACAGTGGCCACGACGATGAGGATCGAGCCGCCGCCGCGGATGGCGCGGCCGGCGCCGGCAGCGGCCACGCGGATCGGACGCCCAGGTTCGTTCATGGCCCGAGCATAGCGGCGCCGATCGGGCGTTCGGTGCCCGGCGGCACCGTCGCGTTGGACCCGGCATGATCGCCTGGTGATCGGCTCCACCGTTCAGCGGTTCGCCGATCCCTCGTCACGGAGATCCGGAATGGTTGAGCCGCAGCGCAAACGCCCGGGATGGACGATCACGCCGTTCACCGCCGACGTCACGATCCCGATCGGTCACCCGTGCATGGGCGGCGGCTGGCGGTCGACATCCCTCGTCGACCCGCTCGATGCGATCGGGTTCGTCCTCGCCGGCGGCGATCTTGCTCGGCCGGTCGTCCTGGTGTCGGTCGACTGGTGCGAGATCCGGAACGAGGCGTTCGACGCCTGGCGCGATGTCCTCGCCGGGGTCGCAGGGACCGATCGAGAACGGGTCCTCGTGACAGCTGTCCACCAGCACGAGGCCCCGGTCGTCGATCCGCACGCACAGCGCATCCTCGAGGCCAGGGGCGCAGTCGGTGCGGTCTGCGCTCTGGCCTTCGGGGACGCCGCACTAGCGTCGGTGGCGGCCGCCCTTCGTGCGGCCCTGGACAGGCCGCCGACGATGGTGACCCACCTGGGAGTCGGGCGGGCGAAGGTCGAGCGGGTGGCCTCCAACCGCCGGTTCGAGCGACCGGACGGCTCGATCTCGTACCACCGGACGAGCGCATCGCACACGCCCGATGCTCACGCGGCCGCCGAGGGCACGATCGATCCGTGGCTGACGACCCTCAGCTTCTGGAACGAGGACGAGCCGGTGCTGGCGCTCAGCCACTACGCCGTCCATCCGATGAGCCATTACGGCGACGGCGCCATCTCGGCCGATTTCATCGGCCTCGCCCGTCGAGCGCGCCAGACGGCCCTGCCGGGCGTCGTCCAGATCTACACGTCCGGCTGCAGCGGCAACGTCACGGCCGGCAAGTACAACGACGGCGCCCCGGCCAACCGGGCAGTGCTCGCCGGCCGGCTCGAGGCCGCGATGGCCGGGGCATGGGTCGCGACCGAGCGCCATCCGCTCGAGCGGACCTTCGTTCCGATCGGTCCCGCTCCGGTTCGAAGCTCGACAGGGCAGGGGATACGGCGCAGACGAGCTGGCGGCTCGGATCGAGACGGACCCGGAGCCATTCGGCCAGTCGCTCGCCGCGCTCGGTCTCAGCTGGCGCATCCGGACCGAGACGGGCCCGCCCGTCGACCTGCCCGCGCTGGACCTCGGGCCAGCGATTCTGACGCTCCTGCCGGGTGAGGCCTACGTCGAGTACCAGCTCCGAGCCCAGGCGCTGCGGCCCGACGCGGTCGTCGTTGCGATCGGCTACGGCGAGTCGGGCACGGGCTACATCCCGACCGCCCTCCAGCGCGCCGAAGGCGACGAGAATCTCGGCGACTGGTGCTGGGTCTCCGACACGGCCGAGTCGATCCTGATGGCCGGGCTGGAAGCCGCGCTCGCGCCCGTTGAGCCACCAGACGACCGGTCGAGGCCTCGGATCTAGCCCGTCGGCCCCGCCCGATCGCGTCGCTGGTCGAGATCGACCGGGTCGCCGAAGTCGACCGAGACAGGCACGTCGCCATCGGAGCCCGAGCCGCTGCGCAGGGCGATCAGGCCGCCGATCGAGATCGCGACGGCCCCGACGACGGCCTGCGCTTGAACGGGCTCGCTGAAGATGATGGCCCCGCTCAGGAACGACCAGACGAGACTGAGATAGCCGAGCGGAGCAAGATCGCTCGCGCGCCCCCAGCGGTACGCCTCCACGAGGAGGCGATGGCCGGTCAGCGACGTCAGGCCGACGATGCCGATCCCGACCCACTGGATCGGCTCCGGCAGGGGGCCATGCGGAACGATCGCGAAGAGCGCCGCCGCCGCGATCATGCTCACGAGGCCCGAGTAGAACAGCGTCACCTCCGGCCGCTCCCCCTGGAGGACGCGGGTGAGCAGGCTGAACAGCGCGTACGACGTTGCGGCGCCAAGCGGCACGAGGTGGGCCAGGTCGAAATGGCTCGGGTCGAGCCCGACGAGGATCACCACCCCGACGAAGCCGATCACCGCGCCGGCGATCGCCGTGCGGGCCACGCGCTCCCCGAGGATCGGGCTCGCCAGCCCGACGATGATCAGGGGCGTCGTCGAGGCCAGGGTGCTGACCTCCGCCAGCGGCAGCAGGGAGAGCGACAGGAAGAACGACGCGGTCGACCCGAACATCACGATCCCTCGGACGATCTGGCTGCCGCGCCGTGCCGACACGAAGAGCCGTTGCGGCGTCCGCCGCCCGGCGAGGATGACCACCGCGACGAGATAGGCGACGTGGCGGCCGAAGATCACGTCGACCACCGGTACGTTCGAGACCAACGTCTTGGTGAGCGAGTCCGTTGCCGTGAAGACGAGGCCGGCGACGATGAAGATCAGGGCGCCGCGACGGGCCGGCGAGAGGCGCCCGAGCCACGCCCAGCGCACGTCCTCGTCGGGCGGCCGGCGCGAGGCGTCGGCGCGGCCGGTGGCGGTCACGCGCCGATCAGACCGGCAACGGATCGGTCAACTGGTCGCCGTCGTCGAGTCCGATCCGAATCGGCTCGGCAACGATCTCGCAGCGCCCGCCGGCGCGCAGCTCGGGGAGCAGCGCCTCGCTCGCGTAGAACCAGCCGAGGTGCTTCGTGTCGAGGATCCGCACGATCCGCGCCGACGGGACGGTGACGTTCAGGCAGCAGGCGACGGCGACGTCGATGGCCTGGCGATCCGTTTCGACCATCAACGCGATCCGGGCGCCTTCCGGCGTCTTGGCCGTGATGCAATTCATGTAGGTGGAGATGGCATCCATCCGGTCGACGGCGCGCCGGACGACGACGTCGGCCATGCCGATCCCGACGGCGTTGCCCTCCGTCTCGTCGCTCAGGTCGCGAACGACGATCCGCTGGATGGCGGGACCGCGGCCGGTCGGCCCCGTGTAGTAGCGGCCGACGACGTTCGAATCCATGCCCAGGCCGCTGATGTCCTTGCCGATCTGGTCGAGGATCAGGACGTCGAGGTCGTCCACGGGCAAGCGGGCGAGGAATCCGTCGGCCTCGTCGCGGAGGACCTGCTCACGCTCGTACATCGTCTCGGCCGGGACGGCCTCGATCCGTCGCAGCCGGGCGTGCCCGTTCTCGAGCAGGGCGAGCCCGAACGGGATGTTCATCGCGGCCAGGCTGGAGGCCGCGACCTTCGGGATCAGCTCGGCGAACTGGGCGAACCCCCGACCGTGGAAGAGGTCGGCGCCGACCTGCTTCGAGAGGCCGATCGCGATCATCTTCAGGAGCCCGCTCTCGACCGGGCCGCTGAAGTCCGTGTGCGGCTTCACGCGGTTGATCGGGATGATCACGTCCGCCTCCTCGACGGCGTGCCGGTCGAGGACCACCGGGATCCCGTCGACCTCGCCGATCCGGACGACGTCCATGCTCGAGCGGATCTCGGCCCCGACAGTCGCCTCGGTGACGCCGAGTGACGCCAGGACGGCACGCTGGCCCTCGGCTGTCGCGCCGCCGTGACTGCCCATGGCGGGGACGACGAACACCGTCGCGCCCGTCGCCCGGACGGCGGCCACGGCGGCCGCGGTGACGTCGGCGATCCGATCGATCCCCCGGCTGCCGACGGCGAGGCAGACGCGTTGCCCGGCCGCGATCCGGTCGGCGACCGAGCCGAACGCGGCGTGCACCGCCGCCGCGACGTCGTCGAGCTCCGTCGGATCGATCCGATTGCGGACGAGCGCCCAGCGCGGCAGGTCGGAGTGGCGGAATACGGCCAGCGGGTCGGGCAGGCCCGGGTCGGCGCCCGGGAGCACGGGCAGGTCGTCGGGCTCGAGCGTCGTCATGGGGTCAGATCGTCATCGCGCTGAACCCGCCGTCGACCCGGATGATTGCCCCGGTGACGAAGCCCGACGCCCGCTCCGAGGCCAGCCAGACGGCGGTCCCGACGAGCTCGTCCGGCTGGCCCAGGCGGCCCGCCGGGGTGTGGCCGAGGATCGAGCGGACGCGATCCTCCGACAGGAGCTTGCGATTCTGCTCGGCCGGGAAGAAGCCCGGCGCGATCGCGTTGACCCGGATCCGGTTCGGGGCCAGCTCCCGGGCCAGAAACTGGGTCAGGTTGTTCAGCCCGGCCTTCGCGACCGAGTACGTCAGGACCCGGGAGAGCGGCGGACCCGACGACGCCGACGAGAAGTTGATGATCGAGCCACCGCGATCGGCTTCGACCATCGCCCGCCCGAAGACCTGGCACGCGAGGAACACCGAGGTGAGGTTGGCGTCGAGAATCCGGCGCCACTCGTCGCCCTCGATCTCGAAGAACGGCGTCGCGCTGTTCAGGCCGGGCGCGTTGACCAGGATGTCGATCGGTCCCAGCTCACCCTCGATCGCCACCCGGGCCTGCTCGAGCGAGGCCGCATCGACCGCATCGGCGAGGACGGCGATCGCGCGCCCGCCCGTCGTCAGGAGAGCGGCCACACGCGCGTCCGCCCGCTCTCGCGAGCGACCTACGACCGCGACAGAGGCTCCGGCGTCTGCCAGACCATGGCAGATCGCCCCGCCGAGCACCCCGGTCCCGCCAACCACGACCGCCACGCGCCCGCTGAGATCGAACAGCCCGTCCTCGGCCACCACACCTCCGATTCGTCGCGCTCGACAACCCATGAGCCGGCGGACCAGCGATCCCACCTTGCAGGCGCCGTGTCCGAGGGTCTACTGTAGGACAATCAACCACTCTAGGTGTCCGGAGGATGCAGGTCCGTGCCTCGCTACGTGTTCGACACCCGCCAAGTGGTTCGCTACCGGTTTCCGACCCACTCCAACGATCTCATCATGGATCGTCGCGACGGAGCGGCGTCTGAGGCGTTCTTCGTCATTCTGGAGCCTGGCGAGGCGCCCCCGCTCCACGTCCATGACGACGCCGAGCAGGTCTTCTACATCCTTGCCGGCACGGCGGAGCTGACGATCGGGCAAGAGGCGCCGGAGCGGTTTCGGGTCGCCGTAGGCGACTTTGTCCGCACCCCGCCCGGGACGTGGCACTCCATCCGGTGCGACGGCCCGGAGCGCCTGGTCTACCTCAGCATCGACTGCTTCACCGCCGGCCCGCCCGCGGCCGAGCCCACGTGGGACAGCCACGTCCGGGCGATGTGCGAGCTCAACGGCTGGGACTTCGACGCCGTCCGCCTGGGCCCGATCGACACCTCGTCGCAGGCCCCGCGGAGTCCGGTGCCGCCAGCCTGATCCCGTCTCCTGGCATCTCCGACCAGACCCGTCCATCCGAGGCACGACGTGATCATCCAACTCGACGGCGTCCCGCCGAACCCCCAGAGCTACGCGGACTACCGTCCGATCTTCGAGACCGCACGGCTCAACGTGACCCACGTCCGGATCAGGCCGGGCGAGACCGTCCCGAGCCACGTCCACGACGACGAGGACCAGGTCTACTGGATCGCCAACGGCGAAGGCTACGTCGAGCTCGATGGCGTCCGGACGCCCGTCGGGCCGGAGACCGGCGTGCTCATCCCCCTCGGCACGGAACATGCGATCACGAACACCGGGGCGGGCCCGCTCGATTACGTGTTCTTCGTCGTGTTCATCCCGGAGCACGCAGGGTGAGCGCCGTGCAGCACGAGCTTCGGCGCGACCACCTCCGAGTCGTCGTGCTTGACGATCGCCCGCGCCTCGGCGAGGCGGCCGCCGACCACGTCGCGGAGCGGATGCGGGGACTCCTCGCCAACCAGCCCCGGGTCCGCACGATCTTCGCCGCCGCGGCATCGCAGCTGGAATTCCTCGCTGGGTTGGCCCGGGCCGAGGGGATCGACTGGGCCCGGGTCGACGCATTCCACCTCGACGAGTACGTCGGCCTCGCGCCGGGGGATCCGCGGTCCTTCGGGCAGTGGCTCGACGACCACATCTTCTCCCTCGTCCAGCCGGGTCGAGTGGAGCTGATGAACGGGGCCGCCCCGGATCCCGATGCCGAGAGCGTGCGCTACGGCGCGCTCCTCCGGGATGGCGGGCTCGACCTGGCCCTGATCGGGATCGGCGAGAACGGGCACCTCGCGTTCAACGACCCGCACGTGGCCGACTTCGACGACCCGCAGGCCGTCAAGCCCGTCGAGATCGACGACATGAGCCGCCACCAGCAGGTCCGCGACGGCGCCTTTCCGGCGTTCGAGGACGTTCCCCGGACGGCCCTGACCGTGACGATGTCGGCGATCCTCGCCAGCCGGGCGATCTCGGTCGTCGTCCCCGGCCCACAGAAGGCAGCCGCGGTCGCGCGGACCCTCGACGGTCCGATCGAGACCGCCTGCCCCGCGTCGGCTCTGCGCCGGCACCCCGATGCCGTCCTGTTCGTCGATCGGGCGGCAATGGCATCGGCAGCCGGCTGACGAGAAGATCCATGGCCGAGCGCGTCGGCCGCAGAGGTGATGGGAGGCACGCTCGGTGACAAAGCTCGCGATCGACGGCGGAACCCCGGTCCGGACCGCGCCGTTCGGCGGCTGGCCGGAGTTCGGTCCCGAGGAGGAGGAGATCGTCCTCGCGGCCCTCCGGTCCGGTCACTGGGGATCGCTCGACGGGACCTACGTGGACCAGCTCGAGGTCGAGTTCGCCGCCCTCCAGGACGCCCGCCATGGCGTGAGCACCGTCAACGCGACGATGGGCCTCGCCGTCGCGTTGCGCGCGCTCGGGATCGGGCCTGGCGACGAGGTCATCGTCCCGCCGTACACCTTCATCGCCACCGCGAGCGCCGCCCTGATGCTGGGCGCGGTCCCGGTCTTCGTCGACGTCGATCGCGAGACGCTCCTGATCGATCCGGCCGGAATCGACGCGGCCGTGACGAGCCGCACGAAGGCGATCATCCCCGTCCATCACGGCGGCTCGCCGGCCGACATGGATGGGGTCATGGCGGCGGCCCGTCGCCATGGCCTGCGCGTCGTCGAGGACGCGGCGCAGGCCCACGGCGCGGCCTGGCGCGGCCGGCCAGTCGGGGCGATCGGCGACATCGGCGTCTTCAGCTTCCAGTCGACGAAGCCGATCAACGCCGGTGAGGGCGGGATGATGGTCACCGACGACGATGAGCTCGACGAGCTGCTCTGGTCGTTGCGCAATGTCGGCCGGCGCCGTGGCGGCGCCTGGTACGAGCATGTCCGGCTGGGCTGGAACCTCCGGCTGAGCGAGCTCCAGGGTGCCCTCCTGCTCGCCCAGATGCGACGAATGCCGGGCCAGCAGGCGCGCCGCACCGCGGCCGCAGCGACGCTG
This sequence comes from uncultured Chloroflexia bacterium, assembly GCA_963783055.1. Lineage (GTDB taxonomy): Bacteria > Chloroflexota > Limnocylindria > Limnocylindrales > CSP1-4 > CF-46. The sequence continues at coordinate 404,423 of CAWAMB010000004.1, forward strand.
GACGCGGCCCTCGCGGCGATCCCCGGCGTCGTCCCGTTGAAGGTCCCGGACGGGGTCACCGCCCACAGCTGGTACACGTATCACTGGCGCTGGCTCGGTGCGGCAGAGGGTGGCCTGCCGAAGGCCGAGTTCGCAGACGCCCTGCGGGCCGAGGGCATCCCCCTCTTCAGCGGCTACACGCCGCTCAATCGGAACGAGGCGATCCGGGCGGAGATCCGGCGGCTTGGCGGCGCCGAGCCCGCCGCCTGCCCGAACGCCGAGCGGGCGGAGGCCGACGAGATCCTGATGTTCGCCATGCCGATCCTGCTCGGCGGGCCGGAGGACCTCGAAGATGTCGCCCGGGCCGTCGCCAAGGTGGCCGGGGTCCGGGTCGCCGAGCCCACGAGGGTGGCCCACGGATGAAGGTCGGCGCGGCCCGCGTCGAGATCACGCCGCCCCTCGGCCTGGCCATGGATGGCTACGGCATCCGGGCGGCCGGCGCGACCGACACCCACGACCCGCTCCACGTTCGTGCGATCGTCGCCGAGGGTGCTGATGGCACCGCGGTGGCGGTCGTCGTCGCCGACCTGCTCCAGATCGGGCCGCGTCTCCAGGCGGACGTCGCGGAGCGGGTCCGGCGCACGACCGGGATCGTTCGCGAGCGCCTCCAGCTGGTCGGAACACACACCCACAGCGGCCCCGCGTTCGACGAGCCGTCGGACGCTGAGCGGGCGGTTGGCGAGGGGATCGGCGCAGCGGTCGAGGCGGCTTGGCAGGCCCGGCGACCGGCCCGCGCGGCAGTCGGTGTCGGGACGGTGCAGGGCATCGCCAAGAACCGCCGCCCGAACGGCGGTCCGGTCGACGATCGGGTGACCGTGACCCGGTTCGACGACGACGCCGGCCAGCCGATCGCGACGCTCGTGAACTACGGCTGCCATCCGACGACGTTGGGCCCGGACAACCTGCGCTACTCGGCCGACTACCCGGGGGTCGCGTGCCGCCTGCTCGATGAGGCCGTCGGCGGCGTCAGCGTGTTCACGACGGGTCCCCAAGGCGACGTCAATCCGGGAGGCTATTCGCCCGAGGGAAGCATGATCGGGATCGTCGTTCCCTGGCGGACCTTCGAATCGGCCGATCGCTACGGCCGCCTGGTCGCCGACTGCGCCGCCGCGGTCCACGCCAGCTTGTCCCCGCGGGACGAGCCGGCCGACCGGGTGTGGGCTGCCGCGGAGACGCTCCAGCTAGCCCGCAAGGAGCTGCCCGACGCCGCCGCGGCCCGGGCGGCGACGGCATTGGCGCGGTCCGCCGAGGAAGCGATCCGGGCCGCCGGGCTGTCGCGCGACGCCATCGACCATGCGGCCACGGCGACTGCCTATGCCGACCTCTTGGCGGGCCAGGCCGCAGATCCCGAACGCGATCGCCCGGTCGCCCTCCGAGTCAGCGCCATCGGGATCGGCCCGCTCGTGCACGTCGGCGTCCAGGGCGAGCTGTTCGTGGCGCTCGGCCAGCGCATCCGCGAGCGGCTGGACCCGGACCGGACGTGCATCGCCGTCCTGTGCGACGGGACCGTGGGCTACATCCCGACCGAGGCCGCGTTCGCCGAGGGCGGCTACGAGCCGAATGCGAGCGTGCTCCGCCCCGGCGAGGGAGAGCGCCTGGTCGATGCGGTCGTCGGGCTCGTGGAGCGATCCGTCGCGCCGTCACCCGTCCATTGAACCCACCCCGCCCGCCATTGGAGAGCCAGCGATGACCGCCATCCACCGGACGTATCTCGAGCGAGCCGTCGCGATCCTCACCCGCATCGCGGACGAGGAGGGCGAAGCGATCCTGAAGGCCGCGGCAGCCGTCGCCGACCGGATCGCCGAGGATCGGCTGATCTACGTGATCGGGCCGGGCGGCCATTCGCAGATCGGCGCGGAGGAGGTCTTCTCGCGGGCCGGCGGGCTGGCTGCGATCCGCGCCTTCATCGACGACGGGTTCTATCTCGGCCACGGCTCCGCCCGGTCGATGGCGATCGAGCGGACCCCCGGCTACGCCCGGGCCATCCTCGGCGACTCCGAGATGGGCGCGGGCGACATGCTCTTCATCGTCAACGCCTACGGGATCAACGCGGCGACGATCGACAGCGCGGACTATGCCCGGGAGCACGGCGTGCTGTCGGTCGGGGTGACCTCGATCGCGAACCAGCGCGGATTGCCGCACGGCCATCCGAGCCGCCATCCGACGAACCGCGACCTGTGCGACATCGTCGACATCGTCATCGACACCAAGATGCCCTCGGGCGACGCGCTGATGAGCATCGACGGCGTCAGCGAGAAGGTTGGACCGGTCTCGACGATGGTCAACGCCTACGCGATGAACTCGGTCATGGTCGAAGCGGTCGCCGAGCTTGCCAAGCGGGGCGTCGAGCCGCCGGTCTGGCGGAGCTCGAACAGTCCGGGTGGCGACGAGGCGAACGTCGCGGTGACCGCGCGCTACAAGTCCCGGGTCAAGGGTCTCTAGGTCAGCAGGAGCACGTCCCACCATGGCAATGGACCAGCACCTTCTCGGATCGTGGGACCTCGCGGTCGACGGGCGCGACGGCTCCGGTCACGGCCGCCACGCGACGACCGTCGGAGAGGTCGCCTTCGGCGCGTCCAACGAGCCCTCGCTCGGTGGCGCGGTCGCCCGGATCGTGCGCGGACAGGGCAGCCTGGTGGTTCCAGACCTGCCGGCGCGCGGGACCGGGGACTTCACGATCGGGATGTGGGTCAACGCCAATCCTCGCCCGACCTCGGCGCTGGGCGACCTGGCTTCCGCCTTCGACCCCGCCGGGCGTCAGGGCTTCACGCTCGGCTTCCAGCACGGCGCGGTCTGCGGCAGCCACCGCAACGATCGGAACCTGTTCTTCGGGATCGATTCGGGCACGGCGCCGCGCTGGTCCGATCACGGCCGCCCGTCCGAGGCGGCCGTCATGATCTACGCCCTGGTCGTTCACGACGGCGCCCTCTACGCCGCGACGTGGGAGGAGTCGGAGACGAGCCCACCACGCGGCCACGTCTATCGCTTCGACGACGGCACGTGGGTCGACTGCGGCTCGCCCTGGGATTGCAACGCGGTGACCCGCCTCGCCGTCCACGAGGGACAGTTGTACGCCGGCGTGTCGCGGGTCAAGAGCGGCGGCTCGGGCCGGCCCGAGTCGGCCAACCCGAACCCTGGCGGTCGGATTCTGCGCTACGAAGGCGGCACCGACTGGAGCGACTGCGGCCAGCTCGACGGCGCCGACTCGATCGCCGGCCTCGTGCCCTTCGACGGGGCGCTGTACGCCACGCCGCTCTATTCCCAGGGCGTGTACCGGATGGGAGCGGGCGGGACCTGGGACTTCGTCGGGACGCCGGGCCGGCGGCTGCTCGCCCTGGGTGTCGTCGACGGCGCCCTGTACGGCGCCGGCAACGACCACGTCAACGTCGAGTCGGCCATCCAGCAGACCGCGGCCGGCGTCGTCGTGCCGGCCGAATCGACGGCCGGGGGCGGCGGCGTCTTCCGCTACGACGGCGGCCAGACGTGGACGAGCTGCGGGCTCCAGCGGGACACGACGCAGGTGTACTCGATCGAGACCCACGCCGGCCGGATGCACATCAGCACGTGGCCCACGGGCCTGGTCTTCCGGCGATCGGACGACGGCTCGTGGGACGACATCGGCCGGCTCGGCGAGGAGACCGAGGTCATGGCCCTCGTCTCCTACAACGGCATGCTCTACGCCGGGACGCTGCCCCATGCCGAGGTCCACCGGCTCGACCACGACGGGTCGTGGACGAACCTGCGGTCCCTCGACCAGACGCCGGACGTCCTTTACCGGCGGGCCCACGCGATGGGCGTCTACCGCGGCGAGCTGTTCTGCGGGACCCTCCCGGGGGGCCGCGTCTTCTCGATGCAGACGGGGTTGGCCACGTCCTTCGATCGAGCCCTCGCGCCCGGCTGGCGACACGTGGCCGCGGTCCGCGCCGGCGACCGCGTCAGCCTCTTTGCCGACGGTGCGCTCGTCGGCTCGCGCTCTGCCGGCGACGGCCAGGGCGGCTCGCTGGACCTCGGATCGGGGACCGAGCTGCGCATCGGCGGCGGACCGCACGCCGGCCTCGACGGCGAGCTGGCCCGCGTCCGCCTCCACGGCCGGGCCTTCGAGCCCGCCGAGATCGCGGCCTGGGCGGCCGCCACGCTGAGCTGACTGCCTGGTCCGGCCCGGCGCCGGGCCGCGCGCCGGATCGGGCGCACGCGAACGACGAATGCCCGGCCCCCGGGAAGAGTCAGGGGCCGGGCATCGCGCTTGCTCGGGGCTGGGGTCCCCGAACGGGTGTCTACGGAGCCAGGTGGCCGTTCTTGGCCAGGATCTCGTTGGTCTCGGCCGCCCAGGTGTCGAGCAGTGATTGGATCTTGGCCGTGTCGCCGGCCAAGGTTGCGTACTCGGTATACGCGTCCGCGAGATGCGTCGCCAGCTTGGTCTCGAGCTCGTCGAACTCGGGCAGCTTGGGGTTGAAGATGAAGGTGAAGCCGGCGGGCATCGTGAAGAATCCCTCGTAGCCCGCGTTGGCCTTCTTGAACTCGGTCAGGTCGAGGTCGGCCCGGGTCGGCAGCCAGCCGGCCGTCGTCGCGATCGACAGCTGCTGGGGCTGGTCGGTCAGGAACCGGATGAAGTCCCAGGCGCACGCCTTGTTCGGCGCCGCTGCGGGCACGAACATGCTCTGGGTCTCGGCGATGCTCGCCACCGGCAGCGCGACGCTGTCGTAATGGCCGATCAGGTCGGGCGCGGAGACCGCGATCTCCCCGTTCACCCAGGATTCCCGGGCGAACATCGCCGTCACGCGCGTCTCGAACGCCTTGGAATCATGGTCGATGTCGGGTGAATCGACCTTGTTCTTGAGCATGTCGAGGTACATGCCGAGGAGCTGTGCGCCCTCCGGCCCGTTGTAGTCGGCCTTCCACGCTCCGGGCGAGACCTCCTTGATCAGGCTCCGATGGGACTGCTCCAACCAGATCCAGAACTTCTGGGCGACGCCGCTGCCCTGTCCGCTGAGGCGGAGGCTCAGGCCGGAACGTTCGACGTTGCCGCTCGCATCGAGCTTGGTCAGCTTCGTCGCGTACTCGACGATCTGGGCCATCGAGGTCGGCGGTCCGCTGAGTCCCGCCTCGGCGAGCATGTCCTTGTTGTAGTAGAGAGCAGCCCAGCCGACGAACTCGGGAACGCCCCAGATCTCGTCCTTGTACGTGGTGTCGGCCACGATCGCGGGTTGGAACGCGCCGCTCTTGACGAAGGTCTTCAGGTCGCCCGGCATCGGATCGAAGAGGCTTTGGTCGATGAAGCGCGACAGCCAGTCGGCGCCGTACACGATCACGTCGCCGGCGGTGCCGGTCGGCAGGGCGGTCGTCAGCTTCTGCTCGAAGCCGCGGAGGTCGGTGCTGAACGTCGCGACGGTCACGTTGGGATGGAGCGCGGTGTAGGCCTCGCCGCCGGCCCTGTAGACCGCATCCATCTCCGGGAATCCACCCCACACGTTGAGCGTGACGGGCGATGTGCCGCACGCATCGGCGACAGCGCTCGGCGAGCTTGCGGGCGGGGCGGCGGTCGCGGTGGCAGCCGCGCCGGACGGCGCTCCGGCCGACGTGCTCGGGCTGGCCCCGCCCTGGCAGGCCGACAGCCCGATCGCCAGCCCGGCGACGACGCTCAATAGCGGAAGCCTTCGATGGGGTTGCGTCACGAGTCCTCCTCCCATGCCGTCCATCACGACGCCCGTGGGCGCGCGGCAGCATGGCTCCGGACAGCGGCCGGATCCGGCAGATCGACGAAGGTGTGCGGTTCGGGTCCCCGGCGTGGCGACGCGAGGACGGTCAGCTGGTGCGCGCTGCCTGCATCGCGCCTCCCTCCAGGGCGACGGCCCGGCCCGTCCGATCCGATTCGTAGGCGGCATTGACGACCGCGACGGCCCGTCGGGCATCCTCGCCGCTGACCGACGGCTGGCGGCCCGTCCGGATCGCGTCGATGAAGTCCGCGTACTGGCGCATGTGGCCGATCGAGTCGGTGCCCCAGGTCGCGGCGGCGAGCGTGCTCGGGTCGACGTCCGGGACGAGTGCCTCAGGCGCGGGCGCCGGAACGCCGGGCACGACCCACGCGACGGGTTCCTCGCCGACGATCCGGATGTGGCCGGCGGCGCCATAGACCCGAATCTCCTGATCGAAGCCCGGCGTGGCGCAGGTCGTGGCCACGATCTCCCCGAGCCCGCCGCCCGCGAACCGGAGGGACACGGTGGCGGTGTCCTCGGCTTCCATCTCGTGGCCAACCGTCGCGATGTGGGCCGCGACGGACGCCACCGGGCCGCCGAACCAGCAGACGAGATCGATCTCGTGGATCGCCTGGTTCATCAGCACGCCGCCGTCGAGGGCGCGCGTTCCGCGCCAGGCGGCGCTGTCGTAATAGGACTGCGGCCGATAGTTCAGGCTCTCGGCGATGATCAGCGAGATCGGGCCGAGTGCGCCGCTCTGGATTGCGGCCCGTGCCGCGCTGACGGCCGGCTCGAACCGGCGCTGCGAGACCGCCGAGATCAGGCGATCCGCCCGTCGACCCTCGGCGATCAGGGCATCGGCATCGGCGACGCTCAGAGCCAGGGGCTTCTCGACGATGACGTGCTTGCCGTGGCGCAGGGCCGCGAGCGCGACCTCCGCATGGAAGCCGGACGGCGTGGTCACGGCGATGGCGTCGATGTCCTCGCGGGCGAGGAGCTCGTCGACGGTCGCGGTCCACTCGACGCCCCAGCGTTCCGCCGCGCTCCGGGCCTTCTCGGCGGACGCGCTGGTGACGGCTACCAGGCTGGCGCCATCGGTCGCCCGCATCGCTTCGATGTGCTGGGTGGAGATCCCACCGGTGCCAACGAGGCCAAACCGCACGATCGGTCAGCGGTCATGGCCGTCGAGACCGGATCGCGCCGGCGTCGCATCCGCTCCGACGATGGATGCCACAACCGCCGGGGCGGCGGTCGCCGGAGTGGTTGCGCTCGGCCAGCTGCCCGGCTGGAACGCCTCGACTTTCGAGCGTCGTGACCGGCTTGGCTGGCGGGCCGCCATCTGGCTCATGAGGATCTGTCCCGCCTCGATCACGTGCCCGCGGACCGCCTGCTCGAGCTCGGCCGGCCGGCCGGCCCGAATGGCCGCGACGATCGGGGCGTGCTGACGGACGACCGCCGGTCCATCCGAGGCGTAGATCTCGGCCAGGAGGACGAGCCGCCGCGACAGCACCTGGAGCGCTTCGAGCCGGCTCAGCAGCATCTGGTGGTCGCACCGGAAGAACACGGCCCGGTGGAAGCCGATGTCGGCATCGGCGACCAGGACCGGGTCACCGCTCCGCACGGCGCCCTTCAGCAGCTCGAATGCGTCCTCGACCTCCTGGAGGAGCACGTTCCGATCCTCCGTCGCCTCGAGGGCGAGGCGGGCGCCGTACGGTTCGAGGATCGCCCGCAGGCTCGTGATCTCCCAGGTCGCCCGAACCGACAGCTGCGAGACGAACACGCCGCGGTGGGGGATGATGTCGACGAGGCCACCCGCCGCCAGCGTCCGGAGCGCTTCCCGGACGGTGCCCCGCGACGTGTCGAGCTCGCGAGCGAGAGCGATCTCCGGGAGGTTCGAACCCGGTGGGTAGTCGCCCCGCACGATTGCGTCGCTGATGTGCCGGGCGACGGCACCGGTCAACGTTTCCGGCCTGCGGAGCGTCATGTGAATGGACTCCGATCTCGCTAAGTTGTCCGACAATAGATGCACGGACAGCGAATGGCAACCCCCGATCTCCAGCAGAGTTTCGCAGGTGGGATCGCCGGGTGCGCATCCGCTGCCGCCACGTCTTGCAGGCGTGATGTCCGATGGTCTATTGTCCGGCAGTCAACACTAAGGTGGGGCTGCCAGAGGAGTAGCTCAGGTCGAGTCTCGCCACCGGGCGGTCGCCACAAGCCGCACGACCGCCCGTCGAAGCAGCCCTGGTCGCACGATCGGTGCCGCGCCGGTCACCCGGCGGTTCCCGGACCGATGCGGCCAGCGCATGTTCGTCCGGTGATTCACCGGTGCGGCTGTTGACCAGGCGGAGGAGGAGCAGCATGACGACCCACACCCGGTGGCTCAAGCCACTCGGCGCCATCGCGGCGATCGCGATCATCGTCGGCGCGTGCGGGAACGCCGCGACGCCCACGCCCGCCGCTTCGACCGGGACGACCCCCAGCACGGCGGCGACCGCCGGCACGAGCGCCGCGCCGTCAGCCGTCGCAAACGCGTGCGGCGACGCTGCCGTGACGTTGAACGTGTGGGGCGGCTATCCCGAGCTCGATCCGGTCTACACGAAGGCCGGAGCGGCGTACAAGGCCCTCCATCCGAACGTCGACTTCACGGTCTTCAGCACGGACCTCCGCGGCTTCGAGCAGAAGCTCACGACCGCCCTGCCGTCGAAGACCGCCGGTGACGTCATCGTCCGAACCACGAACTTCCTCGCCCGGTTCATCGACCAGGACCTGATCGCGCCACCGCCCGACGATCTGAAGACGTTCGTGAAGAGCGGCTCGTTCGTCCAGGCCGTCGTCGATGACGCGACCTACAAGAACGAGGTCTGGGGCGTGCCGATCTTCAATGGCGGCACCGCGCTCTACTACAACACCGACATGCTGGCCGAGGCCGGCCTGTCCGGGCCCCCGACCTCGATGGACATGATCATCGACTACGCGAAGAAGCTCGCGAAGCTCGATGCCAGTGGCAACGTCGAGCGGGCCGGCCTCAGCCTTCGGTTGAGCGGCCAGGGCAGCGGCGTCGCCGAGAAGTTCTGGATCCTGCTCCTCCAGTACGGCAAGACCATCGTCGCCCCGACGGCCGACGGCAAGTGGGCCGCCGAGTACAACGGGCCCGAGGGCCAGAAGCTCCTCGGCATGTACATGGACTTCCTGAAGAACAAGGTCGACTCGCCGAACATCGAGCACGATGCGAAGGCGTTCGAGACCAAGGCCGCGGCGATGTTCGCCCGCGAGTCGTGGGTCGTGGCCGACATCGCCCTCAACGCGCCCGACCTCGTCGGCCACTATGGCAGCGTGTCGCTCCCGGTCGGCGACCTCGGCGGCGGTGAGTACGCCCACGTTCCGAAGGCGTCGCCGAACCAGGCGTGCGCCTGGGACTTCGTCAAGTTCCTGACGGCCCAGGAGCAGCAGCTCGACCTCGTCACGACCGCCGGCTGGCTGCCGGCCCGGGCCGATCTCGACCTGACCGCGTTCCTCGCCGCCAACCCCGGCTACGAGGGCTTCCTGAAGAAGCCGGCCAACCTGAAGACGACGCTCGCCCCGGCGATCCCCGAATGGGACGAGATCGAGACCAAGCTGGCGACCCACCTCGTGGACGCCTACGCCGACTACGAGAACATCGCCGGCAACGCCGACAAGATCAAGTCGCTGCTTGACACGTGGGCTGCCGAGACGAACGACATCCTCAAGGCCAACGGCCACCAGTAGTCCATCGGTAGTGCGGGCGGGCGTCGCGGGGAGACCTGCGGCGCCCGACCCGTGACCCGGAGCAGGTTGACCGACCGGAGATCGCTTGATCCATCCGCTGGCCGCCGCCCGCCGCATCCCGCACCGGACCTGGCTTCGCTACCGGTTCGTGTTCCTCGTGCTCGCCCCGATCCTGGCCCTGTTCGTGTACCTCCGGGTCATCCCGACCGGGCAGGCGATCGTCATGAGCCTGTTCGACTGGGAGCTGATCGCCCCGGCCAAGAACTTCGTCGGCCTCGACAACTACGCGACGCTGTTGAGCGACAAGAACTTCCGCCTCGCGATGACGAACACGGCGATCTTCGCCGTCGCGACGACGATCATCTCGGTCCTGCTCGCGCTGGTCCTCGCCGCGGTCCTGTCACGGACGGTCAGCGGGCGTCTGGGTGGCGCGATCGAGCTCCTGTACTTCGCGCCGGTGCTCGTCTCGATGGTCCCGGTGACCCTGGGCTGGCGCGAGATCTTCAACTACCAGCACGGGGTGCTGAACCAGGCGCTCGGCGTCTTCGGGATCGGCAAGCAGGCCTGGCTCAGTGACCCGGGCCTGACCCTCGTCGCGGTGATCATCCTGTCCGTCTGGAAGCAGCTCGGCTACAACCTGATCATCCTGATCGTCGGCATGCGGGCGATCCCGCGGGTCTACCACGAGGCCGCGGCCGTCGACGGTGCCGGCGCGTGGCAGCAGTTCCGCCACATCACCCTGCCGCTGCTCGCCCCCGTCACGCTGTTCGTCGTGGTGATCACGACGATCACCGCATTCAACGTCTTCACCCAGGTCTACGTCCTGGCATCGGACGTCCAGGGCGCGCCCGGCAGGCTCGTGCGGGTCCTCGTCTACGACATCTTCGAGAACGGATTCCGGTTCTTCAACATGGGCTATGCCGCGGCGGAGGCGGTCTACCTCCTGCTGATCATCCTGGTCCTCTCGATCATCCAGTTCCGGTTCCTGCGCGGGGCACAGACCTGACGATGACCGCTTCCAAGATCCTCGGGCGGATCGGCCACTGGCTGGTCGTCCTGCTCCTGATCGCCGGCGGGCTGATCATGATCTTCCCGCTGTTCTGGCTGTTCAGCACCTCGTTCCGGCCGGCGCCGGAGCTGCTGATCGTGCCGCCCCAGCTGCTCCCCGTGAAGTGGACGATCGCCAACTACATCACGGTGTTCCAGCGCGCGCCGATGCTCCAGTACTTCTGGAACAGCCTCTGGTTCGCCACCCTCTCGACCGTCTTCATCGTCCTGACGTCGACCGCGGCGGGCTACATCTTCGGCAAGTTCCGCTTCCCGGGGAACGGCTTCCTGTTCGCCCTGATCCTCGCCACGGCCATCGTCCCGTTCGAGGTGTACATGGTCCCGCTGTTCCTCCAGATGAACAGCCTCCACCTCGTGAACACGGGCATCGGCTTGCTGCTCCCGTTCCTGATCCTCAGCTACGGGATCTTCTTCATGCGCCAGAACACGATCACCAGCGTGCCCGACGAGCTGCTCGACGCAGCCCGGATCGACGGGATGTCGGAGTGGGGCGTCATGCTCCGGCTCGTGCCGCGCCTGCTGGCACCGGCGATCAGCGCCCTCGCGATCCTCGCCTTCATCCAGGCATGGACGGCGTTCATCTGGCCGCTGCTCATCCTCAACGAGCCGAAGAACTTCCCGATGGAGCTCGGCCTCTCCCAGTTCGCGAACAGCCTGTCCGTCAACTTCGGCGTCACGAGCGCCGGGGCGGTGATCGCGATGCTGCCGTCGCTGCTCGTGTTCCTCGTCCTGCGCCGGCGGATCGTGGACGGGATCACGCTGACCGGCCTGAAGGGCTAGCGGCGCCGATGGCAACCGATACAGCCGTCGATCTGGCGCGCGCCGCGGACGCCGCCGCCGGCGAGCTGATCGTCGAGGGCCGCCTCGTCGAGGGCGGCGCCGCCGTCCGGATCACCGTGCGGGACGGGATCGTCGCGGCGATGGACCGGATCGACGCGGCGGCCGACGACCGCTGGATCGGGCCCGGCTGGATCGACCTCCAGATCAACGGCTTCGACGGCCACGACCCGAACGGCGCCGATGCGTCGCCGGACGTGGTCGAGGCGATGGTCCGCGCGATGTGGCGGACCGGGGTCGCGGCGGCCGCGATCACGATCTGCACGGAGTCGGAGCAGCGAATGATCGCCTCGCTGCGTGCCGTCGCCGGAGCCTGCGAGCGCGATGCGCTCATCGCGGCGTCGGTCGTCGGCATCCACGTTGAGGGGCCGCACATCGCCCGCGAGGATGGCCCGCGCGGCGCGCATCCGCTCGAGTTCATCCGGCCGCCGGACATCGCCGAGTACCGCCGCTGGCAGGACGCCGCCGGCGGCAGCATCCGGATCGTCACCGTCTCTCCCGAGTACGACGAGGCGATCCCGTACATCCGGGCCATCGTCGCCGATGGCGTCGTCGCGTCGATCGGTCACACGGCCGCGACCGGCGACCAGATCCGGGCGGCGGTCGACGCCGGGGCCCGCTGGTCGACGCACCTCGGCAACGGGGCGCACGCCATGCTGCCGCGCCACCCGAACTACGTCTGGGACCAGCTGTCCGAGGATCGCCTCAGCGCCGGGTTCATCTTCGACGGCCACCACTTGCCGGCGTCCGTGATGCAGCCGTTCGTGCGCGCGAAGGGCGTCGAGCGGACGATCCTCGTCAGCGACGCGGTCTCGTTCGCCGGGCTTCCGCCGGGGATCTATGACGCGTTCAGCGGCGCCCAGGTCGAGCTGACGGCCGAGGGCCGACTCCAGCTCCACGGCACGCCCGTACCTCGCCGGAGCCGTGGCGGCGCTGCCGGTGTGCGTCGCGAATGCCGTGCGCCACGCCGGGGTGACGCTCGGCGACGCCGTTCGGATGGTCACGGCCAACCCGGCCCGGCTGCTCGGCTTGCCCGCCGCCGAGGGCCGCGAGAGCGTCCGGATCGGGGCCGCCGCCAACCTGACGGTCTTCCGCCAATCCGCCGCCACCCTCGAGATCGAGATCGCCCAGACGGTCGTCGCGGGCCGGCCGGTCTTCGTCGCCTGACGCTGGTGGCGAGTTGGCGGTGTCGTTCGAGGCCGGGCTGACGGCCGCCCGACGAACGCAGCGCCGTCCGGACTGGCTCACGCCGGCTCTGGCCGGACGAGATCGTCGCGGCGAGCCGACTCCCGTGGGGCTTCACGAACGAGTCCTGGGCGGTGACGCTCGCGAACGGCAGCAAGCTTGCCGTGACCCGGGTGGCGGATCCGGATGCGTCACCAGCTGGGGCCGACTGGCTGCCGGGGATCCGCGACCGCCTGAAAGCAGCGGGACTGCCGCTCGCGGTTCCCGTGGCCGCGCCTCCGGGTGCGGACGCGTCCGGGATCCGGATCAGCCGACTCCTCGACGGCGTGCCGGGCGCCACCCTTCTGGACAACGATGACGGCGCGCAGACCGTAGGCCGCATCTGCGGCCAGGTGAGCCGGCGCTTCGCGACGGTCGATCCCGGCGGTCTCGCGGTTCCGGACGGCGTGGACCGATCCGGACATGCTCGGGCGAGCGGCCGCAAGCTGGGCCGCGGCGGCGGGCGTCGACGAGCCGGACCAGGCCGTCCTGCGGCGCCTGATCGGCGGTCTGCCGGGCTTGCTCGCCGGGCGCGCCTCCGTCCTCGTCCACGGCGACCTGGTCCCGGTCAATGTCCTCGTCCGCGACGGGGAGCTGGTGGGCGTCCTCGACCTCGAGGCGACGCGTCGCGCCGATCGGCTGTTCGACGCCGCGTGGTTCAACTGGATCGTGACCTACCACCACCCGCATGCGAGCGCCGCCGCCCGCGCCGGGTTCGGCGATGGAGTCGGGGTCGACCTGGACGCTGGTGCGGTCCAGCCGATCCTGGTGCTCCTGCCCATCCTCCGGATCCTCGAGATCCTCGCCCGACTGCCATCTGGATCCGAGGCACGCGACCGCTGGGTCCCTCAGCTCCGCGCGGCCATCGCCAACGGCGCGGCTCGGTTGCCCAAGGACAGCTAGGTCCAGTCGAGTCGCGGGATCACCGCGTCACGTCGCGCCACGTGACACCCCCGTCGTCAGAGAACCAGAGGTGAGCCGGCACGAAGCAGTCGGCGAGCGGTCCACAGGGCGATGGCTCGGCGCGAATTGCCGACATCGCATGCCCGTGACTCGCGGTGATCCGGCCGATCCCGCCTGGCGGAGCCCCGGAATCCGGCTGCCACGTGACGCCACCATCCATGGATCGCTGTGGTGGATCGCCATACAGGAACCAGGCCCCATCCGACAGGATCGCGATCGAGCCGTAGGTGTCGGCCGGGGTCGGACCGACCGGTGACCACGTCGACCCCTGGTCAGCACTCGTGAAGAGGCGCGGCGAATCGCCGTCGCGTCCGGACGAGGTGATCAGGACGAGCCGTCCGTCGTGCGTCTCGACCGGGATCGACGGATAGCGCGGCGGGTCACCGCCGACCGCGAATGCAGGAAGCGTCGCCCGCGACCAGCTCCGACCACCGTCCGTGGTCCGGATCAATGTCTCGGAGTCGCCGCGGACCGCCCAGCCGCGCAGGTCGTCGGTGAACGCGAACCGACCGCCCTCGGTGACCCCAGATCGCCGCTCCCACGTCCGTCCCCCGTCGTGGGTCACGTACAGCCGCGAGACGTAGCCCGGCGCCGTCGGCAGCGCCAGCATGACGAAGACGCGCTCGGAGGAGAGGATGGAGAACCCCGGGAAGCCGACGGTCGGAGCCGGGCCCGGTGACGGGACGCGGGCAAGCTCGACGGTCGTCCAGGTGAGCCCGCCATCGTCCGTGCGGTGGACGTGAACGACGAGCTCTCCTGCCTGGCCCTCTGGCGGGTACGTCTCGCTGGTGACCCAGCCATGCCCAACATCTGCGAAGGCGGCCCCGACGATCCGCTCGCCCGCCGCGGAGGACGGCGTCGCGAGCACCCAGGTGCGTCCGCCGTCGTGGGTCAGATGAAGCGCGTCGTCCGTCAGCGCCCAACCGTCCGTCGCCGTCAGGAGACCGCCGTCGGCCACGCTCGTAAGCGGCGTCCGCGAGGCGGAGGCTGTCGGCGACCCGGGCGCGGAGAGGCTGGGCGCGTTGGCGGACGGGGTCGTCGACGGGCCGACCACCATCAGGGACGCCGAGCCGTCGCCCGTCGGGGACGCAGCGGGCGCGACCGGTCGGCCGAGCCCAAGCACGCCGAAGGCGACGACCGCCACCACGACGGTCAGCGCGGTCAGCGCGCCCGCCCGCGTCCAACGTGGTGCGCTGGCACGGAGCCGAGTCGCGTCGCGACGGACGAGCGGCCGGACCCGAGATCGTCCCGACAGGCGGCCCCAGGCCGCCAGGAAGCGCTCATCCGGCGGGTCCGCCGCCGCTGGATCCCGCGCCTCGGGGCTCATCGGGCCTGCTCGGCGAGCGCCCGACGAGCCCGGCTCACCCGCGCCCGCACCGCGCCCGGGGTCGTGCCGAGGGCGGCGGCGGCCTCGTCGTAACTCAACCCGCTGATCGCGATCATCGTCAGCGCCGCACGATCGAGCGAGGCGAGCCCAGCCATCGCCCGCTGGACATCCAGCCATTCGATGCGCTCGTCACCATCGAGTCCACGCAGTGGCGCCGTCGCGCCTCGTGCCAGGGCTCGCCGGATCCGACGGAAGCGGTCGAACGTCAGATGGCGGGTCGTGGTCAGCAACCAGGGCAGGAGCGGTCGTTCCCAATCGAGCGAATCCCGGTGCGTCCAAAGCCGTGCGAACGCCTCCTGCGCCAGATCCTCAGCGGTGTCCCAGTCGTTCGTCAGGGCGAGGGCGAACCGGAACACGGGCGTCCAGCAACCCGCGTGGACGCCTGCGAAGCGCTCGTCGATCGACGGGTTGAACGTCATCCCTCTGTACACGCCACCGGCCACCGATTCGCACACGCCGCTTGGGATCGGGCGTCACCGCTGACACCGGTTCGCATCCTTTTCGGGTCCCGCCCGGCGACGACCGCAACATGGCCGTGCGCCCATTCTCGGGGTCGGAGCGAGCCTCGGCGCGGGGCTCGCACCGCCAACCATGTTGCGGACCACCGCGACGCCCCGGGCGAGGAGGAGCGCATCGATGGACTCTGGAGATACCGCGTGGATGCTGATGTCCACGGCCCTGGTCATGATCATGTTGCCGGGGCTGGCACTGTTCTACGGCGGCCTCGTGCGCCGCAAGAACGTGCTCTCGACGATCATGCACAGCTTCTTCGGCCTGGCCATCGTGTCGGTCGTCTGGGTGCTCGTCGGCTTCTCGCTCGCGTTCGGGCCTGACGCCAACCTGTTCGGGGTCCCGGGCCTGATCGGCAACCTCGACTTCGTCGGCTTCATGAACGTCGGCCTCGAGCCGAGCGCCGTCTACGCGGTCACGATCCCCTTCGTCCTCTTCGCGGCCTTCCAGCTGATGTTCGCGGCGATCACGCCGGCCCTCATCACCGGCGCGTTCGCCGAGCGGAAGCGGTTCGCCTCGTTCGTCCTGTTCACCATCCTCTGGTCGGTCGTCGTCTACTCGCCGGTCGCGCACTGGGTGTGGGCCACGGACGGCTGGCTGTTCAAGCTCGGCGCGCTCGACTTCGCGGGCGGCACCGTCGTCCACGCCTCGTCGGGCGTGTCCGCGCTGATCGTCGCCCTGCTGATCGGCAAGCGCGTCTCCACCGCCGAGAAGTTCGAGCCGCACGACATCCCGATGACCGTTCTCGGGGCGGGCCTCCTGTGGTTCGGCTGGTTCGGCTTCAACGCCGGATCCGCGGTCGCGGCCAACGGCCTCGCCGCCAGCGCCTTCATCGTCACCAATACGGCCGCCGCCGCCGCGACCCTGACCTGGGTCGGCGCGAGCTACCTGATGCACCGCAAGGTCAGCGTCGTCGGGGCCGCCTGCGGCGCCGTGGCGGGCCTCGTCGCGATCACCCCGGCGTCGGGCTTCGTCACGCCGGGTGGGGCGATCCTCATCGGGCTCGCCGCCGGCGGGCTGTGCTACAGCGCGACCCTCCTCCGCGAGCGGCTCAAGATCGACGACGCGCTCGACGTGTTCGCGGTCCACGGCGTCGGTGGCGTCTTCGGGGCCGTCGCCACAGGCGTGCTCGCCACGAGCGCGGTCCAGGGGGCCTACTCGGGCCTGATCGACGGCAATGCCGGCCAGGTGTGCACCCAGCTGATCGCCATCGGCGCCGTGATCGCCTACGCCATCGCCGCGACGTTCGTGATCATCAAGCTCGTCGACGCGATCCTCGGGATCCGGATCTCGGCCCGCGAGGAGGAGCTCGGGATCGATCTCTCGACCCACGGCGAGGCCGCCTACTCGGCGTAGGCGCGACGCGACGGCGCCCCTCGCGAGGCGCCGTCGCCCGGCCGAGCCGACCGCACGAACTCGACCGACCGCCCGGCTCCTCCCGGGCGGTCGGTTCGACTCCCAGCTCTCCCTCGGACCCTCCGACTCAACGACGGAGACCCATCGCATGTCCTTCGAGCCACCACAGCGACCCCGCCGTCAGCGGCCCTCCCGGGCCCGCACCGGCGATGCGCTCGCCCCGCTCTACGACGCGGCGTTCGAGCACGATGCCTGCGGGATCGGGTTCGTCGCCGACTCCGGCGGCAAGCGTCTGGCCGAGGTCCTGCCGCTCGCCCTCGGCGGCCTGGCGGCGCTCGCCCACCGCGGCGCATTCGGGGCAGACGGCGCGTCCTCGGACGGGGCCGGCGTCTCGATCCCGCTCGATCCGAGCGTCGTCGATGCGCTCGCCCCGCGGCACCGGTCTGGCCGCCGAGCGGCCGGCGATCGTCCAGCTCTTCCTGCCGCGCACCGGTCCCGGTGCCCGCGGCGGCGCGGCTCGCCGGCTCGTGGCCGACACGTTCGCCGCCGCCGGCCTCGAGATCGTCCGCTGGCGGACCGTCCCGACGGACCCGTCGGCGCTCGGTGGCGCGGCGCGTGACGCTCGGCCGGCCTTCGTCCAGGCGTTCGTCCGGCGGCCCGTCAGCGGCGACGGCGCGCCCCTGACCGACGCCGCCTTCGAGCGTCGCCTCGTCATCGCCCGCCGCCGGCTCGAGACGGCGGCACGCGCCACGACCTTCGGTGACCAGCTCGCGATCCCGTCCGCATCGTGCCGGACGATCGTCTACAAGGGCCTCGTCGCCGGCGCCCGCCTCGCCGACCTCTACCCGGACCTGCGGCTGCCCGGCATCCGCGTCCGCTACGCGCTGTTCCACCAGCGCTACGCCACGAATACCCAGCCGACCTGGCGCCTCGCCCAGCCCTTCCGCGCGATCGCCCACAACGGCGAGATCAACACGGTTCGCGGCAACCGCTCCCAGGTCCGCGGCCGGACCGGCCGATCCGGCCGGGAGTCGCGGCCGCGGAGCTCGCGGCGGCCGGGCCGCTCGTGAGCGACGCCGGCTCGGACTCGCAGTCGCTCGACGAGCTGCTCGAGCTCCTCGTGGCGACCGGCTGGGACCTCGGGACGGCGCTCCTCGACGGCCATGCCCGAGGCCCAGGGGTTGCGTCGCGCGCCGCACCCGCAGGTTGCGGCCCTTCGCCGCCGGACGGCCGGCTTCCTCGCCCCGTGGGACGGCCCTGCCGCGATCGTGTTCGGCGACGGCAAGCGGGTCGGAGCGATCGCCGATCGCAACGGTCTGCGCCCGACGGCCTTCGCCGTGGCGCGCGATGGCCTGGTGGCCGTCTGCTCCGAGGCGGGCGCGATCCCGCTTCCACCGGAGGACACGGTCCGGCGCGGCCGGTTGGGGCCGGGCGAGCTGTTCCTCGTCGATCCCGCCCGCGGGCTCGTCCTCGAAGACGTCGAAGCCAAGGCCCACCTCCTGCGCCGCCTTCCGATCCACGACGCGCCGCGCGTCGGCCCACCTCGATCCGGCGGCCGGCGACGACGACTCCTCGATCGTTCTCGACGGACCCCCGACCGGCGCCGACCTGCGGTTCCTGGCCGGCCTCCACGCCGAGAACGCCCGGCTCGACATCAAGACGATGGCGCTCGAGGGCCATGAGCCGCTCTGGAGCATGGGCGACGACACGCCGATCCCGGGCCTCGGCCGGATCGACCGGCCGGTCGCGGACCATCTCCGCCAGTCGTTCGCCCAGGTCACGAACCCGCCGATCGATCCCGAGCGCGAGCGGGCGGTCATGGACCTCCGGGTCGAGCTCGGCCGGCGGCCAGCGCTGCTCGGTGGTCCGCCGGCTGGCTCGCGGACGATCCGCCTCGAGCGGCCGTTCCTGGCCGACCTGCCGGCACTCCTGCGCGCGTTCGGCGGGCCGGTCCGTCGGCTCGACGCGACCTGGCCGGCGGCCGACGGCCCGGCCGGCCTCGTCCGCGGCCCTCGACCGGCTCGCCGCGCGAAGCCGTCGCGCGCCGCCCGCGGCCGGACGGAGCTGATCGTCCTGAGCGATCGCGCCTTCTCGTTCGACCGGCTGCCGATCCCGTCCGTGCTCGCCGCCGGCACCGTCGACGCCGCCCTGAGCGCCGCGGGCCTGCGCGGCCGGGCCGATGTCGTCGTGGAGGCGGCGGACGTCCTGGACGTCCATGGCGCTGCGATGGTCCTCGCGGTCGGCGCGACCGGGCTCATCCCGTGGCTCGCGATCGAGATGGCGGCCGAGCTCGCCGGCACGCGCGGCGCCGAGGAGCTCGACGCGGCGGCGACCGTCGCCAACCTTCTCGCTGCCCTGGACGCCGGCCTGCGCAAGACCCTGGCCCGGATGGGGATCAGCACCGCTTCGTCGTACATCGGCGGCAAGCTGTTCGAGACGATCGAGCTCGACGACGACGTCCGCTCGCGCTGCTTCCCGGCGGCACCGGCGTGGCCCGGCCGGGTCGGGTTCGCGGACCTCGCGGAGCGCCAGCTCCGGCGCCGCACCGCGGCCTTGGCCGTGGCCGCCGACGACGACGTCGAACAAGCTCCAGGACCCGGGGTTCGCCCGGTTCCGGGCCGACGGCGAGATCCATCGCTACGCCCCGAAGATCGTCACCGAGATCCAGGCGCAGTCCGGGTTCGCGCCGCTCGATCCGACAACGCCCGGCCGCGCCCACCGCACCGATCTCGAGCGGCTCGACCGTCGTCCGCGACGCGTTGCGCGTCCGCCGGCCGCGCGGCGTGACCGCCATCCCGATCCACGAGGTCGAATCGGCCCGCTCGATCGTCCGCCGCTTCGTCGTGTCGGCGATGTCGGTCGGCGCCCTGTCGCCCGAGGCCCACCAGGCCCTCACGATCGGGATCCAGCGGGCCGGCGGCGCCGCGAACACCGGTGAGGGCGGCGAGGACCCGTCCTGGTACGTCCCGGGCGCCGACGGCGAGCGTCACGACGCCCGGATCAAGCAGGTTGCCTCGGCCCGCTTCGGCGTCACCGCCACGTACCTCGCCCGTGGAGAGCAGCTCGAGATCAAGATCGCCCAAGGGTCCAAACCCGGCGAGGGCGGCCAGCTGCCGGCGAAGAAGGCCACGGCCTGGATCGCCACGCTCCGCCGCGGCCAGCCGGGGATGAGCTACATCAGCCCGCCGCCGCACCACGACATCTACTCGATCGAGGATCTCGCCCAGCTGATCGCCGACCTCCGGGCGATCAATCCGGCCGCCCGGATCGGCGTCAAGCTCGTCGCGTCGCGCGGCGTCGGCACGATCGCGGCCGGCGTCGCCAAGGCGGGCGCGACCTACGTCCATCTCGCCGGCCACAGCGGCGGGACCGGCGCGTCGCCGTTGAGCTCCATCAAGCACGTGGGCGCGCCGTGGGAGCTCGGCCTGGCCGAGGTCCACCAGACGCTCCTCCGGAACGATCTCCGGGACCGCGTGGCGCTCCGCACCGACGGCGGCTTGCGGACCGGTCGCGACCTGCTCATCGCCGCCCTCCTCGGCGCCGAGGAGTTCGCGTTCGGGACGGCGATGCTCGTCGCGGTCGGCTGCGACATGGCCCGCCAGTGCCACCTCGACACGTGCCCGACCGGGATCGCCACGCAGCGCGAGGACCTCCGGGCCAAGTTCGCCGGGACGCCCGAGCAGGTCGAGCGTTTCGCCCTCGCCCTCGCCGAGAGCCTGCGGGTCGAGATGGCGGCCGTCGGTGCGCGGTCGGTCGGGGAGCTCGTCGGTGAGTCGCGCCGCTACCTCACGATCGATCGCCGTGGAGCGACCCTGGACCTGTCGGCGGTGATCGGCGCCGGACCATGGGCCGCGTCGGCGGCCCGGCGGGCGGATCCAGCATCGGCCGGACGCCACATCGACCGCGGCCACGCGAGCCCGCTCGAGCACCGGCTCGCCGGAGCGCTCCGAGGCCAGGCCGGGTTCCGGGCGGAGGGCCTCGCCCTCTCGACCGCCGATCGATCGTTCGGGGCCGGCCTGACCGGCGCGATCGAACGCCACGAGCTGGCGGGTCCGATCCATCTCGGGCTGCGCGGCGCCGCGGGCCAGTCCTTCGGGGCGTTTGCGGGTGCCGGCGTGGAGCTGCGGCTCGTCGGGCAGGCCAACGACTACGTGGCCAAGGGCCTCTCGGGAGGCGTGATCGTCGTCACGCCGGAGCCCGGTCTCGCAGCCGAGCCGCACCGCCAGGCGATCGCCGGCAACACCTGCCTGTACGGCGCCACCGGCGGCCGCCTCCACGTCGTCGGCCGGGCCGGCATGCGGTTCGCCGTCAGGAACTCCGGTGCGCGGGCCGTGGTGGAGGGCCTCGGACCGCACGGCTGCGAGTACATGACCGGCGGGACGGTCGTCGTCCTCGGCCCGGTCGGTGCGAACTTCGGGGCCGGGATGACGGGCGGCCGGGCCTACCTGTACGACCCGGACGGCCGGCATCTCGCGGCGCTCGACGCGCGGAGCGTCCGCGGCACACGCCTGTCGGCCGCGATCGCCGAGCGCGAGGACGGCGCACTCCTCGCCGCCGAGCTGCGGGATCTCGTCGAGGCCCATCGCGAGGCCGGATCCGCGCTGGCTGCCCGACTGCTGGCCGAACGCGCCCAGCTCGAGTCGGACATCTGGCTGGTCGAGCCCCTCACCGTGGTCGCTCCTGCCGTCGAACCGGTGCGTGAGATCGAATCGATCAGGCCGGCAGGGGAGCGTTCGACGTCGGTGCTCGCGTAACGCCCGCCGCCGAGGGCAGGGCCTGGTCGATCCCGTTCGCGATGTCGAGGAACGCCGGTAGGTCGAGGTACTGGCTGATCCCGATGGTCGGCCTCGCCGGTGCACTGACCGCCAGGACGATCGCCCCCTCCTCGTCGGGGATCACGCCGCCGGTCGGCTCAATGGTGAACACCAGGGTGCCGTACGCGGCCTTGTCCCGGAGAAGCTTGCGCATCGCTCCCGCAAGACTCGGAACACCTGACAGCGCCGAGGCGACCGCCGGCTCGCCCTCGAATCGGCCGCCCATGAGCCGCCCGCGCTTGAAGGTGACCTCACCCGGGATGACGTGGCCGAGGCGGGCCAGGTAGGTGATCGCGGTGGGTCCCGCCCCAAGGCCGACCGAGACGTACGGGAGCCGGATCTGGATTGGGCGCGGCGTGACGAGGTCGACGACGATCGCGAAGATGCTCGGGATCTGCTGCCGGAAGACCTGTCGGTAGTTCTGCCCGACGGCCTCACGATAGGAGGGCTGTTGGGGGTCGCCGAACGTCCGGATCTCGACGCTCGCCGTGGGCAGCATCTCCAGGACATTCGATCGGACGAGCTCAGCCGCCTTCGCCGGATCCACCCGCTCGACGGACAGGGATGACATCGGCGTTCCTCCGCCCGAGCCGAGCCGGCCCCATGCGAGACCCGACATCGCGCCGTTTCGCCGGACCATTGTGCCAGCGTGAGACCCCGAACGCAGTTGCGCGCAGCCGATGGAGGCGCTCCGCGACGGAACGCGCGGGGCGATGTGCCACAATCGCCGGAATTCGGGGATGAGGGTCACGCGGAGGTCGCATGTACCCACGGATCGGCCGCTGGCCTTCGATCACCGCCGGCGCCGCCATCGCTCTGTCGTTGATCGCGTGCGCGAGTCCAGCCGGCACGCCCGTCGCCTCGACCGGACCAGTCGTGAGTGCCTCACCGGCGGCGACATCGGGCCCGAGCCCGTCCCATGTCTCGGTGGCACCGCCAAGTGCCAGCCCGACGAAATCCGACCCCGTCCGGTTCGCGTCGACCGTCTATCCGTACGCCCTGACCCTCCCGTCGACGATGCTGACGCGCCGGTGGGCGGCCGCGAAACAACCGTGGGACGGCGTTCACCGGTTCAAGATGCTGGGCCCCATGCTCGATGCGGTCGGTGTCACGGATGGCGGACTCTTCCTGATCGGGGGAGCGGCTCCGTCGGGCCTGGACGAATTCATCGAGCGAACCGTCGCGGGCACCAACATGGACATGGCCTGTACGAAGCCGACGGGCACGCGGAACGTGACGATCGGAGGGATTGCCGGCGTCGCGTTCTCCCAGGACTGCTCCGGCCCGATCCTCGTCCGGGTCACGATGGTGCGAGGCAAGCAAGGTCTTGTGGCCTTGATCCTGGCGAGCGCCGCATCGGAGGCGCGCGCGCTCGACGACCTGATCGCCTTGCTCGATGGCCTGGAGTGGACGTCGCCCTGACGACCGTCGCCGCCCGCAACCGGACCGCAACCGAGGAGCAACGCTGTCGGTGACGATGCGCCGACACCGGCTGAGTGAACATCAGCCGACGGCGCGAGGCGCCGTCTCGATGTCTCTGTGACCTGAAAGCGAAGGCCGCGATGATCCATCCGCCCGAGACCGCCACCATCCGGCCGATCGCGGTTCGCGATGGCCACGGCGCCCCAGTGACCTGTGCCGCCTGCGGCTGTCGGCTGCGCTCCGCAATCGACAGCAACGACATCGCCTGGTTCCACTTCAATCCGCTCGGCGGACGCGACGCCCGCGGCTGTCGAGTCGACTGCGTGGACAGTGCTCACGACGTCGCCGGATATCGCGCCGAGTCTCTCGCCCTCGCCTGAACCGCCGCTTCGCGGTCGAAGGCTGTCGCACCTGCGCACGCCATCGCGGCGTTGACCTCGGGCCGATGGCGTCGCGGAGCTCCGCCTCGGACCTCGGTGGTTTCCCTGCGCTCCTCGCTCACAGCCATCCGAGGCTGCTCGCTGCGGTGCTCGGGCGCGCCTTGCGCTGACGAACGCATGCGCGACGAACGCAGTCGCGGACGGGCGATGGAGGCGCTACGCGCCGGCTTCGATCCGGTAGCCCACGCCTCTGACGGCGAGGATCTGCGGGCCGCCGGCCGACTCGACCTTGGCCCGCAGGCGGGCCAGGTGGGGCTTCAGCCAGAGCAGATCGGGATCCGTCTCGGCCGGCCACCCGGAGCGCGCGAGGAGATGGTGCGGAACGATGTCGCCGGCCGCCCGGACGAGCGCCTCGAGCAGGCGGAACTCGGTCGGGGTCAGCGTCAGCGCCAACTCCCCGACGCGCGCCTCGTGACGGGCCGGCTCGAGGACCAGGTCGCCGGCCGACACCGGCCCGGTCGCAGCACCCGCGGTCGAGCGATCGACCCGGCGCATGACCGCCGCGATCCGGGCCAGCAGCTCGGCCTTGCCGAACGGCTTGACGAGATAGTCGTCGGCGCCGAGCCCGAGCGCACGGACCTTCGCCTCCTCCGAGCTCTCGCCGGACACGACGACGATCGGCGCCGCGCCGGCGGCCCGCATCTGACCAGCGACGGTGAAGCCGTCCGGGCCGGGCATCGCCAGGTCGAGCAGGACGAGGTCGGGCGCCTCCTCGCGGAACCGCTTGACGGCGGTCAGGCCATCGTAGGCGGTGATGACCTGGTGGCCCTCGGTCCCGACCAGGGCGGTGATCGCACCGACCATTGCGGGGTCGTCGTCGACGACGAGGATTCGGAGCGGGCGGGCGGCGATCATGTCGACCTCATCGTGGCGGGTGGCCGCAGGGGCCGAACAGGCAGGGAAGCATCAGACGGCGGCCGCGGCAGGCAGGGCGACGACGAACCGGGCTCCGGTCGGCTCGGCCGGCTCCACCCACAGCCGGGCACCCATCGATTCGCCGAGGCGCTTGGCCGCGTAGAGCCCGATGCCCGAGCCACGCGCGGTGTGCGTCTCGCGCCGGGCATACGGCTCGAAGATCCGCTCGCGCCACTCGGCCGGAACGCCCGGTCCCTGGTCGGTGACGCCGATCCGGACCGACCCCTCGACCAGGGCGTGGTCGATCGTGATCGTCGTATCGGGCGGGGCGTACTTCACCGCGTTCTCGATCAGGTGCTCGAGGATCTGGCGGAGCCGCGGGGCGTCGGCCAGGGCGTGATGGCGGAGGCTGGGCCGGACGTCGAGGTGATGCTGGCGGACGATCGGCCGGATCGAGGCAACGACCTCGGCAATGGCCGCTTCGACATCGGTCGGAGTCACCTCGGCGGCCTCGGCTGGGACGATCCGGACGGAGGCCAGGATCGAGTCGACGAGGCGGTCGAGCCGCTCGACCTGGTCCATCGCAGCGTCGTGCCAGGCCTGGCGCTGGGCGCGCCGGTCCGGGTCGCGCGATTCGCGGCCCTCGAGGGGCGGATCGTCGCCGAGGAGCTCCGTGTAGGCCCGGACCACGGCCAGCGGGGTGCGCAGCTCGTGGGTGACGAGGGCGATCAGCTCCGAGCGGGCCTCGTCGATCTGGCGGAGCTGCTCCAGCCGCTCCTCGGCCTCGGTCTGCTGGCGGCCCTTCTCGACGATCCCGGCCAGGAGGTCGGCGATCGCCTGGAGCTGGGCGACGTCGGCGTCCGTGAAGTCGCGCTCGCGCTCCGTCTGGGCGTTGAGGACGCCGACGATCTGGTCGTTCCAGCGCAGGGGCACGCTCAGCATCGACGCGATGAACCGGCGCTGGTCGATGCCACGGACCCACAGGAAGCGCGGGTCGGAGCGGACGTCGCCGATCACGAGCGGCTCCCGCCCGGCGGCGACGCGGCCCGTGACGCCCTCCCCATACGGCACCCGCGCCCGTCCGATCTGGTAGCGATCCAGGCCGTTCGTCGCGGCGAGCGTCAGGTAGGCTCCGTCACGATCGAGCAGATAGAGCGAGGTGACGTCCGCGTGGAGCGCATCGCGGGTCCCGTCCACAACGGTCTCGAGGAGCTCGTCCCACGTGCGCGCGGTCGTCGCGAGGCGCGCGACCTGATGCAGGAACCGGAGCTGTTCGAGCTGATCCGGTCCGCCCCGCTCGTCGATCTCGGGCGCCGCCATGGCCAACACGATACAAGCCTACGAGCGCAGCGAGCCGTCGAAGGTTGCGGCGGCGAGCCGCGCGGGCTGCGGAACGGTCGCGTCGCAACCTTCGCGGGAGCGGCTTCTCCGTGAGCTCGACGCCCGCGACCGCGAACGAAGCCGTTCGGGCGGAGCCCCAGACCGTCGGCACGGGCCGCGCCCGGGATCCGCTCGCGCTCGAGATCCGGCTGCTCGGCTCGCTCCTCGGCCAGGTCATCGCCGAGCAGACCGGCCGCCGGCTGCTGGATCTCGTCGAGCGCGTCCGGCGAACGACGATCCGCCTCCGGCGCGGCGACGACCCGTCGCTCCGGGCCGGACTCGTCGAGGAGCTGGCGGCCCTCGATCCTGGTCGCGCCGAGGTCGTCGTCCGCGCGTTCAGCCTCTATTTCCGGCTCGTCAACCTCGCCGAGGAGCGCGAGCTCGTCCGCGAGGCCCGGCGCGCCGAACGAGCCGCCCAGCGATCGACCGGTCGCCGCTCGAGCGTGACCGACGGCGGCCCGGCCCCGGACGACTCGCTCGCGACCGCCGTCGACTGGCTCCGCCGATCCGGCGTCGACGAGGCGGGCATCGAAGCCCAGCTCGGGCGCCTCCGGATCAGCCCGGTCCTGACGGCCCATCCCACGGAGGCCCGCCGCCGGACGGTCCTGATCGCCCTGCGCCGGATCGATCGCCTCCTCAGTCGCCTCGCCGATCGCGAGATCGTCGCCGACGAGGATCGCGACGTCCGGCGCCGGCTGCGCGAGGAGATCACCCTCCTGTGGCGAACGGCCGACCTGCGGGCCAGCGCGGTGTCGCCGCTCGACGAGGTCCGGACCGCTCTCGCCTTCTTCGACGAGACCCTGTTCAGCGTCGTGCCCCGGGTCTACCGGGCAGCCGATGCCGCGCTCGACGGCGCAGCGGGTGGGCGGGCGGCGGCCGCCGAGGCCCGGAGGCGACCGACACGGGCCGGACCGGCACCCGGCCGCCGCGGGTCGGACCGTTCCTCGCCTGGGAGTCGTGGATCGGCGGCGATCGCGACGGCAACCCGGCGGTGACCGCCGAGATCACCGAGCGGACGCTCCGGATCCACGCCGATCACGTCCTGCGCGGCTACGAGGCCGTCGCGACCCGACTGGCCCAGACGATCGCCGCCGCGACCTCGGCCGAGCGCACGTCGCGGGCCCTCGGACGGCGCCTGGCGCGCGACGCCGAGCTGCTGCCGGATCTCGACCGGCAGCTCCGCCGGCGCTACCCGGACGAGCCGTACCGCCAGCGGTTCGGGTTCGTCGCCGAGCGCCTGCGCCGGACCCGCGCCCACCTGACCGGCCAGGCTGCGCCGCTGACCGGCCGCTACGGCGGACCCGACGAGCTCGACGCCGAGCTGGCGGAGGTCCAGGACGCGCTCGTCGCCGATGGCCTGGACCGTGTGGCCTGGGGCGAGGTCGCCGACCTGCGCGCCCAGCTCGCGACGTTCGGATTCCACCTCGCCGCACTCGAGGTCCGCCAGCACAGCGCCGCCCATCGCGGGACGGAGGCGGCGATCCACGCCGGGCGCCTCGACCGCGAGGTCGTGCCGGGCGTGACCGCGGCCGAGGTCGTCGAGACGCTTCGGACCGTGGCCGCGGCGCAGGCCCGGTTCGGCCTCGGAGCGGCCGGCCGCTACGTGATCTCGTTCACCTCCGGGGCCGACGACGTCAGCCGGCTGCTCCGCCTGGCCGTGGCCGCGGCCGACGACCACGCCGGTCACGTCCCGTCCGTGTCCGATGGTGCGCCGCCGGCCACCCCGATCCTCGACATCGTTCCGCTGTTCGAGGACGCGGCGACGCTCGAATCCGCCGGCCCGATCCTCGAGGCCATCCTGCGCGACCCGACGTACCGAGCCCATCTCCGTGACCGCGGCGATCGCCAGGAGGTCATGCTCGGCTACTCGGACTCGAACAAGGAATCGGGCTATCTCGCGGCGAACTGGCTCCTCCACCGGGCGCAGACGGCGCTGGCCGCGACGGCGCGCGCGCACGGGATCGAGCTGACCCTGTTCCACGGTCGCGGCGGCGCGATCGGGCGGGGCGGGGGACCGGCGAACCGGGCGATCCTTGGCCTCGCCTCCGGCTCGCTCGACGGCCGGCTGAAGCTGACCGAGCAGGGCGAGGTGATCGCCGCCAACTACGCCGATCGGGGGATCGCCCGGCGCCATCTGGAGCGGCTGGCCGCAGCAACGCTCGTCGCTTCGTCGGCCGCGCATCTGGCCGCGCTGGCGCCCATCGAAGCGGCCGGCGGCGCGCTGCTCGACGAGCTCGCGGCAGCGTCCCGCTCGGCCTATCGCGGCCTCGTCGAGGCGCCGGGCTTCGTGTCGTTCTTCCGCCTCGCCACCCCGATCGACGAGATCGCCACGCTCCGCTTCGGCTCCCGTCCGGCCGCCCGGGGCCGAGCCGCCGCGCCGCCGCGCGACGGTCGCGGCGGGCCGGCCGCGGCGAGCCCGGCGGGACCCGGCTCGATCGCCGACCTCCGCGCGATCCCGTGGGTCTTCGCCTGGTCGCAGGCCCGGATCGAGCTGCCCGGCTGGTACGGGCTCGGGGCAGCGCTCGAGGCACACGTGGCCGCCCACGGCGAGGCCGGTCTCGCGACCCTCGGCCGGCTCTATGCCCGCTGGCCGTTCTTTGCCAGCCTCGTCGACAACGCGGAGCTCGCCCTCGCCCGGGCCGATCTCGGCGTCGCCCGCCAGTACGCGGCGCTCGCCGGCGACACGGCGACCGGGCCGTGGGCGGCGATCGAGGCGGAGTACGCTCGAACGGTGGGCTGGCTGGCCCGCCTGACCGGCCGCGATCGGCTGCTCGACCGCGACCCGGAGCTGCGCCGCCGGATGGGGCTCCGCGACCCGTACGTCGACTCGCTGTCCGAGATGCAGGTCACGCTCCTCGCCCGGCTGCGGGCCTGCGAGCCGGACGACCCCGAGCGGACCCGCCTCCTGCGACTCGTCCAGCTGACCGTCAACGGGATCGCCGCCGGGCTCCAGCGGACCGGCTGATCGCGGACCGACGCGTCAGCGCGCGCGGAACGACGATCAGGTAGGCGTCGGTCCCGCCCGCTCCGACCTTGCTCATGACGAACACCGGCGTCGCCCGTCTTCAGGGCAGCGATGGCGGCCTTGGCGCCGTCGCGCCGGACGCGGGTCTCATCGCCGAGCGCCACGGTCACGGAGCCGCCGCCCGCCTCAGCGATCGTCAGGGAGGTGGCGTTGACCGCCGAGATCGTTCCGTGATCGAGCTGGATGGTGGTCAGGCCACCGTTCTTGAGGTCGACGACGACGGTCGCGTGGACGAGGCGACCCCAGGCGGCGAGGCGGCGGAGCTGGCCGCGCGGCCCGGCTCGCTCGGCCGGCGCGGCATTCGTCTCGGCGGCGAGGATGGCGTCGAGCTCGAGCGCGACGTCGGAGGCGGCTGCGGCGGCCGCCGGCACGCCGACAGCGGCGCCGAACGGCGCCGTCTCGGCCGGCGCACCGTCTCGGACCGCGGCGAGTCCAGCGAGAGCGGCGGCGGCAAGGAGCACGGCGATGGCCGCGGTGACGACGATCCGACGGAGAACGGTGGTCATGAGCGAGGCTCCGTGAGAGGCGGGGTCGAGCGGCGCGGGACGCGTCGTCGCCGGACGATCAGGCGCGGGCGTGATCCGATCCACGCCGTCGCGTAAGCGCCGGGTAAGCCCGATCGTCCAGGGCGAACCGGACGTCGCCTCAGCGCACCGTCAGGCGGGCAGCCGGAGGACGTCGCCGTGGCGGCCGATGATGGGTTCGACCGCGCCGCGCGCGAACCAGGAGACCGCGCCCTCGCCGGCGACCCGCCAGTCGTGGCTGTCAGGCCCGTTCGGGACCGAGATCACGCCGGTCCGCTCGTCGAGGCCGAGGTAGCCGATGCCGCCGGGCGCGAGCTCGTCGAGGGTCGCCTGCCACGATGTCCGTCGCACGTCGTCGTAGTGCGGCACCACCGCGATGCCGCGGACGAGGCCGAGGCCGCGAATCCCGCCGCTCGACGTCCACGTCCACTCGGCCAGCGCCATCGCTCCGGCGCTCGCACCAGCGATCACGGCACCGCGCTCCCAGGCGGCGACGAGGGCCGCGAACGCCGGGCTGCCGCCCAGGATCGCCGGAACGAGGTCCGGGTCCCCGCCCGGAAGGTGGATGAGGTCGGCCGTGGCGATCCGCTCGACCTCGGTCGGATCGGCCGCGCTCGCCGCGTCGACGATCCGTGCGACCTCGACGGCGACGCGCCGCGCCGTCGCGTCCGCCCGACGGACGAACGCGGCCTGTCCGGTTGCCGCCGCGCGATCGGGCAGGCCGCGCGCCGCTGCCGTCGGCAGGATCACGACCCGCAGCGTCGTCGCGGGCGCCTCCAGGGCGTGGCCGCTGACGTCGAGGTCATCGGCATCGGGCGGGCCGCCAGCGCCAATCGCGGTGGCGGGATCGGTCGAGGCGTCTCGCCGGCGAGCGGCTTGGATCGCGGCGTCGAGCAGGGCGTCGAGGAATCGCTCGTCACCGGCGACGTATTCACCGCCGCCGTGGAGACCGATCGGACCGCTCATAGACCCCCCAGCGCACTCGGCCCGATCGTCCGCTCGCTCTCCCTGCGGACGGTCTGGCAGGCACCGCGCGATGATACGTGCCCGCCGTCTGCGATCCGTCGCGGCTACGATCCCGGGACCGATGTCCCTCCGCCCCTCGACCTGGCGACCCGTCGCCCGGATCGCCGCCTGGACCCGCCGCTGGGACGCGATCCTTCCGCTCCTGGCCGCCGAGCTGATCGTCTGGCTCGGCTTCGGCGCGTTGCTTCCGATCATGCCGATCTACTTCACGGAGAACGGCGTCGATCTCGCCACGCTTGGCGTCGTGGTCGCGGCCTGGCCGGCCGCCCGCCTGGTCGGCGAGCCGATCTTCGGTTGGGTTGCGGATCGGACCGCCCGGGTGCCGCTCATGGTCGCCGGCAACATCGGGGCGGGGATCTTCCTGTTCCTGCCGCTGATCTTCGTCGGGGCCGCGCCGTTCATCGCGCTCCGCGCTCTGGCCGGGCTGTCGACCTCCATCTACGACCCGGCCGCCCGCGGATACATCAGCGACGCGACGCCGGCCGACCGACGCGGCGAGGCGTTCGGGCTGTACGGCGCCGCGCAGATGGGCGGGCTGCTCCTGGGACCGGCGATCGGCGGCCTGGGCTCGGCGCTCTTCGGCGGCTTCGGATTCATCTTCATCTTCGGCGGGCTGAGCTCGTTCCTCGCGGCGGCAGCCATCGCCATCCGCGTTCACGAGCGGCCGGCGATCGCGGGCGTCGCTCGCGAGCACCATCCGGCGTCGGTCGACCTGACCTCGTTTCCCCACGAGCCGGATCACCTGGTGGGCCGGGCGAGCCGGGGCACCGTTGACGACGGCGCGGTCGGAACCGCTGCTGGCCCCGGCGGGCCGGCCCGGCTCGCCAATCGGATCCTCGTCGCGGCGATCCTCTTCAACATCGGCGGAAACTTCGCGGCGGGAACGTACGAGGTGATCTGGTCGCTCTTCCTGACCGGGCTGGGGGGCAGCATCGAGCTCGTCGGCTTGACCTTCGCGATGTTCGGCCTGCCGGTCCTCGTCCTGTCGCCGGCGTTCGGACGTCGCGTCGATCGCGGTGGGATGACGATCTACCTGATGGCGGGGACCGTCCTGCCGGTCGCGGCGGCCCTCGTCTATACCGTGATCGACGATCCGCTGCTCGCGGTGCCGCTGATCCTGATCGAAGCGACCGGCTTCGCGATGTTCAACCCCGCCCTCTTCTCGATCGTGGCCGCGGGCAGCCCGCCGGGTCGCTCGTCGACCGCCCAAGGGGTGTTCGGGGCGGCGGGGACCCTCGGCTTCGTGATCGGCTCACTGCTGGCGGGCACCCTCGCCGAGATCGACATCCGGGTGCCGTTCTACGTGTTCGCGGCCGTGATGACGGGGTTCACGGTGGCCGCGTTCATCGTCGGGGGGAGCGTGCTCCGGCGTGGGTGGGCGGTGCGGAGCGAGGTCCAGGCGGCGTAGAGGCGGGCGCGTGCGGCCACGCTGGCTCGCGATTGCCGCTACGTGACGCTCAGGCGGTTCGGAGCCGGCGACCCGACCGGTCGGGCCGGCGGCCCATCCGGTCGCGGAGCCCAACGGACGGCGCTCCGAGCCGGCCGCGCAGGTCGCGCGGATCGATCCGCGGCGGGTCGGTTCGTGCCGACACGAGCGATCCGGCGAGCCGGTCGTGGAACGCGCTGACGACCGACGCAACGTCGCGGTCCGGGTCGGTGCGGTGGCGTCTGAACATGTCGGCGACACTGCGCCGGCCGGTGCATCGGGGCAACCCAGCCGTTCGGACCAGACCCGATGGGACGTTCGTACCAGGACCCGAGGCGCGGATCCGGGCGGGCAGCTAGGTCAACGAGAACGCGAGCGCCAGGACGGCGTTGAAGACGATCCACGCCAGCGGCAGAGCAATCGCGATCACGATGACCCAGACCAGACACGAGCGACCCGACACGGTGCCGATTCTAGGCTCCGATGCGGGCAATCGAGCCGCGCCTTCGCCCGGATCGTTTGACCCGGATGCGTTCGGTCGCTACAGTTAGCAGTCGCGGGGTGGAGCAGCGGCAGCTCGTCGGGCTCATAACCCGAAGGTCGGCGGTTCGAATCCGTCCCCCGCAACCAATGCCTGCACCTGAACCCCGGGTCCGACCGCCCGGGGTTCTTCTTTGCCCGGAATCAGCGCCGCGACCCTGCGGCAGCCCCTCTCGCGCCTACTCCCAGCGGAACGTGACGGTCGCCAGCCCGCCCGCGACGACCGCCCACACGGCCAGGAGCACCGCCGAGCCCGTGACGTCCGCGCCTGCCGCGGCACTCCCGAGCGCGACGCGGAGGAGCTCCGACAGCGGTGCGGCCGGCAGGGCACCCGCAATCGATGCCACCGGGCCTGGCATCTGCTCGATCGGGACGATCACGCCGCCGACGACGAGGAAGCCGAGGAACAGGACGTTCGCGACCGCCAGGACCGTCTCCGCTCGCAACGATCCGGCCAAGAGCAACCCGAGTCCGGCAAACGCGACGGTCCCCAGCGCGAGCGCGGCGACGAGCAGCGCCGGCGACCCGTTGCCGGCCGGGCCCGGGGTCCAGCCGAGCACCGCCGTCGCGGTCCCGATCAGGAGGGCGATCTGCACGGCCTCGACCACGAGCACTGTGAGCAGCCGCGCGACGATGAGCTCGCCTCGGCTCAGCGGTGACCCGCCAAGCCGCTTCAGCACGCCGTAGGAGCGGTCGTACGCCGTCGTGATCCCCAGGCTGACCAGGCTGGTCGCGATGATCCCGAGGGCGATCGCGCCCGGCAGCAGGAAGTCGACCGGCCGGCCCGCGCCCGTCGGCAGGATCGAGATCGAGGAGAAGAGGACGAGGACGATCGTCGGGATCACGATCGTCGCGAACAGGTTCTCGCCTCGTCGCAGGACGAGGCGCAGCTCCATGGCGGTCATCGCCGTGATCGCCTGGACGGGCGATGCCGGGCGGCTCATGCCGGCCCTCGCCGGCGGCGGCGGGCCGGGAGCTCGGGCGGATCGTTGTCGTCGAGCGACTCCTGGCCGGCCGCCCCGATCAGCTCGAGATAGCGCTCCTCCAGGCTGCCGCCACCGGTGCGCAGCTCGACGATCAGGGCCCCCTGCGTCGCGCACCACGCGGCGAGCGCGGCCACGACCGAGGGTGAAGGCGGCGCGCCATCGACGCGATAGCGCCCGGCGCTCTCGTCGACGACGGTGGCCGACAGGGCTTCGCCGAGAGCGACGAGATCGGATCGCGACATCGGCGAAGCGAGCCGGAACCGCAGAACCGGCGCTGCCGCGGCCGTGAGCTCGTCCGGCGACCCGAGCGCGACGATCCGGCCACGATCGAGGATCGCGAGGCGGTCGACGAGACGCTCGACGTCCACCAGGTCGTGGCTCGTCAGCAGGACGCGTCACCCCGCTCGCGCGAAGGCCGACGAGGACGTCGCGCGTCGCCGCCCGCGCCTCGACGTCCATGCCCGCCGTCGGCTCGTCGAGGACGGCCAGCTCCGGGTTGCCCACCAGTGCCAGCGCCAGCCCGACCCGCTGCCGCTCGCCGCCCGACAGGCGCCGGTAGCGGGTCCGCGCGGTCGCGCCGGTCAGCCCGACGAGCTCGAGCAGAGCTTCGACCGGCCGCGGATCGGCGTGGAACCGGGCATGGAGGCCGACAACCTCGCGCGCGGTCATCCGCGGGTCGATGCCGCCGCCGCCCTGGAGCATCAGCCCGACGCGCGCCCGATGAGCCCGGTCCGACCGCCCCGGATCGCCGCCCAGCACCCGGACCTGACCGCGATCGGGCCGCCGATAGCCTTCGATGATCTCGACGGTCGTCGTCTTGCCGGCGCCGTTCGGCCCGAGCAGGGCGAAGATCTCACCGGCGCCGACCTCGAACGACAGGCCGCGCAGGATCGTCCGGCCGCCGTAGGCCTTGCCGAGATCCCGAACCGCGATGGCGGGCACCGTGGCGCCGTTCACGCCGCTCCGTTCACGCGCAGCGGCTCACTGGCCGCCGGCGATCGCCGCGTACTGGCGCTCGAAGTCGACGTCGACGACCTCGCCGATCTGGATCGACTGGAGGATGCCGTTCCGGTCGACGAAATAGGTCTGCGGCCGGCCGAGGACTCGGTAGGCCGCCTTGATCCGGGCTCCGGGGTCGATGACCGTTGCCCACGTTCCGCCGTTCGCCGCGGCGAACGCCCGGGCCGGCTCGACGGGATCATCGGTCAGGATGCCGACGATGATCAGGCCGTCGGCGGCGTGCTCGGCGGCCTTGCGGGCGAGGAGCGGGAACTCGGTCCGACAGGGGACGCACGACGGTCCCCAGAAGTTGATGATCACCGGCTTGCCGCGAAGGGCCGCGAGGTCGAACGCGGCCGCCGTCGAGCGTCGTGCCGGTGATGTTCGGGACCGGCTTGCCCTTGCCGATCTCGACGGTGGTCGGGCCGCACGCCACGAGTCCGACGAGCGACGGCCAGGATCAGGGCAGCGACGGACCGGGTCGGTCGACGCGGGTGAATCATCCGGCTCCGGCGCGGCTCAGCCGCCGACGGTGAGGGTGCCGTTCATGAGGGCCGCATGGATCGAGCACTCGAACTTGTATGTGCCGGGCTTCAGCGCCGGAACGTCGAACGTCTTGACCGCGATTCCGGGGAAGTCCTTCATGTCGTAGATCTTCGTCCCGCCCTCGTCGAGGAAGTCGACATCGTGGTTGGTCTTGTCATCCTTGTTGTCGAGCGTGAGCTTGAACGGCGCGTCGGCCGGGGCGGAGAGGGCTGCCTTGTCGAACTTCACGCCCGAGGCGACGATCGCGACCCCGCCCGCGTCGGGTCCGCCTGAGCCTGGCGGGCCACCCGACGGCGCCGCCGAACCGCCGGGCTCACCGGAGCCCCCCGCCGCCGAGCGTGGCGGGAACCAGCCCGCGTTGAGCGCGACGGCCGCGACGATCAGGAAGGTGAAGACCGACAGGACGGTCTTCGGCCAGCCCGGTGCCGGGTCGTTCTCGAGATGGCCGGTCGAGTCGGCCCGGACGACCTGCAGGTACTCCTTGCGGGCATCGTTGAGCCAGCCGAGCAGGGCCGTGATCAGGAACAGCAGCCCGACCGCCAGGACCCAGCCGCCGAAGACGAGACCGGCGAACAGGACCGCGACCCCGAGCGAGGCGAGGAGCGGGCGGAACGACGGGCCGGGCATGTGAACGCCGGCCGGCGGTCCGGGATGCTCGATCGGCGCCAGCTGCGGGTGGTCGCCCGCGATGTGGTCGTAGTCGACGAGCGCCTCGCGGCCCCAATAAAGCAGCGTCAGGACGAGCGCGATCACCCCGACGACGAGAACGGGCCCGCCGAACACGAGGCCCGCGATCAGCAGGAATGTCCCGATCGCCCCGAACAGCGGGGCGTACGTCGGGCCCGGCATGTGGATCCCCGGCGGGGTCACGGGCTGGATCCGGCCCGGTCGCCGGCGGCGTGGCCCGAGCGACTGGTACTGGAAGATCACCCGGATGAAGAACAGGACGACGACGACGCCCATGAACACGGGCAGGAGCGAGATCAGGGCGCCCCAGTCGGGGATGACGAGGAGCTTCGTGAGATCGAGGATCCCGTTCCAGGCCTGGTCGAGGAGTTCCATGGGTCAGGTCGTCGGGTGCCGGTCAGTCGTTCGGGGAGCCGGCGATCAGGACATAGGCCATCAAGGCCATCGCGATCCCGAGGACGCCCAGCATCGTGACGCCGGCGTAGTCGAGGTGCCAGCCGCCGAAGTACGGCACGGCCCAATAGACCGCGGCGATGACCACGAAGATGACCCCGACGAGGGCGGCGTTGCGGGGGTGCCGGAGCGGATGCATCGAGCCTCCCTGCCTACAGGATGTACAGCGTGGCGAACAGGGCGATCCACACGACGTCGACGAAGTGCCAGTACAGCGACGTCGCCTCGACCGCGTCGTGATGCTTCGCGCTGAACTGGCCGGCCAGGCCGCGGTACAGGATCACCGACAGCATGATCGCGCCGCCGAAGACATGGGCGCCGTGAAAGCCGGTCAGCGTGTAGAACGTCGTTCCGAACGGGGTGTCCGAGATCCCGAAGCCGAGCTCGGCGTAGTCGTAGACCTGGCCGATCAGGAACACGATGCCGAGGACGAGCGTGACCCCGATCGCGCGGACGAAGCCCGCCCGATCGTTGCGCCGGATCGCCCACACGCCGAGCTGGCAGGTGAACGAGCTGATGATCAGGATGACCGTCAGGCCGGCGGCGAACCACGGCTCGGCGTGGAGGTCGAAGTGCTTGGTCAGCTCGGGGTCGCTGGCCACGATCGGGGGCCACGGGACGGTCGACGCTCGAACGCTGAAGTAGGCCGCGAACAGACCGGAGAAGAACATGATCTCCGAGCAGATGAACAGGAGCATCCCGAGGATCGGGTTGCTGATCCCACCTCGCGTGTCGTGGGCCAGTCCGGCCGTGGGGTTGTGCTCCGCGACGGCGTGACCCGGGTCGCCGGTCGTCAGGACCCCGCTGCTCGACGCCATCAGTGCGACGCCGTCCGGCCGTGGCGGACATCGAAGAGCGGGCGCTCCGAGCGGATCTCCGGCAGGTGGTCGAAGTTGTAGGGCGGCGGCGGCGAGCTCGTCGCCCACTCGAGCGTGTTGCCCTCCCACGGGTCGTCGCCGGCGACCACGCCGTTGCGGCGCGAGATGAACACGTTCCAGAGGAGCGGGATCATGCTCGCCGCGATCAGGAACCCGCCGACGGTCGCGGCCAGGTTGAGGTCGTTCCAGCCCGCATTGGCGGCGTAGTCCGCGATCCGCCGCGGCATCCCGGCCAGCCCGAGCTGGTGCATCGGGAAGAAGGTCAGGTTGAAGCCGACGAACATCAGCACGAAGTGGACCTTGCCGAGGCCTTCATGGAGCATCCGGCCGGTCATCTTCGGGAACCAGTAGTAGAGCCCGGCCATCACGCCGAACACGGACCCGCCGAACAGGACGTAGTGGAGGTGGGAGACGACCCAGTAGGTGTCGTGGAGGGCGAAGTCGACCGGGACCGCGGCCGAGAAGGCGCCGTTGATCCCGCCGATCAGGAACATCGACAGGAACCCGAGGGCGAACAGGAGCGGCGTCGAGAGCGTCAGCTTGCCGCGGAACAGGGTGAAGATCCAGTTGAACATCTTCACCCCGGTCGGGACCGCGATGAAGAACGTCATCAGGCTGAAGAACGGCAGATACACGGAGCCGGTCGTGAACATGTGGTGGGCCCAGACCGAGAAGCCGAGGGCGCCGATGCCGGCCGTCGCGAAGACGAACGCCTTGTAGCCGAAGAGCGGCTTGCGCGAGAACACGGGCAGGATCTCGCTGATCATGCCCATCGCCGGCAGGACCATGACGTACACGGCCGGGTGCGAGTAGAACCAGAACACGTTCTGCCAGAGGATCGCGTTCCCGCCCGTCGCCGGGTCGAAGAAGTGGCCGCCGTAGTTGCGGTCGATGAACAGCATGATCAGGGCGCTCGTGAAGACCGGCGTCGCCATCAGGACGAGGACGCTCGTCACGAGGACGGTCCAGGTCAGGATCGGCATCCGGAACATCGTCATGCCCGGCGCGCGCATCTTGAAGATCGTCGCGAGGAAGTTCACCGATCCGAGGATCGAGCTCGTCCCGATCAGGACGAGGCCCATGATCCAGAGGTCCTGTCCGGAACCGGGCGACCCGAGCGGGCGGTCCTGGGAGAGCGGGCTGTAGCTGGTCCAGCCCGCGGCCGCGGCGCCGCCGGTCACGAAGCCGAGCAGCAGCAGGATGCCGCCCAGCGGCAGCATCCAGAACGACAGCGCGTTGATCCGGGGGAACGCCATGTCCGGGGCGCCGATCTGGAGCGGAACGACGTAGTTCCCGAAGCCGGCCAGGATCGGAATGATGAACAGGAAGATCATCACGCTGCCGTGCATCGTGAAGAGCTGGTTGTAGAGAGCCTCGTCCTGGAGCAGCTGCAGGCCCGGCTGCGCCAGCTCCGTCCGGACGCCGAGTGCCATCAGCCCGGCCAGGAAGAAGAACAGGAACGAGTTGACGATGTACAGGATCCCGATCTTCTTGTGATCGGTCGTCGTCAGCCATTCGTACAGCCCGCTCCGGTAGG
Organism: uncultured Chloroflexia bacterium; assembly: GCA_963783055.1. GTDB lineage: Bacteria > Chloroflexota > Limnocylindria > Limnocylindrales > CSP1-4 > CF-46. Next base: position 442,785 of record CAWAMB010000004.1, read on the forward strand.
TGGAGGCGGCGGGCGTCAGCGTCGTGGTCGCCATCGGAGCTCCCTTACTGGACCGTGAGCGTGCCGAACATCTGGGTAGGGTGGATCGAGCACTCGAACTTGTAGGTCCCGGCCGCCAGGGGTGGAACCGGCGCGTCGACCACCTTCTGGCCCGGGAAGTCCTTCATGTCGAAGACCTTCTTGCCGCCCGGATCGAGGATGTCGACGTCATGCGGGATCGACGCGTCCTTGTTGTCGAAGTGCAGCGTGAAGCCGGTCGCGGGCGCCGTCAGCGTCGCTTCGAGGAACTTCACGCCCTGGGCCGTGACGTTCACCGGGGGACCGCCCCCGCCACTCGGCGCCGGCGGCGGCGTCGCGATGGCGGCCGCGACCTGCTGGTCGAACCAGGCCTGGAACTCGGCGGGTGCGACGGCATGGACCTCGAAGACCATGATCCGGTGGCCGATCCCACAGAGCTCGGCGCATTGCCCGCGATACGTCTGGCCGGCGTCCTCGGCCGGGATGGTCAGGTCGAACTGGTTGACGATCCCCGGCACGACGTCGCGCTTGAACAGGAACTGCGGGACATAGAACGCGTGGATCACGTCCGGGCTCGCAAGGAACAGGTGGGTGGTCTGGCCGGCCGGCAGCCTCAGCCCGCCGTCTGGACCGGTCGGGGCCGAGACCGTGAACAGCGGCTTGGCGTCGGCCTTGGCGTCGGCGGGCAGGTACTCGAACGACCACTGGAACTGGCCCGCGACCGCCTTGACCTTCAGGTCCGGTTTGGCGCTGACCGCCTCGACGCTGTTGAGCGCCTGCCACGAGATGATGAACAGGAAGATGACGATGGCGGTCGGAACGACCGTCCAGATGATCTCGGCGAGGTTGTTGCCGTGGGTCTGCGGCGGGAGGACGTCGTCGCCCGGCTTGCGCCGGTAGCGGATGACGGTCCAGACGATCAGCCCTTCGACGAGCAGGAAGATCGCGACCGCGAAGACGAAGACGATGTCGTAGAGATCGCGGATCGTCTGGCCTTGGGTCGACTTGGCTTCCGGCGGGAAGAAGCTCGACCAGATCTGTTGGGCGTTCAGGACCACCAGGAGCGCCAGCGCGAGGAGCACCGTGGCCGCGATCAGCCAACCGATGATCGCGCTGGTTGATGGCCTGCTGCCCGGGGTGGACGACATCGACAGTCCTCGAACTCGGTGGTGCCGGAAGGCCGGAGCGAAGCGGCGCCACCAGGTGGAGATCGGAGCCGGCCATCAGGCCGCATCCGACGCGGGTCGGATCGGTCCTCATCATAGCGGAGCATCCTCGTGGGGCGTGGCGCGCTGCGCGTTCGTGCGACGATGCGCTGAGATGTTCCAGATCCACGCCCGGACCCGGATCGGCGCGCTCGGCGGCCTCGTCCTGGCCGTCGTCGCCGCGAGCCCGGCGACAGCCCACGGCGTTGCCCCGGCCGAGCCGCCGACCGTCGCCAACCTGGCGCTCGGCTGGACCTTCGAGCCGGCGGTCGTCCTGCCGCTCGTCGTGGCCGCGATCGGCTGGCTGCGGCTCGTGCGCGGGATCGATCGGGCTCATCCGGCCAACCCCGTCCCGCGCCGCCGGACCGTGGCGTTCTACGGGGGCCTGGCCGCGATCGCCGTTGCGCTGCTGTCGGGGATCGACGCCTACGACACGACCCTGTTCACGATCCACATGGTCCAGCACCTGCTGCTGACCCTCGTCGCGGCGCCGCTGATCGCCCTGGCCGCTCCGATCACCACCCTGCTCCGAGCGGCGTCGCCGGAGGTCCGGCGACGGGTTCTCCTGCCCATCCTCCACTCCCGGGTCCTGAAGGTCCTGAGCTTCCCGGTCGTCGCCTGGCTCGTCTTCGCCGGCGTGATGTGGGGGACCCACTTCTCGCCGCTGTTCGACGCGTCGCTCGAGAACCCGCTCGTCCACGATCTCGAGCACGCGCTGTACCTGGGCGCCGGGCTGCTGTTCTGGTGGCCGGCGGTCGGGCTGGATCCGAGCCCGTGGCGGATGCCGCATCCCGTCCGGGCGATGTACGTCTTCCTGCAGATGCCCCAGAACACGTTCCTCGCGGTCACGATCCTGAACTCGAGCGTGGTCCTGTACCAGCACTACGCAACCGTCGTGCGTGGCTGGGGGCCGTCGGTCCTGGAGGACCAGCAGATCGCCGGCGGCCTGATGTGGATCACCGGCGACGTGCTCTTCCTGATCGGCCTCGCGGCGATCATCGCCGGCTGGATGGCGCACGAGAAGCGCCAGGAAGGCGCCGTCGACCGCCGCCTCGACGCGGCCCGGGCCTCGATCCGAGACCGCGAGACCGCGCTCGCGGAGCGGCTCGCAGGCGAGCGCGAGAGCCGCTGAGGCTGCCCGTTCCCGCGCGAGTCTGCCGGGACTCACGTGGCGGTCCAGCAAGCGTGACCAAGGCCTGAACTCGTCGATTCGGTCCCTTCGCCCCGCACGTCGGAGCCGAATTCGAGTCTTCCGGGACTCAGCCCCGGCCCGGCAGCGGCGCCGCCAGGAACGCCCGATACCGCTCCGGATCGACGTTGCCGCCCGACACGACGGCGACGATCGGGCCGGTGAGGCCGTCGAGCCCGGCCTCGGTCGAGCGGTAGGCGAGGGCGGCGACCGACAGGGCACCCGACGGCTCCGCGACCAACCGGCTCTCCTCGGCCGCCAGCCGGACGCCGGCGGCGATCTCGGACTCCGAAACCGTCACGACGTCGTCGAGCAGGCGCGAGAGGTGATCGAAGTTGCGCCGACCGATCGCCGTCGTCCGGGTCCCGTCGGAGATCGTTCGAGACGAATCCTCCGGCGACCAACGGACGATCCGGCCGGCCCGCAGCGAGTCGCGCGCGTCGGCGGCCAGCTCCGGCTCGACGCCGATCAGCCGCGCGCCGGGGACGAGCGCCCGGACCGCGACGCAGACGCCGCTGGCAAGCCCGCCCCCGCCGATCGGGACGAGGACCGCGGCCACGTCCGGCAGGTCCTCGGCGATCTCGAGCCCGACCGTGGCCTGGCCGGCGATGATCCGGTCATCGTCGAACGGCGGGATGATCGCGAGGCCGCGCTCGGCGGCGATCCGCTCGGCGACCCGCTGGCGCTCCTCGCTCGACGTGCCCACGACCACCACCTCGGCGCCGTCCGCCTCGACCCGGGCCCGCTTGAGCGCTGGGGCATCGGACGGCATGACGACGACGGCCGGCGCGCCGAGGAGGCGCGCCGCCCGGGCGACCCCCTGGGCATGGTTGCCGGACGAGTAGGTGATGACCCCGCGGGCGCGCTCATCGGCAGCGAGCGACGCAACCGCGACGTACGCGCCGCGGATCTTGAACGCCCCGATCGGTTGGAGCGACTCGGCTTTCAGGAAGCGGCGCGCCTCGGGCCGGCCGAAGGGCACGAGCGGGGTCCGGATCGCGACTCCACGGAGCATCGCGGCCGCCGCCCGGACGGCGTCGATCCCGACCAGCTCCGTCGCCTCGTCGACGCTCATCCGCCGCGCCCGACGATCCGCTGGCAATCGATGCAGTGGGCCGCCCACGGCAGGGCGTCGAGCCGCTCCGGGGCGATCGGGCGGCCGCACCGGACGCACGCGCCGTAGGTCCCGTCGTCGAGCCGGCCGAGCGCGGCCTCGACCGCCGCGAGGTGCTGCTCGTTGTGGTCGCGCAACGCCAGATCGCGCTGCTGCTCGAAGACCTGGCTGGCCGCGGCCGCCTGCGAGCCGTACGTCATCGCGTCCGGCGCGACGATCCCCTCGGCGATGTCGGCCTTCAGCCGGTCGCGCTCGGCGACGAGGGCTGCGCGTGGGTCGTGGAACACGGGATCGGCCATCCGTGGATCGTACGCTCGGCCGCCGTCCGAGGTTGCCGGAGGAGCGCGCCGCAGGACGTGACCTATACTCCGGGGGAGTACCCAGATCCACGCCCAACCGGAGTTGTCCACATGACGATCGAGAAGGATCCCGTCTGCGGGATGGATGTCGACACGAGCACCAGCGACCTGAAGCTCGAGCACGACGGAACCACGTACTGGTTCTGCGGCAAGGGCTGCCTGCTCGAGTTCCGCGACGATCCGGAGCGGTTCCTCGACCCGGACTACCAGCCGTCGATGTGACCGCCCGGGTGACCGCCGGATAACCGCGAGATAAGGGCCGCGCGCGACACTGCTCTCGGCGATCCGCGACCGGGCACTCCGATGGATGGGGTCGATCGTCCGCATCGACCGGCCGTGCCGGAGGAGTGCTCGAGATGACCCAGCGCCTGACGACGCTCGCCCGAATCGCCCTGCCCGTCGCGTTGCTCGCGGCGACCGCGCTCGCCGCCCAGGCCGGAATCCGCTGGCACTAGGCCGTCAGGTTCGGCCGGTGCTCTCCGTGCCGGACGTCAGGCGCGAGGCGAGGTACACGGGCACGATCGACAGGACCAGGACGAAGACCGCGGCCACGTTCACGAGCGGCAGGTTGTTCGGCCGCTGGTAGTTCGTGAAGATCCAGAGGGGCAGCGTCTGGGTCCCGGCCCCGGACGTGAAGTTCGTGACGATGATCTCGTCGAAGGACAGGGCGAACGCGAGCAGGGCCCCGGCCAGCAGCGCGCTGCGGATTGCCGGGAACGTGATCCTGCGGAACGTCGTGAACGTGTCGGCGCCGAGGTCCATCGACGCCTCCTCGGCGGTCCGCGCCGTTCTGCGGAGGCGGGCCACGACGTTGTTGAACACGACGACGACGCAGAACGTCGCGTGCCCGACGATGATCGTGAAGAGGCCGAAGTCCCAGTCGAGCGTCCGGAACGCGGCATTCAGGGCGAGCCCGGTGACGATGCCCGGCAGCGCCAGCGGCAGGACGACGACGAAGCTCAGCGTCTGGCGCCCGAAGAAGGCGTGGCGCTGAACGGCGAACGCGATCAACGTCCCCAGGATCAGGGCCAGGATCGTCGCCCCGATGGCCGCCTGGAGCGAGGCGATCAGGGCGCTCCGGATGCCGGCGTTGCCGAGCGCCCGGGCGTACCAGTCGAGGGTCAGCGCGCTGATCGGCCAGGTCGCGACCCGAGCGGCATTGAACGAGTACAGGACGATGATCGCGATCGGGATGTAGATGAACGCGAGCGTCGCGGCGGAGGCGATGCGGAGGGCGATCCGGAGACCGCGCGACAGGATCATCAGAGCGCCTCGAACGCGCCGAGCCGGCGCGCGATGAAGAGGTACGCGAGCATGATCGTGACCGGGACCATCGCGAATGCCGCGGCCAGCGGCTGGTTGCCGGCGACCCCGACGAAGTCGTACACGACGTTGCCGATGAACCGGGTGTTCGAGACGAGCGTCGGCGTGATGTAGTCGCCGAGGGTCAGGCTGAACGTGAAGATCGAGCCGGCGATGACCGCGGGCAGGGCCAGCGGCAGGATCACGCGTCGGAAGGTGATCCACGCTCGCCCGCCGAGGTCCGACGACGCCTCCAGGAGGGACGACGGGATGCGCTCGAGGCCGGCGTAGATCGGAATGATCATGTACGGCAGCCAGAGATAGGTCTCGACCAGCCAGACGGCGACGTCGCTGTAGCCGGGACCGTTGAGCCCGAACGGCTCGAGCACGCTGTTGAGCACGCCGTTCTGGCTCAGGATCAGGCGCCAGGCGTAGACCTTGACGAGATAGCCGCTCCAGAGCGGCAGCAGGATCGACACGACCAGGATCCCGCGCGTCCGCGCCGACGCGAGCCGGGCCATGTAGAACGCGATCGGGAAGGCGATGACGACGGTCGTGATCGTCACGAGGGCGGCCATGAGCAACGTCCGGATCGCGATCGTGCGGTACACCTCGGTCGTCGCGACCTCGATGTAGTTCTTCAGGGTCGGCGTCGTGACGAGGTTGCCCGTCGTCTTGTCGACCGACCAGAACGACGTGATCAGGAACAGGGCCAGCGAGCCGAGATAGGCGATGACGAGCCACCCGAGCGGCGCGGCCAGGAGGAGCCCGAGCCGCGCGCGCGGGTGGCGGTAGAGGGCCGCCGACAACGCACGCAGGCCGCCCCCCGCCGCGGGTGCGGCGCGGGGGACGGGCTCGCTCGCGGTCGGTTCGGTCATCGGGTCGTGATCGGTTCCGTGTCGTTCGAGACCGGGACCCCCGGCGGCAGGCCGTCGGGGGTCCGGTGGTCGCTCCGTGGACGGCGGAGGATCAGCCGCCGGTCACCTCGGTCCACACCTTCGTCCAGGCGTCGAAGTCGGTGCAGATGTCACCGCGACCATCGATGCAGGTCTTGGTGGGGGTGTTCCAGTAGTACACGTCGGCGAAGTACGTCTCGTCCTTGGCGTGGAACAGGTCGCAGTGGCCCGCGCTCTGCTTCTCCGCCTCGGCGCACGCGGCGTCGCTCACCGGCGCCTCACCGAAGTACACGGTCACGTCCGCGTTCGCCTTCGGCGAGATGATGTAGTCCATCCACTTGTACATGCAGTTCGGGTGCTTGGCCTTCGAGGAGATCATCCAGGTGTCGGACCAGCCCGTCGCGCCCTCCTTGGGCTTGACGGCCTCGACCTTCTTGCCGCCGGCGGCGTTGAGGGTGTTGACCTGGTACTGCCAGGCGGTGCCGATCGCCATGTCGCCGTTGGCGAAGCCGTCGATCTCCTCCTGGGCGGTGCCCCAGTACTTGCTGACGAGGCCCTTCTGGGTCACCAGCAGCTCCTTGGCGGCCGCCAGCTGGGTCTCGTCGAGGGCGTACGGGTTCGTGATCCCGAGCTCCGGCTTGGTCTTCATCAGGTAGAGCGCCGCGTCGGCGACGTAGATCGCGTAGTTGTAGGCGGTGACCTTGCCCTTGTACGGCGAGTCCGCCGCGAACACCACGCTCCAGCTGTCGGGCTTGGTCGTCACGACCGTCGGGTCGTACATGAGGACGTTCGCGCCGCGGCCGTGGGGCACGCCGTAGCCGACGCCCGCGACCGTGTTGTAGTCCTTGTTCTTCAGGCCCTCGAACACGTCCTTGTAGTTCGGGATGAGGTCGAAGTTGACGGGTGACACGTCGCCGCCGGCGATCAGCCGGAGGGTCGCGTCGCCGGACGCGGACACGCCGTCGTACTCGCCGGTCTTCATCAGCTGGACCATGTTGGCCGAGTCGAGGCCGACCTTGACGGTGACCTTGCAGCCGCTGGCCGTCTCGAACGGGGTCACCCAGTCGTAGCCTTCGACCTGCTCGCCGCCGCTGCCGCCGACGACGTATCCGGCCCAGGCGATCAGGGAGAGCTCGCCCTCGCCTTCGCCGACCGACGTCGGCCCGCTCGGGGCCGCGCTCGGCTCGATCGAGGCGGCCGGTGGCGCGCTCGCCGGCGGCGTGCTTGCCGCGGCCGTGGCGCTCGGCGCCGGCGTCGCGCCGCTGCCACAGGCCGAGACGATGATCGCGGTCATCGCGACCAGCGCCAGATGGGTCTTCCAGGTCCGCATGTGCTCGCTCCTCCTCCAGCCGGCCGATCGTTCGGCCGGCGCTCACGCTGCCGGGTCGGCGACCCGATAGTTGTGCTGCCGTTTCCAGACGAGACGGACCGCGGTCCCGCTCAGGGCGAGGGCGTCCATCGACGATGTGACGAGGTTCTGCTGGGTCACCACGAGCTCGGATCCCGCGTCGAGCGCGACGACGAACCGGGTGTCGGGCCCGAGGTACACCACGCTCCGGATGGTGCCCAGGGCGGTCGTCTCGTCGTCGCCGACCGAGTCGTCCGGCCGGGCGAGACGGATCTTCTCGGGCCGGACCGTGAAGGTGCCGGACGTGCCGACGATCGCCTCGGCCACCACGCCCCGGAGCAGGTTCGAGGTGCCGACGAAGCCCGCCACGAACGCGGTCGCCGGGCGCTCGTAGACATCGGCCGGCGGCCCGACCTGCTCGATCCGGCCGCGATTGAACACGGCCAGCCGGTCGCTCATCGTGAGCGCCTCTTCCTGGTCGTGGGTCACGTAGATGAACGTGATCCCGACCTGCTGCTGGATCGCCTTCAGCTCGATCTGCATCTCCTCCCGGAGCTTCAGGTCGAGGGCGCCGAGGGGCTCATCGAGGAGCAGCACACGCGGCCGGTTCACGAGGGCCCGGGCGAGCGCGACCCGCTGGCGCTGGCCGCCCGACAGCTGGCCCGGCTTGCGGCCGTCGTAGCCGGTCAGGCGGACCATGTCGAGGGCCTCGCCGACCCGCCGCACGCGCTCGGCCTTCGGCACCTTCCGGACGAGGAGGCCGTACGCCACGTTGTCGCCGACGGACATGTGCGGGAACAGGGCGTAATCCTGGAAGACCGTGTTCACGTCGCGGGAGAACGGCGGCTGGCGCGTGACGTCGACGCCGTGGAGGAGCACCCGGCCCTCCGTCGGCAGCTCGAAGCCGGCGATCATCCGGAGGGTCGTGGTCTTGCCCGAGCCCGACGGGCCGAGCATCGAGAAGAACTCGCCGTCCCGCACGTCGAGATCGACGTGGTCGACGGCGGCGAAGGCCCCTCCCCCGGTCGCCACCCCACGCGCGGCCCCGCGCCGGCCCGCTTCGGTGCCGGTCGCGAAGACCTTCGTCAGGCCCTCGAGCCGGATCGCGGGCACGCCGTCGCCCGAGCCGGACTCGGCCGGACGTGCGCTGCTGGGGGCGGTCGCGGATTCGGTCGGTGACGGGAGCGCCAAGCGGTTCCTCGGTCTGGGCCCCGAATGGGGATCGCGGGACTCGGATGACGGGTCGCTCGCCGGGCGAGGCGATGCCGCACTCTGCAGTTCCGTTCGGGCGCGTGTCAAGACTCGGCCGGGTCCGTCGCGCCGGGCGGTCGGACTGCCGCGACCGGCCGCGACCGGCCGTCGCCCTACACTGCGGCCGTGCTCGCTCCGGCCCGTCGTCGCACCTCGGCCCTCATCGTCGTCGCGCTCGGGGCGATCGTGCTGACGGCCGCCGCATGCGAGGCGGGTCCGCCGCCGCCGACCCCGCCGATCTCGCCCGGCTCGTCGGCCACCCCGCGCGAGGTCAACATCGTGATGAAGGACTGGGTCTTCCTGCCCGATCCGGTCGACGTCGTGCCCGGCGAGACCGTCCTCCTCCACGTCGTGAACGGCGGCCTCGTCGTCCACGAGGCCGTGATCGGCGATCAGGCGGTCCAGGACGCCTGGGAGGCGGCCGAGGGCGCCGCCGCCGATCCACCGCCCGGCCCGACGCCGATCGTGACCGTGCCCGGCGAGGTCACCGGGGTCCGGGTCGTGGTCGAATCCGGCAAGCGCGTCGACGTCGTGTGGACGGTCCCCGCCGATGCTGCCGCCGTGCGTGCGCTCGTCCTCGGCTGCCACATCCCGGGCCATTGGGCGCAGGGGATGCGGGGCGCCATCCGGGTGGCCGCCGCAGCCGGATGAACGTCACCGTCTCGCAAGCCTGATCACGGCGCGGCGGTGCTAGGATTCGGGCCCGCCCTCGCGGCGGACCGACGAGCCTCCATTGAGCGGGTCGAGGAGACCAACCCATGGCCTATGTGATCGCCGAGCCGTGCATCGACGTGCTCGACGTGTCGTGCGTCTCGGTCTGTCCGGTCGACTGCATCCACTACGAAGAAGGCACGGACCGCAAGCTGTTCATCGACCCGAACGAGTGCATCGACTGCGGTGCCTGCGAGCCGGAGTGCCCGGTGAACGCGATCTTCCCCGAGGAGTCGCTGCCGCCCGAGTGGGCGAACTACACGAAGATCGACGCGACCTGGTTCACCGACAAGGCCGCCGCCCGCGCGATGGTCGACGAGCTGAAGCCCGCCTGACGATCGCGGGCTGCCGTCGGGCAGCCGGTCCGCCATCGCCCGGTCGGCGGGTCCGCCCTACACTCGATCCCTGATGAGGATCGTCTCCCTGTTGCCGTCGGCGACCGAGATCGTGTGCGCCCTCGGGCTGCGCGACGAGCTGGTCGGCGTCACCCACGAGTGCGACTGGCCGCCCGAGGTCGTCGGTCTGCCGGTCATGACCAGCAATGCGCTGGACCTCGCCGGCGCCTCGAGTCGCGAGATCCATCGCCGCGTCGGCGATGCGGTCCACGGCGGGTCGGCGATCTACCACCTCGACGAGGCGGCGCTCGAGCTGGCCGACGCCGACCTGATCCTGACCCAGGAGCTGTGCGCGGTCTGCGCCGTCGGCTATCGCCAGGTCAACGACGCGGTCAAGGCGCTCGAGCTCGACACGACCGTCGTCTCGCTCGAGCCGACCTCCGTCGAAGGCATCCTCAACACGATCTCGACGGTCGGCGCGATGGCCGACGCCGAGGACGCCGCGGTCGAGCTCGTCGAGAGCCTGCGCGGCCGGCTCGGGGCGATCGAGGCGAAGGCCCAGGAGCGGCGCGAGGCGGGGTTCACGGGGCCGCGCGTGGTCGGCCTCGAATGGCTCGATCCGCCGTTCGCGGTCGGCCACTGGGTGCCCGATCAGATCCGACGGGCGGGCGGCTGGGATCTTCTGGGCCAGGACGGCAGCCCGGCCCGACCAACGACCTGGGATGCGGTCGCGGACGTCGATCCCGACCTGCTCCTGCTCATGCCGTGCGGCTACCACCTCCGCGAGACGGTCGACGAGTGGGAGCGGACGGTTCGCCCCGACTGGCTGGCCGACCTGTCGGCCATCCAGCGCGGCCAGCTGATCGCGCTCGACGGGTCGTCGTACTTCTCGCGACCCGGTCCGCGGGTCGTTGACGGGATCGAGATGCTGGCCGAGATCTTCGACCCCGAGGCGTTCCGCGAGCTGTCCTCGCCGACCGGCTGGACGCCGATCGGGTGAGCGAGCAGCTGATCGCCGGGCCGTGACCGGGACCCCTCCCACCCGCCGACTCTCATTCGCCTGCCTCTGGTGCGGCCGCTCCTGGACGGTCCGCACGCCCGACGACCTCGAGGGCTTCGCCCGGCTCTGCCCGGATTGTCTCGGCAAGGCCGGCGACAACGAGTTCCTGCGGTTCCGGTTGCGGTCCGCGCTGGAGGCCCGGGCCGCGGCGTCGGCCGGGTCCGCGCCCGTGGCGGCGTCGGCCACGGTGTCCGGCACGCAACCGGCGCCGGCGACCGCCGCGGCGACCGCGGCGGGTCCGTCCGATCCCGCCGGTCGGCCCGGTCCTTCCGGTCCGTCCGATCCCGCCGGTCGGCCCGGTCCTTCCGGTCCGTCCGATCCCGACCTGATCGCCTACTACCAGGCGCGCGCCCCCGAGTACGACGACTGGTATCTCCGCCGCGGCCGCTACGAGCACGGCCCGATCCATGACACTGCCTGGAACGCCGAGCTCGACGCGGCCGGCCGCTGGCTCGACGGACTGCCGCTCGGCGGCCGGATCGTCGAGCTCGCGGCGGGCACCGGCTGGTGGTCGCCGCTCCTGGCCTCGAAGGCCGCGGAGCTGACGCTGTACGACGCGGCAGAGGCGCCCCTCGCCCGGGCGCGGGAGCGGCTCGTCGCCCACGGGCTGCGCGCCCACCTCCACGTCCGCGATGCGTGGGCCCCGCCCGAGGGCGACCCTGCCGACGGGCTGTTCGCGGGCTTCTGGCTGAGCCATGTCCCACGCGACCGGACCGCCGCGTTCCTCGACCTCGCCGGCCGCTGGCTGACGCCCGGTGGCCGGATCGCTGCTCCTGGACTCCCTGCCGGATCCCCGCTCCGGCGCCGTCGACCATGAGCCGCCGGTCGGCGATCGATCGGTCCGCCGCCTGGCCGACGGCCGCGTGTTCTCGATCGTCAAGGTGAACCGGACGCCGGACGAGGTGGCGGCGGCCCTCGCCGGGGCCGGGTTCGTCGACGTCGCGGTGACCACGACGGGCCGGTTCTTCGTCATGGCGACCGGCCGCCGCGTCTGACGGCGCTGGCCGCGCACCGACCGCTCTCGGTCGCCATATCGACGCCATCGCTATCCGACGGGCAGGCGCATGTCTTGGGCCCCGGCGAACGACCTGTCACCTCCGCCGGCGGCCGTCCGAGCACGAAAACCACGGCCGAGTCGTGGGGGTCCCTCGCTTGGGGCACACCGAGCGCCCTGCGTATCGATGAGATCGATATCGAAGGGGCGATTGAGGGAGGGGCACCGATCATGTTCCGCGGCACGGGGCGCGACGCCTCCCGCGCCGGGAATCGCGTGCGATACTCCGGCCCGATGACCCCACTCAGCGGCAAGACGATCGCGACCGTCGGCTCCGGAGTGATGGCCGAGGCGATGATCGCCGGCCTGCTCCGGGGCGAGCTCGTCGCGCCCGACCAGATCGTGGCCAGCCATCCCCGCGCCGAGCGGCGCGACCACCTCCGTTCGGAGTACGGGATCCGGGTCGTGGGCAGCAACCTCGAGGCCCTCGACGGCGCCGACGTGGTGCTGCTCGGCATCAAGCCCCAGATGCTCGCCAAGGTCGGCCGCGAGATCGGGCCGCGGCTGCGCTCCGGCCAGGTGGTCCTGTCCGTGCTCGCCGGCGCCACGACCGCTGCCCTGACCGGGACGCTCGGCCACCCCGAGGTCATCCGGGCGATGCCGAACACGCCGGCCCGTCTGGGCAAGGGTGTGACCGTCTGGTACGCCACCCCTGAGGTCACCGCTGAGCAGCGCGAGCAGGCGGCTGCGCTCCTCGGCGCGCTCGGCATCCAGATCGAGGTCGACGACGAGAAGATGGTCGCGATGGCCACCGCCGTCTCCGGCACCGGCCCGACCTACGTCTTCCTCGTCATGGAGGCCCTGATCGACGCGGCAGTCCATCTCGGCTTCCCGCGCCACCTGGCCCACGACCTGGTCGTCGAGACGCTCGAGGGCAGCACCCTCTTCGCCAAGCAGTCGCAGATGCACCCGGCCGAGCTCCGGAACATGGTCACCTCGCCCGGCGGGACGTCGGCCGCGGCGCTCCACGAGCTCGAGTCCGGGAGGCTCCGGACCGTCCTGTCGGAGGCGGTCTGGGCGGCGTTCCGGCGAACGCTCGAGCTGGGCGATCAGCTCGAGGCCAGCGTCGGCCGCCCATCATCCGAGCCGCCGAAGACGACGTGACGGCGGCGACGACGCGACGGCTCGTCGATCTCCGCCGGGCCGGCCTCGGCGACCTCCGGGCGATCGACTTCCGCGCGGCAAGCCGCGACTACTGGGCCGATGAGGCCGCCGTCCACGATCGCTTCCTCGCCGTCTGGGCGGGGCTCGATGACGCCGCGTGGCGTCTGCCCGGTGCCGCTCCGTCGGACGCCGGCGGCCCGGACTGGTCCCTCCTCGACCATGTCGGTCACGTCGTCGACTGGTGGGAGCTCGCGACCGACTACATCGGCGACGTCCTGCGCGGCGCGGCGTGGCCGTCCGACGACGACTTCTACCAGGGCGGCGACTTCAACGCCCTCAACGAGCGCCGCCGGGCGCGGTTCGCCGACCTCGCGCCGGCCGATCTTCGCGCCCGTGGGAGCACCGCCCACGAGCGGCTGGTGCATGTCGCGCGGCAGCTCCCCGCCGAGATGATCCGGAGCGACGCCGCGTGGGGCTGGGTCCACCAGGTCCTCCACGGTCACGAGCTCGATCACCTGATGGTCCTCGAACCGTGGGCCGACGCCCTGCGGATCCGCCAGATCCGCAACGACCCGTTCGGGCGCGACCCGCAACCGACGCGGGCCACGCTGGCCGGCGATCTCGAACGCTTCTGGGCGACCGCCTCGTCCGTGCTCGCCGACTTCGAGCAGCTGCTGCGGACGACCCCGGACAACGCCTGGACCGAGCCGACGGACGGCGACTGGACGCTGGCCGACCACGTCGCCCATCTGGCCGGCTGGTTCGTGGAAGGCGCCCGAGCGCTCGACGAGCATCGACTCGCGCCGGGGCCCTGGATGGACCTTCCGGCGGAGGGGCTCGACGTGTTCAACGACCACCAGGTGCGGGCCGCCCGGGGCAGCTCTCCCAGCGAGCTGCGCACGCGCTACGCGAGCGGGCTGGCCCGGCTGAAGACGTCGATCGAGGCCATGTCCGACGAGGAGTGGCTCGACCCGGAGGGGTTCAGCTGGGCCTACGAGGATCTCCACGGACACGTCCGCGCCCACGCTGCGATGATCGGTCCGTGGGCGGCCCGTCACGGCTGGCCGGCGGCGGATCGGCACACCCGCCTGGAGGAGGATCGATGAAGCTCGCAGTCGGGACGGGCGGCGCGTCCGGAGCAACGGTCGCCGCCGCGACCGGCGGTCTGACGATCGAACGCATCGTCGCCGTCGACAGCCCGCGCGAGTTCCGGCTCCATCCCCGCGACCGGGTGGTCGTCTGCACCCAGGAGCTGGCCGGCGCCCGCCAGGTCGTCGTCCTGCCGCTGCGCGGCGGAACGCCGGTCCAGATCACGGCCTCCGACAAGGACGTCGCCGACCCGCAGTGGTCGCCCGATGGGCGCCGTCTCGCGTATGCCCGCGGCGACGAGATCCGGATCGTCGACGCGGACGGCAGTCGCGACGTCCTCGGTGGCGAGCCATCCGGCCGGCGTCTCGATGGCGCGCTGGTCGCCCGACGGGCTCCGGATCGCGTTCCGCTCGCGCCGCCGCGGCTGGAGCCAGGTCAATGTCGTCGACGCCCCGGTCCCGCGGCGCGGTCGCCCGGCCCGCGAGCCGCGGCCGCCGGAGCCCCGGACGCTGACCGCGATCGGCTTCGACGTCGAGGACTTCGAGTGGTCTTCCGACGGCGCCACGATCGCGCGTGGCGACCTTCCGTGCTCCGGATTTCGCGGTGTGCGAGATCCACCTCGTGGACGTCGCGAGCGGCGACGAGCGCCGGATCGCCGGCGGCGGCAAGGAGTGGGCGTGCGGGCCGCGAGCCGTGCCCGGTGGCGGGTTCCTCTACCTGTCGGACGCCGACGGCTGGTTCCAGGTCGTGCGGGTCGCCGCCGACGGTCGCGAGAAGACGGTCCTCACCACCGGCAAGCGCGAGCACGGCGAGCCGTCCGGCTCGTACGGGTATGCCGCCCTGCCGTCGCCGGATGGGGAGCGCTTCGTCCACGGCGACATCCATGACGCCCTGATCGACCTGATCGTGGCCCCCATCGGCGGTGCCACGCCGGTCAAGCGCGGCCGCGGCCGGCCGCCGAAGAACCCGCCACCGGCCATCGCCGCCGGCGCCGGCATCGTCGTGAACCCGTGGCCGGGCGTCTGGCGCTCGGTCGGGTTCCTGCCCGACGGCGCGTGGCTGGCCGCGATCGGCGAGAGCCAGGATCGGCCGCAGGATCTGTGGCTTCTGCCCATCCCGGGCGTTGCTCCCGAGGGCTCCCGACCGCGCCAGGTCACGAGCTCGATGCCCGCCGTGCTCGCGGCGGCCTTCCGGCCGGATCGGACCGTGGCGGGCGAGCGGATCTCGTTCAAGGCCCGCGACGGCCGCCGGATCGAGGGCACGCTGTGGCGTCCGACGGCCGCCACCGGCAAGCGCGGCGCGACCCGGGTGCCCACGATCGTCTACCCCCACGGCGGCCCGACCTGGCAGGCCTACCGGGCATGGGTCCCGTTCAAGCAGCTCCTGGCCCGCGAGGGCTTCGCGTTCCTGGACGTCGACTTCCGCGGCTCCACCGGCTACGGCCGCGACTTCCGCCACGCCAACCGCGACGAGTGGGGCCACGCCGATGCCTTCGACATGATCGACGCGGCACACTGGGCCGCCGGCCAGTCCTGGTCGAACGGCCGGCTCGGGATCTACGGCGGCTCGTACGGCGGCTACCTGGTCCTGTGCGCGCTCGTCGAGGAGCCGGGGCTTTGGAGCGCCGGGGTCGACCTGTACGGCGACTCGGAGATCGCCGAGAGCTTCCGCCACGGCGACCGGCCCGGCCGGCTCGATCTCGCCCGGATGATGGGCTCGCCCGACGATCCGGCAAGGCCGAGATCTATCGCCGCGGCTCGCCGCTCTACCAGGCGGAGCGGATCGAGGCGCCGCTCCTGATCCTCCACGGCCGGAAGGACCGGCGCGTCGTCCCGCTGATGACGGAGAAGATGGTCGAGGCGCTCGAGATCGAGGGCAAGTTCCACGAGGTCCACTGGTACGACGAGGAAGGCCACGGCTGGGAGAAGCGCGACAACAAGCGCGACGCGTTCAACCGGATCCGGGCGTTCCTGCGGCGCCACCTCATGGATGACCTCGAGGCGCTGCCCGACGACGGCGACGCGGCTCCGAAGGCCGGCGGCCGGCGCCGCTGAACCGGGTGTGACGGCCGACTAGCCTGCCGCCGGCCGGTCCTGACCGCCGCCCGAGCCCGGGCCGTCGTCGCGGTAGGGGATGACGCTGATTGCGCCGGTCGTCTCGAGGAAGACGTAGCGGGCTTCGTCCGCCCGCATGAGCCCGTTCTGGCGGAGCGCCAGGCCCAGCTCGTCGGCCGTGATCCCTTCCTTGCGCATCCTGTCCTCGTCGACGCGACCGTCCTCGACCAGCAGTGACGGCTCGCCCTCCAGGACCTGCCGGGCGCGACGCGAGCGCTCGATCACGAAATGCAGTCCGCGGTCCAGGACGAGGATGACCGCGGCCGCGAGCAGGCCGCCGAGGAGCGTGACATTCTCGCCGACCATCGCATTCTGGACGGCATTGGCGATGACCAGCAGGACGATGAGGTCCATCGTCGTGAGCTGCCCGGTCGAGGACTTGCCGAGGAGCCGGAAGGCGACTACGAGGGCCACGTACACGATCGCCGTTCGGGCGACGACGCCCGGCAGGTCCGAGCCGAAGTCGGGGATCTCCATCGGCCGATCCTAGCCCACCGGGGCGGCCGCCACGGGCCCGTCGGCTGCCGGCCCGGCCGCCCAGCCGCTACCATCGACGCCGTGCCGGCTCCCAGCGCTCTCCGTGCGGTGCCCGAGCGGGCGATGCGGACGTCGTTGCTCTGGCTGTCGCGGCGGCGATCACTTGGCCGGCTCGCCACGCGCCTCCCGGTCACCCGTTCGATGGTTGCCCGATTCGTCGCGGGCGAGACGCTCGATGAGGCGCTCGTCGCCCTCGAGAAGCTCCACGCCGCCGGCTTCCGGACGACCGTCGACGTCCTCGGCGAGGCCGTCACCTCGAGTGACGCTGCCCACGCCGCCGCCGACGAGTACCTCGCCACGCTCGATGCCCTCGTCGCTCGCGGTCTCGATCGCAACATCAGCGTGAAGCTCAGCCAGATGGGGCTCGGGCTGGGCGAGGCCGTCTGCCGCGAGAACGTCGCCCGGATCCTGAGCCACGCCGCGGAGGTCGAGGCGTTCGTCCGGATCGACATGGAGGACCACACGACCACCGACGCGACACTCGCCCTGTGGCGCGAGCTCCGGCCACTCAACGCCGGTCGCGGCGACTCCGGCGTGGTGATCCAGGCGGCCCTCCGGCGCAGCCCGAGCGACCTCGACGCCCTCGTCAACGAGTCCGCCCGGATCCGGCTGTGCAAGGGCGCCTATGTCGAGCCCGCGGCCGACGCCTTCCCCGACAAGGCCGATGTGGATGCCGCGTACGAGACCCTGATGCTGCGACTCCTGCGCGACGGAGCGTTCCCGGGCCTGGCGACCCATGACGAGCGGCTGCTGGGTCGGGCGGTCGCCTTCACGCGGGCCGAGGCCATCGCGCCGGATCGGTTCGAGTTCCAGATGCTGTACGGCGTCCGGCGCGACCTCCAGGAGCGGCTGCTCCAGGCCGGCTTCGGGGTCCGGGTCTACGTCCCGTTCGGGACCCAGTGGTATCCGTACTTCATGCGCCGCCTGGCCGAGCGCCCCGCGAATGTTGCCTTCGTCGTGCGCAATCTCCTGCGCGAAGGACGCGATCGGCCGCCGAAGAGCTGATCAGGGCCGGCGGCGGTCCGGCCGGAAGCGGCCGGGAATCGAAGAGCCGCCCGCAATATTCGGGCGGCTCATCGGGAGCGCAGAGCGCGGAGGCGGTCGGAGGCCCGCCGGGGATGAGTGCGATCCGTCGACAGGACGGTGTGGGTTCAGCGCCAGCGAATACCGGCCTGGAGCACCAGGGCGGTACTCGCAAGGGACGAGAGGATCAAAACGATCCTGAACCCCTGCGACTTGAGCTGCTGCAACAACGAACGGGCCCCTTCCTCAACCACGCGTCTCTGGGTATCTGCGCGGACTCGGAAGGTACGGTCGGGGAGGGGGACCTGGGAATAGCCCGTCAGTACCATGACCCCCCGGCCAGAGGTCCCGGTTTGGTGCGTTGGAGCCCCGCCGTCAGTTCGAGGCGGGCCGTTCCAGGACGGTGCGCAGCTGCACCACGTGCTCGCCCAGGTGGTCGACGAGGAACCGCTCGATCGACGCCCCGATCGTCAGCTCGCCCCGGGTCGGATGGGCCCCGACGCGGTCGGCGTCCGCTGCCGACAGGCCGCTCGCGAACGCGCCGGCCCGGTCCAGGCCGGCCGAGATCTCGTCCAGCAGCTGGCCCGCCGGCTTCTGGCGATCGGCGTCGATTCGGTCCAGGCGCGACTGGTCGGTCGCGATCCGGCCGAACGGGACCGCACCGGACGGATCGCCGGCGAGGACGGCCTCGAGCTGGTCGGTCCAGTAGGGCAGCATCTCGTTGACGTGGGCCAGGACTTCGCGCGGGCCCCAGTCCGCCTCCGGGGTGTGGCCCCAGGCATCGCCGAGGGGCCATGGCTCGCCCGCCACGAGCGGCTCACGCAGGGCGAGGAGTGCCGCGCCCGTGTCGCGCAGCCGGCCGACGAGCTCATCCATTCGTCCAGTCTCGCATGACCGGCGTAGCATGGGTGGCCAGACCATCCCGGCCCCGTGCCGGGTCGCCGTTCCGCGGCCGCGCCGGGTCCCAGGCCCGTCGACGCCGGTCGCCGAACCGCAGGAGAGACGGCCGCATGACCGACACGATCGCGCGCGGTGCCGCCAACCAGGCCGGCGCCATCGTCAACAAGAACGCCTACGACGAAGCCCAGGACTTCCTGCCCCTCAAGGGCATCGACCATGTCGAGTTCTGGGTCGGCAATGCCAAGCAGTCGGCCCACTACTTCCGGGCGTTGTGGGGCTTCACGCCGATCGCCTACGCCGGCCTCGAGACCGGCGTCCGCGACCGGATCAGCTACGTCATGCGGCGCAACGACATCACCCTGGTGGTGACCGGCGCCCTGTCGCCGGACGGTGAGATCGCCGAGCATGTCCATCGTCACGGCGACGGCGTCAAGGACATCGCCTTCCTCGTCGACGACGCGACCGCGTCGTTCGCCGAGACGACGAAGCGCGGCGCCCGGCCGGCGATCGAGCCGGTCGAGCTCGACGGCGGCGAGGACGGCATCCTCCGCCGGTCCGCGGTCTTCACCTACGGCGAGGTCCGCCACAGCTTCATCGACCGGACGGACTACCAGGGCGTCTTCGCGCCGGGCTATCGCAAGGTCAAGAAGCCGGCGGCCGCGGCGCAGGGGATGAGCCTGCTCGAGATCGACCACTGCGTCGGCAACGTCGCCCTCGGCGACATGAACCGGTACGTCGACTACTACCGCGACGTCTTCGGGTTCGCCCAGCTGATCCACTACGACGACAAGGTCATCCACACCGACTACAGCGCGCTGATGTCGAAGGTCATGACCAACGGCAACGGCCGGGTCAAGTTCCCGATCAACGAGCCGGCGGCCGGCAAGAAGAAGAGCCAGATCCAGGAGTTCCTCGATTACTACCTCGACGCCGGGACCCAGCACATCGCGCTCCGGACCGAGGACATCGTCACGACGGTCCGGACGCTGCGCGGCCTGGGCGTCGAGTTCCTCGGCATGCCCCACGCCTACTACGAGCAGCTCGGGGCGCGCGTCGGCGACGTCGGCGTGCCGATCGAGACGCTCGAGGAGCTCGGCATCGAGGCCGACCGCGACGAGGAGGGCTACCTCCTCCAGATCTTCACCCGGCCGATCCAGGACCGCCCGACGTTCTTCTTCGAGATCATCGAGCGGCACGGCTCGCGCGGCTTCGGGGTCGGCAACTTCAAGGCGCTCTTCGAGGCGATCGAGATCGAGCAGGCCGGCGCGGGAACTTGTAGACGAGCGGTCTGCGGAGTCGGGATCGACGGCGCGGAACCACCGGCGTCGAGTTGCTCGCGGCCGGCCGGATGCGGGCCGCCGCGCCGAGGTCGTTACTGCTTGAGCTCGAACTGGAAGCTTTCGACGATAGGCTCGCTGATCGCCGATGCACACAAAATCGGGCGACGCGCTCGCAGCCGACGAAGATCACGAGCACGCCCCGATCGGCGGAGTCAAGAAGGAACGCCTCGGTTGTTTCCAGCACGTTCGCGAGGTCCGGAGCCTCGGCGGGTCGCCCGGGCAGGGCCCGTCCAGGCGGGATTGAGCCGACGCGAACTGCTTGCCGGTCAAGTCCACCGATCTCGACGTCGGCCACATCGGTCGTCTCAAGGGCGTCGTTGGCCAGACCTTCGAGCATTTCGGCCGCCGTCGCGCCCGAATTGTCCTCCGCATGCGTCGCAGACGAAGTACGGGCTTTCGTGCGGCCCCATGGGATGGATTGCGCAGGGTCCCGGACCGGGCGAACTCGGCCTGGTTCGCAGACGTGTCCGGGAACAGGCTGAAGAAGTCCGCTGAGTCATGTCGTTGACGTAGGTGCCGAAGCCTTCCGGGGTGACGAAGCCTCCGGGACGCTGAAGGTGAACCCGGGCCGGAAGGCCCGGGTCGTCGTGGCTGCCCGCGGCGAGGAATCCGGCGCCGCCGCTGTCAGCTGGTCGTGTACCATGCCGGGAGCGCGACGCCTGCCGAGGCGGCCGGTGACGGACGCACGTTGGCGGCGAGGCTGGCGATGGGCGACGGTGAGGCGGCGGCGGACGTTGCCGCGCCCGAGCCGGCTGTCGCCCGGCAGAAGGCTGTAGCCCACGACGGCGACGACGAGGACCGCGGCGAGGCGCGGCGAAGAGCTTGATCTGGTTGTTCATGTTGGTCCTCCCTCGGAAGGGCCATGCGCGGTGCTGTCGCTGAACGCCGATCCGGGCGGCGACGATATCCACGACGCGATCGGGGATCGCGGTCGGGCCGTCGCCCATCCAGATCTCCAGGACGCGATCGATGTCGGAGCGCTGGTTCATGAGCTCCCTCCAGCGACCGCCCTGCGGGCGTCGGCGTCAAGCGCGGCGCGCATGGCGCGATGGGCGTGATGGAGGCGGGAACGGATGGTTCCCGCGGGGATTCCAAGAAGCTCGGCGATCTCGTTCGGCTCGTAGCCAACGTAGTGACGGAGCACGAGGATCGCTCGTTCGTCCGGCGTGAGCCTCCGGAAGCCGCGATCGAGCAGGTCTCGATCAGCGACGCCGAGCAGCTCGTCCGGTGCTGCCGGGTCGGCCACCGGGAGCACGTACAGGTTCGCGACCCGTTTGCGCTCCCGGCCGGCCTGGGCGATGCACACGTTCGTGAGAATCCGGTGGAGCCACGCGTCGAACCGGTCCGGATCGCGGAGGCTCGGCAGGTCACGCCAGGCGATCACCAGCGCGTCCTGCAGGGCATCCTCGGCCCGGTCGACATCGCGCAGGATGCGATGGGCGATCGCCAGGTACCGACCACCCCGAAAGCGGACCAGGTCGACGAATGCCGCCTGATCGCCTCGCTGGGCCGCCACCACGAGGTCGCGATCCACCACCACTCCCACCGCTGGCACCCATCGGGGGCGCCGTCCACCTGTCTTGGTGGATCGTGCGCCTTCAGCGTTGGAATTTCGCTCGACGGGGCGCCCGGGCACGATCCGACGAGACATTCGAGGGCCGGCTCGAGCGGTCCGGAATTCGGGACGTCATTCGGGACGGCGGTCCCATGACGGCGGGACGCCCGGGGGTGGAAGCTGACGCGGTCCAGCACTCGCTCCGAGGCCCGCCATGGTCCAGTCGTCCGCTCGCCGATCTCTGCCGGTGGTCCGATGGCGCCGCTGATCGCGCCCGCGACGGCGCGCAGGGCGGAGCGGCCGCGCGTCGTCATCGCCTGCGCGCTGGCCAGCGCGGCGGTCGGTGCGGCCGGCGTCGTCTTCCTCGTCGGGATGTTCGTCGCCTTCGCCGTCGGCGCCCGGTCGCAGGGCAAGGCCCTGGGTGCGATCAACGACAGCCTGGTCCTGGTCTCGTACGCCCTGATCGTGCCGGCGATCGTCGTCCTCCGGGATCGCGTGCGGGCGGTGGCGCCGCTGGCCGTCGATCTGGCGACCGTCGCCGGTCTCGCCGCCGTTGCCGCCATCGTCGTCCTCCAGGCCCTCCTGATCCGAGGCGTGCTGACGTTCGAGGAGCAGATCGGCATGGTGACGATCGCGTTCCTCGTCTTCGATGGCTGCGCTGGTGGTCATCGGCTGGGCCGGGGCACGATCGGGGCTGCTGCCGGGCGGTGTCCGAATGGCTCTCCTCGCAGCGACCTACGTCGGTTACCCGGTCTGGGCCCTGTGGGTCGCCCGGCGACTTGCCGCCGATGCGATCATCGCCGCGACAGACTCGCCCGCCGGCTGAACCATCCGTCCGCTGGAGGTGCCCATGTACTCCTGGATCGTGCTCCTCCACATCGTGGGAGCGTTCGTCTTCGTCCTCTCCCACGGCGCGTCCGCCTGGATGGCCATGCCTCCTGCGCGGGGAGCGGGATCGGGCCCGGATCGGGGCGCTGCTCTCGCTGTCGACCGCCAGCCTCGGCGGAACGTACGTCGGCCTGCTCCTGCTCCTGATCGGCGGCATCTGGGCCGGGATCTCCGGCGACCACTTCGGTCGCGTCTGGATCTGGGCCGCGATCGGGATCCTCGTGGCCGTGATCGTCGTGATGTATGCGGTCGCGACGCCGTACTTCGTCCGGCTGCGGGCCGCCGCGGGACTGCCCGCGCGCAGCACGCCGGCCGACCCGGCCACGATCGTCGTCCGACGAGGAGCTCTGGCCGCCATGACCGCGCGGGCGCCGGTGTGCCGTGCTGCTCGGCGTCGGCTCCGTCGGCCTGCTGCTCATCCTGTGGCTGATGGTGCTCAAGCCGTTCTGACGACTCGCGCCGACGGAGACGCTACTCCCCGCCGACCACCCGCAGCCGCGGCGCAGCGGGGTCTGCGGCTCGCTCCGCCTCGACCGGTCGAGCGAGCCCATCGCCCTCGGCGAGGAGCGCCTCGACGGCCGCAGCGCCCATCGGCCGGGCGTAGAGATAGCCCTGCCCCAGACGGCAGCCGATCTCGGCCAGCGAGCGCGCCTGTTCGCTGTGCTCGATGCCCTCGGCAATGACCTGCAGGCCGAGCGTCCGGCCGAGGTCCACGATCGCCCGTGCGATGGGTGAGACGGCATCGCCGACGGCCGACACGAACGTCCGGTCGATCTTGAGCACGTCGATCGGGAACCGCTCGAGATAGCTGAGCGACGAGTAGCCGGTCCCGAAGTCATCGATGGCGAGGTGCACGCCAAGATCGCGCAGGGCGGCAAGCCGCGAGATCGTCGTCGTCGTCCGCCGCATCAGCCCGCTCTCGGTGATCTCGAGCATCAGGGTCGCCGGCGGCAGGCCGGTCTCGTCGAGGGCGGCCCGGACGGTCGCCACGATGTCGTGCTCGCGGAACTGGCGAGCCGCGAGGTTGACGCTGATCATCAGGTCCGGCCGCGACAGGCGGATCTGCCAGTCGCGGGCCTGGCGACAGGCCTCGCGCAGGATCCAGCGGCCGATCGGCACGATGTCGCCGCTCTCCTCGGCCAGGTCGATCCACTCGGTCGGCATGAGGACCGGGCCGTCCGGCGGCTGCCAGCGGACCAGGGCCTCGAGGCCCTCGATCCGGTTGGTCGCGAGCTCGACGATCGGCTGGTAGTCGAGACGGAGCTCGTCGCGCTCCTCGACGCCGCGCAGGCGGGCGGCGCGATCGGCTCGCTCGGCGGCGCCGTCGCGGAGGGCGGGTCGGAAGATCTCGGCGCCGCCGCGCGAGGAGCCCTTGGCCGCGTACATCGCCACGTCGGCGTTGCGCAGCAGGTCGTCGGCGCTCTCCTCGCCCCGGCCGCCGATCGCGACGCCGATGCTGGCGGCGATCCGGACCTCGACGTGACCGATCGGCATCGGCTGGCGGAGCACCTCGGCCAGGCGCGTGGCGACGGCGAATGCGTCGGCCTCGTCGACGACGTCCTCGATCAGGACCGCGAACTCGTCGCCGCCCTGGCGCGCCGCGGTGTCCGACGGACGGAGGGCGGCGGCGACCCGTCCGGCGGCGATCGCGAGCACCTCGTCGCCGCGCGCATGACCGTGGGTGTCGTTCAGGGTCTTGAAGTCGTCGAGGTCGATGAACAGGACCGCGACCTGGCCGCCGGTGCGCCGGGTCCGTTCGACGGCGTGCTCGACGCGGTCGCGGAACAGGACCCGGTTGGCGAGCCCGGTCAGCCCGTCGTGCAGCGCCTGGTGGCGGATCTCGTCGTACAGCCGGGCGTTCTCGAGGGCCATCGCCGCCTCGCCCGAGAGCATCGTCGCGAGCTCGACCGCGCGCAGGTCGAAGGCGTTCTTGCGGAACGACGTGATCTCGATCAGCCCGACGGTCCGGCCGGCGGCGACGAGCGGGATCATGGCCAGCGTGCGTTGGCCGATCTCGGCAAGGTAGGCGGTCTCGGCCGGGTCCGCGGACGGATCACCGGCATCGATCAGGAGCGGCCGCTGGTCCACGAGGACCCGGCGCGTGGCCGGGTATTCGTCGAGGTGGTAGCTCTCATTCAAGGTTGCGCGCCGCTCGGGCGGCTCGTAGCCGAGGGTCACGACCCGATCAGTTGCCTGGTCCCAATAGCTCAGGGCACAGTCGTCGGCGCCGACGGCCCGCGCGATGTGGACGGCGATCCGATCGCCGACCAGCCGCGGATCCAGCGTCTCGGCCAGGTCGGCCGACATCGTCACGACGCTGCGCAGGTCGGCGGCGGTGTCCTTGAGGCGGCGGCTGACCTCCCACAGGAAGATGATCAGGAACGCATACGAGAACACGAGGACGAGGAACGCGAGGCCGGCCTCCGCGTCATCCGGCACGCCACTGGCCGGGACCAGTCGGGCGACGAGGACGCTCCACGCGCCGACGAGGCCGCCGACGATGAGCAGCCGGAGGACGATCGGGCTGCGCACGATCGGCGTCACGATGACGGCGGGCAGGAGCGACGCGATCGCCATCGCGGTGGCGAGGGACGGCTGGAGGGCGGCGGCGAGCGCGATCACGGCGAGGGTCGCGATCGCGATCCGCGTGATCGTCGGCTCCTGGCTGGCGCCGGTCAGACGCCCGACGCGGGTCGCGACCCACGTCCCGTAGACCGCCGCGACGACGCCCAGGATGATCGCCCGCGGCTCCCCGACCGACGCGCCGGCGATCGACTCGAGGCAGCCGATGATGAAGGCCACGGCGGCGATCAGGCGGACGAGCAGCACGAGGACGACCGCGTCGCTCGGGTTCGTCGTGGATGGCTCGAGCGTCCGCCGCCGCGACCTGGCGTGGTCGGACGGTGCCTGCGAGGACGAGCCGGACGGACTGCGGGCGCCTGTGGGCAGGATCAGGGCGTCGTCCGGAGGTGGCTTGGGGGCCCCGTCGTGCCGTGGCTCGGCGCCGCGGCTGGGCGGAATCTCGCTCATGTCCGTCCAGCCTCGCATCGCGCGTCCCGGTCCGTGCATCCCCCGAATGCCGCACGGCCGGTCGCTGATCGGGGGGTGGCCTACACTCGCGCCGATGACCTTCCGGCACCCCGTCCGTCGATGAAGATCGCCCACGTCCGCGAGCGACACGGCCCTGCGGGCAACGCGTGGCGCCTCGTCGCGGCCCTGCCGGGCGGCTCGCTCGACGGCCCGCCGGGCTCGAACGCGGCGCCGCCGCCGACGGCCTGGATCGACCTCGACATCGCCCGCCGCCGGGCGATCTCCGCCGACCCGAATCTCGCCCACGACCGCGTGCTCCACCGCCAGCCGGTGACGACGCTCGACGATCATCTGGCTCGCGGCCTGCGGGTCGAGGCGCTCGCCGAGCTCGTCGACGGCTTCGCCCCGCGCGGGGAGCCCGACGACGACGACGCAGTTCTCGATCCCGCCGACCTGGTGTTCGGGCCGCCGATCCTGCGCCCTCCCAGCCTGCGCGACTTCTATGCGTTCGAGGGCCATGTCCGGACGATGTGGGAACGGCGCGGTGGCGAGGTCCCGGAGACCTGGTACCGACTCCCGATCTTCTACTTCAGCAACGTGTCCGAGATCCGCGGGCCCGACGAGCCCGTCTGGTCTCCGGCCGCGTCGTCAGAGCTCGACTACGAGCTGGAGGTCGCCGCGCTGGTGGACACGCCGGTCGTGGATCTGGCCGAGGAGCGCGGCGCCGAGGCGATCGGCGGCTACACGATCTTCAACGACTGGTCGGCCCGCGATCTCCAGCGCGAGGAGACCGTCGTCCGGCTTGGGCCGGCGAAAGGCAAGGACTTCGCCTCGTCGATCGGGCCGTGGCTCGTGACGCCGGACGAGCTCCGGGCGGCACCTGGCGCGACGGGTCCGGACCTCGCGATGACCGCCGAGGTCAACGGCGTCGAGACGTCGCGCGGCCGCTGGTCCGACGCCCAGTTCAGCTTCGGCGCGATGGTCGCCCGTGCCTCCGCGGACGTGCGCCTGCGGCCCGGCGACCTGCTCGGCTCGGGGACCGTCGGGACGGGCTGCCTGCTCGAGGTCAAGGATGCGACCCTCGGGCGCTACCTCGAGCCGGGCGACGAGGTCGTCCTCCGGATCGATCGTCTCGGCGAGCTCCGGACGCCGATCGTGGCACGACCGCCATCCCGCGAGGCGCGCGGATGACCGTCGTCGCGGCCGACGGCGCGCTCAGCTTCCCGGCCCTGCCCGATGGTCTCGACACGCCGCGGGTCGTCGTCGACCTCGGCCGGGTCGAGGCCAACATCGCGCGGCTCCAGGGCGAGATGGATGCCCGGGGCATTGCCCTCCGGCCGCACGCCAAGACCCACAAGAGCGTGGCCGTCGCGCGCCTCCAGATCGAGGCGGGGGCCCGCGGGATCACCGTCGGGACGCTCGGCGAGGCCGAGGCGTTCGTCGCGGCGGGGATCGACGACGTCTTCCTCGCGTACCCGGTCTGGGCCGTCGGTCGCAAGGCGACCCGGCTCCGCGCCGTCCACGACGTCGCGCCGCGCTTTCGCGTCGGCGTGGACTCGATCGCTGGAGCGGGTCATCTGGCGACGGCGGTCGCCGGTTCCAATCGGCCGTTGATCGCGCTCATCGAGATCGACCCCGGCAACGGCCGGACGGGGGTCGCCACGCCGGACGCGGCCGTCGAGGTCGGGCTGGCGGCCCGGACGGCGGGCCTGGTCGTCGCCGGCGTCTTCAGCCACGGCGGTCACGGCTACGGTCCCGGCAAGGCCGAGGCCGCCGGAGCGGACGAGGTCCGGTCGCTCGAGGCCGCCGCGGCCGCCCTTCGTGCCGCCGGCTTCTCGATCGACACGATCAGCTCCGGCTCCACGCCGACGATGCTGACGGCCGCGGCCGGCGCGGTCACCGAGATGCGGGCCGGAACGTATGTCTACGGCGATCGCCAGCAGTGGGCGCTCGGCTCGATCCCGGCCGACGGCTGCGCCGCCGCTGTCGCGACGACGGTGGTCTCGGTCCACGCCGACCGCCTCGTCCTCGATGCCGGGGCGAAGATGCTGACGAAGGACCGCGCCGAATGGCTCATCGGGTTCGGGGCGATCGTCGGTTACCCGGACCTCGTCATCGAGCGGGTCAACGACTACCACGGGGTCGTCGGCGTTCCAGCGGGGGCGAACCGCCCAGCGCTCGGCGACGTCGTCGCGGTCATCCCCAACCACATCTGCCCGGTCATCGATCTCGTCGATTCCGTGGTCGCGGTCCGCTCCGCCGCCTCCGTCGAGGAATGGCCGGTCGACGCCCGCGGCCGGAGCGGCTGAATGGCCGCCGACCCGGCGAGCGCTGCCCCGGTCGTCGAGCCGATGACCGACGACGACGGGCCTGCCGTGCTCGCGATCTACGCTCAGGGCATCGCGACCGGCGTCGCCACGTTCGAGACCGCCGTGCCGGAATGGCGGGCGTGGACCGCGTCCCACCGCCGGGATTGCCGGTTCGTCGCCCGGCTCGGCGGCCGGGTCGTCGGCTGGACGGCCGTCGCCCGCTACTCGTCGCGCGAGGTCTACGCCGGAGTCGCCTGGGAGAGCGTGTATGTCGATGCTTCGGCGCGCGGGCGCGGCGTCGGGGCGGCCCTCCTCGCGGCACTGATCCCGGCCAGCCGAGGCGTCCGGCATCTGGACGCTCATCGCCGGTGTCCAGGCCAACAATGCGCCGAGCCTCGCCCTGCACGAGCGGGCCGGATTTCGCCGGATCGGCGTCCAGGAGCGGATCGGCCGCGATCCCACGGGTCGCTGGCGGGACGTCGTCCTCCTCGAGCGACGGAGCCCGCGTCGGACTGATCGGCGTCTGAACGTTCCGCTCCGGAGCCTGCCCGTCATCGTGGGTAGCCCGGAGCCATCGGGGCGCCGGCGACCCGGAGGTCGAGGGTGGATCGAGACCTCGTCGAGCGGGCCCGCTCGGGTGATCGCGAGGCGTCCGCCGTCCTGGTGCACCAGGTCGGCGACTCGCTCTTAGACTGGCCTTCTCACCGAGGAGGCCAGTCGCTTCATGTACTACGTCGCCCAGGGCAGCATCCCCCGCCAGCGCCACACCCAGCACCGGGCGCCCGACGGCAGCCTGTACGCCGAGGAGCTGTTCGGTGTCGAGGGCTTCACCGGCCGGAGCTCGCTGCTCTATCACCTGACTCCGCCGACGCGGACGCACAAGATCGAGCCGGTCCGGCGGATCCAGCTCGAGGCGGCGGACGACGACCTCCACCGCCATCGCCTGACGAAGACCGGAGCGGTCGAGCCCAAGGGCGACATCGTGTCCGGCCGGATCCCGCTGTACTTCAACCACGACGTCGTCTTCGGCGTCGTCCGCCCGGCGGAGGCGATGCCGGCCGGCCGCTTCTACCGCAACGGGATCGCCGACGAGATGCTGTTCGTCCACGAAGGGACCGGCGTCTGCGACACGATCTTCGGGCCGCTGCGCTACGGCCCGGGCGACTACCTCGTGCTTCCGATCGGGACGACGTGGCGGCTGGATCCCGATCCGGGCAGTGAGCAGCGGATCCTGTACCTCGAGGCGCCGTCCGAGATCGAGCCGCCCAAGCGCTATCGCAACGACTACGGCCAGCTGCTCGAGCACTCGCCGTACAGCCAGCGCGACCTGCACGCGCCGGAGCTGGCCGACCCGATCGACGAGCACGGCGACTTCGTCATCGACGTCCGCTCGACCGACCGGATCACGGCCTATCACTACCGCCACCATCCATTCGACGTCGTCGGCTGGGACGGCTACCTGTGGCCGTTCCGATTCAATATCGCGGACTTCCAGCCGATCACCGGACGAGTCCACCAGCCGCCGCCGGTCCACCAGACGTTCCAGGCCCGGAACTTCGTCGTCTGCTCGTTCGTGCCGCGCAAGTTCGACTACCACCCGCTCGCGATCCCGGCGCCGTACAACCACTCGAACATCAACAGCGACGAGGTCATCTACTACGTCGCCGGCAACTTCATGAGCCGGCGCGGCGTGGAGATCGCCTCGTTCACCGTCCACCCGGCCGGGATCCCGCACGGGCCGCATCCCGGCACGGTCGAGGCATCGATCGGCAAGGAGGCGACCGAGGAGCTGGCGGTGATGGTCGACACGTTCCACCCGCTCCAGATCACGAAGGCGGCGATGGACCTCGACGACGACGCGCTATCCCTTCAGCTGGCTGCCGCCCGAGGACGCCGACGAGCAGGGCCCGCGAGCTCGCCGAGCGCAGGCCCGGAGGCGTTCCCCGACTGACGAGCCGCCAGGCACGGCGCCCGGCGACGCGCGATGATGGGTCGATGAACGACCCCTTCGACCGATCCTTCCGCGACCGGACCCTGGCCGGCGAGACGCTCTTCGGCCTGTTCCTCGACCTCGACCTCGCCGGCCGTCCGCCGAGCTGTGCGCCGCCGCCGGCTACGACTGGCTTCTCGTCGACCTCGAGCACGGCGCCGGGACCGAGGCGGACCTGCCCGGGCATGCTCCGGGCGGTCGAGCTCGGCGGCTCCGACCGCCCTCGTCCGGCCGCAGTCGGGCGAGCGGATCCGGATCGGCCGGGCGCTCGACATGGGCGCTCGCGGGATCATGGTCCCGCGGCTCGATTCGGCCGACCAGGCCCGCGAGGCGGTCACGTTCCTGCGCTACCCGCCGGACGGGATCCGCGGCGTCGCCACCCGGGTCCGCGGCGCCGGCCTCGGCGTCGTCGGCCATGCCGACATCAAGCGCCTCAACGAGCGGGTCGTCGGGATCATCCAGATCGAGTCGGTCGGGCGGCCTCCGCGACGCCGACGCGATCGCGGCGATCGACGGCGTCGACGTCCTGTTCGTCGGCCCGGCCGACCTGTCGCACTCGCTCGGGATCCCCGGCCAGTTCCAGCACGCCGACTACCTCGCCGCCCTCGACCGCGTCGTCGCTGCCTGCCGGGCCCACGGCAAGGCCGCCGGAATCCTCGTCTACGACACGGCGGTCGTGCCGCGCCATCTCGAGATCGGGTTCACGTTCGTCGGGATCGGCGCCGACGCGGCGTTCGTGGCCGACGGCGCGAAGCGCTACCTGGCCGCCGTCCGGGGTTGAGCGCGGCGATCCCACTTCGTGCAGCGCCCCACGTGCGAGCTCGGCGCCGATCCTGACCCGAGCTCGAACGTGGCGGCGCTGTCGAGTCCCAGAGCGGACTCAAGTCCGGTGGCTTGCCTGCACCTCCCGGCCCGGAATCGCGCGATTCCGCGATTGGCCACGCGGGCTCAGCCCAATTCCGAGTCCCGCGAGACTCGGTCGCGGCAGATCGCCGCTGGGCCCCGCGGCCACTTCGGCGTCGAGCGGTGACGCCGGCTCCGCGGCACCGCTCGGTCGCTCCGCGGTCTGGGCGACCAGGACGCCGACGATGATCAGCGCGGCTCCGACCAGCTGGATCGGGGCCAGCGTCTCGTGCAGGAACACGAACGCGAGGCTGACGATGATCAACGGCTCGACCGTGCTCACCAACGCCGCCTGGGCCGCCCCGATCCGGCGCGACCCGGCGTAGAACGTCTGGATCGCCAGGAACGTCCCGAGGAACCCGATCGCGAGCAGGTACGGCCAGGCGCCGCCCGGGATCTCGCTCGGGGCGTACGGCCTGTCCGGTCGCGAGCGCCGCTCCGACAAAGGCCGCGGCGGTCGCGGTGATCATCAGGGCGCTCGCCACGGCCGCATCGTCGACCCGCCCGGCGCCGGCATCCTGCGGGGCGAGATGCTCCGACCGCTCGCCGGCGAGGCGCGCGGACAGGACGATCCAGCCGGCGTAGATCAGCGGCGACAGGAGAACCAGGGCGATCCCGGCGACGGGTGGCGGCGTCGCGAGGTCGATCCCGCCCAAGGCCAGCACGACCCCCACCAAGGCGATCCCCAGCGCGATCCACGGCCGGCGGCCGGTCAGGCGGGTGGCAAACCGTACGGACAGGACGGCCACGATCGCGGGGTACAGGTAGACGAGGACGCCGGCCAGCGACGCCGGCACCGTCTCGAGCCCCGCGTAGTACGTGCCGGCATTGCCCGTGTACCAGACGCCGAGCAGGATCGCGACGAGGGCCTGACGCCGCCCGATCCGCCGGATCGACGAGCGCCGGGCCGGCGACAGGAGAATCCACGCCCAGGCCAGGACCGTGCCGATCGTGAACCGCCAGGCGAGGAGCTGGAGCCAGTCGAGGCCACTGGCGTAGATCGGCTTGGACAGGACCGTGCCCGAGCCGAAGCCGGCGGCCGAGACGACGATCAGGACGAGGCCAACGGCCCGGCGGCGATCCACCGCCGGAGGCTAGCAGCCGACGACGACCAGCCCGAGATCGTCCCGGCCGGCGACGTCAGCGGGACGTGGGCTGACCGCTCACTGAGGGCGCGGTGTCCCGTCGCCCTGGGCCTCCGCCTCGGCCTGCGCCGCCGGATCGGCGACCTCACTCGTCGCGGCCGTCCCGGACGTGATCGTGTCGCGCTCGGCGCCATCGACACCCGGCGTCTCGTTCGTCGAACGACCGTCTTCGGTTGCCGGTCGACCATCGTTGGGCTGTCCGCCGCCCGGCTGTGCGCCGTCGGGTGCGTGCCGCTCGAACTCGGTGCCCGACGTCGCGTCGTCCTCGAGGCCGGCGGAGCCGCCGCTGAATGCACCGGTCGGGTCGCTCTCGCGCTGGTCCATCGTTCGATCTCCTTGGCTGGTGGGATGCCCGACAGGATCGCGATGGACCGCTTGCGGCCGCTGCGGACCAAGCGACCGGGCCGTCGCAGCCGCGTGGCATCCGCGGGGCAGCTCGACCAGCCCGCAATGTCGGGGATGGCCCGCGGCGACCGGCCCGGAACGGGGAAGTGGATACACTTGGCCCCGTGAGTGAGCAGACCGAAGGCGCCGTCACCGCGCGCGTGCCGTTCCTCGTCGACGAGCGGCTGCAGGTCGTCGGACGGCGCGAGCCCGTGACGGTCGCGCCGCACACGAGCCTGGCCGACTGCCTCGCGGCAATCCGCCGGACGGGAACGGGCGATTCTGTCTTCGTCGTCGATTCCGACGGGCGCCTCGCCGGGGTCCTCACGGAACGCGACATCTTCAGCCGTCTCGTCGGTGGCGACGTCGATCCGATCGACCTCGACCAGGCCGTCGAGACGCTCATGACGACCAAGCCACACCATCTCCATCTCGACGAGACCGTTCGCGACGCGATCGAGCTGATGCAGACCGGCCGCTACCGGAATGTCCCGCTGCTCGATGACGACGACATCCTCCAGGGCGTGATCCGGCCGCAGGACATCCTGAAATACCTCGCCGAGTCGTTCCCCGAGGAGCTCCTCAACCTGCCGCCACGACCGCACCAGACCATGAAGCGAGCCGAAGGGGGCTGACGGACCACGTGACCACCACCCGCGAGACCGAGCCGCAGACGCAGGAGCTCGATCGCGTCACCATCCGCTTCGCCGGCGACTCCGGCGACGGCATGCAGCTGACCGGGACCCAGTTCACCCGGACCGCCGCCGTCTACGGCAACGACATCAGCACGCTGCCCGACTATCCGGCCGAGATCCGCGCCCCGGCCGGCTCGCTGCCCGGCGTGTCGGGCTTCCAGATCAGCTTCAGCTCGAACGAGATCCATACCCCGGGCGACCAGCCGGACGTCCTCGTCGCGATGAACCCGGCGGCCCTCCGGACGAACGTCATGGATCTGCCCGCCGGCGGCGCCCTGATCGTCAACAGCGACGCGTTCACGGCCGCCAACCTGACGAAGGCCGGCTACACCGCGAACCCGCTCCAGGACGGCTCGCTCAAGCAGTACGCCCTGTTCGAGATCCCGATCTCGACGCTCAACGAGCGCTCGCTCGACGGGCTCGACATGACCTCGAAGCAGAAGGACCTGACGAAGAACTTCTTCGCCCTCGGGATCATGTTCTGGCTGTACGGCCGGGACTACGACGGGACGATCCGCTGGATCGACGAGAAGTTCGGCAAGCGGCCGGTCGTCGCCGAGGCCAACACCCGGGCTGTCAAGGCCGGCTACGCGTTCGGCGAGACGACCGAGATCTTCCACACCCACTACCGCGTCGCCCCCGCCCACCTCGCGCCGGGGACGTATCGCAACATCACCGGCAACGAGGCGACGGCGCTCGGGATGCTGGCCGCGTCCAAGCTGGCCCACCGGCCGCTGTTCTACGGCTCCTACCCGATCACGCCCGGCGTCGGACATCCTCCATCAGCTGTCCGGCTACAAGAACTTCGGGGTCAAGACGTTCCAGGCCGAGGACGAGATCGCCGCCATCGGCGCCGCGATCGGGGCGTCCTACGGCGGCGCGATGGGCCTGACGGCGTCGTCGGGACCCGGCATCGCCCTGAAGTCCGAGGCGATGGGCCTGGCCGTCATGGTCGAGCTGCCGCTCGTCGTCATCGACGTCCAGCGGGCCGGCCCGTCGACCGGCATGCCGACCAAGAACGAGCAGTCCGACCTGCTCCAGGTGATGTTCGGGCGGAACGGCGACTCGCCGATGCCCATCGTCGCCCCGGCCACGCCCGGCGAGTGCTTCGACTACGCCATCGAGGCCTGGCGGCTCGCCCTCAAGTACGTCACCCCCGTCGTCTACCTGTCCGACGCGTTCCTCGCGACCGGCGCGGAGCCGTGGAAGATCCCGTCATTCGAGGGCCTGCCCGACATCTCGGTCGCGAACTGGACCGAGAAGGAGGGCTTCCACCCGTACGAGCGCGACCCCAAGACCCTTGCCCGCAAGTGGGCGATCCCGGGCACGCCCGGCCTCGAGCATCGGATCGGCGGCCTCGAGAAGGCCGACATCACCGGCAACGTGAGCTACGACCCGGACAACCACCACCGGATGCAGCTCCTGCGCCAGGCCAAGGTCGCCCGGATGGCGGACGACATCGCCCCGCTCGACGTGTTCGGCCCGGATCGCGGCGACCTCCTGATCCTCGGCTGGGGCTCCACGTACGGCGCGATCCGGAGCGCCGTCGAGCGACTCCACAGCCAGGGCCGGAGCACCGTCGCGCACGCTCACCTTCGCCACCTGAACCCGTTCCCGGCCAACACCGAGAAGGTCCTTCGGAGCTACCGCCGGGTGCTCATCCCGGAGGTCAACCTGGGTCAGCTGCTGCTGCTCATCCGGGCCCAGTTCCTGATCGACGCCGAGGGCTACGACCGGGTCCGCGGCAAGCCGTTCACGATCGCCGAGATCGTGACCCAGGCCGAGCGGATCCTCGGCACGGCGGAATAGAGAGAGACATGACCGAGTTCAACGCCGACGCCAACGCCAACGCCGCCGCTCAGCCCGCCCTGAGCGCGGAGAACGCCGCGATCATCCAGCTGACCCGCAAGGACTTCGTGTCCGACCAGGAAGTCCGCTGGTGCCCCGGCTGCGGCGACTACTCGATCCTCGCCCAGACCCAGAAGCAGATGCCCGACTTCGGTGTGCCGAAGGAGAACATCGTCTTCATCAGCGGGATCGGCTGCTCCGGCCGCCTGCCGTACTACATGAACACGTACGGCTTCCACACGATCCACGGCCGCGCCCCGACCCTCGCGACCGGGCTCAAGGCCGCCCGGCCCGAGCTGATGGTCTGGGTGATCACCGGCGACGGCGACGCCCTGTCGATCGGCGGCAACCACATCCTCCACTCGATGCGGCGCAACGTCGACATCACGCTCGTGATGTTCAACAACCGGATCTACGGGCTGACGAAGGGTCAGGCGAGCCCGACGTCCGAGTTCGGCAAGAAGACGAAGTCGACCCCGGCCGGGACCGTCGACACGCCGATCCAGCCGCTGACGGTGGCCCTGGCCGCCGAGGCGTCGTTCGTCGCGCGCAGCGTCGACACCCACACGGAGCACCTCCAGCAGACCCTCCAGAGAGCCGGAATGCACCACGGCTCGACGTTCGTCGAGGTCCTCCAGAACTGCAACATCTTCAACGACGGCGCCTGGCGCGACTTCACCGATCGCGAGGTCCGCGAGGACCGGATGCTCGTCCTCGAGCATGGCAAGCCGATGGTCTTCGGCAAGGATCGCGACAAGGGCATCCGCCTCCGCGGGCTCCATCCCGAGATCGTCACGATCGGCGAGAACGGGATCGCCGAGTCCGACCTCCTCGTCCACGACGAGCAGGCCGACGAGCCGTATCTCGCCCTGATGCTGTCGCGGATGTTCTGGCCCGACTATCCCGTCCCGGTCGGAGTCCTGCGGGCCGTTCCGCGGCCGACCCACGATCAGCTCATCGCGCAGCAGATCTCGGCCGCGGTCGCGGCGTCCGGCGAGGGTGACTTCACCGCGGCGCTCATGGCCGGCGAGACCTGGACGGTCGAGTAGGCCCGATGTCCGCCGTCCGCTGCCCCACCTGCGGGTTCGAGAACCTGCTCGGCTCCGACGTCTGTGACAACTGCGGCTCGGACCTTGCGGGGCACGATGTCCCGCAGTCGCCGACGACGTTCCGCGGCCAGCTCCTGGGCGAGCACCTCGATGCCCTCGGCATCAACCCGCCGGTCGTCGTCGACGCGGCGACCGACGTGAACGAGGCGATCGGCCGGATGCACCGCGACGGCATCGACTGCGTCCTCGTGACCGACGCCAATCGGTTCGTGGGGATCTTCACGGACCGCGACGCCGTGCTCAAGGTCGGCGGCCTCGAGCGCCAGGCCCGCCCGATCGCGAGCCTGATGACCCGCGATCCGGTCGTCCTGCGCCACGACGAGACGATCGCGGTCGCGATCAACAAGATGGCGGTCGGCGGGTTCCGCCATATCCCGATCGTCGAGGACGGCCGACCCACGGGCGTGGTGACGGCGCGCGACGTCTTCCGCCACCTCATCGAGTCGCTCGGCTGAGGCCGGCCGCAGCGATCGTGGCCACCGATCCCAGGGCCGACCCGGCGTCACGCGTCGTCGTCCTGGCCGACGACCTGATCTGGTCGACCCGGCTCGTCGGTCATGTGCGCGCCGCCGGCTTCGAGGCCGGCGCGGTCCGATCGGCCGAGACCTACGAGGCCGCGCTGGCCGGTGCGCGCGGGGCGATCGTCGACCTCACGGCCCGCGCGTACGACGGCCTGGCCGCCATCGCTGCGGCGCGCGACGCCGGCGTCGCGGTCCTCGCCGTCGGCCAGCACGACGACCACGTTCTGCGCCGGAATGCGCTCGCGGTGGGCGCCGACCGGGTCCTCGCCTATCGCAAGCTGTTCGAGGACGGCCCCGCGACGATCGCCCGCTGGCTGGCCGCCACCGCCCCCGGAGCCCCGCCTCCGGGCACGACCGATGACCCGTCCGATCAGCCCGACCCGCAGCCGTTGGAGATGCCGAGCCGATGACGACCTCGACCACGTCGACCCCTCCCGCGATCCCCGCCGAGCGCTACGCCGGGCGCCTCCGCCAGCTGGCGGATCTCGTGACCGAGCGCGGGCTCGCCGCGGCGCTCATCGGCGTCGGACCGGATCTCGACTACCTGACCGGATACCGGGCGATGCCGCTCGAGCGGCTGACGATGCTCGCAGTCGTCGCCGGGGAGGCGCCGGTGCTGGTCGTTCCGCGGCTGGAGGAGCCGGCCGCCCGGGCCGGCCTCCGGACCGACGTCGAGATCGCGACCTGGATGGAGACCGACGACCCGCATGGCCTCGTCGCCGGCCTGGTCGAGCGAGCACGCGGGCGTGCCTCGGCGACCATCGCTGTCTCGGATCGGCTCTGGTCGCTCCATCTCCTCCGGCTCCAGGCCGCCGCGCCCGGGACCCGCTGGATCTCCGTCACCGAGGTCCTGCGCGAGCTCCGGATGGTCAAGGATGCCGACGAGATCGAGCTGCTCCGGCTGGCCGGCGCGGCCGCAGATCGGGTCGTCGACCAGATCGCATCCGGTCGGCTGGTCGGTCGGACCGAGGCCGACGTCGCCCGCGAGGTCCGCGATCGTCTGCGGGCGGAGGGCCACGAGCTGGCGGAGTTCGCGATCGTGGCATCCGGGCCGAACTCGGCGTCGCCGCACCACGAGGCATCGGATCGCGTGATCCGGGCCGGCGAGCCGATCGTCCTCGACATCGGCGGCGTGCTCGGCGGCTATGGCAGCGACACGACCCGGACGCTGTGGGTCACCGGTGGCGACGAGGCGAACGGACCGACCGAGGAGTTCCGCCACCTGTTCGGCGTGCTCCTGGCGGCCCAGGTCGCCGCAACCCGCGCGGTCCGGCCCGGCATCCCCGCCGAGGAGATCGATCGAACCGCCCGCGACATCATCGACGGCGAAGGCTACGGCGAGAACTTCTTCCACCGGACCGGCCACGGCATCGGCCTCGAGGGCCACGAGGAGCCGTACCTGATCGCCGGCAACGCCGAGCCGATCGGGGAGGGGATGGCATTCAGCGTCGAGCCCGGCATCTATCTTCCGGGTCGCTACGGGGCCCGGATCGAGGACATCGTCGTGTGCGGGGCGGACGGTCCGATCGTGCTCAACAACGAGCCGCGCGAGCTGCGGGTCGTCAGCGGCTGATCGCGGTCCGGCACCCAGCGGCCCGCACCCCGGCCGGTCGCCTTCGGTCCGAGCCACCGGGGCGCGGTATCATCGACCGACGACGGGCCGGTCCGGCCCGCCCTCAGGCTGAAGTTTCGATGGCCCCGTTCCTCCCGCGGCGCTTCGGCGCCGCCGTCACGATCGTCGCACCGGCTTGCCGCCGGGGCGTCAGCCGCCGATGAGCCGGCGGCACCACGGCAACCGGCCGCATCGTTCGAGCGGGCCCGCTGGGCCGGCCGATCCGAACCGGCCGGGGCATGACGCGCCCGCCGCGGCCGATGGGTGGAACCGGACGCCCCGCCCGAGCGCAACCGCGCAGCCGGTCGATCCATCGCGCGACGCCGGGCCAGACCGCGCAGCGAGCGGACGGCCGGCAGACTCCGAGATTGCGGACCATCCCCACGTCGTGTCCCCAGCCGTCGCCTCCTCGTCCAGGGTCGCGGAGTCGCACATCGCCCCGGTCGACGCAGGAGCGGCGGCCGCGCCGTCGCAAGGCTCGAATGGCGCGCGCCCCGCCGTTGACCACGGGCCGCACGGGCCGACCAACGGCGGACCGCACAACGGCGGACCGCACAACGGCGATCCGGGGCCACGTCGCGGGCCGGGTCCCGACGGCGCCCCGAACGGCTGAGATGGCCAGCTGCACGGCGCCCCAGCTCCGGCGATTCATCAAGAGCCGGCCGTACGTCCCGATGCACGAGCTCCGGCGCCGCTTCGGGATCAACGGCAGCGAGGACGACGTGTCCGTCGATCGACCTCGGCGATCGGCACCGGGTCTTCGTCGGTCTGCCGCCGCGGGAGGGTTCGCTCCTCGGGGAGCTGCTTCGCGGCGGCGACATCGGCTACGAGCTGTCGCTCGATCCTCGGACCCCGATCGTGATCGGGCTCTACCCGATGCGCCCGGTCGCCCGCTCCTGAGCCGTCACGCCGGCCCGCCGCTGCCCGCGGCGTCCCTGTCACCACGTACGATGCCCTCGAGCCGCGGGCGCCCGCGGCCGCGCAGGAGGTCCGCATGGCGGTCGCCGACGACGCGATGACGAGGGAGGCCCTGCGCGCCAGCGGGCTCTTCGGCGCCGCCGATGAGGCGGCCATCGACGCGCTGATCCGGACGCTCCGCATCCGCCGCTTCCGACGCGGCGAGACCGTCTTCCACCAGGGCGATCCCGGCGATGCCCTGTTCGTCCTTGCCAGCGGCTCGGTCAAGGTCGTCCTGCCGAGCGACGAAGGCGCCGAGCCGGCGATCGTCGCGATCCTCGGCCCGGGCGAGTTCTTCGGCGAGCTCGCGATCCTCGACGGCGCGCCGCACTCCGCCACGATCGTCGCGGTCGAGCCGACCGAGACGCTCGTCCTCCACCGCGACGCGTTCCTCGAGCTGATCGACTCGGACGCGACCTTGCGGCGGGTCCTCCTCGCCTCGCTGGCCGCCGAGATCCGACGCCTGACCGGCCATGTCGAGGACCTCCACTTCCTCGATCTGCCGGGCCGCCTCGCGTCGCGCATCGTGCGTCTGGCCGAGAAAGCCGGGGTGACCTCCGGCGAGGCTCGGATCGGCTGGCCGTACACCCAGTCCGAGCTGGCCGGGATGATCGGTGGCTCGCGCCAGTCGGTGAACCGGCTGCTTGCCGACCTGACCGACCAGGGCCTCGTCCGGCTCGAGCGCGACCATCTCGTCGTGGTCGATGTCGAGCGGCTCGCCCGGACGGTGGAACGGTGACCGACGACGCGGAGCCGCCCGCGGCCGGCGACGCGCGGGACCGGGCCGACCCGGCGGCTGGCGCCGACCGCCTGGCTCCGACGCTCCACGCCGTCGCCCTGCGGGTCGAGGCCGCGCGCCGGCTCGCGCCGCCGGCCGGCATGGCCGTCCTTCGCTCGATCGTCGACGCCACCGTCGCCCTGTTCGGCGCCGAGGCCGCGTCCCTGGCCCTCCACGACCCGGCGACGGACCGGCTCGTGTTCGCGGTCGCCTCCGGCGAGCACGGCCAGGGCGTCGTCGGGCTGGCGATCGAATCGGGCCAGGGCGTGGCGGGCTACGTGTTCTCGACCGGCCAGCCGCTCGCCCTGTCCGACGTCGCCCGTGACGCGCGGTTCGGGCGCGCGACGGCCGAGCAGACCGGCTACGTGCCGCGCTCGCTGATCGCGGTCCCGCTCGTCGACGACGAGGGCGTCCTGGGCGTGCTCGAGGTCCTCGACAAGCGCGGCGACGCCGGGTTCGACCTCCACGACGTCGAGCTTGCGACGGTGTTCGCCCACCAGGCGACGGTCGCGATCCGGAGCAGCCGCGTCGAGCGCGACACGGCGAGCCTGCTCCGCGGCGTGCTCCGGGCTGCCGACCAGGGGGCCGGCGAGCGCGCCGCGGACGACGCCGCGGACGACGCCGCGCTCGACGCGATCATCGCTGCCGAGATCCGGACGCTCGACGTGGACGGCAACGATCCGCTGTGGGCGCTGGCCGACCAGATCGCGCTGCTGCGCTCGACCGATCCCGCCCAGCTCGAGCTCGTCCGGGACCTGCTGGCCGTCCTGGTCGCTCGAGCCGAGCGCGGTCGTTCCGGTCGCGGCCGATGACCACCCTGGGCCCGGCCCTCCCCGCCTGGAGCGAGCCCTTCTCCGGCGATCAGCGGGCGGCCCTTCGCCGGCTCGCTCCGCTGGAGCACATCGCGACCATCGACCGGGCGTGGGCGTTCGGCGCCGGCGACGGCGCGGGCGTCGTCGTCGCGATCGTCGACTCGGGGGTCGAGGGCGACCATCCGGCCGTGGCCGGTCGGCTCGCCAGCAGCGTTCGGGTCGAGCTGGCCGGAGACGACGCCGCCGTGGTGGCCGACGAAGCGATCGACGCGGTCGGCCATGGGACGGCGTGCGCCGGGATCATCCTCGGGCTGGCCCCGCAGGCCACGATCCTGTCGGTCCGTGTCCTCGGCGCCGACAACCGGGGCAAGGGCCTCGCATTCGCGACCGGCCTCCAGTGGGCGATCGAGCAGGGCGCGTCGATCGTGAACCTGAGCCTCTCGTCACGGAGCGAGTCGCTCTACGCGACGCTCCACGACCTCGTCGACCGGGCCTACTTCGCCAACGTCCTGCTCGTCTGCGCCGCCAACAACGTCGCGGTCGCGAGCTACCCGTCGCTGTTCGCCGGGGTCGTCTCGGTGGCCGCCCACGATGTCCGGGATCCCGGCGTCTGGTTCTACAACCCGCGGCCGCCGGTCGAGTTCGGGGCGCACGGCCTCGACGTCGAGGTGGCCTGGAAGGACGGCGGCCGGATCGTGGCCACCGGCAACAGCTTCGCGGCGCCGCACATCGCCGGCTACGCCGCCCGGATCCGGGCGGCCCACCCGACGGCGACCCCGTTCGAGACGAAGACGATCCTGGCCGCCACGGCGACGCCGCTCCCCGGCTGACCGCCGACCGATGCCGGACAGGACGACGCCTCGTCCGTACGAGCCGGACGAGGCGTGCTGGGCGGCGGGGTTCGCCCGATCAGAACGTCAGTCGGTGACCTCGTCGCCGCCGGTGCCGGGCAGGCCGGGCAGGAGGCGCTCGCCGCGGGTGTGGCCGAACGCGTGGCCCTCGACGTCGTCGGTGTCGTCGCCGTCGACCTCGCCGCCGCTGATCGGCCGGCGCAGGCTGTCGCCGCCGGTTCCGGGCAGGCCGGGGAGGAACTGACCGGCGCGATGGCCCTCGACATCGGTGCCGTCGACCGGGAGACCGTCGACCGGAAGCCCGTCGGGCGCGGCCTGCTCGTGCGGCAGGCGGTTCATCTTCTTCATCTCGTCATCCTCCGGGTCTGGCCCCGCTCGCGCTCCGGTCCGGCCGGATTCCCTAGTTGATGGCGCCACGATAGCAACTCGGGTCCGGCAGGGCCGATGCCGCCGGCGACGCCTCGATTGTCATCTACGGCACACCGCTGCCGGGGCCGTCGGTCGCGACTCGTCCCGTGACCTCAGTACGTCTTGGGCAGCGCCTCGGCGCTCGGGCGCGGCGTGCGCAGATCCTTCAGGGACGCCTGGTCGACGCCCGAGAAGCGTGGCAGATCGGCGTGGTTCGTCCGGCTCAGGCGCTCGGTGAGCGTCGAGAGGAACAGCGAGCCGAGCTCCGGGATCGTCATCAGCGCGCGCAGCGCCGGCGCCGGGACCTCGACGATCGTCGACGGCTCCTCGGCGACGACGGTCGCCGTCCGGCGGCTGCCGGTCAGGGCCGCGATCTCGCCGAAGAACTCACCGGCCCCCATCGACGACAGCGAGCGGTAGCCGCCATCGGCTTCGGGCGTACCGGCCGCGGCGCGGCCGCCGAGGATGAAGTAGGCCGCATCCCCGACAGCCCCGACGTCGACGATCGTCGCCCCGGCCGGGACGTCCCGGACGGTCGACGCGTCGACCAGGGACCGACGCTGCTCCGCGCTGAGCCGGGCGAGCGCCGGCAGGTGGCCGGCCAGCAGGTCGAAGTCGGCGAGCGTCGCGCCGCGGACCGCGACGGGCACCTCCGGCGCGGCCTTGGCCGTGTGCAGGGCCGACATCGCGCGCCGCCATTCGGCCGCGGGCCGGCCGATCCCGGGCACGATCCCGGTCCACAGCCCGGTCAGGACGAGCACGATGGACGAGCCGATGACGAGGATCCGGACGTCGATGATGTCGGCCAGGCCCGCCAGCGCGATCCCGACCAGGAACGTCACGTCGCGGACGACCGCGAACGCCGAGAACACGCGGCCGCGGAGCTCGCGCGGCGTGGCCCGCTGGAGGAGGACCCGGCGGGCGATCGACGACGGGGCGTTGAAGAAGCCCGACAGGGTGACGAGGATGATCGCGATGGCGATCGAGGTCGACATCCCGTAGAGGATTCCGGCGATCCCCATCGCGATCGTCGAGAGGATGATCCACGAGCCTTCCCGGAAGCGGTCGGCCCACTTCGCCATCATCAGGCTGCCGACGACGAAGCCGACCGAGGTGAACCCCTCCTGCAGGCCGTACTCGAACTCGGTCGCCTTGAGGGCGTCGATCGCGAACGGCAGGAGCAGGACGTTCCAGAGGCCGAACGAGAAGTAGACCGGCACGCCGGTGGCGAGGAGGTTGCGCAGGAGCGGCGATCCGAAGAGCGTCGCGACGCCCTCCTTGAGGTTGGCGACGACGACCCCGACGCTCGTGTCCTCCTGGTTGTCGATCTTGCCGACCTTGACGGTCATCAGGAGGGCGGCCGACAGGAGGAAGGTCAGGGAATCGAGCCAGAACGCCCAGTCGATGTCGAACGCGGTGGCCAGCAGGCCCGACAGCGCGAACCCGACCGAGGTGGCGCCGAACGAGCTGATCATGATCCACGAGTTCGCCGCAGCGAGCTCCTCGTCGGTCGCGACCTCCGGCAGGACGGCGTCGTTGGCCGGGTTGAAGAACTGCGAGATCGTGCTGACCGCCGCGACGGCAACGTAGAGCAGGGCAATGTGCAGGTGGAGGATGAAGATGAACGGGATCAGCGCCACGATCGCGGCCCGGACGAGGTCCGACACCACCATGATCTTGCGCCGGTCGTAGCGGTCGACGAAGACGCCGGCGATCAGGCCGACGATCAGCGTCGGCACCGCGGTCGCGACGAACATCAGCCCGACGGCCAGCGCGGAACCGGTCTCGCGGAAGATCAGGATGCCGGCGGCGAGGTCCGTGAGCGCCGTGCCGATCGTCGACACGAGCTGGGCCGACCAGAGGAGCCGAAAGTCGCGCTTCCGGAAGAGCGAGAACGGCGACGGGGCGACGCCGCCCGGGGTGGGATCGTCGGTGGCGCTGGCCGCGTCGGTCAAGGATCGGTCCCTCTCGCGCCGGGGGCGGGCGCGCGCCGCATCGTTGAATCCCCGTGA
This sequence comes from uncultured Chloroflexia bacterium, assembly GCA_963783055.1. Taxonomy (GTDB): domain Bacteria; phylum Chloroflexota; class Limnocylindria; order Limnocylindrales; family CSP1-4; genus CF-46. Next base: position 486,541 of record CAWAMB010000004.1, read on the forward strand.
ACTGGACCCGAGTGTAGCGAAGGGAATCGACCGGGACGCGGCGGTTCTGCCGCCTCGCGGCGCGTCAGTCGCGCAGGGTCCGGGTGGGGAGGCTGACGCCTTCGCGGGCCAGCAGCTCGCGCTTGATCGCGAGGAGCTCGTCGCGGCTGCCGAACCAGTCACCGCCGTAGCCGCCGATCGTGCCGTCGCCGGCGATGACCCGGTGGCACGGGATCGCGAGGCCGATCGGGTTGCGGCCGACCGACCCGCCGACCGCCCGCGCCGCGCCCCGCCGCCCGATCGTCCGGGCCAGCCGGCCGTAGCTCGTCACGTCGCCCCAGCCGAGGGTCCGGACGCCGCCAAGCACCGTGCGATCCCAGTCGCCTCGATCGGCCAGGTCCAGAGGAAGCGTCTCGAGCGCCGTCGCGTCGCCGTCGAGGAACGCCTCGACGGCCGCCACCGCGCGATCCAGCCCGGCCGCGGCCCGACCGGGACCCGATCGGAGCTCCCGGCCGGTCCGCCGGACGACGTCGTCCACGAACGGCTCGCGCGGCGAGAGGACGGCCAGACCCACGACGGCCTGGCGCGTTGCCGCGACGTGGATGGGACCCCACGGGCCCTCGATCGCGGCCACAAGGAACGGCTCGCCCGGCGCGGATCGAACGAAGGCCTGGTTCGTCCCGCCGTCCTCGGGTCCCTCGGCGTCGCTGGTCGTCATGCGTTCATCATCGATCGTCGGGCCCGGCACCGTATCCTCGCCCCATGCACGCTCGTTCCCTGCCGCCCGGCGTCGTTCCGATCGTCCCGGGTCCCGGCGAGGAGTCCGTCTGGGACTACCCGCGCCCGCCGCGCGTCGAACCGGTCGCCGCCCGGATCCGCGTCATCGTCGACGGCCGGATCCTCGGCGACACCCTCCGCGCCTGGCGCGTCGTCGAGACCGCCGGAGCCCCGGTGTACTACTTCCCGCCCGACGATCTCGATCTGGATCGTCTCGTGCCGGCCGACCGGACGACGGCCTGCGAATGGAAGGGCCAGGCGTCCTACGTCGACTATGTCGGCGGCGACCGTTCCATCCCGCTGATCGGCTGGACCTATCACCGGCCGAGCCCGGGCTTCGAGTCGATCCGCGACCACGTCGCGTTCTACGCCGGCCGGGTCGACGAGGCGTGGGTCGGCGATGAGCGCGCCACGCCGCAGCCGGGCGGGTTCTATGGCGGCTGGGTCACGAGCGCGATCGTGGGCCCGATCAAGGGCGAGCCCGGCTCCCTCGGCTGGTAGCGCCTCGCGCCGAGCCCAGGTCCCGCACGTGACATGCGGGTGCAAGACGTCGCAGGCCGCGGTCGCGGACTCCCGATACGATCCCACCCCGATCGTGGGCGCGGGAGCGGATCGCCATGGTGTCTGAGTCGGAACCACGGCCGACGCTCGTTCTCAATCCGCCTGACGACGAGGCATTCCGCACGTCTGCCGGGGAGTTGGTCGAGAGCGGGATCGCCGAGCCGTCGCAGCTTCAGGACTGCCTTCGCGAGCAGTGGCCGCTCGCTCTCGTCCGACCGCGCGAGCTCGCGGGCGAGCGATCCCAGATCTGGTACGTCTATCGCGACGGCCACTGGGTCCGCACGGGCGCCTGATCCGGCGATCCGACCAGCCCAGCCTCGTCCTCCCAGGAGGGACGCATGAACGATCTGCCCGAGGACCCAGCGGCCGAGGACAGCCGGCCCGGCAATGACGTCGCCCAGGATTTGAAGGCGACCGCGGACTCGATCCGGGCCGACCTGGGACGGTTGGCGGAGATCGAGGAGACGAAGGCGACGCTGGACGGCGCCGATCCGGCCGTCGACCGGCTGTCGGACGAGGCCGTCGATCTGGCCGACCGGATCAGTCGCCAGACGCGCGTCGAACGGCAGCTCGGCGAGGAGCTCGCCTAGCGTCGCCCGCGCGGCCTGCTGGTCGCGAGACGCGACGACCGCCTGGACGCGAGACGCGACGACCGCCTGATATACTCCCCGGGAGTATGACTGAACGCCTGCTTCCCTCGTCCACGGCGGCACCGACGTCTCCAGCGGGTGCCGTCGAGATCGACCTCCCGATCGCCGGCATGACGTGCGCGTCCTGCGTCAACCGGATCGAGCGGTTCCTGCGCAAGAGCGACGGGGTCGAGTCGGCGTCGGTCAACCTCGCCACCGAGCTCGCCACGATCCGCTACCTGCCCGAGCTGACCGGGCGGTCGGACCTGGCCCGGACCATCGAGGCCGCGGGCTACGACCTGAAGCCGCCGCCGACCGCAGAGGAAACGGCGGCTCGCCGGACCCTGCGCAGCGCCGCCGAAGCGGACGATCGCGTCCGCGCGGTCGAGGCCGGCCGCCTGCTCCGGGAGTCCGTGGTTGCGATCGGGGTCGCGGTCGTGATCATGATCGCGATGTTCTGGCCCCAGACGTCGATCCCGATGGAGACGATCAACCGGCTCGCCCTCCTGCCCGCGACGCTCGTCCAGCTGTGGGCCGGCCGGCGGTTCTACGCCGCGGCCTGGCGGGCCGGTCGCCATGGCGGCGCCACGATGGACACGCTCGTCGCGGTCGGCACGACCGCGGCCTGGGCGTACAGCGTCGTCGTCACGCTCAATCCCGCATGGGTCCACGAGGCCGGCCTCCACCCCGAGACCTACTTCGACAGCTCGACGATCGTTCTCGGCCTCGTCCTCCTCGGGCGTTGGCTGGAGGCACGCGCGAGAACGCGGGCGAGCGGCGCGATTCGACGTCTGATCGGCCTCCAGGCGACCTCGGCCCTGCTGATCGAGCCCGGCGGCGATCGCCCGGTCGCGATCGAGGAGATCCAGCCCGGCGACCTGCTCCGTGTCCGGCCCGGCGATCGCCTCCCCGTCGACGGCGTCGTCGTCGACGGTGGTTCGGCGGTCGACGAGTCGATGCTGACCGGCGAGCCGGTCCCCGTGACCAAGGCTGCCGGCGACGAGGTGTTCGGTGCCACGGTGAACACGACCGGCTCGTTCAGCTTCCGCGCCACCCGCGTCGGCGCCGACACCGCCCTCGCCCGGATCGTCGCCCTGGTCGAGCACGCCCAGGGCTCGAAGGCGCCGATCCAGCGCCTGGCCGACCGGATCAGCGAGGTCTTCGTTCCGGCCGTGCTCGTCGATCGCGGCCCTGACCTTCGCCGTCTGGCTCCTGGTCGGCGCGGAGCCGCGCCTGACCCTTGCCCTCACCGCGTTCATCGGCGTCGTGATCATCGCCTGCCCCTGCGCGATGGGCCTCGCGACGCCGACCGCGATCATGGTCGGGACCGGCCGCGGGGCCGAAGCCGGGATCCTGTTCCGGGGCGGCGCAGCTCTCGAGCGCGTCCATCGCGTGGACACGGTCCTGTTCGACAAGACCGGGACGCTGACCGCCGGGCGTCCCACGGCCGGCGACATCGAGCCCGTGGATGGCTGGTCGGCCGCCGAGCTGCTTGACCTGACGGCGTCGATCGAGACCGGCAGCGAGCACCCGCTCGGCGCGGCGATCGTGACCCGGGCACGCGTCGACGAGCTCGGCTTCCGGCCGGTCACGGACTTCGCGGCGATCGCCGGACACGGCGTCGAGGGGCTCGTCGACGACCGCCGGGTCGTTGTCGGGACGGCTCGCCTGCTGGCCATGCGGGCGATCGATCCAAGCGGTCTCGTCGATCGGGCCGATGCCATCGCCGCCGACGGCCAGACACCGGTCTGGATCGCGGTCGACGGCCGTCTCGCGGGGATCGTCGCGATCAGCGACCCGATCAAGCCCGAGGCGCGCCGCGCGGTCGCCGAGCTCCAGGCGGCCGGCGTCGACGTCTGGCTGATCACCGGCGACCAGGCCCGCACCGCGGCGTCCGTCGCCGCCCAGGTCGGGATCGGTCCGGACCGGGTCCGGGCGGAAGTCCTGCCGGCCGACAAGGAGGCGGCCGTCGCCGCCCTCCAGGCCGACGGCCGGATCGTGGCCATGGTCGGCGACGGGATCAACGATGCCCCCGCGCTGGCCCGGGCGGACGTCGGGATCGCGATCGGCAGCGGAGCCGACGTCGCGATCGAGGCTGCCGGGGTCACGCTCGTCGGCGGCGACCCGCGCGGCGTCCCCGCCGCGATCGCGCTCTCGCGGGCGACGATGGCCGTCGTTCGCGAGAACCTGCTCTGGGCCTTCGCTTACAACGTCCTCCTGATCCCGGTGGCGATGGGCCTGCTCATCCCGGTCGGGCTCACCCTGAACCCGGCCCTGGCGGCGGGCGCGATGGCCCTGTCGTCCGTCGCCGTCGTGACGAACTCCCTTCGCCTGCGCTCCTTCGACGCCCGGCCGGACGCGGCGCGGCTCGTCCCGCGGCGGGGTCCGGTCGCCCGGCTTCGCCAAGGTTGGTATCTCGTCGCGGTGGCGATCGCGTCGCTCGGCATCGCCGGGGGAGTCATGGCCGCGGATCGCGCGATCGACGCCGGCGCCGTGACACTCGACGTCCGTGCCAACGACGTTCGCTTCACGCCCGCCGACGTGTCCGTGCCGGCCGGCCGGTTCGTCGTCGTCCGGTTCACCAACGACGACCCGGTCTTCCACGACTGGGAGGTCGAGGGCCTGGCCAACGTCGACGCCGGCGCGCGACCCGGCCAGACGCAGCGGATCCGGTTCCGGATCGACACGCCCGGGACGTACCGGATCGTGTGCTCGGTCGAGGGCCACGCCGAGGCGGGCATGGTCGGTCAGCTGGTGGTCACGCCATGACGCCGGCGCCGCGCGACCGGGTCGCCGTTGACGGTGCGCCCGATCCGCGCGATCTCGGCGGCGACTTCGCCCATCGCGCGAGCATCCCGGTCCGCTTCGCCGACACGGACGCGATGGGCCACGTCAACAACGCCGCCTACCTGACGTACGTCGAGCTGGCCCGGATCGAGTGGTGGATGGCCGCGACCGGCGAGGCGCTGATCCGCGAGGCCGGCCGCGATGAGGGCCTGATCCTCGCCGAGGCAGAGGTCGCGTTCCGTTCGCCCGTGTTCTTCGGCGAGACGGTCGTGGTCGAGACGCGGGCGACCCGGATCGGCCGAACGAGCATGGGTCTCGAGCACCGCCTCACGGCGTCGGTGCCTGGTGGCCCGGCCCGCCTCGTCGCCACGTGCCGGAGCGTCCTGGTCCGGTACGACTACGAGGCGGAGGCCGCGACGCCGTGGCCGCCCGAGCTCAGCGATCGGGTCGAGGCGTTCGAGGGCCCGCTTCCGCGGTCCTGAGCGCCCGCCGTCGGGCCGCCGACGTGCGTCGCCGTCAGTCGGCGAGCCGGCGGAAGATCGTGACGGCGTTCTGGCCGCCGAACCCGAAGCCGTGGACCGCGACCGTTTCGACCTTCGTCCGGCGGGCCGTGAGCGGGACGTAGTCGAGATCGCATTCGGGGTCCGGCGTGTGCAGATTCGCCGTCGGCGGGATCACCTGGTCGCGGATCGCGCCGATGCCGGCCAGCGCCGACGCGATGCCGGCCGCGCCGACGAGGTGGCCGATCATCGACTTCGGCGAGCTGATCGCGACCTTCTTCGCGTGGGCGCCGTAGGCGACCTTGATCGCCCGCGTCTCGGTGACGTCGTTGAGGGGCGTGGACGTGCCGTGGGCCACGATGTAGTCGACCTCGTCCGGGGCGACGCCACTGTTGCGGAGCGCGCTCGTCATTGCCCGGCTCTGCCCGCGACCCGTCGGCTCCGGGGCGCTGATGTGGAACGCGTCGGCGGTGAGGGCACCGCCCAGGACCTCCGCGAGGGGTGTCGCGCCACGGGCCAGGGCATGCGCCAGGGACTCGATGACGACGACGCCGGCGCCCTCCCCGAGGACGAACCCGTCGCGGTCGCCGGCGAACGGCCGTGACGCGGTCTCGGGCGAGTCGTTCCGCTTCGACAGCGCCCCCATGTTGGCGAGTGCCGCGACCCCCATCGGCACGACGGGCGCCTCCGAGCCGCCGGCGAGCACGACGTCGCACTCCCCGGTCCGGATCAGGCGGAGCGCATCGTGGAAGGCGATGACCGAGGTGGCGCAGGCGGCGACCTGGGTCATGACCGGCCCCGTGAGGCCCCACTCCATCGACATCATCGCCGCGCCCATCGAGCCCGACAGCGCCGGGACGGCGAACGCGGACACGAACCGCGGACCCTTCTGATCGTGGACGTGGGTCCCGTCGATGATCGCCTCGATCCCGCCGCCGCCGGTGTTCATCACCACCCCGACCCGGTCGCGCTGGTCCTCGTCCATCGCCGCGAAGTCGATCCCGCTGTGGGCCACGGCCTCCTTGGCCGCGGCCATCCCGAGGTGGATGAAGCGGGTCATCCGGCGGGCCATCTTGGCGTCCATGAAGTCGGTCGGGTCGAAGTCGAGGACCTCGGCCGCGATCCGGACCTCGAATGCCGACGCGTCGAAGCCCTGGATCAGGCGCGTCCCGGTGACGCCCGCGACCAGGTTCGACCAGTAGGTCGGGAAGTCGTTGCCGATCGGCATGACCGCCCCGAGACCGGTGACGACGGCACGCCGGGACGGATCGGTTTCAGGCAAGGAGGACCTCGGGCTCAGGGTTGCGCCGATTGTAGTGACTCGGCGGTCCGGGTCAGTCGCCGTCGTAGCGCTTGAAGATGACCGCGCCGTTGTGGCCGCCAAGCCCGATGTTGTTGCTGAGCGCGTAGCGGATCGGGCGCGACGTGGGCTCGGTGACGACCCACAGGTCGCAGGCCGGATCGAAGTCGCGGTAGTTGATCGTCGGCGGGATGCACTGCTCGGCCACCGACATGACCGTCGCGAACGCTTCGAACGCGCCCGCGGCACCCATCATGTGGCCGGTCATCGACTTCGTGCCGCTGATCGCGAGCGACTGGCGCGACGCCGCCGCCCGGTCGCCGAACACCTTCCAGATCGCCTCGGCCTCGCGCTGGTCGCCGAGCGGGGTCGACGTCCCGTGGGGGTTGATCAGGTCGACCTCGTCGGCCGGAACGCCGCGTCGGTCGAGGGCCATCTTCATCGCCCGGGCGGAGCCCGTGCCGCCGGCGATCGGCTGGATCATGTCCCAGCCGTCGGCCGCCGAGCCGTAGCCGACGACCTCGGCGTAGATCTTCGCGCCGCGCGCCTTGGCCAGGTCGAGGTCCTCGAGGAACAGGCCGCCGGCGCCTTCGCCGAGGACGAACCCGTCGCGCGTCTTGTCGAACGGCCGCGACACGCTCTCGAGCCCCTCGCCGGGACGGGGCATGCCCATCCCGCGCATGTTCGTGAAGCCGGCATGGGCGGTCTCGAGGAGGGGAGCCTCGGTCGAGCCCGAGATGACCGCGACGCAGTCGCCGCGGCGGATCGCCTCGGCGCCCTCGGCGACGCTGTGCGTGCCGGTCGCGCAGGCCGACACGATGCAGACGTTGTGGCCGATCGCGCCGGTCTCGATCGCGAGCATGCCCGACGCCGAGTCGACCAGGGCGTTCGCGATGAACGTCGGCGGGACGCTCCGCGGGCCCTTCTCGTGGAGGTTGATCCAGGCGTCGATCATCAGCTGCTGGCCGCCCGCGCCGGAGCCGAACACGACCCCGACCTCCTCGCGGTTCGCATCGGTGATCTCGAATCCCGAGTCGATCAGGGCCTGCTTCCCGGCCGCGACGCCGAAGTGCATCGCGCTCTCGCTCCGGCGGACCGCCTTGGGGTCCATCCAGTCGGCGGCGTTGAAGTCGTGAACCTCGCCGGCCGCCTTCGCCTCGTAGCGCGACACGTCGAACTTCGTGATCTCCCCCAGGCCGGACTTGCCCCGGATCAGATTCCCCCACGCGGTCTGGACGTCGTTGCCGACCGGGCTGACGACGCCGAGGCCGGTGACGACGACGCGGCGGTCGTAATCGGGTTTGCGCACGTGCGAGGAATCCTTTCTGAAGTCGGGATCAGGCCGGTCGTTGCCGTCGCGAAGGGAACGGCGAGACGGTCGGGCGAGGAGCCGTCGTCGAGGGCGAGGGCTGCGGCATCCGGGGCGATCCGCTTGATGAGGCCGGTCAGGACCCGGCCCGGCCCGACCTCGATGAACGTGGTCACGCCGGCCGCGCTCATCCGCTCGACCGCGGCGACCCAGTCGACGCCGGCAGTCAGGTGCTCGACGAGCTCGGCCCGGGCGCCGTCGGCCGTGGTGATCGGGCGGGCGTCGGCGTTCGCGAGGAGCGGCACGATCGGGTCATGGAACGCGACGTCGGCGAGGGCCCGGCGCATGCCGTCGGCGGCCTCGGCCATGAGCGGCGAGTGGGCGGCGACCGACACCGGCAGGACGATCGCCTTGCGCGCGCCGAGCTCCTTCGCGATCTCGGCCGCGGCCTCGATCGCGGCTCGCTCGCCCGACACGACGACCTGGCCGGGGGCGTTGCGATTGGCGACGCCGAACACGCCGTGCGCCGACGCCCGCTCGACGAGGGCTGGCAGGGCCGCGTCGTCCAGGCCGAGGATCGCGGCCATGGCTCCGTCGCGGCCGGCACCCGAGGCCTGCATCAGGCGGCCGCGCTCGCGCACGAGCCGGACGCCGTCCTCGAGCGAGATCACCTCGGCGGCGACGAGGGCGGAGTACTGGCCCATCGAGTGGCCGGCGGCGAACGCCGGTGGCGTCGCGTCGAACCCGAGGGCGGCCCAGCGCTCACGGACGGCCGCGAGATACGCCATCGACACGGCGAGCAGGGCCGGCTGGGCGTTCTCGGTCCGATCGAGGAGATCGGCCGGTCCATCGGCGGCGAGGCGGCTGATCGATTCGCCGAGGGCGGCGTCAGCGGCGGCGAGCACGGCGGCGGCAGCAGGGGATGCTGCGGCGAGCGCCTGCCCCATGCCGACCGACTGCGATCCCTGGCCGGGGAACACGTAGGCAGACGAGGTCATCCATGCCAGCGTAGCCGCCGCTACCGTGCTCACGCGGACTGGCCTGTGCGACAATGCATGCATTCCCGGCGATGCGGACGCGTTCCGTGCCATCCTCACCGCCCATGAGCCGGCCCAGCGTGAGTCTCCCGCGATGACCGTCGATTCCCGTTCGCCCGGCCGCCGCGTCGGGCCGCCGCCTCCGGCCCGGACGATTGCCCGGCGATTCGAGGCGGACCTGTCGGCTACGGTGCTCGCGGCCGGCACCCGGATCTCGAACGTCCGCCAGATCTCGGAGCGGGTCGCGATGGGTCGCGCTCTGTGGCGCGAGCTCGTCATCGGCTTCGCTTCGCAGCTCGGGGAGCTGCGGCTGGGGTTCACCCAGCTCGCGGCGCTGTACGTCCTGGCCGACTCGGGGACGATGACGATCGGCGACCTGGCGGAGGCGATCAATCGTTCGCCGTCGGCAACGAGCCGCCTGGTCGACGGGCTGGTCCGGCGCCGGCTGGTCGAACGTCGGGTCGAGGCCGAGGATCGCCGCCAGCGGACGCTGATGCTCACCCCGCGCGGCGCGGCCCTCCTCCGGGTGGTCGATCGAGCCCGGGCCGACCAGTTCCTGTCGGCGATCCGGCCGATGCCGACCGCCGAGCGGGCCCTCATCGCGATGGGCGTGGCAGCCCTGGCGACGCACGCCATCTCGCGTCGCGGGCGGTTGATCCGGAACCGGGCGGAGTAGGCTCGCGTTGCCCGCTGCCGCCGATGCGGCCACGATGCGGGCCTGAGCCGCACGAACCAGGAGCCGACATGGATCCAAACCTCCGGATCGCCCAGGAGTTCCGCATCGAGCATCGCCACTCGGACGGCAGCTGGTCGCCGCTCGAGCCGATCCACCACGACGCTGCCGCCCATGACTCCGAGCGCTCGTGGCTGAAGCGCGCGATCTTCCGCTGCTCGTCGTGCGACGAGCAGGTCACCGTCACCGTCGGCGGCGACGAGACCGGGTCGCCCGATCACGAGTAGCCGCGCCGCGCACGGGTCGCGGCCGACGGCCGGCGCGACTCAGGAGCAACGGCCGGCGCGACTCAGGAGCAGAAGCGGCGGACCACGTCGTACAGGACGGGCAGGCCCCAGCGCAGGGCGTCGACGCCGACCCGCTCGTCGACCCCGTGGAACCGCTCCAGGAACCGCTCCTCGGGCTCGAGCCGGAGCGGTGAGAAGCCGTAGGTCGGGACGTCGAGGGCGGCGGTGTGCTTGGCGTCGGTGGCGAACGGGACCATGAACGGGAGCGGGACGCCATCCGGGTCGTGGTCGAGGATCGTCCGGGCCAGCAGGTCGTAGAAGTCGCCGAGAGCCGGGGCGGCGACCGGCGGGGCGTGGATGACGAGATCGATCTCGACGTGAGCCGCGAGGTCGCCGAGACGGCCGAGGATCGTCTCGCGCATGTCCTCCTCGGTCGTGCCGGGCAGCAGCCGGCAGTCGAGCTCGATCGTCGCGTCGCCCGGGATCACGTTGTACTTGATGCCGGCGTGGACGATGTTCGGGCTGACCGTGTCGCGCAGGAGGGCCCGGATCACGCGGGCCGGCATCGGCTCGCAGATCGCGTCGAGGGCCGCCTCGCCGAGCCGCGGGTCCTCGCTGGCCAGCGCACGGAGCAGCCGGGCCCCCTCCCCGTCGAGCTGGTCCGCGACCCCGGCGAGGAACGTCCGCATGACGTCCGTCGGGCGCGGTCCGCCCTGGACCGCCAGGCGGGTGATGGCCGTCGCCGCCCGGACGACCGCGTTGTCATCGCGCGGCATCGAGCCATGGCCCCAGGTCCCGTGGACCGTGAGGCGGTAGACCGCGTAGCCCTTCTCCGCGACGCCGATCGGATAGAAGCGCCGGCCGGCGAACGTGGTCGCCACCGCGCCCGACTCGTTGATCGCGGCCGCGGCCTGGATCAGCTCCGGACGCTCGGCGATGATCCAGGCGATGCCGTTGAGGCCGCCCGCCTCCTCGTCGGCCGTGCTGGCGAAGAGGACGTCGCGAGTCAGGCTCGGGATCGGATCCGAGGCGGGATCGCGGCCGGCCGCCCGCGCCTCCGCGGCCAGCATCCGGATCACGGTCAGCTCCATCGCCAGGAGGTTCTTCATGTCGACGGCGCCGCGTCCCCAGACGTAGCCGTCCGCGACATCGCCGTCGAACGGGCCGTGGGTCCACAGGTCGGGCGCCGCCGGGACGACGTCGAGGTGGCTCAGGAGCAGGAGCGGCCCGCCGCCGGTGCCGTCGCCCCGGAGGCGGGCGAAGACCGAGCCGCGGCCGGGCACGGCCTCGAGGATCTCGGAGGCAACGCCGGTGTCGGCGAGGGCCGCCGCGATCCAGCGCGCGACGCGGGTCTCGCCGTCCGGCTGGTCGGCCGCGACCGGGTTGATCGAAGGAATGCGGATGAGCGACCGGAGCGTCTCGACGAGCTCGTCGGCGGCTCCATCGAGGACGCCGTCGGCCAGTCGAGCGGACGGCAGACCCGAATCGCTGCCCACGCTCAGCCGGATCCCCCGACCAGGGCGTCCAGGCCGACGATCGCCGCGATGATCCCGACCACGAACCCGCTCAGGACGATGACGATGACCATCACCAGCAGGAGCTTGAGGTAGTGCCGGTCCTCGGCATCCGCGGCAGCCTGGTCGGGGTCGCGGCCGCCCGGGATGTAGGGCGTCGACAGGCCGCGCTTGCGAGCCGCAGCGCTGCGCTCGGTGTCGTAGGCCTGCGGGTCCGGCGGGACGGTCATGGCCGCATCATCGCCCGATCCGCCGAGCCGCGCATGATGAGCTCGTCCGCACCGCGGACATAGCCGAGGCGGTGGTTGACGGCCTGCATCGCCAGGTTGTCCTCATCGTTGCCGGTTTCGAGCGCTTCGACGCCCTGCTCGACGGCCCACGCGATCTGGGCCCGCTTCATCGCGCCGGCGATGCCGCGTCCGCGCCACTCGCGGCGGACGGCCGTCATGTCGTGGATGCCGACGCGGCGCGCCGCACCCAGGAACAGGAGGCTGGCGTAGCCGATCACCGTCCCGGCGGGCTCGAGAGCCACGACGAATGCCCCAGCCGGGATCCCCGGCCGGTCGACGTCGCGGGCGCGGAACTCGGCCAGGTCGCCGACCGCCATCGGCTCGTCGCCGCCGGGAATGTCGCGGAACGCGTCGGTTGCCACGGCGTGGACGCCGGCGATGAGATCGGGGCGCTCGGCGAGCGTGGTCAGGACGACGCCCTCGACGGCGTCCGTCGCAGCGTGGTCGCGGCGGGCAGGGTCGACGAGGTCGAGCCGCACGATGTGCTGCCGTTCGTGGACGCGGAACCCGCGTCGCTCGAGAAAGGCCACGGCGTCCGGGCGAGCTTCGGTCGCGGGAACATGGAGCGCCGTCTTGGCGCGGTCCCGGGCGATCGCCGCGACCTCGCGCAGGAGGGCTCCACCCACGCCGCGGCCGCGCGCATCCGGCAGGACATCGACGGTCGCCCACAGGGCGTCGTACTCGGGTGGATGGACATAGATCCGGCCGACCGTTGCGGCGCCGATCGGGCGCCCGTCGACCTCGGCGACGAACCGGACGGACCCTGGGTACGTCCGATCCGACCACGTCATCTCGGCGACTGACGACGCCCACTCGGGCCGCGTCTCGTTCGTGATCGCGGCGATTGCGGCGAGGTCGGTCTCGTCCGTGGCACGCCGGATCCGAGGCGTCATCCCACGGCGTCGCGGAGCGGCGCCAGGCACTCGCGGGCCACGTCGTCGAGGCCGCCCGGTCCGAGGCCGGCCGGCATCCCGAGGACGACGTGTGTCGCGCCCGCCGCCAACAGGCCGCGGCTCGCTTCGACGGCCTCGCGCCGGCTCGCGGCTGTCGCGCCCGTGCCGACCTGGCCGACGAGGTCAAAGCTCGTGCCATCGCGTCCGGCGGCCTCGAGCGCGGCCAGGATCTCGGCGCGCTTCTCGGTGAAGTACGGCACGTTGCCGGCGTGCGTCCCGGGCTGGAGCCAGCCGGAGGCCGTCCGAGCTGCGAGCCGGATCCCCCGTGGGCCCTGGCCGCCGAGGTACAGCGGTGGCCCGCCGGGCGTCAGCGGCGGCGGAGCATTCACCGCGCCATCCAGCGGGTAGAACGGGTCCGGCCGGGTCACCCCGGGCGGCGCCGCGGCGGCCTCGGAGAAGAGCGCCTGGATCGTGTCGACGGCGGACACGAGTCGGTCGATCCGGGGGCCGATCGGCGGCAGGTCGATCCCGAACGGCTCGTGCTCGCCCTCGAACCAGCCCGCGCCGAGGCCGAGAACGAAGCGGCCGCCGGTCGCGTGGTCGAGGAGCGTCGCGGCCTTGGCGACGAGGACCGGATTTCGGAAGGTGTTCGACAGGACGGCATGACCGACCAGGAGCTCGGGCACGCGATGGACGAGCGTCCCGAGCAGGGTCAGCGCCTCGAGCGACGCCCCCGGAACGGCACCATCCATGTTCGTCAGATGGTCGTTCAGCCAGCCGCTGTCAAAACCGCCGCCGGGCTCCGCGGCAAGCTCGCCCGCCCGGGCCCAGGTTGCGTCGACGGTCGCCCAGTCGACGTCCTGTGGGGAGGTCTTGAACCCGATCCGGACCGTCATCCGGCCGCGACAGGCGTGGCCGGCGAGCTCGCGGCGCTCGCGCCGTCCGGGAGTGACGCGCGATCGAGGGCCGACGTCATCCGCCGTCCCGTCGTGACCGCGCCTTCGGACGCCGAGGAGACGAGGGCCGCGTACTTGGCCATCACCCCGCCGGTGTAGCGCGGCGCGGGCGCCGACCAGGCGCCACGCCGCTGCTCGAGGATCTCGGCGGCGACGGCCAGGTCGAGCCGCCGGGCGTCCACGTCGATCACGATCTCGTCGCCCTCCTCGACGAGGCCGATCGGTCCGCCGAGGGCCGCCTCCGGTGCGATATGGCCGATCATCAAGCCGTGGGTCCCGCCCGAGAAGCGGCCGTCGGTGATCAGGGCCACCGAGTCACCGAGACCCTCGCCCGTCAAGGCCGCGGTCACGCTCAGCATCTCCTGCATTCCAGGTCCGCCGACGGGGCCCTCGTAGCGGATGACGACGACGTCGCCCGGCACGATCCGCCGGTCGCGGACCGCGGCGTAGCACTCGCCCTCGGAGTCGAAGACGCGGGCGGGGCCGCGGTGGAGCCGGCGCTCATGGCCGGCGAGCTTCACGACGCAGCCGTCCGGGGCCAGGGAGCCGCGCAGGATCGTGAGGCCGCCCGTCGGCTTGATCGGCGTCTCGAACGGGACGACGACCGTCTGGCCCTCGGTGGCCACGGCGCCGGCGCCGACCTCGGCGAGGGTCCGGCCGTCGACGTTCGGCGTCGAACCGTCGATCCGCCCGGCCGCCAGGAGCTCGCGGAACACCAGGGCGAGACCACCCGCCTCGTACAGGTGGGTGGCCGTGTAGCGGCCGCCCGGCTGGAGGTCGGCGATGATCGGGGTCCGGTCGGCGATCGGGCCGAACTCGTCGATCTCGAGCGGGATCCCGTACTCGTGGGCGATCGCGAGGAGATGGAGGACGGCGTTCGTCGAGCCGCCGGTGGCGGCGACCGCGGCGATCGAGTTCTCGATCGAGGCGCGGGTCACGAAGGCCGACGGCCGGAGGTCGTCGCGGACGAGCCGCATGATCATCTCGCCCGCGCGTCGCGCAGCCTCGTCCTTGGCTGGATCTTCGGCCGGGATGTCGTTGAGGCCGGCCGGCGACAGGCCGAGCGTCTCCATGACCATGCTCATCGTGTTGGCCGTGAACTGACCGCCACACGCGCCGGGGCCGGGGCAGGCCGCGTTCTCGACCTCGTACAGCTCGTCGAGGCTGATCTTGCCGGCCCGATAGGCCCCGATGGCCTCGTAGACCGTCACGACCGTGGCGTCCCGCGATCCGTTGCCGCCGACGGCCGCAGACCGGATGCCAGGGTGGATCGTGCCCGAGTAGAGCGCCAGCGCCGGGATGTCGAGCCGGCCCATTGCCATGGCCGAGCCCGGTCCGGTCTTGTCGCAGCCGAAGATGCAGACGACTCCATCGAAGAGGTGGCCGCGCGACACGAGCTCGATCGAATCGGCGACGACCTCGCGGCTGATCAGCGAGGCCTTCATGCCCTCGGTGCCCATGGAGACCCCGTCGCTGACGGAGATCGTCCCGAACTCCATCGGCGTGCCGCCGGCCGCCCGGATGCCCGCTTTCACCGCCTCCGCCAGGCGGCGGTGGTTGTAGTTGCAGGGCATCGTCTCGATCCAGTTGGTCCCGACGCCGACGATCGGCTTGGCGAGATCCTCGTCGGTGAACCCGATCGCCTTGAGCATGCTCCGGGCACCGGCCCGGTCGGGTCCGTCGGTCAGGGCCGCGGAGTGCCGCTTCGCCGGATCGGACGGGCGGTCGTAGGGAGTGCTGGCATCGGGCATCGGACGGAACTCCGGTGGCAGGAACGACGCGGACGGTTGCCTGCGAAGTGTAGGACGTGGCCGAGCGCCGTCAGCCTGGCGACCGACGGCGTTCGTCGCGCGGGTGCGGCAACGCCGCCATCGGCGTTCGAGCGTGACATCCGAAGGTTATGCTGCGCTCCCAAAGGTTGGAGAGGGTGATGGCGACGCATATCGACCAGAAGCTCGAACTGCTCAAGCGGACGCCGCTCCTGGAAGGCCTCGGCCGGAAGGAGATCGAGGCGGTCGGGATGCTCGTCGAGGAGATCGACGTCCCCGCCGGTCGCGTCCTGATGCGCGAGGGCGATACCGGACGGGAGTTCTTCGTCCTCGTCGACGGCGCGGTCGGGGATCGACCGCGGCGGGACCAGGGTCGGGACGATGAGGGCCGGCGACTTCTTCGGCGAGATCGCGCTCCTCGACGAAGGGCCCGCGGACGGCGACGGTGACGACGGACACGGCGTCGACGCTCCTCGTCCTCGGCCATCGCGAGTTCCATTCGCTCATGGACCAGTTCCCGGGCATCCGGACCTGCGTCCTCGAGGCGCTCGCCCGCCGAATCCGCAACCTGGAGCCCGAGCGGACCAACTGAGCGTCGTGAGGCGCCGTCACCGCGCCTGGCGCAACCGGTGTGGCCGACGAATGACGCCTCGCTACCGGATCGACACCGAACCGCGACCGGCACATGGCCCGCACCTCTTGCCTGGCGAGAATCGGCGTTGCAGAATGGCGGCCACATGACCGTCCCCGTGATGCACCAGCTCCGCCTCATGTGTCCCTGTGCCGCGCAGGGCAACCGGTGTACCTAGGCGTGCGCTTCCTCTAGACGGCCCGCACGCCGAGCTCTCCTCCCGGACCCCTGCAGGTGGCAGGGGTCTTATTGTTTCTCGCGGCAGACACGATGAGGACCATTCCAATGACCCACGATCCGGCGGTCGACCGAACCGCCCCGACCACCATCGACGCCCCCGGGCTCCAGGCGATCATGGCCGGGCCCGACGTCACGATCGTCGACGCTCGGCCCCTCAGTGCCTACAACGGCTGGCGGGTCGGGGACGAGCCGCGCGGCGGCCACATCCCCGGCGCCGTCTCGCTGCCGGCGGCCTGGCTGGTCAGCGTCGACCGGGCCGAGATCGCGCGGCTCCTGGCCGGCAAGGGGATCGCGCCCGGGCGTGACGTCGTCATCTACGGCCAGGACGATGCCGAGGAAGTGTTCGTTGCGGACGCCCTCCGGACGCACGGCATCGATGGCGCGCGGATCCTCGCCGGCGGCTTCGCTGCCTGGGTGGCCGAGCCCGACCGTCCGGTCGAGCGGCTGCCGAAGTACGACCGCCTCGTCCATATCGACTGGCTCGGCAAGCTGCTGGCCGGGGGCCGGCCCGAGGCTGCGCCGGTGGGCAAGTTCCTCCTGTTCCATGTCAACTTCGGCGTCCCCGAGGAGTACGAGGAGGGCCACCTGCCAGGCGCGCTGTACCTCGACACGAACTGGCTCGAGGATCCCGACAACATCTGGCAGCGCCGGACGCCGGCCGAGATCGACGCCGCCGTCCGGGCGCTGGGGATCACCCACGACACGACGGTCATCGTCTATGGCCGCGATACCGTCGGCGGCGCCAACGAGAAGTGGCCGGGCCGGCGAGCCGGCCAGATCGCCGCGACGCGGGCCCTGCTCATCCTCCGCTACGCCGGTGTCAGCGACGTCCGGCTGCTCGACGGCGGCTACGACTGGTGGGTCCGGGCCGGCTATCCGGTCGAGACGATCATCCGCGAGCCGGCCCCGGTGGCCGCGTTCGGCGTCTCGATCCCGCAACATCCCGAGCTGATCGTCGACATCGGCGAGGCCAAGCAGATCCTGGCCGACCGCGATGGCGCCGCCCTCGTCAGCGTCCGGACCTGGAAGGAGCACATCGGCCGGGTCAGCGGCTACAACTACATCGGACCGGCCGGCCGGATCGCGGGCGACGTCTGGGGCAACTGCGGCTCGGATGCCTACCACATGCAGCACTACCGCAACATCGACAACACGATGCGCGCCTACCCGGAGATCGCCGCCAACTGGCTGGAGGCGCGGATCACGCCCGACAAGTGGGTCGCGTTCTACTGCGGGACCGGCTGGCGGGCGAGCGAGACGTGGTTCTACGCCGACCTCCAGGGCTGGGAGCGGATCGCGGTGTACGACGGCGGCTGGTACGAGTGGAGCGCCGATCCGGCGAACAACCCGATCGAGACCGGCGACCCGGGCGTCGGTGCTCCCCGCGACGAGTACGCCGCCTGACGCTGCGCCAAGGCGGGGCGCTACCGCGTTGACCGGTGGCACCCGCAGCCGACGGACTGTCTCGCTTCAGCCGGAACGATCGGCGATCCAGTCCCGGACGACCACGCCGAGGGTCGAGAGGCCCACCGCCCCCTGGCCGAGCACGATGTCGTGGAATGCGCGGATGTCGAAGCCGCTGCCGAGGGCGGCCCGTGCGTCGTCTCGAAGACGCAGGATCTCGCGCTGGCCGAGCTTGTAGGCGAGCGCCTGGCCGGGCATCGCCAGGTAGCGGTCGACCTCGTTGTCGATGTTGTTCTCGGCCAGGGCCGTGTGCTCACGCATGAAGGCGATCGCTCGGTCGCGGCTCCATCCAAACGCATGGAGCCCGGTATCGACGACGAGCCGGCAGGCGCGCCAGGCGTCGTACGACGCGACTCCGAAGCGATCCATGTCGCCCGACAGGAGGCCCATCTCGACCGACAGCCGCTCGCTGTACAGGCCCCAGCCCTCGACGTAGGCCGTCGGGCCGCCGAGCCGCCGGAACGCCGGCAGGTCGGCGAGCTCCTGGGCGATGGCGATCTGGAGGTGGTGGCCGGGGACCGCCTCGTGGAACGCGAGGACCTCGGCTTCGTAGCGCGGCCGGGTCTCGGGCGCCGAGGTGTTGATGTAGTAGCTGCCGGGACGGCTGCCGTCGGCGGCCGGCTGGCGGTAGTAGGCGATCGTGGAGTACTTCGCCTCATGCTCGCCCATCTCGATCGACGACGCACGGGGTCTGGGGCAGGCGGCCGAACCACTCCGGGATCGCGTCGTTCGCCCGGGCGAGGGACGCCTCCGCGACGTCGAACACCTCGGCGGCCGTCGTGAAGTGGAGCGCCGGGTCGGACCGCAGCCGCTCGAGGACCGCTTCCTGGTCGGACGTCCCGAGGAGGCGGCCGCCAAGCTCCCGGAACTCGGCGTCGATCCGTTCGGTCTCCTCGAGCCCGATCCGGTGGATCTCCTCCGGCGCGAGCTCGAGGGTCGTATGGGCGCGAACGAGGCGCGCGTACGTATCGGCGCCACCGGGCAGGTGCGACAGACCCGGCCGATCGTCGTCCCGGGCAACCGGCAGCAGCTCGGTCCTGAGGAACGCCCGGTAGCGAGCGAACGCCGGGCGGATGTCGTCGAACACCGCGACCCGGATGTCCTCGGCATAGGCGTCCCGGCGCTCGGACGGCCAGTCCGCAGGCGCCTCCCGGGCGGGATCGACCAGCGGCAGATCCTCCGGTGGGCGTGCCAGCAGGTCGTCGAGCTCGGCGATGACATTGCGGACATTGGCGGCCGGCGCCGCGATCCCGCGCGCCAGTGCGTCGCGCGTCGTCCCGGTCAGGCGGTCGATCCACGAGCCGATCGCGCGCCAGCGGGCAACGAGTGCGTCGCCTTCGGCGGGCGTCCGGACCGGCTGGAACGACGGCACGTTGAGGTACGAGACCTGCGGTCCGTCGAGCGGGTCGACGCTCCATGCGTCCATGCCAGCCGAGACGAGATCGAGCTCGGAGCCGAGGAAGTCGAGAAGCGCCGCATGGGTGACCCGATCGGCCGGCGACAGCGGCGCGGCGTCGATCGCCGTCGCCTGGCCGAGCAGCCCGCTCAGCCGGTCCGCATCGGCCACCAGCGCCCCGGGGCCGTTCTCGCGCAGGCGATCGTCGAAGCGCCGGTCGCCCATCGCCGTCGCCCACACCGGGTGGGCCGCCATCTGGCTCTCCCAGGCGTCGCCGGCCAGCGAGGCAAGGCGCTCGGCAGCAGTTCGGGCGGCAGCGGCGGTCGGATCGGTCATGGCGGGATGCTAGGTCCTCCGGCCGCGGCGGTGTCGGTCGCCTGACCTGCCCGCCGCGCAAGGGGTCAGTGGATGCAGGCGCCCGTATCGGCCGCGACGGTTCGCCCGAGCGCCGGCTGGATCGCGACCGCCACCGACGTCGCGGTCAGGGCGTAGCCGACGCTCTCGTCGGTCCGCGCCTCGGCGAACACGACGCCGCCGACCGTCCCGTCGGTCAGGATCAGCGGCCCACCGCTGTCGCCCTGGTCGACGATCGCCCGCAGCTCGAGGATCCGTCGGCTGACGCGCGGCCCGCCATAGATGTCGCGACCCTGCGCGGTGTACGCACCCGAGATCGCCGCCGGCTCGATCAGGAGGGCACCGCCGTGCGGGTAGCCGAGCGTTGCGCCGACCGCCCCCCGTTCCGGATCCGTCGCTGCCAGGCGGAGCGCGGTCGCCTCCAGCCCGGCGGCCCACAGGACGGCGATGTCGAGCTTCGGGTCGACCAGGACGGGCGACGGCGTCGTGGAGCCGGCCGTTCGGTGCCTGGATCCGGATGGTCGTCGCGCCGGCGACCACGTGGGCATTCGTGACGACGTAGTTCCGGGCGACCGCGAATCCGGTGCCCGACGATTGGAAGAGGCACGTCCGGGCCGATACGCGGAAGGTGCTCCCGATCGCGTTGGCCGCGATCTGGCGGGCCGCCGGGTCGGTCGGGCGCTGCACGTCGGGCGCCGGCAGCGGATCGAGCCCGATGAACAGGTCCGGGATGCCGGTGTCGTCGAGCAGGCGCCCGAGCTCCGCGGCGATCTCCGTCGGGGCGGGCAGGATCCCGCTCAGCCCGCGCACGACCAGGGACGTCTGGGCCTGGGTGGCGAGGGTCCGCATCGGGCCCGCGGCGAGCAGGCCGCCGACCAGCCAGATGACCAGGATCGCCTGGGCAGCCCCCACGAAGCCGCCGAGCACGCGATCGACGCGATGGAGCACGCCGCCCCGGAGGTGGTTGGCGGCAGTTCGCCCGATCGCCCCGCCGATGGCCTCGCCCACGCCGACGAGGAGCAGGATTCCGCCCAGGACCACGATCGCGCGGATGCCGAGCTCGAGACCCTCGAGCGGTTGCTCGATCCAGGGCAGGGCGACGACCGCGAAGATGCCACCGCCGAAGGCCCCGATCAGGCCGCCGATCTGGGGCAGGGCGCCGGAGCTGATCCCGATCAGGATCGCGACGACGAGCAGGACGAGGACGACGACGTCGAAGTAGTTCACCGCCGCGAAGTATGGCCGACGTCGAGGTTCGGGCCGGGTGAGCCCTCGGGCCGGGTGAGCCCTCGTCCGGGTGAGCCCTCGTCCGGGTGAGCCCTCGATCGCCGCATCCCGACGGGCGGCGCCGCGCCGGGCCCGGTCAGTCGATCGTCAGGACGATCGGGGCGGCCTCGCTGTTCGGCGACGAGATCCGCCAGGTTCCCGGCTCGAGCTCGCCGAGGTCGACGATCGTGGCCTTCAGGAGGGCGATCTCGATGCACATCGCGTTCAGGTCGCTCGAGCCCTCGATCGGGATCAGCGTGATCTCGTTCGCGGTCCGCTCGATCGTGACCGAGTCGAGGACGGAGCACGGGTCGACCCCGCCGTACCAGGTGATCTTGACGAGGACGTGGCGGCCGTCGACCGACGCCTCCAGCTTGGTCGGCGCCACCGGATGGGGGTTGGCCCGACCGGGCAACGGCCGGACGAGCTTCGCGTCGCCGGCACCCGGATCGACCGGATTCGGGTCGACCGGCAGGACGCCGACCCCGCTGCCGGGATCCCCGGCTGAGCCATCACCAGCGCCCGGCGCCACTGAGTCCGCCGGCCCCGAGCTGGGCGGAGCCGAGTGGACGGGGTTGCCCGATGGCGCAGCCGACGGGGCGGCAGCGCCCACACAGGCCGTCAGGGAGATGGCCGCGGCGACGGCGAGCGTGAGGATCGGGCGGAGGGCGGTGGAGGTCGTCATGGCCGCGAGACGACCATGACGGGCGTCCGGTTCCGGGAGAGCGCTCAGGCGGCTCCGGCGCGGGTGTCGATGCGCGGGGCGTGGGCGGCTTCCCAGGCGTCGATCGCGGGGACCTTGCCGAGCAGGTAGCCCATCTCGTCCGTCCCCTCGAGCAGCATCAGTCGGGCGAACGGGTCGACCTCGAAGGGGAGGTCCTCGTCGCCGGGCAGGTGGACGACCTGGGCATCGAGGTCGACGGTCAGCTCAGCCGTCGGATCGGCCGCGACCATCTCGAACAGCTGGCGGTGCTTCTCGGCCTCGACGACGATCGGGAGGAGCCCGTTCTTCAGGGCGTTGTTCCGGAAGATGTCGGCGAACGAGGTCGACAGGATGGCCCGGATCCCCCACGAGGTGAGGGCCCACGGAGCGTGCTCGCGCGATGAGCCGGTCCCGAAGTTGTCGCCGACGAGGAGGATCTGGCGATCCAGCATCGCCACGCGGTCCATGACGAACAGTGGCTCTTTGAGACCGCCGTCCTCGTCGTAGCGCCAGTCGCGGAAGAGCGCCTCGCGCAGGCCGTCCTTGTCGGTGACCTTGAGATAGCGGGCCGGCACGATCTGGTCGGTGTCGACGTTCTCGGCCGGGAGCGGGATCACGGCGCTCGTGAACGATCGGAACTTGTCGACCATGTCAGCGGCCACCGACTGCGGCCATCGATTCGATCCCGGGCAGCGTCCGCGGGTCGGTGACCTCGCCGCGGATGGCCGACGCCGCCGCGGTCAGGGGGGAGGCGAGAAACGTCCGACCGCCCTTGCCCTGACGGCCCTCGAAATTCCGGTTCGAGGTGCTGATCGCGTACTGGCCGGGCGACAGCTGGTCGCCGTTCATCGCGATGCACATCGAGCAGCCGGCCTCACGCCACTCGGCGCCGGCCGCCTTGAAGATGACGTCGAGGCCCTCTCGCTCAGCCTCCCGTTTCACCTCATCGGAGCCCGGGACGATCATCATCCGGACGCCGGCCGCGACCTGGTGGAGCTTGAGGACCTCGGCGGCAAGGCGTAGGTCGCTGATCCGGCCGTTGGTGCAGGAGCCGACGAACACGACGTCGACCTTCTGGCCAAGGATGGGCTGGCCGGGCCGGAGGTCCATGTACTCGAGTGCCCGCTCAAGCGCCCGCTTGGCGGAGCCGTCGGCCTGGTCGTCGGGCGATGGCACGCGCGACGTGATCGGGATGCCCATGCCCGGGTTCGTGCCGTAGGTGACCATCGGCTCGAGCGCCGAGGCGTCGATCGCGATCGACTTGTCGTACGTGGCGCCGTTGTCGCTCGGGAGCGACCGCCAGGCTGTGACCGCCGCGTCCCAGGCCGGACCGGTCGGGGCGTGCGGCCGGCCCGCGACGTACTCGACCGTCGTATCGTCCGGGGCGATCAGGCCGGCCTTGGCCCCGCCCTCGATCGACATGTTGCAGATGGTCATCCGCTGCTCCATCGTCAGGGCGCGGATCGCGTCGCCGGTGTACTCGAAGACGTGGCCCGTCCCGCCGCCAATGCCGATCCGGGCGATCAGGGCGAGGATGATGTCCTTGCTGCTGACTCCGGCGGCGAGCCGGCCGTCGATCCGGACCTCGTAGGTCTTCGGCTTGCGCTGGAGGAGGGTCTGCGTCGCGAGGACCATCTCGACCTCGCTCGTGCCGATGCCGAACGCCAGAGCCCCGAACGCGCCGTGGGTCGCGGTATGCGAATCGCCGCAGACGATTGTCATCCCGGGCTGGGTGAGCCCGAGCTGAGGGCCGATGACGTGGACGATGCCCTGACCCGGGTCGCCCATGCCGTGGAGGGGGATCCCGAACTCGGCACAGTTCCGGGTCAGCTGGTCGACCTGGGCCGCGGCCATCGGGTCGGCCATCGGCAGACTGCGCGGGTGGGTCGGGATCGAATGGTCCGCCGTGGCGACCGTCCGCTCCGGGTGGCGGACGGTCAGGCCGCGGGCGCGGAGGCCGCTGAACGCCTGGGGCGAGGTGACCTCATGGACGAGATGGAGGTCGACGGCGAGGATCGCGGGCGCCCCCTCGTCCTCGCTGACGACGTGGTCGTCCCAGATCTTCTCGACGATCGTGCGCGGTCGGGTCATGGCGTGACGGCTCGCTCTGTAGTCGCGGGAGTGGAGGCCAGAGGGTAGCGCAGCGGCCATCCCGGCGCCGCAACGCGGATCCGCCCGACGCGGCCGGCGCTCCCCGATACTCAACGGGTGTTCATCCTCTACGCGGTTCCGATCGGGCTGGTCGCCGGGTTCCTCCTCGGTGGACGCCTTGACCGCCTTGCCTCGGTCCGGTTCCGGCTCGGGTGGCTGGCGGTGGCCGCCCTCCTCGTCCAGCTGGCCCTCTTCTCGCCCGCGGCGGACGGCCTCTCGACGGAGGTCATCCGCGGCGCGTACCTCGGGTCGATCGCCCTCGTCGGCGCCGTCATCCTCGCCAACATCCGCTTGCCGGGTGTCCCGTTGATCGTGCTCGGTGGCGCCGCCAACCTCGCCGCGATCCTCGCCAACGGCGGCGCGATGCCGGCCAGTCCCGGCGCGCTCGCCGCGCTCGGGATCGAGGTCAGCGGCAACAGCGCCAGCGTGGTCGTCGAGCGTCCAGCCCTCGAGCCGCTCACGGACCTCTTCGCGATGCCGGCCTGGCTGCCGCTCGCCAACGTCTTCAGCGTCGGCGACGTCCTGATCGGGCTGGGAGTCGCGATCTCGATCACCGCGGCGATGCGCCGGGAGGCGGCCGACTAGGCGGCGCTTGGGTCGGTCTTCGCGACGATCGTCCTGCGGCCCGCGGGACTACGGACCCGTACCTCGTCGAGCGGTGCCGGCGTACAACGGGTCTGACGTCGTGATCGCGACCGGAGGCCTTGCTTGTTCATCCTGTATGCCGTCGTCGCCGGCCTCGTCGCGGGGACGCTTTTCGGCGGGCGTCTGGTGGCACTCGGCTCGATCAAGATCCGCTGGGCTCCCCCGATCCTGGCCGGGTTCCTGATCCAGGTCGTCCTCTTCAGCGATGCCGTCGCCGAGCGGGTTGGTGCCGCCGGACCGCCGATCTATGTCGCGTCGACGCTGATGGTCGGTGCAGCCGTCGCCCGCAATCTGTCGTTGCCGGGGATGCCCCTGATCGCGCTCGGAGCGGCCGCCAACATGGCGGCCATCCTCGCGAACGGCGGGTTCATGCCGGCGACGCCCGAAGCCCTGGCCGCGCTCGGCCGATCGAGCGCGACGATCTACTCGAACAGCACCGTCGTTGCCGAGCCCGCGCTCGAGCTCCTGATCGACCGGTTCGCCCTGCCGACCTGGCTGCCTCTGGCCAACGTCTTCAGCCTCGGTGACGTGCTCCTCGGGGCCGGAATCATGGTCCTGATTGTCGTGGCGATGGTCCGTGGCCGGACCACCGTCCGCGGCCTGCCCGAACCCGCCGTCTGACGCTCGACGAGCCCGCCGACCGGCCATCCGGTGCACTGACGCACTGACCCCCCCGGATGACGGGAACCGGGACCCTCGGGCCATGGTCGTTTCGTGCTCGTGGGCCGATGGTTCTCCCGAGGGACGGACGTCCCTTCATCGGTTCATCGTCCAGGGCAAACCCGTCGTGAGGCGGGGACGCAAAGCCAGGGATCTTTTCGAAGACCGCCCGGCTGCCGATCCTCCGGTGCTCCAGCTGACTCACACAAAGGAGTCCATCGTGAAGGCGAACCTGGCGCGCTTCACGGGGGTCCTGACGCTTCTGGCGTCCCTGGCCCTCACCCTCGGCGCCGGCATCCGCTGGAGCCACTGACGAACCGGTCCGGAAGGCGCAGCCTTCCCGGGCTAGCTCGCCCTTCGGCGCGAACCGGATCCATGCCGGCTCCGCACACCGGCCAACTGTGGCCGGAGCTTGAACGCCTCGGGCGTCGGATCGCCGACGTCGGAGGTTGAGACCGCCGGGCCACCGGCGGTCTCGCGGTGTCCGGCCGACGCTGGCTCCGGCTCGTGATCGGGCACCGATCTGCCGGATTGGCGGCCGTCGCGTCCTGCGCGAAGGTTGCAAGCCGGCATCAGTGCAGTCCGGGTGGTTGCACGATCATCGGACGCCTCGTAGACTGCGCGGACCGCCCGGGGTTTCCGGGATCGTTCGGGAGACCATCCTTGGGTCTGTTCGATGGCCGCAATCGACGCCACGTGGCAATCGCGATTCGCGCGGATGGCCGGCGTGTCCAGATGCCCTTGAACGACGCCGGTCTGTCGGACGGTTCGCTCCTTGGTCTCCTTCGCTCGCTCGTCGTCGGTCTTGAGAGCCTTCTTGGCCTCCTCATTACCGGCTCCCGGCGGGAGAACGGAGGAACTCGGAGGGACGGGCGCTAGGCGCCGACAGACCACCGACAACCAACGGGACCCTCGCCGGGTGGCGAGGGTTTTTTGATGCCACGAACCAGGCCGACGACGCGGGCAGGGATCACGAGCAATCGGCAGGCGATCCGCGGACGGCGCGACAAGTCGAGAGGGCAGGGCAGGACGCGATGACGATGACGAAGGGACCGACGGCCCAACCGCCGAGTCCGACCGATGCCGGACGGACGCGGCGCAGCCACGTCCCGGCCGACGGCACCGCCAACGCGGCCGCGGTCGAGGTCGCCCGGCGGGCGATGCTCGATGACGCCCGGCCGCGGCACCGGACCCGGATCGGCGCCGACGTCGTGTGCGAGGCCCTCCTGCTCCAGGGCACCGACGTCTTCTTCAGCTATCCCGGCGGCGTGATCCTGCCCCTGTACGACGTCCTCGGCGACTACCCGCAGCTGCGTCACGTGCTGGTCCGGCACGAGCAGGGCGGCGCCCATGCCGCCGACGGCTACGCCCGGGTCACGGGCGAGGTCGGCGTCTGCATGGGCACCTCGGGCCCGGGCGCGACGAACCTCGTCACCGGCATCGGGACCGCGATGCTGGACTCGGTTCCGATGGTGGCGATCACCGGCAACGTCCCGTCGGCCTTGATCGGCAAGGACGCGTTCCAGGAGATCGACATCAACGGCATCACGTTGCCGATGACGAAGCACAACTACCTCGTCCGCGACGCGAACGACCTGCCCCGCGTCCTGGCCGAGGCCTTCCACATCGCCCGCAGCGGCCGGCCCGGGCCCGTCCACGTCGACATCACGAAGGACGCCCTCCAGCAGGAGACGAGCGCGCCCCATCCGACCCACGACGAGATCGTCGCCGGGCTGCCCGGCTTCCGGCCGAACCTCGACGCGAACGGCCGTCAGCTCAAGCTGGCCGCGACCGAGCTCGCCAAGGCGAAGCGGCCGGTGATCCTGGCCGGTCACGGCGTCCTGCACGCCGAGGCCTGGGACGAGCTGCTCGCGTTCGCCGAGAAGGCCCAGGTGCCGGTCGCCCACACCCTGCTCGGGATCGGCGCGATCGACGAGACCCACCCGCTCAGCTACGGCTTCATGGGGATGCACGGCTGGAAGCACGTCAACCGGGCGATCCAGTCAGCCGATCTCCTGTTCGCGATCGGGATGCGCTTCGACGACCGCGTCACCGGCAACGTCCGGACGTATGCGCCGTACGCCCGGATCGTCCACGTCGACATCGACCCGGCCGAGATCGGAAAGAACGTCGCGGTCGAGGTTCCGATCGTCGGCGACGCGAAGCGCGTCCTCGCGGCGCTTCTGCCGATGATCGAGACGGTCGACCCGGCGACGCGCGCCGACTACTTCGCCGAGCTGGCGACCTGGCGGGCCGACTCGGAGGGGTCAGCTCGTGGCATGGCTCCGGCGCCTGGCGCGAGGGCGTCCTGTCGGCCGACTACGTGATCGAGCGGATCGGCGAGCTGACCGACCACCAGGCGACCTACGTCGCCGACGTCGGCCAGAACCAGATGTGGCTGGCCCGCTACGCCGGCTTCCGCAACCCGAACAGCCACGTCTCGTCGGGCGGCCTGGGAACCATGGGGTTCAGCGTCCCGGCGGCGATGGGCGCGGCGCTCGGGCGGCCCGAGCGCGAGACGTGGGCGATCACCGGCGACGGCGGGTTCCAGATGACGTCGCAGGAGCTGATGACCCTGACGGCCGACCGGATCCCGGTCAAGATCGCCCTCCTCGACAACAAGAAGCTCGGGATGATCCGGCAGTGGCAGGAGATCATCTACGGCGGCAACTACCACTCGGCGCACCTGCCGGGTCCGGACTTCGCCAAGCTCGCGGACGCGTACGACATCCCGGCGTTCCGGGCCCAGACCCCGGCCGAGGTCGACGACGCGATCCGGGCCGCCCAGGCGGTCGACGGGCCGGCCCTCGTCTGGTTCGAGATCGCCGAGGAGCAGAACGTCTTCCCGATGATGCCGGCCGGCAAGGGCCTGTCCGACCTCATCGAGAAGTGGGGCGGGGCGGACGAGTGAGCGCCGACCCGAGCTCGAACGGCGCACTGCCGGCGGACGCCGTCGTGACCCCGTCGGCCGCTCCGCCACCTGCCGGCCCGGCCCACGCGGCGCCTCCGGCCCGGGCCCTGCCCGGCGGCGGCGAGACCCGCCGTCACACCCTGATCGTCGTGGTCCTCGACAAGCCCGGTGTCCTGAACCGCGTCTCGTCGCTCATGCGGGCCCGCAACTTCAACATCGACTCGCTCGCCGTCAGCCGGACCGACCAGCCCGACACGAGCCGGATGACGATCACCCTCCACGGCGACGACGTGGCGGTGGAGCAGGCCGCGAAGCAGCTCTATCGCCTGATCGACGTCCTGAAGGTCCAGGACGTCACCGCGGATCCGGTCGTGGCCCAGGAGCTGGCGCTCGTCAAGATCCGGGCGACCGACAGCAACCGGGCCGAGATCCTGAAGATCGTCGAGCTCTCGAAGGGCCGGGTCGTCGACCTGGCCGGCGAGTCGGTCATCGTCGAGGTGACCGGCCCCGAGCACGAGGTCGACGGGTTCGTCGCCCTCGTCCGGACCTACGGAATCAAGGAGATCGTCCGGACCGGCGCGGTCGTGATGTCGCGCGGCTCCGCCTCGATCGAGGAGCAGATCAAGCGCTGAGGCGCTTCCCACCCGTCACCGACCCGTCGCCCGAGGAGAAGCAGCCATGACCGCCCGGATGTACTACGACAACGACGCGAACCCGGCCGCCCTCGAGGGCCAGACCGTCGCGATCATCGGCTACGGCTCGCAGGGCCACGCCCACGCCCGGAACCTCCACGAGTCGGGGGTCGACGTCGTCGTCGGGCTGAAGCCGGGCTCGAAGAGCCGGGCCCTGGCCGAGGAAGCCGGCCTCCGGGTGGCCGACGTCGCCGATGCGGTCCGGGCCGCCGACGTGATCATGATCGCGGTCCCCGACACGCTCCAGAAGTCGGTCTACGACGCCGAGATCGAGCCCCATCTCCGGCCGGGCCAGCTCCTGATGTTCGCCCACGGCTTCAACATCCGGTTCGAGCGGATCACCCCGCCGAGCACGATCGACGTCGGGATGGTCGCGCCGAAGGGCCCCGGTCACCTGCTCCGCTCCGTCTACGAGGCCGGCGGCGGCGTGCCGGCCCTGTTCGCGGTCGAGAACGATGCCTCGGGCACCGCTCGCGACCGCGTCCTCGCCTACGCCCGCGGGATCGGCTCGACCCGGGCGGGCGTGCTGGAGACCACGTTCAAGGAAGAGACCGAGACCGACCTGTTCGGCGAGCAGGCCCTGCTGTGCGGCGGCGTGTCGGCCCTGATCAAGGCGGCGTTCGAGACGCTCGTCGAGGCGGGCTACCAGCCGGAGCTCGCGTACTTCGAGACGATGCACGAGCTGAAGCTGATCGTCGACCTGATGTACCGGGGCGGCCTGAACTTCATGCGGTTCAGCGTCAGCGACACCGCCGAGTACGGCGACTACGTCTCGGGGCCGCGGATCACCGAGGGCGTCAAGACGACGATGAAGGATGTCCTCACGGACATCCAGAGCGGCTCGTTCGCCAGCCGCTGGATCGCCGAGCAGGAGTCCGGAGGGGCCGAGTTCGCCCGGCTGCGGCAGCAGGACAAGGAGCACCAGATCGAGCAGGTCGGGCGCGACCTCCGGGCGCAGATGACCTTCCTGAACCCCGTTGTGGTGGAGGCCGGCGAGGCCCAGGGCTCGGTCGGAGCCGCGGCGACGGGCGGGACACCGGCCGGGGCCGGCACCGCGCGATGAGCGGCTCGGCGGTCGCGGCCGGCAGCGTCCGGATCTTCGATACGACCCTGCGCGACGGCGAGCAGGCGCCGGGCGCCGGCCTGACGGCGGCCGAGAAGCTCGAGGTCGCCCGCCAGCTGGCCCGGCTCAAGGTCGACGTCATCGAGGCCGGCTTCCCGGCCGCCTCGCCCGGCGACTTCGAGGCCGTCCGCCGGATCGCCCAGGAGACGAAGGACGGGATTGCCGTTGCCGCGCTCGCGCGCTGCCGCGACGGCGATCCGCAGCGGGCCGTCGAGGCGATCCGGATCGCCGAGCGGCCCCATCTCCACGTGTTCATCGCGACGAGCGACATCCACCTCAAGCACAAGCTCCGGATCTCGCGCGAGGAGGCGCTCGCCGAGGCGGTCCGCTGGGTCCGCTACGGCCGCGAGGCGCTCGGCAGCGACGCCGAGATCGAGTTCTCGGCCGAGGACGCCTCGCGCACCGACACCGAGTTCCTGCTCCAGGTCTACGAGTCGGTGGTGGCGGCGGGTGCGTCGACGGTCAACATCCCGGACACCGTCGGCTACGCGATCCCGAGCGAGTTCGGGGCGCTCGTCGGGCGGGTCGTCGACCTGGTCGGGCGCGACGCCACGGTCAGCGTCCACTGCCACAACGACCTCGGGCTCGCCACCGCCAACACGCTTGCGGCGGTCCAGGCCGGCGCCCGCCAGGTCGAGGTCACGATCAATGGCCTGGGCGAGCGAGCCGGCAACGCCTCCCTCGAGGAGGTCGTGATGGGCATCCGCACCCGTCCGACCCAGTTCCCCGATCTCGTCAGCGGCGTCCAGACCGAGCAGATCACGGCCGCATCGCGGCTCGTGAGCTACCTGACGGGCTTCGCGGTCCAGCCGAACAAGGCGATCGTCGGCGGCAACGCGTTCGCCCACGAGTCGGGGATCCACCAGGACGGCGTGATCAAGAACCCGCTGACCTACGAGATCATGACGCCCCAGTCGGTCGGCCTGACCGGCAGCCAGCTGACGATCGGCAAGCTGTCGGGCCGGCGCGGTCTCCAGGGCAAGCTCAGGGAGCTCGGCCACGACGTCGAGGGCGAGGCCCTCGACTCGCTCTATCGCCAGGCGATCGCCCTCGCCGACGCGAAGAAGGAGGTCACCGATTCGGACCTCCTGGCGCTCGTCGAGCAGCGGGTGTCCGAGGTTCCGGCGTCCGTCGAGCTCGTCGGCTGGAGCGTCACCTCGTCGCACGGCGGAAACGCGACCGGGTCCGTGACGCTCACGGTCCAGGGTCAGGATCGGTCGGCGGAGGCGACCGGCAACGGGCCGGTCGACGCGCTGTATTCCGCGGTCGACGACGCGCTTCACGGCGTGCTCGGCTGGCATCCCGTCCTGACCGAGTGGGAGATCAAGGCGGTCTCGGCCGGTGAGGACGCCCAGGGCCAGGTGCTCGTGCGCTGCCGGCGTTCGTCCGACGAGGGGCCCGGGGCGCTCATCGCGTCCGGCCACGGGCTATCCACGAACATCATCGAGGCGTCGCTCGACGGCTACCTCGTGGCGGTCAACAAGCTCCACGGCGCCGAGATCAACGGCCTCGACGTCGCGTTCATCGGGCGACGGACGGCGGAAGAGCTGCCGTGACGGAGACCGAGGCGCGGTACCGCGTCGCGACGATCCCGGGCGACGGCGTCGGGCCGGACGTGGTCGCGGCGGCGCGGGCCGCGGTCGACGCCGCCGGCTCGGCGTTCGGGTTCAGCGTCGAATGGTCGGACTTCCTCGCGGGTGGCGTCGCGATCGACACCTTCGGGGTGGCGATCCGGCCCGAGGATGTCGAGGCGTGCGGGGCCGCGGACGCGATCCTGCTCGGCGCGGTCGGTGGCCCCAAATGGTCCGATCCAGCGGCTTCTGTTCGTCCCGAGCAGGCGCTCTTCGCCCTGCGCGGCGGCCTCCAGCTCTACGCGAACCTGCGCCCCGTCAGCGTCCACCCGGCGCTCGTCCCGTCGTCGCCTCTGCGGCCGGAGCTGCTCGAGGGCGTCGACATCATGATCGTCCGGGAGCTGACCGGGGGGATCTACTTCGGCGAGCGACGCGAGTCGTCCGGCCCGGCCGGCGAACGAGTCGCGCAGGACACGCTGCCGTACAGCGAGGGCGAGATCCGCCGCGTCGTCGAGCTGGCGTTCTCACTGGCGGGGGCCCGGCGCGGCCATGTCACGAGCGTCGACAAGGCGAACGTGCTCGCCACCTCGCGGCTCTGGCGGACGGTCGCGAGCGAGGTCGGGGCCGGGCTGCCAACGGTGACGCTCGCCCACCAGCTCGTCGATTCGTGCGCGATGCTCCTCGTCCGGCGACCGGCCGACTTCGACGTGATCGTCACCGAGAACCTCTTCGGCGACATCCTGTCCGACGAGGCGGCGGTCCTCGCGGGCTCCCTCGGGATGCTCCCGTCGGCGTCGATCGGGACGCGGACGACCGCCCACGGCTCGTTCGGCCTGTACGAGCCGATCCACGGCTCGGCGCCGGACATCGCCGGGCGCGATCTCGCCAACCCGATCGGGACGATCCTGTCGGCGGCGATGCTGCTCCGCCTGTCGCTGGGCCGCGACGACGCCGCAAGCGCCCTCGAGGCGGCGGTCAGCGCCGCGCTGGACGCCGGCTTCCGGACGGCCGACCTCGTGCCGCCGAGCGGCGACGAGACCGGCTTGCGGCGGGTCGGGACGACCGGCATGACCGCGGCGATCGTCGGGCGGATCGCGATTCCGGAGGCTGCGCGGGCGACCGCCGCAGCCCCTTCGTGACCCACCGCACCGCCTCGTCACGACAGGATCACCGATGACCACCCCCGAATCGAACGACCGCCCCGTCACCCTCTACGACACGACCCTCCGCGACGGCACGCAGGGCGAGAACGTCACCCTGAGCCTCGCCGACAAGCTCCGCGTCGCCCGGATGCTCGACGAATACGGCATGCCGTACATCGAGGGTGGCTGGCCGGGCTCGAACCCGAAGGACATCGACTTCTTCAAGGCCGCCCAGGGGATGACCTGGCAGACCGCGAAGCTGGCGGCGTTCGGCTCGACCCGTCATCGCGCGAACACCGCCGCGACCGACCCGAACCTGCGCGAGCTCGTCGCGGCCGAGACGCCGGTCGTGACGATCTTCGGCAAGAGCTGGCTGCTCCACGTCACCGAGGTCCTCGGCGCGACGCCCCAGGAGAACCTCGACATGGTCGCCGACTCGGTCGCGTTCATCGTCGACCGCGGTCGCGAGCTCGTCTACGACGCCGAGCACTTCTTCGACGGCTACCGCGACGATCGCGACTACGCCCTGGCGACGCTCCGGGCCGCCCGCCAGGCCGGCGCCCGGACCCTGGTCCTGTGCGACACGAACGGCGGGACGCTCACCGACGAGCTCGTCCGGATCGTGACCGACGTCCGGACCGCCCTCGAAGGGGATGCCGACGCGGCCGGCGCGCCGGTCACGTGGGGCATCCACACCCACAACGATGCCGAGCTTGCCGTCGCCAACTCGATGGCCGCCGTCGCCGCCGGCGTCCGCCACGTCCAGGCCACGATCAACGGCTACGGCGAGCGGGCCGGCAACGCGAACATGGTGTCGATCCTCGCCAACCTGGCCCTCAAGACGTCGCACGAGCTCGTGCCGGCGGGCGGCGGCGCCCTCGACCGGCCTGACCGAGCTGAGCCGGTCGGTCGCCGAGATCGCCAACCTCAACCCGAACGACTGGCAGCCGTATGTCGGCCGGTCGGCGTTCGCCCACAAGGGCGGCGTCCACGGCGCGGCCGTGGCGAAGGTCGAGCGGAGCTACCAGCACATCGAGCCCGCCGCGGTCGGCAACGTCGGCCGGCTCGTGGTGTCGGAGCTCGGCGGACGGGCGAACACCCGGATCCGGGCCGAGCAGCTCGGTCACCAGCTCGACGGCGTCATCGACCCCAAGGTCCTGAGCGAGCTCGATCAAGCAGCTCGAGTCCGAGGGCCTCGCGTTCGAGGGCGCCGAGGCCAGCTTCGAGCTCCTGATCCGGCGCCACCAGGTCGACTACGTCGCGCCGTTCCGGATCGTCGACTACACCTGTCTGGTCGAGCAGCGCTCGGGGCGCGAGCTCCTGGCCGAGGCGACCGTCAAGGTCCAGGTCGACGGCGAGGTCCTCCACACGGCGGCCGACGGCAACGGCCCGGTCAACGCTCTCGACGCGGCGCTGCGCAAGGCGCTCCGGGCGTTCTACCCGCAGCTCGACGACGTCCACCTGTACGACTACAAGGTCCGGATCCTCGACGGTGACTCGGCCACCGCCGCCCGGACGCGGGTGATCATCGATTCGTCCGACGGGACGCTCGAGTGGTCGACGATGGGCAGCGACACGAACATCATCGCGGCGTCAGCCAAGGCCCTCGCCGACTCGCTCGAATACGCGATCTGGAAGTCCGGGGCGGAGCTCCGCCGGCGCGACGAACGACACTTCACGACGGCGTCGGTGGCCCCGGCTGCGCCGACGACATCCACGACCGGAGGATCCCGATGACGTCGGACAGCACCACCGCCCGCCAGGTCACCGCCGGCGACCCGGCCGATACGCTCCACCTCGCCCGCTGGACGGTGACATCAGGTTCGAATGCCAACAGCCGGGGCGCCGTCGTCATCGCCGGCGGCGATCACCAATGGGAGGCGTCGGCCGAAGGCAACGGCGCGGTCGACGCGCTCTTCCGGGCCGTCGACAAGGCGCTGGCGGGCGTCCTGACCGGCCACCCGCGGCTGCTGTCGTACGACGTCCACGCGATCGCCGAGGGTCCGGACGCGCAGGGCACGGTCACGGTCGCGATCGCCCCGCCGACGGATGCCGCCGGCCCGCGCGGCAGCGGCCGCTACGTCGGCGAGATCACGTCGACGAACATCATCGCCGCCTCGATCGAGGCCTACGTCGACGCGATCAACGAGCTCCTCGCCGAGGCCCACTGGCAGGGCGCGACCGAGACGGCCGGCAACCGCAAGCGCGCCCAGGTGAGCGAGCCCGCCGCCAAGGCGCAGCGGGCCGAGCTCGACGAGGACGCCGGCCGGATCGACACGACCGACTGGTTCAACCAGTAGTCGCTTTCCGTAAGCCGCCTCCCGGCAGTGAGCCGTGTCCCGACGTCGCCCGGCCCCTTCGCTCTCCGGCCCCTTCGCTCTAACGACAGGCAGGATGGCGTAAGGCAACCGGCAGAGCTCTCGAGGGCTGGAATGACGCTCATCCGCCGTCCACGTTGTCACATGAGCGAGATCCGGCCGGTCGAGCGACTCGCGGGCTGCCCAAGGCTCTCGTGGCTGTCGTTTGATCCGGCGACCGCGAGTGATGTCCGATCGGCGACACTGGCCGAATGAGCGGGACCCCGGTCGTCTACCAGGGTGAGCCGGGCGCCTTCTCGGAGGAGGCGGTCCTCGGGTACTTCGGCGAGGACCGCGAGCGCACCGCGGTCCCCACCTGGAGGGCCGTCTTCGAGGCCGTCGCCGACGGCTCGGCGGACCGCGGCGTCATCGCGATCGAGAGCTCGCTGGCCGGCACGATCCGCGAGACATACGACCTGCTCGGCGAGTTCTACGACCGGGGCATCCGGATCGTCGGCGAGGTGGCGGTCCCGGTCCGGCTCGCCCTGCTCGCTCTGCCCGGCCAGTCGCTCGACTGGATCGACCGCGTCTACAGCCACGCCCAGGCGCTCGTCCAGGCCGATACGTTCCTGCGGACGCGTCCGTGGGAGGTGATGACCACCTACAACACGGCCGGCGCCGCCCGGACGATCGCGGAGCGCCACGAGCGGCGCGCCGCGGCCGTCGCGTCGCCGCGCGTCGCCGAGCTGTACGGGCTCGAGATCCTGGCCGCCGACATCCAGGGCGGCGACGAGAATCGAACCCGGTTCGCGGTGCTCGCCAAGGTCGCGGGCGAGACGCAGCCCGCGACCGACCCGACGAAGCCCCACCGGACGACCCTCGTCTTCGCCGTCCGGAACGTCCCGGGCTCGCTCCATCGCTGCCTCGGCGCCTTTGCCGCGCGCGGCGTCAACCTGTCGTCGCTCGAGTCGCGGCCGGCCCGGCGGGCGCGCTGGGAGTACGTGTTCTGGGTCGACGTCGACGCGGCCGTCGACGATCCCGCCTGTGCCGCGGCCCTGCTCGATCTCCGCGCGGAGACGGACATGGTGCGGGTGCTCGGCTCGTACCCGCGCGCCGCGGACGGCTAGCAGCGCCGGACAGGGGGAAGCCCGGGCACGGCCGGGCTTCGAACTGCAGACGGACGAGGCTCAGATCGCGCTGGCGCAGGCCCGGCACTTGGACGCGTCGAGCGCGTTCGCCTCCTTGCAGAAGGGGCACGTCTTCACCTCGGGCGACGCCTCTTCCTTGATGAACATCTTGCTGATCTGGAAGACGACGAACGCGATCACGATGAAGGCGATGATCGCGTTGATGAACGTGCCGTAGCGGAGGTAGATCCCCGTCGTCGGATCCCCCGCGACCGTCGGCGCCTTCAGCTGGATCTGCTGGGCCGCGAAGTCGACGCCGCCGAGAAGCAGGCCGACCGGCGGCATGATGATGTCGTTGACGAGCGAGTTGACGACGGTGCCGAGGGCCCCGCCGATGATCACGCCGATCGCCAGCGCCAGGGCGTTGGTCTTGAGCAGGAACGCGCGGAACTCGGAGACCATCGGGCCGTTCCTCCGGTGCGACGTGGGGCCTAGTGGCTGATCACCTTGTCGAGGCCCTTTGCCTGCTCGATCCAGCCGGCGATCGTCGTCTCGCCGGGCACCTGGCGAATCCAGTTCGGGCGAGCTGCGTCCAGCTCCTGGAAGGTCGTGGCGAGATTGGCAGCGTTGCGCTGGGCGAGCTCGGCGCACGAGTCGACGCCGGCAGCCTCGAGCAGGTCGGCGTACTCGGACCCGACGCCGCTGATCCGCATCAGATCGGCGTGGTTGGCCCACTCCAGCAGGAGCTTCTCCGAGATGCCGGTCGCCTCGGACAGCTTGTCGCGACCGGCAGCCGAGGCCGCACGGTCAAGGAGCGCCTCGGTCGTCGCGACGCCGGCCTCCGAGAGCTTCGCCGCGAACGTCGGGCCGATTCCCTCGACGTCTTCGATCTTCATCCCCTGCTCCTCTTCACGTGACGGTCCGGTGGAGGGCCGATGATACGCTTCGAGACCCGCTGTCCACCCGCCCGACCTGCCGCCGGAGAGACCCATGAATCAGTCGTTCCGCGACGAGATGGCGAAGGGCTACGCCCTCGCCGAGCCCGCCATCGTGATCGGCAGCCCGATGCTGGACGGTGAGCTCGCGAACGACGCCCGGGTCCAGGTCGCGCTGTCGATGATGAACCGCCACGGCCTGATCGCCGGCGCGACCGGAACCGGCAAGACCAAGACCCTCCAGCATCTCGCGGGCTCGCTGTCGAAGGCGGGCGTCCCGGTGTTCGTGGCCGACATCAAGGGCGATGTGACCGGGATCGCGATGCCCGGCGACGCCGCGAATCCGAAGGTCGTCGAGCGCGCCGCGTCGATGGGCTGGACCTTCGAGCCGTCCGGCCATCCGGTCGAGCTCCTGTCGCTGTCCGGCGCCATCGGGGCCCAGGTTCGGGCGACCGTCCACTCGTTCGGGCCGCTCCTGCTCGGCAAGGTCCTCGATCTCAACGAGACCCAGACCTCGATCCTGTCGCTCGTCTTCAAGTACTGCGACGACAACAACCTGCCGCTGCTCGACCTCAAGGACCTCGAGGCGACGCTGAAGTTCCTGGCGTCCGACGAGGGCAAGCCGATCCTGGCCGACTACGGCGGGATGTCGCCGGCGTCGGTCGGCGTGCTCCTGCGCTCGCTGGTCGTGCTCGAGCAGGAAGGCGCCGACACGTTCTTCGGCGAGCCGGAGTTCGAGGTCGAGGACCTCCTCCGGACGACCTCCGACGGGTTCGGGATCATCTCGGTCCTCGAGCTGCGCGACGTGATGGACAAGCCCAACCTGTTCAGCACGTTCATGCTCTGGATGCTCGCCCAGCTGTACGAGTCGCTGCCCGAGGTCGGCGACCTGCCCAAGCCGAAGCTGTGCTTCTTCTTCGACGAGGCGCATCTCCTGTTCGACGGCGCATCCGAGGCGCTCCTCGACCAGATCGAGCGAACCGCCCGGCTGATTCGCTCGAAGGGCGTCGGTGTCTACTTCGTCACCCAGGCCCCGACCGACGTCCCGTCGTCGATCCTCGCCCAGCTCGGCAACCGGGTCCAGCACGCGCTCCGGGCGTTCACCCCGGACGACGCCGACGCCCTGCGCAAGACGGCCCGAACCTTCCCGATGACCGAGTTCTACGACGTCGAGAAGACGATCACCTCGCTCGGCAC
The DNA here is from genome assembly GCA_963783055.1 of uncultured Chloroflexia bacterium. Classification (GTDB taxonomy): domain Bacteria; phylum Chloroflexota; class Limnocylindria; order Limnocylindrales; family CSP1-4; genus CF-46. The sequence continues at coordinate 524,307 of CAWAMB010000004.1, forward strand.
GGGCGAGGCGCTGGTCACGGTCCTGTCGCCCAAGGGCATCCCGACGCCGCTCGCGGCGACCCGGATCCTGCCCCCGGACTCGCTGATGGCGGCTCTGCCCGAAGCCGACGTGCAGGCCCGGGTCGCGGCCAGCTCGTTCAGCTCGAAGTACGGCCAGACCATCGACCGCGAGAGCGCGTACGAGATGATCACGGGCCGGCTGACCGCGGCCAAGGCGGCGGCGGCCCAGGCGGCGGCCGACCAGGCGATCGCGGCCGGCGTGCCACCGACGACGGCGGGTGGCCTCAACACGATGACGCCGGCCCAGCAGCAGCGCGAGATCGCCCGCCAGGCGCGGGAGATGGCGGCCGCCCAGCGGGCGGCCGAGAAGGCCCGGGCGGCGGCCGAGCGCCAGGCGCGGGCCGACGCCAAGGAGCGCAACCGGATGGTCCAGACCGGCGTCCGGACGGCCGGTCGCGTGATCACCTCGCGGGCCGGTCAGGACCTGCTGCGCGGCGTGTTCGGGACGCTGTTCGGGCGGAAGTAGCGCGTCGGCTGCGTCGGCGCGTCGACGGCGTCGCTAGCGCAGGGCGTCGATCGTCGCCGTCGTGATGACGCCCTCCACCTTCCGCGCCAGCTCGCGGTCCAGGGTGACGAACGCCTGCGCCTGGAGCAGGGTGAGCGCGATGTACTCGGCTTCGTAGGTCGAGGCCCACCCCAGACGGCTCGCCACGTCCCAGGCCCGACGCCGTAGCACGCCGTCGCCGAGCAGCCGGATCGGGAGCTGCGACACCAGCCGATGGCGCTCGAGTCCCTCCTTGGACGTGATCTCGCCCCGTGCCACGGCCTCGTGCAGGGCCGACAGGGTCTGCGACCGCAGGAGCGTCGGCGCGAGCAGTTCGTGGGCGGCGGACACGGCGATCCCCTCGCTCACGAGGTGCAGGGCGGCGCCGGCGTCAATCACGAACCTCGTCATGGGTTACCTCACGTCAGTGGCGGGACCGGACAACGCTAGCGACCCGTCGCGGAACCGGCCGCCGCCCATCGCGTTCAAGGCCGCGCGACGCTCAGCCGAGGTAGTCCTCGAGCAGTCGGGCGACCTCGCCGAAGTGCTCGTCTCGAACACGGTATTGGTGGTACGCGGAGTCGTGGACCTGGACGGAGATCAGGTCGGCCGTGCGCAGGATCCGGAGATGATGGAGGAGGCTCGTCCGGGGGATGCCCATCCGCGCCGCGAGGTCGGGCGGCGTCGCCGGCTGGCTCGCGAGCTCGCGCAGGATCCGGAGGCGCGTCTCGTCGCCGATCGCCTTGCCGAGCGCAACCAGGCGCGCCGGCGGGCTGGTCCGGGCGTCGTTGGGGATCGGGGCGGGGAAGGCGAACACGTTGGCGGCGCGATGGTCGGTCACGGCCCACAGCGGGCGGACGGTGAGCGAGGGCAGGAGGACGACCTCGGTCTGGCCGGCTTCGGGCACGAACGTGATCCCGCTGGCGGCGCGCTCGACGACCTCGGCGAGGGGGAGGCCGGCCGTTCTGGAGCGGAACGCCACGAGCGACCGGGTGGCGGTGGCAACGAAGGCATCCTCGACCTCGGCGTAGACCTCGGCCTGCCAGCGCGCCACCAGGCCGGCGAACTCGTCCTGGATCTCGGAGGCATCGCGGGCGAGGAGATGGCGGAGCGTGTCCCGCCACGGGATCTCGTCGGCGAAGGAGGTGCGCCGGAACTCACGACGGGCGGCCGGATCGCCCTCGATCGCGGCGTCCATGACGGCGGCCGGCGTCTCGCGCCGGAAGCAGCGCCGGTAGTAGCCGGTCAGGTAGCGCAGGAGGTCCGTGGCCTGGATCGAGCCGACCGTCGCCGCGAGGCCGGCTCCGGTGCGTGCCGCAGGGTGGTCGAACGGGAGGCCGAGGAGGTTGATCCAGACCTCCTTGCCGTAGTGGTCGAGCGTCGCCAGGTACTCGTCGCCGACGGCGGCCGCCCTGCGCCGCCACGCGTCGCCGTCCTCGAGCACGCGATGGGCGGATCGCTGGACGACCGCCAGCAACGACATCGACAGGTCCGCCGCCGGCCAGGCCTCGATCGTCAGCGAGACGGTCGGATCGGTGACAGCTCGCACCGTCGACCGCTTCCGCGTGCCGTCGACTTTCTTCGACAAGGTTGACATTCCTCGACAGGGACCCGCATCATCGACCCCGCGCAACGCACGATACCGCACGGCCGTTGGCCGGCGGACGGATCGGTGAGGCGGCCTCGGAGCCTCCGGGCCGCCTCGCGGGATGGCCGGTCTCCCGAACCACCATCCCCTCGAGACTCCCGTCCGCTCACGTCGACGGCTGTCGCGGGTCGTCGTCGCCAGACAGCCACGAGCCCCGGGGCGCATCCCTCGGGGCTCGTTGGCATCCTGCGCCGAGGTCGGCACCTGTCGCGCCTTCGCGGCCGATCGCGGCGTTGCCGCCTGCGCTCCTCGCTCACGCACCTGCGGGTGCACTCGCTCCGGTGCTCGGCGGCCGCCTTGCGCTCGACCACGCATGCGCGACGAACGCAGTCGCGGTGCCAACGTCCACTCGACGACGACGCCAACGGTCTACTCGACGACGACGCCGGTCAGGTCCTCCTCGGACGCCGGGTACTGGGGGTTCAGGTCGTCCAGGGTGTCGGCGATGATGTCGGCGATCGCGAGGTTGCGGAACCACTTTCGGTTCGACGGGATCACGTACCACGGCGCCGCCTCGGTGGAGCAGCGCCGCAGGACGTCCTCGAACGCGGCGCTGTAGTCGTCCCAGCGCTTGCGCTCCTCGAGATCGCCGAGGCGGAACTTCCAGCGCTTGGCCGGGTCGTCGAGCCGCGCCTGGAACCGTTCCCGCTGCTCCTCCCGGTCGATCCACAGGAAGAACTTCAGGATCGTCGTGCCCGACGACGCCAGGAGCTCCTCGAACGCGTTGATCTGGTCGAAGCGCTTCGACCAGACCGCTTTCGGGACGATGTCGTGGACGCGGACGACGAGGACGTCCTCGTAGTGAGAGCGGTTGAAGATCGCGATCTCGCCCTTGCCCGGCGTGCGCTGGTGGATCCGCCACAGGTAGTCGTGGGCGAGCTCGACCGGTGTCGGGACCTTGTACGAGGTCACGGTGCAGCCCATCGGGTTGAAGGCGCCCATCACGTGCTTGATCGAGCCGTCCTTGCCAGCCGCGTCGATCCCCTGGAGCACGATCAGGACCGGGTGCTTCTGCTCCGCCCACAGCCGGTCCTGGAGATCGGTCAGGCGGGCGAGGCCGGTCTCGAGCTCGTCGGCGGCCGAATCCTTGTCCCGGCCGTGGCTCGCCGAAGGATCGACATCCGCCAGCCGGAACTTCGAGCCCGGCTTGACCCGGAGCAGGTCGCGGAGGGGGCGGGAACGGGAGCGGGTCATCGACAGGTCCTCGCGTGGGTTCGCGGCCGGGGCGTGGATAGAATGGCATGACCGTTCCGTCCGCAGGAGCCTCCCGATGACCGCCACCACCGGCGCGAAGCCCCATCCGATCTTCCTCGCCGGCACCTGGGTCGAGTCGGACGATCCACTCGTTGTCGCGAATCCGGCAGATCCCGACCACCCGGCCGGCTCGACCTTCCACGCGACGGAGGCCCAGTACGAGCAGGCGGTCGAGGCGGCGGTCGCCGCGTTCGAGGTCACCCGCACGTTGCCGGCCTACGAGCGCGGCGCGATCCTGCGCAACATCAGCGCGGGGATCAAGGCCCGCCGCGAGGAGCTCGGGCGGCTGATCTCGCTCGAGGCCGGCAAGCCGATCCGCGACGCTCTCGTCGAGGTCGACCGCGCGACGCTGACCTTCCGGCTCGGCGCGGAAGAGGCGGAACGGATGACCGGCGAGTCGATCCCGCTCGACCTGATGCCCGCCTCGAAGGGCCGGATGGGCATCACGCGGCGCTTCCCGATCGGGCCGATCGCGGCGATCAGCCCGTTCAACTTCCCGCTCAACCTCGCCGCCCACAAGGTCGCGCCGGCCATCGCGTCGGGCAATCCGATCGTGCTCAAGCCGCCGTCCAAGGATCCGCTCGTGATGCTGACCGTGGCCGAGATCATCGAGGAGGCCGGTGCCCCGGCCGGCAGCGTCAGCGTCCTGCCGATGAGCCGCGAGCTCGGCGACCGGATGGTCAGCGACGAGCGCTTCAAGCTCCTGACGTTCACCGGCAGCCCGTCCGTCGGGTGGCGGATGAAGGAGCGAGCCGGCAAGAAGAAGGTCGTCCTCGAGCTCGGCGGCAACGCCGGGGTCATCGTCGACAAGTCGGCCGATCTCGACTGGGCCGTCAAGCGCTGCCTCGTCGGCGCCTTCGCCTACGCCGGTCAGGTCTGCATCAGCGTCCAGCGGATGTTCATCCACGAGGCCGTCTGGGACGCGTTCATGGAGAGGTTCGTCGCCGGCGCGAAGACGCTCAAGGTCGGCGACCCGCTCGATCCCCAGACCGACGTCGGGCCGATGGTCGACCAGAACGCGGCATCGCGGACCCAGCGCTGGGTCGATGAGGCGCTCGCGGCCGGCGGCACGGCCCTCCTCGGCGGCAAGGCCGAGGGCACGTTCTTCCCGCCGACGATCCTGACCGACGTCCCGGTGACGGCCAGCCGTCTGCTCGAACGAGGCCTTCGCGCCGCTCGTCGTCGCCTTCCCGTTCAGCGACGTCGGTGACGCGATCACGCGGGTCAACGACTCGATGTTCGGGCTCCAGACGGGCATCTTCACGAACGACCTCGGGACGGCGTGGCGGGCGTTCAACGAGCTCGAGGTCGGCGGCGTGATCGTCAACGATGCACCCACCTACCGGATCGACCACATGCCGTACGGCGGCGTCAAGGATTCGGGGCTCGGTCGCGAGGGCCTGCGCTGGGCGATCGAGGACATGACCGAGGTCCGGATCATGGTCCTCGCGTGGCCGAGCTGAGGCTCCGACAGCGACGAGATTGATGGTCGGCCGCCTCGCCGCCGCGGTCGTCGTGATCGCGCTGGCCGGCGGCTGCATCGTCGAGAAGCCGGCGCCGCCGACGGTGTATGCGACCGTTTCGGTGCCCTTCGAGGTCGGGGCCGCGCAGCCAGTCGTCGTTCGCGCCCTCCGGTTCCAGGCGGACCCGGGTACCAAGCGCTTGCGCGAGATCGAACTGTTCGGGGCGACCCAGCCGACCCAGGGCGAGCCGTATCTGAGCGATGTCTGGACATCGTTCGTGGACGTCCGCACCGGCCGACTACCTGGCCCGATCCCGTCGGCCAACGTCACCGTCGGTGGATCGCGCTACAACGGCGTCTGTCCGGTCGCGGGCTGCGACGTGACGTGGGTGGTCATCACCCGCGCGATGGACACCATGGTCGATCCCACGCGGACCGGCGTCCTCCTCGGAGGGCTCTCCGCCCACGCCCGGGATGAACCGCGGCCGAGTGACCCGCCGTTCGGTCTCGACGTCTTCAGCGTGACCGAGGTCGATCCTCCCGCGACGCCGATTCCCCTGGCCGCCGCGTCGCTGACCGGCGCCGCCCGGCTCGAGCCGGGCGATCCCGTCAAGCGGCGAACGGTCCGAATCTTGATCGACCGCGCGATCGTCGAGCTGCCGCGAGCGTTCCCGCAGGTCGGGCGGATCGCGTACTTCGGCACCGGCCCGTTCGACGATCGACCGTCCACCATCCGGGCCGACGTGGTGCTGGCCGGCGCGATGGGCGCCGCAGTGCGCGAGAGCAAGCTCGGTGGCATCTTCACCCCCGCGACCAACGAGATCGACCTCCTGTCGCTCTGCCCCGTATCGGGGACCTGCGCGATCGACGTGGCGATGAGCTGGTCCCTGAACTCGACGGACGCGCGGCGGTCCGCGCCGCTCGACCACGGAACGGAGTCGGCGTGGCGGCTCGAGGCGCGGTTCGAAGGGACGGCGGGAACCGTGATCCCGCCGAACGCAATCACCATCGCCGAGCTGCCGGCTCCCTGACGGGCGCGGGACACGCGTGGCGTCGCACGACCCGGGACGGTCAGGTCGGCGTCCCGTCCGGCGGGTCATTCTCGGCCAATGGATCTGACCCTCAGCCCTGCCCAGCTCGAGCTCCAGGGCCGTGCGCGCGCCTACGTGGTCGACCACCTTCAGCCGATCGAGGCCGAGTTCGAGCGGGCCGGCGGGCGACTCGCCGCGGCCACGCGCGATGCCCTGAAGCAGGCGGCGATCGAGGCCCGCCTCCACGGCGGCTCGTTCCCGCGCGAGCTCGGCGGCCAGGGCTGGTCGGTCCTCGAACAGGTCCTCGTCCATGAGCAGCTTGGCCAGGCCACCGGGGGCCTCTGGTCGTTCATCCCCGGCGCCTACAACGCGCTGATCCACGCCGATCACGCCCAACGCCAGCGCTACCTCGAGCCGAGCATGCGCGGCGAGCGGTTCGGGAGCTACGCGATCACCGAGCCGAATGCCGGGTCGGACGCCCGAACGCTCGAGGCGACCGCCGTCCGCGACAGCCCCAGCGGCGACTACATCCTCAACGGCGAGAAGTGGTTCGTGACCGGGCCGCCCGACGAGACCGACTTCATGATCTTCCACTGCCTCGTCGTGACGACCGACAGCGGGCCGGGCAGCGTGGAGCCCCAGCCGACCCTGTTCCTGGTCGACTACGACACGCCGGGCGTGACGATGAAGCACGATCCCGACTACACCCACACCTTCGCGGATCGCCACCCGCAATTCGTCCTCGAGGACGTGCGGGTCCCGGCCTCGGCGATCCTCGGCGGGTTGGGCCGGGCCGACGAGCTGACGAACGAATGGTTCGTCGAGGAGCGGATCCACATCGGGGCGCGCTGCGCCGGGGCGATGGAGCGACTGCTGGCGCTCGGCGTCGACTGGGCGACGAACCGGGTCCAGTTCGGCCAGCGGATCTACGACTTCCAGGGCGTCTCGTTCCCGCTCGCCGACTCCGCCGCGGACGCGGCGGCCGCCCGCCTCCTGACCCGCGAGGCCGCCGCGCTCGCCGATGCCGGCGCCGACCCGAAGGTCGTCCACGCCAAGGCTTCCCTGGCCAAGCTCTTCGCGTCGGAGGCTGCCTGGCGCTGCGCCGACCGCGTCGTCCAGGTCTTCGGGGGCCGGGGCTACATGCGCGAGTACCCGGCCGAGCGCTACCTCCGCGAGCTGCGGGTCGACCGGCTCTGGGAAGGCACCTCCGAGATCCAGCGGCTGATCGTCGCCCGGGCGCTCGAGAAGCGCGGCGTCGGGCGGGTGGTCGGGTGACGGAGACCGCGGCCGGGTCGATCGCCCGCGAGATCGGCCCGGCCCAAGCCGATCCGCCCGTCTCCGCCCCGCCGCCGATCGACCTCCGCCCCCTCTTCGCCCCGCGCTCGATCGCGATCGTGGGCGCGTCCGCCCGCGGCGGCATCGCCCAGACGGTCCGCAACAACCTCCGGGTCATCGACAGCGCGACCCGCTGCCACTTCGTCAACCCGCGCTATGACGAGCTGGACGGCCAGCCGTGCTACCCGTCGATCGCCGACCTGCCCGAGGTCCCCGACACCGTCCTCGTCGCCGTCAATCCGCTCCGAGCCGCATCGGTCGTCGCCGACGCGGCGGCGGCCGGCGTCCCGTCCGTCATCATCCCGGGCGGCGGCGTGGTCGAGGGCGGCGCGGCCGCGGCCCAGATGCAGCGCGACGTGCGCGAGCTGGCGATTCGCCACGGGATCGCCCTCCTCGGCCCCAACTGCATGGGCCTGGTCGACCTGACGACCAACAGCGCGACGTACATCGGCGACGTCAACCCGTGGCTGCCGCGCGGCGGCGTGGCGGGCATCGCCCAGTCCGGATCGGTCACGGACGCGTTCCTCCACTCGGGCAACCGGATCGGGTTCTCGCGGATCGTCGGTTGCGGCAGCGAGGTCGTGCTCGACGTGTGCGACTTCCTCGCCCACGCGATCGACGACGACCAGACCGAGGCGGTGATCCTGTTCGTCGAGGGCTTCAAGCGGCCCGAGCGATTCCTCGCGCTGGCCGATCGCGCGCGCGAGATCGGCAAGCCCGTGATGGCGGTCAAGGTCGGACGCAGCCAGCAGGCCCAGGCCGCAGCGGTCGCCCATTCGGGCTCGCTGGCCGGCGAGGCTCGGGCGACCGATGCTGCCCTCGCTGCGGCCGGCGTGATCGTGTGCGACGACCTCGACTCGCTCCTGGAGACGGCCGAGCTGGTCGCGGGCTGCCGGCGCATGGGCCGCCGAGTCGGGCGGGGGAGGACCGGCGTCGTGACCGTGTCGACCGGCGAGGCGTCCCTGATCGCGGATCTCGCGCCGCGGACCGGGATCGACCTGCCAGCGGTGCCGCCCGTGGCCCACGCGGCGCTTCTGGCCGACCTGCCGACGCTCGGCTACATCGGCAATCCCCTCGACCCGTGGGGCGCCACGGACCCGCCGACCGCGTACGGGGCGGCGTTCCGGGCATTCGCGTCTGCCGGCGCGTACGACGTCCTGGCCCTCGTCCACGACTTTCCGTACCGCTCGCTCCCGTCGGAGGTCGAGACCGCGCTCGAGGTCGTCGCGCCGCTGCTCGAGGCCACCCGGGACCGGCCGGAGATCCTGCCCGTCTTCGTCTCCCTGACCTCGGGCGAGCCGACGCCGGAGATCGTCGACGCGATGCGGGCTGCCGGCGGCGTCCCCGTGCTGCGCGGCGCGGTCGAGGCGTTCACGGCCATCGCCGCGGTGGCGCGCTGGGAGGCCCGCCGGGAGCACCGGCTGGCGGTCGGGCCCGCGCGCGCCGGCTGGCCACGGCAGGCCGCCGATCGGACGCTGTTCGGCCACGATCCGGCGGTCGCCGGGCTGCTCGAGGTCGGCGACCGCGAACGAAGCGCGGACGTCGGCGTGGTGCGAGTCCTTCCGGAGGCCGAGAGTCTCACCCGACTCGAGGCGGCCGGGGTGCCGGTGAATCGATCGATCGCGGTCGCCGACGCGGAGGGAGCTGTCGGAGCGGCGTGCGAGCTCGGCTTCCCGGTCGTGCTCAAGCTCGACGTCAGCGGCCTGGCCCACAAGAGCGACGTCGGGGCCGTCCGGCTCGGCCTCGGCGACGAGCGGGCCGTCCGGGCGGCGGCCGACGACCTGCAGGCCCTGGCGTTGCCCGCCGCCGCGCAGCGACGCGGCCTCCTGGTCAGCCGTCAGCTCGGCGGCGTGGAGCTGATCGTCGGCGGACGGCGCGACCCGACATTCGGACCACTCGTGATCGTCGGGCTGGGTGGGATCCTCGCCGAGGTCCTCGACGACGTCGCCGTCCGGCTGGCACCCGTCGACGCCGCGACCGCCGGTTCGATGCTCGACGACCTGCGCGGCGCCGCGGTCCTCAGCGGCGTCCGCGGCCGAGCCGGAATCGATCGGGAGGCCGTGATCGGCGCGATCGTGGCGCTCGGCGACCTCCTTGCCACGGATCCGGCCATCCGCGAGGTCGACTGCAACCCGCTGATCTCCGGGCCGGACGGGACCGCGGCCGTCGACGCGCTCGTTCGTCCTGGAGCCGGACGCATGAGCGCTGACGCGGTTCTTCTGCGCGAGGCCACCTCGTGGGGCGTCCGCCTCACGCTCAATCGTCCGGCCAAGCTGAACGCCATCAGCGCCGAGCTGCGCGACGCCCTCACGGCGGCGATCGCGGAGGCGACCGCCGACGAGCGCGTCCGGGTGATCGCCATCGCCGGGGCGGGCCGGGCGTTCTGTGCCGGCTACGACCTGTCCGAGGCCGCTCCGGCCACCGCCTGGGAGTGGCGCGATGTCCTCGCCCGCGACGTTGAGGCGACGCTCGCGGTCTGGTCGTGCCCGAAGCCGGTCATCGCCCAGGTGCATGGATATGCGTTGGCCGGCGGTCTCGAGCTGGCGATGGCGTGCGATCTGATCGTCGCCTCGACCGACGCCCAGCTCGGCGAGCCCGAGATCCGGTTCGGATCGGCCCCGGTCACCCTGCTCATGCCGTTCGTCATCGGTCAGAAGCGGACCCGCGAGCTGCTCATGACCGGCGACCTGATCGGCGCGGTCGAGGCCGAGCGGATCGGCCTGATCAACCGGGTCGTCGCGGCGGACGAGCTCGTGGCGACGGTCGACGCGCTGGCCGAGAAGCTCGCCCGCGTCCCGCCCGACGTCATGGCTCCGACGAAGCAGATGCTGAACCGGGCGATGGACGCGGCCGGGTTCGCGGCAGCGGTCGAGATGGGGCTCGACGTGCAGTCGTTCGTCAACATGAGCGAGACCGCTCGCGAGTTCGACGCGATCGTCCGGGCCGAGGGATTGAAGTCCGCGCTGGCCTGGCGCGACCGGCGCTACGAGGAGCGACTCGCCGACCGACCGGCGGACTGATCCAGCGCGCGGGATCCAGACCTGTCGTCGGGCGCGACCGTGGTGCCGGCTCGCCCACGGATCGCCGGGCGACCCCGCAACCACCCATCGCCCCGCTCCGGGCAGATCCCTCCCGACCGGATGGGACCAACCTACGGTCGGATTGGCCGGAGATCCCGTTGCGACCTACGGCATCTGCGTCGTTGACTCAGTCTCGAATGGCCTCATCCGTCCGGGGCACTCGCGAAACCCTTGCCCGAAACAGCCGCGGCTCTTCGGGGACCATGCCGCTCGTGACCCCGATGACGCGACCGTCGGTCCTAGGCCGAGTGCGGCGCGGGCGTCGCGTCAACCGGAGATCCCGCACCTCCCCCGCTGGATCGGCGCCGAGAGATCGACGCCAATGACCGCCGGGCAACGCCTCGAAACCACATGATGAGCGGCAGGAAGCGCGCCACAGGCGACCCTGTCGGCAGGATGACCGTCTCCATCAGTCGGCGATCGGGCCAGAGCTTGTTTGCATGGGCGTTCTCCGGAACAGCGCACGAGTCCGCTTGGTCAATCGACGCGTCATGGAAACTTTGGATGACCCGATACTTGAGCTGCGTCCCCGGCGAGAACCATCCGTACGCAGGATCGTGCGCGATCTTGAACGACCAAAGGGCTGACCCGTCAACCAGGTGACACTCCATCGCCACTGACCGGCCGCCGGCTTCAAGGCTCACCAGCTCGAGACCGCCAATCGCGGACATGCCCGCGCACATACGCCGGAAAAATGCCGCATCCGACTGGGTGCTGCCCATCGCCGTCCCACGATCGGCCTTCCAGCCGGCGTTCTCCATAGCAAGGAACGCGTCCCAGGCCGCCGGATCATTGGTCCGATTGACGACTGTCAGATCCCCCCCGAGCTCGGCGGCCAGCCTGCGCCCCCGACGGGCAAGCTTGCGCTGCTCGGGAGCGCGAAAACCCGGCCCCGGAAAGTGAGGCTCCGTCGTTCGACGCCAGCCGCCGCGCGAGAACTGCGACACCCTCCACAACCCAACGCCGGCTCTCGCGGCCGCGTCCGCCAACGCCCGGCCGACCACGCCGTTCGCCTCAAAGACGCCGACGAGCAGGACAACCGCCCGACGCTCGGTGCGAACGAGCGCGAGCAGCGCGTCCGCTGCCACGTCCACCTCACCCTGGTCCAGGAGAGGCATTCCCGAGAAGTTGTACTCGTCGGTCAGCGCGCTCAGGCTGGGTAGCGGAAAGTGCGCGGTTGGCGCCAAGGACCGGACCGGCAGGCAAGCCACCCAGCGCGTTCCGTCCAGTACGACCAGAAGCTCGACCGCCAGCCCGCGTTCGATGACATTGGCAAGCAGGAACTCCGGCCGGTAGAACGGATTCGGCTCCGCTGCGCGATCCGCCAGCCGGCTCCACGCCGCGACGCCGGCCTCGTCCACGGTACGCGGATCGAGTCGTCGCCCCTGCAAATTTCGGCCGATGGTGCGCTTGGTCACCGCGCGCCAGCGATCCGCAACGATCTCGGGCAGGGCGCGCCGAATCGGCTCGGCCGGCGCGTGCATGGATCCCAGGAGGCGGCAGGAAGCGAGCTCATGCACAAGATGCTACGCGCCAGCGGCCCGGGAGGATGATCAGTACACGACATCGCCGGTGCCAATCGTCGACACCCGGACGGATGAAGGTCGCCGCTTCGGCGTCGCCCGCGTGCGGCAATCAAACCCGTTCCTGCCTCGGCTAGCCCGGCGCCGCGCTCGCCAACCCGCGCTTGATGACCCTGCGCAGGGCGCGTACCGCGTCCCGGGCGAGGAGGACGAGTGGAACGAGGCGGGCCGCCGGCGAACCGGTCGGAATGAGGACGGAGTGCATCGTCCGGCGGTCGGGCCACAGGCGGTTCATGTGGGCGTTCTCCGCCACGGCGCCCGTGTCGGCGAGCTCGATCGCGCGCTCCTGCAGGCTGTCGATGACGCGGTACATCAGTTGCGTGCCGGGCGAAAACCGGCGATAAGCGGGGTCGTGCGCGATCTTGAACGGCCAGAAGGTCGGCCCGTCGATGAGGTGACTCTCCATGGCAACCGTCCTGCCGCCCACCTCGAGGCTGACGAGCTCGAAGCAGCCGGCCTCCGCCATCCCCGCGCACATCCGGCGAAAGAACTCGGCGTCCTGGATCGTGCTGCCCAGGGCGGTACCCCACTCGCCCTTCCAGCCCGAGCGCTCCATCGCCAGGAATTCCTCCCAAGCCGACCGATCGTACGTCCGGTCGACCACGATGAGGTCCCCCCCTAGCTCGGCGCTCATGCGGCGGGCGGTGCGAGCCAGCTCGCGCCGGTCGGATCGGCTGAAGGCCGGACCCGGGAAGTGGCGCTGCTGCGATCGCCGCCACGCGGCGCGCTGGAAGCTGAAGATCCGGTCCAGCCGGATGTCGTTGCGCCGCGCGGCAGCTTCGAGGGCGCGTCCGACCGGTCCGTGCGAATCGAACATCGGGATCAGGAGGACCGCGGCTCGACCCTCGTCGCGCACGAGCTCGAGCAGGCCGTCAGCCGCCGAATCGAGCTCGTCGTGGTCGAGCAGCGGCGTGCCCGAGAAGGAGTACTCGTCGGTAAGGGCCGTGAGGTTGGACAGTGGCAGGCGCCACGTCGGCGGACGCGGCCGGACCGGCAGGCAGGCCAGCCAGCGCTCATCGCGTCGCACGACGAAGAGCTCGACGGACACGCCGCGCTCGATCGCGTTGGCGAGCAGGAACTGCGGTCGGAAGAATGGATTCGGCTCTGCCGCTCGGTCGGCGAGCGCGCCCCATGCCTTCAAGCCGGCTTCGTCAACGGCGCGTGCGTCGATCCGCATCACCGACAGGCTACGCGTCTCGAGCTGCTCCCGTGGAACCCCGTCCGCCGTCACTCCCCGATCACGGCTCCGTCGATCCCGAGACTCGCGCCCGACCAGGGAGGCATTGGGTGTGCGGAGCGCGGCTGCCGCGAAGGCTCATGGCGCGGATCCTAAGGCCCGCGGCTCGGCGCCCGCCAGCGAGTTGCGCGGACTGCGCGTGGCTGACCATGTGCAGGCGGTGCGACCGCCCAACGGCCCGGTTTGCGTCGTGGATCAGACAACGACCTGGTCCCCTGGGGCTGAGGGCCGGCGGTGCCATGTCGATCGGATTCGCCGCGAGTCGGCGACCGGCTCGTCGTCGCCTGCGGCTTGGCCGACGGCGCCCTCGTCCCTCGCTCCAGGCTCGCAAGCCAGCGAAAGCGCGAAGGCCGGCTAGGGCATCGCGGCCGCGAGAGCATGCGACGGCAGGTCGGCCGGGCATGGACGCGAGATATCCGCCACTTCCGCACGCGACGCGAGGGTGGGTCACGTGCGACGCGTTGCAGACCGGCAACGGCTCCTCCGCCGCGCCGGCTGCGGTTCGACCGACGGTCACGTAGGATGGGATCGGGCGTGCCCGGAAGCCGAACGTGGATTCCGGACCGCGTCACGGCCGCAGATCGTTCGAGCGTTTCTGGGGAAGCGACCCGCGCCCGATCCGCCCGTCAGCGGGCCGAAGCACCGGGCGGGTTGAGGAAGATCAGATGGTCCACATCGCCCAAGTCAACGACATCGACCGCGCGTCGAACGAGGCGGCTACCGGTCATTCGCGCCCCGCCACGGCCGCTGCGGCCGTCTTGCGGCATCTTTGATCGGATGACGGGTCACGCGCCGGTTCGACCTGTTGCGCTCGACACGGACCGTGTGCCGATTTTCGGACTTCTCCACGAGCCCGACGGCCAACCGATGTCGGGGACCGCGGTCCTGATCGTCGGACCGTGGGGCTGGGACGAGGTCGTGACCTACCGCAGTCGACGCGACTGGGCGGAGGACCTCGCCCGAATGGGACATGTCGCGCTCCGGATCGACCTCCCCGGCGCCGGCGACAGTGCCGGGTCGGATCGCGACGACGACCGGGTCGCGACCTGGAGCGGGGCTGTCGGGGCGGCCGTGGCCGCGTTGCGGGACGTGCCCGGGGTCCGTCGCGTCGCGGTCATCGGCCTGGGCCTCGGCGGGCTGAGCTCAGCCGGTGCCATCAACGAAGGAGCGCCGGTCGACGACCTCGTCTTGTGGGCGGCGCCCACGACGGGACGATCCTGGCTCCGCGAGATGCGGGCGTTTGCCGGCATGCAGGGGACGCGCTTCGCGCTCAACGGGGAGCCCGAGCCGCGACTCCTGCCCGACGGCTGGCTCGAGGTCGGCGGGTTCGTCCTCACGGCCGCGACGATGGCGGCCCTCGAGGCGGTCGACCTGACCCGGACGTCGTTCGCCGGCGTCGAGCGCATCCTGATCCTTGACCGCGACGGCATGCCAGTCGACCGCGCATTGCGCACCCATCTCGAGGGCAGCGGAGCCGCGCTCACGGTCGGATCGGGCGCCGGCTGGGCGGCGATGTGCGCAGACATTGAGCGTCATCGGCCGCCGACGGACGTCTTCGCCACGGTGGCGTCGTTCCTGGCCACCCCGACCGACAGCCTGCAGCGCCCGGCCGACGGATCTGTCGCGCCCGCGGCCGAGCACGCCGCCCCGATCGGCGGCCTCGCGGCCACCGTCGTCCTGGGCCGTGAGGGTGCGCGTGAGGCTCCGATCACGGTGGACCAGCCGTCGGGACGCACGTTCGGGATCCTCGCCGAGCCCGTCGCAGCGGCGCGTGGCGACCTGTGCGCGATCTTCCTGAACGCCGGCGCGGTGAGGCGGATCGGTCCGAATCGGATGTGGGTCGATGCCGCCCGACGATGGGCGGCGCGCGGGATCCCGTCCCTGCGGCTCGACATCGAGGCGATCGGTGACGCGGACGGTGATCCGACCGTCTTCGCCGACGTCAACGAGTTCTACCGAGCCGGCCTGGAAACGCAGATCAGCGCCGCCATCGACACGCTCGTCGAGCGCGGCGTTGGCCGCCGCTTCGTCATCGTCGGGCTGTGCTCCGGCGCGTACTGGGGCTTCCAGGTCGCGGTCGCCGACGACCGCGTCGTCGCGGCGGTGCTCCTGAATCCGCGGGCGTTGATCTGGGATCCGCATATCTTCACGCGGCTCGCGGCGCGGGACGCCCGGAAGGTGCTGAATCGGGACTCCTGGCAGCGATTCCTGCGCGGCCGGATCGGGCCGCGGCGCCTGGCGAGTGTCGGCCGCGCGGTCGCGATCCGGATCGCCGACGCTCTGCGCGGCCAGGTTGCCCGGCGAATCCCGTTCGGCGGCCGACGCGCCGACACAGTCGAGGGCCTGCTTGCCGGCCTGGACCGGCGGGGCACGCGGGTCGTTCTGGCGTTCTCGGACGAGGAGCCGCTGTGTGGCCACTTCGAGGATGAGGGGCTGCCCGCTCGCTTCCGGCGCTGGCCGAACGCGTCGTTCGTCCGCCTGCCGGGCCGGGACCACACCGTTCGCCCGATCGTGGCCCAGGCCGCGGTCCAGTCCCTGATCGACGATGTCCTCGGGCGCGTCGTCGCGGAGCGGACGGTCGCGCAGGCGGGCGCGGAGCAGGAGGCTCGGTCCGTCGCCCAGCCCTCGTCGCCCGCGCCGTGACGCGTGGGATCGAATCCCTCTCGGCGGGCGCGATCGGAAAGTCGTCCCTCATCGTCGGCGCAGGCATCGGCGGCGCCCAGGTCATCGGCATCATCCGCGAGCTGTACCTGGCCAGCCATGTCGGCCTGTCCGGACAGCTCGACGCGCTCCTGGTGGCCATCGGCCTGACCACGCTCGCTGCCGGCCTGATCACGAGCGGAGCGAGCGGTGCTCTCGTCCCGTTCTACCTCGAGGCCCGCACGGTCCATGGCTCGGACGATGCCCGGCGCCTGAGCGGCACCGTGATCGGGTGGCTCGCATTCGCCGGGTTCGTGGTCTCGATGGCCATCGCGCTGCTGGCCCCGCTCCTGATCGCCGTCAGCGGACCGGGCCTCGGGCCGGAGGGCCACGACCGGGCGACGCTCTACCTCCGGCTCTTGACGCCGGTGATGTTCGTGACGGTGATCACGACGATGATGCGGGTCGTCTGCCAGGCCGAGGAGAAGTTCGGGCTCATCGCAGTCGCGAACGTCGCCGGGCCCGCTGCGACTCTCGCGACGATGCTCGTCCTGTGGCAGGCGCTCAATCTCGACGCGCTGGTGGTGGGCAGCATCGTCGGGTCGATGGCGACGCTCGCGGTCCTCGTCGGCGCGACGGCCCAGGCGTCGGCGGTCCCGATCCTGCGGCTGCGGGCCGATCCCCGGCTGGCGGCGATGTTCCGCCATGCCGGGCCGGTCACGGTGAGCGGCGGAATCCTCGAGCTGCGGGGCATCGCGGACCGGGCCATCGCGACCCTCCTCGGGCCGGGGGCGGTCAGCGCGCTGCGCTACGCGATGGTCCTCCTCCAGCCGCTGACGGCGATCGGGCCCGCGTGGTCGTCGGTCATCTACCCGCGACTCGTCCACCTCACGCTCGGCGCGCCCGAGGGCAGCCTCGGTGCGTGGGCCGGCCGGACCCTTGGCTCGGTCGTCGCGATCTTCACGCCCGTCGCCGCGTTGACCATCGCCGTCGCGCCGATCGCGGTCTACTTCGCCTACGGCCGCGGCGCGTTCACCGCCCAGGACCTGACCCTCACCGCGACGACGCTGGCCGCGTACGCCCCGGTCATTGTGACCACGATGATGCTGCCGGTCCTCGTCGGCTCGCTGAACGCCCGGCGGCGCGGTGGCATGCTCCTCCTCGGCGGGGCCCTGAACGTCGCGCTCAACATCGTGCTCGACGTCGTGCTCGGGTTCTGGCTCGGTGCTCCCGGCATCGCCCTCGCGACCTCGATCGCCGAGATCCTCGTCGTCGCGGTGTTCATCCGGTCGATGGCGCGGTCGATCGATCCCTTCGCCCTCCGGCCGTTCCTGCGGACCGTCGTGCTCGCCTTGGTGGCGATCGGGCCCATCTCCCTCGTGATCGGCCTCGTGAGCTGGAACGGGTTCGGGGCGTCGAGCACGCTTGGCGCGTTAGCGACCCTCGCCGTGTCCGGGATCGTCGGCGTCCTCGGCTACGTGGTCCTGGCGACCGCGCTCGGAATCCCCACCGCCCGCGACCTTCTGGGCACCGTGTATGCCCGGTTCGGCCGGCAGCGATCCGTCGAGCCCCCGCCCTGAGCCGGTTCGGCCAGCCGCTGGCGGACGCCCTCCGGCGAGGCCCGCGAGGGCGTCGGCCGTCGCCCGGCCCCGGCGCTCCTCGCTGAACTCCGCGACGAGTTCGCTCCCGGGCGAACGCGTCACGCCGGACGCGACCCTCGGGATCCGCGACCGCGGCAAGGACCGCGGCTGCGAGCTCAGCCGGGCGACCGGGCGGGCAGACCCCCCGGTGTCGCCGACGAGCGCCGCGTGGGGCATCCTCGGGGTGATCCTCCGGCGGCGGAGCCACGGAGGCGGCGCCGGCCTGAGGTCGGGCCGCCGACGCCTCGACGACGACGGGCCTACCCGCGGACGCGCCGAAGGCCGCGGACCAGGCGGCGGGCGAATGGGATCCGGGTCGCGAGCCTGCGCACCAGTGGAGTTCGTACCGGGTTGACCACGAGCTTCTTCACGTGGTCGCGGACGTGCCAGTGCAGGACCGAGCCGCCCGGAACGAAGAAGACGTCTCCGGCACGGGCCGTGAACGGCTGACCGCCGGGCGGCGTGATCTCGACCTCGCCACCGAGGATGATGACCAGCTCGTCGCTGCCGTAGTGCCAGTCGAACTTGCCGGCGTCGGACTGCCAGAGCGCCGCGGACAGCCCGGCATGGTCGACCAGCACCAGGCGCCGAGCACGCGCCTGTGGCGCACCCTCGAGGATCCACGTCGGATCGATCGGGGCGGACTCGACATCCTCGTCCGCCGCGATCGACGGGAAGACGACGGGTAGCTTCGACGGCATGCGGCAGGCTCCGAGCAGTTCAGATGTCACCGCAAACCGTACACGAAGCAGCCAAGTGCCACCCGCGCGCACGATCCAGGCCTGATGTGGCCGACGCCCGCTGCAGGCGCGAGGTCGAAGGCGCCGCTCCAGCGTGTACGTCATCTGGACAGCGGGCTACTAGGCTGCCGTCGTGGGTCGGGCTTCGTCGCAGCTCGGCGACAAACTGCGCTGCGGGGATGTGACCCCGGCGACGCCTCTGCCGGGCGGAGATCAAACGCTGACTTGGTCGCGAAGCCGATCCAGGAGTGAACGGCCGATCACCCTGCGCTCCACCAGTGCATCGACGGTCGCGAAGACCTCGTCTTCACGGGCCGCGACGATCCGCTGCACGGTGACTCGGCCGACGCCGCGGAGGCTCGAGAGCTCTTCTGCGGACGCGCGGTTCAGATCGATTTTCGCCTCCTCGCGCCGGTGCGGCTGCATCTTCCTCACGGCTTTCGGCGGCTCGGTCCCAGGGCCGTCCGCTGCCCGGCCCGGCCCGACGCCGACGAGTCTGGCCGCGCCCTGGGCTGCATCGGTTCGAGGCCGGGTCCCCGTGGCGACGATCGCGGCAGGGGTCACGATCGTCGGGCCCGCGGCTGGCGGTACCGGGGTCGAGACGAATGGCCGCGCGTGGGCCTGCGGGCGTGCAGCAGGCGCGGGAAGCCCGGCACGGTCGCGGGTCTGAGCGAAGCCAGACGAGCGGCCCGTGGACGGGAGGTACTGGGCCGGGCGGACCACCGGCAGGCGAGTGATCATCGGAGGCGGGTCCGGCCGGGCCAGAACGCCGCCGCGGTGGAAGGTGTCCAAAGGAATCGGCGTCGTCGTGGGGCCGCCGAGCGGTCCCGTCGCGAGGCTCACGGCCGAGGTCGCTGCGGTCGCCCGGGGATCGATCGGCCGTCGGCAGCGACGGCAGAACCACGCTCCGCGCTGACGCGAATCCTCGCAGAAGGGGCACGGTCCCGCCTCGTCGGTGGGCGCGCCTCGCGACGGGAACTGCTCGGGCGGGCGCTCGGGCGCAGGCCAGGATGGCGGCCCGGCCGATCGCCTGTCGTGGCCACGCCTGAAAACGTTGCGGAACGGGCCGAGCGCGTCCGACAGCAGGCCAGGTGCGCGTGGCCGGGCCGGTCTGCCGGGTGCCCCGCTGACAGGGCGCGGCGCGGCGGCAGAAGGGCGAGGAGAGGCGGCTGCGCCTCCCGTGGACGGCGGTGACGCGGGCCGCTCCATCGCCGCGTGACGTGGTTTGACCAATGCAGGAATGGCCCGGTCGCCAGTCGGGGCCGCAGGAGGAGTCGACGAGTGTCCGCCGCCCGGCACGCCCGCGTTCGGGCGCGACACGGTCAGCTTTTCGAGAACCCGCCGGGGCCTTCCGCGAGGCTCGGAGTCGGTGTGCGCCTGCACCAGTCCGAGCGGGCCGGAATCCAGCGGACTCGCCACGGCCCCTGCCAGGACGACGCCAAGGGACGGTTCGACGCGGGCGGGCGCATCCGGCGCAAGACGCCCGTTCTGCGGTGCCGAATCTCGACCAGGGCCAGTGCCGGGGTCGAGTTGCGCAAGCCGATTCCCCGCGAGTAATGGCTCAATCGAAGCTGGCTGACCCGCGTCACGGGCAGGATCAAGCGCCGGTCGGGGCCCCTTGCGTCGCGACTTGAGGGGCCGACGTGCGCGGGCGTCGAGCAGCGACCGAAACCACAGGTGAGCGAGGAACAGGACGACCGGCACCGCCGCCGCAAGACCTAGTCCCAGAAGTTCGATTGGCATCCGTGATCGAGCACCCTTGCGTAGGGTTCGTCCCGCCGAAGTGAGGCGCATCCCAAGACCAAAGCGTCGCCCATCTCTGCGAAATCTGCAACGCGGGCCCGCCGATGGGTTCTACGGGCGAACGATCAGCCTGCCGCAGTTCAGCCGCATGACGGACGGCGACCGGATCGGGTCAGCGAGGTGCTCCACGACCTGCTCAGCCCTTGCCCGGATCGCACGCGGCGGCCGTTCAGCCGACGCTGGCGCGCGGTCGAGCGACCTTGCCGTCGATGACCTCGATGTCGCCGAGGCGGTTGTACGTGTGGAGGCCGAGCAGCCCCGGGACGCGATCGGGGCGGATGATCGTCCGCTGCCGCTCGGCGTACTCCGTCGGGGTCAGGACGTCGATCTGGTTGAACGTCACGGCGTAGCCGTAGCCGCGGGACCCGTCCTGGCTCGGTCGGATCAGGCGCCCGTGGTCGTCGAGGAACAGGTTCCCGGCCCCGCGGCTGGTCCGGGCGTCCTGCGAGATCGGATTGAGCGGGTGTGGCGACCACGGGCCTCGGAGCGCGTCGGCCGAGTGAAGCATCAGCATGGCGGCACCGCCGCGCGGCTCGGGGATCGTCGTGAACAGCCACCATCGGCCGTCGTGGCGCGCGACCGTCGTGTCGACGGCCGGCTCCGCGAGAAGGTCGGCGACTGCCGTCCAGGTCTGGGGGAACGCGGTCGCCCGGTAGAGCCGCACGACCCCTTCCGCGGCCGACTCCGGCACCATCGCGGCCGCACCGTCGTCTTCCAGGACCAACGGGTACGACAGGTGGCCGCCCGTCCGGAGCACCTCGCGCATGGCCCCGACCTCGCCGCCCGGCCCGAGCTCGGCGCAGGCGATCGCCGCCGCGTCGCGGGCGTAGTCGAAGTCCTCCACGAACAGCCATCGCCGGCCATCCCGCTCGACGACGAAAGGATCCGCGTAGTAGTGGCCGCGGGGGGACTCCAGCCAGCGAAATCCGTCGAGATCGTCCGGACGGTCCAGGAGCCCGGTCCCCTGACGGACCCGGATCGCGATCCGCCAATGCAGAACCTCGTGGGCTCGTGTCGCGACCCGGACGATCCGGGCGGCGACCCGGCGCAGGGCCAACGGGACGAACCAGCGGGCCACGTCGAACGTGGACGGGGCGGCCGCGCGCCGCGGCGACCCGCCCGCGGCCTCGCTGATTGGCGCTCGGGCGGCCAGCCAGTCCCAGCCGCGCTCGTGGAGGAGGCGCAGATTTCGGACGACGAGATGGGTCGCTCCGTAGGACGCCGTGCGTCGTGTCCGGACGAGCGACGTGGGATCGGTCGCGAAGGACGCCCGGTCGAGCACGGGCCCGTCCCCGGACGCTGCCGCGCTTGGGTCCGAACTGCCGAGCCGAGCGAGAACCACGCTGCAGACGGGGGATCCGTCGAGCATCTCCCAGAAGCCGCGCGGCCCACCCAGCCACCGAGCGCCGTCGCCCGGACGGAGCGCCCAGACGCCATGCCGAGCAGCCTCGAGGATGCTGCCGCGGAGCAGGCGCGACCCGAGGTGGACGAGGACATCGAGCGAGGTGGCCCGCGTCCGATCCACGACCTCATCCGGCAGCGCGGCCTCACGCGCGACGCCGCCCGCGACCGGCAGCGTCGTCAGCCCGCGAAGGAGGGAGTCGATTGCCTCCGGCTCACTCGGATCGTCCGGGGCACCGGCGCGCAGCCGGTCGAGAGACGCATAGGCCGCGAACGCGATGCCACCCTCCGCCCGGAGGCGGGCGAACGGCGTGGACGCGTCATCGAACGCGTCTCGATCCAGAATCACGAGCTCGATCCGGACGAAGTCGGCCGCGAGGAGGTCCCGAACGATGCTCGCCGCTGCACGCTCGATCCGTGAGCCATCGACGATCAGTCCGACGCGAAGCGGCGCTCCGGCCCTCGTGGTGGCGAGGAAGTGCGAAGAGATTGACGGCGCGTTCACGACGGTTGCGAGCCAGGGCGGCCGGCGCGCCGACGACGGGCGTCGACGCGCTCTTCGTAGAGGGCGGCGAACTCGGCGACGAAGCGATCCATGCCGAAAGTCGCCTGCACGTGCCGGCGTGCCGCCGCCCCGAGCCGGCTCCGGAGCTCCGGGTCGGTTAGGAGCTGGGCCATCGCACGCGCCAGCGCGCCGACATCGGCCACCGGCACGAGAAGACCCGTTTCGCCGTCGAGGACGATCTCCGTCGTGCCGCCCGCGGCGGTCGAGACGATCGCTGTCGCGGCCGCGCCCGCCTCGAGAAGGGCGTTGGGCAGCCCCTCACGATCCGACGACAGCGCGACAATGTCGAAAGCGGGATAGAGCCGTTCGGGCTCCGCCTCGAAGCCGTGGAGACAGACACGGCCGCCGAGGCCGAGCGCCTGGACCTGAGCCTGGAGGGCCTCCCGCTGCGGGCCCTCGCCGATCAACTCCAGGCGAGCCTCCGGCAGCTCTCGGGCGACCGCGGCAAAGGCATCCACGAGCAGGTCCAGTCGCTTGGCCGGCGTATAGCTCGCGACGCAGCCGACGATCACGCTTCCCTTTGTAGCGCCCAGGGCATCGCGGCGTGCCCGCCGCTCCTCGGCCTCGATCGGCGCGGGTAGCTCGACCCCGTTGCGGATGATCCGCACCCGGTCGGGGCGAACGCGCTGGGTCGCGATGGCATGGCTGGCCGCGGCCTGGGAGTTCGCGACGACCGTGTCCGTCAGTCCGTTCGCGATCGTCTCGACCACGCCCCCCAATGGCCCGAACCGGTCGTGCGGGTCGACGTTCCGCCGGCCCGAGAAGACGAGCGGCCAGCGCGCGACGGGCCGGATGAAGGCGCTCGCGATATCGGCCGGATAGAGCCACGCATCGATCACGTCGTACCGGGCGTTCCGGGCGACGCGGACGAGCTGCGCAGCCTTTGCGGCTCGGGATCGCAGGCGTCCGACCATGCCCACCTCGACCACGTCGGCCGCCCCGATGCGCGGCTCGAGGGATCGAACGGGGATGCCCGCCTGTTCGGCACGCTCGGCTTGGCGCCCCACGGCCGCGACGACGATGAGCTCCGGAGCGAACCGGTCGCGCGGCAGGCGCTCGGCCAGGGCGAGCATCTGGCGCTCGGCGCCGCCGACCTGCCGGTTCAGCGAGAGATACGCGATCCGGATCTTCGCCGTCACGAGCCTCGGTCGGGCGCAGCCGGCTGAGCCGGGCCCGTTGTCGCGGCATCGGCGGCGGGTGCATTCGGCGCGTCCACGGCGGCGCGATACCACGCCACCGTTCGCCGGATGCCCTCGAGGAACGGCACAACGACCTCGTAGCCGAGCGCCTCGCGAGCGACAGAGATGTCGGCCAGCGAGTGGAGGATGTCGCCTGGGCGCGACGGCCCGAAGATGGGCGGCACACCGCGACCGGCGGCTTCCTGGATCGCGTCGAGGAGCTCGAGCAGGGAGTATCGCGAGCCGCAAGCGACATTGCAGGTCAGCCCGGTCGGGCGGCCCGCCTCCGCTGCCAGGAGATTCGCCCGGACGACGTTGTCGACATAGGTGAAGTCACGCGAGACCTCGCCCGTCCCATGGATCGTAGGTGCGGTGCCGTTGAGCGCGGCCGTCACGAACTTCGGGATGACCGCGGAGTACTCCGAGGAGGGGTCCTGACCCGGGCCGAAGACGTTGAAATAGCGAAGGACGACCGTCTCGACCCCGCGGAGCTCGCCCAGGGTGTGAATGTAGTGCTCCGCCGCGAGCTTACTTGCGCCGTACGGCGACGTCGGTGCAGCCCGGAAGGTCTCGCGACAGGGCAGCGACTCTGGCACGCCGTAGACGGACGACGAGCCGGCGAACAGAACCCGGCGGACGCCGTGGCGGGCTGCCGCGAGCATCACCTCGATCGTGCCGCTCACGTTGGCTTCGTTTGTTGCGGCCGGCGCGACGACCGACCGCGCGACCGACGGGATCGCCGCCTCGTGGAAGACCACCTCGCAGTCGGTCATCGCCGCGTCCAAAGCGGCAGGATCCAGGATCGAGCCCCGGACGAACGTGATCCGCTCGAGGACGGGGTCCAGCCGGCTGGCCATGCCCGTGGAGCAGTCGTCGATGACGGCGACCTCGTCGCCACGCTCGAGGAGGGCAGCAACGAGATGGTGGCCGATGAAGCCGGCCCCGCCGGTGACGAGCGCTCTCACGTCAGGGCCACCGCGACCGGCGCCTTGAGCCAGGTTCGGGCCCAGAGCTCGAACATCAGCAGGACCCAGAGCCGGTGGTTGTGATCGTACTGGCCGGTCCGGTGCTCGCGGAGCAGCCCGGCGGCAGCGTCAGTATCGAGATGGTCGCGTGAGAGCGCGTCCGGAGCGAGGACGAGCTGCTCGAACTGATCGCCGAGCGATCCCCGGAACCAGGTCGCGATCGGCACGCCGAAGCCCATCTTCGGCCGATCGACGAGCTCGGCCGGCATCAGTCGCTTCGCGATCGCCCGCAGCAGGACCTTCGTATTGTTGCCATCGATCTTGCGCTCGACGGGGAGGCGCGCGGCGAACTCGACGAGGACGTGGTCGAGGAGTGGCGCCCGTGCCTCGAGCGAGTGGGCCATCGAGGCGCGATCGACCTTCACGAGCAGGCACTCTGGCAGGTACGTCAGCAGGTCTGTCCGGACCATGCGATCGATCGAGTTGGCGGGGCTGGCCTCCATGACGTCCAGCAGGTACTTGGAGGTCTCGCCGTTGGACCCTGGCAAGACCGATCCGCGGAGCTTGCCGTCCATGACGCTCATCAGGTGGAGGTAGCGCTCGTCCGGCGTCCGACCAAAGAGCGTCTGGGCGGTCCGCAGCCGGCGCCGGAAACGCGAGTGCTCGCCGAGCGGGGCGGTCACGGTATGCCCGAAGCGTGCCGCCGAGCGGAGCAGAGGACCTGGGATCACGTCGAGCGCGCCGAACATCGCATGGGCGCGATAGCGCATGTAGCCGCCGAACGATTCGTCGCCGCCGTCGCCGGTCAGGACGACCTTGAGGTGCTCCGCGGCCATCTGGGAGACTCGGAACGTGGGGATCGCCGACGGGTCGCCGAACGGCTCGTCGTAATGGCGGGCGAGGTCCGGCAGCATCGCGACCGCGTCGAGGCGGACGATCTCCTCGTGATGGATCGTCGAGAACTCCCGCGCCACTCGGCGGGCGTACGGCAGCTCGTCGAATGCAGCCTCATCGAACCCGATCGAGTAGGACCGAACCGGTTCGGCCGACTGACGAGCCATGACTGCGGTCACGACACTCGAGTCCATCCCGCCGCTGAGGAAGACGCCCACCGGGACGTCGCTCCGGAGCCGCAGCCGGACCGCCTCCTCGATCAGGGCCATGCCTTCGTCGACGTCGTCCTCGAAGCTCTGGGTGGACTTCGGCTCGTACGCCGGACTCCAGTACGTCTCGACCCGTGGCTCGCCACCGTCCCAGGACAGGACGCTCGCCGGGGGAAGCTTGTTCACGCCCTCGAGGATCGTGAGCGGCGACGGCACGTACTGATACTGGAGATACAGGCCCAGGGCAGCGCGGTCGACGGTCCGCGGCACGCTTGCGTCCTCGAGAATGACCTTCATCTCGGACCCGTAACTCAGCCGGCCGTCGTGGAGCCGCCAGTAGAGTGGCTTCTTGCCGAGCCGGTCGCGAGCGAGGACGAGCCGGCTCCGGCCCTCGCGTCCGTCCCAGATCGCGATCGCGAACATGCCCCGCAGGTGCTGGACGAAGTCGAGCCCGTATTCCTCGTAGAGGTGGACAATGGTCTCGGTGTCGCTGTGGGTCTCCATCCGGTGGCCGCGCCGGATGAGGTCGTCGCGCAGCTCGACGTAGTTGTAGATCTCGCCGTTCTGGGTGGCGAGGATCAGACCGGACTCGTCGGCAATCGGCTGTCGGCCACCGGCCAGGTCGATGATCGCCAGCCGCCGGATGCCGAGCATCGCGCGATTCTCGTCGTCGCCCTGCATGTTGTGGTCGTCGGGGCCTCGATGGCCAATGGATCGGAGCATCCGGTCCACCAGGTCGCCATCGGATTCGCGCAAGCCGGCGCGTGTCGCGAGGCCCGCAATGCCGCACATCAGGAATACCCCCCTTTCATACCGAGCATGAACCGGACCCGGGCTCGGCGCGCGGGCGATCCGGCCAGTCCAGCACCAGCGCCGCAACGACGAGCCACGATGGTACCGCCACGCGCTCGAATGACATCGGAGCCTCGAGGAAGTTGATGCGACGACGAGCGTCGTGAACGTCGCGATGCCCGCGACGCACGCCACCGCCCCCGTGGGAGATCGAGTCCACGGTGAACTCTGCCCCTTTGCCAATTCGGCCCGCCTCGTGGGTGCTGTCGATCATTCGATCCCCAGCCATTGGAGCAGTTCGGCCGGCGTCCCAATTTCCAGGTCCGGGCGGGATGCGGCGTTCGTCGGTTCGAGCGAGAAACGAAGCTGCTGCGGATGACGCAGCCGAACCGTCGTCCAGCCGAGGAGCCGTGGCCCGGCAAAGTCCTTGGCCGGATTGTCGGCGACGTAAGCGAGCGTTGACCCGTCGACGCACCACGCGCGCGCAATCAGCTCGAATCCGGCCGTCGCCGGCTTCGCAAACTTGGCGCCGAGCGTCCCGGTCAGGATGATCGGGTCGAACCACCGCTCGAGCCTCAGGGCTGCTGCCTTGGCAGACTGACTTGCGGCTGGACCATCGGACAGGACGCCGAGTCGAAGCCCTCGCCGCTGGATCGCGTCGAGGGTATCCGCCATCCGAGGAATCAACTCGATCGCCGGCGTGTGTTCGCGATAGGCGCGGACCAGGTCGCCGACCGTCATTCGGGCGGCCAGATCGGGGTACTCGTCCAACATGCGATCGAACGTGTCCCCTCGCACACCCGACTCGAATGCCTTCCACAGCCACCCGGTCATGGCTCCGGCATCATCATCCGATGCCGCACAGAGTCGCGCGACATGAGCGAAACCGCTGCGAACGTAGTCCCGTTCGTAGGACAAGGTGTCGTCGAGATCGAAAACGATCCCCCGAGTCACCACTTGGGCGAATGCACGAAGTGCTCGACGTTGTAACGCGTCATGTACAACCCAGCCTCGTACGCGCGGAGGCGCGGCGTGACCGGGCGACCTTCGACCATGTCAAGGAGCCAGGCAGGGTAGGTGCCGCCTGCGGCCAAGGCCAGCGGAAATCCGCCACCGAAGCGTGGATTGATCTCTGTGAGCACCGGCCCGTCGGGCGTCATGAATGCCTGGATCGTCAACGGTCCGACGGCTCCAAGCGACGAGCAGATTTCGAGAACCTGCTCGATCCAGACTTCCACAACCTCATCATGGGCCAGCGTGACGCCTTCGATGGATTCGCCGCCCAAGGTCTTGAGGCGGAGCCGCGGCACGTAATGTACGGGCCGACCGTCGAAGTCGAGCAACGCGTCGATGGTGATCTCGGGCCCTGTCAGGACTTCTTGGATAACCGGATTTGGAACGAGACCCAGGATCGTGTCCAGATCCATCCGTGAGACGAGATGGGTGTCCTTGCTCGCGCTCCCTCGGCGTGGCTTGACGAACAGGTCTGCGGGGAGGTCGACGGTCTCGTGGATCGGAGGAAGCCAGGACCGGGGGACGCGGACTCCGGCCTGTCCAAACGTCACGCCCGTCACGAACTTGTCGAGGGTGATGGCGACGAACGACTCCGAGGACAAGGCCAGACGGCAACCGACCGCCTCGAACAGCACCCGACCGTTTGCCAACACGGGCAGTTCGGTGTCGATGGTCGGCACCAAGAGGCCGATGGAATGCTGTCTCACGGTCTCAACGAGATCGGTCAGGTACCCGGGATCGTCGTTCGGCAGGGTCCGAACCGCCTCGTCCGCCAAGTACAGGGCAGGTGCGAGCCCGTCCACGTCGCCCGCACAGACGCCCCCGCTTCGTGCGTGTGCAGCCTCGACGAAGGCGCGCACGAGGCTCGTCCGCCGTCCCGCCGAAGTCACGAGCACGTTGATGGGATTCATCCCGCCCTTCGGTGTCGTGACTTCCATGAGGCGATTGTATGTCGCCCAACTGCCAGCCCCGGTCTAGAGGCGGTGCGCGACCCGACCGTCCAGCTCCCCGTCGGTCATCAGTCCCCTCATGCCCGGACGCCCCGATGTGTACACGATGTCCGTGAGTTCTGTACCCAGGGATCGGGTGATGTACCGTCGCGATCCCCACAGAGTTTGACGGTCTGCCCAAGGGCGTCTACGGGATGCCGTGCCCCCGGTTCCACGCGAGTGAACGCCCGGGACTGCGTCCGACAGCGACACCGCCTGGTGGGTCGCCAGTGCATGATGGACGACATCGGGGTATCGATTGACTGTGTAGAGGGTGCGGGGCGTGTTGCAGAGGTCGTCAATTTCAGCGGGAATGCGCACGGCATCAGCGGATCGCGTTTGGTTCGGGCTCCTGCTGCTCTTTGGCTTGGCCGTCCTCTATTTCATCATTCGAGGTCCGTACCGAGCCTTCCAAGGGACGGTGGATCTCGAGGTGTTCTACTCGGCTTCGCGCGCCTGGCTGACCGGCAGCGATCCATACGATGCGGCCAATCTGGACGTCGTCTTCGCGGCGGCCGGCGGATCCGGGGTTCAGGATCCATCCCTGAATCCGCCAATGACGTTCGTCCTCCTGGCACCTTTGGCCATTCTGCCTTGGTCACTCGCCGAACCGCTGTGGACCGTGCTGCAGGTCGCCATGGTCGGCGCCATCCTGGCGCTGGTCATCTCGCAATCTGATCTCCGGGTGGATCAGCGGATGGGCCTGGCGTTTCTCACCTTCGCTGTCGCCCTCGCTCCGTTCCATACGGCGATTTCTCAAGGTCAACTCACGATACCGGCCACCCTTTTCCTCGCCCTCGGCCTCTGGGGGCTTTCCGACCGGCGGCCGTTGGTGACCGGTGCCTGCGTCGCGTTGGCAGTGTGCTTGAAGCCGCAGATGGCTGTTCTGATCCCGATTCTGTTGATCCTTCGGCGGGACTACAAAGCGTTCCTCATGTCGACTGTCGTCATCGGTGTGCTTGGGGCGATCAGCGTCGCTCGCCTTGCACTGGCGAACGTGGACTGGATTGGCACTCTGCAATCCAATGCGTCGGCGGTCAGCCACGGTGGGCCGGTCGATCCAACCACTCCACTGGCGCATCTCATGATCAATCTGCAGGTCCTGTTGCACGTGTGGCTGCCGACAGCTCCGACATTCGTCCTTGACGTGACGACATACCTGCTTGTCGCGGCGACAGGTGTGGTGATCTTCGCAGCCCTTCGAAACGCAGGAGGCAGCAGACGCGATGTCCTGCTGCTCTTTGCGGGCTTCGCTGCTCTCAACCTCTTGGTTGCGTACAACCGCATCTACGGTGCGACAGTCCTTGTCTTCCCGTTGGCGTGGGCCTTTTCGTCATTCGCCCGACACCGAATCGCTGCGGGGACCATCATCGCTGCGAGCGCCGTCTTCCTGATTCCCGGTGCTGCTGCGCTGGGCAGCGCCCCGCTGCCTGCCGCCTTTCGATGGGTGTCCGACACCCCGCTCTGGCCACACCTGCTGATTCATCAGGTGTACGCCCTGGTGGTCGTCGTCCTGGTCATCCTGGCGGTGGCCGCTCGAGCTGGTGGGTTGGCCGGAAGGGACAACACGAGAATGCACGGCGAGGAGGAGCAAGAATTGACCTGACACCGACCTCCGGTTCGATCGATGTTGCTGGCTTCACCACTCCTCTCCCCGAACGGAGAGCGTCGGCGGCACATGGCCGCTATGCGGCACCAATGAGCCGCGCAAGGTGCTCCGCCGTCGCTCGCTCAAGTCGGTCTTCGCTGAACTCGGCCGTGACGCGGCGGCGCGCACGGTCGCCGCATTGAGCCAGCTGGGCTCGAGATGAGATGGCAGCAGAGATTGCCCGAGCGAGGTCGGCGGGATCTCCCGGCTGACTCAGCCACCCGGTGTCCGCAACCACAAGAGAGGAGTCTCCAACGTCCGTCACGACGCAGGGGACGCCGGTGGCCATCGCTTCGGCGACAACATTGGGGAAGCCCTCACCCCAGGACGAGGACGACACAGCCAGGTCGAGTGCGTTATAGACGGCCGGCAGGTCAGCTCGTTCTCCCGCCCAGATCACACGCCCCTCGAGGCCGAGATCAGTCGTGAGCCGCTCGAGGGCATTGCGGTAGGGCGGGGGACCTTGCCCAACGCAGACAAATCGGACATCGGCGCGGTCGGTCGCGACCCGCTTGGCGGCATGCAGGAACGTGACGTGATCCTTCATCGGATCGAGCCTGCCGATCAACCCGACAAGCACTTCCTCCTCGGTCACCCCCCACTCCGACCGGACTGGACGACCGGCGGCCCGGTCCGGTGTGAAGCGAGAGCTGTCGATTCCATTCGGGATCACAACCATCCGCGACATTGGATATCCCCGAGCGCCATGGAACCGCTTTCCAGAACCGGAGTTGCAGATGATCAAGTCGGCAAACCGTGACAACCGGCAGCTGACCCAGAACAGGAACGATGACAGCAATCCATACCGCGTGAAGTCCATGTTCGAGGCCCGGACTCCCCAAACCACGCGCACACCCGGAACGAACGGTTTCAAGATCGTGCTGACCAGGTTTGGCGTCCCGAGGTAACCGTGGAGGATTTGGGGCCGATCGCGACGCAATTCACGCAGCAGCCGAACGGAAAACCCGAGAAGGTCCCATCGACCGCGCTTGCGGAGCGACTTCACCGTGACCCCGCGCGCGACAAGGTCGGAGGCGAGAGCTCCACCGTCGTAGAACGTGAGAACGCGCACCCTCCAGCCTGCCCGATGCAGCCCGCCGGCCAGACCAATCAACTGACGTTGTGCGCCGCCCACGTCCAACGAGGGGATCAGAAACACAATCCGCGTGCCAGCTGCAATTCCGCTTGCTGGTGTCACCGCCCCAGCTCGCGAGCGGCCTCGACCTGAGCCCGGAGCCCATCCTCGAGCGAAACAGCGGGCTGCCAGCCGAGGACCTCGCGCGCTCGAGTCAGGTCTGCGCCCGTATGCCTGACGTCGCCCGGCTGAGGCGGCAACGTGCGGACCGCCACGCGTCGTCCGAGGATTCCCTCGAGGATCTTGAGCACCCGACGGACGCTTCCATTCGATCCGCCTCCGACGTTGAAGATCGCATCGCCGGGGTCGACGACCTGGCCGGCCTTGACTGTCGCGTCCACGGCATCGGCGACGAAGGTGAAGTCGCGCGTCTGCTCGCCGTCGCCATAGAGGTCGATCGCCTCACCGAGCATGGCAGCCTCAATGAACCTCGAGAAGGCCATATCCGGACGCTGACGCGGGCCGTACACGGTGAAGTAGCGCACGCAGCGGGCGTCGACGCCGGCGGCTCGCCGATAGGCCATCACCAGTTGTTCCGAGCAAAGCTTCGTCACCCCGTACGGTGACACGGGCCGCAACACCCGGTCCTCGCCGGTGAGGCCGGGCTCGGCCTCCCCGTAGACCGACGACGATGAGGCGAAGACGAGGCGTGCGCCCGAATCGCGGACCGTCTCGAGCAGACGCTGCGTCACCACGATGTTGTTGCGGACGTAGGGAGCGAATCCGGATCCCCAGCTGCCCCGAACGCCGGGTTGTGCCGCGAGGTGGTACACGCAGGCCGCGCCGGTGACCTGGTCGCGAATGTCCGCCTCGGCGAGATCGAGCTCGGCCAGCCGGAACCGCGGATGGGCGAGGAGGTTCGCAATGTTCGCCCGTTTCCTGGCTGGAGCGTAGTAGTCCGTGAAGCAGTCGATGCCGACCACGTCGTGGCCGTCCGCCAGCAGGCGGCCTGCAAGGTGCGATCCGATGAAGCCGGCGACGCCGGTGACGACGTCGGTCATCGAACCGGGCCAGTCCGTCGCGGAGCGAGCCTCACCCGGCGACCTGCGAGTCGCGATCGCCCAGGGCTGCTCCGACCCGAACGACGTCGAGGCCGGCCGAGGCCGCCCGGGCCCTGTCCCAGGCGTAGCGCCCGTCGACGAGCAGCGAGCCTCGCATCCGGCGCGCCACTTCCGGGAAGTCCAGGTCGACGGCCGCGGGCCACTCCGTGCAGAGAACGACCGCGTCCGCGTCCCGCACGGCATCGAGCGGGTCAGCGGCCAGCTCGAGGTCCGCCTCGGGTCCGGCGAGCAGGTCGCGGGTGACTGCCCCGTCCCATGCGATCACGTCGGCGCCGGCAAGCCGCAGCTCGCGGACGACTTCGATCCCGGGGCTGTCGCGGATGTCGTTGGTCCCCGGCTTGAAGGCGAGCCCGAGGACCGCGATGCGCCGGCCGCTCAACCCGTCCAGCGCCTCCCCGATGGTCCGCAGCGTCCGGAGGCGCTGGAGATCATTGACCTCCTGCGTCGCCCGCATGAGGGCCATCGGCTCATCTGCGGCCGAGCCCATGCTGACGAGCGCGGCCACATCCTTCGGCAGGCAGCTCCCTCCGTACCCGACGCCAGGTCGGAGGTAGCCGGGTCCGATGCGCGGGTCCATCCCGATCGCCTGGAGCGTCATCAGCGCGTCGGCGCCTTCGCGCTCGGCCAGCCGGGCGATTTCGTTGGCGAACGACACGCGCATCGCAAGGAACGCGTTCGAGCCGTATTTCGCGAGCTCGGCTGTGCTGGTATCGGTGACGATGACGGGAGCCGAGGTGAATGCCATGAGCTCCTTGAGTCGAAGTGCGGCTCTCTCGTCCTCCGCCCCGATGAGGATCCTTGACGGGTGCCGGAAGTCCTGGAGGGCTCGCCCCTCCTGGAGGAATTCGGGGTTCGCCACGACGGGGACGTTGGTGCCGATCGATCGCTCGATCTCACCCGCAGCCCATCTGGCCGTACCGGGGGGCACCGTGCTCCGGATCACGATGACGTTGTCCTGCGTCGCGCTCGTTGGCGCGGCGGCGATCCAGGCCAGGGCCTGGCGAAGCATCGAGAGGTTTGGATAACCGGCCTCGCCCTGTGGCGTCGGGACGGCCAGGAACGTGAACGCCGCGGCCACCCAAGCCTCGTTGCCGGCATCGTGGAATGTGAGGCGGTCGCCCGCGTTCCTGGCGGCTTCCTCGAGACCCGGCTCCATCATCGGAAAGTTCAGCGACGAGCAGGCCGCGATGCGGGCCCGATCGACGTCATAAGCCCGAACGCGGAGCCCTTGCTCGGCCAGGCCGACGGCGGTAACGAGTCCGACGTAGCCGCAACCGACCACGGCGATTTCACCCGGCTGAGTCGTCATCGTTCGCTGGAAGCTCCTCGTCGTGGCTCTGTTGAGGGGAACAGGGGGGCGCGACTCATCGAGTTCTGCCGGGTTGTGTGGACCCGCGCTGATGCGCCCAGCGTGGTCGACCGACGGCGATTGTGCCATGCGGAACTGCATTTGAGGCGATGGCGTCCACAGAGGTACGGTTGGGGTCGTTGACGTAATCCCGCCGGTCTCTGATGATCGGATCGGCTCGTCGATCCAGCCGTCATCCGCACGACCAGCCAGAGAGGACGACTCGCCTGGATCTCCGGCGCCAGCTCACAATCGTTCGCCGACGACTTCCGCTGCTCGTCCTGAGCGTGGTGCTCGCAGGCGCGACGGCGTTCATCGGTAGCACCCTGCAGCCGAAACTCTACGAGGCGGACGCGACGCTCATCGTTGGCGAGTCCCTATCGGCTGTCAACCCAGATTACAACCAGCTCCTGGCGTCGCAGCGGCTGTCCAAGACGTATGCGAGCATCGCGACGACGCGGCCCGTGCTCGAGAGCGTCATCAAGCAGCTCAGCTTGACGCTGACTCCCGAGCAGCTGGCCAAGAAGGTTCGAGCGTCAGCTCCCGTTGACAGCACACTCCTGATCATCACCGCGAACGACGGTGACGCGGCCCTCGCGGCCGCGATTGCCAATGCGCTCGCGGGCCAGCTCATCGCTGCCTCGCCGGGTCTGCAAGGCCCGCAGGAGGACATTCAGCAATCCGTCCGGAGCGACCTGACGGCAATCCAGAACCTGATCGCGTCGACGCAAGCGGAAGTGGAGCGTCTTGCTGCGGTGCCGGATCGAACGGCCGCCGAAGACGCGAGTATGAGCGTCCTCCAGGGCCGCGTGATCAGCCTCCGCCAAACCTATGCCACGCTCCTCGCTTTTCTTTCGGGCAACGCTTCGAACTTCCTCAGCGTGGTTGACCCGGCGGTCGTCTCGAACGACGCTGTCTCGCCGCGCCCGCTTCTGAGTGCCCTGCTCGGAGCCGTTCTGGGCCTCCTGATCGCGACCGCTATCGCGTTCGTTGTGGAATATCTGGACGACACGGTGAAAACGTCGGCCGACGTGCAGGAACTTCTCGGCCTTCCGACGCTCGGTCGAATCTCGCGCGTCCAAAAGCGTTCAGGTGGTGGCGAGATGTACAGGCTCGTCGCGTTGCTGTTTCCACGATCGGCGGCGGCCGAGGCGTATCGAACGCTCAGGACCAACATCGAATTCGCGGCCATCGATACGCCAGTTCGTTCCCTCCTTGTGACGAGCGCAGTGCCCGGGGAAGGCAAGACCGTCTCGGCTGCCAATCTGGCGATCGTGTTCGCTCAGGCCGGACAGCGAGTGCTGCTCGTTGACGGGGACTTGAGGGACCCCGGAATCCACATCATGTTCGACCTGCCAAACAGGACTGGTTTGACGGACATGCTCCGAAGCGACGGGCTTCGTGCGGACCAGGCGATCGCGAGCACTGAGATCGAGAACCTGCGAATCCTTCCTGCAGGGACGCCCCCTCCGAATCCCGCAGAGTTGCTCGGATCGAGGCGGATGCGACAGGTCCTGGAACGACTACAGGCTGAATTCGACCTTGTCGTCATCGACAGCCCGCCGCTCAATGTCGTCGCTGATGCCGCGGTCTTGAGCTCGTTCCTTGACGCAACGGTCCTGGTGATCCATGCGGGGCGCAGCCGACGTGCAACGGTTCGCGAAAGCGGAGAGGCCCTCGCCAGGGCAGGCGCACGCGTCATCGGCGCCTTGCTGAATCAACTGACCGAGAAGCCGTCGTCCGATTATCGGTCCTACTACGACGATGCACCGGAGCAGGGCCTCGCCACCACAGCCGGCGGTGACGCAACCGAATCTGGGAAGTTCGTTCGGCCAGCATGACTCACGGAGGTCCGCCGAGTCCAATATCGTGGCGCGGTGGTGTTGGACCACGCCGCGGAGTGCGGTCGCAAGCTCGCGTCGACCTCGGGCTGGGACGATCCCCGGTCGACGGCCGAGTCGGCTTGGCCAACGGCGTAGCCAATGGCCAGCGAGTGAAGGCGCCACTGGCGGCATCCAGCAGCCCTTCGAGCGCGGCGTTGCGGGTCGTCGCACCAGCGGCCGTCATCGTGTCGATGATCGAAGGCGGCGTGGCGTTCGGAAGTGGTCCCCTCACTGCCGTTGGCGGGCTGATCGCCTTGCTGGCTGCCGTCGTTCTACCCGAGGTCGGTTTGGCGGTCCTCGTATGTGTCGCGTCGCTCAAGGCCCCGTTGGTCTTCCCGGCCCCCGGGCTCAACCTCCTCCTGGTTGGGGCGTTGCTGCTCGGTTGCATCTACCGGCTCCCCGTCGACCGCCCCCGCCCGCACCTCCGTATCAGCCCGTCGCTGCTTCTTCTGCTCACATTTGTCTTCTACGTCGGCGTTCAGCAATCGCCTGAAATGGTGACAGGTTGGGCTGGTGAGAGGGGTCGCCTCATCGGGTATTACTTCTTCCAGATCCTTACGGGACTCGGGATCATCGTTGCGGCTGCCTACATTCTTCGAGGTCGCTCGCCGTACCCAGTCCTGGCGATGGCGCTTGCAGGTGCGGTGATTGCGGCCGGTGTTGCCGTGGCCACATTCGACAATCCCACGGCCGGCCCGCAGTTCGGGAATCTTGTCGCCACCGCCGATACAGGGCAACGCGCCGCCGGACCATTTGGCAATCCGAACTACCTGGGTTTCTTTGTCGCGGCAGCTCTGGTCGCAACGATCGGCGCGATCGCGCACACATCATCGCGATACGCGAAGGTCGTGCTTGTGGGCGTGGGATTGCTCTTTGTCGTCGCGCTCCTGGAGTCACAGTCGAGAGGAGCGATGATCGCCGCCTTCGCGGGCGCTTTGGCCGTGGTTTGGCTGCGAAGGCGGCCCCTCGCAGTTGTGATGGCCGGGCTTGGGGTCGTTGGGGCCCTTCTGATCTACCCAGCCTTCGTGGAATGGCGTTTGACCAATGACATGGGCATGGCGTCTGACGCTGGGTATGTGCAGTTGTCCGAGAGCGACCAGGCGCGCCTGGGAGGGGCGCGCGCCGCCCCTGCACTGTTCCTGGCTGAACCAGTCTTTGGCGTCGGCTTCGGTCAATTCTCAAAGAAGAGCGTTGAGATTGGCGGTCAAAAGGAAGAGATCGTCGCGCACAACTGGTACCTCAGCGTCCTCGCAGAGCAAGGGTCCATCGGCGCGCTTCTGTGGTTCGGGGCGTGCGTTGCCGTCTTGCGAGAATTGCGCGCGCGGCGCGGAGTCGCACGGATGCTCGGGTTCGGGATCTTCGTGACCGTGGCCGTGGGATCGTTGTTTCTGGAGGCACCGACGTCGTTTCAGGCCATCGCGCTACCATCGGTCTTCTTGGTCGCGGCGCTCACTTCCGAATGGGAGAATGACCGCGTCGCCCGGCAAGACGGGGCGGGTGCAGTCAATCCCCTCGTAGCGGGCGGAGGGCTCGGAGGGGCGGCGTCATAGAGCCGGCGACAAGCGTCGATTCCGATTCCCCGAACACCGCCCTGCTGCAGGTCGCGACGGTTCAAAGCACGATCCGTGCATTCCTGATCCCGTACGCGACACACTTCCGCAGATTGGGCTGGCGAGTCGACGCCGCCGCCGCCGGAGCAACCGGTAGTCCGGAGCTGGTGACGGGCTTCGACCATGTGTACGACGTGTCATTCTCCCGCTCCATTCGAGATGTCCGCAGCCTGTTCCGCAGCGAGAGGGAGATCGCCAGGGTGATGGTGACGACGATGCCCGACATCGTCCATGTGCACACACCCCTCGCCGCATTGGTCACGCGGCTTGCGGCACACCGTTTGCCGGCGGTCCGTCGCCCGAGCATCGTCTACACCGCCCACGGATTCCACTTCTACTCCGGGGGCAGCCCCGTATCAAATCTGCTCTTTCGCAGCGCGGAACGGATCGCGGGTCGTTGGACCGATCGCTTGATCGTGATCAACGATGAAGATGAGCGAGCGGCGCGGAAGTTTCGGCTCGTCCCGACTCGGCGGCTTGTTCGCATGCGAGGCGTCGGGGTGGATACCAGCTACTACACCTCGCTCCGAGCTTCGCCAGACGAAGAATCCGAGGTATTGGCACGACTTGGAATGCCACCCGGATCGCGCTACTTCGTCGTCGTCGCGGAGTTCACACCCAACAAGCGACATGCCGACGTCCTCAGGGCGCTTGCCCGAATGGAGGATGCCGAGGCCCACGTTGTGTTTGCTGGGGACGGTCCCCTCCGTGCAAGCATGCAAGACCTCGCGAACCAGCTTGGCTTGCGTGACCGCGTGCGGTTCATGGGATTCGTTGACGACGTTCGCCCGCTGCTCAGACACGCCACGGCGGCCATCCTTGCCAGTGGCCGAGAAGGGTTGCCTCGGTCGATCATGGAGAGCCTTGCCGTGGCGACCCCGGTCATCAGCTCGGCCGCTCGAGGCGTAGGCGAGCTGCTGTATCCCGACAGAGGGATCGTTGTGCCCGTCGGCGACGTCCGAGAGTTCGCACGTGCGATGGATTGGCTCCTGGCCCACCCGGCAGAGGCACGGGGTATGGGTCTCGAGGGTCAACGGAAGATGCGGGAGTCCTACGAGCTCCAAGTCGTGATCGCGGAGCACGAGCGGTTGTACGCGGATGTGATGATCGAGCGACGGAAGAGCCGTCAGGGATCTCGGGGCTGAGCTCTGCGTCCCTTGGCACGCTCGTGTCAAAGAGGCGCTTCATGGAAGGCGACCTAATCGCGCCGCCGGCCCGAGTCGACGTTCCGGGCCGCCAGCCTCACGGTTGCAACAATCGATCCGAGCGCCAGCCCGATGAGGAGGCCGGTCAGGTTGTCGACCACGTCCGCCGACTGACATGATCGACCCAGCGGGGTGGCGAGAAGCTGGATCCCTTCAATGACGAACGGCAGCAATACTGCGCCGGCCGTCAAGAGGAACTTGCGGCGTCCTCCTGGACCGATGGCGGTCATCGCACCCAATGGGATGAACAGGAGGATGTTGAGACTCGTCTCGCCGAGCCTCAGGACGTCGCTCAGTGACGCCCGGCCGATCCGTGAGAGGTCGCAACCGGGAAGATGCGGGCCAGTGCTGGGAGCGACCTCATGCACGGGGGTCAGCGTCGCGGACACGATCATGCCGAGCGAAACGACGAGCGCCCACGCGATCAGGGGCGAGACGCCCAGCCACCGGGCCGCTCGATGACGAGTGATGTAGCCGAGTACGACAGACACGCCGAATCCTGGAACGAACCACGGGAGTGCCGTGAGGATCGGGATCCGCATTCAGGTCCTCACGCTATCTCGCGCTGCAGTGGAGTTGATTGTGGCGTCAAGCGATCCGCAGTTCGCCTGCGGAGCCTGGGTCCCCAGGTCGCCGGAGGCCAAGAGAACATGCCCAACGGCGGCATGCCCTCCAGCACCGCGGGTCTGGACGCACGGCGCGTGAGGCGTTCGGCCATGCGCTGCAGCTGAACGAATCACTCCGCGACAGTACCTTCGCGAGACGAATATGAACTCCGGTTGCATTACACCTCCCTGACCAGTGCCCTAGGCTAAGACGATGAATCTTGCGATGAAGAGTTTGACCAGTCCGCCGCGCGTTGTTCCCTTGGCACGTCCGGATATCGGCGAGCTTGAACTTGAACTCGTGACGCAGGTGCTGCGAAGCGACGTCTTGGCGCTCGGGCCGTTCGCTGCGCGCTTCGAGGCGGCGATTGCCGCCTCCGTTGGGCGACAGGAAGCCATCGCTTGCTCGAGTGGAACGGCCGGTCTCCACATGGGTGTGCGGGCGCTGGGGTTGGGCGACGGCGATGACGTCCTCACAACGCCCTTCAGCTTCGTGGCCTCCGCGAACTGCCTCTTGTACGAGCGCGCTGTCCCGCGGTTCGTCGATATCGAGGAGGACAGCCTGGGCATGGATCCCGATCAGACAGCGGCATCCATGACGTCACGGACCAAGGCAATCCTGCCCGTGCACGTGTTCGGCCGCCCGTGCCGCATCGAACTCCTGTCGGCGCTGGCGCGGAACCAGGGTCTGGCGATCATCGAGGACTCGTGCGAGGGTCTTGGATCGTCGGTTGGCGGCAAGGCGCTTGGCAGCTTCGGCGATGTCGCGGTATTCGCGTTCTACCCCAACAAGCAGGTCACGACGGGTGAAGGCGGGATGGTCGTCACCGATGACACGTCGCTTGCCGAGGCGATCAGGAGCATGCGCAATCAGGGCCGCGATGCCGACGGAACCTGGCTGCGACACGTGCGCCTCGGGTACAACTACCGCCTCGATGAGCTGTCCGCCGCACTGGGCGTGGCTCAGATGGAGCGCATCGAGGAATTGCGAAGGGGACGGGCACGTGTCGTGGAGGGCTATCAGCGTGCCCTCGGTTCCGTGGACTGGATCACGCTGCCCCGTGCCAGCGAGGACGAATCGGTCGACTGGTTCGTCTATGTCGTACGGCTGCACTCCGAGATCGACCGTGATGGCCTCATGGGCCGACTTGCCAGCCACGGGGTGGCGTCCCGCCCATACTTCAGCCCGCTCCATCTCCAGCCCTATTATCGTGAGACATTCGGGTACAAGCCCGGCGACTTCCCCGTCACTGAACGAGTGGCCGCGTCGACGCTTGCCCTCCCATTCTCGAGTCAGCTCGCGGACGACGACATTCGCTATGTTGCTGAGGCCTTGATCGCGTCCGTCGACGCTGCTGTCGTTCGCAGTAGATGAGCGCGTTGGTCGTCGATCTGATCGAACGCCGAACCACTCGCCGGTCACGGCCCCTTTGACGACTCGCCCGCGCCACCAGCGGCCGCGCGTCGTTCACGTCATCAACTCGCTGTCGGTCGGCGGGGCGGAGACGAT
Source organism: uncultured Chloroflexia bacterium (assembly GCA_963783055.1). GTDB lineage: Bacteria > Chloroflexota > Limnocylindria > Limnocylindrales > CSP1-4 > CF-46. The sequence continues at coordinate 564,316 of CAWAMB010000004.1, forward strand.
GCTGGCTCGGCTCGTGAGCGACCCGAGCGGGTCGGCATTCGAGCATGTCGTGCTTCCGCTCCGTGGCGGTGGCGGAGTCGTGGAGCGAGTTCGCGAGTTGGGAGTTCTCGAGGCGCCGCTGCGAGTGGATGGCGCGGACTTCGTGACTGCGCCATTTCGACTGGCTCGACGGCTCCGCCAATTGCGCCCGGATCTTGTGCAGGGCTGGCTCCTCCAGGGAAATCTGGCCGCGTCCGTGGGTACAGCACTCTCGCGACTGCAGGTACCCGTGCTTTGGAATATCCGATGGACCATCTACGACCTCGCCAGCGAACGACTCGTCACTCGTGCCTTGCTGAGACTGAGCGCCCGGCTTGGACGTGGGACGGAACGGATCCTCTACAACTCGCGGCTGGCCGTCCCTCAGCACACCGCGATCGGCTTTCCACCGGAACGAGCACTCGTCATTCCCAACGGGTTCGATGTCGAACGGCTCCGTCCGGACCCGGACGCGCGAGCCGAGGTGCGAAGGGAGCTCGGGATCCCGACCGACGCGAAGGTTGTCGGGATGTTGGCTCGCTATCACCCGATGAAGGACCATGCCATGAGCCTGCGTGCAGCCGCTCGCGTGGTGGAGCGCGGAATCAACGCCATCTTCGTCTACGCAGGGCGCGATCTCGATCCGACCAATGTCACGGTCACCACGCTGATTCGCGAACTCGGCCTTGGGAACCGCGTTCGATTGTTGGGGGAGCGCCAGGACGTGGCGCGGCTCTACGCCGCCTTTGATCTCTACTGGATGTCATCGTGGGCTCGCGGGATGGGCGAAGGCTTTCCCAACGTCGTTGCCGAAGCGATGGCGTGTGGGGTACCGTGCGTGACGACCGACGTCGGTGAAGCCGCCCATGTCATCGGGACGACGGGGCGCGTCGTCCCTTCCCGCGATCCAGCGGCCCTGGCTGAGGGCGTCGTGGAGCTTCTGAGTCCCGGCGTCGATCTTCAGCGTCTGGGACGCGAGGCCCGTGCGCGAATTGAACGGAACTTCTCCCTCGGATCAGTTTTGGAGGAGTACGAGACCCTGTACCGTGAGCTCTTGGTTGGCTCTGGCCCGAAGTGAGTCGTGACCTTCAACGGAGAATCAAGCGAGGCCTGGACATCATGGGCGCCGGTGCCTTGCTCATTGCCCTGTTACCGATCCTTGTCACGGCCGCAGTGGCAGTGTTCGTGGAGGACGGGCGGCCGGTCCTCTTTCGCCAGCAGCGATCTGGCCGAGGCGGTGGCACCTTCCAAGTCGGCAAGTTCCGCACCATGCGTCGGCACGATGCGACACCCGAAGAGCTCGGCCAAGTGTTCAATGACCATGCTCTGGTCACCAGGAACGGACGCATTCTGAGGCGCTTGAAGATCGATGAGCTGCCTCAGCTGCTGAACGTCCTTCGAGGTGACATGAGCCTCGTCGGCCCTCGGCCAACCTTGCCTTCACAGGTCCGGGAATATAGCGAGTTCCAGCGGCGGCGCCTCGACGTGCGGCCGGGGATGACAGGGTGGGCCCAAGTCAACGGCAACGCCGCGCTCAGCTGGACGGAGCGTATTGCGCTCGACGTATGGTACGTAGACCACTGGACGCTCGAATTGGACTTGCGGATCATCGTGATGACCTTGGGCGTCGTGGTCCGAGGCGAGCGTCCCGCTCCAGTTGCCCTCAAGGAGGCACGCGAATATGAAGACGGCGCTCATTGGCGCGGTGCAGAGCACTCGGGTCGCCCTTGACGCGCTCGTGGTCGCCGGCCACCGCCCATCGGCGCTCGTCACTCTTCCGCGCGATCGATCTGCGCGACACTCGGACTATGTAGACCTCGCCCCCGAGGCCGATCGATCGGGCGTCGAGCTGATCCACGCCTCTGACGTGAATGCGCCGGTCGTGTTGAGTCGGCTGCGAGACCTAACCCTGGACTACGTGTTCGTCGTCGGCTGGTCGCAACTCTGCAGTCCGGAACTTCTCAGCACTGCGAAGCATGGAGCGGTGGGCTTCCATCCTTCCGCGTTGCCAACGAATCGCGGCCGTGCCGTCATCCCATGGACCATCCTCCAGGGGACTGAAAGCACCGGCTCCACCTTGTTCTGGATCGATGACGGGATGGATTCAGGCGACGTCTTGGCGCAGCAGACATTTGCAGTCGCGCAAGATGAGACTGCGACGTCGCTCTATGGCAAGCACCAAGCAGCGCTCGGGGCAATGCTCGCCGAGGTCATCCCGCGTCTCGCATCCGGCGATGCACCCCGGACACCCCAGGACCATGCTGGCGCCACTTGGTGTGCTCGGCGGACCCCGCGCGACGGCTGGATCGAGTGGGATCGGCCCGCGCGAGACGTGTGGACCCTGATCCGAGCATCGGGCGACCCGTATCCGGGCGCCTTCACCGTACTGGGCAAGAACAAGCTGACCATCTGGAACGCGGACCTCGTCGGTCGAGTCCCGTATTCTGGGATTCCCGGGCAGATTCAGACCTTGTCCGGTGCCGGCGCCCTGGTCGCGTGCGGAGATGGTGAGTCCGTTCTCCTCAGGCTGGTGCAGCATGGCAACGGACCGATCGAGGCACCAACGAACATGTTGAAGGCGCACTCGCGGCTTGGGCTCAACACCTGGGATGTGTTCCAATTGATGCACAGTACGACGCCGTGAAACGTCGCCTCCTGGTTGTTGCTCCACACCCCGATGACGAGGTGTTGGGTGTCGGTGGCACCCTGGCTCGTGCCGCAGCCGAGGGCGACGAGACCTTCGTGTTGATCGTGACCCGAGGCTTTCCACCCAGATTCGTTGTGTCGGACACGGAGCGCGTGCAGGAGGAGGCGCGCCGGGCGCATGCGCTGCTTGGCGTTCAGGAGACGTTCACCCTGGCGTTCCCGGCCGCTGAACTCGATTCCACTCCCCACGCAGATCTCAATGCCGAAATTGCGAGAATCATCGACGAGGTGCGACCGGAGCGGCTCTTCGTCCCATTCACGGGCGACCTGCACCTGGACCATCAACGGGTGTTCGCCTCATCCCTCGTCGCCGCGCGACCCTCCTCCGCCTGGTCACCGAAAGCCACGTACGCGTATGAGACGTTGTCGGAAACCAATTGGAACGCACCGTACATTTCGCCATCGTTCCAGCCCAACGTCTTCGTTGACGTGTCTGCCTACCTCGAAACCAAGATACGCGCCATGCAGGCGTACACGTCCCAGGTCCGTCCGTCTCCACACGAGCGGTCGGTCGAGGCGCTGCGAGCGCTCGCCACGCTCCGAGGTAGCACCGTGGGTGTCGCCGCGGCCGAAGCATTGGTTCTCGTGCGCCAAACAATGTGATGCTCCGCGCCAGCTGCCGGCGCGTGCGTCGGCTCGGGGTCCGGGTTACGTGGCTGCGGCCAATCCCGAACTCGCTCCACGCGAGAGTCGCTCCGGCGACGCGAGGGTGCAGAGGCCTTGGCGGCGTGTGTCATTGGCGGCCGCGACGTCGAGAGTGAGGACGGTGCCGCCGCACGCGGCGTGCGGGGACGATGAAGCCACGAAGTGTGCAGAGGCGAACGAGGTCAGTCGAGCAGAGCCACGCGCTCCTCAGTTGCCGGCGACGAACGCCAGGGCGCTGCTCGAGCCCCACTCCGTAGCGAACAGCACGCGCGTCCCGTCCGGCGACGGTACGGCCTGCGGCTGCATCGCGTAGTTCGAGGTATTCGTGTGATGCGAGAACGCGAACACCTCGACCACGCCCGAGCCGTCGGTCTTGACGGCCACGACCTGGTCGTGACCCGGCCGGCCGGCGGTGGCGGAGTTGTCGAAGACCGACAGGTAGATCCAGCCGGGGCGCTTGATGTTGCGCCCCGACACGTGGCCGTACTCGAACGCGGTTGTTCCCGACAGGAGACGCCGGCCGCCACCCGTCGCAAGGTTGTACGCGACGACGTTGGGGGCGTTGTTCGAGACGAAGATCTCGTTGCCGGCCGCGTCCAGGGCGTTGTCGCCGTGGCGGCCGTACGGCGAGAGGTTGATGCGGCTCGACAGGTCGCGGGTGTAGCGCTCGACGCCCTGTCCCCTGGCCGTTCCCGTCGGGTTGTTGGTGACCACGACGTAGGTGCCCTTGCGGCTGATCTGGGCGTTGTTGATCCCCGAGACCGCGATGTCGGCGACCAGCGAGTTCGCGGCGATGCTGTAGGTGATCAGGTGGCGTGAGCCGCCGGACGTCGTTCCGATCAGGGCCACGTAGCGGTCGTCGTCGCTGATGCCGCCCTCGTAGTCGCCGATCGTGATCGACTCGTAGTTGCTGAACGAGCGAAGCGCCGTGAGCGCCCCCGTCGTGGCGTTCTGGCGGTAGAAGGCGTTGCCGATCGCCCCGTACAGCTTGTTCGGATCGACGTTCGACCAGACAGCCTGACTGACCTGGCGGAACGAGCCGAGGTCCCGGTAGGTCCGCCCGTCGAGCATCCGACCGGGGTAGCCGAAGCCGAGCAGGATCTTCGAGCCGTCGCTGTTCCAGGCCGAGATCCGGCTGTAGGCATGGCGCACGCCGTCGGTGTTGCTGACCCGGGTCGTCGTCGTGCCGAGCACCGGATCGATGACCGGTGCCAGGAGGCTCGGCCGGGCCACCGACGGCGTCGCGATGTACTTCAGCGTCGTGGCGGCGGGATACGACCCAGTCGACGCGGCCGGTGGCGGCGGCGGGGGCGGGGTGGTGCTGGTGACGAACCTGCCGACGACCAGACTGTCGATGGCGACCACCGGATGCCCGGCCGTGCCGAGCACCACGATCTTGAGCGTCCGCGCTGCGTTGGCCGTGAAGCTGGCGGAGTAGAGGACTCGCGAGGCCGCGAACGAGCTCGTGTAGAGGTTGACGGTCTTGCGGTACTGCCCATCCAGGTAGACCTTGGCCTGTCCGCGCGTCGGACCAACCGGGCCATACCAGACGACCGATCGACCGGTGAAGGACAGCGTCGCCGAAGCGCCCCGGGTCTTCGCCCAGCGGACGGCGCCGCCGCTGAAGCCCGGGTGCTGGGCCGAGGCCCACGTCCCGCCGTACTTGATGGCGCTGGACGTCTCCTGGTAGCGGGTCGTCTCGGTCGAGGTGGCGTCGACGGTCGGGCCCGGCGTCGGAGGTCGGGTCGGAGTCAGGGCCGAATCGGCGGTCCCGGTCGTCGGGCCGGAAGCGCCTGTTGCGCGGGACGCGACGCCGTCCGACGTCGCTGCTTGCTGATGGGCCTCGATGGGCTTCGCCGCGGCGACGGAACCGCCGGCAACGACGATCGCGAGGAGGACGAGGAACCCGACCAACGGGCTGGCTCGACGGGTCGCAAGGGGTGACTGGGGCACCCGTGACGGGGCGACGGGACTGGAGCCGCGCATGTGCAATAAGCCTCCTTCCACCAACTGGCGGAGGTCTGCCACGGGCGGCGCAAGGCACCATCGGTCGCATGCGGCGGCGACCGATCCGCGGGCTGGGGATAGCGCGCCACGCCGGTCACCTTGGGGGACGATGCCGGGGGTCGGCGAGTCTCAGTATCGCGCCATCAGCCGCCGATGGCAAACCGGCGGAGAGCCGCTGAGAGCCGCCGCGGGGCCGCGGCGAGGCGGGCGCGCGGGGCGCGGTCGGTCATCTGACGACGGCCGCCGGCCCGCGCCGGCGGCAGTAGCGAGGGTCAGCGCCCGGCGACGAAGGCGTACACGCCGGTGCTGCCCCACTCGGAGGCGAAGATGACGTGGCGACCGTCGGGAGACGGGACTGCGTGCGGCTGCATCGCATAGTTCGAGGTGTTCGTGTGGTGGCTGAACCCGAACACCTCGACGGTCCCGGAGCCGTCCGTCTTGAGCGCGACGACCTGGTCGCGGCCGGGCCGGCCCGCGGTCGCGGAGTTGTCGTAGACCGACAGGTAGACCCAGCCCGGCCGGTGGATGCTGCGACCGGAGACGTGGCCGTACTCGAATGCCGTGGTCCCACCGAGCAACAGGGTCGCCTTGCCGTCGGACAGCCGGAACGACTTGACGCCCGGAGCGTTGTTGGCGACGAAGATCTCCGTGCCGCTCGCGTCGAGGGCGTTGTCGCCGTGGTGACCGTAGGGGTAGAGCTGGATGCTCGAGGCCAGGTTCCGGGTGTAACGCCGAGTGGTGGCACCGACCACGACGACATAGTTGCCCTTGCGGCTGATCTGGGCGTTGTCGGTGCCGCTCGGCGCCACGCGGTCGGCAACGACCGACTTCGCGACCAGGTCGTAGACGACGATGTGCTTGCCGCCGCTGGCTGGATAGCCGAGCAGGACGATGAAGCGGTCGTCGTCGGACACGCCCCCTTCGCCGTCCCCGATCGTGATGAACCGGAAGCTGCTGAAGGCGCGCAGGACCGTCAGAGCACCACTCGTGGCGTTCTGGCTGTAGAGGCGGTTGCCGTTGCCCTGGGCATCGACGCCGAAGAGCTTGTTCGGATTGGTGTTCGACCAGATGGCGCCGCTGATCTGGTGGAATGCGCCGAGGTCCCGGTATGTCCGGCCGTCGAGCATTCGGCCGGGGTAGCTGAAGCCGAGCAGGATCTTCGAGCCGTCGCTGTTCCAGGCCGAGATCCGGCTGTAGGCGTGGCGGATCCCTGACGAGCTGCTGATCCGGGTCGTCGTCGTGCTCAGGGCCGGGTCGAGAACGGACGCCAGGTAGGCCGGCCGGGCAAGGGTCGTGGTCTTCAACGATGTCAGGGTGGTCTGGCCCGGGAACGAGCCCGTCGGCGGCTGGGGCGGAATGGTTGGCTTCACGACGGGCGATGCAGGACGTCCGAGCCGCGCGACGAGCGCGTCGATCAGGACCGTCGGATGGCCAGCCGTTCCCACGACGACGATCTTGAACGTTCGGGACCGCTCGTTCGAGAACCAGGCGGTGTACAGGCTGGTGGACGGTCCGAACTGGCTGGCGTACAGGTTCACGGTGCGGACGTAGCGCCCGTCGAGGTAGATCTTCGCCTGCCCGCGCGTCGGGCCGCGCGAGCCGATCCAGGTGAAGCCGGTCCCGGTGAAGGTCAGCGACGCGGACGACCCACGGACGGACGACTGAACCGCTTGGCCGCCCTTGTGGACCGCATTGGTGACGGTCGACCACGTGCCGCGGTAGCGGACCGCGCTCGAGCTCTCCTGGTACCACGTGGCCGACGCCGTCGTGGCCGCGGAGGCCAGGACCGCGGTCCTGGTCGGCGCGCTGGCCGAGGCGCCGGCGCTCGCCGCGCCGATGGCGCTGCTCCCGACGATCGTCACGATCGCGAGAACCGTGACGGCATTGCGCAGGGGCCGCATCGAGCGCGGCTCGCCGGCGGCGGACGTGGTGGGGGCGGCTGGGGCGGCGGGAACCGGACCGGTTCCATTCCGGCGTGCCATTCGGTGCTCCATTCGGCGACCCGGCTGACTCATGGAGTCCCGTGGCTTTGCGGCCCCGCCTCGCGACAGGTGTGCTCTTGTCGCGGACTCCGTCCGGAGCCCGATGTCGTGTCCGTGCCGGCCGCCGTCGAGTCCTCCTCGACGGCCCAGCCGGCGGTGCTCTCAGCGGCCGGCGACGAACGAATTGACGCCGCTGGTGCCCCACTCGGAGGCGAAGACGACGTACCGGCCATCCGGTGATGGCACACCGTGGGGCTGCATCGAGTACGTACTGGTGTCCGTGTGATGGGTGAATGCGAAGACCTCGACGGTGCCGGATCCGTCGGTCTTCACGGCAACGACCTGGTCGCGGCCCGGCCGGCCGGCGGTCACGGAGTTGTCGTAGACGGTCAGGTAGACCCAGCCCGGCCGGTGGATGTTGCGGCCCGACGTATGGCCGTACTCGAACGCGGTGCCGCTGCCGAGGAGCAGGGTCGACGCACCGTCGGACAGGCGGAACGACTTCACGCCAGGAGCGTTGTTCGTCACATAGATCTCGTTGCCGCTCGCGTCCAGGGCGTTGTCGCCGTGGTTGCCGTACGGCTCGAGCTGGAGGTACGACGTCAGGGTCCGCGTGTAGCGCCGGGTGCCCGGCCCGACCACGATGACGTAGTTGCCCTTGCGGCTGATCTGGGCGTTGTCCGTCCCCCCGGGGGCGACCGAATCGGCCACGATCGACCGGGCGATCAGGTCGTACACGATGATGTGCTTGGCGCCGCTCGACGGGTAACCGAGCAGGACGATGTAGCGGTCATCGTCGGAGACGCCGCCCTCGCTGTCGCCGATCGTCACGAAGCCGTAGCCGCCGAAGGATGCGATGACGGTCAGCGCACCGGTCGTGGCGTTCTGGCTGTACAGCCGGTTGCCGTTGCCCTGGGCATCCACGCCGAACAGCTTGTTCGGGTCGGTGTTGGACCAGATTGCGCCGCTGATCTGGGCGAACGAGCCGAGGTCCCGGAACGTCCGTCCGTCGAGCATCCGGCCGGGGTAGCTGAAGCCGAGCAGAATCCTCGAGCCGTCGCTGTTCCAGGCGGAGGTCCGACTGTAGGCGTGGCGGACGCCTGTCGTGTTGCTGATCCGCGTCGTCCAGGTCCCAAGGGCCGGATCGAGGACGGCCGACAGGTAGGCCGGCCGGAGCATGGACGTTGGCGTCAAGGCCTTGAGGGTGGTGTCCGCCGGGAAGAGGCCGGGGACCGGGGTCGGCGACGGGCGTCGGGACGGGCGTCGCGGTCGGCGCAGGCGTCGGGACGGGCGTCGCGGTCGGCGCAGGCGTCGGGACGGGCGTCGGGACGGGCGTCGGGACGGCAGTCGGAGCGGGTGTCGGGGCAACCGTTGGGGCGGGAGTGGCCGTCGGAGCTGCCGTGGGAGCCGGCGTCGCGATCGGGGTGGCCGTCGGGGCCGCCGTGGGCGTTGCCGTGGGTGCCGCGGTCGGCGCGGCCGTTGGGATCGGGGTCGGCTTGGGCGTTGGGACCGGGGTCGGCTTCGGTGTTGGATCGGGCGTCTTCTCGGGCTCGGAGACCGCGAAGGTCGTGCTTGCGATCGCGGTGTCGGTCAGCGTCGTGGCGAGCGCGGCCGCGGCAGCGGCCTTCGCGCCCTTCCGCGGGGCAGAGCCGATGGCGAGGGTGTGCTCGCCGGTCGTCGACGCCGGGATGACGATCGTCGCCTTGAAGTTGCCCCTGCGGTCGATCGTGACAATCGGCAGGCCGGCCGGCTTGCCGTCCCAGCTGAGCTGCATCTTGGTCCTGGTCTGGAGGCCCGTGCCCTGGACCGTGACCGACGCGCCGGCGGGTCCGGTGCCCGGCGACACCGTCAGGATGGGGGCGTCGGTTGCCGCGGCGAGGCCCGCCGTGAAGGGGACGATCACGGCGATGGCAACGAGGATGGCGAATGCGGTCGGGACCAGGTTCGAGGAGCGCGTCCGGCGCGGCTCGGGCGTCGCGCTGACGTCAGGGGCCCAGCGGGTCCCGTTCCAGAAGGCCAATGTAGAGCTCCATTCGGCGACCCGGCTGACTCAGGGAGTCCCGTGGCTTTGCGGCCCTGCCTCGCGACAGGTGTGCTCTTTCGTGGCGCCCAGCCTTCATGGCGGGGCTCCTGGGGGTTCCGAGCCCGAGCAGTGGCCCGAAGGTCGTGATGACCTCGTTGTTCCAACCGTAGGTGTCCTCGCCGGATTCGCCAATGGCGAAGACGTCTCGGTCGGCCGCGACCGAAGTACCGCGGGTCCTAGCGCCAGTGACGTAGGACCGGGTGCGGTCCGGTTCGGTCTGGGCGGTGCATGCCCGCCCCGGGGTGGTTCGCGGACGCACCACCACGCCGTCGCTGGCGCGCGCGGACGCCGAGCGCGTGGCTGACGCGTCAGGCGCTGCGGCGGGCGATGTAGTGAAGCTCCGGACTGTCGGAGACGTCGCCCGAGCCGACCAATCGACCCTCCAGGTCCATACACTCCACCAGCTCGAACCCGTGGGCCCGGAGCTGCGCCTCCTGGACGTTGCGCGTGATGTAGTAGTGGAGCGCCGAGAAGTCGTGAGCGCTGTCGTTGAGGATCGCGTAATCAGCCTCGTTGCGCTCGAAGGCGAGGAGCCGGCGCCGGTTGCGCCACCCACGCGGCCAGTTGAGGAGTCTCGTCAGGGTGTCGTGGGTGGTTCGGCCGCGCAGCCGGAGGGGCTCTCCGAGGCGGTTCGCGATCGCCCGATTGTGGGACGACATGACGAGCAGGCCGCCCGGGACCAGCACCCGGGCGATTTCGTCGAGGAGGTCCCCTCGGGCGCCGTCGCTCAGCACGTCGATGACGTTGTAGGCCGCCACAACAGCGTCCCACGATCCGTCGGAGATGGCCGTCATGTCGCGCAGGTCGCCCTGGCTGAACGTCGCCCGGGGATAGTGCCTCCGGGAGTAGGCAACCATGTCCGGCGACAGGTCGATCCCATGGACGGCCTGGGCGACGTCGACCAGATAGCCCGTTAGCCGTCCGGCGCCGCAGCCGAGCTCGAGGATGCGGCCCGCCAGGGCATCGCGGTAGCGGACGAGGACGACGACCTCCACGGGTCGAAGCGTCCGCGTGGCGTAGCCCGCGACCAGGGCGCCACCGCTCCAGATCCCGTCGTTCGCGGTCCGCTGCATGGCCTCGGCCACGTCCTGAAGCTGAGGAATCGGCGTCCCTTTCCTCCGTGAGTTCCGGCGGACAGTTTACGCTGCGCCACGCTCCGGGATCGGCGCGCGGAACCGGTCAATGGTCGCCCGGACCACCCGATTCGTCCGTGGTCGGCCAGGGCCGCGGGCCGCGCCGGCCGACGCCACGGGGCGGCTGCTCAGTCCAACCGGCTAGCGGCGAAAGATCGTCCGATCACTCTCCGATCTCCCAGTGGAACCGCTCGTCGCGCTCGCCTTCTGACTCGAGCGGGCGATAGATGCCCCCGTGATAGAGGAGCGGGGGAGAGACGAGCGGGTTGATCCAGACGGCCCCGATCACCCCGACCATGATCGTGTGCGAGAAGGCCTCGTAGGTCCGGTCCAGCGTGCAGTCGAGGTGGGCGAGCGACGCCGCCAGGCGCGGCGCCGCGTCCGGCGCCGTGTCCGGCGCCAGCCACGAGCCGCGCAGGATCTTGTCGCGCCCCCGGGCGCTGCAGTGGGTCGCGATCGGGCGCTGGTTGATCGACAGCATGTCGACGCCGAACACGCCGCGCCGGGTGATCACCGGATGGGCCCGCGTCTCGCGGTTGATGCACACGAGGAGCGACGGTGGGTCGGCCGACAGCGAGCTCATCGAGGTCGCCGTCATCCCGGCCGGCTGCCCGTCGTCGTCGCGATAGGTGACGATGACGACCGTCGTTGCCCAGCGTCGGAACGCCTCGCGGAACAGGGCGTGGCCCGTCATCGGCTGGGGCGCTGGCTGATCCGTCACCCGGGCATCGTAGAGGACGCGGGCCGGGGGCTCGACCAGGGCCGGGCCCACGGAGCGGTTCCGGACGTGCGTGGCCGGGGGCATGGCGCCGTAGACTGCCGCCCGTGACCAGCGACGACGCCAGGGACCAGGGCACGACCGGCGCCCGCCGCCGGCCGCTGTCGCTCGTCCATCGCGTCCGGGAGCCGGTGACGATCGGATCCGGACGGCCGCCGCTGCTGGTCCTGTTCCACGGCGTCGGCAGCAACGAGCTGTCGATGGCGTTGCTGGCGAACGCCTTCGATCCCCGCTTTCTCGTCATCAGCGCCCGCTCGCCGATCCAGGTCGGACCATTCGGCTACGCCTGGTTCCACGTCACCTTCACGCCGACCGGGCCGGTGATCGACGGCGAGGAGGCGGCGGACGGCTGGCGGCGCGTCCAGTCGTTCGTGGGCGAGGCCACCGAGGCGTACGGGGCGGACCCGGACCGGGTGTTCCTGGCGGGCTTCAGCCAGGGCGGAATCGTCGCGCTGGCCGCGCTCCTCACCGCGCCCGAGCAGTTCGCGGGCGCCGTGTGCATGAGCGGCCGGCTGCCGCCCGAGGTGCTGCCGCACATCGTCTCGGACGAGCGCCTGAGCGACAAGCCGGTCCTCGTCGTCCACGGGACGGCGGACGAGACGCTCCCGATCGACTTCGGGCGGCGCGCCCGGGCGGAGCTGGAGGCGATGCCCCTCGACTTCGTCTACCGCGAGTTCCCGATGGGCCACACCACGACGCCCGACAGCATCGGCTTCGTCGCGGACTGGCTGGCCGCGCGGCTCGGCTGACGGATCCGACAGGCCGGTCGACCGGCCGGATGAACGGAGCCAGGGACGGTCAGGTCGGCCGGATCGCGACCTGGCCGCGCAGGTTCAGGGCCGTCAACCAGGCACCCGCGACCGGCGCGTCCGGCGTCGCTCCACGCAGGGTCACGACGCGCGACCCGCCGGGCTCGATCGAGAGCGCGTCGTCGGACGCGGCGTGCCCGGCGACATGCAACCGGACGCCGTACGCCAGCCGCTGGGTCGTGATCTCGACCCGGAGCGTGCCATCGGCCGCCCGCGACGAGCCGGCACGGAGTCCGAGCCGCTGGGCCGGCTCCTGGATGAGCGGTCGTCCGGCCGGGAAGTGGAACGCCTGCGACAGGACTTCGGTGGCCCCGCCGCCGGCGCCGTCCACGCGCTCGAGGGTCGCGACGATCACGTCCTGGGCGGGCGGCCCGAAGCGATACGCCCACGATGCGTCGACGAAACGCCCGAGCATCGCCTCGACGTTTCGCTCGGTCGCGCCGTGGGGCGGCAGCTCCAGCATCTCCGACGCGCCCCCGACGGGCGTCTCGAGGTCCGTGAAGAGCGAGATCCGGAGCCGGGCCGTGACGGGGCTCCGGGCCGTCGTTGGCGACGTGCGCGACCACGCCCCCGATGCCCTCGTCGACCAGCCAGACGGCCGTCGGGGCCAGGATCCGGCGGAGGTGGTGGTAGGCGGTCTTCGGGCGCCCGCGATGATCGACGACGCCATACCCGGCGCCGGCCACGAGGTCGCGCAGCCACAGGATCATCCCGCCGCCGGATGGCGAGCCCGCCCGCCGCCACTCGCCGAAGACGTGGGCCATCACCTCGCCGGTGACGGCCCGCGAGAGCTCGAGGTAGCGGTCGTGGTCGTACCGCCGGATCTCGGCCGGGTCGACGCCGAAGACGAGCTTGAGGTAGTCGTCGCGCAGATCGTCGAAGTCCCAGCCGGACCCGGCATCGCGCGCGACGCCGGCCTTCCAGAACGGGTTGTGGACGAAGGCCTCGTAGGGCGGATCCGGGACGAGCGTCGCGAGCGCCTCCTCGTCCGGGACGTTGGCGAACGCGAGGCACTCGGCGGCGAACCGGACCCCGCTCGTCCGGGCGTCCGACAGGGGGGCCCGATAGCCACCGACACCGTAGTAGCCGATGACCCCGCGGTCCGGGACCATGGGGACGGGACCGCCGAATGGCGCGGAGGGGACGTAGACCGCGTCGAGGCCGGCGGCTCGCGCGATCGACGGCGCGGTCTCGTCGAAGAACGGGATTCGCGCGAGGGCGAGATCCAGGCCGAACATCGCGACCTGCTGTTCGATCTCGCTGTTGCCGCACAGCACGGCCGTGCTCGGCCGACCCGCGATCCGGGACGCGAGGGCGGCGACCTCGTCGGCCGCGCGCCGCCCGAAGGCCTCGTCCTCGAACGGGTAGTCCATGCTCATGTAGGCCAGGTCCTGCCAGACGAGGATTCCCAGCTCGTCGCAGGCATCGTGGAACGCCGCCGACTCGTAGGGCCCGAAGGCGGGCAGGCGGACCATGTTCATGCCGGCGTCGCGGACGAGGTCGAGGGCCGCCCGGATGTCCGCGTCGGTCGGTGCCAGGCCGATGATGTCGAGGGGCGTCCACAGGGCGCCGCGGGCGAACACGGGAACGCCGTTGACATGGACGAAGAGCCCGTCCCGATCGACGTCGTGGTCGGCGCGCGCGCCGGCTGTCAGCGTCCGGAAGCCGACCCGGCCGCCATCGACCGTGTCGCGCCCGCTTCCTCCCGATGTCTCGAGCCGCACCGTGTACAGGGCCGGCGTGCCATGGGTATGGGGCCACCACCGCGCGACGTCCGGCACCCGGATCTCGCCGCTGGCCATGACCCCGCCCGACACGGCTTCGTCGATCGCCAGCGATGCGCGCGCCGATCCCGGCGCGTCGCCCGGGCCGCCGATGACGACGTCGACGGCCGTCGGGTGCGCGCCGGCGAGGATGCGGAGCCGGACGGTGACCGCGAGGATTCCGTCGTGGCCCTCGATCCGCGGCCGGAGCGCGAGGTCTTCGACCACGATGCCCTGTCGTCGCTCCAGCGCGATCGGCCGCCACGGGCCGACGGCGGCCGGCCGGGGCGAGAAGCTCGGAATCCGCCCGAGCAGCATCGTCCGGAACCAGCGCAGGTTGTTGTCCGCGACGAGCCGGGTCCGCCACCTGGCTCGCGGGCGGCGCTGGGTCGCCAGCTCCGGCGTCAGCGCCCGGCAGCGGATCGCGAGGACGTTGTCGCCGGCCACGAGCACGCTGCCGACATCAACGACGTGCTCCTCGAACATCGATTCGCTCGCCAGGACCGGGCGGCCGTTGAGGAAGACCTCGGCCAGCGTCGCGATCCCACCGAACCGCAGGACGACCTCCTCGCCGGCGACGACCGGCCTCGCGCGGAACGTCGTCCGGAACCACCAGTCCTGGCCGTCCAGGTCACCGGGCGCGAGGCCGGCGTCACGGAGCGCGCCGGCGGCCGTCCCGGGCACGCTCGTCGCGATCCAGGCCAGATCGTCCAGGTGGTCCGGCGTGGGTCGCTCGCCCGGCGTCGTGGCGGCCGCTTCCCAGCCGTCGACGAGCGGGACGACGTCGTGGCCCGCGACCCGGCCTCGATCGGACGTCGCTCCGGGCGGCATCCCGTCAGGCGACGGCTTCGTCGAGCGCGCCCAGCGCCTCGGTCCAGGCCTGGCTCAGAGCCGTCATCGCCTCGCTGGGGTCGAATGGCCGGCGGCGGGCGAGCTTGAAGCCGAGGACCTTGCAGCCTTCGACGATGCGGCCCATCGCGTCGGTCGCCGGACCGCCGCCATCGCCGAGCAGCCATTCGGTGTGCGACGCGAGCAGCTCGAACCCGGCGCCCGCCATCCGGAACGTGGCGAACGTGAACGCGTGATAGAGCGCCGCGTCGCCGGCCAGGAGGGACGGCAGGTCAGCCGACAGCCGGGCGGCGAACCGATCGAACGGGTTGCCCGGCGGGACGCGATCGAGATGGCTCCGGAGCAGGCCCCGCGCGACCTCGTGGAGCTCCGGCTCGCGGATGGCCGGGCCCACGTCGAAGCGGATCAGCTCCGTATAGGGTGGCAGGACGTCGGGCGACCACTCCTCCTCGGTCCGGAAGGCGCCCCGGAAGTCCTCGCCCGCCAGCTCGTAGAGCGAGGCGTTGTGGTAGTAGCGGAACCGTTCCCCCGCGAGGTCGATCGCCTCGGCGATGACGCCCGTCTTGACGTGGCCGGTCCGATAGCTCGTGGCCGCCGTGTCCGGGAGATACCAGCCATCGAGCTCGATCGTCATCGTCCGGCCGAGGGCGAGCTGCTCCGCGACCTGGTGCGGGATCGACCGGTACGGCTGGATCTCGTGGATGTCGACGCCGTACAGGAGCTCCATGTCCTCCGGCCGCGGCTTGAAGAACGTCCACTGGTCGTTCTCGAAGTCCATCCGCACGAACGACCCGAACGACGCGACTGGCTCGTGGCCGCCGGCGTGGAGCAGCTCCGAGATGATGTCCGTGAAACAGTTCGTCTCGAGGTAGGTCCGCTCGCCGGTATGGATGGCGTGGGGCCGGTACGTCGCCGGGTCATGGCCGAACAGGCTCACCAGCCCGCCCGTCGCCGACGTCACGGCCACAGCTCCGCGCGCACCTCGCGCGGCCACGACTGGGGGTCGAGGCCGTGCGCCCGGAACAGGGCGAGGGTGACTCGCTCGATCCCGAAGGCGACGCAGCCGGTGTGGGCGATCCCACCCCCCTCGAGGCCGATCTCGTAGACCTGGGTGAAGTGGTCCTGGTGATAGTTGAAGGACGCGATGGCCGTGGGCTCCGGGCCGCCGACCATGGCCACGAGCTCGAACTTGAGCTCCTGCTCCTTCTGGTTCGCCGCGAGCATCCGGCCGACCCGGCCGAAGAACGGATCGGAGGCGACCTCCGACTCGGCGACGAGGCCGAGCCGCCCGAAGAGCCGGAGCGTCCGGTCGAGCCACAGATCGCGGAACGACGCCACGTCGTCGGGATCGGCGATCCGGACGAACTCACGCATGTGGAAGGAGCGCATCCGGGCCGGATCGCCCGACGGCTCGTTCCGGAAGACCCAGGCGCTGCCGGTGTCGACGATGACCCCGTCTCGCGGGAGCGGACCGCGCTTCGCGACGTGGGGATAGACGGGGTAGCAGGCCGCCGGCAGAAGAACCGCGTCGGTCTGGGTCTCGAACTCGCTCCAGTCCTCATGAGCGGCGGCGCGCTGTTCGAGCTCGAGGGCCTGGGCGTCGTTGCCCTCGAAGGAGAAGACGCGTCCCGCGAGGTGCGGGAACGACGCCAGGTAGCCGTTCCTCTCGATCTCGTACGTGGAGGTCAACGGCGGGAACTGCATCGACTCGACCGGGTCGTCTCCGGATGCCCGGCTGACCGCGGCGGTGAACGCTTCGCGCACGTCGACAAAGGCAGGTCCCTGGCCCGACAGGCCGGCGGCGCCGGTGTCGATGAGCACGCCGGCGTCGAACAGGGAGCTGAGGAAGGCGGCCTGTTCGGGGGTCGCCTCGCGGAAGGTCGCCACGGCTAGACGTCCTTGGCGATGAGGAGAAGGCTGGCGTTGGTCTGATGGATCCGTTCGTTGGCGACCATCAGGCAGGCCGACATCGTGTCGCGCAGGTGGCGCCCCACGCTGAACGGCGTGTCGTTCTTGTAGCCGACGATGCCGCACACGTTCATCGCGCCCTGGCAGACCCGTGGCGCCTGCTCCGACGCCGCGATCTTCAGGTTGTTGAACCGCAGCATCATCGCCATCGTCGTCAGCGACTCACGGTCGCCGTCGCGATTGGCATCCATGAAGTCGCGCAGACCCGAGTGGACCTCCGCCCGGAGGAGGGTCAGCTCACTGAGAAGCTGGGACAGCCGGGCGGCGGTCGGCGGGACGACGTCCGGCCGGCTCTTGGCCGAGGCGCGGACGAACGCCCGGGCCCGGTCGAAGGCATCGGTCGCGATGCCGAGCCAGAGGTGCGACCAGAGGATGTGCGAGATCGGCACCATCGACTCCGGCCCGATCGTCGAGTACGGAACCGTCATCACCTGGTCGTCCGGCAGCTCGGCCCGGACGACGTAGCCCGGCGAGCACGTCCCGCGCATCCCCATCGGATCCCAGGTGCCCTTCGGCTCGAGGGTGTGGTCGCCGCGCCGGGTCAGGACGAGGACCTGATCCCCGGCCTCGGCGTCGGGCGCCCGACGAAGCGTCGTCAGGAGGTCATCGGCATAGTCCCCATAGGACACCGTCGGCGCCTGCTTCTCGAAGCTGACCCGGCCCTCGCCGGAGCGCGTGACCGCGGCGATCGAGCGGCCGAGGTCGCCGCCCGTTCCGATCTCGGACGTGACCGACGCGATCAGCCGCTGCTTGCTGGCGACGTCGCGGAGGTACGCCTCGAAGACGGGTGAGCCGATCCCGTGCCGCACGACGCAGGCGACCATGATCTGGTGCATGGCGAAGACCATCGCACTCGCGCCGCAGCGCTTGCCGAGCTCGAAGCACCCGGCGGCCATCGCCTCGAACGAGACGCCGCCGCCGCCGTACTCCTCGGGGATCAGTGCCGAGAGGGCCTTCTCCAGGCGGAGGGCGTCGATCGTCTCGATCGGGAACCGGGCCTCGCGATCGACGTCATCGGCATTCGGGCCGGCGACGTCGTCGGCGATGCGCTTGATGCCGGCGAGGAACGCCTGGTCGCGGTCGACCATGACCGTCATGCGGCCGCCGCCATCAGCCGGGTCAGGGCCGACCGGATCGCGCTGACGCTCTGGAAGACGCTCCGCTTCAGCATCGCGTCCGGGAATTCCACGTCGAACTCGGATTCGAGTCCCAGCATCAGGTTGACGGACGCGTGGGAGGTCATGCCGGCCTGGAACAGGTCGGTGTCGTCGTCGATCGAATCAAGCTCGACGGGGAGATGCCCGTGTTCTCGAATGACCTGGCGAATCCGCCCGGTCAGGTCTGCCCCGTCGCTCACGAATGAATGGCCTCCGGCTTGGATGGATGTCGGTGGGGAGCATACGACAGAGGGTCCCTGGGACTACCACCCGAAGGTCACCCAACGGTTGCGTCCCCGCACCGCGGAGCGCCTGGTTCGCGCACGGGAGCCGTCGCGGCGGGCCCGACGATGGTCCCGGTCGCTGGCTGCAGGATGCCGTTTCCACGAGCCGATTCGGTGCTCGCGCGCACCGGATGGACGGCTCTGATTGGGAAAAGTGCACAGAATGGACCTAGCCAGCCGTCCCCGAAATGACTACCGTTGAGCGGCGCGAGACCGTGGCAGTCCCCTCGGGGCGCCCGCTCGGGAAAGTGTGGGGACGCTGGATCGATCGCACGTCGACTCACCATGTCGACGGGGAGTGTTCGGGTTGGCCATCGGCGGCCTGGCGGCAAGCTCGGACTCGGGGAACTTCGGGGAAGACAACGACACTCGCGGAAGGACACAATGACATCGCGTGAGGCCGTTCTGGCAGGAAAGGGGGCTGCGGTA
Organism: uncultured Chloroflexia bacterium; assembly: GCA_963783055.1. Taxonomy (GTDB): domain Bacteria; phylum Chloroflexota; class Limnocylindria; order Limnocylindrales; family CSP1-4; genus CF-46. Next base: position 582,927 of record CAWAMB010000004.1, read on the forward strand.
GCCCTGCACCACGGGTTGCTCCATCGGCTCGGGACCACCGTCCTCAGCCTGCGTGGCCGGCATCTCCTCGTCATCGACATCCTGCTGATCGCGATCTCGATCCTGCTGACCGTCCAGGTCCGGCGGGACGGGCTCATCACGCCGCAGCTGCTGCTGTCGCTCGCGCCGATGCTGATCCTGCCGCTGGTCATCCGCCCGCTCGTCAACATCCGGTTCGGGCTGTACCGCCGCCTGTGGCGCCACGCCAGCGTCCATGAGCTGCTCCAGGTCGCGCTGGCCGTGGTCATCGGAACCGCGATCGCGCTGGCCATGGCCCTCGCCATCACCCTGATCGCCGGGCCGTCCGTGACTCGTCTGCCGCTCTCCTTCTGGCTGGTCGAGTTCGTGTTCAGCCTCGCGCTGCTGGGCGGCCTCCGGTTCTCGATCCGGGCCGGCAGCGAGATCGGCACCTGGACCGTCATCCGCGGGACGGCCGTCGCGATGACCCCGACGCTCCTGTTCGGAGCCGGACGGGTCGGCGCCACGATGGCGCGATCCGCACGGCGCGAGCCCGAGGCGGGCGTCCGGCCCGTGGGCTTCCTCGACGACGACCTGACCAAGACCAACAGCAGCGTCGCGGGCCTGACCGTGTACGGCGGCCTGGACCACCTGCCCGACGCGATCCGCCTGACCGGCGCGCGGATGCTCCTGATCACCCTCGAGAACCCGTCCGGGGCCACGATCCGGCGGGTCATGGATGCCGCCATCGAGGCCGGCCTCCAGGTCCGCACCGTCCCGCCGGTCCGCGGCCTCTTCGACGGCAGCACGAATGCCCGGCGCGTCCGCGACATCCGGATCGAGGATCTCCTGACCCGCGAGCAGGTCACGATCCATGCGCCCGGCGTGGCCGAATCGATCCGTGACCAGGTCGTCATGGTGACCGGCGCCGGAGGTTCGATCGGCTCGGAGCTGGCCCGCCAGGTCTTCGGGTTCCGGCCCAAGCAGCTCGTCCTCGTCGATCGGGCCGAGAGCCCGCTCTACATGATCCAGCGCGAGCTCGAGCTGCGCCGCCTCAGCGGCCGCGGCGACGGCGAGCTGTCCGTGCATCTCGCCAACGTCGCCAGCCGCGGCGTGATGACCCGGCTGATCTCCCAGACCCGTCCAGCGGTCATCTTCCACGCGGCCGCCTACAAGCACGTGCCGATGATGGAGGTCCACCCGTCGGAGGGCGTCCAGGTCAACGTCGGCGGCACCCTCGCGGTCCTCGCCGCCGCGATGGCGGCCGACGTGCCGCGATTCGTCCTCGTCTCCACCGACAAGGCCGTCGAGCCGTCGAGCGTCATGGGCGCCACCAAGCGCCTGGCCGAGTGGCTCGTGGCCGACGCCGCCGCGAAGACCGGCCGACCCTACGTTGCGGTCCGCTTCGGCAACGTCCTCGGCTCGGCCGGCAGCGTCCTGCCGATCTTCGAGGGCCAGCTCGAGAACGGCGAGCCGATCACGATCACCCACCCGGACATGACCCGCTACTTCATGACGATGCAGGAGGCCGGCTGGCTGATCCTCGACGCCGCGGCGATCGGGCGCCCGGGGGACCTGTTCGTGCTCGACATGGGCGAGCCGGTCAGGATCGTCGACATGGCCCGCGACCTGATCCGCCTGACCGGCCGCGGCGACGACAGCGTGCCGATCCGGTTCACGGGTCTGCGGCCCGGCGAGAAGCTCCACGAGCGCCTGTTCTACACGAGCGAGACCGTCGAGCCGACCGAGGTCGACAAGATCCTGCGGGTCCCCGATGCGGCTCCGCCGCCCGACGTCGTCGCGAGCGCCCAGCACCTGCTCGAGCTCGCGCTCGGCGATCGTGACGAGGACCTGCGCACGACGCTCTTCGACCTGATCGCGCGCGGTCCGGGATCGGCCCCTGCCGAGGAAGATCATGCGAGCGAGCCCGACGTGGCCGCCGCCGGACCGGCGGAGACGGCCGTGCCGTCCGGCCCGGCCGCTCCGGGCACGTCGGGCACGCCGAAGACCGGCGACCGCTCGGACGGAGTGCCGGTCCTCACCTGACCTCGCGCACGGGGCGGCCGGTCAGCCGATCGAGCCGAACACCCGGTCCGCGACGCTGGCGCGGGGCCCCGCCCGACGTCGCCCGCATACTTTCGCGATGAGACCTCGGGATCGCCGCCTCGCCATTGCCGCACGGTGCCTGTTCGCCGTCACGGCCCTGGTTGGGTGCGCTGACCAGTCGCGGCTGGGCGAGGATGGCCCGACGTCGACACCGTCCCAGGCGCCGGCCACCGCCCGGCCCCGCGCTCCGACCCAACCCGCAGCCATGGGACCGGTCGGTGCCGATGGTTGCTTCGATCGAGCTGCGAGCGGTGTCACGGTGCGCGACGTGGCGGTGTATCAGTCCGTGCGGGTCCCGCTGGTCGCCGATGGGGCGCCGATCAGCAGCACGCACCGCACCGCCGATGTCGTTGCCGACAAGGACGCCTTCGTCGGGATCAACCTCGCGACGGAGCCCGGTTGGGCGAGGCGCGAGGTGGCGGTGCGTCTCACGGTGACCCTGGCGTCGGGCGGGCCGACGACGCGATCAACCCGCCTCGTGCCGAACGAGGATCTGCGACCCGACCCGGCCAGTCTCGGCGCCGTCGTCGTGGACCTCCCGCGGACGGCCGTGACGCCCAACGGGCGCATGTCGGTGAGCGTCGTCGAGTGCATCGCCGTGGCCGGCCCTGGGGGCGTCGCCCAGCCGGCCGGAATCACGATCGATCTGGCTGCGCGGCCCACGGGTGGCATCAAGGTCCACCTCGTTCCGTTCCGGGTCGCCGGGTTCGTTCCGAACACCTCCGATGACGTGATCGACGGGTATCGCGACGCCCTGCTGGCGATGTACCCGGTCAGCGACGTCGACATCACGGTGGGCGACCTCGTGGACGGCGGCGACGAGCCCGATCTCGGTTCGCTTCTGGTGACGCTCGGCCGGATCCGCGATGCGGACCGTCCGGCCAAGGACGTGTACTACTACGGCATGGCGACGGGGGCAGCGTCCCGCGAGACGTACTGCGACGACTGCATCACGGGCACCTCCGAGGACGGCGGCGGGTCGGGTCTGGGATTCGCGATCGGCGCCGCGTTCGGCGATCAGAAGGCGGAAGACACCTTCCTGCACGAGCTCGGTCACGCCCACGGCTTGTTGCATGCGCCGTGTGGTGATGTGGATCGACCGGACACGGACTATCCGCATTCCGGCGGGGTCATCGGCGTACCCGGCTTCGACCGGCGGATCCGCGGGTCGGTGCCGGCGTCGACCCACGACTTCATGGGCTACTGCTTCCCACGCTGGATCAGCGACCACAACTATCAGCGGCTGCTGGATCGGGTCGCGGCCGTAAACGGCAACGAGGCAGGTCGGTAGCCGACCGTCCGGACGGACGAGCGCCGCGGTCGACGGGTCCCGACGACGGGGCGGATCAGCCCCCGACGGTGAACGGGGTCGCGGCGATCACGCGCCACTTCCCGTTGGCGGAGAAGTGGCCCTGCTCGACGACGCACGTGGCTGATGCCGGAGCCGCAGCGCCGAGCCGGACCTTGAGCGCGCGATCGGGCACGATCCGGATCCAGTGCGAGCCGGTCAGGGCCACGCCGGCCGGACACGTGACGTGGAGCCAGTTACCGCCCTCGGTCGAGCCGGCGGTCACGACGGCCCCGCCGGCCGGCAGGACGGTGACCGCCGGGCCGCGGGTCGGGCCGCCGGCCGTCGCCGACCCGATGAAGCCATCGGACTGGCTGGCTCCCGCCAGGGCCATCGTGGCCACCCAGACGAGGATCGCGACGAGCAGGGCCTCGAGCGCCACGAGACCGACGTGGCGGATCGTTGCGGCTCCCGTCGTTCCTGCAGGCATCCGGACCCCAACGCGTGGCGGACCCTGGCTGGTGCCAGGTCGAAGGGATCGTGGCCTCGGACGCCCCGGACCGACATGGCCAGTTGGTTTGCCGCCTCCGATCGGAGGTCAGGTCCGCAGCGCCCCGCAGGACACCAAACCGCGCCGAACCCGTCGTCGTGCGGTGTGCGTCCGCACCGTTACCGGATCGGCCCGACGACGGAACGGTCGCCCCGAGATCCCGGCCGCACCGGGGTCCCAGCGGAGGCCGTCAGGCGAGCGTGCCGCCGGGCGTCGTCACGTGCACCCCGACGTGGCCGAGCCCACGCTCGGCCAGGGCCGAGCGAAGCTGCTCCGGCGTCCCCGCCAGGAGCCCGAACGTCCCGTAGTGCATCGGCGCCACGTCGGTCACGCCCAGCAGCTCGACCGCCATCGCAGCCGCCGCCGGATCCATCGTGAAGTGGCCGCCGATCGGCAGGAAGGCGAGGGTCGGCCGGTACCGTTCCGCGATCAGGCGCATGTCCGAGAAGACGTCCGTGTCGCCGGCGAAGTAGAACCGGAACCCGTCCTCGAGCTCGACGATGAAGCCGGCCGGCTCTCCGAAGTAGAGGGGCGACTCGGCCCCCGAGTACAGGTCGCCCGAGGAGTGGTCGGCGCGGACCATCGAGATCTTCAGCCCGGCGGCCTCGACTGTGCCGCCCTTGTTGAAGCCGATGATCTGGTCCTTGTGGGCGTAGTTCCGGCCGAGCCAGAGGCTCATCTCGTGGATGCTCGGCCAGATCGCGCGGGTCCGGCTGGCGATCCCGAGAGCGTCATGGAAGTGATCGTCGTGGCCGTGGGTGACCAGCATCACGTCGCAGCGATCGACCGACTGCGGCGGCCGCGGGCTGAGCGGATTGCCGAACCACGGGTCGAGGAGGACGGTCTTCCCGCCGGGCGTCGTCAGCTCCCAGCACGAGTGGCCGTACCAGGTGAACGTCGCGGCAGGATCGAGGGCCATGAGTCGGTTCCTTTCGTGGTTGCCAGGCGCGAGTCGAGCGGTGGTCGGGCGGGGACGGTCGTCGACGGCGCCCACATGCGGCCCCGATCATCGCTCGCGGGGACGGGTCGTGCAGCGCCGGCGGGCCCGAACGGATGGCGCAGGGCGCTCGGCTACACTCGGGCCGTGCCTGCCGAGCGGATCGCCGAGAACCTCCCGTTCATCAACTGGACCGTCCTGGCGGCCCTCGCCTTCGGCTCGTTCGCGGCCGTCGTCCTCGCCCGGCTGCGAACCGACGCGACCCGCGGCTTCCTGGCGTTCACGGCCGCGTGCTCGGTCGCGATCGGATTCCTCGCCTGGCTGTCGGACCAGTCGCTTCCGGCCGCCATCGTCGGAACCCCGATCACCGTCGATCCGACGTTCGATCTGCCACGCCGGATGGCGCTCGGGCTGTTCTGCCTGCTCGCCGCCGCCTACGTGGTCGCACTCGTCCAACGGCGCCGGGCCGCGCCCCTCGCCGCCGCCGGCCTGGGTGCCGCCGCGACGACCCTGATCTGCGCGGCGCTCGGCTGGGGTGGCGGGACCCTCCTCGCGGTGCCGCTGCTGCTCCAGCTGGCGGTCCTGTCGATCGCGACCGGCGGCGTCTTCGCCGCGATGATCCTCGGCCACTGGTACCTGGTCACGCCGAAGCTGCCCGAGGCGCCGCTGATCCTGATCTCACGGATCCTCCTCGCGGTCGTCGGACTGCAGGTCGTGCTCTTCGCCGTCTGGGTCGCGACCGGCGCCGGTCCCGGCGGTGGCGGACCGTTCGCCGTCCTCGTCGGTCCGATGGCGATGTTCGTGTGGCTCCGCCTGATCGTCGGACTGATCTTCCCGCTCGTGGTGTCGTGGGCCGCCGTCCAGACCGCCCGAAGCCGCTCGATGGAATCCGCGACCGGCCTGCTCTACATCAACATCGGCACGATCGCCTCGGGCACGATCCTGGCGGCCGGCCTGTACTTCGGCGCCGGGTTGCTCGTGTGACGACGTCGCGCCGGACGGGAGCTCGATGAAGAACAACCGCAGCTGGGTCGCCGGTGCCCGCGAGGCGCGCTGGATCGAGGGTCTGACGATGCCGATCCTGCCGGCCCTCGAGGCCATCGAGGAGGCGGCGGCGCCGGGCAACATCCCGATCGTCGATCGCGACAGCGGGCGTGTCCTGGCGGCGCTTGCCGCCGGCCGGCGACGGATCCTCGAGGTCGGCACGGCCTACGGCTACTCGACGCTCTGGATGGCGCTGGGCCAGCCGGCCGACGGCACGATCGTGACCATCGATCCGGATCGCGAACGGACCGACCTCGCCCGAGGCTGGTGGCGCGAGGCCGGAATCGCCGACGAGCGGATCACCGTCGTCACGGCCCGGGCTCTCGATGCCTTCGCCGCGGCCGACCCGCTGCTGGCCGGACCGTTCGACCTCGCCTTCATCGATGCCCTCAAGCCCGAGTACCAGGCGTATTTCGACGCCGTCGTGCCGCGACTCGCACCGGGCGCGCTGGTCGTGGCCGACAACGTCCTGTGGAGCGGTCGCGTCACGGATGGCGCCATCACGGACCCGGACACCACGGCCCTTCGGTCCTTCGACGCGGTCGTCCTCGGCGACCCACGGTTCACGGCGACGATCCTGCCGGTCGGCGACGGGCTCCTCATCGCCGGGCTTCGCGGCTGAGCCGTCGAAGGTGCCCATGACCGACATCCGCGCCACAGGGCCCATGCGGATCCGCGTCCGTCTCTTCGCGATCCAGCGCGAGCTGGCAGGCGCCCGCGAGGTCCCGCTCGAGCTCGCAGCCGGGGCGATCGTCGAAGACGCCTGGGCGGCGATCGCCGCGCGGTTCCCGCTGTTGGGACCAGGCCGACCGTCCGTCCGGTTCGCCCGCAACGGCGATTACGCGGAGCCGACGACGGCCCTGGCGGACGGCGACGAGGTCGCGTTCATCCCGCCGGTCAGCGGCGGCGCAGGAGACGCGGCGGATGTGCTGCCCGAAGGGCGTCGACCCGGCCGGAGCCGGATCATCGAGCTCCAGGATGAGCCGTTCGCGCCGACCATCCTGGCCGATCTCGAGGCGCGCCTCGCCACCGACGCCGACGGCGCGGTCGTCGGGTTCGTCGGGCGAACGCGCGTCTCGCCGGGGACGCCCGCCCCCGGCCAGGAAGCCGAGGCGGCCCGCCATGCCGGGCGTTCGGTCGAGGCGCTCGGCTACGAGGCGCACGACACGATGGCGATCCGGGTCCTGACTGCGATCGCCGACGAGATTGCGGTCCGGTTCGGGGTCGAGCGTCTGGCGATCGTGCACCGCATCGGCGAGGTGCCCCTCGGCGCGGCGAGCATCGTCGTCCTGGCGGTCGCGGCCCACCGCGACGCGGCGTTCCAGGCGGCCCGCTACGCCATCGACGAGACGAAGGCCCGTGCCCCGATCTGGAAGGCCGAGCGGTTCGCGGACGGGCAGGTCTGGATCGGCGCGCCCGCGCGAAGCGGGCCGGAGCCGGGCTGATCCGGGCGGTGTCGGCCCCTCGATCGCAGTCATCCGTGCGGAGGCTGCAGCCCGAACCGGCGGACCCGACGCTCGCGTTCCGCAGGGGCGCGAGGCCCCGGGTGGCTGATTGCCCAACGCCGGCCGCGCTGACGGCATACTGCGGTCGATGACGACGGACCTCGGACCGCTCGACCGCATCGCCCAACGGGCGGACACCCTGGCCGGCGCCTGGGCGGCTCGCGCCCGGGCCTCGACGACCGTCGGCCGCGAGCGGGCGCTTCTCCGGATGTTCGGGGTGACCGGGCTCGATGGCGCCGGGCGACCGCTCGCCTGGTCGGTGGTCGACCGCTATCTCAGCGGCGGATCGGCCCGGCTCGGGTCCGGGATCGTGCTGCCCTTCGCCATCGCTCTCGCCGAATACGACCTGGATCCCCAGCGACTCGCCCTCGACGTCGCGTCCGGCGCCGTCGACCTCGGCTTCGAGGCCACCCTCCTGCGCGAGCCGGAGCGGCGCGCGATCGCCGAGGAGGAGGCGCGTCGTCTCGTCGGCGCCGCGCTGGACCGGATGGACGCCAACCGAACGGCGCGGACGGAGCTGATCGCCGTGCTCGGCGATCCGGCCCGACCGTGGATCGGGGCGGCGATCGGCGAGCCGGATCTGGGGGGAGCTCTGCACGAGGCGCGTCAGGCGGTCGACGCCGGCGCGGACCTGCTCCAGATCGAGGTGCCGATCGGGCGCGAGCTGAGCGAGCGCCTCCGGCGGGCCGGCCGCGACGCACCGGTCTGGCAGCCCCGGGCGGGCACCGAGCGCCAGGACGAAGACCTCCTCGAGCAGGCGCCGAGCGGCAGCCAGCGCGCGCTCGGGAGCCTCCGCCTCGATCTCGACGAGGCCGCCGCTCGACGCCGAGGCTACGTCCGGCTGTCGATCGTGCCACCCGCGCTCGGGATCCCGGAGAGCGCCGTCGTAGCGGCCTTCGAGCGGATCGACATGACCGTGTCCGACCCGCTCGCCGAGATCATCGACGGCCACGTCGCGCCGGATCGCGCCCTGGCCGACCACGCCTTCGGCCAGGCGATCCTGGCCCGGGCCGGCGTCACCGTGGCGATCGGCGCGGGACCGCTCGTCGTCGGTCCGGACATCGCCCGCGGGATGCCGTCCAGCCCGTCGTCACGCGCCGGGCGGGCGCTCGCCCTCCAGCTCGTCGCCGTCGCGATCGCGCGCGGCAACGGCCTGCCCGACGACCAGATCGTCATCGGCGGACTCACCCCGTGGCTGACCGGCGAGACCGATCCGGTGGCGTTCGCGGCCGGCGAGCTCGCCCTGCGCCGGGCGCTGCTGCCGACGATCGGGCTGATCCTCGAGGAGCCGCGCGAGGACGATCGCGCATCGGGCGAGCTCTGGCCGGCCCTGGCGGCGGCGCTCCAGCCGAGCGGCGCCACGACCGCGATCCTGCGCCGCACGCCGACGGCCGGCGACATCCGGCGAACCCGGGTCGCGGCGGCGGTCGCGGCCGCGCACGCAGGATCCATCGAGCCGCCGGTCCTGGCGGGCGTCGCGCTCGAGCACGCCCAGGCGACGGCGGCGGCGGCCCTGCGAACGCTCGATCGCCTCGCCGACGGCGGCTGGCGGGCCGTCATCGGCGACGGTCCCGCCGACGCGGCCGACGGAACCCTTGGCGCCGACGCGGTCGCGGAGCGCTCGGACCCGTTCGATCCGTTCGGCGGGGCGCTCCACCGCGTCGGCCTCCCGGGCTGAGGCGCGGCGAGCCCGGGGCGCGCGGTCAGGAGTCGCGGCGAGCGAGGCGCCCGACGGCCCGAATCTCTTGCGCTCAGGAGCCTGGCTCCTGCAATCGGCGCTCGACGCCCGAATCTCTTGCGCTCAGGAGCCTGGCTCCTGCAATCGGCGCTCGACGCCCGAATCTCTTGCGCTCAGGAGCCTGGCTCCTGCCGGACGGAGCCCGACTGGCAGTCCACGCACGACCATCACCGCGCGAGGCGCAACAGGCAAATCATCGTAGGCGACACACGCCTGAGCGCAAGAACCGCTCACCGACGGGTGCGCGTCTGTCGACACGCCACGTCAGCCGCCCGACACCGCCGGGATCACGTGGACCGTCGAGTCCGGTCCGAGCGGCGTCTCGAGCGAGGCCTGGTCGCCATCGACGAAGACGTTGATGTGCTCGCGCAGGATCGGCCCGCTGTCGACGAGCCGGTTGCGCAGTCCGGGCGTCCGCTCGTCGAGCCGATCGATCGCCTCGCGCACATTGGCGGCCTCCACCTCGGTTGTCCGCGTCGTGCCCGGGATCAGGGACACGAGCGATCGCGGCAGGATGACCCGGACCGCCACGGTCAGTCGACCTCGATCGCCTGGACGCCCCAGATCGACGGCAGGTGGTCGGCGATCAGCTGCCAGCTCCCGCCTTCGTCGCGCGATCCGTACAGCTGCCCGGTGCTCGTCCCGAAGTAGACCCCGGCCGGGTCGCCACGATCGACCGAGAAGGCCTCGCGCAGGACCCCGACGTAGGCGTTCTCCTGGGGCAGTCCGGCGCTCTGGCGTTCCCACGAGTCACCGCGATCGCGCGTCCGCCAGACCGCGAGGGAGCCGTCCGGAGCGAAGCGGCCCTCCTCTGGGTGGCTGAGGGGGATGACCCAGGCCGTCGCGGCGTCCCGCGGGTGAGTGTCCATCACGAACCCGAACTCGGACGACAGACCGGCGCTGATGTCCTCCCAGCTTCGCCCGGCGTCGCGCGAGCGGTACACGCCGCAATGGTTCTGCTGATACAGGCTGTCCGGCTCGCCGGCCGCCATCACGAGCTTGTGGACGCACTGGCCGGTCTCGGGGTGCGGGTCCGGCTGGAAGCAGGCCGCCACGCCGCGATTGCGGGCCTCCCACGTGGCCCCGCCGTCCTCGGTCGCGAACGTCCCGACGGCGCTGATCGCGATCCACATCCGGTCGGCGTCGGTCGGGTGGGGGACGATCGTGTGGCAGATCAACCCGCCCGCGCCCGGCGACCAGCCCGGCGACTGGCGGCTCGGGTGGTCCCGCAGGGCCGAAACGTGGGCCCAGGTTGCGCCGCCGTCGTCGCTCCGGAACAACCCGGCCGGCTCGACCCCGGCGTAGATCGAGCCATGGGCCGGGGTGACGTTCCAGACCGACGGGATGGTCGGCCCGTCGTCGCCGTAGGTCATCCCCTCCGACGAGTGGCTCCAGGTCGCGCCGAGGTCGTCGCTCCGGAAGACCGCCGGTCCGAACCACACGCTCCCGCCCCCGGCGTAGATCGAGCCGGTCGCCGGGTCCCACTGGAGGTCATGGATCGGCCAGCCCTCGCAGAGCGGGTCCGAGACCGACCAGCTCGCGCGGTCCGCGCCACCGTCGAGGATGAAGGCGCCCTTGCGGGTGCCGACGAGGAGCATCGTTCGGGTCACGAGGGTCCCTCCAGCGAGACGGGCCTGGTCATTCGTGGAGACGACGCTCGGCCCGCGAACTCATCGACGTCCGGCGCGCCGCCTCGGACGCCGGGCGATCACTGACCCGCCTTGAACGGGTAGACGACCCAGCGGTCCGTCGTCACCACGTGGTGATCCGGCGTGGCCGGGACCACCGATCGCGTCGGCTTGTAATGGAGGACGGCCGTCGTCGGCTCGCCGCCGGCCTGGCGGACGCGCTCCGTCACCGCGTGGATCGTCGTGCCGCTGTCCCAGACCTCGTCGACGATCAGGATCCGCTGGCCACGCAGGAGCGGGTCGGCCGGGAACTGCAGGAACGTCGGGCGCGGTCCGGGCTTGCCTTCGTCGTCGTAGTACTCGACGGCCGCGACGAGGATGTTTCGGATGCCGAGCCGGTAGGCCAGCATCCCGGCCGGGACGAGCCCGCCGCGGGTGATTGCGAGCATCACGTCGTACTCGCCGCGGACCTGGGCGGCGAGGTCCGCGACCAGGTCAGCGAGCGCGTCCCACGTGACGACGTCCTTGTCGATGGCGGTCTCGACCATGTCGCCAGTCTACGACCGAGGGCCACCCGGCGACCCAGTCACGAGTCACCACGCCGCGCTCGAGATGCGGCTACCGCGCATCAGACATGCGGCTATTCGCAAGCTGGGCGCGGGGGGTGTTCTTCGCGGACGCCGCGCGGATCAGCCTCCGGCGATGTCGGCCGGCCCGCTTCGCCGGATTGCCTCGATCGTCGCCGGGTCGTCGAGCGCCGACAGGTCCCCGGGGTCGAGGCCGAGCCAGGCAGCCCGGACGACCCGCCGCATGATCTTGCCCGAACGGGTCTTCGGCAGGGCCGGGACGATCACGACGGCCTCCGGCCTGAGCGTCTTGCCGAGATCCTCGACGACGCGCCGGGCGATCGCGCCGCGGAGCGCCTCGTCGTCGACCTCGCCCGGTCGGAGCGTGCACACGACGACGATCGTCTCGCCCTTCACGGCGTGGGGCACGCCGATCGCGGCGGCTTCGACCACGCTGGGGTGGGCCGTCGCGGCCGCCTCGACCTCGGCCGGCCCGACGCGCTTGCCGGCGACCTTGAGGGTGTCGTCCGACCGGCCCCGGATGTACCAGTAGCCGTCGTCGTCGATGACGGCCCAGTCGCCGTGGACCCACGTGCCGGGGATCCGGCTCCAGTACGCCTCGACGTAGCGATCGGGATCGAGCCAGAAGCCGCGAGTCATGCCCGGCTGCGGCACCCGGATCACGAGCTCGCCGACCTCGCCCCGCAATGAGCGCCCCGCCACGTCGACCACGTCCGCCGCGGTCCCGACACAGGGGCCGTTGAAGGACGCCGGCTTGATCGGCGTCAGGACGTTGCAGCCGACGATCCCGCCGCTCACCTCCGTCCCGCCCGAGTAGTTGACGACCGGGCAGCGCCCGCCGCCGACCTCACGGAAGAACCACCACCAGCTGTCGGGGTCCCACGGCTCGCCGGTGGAGCCCAGGACCCGAACCGCGCTCAGGTCGTGCGCTCGCACGGGATCCGTCCCGTGCGGAATCAGCGCCCGGACCACCGTCGGCGACAGGCCGAGGTGCGTCACCCCGTGCCGCGCCACCAGCTCCCACAACCGGTCCGGACCCGGATGGTCCGGGGCACCCTCGTACAGGACGAGCCGGGCACCGAGGAGGAGCGACCCGGAGATCGCCCACGGACCCATCATCCAGCCGAGGTCGGTGAACCAGAAGAGGGCGTCACCGGCGCGCAGGTCGAACGTATGGGCGAGATCCTGGGCGGCCTTGATCGGAAAGCCGCCGTGGACATGGACCGCCCCCTTGGGCTTGCCGGTCGTGCCCGAGGTGTAGATGAGCATGTAGGGCGTCTCGGGATCCGTGTCGGGGACGGGCGCCTCACCGTCCTCGTCGATGAGGGCGGCCGCGGCGGCCGCCATTCCCACGTCCCACCAGCGATCGCGGTCGGCATCCCATGGCGTGGCCGGCGCGCGGTCGCCCATCCGCCGGACCACGATCGTCCGATGGACCGACGGGGCCAGCGCCACGGCCTCGTCGGCCACGGCCTTCATCGGCACGACCGATCCGCGCCGGAGGAACCCGTCGGCCGTGACGAGGACGCTGGCCTCGCAATCGCGCAGCCGGGCGGCGACCGCCGGCGCCCCATAGCCCGAGAAGATCGGCGTGAAGATCGCGCCGATCCGCCCGAGAGCGAGGGTGGCAACCACCGTCTCCACGAGCATCGGGAGGAAGATCCCGACGCGGTCGCCCGGTCGGACGCCGTGGCCGACGAACATCCGGGCGGCCGCACTGACCTCGTCGCAAAGCTGCCGATTGGTCAGCCGCCGGATGGCACCATCCTCGCCTTCCCAGGCGATCGCGCCGCCATCGGGGTCGCGGGCGGCGCGCGGGCCGGTCGACGCCTCGGCGTGGTTGAACGCCCCTCCGCGCCACCAGCGGGTCCACTCGGGGCCGCCGGTCGCATCCATCACCTGGTCCGGCTGGCGCTGCCACGCCAGGTCCAGGTCGGCGGCGGCGGCGCCCCAGAACCACGCAGGATCGGCGACGGCCCGGGCCTGGAGGCTCGTGACGTCGGCCGCGCCGCTCGATCTCAGGAAGCCGGCCAGCCGGGCGTCGGAGCGGAGCTCCGGCGTCGGTCGCCACACGGCATCCGGAACATCGAGGCCGAAGATCGGGCGGTCGTCGGGCATCGGGGAGAGCCTACGACACCGTGCGCCGCGCTAGTGTTCGCCGATGACCGCCGGCAACCAGATCGACCTGCGCTCCGACACGGTGACGCGCCCGACGCCGGCGATGCGCGAGGCGATGGCCCGGGCCGAAGTCGGCGACGACCAGTTCGGTGAGGACCCGTCCGTCAACCGGCTGCAGGAGCGGGTCGCGGCGATGCTCGGTCACGAAGCGGCGCTTTGGTTTCCGACCGGAACGATGGCCAACCAGGTCGCGATCCGGACCCTGACCCGGCCCGGTGACGAGGTGCTCGCGCCGCACGAAGCCCACATCCTGTGGCACGAGACGGGAGCGGCGGCGGCCAACAGCGGCGCGCAGATCACCGAGATCGGATCGGCCGCGACGCCGGGGCGGTTCAGCGTCGACGACTTCCTCGCCGCCCGCAAGCCGCGCGGCCACATGCTCCTGCCGCCGACGACCGTCGTCGCCGTCGAGAACACCCACAACCGGGCCGGCGGCGTCGTCGTCGACGTGACGACGGGCGCAGCCATCGCCAACGCCGCTCGCGCGAACGACGTCGCGAGCTTCCTCGACGGAGCGCGGTTGTGGAACGCGGCCGCGGCCGCGGCCGTGGACGTTGCCGACCTCGCCCGTCCCTTCGACGTCGTCAATGTGGCGTTCTCGAAGGGACTCGGCGCGCCGGGCGGCTCGATGCTCGCCGGGTCACGGTCGTTCATCACCGCGGCGACGCGCTACCGCCGGATGGCCGGCGGCGCGATGCGCCAGGTCGGCGTGTTCGCAGCGGCCGCCGAGCATGCTCTCGACCATCATCTCGGCCGCCTGGCTGATGACCACGCGAACGCCCGACTTCTCGCCGAGCGGCTCGCCGCGAGCCCGGCCATCGACCTCGATCCGTCCGCCGTGCAGACGAACATCGTGCTGTTCCGGATGGCCGCAGGCGCGGCGGACGCCCCGGCCGTCGTGGCCGCGGCGCGCGAAGCGGGCGTCCTCGTCGTGGCGTTCAGCGCGCGGTCGATCCGGGCGGTCACCCACCTCGACGTGACGCGGGCCCAGGTCGCCGAGGCGGCCGAGCTGATCGTCGCAGCCGCCGAGTCCGCCGCGCCGGCCTGACCTGCCGCGCGGGATACTGGAACCAGGCGGATCACGGAACAGGAGATACCAGGCATGACGTTCGAGCGCAGTCCGGGGCCGCCGGCCGAGCCCGGTCCCACGCCGGTCGTCGGATCGGCCCAGGCTGACGCCGGACCGACGCCGGTCCAGATCCGCCTCCAGATCCTGTCCACCGAACACTGGTCGTTGCTCGCGTCGCGGAGCCTCGCATGGAGTGAATCGTTCACCCGCGCGTCGATGTTCCTGTCCACCCTGACGGGCTCGATCGTGGCCCTGAGCCTGATCGCGGGCGTCGACGGGTTCAACGATCCGTTCTTCGTGGTGGCCCTGGTCGTCCTGCCGATCGATCTCTTCGTCGGGATCGGCACCTGGCTCCGGATGGGGGCGGCGAACTACCACGACGCCATCACCGTCGCCGGGATGAACCGGATCCGGGCGGCCTATCTCGAGATCGCCCCGGATCTCGCGCCGTACTTCGTCATGGGCGTCCACGATGACCCGCGCGGCATCGGGATCACCATGGCAGTCCCACCGGGCACCGCGCCGATCGTCCACCTGATCGCCGGCACGCCGACGCTTGTCATGGTCCTCAACGCGGTGATCGCGGGGGCGATCGCGGCGATCGCGCTCCGGTTCGCCCGGTCGGACCTGCTGATCGCCGTCCTGGTGGCCGCCGCGGTGGCGGCGCTCGTCCTCATCATGGAATTCCGATCGGCCCGACGGAAGATCGTTCAAGGCCAGCGAGCGCTCCAGCCGATGTTCCCGACGCCGCCCGCCGACCGGTCCGGCGGGTGACGGAGGAGCCCGTCGCCCATCGACGCCACGTGCGTCGGACTGGTGGCGGCATCCCGCAGCTCCCGTTCCGGCGCCTGACGAACCCGTTCACCCCGCTCGAGGTCCTGTCGGCCGACCACGTCGAGGACATCCACCGGACGTCGCTCCGGATCCTGGCCGAGGTCGGCTTCGAGGTCCTCGGCGACCGGGCCACCGACCGCCTGGCAGCTGCCGGCGCCACCGTCGATCGCTCGAACCGGCGGGTCCGGATGGACGGCGCGCTCGTTGAGGAGCTGATCGCGACCGCCCCGCCGGAGTTCACGCTCCATGCCCGCAACCCAGAGCGGAACGTCACGCTCGGCGGCCGCCACCTCGTGTTCACCTCGGTCGGCGGCCCGGCCTTCGTCACCGATCTCGACCGCGGCCGGCGCGCCGGCACGTGGCAGGACTTCCAGGACTACGTCGCGCTGATCTCGACCCTGAACGTGATCCACCAGGAGGCGGGCGGCCCGCTCGAGCCGACCGACCTGCCGGTCGAGACCCGCCATCTCGACATGTACGCCTGCCTGGCCGCCACGCTCGACAAGACCTGGCACTGCCTCGGGTTCGGTGCGCAGGTCGTGGAGGACGCGCTCGAGATCGTCGGGCTCGCGCGCGGCGTGGGCCGCGATCGACTGCTGCGCGAGCCGTCGCTGATCACGATCATCAACACGAACTCGCCGCTCCGCCTCGACGGCCCGATGAGCGAGGGCCTGATGGCGCTGGCCGAGGCGGGCCAGGCCGTCGTCGCGACGCCCTTCACCCTGGCCGGCGCCATGACCCCGGTCACTCTCGCGGCGGCGATCGCGCAGCAGAACGCCGAGGCGCTGTTCTGCGTCGCCCTGACCCAGATCGTCCGGCCCGGAGCACCGGTCGTGTACGGCGCGTTCACCTCGAACGTCGACATGCGGACCGGCTCGCCGGCCTTCGGGACGCCCGAGTACGTGAAGGGCGCGATCGCGTCGGGCCAGATGGCGCGTCGCTATCGGCTGCCGTGGCGGTCCTCGAACGCGACCGCCTCCGCCATCGTCGACGCCCAGGCCGCCTACGAGTCCGAGATGGCCGTGTGGGGCGCCGTGATGGGCGGCGCGAACCTGCTCTACCAGGGCGCGGGCTGGCTCGAAGGCGGGCTCACGGCGTCCTACGAGAAGCTGATCGTCGACGCCGAGATCCTCCAGATGATGTCCGAGGTGCTCCAGCCGGTGGTCGTGGACGAGGCGTCGCTGGGGTTCGACGCGATCGCCGAGGTCGGACCGGGCGGTCACTTCTTCGGCTCGAGCCACACGCTCGAACGGTTCGAGACGGCGTTCTACCGGCCCATCGTGTCGGACTGGCGGAACTACGAGACCTGGGCCGACGATGGGGCGCAGACGGCGACGCAGCGGGCCAACCGGATCTGGAAGCAGCTCCTCGCGGAGTTCGTGCCGCCGCCGCTCGACCCGGCCGCGGCCGACGGGATCGCGACGTTCGTCGCCCGCCGCAAGCGCGAGATCGGCGCGAATCCGTAAGGTCCCGCCCGACCGTCCCACCGCACGGCATCACGGAATTGATCGTCGTCTGCGCTAGGCTGGCCCCCGACACCTCGCAACGAACGCCAGAACCGGATCCGAGGGAGTGAGATGAACCAGGCACCATCGTCCCCGCCCCGCCGCCGCCTCGCCGTTCGCACCATGGGCGCGACCCTGTTGGCGGCGATCCTCGCCGCGTCCATCGCGGCGTGCGGCTCGTCGGCACCGGCCGCGCCGTCCGTCGCCACGCCCTCGGTCGTCGTCCCATCCGTGGCCATCCCATCCGTGGCCATCCCGTCGGTCGCACTTCCGTCGATTGCCGTGCCGTCGGTCAATCCCGCCGCCTCGGGCGGCACCGGCGCGGTCGATCCGGCCGCCGGCCTGACGATCGACCCGCCGTACGGCCTCACGACCGTGCCGGCTGCGCTCCAGACCGTGCTCGAGACCCAGATGGCCAGCGGCCTCGGGGCCTTCGGGGACGCGATCAAGGTCGGCTTCCGTCAGATCAGTGGAGCCACCGGCAGCCCGATCCTCATGGTGCTGGCGTTCCCGTCCGGAACCCTGTCGGCGGCCGGCTACGCGGCCGCGCTCGCCGGGATGAGCTCGAGCATGGGCGCGACGTTCACGAAGTCGACCGTCGACGGGGTGGAAGTGTCGTCGGGCAAGGCCGCGACCGGCGGGATCGGTGTCTTCCACATCGGCGACCACATGCTCGTGGTCATCGCCCCGTCGGAGGCGGATGTCGTCCCGATCGCGACCGCGCTGATCGGCGCCAACCAGTAGCCCCGCCGGCCTCGGCTTGACTGCGACGAGGCCGGACCGGCCTCGTCGTCAGCCCGTGCGCTCGTCGCCGAAGTCGGTCTCCTTGACGAGCCGGCCCGCTCGATCGAAGGTTCGCCACAGGCCGACCTGGCGACCGCGATCGAACGCGCCGCTCCGCATCGGGCTGCCGTCCACGCGGAAGAACTCCCACGGGCCGTGCATCTCGCCGTCGAGATGGGCGCCGGACAGCTTCACGCTGCCGTTCGGGTAGTGCTCGACGTGTGGGACGGGCGCGGATCGGTTGGTCATCGGGGCAGTGTGCAACGCGGCGAGTTGACCCGTTGCGGCGCCCCGATCGCTGGGCGACCAGCGAGACGGACGGCCTCACGGCCTTGAGGGTCGCAACCGACCATTGACAGACCGCGGCCGGAGGCGACACTTCCCGCATGTCGACGAATGTGGTTGATGCGCTTGCGCATGTGGATCTGCTCTCGGGCCTGGACAAGCGCCATCTCGAGAAGCTCGCCAAGGACTTCTCCGAGCGGACGTTTCCCGCTGGCGCGGTCGTCGTCCGGCAGGGAGACGAGCGGGGGATCGGGTTCTTCGTGATCGCCGACGGAACGGCCGTCGTGTCGGTCGACGGGAGCGAGGTCTCGCGCCTCAAGGCCGGCGATCACTTCGGGGCGATCGGCCTCATCGCCGATCGGGTCCGGACGGCGACGGTCACTGCGGACACCGATCTGCACTGCTACGTCATGACCCTGTGGGACTTCCGGTCGGTCGTCCAGGGCGACGCCGAGATCTCCTGGAAGCTGCTCGAGCAGCTCGCCCACATGTTCCAGAATCTGCAGGGCCACCAGCACTAGCACGACCCGGATTCGGGTGGGGGAGCGGATGGCGGCACGGACCACGGTCGAGGAGTACCTCGCAACGCTGTCCGAGGAGCGGCGCGGCGGCGTGGAGATCATGCGGGCCACGATTCGGGCCGCGGCCCCGGACGCCGTCGAGACGATCGCGTACCTGATGCCGGCGTTCCGCAGCCACGGCGGGCAATTCCTCGTGTCGTACGCGGCGTACAAGAAGCACTACAGCCTCTTCCCCGCGAGCGAGGAGGTGGTCGCGGCGCTCGGCGACGAGCTGACGCCGTACCTCGCGGGCAAGGGCACGATCCAGTTTCCGGCCGACCGCCCGATCCCCACCGACACGCTCACGCGGATCGTCGAGGTCCGGGTCGCGGAGAACGCCGCCCACGAACGAAGCGCCCGCTGACCCGTCCCACGCCCACGGGCTCCTTGCCCCCGCTGGCTTGATCGGCACCCGGGCGCGTACGCTGTCTCGGTCAACGCATCACGGGAGAGGGAATGCCCGACCAGGACACTGCCCCGTTGAGCACCGAAGAGGCCCTGCAGCAATGGCGCACGGCGGAGCGGACCGTCGCCGTCGCGAGGCGTGGGCGACTTGCCGCCCAGGCGGCAGCAACGGCCGCCGACGAAGCTGCGGAGGCGGCCAAGGCGACCGCGAGCGCGGCCAAGGAGGCCCTTGCGGCGATGGCTCTTGCGGAGACCTCCGCGGCCAAGACCGCCGCCGCCGCCAAGGCCTCGGCGCTCGCGGCCCAAGCCGACGTCCTCGATGCGAACGCCGATACATCGCTGGCGGAGGTCGACGAGGTGGAAGCACAGCAGCGGTACCGCGACGCGACCAAGCGGGCCGCCGACCGGGCCTGACCCGAGCCAAGATTCGATCAGAGGCGCCCGCGGATCTCCCAGAGGTCGGGAAACACCGGCTGGAAGAGCGTGCCGCGGAGGTACTCCACCCCGGCCGAGCCGCCCGTCCCGCGCTTCGTGCCGATCGTCCGCTCGACCATCTTGACGTGGCGGTAGCGCCACTCCTGGAAGCCCTCGTCCAGGTCGACGAGCCGCTCGGCGACCAGCGCGCCGTCGGCGTCGTCGTGGTAGAGCCGGACGAGGACGTCCTGGACCCGATCATCCGGCGCGGGCGGCAGCGTCACGTCGCGGGCGAGGACGTCTTCCGCAAGCACGTGGCCACGGGCGGCCAGGAACCCCAGGAAGGACCCCCACACCGAGCGCCGTTGCTGAGCCGCCTCGATCCGCGCCCGCCCAGGTGACCCTTCCGGATGCGCCGCGGCGGCCGACGCCTCGCGCTTTCCGAGGACCGCCTCGACCTCGCGGAACTGGGCCGACTGGAACCCCGACGCCGACTCCAGGCGGTCCCGGAAGGACGTGAACTGGAGCGGCGTCATCGTCTCGAGCACGTCGATCTGGGCGACGAGCGTCTTCAGGATCTTCAGGATCCGGTTGAGCAGGTGGAGGGTCGTGTCGGTGTCGCCCGCCTCGAGCGTCCGCTGCACCTCGGCGAGCTCGTGGAGCAGCTGCTTGAACCAGAGCTCGTACACCTGGTGGATGACGATGAACAGGTGCTCGTCGTGCTCGGGCCGTCCGTCCGGACCGGCCGATAGCGGGCGCTGCGCCGCGAGCAGCTCGTCGAGCGCGAGGTAGGTCGAGTAGGTGACCGCCCGGCGCGTCACCCGGCCGCCGCCTCGGCATCGGTCGACCGCTGCGTCGCGGCGGCGCCGGCGGCGCCCGCGTCGCCCGCGTCGCCCGCGTCGCGGCCCGACTGGTCCGCTCCGGCAACGCCGCCCGCCCGGAGCACGGCCAGCACCTGGTCCCGGGTCGCCTCCATGTTGTGGATCCGCCGGCCGTGGTCGATCGTCGCGTCGACGACGACGTCCTCCGGTCCCGTGACCTCCCAGCCGCAGGCGCAACGGTTCGTGAACTGCGTCGGGTCGGGCATCGCGGATCCTCCTCAGCCGAGCGAGCGGAACGGTTCGGGAACGTAGGCGGCCAGCAGCGGACGCCACGGCGGCGGCAGCTCGGCCGCGACGACGGGATCGTCCTGGACGAGCCAGGCCAGATGGCGCAGCCCGTGCTCGACGACCGCGCTGACGGCGATGTCGCGCGGGGCAGCGGTGGCCTCGGACCGGGCGAGCTCGGCCCGCTCGATCGGGACGCTGGCCATGTCGCCCACGAGTCCGCGGTCGATGACGACGACGAAGCTCAGGATCACCGCATCGCGATCGCGCCGCCACGACGTGGAGTGGACCAGCAGCGGCGGGCCGACGACGTCGCGCACGATCCGGTCGACGACCTCCACCGGATGCTCGGTCGATCCGAGCTGGAGGATCCACGGCTGGGGACCGTCCGGACCGGTGAGCCGAAGCTGGTCGTCGTCGAGCCAGACCACGAAGACCTCGGCCTGGACCGGACTGTCGACGTCCCAGCCGGCAGGTTCGCGACTCATCACCCCATCCTAGCCATCGCGCGGCGACTCGGCCGGCGCATTCCTGCCGGGTTCCGGCCGGTCCAGTCCGTAGACTCGGGGGACGATGACCAATCGCGCGATCGCCCACGCCCGACTCCGCAACAGCCGCCTCGTCGGGGCGCCGCTTGCGACGCCCGCGGAGGTCGTCGGCTGGTTCGGGGCGGTCCAGTCGCAGGACATCTCGGGGGCGCTATGGGGGATCGCGCAGCGTCTCCCAGCGGGCCAGACGATCGACGAGCTCGGTGCCGCGATGGACGACGGGCGGCTGGCGCGGACCCATGCCATGCGGCCGACGTGGCACTTCCTCGTTCCGTCCGAGCTGCGCTGGATCCAGGCTCTGACGGGTCATCGCGTCCACCAGGTGGCCGGGACGATGTACCGGCGGGTCGGACTTGGGCCGGACGAGTTCCGGCGCGCCGAGACTGCGATCTTCGAAGCCCTGCGGGGCGGGAAGGCGCTCACCCGCGACGATCTGGCGGCCGCTGTCGCGCCGACCGGCATCGACCTGGCCGACAGCCTCGTGATCACCCACATCGCGATGCACGCCGAGCTCGACGCCCTGATCGTGAGCGGCCCCCGGCGCGGCAAGCAGGCGACGTACATGCTCGTCGACGAACGGATCCCGCCGGTGCCGCCGGTGGCCGCCGGCGATGCCCTCCCCGAGCTGACGATCCGCTATTTCCAGAGCCACGGTCCGGCGCTCGTCCAGGACATGGCCTGGTGGTCCGGGCTCACCGTGTCGAGCGTTCGAGAGGGCATCGAGCTGGCCGGCACGGCCCTGGAAGGGCGTCGGGTCGACGACAAGGACTACTGGGCGGCGGCCGGCGCGTTCGACCCTGAGCCTGGCCTGGTTCCCGACGAGCACGTGCTCCTGCTGCCGAACTACGACGAGGCGCTTGCGTCGTACCGCGACTACAGCCCCGTCATGGATCCGGACCTGCCACGGGCACGCAACGTCGCCGACGTCCTCGGCGCCCACATCGTCGTCCGCGACGGCTTCGTCGTCGGCGGCTGGCGCCGGGCCCTCGCCCGCGACCGGGTCACGGTCACGGTGACCCTCCTGATCCCGCTGACGCCGCCCGAGCTCGATGCGCTCGCGGCGGCAGCCGAGACCTTCGGGCGGTTCGTCGGCCTGCCGATCGAGCTGCGAGTGGCAACGGCGTGATCGAGCGGCCGAGCGACCCGGCGATCGTCGAGCGCCTCCGCTCGCTGTGCGTGGCGCTGCCTGACGTCACCGAGAAGCTCAGCCACGGCGAGCCGACCTGGTTCGTCCGCGGGAGGAGCTTCGCGACGACGGCCGACCACCATCACGACGACCGTCTCGCCGTCTGGCTGGCGGCGCCGGCGGGCCGCCAGGAGAGCCTGGTCGAGACCGACCCGGTGCGGTTCTTCCGCCCGCCGTACGTCGGCCACCGGGGCTGGATCGGCGTCTACCTCGACGGATCCGTCGACTGGGACGAGCTGGCATCCCTCGTTGCCGAGGCGCGCGATATCGTCGGGGGAGGGCGAGGTCGCCCACGGCCTTGACGGCGCGACGCACCGACCTTAGGCCGCGAAGCCCCACTTCGTCCCGCCGCCGCTCAGAGGACCACGATCGCGCTCTGGCCGGGATGCTGGCCAGCCGCGAGGGCTCGCAGCGCCCGTCGCGCGTCTCGACTGAACGCCGGAAGTGCGTTCGGGGTCGCGGCAAGGGCGTGTCGGTTGCGCCTGGTGTCGGCGACGACGAGCAGCACGCGATCCATGTGGCCGTCCCGCTGCTTGAGCGCGACTCGGCGCTCCAGGGCCTGGAGATCGTCGAGCACGGTCTCCGCCTCGACCGCCACGACCCAGCCGTCGCCCCGGATGAGGGCGTCCCACGCGCGTCGATCGCCTTCGATCGGGAGCGGTACCTCGGTTCTCCACCCTAGCCCCGGGTGGAGACGCGCGCGGAACCGCTCCAGGAGCCGAAGTTGCCCGGCGTCCCGGATCGGATCGCCAGCTGGGTATGCCCGGAGTCGAACGTCCAGTCCCACGGCCGCGCCGTACGCGGCGAACTCGCGGATCGTCGAGCGGCGAGTCCCGGCTTCCAATCGCTCGACTGCCGAACGGGAGAGACCAGACGCTTGACCCACCGTCTCGCGACTCGCTCCCGAACCGCGCCGCGCTCGTGCAAGTTCAGTCCGGACCCGTGTTTCATCGTCCAGGGCGACCCGGACCGCCCGTGCAGCGAGTCCATCGCAATTCGTCATCCCCGGATGTTGCCTTGCCCGGCTTACGCGGGCCTCACTCGCCCGCTCACTGGGCTCTATGGAGGCGGGGCACGCGTGGGATGGCGCATCGGCTCCCGAATCGGCGGTTCATCGGTCGACGCGCCCGAATTCCGAGCACCCTGACGGTCGGGCACGGCTCCAGCCTCCACATGACCCGCTGGGCGGGCAGTCGACGAGGTCGATGGGCGTCGGCGCGCGGCGCCGCGGCGCCGTTGACGCCCCGCGGAGCCGTCAGCCGGGGCGCTCCCGTCGGCGGTTGACGCGGCGTCCCGGACCGGCGTCGGATGCGGCGGGCTCGGGCGCGGCCGGCACCAGCGGCAGCACCGCATCCGGATCGACCATCCCGGAGCGGATGATCCGGAGCAGCTCGGCATCGACGACCAGATCCGTCTCGACCTGGCGATAGGCGGCGAGGCGCCGGTTCACCTCGTCGGTCGCCCGCTCGTCGATCTCCTTCGCCCCGGCTCGCGTCCACGCCTCGCGGTTGTCACGATCGATCACGGTCTCCGGCAGGAACAGCTCGGTCGGCCAGTGCTCCATCGTGTGCGGCGCCATGATCAGGTGCTGGTCGGCCATCAGCTGGTCGATCAGCTCGTGGACCGGCAGGTCGTTCAGCTCCCGGACCTCGCGCACGAAGTGGAGGACCTGGCCGCACATCGCGTCGTCGAACACGAGCTTCGGCAAGGAGAAGACGAGCAGGAAGTCGAGCATCCCCGGGCCGGACACCGAGTTCACGCCGGCCAGCGCCGCGAGCAGCGCCGACCCGAACGTCTCGGCGCCGGCCTGGGCATCGAGCGTCTTCGCGTCCGACAGCGCCATGTACGACTGGGTCGGCAGGCCGAGGGCCTTCGCCACCGCGACGTAGGCGACATCCAGCTGGAGCGCCTCGACGGCCGCCATCGGCGACGACGCGATCTTCATGTGGAACGTCGCCGGCGCCCCGCCGAACAGGACCGGCGCGCCGGGCCGGACGACCTGGGCCATCGTGATCCCGGCGAGCACGTCGATCGTGTGGAAGACCGTCGCTCCGATGAGCGTCACGGGCGCGATCAAACCCATCAGGGTGACCGGCACGATCTCGACCGGGATGCCCGCCTCGACGCAGTCGATCAGGTTCTGGCAGGAGTCCTCGGAGTAGCGGAAGTTGCCCGTCGCGGTGATCGTGAAGATGGACATCGGGCGGGCGCGCAGGTCGTCGGCCCCAGAACGGAATAGCGCCATCATCTCGGCCATTCGGGGCACGCCGTGCTCGGTGAAGGCGCCCGAGACGACCGGCTTCGTCGAGTTCGTCAGGCACAGGTAGAGCCGCCAAGCGTCGGACACCTGGGGCTCGATGTCGCCCGACGAGAACGCCGTGGCGAGGTACGGGATGTTGACCAGGCCGTCGCCGAGCCGGATGTACTCGGCGAAGTCGAGCGACGTCGCCTGGCGCGCCTCGCCGGTCCTGTGGTCGAGGACTTTCAGCCCGCTCGAGCCGGGGATGAAGTGGACCCGGTCCTCGCCCAGGTCGGCCCGCGGCAGGCCGGCGCGGTCGAACAGCTGGAACGACGACGGTGCCGTCCGGATGGCCTCTTCGACCGCGGCGCGCGGGAACAGGATCCGGCCATCCTCGCGTTGCGGGAAGCCGGCTTCGATCAGGCGCCGGCGCATCTCGGCGCCGCGGATCTCGAAGCCGTGCTCGGCGAGGACGCGCTTGGCCTCGTCGACGATCCGCCCGATCAGCTCGGGCTCGAGGATGTTCAGGCTGGGTCGCATCGTCGTTCCATCATGCCCGACCGATGGTGGCCGCCCGAGCCGGCACCGGCGGCGAGGTTGCGCGGGCCGGGATCGTGGCGCGAGCGCGGGCCCGCCTGGGCCCCTCGACCCGGTGCGCCCGGGCACCACCGCGGACGCCCGATAGGACCCCACCCCATTGCCCCGGACCACCCCGTTCGATACCGTGGACCACTCGCGCCGGGGGGACGCCAGAGGAGGACCCGTCGGTGCGCAGAATGCTCGTCAGCCTTGTCCTTGCCGGATCGCTCGTGGCCGTCGCCGCGCCCGCGGTCCTCGCCCACGAATGCGTCATCGCCAGCCGCTCCGCGCAGGGCGATGCCGGTGCCCAGCACTCGGGCCGCTGGGGAAATCTTGGCCTCGCGGATGTCTTCGGGTTCATCCATACCGCCGTCGGTGGAGCGCCCCTCACCGCGAGCCAGATCACCTGGGCCGTCAACGAAGCGGTGGCCCAGGGTCTGCCGGCCGGCGGCTGGACGATCCGCGTCGACAAGACGATCGGCGAAGGGTCGAAGAACCCCAACCTTGCCGATGGCAAGGGGCTCGACCATCTGGCCCAGAGCGTCGGCGGCCAGATCGTCGGGATCTACTTCGCGGCGCTGGGCCACTGACCCTCATCCCCCGGATCCGCTCACCACGATGGCCGCCGGCACCGCGCCGGCGGCCATCGATCCGTCCGGGAGCCTCGCCTCCGGATCGATGTAGGCTCATGCCATGGGCCTCGACGATCGCGTCGTTCTGATCGCCGGCGCGACCGGCGGGTTGGGCCGGGCCGTCGCAGCGGGATGTGCGGCGGCGGGTGCCCGGATCGCGCTCGGCGGGACGGATTCCGAGCGGCTCCGCGCGGTCGCGACCGACCTCGAGCTCCCGGACGAGCGATGGGTCGCCGCCGTCGGCGACGTGACGACCGCCGCCGGAGCTCGCGCGGCAACGGCAACCGCCGTCGACCGCTTCGGCCATGTCGACATCCTCGTCCACGCCGTCGGCGGGTTTGCCGCGGGAACGGCCCTCGCAGAGGTCGGCGAGGACGAGGTCCGCTCGATGCTCGACCTGCATGTCTGGTCGACCGTCCATCTCGCCCGGGCGGTCGTGCCCGGGATGATCGAGCGCGGCTGGGGTCGGATCGTGGCGGCGGCGACCGCGGCGGCCGTCACGGCGCCCGCGAAATCGGGGCCCTACGCCGCGGCGAAGGCCGCCCAGGAGACGCTCCTCCGCTCGCTCGCCAAGGAGGTGTCGCCGCATGGGGTGACCGTGAACCTCGTGGCGATGCGCGCCATCGACGAGAAGCACGAGCGCGAGACCGCGCCGTCGCCCAAGAACGCATCGTGGACGACGCCGGAAGAGGCAGCGGCCGTGATCCTCTACCTGTGCTCCGACGAAGCGGCGGCGATCAACGGCGCGCGGATCCCGCTCGACGGCCGGACCTAGCGCACCGGCGGTCGATCAGCCGGCTGGCTCAGAGGCCTCCAGCGGCGGGAGCTCCGGCGATCCGGGCGTGCCGTCGTCCGTCGGTCGGGCCGAGTCGATGTCGAGATTCCGCAGCCCCGGCACGAGCCAGGCGACCGTTGCGACCACCGCCAGCGTCAGGACCCCGCCACCGATGACGCTCGGCACGGTGCCGAAGAGGCGAGCCGCGACGCCGCTCTCGAAGGCGCCGAGCTCGTTCGACGCGCCGATGAAGACCCAGTTCACCGACGCGACCCGGCCCCGGATCCGCTCCGGCGACATGACCCGCAGGATCGTGTTGCGGATGATCATGCTGATCCCGTCGGTGATGCCGGCGAAGACCAGGGCGATCAGCGACACGGCGAAGATCGTCGACGACCCGAAGACGATCATGCTCACCCCGAAGCCGGCGACCGCCACCAGCAGCGTCCGGCCCGCCTGGCGGCCGGGTGGCCGGCGCGTGGCGTAAACCATCACGAGGAGCGCCCCGAGCGACGGCGCCGTCCGCAGGACACCGAGCCCGACCGGTCCGACGAACAGGATGTCCGAGGCGAAGACCGGGAGCAGGGCGACCGCGCCGCCGAAGAAGACGGCGAACAGGTCGAGCGCCATCGAGCCGACCATGACCGGCGTCCGGGCGACGTACCGGATGCCGCCGAGGAGGCTCGTGAGGATCGGCTCGCCCGCGATGCGCTCCGGGATCGGCTTCTTCCCGATCAGCGCGAGCGCGACCGTCGAGATCGCCAGCAGGATCGCCACCCCGGCGTAGGTCGTCGCCAGGCCGACGATCGCGATCGCGATCCCGCCGATCGCCGGGCCCACGATCGAACCGCCGAGGCTGACGCTGCTCAGGAACGAGATGCCGCGGGCGGCATCGGCGCGCGGCACCACCTGCGCCTCGAGGGCGGTCTGGGCAGGCCGCTCGAAGCCGCTCGCGACACCCGTCGCGAAGATCACCGCGAGGATCGCGAGCAGCGCGACGGACCCGTTGGCCGAGAGCACGGCAAGCGCGATCGCGCAGGCGGTGACGACGCTGCTGGCGACGACCACGATCGAGCGCCGGTCGCGCCGATCGGCGAGATGCCCGCCGAACAGGGCGAGCGACAGGGCCGGGATGGCCTCGACGAGCCCGAGCCAGCCGAGGGCGAGCGGGTCGCGGGTGATGTCGTAGACCTGGAACGCGACGACGGTGACGAGGGCGCTCATCCCGAGCGAGTTGGTCACCCGGGCGGCCAGCAGCGCGCGGAACTCCGGGAGGGCCAGGAGGCGGCGGGTCGGGCTGGGCGCGTCCCGATCGGGACCCGGTCCGGACGATGGCCCCGGGAGTGGCTCGGGCACCGCCCGGCTCAGGAGCCGGGAGGGGCCGCCTCGGCCTCGACCGCGGGCGGTGGCGGCGGCTCGGCCGACTCCTCGAGCGGACCCTGGCCGTGCAGCTCGACGAGGACCGTGCGGCCGCCGCGCGGGCCCTGCTGGTCGGCCGCGAAGCGCGCCTGGCCCGTCAGATAGCGGCCGTCGCGGGTCTTGCCCCAGAGAACCCCTTCGGTCGATCCGTGGCCGGTCTTCATCAGGACCCGGGCCGACCACTGCTCGCGGCCGTCGTCGTCCTCCCAGAGGTCGATCGTGCAGCTCCCGATCGGGATGTCCCCGAGCGTGACCTGGAGCAATTCGAACCGACGATGCCTGCGAACCACGACCCCACGGTAGCAGGCCCGTGCCTGAGGCCGGTTTTCGGGCGGCCGGTCAGGCGGCGCGCGTCCCTCGGCCGCGACGCGCACGCGACATCTGGTCGTGCCAGTGGCGAACGGTCGCCGATACTGTCGGCGTGAGGCCGTTCCAATTCCTCGTCGGCGTGCGCGGTGAAGTCGACCGGCAAACCCTGGTCGCGGGAGCGCGGGCGGCGGAGTCAGCCGGCTACAGCGGTCTGACGATCCACGACCACCTCACGAAGCAGCTGGCGCCCATCGCTGTCCTCACCGCGGTCGCGATGGCGACCGAGCATCTGCGGCTCTATCCCTTCGTCTTCAACAACGACCTGCGCCATCCCGCCGTCCTGGCCCAGGAGCTGGCGACGCTCGACGTCCTGTCGGGCGGGCGCGTCGTCGTCGGGATCGGCGCCGGGTGGAACGAGTTGGAATACCGCGCGACCGGGATCGCCTTCGACCCGCCAGGCCGGCGGATCGATCGGATGGAGGAGGCGATCGCGATCCTGCGCGGCCTGTTCGGCCCGGGACCGTTCACCTTCCACGGTCGGTCGTATGACATCGAGGCCATGGACGGGCACCCCAAGCCCGTCCAGCAACCGCCGCCGTTCCTGATCGGCGGGACGCGGGAGCGGATGCTTCGGCTGGCCGGCCGGGAGGCCGACATCGTGGGCCTCGACCTGCGCCAGGACCGGGAGTCATTGCCCGATGCGTTCCCCGAGCGGATGGACACGCGGATCGGCTGGATCCGGGAGACGGCGGGGTCACGCTTCGAGGCGCTCGACCTGAATGCGCTGCGACTGCTCGGAGCCCTGACGATCACCGACACGCCGCTCAAGACCGCGGCCGAGGTCGCCCGGCGCTACGAGACCCAGACCGGGCTGGTGATCGCGCCGTCCGACATCCTGGAGTCGCCGTACTCCCTGATCGGGACCGTCCCCGACCTGGTCGCCAAGCTACGCGCGACGCGCGAGCGCTGGGGGATCAACTCCTACCTCGTCGGCTGGATGGACGAGCCCGAGCTCGCCGACCTCGCGCCGGTGGTCGAGCAGCTCGCCGGTACGTAGGCGCACGCCGGCCGCCGGACCGCAGGGGAAGGGTGGAGCGGGAGACGGGGTTCGAACCCGCGACATTCAGCTTGGGAAGCTGACACTCTGCCAACTGAGTTACTCCCGCTCGGGAGACCGCCAGTTTATCGACGCACCGTCCGGGGCGCCAGTGCGCTACGGCGCCGCCGTCCAGTCGGGGATCCCGCCCGGCGCCAGCGTCATCTCCGGCGCCCGCATCTCGACCCGGCCGGTGCCGTCCGTGCGAACGACGAACAGCGTGTGGCCCGAGATGAGCAGGTGGCGGCTGTCCGGCGACCAGGCCATGAACTGGCCGATCTCCGGGCTGACCCGACGCTGGTTGCCGCCGTCCACGTCCATGATCCAGACGTCGTGATGCTCGCCCGGCTCGTCGCTCCGCCAGCAGTCGACGGTCGGCCCAACCCGCGCGCAGTCGTCACGCTCCGACGAGAAGGCAATGGACTTGCCGTCGGGCGACCAGACCGGCCAGGTGTCGTCGCCCGAGCTGTTCGTGAGCTGCCGCGTGGTCCCGGTCGCGAGCTCGACCGTGTAGACCTCGTAGTCGGATTCGGCGTGGCCGGTGAAGACCATCGATCGGCCGTCGGGCGAGAACGACGGGTATTCGAACCAGCCATCCGCCTGGATCTGGTGGAGGTCCGACCCGTCGGGACGGACGAGATAGCCCCGCAACGGCCCGCCATCGCGGTCCGAGTTGAACGCGATCCAGCGACCATCTGCCGACCAGTCCGCTCCCCAGTCGTTGGCCCCGGGAAACTTCGACAGGTTCCGCACGTGGGTCCCATCGGCGGCGGCGATGTAGACCTCGTCGTCGTCGTTGATCCCGCGCCGCGAGTCGCGATAGACGATCGATTTCCCATCGGGCGACCACGCGCCGTCGAACTCCGCGCCCGGCCGCCGGGTGAGCGCGCGGTATCCCGAGCCGTCCGCGTTCATCGTGAAGACGTCCTCGAAGTCGTCGAACACGACCTTGCCCGTCAGCGATGCCAGCTCGATCGGCTCCCCCACAAGGACCGCGTCCGTGCCTCGACCCTCGACCCGTGTCGTGACGCTGGCGGTCGGACGCGACGCGACCGGCGACGCCGCCCCCGTCGCCGTCGCTGGCGCGTTCGTTGATGGTCCGCCGGTCAGTCGTGGAGCCGCGTCGCAGGCGGCCACGACCAGCAGCGAGCCTGCGAGGAGCAGCCGGCCGACCAGGCTGGCCTTCGGTGTCACGGCACGTCTACTCCGGGCGCGCGAAATCGGTTCCCCGGCGACCCAGTCCGGCAGCCGACGTTGCCGCCAGCCCGATCTGGTGCCATGATCGCCGTGGCGTCCCGCCCGACGCCCAAGCTCCGGCTGGGTCCCTGCGCGACCCACTCGAGGAGCCAAAGGGGATCGATGTCTTCCGGGTGGACCTGACGGTCACGGAACCTGAGGGTCGTTGCACGATGCGCAGGGTCAGCGACGGCCGGAGGTTCTTCGATGACTGAGCGGAAGCATCTCAAGGCGCTCATCCGGGCCCGGATGGCGCGCACGGGCGAGTCCTATGCCACGGCTCGCAGCCACATCGTCCGACCCGAGGTGGCCCTGAGCCTGACGGCAACCACCGAGTTCCGGGCGCACGACAAGCACTGCATGACGGCCGTCTTCACCCCGGACGGCCGGCAGATCGTGAGCGGTGGCTTCGGCGGACAGGCGCGCATCTGGGGGCTGGACGGGAGCCCGGCCGGCGAGCTCGTCGGTCATGCGGCGGCCATCAGCGTAATCCGGATCTCGCCGAACGGAGCGACCGCCGTGACGGCCTCCTCCGACAAGACCGTCCGGGTCTGGGATCTCCCGGCGCGACGGCAGCGCGCCGTCCTGGGGCCGCATCGGAAGCAGGTCCTCGCTCTCGATCTGGACGCCGCGCGCGACCGGGTCTGGAGCGGCGACCACGACGGCCGGTTGAACCTCTGGACGCTGTCGACCGAGCGGCGCGAGGCGCAGCTCGACCTGGGAGCGAGCGTGTCGTCGGTCGCCGTGCGATCGCACGACGGCGTGGTAGCGGCCGCGACCGGCGGCGCGGGGATCGCGATCGTTGGCCCCGACGGACAGGAGATCGTTCGCCTCGCCAAGGACCGCGGCGTGCTGGCCGCGGTGACGTGGTCGCGGGACGGCACGTTCCTCCTTGGCTCCACGCAGCTCGGCGCGACGGTCTGGGCCGCCGACGATTGGGAAGCCGTGCGGTCGCTGGACACCGGACCCGGCAGCATGTTGCCGGTGGCGCTCAGCCCGGACGGCAGCCGGATCGCGCTCGGCTGGGATCATCACGTGGGCCTCTGGAGCGCCGACGAGAACCAACCGGGCGTCACGGTCGACGGACTGCCCAAGGGCGTCTACGGGCTCTCGTTCTCGCCCGACGGGCGCCTGCTGGCCGGCGCGGCCGCGGACGGTCGCGTCCGGATCTGGTCCGTCACCTAGGACCGACTGGAGCACCGAGGCGGGCCGGCGTCGGCTTCACGACGTCGCGCCCGCCGCTGCTCCGGCCGGTCAGCCGCCCTGCTTGAGGGCCGCCAGCCGGGAGTCGACCTCGAGATCGTCGGCCGCATCGTCGAGGCTCTCGAACTGGGCGTCGAGGGAGCTGGCCGCAACTTCGGTCATCCCCGTGGCCCGCGCCTCCTCGTGTCGGATCCGCTCCTCGAAGCGGGCGACCTCGCTCGTCGGGTCCATGACGTTGACGCTCTTGAGCGACTGCTGGACCTGGACCTGGGCCTGGGCCATCTTCGCCCGGGCGATCAGCTGGTCCTTCTTCTGGACGAGCTCCTCGCGCTTCTCGCGCATGACATTCAGGCCGTTCTTGAGCTGCTCGACGAGCGCGGTCTGCTGCTCGATCTGGGGCCCGAACGCCTTGACCTGCTCCTCGAAGCCGATCTGGCGCTTCAGGGCGATCCGGGCGAGCCCGTCGAACCGGTCGGCGTCGGCGGCGTTCCCGGCGGCCCGCATCTCGTCGGCCTTGCGCGAGGCAGCGGACGCCTTCTGGCCCCACTCGCTCGCGGCCTCGCCGGCCTCCTTGGCGTCGTCCTCCTGGAGGCGGAGGTTGCCGATCGTCTGGGCGACGGCCTCCTCGGCCTCGCGGATGCTGTCGGTGTAGTCGCGGACCATCTGCTCGAGCATCCGCTCGGGGTCCTCGGCGCTGTCGAGCAGGGCGTTGATGTTGGCGCGGACGAGCTGGCCGACGCGTCCGAGGATCGAGGATTGGGCCATGGTGGCGTTCCCTCCGTGCGACTGATGGCGAGGTCCGGGCCGGGCGGGGATCCCGGCCGATCGGTGTCGGATTCTCATCGTACTGCGGTCCGGCTCAGGGGCCGTCTTCGGGGTCCGCCGCGCGACCCGTTACCAGCGGCCGCCGCCGGACGAACCCCGCCGCCGCCTCCACCGCCCGAGCCGCCGAACCCTCCAAAGCCGCCGCCTCCACCGCCGAACCCGCCGAACCCGCCCCCGTCACCAAAGCCCCCGCCGCCCCCGAATCCACCGCCGCGCCGCCCGCCGCCCGACAGGATTCCGCCGATGATCCCGCCGAGGATGGCGCCGGCCACGTCTCCGCCGCTGCTCCCGCTGCCGCCACCGGTGGGGCCGCCACCGCGCGGACCGCCGAGCCCGCGGAACGGGTCGTCCCACTGGTCGTAGGCGCGCTGGGCCAGCGCCTCGGCCTGGAGCGCGAGCTGCGTCGAACGCTCGGCCGTCGACATTGCGCCCGCCGGGTCGGTCGCCTGGAGCTCCTGCGCGACGCCCAGCAGCCGGTCGGCCTCGGCCAGGCGGGTCCGTGCCTCGGTCCCGATCCCGCCGCGGTGGCCGCCGATGTAGTCGGCGGCGCGCGTCACCGTCAGCTGGGCCGTCCGGATGGCGGCGTCGAGGCGGGCGGCCGCGCGTGCCGCCTGTTCCTGCGCGGTCCGGACCCCGGCCTCGATGTCGTCCGCGAGCTGGTTGGCCCGACGAGCCAGGTCGTACGCGCCGGTCACGTCGGGCTTCGGGAGGCCGATTGCGACCCGGGCCTGATCGAGCAGGTCGCGGGCCTCGGCCAGCCGACGGTCCACGTTCGGGTCGTCGGGAGCGGCGATGGCGGCGGCCGTCGCGGCGCCGAGGTCGGTCGCGGCCGCCTCGATCTCGGCGTCGACCTTCGACCGCGTCTGCTCGAGCTCGACGGCCAGTCGTTCGATCGCGTCGAGGAACGCCGCGCCCTGGGCAAGGCCGTCCTCGCCGAGTCGGGCGGCGTGGGCCGCGATCCCGGGCGACCCGGCGGCGAGCGCTTTCGTCCCTTCGGCGGCTGCGGTCCG
Organism: uncultured Chloroflexia bacterium; assembly: GCA_963783055.1. GTDB lineage: Bacteria > Chloroflexota > Limnocylindria > Limnocylindrales > CSP1-4 > CF-46. Next base: position 616,503 of record CAWAMB010000004.1, read on the forward strand.
CACCGCGGCTACCCGTGTCCGGGTGTTGTCGACATTGGCCGCGACGGCCTTCCAGTCGCTGTCGGCGTATTCCGCGAGGCCGGCCAACGTGGACTCGGCAAGCGGGAGCCGGGCCTCGAGCGCGTCGGCCTTGGCAGGCAGCGCCGCGAGGATCGTCGGCGCCTCCTTCTCGAGGGCTCGGAGCTCGGCGAATCGTTGGCTCTCGGCATCGAGCCGGCCCTGCGCCTTGCGGCTTGCGACGACGAGGTCGATGAGCATCTGGCGCCGTTCCGGAGGCTGCTCCGGCGTCGAATCGTCGAGCCGCTGGCGGATCGTGAAGGCGCCCTTGAGATCGTCCCTGGCCGCGGCGATCGCGGCCACGAACGGCGCCGCGGCGGCATCACCGAACTGGGCCTGGGCGAACCCGAGCTCCTGCTCCGAGTCGCGGATCGCGTCGTCCGTCTCGACGAGGCTCCGGTTGGCGAGCTCCTCGAGGTCGGGCTGGCTGAGGGCGGCCAGGTCGCCGTTCGGCCCGGCGTCGGCGGCGGCGGCGGGTCGCGGAGCCTGGCGGCGGCGCAGCCACCAGAAGCCGCCACCGATGACGGCCAGCGCGCCGCCCACGAGGATGATCGTTCCGAGGCCGGAGCCTCGATCGGGTTCGATCGGGATCGGCGGTTCGCCGGGCGGCGGGACGACGACGCCGGTGTCCGGGGTCGGCTCCGGTGTCGGCGGGGCGGTCATGACCGCCTGCAGGCCGCTCGCCGTGTTCGCGATGGCCGAGCCGTAGGTCTCCGTCCGCAGCCCGGGCTCGAGGTCCTCCGACAGCACCTGGTCGAGGCTGCCGTCCTCGATCGGCACGTTGTCGCCCTTCCACCAGCCATACGCCCGATCCTCGAGGGCGATGACGAGGAGTAGATCGGTCGACCCGAGGTCGCTCTGCTGGGCCGTCTCCGTCGCGAACTCGCTGGGATCCCGGTCACCGAGCGTGTCCGTGAACCAGACCCACAGCTGGGTGCCGGTCGTCGTCTGGAGCTCCTCGATCCGGGACTGCATCGCTGCCGTCGCCCCGACGAGCGCGCCGACATCGTCGGTGATCGGGCCGGCCAGGCGCTGCGGGCTCGCGGCCACGACCGAGCCGGCGATCGCGAGGATGCCGATCCACGCCACGAGCCCGGCGGCGCGTGCTCGTCGGGCGATCCTGGTTCGGGGCGGCATCGCGAACGGCACGTCCAGCTCCTCGAGGGGAGCTTCCTCGGCTCCGGCCCAGCCATTGTCGCCCGAACGCCGCGGCGGCGTCCCCGAGCGGGTGGCCCGCACGGCCTTGCTATCCTCGGGCCCACCGTTCCCTCGTGCCAGGGTCCCGATGCTTCCACGCCTCTCGCTCGTCCGGCGCATCCCGCTGCTCGCCGTCGTCGCGGTGACGGTCCTCGCGGTGATCCTCGCCGGCTGCGACGTGATGACCCTCACGCCGACGCCGCGACCTTCGCGCTTCGTGTCCACGCCGGAGCCTGATCCGGAGCCGACCCCGACGGAGCTCGACGAGGCGCCAACGCTCCGCCCGGATCCCTCCGGGACGCGGCCGGACCTGGTCGATGCCGCCAACGGGCTGGCCGACCTCGACTCGTACCGCGTCGCGCTCGTCAGCCGCGGCCTCGTCCCGGCGACGCCCGCGAACGGCCAGGTGACGATGACCTCGACCCTCATCCAGGGCGACGAGCCGGCGGCCCAGTTCAGCATGACCGGCGTCGATGGCTACAGCGGCGGCCGGCTCCAGGCGATCGTCATCGGCGACGAGGCGTGGCTGAGGGAGGGCGGCGGAAGCTGGGTCAAGAGCCCGGGCGGCGCGGCCGACTTCGATGCCGCGTTCACGACGCTGTCGCCGATCGAGCTCGTGGGCGAGTTCGAGGGTCTCGGCGGGGCGATCCGCCGGACAGGGATCGAGACCCGCAACGGGCGCCGGACGATCCACTACCACGCGGATGCCGGCGACGCGGTCGCCAAGGAGGCCGGACTCTCCAAGGGGACGGTCGACGCCTGGTTCGCCGCGAGCGGCGGCTACCTCGTCGGGTTCGAGATCGACGGGACGTGGGACCTCGCCGGGACGCCGAAGCCGGTCAGCCTGCGGATCGACGTGACGCGGGTGAACGACCGCGCGAACGTGGTCACGCCACCTGGCTGACGCGCCGCGAGGCACACCGGCCAGTCCCACTGCGGAACCGTTACTCGCCCGTAACGGCCCGCGCGAGGGTCCCTGCTATCGTGCCCAGCGTGAAGTCAGGAGCGCCGCGACACGCCCCGCCGATCGAGACGCCGGAGACGCGGCCGATCAATTCGACGTGGCTCGGACGCGCTGACTACCGCTCGGTCTGGGAGCTCCAGAAGCGTCTCGCCGCGGCCCGCGCCAACGACGAGATTCCCGACCGCCTCCTTCTGGTCGAGCATCCCGCGGTCCTGACCCTCGGCCGCCAATCCGACGAGAGCCATGTCCTCGCGTCGCCCGAGGAGCTCGCCCGGCGTGGCATCGAGGTCATCCGGGTCGAGCGCGGCGGCGAGGTCACGTACCACGGCCCCGGCCAGCTCGTCGCGTACCCGATCATCGGCCTCGGCCGGCGCGGCCTCCTCGCTCCGGCCGTTCGTTCGCGCACTCGAGGACGCGATGATCGCGACCTGTGCCGCCTTCGCCGTCGTCGCCGATCGGCGTGACGGCCACCCGGGCTCGTGGGTCGCCATCGATGGCCCCGCTCCCCGCAAGATCGGAGCGCTCGGGATCCGGGTCGAGCGCGGCGTGAGCTACCACGGGATCGCCCTCAACGTCGATCCCGACCTGCGCGACTTCGACCTGATCGACCCATGCGGCATGCCGGGTGTCGCCTCGACCTCGATCGCGGTCGAGGCCGGCCGAGCCGGGCAGCTGGCGACGACCGCGACGATCAAGCACGCGGCCGCGATCTTCGCCCAGGCGTTCGCGTCCAGGATCGGCGCGACGCTCCATGGCCACGGCGCCGACTCGATCAACTCTCGGGGCGCCACGAGCGCAGCCCCCGCGGCCACCGTCGTGGCGGCTCGCTGAGGTGGCCGCCGGTCTGTTCGAGATGCGCAAGGACGCGATCACCGGCTGGTGGGTCGCAACGGTGGTCGATCGCGCCTTTCATCGCGACCGGTTCGCCCGCGCCGCCGATCAGATCGACGACGGGGGGGACTGCCAGAACTGCCGGCTGCCGGCCGGGGACGGCGTCCGGCTCCGGACCCTCAAGGACTACGCGTTCCACGTGGTCGGCACGGACGAGCAGGCTCGCGAGCTCGTCGAGAGCGTCGCCCAGGTGTCGCTCACGGACGCCCGCGCGAGCGGCTCGTGGCGGACGATCGTCGCGCCACCGGGCGAGCACCGCGCGCTCCACGCGGTCGGGATGGACACGATCGTCGCGCTCCTGACCTGCGCCAGGACCGCCCTCGTCGACGCGCGCAAGGCGGCCCAGACCGACCATCTCCAGGTCGTCCAGAACTGGGGCGGCCAGGCCGGCGCCCGGACCAACCACCTGTGCCTCGATCTCTACGACCTGCCCCAGATCCCGCACCGGATCGCGGAGGAGCTCGGGGGCGCCGCCCGCTTCGTGATCCGGGAAGGCGAGTGCCCGTGGTGCCGCCTCGTTCGCGACGAGCCACGCCGCCCCGACCGTCTGATCTGGCAGGACAACGACACCGTCGCGTTTGCGCCGTTCGCCTCGCGCTCGCCGTTCGAGGTCTGGATCGTCCCGCGCCATCACGAGGCCGATTTCGGCCGGACCTCCGACGCCGGTGTCGCCGCCACCGCCGAGGCGCTGCGCCAGGTGCTCGGGTCGCTGTCGGTCACTCTCGACGGCCCGCCCTACAACCTCGTCCTCCACACGTCGCCGCTGCGCGAGCAGGTCGATGCGACGTATCACTGGCACTGGGAGATCCACCCCCGGCTTCGGGAGATCGCCGGCCTCGAGCTCGGCACCGGCCTGCCGGTGAATCCGGTCTCGCCCGAGGATGCCGTCGAGGAGCTCCTCGCGCGAGCCAGGCGAGAGGTGTCGTCGCGCGCGGGGGCCTCGGGCTGATGTGGGCCGCGCCGCTGGGAGGACGGCGTCACACAACCACGAAGCGCCTCGTCTCTGGGCCACGAAGCAATCAGCCCCACTTCCACGCTTCGGACCCGTCACGACGTCACGCGGAGGATTCATGGTCGGCGCGCTCGACAACCGGATCGGCCTCGCCCGAGGCTTCGGTGGGGGAGCGACCATGACCGGCGCCTGGGAGCAGGACGCCGCGGCAGGATTCGTCGAGGACCTCTTCGCGAACCACCACGGCGAGATCTACGCCTACCTGATCCGGATGCTGCGCGACCCCGAGCTGGCCGCCGATCTGACCCAGGACGCGTTCATCAAGGCCTACCGCAACTACAACGTCCTCGAGAAGCCGGAGAACGCGCGCGCCTGGCTGTACCAGATCGCCCACCGCGTCGCGCTCGACCACATCCGGCGCCAGAAGATCGTCCGCTTCATGCCCTGGACCGGCGAGAGCCACGGCGCCGCGCCGTCGACCGAGCGCCTCGTCATGGACGCCCATCTCTCTGGCGACCTCCAGCGAGCTCTCGCGAAGATCCCCGAGCGGCAGCGGGCCGCCCTTCTCCTGGCCGAGATCCACGATCTCACCGGGCTCGAGCTGGCCGCGGCTCTCGGCGTCAGCCACGTTGCCGCCCGAGCCCTCCTGACCCGCGCCCGCGAGAGCCTCCGTCAGGCCCTCGCGGTCGAACGCCAGGCCGATTCGGACGCGGAGGCCGCGGCCGATGCTGCCTCGGCCACCGACCCGCGCTCCGGGACGACCCGATGAACCTCGGGCGCGGGCGCGCGCCCCGGCCGGACGACTGGCCGTCGAGCCACGTCCGGGCCCGGGCGGCCCTGTCTGAACGCCTCGACGCCACGCTCGATCCGGCCGAGGACGCCTGGCTGGACGGCCACCTCGACGCCTGCGCCGACTGTCGCGCGATCGCCGAGAGCTATGCCAGCCAGCGCCTCGAGCTGCGTGCCCTGCGCGATCGGATGCCGCCCCCGCCGCGCGACCTGTGGGCCCGGACGGCGGCGGCCATCGAATCCGAAGCCCGGTTCCGCGATGGACGCACGCCCTCCCGTGGCTGGCGCGCCAGTCGGTCGCTCGCTCCAACTGCTCTTCTCGCCGCGGCTCTCGTTGTCGCCGTCGCCGTCGGAACGCTGACCTCCTCCCAGCGTCCCCTCGTCGACGGCGACACGGGGTCGCCGCCCGGCGTCGCGCTGGCGACACCCGCTTCCGCGTCGTCCGCGCCGGGCGGCGGATCCGGGGCCACCCCGATCCCGGCTCCGCGCAAGATGGCCTACCTCACGCAGGACGAGCATGGGGTCTACTCGGTCAACGTCCGGAGCGTCGACGAGGTCTGCCCGGATCCCGCGTCCGAACCGTGTGCGACCAACACGACGGTCGAGCGCCGGACGGTCAAGCTCGACCAGAACGCATCGACGGTGTTCGCGGCGCCGGATGACTCGGCCCTGATCGTCGTCAACGACCCGACCGCGTCCAATGGCGGCACGGTCTCCGTCGTGTCGCTCGCGAGCAACCCGCCCACGGCGGCGCCGACCCCGACTCCGAGCGTCACGCCGACCATCCCGTCCGCCCCACCGACGCCGTCGGCTGTCGCCACGCCGAGCGTCCGCCCGAGCAAGGCGCCGCCCTCGTCGAGTGCGACCCCGAGCGTCACTCCGAGCGCGGCGCCGACTCCCACGCCGACCCCGAGCGCAGACGTCTCGCCGACCCCCTCGGTCAGCGTCACGCCGTCGCCGGACGGGTCGATCGAGATCGCCCACGACGTGGTCGTGGTCGGCCAGTCCGCGGCGTACTCCGCCAGCGGCGACTGGTTCGCGTTCACGGCCCGCCCGATCGACCTGTCGGCCGGCCCGGACATCTATGTCTGGAAGGTCGGGGAGGCCCAGGCCAATCGCGTCACGTCGGACCACCAGTCGGTGTTCGGCTCGTGGATGGGCAACGTCATGGTCGGCAGCACCGTCGTCGTCACGAGCACGGGCGAAGGCGCCGCGGCCAAGGTCGAGCTCGAGCCGGCCTCCTTCCTCCTCGATCCGGCGACCTCGACACGGACCGAGCTGCCCCAGACCGGCAAGGCATGGCGCCCGGCCGTCGATCCGAGCGGCCGGCTCGCGGTCTACTGGTCCGGCACGCTGCGACCGACCAGCGTCCCGGAGTTCGCGCCCGACAGCGGTCGCCTGGTGCTCGGCGACTGGGGCACCGGCAGTGCCGGTCCGAGTGACGGCCCGCTCCCGACGACCCTGACCGGCGATCAGATCGCGATCCGCCACGAGACCACGCTGGCCACCGGCCAGATGGACGACTGGGACGCGCGCTGGGACAGCGACGGAACCCATCTGGCGGTGTGGATCGCGGACGCGCAGAACCCGGCCATCGGCCGGCTCAGCCTGTACGCGGTGAGCTCGTTCGACGGCAAGATCGATCTCCGGAAGCCGCTCCTCAGCAAGGCCGTTGCCGCAGCCGGGTTCTCGATCTCCGAGGGCAAGCTCGTCTGGGCCGAGCCGTCCGACGACGGCACCGTCGCCAGCGGCACGATCCAGCTCCTGGCCTGGACGAACGAGGGCGTCGGCACGGTCAAGACCGTGACCGGCCCGGTCATCGTCATCCGCTAGCACGGTGACTGCGCGTTCGTCGTGCTGGGGCGACGAGGGCACGGCGCCGCCGAGCGGTGCTCGCCCAGACTGCGTTCGTCGCGACAGTGCGCTGCGTCAGCGCAAGGCGCGCCCTAGCACCGGAGCGAGCGCACCCGCAGGTGCGTGAGCGAGGCGCGTCAGCGGCGCGACGCCGCGATGGCGTCGCGCAGGCGTGGCATGCGAACGCTGTATCGTCCGCGTCTAGTGCGGCCATCCCGAATGGTTGCAGGCGCGGCGCTCACCGCCGCCCTCACCCTGGGTGCGTTGCCGGGACTCGCAGGATCCGTCGGACCATCACCGACCTCCGTTCTCGACCCGTCAATGTTCCAGTCGGTCCAGGTCCCGGCGTTCGCGACGACCGATTTCGCGGTCGAGCCGCCTGATGTTGCCTACCGCGCCGCCGGCCCGATCGACGACTCGACCCTCCTGACCGAGCCCGGCAAGGAGCCGAAGCGCGTCATCCCGACCCGGCCGACCGTCGCCGTCCCGGCCGCGCATGCCGGTTCCGCATTGAAGCCGCCGCGCTACAAGATCAGCGGCAAGGCGACGTTCTATGACAACGGGACGACGGCGATGCGCCTCCCCCGCGGAACGACCGTGATCATCTGCGGCGCTGGCGGCTGCATCGAGCGGGTGATCAACGACTACGGACCGGCCGCCAACGCCGGCCTCGGGCGAATCGTGGATCTCTACCGACCCGACTTCTTCGCGATCTGCGGCTGCGCCTCGTGGTCCGGGATCACCGAGGTGACCGTCTCGGTGTACTGATCGCTCACGGCTGCCCGCCTCGTTCTCGGCGCTCAGGCGACGCTCGCCTGGTATCCGGGCGACAGCGCCGAATCTCCTGCGCTCAGGCGACGCTCGCCTGTTACGGTCGCCTTGGTTTCGAAATCCTCGTCGCGCAGGCGACGCGCGCCTGCAGCGCCAGGTTGCGGCGCGGCCCTCACGCACGGAGGCAGTGCCAAGCGCGCAACAGCCGGTCGGCTGTAGGAGCGTCTCGCCTGATCGCAAAGAACTTGGCGGTGGGCCCGCATACTCGGGGCCTCGCGCCGGTTCCACGCATCCGGCGAACCCCCGCCGGCCCGGGCCTGCATCGCCGTCGGGTATCCTTCTTCCCGACCCTTCGATCGGCCCCGTGAGGCCGCTAGTGAGCCCCGTGAGGCCCGGGAAGGAGCGATGAGCGGCCGGCAGATCATGACGGCGGACGAGATCCGTCGAGCGACGATCCGGATCTCGCACGAGATCGTCGAGAAGCAGGCCGGCACGGCCGGACTTGCGCTCGTCGGCATCCAGCGCCGCGGCGTCCCGCTGGCCCGTCGGATCGCCGACGCGATCGCCGAGCACGAGGGCGTGACGGTCCCGGTCGGGGCGCTCGACATCACCTTCTACCGCGACGACCTCTCCCTCGTCGCCCAGCAGCCGGTCGTCAAGGGCACGGATCTTCCCTTCGACCTGAACGGCTCGACGGTCGTCCTCGTCGACGACGTCCTGTACACCGGGCGCACGATCCGGGCGGCCATGGACGCCCTGGTCGACTTCGGGCGGCCCCAGGCGATCCGCCTCGCGGTCCTCGTCGATCGCGGCCATCGCGAGCTGCCGATCCGGGCCGACCACGTCGGCAAGAACGTCCCGACGTCGCGCGAGGAGGTCGTCAAGGTCCAGCTCGACGAGATCGACGGCGATGACGGCGTGAACATCGAGCGGGCGGTCGAAGCGGCGACGGCGGCGCCGGTCGGATGACCCTGATCGATCGGGAGGCCCACGGGGCCGGCGAAGCCCTCGAGGTCCCGATCGTCGATTCGCCGCCGGAGGCCCAGCCGGTCGGCTGGCGTCATCGCCATCTGCTCGACGTCGACGTCCTGTCGTGGTCCGACATCGAGCTCGTCATGCGCACGACCGACGCGATGCGCGAGGTCCTCGGCCGGCCGATCGCCAAGGTCCCGGCGCTGCGCGGCCGGAACGTGACGATCCTGTTCTACGAGGCCTCGACCCGGACCCGCGTCTCGTTCGAGGTCGCGGCGAAGAACCTTTCGGCCGATGTCGTGAACATCGCCGCGGCGACGTCGTCGGTGACGAAGGGCGAGTCGCTGGTCGACACGGTCCGGACGGTCGAGGCGCTCGGAGCCCAGATGCTCGTGATGCGCCACTCCGTGTCCGGGGCGCCGTACCTCGCGGCGGAGATCTTCTCGGGCTCGGTGCTGAACGGCGGCGACGGCTGGCACGCCCATCCGACCCAGGCGCTGCTCGACCTGTACACGATGCGGGCCCGCTTCGACGGTGGGTCGCTGGCCGGCCGGAAGGTCGTGATCCTCGGCGACGTGCTCCACTCGCGGGTCGCCCGCTCGAACATCTGGACGCTGACCGCGGCCGGGGCCGACGTCTGGCTGTGCGGCCCGGCGACGCTCCTGCGCGGGTTCGAGGCGTGGGCCGGCCGCGGCGCGGCGGACGGGCGGCGGTTCCACGTGACGACCTCGGTCGACGAGGCGCTCCGGGACGCCGACGTGGTCATGGCGCTCCGGATCCAGAAGGAGCGGATGGCGAGCGGGCTGCTGCCGTCGCTGCGCGAGTACGCCGCGCGGTACGGGCTGACCGCCGCGCGGCTCGCCGCGGCCCGGCCGGACGCTCTGGTCATGCATCCCGGGCCGATGAACGAGGGCGTCGAGATCGCGGCCGACGTCGCCGCCGGCGCCCAATCGCTGATCGAGGAGCAGGTCCGGAACGGGGTCGCAGTCCGGATGGCGCTGCTCTACCTCCTGGCCGGGGTCCGCGCGGAATGACGGTCGCTGCCGGGTCGCCGATCGGCACGGTCGTCGCCGACCTCGAGATCTCCCGGGCGTGGCTCGTGGATCCGGTGAGCGGGCGCGAGGGACCGGGCGAGATCGTCGTCACGGACGGCGTGCTCGAGGCCGTGACCTGGCTCGACGATGGCGAGGCGGACGGGATCGACGATCGCGGAGTCGTCGTGGCGCCCGGCTTCGTCGACCTCCACGTCCACTTCCGCGAGCCGGGCAACGAGGACGCCGAGACGGTCGCGTCCGGGCTGGCGGCGGCGGCCCACGGCGGCTTCACGACGGTCTGCCTGATGCCGAACACGACGCCGGCGCTCGACGATCCGGCGGTGCTGGCACGGCGTCCGCGCCGCTGCACTCGCGTCCGGGTCGCCGGTCCGGGCGCTCGCCTGGGGCGCGGTCACGGCCGGGCGCGCGGGCGAGACCCTTGCCGCGCTCGGCGAGCTCGCCGACGCCGGCGTCGTCGGGTTCTCGGACGACGGGGCGGGCGTGCCGTCTGCTTCGCTCGTGCGCAGCGCACTTGCCTACGCGGGAGCGCTGGGGCTGCCCCTCGTCGACCACGCGGAGGACGCGACCCAGACGGCCGGCGCCGAGGCGAACGACGGGTTCGTCGCGACCGTTCTCGGCCTGCGCGGTTGGCCCGCTGCCGCCGAGGAGACGGCGGTCGCGCGCGATCTTGCGATCCTCGCCGAGGTCATCCGCGACGTGCCGGCCGCCCGGCTGCACCTGACGCACCTCTCGACGGCCGGTGCGCTGGACCTCGTCCGGCGGGCGAAGGCAGCGGGCCTGCCCGTGACCTGCGACATCACGCCGCACCACCTGGCACTGACGGATGAGTGGCTCGCCGGAGCCCGGCGCTGGGCGTGGGAGGCAACCGGCGATCCATGGGGCGATGGCACCGGTGCGATCGTGGCCGCGCCGTACGCGTCGTCGCTCCGGGTCAATCCGCCGTTACGCTCGGTCGCGGACGCGGCCGCGTGCCGGGAGGCGCTGCTCGACGGGACCGCCGACGCGATCGCCACGGACCATGCGCCACACACGAGCGTCGACAAGGACGTCGAGTTCGGGCTGGCGGCGAACGGGATCAGCGGGATCGAGACCGCCCTCGGAGTCGTCCTGGCCGCCGTCGATGCCGGGCTGATCCCCTTGACCCGCGCGATCGAGCTTCTGACGAGCGGTCCTGCGCGTGTGCTGGGCCAAGCCTGGGGTGCGGGCGCTACGCCGGGTCTCGTCGAAGGCGCGCCGGCGGACCTCGTCGTGTTCGACCGCTCGGCGAGGTGGACGGTGGCGCCAGACGCCCTCGCGTCGCGCGGCAAGAACACGCCGCTCGCCGGCCGCGAGCTCGCCGGCACGGTCCTCTTCACCATCGCGAACGGCCGACTCGGCTACGAGACCGCAACGGACTGACGGTCAGCCGCAACAACTCCCGTCGTGCGACCGAACGCGGTCGAGATCGATCGGGCGATCGAAGGTGATGACGAGCGCCCGCGTCACCATCTCGCCGGGGCTTTCGCAGAAGTTTCCGTAGGTAACGGGCTGGATCCAGAGACCTTCACCGTCGGCTCTCGACTCGACCTTCACCTGGACCTGCCAATCCGGAGCGCAGGCGCCGCCGTTCCAGCGGATGCCGACGTCGCGATCCGTCGCCCCACGCGCGACCTCCACGATCCCGTCGCGTTTCGGGTTGGTCGGTTGCCAGTTCAGGTTGTCGGCTGCGGTGGCGCGCCGGACCGAGACGACCCATTGCCCATAGTCGTACACCTCGACCCTCCGGGTGTGCTCGCCGAACGGACCGACATCGATCGTCGTGGACAGGTCCACGTCCGAGTCCGGTGTCTCGGTCAGCCAGACGCGGTGCCCGTTGTCGGACGTGTACGCCCGCTCGACGGCGAGTCGCTCGCGACCATCTCGTTCGTCCCGTACCAGGCGGCGGACGATCCAGACCGGGTTGCCGCTGTTGAACTCCGCGCCGAGAAACTCCGGCTCCAGCGATGCGAAGTCCTTCGCGTCGATCACCGTCATCCAGGTCGCGACCGCCACGTGGTCCGTCTCCGCCTCGACCCGACCGACGACGGACGCCGGATCCTCCGATGCCGCGGTCGTCAGGCGGAGGATCGTGTCGAGCGACGAGATTGGCCGATCTCGTGTCCAGGCCAGCGCATCGATCGTGAAGTACACGTTCCCGTGATAGGCATTGACGCGACCGTTGAAGTGGCCGACGACCACCACCGGTTGAGGGATGGGCCGACCATCGATCCACGTCGCTGGAACGTCGAATCGAAGGTCGGCCGGCATCGGCGGGTTGAGCGCGTTCGGATACTGAGCCGGATCGCGCCTCAACTGGCCGACGGCGACACCGAACGCCTCCGGATGATCGAGGAGCCAGTGACGGCCCTCGTCGCACGGCGGCCTGAGCGGATGAATGGCTGGGTCCGTCTGGGAACACGGTGTCGCAGGATTCGGACCGACATACCAGGCCTGGATCGCGTACTCGTCGCGGTCGGTCGCGCCGTCGGTCCGTCGTTGATCGACGACCGCCGCGATGCTTCGTACCTCCATTCCGAGGACAGTCTTGGGTGCATCGTCGAATGCGGACGGATCCCCGGACGGTGCGGGAGGCAGTGCGCTCGCCGCCGGCCCGGGCAGGCCTCGGCGCTCGATCATCAATGCCCCCTCCGCGGTCACCTCGGCGAACCAGTTCGAGGCATCGAATAGGGCGAGGGTTCTAGCGATCGGGAGCACCGTCACGGGGATCGATGGCCGTGACCAGCCAGACGAGGGTGGCCGGGTTGCCGATGTACGGCACGAATTCGTCGTCGGCCAGCACGGGCTCGATGCCGATCACGCGGTCGATCGTGACCACTTGGCGCGAGGCGATGGTCGCCTGCGGAACGACTCCCAGCACGAGTCGATCGACATCCTCAACGAGATCGCGCGGATGAAGGGTGACCGTCGCTTGCGTGAACTCGTCCCAGCGATCGGTGGACTGGCGGGTCGTGACCGGAAGTGGAGTCCCATCGACGGCGGCGATCCGATCCACGACAAAGGTCGCCTGGCATCGCTCGCGCTCGTCCGGCTCGCACAGGGCCGCCCGCCGGTCGTCGAAGTGACCGACCAGCGTGAAGCGGGAGTCATCTCTTGCCCCTTGGGGAATCTCGACCAGGTCGAATGAGGGCTGGATCGACGGGCCGGTCGGCGGATGGCCGGCAACACCATCGCCGGACACGACCAACAACTCCTCGGGCTTGTCGAGGAGCCACCTGAAGGCGGCCGGACACCCGAGGCGCGCGGGATTGTGCGGCCGAAGGTCGACCGGACAGCTCATGCCGCCGTACCCAGCGAGGACACCCGTGACGACGAGCTCTCGATCGTCAACGCCCGCGTCGCGGATCGCGACCGCGGCCGCGACGTCGATCGGATCTCCGAGAGCCGCGCCGAGAGGCGCTGTGGAGGCCGCCGTCGACCGCGTCGCGCCGGGCGATGCCGAGCCGGCAGCGGGCGGAGAAGGCGGTCCGGGGCGCCCGGCCAGGACGGCGCCCACGCCGACCACCATGACGATCCCGGCGGCCGCGGCGAGCCAGCCCCGCCTCGAGCCAGTTCGCGTCGACGGACGAACGCGGTCGAGGCGCCGGATCGCTTCCTGTGCGAGGTCGCCCGGAGGCGCAGCATGAGCAGACCGTGACTGGAACGCCGCGGCGAGGCGGTCGTCGTCCCAGCCGGGGTCCGTCATGGTCGATCCTCGGCTGCGATGGCCGCCGCAAGCGACCGGCGGGCCGCGAAGAGACGAGACTTCGCCGTTCCCTCCGGGATCTCGAGGATGGCCGCGAGCTCGGTCACTGGCCGGCCTTCGAGATGGTGGAGGACCAGGATCGCCCGCTGCTCGACAGGAAGCGTCGCGAGAGCCGCGTCCAGGACGGTCGCGTCGTCGGGTCGTTCTTGCGCCGGTCGGTCGGCGAGCGCCACGACCGTCGACGACGGGATCTCCCGGATCCGACGCCGGCTCCGAGCGCGGTGCGTCTGGCGCGCGGCGTTGACGGCGACCCGCTGGAGCCACGCCTCGAACTTCTCGGGCTCGCGCAGGCGCGGCAGCTGACGCCACGCGGCAACGAACGTCTCCTGGGCGGCGTCGCGGGCATCGGCCTCGTTGCCGAGAATCGCGCTGGTCAGTCGGTACACGGCATCCATCCGGGCGCGGACGATCGACTCGAACGCGTCGAGGTCACCGTTCCGGGCCCGGTCGATCAGCGACCGGTCGATCGCGGGTCCGATGCGCGTGTTCCTCCTGGCGCGTTCACCCATTCGATGCCGCTCGAGCGGTGTCGGTTCACTGTGACGGGCGCGGCACCCGTTTGACGCAACGGTGGCACGCCGCGTGGCGGGCTCGGATAGGCTCGCCCCGATGGCGTCCACCGCAGCCCGTCGAGGCTCCGCCCTGAACCGCGACTACGAACGCCGGCCGTACTGGCACGCGACCATGCCCGCGATGCCGTCGTATCGCGATCGGCAGCTGCCCGACATCGCCGACGTCGTCGTGATCGGTGGCGGCTACACCGGGATCAACGCCGCCCGGGTCCTGGCTCGGGCGGGCGCCGCAGTGACCGTCCTCGAGGCCGAGCAGCTCGGCTTCGGCGGCTCGACCCGCAACGGCGGGATCGTCCACCCCGGCTACAAGTGGGGCCCGCAGGAGCTGATCGATCGCTACGGCGAGGACACCGGGCGGGCGCTGTTCCGCGAGACGATGGACGCCTACGACCTCATCAAGCGCCTGATCGTCGACGAGGCGATCGACTGCGAGTTCCGCGAGCGCGGCTACCTCGACGTCGCCTGGGCGCCGTCGCACGCCGACCACCTCCGCGCCGAGGTCGACGTCCTCGCCCGTTTCGGCATCGCGGCCGAGTTCGTCCCGAAGGACCGCCTCCACGAGGAGATCGGGTCGAGCTTCTACCACGGCGGCCTCGTCTTCCCGCCGAGCGGGCTGCTCCATCCCGGGAAGTACTTCGCCGGTCTGGCTGCCGCGGCCGACGGGGCCGGTGCGGATCTCCACGAGGGAGTCCGCGCTAAGGCGATTCGGCGCCAGGCCGACGGCCGGCTCGTCGTCGAGACGAGTCGCGGCGCGATCCTCACGAAGGAGGTCGTGGTCGGGACGAACGGCTACACCGACGGCGTCGTGCCGTCGCTGCGCCGGCGGGTCATTCCGATCGGGAGCTACATCATCGCGACCGAGCCACTCCCCGAAGAGCTGGCACGGAACCTGTCGCCGAAGGGCCGCGCCTTCTTCGACACGAAGAACTTCCTCTACTACTGGCACGTGTCCGAGGACCGCCGGATGATCTTCGGCGGCCGGGCGAGCTTCCTGCCGACGTCGGTCGACCACACGGCGGCGATCCTCCACAAGGGCATGCTCGAGGTCCACCCGCAGCTCGCCGGCTACCGGGTCGAGTACGCCTGGGGCGGCAACGTCGGCTTCACGTTCGATCGGATGCCGCACGTCGGGCGCAAGGACGGCATCACCTACGCGATGGGCTGCTGCGGGACCGGTGTGGCGCTGATGACGGCGCTCGGCACGGCCGTCGGGGAGTGGCTGGGCGGCGGACCGGCGCCGGCTCTCTCACAGCTGTCGTTCCCGCTCGTGCCGGCGCCGTACGAGGGACGGCCGTGGTTCCTGCCGTTCGCCGGCGAGTGGTTCCGGCTGCAGGACAAGCTGGCGCGGCGCTCCGGCAACGGAACCGATCGAGAGTAGGGCTCGTCAGCGCGGAACGACTGCGTCAGGGGTGGACATGCGGGTTCTGACGAGGATCATCGCGATCGGCGCGCTGGTGGTGGCCCTGTCGGCTGTCTCGTCGCCGGTTTCCCTCGCCTGCAGTCCGCCGTTCGAGCCCTCGATCCACAAGCTGGATCCGGTTGACTTCGTGGTGGTCGGCTACATCGGCGAACCGGTCGACGGCGGGCGGCTGTTCCATGTCTACCAGAGCTTCAACGCCGGCGCCCTGACGACCCCGTTCGTCATCGCGTTCAAGGAAGGGGAACCGGGCGGCGACTGTAGCTACCGCGTGGCCTCCGGCCAGGAGCTGATCATCGCTCTGTCGCCGACCCCGAATGGCCCGCCAGGCGCCACGCTCGCGAGTCTCCAGGCCGATCCGGCGAGCGAGATGGGGCGGCGCTACCTGAGCGAGGCCGAGGCCAGGTTCGGCCCAGGCGTCGTCCCGAGCGCCGCTGCCACTCTTCCGCCGGGGTCGGTCGACGGCTCACCGCCACCGGATGTCGTTCCGTTCGCCATCGGCCTCATCGGCGGGGTTGGTCTGTTCGCCCTGGTGGTCCTCGTCGCCCGCCGTCGGACTTCCGCGGCAGCGCCTCACTGAGCCGTCGGCTCAGTCGCAGCCGAACGTCTTGACCTCGTTCGGGCCGCGCCCGAGGCTCAGGATCGCTCCGCCGCGTGACGTCCACGTCGCGGTATCCGTGCCGGTCAGGACGATGACACCGCGATCGATCGGGTTGTCGATCCCGCGCGGCGGGTTGCCGCCGATCGCCTCGGCGGCGAAGGCCGCCGGCGCGTCGACGATCGTCCAGAAGGTTCCGTCGAAGTCGAACGTGTTCGGGGTGAAGCCACAGTGGGTGAACGCCGGATAGCCGTACAACTGGCTGGGAATCACCCGAGCGGACACCGCCTCGATCCGGATCGATCCGTCCGGCTGCGGAATCGTCCGTGCCTCGCGAAGCGGGGCGGGGAGTGCGATCGGGCCGGTGGGCGTCGTCGCGGGCGGCGCCGGATCCGCCCCGCATCCGACGAGCACTGCCGCGATGAGGAGCGCAACGAAGGCCGGCCGTCTCACCTGGGCGGGACGCGGCACGCGGCCTCGCGGTTCCGGTCCGGCTTTCGTCGGGAGTTGCCGAATGTCCGCACGACGGGCGCTACGTGAGCCGCGGGCCCGAATTGCGTGCCGGAGCGCCTCGAATCGGCCCGTAACGCCCGCACCACGGTCATTCGGCAAGAAACGGGCCCGATCCGGCCCGTAACGCCCGCACTGCGGACATTTGGCGAAACGCGGCGCCGTGGGCGTGGCACCCGCCGCCGGGCCTGCGACCGCGGGCACCCGCCCGCCGCTTGCCATACCCTTCCCGCTCGTGACGATCTCGACGCCGCCGGTCCAGTACAAGGGCGACGACCTCGACCCGCAGCGTGGTCCCGGCCTCGGCTGCTTCCGGTTCCAGCTGATCACTCTTGGCATCTTCATCGTCCTGACGCCGCTCACCGTCGCCTGGCAATGGCCCGAGGCGATCAGCGCGGTCCTCCTGTTCGCGGTCGTGATCCTGCTCCTCATCACCGGCCAGACGATCATCTTCCTGCTCCGCCTCGTGGCCGCCGACCGGCGCGGTCGGCGCCGGCCGCTCGGCAGTGCAACGAAGACCGTCGGCGAGCTCGAGGACGCGGCTGGGCCGCCGCCACCCGGCGCCGATGACGCGGTCGCGGAGACCCCACCGGCCACCCCGCCATCGGGCGATCCCGGGCTCGACGAGCTGCCCCCGTCGGGCGAAGGCCCCGTGCGACAATAGGCGGCCCCGGTGCCGCCGGGCGACGCTGACCGATCGGCACCCGGGATCGGTGGAGGAGGAACCGCAGGACCGTGCCCGTTCTCGCGACGTACTTCTCCGTTCGTCGAGGCCGCGACGCCTTCTTCAAGTTCTACATGCGCACCCTGTTCGCGCGCCAGGTCCGCGAGTACGAGGCCAAATACGGCATCAAGTTCCTCGGCTGGTACAACGTCGCCCATGGCTGGGACTTCGACAACGTGATCCTGCTCGATCTGCCTGACTACGCGACACTGGACAAGCTCGAGGCGGACGAAAGCCTGCGAGCGCTCGGCCACCGCGCCGGCGAATGGATCTTCCAACGGCACCACTCGATGTTCCTCCGCGAGCGGATGGGACCCGATCTCGAATACCACGGCTGAGGCGAGCAACCAGATGTCGATCCGCAGAACCGCAACACCGCAGCCGGATGATGGGAGGCGAACCGCGATGGACACGAGCCGCAACGACCTGCTCGGGGCGATCGCGGCCGACGCCGCCCTCGAGCGCTCCGACTTCCTGGTCCAGGCGACGGACCAGCTCCGCAAGTTCCTCGATGCCAACAAGAACCGGATCAGCGAGCTCGGCGGCCTCGTCCTCATCGACGAAGACCCCGACTACCTGTCGATCGCCCCGGATCTGACCTTCCGCAGCCGGACCCGCTATCTCGACGACCTGACCGGCGAGTGGACGTCCGAGACCGAGGTCATCGAGAGCGCCTCCGAGCTGGTCGAGCTCTACAACCCGGCCGACCTCTACCAGGCGTTCGCCGACGCGGCGCGCGAGGCGGCCGGCCTCGACGCCGAGCCGACGGCCGAGGGCGACCTCCTGGACGCGGCCGGGATCGGCGTGGACGAAGGCATCACCATCGGTGGGCCCGATCCGTACGCCGCGGCGGCCGACGAGTGGGCAGCGACCCAGCCCGAGCCCGTCGAGGTCGACGACGACGAGCTCGCGGCCCAGCGCCTCTACGACCTGGCCCTCGAGTTCCAGGAGCGGAGCCAGCGCAGCGAGGCGCGCCTCCTCGAGCAGTTCGAGGATGCGAGCTCCGTCCTGACGAGCAAGATCGGCGACCTGATCGTCAACGACGACGATGACGAGCGGCTCACGCTCACCGCGTCCGGCGAGTTCCGGGCCGAGGTCCTCACCGAGGAGGACAACGAGTGGCGCCCGCTCGGGACCGCCGAGGAGCTCGTCGAGTATTACGACCCGACCGACGTGTTCGGCGACCTGGCCGATGCGCTGGCCGAGGCCTTCCCGTCGATCGCGCCCGAGATCGCGGCGTTCGAGGCCGGCGCTGAGGGCGAGGCCGAGAACGACGAGTCCGACGAGGACGACGACGGCGAGGACGATGACGAGTCCGACTCCGACGAGGAGGACGGCGCGGCCGAGGCGGCCGGCAACGCGGTCGCCGACGACGGCTCGACCCCGGCGGAGGGCGACGCCCGCAAGTGACCATGCGCCTGGTCCGGACCGAGCTGGTCGACAGCCGGGAGTTCCTCCCGGGCCAGTGGCTCCAGTCGTTTCTCGCGCCCGAGCTGGCGGTCGGTGCCCGGGCCGGTCAGTTCGTCCATGCCCGGACCGGCGATCTGTCGGGGCTCGTCCTGCGCCGGCCGTTCTCGATCAACACCGCCGATCCGGCGACGGGCGTGATCACGATCCACTTCCGGACGATCGGGCGCGGGACCGAGTGGTTCACCCACCTCCGGCCGGGCGACACGGTCGACATGCTGGGACCGCTGGGGCGCCCATTCGAGGTGGATCCGCGGTCGCGCCATCTGCTGCTGATCGCGGGCGGCCTCGGGATGGCCGGCGTGCGCTCGCTGGCCGACGAGGCGTTGCGCGACGGCCGCCAGGTCACGGTCCTGTTCGGCGCCGCGTCGGCACGCGAGGTCTACCCGTCGTCGCTCCTGCCGGACGAGGTCGAGTACATCATCGCGACCGACGACGGCTCGGTCGGCCACCACGGGTTCGTGACCGAGCTCGTGCCGCAGTACGAGGCGTGGGCGGACCAGGCGTTCGCCTGCGGACCGGCGCCGATGCTCGCCGCGCTGGCGCGGCAGGCGGCGGGGCGACGCGAGCGACTCGGCGTGGCGAAGCTCGGGCGGAAGCGGGGGAGCGGCAAGCCGGACGTGGTGGGCTCGCCGGCGGCGCGACGGAAGGCGTTCCTCCAGGTCTCGATGGAGCAGAACATGGGCTGCGCGGTCGGAGCGTGCCTGGGCTGCGTGATCCTCGGCACGAACGGCCAGCCGCAACGGGTCTGCCGCGAGGGCCCGGTGTTCGCGGCGGACGAAGTCGCGTGGGACGCGGGCTGGTGAGCGTCGTGTGGTCACCGCGCTGGGTGGCCTTGGTCCGCCCGGCGGGCCAAACGACGGCCGGAGGCTCGTCCGGACGTCATCTGGTCCGCCGCGCGGTTCAGGGGACGGCTGAGGGGCAAGATTCGGGCCGTCGCGCACGGCCCAGCCGTCGCTTGGCCCGCGGCGCGGACCACAATCGGCCCGAGGGACGGCAGTGAAGGCGAAGCGGAAGGTCACCACGACGCCGGTGACGCGTCGGGGTGGGATCCAGCGTGGACCGACGCCGCGGCGGAAGCAGGCGGCCGGCGCTCTGCCGGCGGCTGTTCCCGCCTCGCCCGTGCGTCCCGCGAGAGGGGCCACGTCCCGAGTCGAGGCGGTCGCCGAGCCGGAGCGAGCCGCGGCCGTCGTCGAGGTCGACCTGTCGGTCGATCTCGGGCGCGGCCTCATCCTGCCGAACCCGATCCTGGTCGCGTCGGGGACGTTCGGCTACGGAATCGAGTACGGCGACGTCGTCGAGGTCGATCGCCTCGGCGGGATCTGCTGCAAGGGCACGACCCTCAAGCCGCGGATCGGGAACGTCACGCCGCGGGTGACCGAGACGCCGGGCGGCATGTTGAACTCGATCGGCCTCCAGAACCCCGGGGTCGATGCCGTCATCGAGAAGTACGCCGAGACGTGGGTCGGCTGGAAGACGCCGGTCATCGTGAATGTCGCCGGCGAATCCGTGGCCGACTACGTCGAGGTCGTGCGACGACTCGATGGCGTGCCCGGCGTGGCCGGGATCGAGCTGAACATCTCGTGCCCGAACGTCGGGCGCGGCGGGCTCCAGTTCGCGATCGATGCCGGGGCCGCGGGCGAGGTGACGGCGGCGGTCCGGCGGGCCACCGACCTGCCGCTGCTCGTGAAGCTCTCGCCGAACGTCGCCGATGTTCGCCCGATCGCCCGGGCGATCGCGGATGCCGGCGCCGACGCCCTGACCGCGATCAACACCCTGTCGGGGATCGCGATCGCGCCGTCGCGCACCAAGCCGCTGCTCGGCAACATCTACGGCGGCCTGTCCGGACCGGCCGTGAAGCCAGTCGCGCTGCGGATCGTCTACGAGGTGAGCCAGATCGTCGACATCCCCGTCATCGCGATCGGTGGCGTGACGGAGCTGGCGGACGTGCTCGACTTCCTGGCGGTCGGCGCCGTCGCGGTCCAGGTCGGCACGGCGATCTTCGCCGACCCGACCCTGCCGGTCCGCCTCGTCGACGAGCTCGAGGCCGTGTGCCGGGCACGCGGCCTGGCGACCTACGCCGACCTGATCGGGACCGCGCTGCCGCGCAAGCCGGGCGCGCCGTCGTCGAAGGGCGTCGAATACCGCCCGTGACCGTGCCCGTCCTCGTTCAGACCCTCACCGCCCGCCAGCTCAACCGGGCGACCCTTGCCCGCCAGCTCCTCCTCCGGCGCGAGAAGCTCGGCGTGGTCGAGGCCGTCCACCGCGTCGTGGCCCTCCAGGCCCAGGAACCCGCCTCGCCGTATCTCGCCCTGTGGAACCGCATCAAGGGCCTGGATCCTGCGGACGTCGACGCCGCCTTTGCGTCCCACGCGATCGTCAAGGCCGGCCTGCTGCGGATCACCCTGCATGCCGTCGACGCGGCTGACTACCCGGCCTTCCACACCGCGATGACGCGGACCCTTCGAGCCGCGCGCCTCGGCGATTCCCGGTTCACCGGGAGCGGCCTGTCGATCGAGCAGGTCGATGCCGTGGTCCCGCGCCTGGTCGAGCATGCGGCGACGGCCCGGACGAACGCCGAGATGGACGCGTTTCTCGATGCGCACTTCGGCGGGCTGCCGGACCACGGTCC
Source organism: uncultured Chloroflexia bacterium (assembly GCA_963783055.1). GTDB lineage: Bacteria > Chloroflexota > Limnocylindria > Limnocylindrales > CSP1-4 > CF-46. The sequence continues at coordinate 637,706 of CAWAMB010000004.1, forward strand.
CTGGTGGGCGCTGCGCACGTTTGCGCCGCTGGTCCACAGTCCGACCGGTCCGCCGTGGTCGTTCGGGCTGCGGCCGTCGTACGTCGCGGCTCGCGCCACGGGCGACCGGCCGGACCTCGATGCGGCGGCGCGCTACCTCGTCCGGCGCTACCTCGAGGGGTTCGGCCCGGCCACCATCGCCGACATCGCCCAGTTCTCGGTGCGCTACCGAGCGATCGTCCGCGAGGCCGTCGACGCCATGACCGACGAGCTCGTGGTCTATCGCGGGCCCGGCCGCGCGCCGCTCTACGACGTCCCGGGCGCGCTGCTTCCGGACGAGGACTCAGCGGCCCCGCCGCGCCTCCTGCCGATGTGGGACAGCGTCCTGATGGCGTACGACGACCGGAGCCGGGTGATCCCGCCCGAGTACCGCCGCCGGCTGATCCACCAGAACGGCGACGTGCTGCCCAGCCTGCTGGTCGACGGCCATGTCGCCGGCGTGTGGCGCCCGGTCGAGGGCGGCATCGAGGCCAGCGCGTTCCACCGGCTTCCCGCCGGCGTCTGGCGCGGTCTCGAAGGCGAAGCCTCGGCCCTGCGCTCGTTCCTGTCCGATCGCGACCCGCAGGTCTTCCGCCGCTTCGGCCACTGGTGGAAGACGCTCGACGCGGCGGAGGTTCGCGTCATCGGCGGCTGAGCCCGACGACCGACCGCGGCTAGACTTCGACGGTGACCACGATCAAGCCCGGCGTCGAGCTCGCCGCGCGGACCGCCGCCGCCCGCCGGACCGAGGAGCTGTTCCGCTCGTCCGGCGCGCTGCGCGAGGGCCACTTCCAGCTCAAGAGCGGCCGTCACGGCGATGCCTACGTCGAGAAGTTCGCCGTCCTGTCCGATCCGGCCGCGACGAGCGAGCTGTGCGGCTTCTGGGCCGGCGCGTTCGCCGCGCGGGGGGTGGACGGGGGCGAGGCCGCCGGCGCCCGGGTCGACCTGGTCGCGGGGCCGACCACGGGCGGCGTCATCCTGGCGTTCGAGACCGGCCGACAGCTCGGCGTCCGGGCGATCTTCGCCGAGGAGGTGAAGGACGCCGATGGGACGCCGCGGCGCGAGTTCCGGCGCGGCTTCCGGATCGCGCGGGGCGAGCGCGTCCTGCTCGTCGACGACATCCTGACGACCGGCGGCTCGCTCCTGGCGATGCTGCCCGCGGTCGAGGCGATGGGCGGCGAGATCATCGAGTGCGTCGTGCTCGTCGACCGGAGCCGCGGCGGAACGAACACCCTCACGTCGCCGACCACCGGCCGGACGTATCCACTGCGATCGCTCTGGCGCCTCGACCTCCCGACCTACGAACCGGGCCCCGACACGTGCCCGCGCTGCGCCGACGGCACGCCGCTCCACACGCCGGGGAGCAGCGGGACCGGGACGTGACCGTCCCGGCAGCCACGGCGTCAGGGTCACCCGCCGCGGCGCCCGCTGCCGCTCCCGGGCGGCGCCGCCTGGTCGTGCTGGTCGCCATTGCCGTCGCCGTCGTCGCCCTCGCGATTGCCGCCGCGACGATCCTCGGCGGCCCGGGCCGCCAGGTCGAGACGGGGATCGTCGTGTCCGTCGAGGCGACCAGCCTGAGCGCCGTCCAGGGGTTCTCGATCCGGACCACCGACGGTCGGACGGTCGACTTCCGGATCGGCCAGCTCGAGACCGCGTCGACGTTCCCGCCCGGGCATCTCGCCGAGCACAAGGTCACCCTCGTGCCGGTCCAGGTGACCTTCGTCCAGCGTGACGGTGGCCGGGTCGCGGTTCGGATCGAGGACGCGCCCTGACCGCCGCATCGCGCCGCGCCGCGCGAGCGCCGCGCCGCGCGAGCGCCGCGCGAGCGCCGCCGTAGCGGCAATGTCGGCCCCTCAGCCGGCGCCTCGACCTGCTTGATCGCGGCCTCGATCTCCTCGGGTGAGAAGACGAGCTCGAACGAGGCCTTGACGATCCCGTCGGCGCCGACGACGAACACGTACGGCTCGGTCGACAGCTTGAACACATTCGTTGCCTCGACCGGAACCGGGTATCCCTGGGCGTCGAGAACCGGCTGGAGCTGCCCCGCGTCGTCCTTGAGCTGGTATGGCTCGACGTTGATGATCGTCAGCTCGGGGTGGGCCGCCGCGACCGGCTTCAGCTTGTCGAGCGTCGGACCGCACGTCGCGGTCTGGCAGAACTTGGGCGTCGCGAAGACGAGGACAAACGGCTTCTTCGCCGCCAGGGCATCGGCGACCGAGGTCTCGTAGAAGCGTTTCTCGGGCGTTGCGTCGGTCGAGATCTTCGCCACGTCCCCGCCGACGTCCTCGAGGGTGGGCGTGTCGACCGAGGGCGCCCGATCGCCGGCGGACACGACCTCGAGCCGCTCGCGAACGTCGAAGCCGAAGGTCATCGTCTCCGTCGCTGAGCCGGCGGCGGACGTCGTGAAATCCGCAGTCCATTGGCCCGCCGACGGGAACGTGGCGTGACCGACGTACACGCCGTTCACGCCCTCGATCGCCCAGATGAACGCCTGCGGCGCGGGGGCGATCGTCTCGCCGTTGGGGCCGTGATACCCGATCGTCAGCGTTCGATCCGGCCCGGCGACCTGCTTCTGCCCGCTCGAGTCGGTCAAGGTGAAGACGACCCGGTTGTCGCCGACACGGAACGCGCTCGTGACCTGATTCGGGAGGATCCGGGCGGCGGCGCCGGAGCCCGACGGCGCGATCGACTTGTCGGGCACGGGCGACGGCGCCACGGTCGGGCCGGTCGAGCCGCACGCCGCGACCACGACGGTGAGCGCGGCGATCAGGGCCGCGCGCCTGTGGAGGGAGGTCATGGAGACAGCCTAGGGCGAGTCGCTCACCCACGCTTTGCGCGACGGGGTTGGCGCTCGCCCCACGCTAGAATGGCCGACGAGCCGGGCGAGCCCCGGCGGAGCCTGCTGTCCGCACCCCGCCTCCCCGAGGAGCCTCGTGACCCGCTTCCAGAAGCTCGCTGCGGCGACCGTCGTGACGACGATTCTGCTCGTCACGATCGGGGTCATCGTTCGGGCGACGGGGTCCGGCATGGGCTGCCCCGACTGGCCGCTCTGCCACGGCCAGCTGATCCCGCCGATCGACGATCCCAAGGCCTGGATCGAGTGGATCCACCGGACGGTCGCGGTGATCATCGGGTTCGAGGTCCTCGGCCTGGCGATCCTCGCCTTCCTCGACCATCGCGATCGGCGAACCCTCGTCGCGGCGACGATCGGCGCGGTCCTCCTCGTCGGGTTCCAGGCGTGGCTCGGCCGGGAGACCGTGCGCCTGAACAACTCCGGCGAGTCGGTGACCGCCCACCTGGCGTCGGCGATGGCCCTGGTCGGGCTGCTGGTCTGGATCTTCGTCCGGTCCCTCTATCCGGCGCGCCTGACCGGCGGCGGCAGCCAGCGGTTCACGCTGATCGCCGCGTTCGGAGCGGCCAGCATCTTCGCGCTGCTCCTGTTCGGGTCGCAGGTGACCGCGACGGCGCAGTGGTTCGTGTTCCCGGACTGGCCGCTGATGGACGGCTCGCTGTTCCCGGGCCTCGACGACTCGAACTCGGCCCAGATCCTGCATCGCTGGATCGCCGTGCTGGTCGGACTGATCGTCGCCGCGGTCGTCGTGGCGGCCTGGCGCCAGCGGCCCCGGACGCGATCGATCGTCTGGCTGGCAGGGCTCACCGCGGCGCTCTTCCCGATCCAGGCGCTCATCGGCGGCCTCCAGATCCTGACGAACCTGTCGGGCTGGACGCAGACGCTCCATCTCACCCTCGGAGCCGTGATCTGGTCGCTCCTGGTGGCTCTCGTGAGCGTCGCGTACCTCGAGGCGCGATCCGCCGTGTCGGTGCCGGCGGGCGAGCGCGGCGAGCCGGCGACCGGCGATGGAGCCGGCCCCGATCACGCCGGCGACGCGGCGCCGGCTGCCCGGACGCGGAAGGACACGATCCGCGCCTACATCGCGCTCACGAAGCCCCGGATCATCGAGCTCCTCCTCGTCACCACCGTCCCGGCCATGGTCCTGGCGACCCGCGAGGTGCCGGGCATCCAGGCGGGCCACTGGCTGTGGCTGACCGTCTGGACGCTGATCGGCGGGACGCTCGCCGCGGGCAGTGCCAACGCGATCAACTGCTATCTCGATCGCGACATCGACCTCCTGATGGCCCGCACCCGGCGCCGGCCCTTGCCCGCCCACGAGGTCGATCCCGAGCGGGCGGTCGTGTTCGGGCTCGTCCTCGGCGCGATCGCGTTCGTCGTCCTCGCCTCCTTCGTCAACCTGCTGGCGGCGTTCCTCGGGCTGCTCGCGATCGCGTTCTACGTCGTCGTCTACACGATGCTGCTGAAGCGTTCGACCCCGCAGAACATCGTCATCGGCGGGGCGGCCGGGGCGCTGCCGCCGGTCATCGGCTGGGCCGCCGTCACGGGCAACGTCGGCGTCCCGGCGCTGATCCTCTTCGCGCTGGTCTTCTACTGGACGCCGCCGCACTTCTGGGCGCTGTCCCTCCGGATCCGGAAGGACTACGCCGCGGCCGGCGTGCCGATGCTGCCCGTCGTGCGCGGCATTCCCGAGACGACCCGCCAGATCGGGCTGTACACGATCCTGATGGTCGCGATCTCGCTGATCCTCTTCGCGGTCGCCCGGATGGGGCCGATCTACCTCGTCGCGGCGGTCGTGCTCGGGGCGTTGTTCCTGCGCCAGGCGTGGGGCCTCTGGAAGCGCGGCGACTCCGAGGAGGAGTCGACCGCCGGCGCGATCCGCCTCTACCGCTACTCGATCTCGTACCTGACGCTGCTCTTCGCGGCGATCGCGGTCGACACGCTGGTGCTGAGCGCCCTCGCCTGACGCGTCCGGCGACGACCTGCAACGCGCCCGCGACGATCCGGCGGCTGGGGCAATCGGACGGCAACGCGAACGGCTGCCACACTCCGGCCATGGACCTTCACTTCCTCGGCGGTGCCACCACCGTCACCGGCTCCCAGTTCCTGCTCGAGACCGGCCGGGCCCGCGTCCTCATCGACTGCGGCATGTTCCAGGGCAGCCCGAACGAGGCGATGCGCAACCGCGTCCCGCTGGCGTTCGACCCGGCGGACCTCGACGTCATGCTCCTGACCCACGCCCACCTCGACCATTGCGGCCTGATCCCCCACGTCGTGAAGCAGGGCTACCGCGGCCGGATCATCGCGACCGCCGGGACCTGCGAGCTGGCCGAGCTCGTCCTCCTCGACTCCGGCAAGCTCCAGCAGGAGTTCGCGAAGCGCGAGGCGCGCTGGGAGAAGAAGCACCCCGACAAGGTCGCCGAGGACGATCGCAAGGAGCAGGACCTCTACCAGGCCGCGGTCGACCTCGCCGAAGGCCGGGTCGAGGCGCCCGCCTCCAACGAGCGAACCGACGACGCGCCGCCGCCGATCGCGCCCGAGGCCACGTCGGAGTCGGCGACGCTGGCGTCGGCTGCGGTGTCCGAGGAGCCCGCCCAGGAGGCGACCATGGGCGCCGCCGTCGGTGCCGCCGTCGGCGCCGTTGCGCTGAAAGCCATCCACGACTTCGAGGCCGACCTGCGCGGGCAGCCGCCCGAGGTGATGATCGACCTCGACGAGCCGCTCTACGACGCCCGCGACGCGGAAGCCGCGATCGAGCACTTCGACGCCATCGACTACGACGAGGAACGGGAGGTCGCGCCGGGCGTCCACGCGACGTATCTCGACGCCGGCCACATCCTCGGCTCCGCGATCATCCGCCTCCGAGTCGAAGCAGCCGGTCCCGGCGGCGCTGGTCCCGAGCGCGAGACGACGATCGTGTTCTCGGGCGACCTCGGCCGGCCCGGCACGCCGATCATCCGCGACCCGACGATCCTGCGCGACGCCGACTACCTGCTCGTCGAGTCGACGTACGGCGGGCGCGAGCACGAGCCGGAGCAGGAAGCGATCCGCATCCTCGCCGAGACCGTCCGGATGGTGTCCGATGCGGGCGGCGTGCTGCTCGTCCCGTCGTTCGCGATCGGGCGGACCCAGGAGATCGTGTACGCCCTCGATCGGCTTCTCGAGCAGGGCAAGATCCCCGAGCTGCCGCTGTACCTCGACTCGCCGATGGCGTCGAAGGCCTCCGACATCTACCGCCGTCACCCGGAGTACGTACGACGAGGAGGCCGGTCGCCTCTTGCGCTCGGGCGATTCGCCGCTCGACTACCCGAACCAGACGGTCACCCGCGACGTCCACGAGTCGCAGCGGATCGCCCAGGCGCCGCGGCCGTACATGATCGTGGCGTCGAACGGCATGCTGACCGGCGGCCGGGTCCTCGGCCACCTCCGGAACCTCATCGGCGATTCGGCCGCGACGCTGCTGTTCGTCGGCTACCAGGGTGAGGGCACGCTCGGCGCCCACCTCCAGGCCGGGGCGAAGGTCGTCAAGCTCGACGGCCAGGAGCGCGAGGTCCACTGCCAGGTCCGGTCGATCAGCGGGTTCTCGGCCCACGCCGACGAGCCCGAGCTGCTCGACTGGCTCGGCCACTTCGCCGAGGGCAAGTCGGCCGGTGAGCCCGGCTTCCCGAAGACCGTCTTCCTCGTCCATGGCGATCCGGAGGCCCAGATCGCGATCGAGCCGAAGGTCCAGGCCCTCGGCTTCACGACGAAGATCCCGCGCTGGCGGGAGACGGTGACGCTGGGCTGAGGGTCAGGCTCGCAGCGGCTCGGGCTCGGCCGCGGCGCGACGCCAGTTGCCGAGCCAGATGATCGCCGCGGAGATCACGACGAAGCCGATCGTGATCGCGACCGCGGTGATCAGGACCTGGCCGTAGCCGCCGTTCTTCGGATCGAGAAACGGGTACGGATACCAATGGGCCGGGTCGACGCCGCCCCGGATCATCGTCAGGCCGGTCCAGATCAGCGGGAAGACGATCAGAGCGCCGATGTCACGCATCACGAGGCGGGTCCGCGGCGGATCGAGCAGCCAGTCGAGGACGACGATGATCGGGAAGATCTTGTGCAGGACGATGTCGACCCAGACCAGCTGCAGCCCGACCGGGACGTCGCTCAGCAGGAAGATCACGACGAAGAACGTCACCGTGAGGTAGACCGCGGCGCCGGCCCGCAGCAGCTCGACGCCCCGTGACCGCGGGCCGTTCGGTCGGGCGACCAGCCAGGCGAACGTCGCGACGCCGATCAGATTGCTCTGGATCGTGAAGTACGCGAAGAAGCGCGTCGGATCGAAGGCGCCGCCGTCTGCCGAGGCCTTCATCTGGGCGACGATCGCGGCCAGGACGAGAAGTGCGGACGCGGCGCGAACGACGCGTAGCACGGGCGGGCTGATCATGGCCCGATCGTGGCGGGACCGGGATGGGCCGTCAAGATGGCGTCGCGGTCCGCTTGCGTCCAGTGTCTGCACGCCCCGCGTGCACATGCGACAAGCTGGCCGACCGGGAGGGCCGAATCCGTCGTGGATGTTCGTGGTGCGTGCACGTCGTGCGGAATCCCAATCCTCCGGCCCGAGTTCTCCCTAGATCGCGTCGCATGTGCACGCCCCACGTGCACGGCCTCGGCCCGGCCTGGATCGCTCTCGCGGACCGCGCCGTGCAGCGCGACGCTGTCGCGCGATGCGCAACGCCGGTTCGCCTGATGAAACTCACGAGGCAATGGATTCCGGCCATGTGACGATCCTGCCATGGACGACCGGACCCCAGACACCTCGATCCTGACGGCCGCCGAGCTCGACTCGATCCGTCGGCCCTATCGCGGCGCCCGCCTCCTGCCGCGCAAGGCCTACCACGACCAGGCGATCTTCGACTGGGAGCGGGAGAACGTCCTGCGCCGGGACTGGGTCATCGTCGGCCGGATCGAGGAGGCGGCGGATCCCGGGACCTACTTCACGGCCGAGCTCGACGGCGAGCCGCTCCTGATCGTCCACGGCCGCGACGGCACGATGCGTGCCTTCTACAACGTCTGTCGCCATCGCGGGACGGCCGTCGTCAACGAGCCGTGCGGGACGGCCGTCCGCTTCCAGTGCCCGTATCACGCCTGGATCTACGACCTCGACGGCAAGCTGGTCCGGGCCAAGCACACCGAGGATCTCGACGACTTCAGCTTCGAGGGCTACTCGCTCCAGACGGTGGGGTGCGAGACGTGGCAGGGCTTCGTCTTCGCCAACCTCGATCCGGATGCGCAGCCGCTGGCGGCCCAGCTGGGCGACCTCGACGAGCATCTCGGCCGCTTCGAGTTCGCAGACCTCAAGCCTGCTCGGACGATCACCTACGACGTCGCGGCGAACTGGAAGTTCATCGCCGAGAACTACTCGGAGTGCTATCACTGCCCGCCCCTCCATCCCCAGCTGAACAAGCTGACCCCGTACGACGTCGGTGGCGACTACGCCCCCGACGGCGCGTGGCAGGGCGGCTGGATGGAGCTCGTCGCCGGGGCCGAGACGATGGCCCTCGACGGCGGCCAGGGCTCGAAGCACGGCCGCCCGCCGATGTGCGGGATGACCGCCGAGGACGAGCGCCGGATCTTCTACTACGTGGTCTGGCCGATGGCGTTCCTGTCGATCCACCCGGACTACCTGCTCGTCCATCGCCTGATCCCGGTCGCGCCGGACCGCACCACGGTCGTCTGCCAGCTCCTGTTCGAGCCCGCGACGATGGCCCGGCCGGACTTCGACCCGTCGGACGCGATCGCCTTCTGGGACCTGACGAACAGCCAGGACTGGCACGTCTGCGAGATGCAGCAGCGCGGGACGAAGTCGAGGTCGTGGGTGAGCGGCCGGTACTCGAACCAGGAGGCCTCGGTCCACGCGTTCGACCAGATGGTCGCCGAGCGCTACGCGGGTCTGCCGTTCAGCGCGCTGCGAACCGTCCGCGAGCGCTACGACCAGCCGGTGCCGAAGGAGGCGCCGATCGGCCAGCTGGACGTCGGCGCCCACACGCATGACGCGGCGCATGCCCATGACGCGGCCGCCCATCGATCCGCACGAGCACGACCACCCGACGACCGGCCGCGGCTCGCACGAGCACACCCATGCCCGGACGACGGCCCGCGCCAAGGCGACCCAGACGACCGCCCCGCGCGACTAGGCTCCGCGGGGAGGGTTCAGGCCGCGGGCGCGTCCTCGACCGCGAGCGACGGTCGGGCAGGGCGGAACGCTCCCAGCCGCCAGGCGAGGAACAGGATGATCGACACGACCGCCACGATGATCGTGGAGATCGCGTTGATCTCCGGCGTGACCCCGAACTTGATCGAGCTGTAGATGTAGATCGGAAGCGTCGCCGAGCCGACCCCGTAGTTGAACGACGTCACGACGAGGTCGTCGAACGACAGGGCGAACGCGAGCATCGCGCCGGCGATGACCGCCGGCAGGATCAGCGGCACGGTCACGTAGCGGAAGGCGCCCCAGGCCGACGCCCCCAGGTCGCGGGCGGCCTCCTCCAGCTCGGGATCCATCCCGGATGCCCGTGCCCGGACGGTGACGGCCACGTACGAGATGCAGAACGTGATGTGGGCGATCGAGATCTGGCCGATCGAGCCGATCGCCCCGAACAGCTGGAAGAAGAAGATCAGGAGGCTGATCCCGAGCAGGATCTCGGGCGTCACCATCGGCAGGAGGAGGAGCGTCTCGACCGGGCCGCTGCCGCGGAACCGGAGGCGCGCCAGGCCGAGCCCCAGGAGCGACCCGAGGATCGTCGACACGATCACGGCGATCACGGCCACCTCCATCGTGACCCGGAGGGCGTCGAGCAGATCGTCGTTGGCGAACAGGCGGGGATACCAGTCGAGCGTGAAGCCGCGCCAGATGAAGGACCGACGCCCCTGCGAGTTGTTGAAGCTGTAGATGATCAGGACGACGATCGGGGCGAAGAGGAACCCGTAGATCGCGACGGCGAATGCGGACAGCCAGCGGTTGCGCCCTTTCATGGGGCGACTGCCGTCACGCGAACGTCTCCCGCCGCAGCGAGCGCAGCGCAAGCAGCGTCCCGCCAAGGGTCACCACCATCAGGATGAACCCGAGAGCCGATCCGTACGGCCAGTCGCGGCCGCTCGTGAACAGGACCTGGATGATCTTGGCCGCGGTCGTCGTCTGGGCGCCGCCGAGCAGGTCGGGCGTCACGTAGTCGCCGATCGCCGGGATGAACGTCAGGAGCGACGCCGCGATGACGCCCGGCATCGTCAGCGGCAGCGTGACGTGGAGGAACGCCCCGCGGCCGCTGGCGTACAGGTCACGGGCGGCCTGGACGAGGTTCTGGTCGAGCCGGTCGATCGACACGAACAACGGCAGGATCGCGAACGGCAGGAATCCGTAGGTCATGCCGAGGATCACGCTGATATCGGTGTTCAGGAGGATCAGCGGCTCGTCGATCAGGCCGATCGTCCGAAGGATCTCGTTCAGGACGCCGTTGTCGCGGAGGATGATCATCCAGGCGTAGGTCCGGATGAGATAGCTCGTCCAGAACGGCAGCATCACGAGGATGAGCAGCAGGATCTTGCGCTGGCCGCCGTAGCGCGAGATCCAGTAGGCGATCGGATAGCCGAGGGCGATCGACAGGACCGTCGTGATCAGGGCGTAGCGGATCGAGTTGGCGAATGCGGGGAGGTATTCCGGCCGTGTCGCCTGGGCGTAGTTGTGGAGACCCGGGTTCTCGAGCAGGATGTTGCCGCTCGCGTCGCGGGTCCCGAGGCTGACGATGAAGATGAACGCGAGCGGGACGAGGAAGAACAGCGCCAGCCAGACGACGCCCGGAGCGACCAGGACGGCCGCCCCGAGCCGGGCTCGGATGCGACTCCCGAGCGACCGCTGGATCACGCCTCCTCAGGCCTTGAGCGCGTTCCAGCGCTGGGTGTACTTGTCCTCGTCCAGCCCGAGCTGGAGGAGCTCGACGAGCTTGTCGAGCAGGGCGAGATCGGGGTTGACGTTCGGGTCCTCGAGGATCTCCTTGGAGATGAACTCCATCGCCGCGGCGTTCGGGCCCATGTAGCCGATGTAGTTCGTGTTCGCGGCGCTGACCTTCGCGTCCAGGTTGAAGTTGATCCACATGTTGGCGGCGATCGGGTGCTTCGCGCCGGACGTCACGACCATCGTGTCGGAGCCGCGCACCGCGCCCTCCTGTGGGATGACGTACCTGACGTTCGGGACGTCCTCGTACATCTGGTAGACGTCGCCGGACCACGTGTGGCAGATGATCGCCTGGCCGAGGATCATCGTGTTGATGTGGTCGGTCGTGTAGGTCCGGACGAGGGGCTTCTGCTCCTCGAGCAGGGCGAGCATCCGGTCGATGTCGGCGTCGCTCGTGGAGTTCGCGTCGAGCCCCAGCCGGAAGGCGGCGACGGCGAAGCACTCGCGGTTGTCGTCGAGCATCGCGAGCTTGCCCGAGTAGGCCGGATTCCAGAGGGACTCCCAGCTGGTGAGATCCTCCTTGATCTTGTCGCCGTCCCAGCAGAAGCCGGTCGTCCACCACATGTACGGCATGGAGTGGACGTTGTTGGCGTCGTAGCCCGGGTTCTGCCACTGCGCACCGAGGTTCGTGGCGTTCGTGAGCAGCTGCGGGATCAGCGGCTGGACGATCCCGTCCTTGACGAGCCCCGGGACCTCGGTCGAGGTCGGATACGCGACGTCGTAGCCGCCGCCCTTCCCGTCGATCCGGATCTTGGCGAGCATCGTCGCGGCGTCCGGGAACTTCTCGTAGTGGACCTTGATCCCGGTCGCGTCCTCGAACTCCTTGACCGTCTTCTCGCCGATGTACGCGTCCCAGTTGTAGATGACCACCTCGCTCTCGGGGGAGGGGATCGGGGTCGGGGCGGCGCTCGGCGAGGCGACCGGCGGCACGGAACCGGGCGCGGACGGCGCCGGTGCGACGGACGCGGGCACGGACGGCTGCGGCGTGGCGGCCGCGCCGCACGCGGCGAGGATCGGGGCGAGCGCGGCCAGCGGCCCCACCTTGGCCGCCGTCTCGAGCAGCTGCCGCCGGGTCAGGCGGTGCTCGACGAGGGCGCGATAGAAGGTCAGCTCGAGATCGTCGGTCGGCGACGCGCCGGACCGGGCGACGGGATCGTTCATGCCGGGATCTCCTCCTGCGCAGCGGGCTGTTCGGCGAGCACCAGGGCATCGCCGGGCAGCCAGGTGACATCGACGGCGCCGCCGACCGGAATGCGGTCGCCGGCCTTGGATGCAAGGGCCGTGATCGACAGTCCGCCGGCCGTGCGGACGAGGTACTGGACGTTGCCCCCGAGGTAGGCGACCTGCTCGATCGACCCGGGGATGGACCCCGGGTCCGAGCTGCCGACGCCGCCGTCCCGGGCGGCGAGGGTGATCGTCTCGGGGCGGATGCTGAGCTCCACCTTCCGGCCCGCGCTGACTCCGGCCGCGGCTGCGGTCTGGCACGTCTCGCCGCTCGAGAGGCGGATGACGGCGCGCCGATCGTCGACCGACTCGACGGTTCCGGTCAGGAGGTTCGACGTGCCGATGAAGTCGGCCACGAAGCGGGTCTGCGGTCGCTCGTAGAGCTCCTCGGGCGTGCCGAGCTGCTCGACCTTGCCGCCGCGCATGACGGCGATCCGGTCGCTCATCGTGAGCGCCTCTTCCTGGTCGTGGGTGACGTACACGAACGTGATCCCGACCTCGACCTGGACCCGCTTCAGCTCGATCTGGAGCGCCTTGCGGAGCTTCAGGTCGAGCGCGCCGAGCGGCTCGTCGAGGAGGAGCACGTTGGGCCGGTTGACGAGGGCGCGGGCCAGCGCGACGCGTTGCTGCTGCCCGCCCGACAGCTGCGACGGCTTGCGCTTGTCGTAGCCGCCGAGATGGACGAGGTCGAGCGCTTCGCCCACGCGCCGCCGCGCGTCGGCCTTGTCGACGCCCTTCCGCCGGAGCCCGAACGCGATGTTCTCGTGGACGTCGAGATGCGGAAAGAGGGCGTAGCTCTGGAACACCATGTTGACCGGCCGCTTGTCCGGCGGGTCGGTGGTGATGTCGCGGCCACGGAGCTCGATCCGGCCGGCGGTCGGGAGCTCGAAGCCGCCGATCATCCGGAGCGTGGTCGTCTTGCCGCAGCCGCTCGGGCCGAGCATCGAGAAGAATTCGCCGGTCCGGATGTCCAGCGACACGCGGTCGACCGCGTGGACGTCGCCAAAGTGCTTCGTCAGGTCGGTCAGGCGGATCTCGGGCGTCCCGGCTGCGTCGTCGGCGCGGTCGATCATCGGGGCGAGCCTAGGCGACGATTCGGGAACGCGTCCGCCGTAGTCCCGGATCGCGCAACCCCGAGGTCACGACAGGGGCGCTTGCGGCGCGACCGCAGGCCGGCACGGCGGGATGTTGACCGATTCCGACAGGATTCCGGCGTAGGATTCGTGCATGACGACGACCTCGATCGAGCACGACCACGATCCCGGCTCGGACGCCGCCTCGGAACGCGTCTCGGCCCTCGAAACGTCCGCCTCGGAGCCGATCGAGACCGGCGGCTCGCGCGTCCTCGTCGGAACGGCGTCCTGGACGGATCCGACGATGACGGCGTCGGGCGTCTTCTACCCGAAGGGGGCGGACAACGCCGAGGAGCGGCTCGCCTACTACGCCTCGTCGTTCCCGGTCGTCGAGGTCGATGCGACGTACTACGCCCTGCCCGCCGAGCGGACCGCCCAGCTGTGGGCCGAGCGAACCCCGCCCGACTTCACGTTCGACATCAAGGCCCACGCCCTGATGACCGGCCAGGGGACCGAGACGAAGCGGCTGCCGAAGGCGATCCGCGAGGCGCTTCCGGCCGAGATGCAGGAGAAGACGCGGATCTACGCGAAGGACTTTCCGGACGAGCTCCACGACGAGGTCTGGCGGATGTTCCGCTCGGCCCTGGCGCCGCTCGAGGAGCGCGGCCAGCTCGGCTCGATCCTCCTCCAGTACCCGAAGTGGGTGTTCCCGTCGAGCGAGAACCGGGCCCTGATCCGCGACGCCGTCGAGCGGCTGGACGGCTGGAAGGTGGCCGTCGAGTTCCGCAACGGGTCGTGGCTCAACGAGAAGAACCGCGACCGGACGCTGGCGTTCCTGTCGGAGCGGTCGGTCCCGTTCGTGATGGTCGACGAGCCGCAGGGCTTCAAGAGCAGCGTCCCGCCGGAGGTCGTCGTGACGTCGCCGGATCTGGCGATCGTCCGGTTCCACGGCCGCAACACGGCGACGTGGGAGGCCAAGAACATCACCCCGGCGGAGCGCTTCCGCTACCTCTACTCGCGCGACGAGCTGGCCGAGTGGGTGCCCCGGATCCGCGAGGTGGCCGACCAGGCGAAGGAAGTCCACCTGATGTTCAACAACTGCTACGCCAACTACGGGACGACGAACGCCCGGGAGATCGCCGACCTCCTCGCCCTGGAGCTGGCCGAGGCGAGCTGAGACGCGTCGGCGGTCATGAGGGCAACGGGCCGCTACGCCGACCATCCCGCGCGTCATCATCGCGGCATGCCATTCGAACCGGCCGGCCCGGCGGAGCTCGACGACGTCGCCGAACGGCTCGGCTCTCGGCTCCGGGCGGCTGAGCCGGTCGGTTGGGGGACCGCGCGCGCCACGCATCGATTGTCCCTGGCGGACGGCCGGTCCTTCGCGGCGCGCCGGTTCGCGGGACCCGGGCGAGGCGCTGACGCGGAGCGGGTCGGGCGGATCATGGCCCGGCTGGGTCGAGCCGGCCTGCCAGTCCCGACGCCGACCGTCGTCGAGACGCCCGAGGGCCCCTGGCTGCTCACCCCCTGGATCGAAGGCGAGACCGGAGCGACGTGGCTCGGAGACGCCGACCGAGCCCGCCACCTGGCCGAGCGGATGGGCCGGCTGGCGAGCCGCCTTCGGAGCGTCGAGCTCGACGCCGATCCACTCGAGGGCCATCGAGGGACAGACCGACGGCCCGGGGCCACGCTCGGGGCACGCGCGTTCGTGCACGGCGACTTCGCTCCGATCAACGTCATCATCGGGGCCGACGGGGAGATCGGCGCGCTTCTCGACTTCGAGCACGCCGGCGAGGGTCCTGCCCTCCTGGACGTCGCCTGGTGGGGCTGGGTCGTCCGCCATCACCATCCCGAAGGATGGGCGGCCGCGTGGCCAACCTTCCTCGCGGCCGCCGGCCTCGAACCAGGCGACGTCGACGTTCGCCTCCACGCGCTCGCCCTGAAGACGCTGGCCGACCGCGTGGCCGCCTCGCGCGACCGCGCGGAAGGGGAGCGCTGGCGCCAGCGCCTGGCCACCGCCCGCACGTGGGCCGTGCCCGGGGATCAGGCAACGTAGGCGATCGTCTGCGGTCCCTGCGGCAGGACGCAGATCCGGGCGTCCGGTTTCTCGTGCAGCAAGCGCTCGACGGCCTCGCCCACGTCCGCGATCGGCGCGAGATGGGCCGCTCGCACCTCGTCGTCGGTCAGTCCGTCGCACCGCACGAGGACGTCCGCCTTCATCTGGACCCGTGGCCTGGATCTGGACCTGCCACTGGTCGGGGATCGTGACCGGTGACGCGGCGATCCGCTCGAGCAGGTCGGCCGGCGACGGCCGCGCATGCAGCAGCTGCCCGTACGAGCCGTGGTCCGGGAGGCCGTCCCGGCACTCGGCCGCGCAGACGATGGTGCCCGCCGGGCTTCACGATCTCGGCGGCGGCCGACATGCCCTTGACCGCCTGATAGAGGTTCTGGTCGAGCGGATAGCCGCTGTTGGTCGTGATCACGATGTCGAACGGCGCCGGAACGGACCGCATCGCCTCGCGTCTCGCCGCGACACAGGCGGCGGCATGCATCGCCAGCGTCTCGCCCGCGAAGGCACGCGTGATCCGTTGCCGGTCGTCGAGGAGGACGTCGACCGAGAAGTCGACGCGGGTCGCGGCGGCGATCGCCCGAACGGCGTCGTGGACCGGGTTCCCTCGATGACGCCCCAGGTCGCCCTCGGGTCGCCGATCCGCCGGGCGTTATGCAGCGCCAGCATGGTCTCGAGCCCGGCCAGGCCCGGCGCGACCATCTTCGGCCCGCCGCTGAACCCGGCGAAGAAGTGCGGCTCGACGAACCCCGTCGTGATCCGGAGGTCCGCCGCGAGCCATTCACGCGCGAGGAACAGCGGGACGTCGCCGACGTAGCCCAGGTCGACCAGTGCCGGTGGCATCGCGCGCGTCGTGATCGACGACCCGCCAGCGTCTCCATCACGTCCGCCCCGAGCATCTCGTGCCGCTCCCGGGTTGTCGAGGCCCGGTGGGTCCCGGTCGCGATCAGAACGACGACGTCCTCCGGCCGGACGACGCCGTCGAGGACCTCCATGAGCGCCTCGAGCATCACCTGGCGCGGCTGGGGCCGGGTGACGTCGCAGACGGAGATCGCCACGCGCTGGCCGGACCGGGCATGTCGCGCAATCGCGGTCCCGCGACGGGGCTCGCGATCGCGGCCAGGAGGGTGGCCCGCTCGTCTCCCACGGCCTCGCGCGGCCGCGGCGTGATGACGGTCGTGGCGGCGGCCGGCAGCCGGACCGACATCCCTCCCGACCCGTACGCCAGGCGGACGTCGATCGCGTCGCCGTTCATGGACACTGACTCAGTCGCCGATCAGGCGGCAACGGTTCGTCAGGCGTCCGATGCCCTCGATGTCGACGACGACCTCGTCACCATCGCCGAGGAACCGGGGCGGATCGCGGAAGACGCCCACCCCGCCCGGCGTCCCGGTCGCGATGACGTCGCCTGGTTCGAGGGTCATGAACCGCGAGCAGAAGGCGATCAGCTCGGCGACGCCGATGGACCATCTCGGCTGTCCGTGCGTCCTGGACGACCTCGCCGTTGACGAGGCAGCGGATCCCGAGCACTCCGGGATCGGCCAGCTCGTCTGCGGTCACGATCCACGGTCCCATCGGGCAGAACGTGTCGAGGCTCTTGCCGCGCACCCACTGGCCGTCGCCGAACTGCAGGTCGCGCGCGGAGACGTCATTCAGGCAGCTGTAGCCGAGGACGTGGTCGAGCGCCCGCGCGGTCGGGACATCGCGCGCGGTCCGGCCGATCACCACGGCGAGCTCGGCCTCGTAGTCGACCTGCCGCGTGTCGGCCGCCCGCCACGCGATGTCGGCCCCGTCGCCGATCAGGCTGCTCGGGAACTTGGCGAAGACCACCGGGTCCGCCGGCGCCGTCGACGCCCTCTTCGGCGGCGTGCTCGCGGTAGTTCCGGCCGACGGCGATGATCTTGCCCGGCCGGGTGACCGGGGACAGGAGGGCGACGATCGGCTCGAGCGGCGGGCCGGCGCGATCCCGCCCGACTCGAGGCCGTGCCGGATCGCCGCCAGGGTCCCGTCCACGTCGCCCAGCAGGCGCGCCATCGTCCAGGGCCCCTTGCCGACGAGATCGTCCACGTCGACGATGGCATCAGCTCGCCGATCGCCACGGCGAGCCGCTCGCCGTCCGGAGTCGCCCGGGTCAGGAGCCGCATGGCATCGTCACTTGGCGCCCCGGACGCCGCCGTCGACGAACAGCCCCGACCCGAGGACGAACCGCGATTCATCCGAGGCCAGGAAGAGCGCGGCCGCGGCGACGTCCTCGGGCCGCCCGAGATCCCCGGTCAGCTGGCGCCTCTTGAGCGCCTCGAGCCCAGCCACCGGATCGTCGTAGCTCGTCGGCGAGATAGCGATCGACGAACGGGGTGTGGATCGTCCCGGGCAGGAGCGCATTCACCCGGATCCCGTGGCCGGCGTAGTCGGCCTGCATCTGGCGGGTCAGCGCGAGCACCGCACCCTTGGACGCCGCATACGAGGCGCGGTTGGCGAGCCCGATCTCGGCGATGGTCGAGGACATGTTGATGATCGAGCCGCGACCGGCCGCGATCATCGACGGCAGGACGGCGCGAGCGACCAGGAACACGCCTCGCACGTTGACGGCCATCACCCGATCCCACAGCTCGACCGACGTCTCGTGCAGGACGCCGATGCCCGGCGATGCCGGCGTTGTTGAACAGGACGTCGATCCGGCCCGAACCGCTCCACGACCGCGCCCGCGAGCGCCTCGGTGTCGGCCGGGTCGGTGACGTCCACGCGGAAGGCGGCGGCGACCCCACCGTCCACGGCGATCAGGCGGACGGTCTCCTTCGCCGCATCGGCGTCGATGTCGGCGACCGCGACACGCGATCCCTCCGCTGCGAAGAGAAGCGCCGAGGCGCGGCCGATCCCGGACCCGCCGCCCGTGATGAGGCTGACCTTGTCCGCGAGCCGACCGCTCATCGGGCGGACCTCGTGCCGATCGCGGCAGTCCACGCCGCGCCGTCGGGAACGCGAACCGCTCGAGCGATTCCGGCCGCATCGTGATGCTGTAGCCCGGCGCCGTCGGCGGCATGTACCGGCCGTCGCTGACGATCACCGGGGTCGACGAAGTGCTCGTGCAGGTGGTCGACGTACTCGACCACGCGGTCCTCCAGCGACCCGCTGACCGCGACGTAGTCGAAGATCGCGAGGTGCTGGACGTACTCGCACAGCCCGACGCCGCCGGCGTGCGGGCAGACCGGCACGCCGAACTTGGCCGCCATCAGCAGCACGGCGAGGACCTCGTTCACGCCGCCGAGGCGGCAGCTGTCGATCTGGCAGAAGCCGATCGCGCCGGCCTGCAGGAACTGCTTGAACATCACGCGGTTGTGGCAGTGCTCGCCCGTCGCCACGCGGATCCGGGGCGCGAGCGCACGGGCGATCGCGCGCGTGGCCGAGGACGTCGTCGGGGCTGGTCGGCTCCTCGATCCACAGGGGTCGAACCGGTGCCAGTGCTCGCATCCACTCGATCGCCTGGTCGACGTCCCAGACCTGGTTGGCGTCGATCATCAGGATGTCGATCGTCCGCCGATCTCCTCGCGGATGATGCCGGCGCGGCGGATGTCGTCTTCGAGATCGCGACCGACCTTGATCTTGAAGTGGCGCCAGCCGGCGGCGAGGCCTTCGCGGCACAGCCGCCGGAGCTTGTCGTCGGGGTAGCCGAGCCAGCCGGCCGAGGTCGTGTACGCCGGGATAGCCGTCGACGCGCATCTCGGCCTCGCGCGCCGCCCGTCCGGGCATCTTCTGCGCGCAGGATGTCGAGCGCCTCGTCGGGCGTGAGCGCGTCGGTGATGTAGCGGAAGTCGATGCAGCGGACGAGTTCCTCCGGGCGTCATGTCCGCGAGCAGCTTCCAGAGCGGCTTGCCCTCGACCTTGGCCCACAGGTCCCAGACGGCGTTGACGATGGCCGCGGTCGCCAGATGGATGACGCCCTTTTCCGGCCCGACCCAGCGCAGCTGGCTGTCGCCGACAAGCTCGCGCCAGAACGCGGCCATGGTCGTCGGTGATCGACTCCAGCGTGCGGCCGACGACCAGCGGGCGCGAGGGCTTCGACGGCTGCGACGCACAGCTCGTTGCCGCGGCCGATGGTGAAGGTCATGCCGTGGCCCTCGAGCCCGTTCGCTCGGTCGGTCGTGCAGGATGACGTAGGCGGCCGAGTAGTCGGGTCGGGGTTCATCGCGTCCGAGCCGTCGAGCGTGTCGGAGGTCGGGAACCGGATGTCGCGCGCGACGAGATCGGTGATGGTGATGGGCACAGATCAGACTCCGGGGTCGAGTGGGAGAGGGGAAGCGGGGTGCCCGAGGGAGGAGGCCCCGGGCACCCCTGGAGCTCGCGGGTTCCTTGAACGTGGCGCGGGAAACCGGATGTCCCGGGTTGTCTCCAGCTGACGAATTGCGTCATCGATGTGGACCCCTCGTGAGTGCGGATGCGGGGCCGCTGCTGATCGCGCACCCAAGGGCATCGCCTGATGCCCGACGCATGAGCGGCCGGCGGCTGCCGGTCGGGTTGATCTTCATCTGGACTCCCAGGCCCGTGAGTAGACCTCCAGCGCCGTGCCCCGCATGACTCGATCCCGTTCACGGGCGGCGAGGTCCGACACTGAGTCGAGGACGAGGGAGACCCACCCCGCGTAGGAGATCTGGAGGCTGGCATTGGGCCAGTCGCTGCCGAACATGCAGCGCTCCGGCCCAAAGGCGTCGACAGCTGCCCGAAGGTACCGACGGATGTTGTTCGTGCCGCGAGTGCCTTCGTCCGCCTCTGTGGTCAGGCCGGACAGCTTGCAGCGGACGTTGTCCAGGCGTGCCATGGCCTTGATGTCTTGGAGCCAACCGGTCCATTGGCCAGCTGCGACGTCCGGCTTGCCCAGGTGGTCGAGCACGAATGTGACCTCCGGGCAGAGTTCGGCGAGCTTCGTTACCTCGGTGATCTGGTGGTTCCGGACGCAGAGGTCGACCGTCAGCCCGAACTGGCCGGCCAGTCGGACGGCGTCCACGAACTGGGGCCTGCACGGAGAAGCCTTCGGGTTCGTCCTGAATGAGCTGGCGTACCCCCGCCACCCCCGACTCGTGACTGAGTCGTTCAAGCGAGGCGTTGACCGCGGCCGCGCCGCGGTCGAGGGGCAAACCGGCCACCAATGCCTGGATCCGTCGATCGCCCTCGCGAAGGTGCTGGACCCACGCGGTCTCCTGGTCCACCACGTCCCAGACGGGGTTGGCCTGGACGAAGATCAGGGCTTCGATCTGGACCTCGCCCACGTCGAGGTCTGCGGGGACGAATGGGCGGTTCAGTTCGCTGAAGCCTTGGAGCCAGGGGTAGTCGAATCGGTCGGTGTCCCAGAAGTGGATGTGGCTGTCCACCACGGCCTGTGCCGTTGTCACGAGTCGCACTCCGAAGCTAGGACGATGAGGTCGTCGACTGGATGTGTGCGGACGTGGGTTTCACGGGAGCACGTGGCCCGGCACTCACCGGTAGTGCCGGGCCCTTCGGATGCCCTTTGAGCCGGCGTCCGAAGCGTGCTCCCATGCGGAAGGAGTTACTGCCAGGCTGACGTGAAGTCGGCCGCGTTGTCCTTCGTCACGAGCGTGGTGCCCGTGTCGATGGCCTTCACGTAGTTCTCGCCCTTGAGCGACTTGACTGCCGCCTCGACGCCGAGGTTCGTCATCTTGAACGGCGACTGCGCCATCGTGGCTGTGGTCTTGCCTGCCTCGATGAGCTTGGCCATTTCCGGGTCACCGTCGTAGCCGAAGATCAGCAGCGGGTGCTGCTTGGACTCCGCGACCGCCACGGCACCCATCGCCGGGGAGTCGCACGCCGAGTAGATCGCTGTGAGGTTCGGGTACTTGGTGAGCAGGTCCTGCGTCACCGAGGCGCCGGTCTTGGTGTCACACAGGGTCTGCTGAGCCCCGATCACGACCTTGACGCCAGTACCTTCGAGCGCTGCCTTGACACCGTCGATGCGCTGGTCGAGGTTCGGCACGCCACGCACGGCTTCGAGCAGACCGATGGTGTCGCCCGACTTCAGCTGGGTCTTGATGTACGCGCCGGCAGCCTCGCCGCCCTTGACGTTGTTCGTAGCCGCAACCGCATCCGGCACGACACCGGGGATCGTGTTGTCGACGAAGACGATCCGGACGCCTGCCTGCTGAGCCTCATTGAGGGCATCGGTGACGCCAACGCCCATCGGGGAGATCACGATCGCCTGGGCGCCCTTGGTGACAGCGTCCTGGATCTGCGCGATCTGGCAGGGCGTGTCGTCGTTGGTCTTGCACGCGTTGGTCGTGAGCTCGATGTCGTTCGGGTGATCGGTCTCATACTGCTTGGCGCCCGCGATCATGGCATCCCAGAAACCGCCCGTGGCCTTGGTGAGAAGAGTGACCTTGATCTTCTCGTTCGCGGCGCCGCGGCACTCGCGGACGGCGCCGCGGTCCACTCGCGGACGGCGCCGCGGTCGCACTCGCGGACGGCGCCGCGGTCCCCCCGCCGCTGCTGCACGCGGTGATGAGCATCGCCCCCGCTCCGAGCATGACCAACGCTTTCATTCGAGTCGACATGTGTGTTGCTCCTTCTTGTCGGATCTGCCGCACGTGCCGTGCGTCCAGGTGGTGAAGCTTCAAACGGTGGTGCTCCCTCGGGCCCCGACGATCCAGGACACGAGTTGCTCTTGGTTGTCCGCGGTCGCCGGCGCCTCGCCGATCTTGCGGCCGCGGCGCATGACCATCGCCCGGTCCGCGACCGCCATCACGTGATCCATGCTGTGAGAGATCAAGATGACCGCGACGCCGGAGGTTCGGAGCCGATCGACCAGCTCCAGGACCCGCGCCGACTCCCGAAGCCCGAGGGCGGCAGTCGGCTCGTCGAGGATGACGAGCTTCGAGGAGAACGCCACGGCTCGCGCGACCGCCACCGCCTGGCGTTGGCCCCCCGACATCAGCGCCACGTCAGCATCGAAGTCAGGGAGCCGGATCTGCAAACGGTCGAGAAGGTCCTTGGTACGGGTGGACATCTCCTTCTGCTTCATCCACTGCAGACCGCGTGGCAACCAGGACGGCCCCGCCACTTCGCGGCCGGCGAAGAAGTTCGCCGTCGGGTTGAGGTTGTCGAACAGGGCCAGGTCTTGGTAGACGGTCTCGATCCCATTTGATCGGGCATCGGCCGCCGAGGTGATCTGCACGGGGGCCCCGTCGATCTGGATCTCGCCTCGGTCGAGTTTGTGGACGCCGCTGATGCACTTGATGAGGGTCGACTTGCCGGCGCCGTTGTCGCCGAGCAGGGCGAGAACCTCACCGGCGCGGACCTCGAGGTCGACGCCCTCGAGTGCAACCACGGCCCCGAAGGTCTTGGTGGCACCACGAACGCTCAGGACGGGTTCCACGTCGGAGGGCACCACGACGTGAACGGCGTCAGTCATGCGAGCCTCGCCTGCATGCTTCGGAACCGGTTCTCGACGAGGGCCCGCAAGACGTCGAGCTCGACCGCGACGAGGACGACCACTCCCACCGCGATGTACTGGAAGTTCGGGTCGAGACCGAGCAGGTTGAGGCCGTTGCGCATGACCCCGAGGATCAACGCACCTGTCAGGGCGTTCAGGACACCGCCACGGCCGCCCAGGAAGCTGCCGCCGCCGATGATCACCGCGGCGATGGCGTTGAGCTCCATGCCCTGCCCGGTGAACGGCGAGCCGGCGTTAGCGGTTCCGACGAAGAGCATGCCGCCGATGGCCCCCGACAGCCCGCTCATGACGTAGACCGAGATCAACGTCCCGTTCATCGGCACGCCCGTGCGGACCGCGGCTTCGGGGCTGCCACCGACGGCGTAGATCCATCGTCCCCAGACCAGCTTGTGCAAGATGACGGCACAGACGACCGCGAAGACGATCACCACGAGCGTGGCGTAGGGGAACCATCCGATGTCGCCCGCGCCCGGGATCCCAGGGATACGTCCGCCGCCGAGCAGGTGCACGATCTCCGGGGAGCCCAGGACGGTGGAGCCACCGGCGATGTAGAGGGCGAGGCCGGCGCAGATGCTCAAGGTGGCGAGGGTGGCGATGAAGGGATGCGGCAGACGCCCCCACACCAGCAGCAGCCCGTTGACCAGACCGACGGACAACCCCGTCAGCAAGGTGACCCCGATGGCCAGCCACGCCGAGTTGGTGTCGCGGTAGACGACAGTCACCATGACGCAGCACAACGAGACGATCGAGCCGATCGACAGGTCGATGCCCCGGGTCAGGATCACGAGGAGCTGGCCCAAGGCGATGATGCAGACACCGCCGGACTGCTCGAGGACGTTGCCGATGTTCCCGAACGTCATGAAGACGTGGCCCTCGGTGGCCGCCCAGAGGAACAGCATCATCAGCGCCAGGATGAATAGCGGCCCCGCCTTCAGCGCCAGCAGGACACCCTTGATCGCGCGCGACGATCGGTCGTTGGCCGTATCCGGACCCCTCCCGATCTCAGGCTCTGGTGCGACGTCGGCGACGTCGGCAGCAGTGCGAGTCACCGACTCGTCGTCGAGCACGTCGCGCCCTCCCTTGTCCTGCATCGTCGCGTGACTATGCCAGCACGCTATCCTATTGTCTATAGGATAGAGATGATTGGGATGCTGTAACATAGCCGTCCAGTACTCGACACGCGAAGGCCGAGATGGACCGTTATCAAATCGAAGCAATCCATGAGTCCGCCGCAGGACAGCGCCTGGCCCAACGGCAACCGCTGCCCGGCTCGGTCTACGAGATCGTCACCGACATGCTCATGACCCACGCGTTCGAACCCGGCGCCAGGCTCAACATCGAAGAGCTCGCCCGCACCCTCGGCGTGTCGCCGACACCGGTGCGCGAGGCCTTGGCACGCGTCGAGGCCGACGGTTTGATCGTGAAGCAGCCAGGGCGCAGCTACACGGTGGCGCCCCTCATGGGGATCGAGCAGGTGCGCGAGCTCATCGAGCTGCGGCTGCTCGTGGAACCCGCATTGGCCGCCAAGGCCGCTGCCCAGGCGGAGCCGAACGAGATCAAGGAGCTGCGCCGCGCTGCCCGGGCCGGTGGAGCCGGCGGCGAGATCACGGCTGCGGCGAACCGGTTGGACATGGTCTATGACGCGACCTTCCACGCCATGGTCGCCGACCTCGCGGGCAACCAGATGATCAGCGACATGCTGACCCGACTGCGCAGCCACCTGCACACCTTCCGGCTCTACTACCACGCGGGCCTTCATTCGGTGACGAAGAACGAGCACCTGGCGGTGGTCGATGCGGTCGCCCGGCAGGATCCCGACGGGGCCGAGGAAGCGATGCGCGCCCACCTGGTGTCAGCGCTGGAGCGGCTCGAGACCTTTGTCGACGGTGGGAGCGCGAACGCAGAAGCCAGGCAGATCCCGAAGTTCACCGCTGGGAGCGTCAAGGAGTGACCCGGGCAGTGAACGACGACAGGAGTGGGGCGATGTTGGCCGGTTCCGACCGCGTGTTGTTCGGTGCGGCTTACTACCACGAGTACCAACCGTATGACCGGCTGGATGTCGATCTCGATCTCATGCAGGAGGCGCACTTCTCGGTCATCCGAGTCGGTGAGTCGGTCTGGTCGACCTGGGAACCGGAGAACGGCCAGTTCAATCTGGACTGGCTCGAGCCGGTTCTCGACGGTGCCGCGCGGCGGGGCATCTCCGTCATCCTTGGCACGCCGACGTATGCCGTGCCGCCGTGGTTGGCCCGGCTGTATCCGGAAATCGCCGGCGAACGATCCACGGGCGAACGGATCCCTTGGGGGGCTCGGCAGGAAGTCGATTTCACGCACCCAGCCTTCCTCTTCCATGCCGACCGGGTGATCCGCAGGATCCTTCGTCGCTATGCGGGGCATCCCGCCGTCGTCGGCTTCCAGGTCGACAACGAACCCGGCCTTGCATCTCCTTCACAACCGCGGCGTCTTCCAACGCTTCGTGGACGACCTGCGTCATCGTTACGGCGACGTAGACAGCCTCAACCGTGAGTGGGGCCTCGTCTACTGGTCGCACCGACTCTCGACCTGGGACGATCTTTGGGCACCCGATGGCAACACGCAGCCCCAGTACGACGTCGCCTGGCGTCGCTTCCAGGCCGCGCAGACCACCCGGTTCATCAACTGGCAGGCCGACATCGTCCGGGAGTACTCCTCCCCCGGACAGTTCGTCACGACCTGCATCGCCTACGAACGGCCCGCCGTCGACGACGATCTGGTCACTGATGCCCTCGACACCACTGGGGGGAACCTCTACTACGCCATGCAGGACGGGCTACAGCTCCCGGACGACGGCTCCGGACCGCACGATCAGAGCTGGGCCACCACCGGAACGTGGGCGCTGTACTTCTCCGCGGACCGGATGTACTCCTCACGCCAAGAGGGCTTCCTCGTCACCGAAACCAATGCCATGCACATCGGTCCTCCCTGGGACAACCGCCCTGCCTTCGACGGCCAGTGGCGTCAGGTCGCGTGGGCGCTGGTCGCCCGTGGAGCGCGGATGGTCGAGTACTGGCACTGGCACACGCTGCACTTCGGTACCGAAACCTCCTGGGGTGGGGTCCTTCCCCACGCGGGTCACCCGGGCCGAACCTTCGACGAGCTCCGCCAGGTCGGTGACGAGTTCCGGCGCGCAGGACGGCTGGTGGCGGGATGTCGACCCGACGCAGAAGTCGCCTTCCTGTATTCGCTCCCGAACCGCTGGCTCATGCAGAAATACCCGCCGTTGGCGGCAGCGGGAGGCGGACCCGATGCCCGGGCGTACGACGGGATCTTCGCCCCCTTCTACCGCGGCGCTTTCGACGCCGGACTCTCGGCCCGGATCCTGCATTCCCGGAAGGCGACCACCACCCATCCGGCCGAGTTCGCCGCCAGTCATCCGCTCCTCGTCGTGCCCGGCCACTACATGAGCCCGGACCACCTACTCGACTGGCTGGCGGACTACGCGGCCGCGGGAGGGCATCTCGTCATCGGCCCACGGACCGGATACGCGGATCACGAGGCGCGCGCTCGGACCGAGACGGTTCCCGGCCGCCTGGCACAGGCTTCAGGCGTCCACTACGACGAGTTCAGCAACCTGAAGAGCAGGATCCCTGTTCTTCCTGCCGACGGGGCCACGATCAAGCTCGACGCGGCTACGGCCACGCGATGGTGTGACGGACTGCTCGTAGACGACGCGCAGGTCGTCGCGACATACGAACACCCGCACTTCAGTCAATGGCCAGCGATGACCACGCGTGACCACGAGAGGGGTCGCATCACATGCGTCGGCACCATCCCCGACTCGAGCTTTGCCAAGTCGCTCTTCCAGTGGCTAGCCACCGACGTCGTTCAACCCTGGTGCGAGCTGCCGGCCACGATGACCTCGACCGGCGCAGCGGCCGTCGACGGAACCAGGCTCCGATTCCTGCACAACTGGTCCTGGGATCCCGCCTCGGTATCCGTGCCCACCGAGGTGCACGACATTCTGACTGGGGAAACGTTCCACGCCCAAGATCACGTCCAACTCGGGCCCTGGGATGTTCGGGTGCTTGCAGTGAGACAACCGTGACCGCCGACGGTCGGGCCGCCGCGGTCGGCGTCGGCACCGTGCGCGAACGGGACTGGCTGTTTGACGGCCATGCGCGGATTGGGGAGGCTCTCGATGACTGACCCGTTGCCCACGAATTGGATCCGCAGACTGGGCAATACGTCAGTTTCGACCTCGGCAATCATCGCGGGTGGTTCCCCCCTTGGGACCATGCTGTCGACGTACGGCTACGCGGTCGCGGAGGCCGATGCCATCGATCTCGTCCAACAGGTACTGAAGAGTCCGATTCGGGCCTTCGATACCTCCAACGCGTACAGCGAAGGCGAGAGCGAGCGCCGGATCGGCGTCGGCATTGCTGCCGCGGGGGGAGTGCCAGAGGACTTCACGGTGATCACCAAAGTGGACGCACGACACGGTGACTACTCCGGTGATCGGGTGCGACGCTCGCTTGATGAGAGTCAGGAGCGGCTCGGGCTTGGTGTACTTCCGTTGCTCTTCTTGCACGATCCGGAATACCACGACTTCGCCATGATCACGCAGGCAGGAGGAGCAGTTGACACGCTGGTTGCTCTAAAGGACGAAGGCCGGGTGCAACACATCGGCATCGCCGCAGGCAATGTTCACGTTGTTTCACGCTACCTTGACCTGGGCGTCTTCGAGGTTCTCCTCACACACAGTCGTTGGACCCTTGTCGATCGAAGCGCGGACGAGCTCATCGACCAGGCAACCGCGGCCGGCATGGGGGTGCTGAACGCCGCGATCTACGGCGGAGGTGTCCTCGCCAACCCGACTGGGTCGTCCAGGTACGGCTATACCGAGGCACCCAAGCTCGTCCTCGATGCCGTCGCTGCCATGAACGACGCCTGCTTGAGAAACGGCACTGATCTAGCCACGGCAGCCCTGCAATTCTCGATGCGTGATCCCCGCGTGCACTGCAACCGTTATCGGTTTCACGAAACCTAGCCGGATCTCGACGCTCATGGCATCAGCCGCCGTCGAGCCGCCGCCTGACCTGTGGATCGAACTTGAGACCTTGGTACCACCCAAGTCATGCTGGCTCGACTTCCAAGCGAAAGGCTAAGCCAGTTCCCGTGGCACCCTGGGACCGGTCCACCCCGTGAGGCCCCGGGACGAGACGGGCCGTCGTAGCGTGACCGCCGAGCCCGGCTAGTGGTAGGTCGGGATCTCCGCGTCCGAGCTCGGCAGCGACTGGAGCGGCACCGGCGCCGGCCGCGGGCAGCGGCTCGCGACGTCGACCCGGCGACCGGTCCGGGCCGACTCCAGGAGCGATTCCATGACGTCCAGCACGTGGAACGCGAGGGCGCCACCGGCGCGCGGCTCCTCTCCGGCGGGGGTCGCCGCCAGGTCCGCGATCCCGTAGCCGCGCGAGCTGCGCTCGTACCCGGCGCTGATCGGGAGCGTGACCCAGCCGGTCCCGTCGAGCTCGCGCAGCTCGACGTCGCCGCGGAACAGGTTCGGGTCCGGCGCGATGAGCGACCCCAGCTCCCCGTGGATCTCGATCCGCGACGCCCTGGAGGCGACCGCGTCGAAGCTCATGACGAGCGTCGAGATCGCGCCCGACTCGTGGATCAGGGCGCCCGTCACGTGGCTGTCGACGGCGACCGGGACCGTCTCGCCGGCGCGCGCGCCCGAGCGGATCGTCCGCGTCCCGCGCGTGCGGCTCGCGGCGCCGATGGCGGCGACGACCGGGCCGAGGATCGTGACGAGGGCGGTCACGTAGTACGGCCCCATGTCCAGAAGCGGGCCGCCGCCGGGCTGGTAGTAGAAGTCGGGATCGGGGTGCCAGCGCTCATGGCCGGGCGTGACCATGGTCGCGGTCGCCGCGATCGGGGCCCCGATCCGTCCGTCGTCGACGGCCTTCCGCGCCGTCTGGATCCCTGTTCCCAGGACCGTGTCGGGCGCGCAGCCGACCTGCACGCCGGCCGCCCCGGCAGCCTCGAGGATCGAGCGCGCCTCCGCTGTCGTCGCTGCCAGCGGCTTCTCGCCGTAGACCGCCTTGCCCGCGGCAATCGCCTGGAGGGCGATGGCGGCGTGGGCGGCCGGGATCGTGAGGTTCAGGACGACATCCACCTCGGCATTCGCGAGGAGGTCGGCGACCGGCATCGCGGGGATGCCCTCGGCCGCCTCGACCGCGGTGGCGCGGGCCGGGACGCGATCCGCCGCCGCCACGATCTCGATCGCGTCGAGCCGGCGGGCGGTGTCGAGGTACTGCCGGGCGATCGCGCCGCAACCGATCATCCCGATCCTCACCGGCCGGCCCACAGCAGCCCCCGCTCAATGACGGTGTGGACGGTCGGATGGGCGAGGACGTCGAGGCTGTGGCCGGGGGTGCAGACGAAGATCCGGCCCTTGCCCCAGCGCCGCGTCCAGATGGCGGGCGAGGTGATCTCGCGGTGCCACTCATCCCACGGCCGGACCTTCTGGGTCGTCGTCGCGAGGACGTCGAGATAGCGGTCCCAGAGCACCCAGTACTGCTCGGTGACCAGGTCGAAGTCCGCGAGGCCCCGGGTGATTGGGTGGTCGGCCGCGGCCGGCAGCAGGTTGACCGTGTACGGCACGTAGTTGTTCTCGGGTCCGTCGCCGGTGATCGTCGCCGGGTCCTTGCCCGGATGGCACGCGAACTGGGCGCCGATGAGCTGGAAGTAGTCGGACGAGTTGCGATACGAATCGGCGATCCCGCCATGCCAGCCCGCCATGCCGGTCCCGTTGGCGATCGCCGCTCGCAGGCCCGCAAGCTCGTCGCGGGCGATCGTCGCCATGGTGTTGCACTGCATGATCAGGTCGGTCCGCGCCATCAGGTCCGGATCGGCGTACGGCGCCGGCGAGTCGAAGATCCGGACCTCGTAGCCGTTCGCCTCGAGGTGCGGGATGAACAGGTCCGTCGCCTCGATGGGCGCGTGGCCGTCCCAGCCCCCGCGGACGACGATGGCGAGCTTCGATGGGGCAGTCGGCATGCGGGACGCGGTCTCCGTTCTGACGGTGGGATGGGCGGGCGACGCGATCCGCGGGTCCGAGCCGGGCAGCGCGGGGCCGCGTGATCCCGGGCGACAGCCCTGACGGACATCGTCCGAGTTCTATCACGGCTCCGGCTTCCGCGGCGGCGCTCGCCGCCGCGTCGATCAGGCGGACGGCTGGGCTGGCGGCCAGGCGGGGTGCCCTTGATCGGCTTGATCACGACCCGAGGACGGGCCGCTCCGAGGCCCGGTTCGGGCGAGACTCGGCCGCCCCTTGACCTGCGCCGATTGGGCGTTACCATGGCTCCGATAATGATACCGGCAATGATTACGGAAGGCACCGGAGGAGGATCGCGACCGACGAGGGCTGCTTCGCTCTGTTCTTCTTGGGCTGACTTGCCCGGGCTTCGGCCCGTGGATGAAATGGCGGCAACCTAAGCGACCTCAGTTCGCCCGGGGCGGTTGCCGCTCTACTCGCCTGAGCCGCATCCGCCGCCTGGCTCCCGCCACGAATCTGAACAGGAGCAACGACATGTCTCTGCATCAACGAAGTGCGCCTCGTACGTTGACGGGAGTGTCCGCAGCCGCAGCCTGCATCGTACTCGTGGTAGCGGGCTGCTCGGGCAAGTCGCCCAGCAACGGTCCAACGGGAACCTCCGACTCTGGACGCCCAGCAACGCTCCCAGCAACGGTCCAACTGCTCCCGCCGGCGCTGGAACTGGCAGCACGTACGGCTTCCCCACCGTTGCGCAGGACCCAACCGCCCGATCACCATCTGGGTCGACGCCGACCGCTCGGCCATCGCCGAGGCCTTCGAGAAGGACCACCCCGAGTGCCCGCTCAACATCGAGACCTACGACGCCAGCGCCGGGGGTAGCGACACGTTCCACACCAAGATCTCGCTGCTCGACCAGGCCGGCTCGGGCTGGCCCGACGTTGCGTGGTCGGGACAGGTGAACGACGCCAGCTGGAACGCCCATCCTCAGAACGGCGTTCAGGCCTTTGCCGCGCCGCTCGACCAGGGCGTCGTTCCCCAGAGTTGGCTCGACGGCTACACGCCGGGCGCGCTCGACCCGGTCACGGTCGACGGCCATGTCTACGGCGCCCGCGACAACCTGGCGCCCGTGGTGCTCTGGTACAACAAGACCCTGTTCGACCAGTTCGGGTACACCGTCCCGACCACCTGGGAGGAATACCAGGCCCTCGGCGACAAGGTCGCGGCTGAGCACCCCGGCTACGTCCTCGGCTCGATCGGCGATCCCTTCACCGCTGTGCTGAGCAACATGTGGGCCGCCCAGGCGCCGATCTACACGGTCGACGGCACCACCTTCACCAGCGACTTCTCGGACAGCCACTCGACCCGCATGATCGCCCTGATGGACCACATGTTCGCGAACAAGACCCTGGCGATCGATGGACTGTTCACCCCCGACTGGGTCGCGAAGTGGAAGGGCAAGGTCCTGGCTATCCCTGGCCCAACGTGGTTCACGGGAGCCCTCTTCCAGAACAAGGACAACATCGCCGGGGAGCCAGGCGAGTGGGGTGCCGGCCACGCCCTCCACTGGGCTGGCGAGCCAATCGCCACCGGCAACGTGGGTGGCGGCTTCTGGTACGGGTCGAGCCACTCGGCGAACCTCGCATGCGTGGGTACCTACCTGCAGTACGTGACGAGCGGACCCCAGTCCGTCAAGCTGATCACGGGCCTCCCGGCCTACGCCTCGACCGCAAGTGCGTGGTTGGACGCGCAGACCACGGGTGGCTTCTGGGCCAACTCGGACACGTTCAAGGACGTCGTCAGTGAGGCAGCCAACAACATCTGGGCCGGCTGGGGTGCCACGCTCCCCTTCAGTTCCGAGCCTCCGTGGGCGGAGATCGTGGCTCCGGCTCTTGCTTCCGGAAAGACCATTGCCTCGCAGGTCAGCGCTTGGCAGCAGAGAATGGCGAACGACGCCCAGGTGAACGGCTTCACAGTCGTGACCAAGTAGGCGAAGGAACGCACCATCTCTCGTACTGACGCCATCGTGCCCACTGCCGCCCCCACAACGGGGCGGCAGTGGGCCGCTTTGCGCCCGCGAAGGCGGCCGCAAACCGGAGCCCGCGCGCAGGCGTTCGCCGCCTACGTGTTCTCCAGCGGCTACGTGCTGCTGCTTCTGGTCTTCGGCGTTCTGCCCATGGTCTTTGCCCTGTATCTCTCATTCACCAAGAGTGGGCAATTCGTCGGCCTCGACAACTACGTGAAGGCCGTCGGGGACTTCCGGTTCTTGCCGGCCGTGCAGCACGTCGCGGCGTTCCTGGTGATCTGGGTCGTGACCCTGACCGTGCTCGTCACCCTGCTGGCGCTCATCGTCCACGCCGTGCGCGTCAGGTGGCTTTCCTCTACCGCGCGCTTCCTGTTCTACATCCCCGGCGCGTTCGCGGGTTCGGCCAGCGTCATGCTCTGGCTCTTCTTGCTCAATCCCTCCGTCAGCCCGGTGTCCTTCGTCCTCGAAGTGGTTCGGGTACACGAACTTCGTTCAAGCCATCGACCTGAACAACCTGCCCTTGATCTTCACGGTCATTGCGTTCTGGACCGGCGCCGGTGGATGGATCATCATCATGTACGGCGCGTTGAACAACATCTCCGACGAGATCATGGAGGCTGCCCGCTGTGACGGCGCCAGCGCCATCAAGACCGCGTGGTACATCCAGATCCCGCTGATTCGGAAGTGGATCGCGTACATGGCCGTCATCTCGGTCGCCGCCGGGACCCAGCTGTTCGCGGAACCCAAAATCCTCGCCCAGGCGAGCAGGAACCAGATCCCGAAGCACTATTCCCTCAATCAACTCGCGTACGTCACCGCCTTCGGCCCGCAAGCGGACTTCAACAGCTCTGCCGCGATCTCGATGATGTTGCTGGTCGTGGCGGCGGGGCTTGCCGCGTTCTTCGTCTTCCGAGGAGGACTCTTTGACCGCGACTAGACGATCCGTCGTGCGGTCTGACTTCGCGCCGGGCCGCTGGCTCGGTCGCGTGACAGCGTTCCTGATCGCCGGATTCTTCGCGGTGTTCTTCGTCCTTCCCCTGGTTTGGCTCCTGCTCGCGCCGACGAAGGACACCGCCCAACTCAATGGCTTTCACGGCGAGGCTTCCCTGAGTTTCGGCTCCTTCGAACAACTCGTCGCAAACTGGAACGAGCTGGTCGGGTTCCAGGATGGCCGCATCTGGACGTGGCTCGGGAATTCGGTGTTCTACGCCGGGGTCGCGTTGGTGCTCACGCTCCTCGTGTCAATTCCGGCCGGCTACGCGCTGGCCAAGACCAACTTCAGGTTTCGCCGCGCGATCCTCATCTCGACCCTCATGGTGATGCTCATCCCGAACACGGCGCTCGTGCTGCCGGTCTTCCTCGAAATCAACGCCGTGCACCTCGTGGGGTCGCCGTTGGCGGTCATCCTGCCATTCGCGTTCTTCCCATTCGGCGTCTATCTGGCGTATATCTACTTCTCCACGAGCGTTTCGCGCGAGCTTCTCGACGCCGCCCGCATCGATGGCGCGGGCGAGTTCGCGGTCTTCCGGCGAATCGCGCTGCCGCTCGCGATCCCTGTCGTCGCGCTCGTGGGCTTCTTCAACTTCGTCACCAACTGGAACAACTATTTCCTCCCCTTCGTGATGTTTCCGGGGTCGAAGACCATGCCCATTCAAGTGGGTCTGGTGGAATTGCTCGCGAATGTCCGGGAGTTCAATCCGACCACCGTCGCCTCCTACTCGATCCCGTTTCCACAGCTGGCGCTCGCGACGCTGATCTCCGTCGCACCGGTGCTGATCATCTTCGTGTTCTCGCAGCGCTTCCTCGTGGCGGGCCTCACCGCAGGCGCGACCAAGGAATAGGTCCGCCATCGTGCCCGGCCGTTCCGGCGCATCGTAAGAGTGGTAGATCGGGCCGGACCTCGGCCGCGTCGCTCGCGCGTTTCGAGCGCTGAAAGGAACTTCCAACCGGTGGCCCCGCGCCCGAAGGTGCCCAAGACGACGATCATCGACATCGCCGCCGCGAGCGGGGTCTCGGTCGCGACCGTCTCGCGGATCCTGAACGACAAGCCCGACGTCGCGGACGAGACCCGCGCGCGGGTGCTGCAGGTCATGGACGAGATCGGCTTCGCGCCGCAGAGCGCGTGGCGCCAGATCCGGTCGGGCCGGACGCGCTCTGATCGCGGTCCATCGCCCGGAGGAATTCAACCCGCCGGCCTATCGCCTGCTGATCGCGGCCTCGCTCGGCGTCGAGGAAGCCGGCTACTCGATCAACATCATCACCCGCACCCTGAGCGATGCCGAGCTGCTCAGGATCTTCCGGAGCCGGCAGGCCGACGGGATGATCCTGCTCGAGATCCAGGCCGACGACCCCCGTGCCGAGATCCTCCGCGCCCAGGGCTTTCCGTTCGTCATGGTCGGCCATCGCACCGACAACGCCGGGATCAGCTTCGTCGACCTGGACATCGAGCACGGCATCGGGCTCGCGCTGGAGCATCTCGTGGCGTTGGGCCACCGCGAGATCGCCTTCCTCGCCATCGCCCCGGTCGTCCGCCAGAAGGTGTACGGCTTTGCGACGTGGGCGCTCCAGGGCTACGAGCATGCGTGCGCGCGATTCGGGCTCGCGCCGATCAGCGCATCCGGAAGCGCATCGAGTGACGCGATGTCCGCCGCGGCGTCGCGCCTCCTCGACGACCATCCGGAGGTGACCGCCATGATCGCCCCGCAAGAGCTGTCCGCGGTCGGGGTTCTCCGGGCGTGCTCATGCGCGGGGCCTGACGATCCCGCACGATCTCTCGGTGATCGCCATGATCGGGGACTCGATGAGCGAGCTGGCGACGCCGCCGTTGACGACGATCGACTTCCCGGCCGAGGAGCTCGGTCGGACGGCGGCCCGGAATCTCGTGGACCGTCTCGACAGCGGCGACGCCACCGTGCGCCAGGTCTTCATCCGGCCCGGGCTCACCGTCCGCGGAACGACCGCTCCGCCCGCGGCACGCTGACCGGTTCCGGGCGCCGGCGGCAGCGCAGGCTTGACCACGTTGATCAGTTCGGTAATGATACCGGAAGATCGCTTGCCCGGATCCGGCGCTTCGTCTCGCCGGTCCCGGTCGGTTTCTGAACAACCCGCGTCAGTCGCTCCTGGGGCTAGCTCCTCCAGCCCCGAGAGCGGCGGGCGCTCGGCGGTCTGGCAGCCTCCGATGGCCATTTCCCAGGAGGTCCGGGCATGCGAATCACCGGCGTTCGGACAGCCCTGTACGAGTACGACCTTCGCCGGCCGATCGGGGATGTGCAACTCCCCGCAGGGGCCCGCCGGAGCGCCGAGCTGGCGGTGTTCCTCGATACAGGGGAGGGGGTCACAGGCGTTGCCATCGCCGGGGCCGGCGCCGGTCCGACCATCCGCGGCCTGGCCGAGCATCTCGTCGGACGCGACCCTCGACAGGTCCGCGGCCTCTACCAGCTGCTGACCCGGCTCACGTTCAAGGCAGGGCTCGATGGCGTGGCCGGCAACGCGGTCGCCGGGCTTGACACGGCGTTGTGGGACGCTCGCGCGAAGTTGAACGGCGTGCCGCTCTGGCAGGAGCTCGGCGGCAGCTCGAATCGCGTCGCCGCGTATGCGAGCGGGCTAGACATGCCACTGGCCGACGAGGACCTCCGGGCCTACTACCGCGACGTCGCCATCCGCCACGGGATCACGGCGGGCAAGCTGAAGGTCGGGCGTGACCCGGAGCGGGACGGCGACCGCCTCGAGATCATGCGGGACGCTCTCGTCGTAGGGTCCGGAAACCCACGGCCGAGCCTGATGATCGACGCCAACGAGTTCTGGTCCGCGAAGCAGGCGATCCGGCGAATCTCGGAGCTGGAGCGCCGGTTCGACCTCGTCTGGGCCGAGGAACCAGTCCGACGCGACGATCATCGCGGCCTCGCCCGCGTATCGCGTGGCGTTCGAGCCGCGGTCGCGACTGGCGAGAACCTGACCTCGATCGGCCAGTTCGTCGCGCTGATCCAGAGCGAGTCGGTCGACGTGGTCCAGATTCACGTCCAGGCGACGGGATTCACGGCGGGGCTCCAGATCGCGGAGATGAGCGATGCGTTCGGGCTGCCCATCGCGCTCGTGAACTGCCCGGGCCGCTACGCCGCCCACCTCGCCGCGGTGCGTTCCGAATCACCTGATGATGGAAGTCCTCGACGCCGGTCGTGACGTCGTCTTCCACTCGGATCATCGGCTGGAGAGCGGCCAGATCGTTCTCGCCGACGCTCCCGGACTTGGGATCACCTTCGACGAGGAGCGGCTCGCCGAGCACCTGGTCGAGCTCCCGTCGGCCGGGACGTTGTCGTCGGCCTATCGACGAGCCGAGGATTCCGGGATCTCGGAGCCGAGCACTCAACGGAGATCGTGATCCTGGCAACCTGCCCACATCGAGCGGCGGCGCCAGAGGGCGGCCGATGGTCCTACGGACCCGTGGATGGGGCGACGATCTCGATCGGCCCGCCGAA
Organism: uncultured Chloroflexia bacterium; assembly: GCA_963783055.1. Lineage (GTDB taxonomy): Bacteria > Chloroflexota > Limnocylindria > Limnocylindrales > CSP1-4 > CF-46. The sequence goes on from CAWAMB010000004.1 coordinate 673,923, forward strand.
CTTCGAGAAGGTGAAGTCCGTGGTGCCCGTGCCCTTGTTGCCGGCCGCGTCCGTGGCCGAGAACGCCGTCTTGGCGAGGACCGGGGTGCCGTCATCGAGGACCCAGATGTCGAACACGTCGTACTGGCCGGTGCCGCCCGACGACGGAGCGTACGGGATCGTCCCGCTGGCCGTCAGGTGGTGGAGCGACTGCCCGTCGATCGTCTCGACGCCGACCTCGCGCAGGTCCTGCGGATCGTCGACGAGCCGGATCGCCTTCGTCAGGGCCGCCAGGGTCGCCGCGACCGCCGAGCGTGGCGACGACGTCCATGCCCCGTTGCCCGTGCGGACGTAGGCGGTCTCGCCGAGAACGACGAGCTCCTGGTCGATGCCTTGGCCACCGGACGTGCCGGAGATGGACAGGTACAGATCGGGTCCCTTCATGTCACCCGACAGCCTGACGTCGGCGGTCACGTACGTCCCCTTCACCGTGGTCTCGGCCTTGGCGACCTGCTCGATGTGGAGCACGAGCGGGTCTGCAGCGAGCTTTGCCACCAACGCCTCGGCGAGCGGCCCTCCGGCGGCGGTCTGCGATGCCATGGCGGATGCCGGCGCGCTCGGAGCGATCGACGGGGCGACGCTGGCCGGAGCGACGGATGGCGCGCTGGACGGTGCGGCGCTCGACGCCGGTGCGTTGTTGCAGGCGGCCAGGGCGACCAGGGTCGCGCCCAGGGCGAGCGCGAGGATCGGGTGCGGCGTGCGGCGGGACATGGAACCTCCGGTCTGCTCCGCGGCCGTGCGGGCGCCGAATGATCGTGGGGTCACGCTGTCAGCGTCAACCTTGGGCCCGGTGCCCCCGTCAAGGGCCGGCAGCGGATCAGGCGCGATTCTTGATCGGCCGCGGCCGGGTCCGGGCCTTGATCCGGGACAACGCGCCTTCCCAGCCGGCCTCGAACGCCAGCCCGCGCTCGTCGAGGTCGACGACGACCGGCGCGTGATCGGAGGGGATCGGTGGTCCCTTGCGCGCCTCACGGTCGATCTCGGCCCAGACGAGCCGATCGGCGACGGGCTTGGTGACATACAGCAGGTCGATCCGCATCCCCTCGTTGCGATGGAACATGCCGGCCCGGTAGTCCCACCACGAGAAGCGGCCGGCGCCGTCCGGCACGGCCTGGCGATACGCATCGACGAGGCCCCAGTCGCGCAGACGCTTGAGGGCTTCGCGCTCCGGCTCGGAGACATGCGTGCCGCCGTGGGCAGCCACCGCGTCCCAGACGTCCTCGTCGGACGGGGTCGCATTGAGGTCGCCGCCGAGGATCAGCGGCTGGTCGGGTGTAGCCGTCTCGTCGAGCCAGCGTCGAAGCCGCTCGAACCACTTGAGCTTGCCGGCGTAGAACGGGCTGCCGACGACGCGGCCGTTCGGTGCGTAGAGGCTGACGACGCGAATCCCGCCGCACACCGCCGACACCATCCGGGCCTCATCGAATGGATCGAAGTCGTCCTCGCCGACCGCGACCGAAGCACCGGCGCTGCTGTCGCGTACCGGCCCGTCGCCGAAGTTCGTGACGACGTCGGTCGCGCCGACCTTGGTCGCGATCGCGACGCCGTTCCAGCGTCCCTCGCCGTGGTGGACGAGCTCGTAGCCGGCCATCCGGAACGGAAGCTCAGGGGCCTCGCTGTCGGCGAGCTTCGTCTCCTGCATGAGCAGGATGTCGGGCTGGGCGCGCTCGAGCCAGCGCTCGACGGCGTCGCTCCGGGCCTTCAGCGAGTTGACGTTCCAGGTGGCGATTCGCATGGCGACAGGGTAGGGCGAATCGCCGGGAAGGTGAGTGCCGCGATGCTGCCGCAGCTTGCCTCGTTCGGCCCGATGCGCCGGATCAGGCCATCCATGCTCCGGCGGACTCGAAGCGGACGTTGGCGCGCTTGGTTTGGGTCGCCTGACGACCTCGCACGCTCGTGGTCCAGCCACCAATTCCGGCGGCGACTATGTGGCACGTTGGGACGCCGCGTGCCGCCCTCGCACCCGTTGGCTGCCGTTCGTCTGGTCCGTCGCGGTTCGCCTCCGTTCGCCCTCGGCGCGCGTCGTTCGGCCTCGTCCCGCGTCGTTCGGCCTCGTCCCGCGTCGTTCGGCCTCGTCCCGCGTCGTTCGGCCTCGTCCCGCGTCGTTCGGGCCACCTATTCACCCTGGGACTCGGTGGCGACGTCAGCGTGCTCAGGCGCGATCGCAGGTCGATCGGGTCACGCATACGGATGTGCCATCAAGTCCTCGGGTGACGATTTGGCAGGTTGGGAGGGCACGAAGCGGGCACAGACCGGCGGGCACCCGGAGGCGGGCACCCGGAGGCGGGCACAGACCGGCGGGCACCCGGAGGCGGGCACCCAAAGGCGGGCACCCAAAGGCGGGCACCCAAAGGCGGGCACGGACTGGCGTCCAGGGCCGGCAGGCGCGCAGCGACGGATCTAGTCACTGGACCGGAGCCGGCCCTCGCCGTGGACGTCAGCACTACCATTCCGCCATGGCCGCACTGCCCGCCGACCCCGCCGCCCTGATCGAGCGCATCCGCGCGTCCGTCATCGGCGATCACGAAGCGGTCGCCGGGCCGTTCGGGCTCCGGCGCGTGACCTACGCCGACTACACCGCCTCCGGCCGGGCCCTGAGCTTCGTCGAGGACTACCTTCGCGACGCGGTCCTGCCGCTCTACGCCAACACCCACACCGAGTCGTCGGGGACGGGCCTCCAGACGAGTCGCTTCCGGGAGGACGCCCGGGCGATCATCCGGTCGGCGGTCGGTGGCAACGCCGACGACCACGCCGTGATCTTCGCCGGCTCCGGGATGACCGGCGCGATCAACCTCCTCGTCGGCATCCTCGAGCTCCGCATTCCGGCCGGCCTCGACGAGCGCTACGGCCTGCGCGCCCACATCCCGGCCGGCGAGCGACCGGTCGTCCTGATCGGGCCCTACGAGCACCACAGCAACGAGCTGCCCTGGCGCGAGTCGATCGCCGACGTGATCACGATCGGCGAGGACGCCGACGGCCGGATCGATCTGGCCCAGCTCGAAGGCGCCCTGCGTGAGATCGATCCGAGCCGGCTCCGGATCGGGTCGTTCTCCGCGGCGTCGAACGTGACCGGGATCCTGTCCGACACCCGCGCGATCTCGGTCCTCCTCCATCGCCACGGAGCGCTGTCGTTCTGGGACTTCGCCGCCGCAGGGCCGTACGTCGAGATCGAGATGGATCCGCGTCGGGCGGCGCCGGCGGGCGCGGCCGAGCCGGACGGCGACGCCGACCTCGACTACAAGGACGCCATCGTCGTCAGCCCCCACAAGTTCATCGGCGGTCCCGGCACGCCGGGCGTTCTCGTCGCGCGTCGCGAGCTCTTTCGGAATCGTGTGCCGACGTCACCGGGCGGCGGCACCGTCGCCTACGTCAACCGCGACGTGCACCTCTATCTCGACGACCCCGAGCATCGCGAGGAAGGTGGAACGCCAGCGATCGTCGAGTCGATCCGGGCGGGGCTCGTGTTCGCCCTGAAGGAGGCGGTCGGCGTCGAGACGATCCGCGAACGCGAGGAGGACTTCATCGATCGGGCGATCGTGGCCTGGTCGGCCGAGCCCGGGATCCGGATCCTCGGCAATCCGGCGTTGCCGCGCCTGTCGATCGTGTCCTTCACCGTCCGCCACGACGGCCGATACCTCCACCACAACTTCGTCGTCGCCGTCCTGAATGACCTGTTCGGAATCCAGTCGCGCGGCGGCTGCTCGTGCGCCGGGCCGTACGGCCATCGGCTGCTCGGGATCGATATCGAGACGTCGCACGCGTTCGAGCGCGAGATCTCGCGCGGCTGCGAGGGCATCAAGCCCGGCTGGGTCCGGGTGAACTTCAACTACTTCATCAGCGAGGCCGTGTTCGCCTACATCACCGAGGCGGTCGCGATGGTCGCCCGCGACGGCTGGCGGCTGCTGCCCTGGTACCGGTTCGAGCCCGCGACGGGGATGTGGCGCCACGCGGACGGCTCGCCGGAGCCGCCGCTGTCGTTGCATGACGTCGCCTTCTCGGGGGAGGGCGTCGCCTACCCGGCGCATCGCCACGAGGCGGGCGAGGAGGCGTTGGCCGGGCACCTGGAGGAGGGGGCACGGATCCTGCGCGATCCCGTCTCCGCGCTCGGCGCCGCGCCGGAGTCGGAGGGCCCACCGCTGGTCGGCGACGACTTCGAGTCGCTCAGGTGGTTCTGGCTGCCGGACGAGGTGCGCGAGCGCGTCGAGACCCGGTAGCAGCGGTCGGGCGCCGGGACGCCGACGCGGTCTCGGAAGTCCACGGTGAGGTCTTCGGGTCAATCCAGCCGGCCACGACGATGGTCGTCGTGGCGGCGCTGGTCGACCCGCGGTGGCGCCTCGAGATCGAAGCGGAGGCGATCGTCGGCTCCGCCTGACTCCGGGAGCCGACGGGCTCACGGGACATTCCGGCACGCTCGCTGACGCTGCATCCAGGCACGCGAGCCGGCCGAAGGTCGAGCGCCTCAGCCCTTGCATGAACCCGGACTCCCTGCCGTAGCATCGCCCCATGAGTGAGAAGCGAACCACGGCTCGGGCATTTCACAACGCCGCAGGAGTCGAGGACTGGCGGGTCCTGTTCTCGGGCGCCCACGCCTACTTCCAGGTCGGATCGTTCGCGGAAGCCGCAAGGTTCGTGGCCGCGATCGCCGAAGTGGCGGAGGTTGTGGGCCACGTCCCCGACGTGGACGTGCGGCCCGATGGAGTCACCGTCCGGACCGCCTCCGGGGAGTACGGGGCTCTCAGCCAGCGTGATGTCGAGCTGGCCCGCCAGATCTCGGCGGAGGCTCGGAAGCTGGGGCTCGAGCCGGACCCCTCCCAGGTCCAGGTCGTGGCCATCGCGGTGGCACAGGATGCCGGCAGCGACGTCGGTCCGTTCTGGGCCGCAGCCCTCGGGTACCGGAGCCTCGGGCCGAACGAAGACGTCGTCGATCGGCATCGACGCAACCCGCACGTGTCGTTCCAGGGCCTCCACCCTCCCAAGCCGGGGCGGGGTCGGATCCACATCGACGTCAGCGTGCCGGCCGATCAGGCGGAAGCACGAGTCGCGGCAGCGCTCGAAGCCGGCGGCCGCCTGGCGGACGATTCGCATGTGCCCGATTGGTGGACCCTCGCGTCGCCCGAGAACCACGGGATCGACATCGCGGCTTGGCCGGACTTCGAGGACCACCAGGACGACTGAGCCACGCCGGGCCTCACGGATAGACGACACGATCTGACCGATCCGGTGCTACGGTCCGACCATGAGCAGACCACTTCTCGCCGACGCCTTCGGACACCACATCTGGGCGACCCAGCGCCTGATCGACGCGTGTCTCGCGCTCGAGCCGGGCCAGCTGGACACCAACGTGCCGGGGACCTACGGGTCGATCATCGACACGATGCGCCACACCGTCGGCGCTGACTGCGGCTACCTGTACACGCTGACCGCCGGCCGCCGGCCGGAGATCGAGGAAGACCAGCTCGACCTGGCCGCCCTCCGCGCGGAGATCGATCGCAACGGTCCCGAGTGGGACGCGCTCGCGGCTCGAGACAACGACCCCGACCAGGATGTCGCGCGCCATCGCGACGATGGCACCGTCAGCCATGCACCGCTCGGGATCCGCCTTGCCCAGGTCCTCCACCACGGCACCGACCACCGGAGCCAGATCTGCACGGCCCTGACGAGCCTCGGCATCGAGCCGCCCGAGATCGACGCCTGGGACTATGCCGACCAGGCCGGCCGCTTGTCGGTGACCGAGGCAGTCGCGGCTACCTAGAGCGCGTCATTCGCCCGTCACCGGTCAGGGCGATACTCCCGACATGACGATCGACAGGAACCCGACCACTCCGCTCACCGACGCCGATTTCCGCGAAAAGCTGACCCCCGAGCAGTACCGGGTCCTCCGCGAGAAGGGCACCGAGCGAGCCTTCACCGGCGATCTCTGGGACGAGCATCGGCCGGGCCGCTACCTGTGTGCCGGCTGTGACGCCGAGCTGTTTCAGTCCGGCACGAAGTTCGAGTCCGGGACGGGTTGGCCGAGCTTCTACGCGCCGGTGGCTCCCGACGCCGTGGCCACGGAGACCGATCGCTCGATGTGGATGACCCGGGTCGAGGCCCTGTGTCCCCGATGCGGCGGGCATCTCGGCCACGTCTTCGACGACGGGCCCAACCCGACCGGACTGCGCTACTGCATCAACTCGGCATCGCTCAAGTTCGAGCCCGAAGCCTAGGCGAGCGGGTTTTCCGGGCCGTCAGTAGCGGCGGCCCTTCTGCCGGACCAGGTCGAACGAGGCGGTGTCGGCGATCGCCATCACCGCCATCGTTCCGGCCTGGACCGGGTCGCTGACGACCAGATCGACATGCTCGGTGATCGAGCCGACCATGTTCAGCGCGATGATCGGGACGCCGACCGCGCGCAGCTCGTCGGCGGCCTTCGAGATGTCGCCCCCCATGATCGAGCCGGCCAGGACGAGGAGCCGGGCTCGCGGAAGATCGGCCACGGCTCGAACGGCCGCCGCAATGTTTGCCTCGCCGACGAGCGGGATCGTGTCGACCGAGATCCGCTCGCCCCGGAGGTTGTGGCGATCGGCCTCGCTGACGGCGCCGAGCGCGACCTGGGCAACCTGCGCCCCGCCGCCGACGACGATCACCCGCTTGCCGAAGATCGCGCCCAATGCTCGCGTCCGGCGGATCGACTGGATCTCGGGCATGCCCTCGAGGGTGTCGAGCAGCTCGTCGGCGGTCAGCCCGTCGACCTCGACCTCGATCTCGGACTGGGGCGGCTCGGTCGCCAGGGCCCGGATCGTGGCGACCGTCCGGATCCGGCCGCCGCGCTCGGCGATCCGGGTGACGATCGCGACGACGGCCTCGGGTCCCTCGAGCAGGTCGAGGCGCGCGGCGGCTGCGCTGGTCTCGGGCGACGGGGTGCGGGCCATGGACGGGCTTCGGGCGGGGCGAGCGGGCGGCGCTGCCGGCCTAGCGGCCGACGATGTCCGCGATCGACATCCGGCCCGGGTCGGCCGCGCCGTCGGCGTCGTGCGCCTCGTAGGCGATCCCGGCCGCGTCGAAGGCGGCCCGCGTCTCGGTGGCGTCGCTCGTCTCGAGCATCAGCTCGCCGTTCGTGTCCTCGGCGATCCCGACGATGCCGGCGATGTTCACGCCGCGCTCGGCAAGGGCGGTGGCCATCCGGGCGAGCGCACCCGGCCGATCGTCGAGCTTGACCGTGAACCAGACCGTCACGCGGGCACCTCCTTGTCGTGCGATGGTACCCGGCCGTCGCGTCGCCGACCGGAGCCGGGCTACGATCCGGTCATGCCGTCGACCGACCAGAACGTCCAGATCTTCGGCCATGAGCGCGACCAGGCGACGCGCGCCGCGGTCCGCTTCTTCAAGGAGCGCCGGATCGCGATCCACCAGGTCGAGCTGACCCGCAAGCCGATCGCCCGCGGCGAGCTCCGGCGGTTCGTCGACAAGCTCGGCGCCCGGGCCCTCCTCGACGAGACGTCGAAGGCCTTCCGCGATGGCGGGCTCGCCTACATGCGCCTCGACGACGCCGAGATCGTCGAGCGGCTGCTCGCCAACCCGGGGCTGCTCCGGCTGCCGCTCGTCCGGTTCGGCAACGACGTCGCGGCCGGCCGCAGCGAGGACATCTGGAAGCGCTGGTTCAAGCCTGGCGGCGGCGCCTGAGCTCGAGCCAGCCGACGGCCGCGCCGGCAATGACGCAGATCGTGCCGATCAGCGCCCAGCGGACGTCTCCGACCATGAACCCCGTGCCCTTGAGCAGGCCGGTGCCCTGGCCGACCCAGACGAGGCCGATCGCAACGAGAATGACCGCCAGAATGGTGCGTGATCGGATCATCGTGTCTCCTGTCAGGGGAATCCTAGACCCATGAACGCCAAACGACCCACGGCCGGTTCGCGCCGAGCCACGGGCACGACCAAGCCGACGCCCGACAAGCAAGCCGCGCGCGGTTCGCGCCGAGCCCCGGGTACCACCAAGCCGACGCCCGAGGCCGACGAGGGCCAGGGGGCCGGCCCGCCCGATCTCGGCGCCGGCCCGGCCCAGCCGGAGCGACGGAGCGGCCGGATCGTCATGCGCCGCGGCGCGGCCGAGCGCCTCGGCAAGCCGACCGAGACCGAGGACGAGAAGCTCCTCGAGCGCCGGCCGCACGCCCCCGGCCGGCCGGACTTCATCGACAGCGACCCGTGGCGCGCGCTCCGCATCCTGAGCGAGTTCGTCGAAGGCTTCGATGCCCTCGCGACCGTCGGGCCGGCGGTGACGATCTTCGGCTCGGCCCGGGTCAAGGACGGTGCGCCCGACTACGAGCTGGCGCGGGACATCGCCCGGCGTCTCGCTGAGCAGGGCTTCGCGATCATCACCGGCGGCGGGCCCGGGATCATGGAGGCGGCGAACCGCGGCTGTCGCGAGGGCGGCGGGCTGTCGATCGGCTGCAACATCGAGCTGCCCCACGAGCAGGGCCTGAACCCGTACGTCGATCTCGGGGTCGAGTTCCGCTACTTCTTCGCACGCAAGACGATGTTCGTGAAGTACGCCGACGCGTTCGTGATCCTGCCCGGCGGCTTCGGCACGCTCGACGAGCTGTTCGAGGCGCTGACCCTCATCCAGACGGGCAAGATCCGCGACTTCCCGGTGGTCCTCGTCGGGACGGCGTACTGGCAGGGGATGCTCGAGTGGATGCGGACGGTCCAGCTCCCGGCAGGGTTCGTGTCGGCTGCCGACCTCGAGCTGCTCAAGCTGACCGACGACCCGGCGGAGGTCGTCGAGATCATCCGGACGTACGTCTCGAAGGCCCACCCCGAGGACTTCCCGATCCAGGACGAGCTCCGCTAGGCGTCTGGCGAACGTCGCCGCCTGCGGCGGGCCGCCTCCTTGCGCTCAGGAGAGACTCGCCTACCGACGTGCGGCCCTTGCAAGGCATGCGCTGCAGTCACGCACGGGTGCCATGGCCGGGTCTGTCCCTCAGGCGGCACGCGCCTGACCGCAGGAGATTTCGGCCAGGAGCGCTCGTAACAGGCGACACGCTCCTGAGCGCAGGAGATTTCGGCCAGGAGCGCTCGTAACAGGCGACACGATCCTGAGCGCAGGAGATCCGGGCCACACGGCTCCTAACAGGCGACACGCTCCTGCGGGGCCGGAAATCGACGCCGGAGGGGCGCCCGGACGGGCGCCCGGACGCGCGCCAGGCCCCGGAGCGGCTCGCGGCGATCCGTCAGGCGTCGGGGATCGTGACCTCGATCCGGCCGTCGACGATCCGGAGCGGGTAGTAGCGGAAGCGGCGGACCCGGGTCAGGCGGCGCGCCTCGGCCTTCTTGCCCGGTGGATCGACCTTGGCGTCCTTGCCGGACGACGACCACGTCGGATGATAGGTGCCGTCGGCGTCGAGCCCGCCGGTCGTCGGCATCTGGACGACGTCGCCCGAGCACAGGTCGAACCGGCCCTCGTGGAGCGGGCAGGCGATCACGCAGCCCGTCGAGCTCGCCGATCGACAGCGGCGCGGCCATGTGGGGGCAGCGGTCGTCGACCGCCAGGATCCCGGCAGGCGTGTGGGCGATCAGGAGGTCGAGGTCGCCGTCGCTGACCCGGCGCATCGCGCCCTCCGGCAGGTCGGCCAGGGGGCCGGCATCGATCGCGCGGCCGTCCTCGACGCCGGGCGCCGTGAGCTCCAGCGGGAACGCGGCCGGGATCGGGAAGGTCGGGCGCTCGATCGTCATCGGCTCGATCGTACTCGGGAAACAGAAACGACCCCGGCGAGCCGTTGGCCCGCCGGGGTCGTGAGGAGGAGCGAGGGTCAGTCGGCGGCGGGAACCGCCGGGCGGTGACCGTCCGACGCCTTGGCCGGTGCGGCGGCGCCGGTCGACTGGCGGAGCTTGAGCTCCTCCATCGCCGCCGCCGCGAGGGTCGCGATGACCGCGCCGACGATGCCGACGATGAAGGTCGAGGCGACCCCGAGGCTGAATGCCGCGTGGATGCCCTGGACGATCTGCGGGCACGACCGCGGGCGAGCGCGGGCTGCGCGGCTGCGATCGCCTGGCCGAGGTCGCCGGTGCCGGTGAGCTGGTTGAAGTCGAACGCACCGGCTGTTCATCGCGGCCGTGAAGCCCTGGACGACCTGGGCCGGCGACCCCGGCGATCGTCATCTGTGGAGCGAGCTGCTCCTTGAGCGACGTCGCGAAGAGGGTGCCGACGATGGCGAGGGCGACGGTGCCGCCGATCTGCCGGAAGAAGGTGAGGTTGGAGGTCGCGACGCCGAGCATGTGGAACGGCACCGCGTTCTGGACGATCAGGGTGAAGACCGCGAAGGTCGGACCGACGCCGAGACCGGCGATGAACATCCAGAGCCAGACGATCGGCACCGGCGTGTCCGCCCGGAGCTGGGTCATCAGCACGGTCGCGATGCCCATCAGGACGATCGCCCCGACGGTCAGCCACTTGTAGCGGCCGGTCCGGGCCACGATCAGCCCGGACCCGATCGAGCTGCCGATCAGGCCGACCATGAGCGGCAGGGCGGCCAGGCCCGAGTTCGTCGGGGAGTAGCCCTGGACGATCTGGAACCAGCGCGGCAGGAAGATGATCAAGCCGAAGAACGCGAAGGCGGCGAAGAACGTCGCGACCATCGAAGCCGCGTAGGTCCGGTTGCGGAACAGGTGGAGCGGGACGATCGGCTCCTTCGCCCGGGACTCGGCCCAGATGAAGGCAAGGATCCCGACGAGGGCGACGAGGATGAACCCGCCGACGGTCGGGTCGGTCCAGTTGTAGAGCTGGTGGGTCGACCGGGTCCGTCTGCCCCTTCTGGGTCAGGCCGATGAGGAGGAAGGCCGTGGCGATCGTGAAGATCACCCCGCCCAGGATGTCGAAGCTGCGGGTGGCCCGCGGGTTCTTGACCGTCGGCAGGAGCCGCCAGATGAAGAACAGCGAGACGAGCCCGATCGGAAGGTTGACGTAGAAGATCCAGTGCCACGAGATCTGCTCGGTCAGGAAGCCGCCGACGAGCGGGCCCACGATGAACGCGATCCCGAACACGGCGCCGAAGAGGCCCTGGTAGCGGCCGCGCTCGGCCGGTGAGAAGAGGTCGCCGATGACGGCGAGGGCGATCGGGAACAGCGATCCGGCGCCGATGCCCTGGATGCCGCGGAAGAGGATCAGCTGGGTCATGTCCTGGACGAGGCCGGACAGCGCCGAGCCGACGAGGAAGATGACGATGCCGATCATGAACATCGGCTTCCGGCCGTAGAGGTCGGACAGCTTGCCCCAGAACGGGACGCTGATCGTGCTCGTGAGCAGGTAGATCGTGACGGCCCAGACGTAGACGTCGTTGCCCTCGAGCTGGGTCACGATGGTCGGCAGCGCGGGGCCGACGATGGTCTGGTCGAGGGCGCCGAGGAACAGGCCGAGCATGACCGCGAAGAGGATCTCCATCTTCGCCCGGATCGGACAGGCCGAGAGCCGGATCGTCTTCGAGCGACGGCGTCCGCTCGTCGTACTCGGCGGGCAGTGATTCCATGAGGGCTCCTTCCTCCGGAGAGGGGATGTGGGCGCGGGGATGCGCCGGCGGTCAGGCGGGTCGAGGGTGGGTGTGCAGGTGGTCGGTGCCGATCTCGTCGATCACGGCGGCCCGCAGGTCGCCGATCGCGCCGTGGACACGGCTGAGCTGGTCCGGGGTCAGGCGCTCCAGGATCGATCGCATCCGATCCTGCTTGAGCGCCTCGATCTCGTCGCGCTGTCGCTCCCCTGCGGCCGATGCGCGGACGATCACGACGCGACGGTCATCGGGCACCCGGGAGCGCTCGACGAGCCCGCGCTCCTCCATCCGGGCGATCAGGCCGGTGGCGTTGCTGTCGGACACGTCGAGGAGCTCGGCGAGGCGGCTCATCGGGAGGTCGCCGTGATGCTCGAGAACCCACAGAATGTGGAGGTGCGTCATGCTGATGCCGGCCTTCACCATCCGGCCCGTGCCGGCACAGCGAAGGCTTCCGATCATCCCGTGGAGCTCGTCGACGACCGCATCGATCAGGGGCTGCCCTGACGTCGCGGATGTGGCGGCGGTCTCCGTCGCGTTGATAGTTCGCATGAGATGAATAATCTAGCGACGGTAGATGATCGCGTCAAGGGCGAATGTCGCGCCGGCGCCGAGGAATCCGAAAGAGCACCGAAGGAGGTCGCGGCGTGCGGTTCGCCCTGATGATCGAGCCCCAGCAGGGGCTGAGCTACGACGAGCAGCGGGCCATCGTCCAGCGCGCCGAATCCGTCGGGTTCGAATCGTTCTTCCGCTCCGACCATTACCAGAGCTTTCCCGGCCCGGCCGGCGAGCCGACCACCGATGCCTGGGCCGTCCTGGCGGGCCTGGCCCGCGAGACGTCCACGATCACGCTCGGGACGCTGGTCTCGCCGGTGACCTTCCGGACGGTCGGCAACCTCGCCAAGGTCGTGACGACCGTCGATGAGATGAGCGGCGGGCGGGTCGAGTTCGGGCTGGGCGCCGGCTGGAACGCGGTGGAGCATCGTGAGCTCGGGCTGCCGTTCCCGGAGATCGGCGAGCGGGCCGACATGATGGAGGAGCAGTTCGCCGTGCTCCGTGGCCTGTGGGGCGAGCCGGACGGCTGGTCGTTCGAGGGCACGCACGTCCGGATCGACGGGGCGTCGTTTCATCCCAAGCCCGTGGTGCGGCCGGGGCGTCCGGCGTTCCCCAACGGATCGGTCCGGCCGCGGCTGCTGACCGGCGGCGAGGGCTCGCCGCGGTCGATGCGGATCGCGGCCCGCTACTGCGACGAGTTCAACCTGTCGTCGTCCTCGCCCGACACCGCGGCCACGAAGTTCGCCGAGCTGCGGGCGGCGTGCGAGGCGATCGGGCGCGATCCCGCGACGATGGGCCGATCCGTGATGTCGGGCGTGCTGATCGGGCGCGACGAGGCCGAGCTGGATCGCCGGAAGAGCGCGCTGCTGACGGCGTTCGGCGATGAGACCGGCGGCGAAGCCTGGTTCCGGACGCGGCGGCCGCGGTGGGTGCTGGGGACGCCGGATCAGGCCAAGGCGATGGTCGAGCGGTTCGCGGCGGCCGGAGCGGAGCGGATCATGCTCCAGGACTTCATCCCGCGCGATCTGGACATGATCGACCTGATGGCCGAGACGCTCTTCTAGCCCGCCGCGCCCGCCGCCGCGAGGTAGGTCGGATCGTCGCGCCGGATCAGGTCGGGGTTCGACCCGCGGGCGCGGGCGATCCGCTCGGTCAGGAGCTGGAGTGGCGTCGCCGTCCCGATGAGCGCGGCGAGTGGCGCCGGCAGGGCCTTGGCCTCGTCGACGCGCAGCCGGCCGGCCGGCGTCAGGTCGCCGTCGAGCTGACCATGGACGTCGCGGCCGATGATCGCGGCGGCCCGGATCCCGACCGCCTTCGCCGCGGCGAGCGCCTGGCGCGCCCGGGCGACCCGGGCCGCCCGCGCGTCTCGGTCGGTCAGCAGCAGCACCAGACCGGTCGACGAATCCATCGCCGGCAGGTGGCCGTGCAGGAACGTCTCGAGGTCGCGCATCGTCGTCGGCAGCCAGGCCGCCTCCTCGATCTTGAGGGCGAGCTCGCGGGCGGCGGGCCGGTCGGCGCCGGAGGCCACGGTGATGATCTGGGCACAGCCCGCGAGCACGCCGGCGATCGCCTCCGCGCCCGGCCTCGTCGGCCGCGCCCGACAGCAGCAGGTCACGGACGATCGCGGCGTCGACCGTCCGCCCGGCCAGCTCGTCGGCGATCGCTGCCGCGGCGAGGATCGGCGACAGGTAGCCGACGGTGTGGCACCAGCCGTGGTCCATCTCGACGGTCTCGATCACCATCTCGGGCGATTGCTGGGCCACGGCCACGCCGGCCGGCGAGCCGGCACTGCCCGTGATCAATGCGGTCCGGGCCCCGGCCGCGGCGGAGGCCTCGAGCGCCCGGATCGTGGCCGTCGTCCCGCCCTCGTGCGAGATGCCGATGACGAGGCCGCCGGTCGGCGGGTCCAGCGCCAGCTCGAACGCCTGGGCGGACACGATGGACGCGGGACCGCTCGGCAGACCGCCGCCGCTCAGCCCCTCGCGCAGGATCTCGACGACGGCCTGGGCCGCATGCTCGCTCGTCCCGCAGCCGGTGACGACGATCGGCGCGCCGCTGCTGGCCGCCTGGCCGATCGCGCCGGCCACGCGACCGGCGGGTCCCTGCGGATCGCCGAGCCGGTCGAGGACCCGCTCGGCGAGATACGGCTCGGCCGCGATCATGTCGGTCATGTGGAACGGCGGCCCCGAGCGGGCCGACGGCGGCGGCAGCTCGTCCCACGGGTCGGGAGCGGCGGCCAGCGGAGCGCGGGGATCGAACGTCGTCATCGACGGAGTATGCCCACCGCAAGGCAAACGCAACGCACGGTTCCGCCGATCGGCGGATGATCGGGGGGAGAACCGTGCGCATGGAGGAACGAATGCAGGTCGGGTTGATGGCGCCGCAGGGCTGGAAGGGCGAGTACGACGGCTGGGATCCCGCCGCGGCGTGGGCCCGGACCGTCGAGCTGGCCACGCAGGCCGAGGAACTCGGATTCGAGTCGCTCTGGGTCTTCGACCACTTCCACACCGTCCCGCAACCAACCGAAGAGATCACGTTCGAGTCGTTCAGCGTCCTGTCCGCGCTCGCGGTCCTCACGCGGCGCGTCCGGCTCGGCCACATGGTCGTCTGCACGGCGTTCCGCAACCCCGCCCACACCGCGAAGCTGTCGTCGACGATCGACGTCATCAGCGGCGGCCGGTTCGAGCTCGGGATCGGGGCCGGCTGGAAGAAGGACGAGTGGGAGGCGTACGGCTACGGCTTCCCGCCGATCGGCGAGCGGATGGACGCCTTCGGCGACGACCTCGAGGTGATCACCCGGATGTTCGCCCCGGGCCGGGCGTCGTACGAGGGCGCCCACGCCCACGTTCGCAACGCGATCAACGTCCCGAAGGGCATCCAGCAGCCGCGGATCCCGATCATCGTCGGCGGCAACGGCGAGAAGCGGACCGCCGGCTACGCGATCAAGCACGCCGACGAGCTGAACTTCGTCTTCCTCGACGCGGATGAGATCGCCGAGCGGATCGCAGCGGTCCGGCAGCGCTGCGAAGAGGAGGGCCGTGACCCGACGACGCTGCGCTTCTCGCACTACGTCCGTGACGAGGAGATGCGCGACGCCGGCCAGAAGCGGATCGACCTGCTCGCCGGCTACGCGGCGGTTGGGCTCGACCGGCTCGTGTGCTTCCCGACGCGCTGGTCGCCGACGGCCGAGGCGCAAGAAGGGTTCGCAGCGGATGTCCGCGCGGCCGGCCTCGCGCTCGCGGCGCCCGAGGCGGTCAGCGCCTGACGTTCGGCGCTGGGCCGAGACGCCCGAATCGGTTCACCGGTCCGTACCGCAGCCAGGCCCGCCCGACGAGCGCCTCGACAGCGACCGGGCCGTAGCGTCGCGAGTCGACCGGCTGCCCGGCGCCCGCGGCGAGCAGGTCCGCGTCCGACGCGTCCGACAGCAGCCAGGCTTCGTCCGCGGCGAGACGGAGATGGCCGTCGTCGAGGTCGACCCGCTCCCCGGGTCCGGCCGCGACGCGCTTGATCGCGAGCAGGTCCGAATCGGGTTCGCGGAAGACCACGATCGTGCCGCGGCGGGGCCAGCGGGCCGTGGTCGGGTCGACGAGCAGCCAGTCGCCCGGCTCGATCGTCGGGGCCATGGACGCTTCGCTGACGACGACCCGCCAGGGTCCCCGGGCTCGCTCCCGGAGAGGAGCCGACCGGCGCACGCCGCGGACAGCACGAAGCCCCGCCGTCGGACGGGGCTCCGGATCGGTCATCGCGGGATCGGCCGCGACATCGGTTGGGCGGGCGACGTCAGGCCGGTCGGCCGTTGACCCGCGTCTTCGCCTCGCCGCCGGTCGCCTTCCAGGCCGCGTCGATCTCGTCGATCATGTCGAGGAGCTTCTTCGCGTCGGCGAGGTCGGTCGACGCCTTGACCTTGCTGACCTGCTTGGTGGCGTTCCAGAAGAGCTCGTGGAGGTTCGGGACCTTCTCGAGGTGCTCCGGCTTGAAGTAGTCGTGCCACAGGACGTCGAGGTGGTGCTTGGCGAGATCGGCGCGCTGCTCCTTGATCCCGATCGCGCGGGCGGTGAAGGTCGCGTCGCTGTTGGCGCCCATCTTCTCGATGATCTTGTAGACCGACTCGGCCTCGATCCGGGCCTGCTCGGGGTCATAGACGCCGCAGGGCAGGTCGCAGTGGGCATGGACGGTCGTCTTCGGGGCTGAGGAACGTGCGGAACCGGGACATGGGTCTCCTTCTCGGGCGGTGATGGGCTCTGGGGTCGCCACATCGTGCGGTCCGGAGCAGTCTCCCGGAGTCTCGGAGCGGGCCGTCCGGCTGTCAAACGCCTACCGGATCGGAGGCTCGATCGAGCGTGAGGTGCGCCCGCCGCGGCCGGCCATCGCGCCGCGGTCGCGTTGCCTCGCCCGGCGGCGTCGACTAGCATCCCGGCAGGCGACCTGGCAGCGGGCGCCGGCATCGCCGGCAACCGTTCTGAGATGGGCGCCTCTGGTTCGGCAGGTTCGACTCCTGCAACCGCTCGTCGCGGCCGGGTCTGGCCCCGAGGCGACCGGATCGCCGGCCCTGCAGGCTTCGGGCCTCCGCCGACGCTCCGGGATCCGTCGCGACGAGCACGCGCCTCATCGATGGGCGGGTCGTCCGCCGGACGACCGAACGCGGAGGACTGGGTGGAAGTCATCGTCGTCGCGCTCCTCATCGCGCTGATCGCTGCGCTCCTCGTCCGACCGCTGGTCACCGTGGCCACGGTCCACGACTACCAGCGCGGCCTGCGCTATCGCGACGGCCGGCTCGCCGGCCTGCTCGACCCGGGGACCCACGTGGCGGTCCGGCCGTTCACCGAGATCCACGTGCTCGACGGGCGCCCGACGTCCATCACCGTGCCGGGTCAGGAGATCCTGACCGCCGACGGCGTTGCGCTCCGGATCAGCCTCACGGCTCGCTATGTGGTGGCGGACGCGGTCGCGGCCGTGACGAACGATCAGAACTACGTCTCGGCGCTGTACGTCGCGCTCCACGCCGGTCTGCGCGAAGCGATCGCCGGCCGGACCGCCGACGAGATCCTGGCCGCCCGGGCCGATCTGGGCCCGGCGGTCGGCGGCGCGGTCGCCAGCGATCTCGCCCGGCTCGGTCTCGAGCTGCTCGGCGTCGACGTTCGCGATGTGATGGTCCCGTCCGAGCTGAAGCGGGCGTTCGCCGGGATCGTCGCAGCACGACGAGAGGGCGAGGCCGCGCTCGAGCGGGCCCGGGGCGAGACCGCGGCCCTGCGCAGCCTCGCGAACGCCGGAAAGATGGTCGAGGACAATCCGGGCCTGCTCCAGCTCCGGATCCTGCAGCAGCTCGGCGGCTCGTCGGGCAACACGATCATGCTCGGCATGCCGGGCGCGGACGGGCGGGCGGGTCCGCCTCCGCCGCCCGCCGCGGCCGCTGCGGTGGACAACGGTCGGCGGCGGCGAGCGACGGACCGGACGGTCGAGGACTGAGCGGGCCGGTATCATCGCCGGGTGACTGAACGCGGACTGCCCCTCGCGGACGGCGCGCCGGCCTGTCCCTTCGTCGCGTTCGAGGACGATCGCGACGAGCGTGCCTCCGTCCCCGATCATCGCCACCGCTGTTACGCCGACGCCCGCCCGGCGCCGCGCGCGCTCGCGCACCAGGAGGCGTACTGCCTGTCGAGCGCCTTCCCGGTCTGCCCGACGTTCCAGGACTGGGCCCGGCGCGAGGCCGCTCGAGCCCGCGGCGGCGCCCCGACGGCGCCGAGTGCATCGGCCGGAATGAACCTTGCGGCCACGGGAGCAGCGTCGGACGCGGCAGATGTCGCGGCCGCGACCGACTCCGGCGACGCGGACGCAGCTCCCAGCGAAGCACCGGCGACTTCCGGCGCATGGGGGGCCGTGCCGGGCGGCGCAGCCGCGATGGCGGCCGCCGGGCTCGACGTCGGGCCGATTGACGAGCCATCGGTGACGCCGCCAACTTCGCCTCAAGGAGGCGATCGCGACGCGTCGGCCCGCGCCGACCGCTGGGGCGAGCCGGAGCCTGGCCATGAGCCCGCTCCGGACCGCGTGCCGGAGCGGGACGACGCGCCCGACGACGGCCGCCGGCCGAGTCGCGACTTCGACGAGCCGCACCCCGACGACCTGGTCCGGCGCAACCCGCCGCGGGACTGGGCGGCGCCGCCACCGTGGCTCGCCTCGGACGAGCGGCGTCGCGCGGTGCCGGCCGATCCACCCCCGTTCCTCGGCCGGCGGGCGACCGATCCGGGCCGCGGCCTGGCGGGCAGCGCGGCCGACCGACTCGCGGGCGGCGGTCTGCCTGTGCCCGACGACGAGTCGGACGACGAGTCGGACGACGCGGTCTGGTCGAGCGAGAGCCGGTCGGCCGCGGCGGCCGGGGCCGGGCTGGCAGCGGACGCCGATCGTGGCGCCGCGCGCCGTCGCCCGTCGCCGCGCGACGACCGCGGCGAGGACGGCCACGAGGACGACGCTCGCTCGGCCCGCCGGCCGCGAGCCTATGCCCAGCACCTCGGCGGTCCCGACGGACCCGATTGGGAGCGGCCGCGGCGGTTCGAGGCGTACCCGACGATCAAGACCCGGGTCGGGATGCCGTCGCTGCCGCCCGTCCTGGGCCTGGTGGCGCTCGTCGGCGTTCTGGCGCTGGCCCTGTTCTTCCTGCCCGGGATCCTGAACATCGGCGGACCGGCGGCAACGCCCGGCGCGTCGGCCCTGGCGTCATCGGCCGCCGGACCGAGCGTCAGCATCGCCCCCACGACGCCGCCCGCCCCGACGCCGAGCCTCTACACGATCAAGAAGGGCGAGACGCTGTCGAAGATCGCGACCGCCCACGGGATCACGATCGAGGAGCTGCTCGCGGCCAATCCCAAGATCACGAACCCGAACCGGATCAGCGAGGGACAGCAGATCGTGATCCCGGTGCCGACCGAGGAGCCGCCCGACGAGGTCGGGGAGTCGACGGCACCGTAGCGACGCGCCCCGTGAACGCAAATGGCGTTTCTGAAAGTCCGTACCACGGGCACAACGCGCGGCCACACGTGCGATCAGCCGTCCCGCGGCCCCGATTCGCATCGGATCTCGGGCCAAGGTGTCCGCACGACGGACATCTGGGTACCCCCGGCGTCTTCGCGCTCCAGGACTGGCGCACAACGCCCGCACCAGCGGACATTCGGCAGGAACGTGGGCGACGCCCCATGGACCCTCACGCCAGAACGAGCGACGAGCGCGGCACCACGGACCCGAGCGCGAGCGTCTAGCGCGGCGCCAGGTTGATCGAGGTGATCTTGCCGGCCTCGACGCGGAACGTGGCGTCGAGATGGAGTGACGGCGCGCCGGGCCGGACGACCAGGACGTCGGCCTCGTAGGTGTTGCCGGTGTCGCGGACCTCGCCCGGGATCATCCGCAGGCCGGTGTCGCCGCGCAGGAACCAGCCGCCGACCCGCTCCACGCCGCGCAGGGTCTGGGCGCTGTCGCCGACGTGGATCCGCATCTCGGCGTTCTCGGCCATGAGCTGGACCGCCGCCTCGCGGTCGCCCGCGTTCAGCAGCTCGAAGAACGTGTCCATCGTGTCTACGGCACCCACGGCCCGAGTGTACCCGTCATCATCTGGCGATGCCGTCCGAGCACGCCGCCGCGTGGGCCCTCGACCCCGCGGTCACCTTCCTGAACCATGGCTCGTTCGGGGCGTGCCCGCGCTCCGTGCTCGACGCCCAGCGTGGGTTTCGCGACCGGCTGGAGGCGCAGCCCGTCCAGTTCCTCGCCCGCGACCTGCCCGGCCTGCTGGCCGCGGCTCGGCGTGACCTCGGGGCCTTCGTCGGGGCCGACCCGGACGACCTCGCCTTCGTCGCCAATGCGACCGGCGCCGTCAACGCGGTCCTCCGCTCGCTCCGCTTCGAGCCCGGCGACGAGCTGCTGACCAATGACCACGAGTACAACGCCACGATCAACGTCCTGCGCCACGTGGCCGAGCGCGACGGCGCCCGCGTGGTCGTCGCCGAGATTCCGTTCCCGGTCGCGTCGGAGGAAGCCGTCGTCGACGCCCTGCTCGACCGGGTCACCGACCGGACTCGGCTCGCCCTGATCAGCCATGTCACGAGCCCGACGGCGCTCGTGTTCCCGATCGAGCGGATCGTCGCAGCCCTCGCCGAACGGGGGGTCGAGACCCTCGTGGATGGGGCGCACGCCCCGGGGATGCTGCCGCTCGATCTCGACCGGATCGGGGCGGCCTGGTACACCGGCAACCTCCACAAATGGGTCTGCGCTCCGAAGGGCTCGGCGTTCCTCCACGTTCGGCGCGCGCGCCAGCCAGGAATCCGCCCGAACACGATCTCCCATGGCGCGAACGCCGCCGTCGTCGACGACCCGGGCCGCGGTCCGACCCGCTACCGGGCCGAGTTCGACTGGCAGGGGACGCTCGATCCGACCCCGTGGCTGGCCGTCAGCGACGCACTTCAATTCGTCGGCGGCCTGCTCGACGGCGGCTGGCCGAGCGTGATGGACCGCAACCACGCCCTCACCGTGCGGGCTCAGGCGCGTCTGACCGGCGTGCTCGGTCTGGAGAGCTCCGTGCCGGCGCCGGAGTCGATGCTCGGCTCGATGGTCGCGCTGCCCCTTCCCGTCGCCGGGCCGCTGGCCGCCAGCGGCGCCGGCTCGTCGCCGCTCGATACGGATCCGCTCCAGGCGCGCCTGATCGCGGAGCATCGGATCGAGGTGCCGATCTACCGGTGGCCCGTGCCGGCGGCGGAGTCGGCCACGCCGGCGCGCCGGCTGATGCGCGTCTCGAGCGCCCTCCACAACGGCCCGGACGACGTCGATCGGCTGGCCGCCGGCCTCACCGCCATCGCGGCCGGCCGCGATGGCGAGCCCGCGACGCGGCCCTAGAACCCGCCGCCCGACCCGCCTCCGCCACCGCCCGACCCGCCGCCGCTGAACCCGCCGCCACCGCCGCCGCTCCCCGACGACGACGGCGAGTTGCCGATCGAGCCGAGGCTCGCGACCATCCCGCCGAAATCGGGCATGCCGGAGCTCGAGAAGAGACCGCCGCTCCCGGGGCTCGCCCCGGCGAAGTCGCCGAAGCCGGTCGCCCCGCCCCCGCCGGCTCCGGTCCCGTACCAGGTCGGCAGCCAGGTCGAACCGGCCGCGACACGGCCGTCGCGCTGGTCGTCGAACGCCCGGCCGAGCACCTCGTCGATCTCGTCGTGGAGCCCGAGCGCCGTCCCCCAGACGACGGCCTGATCGGGCGTCTCGAGCCAGGGCAGGCCCGCCTCGGCCACGACCTGGTCCATCGAGCGCGCCTGGTCCATCGTCTTCTTCAGGGTCCGCCGGTAGGCGGCGAGCATCGCCCGGATCATCGCGCCGGGCAGGGACACCGCGGGCATCGACCGGGCGAGGATCGTGACGATGACCCCGCCGACCAGGAGCCCGACGCCGACCAGCAGCAGGCCGCTCATCGGGATGGTGGCGCCGCCGACGATCGCGGCCCCGCCGGCGACCCCGGCCAGGATGCCGCGCGTCATCCAGCGCGAGACCGCCTTCGACGGCTTCTCGTGGAACCAGCCGCGGGCGACCGCCTCCGCTTCGAGCGCCGTGTTGAAGGCCGGCACGGACGAGCCGAAGGTCAACAGGTCGTCGGGCTCGATGTAGTTGTCGCGGCTCGCGCCGATCGCGGCAAGCTGCGCGCCGGCGAGCCGCTCGGCCGGTCCGAGCGGCCGGGCGTCGTTGCGGGCCTGACGGGCGCGCGTGACGGGATCGTCGGTCGGCGGCGCGATCTCGATCCCGACCTCCTTCTTCAGCCCGAGCAGATGCGACTCCTGGCGGAAGGCGAGGACGCCGCGGCTGGCCAGGTCGAGGAGGGCCGTCGTCAACGCCCGACGCGTTGCGGCGCCGGCCAGGACGAACACGGCGCCGGCCGGGGTCAGGGCTTCGGGCGGGCCGGCCATATGGATCGACGGGTCGTCGAGATAGACCGGATCGCGGCCGAAGCGGAGCCACGACCAGGCGGCCCCGCCGATCAACACGATGGCGGCGAGGGGGCCGCCGATCAGCCCGAGGACGGCATTGAACTGGCGAGCTCGCTCGAGCGTCGCGGCGTGCTCCGGCGTCGCCGCGGCGTCGACTCGCTGCATGGCGACGAGGAGAGCGCCGTCGTAGTCGGCGTCCCGCAGCCGCGGCAGCATGTCGTTGTCGAAGATCGACTGCTTCTCGCCGTTGTCGAGGAACGTCGCCCGGAAGCCGGGGCCACCGTAGAGATTCACCTGCCCGTGCTCGAGCCCCGGGTACATGTTGAAGAGGATCACGAGGCCGTCGTCGAAGCCCTTCCGGCCAACGCCCCACTGGTCCATGAGCGCGCGCGCGTCGCGGTCCGTTGCCTCGGTGCTGCGCCCGTCCTCGACGACCTGGGTGTAGACGACGACCTCTGCGCCGGTCCGGTTCTCGATCTGGTCGATCGTCTTCTCGACCGCGGCGATCGTCTCCGGCCGGAGGATCCCGGCGTGGTCGTAGACGGCCACGCCGTCGACGGGGTCGGGGTAGGGCGGTCCGGAGGTGACACCCGGGACGGCGCCGATCCCGCTCCCCGGGACGCCGCCGGCGTTGGCGGTCAGGACGGCGGTCGCGATCCGGCTCATCCCGACGAGCAGGGCGCTGTCGAGGTCGCAGGTCGCGACGAGCGGGCTCATGTCGACCCGGACGATCCGCTCGGCGGTCGCGCTGGGAAGGGTGTCGGCAGTCAGCTCCGGGCTGCCGTCGATCGCGACCGTGCCGTCGCAACCGGACGGATCGATCGCGAGATACAGCACCAGCCCGCCCCCGGCGAGCTCGCCGCCGACGTTCATGCCGACCCGGAGCTCGGTTGCGCGGGCAGACGCTTCGGCGGCCGATCCCGCATCGGCATCGGACACCACGACGACGTCGACATCGCCGACCGAGCGCATCGTGCGAGCCAGGTTCTCGGCCGACCGCTCGGCGTTCTGGTCGAAGGCGTCGGCGAGGTCGTAGACCGACTGGTCGGGGATCCGGACCGGGATGGCGCCGGCCGCGCTGGCGACAGGCGCGAAGATCGCAGCCAGAAGACCCATGATCGCGATCGCGGCCCAGGTCGCGCGCCCTCCGGCGCGACGGTGCCGCGCGGGCGGCGGCGCGGTCATGTGCGGCGAGCGGCGGGCGGACACGCACAGAGCCTAGCGCCTCGTGCGGGCGGGACGTGCGTTGGGCGCGCCTCGGCTCCGCTCACCCGAGCCCGCCGACCGACCCCCGGCGCCGAGCGAGGACGAGCCGGCCGTCCGTCGTCAGGATGACCTGCGGTGGACGCGGCCGGCCGTTGTACGTCGAGGACAGGGATGCCGCGTAGGCGCCGGCGTCGCGGATCGCGACGAGATCGCCGCGCCGGAGCGGCGGCAGATCGTGCTCGCCGAGGGCATCGGTCGATTCGCAGATGGGACCGTGGACGGCGACGAGCGGCTCCGGCTCGGGCGGTGGGAGCGGCCGGCCGTCGATCGAGCGCGGCGGCTCGAGGACGACTTCGTCGGGAGTGGGGCGGGTCGGCCGCACGATCGCCTCGTCGTCGGGCGGCGCCGAGCGGCTCCGCGTGGTGCTCGACCGCCGCGCCGAGCGACGTGA
This sequence comes from uncultured Chloroflexia bacterium, assembly GCA_963783055.1. Lineage (GTDB taxonomy): Bacteria > Chloroflexota > Limnocylindria > Limnocylindrales > CSP1-4 > CF-46. The sequence continues at coordinate 697,640 of CAWAMB010000004.1, forward strand.
GCGCGACGATCGGGTGGACCCCGCCGTACAGCGCCGGGCGGATCAGCTCGGTCATTCCGGTGTCGAGGACCACCTGGCGCCCGCCGCGATCGCGAACGTGGAGGACCCGCCCGACGAGCCAGCCGGCCCGGGCCACGACGAACCGGCCGGGCTCGATCGCGAGCCGCGTCGGCCGGCGATCGGGCGGGATCGCCTCGAGCAGCGCCGGCAGCTCGCGGGCGAACCGTTCCGGGCGCGGCCCGAGCTCGCCGAAGGGCGGCACCGCGAACCCGCCGCCGACATCGAGCGTGTCGAGGTCGGGCAGCCCGCCACGCAGCAGGCCCAGCACGGCGAGCCCGCGCCGGACGGCGTCGCGCCACGCGTCGACCGCGCCGAGCTGCGACCCGACGTGGAGATGGATGCCGCGCGGCCGCAGCGCGCCGCCGCTCGCGAGCCGCTCGACGGTTGCGGTCAGCTCGGTCTCGGTCATCCCGAACTTCGACAGCCCCGCCCCGACGGCCAGCACGGCCTGGGTCTCGGGGTGGACGTCCGGGTTGAGCCGGAGCAGGACGTCGAGCGCCGGCCGGCCATCACGTCCCAGGCCGGCCCGCAGCGCCCGGACCTCCAGGGCTTCGGCCTCTTCCGGAGACTCGACCGCCGTCCAGAGCAGCGGCTCGCCGTCGACGGCCGCGCGGACCGCGGCGTCCAGGTCGGCGTCGGACTTCCCGACGCCCTCGAGGCTGATCCGGGCGTTCGGGACGCCGGCCTTGCGGGCGGCGGCCCACTCGCCGCGCGACACGACGTTGGCGCCGAGCCCGTGTCCGGACGGGCGCCGGTCGTGCCGCGCCTCGCTCGGCCCCGTCGCCAGCGCGATCACCGCCGCGACGTCGTTGGCCTTGACCGAGTACTGCCGGATCCACGGATCCGGGAAGGCGTCGCGGAGCTCCGCGACGGCGGCCGCGATCGTCGCCTCGTCGGTCAGGTAGAGGGGCGTGCCATGGCGAGCGGCGGCCTCGCGCAGAAGTCCTGCGACGGCGGGCAGGCGATCGATCGACTGCGTGTCAGCCGGGGGGCGGCTGTCGCCCTCGGCGGGATCGCCGGCCGGACCGGCGATCCCGGGATCCGCCACGAGCTAGATGAGCTTGCGCGGCTTGAGCGCGAGGCTGACGACGGTCGACACGACGCTGATGATGAGCGCCGCGACGAGGGCTCCGATGAGCGTGTCCGACGTGAACTTCGGCGGGAAGTCGCCGACCTTGAACCCGAGCTTGAGCTGCTCGGATGCGAGGGCCACGAGAAGCAGCATCGCGGCGTTGATGACGAAGGCCACGAGGCCCATGGTCAACAGCCCGATCGGCATCGAGAGCGCCTTCACGATCGGCTTGATGTAGCTGTTCACGAGTGCGAACAGCGAGAGCGACGACAAGGAGCTTCCACCAGTCATTGCCCCAGTTGAAGGAGAGAAGATTCGCGGGCAGGACTTTGACGGCCACGAAGACAGCGACGGCGTTGATCAGGATGCGGACAAGGAGATCGACCACGGGACCCTCCGATCGATAGCGGTGCGCCGGGCGGACCGGCCGGAGCCGATCATCGCAGATGGAATCAGCGGGCGAGCGACTGCTCGAGACCGGCCCGCACAGCCGGCCACTCCTCGTCGACGACGCTGTAGTAAGCCGAGTGCCGCATCCGGCCGCCGGGCATGACCATGTGGTTGCGGAAGATCCCCTCGAATTTCGCGCCGATCCCGAGGAGCGCGGTTCGCGACGGCTCGTTCAGCGAGTCGGTCTTGAACTCGACCCGGCGGCAGCCGAGCGTGTCGAACGCGTGACCGAGCATGAGCAGCTTCGCCTCGCGGTTGGAGCCGGTCCGCTGCCAGGCCGGGGCGACCCACGTCCAGCCGATCTCGAGCCGCCGGTGCTCGAGGACGATGTTCATGAAGCGGCTGCTCCCGATCGGGCGACCGGTCGACGCTTCGAGGGTCACGAACGGGAACTCGTTGCCCGCCGCCCGCCCCGCGAGCGCCGTCTCGGCCCAGGCGCGAAGGCCGGCTTCGTCGGTCGGGCGGGCCAGGGTCCAGTGCCAGAGGGCGGGCTCGAGCGCGACCTCTGCGAGACCCGGCACGTGGTCCAGCGAGAGTGGCTCGAGGCGGACCTTGCGACCAGCGAGGGTCACCGGCGCGAGGCGGCCGGTGGCGTCGACACCGGGCGTCGCCGCGTCGTTCTGGGTGGCGTCCATGCCGCCGATGGTAGACGCTCCGCTAGACTCGATGCCCAACTCGCTCGCGTCGGTGGATGCGCCCGTCCGAGCCGCAATCTGGCCCACCGGAGGTCCCGTGACCGAGTTCGCCACGCGCGTCGACGCGTTCTTCGAGGAGTACTTCGCGCGCGAGCCGACCGACGCGACGAGCGCCGGCAACCACGCCTATGACGGCCTCTGGCCCGAGCTCGGCGCGGACGCGAAGGCCGACCGGCTCGACTTCATCGACGGCTGGCGCCGGACATTCGAGGGGTTCGCCGACGAGGCCCTCGATGTCGACGAGCAGCTCGATCGCGACCTGCTCCTCGGCGTCCTCGACTCGTATCGGTTCAACGAGGTCGAGCTGGCCGAGGATGCCTGGAGCCCGATGGCCTGGGTCTACCTCATCGGCCAGGGCTTCTTCGGGCTGATCGCGCGGGAGTACGCGCCGCTCGCCGAGCGGCTGACGTCGATCGCCTCGCGGGCGGAGCGGCTGCCCGCTGTCCTGGACGCCGCGACCGCGACGCTGGTCGGGACCGCGGATCGGCCGGTGGATCGGTTCCATACCGAGACGGCGCTCGAGCAGTGGCCCGGCCTGATCGGAGTCGTGGACGAGGCGATCGCATCGGGCGAGGCTGGCGGCCGAGACCGGTGACGAGGCGGTCGCCGCGGCCCTGCCCCGGCTTCGGGCAGCGCGCGACCTTGCTCGCGCGGCCCTCGACGCATTCGAGCGCCATCTGCGCGACGACGTCCTGCCCACGACCGTCGGCGAGGGCCGCCTCGGCCCGGACCTGTTCGCCGCGAAGATGGCCCACACGATGCAGGACCCGGGGCAGACGCCGGACCGGATCCGGGAGCGGGCCGAGCGCGAGTTCGGCGCGGTCCGAGCGGAGATGATCCGGATCGCCCGCGAGATCGCGCCGGCCTGGCTCGGCGACGACCCGATCCCCGCCGACGACGCCGAGGTCGTCCGTGCCGTTCTTGCCTCGGTCGCCATCGACCACCCCAAAGCCGGCGAGCTCCTCGACTTCTGCCGGGCCGAGCTCGCCCGGATCGAGGCGTTCTGCCGCGAGACCGACCTCGTCGGCCTGTCCGACGAGCCGCTCGAGATCGGCTGGACCCCGATGTTCCTGCGGGCCTTCGGCGGGGCGATGCTCAGCTCACCGGGACCCCTCGAGCGCGGCCAGAAGGCGATCTTCTCGATCACGCCGATCCCGGACCACTGGACCGCCGAGCAGGCCGAGTCGTCGCTGCGCGAGGACAACGCCCGGATGCTCCGGCTCCTGACGATCCACGAGGCGGTGCCCGGCCACTATCTCCAGGGCGTCTACGCCAACCGCTGCCCGTCGATCGCCCGGGCCCTGTTCGGGAGCGGCGTCTTTGCCGAGGGCTGGGCGGTGTACGTGACCCAGGTGATGATGGACGCCGGGTACGGCGCCGACGACCCGGCGCTGATGCTGACCCATTGGAAGTACTACCTGCGCTGCGTCGTCAACGCCCTGATCGACGTCGGGATCCACACGGCCGGGATGACCGAGGACGAGGCCGTCTCGCTGATGATCGACGGCGCATTCCAGGAGGAGGCCCAGGCGCGGGCGAAGTACAACCGCGCCCGCCTGTCGTCGACCCAGCTCTCGACCTACTTCGTCGGCTCGACGCTGTTCTGGGATCTCGAGGATGAGGTCCGGCGGCGGGCGGCGGTCACGGCTGGTGGTCCGGGCGGCGCCGACGCTGTGCCCGCGCCGCGGGTCGTCGGAAACTACGGTCCGACGCCCGGGTTCGTGTATCGCGAGCACCTCGAGGCGTGCATGAGCCACGGGACGCCGCCGATGCCGCTCCTCCGGAGACGGATGCTCGACTAGCGTCGCACCTGCTGGGGCGCGTCGCACCTGCTGGGGCGCGTCGCACCAGGCCGGCGCCCGCCACTTGCCCGGCGCCTCGCACCTGCCCGGCACCTCGCACCTGCCCGGCACCTCGCACCTGCCCGAGGCGCGTCACCTGGCCGGGCACGTCCGACCTGGCCGAATAGTCATCCCCGGAGTGCTTCGCTGCCAATTCTCAGGGCGAACTCGGCTCAGTCGGCCGGGGCGTCGCACCTGGCCGGCTATTCATCCCCGGAATGCGCGGCCGGACGCGGAGCGTGAAATCTGCGCGTTCTGGCGAGGCTCGTGCGTGGATCTCCGCCAGCGAGTCCCGGCGCGCATATCTGGTCAGCTGCGAGGTGGCTGCGGCATCGCCACCATCCGATCAGCAACCTCACCGCCCCGCGGCGATGTGGCATCCGGCCGGCCCGGAACCTCAGATCTTCGGCCGGGGTGTCCGCCGGCTCGTCCGCCGCTCGCCGAGTCGCGCCGAGACGCCCGTCACGATCGCGTCGACCCGATCGCCGGCCGCCTCGGCGGCGGGCCGCAGGCGGGCGATGGCCGGTGCCGTTCGCGTCGCGCCGGTAGCCCGGTCGAGCCCGCTCGCGAGGTCGACGAGGACCAGCCAGCGCTCGCGGACGAGCCATTCCACACGGTCCCACTCGTGAACCTGGAGAAAGGCGCGGACCTCCCGATCAGCCAGCCAGGCGGCCGCGAGACCGGCGGCATCGGGTGTCGTCCGCGGATGGGCGAGCCCGAGCGCGAGCCGCGTTCGCTCGATCGCCGCCGGGTCCATGCCGGCGGCCCGGAGCGCCGTTCCCAGGCGCAGCTCGTCGAAGGTCGGGCGCCCGAGGGGCCGCAATCGGACAGCCGCCCGCGCGGCCGGATCGAGGGCTTCGTGGATCGCCGGAAGGGGCGCGACCCGGTCGGGCGACGGGCGATCCGTCGCGCGCCGTCGGTGAGTGGTGGCCGTCGTCGCGGAGCGCCGTTCCAGACCCGCGGCGGACAGGAGCTCGGACCGGCGCGTCGCGATCTCGTCGTCCGTCATCGCGATGAGCAGCCGGCCGACGGTCTCGTGGATCGGTCGCAGACGGTGATCCGCCAGGGCCTCATCCAGGGATGCGACGCCGCGCCCTCGGAGGTCGCCGGCCAGCCCCGACCAGGGCGCCTCGGCCGTGGATGTCACCTCGCGCAGGTCATCGAGGACGAGGCACTCGTAGGGGCCCAGGTCGACGAAGAGCCCGCGATCGCGAATCTCACCCACCGACCGCAGCGACTCCAGCCCGGACCGCCGATCGCGATAGCGCAGCCAGCCGTCGGCCGGACCGCCGAGGCCGAGCGCTTCGGCAAGGGTGTCGCGCCGCAACGACTTGGTGCCATCGTCGGCCTTGACCGCGAAGGCGACGGAGTCACGGATCCACCCCGAGGCCTCGCCGAATCGATTGTGATAGACGATCACCGACCGATCGGCGCCACGCCCGTTCGAATAGGCGAACACGTCCTCGACCAGCCCGCCGCCGTCTGCGACGACGTCGTACAACCGGAATTCGGCGGAGCCCGCGAACCGCCGCCGCTCCCGGAGGAGCGGCACGATCTGCGCCTCGAAGTGGCCGATCAGGCCGGCGTTGGGATGCTCCGCCAGCCGGGCCCGCTGGAACTCCATGCCGTACTTCTCGGTGAATCCTTCGATCTGGCCGTGACCGATCATCGGCAGCCCGGGCAGCGTGGCGAGGAGCGTCGCAGCGCCGAAGTACTTGTCGCCGGTGCCGAACTGCTCGATCGCCGTCTCCTCGTCGGGGTTCGTCAGGAAGTTGACGTACCGTCCGAGGATCGCCGGGTCGAACTCGACCGTGTCGCGGATGACCTTGCGATAGCCGGCGTTGTCCTCGTCCTTGATCATGTGCATGAAGGCGCTGTTGTAGACGCGGTGCATCCCGAGGGTCCGGACGAAGTAGCCCTCGAGCAGCCAGAACGCCTCGGCCAGGAGAAGCGTGTCGGGCGCCTCGACGGCGACCCGGTCGACGACCTCACGCCAGAACTCCTCCGGCATGAGCCGGTCGAAGACGGCTTTCGGGATCGCGTGCTCGGCGCGCGACGGGATCGCCCCGCCGGCCCCCGGCTCCGGATACCACAGGCGCTCGACGTGCTTCTTGGCGAGGACCATGGCCGCGTCGAAGCGGATGACCGGGAACCGCCGGGCGACGTCGAGGATCGTCCGGATGACGACCTCGCGGACGTCGGCCTTGAGGAAGTCGAGCTGGGCGGTGTCGTTCCACGGGAAGCTCGTCCCGTCGTTGCCGTGGTAGAGGTAGCGCCGCTCGCCGGTCGACGTGTCGCGTCGCTCGAAGACGACCGCGGCGTCGCTGTCGTCCCAGTAGTGGTCGTCGATCCGGATCTCGATCGTCGGATGCTCGGCCAGGTTGCGGCCTTCGAACCGGTACGACGGATAGGGCGGCTCGTCGAGGCCGATGAACCGCTCCGGGTGGTCGATCACCCAGCGCGAGTCGAGCCCCATGTGGTTCGGGACCATGTCGCTCGCCATCCGGATGCCGTGCCGCCACGCTCGGGTCCGGAGGTCCGCCAGGGCGTCCTCGCCGCCGAGGTCGTCGGCGATCCGATAGTCGTCGAGCGAGTAGGCCGAGGCGACCGCGTCGGCGTTGCCGCGCCAGCGCTTGATCGTCTCGGATGCCCGCGAGCGCTGCCACAGGCCGATCAGCCACAGCCCGCTGATCCCGCGCCGGGCGATCGCGGCGAGCTCTTCGTCCGGCACCGCGTCCAACGTCCGGATCTCGCGGCCGTAGCGCTGCGACAGCTGGTCCAGCCAGACGTACGTGCTCTTCGCGAGCAGGACAAGCTCGGGCATCCAGTCGCGATCCTCGGAGAACCGCTCGGCCTCGACCTCGGCTCCGACGAACGACGGTGCCTCGCCGCCGCCTCCGCCTCCGCCGCCCCCGCCACCGAACCGGACGTGGAGGCCGTGCTCCTCCTCCGTCAGGACGCCGATGGCGACATCGAGCCGCTCCAGGAGCTCGTCGAGCGCCGAGCCGAGGAGCCAGCCCCAATGCTCCCGGACGTATCGCAGCTGGCCGGCAAGCGAATCGGGCGAGCGTCGGGCCGGCTCACGGAGCAGCTCGAGCAGCGACAGGGCTGTGCCCGGCTCGGCGCCTTCGAGGGCGACGCCGGCCTGGTGGCGTTCGAGGGCGTCGATCGTGGCGGTCAGGCTCTTGGCCGGGAGGCCGCGGTCATCGACGAGCTCGCGCAGGGGAGCCGCGGCCGGGTTGACGTTGGCGAGGTGGACGAGGACGAGGTCCTCGAGGCGGGCCGGGGCGGGTTGCTCCACGCCCGGAAACGCCCCCGCGAACGCGCCGAGAAGCGTGTCCGTCCGGCGTTCACCGACCGCCTTGCGGACACCCGGCAGGGCTGCCGAGAGTGCCGCGGCCGGCTGGCGCCGGGCCGCTTCGACGATCGCGAGATGGGCAGCCTCGTGGAGCAGGCTCAGGGCCAGCAGCTCGCCGGGCAACGGCTGGCGCGGCCCGGGCGGCCGGTCCACGTTGAGGCGTCCGACGATCGCCCGCGCGACGGCAGGCCGGAGTGGCCCGGGGTCGACCTCGGCAGCATCGAGGGCGAGCCGGGCGAGCGTCTCGCCGAGGAACGGGATTCGCTCCATGTGGCTCCGAGTCTGGCACGTCCGGTCGCGATCCGGGAGGCCCGGAACGGGTCGGCTCCTTGCCGTCGGCGTCGTGATGGCCGCGCTGCACGCGGGGCGTGCACGTGCGACGCGATCGACCGCCGAGTCGGGTTGGAGGCGCCCGAATTGGCAAGCGGTGCACGCGCCACGTGAACTCCAGCGGATTCGGGAGCCCGAGACGTCCCGCTCGTCGCGGGTGCACGTCCGACGTGCACCTGGCGACCTGGTCAGCCGGCCGGGATCGCCTCCCGGCGGCGACCGGCGGCGACATGCTCGACCGATCGGCGGAGAAGCTCCAGCCCGGCTGGATCGAACTCGTACGACCACTGCCGGACGCGCTCCGGCCGGCCGAAGCGCTGGTCGATCCCGTTGGCGATGGCCTCGCGCGACAGCAGGATGACGTCGGCGGTCCGGTCGATCAGCTCGATCTGGCGGTCGTCGTCCATCGTGGCCGAGATGAGCTCGACGCCGGTCGTCCCCGACAGGGCGAGGGTCTCGGCGATGTTGTCGGCGCCGCGTTCGGAGGCGCAGACCAGCCCCACCCGCGAGCCGGTGCCGAGGGCCGAGATCTCGTGGACGAGCTCGAGGTAGCCCGGCCCGACGAGCATTGCCACGACGGGCACTCGGGCGTGGACGAGAGCCTGTGCCTCGTCGGCGTGGAACGTCGTCGTGGCGACCAGGTCGTAGTGGAACCGGTCGAGGCGGTCGGGCAGGTCGTCGAGCAACGTGCCTTCGACGTCGATCAGGTCGGGGAAGGCGTCGCCGAGCCGCGCGGCGTCGTAGCCGGCATCGGCGTTGGTGCACTCGGCGAACAGGACCTGGACCTTGGGGCCGGGGCGCTTCCGCTCGCTCGCCGCCGCGAATGCCGCCGCGGCCACCTCATCGGCGCCGAAGCCGGCCTGGGCTGCGCGGCGCAGCATCTCGGCGACGATCCCGGCCAGCGCCTCCGCGCCGCGCCGTTGGGGCGGGCGATCCGCCACATGGGTCCCGGCGCCGTGGCGACTCGTGACGTAGCCGGCGTCGGCCAGCCGCCGGTAGACCGCCCGGATCGTGTTGGGGTTCACTCGCAGGGCCGCGCCCATCTCCCGAACGGGAGCAAGCCGGGCTCCGGGGAGCAAGCGGCCGGAGTCGATCTGATAGGCGAGCTGCCAGTAGATCTGGGTCGAGATCGGGACGTCGGAGTCCCGCTCGACATCGACGTCGGTGGCGGTTGGCGGGGAACCGATCGGCTCGTCCGGCCCGCCAGAAGTGCCAGTTGACATAGTGTGCTAGTCCAAGTACGATCTCGTTTGGCCTAGTGAACTATACCAAATCTCGCAGGTGACCCAGATGGACCTCCTCATTGTGGCGATCTTCGCCGCCATCGCGCTACTCGGACTCGCGGCTGTCTCGTGGGGGATCGACTCCCGCCCGACGTTCGTCGATCCGCGCCTCTCCGGCCAGTCGACGGGCATCAACTAGACCCGCCGTCTCGCCCTCCCATCGTCTGAACCGGCCGTCCCCTCCGACGGCATCCTGAACAGCCCGCGGCGCGCAGGCCGCGGGCTGTTGGATTCCCCGACAGCGGTCACTCGCGAGCCTGCCTGGCGACGATGCGACCGAACCACGCCACGCCGATCACGCTGACCAGGATGGCGAGAGTCGCGCGGATCGCGGCGCCGACATCGATCGCCGAGCGGGCGACGGCGGGTGTCGTGGTCGTCGCGTCCGCTGCCGGGGTGGTCGCCGCCGGACCCGATCCCGCGGCCGTGTCCGGCGCGGTCGGTGACGCGACAGGCGCGATCACGGCGCCGTCCGGCAGGCCCGAGGGTGATGCCGAGGCGGCTGGCGCGACGACGGCGGGTGGTGGCGTCGACTCCGGGCGGATCGACGTGGCGCCGGGGGCCACGACGCGAACGGTTCCGACCATGTCCGGATGCACCGCACACAGGTACGAAAAGGTGCCGGCCGTGGGGAAGCGCTCGCGCGAGGAGGCCCCCGGCTGGAGGATGCCGGTGTCGAACGAGGCCGAGCGCCCGGTCGCGGTGTGGACGTCGATCGTCGGCGTTGCGCCAGGTCACGCTGCCGCCCGCGGCGATGGTCACCGATCCGGGCCCGAAGGCACGGTCCGCGATGGAAACGGTCGCGGCGGCAGGTGGCGCGGTCGTCGAGCCGCCCGCCTGACCGGTGGTGACGCTCCCCGGGGAGCCGCCTGCCGTGACAACGATCGTCCCGTGGTAGGCCGCGTTGTCTCGATCGCGGTCATCGAGATAGGCGTAGGAGCCCGCAGCGGTCAACGTCACGGACCATGAGGCGCCCGGCTCCAGGTTGCCCGAATCGAGCTCGACCGGGCCGTTCCGCGACCGGACGCGGTGGCGATCGCCGTCCGCGTTGATCCACGTGACGCGGGTGCCCGGCCTGACGGTGACCGCCGCCGGGCTCAAGGTGGACGAGATCCGGATCGTGGCGGCGGTGGTCGCCGCGTGGACGTTGACGGGGACCATGCCGAGCGCGGCGGTGATCAGAACTGCGCCCGCCGCGAGGCGGGCACGGGAGCGGGGCGCGAGGACGGGAATCAAGCGGTCGGTCTCCAGTGCAAGCGACGGCGTGTCGCTGATTCATGGAGACCGACCGGATCGAAAAGGTTTCAGGTGGCGCCGGGCCCGAATACTCGAGGCCGGCGCGTCGGAGTCAGGCCGCCGCGCGACGGGTCCCCATCGAGCGGAGACGCGCGACGCGCTCGTGGATCGGTGGGTGGGTCGAGAACAGGCCACCGACAGCCCGGCCCGAGAGCGGATTGACGATGTACAGGTGGGCGAACGCCGGGTTGGCGGCCGGAGCCGGCGCCGGCGTCTGGCCGCCCCGTCCGGGCATCCGCTGGGCGACCCGCCCGAGCAGCCCGGGCTGGCGCTTCGACGCGGCGTCGAGCGCCAGGAGTGCCTGGGCGAGACCTTCCGGATCGCCGGTCAGCGCCGCTCCGGAGCGATCGGCGCCGTACTCGCGGCCACGCGACACGGCCAGCTGGATGATCAGCGCGGCGATCGGGGCAAGGATGATCGCGATCAGGGCGCCGAAGCCACCCCCGCCGCCGTTCTCGTCGTCCCGTCCGCCGCCGAAGATCATCTGGAACTGGGCCATCTGGGCAAGGAAGCTGATCGCGCCGCCGATCGTGGCGGCGATCGTGCCGACCAGCGTGTCGCGGTTCTTGACGTGCGAGAGCTCGTGGGCGAGGACACCGCGCAGCGCGCGCTCGTCCATCAGGTCGAGGATGCCGGTCGTCACGGCGACCGCGGCATGGTTCGGGTCGCGACCCGTCGCGAACGCGTTCGGCTCGGGGCGGTCGACGAGGTACAGGCGGGGCATCGGCAGGCCGGCCCGCTGCAGCGAGGTCGGCGACGATCGCGCGGAGACCGGGCAGCTCTCCCGGCTTGAGCTCGCGCGCGCCGTTGGCACGCAAGGCGAGGCTGTCGCTCTTCCAGTAGACGAAGGCGTTCATCGCCAGCGCGAAGAGCAGCGCTGATGACGAGGCCGGAACGGCCGCCGAGCAGACCGCCGACCGCGACGAGGAGCCCGCCGAGCGCGGCGAGCAGCGTCCACGTCCGGAGGCTGTTGCTGAAGTTCGAGATCACGGGTGCATCGAGGGTCTGGCGCGCCGTCGGCGCGTCCGGGTGATGGGCCGGAGCCCACGGCCGGTGCGGCCGCAGCGTCATCGTCACCCGAGCTCGGGCACGCCCACAACCGAGTCCGAACAAACGATCGATTGAGTTTTCACCACGTTCGCCGGCACAACCGACGGGGCGCTGGACGCTCAGTGCCTGGGCGGCGGCTGCCCGATGTCGGCCAGGGCCATCGCGTAGATCGCCGCGCCGTCGAGGCCGCGCGACGGCGACGAGAAGAGCGCGAGGTCCCGCGACCAGGCGGCGCTCGAGGCCGGTCCCGCGATCCGCCGTCGACGATGCGGACGGCGCGCGCGGCGGCCCGCAGCACCTGGCGGGTCTCGGGCCGGATCGGGTCGTCCCAGAACCAGCCGTCGCTCGCGAACATGGCCAGCCGCCAGCGTTGCGCCTCGAGGAGGTCGAGGGCGCGGCCGCGAGCCTCGTCGTTCGCGGCTGGCCACCGATCGGCCGCGAAGTCCGTCGCCGGCGTCGCCCCGGCGACGACCTCGATGTACGCGTCGCGGGCGTCGTCGAAGTCGGTCGCGCCGGGGATCCCGGTGAGGGCTTGCGCGGTGATGACGTCGATGGCCCCGGCCAGTCGCTCGAGGGCCGCCCGGAGCGGCGCCTTCCAGCGTCCGTCCGCCGCATCGGGGCACTCGCCGCCCCAGCGGGCCACGCCGTGGTGGCAGCTCCACGACGTCCGATCGACGATTCGGGTCGCCGGCAGCGCCCGTCCGCCGGCCTCGGCCGCGACGTTGTCGAGCGTCGCCACGTCGAACCCGCGGTCCGGCGCAGCCGCGTCGGGGTCGAGGAGGCGCTGGAGGAACAGGTCGCGGAACTGCTGGTGGTGGCCGTACAGCTCGCCGTCGGTGGCGATGATGGCCAGCGGCGCCTCGAGCGGCGCCGGCCCGCCGCCGAGCCGTGGCGCGATCCGCTCCCGCGCGAAGCGATCCGCGTCCGCCGTGGCCTCCGGCTCGAACGAGACGGACGTCGACAGGCCCGTGTCGTAGAAGAACGCGAGCATCGTGCGGTCGCCGCCGAGGTCGATCCGATACGGGCGTGCGGGTATCGATCCCCGACTCGGCCGCCTGCCACGGCGCGAGGATGGTGAACGCGATCCCCTGACGAGCGGCCTCCCGGAGCGTGGCCAGGTCGACGGCCGTCTCGGGCAGCCAGAGCCCGGTCGGTCTCCGCCCGAATCGGAGCTCGAAGTCCCGGATCCCCCAGGCGATCTCGGTCCGCCGGTCGGCCGCCGACGCGAGCGGCAGGATCGCGTGGTGGTAGGGCTGGGCGATGGCGGCGGCGGCTGTCCGCCACGAACCGGGCGTGGGTCGCAGGGTCCTCGGTGGCCATCCACGCGCCAAGCGTCGGGCCGAGGTTCCACGAGATCCGCGCGAGATTGCCGCGCTCCGCGTTGGGTCGATAGCACTCGGCCGCGACCCGCTGGTTCCAGTCGTGATACGGAGCCGCCGACGGCTCGGTCGGGACGCGCCCGGTCCAGGGGTCGAGACGCGAGGGCTGATAGAAGTGGGCGTGGATCGCCAGTCGACCGCGCGTCACCCGGCGAGGGCCGCCCCGCCGGTGGCGACCGCCCGGGCGTCGGCCCCGGCCGCCGGTCCGTGGGCCGGCACGGTCGCGGGCGCGGCGCCATCAGCGTCGGATGGGAACCGCTCGGCGGCAACCTGGGTCTCCTGGACGATCTTGAGCGACCAGCGCTCGCCCGGCGCGAGCCGGAGCGGTTCGACGAGGAGCGTGGCGCAGCCCTGGTAGACGAGCTCGAACCCGGCTTCGGAGTTCGATACCGTCTGGATCGGCCCGATCCAGGCGGAGACCGGGTGATCGGTCGTCGAGTGGACCGTGACGCCGAGCTGGTCGTTTCCGGCGGAGACCTGCTGGATGTCGACGGCCCTGCGTGTGCGCGTCGTGCGCGGTTCGGTCACCGTCGATGTCGAGCCAGGCCGCCGGATTCGCGCCGCCACCGAGCAGCATCGTCGACCACTCGATGGCCACGACGGCGTCGATCGGGCCGTCGCCGACGGCGCCGCGGTGGACGATCTCCAGACGCATCTCGATCCGCGGATCCAGACGGCCGCCACCGATCGCGATCGTGCGAGACGCCTCGATCGGGCAGGCGCCGGTGTCGGTTCCGATCGTTCCGACGCGCCGCATGGAGACCAGGCCCTCGTCGAGCGCGGTGAGGTCCCAGGTCCCATCGCGCAGGTCGCCGAGCTCCGGCGGCAGCGCCCGAGAGGGCGTCTTCGGCGGTCGTTCCGGCGGGCAGGATCCGGATGAGACCCGATCGGCGCTCGTACGCGTCGTAGCGGAGATGGTCGAGCAGTCCTTCCTGCTTGACCTTGACGATGTCGTGGATCGAGGCGGGGGCTCCGCCCTCGGTCGTCTCGCCATGGGTGTCCCCGCCCAGCTCATGGGCGCGCAGGGTCTCGTGATACGCCTCGAGTCGGCGTCGCATCACGGCCGCCAGCGGATGGCCCGCTGCCCGCAGGTCCCATCGGGCAATGCCGCCGCCCTCCTCGAGCTTGACCGTCACGAACTGACCCGCCCCGGCGAGGACGACCTCGTCGTGCCCGTCCAGGTCGACGTCACGCCGGACGCCGGAGACCGCATGGTCGCCGACCGCGAGGTCCTCGGCCGCGATGAGGCGCGACAGGGCGGCGACCCGCAGGTCGGGGAGGTAGACCCCACCGAACAGGCCATGCCAGTAGCAGTCGTTGGACTGACCGGCGAAGAGATGGTCGGTCGCACTCGTCCGGAGCGGCCCGATCGGCAGGCCGTCGACGAGGTCGGACGTCGCGAGCATCTGCTTGTGGATGTCGTTGATCTCGCGGTAGCGGACCTGGAAGTTGCGCCAGATCGCGCCGCGCAGCCAGCGCGCCTCCGGTCGGTGCTCGGCGCGCGCCCGGCGGAGCGCGGTCCCGAACGCGAGCCCCTCGTCGGCCGGCAGGGCCCACTCGCCCATCTCGGCATAGGAGCCGGTCGGGAGATAGACCCGGCCGACGGGTCGGTGGGCGTCGGTCCAGTCGGACGGCGGCATCGTCGTCAGCCAGTCGGCGTTGGCGTCGAGGGCGTCGAAGAAGCGCTCGACCCAGCGGCCAGGTCCCCAGCAGTGGTCCCAGGTCGTCGGCCAGGCGCCGAACTTCTCGCCGTCGTCGCCCATGGTCCCGAGGCGCTCGCCATCCTCGGTCGCATGGTCGCGCAGGTAGCCGATCACGTCGTCGACCTCGGCGAACGGGATCCGGTAGCGGAGGCCCTGCTCGGTCCCGAAGACGGTGAGCACCTTGCCCTGGTCGTCGGTCGTGTAGGACCCCCACAGGTCGTCCTCGGGGATCGCGGCGGCCCGGAAGTGGGCATCGTCGAGAACCGTCCAGTCATAGCCGGCAGAGACCAGCGCCGTCGGCAGGTCCGGCTCCCAGACCCGCTCCGCGAGCCACGCCCCGCGGGGCCGCCGGCCGAACGTCGCCTCGAGCTCGTCCGCCATCCGGACGAGCTGGCCGACCCGGTCGCGCTCCGGCAGCGCGGCGAGGACCGGCTCGTACCAGCCGCCGCCGACGATCTCGATCTGGCCGCGCTCGGCGAGGACGGCCAGGCGCGCGACGAACTCGGGCCGCTCGGCTCGCAGCCAGGCGAGGAGGGGACCCGTGTAGTGGAGCGCGACCCGGACGCCGGGATGGCGCTCGAGCGCCTCGACCATCGGCAGGTACGCCCGGTCGTACGTCTCGGCGATGACCCAGCCGAAGTTGCCGACCGGCTGGTGGTTGTGGAGGGTCAGGGCCAGCGCGATCCGGCGGGTCACGCAATCTCCTCGAGCTGGGCGGGGCGGCGGTCCGGCTGGCCGGATCTCGCCGCGCATGAACATTGTGGACGAGGGCCATTGACGTCGCGACAACGTCTCTGTTACGGTCCGTAAACCGGTTTGCTAAACCGGTTTTGCCGACCCATGATACACATCCCGCAACCCGCGACCACGCGTTCGGGCAGGGATCACGATCAGGCGGACGGCGCGGGTTCCGACCCGAGGAGGAGCGGTTTGGACCAGGTCGCCCGACGGGTGACGATCGCCGACGTGGCCGAGCGGGCAGGCGTCTCCAAGACGGCTGTCTCGTTCGCGTTCAACAACCCCGATCGCCTCAACGTCGACACGGCGTCGCGGATCCTGGACATCGCCAGCGAGCTCGGCTACCGGCCGGACCCGGTCGCCCGGATGCTCACCCAGCGGCGGACCGGCTCGATCGGCATCCTGACGCCACAGGACCTGTCGGTCATCTTCACGAACCCGTTCTTCGGCTCGTTCAGCGCGGGGATCGCGGCGGTGTCCGAGGAGCGCGGCTACGGGCTCCACTTCATCTCGCCCCTGCACGGCTCGCTGACCCGGGCGATCCACCGCGCGACCGTCGACGGCGTCGTTGCGATCGGCCTCACCGACGACCACCCCGAGATCGACGAGATCCGGCGAGCCGGCCTGCCGATGGTGCTGGTCGACTCGGCGACGACCGGCAGCGTCGCCTCGATCGACATCGACGACGAGGGTGGCGCCCGCCTGGCCGCGGCCCACGTCCTGGAGCTCGGTCACCGCGACATCGCCGTGCTCGCGATCGATGGCCCGCGGACGACCGGCAGCGGCGGCCACGGCGTCGTGGGCCGGCGCCTGCGTGGCTATACCGAGACCCTGGCCGAGGCCGGGCTCGAGCTGGCTTCCGAGGCCATTGCGGTCGGCCCGGCCAGCATCGACGGTGGCAGCGCGGCCTTCGATCGCCTCTGGGACGCCGGCCAGCCGACCGACGGCCGTCCTGTGCATGAGCGACGCGATGGCGATCGGCGCCATCCGCTCGATCCACCAGCGCGGCGGAACGGTCCCCGGCCAGATCAGCGTCGTCGGCTTCGACGATATCGACCTGGCCGCCTCGACCG
This sequence comes from uncultured Chloroflexia bacterium, assembly GCA_963783055.1. Classification (GTDB taxonomy): domain Bacteria; phylum Chloroflexota; class Limnocylindria; order Limnocylindrales; family CSP1-4; genus CF-46. The sequence goes on from CAWAMB010000004.1 coordinate 713,968, forward strand.
ATCCGCCCCTGACCACCGTCCACCAGCCCGTCCGGGGCAAGGGTGAGGCGGCGATCCGGCTGCTGTTGTCGGTGATGGAAGGCGGGCACACCGAGCCCGTCCATCGCCGGCTGGAGACCCACCTCGTCGTCCGGTCGTCGACCGGGCCGCGAACCGGTGGCCAGGCAGGCAGGAGGTGACGGCGGGCAGACCGAAGGCAGCCTGAACGAGTCGCGGACCCGACCTTGGTCGCCGCGCGAACCAACGGACGTCTGCCGCTCCGACGGCGGCACAGCCGGCCCGACCGGCCATCCACTCACCAGGAGGAGAGTCACCAGAATGAACGGAAAGCTCCGGGTGCTCAGCACCCTCGCGGCTCTGACCCTCGCGGTCAGCGCCTGCGGCACGGCGGCCACGCCGACGCCGGCCGGCTCGACCGGCACCACGCCGAGCGTCGCACCGCCGGCCAGCGGCGGCGTCGCCCCTTCGGCCGGCGCGCCGTCGGCGGCTCCGCTCACCGGCTCGCTCACGATCTGGGAGGCGTACGGCGCGTCCGGGACGAGCGAGAAGGACGCCTTCGACAAGATCGTCGCCAACGTCATGGCCGCTAACCCGGGCCTCAAGGTCACCGTGACCGACGTCCCGTTCAACAACCTGTTCACGAACTTCGAGACGCAGGCGGCCGCCGGCGGCGGACCGGACATGTACATCGCCCCGAACGACAACCTCCCGAGCGAGGCCCGCAACGGCCTGCTCGTCGACGTCAGCGACCTCGTCGACACCCTCAAGGCGGCTCCGTACAACACGTCCGACGTCGCGATCAACGCGAGCACGGTCGACGGCAAGCTGTACGAGATCCCCGAGTCGATGAAGGCCGTCGAGCTCTTCTACGACAAGAGCGTCCTGACGACCCCGCCGGTCACGATCGACGACTGGAAGGCCAATGCGTCGAAGCTCGGCTGGGTCTACGGCGCCAACGGCGGAGGGGCCTACTACCTGTGGGGCCTGTACTCCAGCTTCGGCGGCAAGATCCTGGCCGACGACGGCAAGTGCGCAGCCACCGCAGGCGGCGTCGCCGATGCCCTCAAGTGGCTCCAGGAAATGAAGGCCGCGGGCATGAAGTTCTACCAGAACGACAACGACTCCAAGGCCGACCTGATCTCGGGCAAGATCGCCGGGTTCATCGACGGCCCGTGGCAGTCCGGTGACCTCAAGAAGGCGCTCGGCGACAAGCTGGCCGTCGTGGCCGGCCCGAAGGGCACCGGCGAGTGGGCACCGATGACCGCTCCCGACGGCTTCTACATCAACGCGTCGTCGAAGAACATCGACCTCGCCAAGGCGTTCGCCCTGCAGTTCCTGCTCCCGGCGAACGAGCAGATCTTCGCGGACGCCGGCCACCTGCCGGCGAACACGACCCTCCAGCCCGCCGATCCGATCGCCCAGTCGTTCGCGGCCCTCATGCCGAGCGGCTTCGCCCGCCCGACGGCGAAGGAGCTGAACAACTACTGGGGCAACTTCGGCAACGCGCTGGTGGCCGCCATCGACAAGGGTGACGATCCGACCAAGCTGGTCGCCGACGCCTGCGCCGCGATGGACAAGGCCAACGGCAAGTAGTCCAGAGCACCCGGAGCGGGTCACCGACCCGTTACGCTGCTCTCGAACCGAACCCACGGGGCGCCGGGACATCCCGGCGCCCCATCTCGCACCCATCAGCCCCCGAGCCCGTTCCCCTGTTGGATGAGGAGGACCCGCGATGACGGCGGTCGCAGTCGGAGCCGGATCGGCGACCCCGCGCCGGTCGTGGCGGCAACGAACCCAGGACACGCGGACCGCGTACCTGTTCCTGCTGCCCGCGCTGCTCGTGATGGCGATCATCACGTTCTACCCGCTGGTCTTCCAGATCTGGATGTCGCCTTCACCGACTTCGACCTGAGCAACCTCCGGCCGACCGCGCCTGCCGCGAACATCGTCGGGCTTCGACAACTACATCCGGATCCTCGACAGCAACATCGTCATCCCGAACTTCGACTTCGTCCGGATCCTGACGTTCAACCTGTGGTGGGCGTTCACGCAACGTCGTCGATCCACGTCGTGATCGGCGTCGCGATCGCGCTCGTCCTCAACGTCGACGGGCTGCGGTTCAAGCGGATCTAGCGGGCCGTCTACATCCTGCCGGTCGTCGATCCCGCCGATCATCGTGGCCACGGTCTGGCGGAACATGTTCGACCCGCAGTACGGCGCGGTGAACCAGCTGATCAACGGCACGATCGGCGTCCTGCTCAAGCTCCCGCCGTTCACACCTCGACTGGCTGCGACGAGCCGAACCGATCCTGATCGCCGGTCCATCCCGTCTGCCCCTCGCCTACTTCGCGCTGCTGGCGGCGAACATCTGGCTCGGCTGGCCCCTGAACTCGGTCGTCGCGACCGGTGCGCTCCAGTCGATCCCGAAGCGACCTGTACGAGGCGGCCGAGATGGACGGCGCCGGCTCCTGGCAGAGGTTCAAGACCGTCACCCTCCCGTTCCTGCGCCCGGCGATGCTGCCGTTCGCGATCTACGGCTTCGTCATCACGTTCAACCTGTTCTACCTGCTCGTACTTCATGTCCGGGGGCGAGCCGTTCGGGCAGACGGAGATCCTCGTGACGCGGCCTACCGGCTGGTCCAGGAGCGGCACCTGTTCGGCGTCGCGGCCGCCTTCGCGATCTTCCAGTTCTTCATCCTGCTGGCGATCACGCTGGTCACGAACCGGCTGGCCCGGGCGACCGCGAGCTATGACTCGATGACGCGCCGACGCCCGCGCCTCCCTCGTCCGCCCGTTCGCCCATGGGAGCCTGGACTCATGACCACCCCGGCCATCGTCGCCCCGAGCATCAAGGTCAAGTCGGCGAGCCGGGCGCGGCAGGGTTCGGGCCGGCCGCTCAAGCCCGCCAACCAGATCGTCCTCCAGCTGGCGTGCCTGGCGATCGGAGCGACCGTCCTCTTCCCGATCGTCTGGATCGTGGGCATGTCGCTCGACCCGCGGAACATCTCGCGACCGGACAGCCTGATCCCGCCGGGCGCGAACCTCGACGCCTACGCCCGGGTGCTCGCCCAGCCCGACGCTCAACCCCGTCTCGTTCATCGAACTCGCCCTGAACAGCCTGACCCTGGCCGTGCTGATCGCGGTGCTCAGCGTCGGGCTCGGCATCCTGGCGGCGTACGCGTTCTCGCGGCTGAGGTTCCGCGGCCGCGAGTCACTGATGCTCGCTGGTCCTCGGCGGTGCTGATGCTGCCGGCCGTCGCGACGATCGGCCCGCTGTACATCATCCTGAACCAGTTCCGATCGAGTCGGCGACTTTCCACCTCGGCGCGATCGCTCCTCGGGCGTCGCCCTGGCCGTGATCTCGACCCAGCTGCCCTTCGCGATCTGGAACATGAAGGGCTACCTCGACACGATCCCGAAGGAGCTCGAGGAGGCGGCCGTCGTCGATGGGGCCAGCAAGAACCAGATCGTTCGCACGGATCGTCCTGCCGCTGGCGACGCCGGCCTCGCCGTGACGGCCTTGTTCGGGTTCATCGCCGGCTGGACGGAGTACCTCACCGTCGCGGTGTTCGTCAGTCGAGCGACCCCAGCGACTGGACGCTGGCGATCGCGCTGAACAGCATGGTCGGGCAGTTCGCCCGGAGCACGCCGTGGTCGACAGTTCGCCGCGTTCGCGGTCCTGTTCGCGCTGCCGGTGTCGGTCGTCTTCTTCCTCTTCCAGCGCTACCTCGTCGGCGGCCTGGCGGTCGGCGGGGTCAAGGGCTGAGCTCGGCGGGTCCGGGCTTGCCGACGCTGAGGCGCGGCCGCGTCGCGCGAGCTCGATCGAACCACGGCTTCGTGTCGACGAGCAGGATCGACGACGACCGACGATGTCGGCGACGCCGAGCATCAGCGCGAGCGGGCTCGCGCCGCGACCGAGCAGGTCGAGGAACCCGAGCACGGCCACGTAGTTGACGGCCACGAGCCAGAGCCGGCCCGACCGGACGAGCAAGCCGACGACGATCGACCCGACGTCGAGCCAGGCGCGTCGGTGGCGACGAACGCCTCGGTGCCCGGCCGGCAGGCTACGCCGACGCCGACCGGCGCCGAGGAGGCCGAGCGACGCCGCCGACGATCAGGATCGCGGCGGCCAGCTCGATCGACGGCCGGCGCGCGGCACGGCGGTCCGGTCGCGCTCGGCGTCGTCCGGCCAGTCGCGACGCGTCGGCGGTCCGCGTCGGCGCGTCATGCCGCCGAGCTCGATGACGACCGTCTCGCGCGGGCCGAGCCGCGTCGATCGGGACGTAGGCGTCGAAGCCGCCGGTCCGCGTCGACCCCGGTGCCGCGGCCTCGCGCCGCGCCGAGACGACCTCGCCGACGGCGTGCCGCACAGCGGCCCGTCGTCGAGGCTGAGCGCCGGGCCGTCGACCGGCTCGTCCGCGAGGTTCGCCAGGACGAGGAGCGTCTCGTCCCGGGCCGTGCCGAAGGGACGCGACGACCGACGGTCGGCTCGGCTCGACCGGGATCCGACGTCGCCGACAGCGAGCGCCGGATGGGCCGCCCGCAGGCGGATCAGGGACGGTAGGTCGAGAGGAGCGAGTCCGGGTCCGCGGCCTGCGTCGCGACGTCCGTCCCGGCCGGGTCGTCGCCCAGCGGCTGCCACGGCGCCGGTCGTGAACCCGGCGGCGGGCTGCGACGCGTCCCAGCGCATCGGCGTCCGGATCCGCTCGTCCGGCTTGCGCCCGGTCAGCCCGATCTCCTCGCCGTAGTAGATGAACGGCATCCCCGGCCCGGTCAGGAGCAGGGTCGCGGCGAGCTTCGCCGCCGCGAGGTCGCCGTCGAGCTCGGTCGATGACCCGGTCCTGGTCGTGGTTCGTCAGGAACGTCGCAGCCCGCCGGGCGGGTAGCGCTCCGCGACCTCGTCCTGCGCCGCCGCGATCGAGCCCGCGTCGCCGCGAGCGCAGCGAGGTGATCGTCGCGCTGGCCAGGCCGAAGTCGAACGTCAGGTCGAGCGCACCGTCGCGGACGTAGCGCGACGACATCGAGCGTCGCGTCCCAGACCTCGCCGAGGACGAGCGCGTCGGGATGGTCGGCCTTGAGCCGCTCGCGGAAGCCGGCCAGCCACTCGAACGTCGCCGGCGTGTTCTCGAGCTGCCGGCCGTCCTCGATCAGGTGGCGGGCGGCATCGAGCCGGAAGCCGTCGACGCCCATCTCGTCGAGCCAGAATCGGCCGATCGCGTCGAGCTCCGCGGTGACGTCCGGGTTGGCCAGGTTGAGGTCCGGCATGCCGTCCCAGAAGTAGCCGTAGAAGAAGCGCTCGCCGGCGGCGTGCCAGACGCGGCGCCCCGTCGGACCGGCCGATCCCGGACGCTCGTCGGCCCAGATGTACCAGTCGTCGTGCGCGGAACCCGGCGTCAGGGCGTCCTGGAACCACGGGTGGTCGCGCGACGTGTGGTTGAGGACGAGGTCGACGATGACGTCGATGCCGCGCTCGTGGGCCGCGGCCATGAGCGCCCGGAAGTCGGCGGCCGTGCCGTAGTCGCGCTCGATCGCGCGGTAGTCGACGACGTCGTAGCCGTGGTAGCTCGGCGACTCGGCGACGGGCATCAGCCACAGGCCGGTGACCCCGAGGTCGTCGGTCGTCGCCGGGTCGCCGTCGTTGAGGTCGTCGAGCCGGCTCGTCAGCCCGCGCAGGTCGCCGATCCCGTCGCCGTCCGAGTCGGCGAAGCTCCGGACGAAGACCTCGTAGAACACGTCGGTCCGTCCACCACGGCGGACGGCTCGGCGCGACGGCGGGGCACGCGGGGCGGAGGCGGCCGCGATCGGCGACGGCGGCTGGCGGTCGCCACCGGCCGTGGCCGGCGGGCCGGTGGGGCGCCGGCGAGCCGGTCGCGGGTCGCCGGCGACCACCGAGCGAGGCCACGATCGGTCCGCGCGCCACGATGGACGTCCACGGACGACGTGCGGTTCGTGACGGGCCACGTGGCCGAGTATGGCACCGCATCCGCGGCGCCGCCGTGCCGCCGAGGATGCGACCGGTGAGCGGCGATCCGCCGGCCTGGGTCCGCCGACGCCGTCTTCTACCAGGTCTTCCCCGACCGCTTCGCGCCGGAGCGGGCGGGTGCCGGCGCCCGGGCCGTTCGAGCCGTGGGACGCGCCGCCGACCCATGCACGGGTTCAAGGGCGGCGACCTGCTCGGCGTCGTCGAGCGGCTCGACGACCTGGCCGACCTCGGGATCGGCGGCGCTGTACCTCAACCCGGTCTTCACGGCGGCGTCGAACCACCGCTACAACGCCTCGGACTACCTCTCCGTCGACCCGCTCCTCGGTGGCGATGCCGCGCTGCGCGCAGCTCCTCGACGAGGCCCACGCCCGCGACATCCGGGTGATCCTCGACGGCGTGTTCAACCACTCCGGGCGCGGCTTCTTCCCGTTCCAGCACGTCGTGGAGTCGGGGGCCGCGTCGCCGTACCGCGACTGGTTCTACCTCGACCGACGACGTGCTCGCCGGCCGGCGCGGGATCGACCCGTACCCGCCCGGCGAACGCGTTCGGCGAGCACCTCCGGGCGGGCTACCGGGCGTGGTGGGGCCACCCGTCGCTGCCGAAGCTGCGAGTCGACCATCCGCCGGCCCGCGAGTACCTGATGGGCGTCGCCGAGCATTGGCTCCGGTTCGGGATCGACGGCTGGCGGCTGGACGTCCCGGCCGACATCGAGGACCCGACGTTCTGGCCGGAGTTCCGGCGCCGTGTCCGGGCCGTCAATCCCGAGGCGTACCTCGTCGGCGAGATCTGGACCGAGGCCCCCGAGTGGCTCGCCGGCGACCGGTTCGACGCCCTGATGAACTACCCGCTCGGGATGGCGATCCTCGGGTTCGCGAGCGGCGGCCGGCTCGACCAGGCGGCGATCGACGGGCAGACCGACTACAGCCGGTTCCTCCACCCGCTCGACGCTCCCGCGCTGGGCGAGCGGCTGGTCCGGCTCCTCGCGCTCCACGAGCGCCCGACGACCGAGGTCCAGTACAACCTGATCGGGAGTCACGACGCGCCGCGACCGCGGACGGTCCTGGCCGGCGATCTGGGCGCACTGCGGATCGCGACGCTGCTGCCGCTCGTCCTGCCGGGAACGCCGTCGGTCTACTACGGCGACGAGCTCGGAATGGAGGGTCGGGCCGACCCGGACTGCCGCAGGGGGTATCCGGTGGAACCCGGCGACGAGGCGCTCGCGATGCGGGCGTTCACCCGGGCCGCGATCCATGCCCGGCGGTCCCATCGTGCCCTCCGCCGCGGGACGGTCGCGGTTGCGGCGGCGGCCGGGCAGGCGATCGCGCTCGCCCGCGAGGCGGATGGCGAGCGCGCCCTCATCGCGATCAACAGCGGGCGCGAGGCGGCGCGGCTGGTCGTGGATCCCGGGCTGATGGTGGGTCTGACGCCGGTCGAGCTGGACGGCCTTCCCAACGGACGGCTCGGCGATGGCGGGACGATCGACCTGCCGGCCCAAGGCGTACTCGTCCTGGCCTGAGAGGCCCCTGCTCGACCGAACACCGCCCGCCCCACGGGCGGGTGGTGCAGGTTCCGGGTTGGATCGGCCGGACCCGCCCGCCCCACGGGAACGTGGGGCGATCGGCTCGGTCAGCCGCCCTGGTTGGCGACGATCGCGGCCCGGCTGACGTCCCGGCGCTCGGCCGCCTCGCTGGCCGCGGCCGTCGCGGTCTCGCGGGCCGCCTCGGCTGCCGGGAGGTACATGCTCTCGACGTAGTCGCGCAGCATCCGGGTGGTCGAGAACCGCCACATCGTCGAGGCCATCGAGCGCCGCATCAGGTCGGCCCACCGGGTCGGCAAGCCGTCGGCGTCGCGCTCGTAATAGCGCGGCACGATCTCGTCCTCGAGCAGCCGGTAGAGGTCCTGGGCGTCCGCCCAGTCCTGGGCGCCGTCATCGGGGTTCTGCTCGCGTCCGCCGATCGCCCAGCCGTTGTCGCCGACATAGCCCTCGTCCCACCAGCCGTCGAGGACGCTGACATTCACCGCGCCGTTCATCGCGGCCTTCATCCCGCTCGTCCCCGACGCCTCGAGCGGCCGCCGCGGGTTGTTGAGCCAGACATCGACGCCGGACACGAGATAGCGGCCGATCCGCATGTCGTAGTCCTCGAGGATGAAGACCCGGCCGCGAAGCCGCTCGGAGCGCGATCGGCCGAAGATCTCCTGGATGACCTGCTGGCCGGGCCGGTCGGCCGGATGGGCCTTGCCGGCGAAGACGACCTGGACGGGCCGCTCCTCGTTCCAGAGGATCGCGGCCAGGCGCTCGAGATCGGTGAACAGCAGGCCCGCCCGCTTGTAGGTCGCGAACCGCCGCGCGAAGCCGACGGTCAGGATGTCCGGATCGAGCGCCGTCTCGAGGGCCTCGAGGACGGCCGGGGCCTCCCCATGACGGGCGAACTGGTTGCGCAGCCGGCGCCGGGCGAAGATCGCCAGCTCGAGCTTCTCGCGCTGGTGGGAGTCCCACAGCTTGGCGGTCGGGATGTCGGCGAGATGCTCCCAGAACGGCCCGACGTCGCTCTCGTCGTCGATGTCGTCGAGATCCGCATCGAGCTCGCGCCGGAGGGTCTCGCTCATCGCGTTGCCCATCCACGACGGAACATGGATCCCGTTCGTGATCCCCCGGATCGGGTGGGGAGAGATGCCGCGCCAGGTCGCGTCGGCGGTCTCGGCGTGGAGCTGGCTGACGGCATTGGCGTCGTTGGTCAGGCGGAGCGAGAAGCCCGTCATGTCGAACTGCGTGCGGTCGCCGTCGGCGCCGAGGCCGAGCTCGAGGACGGCGTCGATCGGCACTCCGCCGGTCTGCGTCCGCCCATCGCCGTCGAGGAGGGGTCCGGCGACCGCCTGGACGAGATCGGCCGCGAATCGCTCGTTGCCGGCCGAGACCGGGGTGTGGATCGTGAAGACGCTGTCGCGCCGGACCCGCTCCCAGGCGGTCTCGAGCGCGACGCCGGTCGCCACGAACTCGCGCGCCCGCTCGGCCAGCAGGAACGCGGAGTGGCCCTCGTTCAGGTGCCAGACCGCCGGATCGATGCCGAGGGCGCGCAGCGCGCGGACCCCGCCGACGCCGAGGACGAGCTCCTGGTGGAGCCGCATCTCGCGGCCGCGGACGTACAGGATGTGGGTGATCGGGCGGTCGGCGTCGGCGTTCTCGGGGATGTCGGTGTCGAGCAGCAGGACCGGCGTCCGCCCGACCTGGACCGCCCACACCGCGATCTGGAGGTCGCGGCCCGGCAGCGCGATGCTGACCGTCAGCGGCTCGCCGTCGCGGCCCTGGACCCGCCCGACCGGCAGGCGGCTCAGGTCGTAGTCCGGGTAGGCGTGCTCCTGGTGGCCGTCGGCATCGATCGTCTGGTGGAAGTAGCCGCGGCGGTACATCAGCCCGACGCCGACGAACGGCAGCGCCATGTCCGACGTCGTCTTCATGTGGTCGCCGGCGAGGACCCCGAGGCCGCCCGAGTAGATCCCGAGCGACTCGTACAGGCCGTACTCGGCGCAGAAGTAGGCGACGGGACCCGGCAGCTGGTCGGCGTGATGGCGGACGAACCAGCGATCCGAGCCATTCGCGAGGTAGCGGTCGAAGTCGCGGAGGAGCTCGCGGACCTCGACCATGAAGCTGGCGTCGTCGAGCAGGCGGGTCCACTCGACGGGACCGGCCAGGACCGGAATCGGGTTGCGGTGGCGGTTCCAGGCCCGGCGATCGATCCGACTCCAGATCACCCGGGTCCGCGGATGCCACGCCCAGTACAGGTTGTAGGCAAGGGCGCGGAGTCCCTCGAGCTGGGGAGGGAGTCGGAAGGAGGCGCCCGGAATGGTCGGGATGATGACGCGCGACGGCATTGGGGCGGATCATAGCCGCTCGCCTCGCGGGTTGTGAACCGGTTTAGGCGTGACGAACGCGGACGCCACCGGCCGCCTCGGCCTCGTCCGGCGCGGCTAGGATGGGCGGATGCCGCTCCGGATCGCGATGATCGCCGCCGAGTGCGAGCCCTGGGCCAAGACCGGCGGGCTCGGCGACGTCGTCGACGCCCTCGCGCGCGCGCTCGCGGCCGTGCCGGGGGCAACCGACGGCGACGTCGACGTCTTCCTGCCGCGCTATCGATCCGTGCCGGTCCCGGCGGCGACGGCCGGCTCGCGGGCGGTGCGCGTTCCCGATCCCCGGGCACCCGACGGGACGACCGAGCTGACGATCGTCGACGTCGCTGCGAACGGCTACCGGCTCCGGCTCGTCGACCACCCGCCGGCCTTCGATCGCGACGGGATGTACGGCCCACCCGGCGGCGGCGACTTCGCCGACAACGCCTGGCGCTACGGCCTGTTCTGCCGCGCCGCACTCGAGGCCCTCCGGACCGAGCCGGAGCGTCCGGTCGACATCCTCCACCTCCACGACTGGCACACCGGTCCCGCCGCCATCCAACGCGACGCGTGGCTTGCCGACGATCCGATCCTGGGTCGCGCGGCGATCGTCATGACCCTCCACAACCTCGCCTACCACGGCTGGACCGGGCGCGACCAGCTCGACCAGCTCGGGCTCGTGCCGGGCGGCGGCGTGGTCCCGGCCGATGCCGACGGGATCGACCTCATCCGCGAGGGGATCGTCCGGGCGGAGGTCGTCAACACCGTCTCGCCCGGGTTCGCCCGGGAGGCGCTGACGCCGGAGGGTTCGTTCGGGCTGTCGGACGCGCTCGCCGCGAAGGGCGATCGCTTCGTCGGGATCCTCAACGGGCTCGACACCGAGCTCTGGAACCCGGCCACCGACCCCGACCTCGCTGCCGCCTTCTCGGCGGCAGACCTGACGGGCAAGGCGGCCTGCCGGGCCGACCTGCTCGAGCGGCTCGGGTTCGATCCGGCCGACGACGGGGCCGTGCTCGGGATGATCGGCCGGCTGGATCCCCAGAAGGGGTTCGATCTCATCCACGACGCCGCACCGCGCCTGCTCGTCGCGGGTGCCCGGATCGTCGTCCAGGGATCCGGCGATCCGCACCTGGCGGCCGGCCTGCGGTCGCTGGCGGCCGCGCACCCGACGCAAGTCGCGCTCATCGAGCGGTTCGACCGGGCAATGGCCCGCCGGATCTACGCCGGGGTCGACTTCTTCCTCATGCCGTCACGGTTCGAGCCGTGCGGCACCGGCCAGATGGTCTCGCTCCGCTACGGGACGCCGCCGATCGTGCGCCGGACGGGTGGCCTCGCGGACAGCGTGATCGACGAGCGGTCGCGACCGGGGGAGGGGACGGGATTCGCGTTCGGGCCCGCCACGCCCGACGCCCTGGCGGAGGCGTGCGAGGCGGCGCTCGCCATGCGCTCGGCCGGCGGGGCACCGTGGGAGGCCCTGGTCGCGCGCGGGATGGCGGTCGACTTCGACTGGGCCCGCGGGTCGGCGCCGGCCTACGCGGCGCTGTACGAGCGAGCCCTGGCGATCCGGCGCGGCTGAGCGGGGAGTCGGGCCGCGCACGGCTCGGGTCAGGTGGCGGGCATGCTCCGCGGGGCGACCAGCTCCATCAGCACTGCCCCGGTCGTGTTCGCCACGACCGTCGGGCCCGACTGCTCGACGAGCCGGCTGACGGACGCCGTCGTCGTGTGGCCGTGGAGCCAGACCGGCGGTGCGAGGCGGTCGAGCAGCCAGCGGTAGGCCGTGAATCCAACGTGGTAGGCGTCGGCTGCGTCGCCGACGCCGGCCGGCGGGACATGACTGATGACGATGATCGGCGCCCGCCACATCCGCGCCATGACCAGACGCCGGGCGATCCGGAGCGTCTGCCGCCAGGCCTGCCACGGCCGGCGCTGGTTGTCGGACGTGTCGACGCCGGGCCACTCCATCCCGACGATCGGGATCCCGGCCAGGCGCTCGATCCGGCCGGCCTCCAGCCAGGCCGGCACCGGCAGAGGTCGATCGTGCCACTGGCCGCCGCGATCGTGATTGCCGCGGACGTAGACGAGCGGCGTGTTGAAGGCGTCCGCCAGGAACTCGAGCCACTCCGGCTCGAGGTCGCCGCAGCCGATGATCCCGTCGAGATGGCCCAGGTCGTCCCGGTTGGCGATGTGCTCCAGGGCCGGCTCCGGGGCATCGGAGGCGACGAGGAACCGGATCGGGCGGCCCTCGCGATCGGCGAACGCCGTGGCGTCCGGCCACTCGATCGTGAGCCGGCTGATCATCCGGCCCCGTCCGCGCGCGGCTCCGCGTCCGGTTCCGGCGCGGGCGCTGCGGCCGTTGGCTCGCTGGGCGCGGGCCGCCTGACGGCGGCCCGGAGCTGGCGACTGTCCTCGACGAGGGAGGCGAACGACTCGGCTGGATCGGACGCCGGGTCTGGCGGCGGCGCGGAGGGGTCGACCAGCTCCGTGACGTCGGCGTCGATGGCGCTCTGGCCACTGTACTTGGCCATCCCGACGCGGTTGTGGCCGTCGAGGACCCAGTAGCGGTCGTCGTAGCGCAGGACGTCGATCGGCGGCAGGATCGCGAGACGGTCGGAGGCGCGCCCGAGCCGCTGCCAGCGGGCCATCCAGTTGGTCGACCGGAAGGCCTTCAGCGGCAGGAAGTCGCCGCCGCGTTGCTGGGCGCCGCCCACGGCGGTTCCGCCGATCTCGTCGACGTCGATCGTCCGGACGCCCAGCTCGCGTTGCGTTCGACGCCGAGCATCCGGGTGGACGTCGTACAGGTACGGCAACGGCAGCGCGCCGAGGCGGCGAATGCGGCGGACCCGGGCGCCGGGCCGCTCGTCGAAGCGGCGGGCGGTCGCCTCGACCGCGGCCCCGACCGCCGACGCGGCACTTCCGACGGCCGATGCCGCGCTCTCGACATAGTCGGCGGCATCGCCGAGCACGGCCGCGACCCGCTGGCCGACCGTCCGCGGCGCCGGGCTGTCTCCGTCCGGCTCGACCGGGACGGCGTCGCTCGCGTCCGCCGCCGGACGGTTGCCCTCGCTCGTCACCGGCTCGCGCCGCCGAGGGCCCGGAGCAGGGCGAGCGTCGTGGCCTCGGGGTGGACGCGCATCGGCGAATGGGTGCCGCCGGCGATCGTGATCACGTGATCGGCCCCGATCCGGGTTGCGAAGGCCGCGGCGGCCTCGTCCGGCACCAGGCCGCCGCTCGCCGGCTCGCCGCGGAGGAGCCAGATCGGAACCTCCGCAGCAGCGGGATCGGCAAGGGCAGCCAGGCCGCCGTCCCAGTCGCCGTTATGCGTGAGGACTGCCCGGACGGCCGGCTCATCGAACTGGGTCAGCGACTCGGCCTTCGCGAGCTTGTCGCCGGAGGACCAGGCCGGATTGGTCCGCTCGACCAGCTCGAGGGCGTCAGCGAGGCGCTCGAACTTGCGCTCGACCGGGTCCTCGAGCATCGCGGCGATCGCCGCGAGCGGGATCGCGGGCGGATCGAGCAGGACGACCGCCTCCGGCACGATCCCGACGGCCGGCAGCTCCGCCACGGTCATTCCGCCCCAGCTGTGGCCGACGACCTGCAGGTCCGGCCGGGCGAGGCCGGCCGCGTCGAGGAACGCCGCGACGTCCGCGGCGTTGTCGCGGAAGACGTGGTGCCCGGTCCAGTGGCCGGTCCGGCCGTGGCCCGCCTGGTCGACGGCGACGATCCGTTTCCCCAGCCCGATCGCGAGGGCCGGCCCGACCCGCCACCAGATCCGGGACGACGACGTCACGCCGTGGACCAGCAGCACCGGAGCGTTCGCGGGGTTGCCCCAGGAGCGGGTGGCCCACGGGATGCCGGCGCTCTCGATGACCCCGAGCTCGGCCTCGGGCGGATCGGCGAGCACGGCGACCACCGCCGGATCCAGGTCGCCGTGGCCGGTCGTGATCGCCGGCGCGGGGAGGTCGCCGGGAACGCTCATGGGCCCGACCGTATCACGGCCCTCGGCGATGCCGGGACAGGGGCTAGAATCGCCGCCCAGCCCTGCTCGCCGGAGGTCCCATGGCCAACCAGTTCGTCGTCGAGCTGAAGAACGTTCCCGGCGGCCTTGCGATCCTGGCTGAATCCCTTGCCGAGCGTGGGATCGATCTCCGGGCGATCGGCGGCGGCGGCATCGGCGACACCGGCCACATCATCATGACCACGGCCGACGACGACGGCGCCCGGGCCGTCCTCGAGGCCGGCGGCTACACGTTCATCGAGGGCGAGTCGATCCTCACCGAGGTCGATGACCGGCCCGGCGGCATGGCCCGCCTGGCGCGCCAGCTGGCCGATGCCGGCGTGAACATCTACGGCCACCTCTTCCTGGGTCGCTGGGGCGACCGGGCGATGTTCGCATTCGTCGTCGACGACCCCGACAAGGCCCGCCCGATCCTCGAACGGAAGGCCTGAACCGGCGGCTCGTCCGGGTTCGGCCTCGATGGGCTACCGTGAGGTCGTGGACACCGCTTCGAAGCCGGACCAGGCCGACGCCGACGAGGATGAATCGATCGAGACCATCGCTTCGGCCTGGCTCGCGTCGGAAGAGGAGCTCGCCGCCGGCAGCGGGAATCCCGCCCAGAGCGAGATCAACGCCCGCGCGCTGAGCGCCCGCTACGATGCGGCGATCCGGTCCGCGAGCCGCGAGGACCTCCGGCTGGCCTGGGAGTCAGCCCGCAAGATCCAGGCCGAGCAGGAGATGGGCTCGGAGGCATGGGCCAGTGCTCGCCGCCTGTCGGAGCTCCTCCGCGGCGAGTACCAGGCGGCGGACCCCGATCCGAGCGGAGATCCGGCCGAGGCCTGACTCGTCGGACGCCTGCTGCAGCGCCCGCTTAGATCGCGCGTCGTGGTAGCGTTTCGGTCGCGCCAATCCGAGCGGGAGTAGCTCAGTTGGCAGAGCGGCAGCCTTCCAAGCTGCATGTCGCGAGTTCGAACCTCGTCTCCCGCTCCATCACCTTCGAACCCAGGCGGATTGGGGCTTCGAATCCTCCCGAGCGGGCCGCACCGAGCCGCTCGAGGTCTCGACCGGCCTACCAGTCCGCCTTCGCGCTGAGCTGAACGCTGACCGTCTCGGTCAGCACGCGCGAGAGGATCATGGGCTCGGTCGTCGTGCGGTAGCGCAAGAAGTGGGGCGACGCCCGGTGCGCGTCGTACGCCGCTTCGTCCGCATAGATCTCGAAGAAGCGGAACCGGGACGGGGCTTCCTTCTCCGTGACCGCGTAGAGCGCGAACACGCCCGGCTCCACGCGCACGGACTCGGCCATCGCCGTCGTGACCGCCGAGATGAACGCCTCGCGCTGTACCGGATCGACCTCGATGTCGGCGATTCGGACGAAGGGTGTTGGCCGCATCGGAAGCTCCTATGTCAAGCCGCGGCCGCGAGGCCCGAAGGCGAGGCGGCTCGTGCGGCTTCATCGTGGCGCATCCGGCGGAAGACCTCGTCGCTGATCCGACGGCGAAGAGCACGGATCGCCTCGGGCTTCGTGTCGCCCATGGTCCGCCGGTGCTCGAGGTACGTCCTTCCCGGGCCCTCCCGCTGGAGCTGGGTGATCGCGATCCGATGGAGGGCGACGTTGAGCTGGCGGTTGCCGGTCCGGCTGAGTCGGTGGCGTTCGGTGTTGCCCGACCAGACCGGCAGCGGCGCTGAGCCGTTGTGACGGGCGAACGCGGCCCGCGACCGGAAGCGGCCGATGCCGGCTGTCTCGCCGACGAGCTTGGCCGCGGTCAGCGGGCCGCAGCCGGTCAGAGCCAGAAGGGACGGCGCAAGGTCGGCGACCAGGCGCTCGATCTCGCGCTCGAGGCCGTTGATCGTCCTGGTCAGATCCCGAATCCGGACCACCAACTCGCGGGCGATGCGGCCGACGGTCCCGGGAGCATCGGCCAGGTCGCGCTCAAGGGCGGCCAGGACGACGGTCCGATTGAGGCTGCGGATCGGCGGCTCCGAGCCCGGGTCGAGCTCGTGGAGGTGCCAGCGCAGGCGGTTCTCGGCGCGCGTCCGCTCGGCGACGAGATCCTCGCGATGGTCCACGAGGAGCCGGACCTCGCGGTCGGGCCCGTCGAGGGTCGCGACCGGGAGATCCTCGCGGAGGGCCGCCCGGGCGACCGCGAGGGCGTCGATCGGATCGGACTTGCCAGGCTCTCGGCTCGAGCGCCGGGCGCCGGCCATCAGCTTCGGCGGAACGCGGACGACGCCTTCGCCGGCGACGAGCAGATCGGTCGACAGGCGTCGGCTCAGGTGGCGGCAGTCCTCCAGGGCCCAGGTCCGCTCGGCGAAGCGGGCGGCCCAGCGGACGAGCTCGAGGTGACCGGCGCTCGTCGCCGGGAGGGTCTTCTCGGCGAGCTTCCGGCCCGTCCCGTCGACGGCAATCGCGGTATGGGTGCGCTTGTGCGAATCGATGCCGATGACGATCATCTCCGTGTTGCCTCCTGATCAGGGGTGACGCTCCGGACCGGCCGGTGGACACGCCTGAGTGGGGGCGGTTACCACGCTCCTATGAAGTCACATCGGTCGGTCCGTTCCATGCCCGGCGACCGGCACTTCCGATGAAGGCCACACCCCTTCGGGCGGGCAACGAGTCTAGGAGCCAAGCCGCCGAGCTCCGACAGCGTGACACTCAGGCGGAGTCTACTGACGGACGTCGGGCATCGCCGCGCCCATCCGGCAACCAGCCACGCCGGGTACCGTGGCGGGGACATGCCGGGCCCTCCATCAGGTCGCTCGCGCGACCCTCGTGCCGCCGTCGCGGAGATGGCGATCGTCCTTCGTGGCGCGACCGCCCGGCTCGTTCCGCTCGAGCCCGGGCTGGCCGCCGCGGCCGAGGGGCTCTCCGCGACCTACCGATCGGGTGACGTCGCGGCCGAACGCATGCCTCCGGTCCACGATCCGCGTACCGCCGCCGCCTACGCCGCGGCCCGGATGCCCGCGACGTTCGCCGCCGCCGGTCGAGCCATGGTCGAGGCAGCTGCGAGCCTGCCGGCGTTCGCGCCGCGCCGCCTGCTCGACGTCGGCGCCGGCACGGGTGCCGCGACGTGGGCCGCCGGCGCTGTCTGGCCGTCGCTCGACGCCATGATGCTGATCGATCGCGAGCCGGCCGCGATCGAGCTCGGACGTCGCCTGGCGGCGGCGTCCCGCGTCGGGTCCCTGGTGGCGGCGGACTGGCGAATCGGGACCCTTGCGAACGCCGCGTTCGACGAGGCCGATCTCGTGACCGCCGCGTACGTGCTCGGGGAGCTGTCCGAGGTCGATCGGACCGCGCTGGTCGAGCGGCTCTGGGCGGCAACCCGAGGCGCGCTCGTCCTCGTCGAGCCCGGCAGCCCGGCCGGGTACGGCCGGATCCTGGCTGCCCGGTCTGTGCTCATCGCCGGCGGGGCCGCGATCGCGGCGCCGTGCCCGGGCGAGCGGCCCTGTCCGGTCGCGGCCAGCGACTGGTGCCACTTCCTCGTGCGCGTCGAGCGGAGCGTCCTGCATCGGCGCGCGAAGTCCGCCGCTCGATCGTGGGAGGACGAGCCCATGTCCTATCTGGTCGCCACCAGGCTGACCGCGGAGCCCGCGCCTCGGGTTGTGCTCGGCCGGCCGCGGTCGCGTCCCGGCAAGGTCGAGCTACGCATCTGCGCCGACGATGGCCGGATCCATCGGCAGGTGGTCAGCCGTCGCGAGGGACCTCGCTACCGGGCGGCGCGGGATGTCGCGTGGGGCGATCGGATCCCGGCCGTCATTGCCGACGGGCTGGCCGACAGATCGGACCACGGGCTGGCCGACGGACGCGCCGAGGAGCGTGCGACGGGTCGCGATCCGGAGTCGCCTCCCTCCAGCTGAGGCACGCCCAGCGTCCGGCGCCTCGCCCCTTGGTCCATTCGCGTGATGCGATCACCGGACCAATCGACCGCTCGTGGAGGCGGCGTGGGTCCGATCGGGCCGTGTCGCGTCGCGCCGTCGATATGGCACCGTTCATTCCAGCGCCGCTCGCCGCTCTGACCACGACCGCCAGCGCACGCCCAGGGAGTCCGATGCACGCCTTCGAGACCGACGCCCAATCAGGTTCGCCCCAGTTCCGCGGCGACGACGGCGAGCACCCGTTCCTCGAGGTCGAGGGCATCGAGGGATCGACGCTCCGCGCGACCCGGGCCGGCCTGACCGTGTACCAGGGCGGCGGCCCTGCGCGCGACCGCGACGGCCAGCGACGCTGGAGCTACGAGCAGCTTCGCGACCTTCGGCTCGATGCGTACGGCTCGGTCGGCGTGATCCGGGCGACCGTCACGTCGTCCGGCGGCGCACTTCCGCTCCTCCTGCTCGAGCCGGACCAGATCGCGGCGGCGCGCCGCAGCCTGGAGATCATCTGGAACCTCATGGCATCGACCACCGAGGGACGGCAGACCTCATGAGGCTCTTTGGCTCGTCGAAGACGCGGCCGGTCGGCCGGACCTCCGGCGCCGGCCCGGCCCGGCCGTCGGCGGGCGATTCCGTCTGCCTCCAGTGCGGCATGATCGCCGCCGGCACCGACGTCTCGTTCTGCCGGCGCTGTGGGCTGCCGATCGGTGCCGCGCCGCGGGCCGAGGTCGCCCTGCCGACATGTCCGGTCTGCTACGCCAGCGTCGATGACGACGGGCGTCTTGCGTCGTATCGCCAGCGCGGGGTCCGGATCGACCTCGTGGCCCACATGTTCGAGCACGAGCAGCATCCCGTCGGCGACGACGACTACCTCGACTCGCTCCGGGCCGGTGACATGATCCGGATCGGCCGCTGGCAGGCGCCGTACGACCTCGTCCGGCGGTACCTCGTGACCGGCGTGATCGACGGCGGCCGACGGCGCTCGTTCCAGCACTCGGCGATCGTGACGGCGATGTCCCAGATCAAGCGCTGGGGGCCCGAAGCAGAGATCTTCGGCGATCAGGAGGAGTGGCGGGCCGCGCGCCAGGCCGTGACCGACCTCATGGAGCGCTACCAGCTGCGGGCGGCGCCGCGGGGGTAGCCGCCGCACCGGTGGCCGCTGCTGCGGCCCTCGACTGACCGCTGCTGCGGTCAGCTTCCGGTGATCGTGAGCGTGCCCTTCATGCCGAGCGTGTCGTGGCCGTTCAGGACACAGACGAACGTGTACGCACCGGCGGCCATGGTGACGGTCAGGTCACGGCTGATCCCCGGCACGATGTCCTCGACCTCGTCGATGACCGTCTCGCCCTGGAAGATCTCGAACTCGTGGGTCTCGTTGCCGGCGTTCGTGATCCGGAACGTGACCGAACCGGCGGGGGCGGTCAGGGTCGACGGCGTGAAGCTGTACTCCTTGGTCGTCACGAGGACCGTGCCCGGCGCAACGGATCCGGCCGGCGTCGGCGAGGCGGCCGTGCCGCAGCCGACGAGCACCAAGGCGACGATCACCGCTGCCGCGGCAACCGGGACCGGCCGTCGGCGGGGGATGCCGACGAACAGGACGAGGACCGGGACGAGGTAGGCGATCCAGGCGAACGCCTCGAGGGGGGTCGGCGCGGCGCGGTAGCCGAACAGACCGGCGAGCAGCGTGCCAAGCGGACTCGATTCCGGGAGCACGCCGTTCAGGTCGAATAGCCGGCCCGAGTTGGCGATCAGCCCTGCCTCGCCGAACTCGGCGACCGCGAACGCCATCAGTCCGGCCGACACGAAGATCAGGACGACTCCGGTGATCGTGAAGAACCGGCGGAGGTCGATGCGGATGCCGGCCGCGAAGATCGCGAAGCCGATCCCGATCGCGGCCGCCAGCCCGACCAGCCCGGCGGCGACCGTCCCAAGTGACGCCCCGGTCGACGACCCGATCGCGAGCAGGAACAGGACCGTCTCGAGGCCTTCGCGGATCACTGCGACAAAGGCCAGCCCGACCAGCGCTGCCATCGAACCGCTCGCGAGCGCGGTCTGGACGCCGGTCTCGAGCTCGCCCTTGATCGCCCGACCCTGGCGGCGCATCCAGAACAGCATCCAGGTCAGGACCGCGACCGCGATCAGGCCGGCAGCGCCCTCGAGCGTCTCCTGAACGACAAGCGGGAGGCGCCCGA
Organism: uncultured Chloroflexia bacterium; assembly: GCA_963783055.1. Taxonomy (GTDB): domain Bacteria; phylum Chloroflexota; class Limnocylindria; order Limnocylindrales; family CSP1-4; genus CF-46. The sequence goes on from CAWAMB010000004.1 coordinate 733,890, forward strand.
CCGTCAGCACGATCGCCACGCCGGCCACGATCGACAGCCCGACGGCCGCGGCGACACCGGCGAAGACCGCGGGGAGCGCATCGCGCCGCTGGATCTTGACCAGGTACGCGGCAACGATGCCGACGATCAGCGCGGCCTCGAGACCCTCGCGAAGCATCAGGACGAATGTGGCAGCCAAGAATCGGACCTCGTGCGGGGCCGCCCTCGCGATGCAAGGGCACTTGCGATCGATACGCTAGGGTCCTTGTCGATGCTTGTCAATCGGGCATGTGGCGAGCGTTCCGCCGCACGATCGGCCACGAGTGGCCGCCCGTCCGGGGTACCCTGACCGCGTGAGCTTGATCTCGACCGACGGCCTGACCAAGCGCTACCCCGGAGGCGTCACGGCCCTCGACGGTCTGACCGTCTCGATCGAGCCCGGAATCATCGGCCTCGTCGGATCGAACGGCGCCGGCAAGAGCACCCTCCTCAAGATCCTGCTCGGCCTCCTCGAGCCGACGTCGGGCTCGGCGACGATCTTCGACCTCGACGTGGCCACTCGAGGCATCGCGATCCGTGAGCTCGTCGGCTACATGCCCGAGCACGACTGCCTTCCGCCCGACATGACCGCGACCGACGTCGTGTCGCACCTCGCCTTGATCTCCGGCCTGCCGCGCACCGCCGCCCGGGAGCGGACCGCGGAGGTCCTTCGCCACGTCGGGCTGTACGAGGAGCGCTACCGCGCGATCGGCGGCTACTCGACGGGCATGAAGCAACGGGTCAAGCTCGCCCAGGCCCTCGTCCACGACCCGCGCCTGCTCCTGCTCGACGAGCCCACGAACGGCCTCGACCCGGCCGGCCGCGACGAGATGCTCGAGCTCATCCAGCGGACGGGCACCGAGTTCGGCATCGCCGTGATCGTCGCCTCGCACCTGCTCGGCGAGATCGAGCGGGTCTGCGACCACCTCGTCGCCATCGAGGGCGGACGGCTCCTGCGATCGGCGCCGCTCGGATCCTTCACCGAGCGGACCGGGACGCTGGCGGTGGAGGTCGAGGACGGCCGCGAGTCGCTCGTCGAGCGCCTGACGGCACGCGGCTTGCGGGTCGTCGTCGACGGCCCGGCGATCCTCGTCGATCTCGTCGACGAGGCGCCCTACGACATCGTCCGGGACACCGTCGTCGAGCTCGGCCTGGCGCTCGTCCGGATGGAGCAGCGCCGCCATCGGCTCGAGGACCTGTTCCGCGACGATCCGGCGTCGCGCCCGGCGGCCCCAGCAGAGGCGGCCGGTTCGTCGGCGCGGACGGTCGAGCCATGAGCGCCCACCCTCCCGTGACCCGCGGCGGCAACATCTACGACCTCGGCTATCGGCGCTACGAAGGTCCGCGACTTGGCCGGGCGCACGCCATCCGCTCGCTGATCGCCCACAGCTTCCGGACGACCTACGGGCTCGGGCGGAGCGGCCGGGCGAAGGCGGCTCCGATCATCTTCGGGGCGATGGCGATCCTGCCGGCCGTGATCATCGTCGGCGGCCTGACGATCGCGGCCCGCTTCGGATTCGACCGCCAGCTCGACGACGCGGAGCTCATCGGCTTCAACAACTACTACAGCTCGGTCACCGCGATCGTGGTCCTGTTCTGTGCGGCGCAGGCGCCGGAGCTGTTCGGCCGCGACCAGCGCCACGGCGTGCTCGCGCTGTACTTCGCCCGCGCCCTGCGCCGGTCCGACTACGCCCTCGGCCGGCTCATCGGGTTCATCCTCGCCCTCTTCGTCCTGATCCTCATCCCGATGGCAATCCTGTTTCTCGGCCGGGTCCTGCTCTCGACCGATGTCGGCAAGGCGTTCGGGGCGAATCTGCCGAGCGTCGCGCCCGTCCTCGCCCAGGGCATCACGCTGGCGGCGTTGTACGGCGGCCTGGCGATGGCGATCTCGGCCTACTCGCCGCGGCGGGCGTACGCCACCGCGGCGATCATCGCCCTCTTCGTCCTGCCCGGGCTGATCGCCGGGATCGTCATCTCGATCGGGTCGAGCGCGATCGGGACGTGGCTCGTCCTGGCCAGCCCCAACACGATCATCGACGGGACCAACGCCCTGTACTTCACCCGCTCGCTCGGCGAGGAGTACTTCTTCGTCGACATCCCGGGCTGGGCATTCCTGGCGGCCGCCGCCGTCGAGATCGCGATCGTCGTCGTCCTGATCCTGCGGCGCTTCGCCCGGATCACGATATGACCGATCCGATCGTGGCGCCGCCGCCGATGCCTTCGCCGGCGCCGTCGCCGGTCTCGCCGTCGGGCGCGGGTCCGTCGCCCTTCGTCACGCTCGACACGTCCCAGCCGATCGTCCTCGACCGCGTGTCGCGCTGGTACGGCAACGTCGTCGCCGTCAACGACATCACGTTCGCCCTCGGCGCCGGGATCACGGGCCTCCTGGGACCGAACGGGGCCGGCAAGTCGACCCTCCTGCACCTGCTCGCCGGCCTGCTCAAACCGTCGTCGGGGCGGGTGCTCATCGCCGGCCGGCCGGCCTGGCGCGAGCCGTCGATCTACCGTCAGATCGGGCTGGTTCCGGAGCGCGAAGCCGTCCACCCGTTCCTGACCGGCCGCCAGTTCGTCCACCTCGCGGCGCGGCTCCAGGGGTTGCCCGACCCCGCCGCGGCGACCCAGCGAGCCATTGCCACGGTCGATCTCGCGGCGGCGGCCGATCGGGCCGTCGGGACGTACTCCAAGGGGATGCGGCAGCGGGTGAAGATCGCGGCGGCGCTCGTCCACGAGCCACCGATCCTGCTGCTCGACGAGCCGTTCAACGGGATGGACCCGCGCCAGCGGCTCCACATGATGGATCTCCTCCGGTCGATGGCCGGTGCCGGTCGGACGATCCTCTTCAGCTCGCACATCCTCGAGGAGGTCGAGCGCCTCGCCGACGGGATTCTCGTGATCTATGCCGGGCGGCTGGCCGCGGCCGGCGATTTCCGCGAGATCCGGCGCCTGATGACCGACCGGCCGCACACGTTCCGCGTCCGCTCGTCCGACGATCGCCGGCTCGGCTCGGCCTTCCTCAGCGAGCCCGCCGTCTTCGGCGTCGAGCTGCGCGACGACCGGCTCGCCGTCCAGGTCTCGGAGTTCTCGGGCTTCACCCGGATGGTCGCCCGGGTCGCCCGCGATGCCGGCGTGCGGCTGTTCGAGGTCGCCCCGACCGACGACTCGCTCGAAAGTGTCTTCGAGTACCTGGTGACCCGCCGATGAGCTCGGTCCAGGTGATCCTGACCATCGCGAGCGTCACCGCTCGGGCGCTGCTCGGCCGGCGCCGGACGCTGCTGATGCTCCTGCTCGCCGGAGCCCCGGTCCTCCTCGGGTTCCTCGTCCGTCTCGGCGGCGTCCGGACCAACGCCCTTGTGCCGTCGCTCGACGGCCTCGTGGTGTCGAGCGTCCTGCCGCTCGTCGCCCTCGTCTTCGGCACGGCGGCGCTGGGCTCCGAGCTCGACGACGGGACGGCCGTCCATGTCCTGACCAAGCCGATCCCGCGCTGGACGATCGTCCTGCCGAAGGTCGCGATCGCCGGCGGGCTGACCGCGGTCATGCTGTTCCCCGCGACGATCCTGTGCGGCGTCCTGATCGGCGGGACGGGTGGCCGCCAGCTCGGGATCACGTTCGCGTTCGCGATCGCCGTCCTCGTCGGGTCCTTCGTCTACAGCGCGATCTTCGTCGCCCTCAGCGCCGCGACCAGTCGCGGGCTGGTCATCGGCCTGGCCTATTCGCTCCTCTGGGAGGGGCTCCTGTCGGGCGCGCTCAAGGGCACCCAGCTGTTCAGCGTCCGCGAGTACATCCGCGGCATGGCCGCCACCCTCGCGCCGCAGGGCACGGTCGAATCGATCGTCGGCGCCAACGGGTTCCTGTTCGCCGCGGTCGCGCTGGTCGTGGTGACGGCGCTCGCTTCGTGGCGTCTGGCGCGCTATGAGATCCGCGCCGCGGAGTAGCCCCGCCGGCCCTTGCCGAGGACGACCGAACGCCCGCGGGCCAGACCGTCCCAGGACCATCGTGTCGTTTCCGGCCCCGCGCACCTGCGCGACGATGCGCGGACGATGCCAGTCGACCTGATCGCCTTCACCGCCGATCGCCGGATCCACGGCTCGATCCCGCTCGCCGACGATCGCCTGAGCGACATGCTCAACTCCGTCCCGCGGGTCGTGATCCGGGGTGCCGTGATCGAAGACCTGGTGTCCGGTCAACCGCCTCAGACCGCCGACCTGACGCTGGCGGTCGGTTCGATCGTGGCGGTCCTGGTCACGGGGCGCCGGGGGAGCGACGCGCGCCGACGCAAGACCGAGGTCCACCGGGCGAACATCGGATTGACCCGGTTCGTCGTGTCCGGCTGGCTGCACCTTCCGACCGGCGCGGCGCAGCATCTTCGCTCAGGCGACCCGTCCCTCATCCTGGCCGGACGCGACATCCTCGTGCCCGTGACGGACGCCAGGATCAGCTACGACAAGGCCGACAGTCCGACGAGCGAGGAGTCCGAGACGATCCTCGTGAACCGTGCCCTCGCCACCTGGATCGACCTGGATGAAGCGGCCGGTGGCGACGACGGCAGCCCCGTCGTCGAGAAGGTCTACCACGCGGCGATGGTCAAGGACTTCACCCGCGCGACCTGAGGTGGGGCACCCGGGCGCGGCCGCTTGTCGGCCCGTCAGTCGCCGCTCGGCACGCCCATGACGCTGAAGCCGCCGTCGACGTAGATCACCTCGCCGGTGACCGCCGACGACAGGTCCGACGCGAGGTACAGCGCCGTCTTGCCGACGTCCTCGGGGGTGATGTTCGCCCGGAGCGGCGCGATCTCGACGAAGCCGCGGTACATGCCCTTGAACCCACCGATCCCCGCCGCCGCGAGCGTCCGGATCGGGCCGGCGCTGATCGCATTGACCCGGATCCCGTCCGGCCCGAGGTCCGCGGCGAGGTAGCGGACCGACGCTTCGAGCGCGGCCTTCGCGACGCCCATGACGTTGTAGTTCGCGACGACCTTCTCGGCGCCGTAGTAGGTCAGGGTGAGCACCGACGAGCCGCGCCGGAGCTGGGGGAGGGCGGCCTTGGTGATCGCGACGAGCGAGTAGGCCGAGACATCGTGGGCCAGGGCGAACCCGTCGCGCGAGGTGTCGATGAACCGGCCGGTCAGGTCCTCGCGTTTGGCGAAGGCGAGGGCGTGGACGAGGATGTCGAGGCCGTCGTGGGTCTCGGCCCAGCGGGCGAACACGCGCTCGATGTCGGCGTCGACCTGGACGTCGCATGGCTCGACGAAGGTCGACCCGATCGAATCCGCCAGCGGCTTGACCCGCTTCTCGATCAGCGACTCGATCGACGAGAAGCCGACCTCGGCGCCCGCGTCGTGGAGCGCCTGGGCGATCCCCCACGCGATCGAGTGGTCGTTGGCGACGCCGAAGATGAGCGCCGTCTTCCCGTCGAGGAGTCCCATGCCTGCCCTCCGCTGGCCGCGCCGATCGTCGCGACGTCTCCCGGAGGATACGCGGCGGTCAGGTCAGAGCGGGTGCCCGCGCGATCGGACGGTCGTCCTGAGACGGCCGCCCGAGCGAAACCGGCGCCCAGGCTCGTGCACGCCCCACGTGCACGGACGACGAGTTGGACACCGCGAGCGGCCTGATCTGGACGGGAATCTCGCGGGGCGTGCAGATCATGCGGAATCGATGCCCTGGATCCCGGTTCGGCGGTCGAACGCGTCGCATGTGCACGCCCCACGTGCACGGCCGCTGCTGCACCGCGGTCGCGCCTACTGCGGCTGGGTCACCCGGATGTCGTCGAGGGCGGCCTCGACGATCCCGTTCGTTCCCGCATCGGTCGCCGAGAACCGGACTCGGATCGTCTTGCCGGCGAACGCCGACAGATCGACCGATGCCAGCTTCCAGCTCGCGTTTCGCTGGATCGCCTGGCCGTGGACGACGAACACGCTCGAGGCGGTCGCCGCGCCGACGTCGAGCACCTCCACCCGAAGCTCGTCGGCGCCCGTTGCGGTCGTGTCGTGGGCGAAGGTGTAGCGGAACTGGAGCTTCTGGCCGGCGTCCGCAGGCAGGTCGATCGACGGCGACGTCACCGAGGTCCGGCCGCCGTCGAGGTCGTTGGCCGAGGCGGATGACCCGGCTGCGGTCCCGGTCACGAAGCCGTACCGGCCGGATGTGACACCGCTCGCCTGCTTTCGCCCGGCCGAGGTCGCGGTCGGCTGGGGCGCGCCGCGCCACCAGGCGCCGGCCGTCGCGGTGTCGGTCCCGTCCGCGTCGACCGTCCAGCCGCGGCGGACCTCGAGGTCGTCGTCGAACGCGCCGCAGCGCGCGATCCGCGTCGCCGTGCCGAGGACCGCCAGGGGGCACGCCGCCCGCTCGATCAGGTACAGGACCGCCTCGCGATTGCGACCGGTCTCGGGGTCGATGAGCGAGTCGTCGGGGTAGTCCACGACCGACATCTCGAACGTGTACGTGAAGATCCGGTACATCCCGTACTCGTAGTCGCGGGTCGTGCCCGACGAGATGTACAGATCGCTCGCCTGCTCGGGCTTGTAGCCGTTCGTCGATGCCATGTGCTTGCCGATCGCGGCCAGCGCCCGGTGATCGTCGACCGTCATGTCGGACGGCACATCGGTGAACGTGTAGCCGTACGGCCACATTACGAGGCGGCCGGCCTCGTGGAACGTGATCCCGGTCCGGATCTGCTGCCGGCCGTCCACGACCCGCGACGCGAGGAAGTCGCGGACGTTGCGCGCCTCGGGCGTGGAGAACGCGAACGGACCGCGATAGGTGATCGCCAGCGGATTCGCCGACGTCCGGCCGCCGCCGCCCCACATGTAGCCGTAGTTCCGGTTGATGTCGGTCCCGATCGCGCTCGTCCCGGCGTTCGGCTGGCGGTTCTTGCGCCAATAGTGGAACTTGCCGTTGGCGATGTCGTACTCGGCCCCGTCGGGGTTGACGGCGAGGATGATCCAGACTTCGCGGCTGTTCACGATGCTTCGGATCCGGCTCCACGTGCCGTACCCGTCGGTCAGCCAGTGCATGATCTTGATCGTCATCTCGAGGCCCATGTGCTCGTCGGCGTGGGTCAGGCCGTCGAACAGGACCTCGGGCTCGTTCTCGTCGACCGTGACGTTGTCGCTGATCTTGACGGCCCAGATCGTGCGGCCCTGGTAGCTCGTGCCGATCGCGACCTTGCGCGCGATCGTCGGGTGGGCGGCGACGACCGCATTCACCTCGGCCACCATCTCCGCATACGTGTGGTAGCCGGTCTTCCCGGCCGGAAAGTCGGCCGCGGCGGCGCTCGCCGGAGCGGCGGCCACGAGCGGGAGGAGGACGGCCAGACCGAGGAGGCCGCCGCCGAGACGAGCGCGCAGGGTTCGGGACATGCCCTCAGGATGCCCTCCGGGTCCCGGCCGCGGCAACCCACCGAACGGTCTGCGCGCGCACCGGACCACCGGCGGTCGCTCGCGGACCGGGCCGCGCTAGACTGCTCGCAACCGTCCCCCGACCTTCCGCTCCTCGAGGTTCCCGACCGATGACGACCGAGTCGCAGCCGCGTCTCAAGATCACCTACGCCACCCTCCGCGCCGACAACGAGCAGCTCCACCGCGAGTACGAGGCCGGCCTGGTCGAGGCCAAGACGCAGCTCGACGGCCACCATCGGAACGTCGTCGACGGCAAGGAGCGAGACGGCCAGGGCGAGTTCACCGTCCACAGCCCGATCGATCGCGACATCGTCCTCGGCCACTTCGCGACGGGCACCCGCCAGGACGTGAAGGACGCGATCGCGGCCGCGCGCAAGGCCCAGCCGGCGTGGTTCGCCCTCGGCTGGGAGAAGCGGATCGAGATCATGAACCGCGCGGCGGAGCTCATCAGCGAGCGCCAGTACGTGTATGGCGGGCTGATGGCGATCGAGGTCGGCAAGACCCGGATCGAGGCGCTCGGCGAGGTCGAGGAAGCGGCGGACCTGATCCGCTATTACGCCAAGACGGCCGAGGACAACCAGTTCTACGAGCACCCGATGGACAGCCTCGGCGACGCGGCGGTCCACACGAAGTCGATCCTCCGGCCGCACGGCGTGTTCGCCGTCATCAGCCCGTTCAACTTCCCGATGGCCCTGTCCTGCGGCCCGTCGGCCGGCGCGATGCTGGCCGGCAACACCGTCGTGTTCAAGCCGAGCTCGGCGGCCCCGATGTCGGCCGTCAAGCTCCTCGAGGCCTATCGCGACGCGGGCGTCCCCGACGGCGTGATCAACCTCGTCATGGGCCCGGGCGAGACGGTCGGTGCCGAGCTTCGCGAGAACCCCGACGTCGACGGGATCGTGTTCACCGGGTCGTACGAGGTCGGGATGGACCTGTTCCGGACGTTCTCGGCCCGCTACCCGAAGCCGACGATCGTCGAGATGGGCGGCAAGAACCCCGCGATCGTGTCGCGCCATGCCGACCTCGACGAAGCGGCCGAGGGGATCATGCGGTCGGCCTTCGGCTTCGGCGGCCAGAAGTGCTCGGCCAACAGCCGGGTCTACGTCGAGAAGCCGGTCCACGACGAGCTCATCCGGCTCCTCGTCGAGAAGACCGAGGCGATCACGATCGGCGACCCGCTCCTGCGCGAGAACTGGCTCGGGCCGGTCATCGACCAGAAGGCGGTCGACCGTCACCAGGCCGCGACCGGCGACGCGCGCCGTGACGGGCGGGTCTTCACCGGTGGCGAGCCCCTGACGGATCGCGGGATGGATCGCGGGTTCTACGTCGAGCCGACGGTCGTCGGCAACCTGCCGAAGGACCACCGCCTGTTCCGGGACGAGCTGTTCGCGCCGTTCACGGCGGTCGCCGCGGTCGACTCGTTCGACGAGGCGATCCAGCTCGCCAACGAGTCGGTGTACGGGCTGACGGCGGGCGTGTACAGCGAGAACGAGGACGAGGTCCAGCGCTTCCTCGACACGACCCAGGCCGGCGTGCTCTACGTCAACCGACGGGCCGGCGCGACGACCGGGGCGTGGCCGGGCGTGCAGGCGTTCGGCGGCTGGAAGGGCTCGGGCTCGACCGGCAAGTCCGGCCTGTCGATGTACTACGTCGCCCAGTTCCTGCGGGAGCAGAGCCACACCGTCGTCGACTGACGGTCGCGGGCGGCGCCACGACGGACCGAGTCGTCGCGAGCGTCAGGCACGGGGCCGCCGTCACCTGGCCGGGAACCGGGCGCGGAACCGCGGTGTAGTCGTGGCACACGACCCATCGCGGAGGACGATCCATGCGTGCAATCCGTGTCCTGGCAGCCCTCGGGCTGATCCTCGGTTCGTTCGCCCTCGCGACGCCCGTCGCGGCGGGTGACCCCTGCTTCCACGACATGCGTCGCCCACCGGTCACGGAGGGCGCGGCGACCGTCGTGAAGATGGACCTGTGCGCGTTCGTTCCGACGATCGTCCATGTCCCGGTCGGGACGCAGGTTCAGTTCCTGAACACCGATGTGGTCGGCCACGAGGTGGTCGGGGCCAACCTGGTGTGGGGTCAGCACGACAAGATCCTGGACAGCGGCGACCAGCTCGGGGTGCGGTTCGCGAAGGCCGGGATCCATCCGTATGCCTGCATGATTCATCCAGGGATGACCGGCGCGATCATCGTCGGCGATGCAGCGGCGGTGGGCGCCGCGCCGGCCGGCGGCACCGTCGATGCCCCTGCCGCGGGAGCGGGCGCCGCCGCTCAGGGGCCGGCCGATCCCGCGCCGGCCGAGCCTGCCGCGGCTCCCACCGCGTCGGGCGTCTCGTTCTCCGTGCCCGCCGTCCTCGGTCTCGTCGTCGCGGCGCTGGCCGCGGCTCTGGGCGCCTCCCTGGCCATCCGTCGCCGCCGATCCAGCACGGTCGGACCGACCGCCTGACAGGCCGGCTCCCGATCCGCGCTGGGCCTCTGCTATCCTCGGGCCGAATATCCACTCTGCATACTCCGTATGCGTTCGGCTCGACTTCAGAGGTGGCCCGTGTCGTCTGTCCAGAACCGTCTCGCCGGTGATCGGCCCGTGCCCGATCTCGTCACCGAGGTGCCCGGGCCCAAGGCCCGCGCCCACGTGGCCTACGACGAGACCTGGACCTCACCGAGCCTGCCGCGGGCCTACCCGATCGTGCCGGTTCGCGGCGAGGGCCTCACGGTCGAGGACATCGACGGCAACCTGTTCCTCGACTTTGCCGCAGGGATCGCGGTCACGTCGACCGGCCACGCCCACCCCCAGGTCGTGGGGGCGATCAAGGAGCAGGCCGGCTCCCTGATCCACTTCAGCGCCAGCGACTTCTACCTGCCGATCTACGCCGAGACCTGTCAGCGGATCGCCGAGCTGACCCCGATCGCCGGCGGACGCGCTCGAACGTACCTCGGCAACTCCGGCGCGGAGGTCGTCGAGGCCTCGATCAAGCTCGCCCGCTACGCGACCCATCGGCCGTACGTCGTCGCCTTCCTCGGCGCGTTCCACGGCCGGACCTACGGCGCCGTCTCGCTGACCGCGTCGAAGGCCAAGTACCACGCCGGCTTCGGACCGCTCCTGCCGGGCGTATTCCACGCCCCGTTCGGCACGGTCGAGGGCCTCAAATGGTTCGACGAGGTCCTGTTCGACAAGCTCGCCCCGGCCAACGAGATCGCGGCGATCATCGTCGAGCCGATCCAGGGTGAGGGCGGCTACATCGTCCCCGAGGACGGCTTCCTCGAGGGCCTGCGCGAGATCTGCGACCGGCACGGGATCCTGCTCATCGCCGACGAGATCCAGTCGGGCGCGGGACGAAGCGGCACGATGTGGGCGGTCGACCAGTGGGGCGTCAAGCCGGACATCCTGCTGACCGCCAAGGGGATCGCGAGCGGCATGCCGCTCGGGGCGATGGTCGCCCGAGCCGATCTCCTCGAGGCGTGGGGTGTCGGGGCGCACGGCTCGACGTACGGCGGCAATCCCGTGGCCTGCGCGGCGGCCCTGGCCACGCTCGACCTGCTCCAGGGCGGCCTGATCGACAACGCCGCGGCACGCGGCCGCCAGGCCGTCGCCGGCTTGACGCCGCTTCGCGATCGCTTCCCGTCCCTCGTCCGCGACGTGCGCGGTCGGGGCCTCATGCTCGGCATCGAGTTCGATACCGCCGAGCACGCCGAGGAGGTCCAGTGGGCCGCCTTCCAGCGCGGCCTGCTCGTGCTCGAATGCGGCAAGTCGGCGGTCCGGATGTCGCCGGCCCTGACGGTCAGCGAGGCCGAGATGACGACCGCGCTCCGGATCTTCAGCGAGTCGGTTGCGGCCATCGCCGGGGAGCCCTCCGACCAGCCGATCCTGCACGCGGCCGAGGCGGCCCACGCCATGACGGGCATGGAGTCGTCCGGCTAGACCCGCCCGATGCGCAACCGGAAGAGGCCGTCCTTGCGGACGGCCTCTGTGGTTTCTGGGGCCGCTCGTCAGGCGGTCGCTTCGCGCAGGTTCGACGCCCACAGGCGCCGACCGAGCATCGCCAGGCCGAGCAGGATCGCGAGCCCCATGATCGGGCTGCCGATCTGCTTGAGGATCGACGAGTCGACGATCAGTCCGATCACGAACACGACCATGCCGCCATTGACGCCGGCGAACACGAGATGGCGCAGCCACTCGGCCTCGGCCGGTCGATCCTCGGTGAGGGCGAAGACCAGCCCGAAGAGGATGTTCGTGATCACGCCGATGAAGACGCTGTGGTCGAAGGCGATGAGCAGCCCCGCCGGTGGCGGAGCACTGGGATCGCTCGAGCCGGCGACGGTCGCGATCACGACGATCAGGATCGCCATCGAGAACGGGATCACGAGGGCGGCGAACGCGAGATGGCGGCGGCCGTCGGCGGCCATCCACGGCGCTCGCAGGGCGGCCGGCCACAGGCGCTTGATGAAGATCCCGACCGCGACGAGCTGACACAGGATGTTCAGGCCGCCGGCGATCTTCAGGTCGATCGAGAACAGCAGCGCCGCCGCGAGGATGACGCCGCCCAGGAACAGGGCGCCGATCTGGACCAATCCGGACGTCGGGACGTTGCGGGTGCCGAGCAGACGCCATTCGACGAGGCCCATCGCGGCCAGCATCAGATAGCTCGTCGTCATGGTCGCCGCATGGGCGCCGATCCCGTCGCCGGGCAGGATCGACGTGCCGGTCGCGAACGTGATCTGGAGCACGACCCCGAAGACCGCGCCGTAGGCGAAGGTCGTCAATGCGAGGGCCACCGCGTAGGCCGGGAAGCTGCCGTCGGCCCGGGCCGCGCGCCAGGCCCACAGGAACACGATCACGATGACGACGAGGAGGGGCGTGCCGGTGACGGCCCGGAGCGTGAGGTTGCCCGAGTAGAACGCCGCCACGTAGATCGGCACGAAGAGGACCAGCGCCCAGGCGATCGACCGGTCGCCGCTCCGGGTCAGCCACATCGCCGCGGCGATGATCCCGAGCGAGATCCATCCGATCGTCCCCGAGTGGACATGCGTCAGCAGCTGATCGCGATTGAACGTGACGAGATCGAGGCCGTTCAGGATGCCGATGACCACGGTGACCACGAAGACGGCCATCGCCGTCAGGAACAGGGCACGCACGAACTGCGGCCAGCCGGCCGCCGACGCGGGCGAGGACATCTGGACCTCCCTGAGCGTTCCCTCCACGCCCGTTCGAGGACCGGGCGGCGTACGCGCTTCAGCGTTGCGCGTGATGCATCGTACAAAGCGGACCGGGGGCGCTGCTCGGTCTCCGGACCGCGCGTCGCCGATACTGGAGCCGTGCACCAGCCCTCTCCCGACCCGGACCTGCGCGCTCCGTGACGGCCTCGAAGGTCGCCTCGATGGCCGACGCGATCCGCGAGATCGTCCGCGACGGCGACACGGTCGCGATCGAGGGGTTCACCCACCTCATCTCCTTCGCGGCCGGCCACGAGATCATCCGCCAGGGCAAACGCGACCTGACCCTGGCCCGGATGACGCCCGACGTGATCTACGACCAGATGATCGCGGCCGGCGTCGCCCGCAAGCTGGTGTTCTCGTGGCTCGGCAATCCGGGGGTCGGCGGCCTGAACGCGATCCGGCGGCGGATCGAGGCGAACCCGCCGGAGCTCGAGATCGAGGAGTACAGCCACTTCGGGATGGTGGCCCGCTATACCGCCGGCGCCGCTCGCCTGCCGTTCTTCCCGCTCCGCTCGTACTTCGAGACCGACCTGCCCAAGGCGAATCCGCTGATCCGCCAGGTCGAATCGCCGTACGGCGACGGGCCGGTCTACGCCGTGCCACCGCTTCGCCCCGACGTCTCGATCGTCCACGCCCAGCGCGCGTCGGCCGGCGGCGACACCCAGGTCTGGGGCCTGCTCGGCTGTCAGAAGGAGGCGGCGTTCGCGGCCGAGCGGGTGATCGTCGTGGTCGAGGACATCGTCGACGAGGCCGTGATCCGGGCCGACCCGAACCGGACGATCATCCCCGGGCTGATCGTCGATGCGGTCGTCCACGAGCCGTGGGGCGCCCATCCGTCGTACGTCCAGGGCGCCTACGACCGCGACAATCGCTTCTACCTCGACTGGGACCCGATCTCGCGCGACGAGGCCGCGACCCAGGCGTGGCTCGCCGAGTGGGTCCACGGCGTGACCGGCCGGGCGGAGTACCTTGCGAAGCTCGGAGCGGAACGGGTCGCGTCGCTCAAGCCGGGATCGGCGCCGTCCGGCTCCGTCGACTACGGGGACTACCGCTGATGGCCACGGTTCGCTACCTCGTGAGCGACGTCGAACAGGCCGAGGCGTTCTACGTGGAGCAGCTCGGCTTCGTCGTCGAGCAGGAGATGTTGCCGGCGTTCGCACGGATCCGGCGCGACGACCTGACGCTCTGGCTGGCGGGCCCGACGTCGTCCGCCGCCCGCCCGATGCCCGATGGCCGGCAGCCGGAGCCCGGCGGCTGGAACCGGTTCGTGATCGAGGTCGACGACCTGGCGACGGTGATCGAGAGCCTGGGCGCGGCCGGGGCCGGCTTCCGGAACGATGTCGTGACCGGGCCGGGCGGGAGGCAGATCCTCGTCGAGGACCCGGACGGCAACCCGATCGAGCTGTTCGAGGCGCGCCGATGAGTGGCCTGATGATCCTGGTCGCCGGGCCGTACCGGTCCGGCACGGACGGCGATCCGGCGCGAATCCAGGCGAACGTCGACGCGATGACGCGCACGGCCCTGGCCTTGCATCGCCGTGGTCACCTGCCGGTCATGGGCGAATGGTTCGCGCTGCCGCTGATCGAGGCCGCCGTCGCGGACGGCGATTCCGAGGAGGACGCCGACGCCGCGATCTTCCACCCCGTCGCCGAGCAGCTCCTGGCCCGCTGCGACGGGTGCCTCCGGATCGGCGGGCCGTCCGAGGGCGCCGATCGGATGGTCGCAACGGCGCGGCGGCTCGGCAAGTCCGTGTTCACCGTCGATCGACGAGGTCCCCGCGCCGTGACGCGCGACCCTGGGCCCGTGCCGGCTCTTCGTCCTGTTGCCGCGCCGATCTGGGCGGGCAATGCCCGGCCAGCGGGTTATCTGCCGTCTGGTCCAGCTGGCCGTCGGCCGCCTGCCCAGCCTGCGGGCGATCCGGCGGCCGACTTGCTCGCCAGCCGCCGCCCTGCCCATCGGCCGGGTCGATCGACGGTCGAGCGCCGCGGATCCGGCCGGGTCGCGTGGTCCGGGCGCCGCATGACCCGCCGGGCGGGCACTGAGCGGAAGGCGGGCTCGTGACCGACGCCGAACCGGCCGCCTTCAGCAAGTCCGAGATGATGATCGTGGCCGCGGCGCGCGAGCTGGCGGGACAGCGCGTCTGCTTCGTCGGCGTCGGGCTGCCGAACATCGCGGTCAACCTCGCCCAGCGGACCGTCGCGCCGGACCTCGAGCTGGTCTACGAGGCGGGCGTGTTCGGCGCCCGGCCGGCCCGCCTGCCCCTCAGCATCGGCGATCCGACGATCGTCACCGGCGCCACCGCGGCGACGAGCATGTTCGAGCTGTTCGCGTTCTATCTCCAGGGCGGCCTGATCGACGTCGGGTTCCTCGGGGCCGCCCAGATCGACCGGTTCGGGAACATCAACACGACCGTCATCGGCGACTACGACCAGCCGACCACGCGCCTGCCCGGGAGCGGCGGCGCGTGCGAGATCGCGATCAACGCCCGCCAGGTGTTCGTGATCATGCGCCAGAGCGCCCGCAGCTTCGTCGACACGATCGACTTCCGGACCAGCCCCGGCAACCTGGGCGGCGCCGAGCAGAGTGAGCGGATCCGGCGCGAGCAGGGCTGGCTCGGCCGCGGGCCCAGCGTCGTCGTGACCGACCTCGGGATCTACCACTTCGACGAGTCCGGCGAGATGCGGCTCGATTGGCTCCATCCGGGCGCGACAGTGGACCAGGTCCGCGACGACGATCGGCTGGCCGGTCAAGATCGCCGCCGACCTCGGCGCGACGCCACCGCCGACCGACGAGGAGCTCCACCTGATCCGCGCCGAGCTCGACCCCGGCGGCGCGTACACCCGCTGAGCCATGCCGCCGCGGCGCGGAGGCCCGTCCGCATGGCCCGCGCGCGCGATGTGACGACCGTCCGGCGCCGATCGGACCATCGGGTCGGCGCGGCATGAGGACCGGCCGGGCACGATCGCATCATGGAGTCCCAGGCCGGGCGTCCGGCAGGCAGCACGACCGATCTCGACCGCCTGACGATCCGGTATGTCGACGGCAGCACGACGGCCAGCCCGGTTCGTCCGGCACGGTCCGTCCTCCAGGCCGTCCCCGATGACCGCGCCGGCATCCCGACCGGGCGGCTGCTCGGGGCGCTCTCCACGGCCCTCGATCTGACCGAGGGCCAGCTGCCCGGCCACTCGCTCCGGACGTGCTTCCTCGCGATGCGCGTGGCCGATGCCCTGGACCTGCCCGCCGTCGAGCGGCGCGATCTGTTCCACGCGGCGTTCCTCAAGGATGCCGGGTGCTCGTCGAATGCCGCCGCGGTGACGCGGATCTTCGGCGGCGAGGACCAGGTCCTGAAGGGTCGTCGGGCGACCGTCGAGCGATCGCTCCTCGCCCAGGCCGCCTTCACGATCCAGAACCTGCCCTGCGACCGAGCCGTTGCCCCTCCGCCTCCGACGCCTCATCCGGATCGGTCTGTCCGGTCGGCGTGAGCAGCGCCAGGTCGAGCAGATCCGCTGCGAGCGGGGCGCCTCGATCGCCCGCAAGGCCGGCTTCAGCGACCGAGCCGGCTGGGCGGTCCACGACGTCCACGAGCACTGGGATGGCGGCGGCCAGCCGCGCGGCCTGCGCGGCGACGAGATCGATCCGCTGGCCCGGATCATCGCGGCCTGTCAGGGCCTCGACGTCTTCCTCTCGACCCGCGGCCGGGCCGAGGCCCTGCGCGTGATCGCCGCCCGGAGCGGGAGCTGGTACGACCCGGACGTCAGCGGAACCCTGCTCGACCTGAGCAGTCGCGGCCTGCTCGACGACCTTGCGGCGCCGGACCTCGTCGGACGCACGACGGAGCTCGAGCCGGACGGGATCGTCGAGGTGGCCGACGGCGCGGCGATCGACCGCGTGGCCGAGGCGTTCGCCGACATCGTCGACGCGAAGAGTCCGTACACCGGCCTCCACTCGCGACGGGTCGCCGACGTGGCCGAGCGCCTCGCCGCCTCGATGGGTCTCGCGCCCGGTGAGGTCGTCGACGTCCGGCGGGCCGGCCTGCTCCACGACCTCGGCAAGCTCGGCGTCCCGAACTCCATCCTCGACAAGCCGTCCCGGCTCGAACCGGAGGAGTTCGCGGTCATCCAGCGCCACCCGGAGCTGACGCTCCGGATCCTCGAGCCCATTCCGACGTTCGCGGATGTGGCCGAGCTGGCCGCCTGTCATCACGAGCGTCTCGACGGCCGGGGCTACTTCCGGAACCTGTCCGCGCATGCCCTGGTGTTGGGTGCGCGGATCGTGGCCGTGGCCGACGTCTGGGAGGCTCTGACGGCCGATCGACCCTATCGGGCGGCGATGGATCAGGCAGCCGCCCTCGAGATCATGCGGGCCGAGGCAGGCGACCACCTCGCGGGCGAGGTCGTCGTCGTCCTCGAGTCGATCCTGGCCGACAGCTCGGCCGCCGCGCCGGCACAGACGGCGCGGAGCCTGCCGGTCACGGACGCTGCGGCGCCCGGCGCGCCGGGCAAGGACGGCTCCGCGCGGACGTCCTCCGCCGCCTGAGCGCATCTACTCGCGGCGCGAATCCTCACCCGCCGCCCAGCCCTCACCAGGGCGCGACGGCCAGCAGCCGGTCGTAGCCGCTGCCCGGGACCGGCGCCAGCCGCGTCCCGCTCATCGCGTCGAGGGCGACGATCTCCCCGCTGCCGTGGACCAGCGCGAACAGGACGGTGCCCGGCGTCGTGAGTCCGAGCCCGTCGATCGCGGAGCCCGCCAGGTCATGGCGTGCGACCGTCAGGTCCTTCGTCCGGATCGCGACGACGCCGTCGCCGCCGGCCGCGTAGAGCATCGTCCCGTCCGGCGACACGATGACCCGCCGCCCGATCGGCCCGACGTCGAGGTGGCCGAACTTGGCGAGCACGATCCTCGGCCCGGCCGCGGTCAGGTCGATCGACGCCGAACGCCGGACGGACAGCTGAGCCGGATCGACCTCGACGACGATGCCGACGCTCGCGTTCACCGCGTACACCGTCGCGCCGTTGTCCTTGGCCGCGAGGCCCCAGTCGAGCGCCGCGCCGGGAGCGACGGCGACCGCCGCGCCGAACGATCCATCGGCCGGCAGGTCGATGCAGATCGCCCACGCCTCGGTCGACATCAGGGCGTGGATGAACGGATGCTCCGGGCCGTCGTAGAGCGTCAGGACGAGCCCGCTCGCCTGACGGATCTGGGCGATCGGCGATCCGGCCATCGTCTCGTCGGGGTTGCCCTTGTCGACGATGACGGCGTCGCGCATCACGCCCGTCGGCACGTCGATCGCGCGGACCTGGTAGCGACCGCCGGACCGCTCGTCGAGATGCTGGACGACGTAGAGGATCCGGCCGTCGGGCGACAGCGCGTCGTACTCGAATGCGCCGGGCAGCTCGATGATCCGGGCGAGGCGGAGCGGCGAATCGCCCGCGGTCTGGACCTTGTTCCCCAGCGCGTGTTCGACGATCGCGAAGCGGCTGACGACCGGCGAGTCCGGCGACGCACCGTCGTAGGCCCTCTCGACGAGCGCGATCGTCGAGCCGTCGAGCGACCGGCCGGCCGGAACGGGATCGAGCCCGATGGTCGGGAGCTGCCAGTTGCCCGGGACGCGCAGCTCCGGCCCGCCGAGGCCGGGCTGCACCACGACGTCGCGGACGATCGTGGCGGTGCCGTCCGGGGTCGCCGTGACGACCCTGGCCCAGGTCGCGCGGGGTGCGCCGTTCGGGATGTCGAGGCCGACTTCGCCGGTCGTCGAGAGCATCAGCTGGAGGTCCGCCTGGCCGGGACGACCGACGAGCAGCCAGGCCTTCGACAGCTCGGGATCGACGCCGGGAGCTGATGGCCGGGCGCTGGACGTCGCACCGGACGTGGGCCCCGGCGAGACCGGCGCCGGCGGCAGCGATTCGGGACTCGCCGCCGCCTGGCAGCCGGTCAGGATGAGCGCCGTAAGCCCGATCGTCAGCCCGTGGGGGAGGGAAGTGCGTGGCATCGATCGGTCTCCTTCGTCCGGCGGACCCGCCGCGGGTCGATGACCTCCTTACACCGACCCGCCGGCCGTGGTTCCGGGGTCAGCGGATCGAGGCGGCGATGGCGATCGTGGCCGCGCGGTCCAGGCCGGACTCGAGGCGATAGGTGACGTCGTCGCGTGTCCAGAGCAAGGTGTCGCCGACGCTCCGCCGGCTGTCGAACGCGGCCTGGCCGTCCGCGCCGACGTACACGATCTCGTGGGCCGTCCCGGAGATCCAGTAGGCCGGCTCGCCGTCGACCGAGACGGTCGTGATCGTCGTTCCCTGGCTGATGATCTTCTGGAAGTAGCCGGAATCCAGCGAGCCGCGGAACTCGCTCAGGATCAGACCGACGCCGGGCTCCGCGAGCTCGGGCAAGGTCGGGGTGGCGCTCCAGACGAAGCTCAGCCGGCCCTCGAGCAGCCACACGGTGGCCGGGGTACCGACGCCCGGCGCGGTCGGCAGCGTGACCGGGATGTCGACCAGATCCGGCGCCGTCGCAAGCTGGATCCGGCTGCCCATTCCGAGGTTGCTGCCGAGCGGATCGGCGGGCGTCGGACGCGGCGTGGGCGTCGGACGGGCGGTCGGCGTGAGCGACGGCGATGGACCGGTCGAGCCGGTCAGTGAGGGGATCGGCGATGCCGGCGGCGCGAAGACGATCCGGATCCCGGGCAGCCCGAGACCGATCGCGCCGGCGACGGCGGCGAGAGAGAGGAGGGCAACCAGCGCGAACACCGCGCCGCGGCTCAGCCGGCGCCCCGGGGTCGGGGCGAGCCACGACCAGCGTCGCCGTGGCACGTTGGCCGCGCCCGTCGCCTGGGTGATCCGGAGTCGGGCGCGAGCCGCCGGATCGAGCCCGCCCGCGGCGCCGACGGCGGGGACCGCCAACGCACCGCCCAGGTCGCGCAATGCGGCCTCGAGCGCAACATCGTCGAATGGACGGAGGCGGTCAGCCATCGATCGGTCCCGCCTCGGCCGGTCCGAGCCGATCGCGGAGGCGTGCCAGCGCCCGCGACAGGCGCGACTTGACGGTGCCCCGCGGAACGCCGAGCAGCTCGGCGGACTCGGCCTCGGACAGCTCCAGGAAGTAGCGCGCCGTGATCACGTCGCGATCCTCGTCGCGAAGTTCGTTGATGCCGGCCAAGCAGCCAGAGCCGACGCTCATCGGCGAGGACCGCCGACTCGGGCGATGGGGCCGCATCGTCCGGCCGGCGATCCTCGACGGAGCGGAGGGCGAGCCCGGCCCGACGGCCGGCCGACCTCCGCCGATTGCGGGCCTCGTTGGCGACGATCCGGAGGAGCCACGGCCGGAACGGCGCCCCGGCCCGGAACCGGGACAGCGCCGCAGTACGCCTTGACGAACGCCTCCTGCACCGCGTCCTCGGCGTCGCCGTCGGGCGCGAACAGATGCGCCGTCCGGACTGCGACGGCCTGGTGCCGGCGGACCAGCTCCTCGTAGGCCATGACGTCGCCTCTCCGTGCGCGGTCGATCAGCTCGGCGTCGTGACGCCCTTCGTCTTCCAGTGGACGGCCCTCCACGGTCAACCGTAGTCCCTACACCGGGCTGAGGGCGATGGTTCCACGGCGCCATTCCGCGGGGCATTCGCCGCTCCGAATCGAAAGCGCCGGGCTCGTTGCCGGCCCGGCGCTCATCGAGGAACCGCGGAGCGGCTACTTGAAGGTGAACAGGGTGGAATAGGTCGTACCGTCAAAGAACTTGACGTCCAGTCGCTGGCACGTGCCCGCGAGCGTCTTGGCCGTCTTCCAGTTGAACTGGTACTGGCCGCTGGCGGTGTCGTAGGTCAGAGCGCTCGTCTGAGTCGTCGTTTCCTCGAGATCGTCAACCGGTGCCGTCGAGGAACAGGCAACAGGTACAGCGAGTGGGAAACCGGTCGCGAAGATGCCGGTGAGACCGCGGTTGCCACCGAGACTGAACTTCACGGGCACCGTGCTGCCCGCCTTGGCGGAGTTGACCATCGGCAAGTTGTCGACGGGGGAGAAGAAGCCGGTGAATGGCCAAACGGTCAGAGACACCGAGCCCGAGACCGAGCCCGTGAAGCTGTCGTCAGACGGGGTCGTAAGGGGGCAGGCACTCGCCGCGATCGGCTTGTCGAAGCAGGCGTAGATCGTGTACGTGCCGCCGGTCTGCGGGGTCGGCACGAGCTTTGCCTTGCCGTCGAGTCCAGTCACGGCCGTCATCGTCGAGGACACTGGGCCGCTCACGACGAACCAAACCGTCTTGAACGGGATGGGTGCGCCGCTCGCGCTGGTCAGCGTGGCGGTGACGCCCACGCCGCCCGAAACGACTGGGCCGGTCGGATTCGTCAGCGTAAGTGTCGTCGCGCCTTTGCCAACACTCAGTGAGCGAGCGTCGCCGCTCGGTTGATAGTTCGTGTCGCCTGCGAAGCCCGCTGACAACAGCGACGTACCGGCCGCAGGTGGTAGCGGCACCGTCGCGCTTGCAACGCCATCCGAGTCCGTTACGCCGGTCACCTGTCCGACACCGGCTTGGAACGTGATCGTCTTGCCCGCGACGGGATTGCCACCGGATGTGAGCGTCGCGGAGGCGGAAGTCGTGGCGCCAGCGCTACCCGACGTCGGCGTGCTTGCGAGCACCAGCGTCGTGGCAGCAGCGGTGGTCGTTGCCGCCGATGCGTTGAACACCCGGTTGTACGCGCCCAGGTTGTCGGCGATGGTCACCAGGCCAGCACCGTTCACTGCCTCGACGATGAAGCGGATGTTCGACGCGTTTACGCCGGACGGGAGATTGAAGGAGCCCGTGAACAGGCTCGGGTTCGCGGCGTCCGCGGTCAGGTCGACCGGGTGCCAGTGCTTGGCGCCACTGTTCTCGGTGCCGGTGTAGACGATCCACACGGACTGGATGCCCGCGCTCGGATCCCCGGTCACCGTTGCCTGGACGTTCACGGTCGAGCCCGTGAGGATGCCCTGGATGTTGGTGATCGCCGGAGCTGCCGCCTGGGCCGCGTTTCCGGTGAACGAGCTGTAGAACAGCTTCAGGCCGACATTGCTATAGACGCGGCGGATGGACTTACCCGCGTTTGCGTCGTCGGTCTTGTGCTGGGCCGGCATGACGAGGAGCTTGGTAGTGCCACCGCCCAGCGCATCGAAGTAGTTCGTACGCCAGACCTGGGCCGGGACGAACATCGACGAGGCGAATGCCGGCAGCGCCGGATCGCCGACGAGCGTGGACACATCGCTCAGCAGCGGCGTCACGTTCGGCGTGTCGGTGTAGTCGCCGCCGATGAACCCGACGCCCTTCAGGACCTTGCCCGTCGCGGTCGCGTTCTTGACCTGAAGCGGCAGGATCGGAGATCCGACATTCGCCGTGATCCCATCGCTGCCGGACAGGTAGCTGCCATTCGGCGACGTGGGCGAGCCCGGGTTCGTTGGCGTTGCGAGCGTGACGACGGCGGACTGAAGTCCGAGCGGTCCGGTGCCAATCACCCCGTCGACCGGACTCGGTGTGACGCCCGCATCCGGAGTCGGAGCCGCGACGCGGCCGGTCGGCATCGCGACGCTGAGCATCGGCAGCCCATAGAGGGTCGCCTGGATGATCGACTTCGCGTGCAGGACCCGGATGTCGGGCGTGGATGCCAGGTAGATCTGCTTGGCCTTGAGAAGCGCCGTGCCGAGCGGGACAGCCTGGCCGACCGAGCCGATTCGGAGCTGGTGCGCGAACTCGGCGTAGATCCGTTCGCCGTACTCGACCAGCTCGTCGTCGCCGTACTGGTAGCCGGTGCCGCCGATCAGGGTCGCTCCCTTGCGAGCGAACGCCTGGGCAAAGTCGATCGGCTGTGTGCCGGTCGTCTGATCCGCGTCGAGCAGGTTGTAGCCGGAGTGGCAGCCGGCGCTGAAGACGATGGAGTTGACGAGGTTCACCGACGCGGTGGCGATGTCCGTGGAGGACAACTTCGTCGTGAAGTCGGCGGCGATTGCCTCGTTCGCAGTGAAGTGACCGCCCATGAAGATCAGGTCGTGGCGGGTGCCCGTGACCGCCTGCTTGAGCTGGACGCCCGTCCAGGCATTCGCCGCCGGCACGCCGAAGGCGTTCGTCGCGAGCAGCGTGTCGCTCGTCTTGCCGGTGCCGGCATCGAGCTCGGACTTGACCTTGTCCGCACCGTCGCGGAAGAAGTCGTAGCCGGTCACGAGCGAAGTCGTCGGAGTCGCTACGACGCCGTTCGTCGTCGCGCCATAGGCGTCGAGCATCCCAGAAGCCTCAGAGGCCGTCTCCACGAGCCGGCCGACGGCGAGCTCGGGGATCGGGAAGGCGTACATGCCGAGCGAGATGCTCACGCTGGATCCGTACTCATCCTGGCCGAGGACGTAGTCGGAGCGGAGGCTTGCCTCCGACGGCGATGTCGTCTTGACCGGCGGAATGTAGTCACTCTCTGGCCCGAGGGTGTTCTGGTCCGGGTAGCGGAAGAACGGAATCGTGGCGTCGCCGCCGACGAGAACGATGTACTTCATCGTCGGGTTCGCCGTTCGGTACTTCGTGACCACGTCCTTGATGCCTGCCGCGACCAAGTTCTTCGCGTACACGCACGCGGCGTTGGCTGGGAGATCGGCTTGCGCGTTGAGCGCGGCGATCCGGGCTGCGCCGCCGAAGCTGGAGAGGTCGACAACGGCGCCGTTGACGGACGTCCTTGCCGCGAATGTATCGAGCTTCGTCTTGAGGGCGTCCTTCTCGGCGGTCGTCCCGGCGATCCGGTTGCGGTCCCAGAGGATGAGCGACTGCTTCGTGCCCGTCGGGGCGAGGAAGGTGTCAGGCGCGACGGGATTGACGCCCGTGCAAACACTGTTGCCGCTGGTGACCTTCAAGGTGAACGGCGTTGGAAGGCTCGACGCCGTGTCCTTGCCGGCGATGGCGACGTAGAAGCTGCCGGTGTTCGTCCAAGTGTTGACGTCGATCGTTTCGTCGCCGGTCCCGAGACCGTACGAGGCCCCGATCAGGCTCCGGACCTGGGCGTTCGCGTAGGCGGCCGGATCGATCGGATTCGTCCCTGTGCCGACGAACGCATTGCCGCCCACAAAGGCATTGCCGCCGACGAACGCGTTGCCGCCCACAAAGGCATTGCCGCCGACGAACGCGTTGCCGCCCACAAATGCGTTGCCGCCGACGAACGCGTTGCCACCGACGAAGGCATTCCCGCCCACGAAGGCGAACCCGCCGACAAAGGCGTTGCCACCGACGAATGCATTGCCGCCGACAAAGGCGTTGCCCCCGACAAACGCATTGCCGCCGACAAAGGCGTTGCCACCGACGAACGCATTGCCGCCGACAAAGGCGTTGCCACCGACGAACGCGTTGCCACCGACCTCGGCGGCCTGCTTTGTCAGGCTGGCATTGCCGGTCAGGCTCGTGTAGGCCTGCGTGATGTCCTTGAAGAGGAAGACGTCATAGTCCGCCGGGAGATTCGAGAGCGAGATGCGCGCCGTCGAGCCCGGCTGGACCGTGAACTTGTACCAGCGCGCGCGACCTGGCGCGTCGATGAAGCCCGACGTCGGCGATCCGCCTGCGGTTCGCGAGCTGATGTCGAAGGCGAATGGCCACTGATCATTCGGTGGGGCGACGACGATGCAGGGGCCGACCTGGCCGGCTGGCGCGCTCGTGACTTGGGCGGCGACGTACTGCTGGAGGGAGCCAGCGCTGAAGCTCAGCGATCCGCCGAAGGACGACAGCCCATCCGAGCCAGTCGTGATCGTCTTCGTCCCGAGTGAAGCAGCTCCAGCGCCAAGCGTGCCGCTGTCACAATCCGGGCCGGTCAGGAAGGTGACTTCGTACGTGATCGGCGCCAATGGGTTGGTTGAAGGTTCGCCCTTGAAGAGTCCGGCCACGAAGACCTTGGTCGCAGCCCCCGGCGTGTCGATGACGTGGTCATTCGAGTCGATTGGCACAGCTTCATAGAGCTGGGGAATGCCGGTCGCAGCGCCGACGACGACCTGGACCGATTGCGAGTGGGTGTGGCCGTTCAGCGTTCCGGTCAGGGAAGCGGTGTACACGCCTGGGGTCGCGCCGACGGTGGCCGCGACATGCAGCGGGACAAGCGAGTTCGTGGCTGCCGTCGCGCCGTCCAGCGAAACGGTGACGCCCTGGCCCGCCGGAACGACGGAGCCGGAGATCGCGATCGCTCCCGTACCGACGCCGACAGCGTTGGCCGGGATTCCGACGTCGACGGTGCCTCCGGGATTGACGCCTGCTGCCGCCGGGCTAGGCGCGCCGAAGGTGAAGTCAGTTGCAGCGGCCGGTGGCGTCGCCGCGCCGAGGTCGGGATAGACGGTGACGGCGTCGAGGACGATCCCCCGAGAGGAAGTCGTCGGGCTGTTCGAATAGAACTGAATAGTCGTCTCGTCGCCTGCGGCGGTGAACGCCTGGGACCCGAGCTGGTAATCCATCTGCGCGACCGATGGGCGCGTCTCGGGTGCGACCGCGATCGGTGCGTGGGTGTACTCCGGGCCGACTTGAGCGCCGTTGATGTTGACGAGCATTGACGGATCGTCTGGGGCGCCATCCCGGTTCCGCGAATAGCGGAATTCGAGTCGATATAGCTGGCCTGGAATGGTCTCGATGGTCTGGCTGATCGCGCCCGGGCCGTTGCCGTAGGCGACGGGCTCGAAGCTGATCTGGTCCAATTCCCCATCGAGGTCGAGCGACTGGTTCGCGTGGAAGGCGGCCCAGTAGGAGTCGGGAACGGTCTGGACGCTGCCCCGGTCGACCGACCAGCCAGTCAGTCCAGTGGATCCGGCGTCGTAGAGATCGTTGTCGGGCGGGAACTCGAGGGGATTGACGACCGGCGTCTCGAAACTGCCGTTCGCGATCGTGTCGATGCCGACCTTGAGCGTTCCCTTCAGGAACGAGTTGAAGTCGCTGTTCGAGCCGGTGACCTCGAACCCGTACTCGTCACCGTCCAGGACCGTGACGGAAGTCGAGCCGGAGTAGCTGAAGCCGTTCGAGGGCGTCGTGCAACAGTTCGCCGGTCCGGCCGCGACGAGAGCCGGTGTGACATAGGTGACCGACGCCCCGTGCTTCACGTACGCCTTCAGCCCGACCCTGACCTGGAACCACGCGTGGACCCCTGTGAGGTTGTAGTGCAGGAAATGCGTGCCGTCGGCGTGCGCGGTCGCGTGGAGGGTCCAGGTCTTCAGCGGCACGCCGCCACCCGTCGTACCGACGCCGAAGGCGTAGTCGAGCTGGGCGAGGCCGCCGCGTGCCGTCGCGGGTGACGGTTGCGGTTCCCGGTCCGCTTGCGGTCCAGGCGGTGCTCGGTACGACGACCGACACGGGAGGATTCGCCGCCATCACCGGCACTGTGAGGACCGTCGCCTGGGCGACAAGCAGGACCGCCGCGAGCAGGCTTGTCATGCGGCGGAGGGTCGGGCGTCGTCCGCCTCCGAGCGACCAAGGAGAACGGGAACGGCTTCTCTCAGCGCGAGTGACGGCTGACAACAGAACGAACCTCCATGCCCTACACCCCGAAAGCCCCGGAATCTAGGACAGCGCGCGCTCCGGCTCGAGCAGGCGGCCGGCAGTCGGTGAAGTATGGGACTTTTGTCAC
Organism: uncultured Chloroflexia bacterium; assembly: GCA_963783055.1. GTDB lineage: Bacteria > Chloroflexota > Limnocylindria > Limnocylindrales > CSP1-4 > CF-46. Next base: position 760,091 of record CAWAMB010000004.1, read on the forward strand.
GCGGACGGTAGGTCCTATCACCTACTGGTGGTGTCGTCGCGACGACACAAGTGGTGCCCGCGCGCCCCGGACGACGCTCGCGACGCGGCAACGCAGCCCCGCGTCAGCTCCCGCTCTCGGCCGCCACCCGAGCGGCGGCGCCCAGGGCCGCGTCGATCGCCTGCTCGAAGGACCACCCGCGCCCGCGCGCGATCGCGCGATCCGCCGCCTCGTCACCGAGCGTCTCGACGCGCCGCGCCGAAGTGCCCCGCCAGCTCGGTGTCGAGCGTCGGCGGCCGCGGCGACCCGATCTGGCCGCGGACCGCCTCGGCACCGCCGAGCAGCTCGAATCCGAGCTCCTCCTCGCCCACCCGGGCCAGCAGCACGCCGACGTCCTCGAGGATGAACGTGAGGGAGAAGCGGTCGTCGAGATCGCGCTGGAGCTGGAGCGCCTCCGCGTAGCGCGTCGCCGCCGCCCAGTGCTCGCCGCTGTCGCGCTCGGCGTTGCCCAAGGTGAACGTCGCGTGGGCGACCATCTGCCGATCGCCGAGCTCGCGCGACAGGCGCAACGCTTCCTCGAGGTGACGCTGGGCGCCGTCGAGGTCGCCCGTCAGGATCCGGTAGTAGCCGGCGTTCATCTCGCCGATCCCGACCCCGCGCCGGTCGCCGATCCGGTGGCGCAACCCGAGGGCGGCATCGTTGATCTCGCGAGCGCCCGTGTAGTCGCCCTCGAACTCGGCGAGGATCGCGAGGTTGCCGTCGGTCGTTGCGACGCCGGCCCAGTCCTCGATCTGCTCGCGAACGGTCCGGCTGTCCTCGTAGCGGGCCTTCGCGGTCGCGTAGTCGCCCTGGAGCTGGGCGATGACGCCCGCGAGATGGAGCATGTCCCCGACGCCGTTCTCGGCGGCCAGCTCCCGGAACCGCCCGAGCGCCGCGTCGAGCCGGGCCGTCGCCACCTCGAACCGGCTCTGGCGCTTGGCCGTCTCGGCCAGGGACGCGTCGGCCCACGCGACCTGGAGCAGCTCGCCGTCGGCCTCGGCGAGGTCGCGCGCCTCGGTGGCCATCGCCTCCGATTCGCCGAGCGAGCCGACGACCTGGAGCACCTTGGCGAGCTTGAGCATCGTGGCGACCCGCTCGCGGGTCTCGAGCATCGGGACGAGCCGCTCGTAGTAGTCGATCGCCGCGGCGTTCGCGTAGGTCTCGCGGGCCGCGTCGGCCGCCCGGCCGAGGTAGTCCCGCTTGCGGACCTCGTCGTCGCTCCGCCAGAAGTGATAGGCGAGCAGGTCGAGCTGGCGGTCGATCGCATCGCCGGCGGTGTCCTCGATGTAGCGCCCGATCCGCCCGTGGAGCATCTCGCGGACGGCGAACGGCAGGCTCTCGTAGGCGACCTCCTGGGTCACCACGTGCTTGAACAGCCACGCCTGCTCCGCCTCGCGATCGAGGTTCACGAGGTCCGCCGCCCGCAGCACGCCGAGGTTCTCGACGACCCCGTCGAGCGGCCCGAGCTCGGGGTACGCGCCCGGCAGCGCCGGCGCCTCGAAGGTCCGGCCGACGACGCTCGCGACCTTGAGCGTCCGGCGCGGTCCTTCGCCGATCGTGTCGATCCGGCCCAGGACGAGGCTGTGAAGGCTCTCCGGCAGCTCGATGTTGCGAACCGCGCGCTCGTCGGTCGGGTCGATGCCCCGGCTCGCGATGAACGTGACGAGCTCCTCGATGTAGAACGGATTGCCGCCGGACCGCTCGGTCACGAGGGCCACGAGCGACTCGCTCGCCGACGCGTCCGTGCCGGAGACCTGCTCGAGCTTCGACCGGATGAGGCCCGCCGCCTCCTCGGGGCCGAAGTGGTCGAGCACCCGCTCGCGGAAGGACGGCAGGCGCTCCAGACCGAGGCCGCCACCCGGCGCATCCGCGGGCCGATAGGCGAGGACGATCAGGACGGGCAGGCTCGCCGCGGCGCGGGCGAGGGTCGCGAGCAGGTCGCGCGACAGCTCGTCGATCCAGTGGCAGTCCTCGAGGACGAGGATCACCGGCTCCGTCGCGGCATGGCCGCGCAGCGCCTCGACGAGGAGCGCCTCGAGCGATGCCTTGCGGAGCTTGGCGTCGAAGGCCTCGGTCAGGTCGCTGTCGGGGATGTCGAGGCCGAGCAGACCGCCGAGCAGCGGCGCACGGGCCACGAGACCCGGGTCGATGCCGGCCAGATCCGCCTCGAGGACCCGCACCTGGGCTGCCTCGGGGTCGTCCTCGTCGAGCCGGAACAGGCGCCGCCAGATCTCGCGCCACACGAAGTAGCCGGTGTTCGAGCCGAACGACTGGCACTCGCCGAACCCGACGAACAGGCCGCGCCGGCGGGCCGACCGCACGAACTCGGCGACGAGGCGCGATTTGCCGGTTCCTGCCTCGGCGGCGATCCCGACGATCGCGCCGCTGCCGGTCAGCGACTGCTCCAGGGCGTCGTCGAGCAGCTCGAGCTCCTCGAGCCGGCCGATCAGCGGCAGCTCGTAGCGGAGCTTCCGGCGCGAGGCGCCTTCGAGCGACCCGATCAGAGCATGGGCGACGACGACGGCCGACTTGCCCTTCAACGTCAGGTTCGGCAGGGCGTCCCAGATGTACGCGTCGCCGGCGTCGGTCCGGACGTCGTCGTGGACGTAGATCGAGCCTTCCGGCGCCTTCGACATGAGGCGCGCCGCCAGGTTGACCGCGTCGCCGAGGCACACGAACGTCCGGCGCATCGCGATGGCCGTACGTCCCGCTCCGGAGCCGGCCGTGGCCGATCCCGATCTGGATGCCCGTCGCGTCGGTGGTCCGCTCCAGGTCGCGGAGCTCGAGGGCCGCGGCGGCCGCGCGCGCTGCGTCGTCCTCGTGGGCGGTCGGCGAGCCGAAGACGCCGTACAGGTAGGCGCCCTTGTCGCCGAGCGTCAGCTGGAGGACGTTGCCGCCGAACCCGGCCATGATCTGCTGCGCCCGCCGGACGAACGTGTCGAGCTTCTCGATCGCGCCATCGTCCTCGTCGTAGTCGATCCCGCCGAACCGGACGAACACCGGATAGGCGGGACGAAGCTCCGCGAGGAACTCGCCGCGACCCGCCCGGATGCGATCCCAGACCGCCGGCAGCAGCCAGGGCCGGACGAGCTCGTCCTCGAGCGGCGGCGGTTCCGGGGCGGGACGGGCCGGGACCGAGACGAGCAGATCGTCGACGACGCCGAAGACGCGCCCGGACGCGTCGTCCGTCCGCGTCTCGGTCAGGCTGACCCGGTCGCCGAGCGCCGCGATCGCGGACGGGTCGAGGACGACCTCGCCCTTGTCGGCATGGTGCTCGGTCTCGGCGAGGTCGTCGACGAGGTGGCCGGCGAGGACGTCGATCAGCTGGATCGTCGGGTCGCCGACGACGAACCGCCGAGCATCGCCGACCGCAACCGCGACCTTGACAGCGAGCCGGACGATCGTCCCGTTGGGCGTGGTGATCGTGCCGACCCGGTCCATGGCCTCCTGGATCCCGAGGGCCGCGGCCGTCGCGCGCGTGCCATCGTCGCCGTCGAGCCAGCAGGTGATCGCGTCGCCCGAGAAGTAGATGACGTCGCCACCATACGCGTCGACCTCGGCGATGACGGCGTGGAAGACGCGATCGAGGTTGGCGGTCAGCTCCTCGGACCCGCGCTGCGAGCCGAGCTCGTTGGCGAGGGCCTCCGTCAGCGGAGTGAAGCCCGAGATGTCGGCGAACAGGCCCGCGCCGTTGACGCGGTCGGCCATCTCGGTGTGGTCGGCCAGCGCCTGGCGGCGGTCGCGGGCGATGTACGCCTCGGGGTGGTCGCGCGCCTCGCCGCCCGCATCGCCGGCCGGCGGGTCGCCCGGCGGAGCGGCCGTCAGTGTGGATCGGTCCGGATCTCGGTCCGCCATCGAACTCCCAGGTGAAGCGTCACTCGCGCCCCGGCGCTGCTCCATCCTAGCGGGGCGGCGTCGCTGCTACGATCGGGCCGATGGACCCGTCCCCCTCGACGCCCGGATCCGCCTCGTGACGGGCCGCGTCTTCCGGCGCTCGCTCGATCCGGCGCTGCCGGTCGCCGTCGAGGCGAGCGGCTCGACGATCCGCGACGCGACCGGCCGCGAGTACCTCGATGCGGCGGGTGGCGCGATCGTCGTCAACGTGGGCCACGGCCGGGCGTCCGTCGCCCGCGTCCTCGGGGAGCAGGCCGGCCGCCTGTCGTATGCCCACGGCTCCGCGTTCACGACCGAGCCACTCGAGGCGTACGCGGCAGAGATCGGCCCGCGCCTGCCGGTCGACGATCCGTACCTCTATCCGGTCAGCGGCGGCTCCGAGGCGATCGAGACCGCGCTGAAGCTGGCCCGGGCGTATCACCTCGCCCGGGGCGAGACCGAGCGCTGGGTCGTCTACGCCCGGTGGGGGAGCTACCACGGCAACTCGATCGGGGCCCTCGACCTGTCGGGTCGCCGACCCCTGCGCCGGCCGTACGAGGGCTGGCTCGGCCGGTTCCGCCACGTCTCCGCGGCCTACCCGTACCGGGCGAACGACGCCGACGCGCAGGCCCTCGCCACCGGCGATGAGCTCGCCGCCGAGCTGGACCGAGCCTTCTCGGCGGCGGAGCCGGGGACGATCGCCGCCTTCGTCGCGGAGCCGATCGTCGGGGCGACGCCTGGCCTCCGCCGTCCCGCCCGACGACTACTGGCCGAAGATCGCCGACGTCTGCCGCCGTCACGGCGTCCTGCTCATCGCCGACGAGGTGATGACCGGCTTCGGGCGGACGGGCCGCTGGTTCGGGCTCGACCACTGGGGCGTCCGGGCCGACATCGTCGTCGCCGCCAAGGGCGCGACGTCCGGTTACTGGCCGTTCGGGTTCGTCGCGGCGTCCGGCACGATCCACGACGCAGTCACAGGCGCCGGGCGGGTTCGTCCACGGGTTCACCTACTCCCACGCGCCGGCCGGTGCCGCGGTCGCCCGGGAGGTGCTGCGGATCATCGACGACGAGGACCTTGTCGAGGCGAGCCGGGTCAAGGGCGACCGGCTCCATGCGCTGCTCGTCGACCGGCTCGGCGCGAACGAGCACGTCGGCGAGATCCGCGGGCGGGGGCTGATGATCGGCATCGAGCTCGTCGAGGATCGCGAGACGCGGCGTGCCTTCCCGCGGGCGGCCCGCCTGACGGAGGCGATCGTGCGCGCTGCGCGCGACGCCGGCGTGCTCGTGTACTCGGGCACGGGCAATGCCAACGGCGTCGACGGCGACACGATCCTGCTCGGCCCACCGTTCGTCGTCACCGCGCCGGAGCTCGAGCGGATCGTCGAGACGGTCGCGCTCGCCGTCGAGCGGGCGGCCGCCGAGGTGGTTGCCGCCGCGGGCTGAGCCCGGCTGAGCCCGATTGATCCCGGCTGAGCCCTGCCTGAGGCGCGCCCTCTACGCCGACCGCCGTACGTCGGACCCGACAACCGGGCTATGGAACCCGCTCCCTCGCCGCGACTAGATTTCGGTCATGACCGCCATCAGCCGGGCGCTGCGCCTCGTCGCGTTCGTGGATCCACGCTGGATCCCGCGTTCCGCCGCGGTCCGGATCCTCGTGATTGCGACGGTCGCGTCCGTCCCGTTCGCGCTCCTGTCGCTGCTCAACGCCGGGGATGCGCGGGGCGTCTGGGACAACCTCCATTGGTCCGTGTCGGCCGTCGGTGCCGCCGCCGCAGCGGTCGTCTCGATCCGCGGCGAGCAGGGACGGTCCCGGCGCGTCCGCCAGTGGGGCGCCGTTGCGTTCGTGCTCTGGATGATCGCCACGCTCGCCTGGGCCTGGATGAACCTGACCGGGACGGCGACCGTCCCGTCGATTGCCGACATCTGCATCGTCGCCATCATGGCGCCGGGGATCGGGATGCTCGTCGCGACGGTCCGGCGAAAGGTCAGCGCCGCCGAGGAGACCGCGGTCTACCTCGACGCCGCGCTGGCGTGCCTCTTCATCGGGTCGATGCTCGTCTTCGTGTTCGGTCCGACCGTCCTCGATCCACCGACCGCGGCCGGGATCGCGGCGATCGCCTACCCGGCCGGCTTCATCGGGCTCGGCGGCGCCGGCCTGATCGCCGTCCTGGCCGTCGGTCAGCCGATCGCCGCGCGCGGCGCGACCCTCCTGTGCGCCGGCGGCGCGATCGTCGGCCTCGCCTACCTCGGCTGGATCTCGTCGAGCATCAGCCTGACCGATCCCGGAGCCCTCACGAGCCTCTCCTTCACGATCGGCACGCTCGTGGCGGCGTTCGGGCTCGTGACCTGGCAGGACGAGCGATCGACGAGCGCGCGCTACCTGTCGCTCGCGGCCATGGCGACGAAGACGGTGGCGCCGACGGCCGCCAGCCTCCTCTTCCTGCTCGTCCTGGCCGAGGCGCCACAGTCGGTCGAACGCCTCCTCCACGTCGCGATCTTCGCGGCCAGCATCGTGTTCATCGTGCGCCAGGGGCTGCTGCTCCGCGAGCGGACGACGATGCTCGCCCGGGTCACGGCCCTGACCGAGGAAAATGGCCGGCTCGTCGGCGAGCTCCGGGCGGAGCTCGAGCGCCGCGCCGTCGACCAGCGCCGGCTCATCCAGACCTCGCGCGCGGCGGCCGTCGGCGACCTCGCCGCCGGCGTCGCCCACGAGGTGAACAATCCCCTGACCGGCGTCCTCGGGTTCACGGAGCTCCTGATCGAAGAAGCGGCCGCCGACGATCCTCGCCGGGCCGATCTCGAGACGATCCGCGACGAGGCCCTCCGGGCCCGCCAGATCGTTCGCGCCCTGCGCGACTTCGCCAGCCCTCGGCCGCCCGAATTCGTCCCGACGGACCTCTCGGCGCTCGTCCATGAGACGGTCGAGCTGCTCCGGTACACGATCGTCCGGCGCGGGATCTCGATCCACGAAGACCTGCCGCCAATGGACCCGATCCTGATCGACGGCCCGGCCGTCCAGCAGGCGATCCTGAATGTCCTTACGAATGCCCGCCAGGCGATGGGGCCCGGCGGCCATCTCGCCGTCGCCGTCCGGGACGACGACGGTGGCCGCCTGATCAGCATCACCGACGACGGGATCGGGATGGACGAGACGACGGTCCGCCTCGCCTTCGATCCGTTCTTCTCCGCCCGGGCGGATGAGATCGAGCCAGGCCCGGAGCCCGGGAGCGGCCTCGGGCTGTCGGTCAGCGTTGGACTGATCGAGAGTCACGGTGGCACGATCACGATCGACAGCACGCCGGGCCGCGGCACGACGGTCGAGATCCGCCTGCCGGCCACGCGCCCGATCGAGCTCGACGGCGTGCGTCCGCTCGGGGTGGTGGCATGATCACCCGCTCGACGATCCGGCGCAGGGCCGCCACGGCGGCCCCGGTTGTCCGCGTCCTGTGCGTCGACGACGAGGTCATCGTCCTCCAGCTCATGACCCGCCTGCTCGAGCGCCTGCACATCGAGGTGACCACCGCGACCGGGCCGTCCGAGGCGCTCGGTGTCTTCGAGGCCGAGCGGTTCGATCTGATCGTGACCGATATCCGGATGCCCGGAATGGACGGCCACGAGTTCCTGGCCGAGATCCGGAGGCGCGACCCGGAGGTCCCCGTCATCGTCGCCACGGGCCACGCGTCGCTCGACAACGCGATCCGAGCCCTCCGCGACGGCGCATCCGGCATGCTCCTCAAGCCATTCACCGGCGAGGAGTTCCAGGTGGAGGTCCGGGCCGCGCTCGAGCGCTCGCGGATCCGCCAGGCGGCCGTCCAGTACCAGTACGTCACGCCGATCCTGGACGGGGTCGCGCTCGCCCTGACGGCGGCGATCGAGGCGCGCGACCTCGAGACCGGCGAGCACTGCCGACAGCTGGGGGTCATGGGCGAACGGGTCGCCGTCCTCATGGGTCTGCCCGAGCTCGCCCGGACGACGATCCGGATCGGTGGCTATCTCCACGACATCGGCAAGATCGGGATCGCCGACCGGATCCTCCTGAAGCCCGGGCCGCTGACCGACGACGAGTATGCCGAGATGCAGCGCCATTCGGCGATCGGCGGCGACATCGTGTCGACCCATGAGGCGATGACGGACATCGCCGCCATCGTTCGTCATCACCACGAGCGGTACGACGGCCGCGGCTATCCCGACCGCCTTGCCCGGAACGCCATCCCGCTCGGGGCCCGGATCATCTCGGTCGCCGACGCGCTCAGCGCCCAGACGAGCGACCGACCGTATCGCGCGGCGATCGCCCTCGACGAGGCGTGGGCCGAGATCGAGCGCCACAGCGGCGGCCAGTTCGATCCGGAGATCGTCGAGCTCTTCGCGACGTTGATCGGGACCACCATCCTGCCGGCCGAGCCCGGCACGGTCGGAACCACGATTCGCATCCCCATGGTCGTGCCGGAAGCTGCCGTGGTCGAGCCCGTCGTGGCGAACGCAGTCGTCGCGAGGGATCGCGTCGCGAGCGCCAACGCCGACCCGGCAGTGGCCACGGGCGCCCCGCGCCCTGTGCGTGAGCGCACGGCACGGGCGAGGCGCGCCTCCGCCCAGGGCTGACCGGCCGATGGCCCGGTCCGTGCAGGATCAACGTGGGCCCGGTCCGTTCAGGATCAGCGCGGGCGGCCGCCCCGGACGAGGAGCAGCAGGCCGATCGCGACCAGGATCAGCGGCCAGGCAAGGCTCGCCACATCCGGCTTGATCACCTCCGACCCGCCGATCAGGACGAGGATCCCGCCGTACAGCGTCTGCCAGCCGACGCCCCCGCCCTGCGTCATCCGGACCGCGGCCACAAACAGGAACGCCAGCCCGAAGAACAGCGTGCCCCAGCCCGGCCCGAGCGGCTGGCCGAGCGCCTGGATCGTGCCCGGCAGGGCCAGCGCCGTCAGGAAGGCGCCGGCGTACAGGGCAATGGAGCTGCGTCGCAGAAGCCAGGCCACCAGCGAGGCGACTCCGGCGGCCAGGACCGCGACGTCGCCGAGCCGCTGATACTCCGGCAGCGCCCGCTCGAGAAGCAGCAGCCCGCCGAACACGACGAGGAAGATGCCGATCCACGGCAGGCCCGGCCGGCGGTCCTCGTCGGGGCCCCAGCGCCACGCCCATTCCCGGGTACTCGGGTCGCCGGACAGGTTGCGATCGTTCATCCGTCCCTCCGCAAGCCCTCGCCGGGGTTCGTTCGTCCCCCGGCGTCGGCCCGGCGGCGAGTCTACGACCACGGCTAGGACCCTGCGAGGCTCGGCGCGCGCCGTCCGGCGTCGGCCGACTCGGCGTCGGTCGGCAGCTCGAGATCGTCCTCGGCGTGGCTGAATCCGAGCCGGTCGGCAAACCGGCCGAGCGGTCCCGGCGCCCACCAGTTCCAGCCGCCCATCAGGCGCATGGCCGCCGGAACGAGCAGGACCCGGATGATCGTCGCGTCGATCAGGACCGCGATCGCCATCCCGACCCCGATGCTCTTGATCGTGATCGATTCGGCGAGGGCGAAGGCCGAGAAGACCACGACCATGATCAGGGCCGCGCCGGTGATCACGCCGGCCGTTCGGGACAGGCCTTCGGCAACGGACGCCCGGTTGTCGCCCGTCCGGCGGTACGCCTCCTGGATCCGGGACAGCAGGAGGACCTCGTAGTCCATCGACAGCCCGAACAGGATGCTGAACATGATGATCGGGTTGCCGGCCACCGTGAAGCCGGGCGACGTGAACCCCAGGACGTTCGACAGGTTGCCCTCCTGGAAGATCCAGACGAGGGCGCCGAAGCTGGCCGTGATCGAGAGCAGGGTCATGACGACTGCCTTGAGCGGGATCACGACGGAGCCGAACAGGAGGAACAGGATCAGGCCGCTCGCGAGGAGCGTGACCGCGACCGCCCACGGGACCGTGTTGCCCTGGCTGACCATGAAGTCGTGGCCCTCGGCGGCGAGTCCACCGACGGCGCCGGTGACACCGGCCACACGGACTGCCCGGACGGCGGGGATGACCTCGCCGCCGGCGGGGCTCACCGGGTCGAGCGGGCTGACCGCATCGAGCCGGACGACCGAGCCGCGAACGTAGGCGTCCTTGAGCTGGTCGCGCGCGGCGACGAGCTGGGGCGGCAGCTGGTCGGCGGGGGCGGCATAGAACGCAGCGAGCTGGTCCGTCGTCATCGCCGATCCGGTCTGCGGGTCCACGACGCTGAACGGACCCTCGACCCGATCGATCCCGTCGACCGCGTTCAGCGCGACCGAGAAGTCGGTCAGGCGGGTGATGTTGGCCGCACTGAGGGGGTCGCCGTCGACCGTCGCGAGGATCGTGATCGGCGAGGTTTCGCCGGCCTGGAAGTCGGTCGCGAGCGTGACCGCGGCGTCGCGACTCTCGAGGCCCTCGGGCAGGGTGGCCGCGTTCGGGATGCCCTGGCTGAGGCGCAGGAACGGCGTCCCGGCCAGGAGCAGGAAGAGGACGGCAGGGATCAGGAACGCGAGCGGCCGGGCCATGACGAGGTGGGCGACCGCCGCCCAGCGGGACGGCCGAGCGGCACGGGCCGCGGTCGCGCCGCCGGGCCGGCCGAGCCGGCGGCGGATGGCGGCGAACAGGCCGCCCAGGCTGAGGGCATTCACCCGTGGCCCGAGCATTCCGAGGACGGCCGGCAGGAACGTCAGGGCATAGAAGACCGACGAGGCGACGACGATCGAGCCGCCGATCCCGAACGAGCGCAGCGCCGCCGGCTGGAACAGCAGGAGCCCTGACAGGCCGATTGCGACCGCGAGGCCCGAGAACGCGACGGCCTTGCCGCTCGTGGCCACGGTCGTCTCGACGGCCTGGGCGACGGTTCGACCCCGTCGCAGCTCCTCGCGGAAGCGGCTGACCATGAACAGCGAGTAGTCGATCGCCAGCGCCAGGCCGAGCATCGTCGCCACGTTCTGGACGTAGATCGAGAGCTCGGTCGTCTGGGCGACGAGATAGACGCCAGCGAGCGTGGTCGGGATCGCGAGCCCGGCGACGAGCAGCGGTAACCCGGCCGCGACGACGGATGCGAAGACCGCGAGCAGGATCAGGAGCGCGAACGGCCCGGAGATCGTCTCGGCCTGGACGAGCTCCTTCTCCGACTGGTGGGCCTGGTCCTCGGTGAACGGACCGACGCCGGCCAGGCTGAGCGAGGCGCCGCTCGGCTGGTCGATCAGGGCCCGGATCGTCGGCATCTCGTTGGCCGACTGCTCGTCGGTGATCGTGAGCCGGACGACCGCGTAGGCGGAGTGGCCGTCGGTGCTGATGAAGCGGGCGTCACCGGTCTCGGCGAAGCCGATGACGCCGTCGGCGATCGGATCGGCGGCCAGCCGCGAGAGCGAGGACGCGATCGTCTGCTGGAAGGCCGGGGAGCGGGCGTCCGTGCCGGCATCGCCTTCGAACAGGGCCACGATCGAGCCCCGGCCGGCCCCGAACTCGTCCGCCAGGCGGGTCGAGACCGCGGCGGATTCCGAGCGGGGATCGGTCCAGCCGCCGGACACCAGCGAGTCCGTGACCTTGGCGGCCAGCGTCACGGAACCGATCGCGAGGACGACCGTGACGAGGGCGATCGGACGGCGGAAGCGATAGACGAACGCGCCCCAGCGTGAGAACAACATCGAGAGCCCCTTCGGATGGCGACGGACGGCGTCGGGTGGTCGGTGTTTCGCTGAGGCAACATAGAGAATGAGCATTCGTTTTGTCAAGACTTGTCGTGCGGGTGCTTCCTGCGTAGGCTAGGGGAGCAACCGTTCTCCAGGAGTCACCATGCCTCGCGTCAGCGCCGCGCACGAGCAGGAAGTCCGCGACCGGATCGTCCGGGCCGCCCTGGCCGTCTTCGCCGAGCGCGGCTTCCATCGCGCGACGATGCAGGACATCGTCCGGACATCGGGCCTGTCGGTCGGGGCGATCTACACGTACTTCAAGAGCAAGTCCGACCTGATCCTGGCGGGCTGCGACCTGATCACCGACCAGGAGCTCGCCCAGCTCGGCGACCGGCTGGCACCCGTCAACGGCTACCGCGAGCGGATCGCGGCGGCCATCGGCTACTGGTTCGACAACCTGGCGGTCGAGCAGACGGACCGCGGCTCCGGGTTCCTCCTCCTCCAGGCCTGGGCCGAGGTCGAGACCGACCCGGCGATCCGCTCGATGCTCCTGCATCGCCGGCACGAGACGACGACGGCGATCGTGCTGCTCCTCCAGGAGGGCGTCATGCGCGGCGAGCTGCCGCCCTGGCTCGATGTCGCGTCGGTCTCGCAGGCGATGTCCGCGCTGCTCGACGGGATGCTGATCCAGGCCGCCGAGGAGGGCGCCGGCTACCGCCGGGCCGACCACGAGCGGCGGATCCTGTCGTTCCTCGAGACGATCCTGGCGGCGAAGGACGCCGTCGCCCCGGAGCGGATCGTGCCCGCGCCGCCCGTCCCGTACGAGTCCGTGCGGGCGCGCCGCGCCGCGTCATGAGCGACGCCGTGGCCAGCTCGACCGCGACCGGTCGGGTCCAGACCGTCCTCGGCGCCATCGATCCCGCCGACCTCGGCTGGGTGCTGCCCCACGAGCACACCGCGATCGCCCTGTGGCACGTCGCCAACCGCTGGGACTACTGGGAGCTCCGCCGCGACGAGCCCGTGATCGTCGAGGAGCTCGCCGCGTTCCGGGCGGCCGGCGGCGGGACCGTCGTCGACCTGACCCTCGACGGTGTCGGGCGCGACCCCGAGTGGCTGGCGGGCCTCGCCCGCGCGACCGGTCTCGCCTTCGTCATGGGTGCCGGCTGGTATCGCGGCGCGCACTATCCGGCCGAGCTGCTCGTCGATCGGCGGACGGTCGATGTGCTCGCCGAACTGATCGTCCACGACGCCACGGTCGGGGTGGGGGAAACCGGGATCCGGGCCGGCATCATCGGCGAGATCGGGACCGACAAGCCGTGGCTGTCGGCCCAGGAGGAACGGGTCCATCGCGCCGCGGCCCGGGCGGCCCGGCAGACCGGTCTCGCGATCACGACCCATGCCGTCCAGTCGTCGGTCGGGCTCGACCAGCTCGACATCTTCGAGGCTGAGGGCGCCGACCTGACGCGGGTCGTGATCGGCCACGCCGACTCCAACCCGTCGCTCGACTACCACCTCGCGATCGTGGAGCGCGGCGCGACCGTCGAGTTCGACTTCCTCGGGATGAGCTTCACGGCCCTCGAGCGCCACGGCGAGAGCCGGATCGTCGACCACCTCCGCGAGCTCCTGGCGCGCGGTCACGGTGAGCGGATCCTGCTGTCGCAGGACGTCTGCCACGACAGCCAGCTCCGGCGCTACGGCGGCAACGGCTACACGTACCTGGCCGACACGTTCCTGCCACGACTCCGGGCAGCCGGCGTGTCCGAGGCCGAGATCCAGACGATCACGGTCGACAACCCGCGCCGCCTGCTCACGATCGCCTGACCGCCGCGATCGTCTGACCGCCGCGATCGTCTGACCGCCGGGATTGCCTGACCGCCGGGATCGCCTGACCCGGCGCGGGACGCCGCGATCAAGCCGCGGGACGCCGCGACGCGCGATCCGGCCATGCATGCGTGCCGGGAATGAGTGAGTTGGTCGCACGCTCACCGTTCGCCTCCCGGCCGCGTCGCTGACCGTGGCGGGTCCGCCAGCCAGTCCAGCCGTGCATCGATGGCGCGATCGGCCGCCCGATCCCGGCGCGGGACGATCGCGTGACCGCCGCGGGACGCCGCGCCGCCGCGAGACGCCGCGAGACGCCGCGGGACGATCGCGTGACCGCCGCGGGACGCCGCGCCGCCGCGGGACGCCGCGCCGCCGCGATCAGGCCATGCATGCCTGCCGGGAATGAGTGGGTCGGTCGCACGCTCACCGTTCGCCTCCCGGCCGCGTCGCTGAGCGTGGCGGGTCCGCCAGCCAGTCCAGCCGTGCATCGATGGCGAGATCGGCCGCCCGATCCCGGCGCGGGACGATCGCGTGACCGCCGCGGGACGCCGCGAGACGCCGCGAGACGCCGCGAGACGCCGCGGGACGATCGCGTGACCGCCGCGGGACGCCGCGCCGCCGCGATCAGGCCATGCATGCCTGCCGGGAATGAGTGGGTCGGTCGTATGCACACCGTTCGCTTCCCGGCCGCGTCGCTGAGCGTGGCGGGTCCGCCAGCCAGTCCAGCCGTGCATCGATGGCGAGATCGGCCGCCCGATCCCGGCGCGGACGTCATGCCGGCGCGGGCCGCGATTCCGGCACGGGCCGCGATTCCGGCACGGGCCGCGATTCCGGCACGGGCCGCCATGCCGGCGCGGGACGCCATGCCGGCACGGGACGCCATGCCGGCGCGGCAGGCCGCGCCGCGCCGCTACTGGTCCTCGAGCGTTGCCTCGACGGTGATCGCCACGTTGCCCTTCAATGCCCGCGAGATCGGACAGCCATCCTTGGCCTGATCCGCAGCCGCGGCAAAGCTGCCCTGCGTCGCTCCGGGCGCCGTGCCGCGGACGACGATCGTCGCGTCGGTGACGGTGAACCCAGCTTCGAGCTTGTCGGCCCCGATGACCACCTCGACGTCGACCCGGGTCGGGGGCGTGCCGGCCTTGGCGAGGATGTTCGAGAACGCCATCGAGTAGCACGACGCGTGGGCCGCGGCGAGCAGCTCCTCCGGGGAGATCGTGCCCTGCGTCTCGCCGATGCGCGAGGCCCACGTCGTCGGCTGGTCGCGGAACGTGCCGGTCGTGGCCGCGCTCACCGTCCCGTTGCCGGTCAGGAGGTCCCCGCTCCAGGTTGCCGTCGCGCGTCGGGTTGTCGCCATGTCATTCCTCCGTCGGGTTGGGTCGACTCGAACTGGAGTGAGTCGAGGGTGCGCCGCGATCGATGGGCGCCAGCAGGTTCGACCCGATGGTCCCATAGGTCTCCGATCCGGTCCGGTGGGGTGCCGCCGGGTCCGGTCGGGCAGGGTGCGGACGTCTGGCACCGACTCCGTAGACCGGGTCCGGTACCAATCGCCCCGACCGACGGGACCGGTCACCCATACCGCTCTCGGCCGCCGTCCGCGATCGTTGACGCATGGTCTCACCCGTGCGCGCTCTCAACCGTCGACGCCTCGCGTCGATCCTCCTCGTCGCCGTCGTCGGCGCCGCGATCGTTGCGCCCGGTGGTGCCGCCGCCGCGAGCGCCCCGAGCAACGAGGCCGGACTATCCGCCTACGAGATGGGCATGGTCTCGGAGCTCAATGCCGACCGGACGTCGCGCGGCCTCGTGTCCGTCCGCGTCGACGCGCGCCTGATGGCGATCGCCCGCGCCCGGTCGGTCGACATGGTCCAGAAGAGCTACTTCAGCCATGTCCAGCCCGACGGCCGGAACGTGTTCGACATCCTGCGCGAGCAGAGCGTCAAGTGGTACGGCGCCGGCGAGATCATCGCCTGGAACACCTCCACCTGGGATGCCACGACCAGCGTCGCCAACCGCGGCTGGATGAACTCGACGGGCCACAGGGCGATCATCACGTCGAGCAACTACAACTACGTGGGCGTCGGCCTTGCGTTCGACCCGTCCAGCGGCAAGAAGATGTGGACCGCGGTCTTCATCAAGGGCCCGGACCGGACCGCCGCAAAGGCGACCGTGTACACCCCGCGGGTGGTTGCCAGCCCGAGCGCATCGACCCGCAAGGTCAAGGTCGCGTGGACGGGCTACGACCCTCGCCTCCAGGTCCTCACGTCAGGTCTGCGCTCGTACGACATCCAGCGCCGCGTCGACGGCGGCGAGTGGACGACGCTCGTGTCCTCGACCACGCTCCGGGTCACCTACTTCACGGTGCCGACCGGCCACTTCTATGAGTTCCGGATCGCGGCCCGCGACAACGCCGGCAACGACGGCGCCTGGATGACCCGGGTCATCGACCTCCGCTAGTCGGCGTCGTCCCGTCCCTGGCCGCGAGGCTACGGCCGGCCCGTCACCCGGGCTCCATCCGCCGCAGCGCGTGCCGCGCGCACGAACGCCCGATGGCGGGCCACCCGCGGCCAGCCGATGCGGGTGACGCCGCCGAACGCCCGATGGGCCTCGAGGGCTGCGGCGAACGCCGTGACGAACCCGGGCTCGGCCAGCGGGTCGAATCCGTCCTCGAACCACAGGCCGGCGATTCGGAGCGTGTCGGTCTTGCGCTCGATCCGCGGTTCGATCCGGCCCACGAACCGATCGCCGAACCAGATCGGCAGGACGTAGTAGCCCCACCGCCGCTTGGCCGCCGGAACGTAGACCTCCCACAGGTACTCGAAGCCGAAGAGGGCGGGCAGCACATCGCGGTCCCACACGAGCGGATCGAGAGCCGCCACGAACGCCACGCCCGGGGACGCGCCGCCCGGTGGCGATCCGGCCGCGATCTCGCGCTCGGCCTGGTCGAGCAGGGGCAGCTCGTCGACGAGGACGTAGCGCAGGCCGCGGACGCCATCGACGGTCAGGGGCACCAATGAGCCGTCCGCGACCAGCTCGCGGTGGAGCTCCTTCCGGCCGGCCGACTTCAGCGACAGGCCGTCTTCCATCCCGATCTCGACCCACGGCGACGTGCCGTACCAGAGCTCCATGCTGCCGATCGTCCCGAGGAGCCCGTGGGCCCGGTAGCGCGACAGGAGCTTGTGGCGGAACCGCTCCCGGATCGGGATGAACCGGTCGAGGACCTCGGCCGGGAAGAGCCGCTCGACGAGGTCGTAGACGCGCCGATTCCCGTCGCGCCGCGACAGGCCGAGGATCCCCGCCTCGGCGAGACCCTCGAGCAGCGCCCGGACCTGGTTCGTCGGCCGCCACGACCACTCGATGACCGCCCGCGGCTCGATGTCGATCGACGACATCGGCCCGGTCGATGCGATCCGCTCCAGGAGCTCCGCGACGAGCGGGGCGTGTTCGTCGAATGCCTTGCCCTCGTGCATCTGGCGGGCGCGGTCCCACGCCACGCGATACCACGGCAGGTCCGCGGTCGGGACGATCGAGAGGCCCTTGTTGTAGGTCTCGTACAGGGATCGGTCGCGGTACAGGAGCTCGTCCGTCATCTCCCGCCGGTAGCCCGGGACGCGGGCCAGCAGGACCAGGTCATGGTTCCGGCCGGCGATCTCGATCGGATCGAACTGGATCGACCCGAGCCGGTCGAACACGGCCAGGATGCCCTCGCCGCCGGGCGGCAAGGATCGCGGCGGGGCGACGAGGTGGTGGATCGCCAGGAACCGCCGCGCGACGGCGCCGCTGATCGAGCGCTCGACGACCGGCTCGGGACCGGGTGCCGCCGTCGTCGTCGGGCTCGTCGGCCCCGCCACGGGCGCGGTGCCCGTCACGGTCGGCAGCGGCTCGACCGTTCGTCGGGCGGGTCTGGGCGGTGAGGCGGTGGTCGTCATGCCGCCATCGTCGGCGGCGTACCCGTCAGCTTCCGTCACGTATGCCCGACGGGATCTCGAGCGTCTCCTCCAGCCGGTCGACGAACGGGACCTGGGTCGGCTTGAGCCGTCGCCGTGCCTCGGCCGGCTCGAACCACGCGACGCGGTCGATCTCGGGAAACGTCTGGCGCTGCCCGCTTCGTGGTGGCCACTCCATCTCGAACACGTTCGACAGCGCCTTCGCAGGATCGAGGTCGCCCTCGATTGCCCAGGCGTGGACGAGCTTGCCGCCCTTCTGGACGATCGATCCGAGGCTCAGCGGCGGCGTTCCGTCCGGTTGGGTCGACGGCGCCACGAGTCCGACCTCCTCGGCGAACTCGCGCCGGGCGACCTCGAGGAGGTCCTCGTCGGGAAACTCGGGCTCGCCCTTGGGCAGGGTCCAGTGGCCCTCGTCGCGCTTGGCGAAGAACGGTCCGCCCGGGTGGGCGAGCAGGACCTCCAGCCGCTCGTCGGGCGAAGCGCGCCGGAAGAGGAGGATGCCGGCGCTCTGTCGGAGGGCCATGAACCCATCGTACGAC
Source organism: uncultured Chloroflexia bacterium (assembly GCA_963783055.1). Taxonomy (GTDB): domain Bacteria; phylum Chloroflexota; class Limnocylindria; order Limnocylindrales; family CSP1-4; genus CF-46. The sequence goes on from CAWAMB010000004.1 coordinate 777,904, forward strand.
CCGCGGCCGCTGGCGTGGCGGCGATCGGCGGCCGCCTGCGATGCACCTGCAACCCCCCAGTCCGGTGCGCCCGTCGGCCCGTGACACCGCGACCCGCATGCTCTGCGCAGCACGCAACCCGGAAGGAGACCCCATGCCCGATCTCTCCCTGCCGGAGATCCACCTGCCGGAGATCAAGCTCCCAGGAGGACTCCGCGACATGAACCGACACGACATCCAGAGCGCGATCGGCGATCGCATGCCGACCATGCCGAAGAAGATCGAGATGCCGGACGTCGACCTCTCGAAGTTCGATCTGCCGAAGGCCGTCGAGGACCGCCTGAGCCAGGTCGAGAAGGCGATCAACAAGCTCGACCTGCCGAAGGCGATCGAGGACCGGATGCCCGGCCGGAAGCGGACGAATCCGATCCTGCCGCTGGCCGCCCTCCTCGCCATCGGCTCGATGTTCGCCGCCGCCTGGTGGCTGATCACCTCGCCGGGCGCGTCGGTGAAGGTCCGCGAGACCGCGGATCGGATCAAGGCCCGCGTCACCGGCCAGGAGACGGCCCTCGAGCGCTTCGATGACGACTCGGACCTCGGCAGCCTGCTGCCCGATCCCAGCCAGACTCGGCCGTCGGTCGAGAACGAGACCTGGCCGGACACGATGGCCGACCTCGGCGAGACGGTCGCCGCCGGCAACGGCTCGTCCACGGAGCACACCGCGGGCGTCTGACCTTCCGCTCCTGCGCCGGCCGGCACCGGCGCTCGCATGAGCCGACGCGACGGCGTTCCCACGGGAGCCCGTCGCGTCGTCGCGTCCGGGCCCGGCTCACTGGCCGGGCGCGCCTCGGTGGCCGGACCCCAGCGTCCCGTCAGCCGTGCGGCGGCGGCTCCATCCAGCCCGGCGTCCGGGCGGGGCGCTTGTCGATGGCGGCCAGGATCGACGTCTCGAGCGCGAGGATCCGTTCCTCGAGATGCTCCACCTTGCGCAGGATCTCGGCGTTGCCCTCGAGGAGCTCGCGGTTCTGGGCATCCTCGATGTCGGCCTCCGCGGCCGCGTGCTCGAGCGTCATCCGGTCGCGCAGCGATGCCCGGTTGCCGGCCAGCAGGATCAGCGGCGCGGCATAGGCGGCCTGGGTCGAGAACGCCAGGTTCAGCAGGATGAACGGGTACGGGTCGAACGGCCGCGACAGCAGCCAGGCATTGCCGACGACCCAGATCGCGACGATCACGGTCTGGACGCTGATGAACCGCCAGCTGCCGAGGAAGCCCGTCACGTGGTCGGCGATCCGGGCCCCGCGGGGCGCGTCGTCGATCATCGTCACGTTGATCGGGTGCTTGTTGCGAAGCGCCACGGCGCCCTCCATTCGACCACGACCGGGATGAGATCGGCCGGCCCTCGGCTGCTATTGTCGGCCGCATGACGATCGACATCCGGGCCATCCGGGACGCAGAGCTGCCGGACTACCTCGATGCCGTGACGACCGGTTTCCTCGAACGGACGGACGTCGACAAGATCGCCGCGGACGTCCGGCCGCACTGGGACTTCGCCCGCGTCTGGGCCGCCTTCGATGCCGGTCGGGTCGTCGGCACGACCCGGACCTGGGCGACGGAGCTGACGCTGCCCGGCATGCGCCAGATCAAGGCGTCCGCGGTGTCGGGCGTGACGGTCCGGCCGACCCACCGGCGGCGCGGGCTGCTGCGCGGGATGATCGCCGCCGAGCACGCCGCGGCCCGCGAGCGCGGCGAGCTCGTGTCGCTCCTCTACGCCTCCGAGTACCCGATCTATGGCCGCTTCGGCTACGGGCCGGCGGTGCAGTCGGCGGGCTGGATGCTCGACCTGACCGCGACGTCGTTCAGCGAGGCGGCCGGCGGTCGGTGTGGGTCGATCGAGGCGCTCCCTGCCGACGAGGCCGGCCTTGACCTGGCACGGAACGTCTTCGAGACGTGGCGCCGGATCCAGCCCGGCGAGATCTGGCGCCGGCCGATCATGTGGCGCTCCGACTTCGGACTGCCCGGCTCGGCCGGCGAGGGATGGAAGGGATTCTTCGTCATCCATCGCGATGAGACGGGCGCGATCGACGGCTACGCCCGCTACCACGGCGATGCCAAATGGGAGCATCGCCAGCCGCGGAGCACGCTGACCGTCGATGAGCTCCACGGCCTGACGATCGACGCCCAGGTCGCCCTCTGGCGCTTCCTCGCCGGCATCGATCTCGTATCGACGCTCAAGGCCGAGCGGCGCCACTCGGCCGACCGCCTGCCGTGGCTGCTGACCAACGCCCGCGCGGCCGAGCCGTTCGATCTGGGCGACGGCCTGTGGATCCGGCTCCACGACATCCCGGCCGCGCTCGAGGCGCGGACGTATGACCAGACGGGCTCGCTGGTGCTGGAAGTCATCGACCGGGATGCCGGCGGTGACGATGCCGCACCCACGCGCGTTCGTCTGGCCCTGGACGTGTCGCCCGACGGTGCGCGCGCCGTGCCAACCGACCAGTCGCCCGATCTCACGATCGACGGAGGGGCCCTCGGAGCCGCGTATCTCGGCGGGACGAAGCTTCGCGACGCCGTCCTCGCCCGCGGCTGGGACGAGCACCGGGCGGGCGCGCTGGCCGATGCCGACCGCCTCCTCGCGACGCGCGACGCCCCCTGGTGCTCGACGTTCTTCTGATCGCCGGTTCATAGACATCCGGAGCCGATCTGGCGATACTTCCTTGGTATCGACAGATCAGACCACAGCATTCGCTGGGTCCCTCCGGAGCTCTCCTCATGCCTCGCCGAGGTCCTCTCGCGCTCACTTCGGCGCTCGTCCTGGTCCTCGCCGCCTGTTCCTCGGGTGGCACGCCCGCGCCGAGTGTCGGTGGCGCGGCGCCGCCCGCGGCGTCCGGTGCGCCGAGCGGGGCCGTCCCGTCCATGGCGGCGGCCCACCTCGAGATCTACGGCGCGGCGTCGCTGAAGGGGGCTCTCGAGCAGGCAAGGGTGGCCTGGGAAGCCGCCCACCCCGGTTCGACGCTCACGCTCTCGACCGACTCGTCGTCGGCCCTCGAGACCAAGATCGAGCAGGGCGCGCCGGCCGACGTCTTCCTGTCGGCAGACGCGACCAACCCGAGGAAGCTCGTCGACAGGGGACTCGCCGCCGGGGCTGCCGTGACGTTCGCGGGCAACAAGCTGACGATCATCGTGCCGACGGCCAACCCGGCCGGCATCGCGACCCCGGCCGACCTGGCGACGACCGATGTCAAGATCATCGCGGCCGGCGATGAGGTGCCGATCACGAAGTACGCGACCCAGCTCGTCGCCAACCTGGCGAAGGAACCCGGGTATCCGAGCGATTTCGCTGCCTCGTACGCCGCGAACGTCGTGTCCAAGGAAGACAACGTCAAGGCCGTCGTCGCCAAGATCGAGCTCGGCGAAGGCGATGCGGGGATCGTCTACGTGACGGACGCCAAGGCATCCACGACGGTCACGACGGTCGACGTTCCGGACGCCGCCAACGTCCCGGCGACGTACGCCGGAGTCGTCATCAAGGCCTCCCCGAACGCGGCAGCCGCACAGGCCTTCCTTGACTGGTTCGCGGGTCCGGCCGGCCAGGCGATCCTCGCCGAGTTCGGGTTCCTGCCGCCGTCGTGACGGACGACGAGGCCAACGCTCGGCCGGCTCAGCCGCGGCCGCGCCCGATCGCCGTGGGGGGAGCGATCGGTCGCGGCCGTTGCGGCCCTCATCGCGCTGTTCCTCGGCCTGCCCGTCGTCGCCCTCGTCGCCCGGGCCATCCTCGATGGCTCGCTCGCCGCGTCGATCACGTCGCGGGTCGTCGTCGACGGCCTGCTCCTGAGCCTCGTCACGACCGCGGTCAGTCTCGTCCTGACGGTGACCTTCGGCCTGCCGCTGGCGTATGTCCTGGCCCGTCGGTCGTTCCCCGGCAAGGGCTGGCTCGAGGCGATCATCGATCTGCCGATCGTCCTGCCACCGTCAGTCGCCGGGCTCGCGCTCCTGATCGTGTTCGGGCGGCGCGGCCTGCTCGGTGGGCCGTTCGAATTCCTCGGGCTGGCGATCCCGTTCACCACGATCGCCGTGATCCTCGCCCAGACGTTCGTCTCCGCGCCGTTCTTCATCCGCTCCGCCCGGACCGGGATCGCGTCCGTGGATCGCGATCTCGAGGACGCGGCCCGGGTCGACGGCGCATCGGAGCGGCAGCTGTTCCGGACGATCACCGTGCCGCTGGCGAGCGCGTCCCTGGCCGCCGGGCTGGTGATGACGTGGGCGCGCTCGCTGGGCGAGTTCGGGGCCACGATCATGTTCGCCGGCAACGTCGAGGGCCGGACGCAGACGTTGCCCCTGGTGGTCTACAGCGAGTTCCAGGGCGGCAACCTGGACTCGTCGATTGCCGCGGCCGCGATCCTCGTCCTGGCCGCGTTCGGGGTCCTCGTCGCGGTCCGCGTCTTCCGCTGGGGCCGCATCCTCGACGCCAGGAGCGTCGGCTAGCGGCCGGAGCGCCCGCTGGAGCCGACCGTCAGCCGGGGGTCCGCCCCGGCTCGTCCCGCCACGGATCGTTCGCGTCGCCGGTCCGCGGTCCCGGACGCCTCGGTTGCCAATCGATCGAGTGCCTGGAGGGTCACGGCGCTCGGCCGTCCGACATCCTCGAGGGCTGGCGCGCCGTCCTTGTCCCCGCGACCCGCCATCGCGTACTCCGCGGCCCCGACCACCGCCAGCCCGCCGAGGGCGGCGAGGCCGATCGGCCCGCCGGCCACCGCGGCCATCATCACGCCGCTCGCCATGCCCTGGGACGGGCTCGCTTTCGGGATGTGCATCGGCCGGCCGTCGTAGTCGAGCAGGGCCGGGTTGATGCTCGTGACGCCGGGGATCAGCAGGTCGCCGATCGATTCGCGCTGGGCGAGCGCCGCCCCGCACGACGGACACTGCGTCGCATCGATCGGAGCAGCCGCCGAGCACCACGCGCACCTGCTGGCCGCAACCAGGTCGTCCGTCATCCGTGCGTCCTCCACGAATCCCCAGCGCGGCGATCGTACGCCTGCCGTCAAACGACCGTCGTTGACGCGTCCGCGGTTAATTCCGATAATGTGACTCGGGATTACCGAACGACCCGTGTCCGCGCCCGCCGGGCGCCCTTCCGGAGAGTGAATGACCGCGACGCGCGACCTCGTCGCCGACCAGCGCGAACAGTTCGCGTTCCACGACGACATCGACTACCTCGCCCAGACGAAGCGCGGCCTGACCCGCTCGACCGTCGAGGAGATCAGCGCGTTCAAGAACGAGCCGGACTGGATGCTCCAGTACCGCCTCCGCGCGTACGAGCACTTCCTGAAGCGGCCGCTCCCGACGTGGACCGACGGTCTCGACCGGATCAACTTCGACAACATCGTCTACTACCGCAAGCCGTCGGAGCGCGAAGAGAAGTCGTGGGACGACGTCCCCGACAAGATCAAGCAGACGTTCGAGCGGCTCGGGATCCCCGAGGCGGAGCGCAAGTTCCTCGCCGGCGTCGGCGCCCAGTACGACTCCGAGGTCGTCTACCACTCGGTCAAGGAAGAGCTCACGAAGCTCGGGGTCGTGTTCATGGGAACCGACCAGGCGCTCGTCGAGTACCCCGAGATCTTCCGCAAGCACTTCGGGACCGTCGTCCCGGCCGAGGACAACAAGTTCTCCGCCCTGAACGCGGCCGTCTGGTCGGGCGGCTCGTTCGTCTACGTCCCGAAGGGCGTCGAGGTCCCGCTCCCGCTCCAGGCGTACTTCCGGATCAACGGCGAGAACACCGGCCAGTTCGAGCGGACCCTGATCGTCGTCGACGAAGGGGCCAAGGTCCACTACATCGAGGGCTGCACCGCCCCGATCTACGCAACGGAGTCGCTGCACGTGGCGGTCGTCGAGGTCGTGGCCCTGCCCGGCTCGAAGGTCCGCTATACGACGATCCAGAACTGGTCGAACGACGTCTACAACCTCGTCACCAAGCGGGCCCACGCGTACGCGAACTCGACGGTCGAGTGGATCGACGCGAACACCGGCTCGCGCAAGACCGTGAAGTACCCGTCGATCTACCTCCGCGGCGAGAACGCCACGGCCGACATCATCAGCGTCGCGGTCGCCGGCAAGGGCCAGCACCAGGACACCGGCGCCAAGGCCGTCCACCTGGCCCCGAACACCCGCTCGCGGATCGTCTCGAAGTCGGTCTCGAAGGACGGCGGCCGGGCGACGTATCGCGGCCACCTGAAGGTCTCGCCGGGGGCCACCAACGTCGTCGCCAGCGTCCGTTGCGACGCGCTGATGCTCGACGACATCAGCCGGAGCGACACCTACCCGTACATCGACATCCAGGAAGACGACACGACGATGACCCACGAGGCCACCGTCGGCAAGGTCAGCGCGGAGCAGGTCTTCTACCTGATGAGCCGCGGCCTGACCGAGAACGAGGCGACGAACCTGATCGTCCAGGGCTTCCTCGAGGTCTTCACGAAGGAGCTCCCGATGGAGTACGCGATCGAGTTCAACCGGCTCGTGAAGCTCGAGATGGAGGGGTCGCTCGGGTGATCGACGCGACCCCGGAGGCGACGGCGGTACCCGCGACCGCCCGCCCGGCCCGGGCGCCCCGGCGCTCCCCGAACGAGCTCACATTCACCCTCGACCAGGCGTTCGTGGAGGCCTGCGCCGCCGGGGAGCCGGAGTGGCTCGCCGCCGACCGACGGGCCGCGTTCGGGCGGTACGCCGACCTCCCGATCGAGACGAACCAGCTCTACACGACGTACGTCGACCTGCGGACCGCCGACCTGTCGGCGGTGACTCCGTGGGACGAGCCAGCCGGCGCCCCGGCCGAGTCGTCGATCGCGCTGCCGGACGGAGCGGCGGGGTACGCAGCGTTCCGGGACGATGCCGTCGACGCCCTGAGTCTCGATGACGAGGCACGCGCGGCCGGCGTCGTCCTCGACACCCTCGGTGGGCTGGTCGAGCGCGACGATGCACTCGCCCGACGGCTGCTGGGCGACGCGTCCACGCTGCCGCTCGACGACAAGCTGGCCCAGATGACCCGAGCCGGCTGGAACCAGGGCGTCGTCGTTCACGTGCCGGCCGGGGTTCGCCTCACCCGGCCGATCGTCGTCCGCTGGCAGACCGGGGCGCCGGGCCGGGCGCTCCTGACCCGGACGATCCTCGATCTCGGCGAAGGCGCGTTCGCGTCGGTCGTCGAGGAGCTCGAACCATCGGCGGGCGCCACCGGTCTCGCCGGGCCCCAGGCGCTGTTCGCCGGCTCACTCGAGGTCCATCTCGCCGCCGGCTCGACCCTCGAGGTCGCATCGATCCAGAACCTCGCCACCGGCACCGTCGCGTTCCAGCATCGCCAGGCCGAGATCGGCGAGGGCGCGACCCTCCGCTGGGCGCTCGCGCAGCTCGGCGGGCGGCTCGTCCGGTCGCGGATCGACAACCGGCTGTCGGGCAACCGCAGCTCGGTCGAGCAGGTCGAGATCGTCTTCGGCGCCGACGACCAGCTGTTCGACCTGACGTCCTTCACGCGTCACATCGGCCGCGACACGACCGGCAACCTGCTGTCCAAGGCGGTCCTGATGGATGCCACGCGGTCGTACATGAAGGGCCTGATCATCATCGAGCCGACGGCTGTCGGGACCGACAGCTTCCTCGGCGAGTTCGGGATGAACCTGTCCAAGCAGGCCCGGGCGGTCGCCATCCCGTCCCTCGAGATCGACCAGCCGGACTGCCGCCGGGCGGCCCACTCGTCGGCGGTCGGGCCGATCGACGAGAGCCAGCTCTTCTATCTCGAAAGCCGCGGCATCTCGCCCGAGGACGCCCGCAAGTTCATCGTCCTCGGCTTCCTGGAGCCCGTCGTCGCGCGCGTCGCGCTGACATCGGCCCAGGAGGCGCTGCGCGACCTGCTCGAGGCGAAGTGGGACGCTGGTGCGCTGAGCACGAGCGCCCAGCCCGCCGCGTGATGCCTCCACAACATCGGCGGGACCGCCGCCGCGCGCGCCGATGAGGCGAATCGACCTGGTCGGCGTGGACGACATCGGCGACGGCGAGATGCAGATCGTGATCGTCGACGGGACGGACCAGGTCCTGGTGATCAACCAGGGCGGTGAGTTCACCGCGACCCAGGGGATCTGCAGTCACGAGTACTTCGAGCTCGACAAGGGCTTCCTCACCGCCGGCACCCTGACCTGCGCGCTCCACCTGTCGCGGTTCGACCTCTCGAACGGCGAGCCGATCGATCCGCCGGCGGAGCTGCCGCTCGAGGTCTACCCGGTCGTGATCGAGGACGGCCGCGTCCTGATCGAGGTGCCGGACGGGCCGTTGCCGATCCGCGAGGAGTAGCCGGCCGGCGCGCGTCGGAGTGCCGGCCGGCCTGCCCGTTCGGCAATTAGGCGAGGCTCTCCTCGCGAATCCACCTCCCGCGGGCCTCCGCCGTACCTGCGTGCACGGACGCCGCCGCGGTTCGTGGTGCCGCAGGCGAGAGCCTCCTGGGCGCACGAGATTCGGCTCGGCCACGAGTGCAACAGGCGAGAGCCTCCTGAGCGCAAGGGATTCGGACGGGCGAGGCCAATACCAGGCGAAAGCCGCCTGAGCGCAAAGGATTCGGACGGGCGAGGCATTCCCAGACGAGGGCCGCCTGCACGAACCGAAGTCTCGACCGCGCGGCCCGACCCCGCGCCTCGACCTCAGCCGCCGGACCGTGGCACCAGCTGGAGCACCTCGACGGACGCCTTGATGACGGCGTCGTGGCTGAACGGCAGCGGAACGGTCGTCCCGGCCAGCCATTCGTCGATCAGGTCGCCGTAGTGGCGGTCGAACGGGTTGCCGCTCTGGCCGGTGGTCTGGACGATCTGCGCCCCGTCGAGGTCGGCGAGGTCGATCGACAGCCGGTAGGACGGCAGGTTCGTGATCGCGAAGACGCCGTCGATGCCCACCGGCTTGTACGTCGGGTCGTCCGGATCCGGATACGCCCGCGACGGCCGGTAGTACGTGTTGTTGACGGCCCCGGCGGCACCGGGTGCCGGGTACGGGCCCTTGTCGAAGTACCACTCGATCGGCCCGATCCCCGATGAGCCGAGGGTCGGCCTCGGCAAAGCGGGCGGCGTGCATCGCTCCCCAGGTCCACTTGGCCGGGTCGCTGCCCCACGTCGCCTCGAGCTCGCGGCCGGCCTGGTCGAGCGCCGCGCCGACAATGTCGTCGCGCTTCTCCGTGCGATCGGTGGTCGTGACGTCGTCCCACCACGGCGATTCCGGCGTCGGCGAGCAGGGCGATCGTCGCCTGCCATGAGGCGCCGCCGCCGACGTACTCGCGGGCCAGGTCGCCGAGCTCATCGTCGAACAGGCCGCGCACGAGGCGGTACTCGAAGGCGAGGTAGGCGGCGCAGCCGAGGCTCGGCGGGCCGTCGACCGGGCACGAGAAGGTCGACCAGCCGGCGATCCGATCGGCGAGGAGGCCGCCCTTCTCCGTCCTGATCACCGCTGTCGCAACGCTCGGAGCGATCCGCTCCGCCCGCAGGACGACGGGTGTCGAACTGGATCGCGCGCAGGTCGTCGGTCGAGACGCCGCCGGAGCCGGCCGCCTCGTCGAGCAGGTCGCTGATGCGCTTGGCGCGGTAGCCGGGATCCCACTCCTGGGCGACGAAGTGGGGATAGCTCGCATCGACCGCCGCGTTGTTCGCGGTGACGATCACGCCACTCGGCGGATCGAGCTGCCACGGCAGGTCCTCGAACGGGATCGTGCCGGTCCAGTCGTGCGCGCCGTCGCTGCCCGAACGGATCCGGTCGCCGCGATCGTTCGGGTCGGCCCGGATCGGGATCCGGCCGGGCAGGACGTAGCCGATGTGGCCGTCGACGTCGGCATAGACGAAGTTCTGCGATGGCGCGCCGTAGGTCTCGAAGGCGGCATGGAACTCATCGAACGTCGACGCGGTGTTCAGATGGAAGATCGCCTCGAACGTGCCGTCGACCGCGTCGGTCGCGGTCCAGCGCAGGGCGAGAAGCGGGGCGTCCTCGAGCCGGCTGTCGACGTCGTTGACGATCGGCCCGCTGCGCGTCGTCCGGACCTCGAGCTGGACGTCGGCGCTGCCGGCGACCTTGATCGTCTCGCGCCGGACGTCGAACGGGACCGATTCGCCGGCGACGAGGTAGTTGGCCGGGTTGGCCGGGTCGACGTCGATCGAGAAGAGGTCCTCGACGTCCGGGTCGACGTTGGTCGCGCCCCACGCGATCTTCGCGTTGTGGCCGAGGACGACGCCCGGGCACGCCGGGGAACGTGACTCCGACCACGTCGTAGGGGCAGTCCGCGCTGACCGCCCGGCAGCGCAGGCCGTTCATGTACCAGACCGACGGCATCCCGATCCCGAGGTGCGGGTCGTTGGCGAGGAGCGCCGTCTTCGTCGCGGTCTTCGACGGACCGACGACCCAGTTGTTCGAGCCGACCTGGTGGTCGCCGGCGATCCCGTCGGCCCCGTCGAGGCCGGCCAGGGTGAGCACCGAGCTGCCGGCGGCCGCGACCTGGCGCCAGGCGGCCGGGTCACCGATGGCGGCGGCGGGGAAGCCTCCCCCGGCGGCGGTGGCGCCCGGCGCCGCGGCAGCGCTGCCCGGTGCCGTCGCCGTCGCCGTCGCGCCCGCGCCGCCGGAGCCCTTCAGGCCGCTCGGGGTGATCACCGGCATCGTCGGGTCGTAGACCGGGAAGAGCTCGTCGGTCCGGGCCGGGTCGTCGAGCGTCGCATCGGCCAGCATCCGGAAGATCTCGCTGTCGAAGTTGCCGCCGAGCTGCCACGCCTGGACCTTCTGCCAGGCCAGCGTGTCCAGCGCCGTCCACGGCTCGAGCTGGTAGCCGCCGAACCCGCCGATCCCGGCCTTGACCCCCGTCAGGACGAACGGCAGCGACAGCGAGCCCTGGTGATCCTTGATCCAGGCATTGACGCCCGCCGCGTACGACTCGACGACGGCTCGGGCGTCGGGATCGAGGGCAGCCAGGTCGCGCGCAGCGGCCTGGCGCCAGCCGAGCGTCCGGATGAAGCGGTCCTCGGTCAGCGTGCTCGAGCCGAAGAGCTCGGACAGCCGGCCTGCCGAGATGTGGCGCCAGACCTCCATCTGCCACATCCGGTCCTGGGCGTGGACGTAGCCCTGGGCGAGGAACAGGTCGTGCGGGGTCTCGGCCTCGATCCAGGCGATCCCGGCGGCGTCGCGCGAGACCCGCACGGCATCCCCGAGGCCGGCGATGGCGATCGTTCCATGGGTCGTCGGGAAGCCGCGCAGGGTCAGGGCGCCGATCACGCTCGTCCCGACTGCGATCACGACCACGGCCAGCACGACGACGAGCCAGATGAGGCGCTTGATCAGCCCGGCCAGACGATGCACGCTCGATCCCTTCTCGCTGCCGGCCGGCCGGATCCCCGCCACCGGACCCGCGCAGTGTGCCCGCTCGAGGGACCGGCGTCTCGCCCGTCGCGCAGGTCAGCGCGGCAGCGGAGTCCCGATGCCCTGGGCGGCCGCCCGATCGAGGATCGCGTTCGCGAAGACAAGGTCGGCCAGGCCGACGCCGAGATGGGTCACGAGGACGCGACCTGTCGGCGGGCGGGCCTGGCCGCGCAAGGATCGCCTCGCCGAGAGTCGCGCCGGGATCCGGATAGCCGTCGAAGCTGCCGGCGTCCCGGTTGGCGAGGAACTGCTCGCGCTGGTCGACGAGGAACACGGTCGCGTCGCGCGCGACGGATGCGGCGACGTAGGTGGCGTAGTCGACCGCCACGACGAGGGCATGGGCGGCGAGCCACTCGGTCGTGAGCGACTGGCGCTCGGCGGCCGGCCCGAACGAGGCGGCGGTCACCACGACGTCAGCCGCCTGCGTGGCGTCGCGTGCCGTCGCCGCCGCTCGGGCTGCGGCGACCCCGGCGGTCTCCGCCGCCGTCACGACGAGCGCGGCAGCGCGATCCGGGTGCCGGTCGAAGACGATCAGCTCGAGCCCGGGCAGGACGTGCCCGAGGACCGCCAGGTGGCTGTGGCCCTGGACCCCGGCTCCGAGCAACGCGACGCGGGCCGGCCGTCCCGACCACATCCGGCGCGAACCGGACGATCGCGACGCCGCTGACGGCGGCGGTCCGTTCGGCGGTGATCGCGCCGGCGTCGAGGATCGCCCGTCGGCACGCCGGTCCGGCGGGTCGCTCAGGATCACGAGCCCGTGGATGGCCGGCAGGTCGATCACGCGGTTGGCCGGGAAGCCCGCGATCCACTTGATCCCGAGCAGGTCGTCGGCGCCGGCCGTGTCGGCGCCGCGGAGGTGGGCCGGCATCGCATGCGCAAACGAGCCATCCGGGCGCGGGTGGACCCCGATCTTGGGCGGCAGCTCGGCGTCGGCGACGAGGGCGGTCAGGGTCCGTTCGGCCAGCCGCAGCCGCTCGTCGAGGGGCGGCATCGCTGCGCTGACGTCGGCCGCCGTCAGGTAGGTGAGCGGAGGCGCGTCGCGAGCCGTCATCGTTCCGAGTCTAGCGCCGGGTAGCATGGATGGATGCCCTTCGATCCTGCCCAGAGCCTTGCCAACCTGCGCCTCGAACGCGACGCGATCCTGCTCTACGACGCCCTGGCGGGCATCGAGAAGAACCCCCAGCGGGCGGCCGCGTTCCACCGGATCGCCGCCAACGAACGACGCCACGCCGACGTCTGGGCCGGCAAGCTCGAGGCGGCCGGCCTCGCCGTCCCGACGGCTCCGACCCGGCCCCGGCCGCGCGTCGCGTTCATCGTCCTGCTCGCGCGTGTCTTCGGGACGAGGGCCGTCAGCGATCTCGTGACCGCGCTCGAAGGCGACGAGGAGGAGATCTACGAGGGCCAGGACGCGACGCCCGAGATCGAGGCGATCGCCGCCGACGAGCGCGAGCACGCCGAGATCTGGCGCAAGCTCAAGGACCCCGAGTACGTCCCAGAACGCGACATCGCGACCCGCGAGAAGTGGCACCGCTCCGGCCGATCGGGGACGCTCCGGGCCGTGATCTTCGGAGTGAGCGACGGGCTCGTCTCGAACCTGGCCCTCGTCATGGGCGTGGCCGGCGCGTCCGGCCAGGTCGACACGCCCGGCCACTTCATCCTGCTCGCGGGCGTGGCCGGTCTCCTGGCCGGGGCGTTCAGCATGGCCGCCGGTGAGTACATCTCGATGCAGAGCCAGCGCGAGCTGTTCGAGCGTCAGATCGCCCTCGAGCGAGCCGAGATGGAGGCAATGCCCGAGGAGGAGGAGGCCGAGATGGCGTCCCTCTACCGGGCGAAGGGCTTCCGTGAGGACGAGGCGAAGGCGATCGCGCACCGCCTCTTCGAGGATCCGGAGCGAGCCCTGGACCAGCTCATCCGCGAGGAGCTGGGGCTCGATCCCGGACGAGCTCGGATCGCCGTTCGGGGCGGCCCTCGGGTCCTTCGTGGCGTTCGCGTTCGGCGCGTTCGTGCCGGTGCTGCCGTATCTCGTCGGAACGGGCGTCGGCGCGTTCGTGGCCGCAATCGTCCTGAGCCTGGTTGCGCTCTTCGCCGTCGGTGCCGGCGTCAGCCTCCTGACCGGTCGCGGGGTGCTGTTCTCCGGGAGCCGTCAGGTCCTCATCGGAGCGGTAGCCGCGATCGTGACCTTCGGGGTCGGCACGGCGATCGGCGTGTCGGTCGCAGGCTGAGCCCGGTCGTGGACGTCGCCGCCCGCCTCCGGGCCGAGGGCCTCGATCCGGCGCCGTGGTCGAACGGTCCCGGGGATCGGTACGGGGCGCATGCGCACGGCTACGACAAGGTGATCGCCGTCGAGTCGGGTTCGATCACGTTCGGCCTGCCGGCGACCGGGGAGGCGATCGAGCTGTCCGCCGGAGATCGGCTCGACCTTCCGGCCGGAACTCGCCACGACGCGGCCGTCGGACCGATCGGCGTCACCTGCGTCGAGGCGCATCTGCCGGCGGGCCGGCTGGGCGCCGCGCTCTATCGAGCCGCGGGGTCGTGGGAGGGAATCGACAAGGCCCCGGAATCGCTTCCGGGACCTCGTGGGGTAGGCTAGCGAGCCGCGTTCAGCGAGCGCTGAAGCGGGCCCACAGGGCGAGGGTGGTTCGAGGGTCCGTGTCGTGGCGCGGATCCTCGTTGCCCACCAGCACGCTGATGGCAGAGAACAGCACCAGGAACCCGATTCCAATCGCGATCATGGGGGTACCTCCGCTGCGTGATCGCCGCGGAGCCGGGCAAACCGGCTCCCGCCGCTGGTTGCGGTGGACCGACGATCAGTCGATGTCTTCCATGCGATCATACCTAACAAATCGCGGATCGGCAATCGATCTACCTGACGAATAGGTACCAGATGGGCTCATCTGAACGCATCAGTACGAATGACGCGCGAATCCTCGACATCCTCCAGCGAGATGGCCGGCGGCCGTACGCGGATCTCGGGGCCGAGGTCGGGATGAGCGGCCCGTCCGCCCACGAGCGGGTCAAGAAGCTCGAGGCGCGGCGGATCATCACCGGCTACGGTGCGACGGTCGATCCGCACGCCCTGGGCTACGACATCCTTGCGTTCTGCTGGGTCACCCAGGCGCCGGGCTCGGTGGCCGACGACCTGACCGGGGCCTTCGCGACGATCCCGGAGATCGAGGAATGCCACCACATCTCGGGCGAGGCGGACTACCTGCTCAAGGTCCGTGCCCGCGACACCCGCGACCTCGAGCGCATCCTGCGCCGCGTCCAGACCACGCAGCACGTCTTCTCGACCGAGACCGATGTCGTCTTCTCCAGCGGGTTCGAGCGCCGGCCGCTCCACGTCCCGAGCGAAACCGACGACGCGGTGGAGGCGTAACGATGGCAGGGGATCGTCCGCCGGCCGACGACGCCGCCCTCGTCCGCGCGGTCGCGGCGGGGTCGGAGTCGGCCTTGGGCGATCTGTACGACCGGTACGTCGACGCGGTCTTCGCGGCGGCCAGCCGGCTGACATCGGATCGGCAGGTCGCCGAGGAGGTCGTTCAGGAAACGTTCCTTGCCCTCTGGAACCGGGCCGAGCTGTTCAATCCGGCCCTCGGGTCGCTCGCGGCGTGGCTTCACACGATCGCCCGGAACCGGACCGTCGACCGATTGCGGGCGGCCGGCCGGCGCCCGAACCTCATCCCGCTCTCGTCGGCCGCCGGCGAGGACGAGCAGGACGGGGCGGCGCTCGATCGGCTCGTCGGGGCCGGCAACGTGATCGGCGGGGCGATGGTCGGTCTCGGGCCGGAAGGCGAGCTTGCGGCGGGCGAGCTCCAGGACGTCCTCCGCGGGGCGCTGGCGGAGCTGCCGGAGCCGGAGCGGACGGCCATCGTCCTGGCGTATCGCGAGGAACTGACCCAGACCGAGATCGCCGAGCGGCTGGGATGGCCGCTCGGAACCGTCAAGACCAGGACCCGGCGGGCCCTCCTCCGGCTGCGCGAGGCGTTGGCCGAGGAGCTCGGACCGGGCGCGGCACCGACACCCATCCCGGTGTCGACCACGAACGAATGAATCGATGATGGGAGCGATGGACCACAGCGAGGTACGGGAGATCCTCGAGGACGCGGCGATCGAGCCGAACGGCCTCGAGCGGCTCATGGCGGGCGACACGCCGACGGCGTCGATCGTCGCCGGTCACATCGCCGGCTGCCCGGAATGTGCCGAGGAGCTGGCGCGCCTGCACCGCTCCGTCGGTCTGATCCAGCCGACCGTCCGGGCGGTTCCGTCGCCGGAGCTCAAGGAACGGACGCTGGCGTACATCGCGGCCGTCGGACGGCCGCGCGGCGCGGCGCTCGACGCGGCCGCGGGCGCATCGACTTCGGTCGCGACGCCGGACGCTTCCATTCGGCCCCTGCCGACCGACCCGCACGTCCCGGATGCGGCGTCGACCGCGGCCGCGGGACGGTTGGCGGCACCGATCGCCCTTCGCCCGCGCGCGACCGGCCCCGCTCGGCTCGGCTGGGTCGCCGGTCTCGCTGCCGCGCTGGTCGTCGCGGTCGGCGGTACCGGGCTGATCCTGAACGCCCAGCACGAGAGGACGACCCGGGTCCTCTCCGCGGAAGTCGAGGCGCTCGGCGACGTCGCCCGCTGGACACTCCGGATCGACACCCAGCCCGACGCCCGTCGCCTGGCTCTCGCCGGGACGAGCGGCTCGGCCGCCACGGGCACGCTCGTCTACTCGCCGACGTCCAAGGAGCTCGTGGTCGTCGCCGAGGACCTGACCGCTGCCGCGGGTCGCGAGTACCGCTGCTGGGTCGAGATCGACGGCGCTCGCGCGTCCATCGGCAAGATGTTCTTCGGCGGCGGCCTGGCCTACTGGGTGGGCGAGGTGCCGGAAGTCTCCGGTCTGGCCGCGGACGCCCGATTCGGCGTCACGCTTGTCGACCTGGCCCCGGCCGGGCAGCCCGCGACGGACGTCCTCGTCAGCGCCGGTTGACGGTCGGCTCCGACCCGGCGGACGCTTCGGGCACCGCGACCCAGCGCCGCTCGTCGCTTGCCGTTCGATCGTCCGACCGTCGATCCTCGGCCGTCCGATCGCCGCGCGCGACGCGCTCGCCGACCCGGTCCGGCTCGCCGGCGGCATCGTCGTATGACTCGTCCGGAGGCGCCGCCGCGAGATAGGCGGCGTGGAGCCGGAGGACGTCGAGAACATCGGCCTCGTCGACGTCCCGGCCGGCGTCGGTCATCGCCGCCGCGATCCATTGCGCCTCGCCCTCGCGCTCGAGCTCCGTGACGTCCGCTTCCCGGCGCCGCGAGTCGGCGACGACGAGCCAGACCAGCCCGGCGCCGATCACGAGACCGACGATCAGCAGCCAGTAGTTGAATTCGGCGTTCACGACCCGAGAGTACGCGGAACGGCGTCAGTCGCGCTGGCGGGCGGCCGTGAAGGCTCCGAGGATTGCCCGGATCTGCCGCGATTGCCATTCGTCGCACTGGGGCGAGGCTGGCAAGGCGCCGCCGAGCACCGCAGCGAGCAGCCTCGGATGGCTGTGAGCGAGGAGCGCAGGCGGCAACGCCGCCAGCGTCGTTCCAGGGCGACAGCCGGAAGTCCCGCCACCACGACCTGCGAACGTACACTGCGGCGATGATCGACTTCACCCCGGATCCCGTCTTCGTCCGGATCCTCGGCTTCCCCGTCTACTGGTACGGGATCGCCTACGCGGTCGGGCTCGCGGCGGTCTACTGGGTCCTGCTCCGCGAGGCGCGCCACCGCGGCCTCGACGAGAGCTTGCTCGGCAACGGCATGATCATCGTCGCGGTCGCCGCGCTGATCGGCGGCCGGCTGTACCACGTGATCGATCAGTGGCCGTTGTACGCGCCGCACCCGATCACCGCGATCCTGCCGCTGACTGTCCAACCCGACGGGTCGTATGCCTTCTCGGGCTTCACCGGTCTCGGCGTGCCGGGCGGGATCATCCTCGGGACGATCGCGGCCTGGCTCTACATCCGGCGGAACCACCAGCCGTTCTGGCAGTGGGCCGACGTGGTCGCCCCCGGCCTGTTCGTCATGCAGGCGATCGGGCGCTGGGGGAACTTCTTCAACCAGGAGCTGTACGGCCCACCGACGACGCTGCCGTGGGGCATCCGGATCGATGCCGCTCACCGGGTCGGCGACTACATCGACCTCGCGCGCTACCCGGAGACGACCCACTTCCACCCGCTCTTCCTGTACGAATCCGTGTCCGGGATCGTCGGCGCGCTCGTCCTGCTCTGGCTCGCCCGACGGCGGACATCGCGGCTGGTGTCGGGTGACCTGCTCCTGATCTTCTTCGTCTGGTACGGGCTCACCCGGTTCGCGCTCGAGGGCTTCCGAACCGGCAACTGGACCTTCTTCGGCATCCCGACCGCCCAGATCGTGACCTTCGGGTTCATCCTCGTCGGGGTGCTGGGCCTGCTGTACCGGCACGGGCCCGGACGGCCGGACGTGCTGGCGGCCGACCTGCTGCCGGACCCGGCCGAGACGCCGACGCGGGCCGATGACGAGGACGCGTTCTGGTCGGACGACGACGAGACAGACGACGACGACGACGAGCCGGACGACGACGAGGTCGACGGCGCCAGCGACGGCGACGACGGCGATGACGGCGACGAGGACTCCGCCCTCGACGTGGACGCTGCCGACGACGAGCCCGCGCCCGATCGACCCCGTCCACCGGCCTGACGTGGCCGACGAGCCGGGCGACCCGAGACCGGCCCGACGCCGGCCGCCGCCCGGCCGCGTCGCCCCGCAGGCCCTCGCCGACGCCCGTGGCGGCGCCGTCGAGGGACTCGCCTGGCTGGGGCGCACACCGGAGAGTCGCGCCTCGATCCTGTACCGGCTCGTCCGGCTCCTCGTCCGGTTCCTCCTGTTCGGCGTGTTCCGGTTCAAGATCGACACGTCCGGCCAGGAGCACCTCCCCGCGGGCGGCTATCTCCTGGTCGGCGCCGCGCACCGCGGCTGGATGGACCCGATCCTCGTCGTCCATGCCCTGCCGGTCGAACCGCGAGCGTGGTTCCTCGGCAGCGCCCCGTCGACGTTCACCAGCCGCTGGCGAGAGGTCCTGATCCACCGCCTCGGTGGCCTCCTGCCGGTCTGGCGGGGCGGGATCGGGGCCGATCAGCACGTGGCATCGGCCCGGGCGGTGATCGCCAACGGCGGCGTCTTCGCCCAGATGCCGGAGGGAACGGTGAGCGGCCCGGCTGGGTCGATCGGGCCATTCCGCGTCGGCTGGGCGGTCATCGCGCTTCGGACCGACGCCCCGATCGTGCCGTTCGCGATGGCCGGCACCGAGGAGCTGTACCTCGGCCGGCGGATGGCGTCCCGAATCCTGCCGCCGACGACCGTCGCCGGCCTCCTCGGACCGGCGTGGGACGGCGCCCGGCCCGTCGAAGGCACGCGCGCCGAGCTCGACCTGGCCCGCGAGCTCAGCGCGGCGCTCGCCGCCGTCCTGGGTCCGGTCGTCGGGGAGCTCTGGCCCCGGACCGTGGACCCGCCGGGCCATCCGCGACGGCTGCGCGAGCGGTTGACGTGGCTGCTCCTGCGCCGCGGCCGGCTCGACCGCGACGATCCCGATGCGGGGGCCGCCGCCTCGGCCTGATCCGCCAGGCCCGGCCCCCCGGCGTCGCGGGCGCCCTAACCCATCCGGAACCAGGGCGAGGCCGGTCCGGCGCCGTGCCATGCTGGGCTCGATGGGCAGTCGATTCGGGGTCCTTGCCGCCGTCGTCCGGAGTGCGCTCCTGCGGCGTCTCGAGATTGCCTACGCCCTGTTCGCGTTCGGCGAGTGGTCGACCTGGGTCGCGATCATCGTCTACGCCTACGGTCGTGGCGGCGCCGGGGAAGCCGGGATCGTCGTCTTCGCCCAGCTCGCGCCATCGGTCATCCTGGCGCCCGCGGTCGCCGCCCTCGGTGATCGGTTCCCGCGCGACCGCGTCCTGGGCGCGACCTACGCCGCCCAGGCCGTCGTCATGACGCTCACGGCGGTCAGCCTCGTTGCCGCGGCCCAGCCGCTCCTGATCTATGGCCTGGCGATCATCACCGCGACGCTCGTCGCCCTGTCCCGTCCCATCCACGCCGCGCTGACGCCGGAAGTGGTCGTCTCGCCCGACGACCTGACCGCGGCCAACGTCGTCTCGGGCATGGCCGAGAGCGCCGGATCGCTGATCGGGCCGCTCGGAGCCGGCGTGCTGATCGGGCTCGGCGGCCCGGGGGCCGTCTTCGTCGCCGCCGCGATCGGCAACGTCGCGGCCGCGGCACTGCTGTTCGACGTCATCCGGAGACGAGCCGCCACGCACACCGCCGCGGCATCTGCCGCCGGCCTGCCGGCGCTCGCGCGCGCCGACGTCGCACGGAGCCGGCTGCAGCGTTGGCGCGCGTCGGCCAAGGATCTCGCCGGCGGCCTCGCGGCGATCCTCGCCGACAGCCGCCTCCGCGGCGTGGTCCTGATCGCGACCTGGGCCACGTTCCTCGTCGGCGCCATGGACATCCTGTACGCCGTCCTGGCGATCGAGCTGATGGGCCTCGATGGCGGCGGGGTCGGGTTCGTCGGCGCGCTCGGCGGCGTCGGGGCGATCCTCGGATCGGTGGCCGGGCTGATGCTCATCGGGCGCGAGCGGCTCGGGGTCGCGCTGGCCGGAAGCGCAATCCTGTTCGGGGCCGGCATCGCGATGATCGCCGTGGCGACGGAATCGGTCGCGGCGGCCACGCTCCTCGTCCTGGCCGGGGTCGGCTCGGGGCTGACCAACGTCGGCGCCCTGACCCTGATCCACCGGCTCGCCGGCGACGACGTGATGAGCCGCGTGTTCGGCGTGCTCCAGGGTCTGATGATGGGTGCGACCGCGCTCGGCGCGCTCGCGGTGCCGCTCACGATCAGCCTGGTCGGCAACCGGGCGGCCTTCGCGGTCGCCGGACTGTCGCTCCCGGTGGTGCTCCTGCTCGTGGGTCGGGCGATCATCCGGGGTGATCGGCTCGACACCGGGCGGGCCGCCGAGCTGCGTCTCCTGCGTGGCGTGCCGATGCTGACGCCGCTCTCGGGACCGGTCCTCGAGCGGCTCGCCGGCGGAACCGCCCGCACGCGCCACGCCGCCGGCACCGTGGTCGTTCGCGAGGGCGACGCCGGCGACGGCTTCTACGTCGTCGAGTCCGGCGCGCTCGTCGTGAACGTTGCGGGTCGCGAGGTCCGGCGGCTCGGTCCGGGCGACGGGTTCGGTGAGATCGCGCTCGTGCGCGACGTGCCACGGACCGCGACCGTCACGGCGCTCGAGGACGTCGCATTGCTCGAGATCGGACGGGGGCCCTTCGTGGACGCGCTCAGCGGCCAGCAGCGAAGCCGCTCCATCGCGGTCGACCTCGTCGCGGACCGTCTCGCAACCGACGTCGCGCGATCCTGACCGCGCCATCGGGCGAGGTCACCGGGCTATCCTCCGCGTCATGCAGTACGCCGAAACCATCCTCGATCTCGTCGGCAACACCCCGCTCGTCCGCCTGAGCCGGGTCACCCGCGACCTCGGCCCGATCGAGGCCCAGCCGCTCGTCCTCGCCAAGCTCGAGATGCTCAATCCGGGCGGCTCCGTCAAGGATCGGATCGGGCTGCCGATGATCGAGGCGGCCGAGCAGGCCGGGCTCCTCAAGCCGGGTGGCACGATCATCGAGCCGACGTCCGGCAACACCGGCCACGGCCTGGCGATCGCGGCCGCGCTGAAGGGCTATCGCTGCATCTTCGTCATGGCCGACAAGCAGTCGACCGAGAAGCAGGCGCTCCTCCGGGCGTACGGCGCCGAGGTCGTGCTGTGCCCGACCAATGTCGATCCCGAGTCGCCAGAGTCGTATTACTCGGTCGCGGCCCGCCTGGCACGCGACATCCCGGGCGCGTTCAAGCCGGACCAGTACTGGAATCTCGAGAACCCGACCGCTCACGAGAAGACGACCGGCCCCGAGATCTGGGCCCAGACCGCGGGCCGGCTGACCCACTTCGTGGCGAGCGTGGGGACGGGCGGCACGATCTCCGGCGCCGGTCACTACCTCCGCGAGCAGAAGGCGGATCTCGTGATCGTCGGCGCCGATCCGGAGGGCAGCGTGCTGTCCGGCGACACGGCCCGGCCCTACCTGACCGAGGGCGTGGGCGAGGACTTCTTCCCGGGCACGTACGACCCCGCGATCGTCGATCGCTGGGTCCGGGTGAGCGATCGCGACTCGTTCGCGGCGGCCCGCCGGCTGACCCGCGAGGAGGGGATCCTCGCCGGCGGCTCGTGCGGGACCGCGCTCGTGGCCGCGCTGACGGTGGCCCGCGAGCTCGTGGCCGCGGGGGAGGGCGCCGGCAAGGTCATCGTCGTCCTCCTGCCGGACAGCGGCCGGAGCTACCTCTCGAAGGTCTACAACGACGAGTGGATGCGGGTGAACGGGCTGCTGCCGACGACCGGCGGCGTGGCGCGCGTCGTCGAGCTCCTGTCCCGCCGCCACCACGGACCGGATCGGCCCGCCGTCGTCGTGGCCCGGACCACCCAGCGGGTCGGCGAGGCGATCGCCACGCTCCAGGAGTTCGGGATCTCCCAGATGCCCGTGTCCGAGGATGCCGCGGGCGACGCGGTCGCCGGCCTCGTCGGGTCCATCAGTGAGCGATCGCTCCTCGAGCGGGCCTACCGCGACCCGACGATCGTCGAGCGAACCGTCGGCGAGGTCATGGACAGCCCGTTGCCGCTCGTGGACGCGTCCGCCACGCTCGACGAGGCGTTCGCCCTGCTCAGTGGCGGCTCGCCGGCCGTCGTCGCGGTCCGCGGCGAGCAGCCGGCCGGCATCGTGACGAAGCTCGACCTGCTCGAGTACCTCTCGCACCACGCTCGCGACTGACCCGGGCCGGATCGCGACCTGGCCGTCGGACCGCCGGCCAGAGCCGGCGGGATGCCATCATGCATCGATGAGCCCCTCCGACCCCTCCGCCGGCGACGCGTTCGAGACGATCGCCGTCCATGCCGGCGCCGAGCCCGACGAGACGACCGGCGCCGTCTCGCCGCCGATCTACCAGACATCCACGTACGCCCAGGATGGCGTCAACAACCCGCGCCGCGGTCACGACTACGCCCGGAGCATCAACCCGACCCGCGACCGGCTCGAACGAGCGGTCGCGGCGCTCGAGAAGGGGACCCACGGGATCGCGTTCGCCAGTGGCTCAGCGGCCACGGCCGCCATCGCCCAGCTGGCCGCGACCGGCGAGGAGATCCTCGTCGGCGACGACGTCTACGGCGGCACGTACCGCTACCTCGAACGGGTGCACCGACCCGGCGGGGCAGGCGAAGCGCGCTACACGGACCTGTCCGTCGGCCCCGACGTCCTGTGGGAGCAGCTGACCGCGCGGACCCGGATCGTGTGGTTCGAAAGCCCGTCCAACCCGAACCTCAAGCTGACCGACATCGCCGCCGCGGCGTCGACGATCCGCGAGCGAGCGACCCAGAGCGGCGCCGCCCGGCCGTACCTCGTCGTCGACAACACGTTCGCGTCGCCGGCCCTCCAGAACCCGCTCGAGCTCGGGGCCGACATCGTGTTCCACTCGGCCACGAAGTACCTCGGCGGCCACTCGGACACGATCCTCGGGATCGCGGCGACCCGCGACGACGCGATCGCCGAACGGCTCCACTTCCTCCAGAACGCGATGGGCGCCGTGCCGGGGCCGCTCGACTGCTTCCTCGTCCTGCGCGGTCTGCGGACGCTTCATCTGCGGGTCGAGCGCCACGTGGCGAACGCCACCGCCATCGCCCGATTCCTGGCCGGGCGCGACGACGTCGAGCGGGTCTTCTACCCGGGCCTCGACGACGGCCAGCACGCCCATCCCGGCGCCGGACTCGTCGGGCCGGGCCGCCAGATGCGGGGCGGGGGCGGCATGGTCTCGTTCATCCCACGCGCAGGCGGTCCCGGGGGCTCGGCGGGCGGCGGCACAGGCGCCCGCTCGGCCACGGACCGCGCGATCGCGATCGCCGAGTCGACCCGCCTGTTCACGCTCGCCGAGTCGCTCGGCGGCGTCGAGTCGCTGATCGAGATCCCGGCCACGATGACCCACGCCTCGGTCGCCGGCTCCAAGCTCGAGGTCGATCCGGCCCTCGTCCGCCTGTCGGTCGGGATCGAACACGTCGACGACCTGATCCGGGACCTCGCTGGCGCCCTCGACCACGCCTGACGGTCGCGGCCCGGGAAGCGCGGCATCACGCGACTGACACCGGACTGAAAGCGCAGGACCATCGGGTTGCGGACAGGTTGCGTCCGGGTTGCGGTACCATGCCGCCAACAGCGACTGCGGAAGCCGACTTCCTCGTTCGCCCCGCCCGCCCGTGCGGTGCCGGAGCCCACGAGCCACGCGCGGCCGGTCGATCGGGAGCGATCGCCCGCGCGCAGGAGTCCGAGCCCATGACGCAGTCCACCACTCGCCCGACGACATCGACCCAGAGCCCGGCCGCGCCCGGCGGGATCGGTCGGATCCTGCGGTCGAATCTGCCCACCGCCGAGCTCTACGAGGACGCGATCCGGGCCGGGGAGGGCCTCGTCGCGGCTGACGGCCCGCTCGTCGTCCGGACCGGCAAGCACACCGGCCGCTCGCCCCAGGACAAGTTCATCGTCAAGGAGCCGGGCTCCGCGGCCAAGATCTGGTGGGGTGACGTCAACCGGCCGATTGCCCTCGAGCACTACGACCGCCTCCGGGCCCGCCTGATGACGTACCTCGCGACCCGCCCGGTCTACGCCCAGGACTGCTTCATCGGCGCCCATCCGGCCCACCGCCGTAGCCTCCGGGTCTACACGGAGACGGCCTGGGCGAGCATCTTCGCCCGGAATCTGTTCCGCCGGCCGAACGCGGCGGAGCTCGAGACGTTCGCCCCCAACTTCACGATCATCGCCGTCCCGTCCTTCCAGGCCGACCCGGCCACCGAGGGGACCCGGACCGGGACCGCGATCCTCGTCAACCTTGCCGCGATGGAGATCATCATCGTCGGCACCGAGTACGCCGGCGAGATCAAGAAGTCGGCGTTCACGGTCATGAACTACCTGATGCCCGACGAGGGCGTCCTGCCGATGCATTCGGCCGCCAACGTCGGCAAGAACGGCGAGTCGGTCGTCTTCTTCGGCCTCAGCGGGACCGGCAAGACGACCCTCTCGGCCGACCCCGAGCGGAGCCTGATCGGCGACGACGAGCACGGCTGGGGTGTCGACGGCGTCTTCAACTTCGAGGGCGGCTGCTACGCGAAGACGATCCGCCTGTCGCCGATGTACGAGCCCGACATCTTCCAGACGACCCGCCGCTTCGGCACCGTCCTCGAGAACGTCGACCTGGCCCCGGCGACCCGCGAGCTGGACCTCGACTCCGACCGGTTCACCGAGAACACCCGGGGCGCATATCCGCTCCACTTCATCGGCAACGCCGATCCGACCGGGATGGCCGGCCAGCCGACGAATGTCGTGCTGCTGACCGCCGACGCGTTCGGCGTCCTGCCGCCGATCAGCCGGCTGACGGCGGAGCAGGCCCAGTACCACTTCATCAGCGGGTACACGGCGAAGCTGGCCGGCACCGAGATCGGTGTCAAGGAGCCCCAGGCCACGTTCAGCGCCTGCTTCGGCGCACCGTTCATGCCCCGCCACCCCGGCGAGTACGCGGCGATGCTGGCCGAGCGGCTGGCCGAGTACGGCGTCCGGGCCTGGCTCGTGAACACCGGCTGGACCGGCGGCCCGTACGGCACGGGCGAGCGGATGAACATCGATCACACCCGCTCGATGGTCCGGGCGGCTCTGTCCGGCGCCCTCGATGACGTGCCGACGATCACGGACCCGATCTTCGGGGTCGAGGTGCCGACCTCCTGCCCGGACGTTCCGTCCGAGGTGCTCCAGCCGCGCGCGACGTGGGCCGACCCGGCCGCCTACGACCACCAGGCCGCGGCGCTCGCCCGGATGTTCGTCGAGAACTTCGCTGCGTATGCCGACGGCGTGCCGGCGTCGGTTCGCCAGGCTGGACCGAAGGTCGTGCCCGATCCGGCCGCGCCCGATCTCAAGGTGGCGGGACCCGGCGAGGGCTGAAGCTCCGGCCGGGTCGGTCAACTCCGCGGGGGCGGCGACCCGGTCGCGTCGGACGAGTCGCGCAGTCGGACGTAGAACATGGCGTCGAGCGGCCGCCCATCGCGGTCGAGGTCCCAGGCCCGGCGCACCCCTTCACGCTCGAACCCCGCCCGTTCGGCGACGCGACCCGAGGCGTGGTTGGCGACGTCCGTGTAGAGCTCGAGCCGGATGACGTCGGTCGTTGCCAGGGTCCAGTCGACGATGAGATCGAGCGCCCGCGTGGCAGCGCCGCGACCGCGCGCGCCCGGCGCCAGCCAGTAGCCGAACAGCGCCCGGTGGCCGAACGGTCCGTGGCGCGCGATCGCACCGAGCACCTCGCCGGTCTCGGAATCGACGATCGCGAACCCCGATTCCTCGCCGCCGTCGCCGTCGTTCCGGCGCGCCTCGATGAAGCCCTCGGCGCTTGCGAGCTCGTACGGCTGAGGGAGCGGCACGAAGCGCGCGATCAACGGATCCTGGCAGGCCGCGAACACGGCCGGCGCGTCGGCCGGACGCCAGCGCCGGAGCGTCACCACCCCGTCGGAGAGGGTCATTCCGCGTTCCGCAGTCACGACGGCCTCCAGTGCTGGGCGCCATCGTGGGTGGCCCGAGCCCGACGCGCAATCCCTTGCCCGCCCGGCCACCGTCGAGGCTCCGTAGAATGACGCCACCCATTCCCGCCGTCGATCCCGAACCCGAGGTCCAGTCGCCCATGTCCCGCAACAAGGTCACCGTCATCGGCGCCGGCAACGTCGGCGCCACCACGGCCCAGCGGATCGCCGAAGCCGGTCTCGCGGACGTCGTCCTCGTCGACATCGTCGAGGGCCTGCCGCAGGGGAAGGGCCTCGACCTGGCCGAAGCGGCCCCGGTCGTCGGCCACGACAGCTCGGATCACCGGCACGAACGACTACGCGGACACCGCCGGCTCGGACATCATCGTGGTGACGTCGGGTCTCGCCCGCCAGCCGGGCATGAGCCGCGACGACCTGCTCGCCAAGAACGCCGGCATCGTCCGGGCCGTCGTCGAGCAGGCGGCAAAGCATTCGCCCGACGCGATCCTGATCATCGTGACCAACCCGCTTGACGCGATGTGCCATGTCGCCTTGCAGGCGTCCGGCTTCCCGCGGGAGCGCGTCCTCGGGATGGCCGGCGTCCTCGACTCGGCCCGGTTCCGGACGTTCATCGCCGAGGAGCTCGGCGTCTCGGTCGTGGACACGCACGCCTTCGTGCTCGGCGGCCACGGCGACACGATGGTCCCGCTGTCGCGCTACTCGACGGTGGCCGGCGTGCCGATCACCGAGCTGTTGCCGCCCGAGCGCGTCCGGGCCCTCGAGGAGCGGACCGCCAACGGCGGCGCGGAGGTCGTGGCCCTGCTCAAGACCGGCTCCGCGTTCTACGCCCCGGCCGCGTCGGCGTTCGAGATGGTCGACGCCATCCTCCGCGACCGGAAGCGCGTCCTGCCGTGCGCGGTCCTGCTCCAGGGCGAGTTCAAGACGACCGGCCTGTTCGTCGGCGTGCCGGTCGTGCTCGGCCGGGGCGGTATGGAGAAGGTCTTCGAGATCGAGCTGACCGCGCCGGAGCAGGCGGCCTTCGACGCCTCGGCGGCGGCCGTCCAGGAGCTCGTCGACAAGCTCGCCTGACGCGCCGTCCGGTGGCATTGGCGGTGCATCGCGGCACCGCCAATCGGCCGTTCGGTGAACCTGCGGAGGTCCCCCGAATTGACCCGGCGGGACGCCGGTCGTAAGGTCGGGACACGCAAGCGCCGGCCTCGGGAGGGCCGGCGTTCCATGTCGTCACGGGATCCTCGAATGCCGCCCCACCCGCGGTCGAGAGCCGCTGGGTGACGTTCGAGCCATGCCCCGTGCGTGGAGGAGATTCAGGCATTGCCTGAAGGGAGGCTCATGAACCGGAGGCTGCTCACCGCCGTCGGTGCGACGGCGTTGCTGCTCGGCAGCGCCCTGCCCGCGGCCACGATTGCCGCATCACCCAACGCGAGCCGCGAGTTCACGCGGCTCGACGTCAGCAAGATCGATCCCCAGATCGGACCGGCGATGCTGGCCAACAAGACGATCACCGTCATGGTCCAGCTCAAGGGGGCCCAGGCCACCAGCGCCAAGGTCAGCAAGGCCCAGCAGGTCGCGCGAGCCAAGGTGCTCAAGGCCAGCCAGGACAAGCTCAAGCCCGCCATCGCGCGCGCCGGTGGCAAGGTCCTCGGCCAGTACCAGTACGCCTACAACGGCATCAAGATCCGGATCGCCGGTCGCGGCGTCGCCGCAATCGCCGCCCTGCCCGGCGTCGCCGGTGTCCGGGGCGTCCCGAAGTACACCGTCGACAACGTCAACAGCGTCCCGTTCACGGGCGCCCCTGCCGCCTGGACGGACCTCGGCGTGACCGGCGCCGGCCAGACGATCGCGGTCATCGACACGGGCATCGACTACACCCACGCCAATCTCGGCGGGGTCGGGACCGTGGCTGCGTTCGACGCCAACAACCCGACCACGATCGAGGCCGGCTCGTTCCCGACCGCCAAGGTCATCGCCGGCTGGGACTTCGTCGGCAACGGCTACGACGCCAACGGCGAGCTCGGCTCCATCACCCCCGTCCCGGATCCCGACCCGCTCGACTGCAACGGCCACGGCTCGCACGTCAGCGGCACGTCGGCCGGCTCCGGCGTCCTCGCTAACGGCACCGCCTACGCGGGTCCGTATGACGCGACGACGTACACCCCGGCCGGCAAGTTCGCGATCGGCCCGGGTACCGCCCCGCAGGCCACCCTCGTCGGCTTGAAGGTCTTCGGCTGCGAAGGCTCGACCGACGTCGTCGTCGACGCCCTCAACTGGGTCGCCGACTACAACGCCCACCACGCCGACGCGATCGATGTCGTGAACATGTCGCTCGGCGCGGCCTTCGGGCGCGGTGACAACCCCGATTCCGTCGCGACGAACAACCTCGTCAACGCCGGCGTCGTCGTCGTCGCCTCGGCCGGCAACTCCGGCCCGAACGCCTACATCACCGGCTCGCCGGCCGCGGCGACCCTGGCCATCAGCGTCGCCGCCGAGGACACGCTCGCGACCTTCCCGGGCGCGATCGTCGACTTCGCGAGCGCGACCGACATCACCAACGCCAGCAATCAGAATGCCTTCCCGGGCCTGCCGGTCAGCGGCACCCTCAAGGTGATCAAGCAGGCCAGCGGCGCCCTGAGCCTCGGCTGCGAGGTCGGCGACTACGGGACGCTCGCCCCCAACACGATTGTCGCCATCCAGCGTGGCGTCTGCGCGTTCGTCGACAAGGGCGCGGCCGCCCAGGCGGCCGGCGCGGTCGGCATCCTGGACATCAACCGCGACGACATCGTCAACCCCGCAGAGCTGCCGACCTTCATCGGCTACAGCCCCGAGATCTTCGACATCCCGATGATCGGGCTGGGCAATGGCTCGAAGGCCGCGGTCATCGCCGCGGACGGCCAGGCCGTGACCCTCCAGCCCGGTGGCACCGTCAACAATCCGACCTACAAGCAGCTCGCCAGCTTCAGCTCCGGCGGGCCGCGCAACGGCGACAGCGCCGCCAAGCCCGACGTCACCGCCCCGGGCAGCTCGATCCTGTCGACCCTCGTCGGCAGCGGCAGCAAGGGCACGACGCTGTCGGGCACCTCGATGGCATCGCCCCATGTCGCGGGCATCGCCGCCCTCGTCCATGCGGCCAACCCGACCTGGTCGCCGCTCGCGATCAAGGGCGCGATCGTCGGCACGGCCTCGGCCGCAGCCGGCGACCTCAGCCCCTACAACGTCCGCACGGCCGGCTCGGGCGCAATCCAGGCACGCAAGGCCGTCGACACCGTCGCCTACGCGACGACGCCGGACGGAACGGCCAGCCTCTCGTATGGCTATGACGCCCTGTCCGGCGCCTACAGCGAGTCGCGGGTCATCACCCTGCACAACACCAGCGGCAGTGCGATCACCTACGACCTGGCCGGCGCGAGCATCGTGACGGTCAGCCCGAGCTCGGTCACGGTTCCGGCCCACGGCACGGCGGAGGTCACCGCGACCGCTGCCCTGTCGGCCGCCGGTGTGGCCGGCCTGGCGACCCCTTCTGTGCTCCTCGGCGGCGCACCGTGGGGCGGCGTCAACACGTTCCGTGGCGCGGTCGTCGCGACCCCGACCACGGCCGGAACCGGTGTCTACAGCCTGCGGATCCCGTTCCTCGGCGTTCCGCGCGGCCTGTCGAACATCAGCGCCGGGCCGAGGTCGGCGTACGCGACCGCCAACGGCATCTCGACCGCCACCATCCCGGTCTCCAACACGGGCATCCACACCGGCTTCGCCGACGTGTACGCCTGGGGCCTGTCGGATCCCAAGGACCTCGGCTCGGCCACGACTGTGACGAATGACATCCGGGCCGTCGGGGTCCAGGTCTTCGCCGCCGAAGGGCTGACCGGCGTCGCCGATCCGACCGATCGGGCGATCCTGTTCGCCGTCAACACCTGGGGCCAGTGGTCGACCGCGGCGTCGAACGAGTTCGACATCGCGATCTACGGCGCCAACAAGCACAAGCCCGACTACTTCGTCGTCGGCGTCGACTTCGGCGCCGTCTCGACGGGCACGTTCGACGGTCGGTTCGCCTCGGTCATCTTCGATGCCGCGGGCAACCTGATCGACGCCTGGGTGGCCGAATCGCCCGCCAATGGCTCGACGGTCATCCTGCCGGTCCTCGCCAGCGAGATCGGCCAGACCACCAACAACACCCGCTTCAGCTACGGCATCACCGGGTTCTCCGTCGAGGACTCGTCGCTCGTCGACACCGTCGCCGGGCAGGCCGCGTTCAACGTCTTCAACCCGGCCTTGACCACCGGCCAGTTCGTGCAGCTCACCCCCGGCTCGTCGGCGTCCATCCCGGTCGCCGTGAAGAAGGGGTCGTTGTCGGCCGCGCCGGCAAAGGGCTGGCTGGTCGTCTCCGTCGACGACGCCAACGGTGCGGCCCAGGCCGACACCATCCCGATCGGGAACCCGTAACCCCGGTCCCACCCCGTCCAGCACGAACGACCCCGGTCACGCCGGGGTCGTCCAATTCACGAACCGGCCCCGGCAGCGCCCCGGGGCCGGTTCGATTCGCGGCCGGACCCCGGAGGAGGTGAGGACCGGCTTCGGGCTTCGGGGGCCGGTTGCTACGCGCTCGAGACGAGCACGGGCGCAAACGGCCGGCGATCGAGTCGGCGCTCCGAGGCGCGGGCATCGCTCGCTCGCTCGCGCGAGCGGGACGCCGCCACCGCCAGGGCCACCTGATACGCGGCGTCGGTCTCCGGCAGCGGCGCGACCGCCAGCTCGGTCCGCAGGATCGCGCACACCCGGCGGTACTGGCGGACGACCTGCGAGCGCGAGCCGGACTGGCCGTACACGGCGATGAGCACCGTAGTGGGCCTCCTCGCGCAGGGGATCGCGGATCAGGAGCTCGCTGGCGGCCCGCCGCGCGCCGGGGATGTCGCCGCTCTCGAGTCGGTGCTGGGCGACGTCGGCGAGGAGATCCTCGTACAGGTCGGACATCCGCTCGCGATCGGCGGCGAAGCACTCGTGGCCGAGACCCTCGAGCAGATCGCCGGCATAGACCCGCAGCGCCCGTTCCTGATCGTCCGGGTCGCCGCTCGTGGCGAGCCGTTCGAAGCGATCCACGTCGAGCTCGATGACGGCGTCCCGGTGGAGCCCGATCGTGTCCTGGTCGGCCTCGAGCCAGGCGTCGGCATCGACGCCGGCAGCGGTCAGGCTCGACCGGATCAGCCACAACGCCTGGCGGAGCGAGGCCGCCGACGGGACGCCGGCTTCCGGCCACAGCTCGGCCGCGAGCGTGTCGCGCAGACGCGGCCGGGGACGGAGCGCGAGGAGGGCGATCAACGCTTGAGCGTGCCGGCCGCCGATCCGGATCGGCACGCTGCCGGCGTGGACGTCGAGGCGACCGAGCAGACGGATCGCGAGGGTGTTGCGAGCGCCCATCAGACCCCCATCTGGTTCGACGGCTGCGCCCGGCGTTCCCCCCAGAGGCCGGGCGCTGCCGTCGAGCGGGACTGCGTCGGCCCCCCAGGACCGGGCAGTCCGGCTTGCCCCCGGGACGGGCAACCCCTCGTCCGTCCCTCGGTGTGTGTTCCCCCCGGACAGTCCACCGATAACGAGATGCTCGTCGCGCCGGCGACTGTCGGGTGAGCGCGGCGACGACAGCGGAGGTGTCGGCCAGCCGACAGCCGGGCGGTGAACGATCGGGGTGACCGGCGATTCGTGCTGGGCCGGCGGCGACCGAGCCGGCCACCGCGCGACGCCGCGCCCTACACTGACCAGCGTGCCGGCCGCCGTCCTCGCGTTCGACTTCGACCCCCTGCTGCATCTCGGGGATGGCGCCGTTCGCTGGGAGACGGTTGCGATCGCGGCCGCGATCTTCGCCTCGATCGCCGTTGCCGGCGTCGCGGCCGTCGCCGCCGGACTGCGGGTCGACGATCTCCTGTTCGTGATCCTCGGGATCGTCCCGGGCGCGGTGGTCGGTGGCCGGCTCGGCTACGTCCTGCTCCACTGGTCGTTCTTCGCGGCGGCTCCCGGCCGGATCCTGGACCCCGGCGTGGGAAGCCTCGAGCTGACCCTCGCGGTGGTCGGCGGGGCGGTCACCGGCTGTCTCGTCGCCCTGCTCCTCGACGGCCGGCCCGGCCCGTGGCTCCGGGTTGCGACGTTCCCGATGCTGATCCTCCTCGCCGCCGGCAAGCTCGCCATGGTCCTTGGCGGTCGCGGCCAGGGGCTCCCGACGACCGTCGATCCAGCCACGGCCTACCTCGGGCCGGGACCGTGGGGCTCGCTCGGACCGGCCATCCCGTCGATCCCGTCGCAGGTCGTCGAGGCGATCGTCACGTTGGTCGTGCTCGTGCTGATCGCGCTGGCCTCGCTCCTGCCGCGGCTCCGTCGCCGTGACGGGCGGCTGTTCCTGCTGGGGCTCGCCGGCTGGGCGATGGGCCGGGCGATCGTGGCGTCGACGTGGCGGGACCCCGTGGTCGTCGGCCCGCTTCGAGCCGAGCAGGTGATCGACATCGTCGTGGCGGTCGGCGCGCTCGTGCTGGCGGCGATCGTGATGGCGACCCGCCGCGGTCGCGCGGCCGAGATCGGGGAGTAGCCGCGACCATCGGGCGTCGGGTCGGCCGGACGCCCGCGGATCAGTCGGCGGCGGCTCGCGGCGCGGCGGCTGGAGGGTCGTCGGCGGCGGACTCGTCGTCTGCGGACTCGGTCGCGGCGGGCCGGGTGGCGCGCTCACCGAGGGCCGTGAGCGCAAGCCGAAGACGCCGCTCGGCCCGGCGAACTGCGGCCACCAGCGGCTCGTCGAGGACCGTTGCGGTCGCGACGGCGAGGCGAAGCGGGTGGTCGGCGGTGGCCAGGATCGGCTCGATGGCGTCGCGGGTCCGGCGCAGGTACGCCCGCGCCGCGACCTCGCCGGTGGCGAGGAGCACGATCCGGAAGCGGCCGTGGTCGGCGACCGTCACGACGTCGCCGCCACGGGCGGCGGCGCGGATCGTGCGCTCGACCATCGCGAGGGCACGTGATGTGGCGTCTTCGGTCGGGACGACACCGGCCGCACGCGATCGGCGTGGCGACGGGGGCAGCCCCTCGACCGCGATCAGGGCCACGGTCGTCGCTCCGGCGGACGCGTCGCCGGCCGGGGCATCGGTGCCGCCGAGGAACGTCTCGATCGACCGACTGACCTTCTCGTGATCGTCGTCGAGCGGGGGAAGCGAGAAGCGTCGTCGACCCTTCCGGGCCGGCTCGGCGGGCGGGGCAGGATCCGTTCTGCTGCGGCGCGTTGGCGCGGGTCGCCGCGGTGCCTCGACCACGGGCGCGGCGTCGACGACCGGGTCGACGGGTGGGTCCGGTGCCACGACCCGCTGAGGCTGCGGGCCGCGGGCCCGGGCGGGCCGGTTCGGCCACGATGGGAGGGGCGGCCGGAGGCGTGACGAGCGTCAGATCGGGCGCAGCGGCAGCCGGCGGGCGCGCCGGCTCGCGGATGGGATCGCGGGGTTCGGCGGTGCGCCGCTCGGCTCGATCCCGCGGCGGCGCACCGTCCGTTGCCGCGACGAGGCCGCGGCGCGCCGTGATCGCCTGCGCCAGCTCGGCGGTCATCGGCCGATCGGCCGGGGCCGGCCGCGCGGTGATCGTGGTCGCCGGGCGGAGGTGGTCCCCGGGACGGTCCTCCTCTCGTGGCCCGCGAAGGAGCCCACGGATCGCGACCGCGACGAGGATGGCGTTGGCGAGGAGGGTCAGCGTGAAGAGAGGAACGAGGAGTTCGAGGGGCAAGACGACCTCGGGTCGGGCCTTGGGGGTCCGGCCGAGTCTAGCCCGGATCGCCGGTTCCTTCCCGGAGCGTCCCGAGGCGCGGCCGGCTCAATCGGGGATGGACCGGATCTCGATCTGGAGGCCGGGGCTCACGGGAATGCTGCGCGCGACCTCGATCGCGTCGTCGCGATCGGCGCACGCGATCAGGTAGAAGCCGCCCAGCTGCTCCTTGGTCTCGAGGAACGGGCCATCCGTGGCCGACGGGCGGCGCGGGCTCACGACGACCCCCTCCCGAGACGGCCCGAGCGGCTCACCCGTCGCCTCGCGACCGGCCTCCCGGACCCCGCGCAGGAAGGCGCCGTGCTCCCGGACGATCGCGAGGCGCTCGTCGTCGGTCAGGGCCAGCTCGGCGGCCTCGTCGCCCCAGAGCAGGAACAGGTAGCGCATGGCGTGCCTC
Source organism: uncultured Chloroflexia bacterium (assembly GCA_963783055.1). Taxonomy (GTDB): domain Bacteria; phylum Chloroflexota; class Limnocylindria; order Limnocylindrales; family CSP1-4; genus CF-46. The sequence continues at coordinate 812,123 of CAWAMB010000004.1, forward strand.
CGATCGATGGGCGGCCGCGGTCGATCCCGCGCGCCGGTTCACCGGGGCGACGAGCCGCGGTCGACCAAATCGACAATGGCCGCGGGCGGATCGTCGTCCCTCATCCGGGGCGCGCCGGCTGGCGCCGGACGACGAGGAGCGTCAGGTCGTCGGACGGCTCGGCGCTGCCGCGGAAGGCTGCGACGTCGGCGTCGATCGCCGCGACGATGCCCGCCGCCCCCGTGCCCGCCAGGCTCCGGAGCAGGTCGCGGAATCGATCCTCGCCGTAGAACGAACCGTCCGGCGATCGCGCCTCGGTCACGCCGTCGGTGTGGCCGATGAAGGCATCGCCCGGCTCGAGCACCGCTTCGACCGTCGCCAGCCCGAGCTCGGCGACCATCCCGATCAGGCGGCCCGGCGGATCGAGGACCTCGAGCCGGCCGTCGGCCCGCAGGAGATGGACCGGGTCGTGACCGGCCCGCGCCAGGACGAACCGGCCGGTCGCCGGGTCGAGCACCGCGTGCGCCACCGTCACGAACAGACCGCTGGCGCGCTCGGTGATCAGGATCCGATTGACGCGCTCGAGGGTGCTCGCCGGGTCGTCGCTGTGATCGGCCGCCGCGTGGATCAGGCCGCGGCTGTCGGCCATCAGGATCGCGGCCGGGATGCCCTTGCCGGTCACGTCGGCGACCACGAGGCCGATGCTCCCGTCCCGTTCGCGGAGCCGGAACACGTCGTAGAAGTCGCCGCCGACCTCGCGCGCCGGCTCATAGACGCTGGCGATCTCCCAGCCGTCGATCTCCGGGAAGCGCCGCGGCATGAGCGAGATCTGGATCCGGCGTCCGATCGCGAGCTCCTCGTCGAGCGTCCGCCGCTCGACGATCTGGTGCTGGAGGGCTGCCCGCTCGATCGCCACGGCCGCCTGGCCGGCGACCGAGGCGAGCAGCTGGCGATCGGCGGCGGAGAAGCTCGCGGCGCCCGCCGGCCGCCCGAGCACGATCGTCCCGTGATGGCCGCGGGCAGTCCGCAGGAACCCGGCCAGGAGCGACCCGAACCGCTCGTCCGGGGCGAACTCGAGCTCGGCGCACGATCCGACCCGCGGGTCCTCGCCCTGGAGCTTCTCGATCAGCGGGACCGCGGCCGCCCGCAGCGCGACGATCTCCGCCGGATCGCCGCGTGCGGCGAGGACGGTCGCGTCGTCGGGGCCGGCCACGAACCCGAGAGGCGCCTCGAGCGGTCGCGCAACCGTCGCCAGGACGGAGCTCGCGATGCCGGCCGGATCGATCGCGGATCCCAGCGTCTCGGACAGGCGCGAGAGGAGGGCCAGCTCGCGCAGGTCGTCGATCGCGGCGGCGGTGACGTTCCGGCGGCCGAGGCCCTCGGTCGCCGCGAGCTCGATGGCGCGACCGACGAGTTCGCCGATGGCGGTCGCCTGCGGCACGTCGACGCCGGCGACCGCCAGGTGACCGACGAGCTCGCCATCCACGGCGAGCGGTCGGGCGGCTCCCTGTCCGTGGGCGACCGGCGCGCCGTCGGTGGACGCCACGGCCGTCCCGTCAGGATGGCTGATCCGGATGGAGACTCCGGGCGCGACCGCCTGGGCTGCCCTGAGCAGGGCCTCGAGGCCGGCTTGGTCGACGAGCCGGTCGAGCCTCAGGCCCGCCATCGGCAGCGGCGAGCGGTGGTCGGGCGGCCGCGTCAGGCGCCGGCCGCGGCGACGGCCGTCGCCCGATCCGGGTGGACCGTGAACAGCCCGAGCATCCCGCTCCGATCGAGGACGCGCTCGATCGACGGCGGCGGACCGGCCAGGGTCAGGGCGCCCTCGATCCCCTCCTGACCGACGCCGGCCAGGTCGTGGAGCGACTGCCAGCCGTCTTCGGGTGACGTCGGCTCGTGGCCGCGCAGCAGCAGCGCGATGGAGTGGATCGCGACGAGACCCGAGCTGCCCATGTACGTCAGGCCCGACAGGTCGAGCACGACCCGCTTCGCGCCACCGTCGCGGAGTGCCCGCCCGGTCTCGATCACCTGCTCGAAGTTCGAGCCGTCGAGCTCGCCGGTCAGGCCGATGACCGCAAGGTCAGCGCTCGGCCGGTCGGTCGTGATGTCCATCGCTCGCCTCTCCCGTGGTGGATCGTCGCTGCTTGCGGACCGTGACCTCGTTGCCGCCTGTCGGCAGGATACGGTGGCTGAACCCGTCCGTGAGTGCCCGTGCCAGGTGGACGCCCATCCCGCCGAGCCGGCGCCGGTCCAGGGGCAGATCGAGCGGCGGCTCCGGAACGGACGTCGGGTCGAACGGCGGGGCGTCGTCGCGGATCCGGAACGCGAGCTCGGGCAGGCTCTCGAGGAAGGCCACTTCGACCGTTCCCGGCCGGCCGGCGTAGCCGTGGCCGATGACGTTGCAGACGAGCTCGTCGACCGCCTGGACGAAGTCGGCGATCGTCTCGTCATTGCCGCCGGCGCCGGCCACCTGCGTCCGAACGAACGCGCGGACGGCTGCGAGCTGGCCGACACCCGCCTCGATCGTGATCGTCGGCGGGGCGCCGGGAGTCGTCGCTGGCTCGGCCATCGGCGGATCGTGCGCCTCGAACCGTGGCCGCGTCTCAGGCCAGCCGGGCGTAGTCGGCCGTCGAGCGCTTGAGGAACCGGCCGTGGCCCTTCGTCCCGGTGAAGGTTCCGTCGCGGACGATCACCGAGCCGCGGCTCAGGACGATGTCGGACCGGCCGGTCACCTGGCGCCCCTCGTAGCAGGAGTAGTCGACGTCCATGTGATGGGTCTTGGCGCTGATCGTCCGGCTCGCAGTCGGGTCGTACACGACGATGTCCGCGTCCGAGCCGACCGCGATCGTGCCCTTCTGCGGGAACATGCCGAACAGCTTGGCGGGCGCCGTGGAGATGATCTCGACCCAGCGCTCCTTGCTGATCCGGCCGCCCAGGACGCCGCCGTCGTGGAGCAGGTCGACCCGGTCCTCGACGCCGGGCAGGCCATTCGGGACCTTCCGGAAGTCGCCCCGCCCGAGCTCCTTCTGGCCGTGGAAGTCGAACGGGCAGTGGTCGGTCGCGACGAGCTGGAGGTCGTCCTTGATCAGGCCGGTCCACAGCTCGTCCTGGTGATCGGCCGAGCGGAGCGGCGGCGAGCAGACGAACTTGGCGCCCTCGAAGCCGTTGCCCATGTCGTCGATCGACAGGAACAGGTACTGGGGGCACGTCTCGGCGAAGGCCTGGGAGCCGCGGTCCCGGGCGTCGCGGACCGCCGTCAGCGCATCGCGGGCGGAGAGATGGACGATGTACACCGGGACCTGGGCGGCTTCCGCGAGGCGGATCACCCGGTTGGTTGCCTCGCCTTCGAAGATCGGATAGCGGGCGATGCCGTGGTAGAGCGGATCGGTCTTGCCGTCGGCGACGAGGTCCGCCGCGACGATGTCGATGGCCATCCCGTTTTCGGCGTGCATCATGATCAGGCCGCCGTTCTTGCCCGTCTGCTGCATCGCCCGGAAGATGGCGCCGTCGTCGCTGTAGAAGACGCCGGGGTAGGCCGTGAACAGCTTGAAGTCGGGGACGCCTTCCGCGACCAGCTGGTCCATCTCCTTGAGCGTGTCGTCGTTGACGTCGCTCATGATCATGTGGAACCCGTAGTCGGCGACGGCGTTGCCCTCGGCCTTCGCGTGCCATGCGTCGAGCCCGTCACGCAAGCTGCTGCCGCGGCTCTGGACGGCGAAGTCGACGATCGTGGTCGTCCCGCCGAAGGCCGCCGCCCGCGTCCCGCTCTCGAACGTGTCCTTGGCGGAGGTTCCGCCGAACGGGAGCTCCATGTGGGTGTGGACGTCGATCGCGCCGGGGATCAGCCAGCGGCCCTTGGCGTCGATCGTCTCGTCGGCGGTCACGCCGTTGGTCGCGAGGCTCGACCCGATCTGGGCGACGGTCTCGCCGTCGATCAGGACGTCAGCGGCGGTCGAGCCGTCGGCGGTGACGATCGTCCCGTTCGTGATCAGGGTGCGCATCGATCCTCCTCCAGGCCCGGCTCGCGGATCGGCGGACGGGGCAGGGAACGAGGATAGCGAAGCGGCGGATGCGGCACCGCGCCGGTCAGTCGGTCGCGCGGCGTCCGAGGGTTGCGTGGTCGGGAGCGGGTGCCGGGTGCGGAGCGACGGCGGTCAGGTCCGGCTGGCGTGCCGGATCCGGACCAGGGCCAGCAGCGTGGCGGAGGCCAGGATCGTCATCAGCGCGACCGCGAAGATCGGCCGGCCCTCACCCCGCAGCAGGAACTCCGGATCGAGCGTCGGCAGGCGGGTGGCGACAATCCCCAGGATCGCCACGATCGCGACCCAGGTCGCGAGCCGGACGAGGCGCTGCCGCGTCCGCTCGTGACGGGCGCCCGCCCCGTCCATGTCCCAGTACGGATCGTGGCGGCGCAGCGTTTGGGTCAGTCGGGTCACGAGGAGGTCCTCCGGCGGTGTGGGTGCGGGGCAGGTCGATCGTGCTCCGTCAGGGCCTCGTCCGCCAGTCCTACGATCCGGCTAGGGACCCTCATCCAACTGCACCAGACCGGACTCGGCACGAGAACGGATCGGTGCGTTCGGGCACCGCCCGACGCGGGCCGCGCGGCGGCGGCGCCGCGATCCGGATGGCCGGCGTCAGGGGCGAAGTGCCGGGATGATCTCGCGCCCGTACACCGCGAGGACGTCCTCCTCGTCGCCGTTCATCAGGTAGAGGTTGAACTGGTCGACGCCGACCTCTTCCAGACGCCGCAGCTTGGCGACGTGGTCCTCGACCGAGCCCAGGACGCAGAAGCGATCGGTGACCTCGTCGCCGACGAACCCGGCGTTCGACGAGCCGACCTCGGCGTGGTGGAGGTAGTCGTAGCCCTCTCGTTCGCGGATGTAGCCCGTCAGCGACTCGGGCAGCTCCTCGCGCGGGTACTTGGTGACGAGGTCGACGACGTGATTGCTGACGAGCGCCGGGAACCAGCGGGTCCGCTCCCGGCAGTCCGCGAGATCGCCGACGTGGGCCGGCGCTGCGGCCTGGATCCTGACCGAGCCGGCCGGCCGGCCGGCGGCGGCCTCGGCCGCCCGAACCTGGCCGGCGAACCAGGCGATGAGATCCGGGTCGGCGAGCTGGAGGATCACGCCGTCGGCGACGCGACCCGTCATCGCGAGGGCCATCGGGCCATAGCCGGCGACCCAGACCGGCAGGTCCCAGCCCGCGGTCCAGGGGAAGTGCAGATCGGTGCCCTCGTACTCGATGTGGTCGCCGGCGACGAGCGCCCGGATGACCCGGATCGCCTCCTCGAGCGTGGCCATCGTGGTCGGGGGCTTGCCGAGGACGCGACGAGCGGAGTCGCCGCGCCCGATCCCGAGATCCATGCGGCCGCCGCTGAGCTCGTCGAGTGTGGCCAGGGTCGACGCGGTCACGCTCGGCTCGCGCGTCGCGGGATTGGTGACGCACGTTCCGAGGCGCAGCGTGTCGGTCGCCTGGGCCATGAGCGTCAGGAGCGGGTACGGATCGCGCCACAGGACGTGGGAGTCGAACAGCCAGCCAGCGGTGAACCCGGCTGCCTCCGCCTGCCGGGTGAGGGCGACCGTCCGCTCGAGCGTGCTCTCGGGCTTGAGAGTGAATCCGAAGTCCATGGGCCGCCTCCGCCTTACGCCTAGGGTCGGACCAGGTCCGCGTACGCGTCGGGCCGGCGATCGCGGTAGAACTGCCAGGTCTGGCGGACCTCGGTGATGAGGTCGAGGTCCATGTCGCGGACGATCAGCTCCTCGTCGTGGGCCGATCCCAGCTCGCCGATGAACTGGCCGCGCGGGTTCACGAAGTAGCTCTGGCCGTAGAAGTCGTCGTCGCCGTAGTCCTTCTCGATCCCGACCCGGTTGATCGTTCCGACGTAGTAGCCGTTGGCGACGGCGTGGCTGACCTGCTCGATCCGCCACAGGTATTCCGACAGCCCGCGCGAGGTCGCGCTCGGGATGAAGACCATCTCGGCCCCGTTCAGGCCAAGGGCGCGCGCACCTTCGGGAAAGTGGCGGTCGTAGCAGATGTAGACGCCGACCTTGCCGACAGCGGTCTCGAACACCGGGTAGCCGGTGTTGCCGGGCCGGAAGTAGAACTTCTCCCAGAAGCCCTTCACGTGCGGGATGTGCGTCTTGCGGTACTTGCCCAGGTACTTCCCGTCGGCGTCGATCACGGCCGCGGTGTTGTAGTAGATCCCCGACGCGGTCCCGTCTTCCTCGTACATCGGGACCACGAGCACCATGCCCGTCTCCTTGGCGAGGGCCTGCATCCGAACGGTGGTCGGGCCGTCGGGGATCAGCTCGGTGTAGCTGTAGTACTGCGGATCCTGCACCTGGCAGAAGTACGGTCCGTAGAACAGCTCCTGGAAGAGCATGACCTGGGCGCCCTGCTTGCTCGCGTCGTGGGCGGCCTGCTCGTGCTTCTGGATCATCGATTCCTTGTCGCCGGTCCAGCTGGCCTGGAGAAGAGCCCCTCGAACGTTGCGCGCCATGGCGTCCCTCACTCGAACGGGTCGATGCGGTCGGAAGAAGGGGAGGGTACAACGACGACCCGCGCGAAGGCGTCCTCGATCCGTGCCTCCTCGTCCGTGCTGCGGTTGCAACGACGCTGCGACCCGCCTGCGTTCGGATGGAGTGGTGACGCCCGCGCAGCGAGCCGAGACTGACCTGGTGACGTTGCTCGAACGCCGACCTCGATCGGCACCGACCCAACCCAACCCGGACCCCGTGGCGGCCGTGACGGGTCGTGCCGTCGACGCGACGGCTGAAGCAGGCCGGATGGTCGCGCGGGCCGGCAGGGCAGTGGCGTCGGCGGGCGCCGCGGCGCAGAGTGCGGCACTTCCGCGCCGGGCGGCCCTCGCCCGAGGCCGCGGACCGGTTGCCGCCGCCATCGCCGGGTTGGCGGGATTCCTCGCGATCTTCGGCGTGGTCCGGGCCCGCCGAACCGAAGCGTTCGACGCCGCCGTCACCCTCCGGATGCAGCGCTTCCGTCACGCGTGGCTCGATCGTCTGATGGCGATCGCGTCGTGGCCGGGCTTCCCGCCGCAGAGCCGGATCATCCCGCCCGCGCTGATCGGTGGGCTGTGGCTGCTCCGGTTCCGAACGGAGGCGGCGTTCCTGGCCGTCGGCTGGGGGACCGGTGCCCTCTCGACGGTGCTCAAGGCGGGCATGCAGCGGCCGCGACCGGTGGCCGGGACGGACCTGCGCGTCATCGCGGCGCCGCTCGGCGGCTCGAGCTTTCCGAGTGGCCACGTGATCACCTACGTCGGGACTTACGGCTTCCTTGCCTACCTCGCGAACACCCTGCCGCGCGACCCGGTCGTCCGCGCCGCCGCCGGCGCCGGGTTGGTGACGATGGTCCTGCTCGTCGGGCCGAGCCGGATCTACCAGGGCCACCACTGGCCGACCGACGTCAGCGCGTCCTACCTGCTCGGGACCACCTACCTGGTCGCGACGATCCTCGCCTACCGCAGCGTGAAGGAGCGCGAGGGGATCCGCGGTGATGTCGCGGCGCTGGTCGACGGGCGCGGTCGGTGATCGACCCGACTCCGTCGAGGACGTCGACCACGCCGGACTCGCCGTCGACGGCTCTCGACGCCGACGTCCCCAACGCCGGCGCCGGCGCGGGCTCACCTCGCGAGGCGGCGCCGGCGGACCGCCCGCCGCGCTGGACGCCTTCCCGCGTCCGGGTGATCTGGAACCCGGCGTCCGGCTCGAAGGGCGCCATCCAGGTGTCCGCGGCCGACGAGGACCTGGTCCGCGGACTGATGGCGCATGCCGGTCTGGGGAGCGATCTCGTCATCGCCACGAGCGCGAGCGACGTCGAGGCCGCGGCGCGCGACGCGGTCCGTGGCGCGATCGAGCTCGTCGTCGCGGCCGGCGGCGATGGCACCGTTGCGCTGGTCGCCAACCAGCTGCTGGGCCAGGAAACGGCCCTCGCCATCCTGCCGTTCGGGAGCGTGATGAACATCGCCCGGAGCCTCGGCATTCCGCGCGACCCCGAGGCCGCGGCCGACGTCATCGCCACCGGCGATGTGGCCGCAATCGACGTGGGCGAGGTCGCCGGCCGGCCGTTCTATGAGACCGGGTCGGTGGGGATGAACGCCGCGATGTTCCGCGAGGCGGAGCGATTCGATACCGGTGCCTGGTCGTCGATCGCCAAGACCCTGTGGGTGGCGTTCCGGTATCGACCGGCCCGGATGTCGATCGATCTTGACGGCCGCCAGATCCGGACCCGGGCCCTGATGGTCACGGTGTCGAACGGGCCGTACACGGGTGCGGGCATGACCGTGGCGCCGGGGGCTCGGCTCGACGACGGGCAATTCGATATCCGGGTCTTCCGTCGGTTCTCGAAGATCCGGCTGCTGCGCCACCTGGTGTCGATCGCCTTCGGCCGCTACCGCTACGCCCCTGAGGTCGACACCTACCGGTCTCGGCAGGTCCGGATCGAGAGCCGCCATCCCCTCCCGGCCCGAGCCGACTCCCACGATCTCGAGACGACGCCGGTCGCGTTCACGACCCGACCCGCAGCCCTGCGCGTCGTCGTTCCGGCCGCTCCTTCGGACCGCCCGACGACTGACGGCGCGACCGGCGGCTGATCCGTCCTCCTTACCGGCCGTTTACCTCCGAAGGGGTCGTTGGAGGCGACTCGCCGGAGGATGCGGGGTAGGGTCGAGCCAGGTCGACCTCGCCGATGCGGGGGACGCCGGGCCAAGCACGTAGCGAGAGGACGGGATGACGATGCACCACGCGCCCACGAACCACGCCCCGCAATCCGGCATGCGGCAGACCGGCGGTCGACGTCGGTCGGCGACCTTCGGACTCGGGCTGATCGCGATCATCGCCGGGCTCATCGCTCCGGCGAGCGCCTTCGCCGCCACGCCGACGGTCGCGGCGACCGACGGCTCGACTGCCGCTGCCTGTACCGGTGGCGCATGGCCCTGGGCCGTCCAGGGCGCCCCACGGTTCGCTGCCGGCTCGGCCGCGGGCCTGCGCCTGTGGCACAGCGCGACTGGCTGGCACCTCCGGGTCACCCATCCCGGGACGTACCTTGCCGGGTTCAGCGGGACCGTCCGGGCCAACAAGCCGCTTCATGTGACCGGCTACAAGCTCGAGACCGAGGACATCTTCACCGTCAGCGCCGACGGCCTCACCGTCTCGTACCGGTTCAAGAATCACGGTGGCCTCGACGGCCTCGACTTCACGACCGAGTGCGCGACCCGGCTGGGCGTGAGCTCCCGAATGAACGGGGTGCTCCTGCCGGCTCGTCGGATCTGGGTCGGCCACACCGGCCGGCACCCCCTCGGCAACCCGTTCGCGATCCTGCGCCGGGCCTGACCGCCGGGGAGGCCATCGCCTCCGATCGATGAACCCGAAGACCGGGCGGTCCGCTCACCGGACCGCCCGGTCTCTTCGCGTCCCGCGTCAGCGTTTCGGGTTCTGCGGGTGCTCCATGTACCACTCGCGGAAGTCGTTGCAGCGGCCGTCGGCGTCGAAGCGGCACACGAAGATGTTGCTGAACGTGTTGCCGTCGGCCGGGTAGCGCGACTCACCGGTCGCGACCGCGACGTCGCCGTCGATCGCCAGGGGCCGGTATTCGGCCTCCCACGTTCCGGGCGCATCGGGATCCTCGAGCCAGTCGGCGGCGATCGCCTCGCGGCCACGGACCGGGTCGCGGTACGGCCCGTACGAGTAGGTGGCATCCGGGCTGAACAGGGCCTCGATGTCGGCCCGGTCGTTGGAGCGCCAGGCGGCGACGTAGCGGTCCAGCCAGGCCTGGAAGGCGGGGTGATCCACGGCGTGTCCTCCGAACATGTAACCAGTTCGCGACATCATACAGGTTACGGACGTGGCGTCAACCGGGAGGCGGCACCAGGTCCCATGGCGGAGCCGGACGAGTGCATCGGTATGGGACAATCGAACCTGATCGATCTGAAGCCGGCTGACGCCGGACGACCGGGTCGTTGAACTGAGATTCTCCCGTTGTCGCCCCGAGGGCCGCACCTCTCGACGGCGCTACCAACCACACCGAGGTCACCCGCCCATGGCCGTCGACACCAGCGCCCCGATGTCCACCGAGGAGATCGTCCGGCTGTCCCGCGCCCACACCTTCTTCTCCTGGTCGGCCCAGGGCGCGATCGATCCGATCGCGATCGATCGAGCTGAAGGCGTGTACCTCTACACCCCGGAAGGTCAGCGGATCCTCGACTTCAACAGCCAGCTGATGTCGGTCAACATCGGTCATGGCGACCGGCGCGTGATCGACGCGATCACGGCCCAGGCGACGAAGCTCCAGTACGTCCAGCCGGCGTTCGCCACGGAGCCGCGCGCTCGCCTCGGGGCCAAGCTGGCCGAGATCCTGCCGGGCGACCTCGACAAGGTGTTCTTCACGCTCGGCGGGGCCGAGGCGATCGAGAACGCGATCAAGCTGGCCCGCGCCTACACCGGCCGCCACAAGATCCTCGCCCGCTACCGGGCCTACCACGGGGCCACCCTCGGGGCGATGACGCTGACCGGCGACCCGCGTCGCTGGGCCAACGAGCCGGCCCTGGTCGGCGTGGTCCGCTACCCCGACACCCACCGCTGGGGCGAGGCCGAGTCGCGGACCGCCGCCGAGGCCCTCCAGGGCCTCGAGGACGTGATCCGCTACGAAGGCGCGCACACGATCGCGGCGATCTTCCTCGAGACGATCGTCGGCACGAACGGGATCCTCATCCCGCCCGACGGCTACATCCAGGGCGTCCGCGAGCTGTGCGACCGGCACGGCATCCTGATGGTCGCCGACGAGGTGATGGCCGGGTTCGGGCGGACGGGCAAGTGGTTCGCGATCGAGCACTGGGACACCGTCCCGGACCTGCTGACGATGGCCAAGGGCCTGACCTCGTCGTACCTGCCCCTCGGCGGCGTGGCGATGAACCACAAGATCGCCGAGCACTTCGACACGAACTTCTACTACGGCGGCCTGACCTACTCGAGCCACGCGATCTCGTGCGCGGCAGCCCTCGCCAACATCGCGGTCTACGAGGAGGACGGCCTGATCGAGAACGCCGCCCGGCTCGACACCGTGATGCGCCGCCATCACGAGGAGCTGGCCGCGAACCATCCGTCGGTCGGCGCCCACCGCAACCTCGGGCTGTTCGGGATCCTCGACCTGGTCCGGAGTCGCGACCCGTGGACGCCGCTCACGCCGTTCAACGGCACGAGCGACGAGATGAAGGCGATCGGGAAGTACCTCCGCGAGCACGGCGTGTACGCGATGATCGCCAACAACTCGATCCACACGAACCCGCCGCTGTGCATCACCGAGGAGCAGCTCGGCGAGGGCTTCGCGGTCATCGACGCGGCGCTCGACATCGCCGACCAGGCGGTGACCGGCTAGGCCGATGGCGACCGCGACGGCGACCCGAGGCGGGCGGACCGCCGTCGCGCCGGATCGTCCGGCCGCCGGTCGGCGTCGCCGCGCTCTGACCTGGATCTTCGTCCTCGTCGGCGTCCTCGTCGTCTGGGAGGGGCTGAAGTTCCTCGGCGGGACGCCGTGGCGAGCTCCGGGCGCCCTGCCCGGCCCGAACAACCCCGCGTTCTGGAACCCACCGTTCCGCTGGGCATTCGTCAACGACCTCAACCTGCCCCACGTCTGGAACATCGTCCTCGCGTTCCTCGAGCCGTGGCAGCGTGGCGCCGATCGCAATGTCGCCCAGTTCCTGTTTGACGCGGCGCTCTTCACCTGGCGCTCGGCGGCGCTCGGCTTCGTGTGCGGCGCCGCGATCGGGCTGATTCTCGCGACCGTCTTCGTCCACTCGCGCGTCCTGGAGCGGGCGTTCGTGCCCTACGTCGTCGCCAGCCAGACGGTGCCGATCATCGCGATCGCGCCGATGATCACGTACGCCTTCGGCGGCAACGTCGCGTCCGTGGTCGTGATCGCCACCTACCTCACGTTCTTCCCGGTGACGATCGCGATGATCCGCGGCCTGCGCGCCCTGGACCCGCGGGCCCTCGAGCTGACCCGGTCCTACGCCGCCTCGCCCTGGGACGTCTATCGCAAGCTCCGCCTGCCGGCCTCGCTGCCGTACCTCTTCACCGCCCTCAAGATCGCGGCGACCGCGAGCATCGTCGGGACGATCATCGGCGAGGGACCGGGCGGCATCGCCAATGGCCTCGGGCGGGTGCTCGACACCTACAACCAGTACTACATCACCGGCCCCGAGAAGCTGTGGGCGGCGATCATCGTCTGCGGCCTGCTCGGGATCGCCTTCTACCTCGTCGTCCGCGCCATCGAGGTCTACGTCCTCCGCGGTCGGCCCGGGGCCTCCGACGGATGACGATCGAGACAGGAGCCACCACACGATGACCGCCGCCCAGGATCCGTCTCCCGTCGTCCGGGTCGCCGGCGTCGACAAGACCTTCACCCGGGGCGATCGCGTCCTGACCAAGGCGCTCGAGGGCATCGACCTCGACGTCGGCCGCGGCGAGTTCGTGTCCCTCATCGGGCCGTCCGGCTGCGGCAAGTCGACCCTGCTCCGGATCGTCGGCGACCTGATCTCGCCGAGCAATGGCACGGTCACCGTCAACGGCAAGAGCGCCGAACAGGCGCGCCGCGACCGCGACTACGGGATGGTCTTCCAGGCGCCGGTCCTGTTCGACTGGCGGACCGTCGAGGACAACGTCAAGCTGCCGCTCGAGATCCTCGGCCAGGACGCCGCGACGCGCACGAAGCGGGCGCGCGAGATGCTCGAGCTCGTCGAGCTCGGGGACTTCCTCAAGCACCATCCGTACCAGCTGTCGGGCGGGATGCAGCAGCGCGTGGCCATCGCCCGGGCACTGGCGTTCCAGCCGTCGATCCTGCTCATGGACGAGCCGTTCGGGGCGCTCGACGAGATGACCCGCGAACGGATGAACGGCGAGGTCCTCCGGATCTGGGAGCAGACCGGGACGACGATCCTGTTCGTGACCCACTCGATCCCGGAGGCGGTGTTCCTGTCCTCGCGGGTCGTCGTGATGAGTGCCCGGCCCGGCCGGATCACGAAGGTCATCGACATCGACCTCGCCCGTCCCCGCAACGACGACACACGCGAGACGCGCCGCTACTTCGAGCTGGTCACCGAGGTCCGCGAGGCGCTCCGCTCGGGTGGGGCGACGGCCGACGACCTCGGGCCGGCCGCCGATGAAGCCGCGATCGAGCGGGCCATGGCCGAGGGCTCGATCGGGTGAGCGTCGGGCTCGGTCTCCCGCGCTCCACGGCCGATCCCGCCGGCGCAGCGTTCCGGGCACGGCGGGCCGGTCGCTCCGCGTCGTCGTTCCTACCGCCGGTCGTCGTCCTGGTCGGCGTGATCCTCGGCCTCGAGTTCGGGCTGACGGCGCTCCGGATCGAGTCGTTCCTGGTCCCCAAGCCGTCAACGGTCGCGGCGGCCCTCGGCGCCAACTGGGGGAGCGGCCGGTTCGCCCTCCTGCCGTCCGCGCTGGCGACCCTCCAGGAAGCCGTGACCGGGCTGCTGATCGGGACCGTCGCCGGCGTCGCCGTCGCGTTCGCAACGGCCCGCTGGGTCGGGGCGCGGGGCCTCCTTCTGCCCCTGGCCGTCGCCGCCAACGCCATCCCGATCGTCGCCTTCGCCCCGCTCATCAACAACTGGTTCGGCCTGCTCAACCCACTGTCCAAGGCGCTGATGGCGGCCGTGCTCGTCTTCTTCCCGGTCATGGCCAACGTGACGCGCGGCCTCGTCCAGGTCGAGCCGTCGGCCGTCGAGCTGATGCGCTCCTATGCCGCGAGCGAATGGACGATTCTGCGCAAGGTCCGCATCCCGAACGCACTGCCGTACTTCTTCACCGCCATGAAGGTCGCGACGACCCTCAGCCTGATCGGCGCCATCGTCGGCGAGTACTTCGGCGGCTCGAGCTCGGTCCTCGGCCGGGTCATCGTCCAGAGCGCGAGCGCCCTGAAGTTCGACGTCACCTGGGCGGCGATCCTGCTCGGCGCGGCGACCGGGATCGCGTTCTACGCCGTCGTCGTGGTCGCCGAGCGGCTGGTGGTGCCGTGGGCGGCGGCGCATGCGCAGCGACGGCTGAGACGTTCCGCCGCGCGGCTGAGGAGATCCACGCGACGTCTGATCTGCCCGAAACGCGTGACCGCCGACGGATGGAGGTCGTATCCTTCCGGCCTTGGCGACGTGCAATCGTCGGAAGGGAGCGCGCTCCGCGAGGGCCGGGGCGCGAGGCAGGAGGAGTGCATGAAGATCAAGCGCGGATTCGCGCTGGCGGCAGCGGGCATGATGGTGGTCGCCGGCTGTACGCCTGCCGCGACGACCGCACCGGCGTCGCAGGTCCCGGCCAGCGTCGCGCCGACGACGGCCGCCTCGGTCCCGGCGAGCTCCACGTCGCCGTCGACCCCGGCATCGGCGCCGGCCAGCGTCCGGCTCCAGCTCCAGTGGACGCCGCAGGCCCAGTTCGCCGGCTACTTCGCGGCCGACAAGCAGGGCTATTTCGCGGCCGAGAACCTGACCGTCGACGATGGTTCCGGGCGGCCCGACGGTCGTTCCCCAGGTCGAGGGCTCGAAGGCCGACGGCCCCGAGTTCACGATCAGCTGGGTTCCGAAGGTCCTCGAGGCCCGCGAGGCCGCGACACCTTCGGACCTGATCGACATCGCCCAGGTGTTCCAGCGCTCCGGCACGCTGTCCGTGACCTGGAAGGACACCGGCCTCGACGAACCGTGCAAGCTGGCCGGCAAGAAGGTCGGCGTCTGGGACTTCGGCAACGAGTTCGAAGTGACGGCCGGTCTCCTGACCTGCGGGCTGACGCCGGGTCTCGAGAACAACGGCAAGCCCGACACGCAGTACCAGAAGGTCATCCAGGCGTTCGACATGAAGGCGTTCCTCGCCCGCGAGATCGACGCCGCCGAGGCCATGATCTACAACGAATACGCCCAGGTCCTGGAGGCCACCGATCCCGCGACCGGTGAGCTCTACAAGCCGGACCTGCTCAACGTGATCAACTGGAACGACTACCGCGTCGCGATGCTCCAGGACGCGATCTTCGTCCGCAAGTCGTGGCTCGAGACAGGCGCCAACCGCGATGTCGCGGTCCGCTTCGTGCGAGCCTCGCTGAAGGGCTGGATCTACTGCCGCGACCATCCGGACGACTGCGTCCAGTACACCACCGACGCCGGCAGCCAGCTCGGCGCCGGCCACCAGAAGTGGATGATGAACGAGGTCAATGCCCTCGTCTGGCCGTCGCCGGGTGGCGTCGGGATGATCGACCCCGTGTTCTGGGGACAGACCGTCAAGATCTCGAAGACCACCGGGATCATCAAGGCCGACCCGTCCATCGACGCCTACACGACGGACATCGTCAAGGAGGCCCTCGCGGGCATCACCGACGATGCGAAGGGCGAAGGCTTCCAGAAGGGGACCGTCGAGGTCACCGCGAACGGCAACTGAGCCGTCACTGAGCCCGGCTCCGCACTTCGGCACCTGAACGTCCGGCCGGTCCCGCGAGGGGCCGGCCGAACGATTCACTGGTGCGTTCCCGGCCGAATCCGGGACCTTTGTAACGGTCCGTGGGGTCGATCGGGCTGGCCTGCCGGGCTAGACTGAGGCGAGGCGTCCGCGACAATCGGGGACGACCAGCGGCCCGATGCGCGCCCCGCCCGCCCCAGCGGACGAGGCCACGAGTCATCGTCCAAGGCCCACACCCGCGGCTTCCGATCGGCTCGTCCGCCCGGCCCGTCGCGCAGGAGGTGCCCCATGCACACCCGCTTCCGCCGCCCCGTCCAGGTGGACGGCCCGGCCACACCCCACGCGGGCTTCTCGCGGCCGCCCCGCTCGCGGTCGCCCCGCCGGCTTGCCGTGCTCGTGGCCGCGGCGTTCGTGCTGCTGAGCGCAACCGGTGCGGCGCCGGCCCCGGCACGAGCTGCCGAGACCCACCGGGTCGACCTGTACTTCAGCGCCGGCTACGAGCGCCAGATCGACAGCCGGACGTGCACCGCTGCGGCCGTCGCGATGATGATGAACTTCATCGCCCGACGCGACCTGAATCTCGGCCAGATGTTCATCCTCCGGTGGGAGCAGCCGCGGGACGCCCTGGCGAACTCGGTCCAGCGCGGCTCGGACCCGCTCGGCTGGGCGCGGGCCGCGACCTACTTCTCGAGCCGGACCGGCAAGCCGACCACGTACAACTGGGAGGCGTACGGCAGTGCCCGGAGCGCCCTCCATCGTGCCGCCGAGCAGATCGCCAAGACCGGCAAGCCGGTCGGGCTGCTCGTCGCCCACGGAACGCACGCGATGGTCATGACCGGGTTCGAGGCGTCGGAGAACCCGGCCATGACCGACTCCTACCGCCTGTACTCGATCATCGCGTCCGATCCGTACGGCGCCGCCCACCGCGCCTACGACGCGCGCAACTCGCCCCTGAACGCCTACACCCAGACCGACGCGACGCCGTGGTACGACTCGCAGTGGTACGGGCGCTACATCGTGATCGTGCCGCAGGGCTGACGCCTCGGGCTGTCGAAGGGTCGGCGGACAGGCGGAGGCCGGGCACCCCGATCGATGGGATGCCCGGCCGAGGATGGCAGGGGAGAGATCAGCCCTCGGCCAGCAGCGCCGCGAGGCGATCCCAGGTCTCGATCGCGCCCTTGGCCATGCCGGTTGCCAGGGCGCCCTCGATGGCGTCGGCCGAGCCCATGTGGCCGATCGACGTGACCTTGGTCCGGCCGTCGACGTCCTCGAAGTGGTGCGTCTCGGGACCGCCCATCGGCCCGATGCCCTCCACGTCGAACATGAACGTCCAGCGGAAGCGCTTCGGTGGGTCGATCTCGAGGTATTCACCGTAGAACGTGACGTCGTCGCGATCGGGCGCGCTGCTGACGTAGCGCCACGTGCCACCCGGCCGGACGTCCATCTCGGCGACGACCGTGGTGGTCCCGTGCGGGCCCCACCAGCGGGGGACGAGCTCCGGGTCGGTGAAGGCCTTCCAGACCTGGTCGCGGGATGCGTCGAAGGTGCGCTCGAAGACGAGGTCTCCGTCCTCCGAGTAGATCGTCGTGGTGGGGGTGCTACCCCGGTCGATTCGCGGCGCGGTCATCGTCGTCTCCATCTCGGGTCTCCTTGTCGGGTTCCGTGGCGTTGATCTCGCGGAGGTAGGCGTCCAGGCGTTCGAAGCTGTCCTCCCAGTGGCGGCGGTACTGGCCGACCCAGTCGGCGACATCCCGCAATGGACCCGCCCGGAGGCGGCGCGGACGCCACTGGGCCTGGCGCCCCTGCTCGATCAGGCCGGCCCGCTCGAGCACCCTGAGATGCTTCGAAATCGCGGGCTGGGTCATGTCGAAGGGGGCGGCGAGGTCCTTGACCGAGGCCTCGCCGGCGGCCAGGCGGGCGAGGATCGCCCGGCGGGTCGGATCGGCGAGGGCGGCGAAGGTGGCGCTGAGGGGGTCGGTCGGCTGCATTGGTGGAGTACCTAGTGGTTATATAACCTGTGGGTACTGTACAACGCTTGACGCCGATGTCAAGGCCCGGGCTCTATCCATGAGAATCTGGCCGCGCAAGCCAGGCAGCAACGACCGAGCTAGCGCGGCACGTACCGCGCGCGCACCGCCGCCGTCGTCGAGGCCGGGAGCGCGTCAGAGTCCAGCAGCTCCTCGAGCGTCATCGACGCGAACGTGGACGGGTCGGCGAGGAGGTCCCGGTAGCGCGCGCAGAGGCCGGCGACGTCGACATTGCCGGCGGGGTGGATCACGACGTAGCGGCCCCAGGTCCACGACCCGGCCGGGTGCTGGAGCATCGACAGGAGCAGCAGGTGCTCGAGCCACATGACCGCCAGCTCGGAGCGGCCCTTCACCTGGTCGATGGCGCCCGGCGCGAAGATCCCGGACTGCTCCGCGACCGACACCGTGCGCCAGAGGTTCTGGGGCTTCGGGGTCTCATGCTTCGCCCGCTCGTGGAGCTTCACGTCGACGGCAACGATGCCCGCCGTTCCGTCATCGCGATCGAGGACGAACGCCGCGTCGAAGGACCGAAGGCTGTTCAGGTACTCCGGATCAAGCCGGCCCGGCGAGTGCTCGAACCGGATCTCGCGGACGGTGCCCGGCGCGTCGGGCCACCAGGCGTGGGCGGCCCGGTCCGCGAGAGTCGGGTCCGTGGCCAGGTCGCCGAACAGGTTGAACGCAAGGGCCTCCGACGAGAGCAGATCGGCCCACAGGCGCTGGTGGTCGAAGCTCTGGTGGCGCTCGATGAACGCCGTCCGCGCCCGGGCCGCACCAAGGGCGCCGGGTGTCACGAGGTTGGCGCCGGTTTCGCGCCCGTATTCGAGCGGGATCCGGCTGCCGACGGGCCGGGCCGCCGGCCGGTTCGGATGGGGCAGGATCGGCTGGGTCCCGATCGGGTGGCCGTGCCCCTCCCGCCAGCGCGCCTGTTCGAGGCGCGTGCGCTGGCGAAATGCGGTCATGTCCGGTCGGCGGGCGATCTGATCGTCCGCCTCCCAGCAGCGGGCGGCCTCGAGCTCCGCGCGAGTCGGCCCGGCGGTCACCCTGGCGTCAGTCGGCCTTGCCGGTTCCGAACTGACGATCACCGGCGTCACCGAGGCCCGGCATGATGTAGCCCTTCTCGTTGAGCTGGCGGTCGAGCGATGCGCAGTGGATCTCGACGTCCGGATGCGCCGCCGCGACCGCGGCCACACCCTCCGGTGCGGCGATCAGGTTGACCAGCTTGATCCGGACCGCGCCCCACTTCTTCAGGACATCGATCGCGGCGGTCGCGCTGCCGCCGGTGGCGAGCATCGGGTCGAGGATCAGGCACAGGTCGACGGAGTGCGAGTCCGGCAGCTTGTTGTAGTACTCGACCGGCTGGAGCGTCCGTTCGTCCCGGAACAGCCCGAGATGCCAGACCTCCGCGGTCGGCATCAGCTCGAGCATGGCGTCGACCATGCCGAGGCCGGCGCGGAGGATCGGCACCAGGCCGATCCGGTCGGCGAGCTGAGCGGCCTCCATCTCCTCGATCGGGGTCCGGATCGTCAGCGGCCGGACCTCGACGTCGGCGAGGGCCTCGTAGCCGAGCAGCCACGAGAGCTCGCGGACGACCTCCCGGAACTTCTTCGGCTCGGTCTTCACGTCGCGCAGGACGGCGAGCTTGTGGAGGATTGCCGGGTGGCTCGAGACGTGGAGCGTGGGCGGCTGGGACATCACGGGGCCTCCGGACGATGGGCACATCGCCGCGACTGGACGGGATCGGTGGTCGCGAAATCCTAGCAAGGCCGGACCGGCGCGGGACGAACGGGCGGCGCGTCAGCGGCACGCTGACGTGGCCTTGGCCGCCCGGCCGCACGAGCGAGCGCGCAACCGTGTAGCGTCCGCTCCGGCTGGGTCGATCCGGATGGCTTGTCGCGAGTGCCCCGCGCGTGTCGTTCGCGTCGATCCAGCCGTCGTCTCGCCCGCGGGCGGCAGATCCGCGGCCGCAGGACGAGGCCGGCGCGCTATCCTCGCGGGACCGTGACGACGATCGATTCCCCGACCCCTCCGGCCAGCCAGAAGGTCGACGCGCCGCGGCCCGGGCGGGCAACGCGGACCGGTCCGGCACGAGCGCCGCGCAAGCCCGCGCCGATCCTCGTCCGCCAGCTGCGCGGCGGTATCGAGGAGAGCGTCCATCGCGGCGACGTCGTCGAGGTCGATGTCGACGGCTCCCTGATCCGCGGGCTCGGCGATCCGGATCGGGTCGCGAACCTCCGGAGCTGCGTCAAGCCGTTCGGCGTCGCCACCCTCATCGAGGCCGGCGGGATCGACGCGTTCGATCTCGAGCCGGCCGAGCTGGCCCTGATGGCCAGCTCGCACTCGGGCGAAGACCTCCACGTCCGAACCCTCCAGGGCCTGTACCGCCGGGCGGGCGTCAGCCAGACCCTCATCGCGACCGGGTCCGAGGGCATGCCCCTCGACGCGCTGACCGCCATGCGACTGGCCCGCGACGGCGAGAAGGCCAGCCCCGTCCGTCACATGTGCTCGGGCCAGCACTCGGTATTCCTGCTGCTCTCGCGCCTCAAGGGCTGGGACCCGGAGCGCTACTGGCTCGACGACCATCCCGCCCAGGTCGAGTACCGCGCGGTGGTGGCGCGGGCATTCGGGACGACGCCGGGCAAGCTCCGGACGGCGATCGACGGCTGTGGCGTCGCGACCTATGCGTTCCGCCTGCGCGAGATCGCTCGCGCCTATGCCCTCCTGGCCGATCCGTCGGCGGTCGGCTCTTCGGATGCCCGGTCCTCCCTGGCGCCGGCGTTGACCCTCGTCCGCGACGCGATGCTGGCCCATCCGGAGATCGTCGGTGGGACCCGCGACCGGCTCGACACCTCGTTGATGAAGGCGGCGCCAGGCCGGATCGTGAGCAAGGGCGGGATGGAGGCGCTGCGCGGTCTGGCAATCCTGCCGGGGATCCGGCCCGGGGCGAACGGCGGCGCGACAGGCGCGGCGGGCGCAGCCGCCGGCGGCGCGAACGCCGCCGGCGCGGCAGCGTCGGCGGCCGCTCCGACCGTTAGTCCGGCGACCGGGATCGCCATCAAGATCGAGGACGGCGATGGCTATGAGCGCGGCACTTGGGCGGCGACCGTCGAGGTCCTCGTCCAGGCCGGCGCGCTCGAGCCGCAGGCGATCCGGATGCTCTCGCGCTATCACCGGCCGGCCGAGCTCGATCCGCACGGTCGGGTCGGCGCCGAGGCGGTCCCGGACTTCGATCTCGCACCACTCGGCGAGCTCGTCTAGGGGTTTGTCTGGCGCCGCTCCATGCGGTCGCCGCTCGACATCGCACGATCGGCCGGCAACGGGCATGCTTCGGCGGATGGCCCCGAATGCCGATCCGTGGCGGACCCTCGGCCTGTCGCCCGGTGCGACGCAGGAGGAGATCCGGCGCGCCTATCGCCGGCTCGCCAAGGTCAACCATCCCGACGCGGGTGGCGACGCCGCGCTCCCGCGCTTCCTGGCGATCCAGGCGGCCTATGAGCAGCTCGCCGGACCGGGCCGCGCCCGTCGCGTCGGCGCTCGACCGGCAGCGCAGAGTCCGGCCCCCGAGCCACGTGAGCCGTGGCGGGCCGATCCGGATCGAGCCCGGGCGACCGGTCGAGCCGACGGTCGCCGGACACCGGGCGCCCGACCGAGCGGGCCCGGAGCCCGGACGCGGCCACCGGGCGGTGGGCCTGCGGGAGGACCTGGGGCTCCGGGCGGTCCGCGGGCGAACGCCAGCGGTGCCGACGCCAGGCGAGACGGACCGGCTTCAGGCGGCCCATCGGCCGGCGGGCCCGGGGCCGACGCCGCCCCGGGCGCGAACCGCGCTCGGAGGTCCTCGGCCGGGCGCCGGGGGAGCAACCGGGCGACGCCGGGCTCGACCTCGTACGAGGGCGCCGACCAGGAGCCGTTCGAGCCGGGCTGGTCCGGGGCGACGTGGTACGGCGCGTCGAGCGGCACCTACTGGACGATCAACCCGAAGGAGTACGCCGACCCCCGCAAGCACGGTCCGGAGTACCAGGCACGGGCGCGCCGAGCGCGCGAAGGCTCGATCCCCGATGAGGCTGGATCACCCGATGCGCCGGCGGCCGACGTCGCTCCCGACGTGGCCGCCGAACCGCCCGGTGACCCCGAGGCGGGCGCCGGGTCGCCCGGAGCAGCCACCGGCGGCCGAGCGTCCACGGAGCGGGCCGACGAGGCGCCACCCGCGGCCGATCCGACACCGGAGCCGACCGGAACCACGGCCGGCGACCCGCCGAGACCAATCGCCCGTGACCGGGCGCGTCGGATGCCCGGTGGCCGGCGCCATTGGACGGACGCGCCCCCGACAGCGGAGGCATCCGCGGCGTCCAACGCGGATCTGGAGTTCGGCGATCCCGACGACGCGTTCGAGGAGGGCGAGCCCTCCGTCCGGGACATGGGCCGCGCGCCCGGCGACCCGGGCCGGGGCGGCCTCCCACCCGGCGGGATCCGGACGTGGATCGAGCAGCCGGCCGGCGACGGGCGATTCCGCGGCCCGGTCCTGCGCCGCCCGACGACGCCGGCCGGTCGCCTCGCGATGGCCGTCCTCGGTTGGCCGCCCCTCGGCGTGTTCGCCGCCGCCGTGATCGACCAGTCGACCGGCTGCGGGACGTTCGCCGCCTCCTGTCCGGAGGTCACGTCGCCGGGAACGTGGATCCTGCAGGCCGCCATCCTGCTGCTCCTGCTCGCATTGCCGGCCGTCGCCGCCTGGTCGGCCCACGGCGCGGTCGCGGCGCTGGTCATCGGCCTGCCCGCGGCCGTCGTCCTGAGCGCCGCCGGTGGCTCGAACGTGCGCGAGACGAGCGGGCCGCTCCTGCTCGCGATCCTCGCGCTGGCCTACCTCGGTGGCGTGATGTACGCGGTGATCGTGCCGCGGCTCCGTTCGGGCCCCCTCTAGGGTCTGCGCCGTTGGGCGCGCCGCCGAGCCGCGTACCATGGCGAGCGTGAACCGCCGCCACGACGCCCAGGCCCTGTCGAGCGCCGCCCAGGAGTACTTGCTCGCTCTGCGCGTGATGGCGGGCGACGGCTCGCACGTCCGCGCCGCCCAGGTCGCCCGCCGCCTCGGCGTCTCGACCCAGGCCGCGAGCGAGATGTTCCGGCGGCTCGTCGCCGACGGCCTCGTCCGCCAGGCCGACGGTCGCGATCTCGTGCTGACCACGGCGGGCCGGGCCGCGAGCGACGCGATCTTCCGCCGCCACGCCCTGCTCGAGTGGCTGCTGACGTCGGTGATCGGGCTCGGCTGGGCCGAATCCGACGAGGAGGCGGCGCGGCTCCAGGGCGCCCTCTCGCCGCGCGTCGAGGCCCGGCTCGACGAGATGCTGGGCCATCCGCCGACCTGCCCGCACGGCAACCCGATCGACGCCGAGACCGCTCGCCAGCGGCCGCGCGGGACGCCGCTCAGCCAGATCGAGGGCGGTCAGCGGGCGACGATCTATCGGATCACCGAGGAGGCCGAGGAGGACCCGGGCCTGCTCTCCTATCTCGAGGCCCGGGCCCTGACTCCCGGCGCCGCCGTGACCGTGCTGGCCCGGTCGGAGTCCCTCGACTCGCTGACCCTCGAGGGGCCGCGTGGCCGGGCGACCCTCGGCCTGCGTCCCGCCGCGCTCGTCCACGTCCTGCCCGGGGACGCCGACCCGGGGCTGTTCCACAAGGTGCCGAAGGGCGACACGCCGGCCGGCTGAGCGAAGGCCGCCCGCCTGAGGCGCCGCTGCTACCCTCACGTCCATGCCCGACCCCTCGATTCGCGTCCGGATCGCGCCCAGCCCGACCGGCCCGCTCCACATCGGCACCGCCCGCACCGCGCTGTTCAACTTCCTGTACGCGCGCCACGTCGGCGGCACGTTCCTGTTCCGGCTCGAGGACACCGACGTCGCCCGCTCCACGGTCGAGTTCGAGCGCGACATCATCGACGGCCTGCACTGGCTCGGCATCACCTGGGACGAGGGTCCCGATGCGGCCGGCGGCATCGACATCGGGCCGTTCGCGCCCTATCGCCAGATGCTCCGCCTCGCCACGTACAAGGAGGCGTCGGACCGCCTCCTTGCCGCCGATCTCGCCTATCCCTGCTTCTGCACCCCCGAGGAGCTCGACGCCGACCGCAAGGCCCAGGAGGCCGCGAAGCAGCCGCCGCGCTATGTCGGCCGATGCGCCACGCTGACCGCCGCCGAGCGCGCCACCCGCCTGGCCGAGACCGGCCGTCCGCCGGCGACCCGCTTCCGCGTCCGGCCCGGGGTCGTCGCCTGGAGTGACCTGATCCGCGATCGGATCGAGATCGACACGACGAACCTCGGCGGCGACTTCGTGATCGTCCGTGGCGACGGCACGCCGCTCTACCACTTCACGGTCGTCGTCGACGACGCGGCCATGGCGATCAGCCACGTGATCCGCGGCGAGGACCACGTCAGCAACACCCCCAAGCACATCCTCCTGTTCGAGGCGCTCGGCTACCCGGTGCCGGTCTTCGGCCACCTGCCGCTGATCCTCAACCCGGATGGCTCGAAGATGAGCAAGCGCAAGACCCAGACGGCCGTCGACGACTACCGCGCCGAAGGCTTCATCCGCGAAGGGCTGATCAACTACTTCGCCTATCTCGGCTGGAGCCCGGGCACCGAGGAGGACGTCCTCGCGCTTGACGAGATCGTCGAGCGCTTCGACATCGACAAGGTCCAGAAGGGCGGCGCCAAGTTCGATCGCGGCCGGCTCGAGTGGCTCAACGGCCAGTGGATCCGGCGGCTCGAGCCCGAGGACCTGATCGACCGCCTGCGGCCGTACCTCCAGGCCGCCGTCGACGACGGCCGGATCGCTCGCCTGCCCGGCGACGACGAGGTCCGCGCGCTCCTGCCGGTCGTCCAGGAACGGCTGCCGACGCTCGGGGCGGTCGTCGATCTCGTCGGGTTCCTGTGGACGGACGACCTCCGGCTCGATGCGGCGCTGGTCGTGCCCAAGCGCTGGGATGCGGCGACGACCGGCGCGGGCCTCGCGGCCGCCCGCGACATCTTGGCGCGTCACGACGGCGTGACCTGGGAGGCGGACGAGCTCGAACCGCCGCTCCGCGAGCTGGTCGAGGCACGTGGCTGGAAGGCCGGTGACCTGTTCATGGCGATCCGCGTCGCCACGACCGGTCGGACGGCGACGCCACCGCTGTTCGACACGCTCGTCGCGCTCGGGCGGGAGCGAACGCTGGCGCGGCTCGACGCGGCGATCGAGCTGCTCGCGCGGCCGGCTGCGGAACAGGGCGTTAACACGGCCGGATAGGATTCGGGTCGATGGCCCGAACGATCCTCGTCGTCGAAGACGACGCCACCCTGCGCGAGACCCTCGTCGACGCCCTCGAGGTGGAAGGCTTCCGGATCGTCTCCGCCCGTGACGGTCGCGATGCGCTGGTCCGCTTCCGGGCCGACAAGCCGGACCTCGTCCTGCTCGACCTGATGCTGCCCGAGCTGTCGGGGATCGAGGTCTGCCGGATCATCCGCGCCGAGTCGGGCGTCCCGATCGTGATGCTCACGGCCAAGGACAGCGAGCTCGACAAGGTGGTCGGGCTCGAGCTCGGCGCCGACGACTACGTCACGAAGCCGTTCAGCTTGCGCGAGCTGTCGGCCCGGATCCGGGCGCTGTTCCGGCGCTCTGAGCAAACGGCCGCGCCGGATGCCGCCGGAGCCAACGTCGTCGATCTCGGCCGGGTCCAGGTCGACCTCGCCGGGCATCGCCTCCTGCGTGACGGCGAGGCGGTCGCGATCAAGCCCAAGGCGTTCGAGCTGCTTGCGTTCCTGCTCCGCCACCCGGGCCAGGCGTTCACGCGCGATCAGCTCCTCGAGCGCGTCTGGGGCTACGACTATGCCGGCGAGTCGCGAACCGTCGACGTCCACGTCCACTGGCTGCGCTCGACCCTCGAGGACGATGCCGCGGCGCCCAAGTTCATCCACACGGTGCGCGGCGTGGGCTACGTCTTCCGCCGGCCCGCCGAGCCCGTTCCCGCCTGAGGTCGGGCAGTGGGGCGGGCCCGCCGGCGGCCTTCGGTCGGCCTATCGGCGGGCGGTTGTTCACGGACCGATCACGCGGCGTTGATGCGGCGGCCCGACGCTTCGTCCATGCCGATCGTCGTTCGCCGCGGCCGCTCCACCGCCGAGCCGCGTTCCCGTCTCCTCCGGTTTGAACGCCCGACGAGCCGCGCGGTCGTCGCGACGACGGTCGGCAACGACCCGCCCCTCCCGGACCTGCGGCACGAGCTGGGTCGCCTCGCGCTGGATCTCGCCGTCCGGACCGCGGAGCCGATCAACCTGCCACCGCGCTGGGCCACGTTCGCGTTCGGCCAGGAGGTCGACCGGACCCGCGCCCAGCTGGCCCCGATCCGATCCCGCGCCGGGCTCCTCGCCTCGTTCGCGCGGGAGGCGTCGATCGCGGTGACCCGCACCGCCGAGCCGTCGCCGGCTCCGGTCGGGCCGGTTCGGGTCGCATACGCCATCCGCTGGCTCGAGCTCGGCGACGGGCGCCGTCGGCCCGCATGGGCGTCGTTCGTGGCGGGACCGGTCGAGCTCGTGGCCGAGGCGCTTGGTCGCGTCCGCGCCGGCGCGGCCAGCGCGGCGATCGCGGACTAGAGGAACGGCGAGATCAGCAGGTAGGCGATCGCGGCCGCCAGCGCCGACGCAGGGATCGTCAGGATCCAGGCGATGACGATGTTGCCGGCGACGCCCCAGCGGACGGCCGACAGGCGATCGCTCGAGCCGACGCCGATGATCGCGCTCGAGATCACGTGCGTCGTCGAGACCGGCATGCCGAAGTGGGACGCGGTGAAGATGATCGTGGCCGCCGTCGTCTCCGCCGCGAAGCCGTGGACGGGATCGAGCTTGACGACCTTCTGGCCCATCGTCTTGATGATCCGCCAGCCGCCCGCGGCGGTCCCGAGCGAGATGGCGGTCGCGGCCAGGACGATGACCCACAGCGGGATCGGCGAGTCGGGCGGAAGGATCCCGGCAGCGATCAGGGCGAGGGTCATGATGCCCATCGTCTTCTGCGCGTCGTTCGAGCCGTGGCTGAACGCCATGAACGCGGCCGAAACGACCTGGAGCCGCCGGAATCGATCGTTCATCCGGCGTGGATTGGCGTGCTGGAACACGTTCAGGATCACGACCATCATCAGGAACCCGACCGTGATCCCGATCACGGGCGACAGGACGAGGGGCACGATCACCTTGGTGACGACCCCATCGAGCTTGATCGCCGACACGCCGACCGACACGATGACGGCGCCCAGCAGGCCACCGATCAGCGCATGGCTCGACGAGCTCGGGATGCCGAACCGCCAGGTGATCAGGTTCCAGATGATCGCCCCGATCAGGGCGGCCGCGACGATCGTCTGACCGGCCGCCCCGTCGGGGGTCGTCGCGAGGCCCGACGAGATCGTCTTGGCGACGGCCGTCCCGGTCAGGGCGCCGACGAAGTTGGCCGTCGCCGACATGAGGATCGCGTGCTCGGGGCGGAGTGCCCGGGTCGATACCGAGGTCGCGATCGCGTTGGCCGTGTCGTGGAAGCCGTTGATGTAATCGAACACGACGGCCAGCGCGATGACCGCGAGCAGCAGCAGGGTCAGACCTTCGGGCACGGCCGAAGGCTACCCGATCGGACCGCGCTCGGCGCCGTCCTGGGGCGCCGCCACCGCAGCGCCACGGCACCTCCCGGTATCCTTCGCCGATGCGTCTCTCCCAGCTCTTCTTCGCCACCCTTCGCGACGATCCGGCCGACGTCGAGATGGCGTCGCACCGCCTCCTGCTGCGGGCCGGCTACATCCGCCCGCTCGGCTCCGGGATCTATTCGCTGCTGCCGCTCGGCAAGCGCGTCAACGATCGCGTTGAGCAGATCATCCGCGAGGAGCAGGATCGGATCGGCGGCCAGGAGATGGAGATGCCCGTCGTCCATCCGGCCGACGTCTGGCGGGCCAGCGGTCGCTACGACGCGATCGGGCCGGAGCTGACCCGCTTCAAGGATCGCAACGGCCGGGACATGGTCCTGGCGATGACCCACGAGGAGGTCGTCGGGATCCTGCTGGCCGACATCGTCAAGTCGTACCGCCAGCTGCCGCTGCAGGTCTACCACTTCCAGACGAAGTGGCGCGACGAGCCGCGCGCCCGGGCCGGGCTGATCCGCGTCCGCGAGTTCGTCATGAAGGACGCCTACAGCTGCGATCGCGACGAGGCCGGTCTCGACGTCAGCTACGACCTCCAGAACGACGCCTACGTCCGGACCTTCGAGCGGCTCGGGTTGAAGACCGTCGCGGTCGACAGCGACGTCGGGATCATGGGCGGCACCGAGGCCCGCGAGTTCATGGTCCTCAACCCCGCCGGCGAGGACGTCCTCGTGCTGTGCGAGGCGTGCGGCTACGCCGCCAACCGCCAGGTCGCGCACATCAGCCGTCCTGCGGATGACGCGGAGGCTCCGGCCGCCCTCGAGGAGGTCGCGACGCCGGGCACGACCACGATCGCGTCCCTCGCCGCGTTCCTCGACATTCCCGAGACTCGCACGGCCAAGGCCGCGTTCTTCGTCACTGGCGACGGACGGCTGGTCACGGCGATCGTGCGCGGCGACCTCGAGGTCAACGAGACGAAGCTGTCGAACGCCGTCGGGGCGTCGACCGGGATGCGGCCTGCCACGGTCGAGGAGATCAAGGCGGCGGGGATGGAGGCCGGCTACGGCTCGCCGATCGGTGCCCACGACACGGTCGTCGTCGTCGACGAGCTCGTCGCCCGATCGCCGAACCTGGTCGCGGGCGCGAACAAGGTCGGCTTCCACTACCGCAACGTGAATGTCGGCCGCGACTTCACTGCCGACGTCACAGCGGACATCACGAATGCCCGCGAGGGCGATCCCTGTCCGACCTGCGGCCAGCCCGTGATCCTGCGCAACGGGATCGAGGTCGGCAACATCTTCAAGCTCGGGACGAAGTTCAGCGATGCCGCCGGCGCGACGTACCTCGGCGAGGACGGCCGCGAGCACCCCATCGTCATGGGCTCGTACGGAATCGGTGTCGGGCGGAACGTGGCCTGCGTCGTCGAGGCCCACCACGACGAGAAGGGGATCGTCTGGCCCGCGGAGGTCGCGCCGTACGCGGCGCACCTCGTAGCGATCGGGGCGAACAAGGATCCCCAGGTCGGCGAGATCGCCGAGCGACTCCACGCAGCCGGCGAGGGTGCGGGCTACTGGCGCCACATCCTCTATGACGATCGCAACGAGTCGCCCGGCGTCAAGTTCACCGACGCCGAGATGCTCGGCATGCCCTGGATCCTCACGGTCTCGCCGCGGTCCCTGGCCGCGGGCGGGATCGAGGTCACGGAGCGTGCCACCGGGGAGCGGACGACGCGCTCGATCGAGGAGGTCGAGGCGTTGATCCGCGGCGACGGCACCGGCGCGGCGGAGGCCGGACAGCCCCGCGGCTGAGTCCAACTGACCAAACCAGGCGCGCATCGAAGCATCCGGGTCCGGTACTTCTGGGGCATCGCGGGATCCTCCGGGATCATGGAACGTTGGGCCTCCCAGCACCCTCGGGAGTGCCTCGCCTTCATGACCCTCGATCACCGCACCCGCCGGCCCCGCAACGCAGTCCGGTCCGCCTCGGTCCGACCGCGGCCAATCCTGCTGTTCATCGTCTACGGGGTGTTCCTCGTCATCGTCGGCGTGACAGCGACGGCGCAGGTCGTCATCAGCTCCGCACACTTTTCGACCGCGACCCTCAATCACACGGTCGGAACGGACGCGAAGCTCGTCGCGGGCTACGTCAACGAACGGTTGCTGCCCGCCGATCTGATCGACGGATCGATCGAGCCCGCCCATCTTCAGGAGCTGCGGGCCGGCATCGCTGACTTCATCTCACGGCGTGGCATTCTGCATGCCGAGGTGCGGTCACCTGACGGCCGGATCGTCGTGAGTGACGCCGGCCCGATCGGCGTGCCGGGCGAGGTCGCCGGAACCGACTGGGCGGCCGCGCTCAATGGCCAGATCGGCGTATCGATCGTCGGAAGCGAGGCTTCCGCCGCGCGCTCGGTCGACCTCCCGACATCGTCCGTCCTGCGTGAGGTGTTTCCGCTGATCCGCGACGGGACCGTGGTGGGGACCGTCGCCATCTGGCGCGACGCGGAGCCCATCGTGGCCGCGCAGGGTGAGGTCCGGCGAGACATCGTGGTCGTCACGCTCACCGCGGCCCTGGCTGCCGCGCTCGTGCTGTTCATCGTGTTCCGAGCCGCCCAGGGTCGGATCTCGCGCCAGACGATCGCCCTGGTCGACGCGACGCGACGCGATCCGCTCACCGGCTTCCTGAACCACGGTGCCCTGGTCGAGGCCATCGAGGCGATGACCGAGGCCCACCGACAGTCCGGCGGCGGGGTGGGGATCGCACTGATCGACATCGACAACTTCCGAAATCTCAACGACACCTGGAGTCATGAGTCGGGCGATGAGGCGATCCTGACCGTCGCCGACCTCCTCGACCGATTCGAGCCGGCCCTCGTGGGCCGCTACGGACCCGACGAGTTTCTCGTGGCGGTCGAGGGTCTGGCCATCGGCACGCTCGTCGACGAGCTTGAAACCTTGCGGGACGCTCTCGCCGAGGTCCACCTGCGATTCGGCGACAGTGAGCGCCTGCCCGTGACGGTGAGTGTCGCCGTGTCGACCTATCCGGAGCATGGGTCGTCGGTCACCGAGCTCCTGGCGAACACCGCTTTGACACTTCGAGAAGCCAAGGCCAGTGGCGGCGACGCCGTGCGGATGACCGGCAAGGACCTCGGGTCGTCCGCCGAGGCACGCACCTTCGATGTCTTCCAGGGCCTGATCCTGTCGGTCGACGCGAAGGACCGCTACACGAAGCGCCATTCCGAGGACGTCGCCCGCTACGCGACGTTCCTGGCCGGGGAGATCGGCCTGTCGGAAGAGCAGCAGCGAACGATCCGCCTGGCGGGTCTCCTCCACGACGTCGGCAAGATCGGCATTCCCGACCAGATCCTGCGCAAGCCGTCCAAGCTCACCGACGACGAGTACGCGATCGTTCAGCAGCACGTCGCCCTGGGCGATTCGATCGTTCGGGACCTCCCCGGCCTCGATGCGATCCGGGCTGGGATCCGGCACCACCATGAGCGCTGGGACGGCAAGGGCTACCTCCACCGCCTGGCGGCCGAGGAAATCCCGGAGATCGCGCGCATCCTGGCCGTCGCGGACACCTTCTCGGCGATGACCACGACGCGCCCGTATCGCCAGGCACTCGACATCCAGGAGGCGCTCCGTCGCCTCGAGGACGCCGCGGGGACCCAGCTCGACGAGCGGTTCGTGCTCGCCTTCGTCCACGGGATCGAGTCGGTCCCGGGAGCACCCATGCCCGGGGATCCCGCAACGGCCCGGATCTGGCTCGCGACGGCGGAGTCCCCGGCCATCCGCGTCGCGTGACGACGAGGCCAGGATGAGGCGCGGTTCGGCGCGAACGACGCTCCGGCGGGCCACCACCGCGCTCGTGGTCTCGCTGATCACAGCGCTGCCGGTCGCCCCGTCCGTTCTTGCCGGTCAAGCCTGGTCGACCTCCGCGGCCCCCACATCCCTCACCCAGAATGTGTCCACCGATGTCCTTGTCACGGTTCGGAACACGTCCGGAAACAACGGCGGCGGGGAGGGGATCGGTTGCGTCACGATCCTCGTCCCAGCGGCCTACCGGGTCGACGCGGTGTCCATCGACAGCGTCGATGGCGGCCATTCCTGGCAGGTGGCCGTCGCGGGCTCGAGTCCTGCAGTCATCGGCGCACACGGCGTGGACGACAACAACCGGATTGTCGGGTCGCCAGACCTCGAGGCCGTCGTCATCCGGGTGACGGTCACCGGGCTCCAGCTTGGCAGTGCCGCGTGGACCGCCGACGAGTACAACGACGCCGACTGCTCGGGTGACTTCAACCGGACCCAGTCGATCGCGATGTCCGTCGTGACTCCCCCCAACAGCGCTCCGTCCGCGACCGACGACGCCGGCAGCGTGCGCCACGACCAGACGAAAACCGTCGCCGCCCCCGGCGTCCTGGGCAACGACACGGACCCGAACGCCGACCCGTTGACCGCCGCCGTGTCGAGTGGGCCTGCCCACGGTTCGCTCACGCTCGCCCCCGACGGTGGCTGGAGCTATACCCCTGATGCGGCCTATGTCGGCCCGGATTCCTTTACCTACCGCGCGTCCGACGGGAGCCTGACCTCGAACATCGCGACCGTCACGATCTCGGTCACGAACGCCGCGCCCGTCGGCGTCGTGGACTCGTACGCCGCGATCCACGGCCTGCCGATGAGCATTGGCGCGGGCGCAGGCGTGCTGCACAACGATTTGGACGGTGACGGCGATCCGCTCACGGCGGCGGTGGTGTCCGGTCCCGCGCACGGAACGCTCAGCGCGTTCGGCACGGACGGCTCGTTCACCTACGTGCCGGACCTGCTGTATCTCGGATCGGACAGCTTCACGTACGAGGTGTCCGACGGCCTCTCGACCGTCGGCCCGATCACCGTGACGCTCAATGTCTTCAACACCGCGCCGACGGCGACCGATGATGCGGGCTCCGTCGTCCACGACGGGCTGCTCATCGAGCCGGCGGCGAGCGGAATTCTCGCGAACGACTCGGATGCCGATGGCGATCCGCTCACGGCGGTTCTCGTGGCGGACGCGACACACGGCACGCTCACCCTCGACCCGGACGGCGCGTACCAGTACGTACCCGACGCTGGCTATGTCGGCCCCGATCAATTCACGTATCGGGCCAGCGATGGTGTCGCCGCATCGTCGATCGCGACCGTGTCGCTGACGGTGTCCGACGTTGCGCCAGCTGCGGCCCCAGACAGCTACTCGGTCGTGCACGATCGCCATCTGTCGGTGGATGCGGGGACCGGCGTCCTGGCCAACGACGCGGACGCGGACGGCGATCCCGTGACGGCGGCGCTGGTGACGAGCACCGCTCACGGCCTCCTGGCGCTCGCCGCGGACGGCTCGTTCGACTACCTGCCGGATGCCGGTTGGACCGGCCTCGACACCTTCACCTATCGGGCCTCGTCACCGACGGCATCATCCTCGGTGACGACGGTCTCGATCGATGTTACGAACAGCGCGCCAGCGGGGCTGCCGGACAGCTATGCCGTCCATACCGGCGCCACGCTCGTCGTCTCGGCAGCCGCCGGCGTCCTCGCCAACGACACCGACGCGGACGGTGATCCACTGAGCGCCGTGCTCCAAACCGGCGTGGTCCACGGCACCGTGACCCTGGGTGCCGACGGCAGCTTCACGTACACGTCGGACCCGGGGTGGGTCGGAACAGACACGCTCATGTACCTGCCGACCGACCCGATCGCTTCGGGCAGCCCGGTGACGGTGACGATCACGATCACCGACGCGGCGCCCCAGGCAGTCGACGACAGCGCCACGGTCGTCCACGACCGGACCTTGTCGGCGCCCGCGTCCGGCGTCCTCGCGAATGACAGCGACTCCGACGGGGACGCGATCACGGCGATCCTCGACAGCGCTGCCGGACACGGGCTCGTCACGCTGAACAGCGACGGCTCGTGGACGTACGCCCCGGACGCGGGCTACGTCGGCCAGGACACCTTCACGTACCACGCGACCGACGGCGCGCTGGACAGCGCGTCCGCGACGGTGGTCATCGACGTGACGAACGCTGCGCCGGCCGTCAGCGATGACGCCGCAAACGGCTCCCACGACCGGACGATCGTCGTGCCGGCACCTGGGGTCCTCGCGAACGACACGGATGGCGACGGCGATGCCCTGTCGGCGACGATGACAACGCCACCAAGCCATGGGACCGTGACTCTCGCTCCGAACGGCGGATACACGTACCAGCCGGACCCGGGCTATGTGGGCACGGATGCCTTCTCGTACATGGCCACCGACGGACCGACCACGACTCCGGGCTCCGTCACCGTCACGGTCACCAATGCCCTGCCCTCGGCCCAAGCCGACTCGTATGTCATGGTGACAGGGTCGACCCTCACGGTTGCCGCTCCGGGCGTCCTCGTGAATGACACCGACGCCGATCACGACACGCTGACCGCGACCGTGGTCAGCAGCCCCGCCCACGGGACGGCGTCCATCGGGACCGGCGGCTCACTGGTGTACACGCCGGCCGCGGGGTTCACGGGCGTGGACCATCTGACCTATCTGGCATCCGACGGAATCGGGTCTTCCGGGGTCGTGAGTGTGGCAGTCACGGTCGTCCCTCGGGCGCCGTCCCGTCCCGTCTCCGGCTCCGACGCCGACGCCGTCGCCGACTCCGGCGGCGACGGACAGCCCGACACCCGCTCCGTCGTCGTCCGGCGAGACGGCCGGCCCGAGCCCGGTCGCAACGCCGTCGGCGACGCCGGCGCCCTCGGCGGCGACGCCAAGCGGACCGGTCGCGGAGCCGTCGGCGCCGCTATCGTCCCCGTCGGCACCCGGGTCGGGCGACCGCTTCGTCGTCGGCGGCTCGTCATCCGGTCCGACGGCCAATCTTGGCGAGTCGCTGCTCGCGGCGAGCGTTTCGCTGGCTCTCGATGGGTTCGACTGGCAGATCCCCGGTCTCATGCTGTCCGTGCCGGGCCTCCTCGTGGTGCTGGCGATCACGCTCCAGGTCGGCGGTGGATTGGCCTGGCTACCGGTCATCCGGCGCAAGCTCGCGGGAGCCGGTGTCGCGCGGGACCGTGCTTCATCGGCGCGGACGGTTCGCGGCAGGCCGCGCACCCCCAAACGGTAGAGGCGACGGTTCGCGGGAGGCTCACAGGCGCTCCGACGCTCGCCCCCTGTTCGACCCGACGGCCGTTAGCATGTGACGACATGCCCCGTCCGATGCTCCCCGCCGACGACCTCTACGCCCGGCTCGAGCTGCCCCTCGGAGCCTCGTTCGAGGCGATCGAGATCGCCTGGCGAGCGCTCCTCAAGCAGCATCATCCGGACGTTGCCGGGCCGACGGCCGGCGAGCTCGCGAAACGGATCAACGTCGCCCATGACTGGCTGTCCGATCCGGAGCTTCGGGCTCGATACGATCGCGAGCGACATCCGCGGCGCTCGGCCTCAGTCACGAGGGGACCGGGAACATCGGCGACTTTTGGAGGCCGCCACCGTTCGACCGTTCGCGCCGCGAGCCCGGTTCGACGCCCCGTGGAGCCGGCCGAGGCGATCGCCCGCCACATCGACCGGGTCCGGCGACTGAGCGAGGACGAGCTCGACCGGCTGTCGCTCGCCGAGACCGCCCCGATCGCGTTCATTGCCACGATCTCGCGGTTCCTGCCGAAGGATCGCCAGGACGCGCTCAAGGCCCTCGAGCCGATGATCCAGGAGGCGCTGCCGCGCCGCGCCCGCTGGGATCCGGCGACCCGCGACGCCGCGGTCGGGTTCGCCCAGGACATCCTCCTCGGGCCGTTCCTCGACGAGCACCTCTCGGGCTCGTTCCGCGACCGCGTCCAGGAGCGGTTGACGCGGGGCTGGCAGGCGGCGGTCGATCAGCCACGGTACGGCCCGAATACGGCCGCGGTCACGGACGCGTTGCGCCGGCTGGCGGACCTGCCGCCAGGGGAGCGGTCGCGCATCGCCGCCTCCTCGCCGCGAACCGGTGTGCCCGCCGAGCATCCCTGGCCGCGTGGCCTGTCGCCGACCGACGACGACGGGCTGCGCGTCTCGTCGGCCCTCGCCCAGCGCGATGCGCTCGCGCTTCTGCCCGAGCCGGTCCCCGCCTACGCCCGTCGCTCGCTCGGACGGGCGATGCACGCGCTCGTCCTCCGTCACGGCTTCAAGCGCTCCGAGCTGGAGCGGCTGGCCGGCGTGTGGGCGCCGATCGTGGCCCCCGCCGAGGCGACGCCGGGGGCCCGCCGCCGCTGACCCGAGCGTCAAAAGGCGCTCATACGACAGCCTCGCTGACCTTGTCCACCGCGCGAGCTCGGTTGGCGATCAATTTCCGATCCCACGCTGCCGCGGCTGTCATCTGAGCGTGAATCGGCCATGGAGAAGGCGCTCGACCTGCCGCAGGGCGGCTTGGCTGTCGTATGAGAACAACGGGGCGCGCCGATGCGCGCCGAGCCCGAAGCGGACAGATGTTCGACAGGAGCCGCCCTGATCGGCTAGGCTTGCTGCACGTGTTCGATGGGCGCTCCGGTCAGCGCCCCGGTCCCTGAAACCGACGATCCCGAATCACACCGTGCCCTGACCGGGCCCCGCTTCATGCGGGAGGGCCCCCGTCAGGAGTCACTTCTCCCATGTCCTTCGATGCCCTCGGGCTGACCCCCGAGCTCCTCCGCGCCGTCGCGGACCAGGGCTACACCGAGCCCACCCCCGTCCAGCGCGAGTCGATCCCCGCGATCCTCGCCGGGCGCGACATCCTCGCCGGCGCCCAGACCGGCACCGGCAAGACCGCCGCGTTCGTCCTGCCGATGCTCCAGCTCCTCAACGCCGAGCGAACACCCGGCTGGAAGTCCAACGGCGCTCCGGAGCCCGGCCGCGACCACCGCAACCAACAGGACCCGCGTGGTGCCGCCCACTCACCGGTCCGCGCCCTCGTCCTCACGCCGACCCGCGAGCTCGCGCTCCAGGTCGAGGAGAGCGTCCGGACCTACGGCGCCCATCGCCGGATCCGCTCCGTCGCGATCTACGGCGGCGTCGGCTACGAGCCCCAGAACCGTGCCCTGCGCGCCGGGCCCGGGATCGTCGTGGCGACGCCCGGCCGCCTCCTCGACCACATCGAGCAGCGCCACATCGACCTGTCCCGGCTCGAGTTCCTCGTCCTCGACGAGGCCGACCGGATGCTCGACATGGGCTTCATCCGCGACATCCGCAAGGTGATCGCGCTGCTCCCGGTCAACCGCCAGAACCTGCTGTTCTCGGCCACCTTCTCCGACGAGATCCGGCACCTCGCCGGCGGCATCCTGCGCGATCCCGTCATGGTCCAGGTCACGCCGAGCAACTCCGCGGTCGAGCTGGTCACCCAGATCGTCCACCCGGTCGACCGCGAGCGCAAGCGCGAGCTCCTCTCGGAACTGATCCGAAGCGGCCGGATCGAGCAGGCGCTCGTCTTCACCCGCACCAAGCACGGCGCCAACCGCCTCGCCGAGCAGCTCGGCCGGGACGGGATCAACGCCGCCGCGATCCACGGCAACAAGAGCCAGGGCCAGCGCGTCCGGGCGCTCGACGACTTCAAGGCCGGTCGCGCCAACATCCTCGTCGCCACCGAGGTCGCCTCGCGCGGGCTCGACATCGAGGACCTGCCCCACGTCGTGAACTACGAGCTGCCGATGGTCCCCGAGGACTACGTCCACCGGATCGGCCGGACCGGCCGAGCCGAGAAGACCGGCGATGCGATCTCGCTCGTCTGCGTCGACGAGGCGCCGCTCCTGCGCGAGATCGAGCGCCTGCTCGGCCGATCGATCCCGACCGAGATGATCCCGGGCTTCGAGCCCGATCGCTCGATCCGGGCGGAGCCGATCCGCCAGCGGTCGGCCGGTCCGCGGTTCGCGAATCCGTCCCGCGGCGTCGGCCCGCGCGCGATCCCGTCCGGGCAGCGCGGCGGAGCATCCGCCCATCGCGACCGCGGCCCGATCCGTCACCCCGCAGCGGTCGGCGTCGATCGCAGCCAGGGCCCGCGCCGCGACGGTCCTCGACCGGGCGCTCCGGGCTCGGACATCAATCGCGGTGGCGGCATCCCCGGCCCGCGCCGACGCTCGAACAACAACGGCGGCCCGCGACCGGGCCAGAGCGGCCCGCGCCGCCCGGCTCCGGCCGGGAGCGGCATCGGCAACGGTCAGGGCTCGCGTCAGGGCTGGGCCGGTGGCGGCGAGCGGATGGACCGCAACGGCGACCCACGCGGACGCGGCGATCGTCCGCGCGACGACCGCGGCCGCGGACCCGGCGGCTCATTCCGGCAACGGCCAGGGCCGACCGCAGGGTCCCGGTCCCGCGCAGCTTCCAGGCACTCCCCGGCGAGCGACTCGCCCGCGCGGAGCGGCGCGACTAGAGGTTCGACCGGACAACCGACCGTCCCGCCATGGCAGGCTCCGGCGGTGACCGCGTCGGATGATCCAATGGACCCGCTCGTCGTCGTCGGCGTGCCGACGGCGCTCGGTGGACATCTCGCCGGCATGGAGCAGGCGCCGGCGACGATGCGTCGGCTGGGCTTGCTCGACGCGCTGCGCGACCGGCCGGGATTGGCCGGCGCCGACGTGCTCGACGCCGGTGACCTCACGATCGAGCCGGGGTTCCGGGAGGACGACGATCCGCGCGCCAAGAATCGTGCCCTGATCGCGGAATTCCTGCCCCGTGAGCGCGACCTCGTGGCGAGCTCGCTGGCGGCTGCCGGTCCACGCAGCCGCATCCTGATCCTCGGTGGCGACTGCACAGCGCATGCAGGTGCGCTGGCCGGCCTTCGCCGCGCCCGGCCCGACGCCACCATCGCGATCGCCTGGTTCGACGCCCACGGCGACTTCAACACGCCCGACACGACGCCGTCCGGCAACGTGTGGGGCATGCCGTTCGCGATGCTGCTGGGCCGCGGCGACGACGACCTCGTCGACGCCGCCGATGGTCCGACCGTTGCCGAGGAGCACGCAGCTCTGTTTGGTGGGCAGGTCCTCGACGAGACCGAGTCGCGCATGCTCGCGGCGTCGAAGGTCGCATTCTTCGGGGCCGGCATGCTCGCAACGGACGCCGGAATGGCCGCGCTCGCGGGGTGGGCCGGCGCGGTCGCCGAACAGGTCGACGGCATCTACGTCGCGGTCGATCACGATGTCCTGGACGGCGCCGGGAACTGGTCCGTCCAGATGCCGGAGCCGGACGGCCTCTCGGTCGAGACAACGGCTCGGGCGATCCGAACGATGGCAGCGGCCATCCCCGTCGTCGGGTTCGGCGCGACCGGGCTGAACTTCACGGGCGCCGGCGACGGACCGAAGACCATCGACGCCGTCGCCGACGCTCGCGGAGGCCGCACTCGAACGACGAACCTGACGTCGTTGTCGACTGGAGACCTCTACTCTTTCGCCATGTTCGGTCGGCGTCGCATCGAGCACTACGTCTCCTTCGATCCGACGGAGGATGTCGAGCGACTGCGCCGGATCATGGAACGGGATGGTTTCGGCTTCGATACGAGGCACATGCCCAAGCGCACGGTCGCCACGATCTCGCACCTGGCGTCACCGTCGCCGTGGTACGGCTGGCGGATGGCGCGGAAGTGGACCCGTCTCGCGGCGAACCTGAAGGACGGGCATTACGACGGCTGGGGAACCGCCATCGAGGAGGACCACCGTGGACCATGACGACGCGCTGCGGATGATCCAGGAGGTCACGGCGGCGTTCGATCGCCACGACCTCGACGGCATCCTCCGCCACTTTGCCGACGACGCCGTCTTCGAGGGCCCCCGCGGCAAAGAGCCGTGGGGGAGTCGCTTCGTCGGAAAGGACGCGATCCGCGAGGCATTCGCCGGCCGGTTCGCGGGCATCCCCGACATCCGCTACCAGGACGACGCCCACTTCGTCGACGGCGACCGCGGATCGTCGGAGTGGACGCTGTCGGGCACGTCGACCACCGGCGAGCGGATCGAGGTCCGGGGCTGCGACCTGTGGACGTTCCGCGACGGCCAGATCGTGAAGAAGGACTCGTTCTGGAAGATTTCGAACGACGGACTAGAGCCCGCGTCGCCGATTGCGACAGAACGGTGACCGGCCGAGCCGCCCGACCGCCTTGCGGGGCCTCGAACGGGCGCTATCCTCGGGCCGAGCCTGATCGCACGATCGGGAGCTGACCGAGGAGGGGCCTTGGACGCCCGGATCCTGCTCGTCGAGGATGACCCGTCGATCCGCGAGGTGACCGCGATCGGTCTCGGCGCGGCCGGCTTCGACGTGACGACCGCGGCCGACGGCGTCGAGGGGCTCGACCGCTTCCGGGCCGACCCATTCGACCTGGTTCTGCTCGACATCATGCTGCCGCGGATGGACGGCTACGAGGTCTGCCGCCAGATCCGCCGCACGTCGACCGTCCCGGTCGTGATGCTGACCGCGCGGGGCGACACGATGGACGTCGTCGTCGGGCTCGAGGCCGGCGCCGACGATTACGTCCGCAAGCCCTTCGACCTGCCCGAGCTGATCGCCCGGATCCGGGCCGCCCTGCGCCGGGCCGGCGCCGGCGCGGAGGAGGCCCCGGAGCTCCAGATCGGCAGCCTCGTCATCGACACGGCGGGCCGGACGGTCGCCCGCGACGGCACGGACACGCCGCTCACGCGCACGGAGTTCGACCTGCTCACCGAGCTCGTCCGGCACGCCGGCCAGGTCCTGTCGCGCGACGTCCTGCTCGATCGCGTCTGGGGCTACGACTACCTCGGCGACTCGCGCCTCGTCGACGTCGCGATCCAGCGTCTGCGCGCCAAGATCGAGGCCGACCCGGCCAACCCCGAGCTGATCCAGACGGTTCGCGGCGCCGGCTACAAGGCCGTCCGCTGATCCGCAGACGACCGGCCGCCTGATGTTCCGCGGCGTTCGCGCCCGCCTCACCGCGACGATCGTCTTCCTCGTGGTCCTGACCGCGATCGTGCTCGGCGTGGCCGCCTATGTCTTCGTCGACACCCGGCTCCACCAGCAGGCCCTCGC
This sequence comes from uncultured Chloroflexia bacterium, assembly GCA_963783055.1. Taxonomy (GTDB): domain Bacteria; phylum Chloroflexota; class Limnocylindria; order Limnocylindrales; family CSP1-4; genus CF-46. The sequence continues at coordinate 852,199 of CAWAMB010000004.1, forward strand.
CGACGCTCGCGACCAGGCCCGGTTCGACCTGTCGGTCCTGACGCCGACGCGCCTCGAGCACCCCACCGACCGAGGAGGAGCTCGCTGCCTTCGCCACGTCGTTCCAGGGCCGCCAGCTCGAGACGGTCGTCGTGCCCGACGGCGGCGAGCCCTTCGTCTCGACCGCCCGCCTCGAGGGCGCCCTCGCGACGATCCCGGCGCCCGTCCGCGAGTTCGTCGCCCAGGGCCAGATCGCCTTCTCCTGGCAGACCGTCGACGGCCGTCCGACGCTCGTGATCGGCGGCCGGTCCGGCGGCACTGGACCCGAGATCTACTTCTTCCGGAACGTTGCCCCGATCGAGCAGGCGCTCGACCAGCTCCGGCTGGCCCTCGCCGTGGGCGCCCTGGTCGCGGTCCTCGTGGCGGTCATCGCCTCGCGCGTCGTGGCCCGCGGCGTGCTCGCCCCGGTCGGCGAGGCGAGCATCGCGGCGCAGCGGCTCGAGGCCGGCGACCTGTCGGCCCGGGTGCCGGTCACCTCGTCGGACGAGTTCGGCCAGTGGGCCGATCGGTTCAACCGGATGGCGGACTCGCTCGAGGACACGATCCTTCGTCTCGAGGCGGCCCAGACCCAGAACCGGCGTTTCGTCGCCGACGTCGCCCACGAGCTGCGGACGCCGGTCTCGGCGCTCGTCGCCGAGGCCTCGCTCCTGGGCGGCCATCTCGACGCCCTGCCGCCCGAGGCCCGCCGGACCGGCGAGCTCGTCGTCCACGACATCGCCCGGCTGCGGGTCCTCGTCGAGGAGCTCATGGAGCTGTCGCGGTTCGACGCCGCGGGGGAGGAGGTCCGCCTCCAGCCGATCGATCTCGGACGGCTGATCCGCGACGTGGCGGCGGCCCGCCTGCGCGATGCCGTCCTCGAGCTGCCCGACGACCGGATCGTCATCGACAGCGACCCGCGCCGGCTCGAGCGGATCGTCGGCAACCTCCTCGACAACGCCCGCGAGCACGCTCCCGGCGCGCTCGTCGTCGTCCATCTCGAGACGACGATCGACGAGGTCGCGATCTCCGTCCGGGATCGCGGACCCGGCGTCCCACCGGACCGGCTCGGCCGGATCTTCGAGCGCTTCTACATGGCCGACCCGAGCCGGCGCGGCGGGAGCGGCCTCGGCCTGGCGATCGCCGCGGAGCACGCGACGCTCCTCGGCGGACGCATCCGGGCGCGGAACCGCGAGGGCGGCGGACTCGACATCGAGCTCCGCCTGCCCGTGACTCAACCGTTACTCCACGGCGATCCGGCGGAGAACCGCCCCAGCGACGCTGATGGCCGATGATCCGCAATCAATCGGAGGGCTCGACATGAACCGCCACCGCCCCATCACCGCCATCGCCGTCCTGCTGGCCACCGCCGCGCTGGTCGGCGCCTGCGGGAGCAGCACCGGCCTGCTCGGCAGCGTGCCGCCGGCGTCCTCGGCCCCGGAGCCGTCCGTCGCCCAGGGCAGCCCCGACGTGACGCCGTCGGACGAGCCGACGACCGAACCGTCGACGGCGCCGACCGGCTCGATCCCGCCCGACTCCACCGCGGCTCCGACGCCGGTCCCGTCCGGCACCACCATCGTCCGGGCCTACTTCTGGCTCGGCGGCCCCGAGGGCAGCGCCGGACTCGTCGCGACGCTCCGCGAGGTCTCCGGCACCAAGGCCGTCGCCACCGCCGCCGTCAACGCCCTCCTCGCCGGTCCGTCCGCCAGCGAAGGCAGCCGCTCGATCACGAGCGCGATCCCCGACGGATCGCAGCTCCTCGGGATCACGATCGCCGACAGCGTCGCGACCGTGAACCTGTCCAAGGAGTTCGAGTCAGGTGGCGGCAGCGCCTCGGTCACGACCGGCTCGGCCAGTTGGTCTACACGGTCACCCAGTTCCCGAAGGTCACGTCGGTCGTCATCCAGATCGAGGGCGAGACCCGGACCGTGTTCAGCAGCGAGGGCGTGGTCCTCGACAAGCCCGTCGACCCGGGCCGACTACGTCAACCTCCTGCCCGACATCTGGGTCGACCGGCCGGCCTTCAACGCGGCGATCGGCAACCCGGCCAAGGTGACCGGCAACGCCAACGTCTTCGAGGCCGCCTTCCGGATCGCGATCCTCGACGCGAGCGGCAAGACGATCGCCGACCAGCAGGTCATGGCCACCTGCGGGACGGGCTGCCGCGGGACGTTCGACGTGACGATCCCGTACACGGTCAGCAAGGGCCAGTACGGCATCCTGCGGGCCTACAACCTGTCGGCCATGGACGGATCGCCCGAGTCGATCCGCGACTACCGGGTCTGGCTCACGCCGAAGGGCTGACCTTCGCGGGCCGGCCGGCCGGCCACCCGCCCGGCCCTCCTCACTCCTCCACCTGGGCGCCCCGGCAATCGCCGGGGCGTTCGGCGTCCGAGCGGTCCGTTCCCCACGCATCCAGCGGAGCCCGTTCGCCGAATCACCAGCAGGCGGGCCGCGACCGGTCACGTGGTCGCGGCTCCTCGGTTGACCATCGCGGGTCCACGTGCCACGCTATCGCAACACGATGCAGTAACGGGAGGTCCGGACATGGCGGCCGACGCCGCGCTCGCCGGAGCCGGTCTCGGTGTCCTCGTGACGGGCCTCTTGCTGGGGATCCGGCACGGGTTCGACTGGGACCACATCGCGGCCATCACCGACATCACCTCGACGACCGCGACCACGGAGGTCGGTGTTCGTGAGCACGTCGCGACGCATGAGGTCGACCCGCACGTCCACGCCCATGGCGGAGCCTCCGAGACGTCGGCGCACGCGCACGCCGACACCTCGAGGTACGGTGGCTGCGCCGGCCGGAGTCGGCATGACGAGGGCGTTCGCCCTTGCCGAACAGCGCCAAGCCATCCTGCTCGGAACCCTGTACGCGCTCGGTCACGCGACCGTCGTCGCCATTCTCGGCCTCGCGGCCCTCGCCTTCGGCGCCCTGCTGCCCGACTGGGTGGACCCGATCATGGGGCGCGTCGTCGGGCTGACGCTGCTTCTCCTGGGCGTGTGGGTCTTCGTCTCGCTGTACCAGTACGCCCGGCACGGCACCGCGTTCCGGCTGCGCAGTCGCTGGATGCTCGTCTTCGACGGCGGTCGCTATGCGTGGCGACGCTTCGCTGCCCGCCTCCACGGCCACGAGCACGCGGAACCGATCGAGATGAGCGCGTACGGCCCGAAGACCGCCTTCGGGGTCGGCATGATCCACGGCATCGGCGCCGAGACCGGGACGCAGGTCCTGATCATCGCCGCCGTCGGTGGGGCCGCCGGACAGGGACTGGGTGTCCCGATGATGTTCGCGTTCATCGTCGGACTGCTCATCTCGAACACGGTGATCGTCGTGATCAGCGCGACCGGCTTCGTCGCGAGTCAGGTCCGCGAGCGCCTCTACCTCGTGATCGGGGTCGCGGCCGGCGTCTTCAGCATCGTGGTCGGCGCCCTGTTCCTCCTCGGGGCGGAGGGCGCGTTGCCCGATCTCGAGCGCGTGTTCGGGTTCATCGGCAGCTGATGCCGGGCACACGGCGCAACCGTGGCGCGAGCTCGATGGAGGGGCCGGCTCTCGGCGCGGTGCAGCCCTGGCAGGAGGTCCGCGACGAAGTTCGCGCCCGGGGCATGCGCTGGACGCCGCAGCGGCGGCTGGTCCTCGACGTGCTCGCGACCACGAGCGGACACGTCACCGGAAGCGATCTGGTGGAACGCTGCCGCGCCCGCGATCCGGAGACCACACCGTCCACGGTCTATCGAACGCTCGACGTGCTCGAGGAGCTGGGCTACCTCCACCACAGCCACTCGGCGACCGGCCGCGAAGAGTTCCACGTCATGCCGGATGCGGAGCACGCCCACCTGCAGTGCCGGGGCTGCGACGGCACGTGGGAGATCGAGGCGCCGGACGCAGTGCGTCTCCTGGCCCCGCTACGAAGCGGTTCGGGTTCGTCGGCGACGTCGAGCACCTGACGATCGTCGGGCTGTGCGCTCGATGCTCGCCTGTGACGGACGACACGAGCCGCGGCGCCGAAGCGTTGGGCTGAGCGGCGCCTGCCGGCCGCGAAGTCCGGCCCGTCAGTGAGCTCCAGGCGCTCGTTGTGACGGCTGGCAGACGGCCCGGGCGTCGATCTGTGCGCCTTGAGCTCCAAGCAGCGAACGAACGCGCGTTTCGAGCCCACCCGGCGCGATCCGCCGGGTCTCGTTCGCCGTTGCGAGCGCTGCGTGCGCAGCCGAACCGTCGTGGAGTCGCCGGTGGGCGAGGACCTCGACGACCCGATCAGGCGTGCTTGATCGTGATCCGCTCGATGATGTTCGCGACGTCCTCGGCCTTGTCGATCGTCGCCTCGAGGAGACCGTAGATCTCCTTCCACTTCACGAGGTTGATCGGGTCCTTCTCGTCGATGAACAGCCCGGCAATGGCCGCCCGGACGATCCGGTCGCCCTCGTTCTCGAGGCGGTGGACCTCGATCCAGTAGCGGTCGAGGCCCTTGAAGCCCTGGAGGTGGGCGAGCGCCTCATGGAGCAGCTCGACCTGCTTGACGATGATCGAGGCCTGCTCGACGGCGGTCGCCGTCGGCGCCTCGACCCGGTACAGGACGAACGTGTCGGCTGCCTCCTCGATGAAGTCGAGGACGTCGTCGAGGGCGCTGATCAGGGCGTAGATGTCCTCGCGGTCGAACGGCGTGACGAACGTCGCCTCGAGGCGATGGCCGATGTCGTGGCTGATCTCGTCGCCGCGATGCTCGGTCGCGCGGATCTCCGCGGCGCGGGCCTCCGGCTGGTCGTAGGTCCGGAGCATGGCTTCGAGGAGGCGGGCCCCGCCGAGGACGTTCGCGGCGTCCTCCACGAACAGGTCGAAGAACCGCTCGTCGCGCGGGATCAGGCGAAGACGCACGAGGGTCCTCCGAGGGTGTTCCGACGCCTTCGACGGCGATGCGACCGCGGGGCGACGATGGGCTGGACCAGGTCAGGGCGGCGCTGGGGTTGGCCGGTCGGGTGAGCCGCCCGTGCCACGGTCAGGGTACCCCCGGCCGGTCTGCGCCTGTGCGATGCTCGACCCGATGGACTGGATCTTCGTCGGCTTCGTCGGGCTGCTGGCGGTCGCCCTGGCGGTCGCGATCGGGATCGCGCTCGATCGCGACCGGCAGCTGGAGGGAGCGCGTGCCGCGGTCGCCCGAGCCGGCCTGGGGCTGGGTCTTGGGGCGCCTGGCGACGAGGGTTCTGGCCTCGCTGCCGAACCCGATCCATCGACCGAAGTGGCCACCCTGATCCGGCGTCTCCGCGACCGCCTCGACGCGTCCGAGTTCGAGCTCGACCAGCAGGTCCGGAACGCGTCCTACCTGGCCGACCTGATGGGCGTCGGCATCGTCCGCCTCGATGAGCCGGGAACGGTCGAGCTGGCCAACGCCGCGGCCCACATCCTGCTCCGTCGGCCGCCCGGGTCGCTCCGCGGCCGGACCGCGATCGAGACGTTCCTGGACGGCCGGGTCGAGGAGCTGATCGCGTCGGCGCGGGCGAGCGGCGCCGCGTCGGGCGAGTTCCGGCTCAGCGGGCCGGAAGGTCCGATCCTCGTCGTGCGGGCCCGTCGGTCGCCGATCAGCGGCGTATGGGTCGTGCTCGAGGACGTGTCGGAGCTGCGCCGGCTCCAGCAGATCCGGACCGAGTTCGTCGACAACCTGTCGCACGAGCTGCGGACGCCGCTGTCGACGGTCAGCCTCCTGGCCGAGACGCTGGCTCGCGACGCCGAGGCGGCCGGCGACGGTGTGCCGCCCCGGATGCGCGATCGGATCGACAAGATCGAGGTCGAGACCGGCCACCTGGTCCAGATGGTCAACGAGCTGCTCGACCTCGCCCGGATCGAGGGCGGCGGGCCGCTCGTGCTGCTCGACGACGTGGACCTCGGGCGCGTGGCGACCGATGCCGCCGAGCGCCTGCGGCTGTTCGCGGAACGGCAGGGGCTGCGGCTGGTCGTCGACGTCGCGGACCGACTGCCGCCGATCCGGGGCGACGAGTCGCGGCTCGGCCAGGTCGTCGTGAACCTCGTCCACAACGCCGTCAAGTTCGGGCGCGCGGAGGATCGCGACGACGTTGCCGGGCCGGAGCGGTCGGCGGAGCGTGGCGGCGAGGCGGAGCGTGGCGCCGAGCCGGATCCGGCGGAGGTCCGGGTCTCGGTCCGTGCGTCCGACGGCGAGGTCCACCTGTCGGTCGAGGACCACGGCGTCGGCATCCCGGCCGCCGACCAGGCGCGGATCTTCGAGCGGTTCTACAAGGTCGACCGGGTCCGCGTCCGCGGCGGCGGGACCGGCCTCGGGCTGGCGATCGCGCGCCACGTCATCGAGCAGCACGGCGGGCGGATCCGGGTCGAATCGGAGGAGGGCCGCGGATCGACGTTCACCGTCAGCCTCCCGGCTGCGCCGTCGACGGTCGGACGCCTCGGCTGACGCGGACGACACCTCGCAAGGAGCGCGCAGTCGTCACACTGGACGCCATGGATCGCCTCCACGTCGCCACGCTCAACATCCTCAACCTGGCCGACCGCTGGGATGAGCGCCTGCCGCTGATCCTCGCCGACATGGCCGGCGCTCCAGCCGGATGTCCTCGGGCTCCAGGAGGCGGTCTACGTCCTCCAGCAGGACCGCCTCATCGGTGCCGCCGGCGTCGGTCGCTACGAGTCGACGCGCGGCTGGGCCGGCCGGCCGGAGTACGGCAACGCCATGCTCGTCAAGGAGCCGTTGGTCGCGGTCGACGCGGAGCGGCTGGATCTCGGTCTGGGCCGGTCCGCGGTGCGGGCGCGCATTGACCTTGCGGGCGGCGCGAGCGTGACGGTAGCCGTGACGCACCTCCACCACCTCACCCCGCACGAGGCGGAGCGCGACGAGCAGGCGCGCCTGCTCATCGACTGGCTGGATGGGGCGCCGCCGGCCGACGCGGTGATCGTGGTCGGCGACTTCAACGCCGAGCCCGACGAGGCGACCTACACCCGGATGCGGTCTGCCGGCTTTCGCTCCGCCTACTCGGAAGCGAACGGCACCGAGCCCGCCGTCACCTGGCCAAGCGGGCTCACGGGGCCGGCCATCGACACCGACGGGCCACCGGGCTGCCTCGACTACATCTGGGTCCGCGGGACGGCGACCGTGGACGACTGCCGGCTCGTCTTCGACCGGCCGGCGGTGGTCGACCCCGGCCTCTATCCGTCCGATCACCTCGGCCTCGCGGCACATCTGAGCGTTGGTTGACGGTCGCTTGAGCGGTTCCGTCGACACCGCGCCGACCCCTCGCCCGACCCATCGCGCGTTGCGGCTGGCTCATCGTGGCGACTGGCGGAGAGCGCCCGAGAACACGCTGCCGGCGTTTCTCGCCGCGCTGGCCGTGCCCGGTTGCGACGGGCTGGAGCTCGACGTCCGGGCCGCCCGTGATGGCGTGGCGGTGTGCTACCACGATGACACGCTGAAGCGGCTCCACGGCGTGGACCGGCGGGTCGACCAGCTGACGGCCGACGAGCTGGAGGTCCACGGGATCCCGACGCTCGAGACCGTCCTGACCACGCTGCCGCGCCGCGCGTTCCTGGACGTGGAGCTCAAGGGGGATCCCGGGCGCGGCGCATTCGAGGCGCTCGTCGCCGGACGGGGCCCCGGTCTGGAGCGGGCCGTCGTGTCGTCGTTCGCGCCCGCGGCGCTCGCCCGGATCGGCGGCCTCGCCCCGCTCTGGCCGCGCTGGCTCAACACGACGGATGCGTCGACCGCGACGATCGCGACCGCGGTCGACCTCGGCTGTCGCGGGATCGCCGTGGAGTGGCACGCCTTGGATCGAATCGCGGTCGAGCGGGCACAGGCCGCGGACCTCACCGTGGTCGCGTGGACCGTGCGCCGCCGGCCGACGTTCGCCCGCCTCGAACGTTTGGGCGTCAGCGCGATCTGCGTCGAGGCGGCCGCCCTCGACGGCTGATCGGCGCGTCCCCCGGGCTCGCGCGGCGCGACGTCGCTCCCGGCCACCCGGCCTGGCCGACCTATCCTCCGGTCATGGCGAAGGTCGAGCATGCGGATCTGGTCGTCGTCGGCGCCGGCACGGTCGGTGGCTGGGCCAGCTGGTTCGCGAAGACCGCCGGCGCCGGCCGGGTCGTCGTGCTCGAGCGGGGACTGGTCGGGCAGGGCGCCAGCAGCCGCGCCGCCGGCATCGTACGGGCTCAGGGCGGGACGCCGACGACGGTGGCGCTCGGGCGCTGGTCGATCGACTTCTACCGCCGTCAGGCCGCCGAGATCGGGACCGACAGCGGCTTCCGCGAGCTCGGCTACCTGATCCTCGCCGTCACGGAGGACGACGAGCTCGCGGCGCGCGAGCGGATCGTGATGCAGCAGGCCCAGGGGCTACCCGTTCGCTGGCTGACGGCGAGCGAGGCGGCCGCCGAGATCCCGAGCCTCTCCCCGGTCGGACATCGAGGCGGCACGCTACCTGGAGACCGACGGCCACATCGACCCGCCGCGCAACGTTCGTGCCTACTCGCTCGCGATGCAGCAGGCCGGCGTCGAGCTCCGCGAGCGGACGGCTTTCACCGGTCTCCGGCTCGAGCCGCTGGCGGGCGGTGGCCGACGCGTCGTCGGCGTCGAAACGAGCGCAGGAACCATCGCCACCGAGCGCGTGATCCTGACCGGCGGCCCGGGTTTGCGCGAGGTCGGTGCCATGGCCGGCATGCGGATCCCGGCCGGCGCCGTCCGTCACACCGTCGCGGTGCTCGAGCCGCACGCGACGTTCGAAACGGAGCGCCAGTCGATGGTCTTCGACATCGGCGCGGGTCTGTACTGGCGGCTCGAGGAGGGCGGCCTGCTCTTCGGCTGGAGCGATCCGAACGATCGGCCGGGCGAGGCGCGCTCGATCGACTGGACGATGTACGACGCGATGCGCGAACGGCTGGCGGAGTTCGTTCCGGCGACAGCGGGCCTCGGGCTGCGCAAGATCTGGGCCGCCACGATCGACTTCACGCCCGACCACCTGCCGATCCTCGGGCCAGGGCTGACCGCTGACGGGGGAGCGGATCGACGGCGTGACGGTCGCGTCGGCCGGTGGCCACGGGATGATGTGGGGGCCCGGGGTCGCGCGGGTCGCGGCCGACCTCGCGGTCCATGGCCGGACCGACCTCATCGACGTGACCGATCTCGGCCTCGACCGGTTCGATGCCGATGGCCGAAGCCGCCTGGCGACCGACCCGATCGCCCTCCCGTTTCCGATCGGACCGGACGAAGCGCCGCGGGATCCGCCGCTCCAGGACACGGCGATCGCCGGTCGCTGAGCGACCGGCGAACGGGAGCGGCGAAGAAACCCGCCGGGCGGCGCCCGGAGTCGGCGCGCGATCGCGCCGGGAACGTCAGACGGGCTGCGTCGTGGCCGGGCGGCCGAGGTTCACGAGGGTCTCGAGGGCGGCGACGAGGCGGGCGGCGCGCGATTGCTTCGGCGCAGGCGTGGCGTACTTCGGCGTTCGCTTCTCGTTCTCGAGATCGGACACGACCATCACGTAGTAGGCGGCGATCGGGCTCATGGTGGGTAGGTTCCTCGTTGGCGGTGGCGGGTTCATCACCACCGTACGGACGGGCCGCGCGCACCGACATCGACGCCGGTCGACTGCGGCATGGACATCTGTCCACACCTCACGAGTCGCCGGAGGGTGGCGGGCTCAGCCGGCCGCGATGGGGACCGGCCGCGCGGCCCGGAGCGTGGTCTCGCGCAGGATCCCGACGACCGCGAGCGTGACGACCAGGACGCCGACCCACTGGCCCGGCTCGAGCCGCTCGCCCAGGACGAGGTAGCTCGCCGCGAGCCCGACGACGGGCACGAGGTAGAACGATGCCGACGCGAGCGACGCCGGGACGTCGCGCAGGGCCGACAGGTAGAACCAGTACGCCACGGCGTAGTACAGGACGCCGGACCCGATCGCGCTCGCCCAGCCGGGGCCGCTCACGGAGGCCGGGACCACGGACCCGCCGGCGAACCACAGGGCCCCGACGACGACCAGCGCGACCGCGAGGGCATGGGCCTGTTGCGAGAGGACGACGGGCGCCGTCCCGTCCGACGTCCCGATCCAGCGTCGCGTCACGACGGTGTAGACGGCGCAGCACACGACGCCCGCGACGGTGAGCGCGACACCGAGCGTGCTGCCGCCGGCTCCGGCCTGGCCGGCGATGAGGAGCATGCCCGCCACCGCCACGGCCGACAGCAACGGCACGACGACGCGCACGCGCTCGCCCAGGACCAGCGCGGCGAGCAGCAGGATCAGGATCGGTTCCAGCGCCCAGAGCAGCACCGACAGGCTGGCCGTGATCTGGGTCAGGCCGACCAGGCTGAGGGCGTATGCCAGCCCCGGGTTCAGCACCCCGAAGCGGCCGAGCAGGGGCGATGCGCTCGGGTCGACGAGGCCGATCCCGCGCCAGCGCATCAGGCCGGCCAGCACGACGAGTGACGCCGCCAGCTGGATCGGGAGCAGCGTCAGCGGCGGGATCTCCGCGACCGCGTGCTTGGAGACGACCGTTCCCACGCCCCACGCCGCCGCGGCGAGGATCAGGCCGAGGCGGGCGCGGGCCGGGGACGACATCGCGAGCCCCACGTCGCGGGCCGCGTCAGCAGCAGCCGCCGCTGCCGCAGCCGCATCCGTCGGCGCCCGCCTCGAGCATCGTGATCGCCCGGGGCAGGGCCGGCATCGCGGGCAGGTCGTCGAGCGCCACGGCCTCGAGCGGCCGGGTCGCCTTGATGATCGCGCCGTGGAGCCCGTCGCCGACGGCGTGGGTCGGCTCGATCGTGACGTCGACGAGGCCGACGGCGGCGAGGCCGGCGCGGTACTCCGAGAACGACAGGGCGCCGGCGATGCAGCCGCTGAACGAGCCGCGCTCGGCACGCTCGGTCGAGCTGAGCGTGTCGTCCGCGACGACATCGCTGACCCCGACCCGGCCGCCGGGCCGCAGGACGCGGGCGATCTCGCGGAAGACGGCGGCCTTGTCGGCGGCGAGGTTGATGACGCAGTTGCTGATGACGACGTCGACCGACGCGCCCGGCAGCGGGATCGACTCGATCGTGCCGCGGACGAACTCGACGTTGTCGATCCCCGCCTCGGCAGCGTTGCGCTGCGCCAGGGCGAGCATCTCGTCGGTCATGTCGAGTCCGATCGCGCGCCCGGTGGGCCCGACGCGACGGGCGGACAGGAGCACGTCGATGCCGCCGCCGGAGCCGAGATCAAGGACGCGCTCGCCGGGTCGCAGCTCGGCGACGGCGGTCGGGTTGCCGCAGCCGAGGCTGGCCAGGACGGCAGCCTCGGGCAGCTGGGCGCGGTCGGTGTCGTCGTACAGGATCTCGCCGAAGACGGCCGTTCCGTCGGCCCCGCAACAGGACGCCTGCGCGGCCGAGTCCGAGCGGCGCGCACCGGCGGCCAGCGCGGCTTCGGCGTAGCGGGCGCGGACCTCGTCGTGGATTCGCTCCTGATCGGTCGCGGCGTCGGTGATCGGGGCCTGGTCGAGCATCGGACGAACTCCTCCTGGGTCAGCGGGCGACCGCTGGATCGTGGGTCAGGCCGGGCAGCAGACGAGGTCGGTCTCGTCCTGGCGGACGCGGCTGATGCTGCGGAACCGGTCGAGCAGGCTCGGCCGAGGGGCGTGGGCCACGCGCTGGCTCTCGCGGAAGGCGTGGAGCTGCTCGCGATCGCGGGCGGCGTGTGGGTCCTGCAGTCGGGGGCCGCCGGCAATCATCCAGGCGGCGATGTTCGTGTCCATGTCGGGACTCCCTGTGGTTGGGTGAGCCGTCATCCTGCCCGACATATTGATACTTGTCAATATAGATGGCTGTCGATATAGTGGCGACCATGCCGCGCACCAAGACCACCCTGATCGACCCCGACGTCCAGCTCCTCCAGGCGCTCGGCCATCCGACCCGCCTCGCGATCATTCGCGAGCTCACGGGGACGAACGAGGTCTGCGCCTGCGACTTCACGTCGTGCTGCGACGTCGGCCAGCCAACGGTCTCGCATCACCTCCGGATCCTCAAGGAGGCCGGCGTGATCGAGGCGGAGCGACGGGGGACGTGGATCTTCTACCGAATCGTCCCGAGCGCTGCGGAACGCCTGCGTGCCCTCGCCGGTGAGCTGGCCGGGGCGCCCCAGGTCATCCCGGTCGGTGCCCTGCGCCGGCGATCCGCCCCGCCCGAGCCGGCCCGCCCGCGTCCCCAGGCCTGATCAGCGCCGGTCGCGATCGAGGAGATCGGGCGGCACGAGCCAGCGCAGCGTCCCGCGACCGTCGGCCACCGGGCCGCGCACGTCGACCCGAGCGAACGCCCCCTTCTTCATCGTCACCCCGTCGGCGTTCGCCAGCCAGCCCAGGATCTGGCTGAAGTCGGGGTCGTGGCCGACGAGCACCGGCCGGCGGGGATCGCCGGCGTCCGCCAGGATCGCGTCAACCGTCGCCGGATCGAACCCACCGGCGAGTCGCTCGTCCAACCGCACGCCGACGCCGAGCGCCGCCGCGACGATCTCGGCCGTACGCCGGGCGCGGACCTTGGGCGAGCTGATGATCGCGTCCGGTTGGAAGCCGATGTCCGCCAGGAACGAGCCGAGCCGCTCCGACTGGAGCTCACCCTTTTCGCTCAGCGGCCGTGAGGCATCGTCGGCGGCCCATGCCTCCGGGTCGCCGGCATCGGCGTGGCGGAGCAGGAACAGCTGGAGGTCGGGGCGACGATCCGTCGGGCTCATCCGCCGAGCGTAGCGAGGAACGCCTCGATCCGCCCGCGGAGGTCGGCCATGGTGGTGCGGTAGACGTCCATGAGCTCGGCGTCCGTGCCGCGGGCACGCGCCGGATCGGGGATGCTCCAATGGGTCCGGACGGCCGGCCCGGGAAACACCGGGCAGACCTCGGCGGCGTCGTCGCAGACCGTCAGGACGTGGTCGAACGGACGGTCGAGGACCTCCGTCATCCCCTTCGAGCGGGCCCAGTCGTGGCCGATCCCGGCCTCGTCGAGGACCCGGATCGTGCGCGGATTGACCGTGCCCTCGGGATGGCTGCCAGCCGATACGACCGTCACCCGATCCCCGCCGAGCTCCCGGAACAGGGCCTCAGCGAGGATCGACCGGCAGCTGTTGCCGGTGCACAGCACGAGGATCCGGACCGGGGCGTCCGTCACGGATTCAGGTCTTCGATCTCGCCGCTGGCGAGGAACACGACGTCCTCGGCGATGTTCGTGACCCGGTCGCCGATCCGCTCGAGGTAGTGGGCGGCGAACAGGATCCGCGTGCCGCGCTCGACGTTGTCGGGGTCGGCCCGCATCAGCTTGACGACCTCGTCGAACGTGCGGTGGTACATCAGGTCGATGTCGTCGTCGCGCGACGCGACCGCCCGGGCCGCGGCGACGTCGACGTCGACGAGGGCGCGCAGGATCGCCCCGACGAGGGTCGCCGCGAGCTCGCCCATCGCCGGCAGGTCGACGTACTTCTTGAGCGGCGGCTCCGGGGCGAGCTTGCGGACCTGCTTTGCGACCGATGCCGCGTGGTCGCCCATCCGCTCGAGCTCGTAGCCGACGTGGTCGAGCGACAGCAGGAAGCGCAGGTCGCGGGCGACCGGCGACTGGGTCGCGATCGCGCGGGTGATGTTGCCCGAGACGTCGCGCTGCATCTCGTTGATCCGGGCGTCGGCCACGATCACCGCGAGCGCGCCGCGCGGCGTCGTGGGCCACGAGCGCGGCGATCGCCGCCCGGATCGACTCCTCGACGAGCGATCCCATCCGGAGGATCCCGTCCTTGACCTCGCGCATCTCGTGGTCGAGGCCCGGCCGCGGCGGGTGCGCCTCGGCCATCTGGGCGGCGGCGTTGGCCGCGATCGTGAGGGCTTCGGCGACGACCCGCGACGCCTGGCCGGAGTGTGGCGGGCTCGTCGTTCGGCGATCGGTCGTCGGTCATGGTTCGGTCCTCGTTCGCGGGGTCGCTCATCCGAACCGCCCCGAGACGTAGTCCTCGGTGAGCTGGTTCTTGGGGTTCGTGAAGATCTCGACCGTCCGGTCCTGCTCGACGACGTAGCCGGCCCGATCATCGCCCATCGTCAGGAACACCGTTCGGTCCGAGGCTCGCGCGGCCTGCTGCATGTTGTGGGTCACGATCACGATCGTGTAGCGCGCCTTGAGCTCGGCCATCAGGTCCTCGATCTGGAGCGTCGCCCGCGGGTCGAGGGCCGAGCACGGCTCGTCCATCAGGATCACCTCGGGCTCGGTCGCGATCGCCCGGGCGATGCACAGCCGCTGCTGCTGGCCGCCGGACAGCGAGAGCCCGCTCTGCTTGAGCTTGTCCTTGACCTCGTCCCACAGGGCCGCCCGCCGGAGGCTCGCCTCGACGAGCTCGGCGATGTCGCCCTGGTACCCGTTGATCCGCGCTCCGAAGGCGACGTTGTCGAAGATCGACTTGGGGAACGGGTTCGGCTTCTGGAAGACCATCCCGACCCGGCGCCGGAGCTCGACCGCGTCGACGCCCGGCGCGTACAGGTCCTGGCCGTCGAGCCGGATGCTGCCCTCGAGCCGGAACGTCGACACGAGATCGTTCATCCGGTTGATCGTCCGCAGGACGGTCGACTTGCCCGATCCGGACGGGCCGATCAGCGCCGTGACCTCGCGCCGGGCGACGGTCATCGAGATGTTGCGGACCACCTGGAACGAGCCGTACCAGCACGACACGCCGCTCAGCTCGAGCGCGATCTCGCGCTCCATCACGGGCACGCCGGCCGGGGCGCCGAATGAGTCGGGCGACGCCTGGATCCGGATCGCGGCCGGTGGTTGGGCCGGCTCGATCGCCGGCGACCTCGAGCCGCGGTGGCTCGACGCCGGCGCCGGGCTGCGGCGGCGCTTCGGTCAGGGACGCGTTCACCGAGGTCTCCTCTACCACTGGATGTTCCGCGCCAGGCGGGTGCGGACGACGATGGCCAGGCCGTTGAGGATGACCATCAGGATGAGCAGGACGAGGATGGCCGCGGCGGCGATCCCCTGGAAGTCGGCCTGCGGGCCGGGCGGCCCACTGGTAGACCTGGATCGGAACGATGCTGAACCCCTCCTGGAGCGGGGTCGGCAGGAACGTGACGAAGGCCGCGGCGCCGATGACGATGATCGGGGCCGCTTCGCCGATCGCCCGGGCCATTGCCAGGATCACCCCGGTCACGATGCCTGGCGCCGCCGCCGGCAGGACCGACCCGCGGACCGTCTGCCAGCGAGTCGCGCCGAGGGCATAGGCGCCTTCGCGCTGCGAGTCGGGCACGGCCCGGAGCGCCTCGATCGTGGCGATGATCACGATCGGCATGATGAGCAGCGCCAGCGTCAGGGCGGCGGCGAGGGGCGACTTCCCGAGGCCCATCGCCCGGACGAAGATCGCGAGCCCGAAGATGCCGTAGATGATCGACGGCACGCCGGCCAGGTTGGCGATGTTCGTGCGGAGCGTCCGGGTGACGAACGTGTCGCGGGCGTACTCCTCGAGGTAGATCGCGGCAGCCACGCCGATCGGGAACGAGATCAGCCCGGTCAGGAAGCCGATCTCGAGCGAGCCGACGAGGGCCGGCAGGATGCCGGCCGAGGCCGCACGGCGGGAGGGGACGCCGGTCAGGAAGTCGAGGTCGAGCCACGGCACGCCCTTCGTCACGACATCGACAAGGAGTGCGATCAAGGCGATGAGCAGGATTCCGATGCGCGGCCATGCAGGCGCCGAGGAAGATCGTCCCGCTCAGCTTGCGCCGGGCGACCTGGGGATCGAACCGCGGGGCCGTGCCGGCGGCGGTCGTCGACGCCGTCATCCGTACTTGTTCCGGTAGCGCGCGACGATCCGGTTGCTGATCAGGTTGAGCACGAGGGTCATCGCGAACAGCACGAGGGCCACGGCGAAGAGCGACTTGAACTGGATCGAGTCCTGGGGCGTGTCGCCGCTCGTGATCTGGGCGATGAAGGTCGCCATCGTCCCGCCCTGCTCGAGCGGATCGACCGTCAGCTGCGGGTTGAAGCCGTTGGCGACCGCGACGGCCATCGTCTCGCCGACGGCGCGCGACATGGCGAGGATGATCGAGGCCATGATCCCGGACAGGGCGGCCGGGAAGACGACCCGCCGGACCGTCTCGAAGCGGGTCGCGCCCATCGCGAAGGCCCCCTCACGCAACCCACGCGGGACGGCTCGCAGGGCGTCCTCCGAGAGCGACCCGATCAGGGGCGTGATCAGCAGCCCCACGACCAGCCCCGCCGACAGGACGTTGAAGGTCCCGACCGACGAGAAGAGTGGCTTGAGGATCACCGGCGTCACGAAGTTCAGGGCGAAGAAGCCCAGCACGATCGTGGGGATGCCGGCGATCGTCTCGAGCAGCGGCTTCACGACGTTGCGGACCCGCGGGCTCGCGTACTCGGCGAGGTACACGGCGGCGAGAAGCCCGAGCGGAACCGCGACGAGCAGGGCGATGAACGCGACCTCGAGCGTCGAGAGCACGAGCGGGATGACCCCGAACCGGAACGGCAGGATCGACGCAGACCAGACGGTCCCGGTCAGGAAGTCGATCGGGTTGACGAGGGCGAAGAACTGGACCGCCTCGGCGAGCAGGACGACCACGATCCCGATCGTCGTCAGCACGCCGACGCTCGCCGCGAGCAGGAGCAGGGTCTCGATGACCCGCTCCGACGTCGGACGGCGTCTCGTGAGCGGTCGGGCCGCGACGCTCATGTCTGATTCACTCCATTCGGACATCGGACCAAGCGCACCGGCCCGATTCCGAGCATCGGGCCGGTGCGCTGGACGTCCTGGCGGGCGCTACTTCAGCGCGGCCGCCAGGTCCCCCTTGGACTTGTCGAGGACCGCCGGCAGGGCCTCGATGTAGCCCGTCTCGTCGACGTACGTGTTGACGTTGTCGAGGTAGTACTGGACGAAGGCCGCGAACTCCGGGCGCTCCAGGGCGCTGACCGACGGGTAGATGAACAGCGGCCGGGCGAGGGGCTTGTACGTGCCGCCGTTGACGTTCTCGGCCGAGGGCTCGACGCAGCCCGCGCCGCTGTCGATCGCGACGGGCTTGAGCTTGTCGAGGTTCTCCTCGAGATACGCGAAGCCGAAGTAGCCGAGCGCTCCCTTGTCGCCTGCCACGCCGGTCACGAGGGCGTTGTCGTCCTCCGACGGGGTGTAGTCGGAGCGACTCTGCTTGGACTTGCCGTTGATGACCTCGGTGAAGTAGTCGAACGTGCCCGAGTCCGGACCGGGGCCGAACAGCTTGAGGGGCTCATCCGGGAACGTCGGGTCGATGTCCTTCCAGGAGGCTGCCGTGCTGCCCTGGTCCCACATCGTCTTGAGCTGAGCGGTCGTCAGGCACGTGACGAACGTGTTGTCCTTGCTCACGACGACCGACAGGGCGTCGGTGGCGATGCCGAGCTCGAGCCACTCGATGCCCTTGGCCTTGCAGCCGGCACCTTCGCCCGCGTCGTCGGCCTTGATCGGGCGCGACGCGTCGTTCATGTCGGTCTCGCCGTTGCAGAACTTCTTGAACCCGCCACCGGTCCCGGCGAACGCGACGGTCACCTTGACGCCCGAGTTCGCCTTCTGGAACTCCTCGGCGACGGCTTCCGTGATCGGGTAGACCGTGCTCGAACCGTCGACGTTGACGGTGCCGGACAGGGCGGCCGACTGGGATCCGGCGGGCGTCCCGGATGATCCGGCGGTGGGAGCGGCGCCGCTGCCGGCCGGGCTTGGCGTGGCGCCGGAGCTGCAGGCACCGGCCAGGAGACCGGCCAGGATGATGACGACGCCAAGGCGTCGAGGTCGTTCGGTCAACATGTCCTCCTCAGCAACCGGCGCGCATCGCCGGTCGTTGGCGCTCGACTCCGACGGAGCTCGAGCCCGCGGTTACGGGTGAACCGTCGTGCGGGCGCATGAACCGGACCTTCGCGCTTCGTTAACACTTGATGAACGGGCTCGAAGAACCCCGTCAGACCCGGGACGGCGCGCCGTCGATGGGCGAGAATGGCCGGGGGCCAACAAGGAGACCGTCATGACCGATCGAACGAGCGACGCCGGCGAGGGCTCGACCGCAGCCCCGGCAACGGCCGCCGGCCGCGGACGAGGCCGCCGATCCGGGGCCGTCACGCCCAACGCCGCTCTCGGTCGACACGTCGAGTGGCTCGAGTTCGCGCTGGGCGCGGCCACGGCCGAGGAGACGTGGCGGGCGGAACGACTGGCGAAGGCGACGCGCAAGAACCGCGACAAGCGGACGACGCGGCTCGCCGAGGTCCGCGCGGAGATCGTCGAGCTGACCGCGCTGGTCGCCGCCATCCACGGTCTCCAGGCACGGGCGACACGGACCCGGCGCGGGCCCGGTCGGCCGCGCGGGAGTGGATCGCGCAAGACGGCGGCACCCAAGGCGCGGACGGTCGCGAGTGCCGCTGCGGCCGCACCGGCCGCCGCCACCACGGCTCCGGCACGGGCTTCGACCGGGGCCAAGCGCGGCGCGACCACGACGCGCAAGCCCGCCGCCAAGCCGGCGACCGGACGGCGCGCCACGACGGCCAAGCCGTCCGCCGCCGCCAAGCCGGCCGCGGTCGGCCAAGCCCGCGGCAACGAAGGCGTCGCCGACCGGCCGCGCGTCGGCGACGCGCCCGGCTTCGAAGCCCGCCGCCGCCAAGCCCGCCGCCGCCAAGCCCGCCGCCGCCAAGCCCGCCGCCGCCAAGTCGGCGACGTCCGCCCGGCGCGGTCCGCGCCGGGCAGCCACTCCGACGCCCGGCGGTCCGGCGTGAGCCGGAGCCCTTCGCCCACGGTGGTCTGACCGCACCGCCGCCAGGTGCCGTCACCGACCGGCGCGGCGATCGATCTCGGCTCGACCTCCGTCCATCTCCTCGTCGCCCGGCCTGAGCCTGCCGGCCTCGTCGTGCTCGAGGACGAGTCGGCGTTCCTCGGCCTCGGGCGCGGCGCTCGACGGGGCAGGGGAGCTGGGCGCCGACGGGCGCGCATCCCTCGTGGCGACCGTCGCCGGGTACGTGGAGCGAGCGCGCGCTCACGGCGCCGCTCATCCCGATCCTCGTCGGCACCGAGCCGTTGCGCCGCTTGTCCGACGCCCGCCAGATCGTCGCCGAGATCTCTGCCGCGACCGGCGAGCCGCTGGTCGTCCTCGAGCACGAGGAGGAGGCGATGCTCACCCTCATCGGTGTCATGGGCGGTCGCGCCCTGAGCACGGACCTGCTCGTCATCGACATCGGCGGTGGGTCCAGCGAGCTCGTCGAGATCGGGCCCGGCAGGAGCGTCCGGGCCGCCGGCGTTCAGGTCGGTGCGGGCCGGCTGACCCGGCAGATCGTCCGGACCGATCCGCCGGCGCCAGAGCATCTGGCTGCGCTGTCCCGAGCGGCCGCCGACGACGTTCGCCTGGATGCCGATCCGGCCGCCGGACGAGGTCGTCTTCGTCGGTGGGACCGCGTCGAACCTGGTCAAGCTGCTCGTGCGGTCGGGCCACCCGGAGTTCGCCGACCGCTTGGATCGCGCGGCCCTGGAGCTCGTCCGCGACCTGGTCCGGACGACGCCCGCCGAGGCCCTTGCCGCGGCCTACGCCATGCGCGAGGCGCGCGTCCGGCTCCTCGCCGCCGGCGCGGCCATCGTCGAGACGGTCTTCGATCGGGTGGGGATCGACCATGGCCGCGTCAGCGAGAGCGGGCTCCGCGAGGGAGCGATCATCGCCGCGGATCGCGCCGGGGCGGCTGGCGTCATCGGCTCGACGAGCTGTCCCACGGCTGGATGGGCTGACCGGGACGTCCGCCGGGACGCGGGCAGCGCAGAACGCCGCCTGGCTCAGAGGCCGGCGAGCGTCCGACCGAGCGACCGCCGGAATCGGATCCCGGCCACCCCGCGCCAGGCCGGCCCGACCGTGCGATGGAGCCGGACGACCTCCTTCTCGCGGTTGACGAGGTAGCGGGCGATCGCCCCGCTCTCGCCGACGCTGATCGTGCCGGCGTGCTCGACGAGGAAGCTCCGGGCGAGGTGCGCCGCGACGTCGGCGTCCTTCATCAGCCCGAGGTGGTCCTGGAGCGCGGTCACCCGGGCGATCAGCGCCGTCGGACTCGGGCCCGAGCGCCTCGCGCACGAACTCGAGCGAGTAGCGCAGCCACTTGCCGTGGATCCGCAGCTCGTGGAGGGTGTCGACGTCGGCCCAGCGGAGCACCGGCTCGTACGAGCGGACATGCTCGTACGCGGCCTGGATCCGCGACGCGGCGGTGTCGCGGACGCGGTGTGGCTCGGTCGGGGCGACCGGGCGCGTCGCCACGCCCTCGTGGCGGACGAACTCGGCGTAGTCGTCGAGCCAGCGCCGATAGCCGTCCGAGTCGAGCTCGCGCAGGAGCAGCACGCGGGCGTCGTCGCGATGGAGCCGCCACGCGCTCAGGAGCGGCTCGAGCGCCCGCTGCTCGGCGACCGGGAGGTCCGCCCGATAGGCGTCGGCGGCCTCGATCAGGACGTCGAGGTCGCGGACGGCGCCGAGCCGCGACGCGACCTCCCGCAGGCGGCCGCGATGCTTCTTCGTCCGCTCCGGCCGGAACGCCTCGCCGAAGACCCGCCAGGCCGCGCGCTGGCGGCGCGTCGCAACCCGCATCCCGTGGAGATCCTCGGGGTCGACGCCGTCGCGTGTCCCGGCCTCCTTGGCGATCATCCTCGCGAGGTGGAAGCGGAGGACCTTGCGCCCCGCCTCCGCGACGTGATCGTCGACGAGGACACCCGGGCGTCTTGCCGACCACGAGATGCGGCCGCTCGTCCTCTGCCGGCTCGTCGGGGCTGGTCACCGCGCGGGGCGGCTTCTTCGATCGACCCTTCGGCCGGTCGGCAGCGTCGCGGCCGTGTTCGGCGGCCGCTGGCGGGCTCCGCCGGCTCGGACGCGACAGGGCGAGCGGGCTCCACCGTGGGCGCTGCCTCGGTCGCCGGCGCAGGGAGGTCCGCGTCGACGTCCGCGCCCCCGACGGGCTCGTCGGCCTCGGTCGTCGTCGCGTCGAGCTCGGCGAGCACCGCCTCGACGATCGCCTGGATCGGCGGGCTGGCCGGCGGGGTCGGATCGGCGTCGCCGTCCTCGTCGTCGATCGGCCGCAGCGCGGCGGCACCCCGCTTGTTCGCGCTTCGGCTCCGCGGCCGCGGCCGCCCGGAGCGCCGATTGGAGCTTGGACGTGTCGGCCGGTGCCAGGCCGGGATCCGTGGCGAGGGCGCGATCGATCTCGGCCAGCCCGGCCTCGTCGCCGTCGATCAGCTCGACCTCGAGCTCGACGAACCGCCCGACCACGCGGCTCCGGCTGACGGCATCGACCTCGTCGAGGCTGAGCTCGACCGAGGTGCCGTCCAGCTCGAGGATCCGCTTGCGGCGGAGCTGGCGGATCGTGACGACCTCGACGAGCGGCGCGTCGCCGCACTGCTCGAGGATCAGCGAGCGGGCATCGGACGGCGGCCAGTCGCGCGGATGGGCGGTCCGATCGGCCGGGCCCTCCAGCTCCTCGCGGCGGTGGACGTTGCCCGTGCCGACCCGCCGGACCGACGACTTGACCGCGACGGTCGTCGTCTTGGCGGTCTGACGGAGCCGGGCGGCGAACCCGGCTCGGGCCATCGCGCCATCGGCCGTATCGATGTAGCGGTCCTCGACCTGGGTCGAGCGGACGGCGGAGGTCGGCCGGAACCCGGCGATCTCGTCGGCGGCGAGGTAGCGATCGCCCGCCGCCGCGTCCGTCACGCGGTACTTCAGCTCGATCTCGAGCGGCTTGCCGCTGTGCTGGATCGAGGCTCATGACGGCCTGCTCATGCCCGCGGGTCCAGCGATCCGACCCCGGCCCGCGGCCGGTGCGGGACGGCCGTCGCGGCGGTCGACGCCAGGGCGCGCTGCTTGAGCTCCTCGTGCGTGTCGCAGGTGCCCGGGAAGCCCTGGAGGTCCTCCGTCCGGCGCCAGCTCGCCGTCCGGCGCGAGCTGCCACGACCGACGGTCGTCCTCGAGCATGACGGCGATGATCTCGGCGATCCGGTTGCGGGCCTCGCCATCCTCGACCGGGACCATCGCCTCGACCCGCCGATCGAGGTTGCGATCCATCAGGTCCGCCGAGCCGATGTACCACTCGCCTTCGCCGCCGTTGGCGAAGCCCCAGATCCGCGAGTGCTCCAGGAACTCGCCGACGATCGAGCGGACGGTGATCCCGGTCGACAGGCCCTTGACCCCGGGCAGCAGGGAGCAGGCAGCCCGCGCGATCACGTCGACCCGGACGCCCTTCTGCGACGCCCGATAGAGCGCCTCGATCGACG
Source organism: uncultured Chloroflexia bacterium (assembly GCA_963783055.1). GTDB lineage: Bacteria > Chloroflexota > Limnocylindria > Limnocylindrales > CSP1-4 > CF-46. Next base: position 874,457 of record CAWAMB010000004.1, read on the forward strand.
GCTGGTCGACGAGGGCGTTGAGCTTGACGACGATCCGCGCCTCGTGGCCGAGCGCGGCGTGATCGATCTCGCGCTGGACGAGCTCGAGGAACCGCGAGCGCAGGCTGTGCGGCGCGACGAGCAGCCGCCGGAACGAGCGCTGGCGCGACAGGCCGGTCAGGACGTTGAAGAGGTCGGTCACGTCGGCCCCGAGCTCGGGACGGCAGCTGAGCAGGCCGAGGTCCGTGTAGAGGCGGGCGGTCCGCTGGTTGTAGTTGCCCGTTCCGATGTGGACGTAGCGGCGCAGCCCCGTGCCCTCGCGCCGGACCACGAGGCAGACCTTCGAATGGGTCTTGAGCCCGACGAGCCCGTACACGACGTGGGCGCCCGCCTGCTCGAGCTTGCGGGCCCAGACGATGTTCGCCTCCTCGTCGAAGCGGGCCTTGATCTCGACGAGGACGACGACCTGCTTGCCGCGCTCGGCGGCCCGGATCAGGTCCTGCACGATCGGCGAGTCGCCCGACGTCCGGTACAGCGTCAGCTTGATCGTCAGGACCTCGGGGTCGTCGACGGACTGGCGCAGGAACCGCTCGACCGACGAGACGAAGCTGTCGTACGGGTGGTGGACGAGGACGTCGCCGGTCCGGATCGCGGCCAGGACGTCGGCCGGCTCGTCCTCGTCGGGCGGGGTCAGGCGCGGCGGCGTCACCGGGTTCCACGGCGGGCTCTTCAGGTCGGGCCGGTCGAGCTCGATGATGTCGCGCAGGCCGGTCAGGTCGAGCATGCCCCGGATCTCGTACGCGTCGTCCGGACCGAGGCCCAGCCCGCGGAGCAGGATGTCGCGGGTCGCGGCGGGCATGGAGCGCTCGACCTCGAGCCGGACCGCCTCGCCGAAGCGCCGCCGCCGAAGCTCCTCCTCGATCGCCATGAGGAGGTCGTCGGCCTCGTCCTCCTCGATCGCCAGGTCGGCGTTGCGGGTGACCCGGAACGCGTGGTGCTCGACGATGTCCATCCCGCTGAACAGCAGGTCGAGGTTGTCTTCGATGATCTGGTCGAGCAGGACGAACCGGTTCGCCTCGACCGCGTACAGCCGCGGCAGGATCTGGGGCACCTTGACCCGGGCGAAGTGGCCCTCGCCGGTCTCCGGATCGCGCAGCCCGACGGCGATCGACAGGCTCAGCGTCGAGATGTACGGGAACGGATGGCCGGGGTCGACCGCGAGCGGCGTCAGGACCGGGTAGATCTCGTCGATGAACCGCTGCCGGAGCGTCGCGTGGTGCTCCGGGACGGCGCTGTACTTGACGATCTCGATGCCCTCGACGGCGAGCGACTTGCGGATGTCGGCCCAGATCGCGCTGTGGTCGGCAACGAGCTCGCGGACGCGGGTCGAGGCGGCAGCGATCTGCTCCGCCGCGGTCCGCCCGTCCGGCGCCAGCGATACCGAGCCGGTCGCGACCTGCTGGCGGAGGCCGGCGATCCGGACCTGGAAGAACTCATCGAGGTTGCCGGCGAAGATCGACAGGAACCGGACCCGCTCGAGGAGCGGATTGCGCTCGTCACGCGCCTCCCACAGGACGCGCGCGTTGAACTCGAGCCAGGACAGCTCGCGGTTCAGGTACGGCTGGGACGCTCCCGTGCGCTCCCCGCGCCCGGCGCGTGCGGCACGCTTGCCCGCGCCGGCGGCCCGCGCGGAGGCACGCGCGGTCCGGCCCTTGACGGGTCGGTCGAGGTGTCCGCTGGCTCCGCTGGAGGCGCTCATCGGCGTGGTCTTCGGCTGCCTCGGTTGGCCGGCCACACGCTGCGTCCGGGCGGCGAAGGATAGCACCGGCCCCCAGCCGGTCCAGCCGGTCCGGCCTGGTCAAGCCTCGGCGACGTACCGCCGTTCGCCGTTCGTTCGGTCCACGAAGACACGCATCGTGACGCCGGTCGTGGGATCGACGAACGACTCGTCGGTTCGCCGGAAACGCGGGTCGAGCTGGCCGGGCGGCTCGCCGCCGCCGGGCCCGGCCGACTCGAACGAGCGTTCCGCGTCCTCGGAGCGGTAGCGGTTGCGCTCGATCGCGAGGGCGACGAGGACGACGGCGCCGGCGACGACCATCCACAGGCCGGTCGCGGCCGTGGCGCCACCCAGGGCAATGGCTCCCAGGCCGCCGATGAGGACGAGCGTCGCGATCGCCGCGGCAGCGAGGCGGGTCGTCGCGGTCAGCATCTGGTGCCGCCTAGTCGATCGTCGGGGCGACGGCGGCCGCGTCCGGCTCGACCACCACCGCGGTTCCGTACGCCACGATCTCGGTCATGGTCGTGGCCATCTCGGAGCTGTCGAAGCGCATCGAGATGACCGCGTTGGCGCCCATCAGCGTCGCGTTCTTCACGAGCCGATCGAGGGCCTGGCGGCGGGTGTCCTCGAGGAGCGAGGTGTACTCCTTGATCTCGCCGCCGCCGAGCGAGCGCAGGCCGGCGATCAGGTTGCCGGAGAAGCCGCGGCTCCGGACGACGAGGCCGAAGACCTGGCCCTTGGTCTCGACGACGCGATGACCGGCGATGAACGGCGTGGTGGCGACGATCATGGGACTCCCTCAGTCGTGCTGGTGGCCGGCATGCTCGGCGCCGGCCTCGGGACGAGCGCCATGCCCGTCCTCGTGCTGATGACCGCTCTGGCCGCGACGAGCCGTGCAGTCGGGGCACGGACAGCGATCGCGGAGCAGGTTGTAGGTGTAGAACCCGGTGGAGTGGCCGTCGCCCCAGTGCGGTGAGACGGCGTAGTTGCCGACCAGGTGGATGTCGGTCATCCGGGTCTGCTCGGGCGTCAGGACGGGGGCGCTGTCGAGCCAGCCCGGCAGCCCCGCCTCGCCGCGGCAGTAGGCGCACGGGCACAGCCAGCGCAGGGCGATGAAGTCGTAGCGGGTCGCATGGCCGTCGGCCCAGTCGATCGCGAGCGTGGCAGCGGCCCGGTCAGCGTGGATCTTCAGGGGCGACGTCGGCGAGCCCGAGGCGGGCGCGGCGACGGCGGCGACGGCGGTTCCGGCGCTCGCCACGGCTCCGGATTCGATGGAATCACGCTCGTTGGTCACCGGGTCATCATCGCACCTCCCGGGACCATCGTCCGGGCGCGACCCGGCCCGAGGCGGGCTATCCTCGGCCGGTGAGTCTCCAGATCGACGACCTCCACAAGACCTTCGGGTCCGTCGTGGCCCTCGACGGGCTGTCGTTCGAGGTGCCGACCGGCCAGATCTTCGGCTTCCTCGGCGCGAACGGGGCCGGCAAGACGACGACGATGCGAATCGCGATCGGCGTCCTGGCCGCGAACGGCGGCCGGGTCCTGTGGGACGGCACCGACACGCGCGAGCTGCCACGGGCGACGTGGGGCTACCTGCCCGAGGAGCGCGGGCTGTATCCGCGGATGGTCGTCCTCGATCAGCTGGTGTTCTTCGCCTCGCTCCACGGCGTGCCGCGCGACATCGCCCGGCGCGACGCCCTCGCCTGGCTCCATCGCCTGCGCGTGTCCGACCTGGCCGAGCGCAAGGCCGAAGAGCTCAGCAAGGGCAACCAGCAGAAGATCCAGCTGATCTCGGCGATCCTCCACAACCCGCCGGTCCTGCTCATGGACGAGCCGTTCACCGGTCTCGATCCCGTCAACGTCGCCCTCCTCCGCGAGGCGTTCCTCGAGCTCCGCGACGAAGGTCGGACGCTCATCTTCTCGACCCACCAGATGGAGACGGTCGAGGCCATGTGCGAGTCGATCGCGATCGTCGATCGCGGCCGGGTGGTCGTCGGTGGGCCGCTCCGCGAGGTCAAGCGGGCGACCGGCCGGCGGATGGTCAAGCTGTCGGTCGAGGGCGACCACCGCCTCGCCTGGCTGGCGTCGGTGCCGGGCGCCCGGATCATCCGGCCGGGGATCGACCGGACCGAGATCGAGCTCGACGAGGGCATCGAGCCGGACGTCCTCCTCGCCGCCGCGGTCGAGGCCGGCGCGCGGGTCAGCCACTTCGAGGTCGCCGAGCCGTCGCTCGAGCAGATCTTCATCGACCACGTCGGGCGCCCGTCGGATGAGGAGGGCCGGCTCGCGCCGTTGCCGCCCGAGCCCGCCGCGCCGTCCTCGTCGCACGGCGGAGGATGCGGCGTGACCGGCCACACTGCGGTGCCGGGCTCGGCATCGGGTTCATCGGGCCGTCACGAGCCGGCGTTCCCGAACACGTCCCACATCGCGCGGCGCGAGTACAGCGAGCTCGTCCGATCGCGGCTCTTCCACGTCTCGACCGTGACGCTGGCCGTCCTCGCGATCATCGTGGCCCTGCTGCCGATCGCGGTCCGCGCCCTCGAGCGCGGCGCCACCACGCGGATCGCCGTCGTGGCCACCAGTCCACGGCTGGCCGAGGACACGCGCGGGATCCTCGACCAGATCCTCAACACCCAGGGCGGAACGACCTACACCGTCGCCATCGAGAGCGACGAGGCGGCGGCGATCCGGGCGGTCGAGGACCACCGGCTCGATGCCGTCGTCAGCGCCGCGCGGGCCGCAAACGGCAGCCTGAGCTTCAAGGTCCACAGCGGCGAGACGCTCGGCGACGGGGCGATCCAGCTCCTCAACTTCGGCGCCCTGAGCGTCGCGCTCATCGACTACTCGAGTCAGAACCTGAACGTGCCCGGCGCGTTCCTGATCCCGACGTTCGACGTGCTGCGCGGCGCCGCCTCGGGTCCCGGCGCGGCACCCGTACGACCCATCCGCGTACGCCAGCCGGCTGATCGTCGGGGCCGTGTTCGGGGTCCTGATCTTCATCACGATCGTCATCTACGGGATGTGGGTCGCCGCCGGGGTCGTCGCCGAGAAGTCGAGCCGGGTCATGGAGCTGCTCGTCAGCGCCGCGTCACCGCGCCAGCTGGTCATCGGCAAGGCGCTCGGGATCGGGCTGGCCGGCGCGACGCAGTACGCCCTGGTGCTCGGGCCGGCGATCCTGACGCTGCTCCTCGAGGATCGGCTTGCCACGTTCCTGCTCGGTCCGGACGCCGGGATCGCGCCGTCGCTGGCGTCGCTGTCGCCGGCGCTGCTCCTCGCATTCGGCGTGTACTACACGCTCGGGTTCGCGCTGTATTCGCTGATCTACGCGGCGGCGGGCTCGCTCGTGAGCCGGCCGGAGGATCTCCAGATCATCGCCCTGCCGCTGAGCCTGCTGGCGATCGTCGGCTACATCCAGGCGATCCTGGCGCTGACCGGCGGGATCACGGGCTTCATCCGGTTCGCGTCGCTCGTGCCGTTCTGGAGCCCGTTCGTGATGCTGACGCGGCTGTCGGTCGGGCGGGTGGAGCCGATGGAGATCGTCGTCTCGATCTCGCTCCTGCTCGTGACGATCCTGGTCACGGCGGTGGTGGCGATCCGGATCTACTCCGCCGGCGTGCTGCTCTACGGGCAGCGGCCGGGGCTGCGCGCGTACGTCAACGCGGCGCGGCACGGGGGGTAGAGCGCCGCGGCTCGCTCCGTGGCAGGCTGCGGCGACCCGCGGCGCCCCGCGGGGCGGCTGCGCGCCCGCGGGGCGGCACGCGTCGCGGGCGGCGGTCGCGGGCATGGTTCGCCAGGACATGCGTCGCGTGCCTCACCTGGCCAGATATTAATCCCGGGACTCAAGAGCTCGATACCCGTGCGTGAGACCCCGTTCGCAGCGTCTTGCCACGCTCGCATGCGCGCCCCGTAGGCCACCCGTGCATGGCTGGCCACATTCGTGCCCGCCGCGAGCCCGCCCCGCCGCGAGCCCGCCCCGCCGCGAGCCCGCCCCGCCGCGAGGCCGCCCGCCGCGCCCCGCGCAACCGGCGAGCCCGTTCCTCGCAGCGATATCAGCGCCACTGATTCACCCAGCGCAGCGACCCGGCTTATGGCCGCGCCGCGCCGTTCGCGGCCCCGGGTGCAAGCGTGGCCGTGCACGATATCGGCTCGGGTTGAACGCGCATCGTGCGCTTATGGACCCCATCGGCCCCGGCAATCACTGGCGCTGATATCCGGGTCGGGAGGCTGCGGGTCGCCCGGCTGCGGGTCGCCCGGCTGCCGGCCCCGCCCCGTCGCGAGACCGCCCCGCCGCGAGACCGCCCCGCCGCGAGACCGCCCCGCCGCGAGCCCGCCCCGCCGCGAGGCCGCCGGGCCCGCGCCGCCGCGAGGCCGCCCCGCCCCGCCGCGGGCCCCGCCCCGCCGCGAGCCCGCCCCGCCGCTCGCCTGCCGCCGCCCCGCCACGAGCCCGCCCCGCCGCTCGCCTGCCGCCGCCCCGCCGGCCGCCCCGCCCTACTCGTCGAACAGCAACGGCAGCCGGCTGATCAGCGCCAGGACCGGTGCCGCGGCCGTCGGGGCGTGATCCTCCAGCGCCAGCGTGACCTGCGCCGCTCGCGCCCCGGCGGCGACGGCCGGTGCGACGGGGATGAACTGCCACAGCCGTGACCTGACGCCCGCCAGGTACGGGCTCGTCCGCTGGCGGGCCATCATCCCGGCGATTCCCTGGGCCGCGGCCGCGGCATGGAGCGCCCGGCCCTCGGCGGCGATCGCGGGCACGGCCACGACCTCGTCGCCCGGATGGAGCACCTTCCGGAGCAGCTCGCGTCGCCGATGCAGTGGCGTGTTCAGCAACGACCGGCCATCGAGATGGAGCAGGTCGAACGCAAGGAACGCCACCGCTCGGCCGGGCTCGCCCGCGATCCGCCGCTCGAGCTCCGCGTTGTCGGCTCGCCCGGCGTCATCGACCGCCACGAGCTCGCCGTCGAGGATCGCCGAGCGGGCATCGATCCGGACCGCCATGCCCGCCAGCTCCGTCAGGCGCGTCCCCACGACGCGCCCGTCGCCATCGACCACGCGAACGTCGCCGTCGCCGGCCGTCTCGGACGGTCCGATGAAGGCCAGCGCGCGGAGTCCGCCCCATGTCGGCTCGAACAGGTGCGCGGCGGAGTCGAACGGCTCGCCGGCCGGGCGCGGAAGCATCGGCCGCAGGCCGTCGGGCAGGTTCGGCAGCGTGGCGATCTCGGGCTCGAGCCGCAGCGACAGCTGATCGCGCATCGTCGGCCGATGGTAGCGCTAGACTCGTCGGCGTCGTCGACGATGCGGTCGCGACCGCGCGACCTTGCGGCACCCGTCCCGTGCCGCGCCGCGACGATCTGCCCGCCCGACCGACATCGGATGTGACCGGAGGCCGCTGCTCGTGACCCGCCCCTTCCGCCCCGACGACCTGTACCGATTCCGCATCGCGACCGACCCGCGCCTGTCGCCGGACGGCGCGCTCGCGGTGTTCACCGTCCAGACGGTCGCGCCCGCGAAGGACGGCTATCGGCAGGCGCTGTGGGCCGTCCCGACCGACGGCGACGGCGAGGCGCGCCAGCTGACGATCGGGGCCAAGCACGACCGCAGCGCCCGGTTCGCGCCGGATGGTCGATCCCTCGCCTTCATCTCGGACCGCCGTCATCAGGTCGAGGAGGAGCCGACGGCCGGCGACGCGAAGCAGCGCGAGGATGGCCAGCAGGTCTATCTCCTCCCGCTCGACGGCGGCGAGGCGCGCCGGATCAGCGACCTGCCACGCGGCGTGAACGCGTTCTGGTGGTCGCCCGACGGCACGCATCTGCTCGTGACCTCGTCGTCACACGCCGCGACGCGCGACGACGACCGCAAGAAGCGCGGCAAGGGAGCGCCACCGAAGCCGGGCGATGCGCCCGAATCGGACTATCGCTTCGTCGATCGGCTCGGCTACCTGGCGAACGGCGCGGGGTTCGTCGACAACAAGGTCGACCAGCTGTGGCTGGTCGAGGTCGCGACGGGCGCGACGCGGCGCCTGACCGAGGAGCCCGCCGGGATCGGCGAGGCGGCCTGGTCGCCCGACGGGCGCCGCATCCTGATCACGACGAACCTCCGGCGCGACTTCGACCTCGAGCCCAGGTCGCACCTGGTCGTCCTCGACCTCGACGGTGGCGGCCGGACGCGCCTGACCGGCGACGCCGCGGCGATGTTCGCGCCGGCGTGGCTCCCGGATGGGTCGGCGGTGGTGGCCCTCGGCGGCTATCTGCCGGACAACTTCTACCGCTCGGATGTCTGGCTGATCGCGGCCGACGGCTCCGACGCCAGGTCGAAGCAGGGTGGCCGGAACCTCACCGGCGTCCACGACGCGATGCCCGGATCGACGATCAACAGCGACATCGTCCCGGGCGAGCCGGCCCGGATCATCCCGTCCGCCGACGGTCGATCGATCGCGTTCACGGCGCCCGTCGACGGCAGCGTCGAGCTCTGGACCGTCGCGACCGCCGATGGCACGATCGAGCGCCGGACGACGGGCCGCCACGCGATCTCGGCGTTCGATCAGGTCGACCTGGGGCGCGGACGCAGGCGCACCGTCTGGCTGCGCTCGTCACCGACCGAGCTGAGCGACCTCTGGGTCCGCGATGGCGACGGCGGGGCGCCGCGGCGCCTGACGGATCTCAACCGCGACGACCATGCCGAGATCGAATTCCGCGAGCCGGTCGAGCGCTGGGTGACCGTCGACGGGCGACGGGTCCAGGGCTGGTTCCTGGCCGCCGCGGGTGGGTCGAAGGGCGCCGCGGGCGCGTCCAACGAGGCCGCGGGCGCGCGCAAGAACGCCGCACCCCTCGTCACCCAGATCCACGGCGGGCCGCACACCCTCTACGGCTGGGCGCCGATGCTCGAGTTCCAGCTGCTCGCCGCCAACGGGATGAGCGTCTTCTTCTCGAATCCGCGCGGCTCCGAGGGCTACGGCCGCGCGTTCAACGAGGCGAACATCCGGGACTGGGGTCCGGGCCCGATGCGCGACGTCCTCGGCGGGGTCGACGCGCTCGTCGCCGACGGCCTTGCGGACCCCGACCGGCTCGGCGTGACGGGCGGCTCGTACGGCGGCTACCTGACGAACTGGATCCTCGGCCACGACGACCGGTTCGCCGCCGCGATGACCTGCCGCTCGGTCAGCGACATGTCGATGCTCATGCTGACCGGCGACATCGCCAGCGGCTTCTGGTCGACGTACGAATTCCGGACGTTGCCCTGGGACGACCCCGACTTCTACCGCGAGATGTCGCCGATCACGTACGCCGACGCGATCCGGACGCCGCTCCTGATCCAGCACAGCGAGAAGGACATCCGGACGACGGTCGGGCAGGCCGAGGCGTTGTTCACGATCCTCCGCTCGAAGAAGCGGCCGGTCCGCCTGCTGCGCGTCCCCGAGGAGACCCACGAGCTCACGCGATCGGGAACGCCATTCCGCCGGGCCGAGAACCTGGCCGTGGTGCGCGACTGGTTCCGCCACTTCCTCGTCGACGGCAAGCGCGGTCTGCCGCCGCTGCCGAAGGTCCACGGCGGACGGTAGGGGCTGCGCGTCGCCGATCAGCCGGCCTCAGGCGCCGGCGACGATCCGGTACAGCCGCCCGCTCGAGCCGGCGGTGCCGAGGTCCGATCGGGTCAGGACGTACAGCTCCCCGTCGCCGCCCTCGCCCATCCCGCTGACGAACTGGTCGAGGAACCCGTCTCGGGTTCAGTCGGTCAGCGACACGGCCTCTTACGCGGACTCGCCCGCCGCGCCGAAGCCGCTCGGAGCCCGGTGTATCCTCACCGTCCCATGGCCACCGCCCATCGCCCCGACACCCTCGCCCGCGAGCGCGCCCACGAGCTCGTCCGCTCGTGGGACGGCCGTCCGGGCGCGCTCGGGAGCCTGCTCGGCCGGGTGAGCTCGGTCGACCAGGTCGGCGTCGAGGAGCGGGTCGACGCGCTGAAGAAGCGCTCGATCAAGAAGCAGTCGAAGCTGTGGGCGCTCGATCTCGCGATCCGGATGATGGACCTGACGACCCTCGAGGGAAAGGACACGCCGGGCAAGGTCCGGGCGCTCTGCGCCAAGGCCATGCACCCGCAGCCGGGCGACCCGACGATTCCGTCGGTCGCGGCGATCTGCGTCTACCCCGCCCTCGTCGCCGATGCCAAGGAGGCCCTCAAGGGCTCGACCGTCAAGGTCGCCTCGGTCGCGACCGGCTTCCCGTCGGGCCAGACGTTCCGCGACATCAAGCTCGCCGAGACGCGCGCGGCCGCCGAGGCCGGGGCCGACGAGATCGACATGGTGATCGACCGCGGTGCGTTCCTGAGCGGCGACTTCCTGACGGTGTTCGAGGAGATCGTCGACGTCAAGGAGGCCTGCGGCGACGCCCACCTCAAGGTGATCCTCGAGACCGGCGAGCTCGAGACCTACGACAACGTCCGGCGCGCCTCCGTCCTCGCGATGGCGGCCGGAGCGGACTTCATCAAGACCTCGACCGGCAAGGTCGTCCCGGCGGCGACGCTGCCGGTGACCCTCGTCATGCTCGAGGCGATCCGCGACTTCGAGCGCCAGACCGGTCGCCAGGTCGGGATGAAGCCGGCCGGCGGGATCAAGGTCTCGAAGGAGGCGATCCAGTACCTCGTCGTCCTGTACGAGACCCTCGGGCCGCGCTGGATGACCCCGGACTGGTTCCGCTTCGGCGCGTCATCGCTGCTCAACGACGTGCTGATGCAGATCGAGAAGGAGCGGACCGGCCGCTACCAGGGGCCGGATCACTTCACGATCGACTGACGGCGTCCGCAGATCGGAGGAGGGGACATGTCGACCACGACGGAGCCGCGCGACTTCCCCACGCCGACCGCGCCGCCGCCGATCCCCGGGCTGCGCATCCGCCACATGGCCGGCCCGGTCGACTACGCCGGCATGAACGACGCCGCGAACGCCAGCCGGGTCGCCGACGGCAACGACTTCATCACCCCGCTCGAAGGCTTCAGCGAGCTTCTACGAGCACCTCGTGAACTGCGACCGCGAGCGCGACATGCTGGTCGTCGAGGTCGACGGCCGGATCGTGGGCTACGCCCGGACGTACTGGGAGCTCGAGGAGCGCTCGAAGGACGACGCGGACGGGCCCGTCCGCGTCCACGAGACCATCTGCTTTCTCCGCCCCGAGTGGCGCCGCAAGGGCATCGGCCGGTCCATGCTGGCGGCCCTGATCGGGCGGGCAGAAGCGATGCAGGCCGAGCTCCCGCCCGTGGCCCGGGCCGAGATCGAGGCATACGGCGAGGACGGCGACGGCTCCCACGAGAGGATGGTCCGACGGTTCGGGTTCGAGCCCATCCGCTACGGATTCCAGATGCTCCGGCCGACGCTCGACGACCAGCCGGATGCCCCGATGCCGGACGGTCTCGAGATCCGCGACGTCCAGGAAGAGCACCTGCGCCCGATCTGGGAGGCGGCCGACGAGGCGTTCCGCGACGGCAACGGCTACCGGCCGGGGACCGAGGACGACTACCAGGTGTTCGTTGACGATCCGATGCAGAGCGACCGCTCGCTCTGGCGGGTCGCGTGGGACGGCGACCAGGTGGCGGGTCAGGTCCGCGGCTACATCAACGCGGACGCGAATGCCACTCTCGGCACGACCCGCGGCTGGGTCGAGAACATCAGCGTCCGCCGGCCGTACCGTCACCGCGGCCTGGCCAGGGCGCTGATCAACGCCACGTTCCACGCCTTGCGCGAGCGCGGCATGACGGAGGGCGTCCTCGGCGTCGACGCGACCAACCCGACGGGCGCGCTGCGCGTGTACGAGAGCATGGGCTTCCAGCCGACGAGCCGGTCGACGACCTACCGCAAACGGCTCGGCTGAGTCGCGCCCGGGCCCGAGGGGCTCCGGTGGGACGCTCAGGCGAGGGCCGCCAGATAGCGCCAGACGGGCACGCCGGCGGAGAAGATCGTGGCGATCGTCTGCGGCAGGTCGGCCGAGTGGGCCTCGGTGTCGGACAGACGGCGGCCGAAGATCACGTCCTTCAGCTTGAGCATCTCCGCCTCGGGATGATCGGGCGGATAGCCCGACGGGACGCGCTGGAGCGCGTGGCCGTCGCGGCTCAGATCGCCGAACGTGTCGCGGAACGCCGGCGCGTCGAGCAGCCGGCGCAGCTCGGCCGGCTCGTCGGCGACCCGGCGCCGGAACGCGTCGAGCCAGGTCTTCTCCGGATGCCAGTACCCGCCACCGACGTAGATCTCGCCGGGCGACAGGTGGAAGTAGCCACCGCTCGAGTGGACGTTTGCGGTGTGCGATCGACCGTCCGGCTCGGCGGTGCCGCCCGGGACCTCGCCGGCCCACGGGAAGCTCGCCCCGATGTTCGTCTTGTACGGCGACTTGTCCTTGGCGAACCGGACGTCGCGGTAGATCCGGAACGGCGACTTGGCCGGATCGGCGCGGAGCGGGATCCCGCGGCTGCGGAACAGCTCGTCGAGGGCGACACACAGCGCCTCGAGCGGCTCCTTGAGGAGACGCTCGTACTCGGCCTTGCGGGCCTGGAACCAGGCTCGCTCGTTGTTGGCCGCGAGCTCGGCCAGGAACTCGACGGCTTCGGGGCGGAATCCCGTGAACGTTGTGTCGGTGGCGACGGCCATGGCGAGGTCTCCTGAGGAACGCGGCGTGCGTCGATCCTACGCCCGCCGGCTTATCGGTCGATTGCGCCGATCACGAGCCCTGCGTTCAGTCCGCCGAACCCGAACGAGGTCGAGAGGATCCGGCGGTACGTTCCGTCCCGGCCGGTCTTCAGGAGGCCCGGCAGGAGCTCGGCGACATCCGGATCGACGACCTCGAGGTTGGCCGAGCCCGGCACCCAGCCGTCGCGGATGGCCAGAGCGCAGATCGCGGCCTCGATCGCCCCGGACGCGCCCAGGGGATGGCCGTACAGCGCCTTCGTGCCGCTCACCGGCACATCGCGAGCCCGCTCACCCAGCGCCAGGGCGATCGCCCGTGCCTCCGCGATGTCGCCGAGCGGCGTGGAGCTGGCGTGGGCGCTCACCCAGTCGATCTCGTCGGCGGCAACTCCGGCGTCCGTCAGCGCCTCGGCGGCCGCTCGCCCCGCCTCGCGGCCGTCCGCCCGCGGCTGGACCATGTGGTACGCGTCCGACGTGGCTGCATAGCCCATCACCTCGGCGTACGGCTCGGCGCCGCGCGCCCGGGCGACGTCCTCGGCCTCGAGGACCAGCAGCGTCGCGCCCTCGCCCATGACGAACCCGTCGCGCTCGGCGTCGAACGGACGGCAGGCATGGGCCGGGTCGTCGTTGTGGCGGTCGGACAGGGCCCGGATGAGGTCGAAGGCCCCGAATGCCAGCGGGCTGAGCGTGACCTCGACCCCGCCCGCGATCGCCGCATCGATGTCGCCCGCCCGGATCGCCCCGAGCGCCTCGCCGATCGCGACCGCCCCCGACGCGCACGAGTTGGCGGTCGACAGGATCGGCCCGCGCACGTCGAGGGCGATCCCGAGGTTGGCCGGGGCGGCGCCGCCGAAGACGGCCAACGCCAGATTCGGGGCGACGGCCTTGATCCCGCGCTCGAGGTAGCGCTCGTGCTGCTCCTCCGCGAACACGATCCCGCCGAGCGCGCTGCCGAGGTAGATCCCGATCCGGTTGGCCTCCGCTCCGCCGTCCTCGCCGGGCCGCAGACCCGCATCGTCGAGCGCGAGCCGGCCGGCAACGAGCCCGAACTGGCTGAACCGGTCGAGCTGCCGGGCCATCTTCGGCGGCATCCAGGCCAGCGGATCGAAGTCGTCGACCTGGGCGGCGACCTGGCTCCGGAACGGCGACGGATCGAAGCGGTCGATCCGCTTGACGGGCGAGACGCCGGCCCGGAGACCCGCCCGGAACGCGTCGTTGCCCGTCCCGATGGCCGTGATCGGGCCGATCCCGGTGATCCAGACGCGGCGATTCGGCGGTGGTCATGCCGGTTGGTTCGTCGCGGCGCGGCCGGCGGACTCATCGGTCGGCGGCGACGGCCTCCGCCAGCGCCCGGAACGTCGCCAGCGTCCGGCCCGCGATCGGTCGCGTGAAGAGCCGGTCGATGAAGGCGGCCCAGCCCGGGACGCGCGGCCGGAAGTCGTGCTCGATGTCGACCCGGCAATGGCCCGCGCCGACGTCCTCGATCCGCCACGTCACGTCCATGCCCGCTGTGGCTCCGCCGCGATGGACGAACCGGAGCCGGCGGGTGGCCGCCTCGGACCACGTGAGCGAGCGCCACGCGACCGGCAGCCCGAGCCCGAGCACCGGCACGAGCGTCCGGCGCGCCACGAACCCGACGACCAGCCGGCCGTCCGCGTCCGGCGGACCGAGCCGCCCGGCGGAGACGTAGTGGGGCAGCAGTGCCGGCCACCGCTCGACGTCGCGCGCGAGCCGGAAGACGAGGTCGGCCGGAGCCGCGATGTCGATCCCGATCGAGCTCCTCACCCGAGGGCGCCGGGCAGCGCGAGCTCGATCGCGTGCCGTGCCACGCCGACGATCCGGAGCGTCCGCAGCTCGTCCGGCCCGATCCAGGCGCAGGTGTCGGTCGAGCCGTCGACCTCGTCGCGGAGCTCGGCCGCCGATCGGGGTCACCCGGTAGAGGAAGCCGACGAAGTGGAGGTCGGCGCCGTTCGGCCGCGCGGGATCGGGTGTAGACCTTCGAGAAGATGCCGAGGACCTCGTCGATCCGGCCGACGAGCCCGCTCTCCTCCTCGAGCTCGCGCAGGACCGCCTCGTCGGGATGCTCGCCGAACTCGACGCCGCCGCCGGGCAGCGTCCAGGCGCCGGCCTCGACCTCGTCGAACGACAGCCGGCAGAGGAGGATCCGGCCGTCCGCGTCGACCGAGATCGCATACGACCCGAGCCGGGTCCGGGGCGACGGCGGGCCGTCCTGGCCTTCCGGATCGGCCGGGGTCATGCCGGACTCCGGTCGGAGCGGTCGCGCGGGATCGGTCACGGCCGGAGGAGCCCGATCAGGAAGCGCGGATCGAAGGCCGTCGTCGCCGGCACGAGGTCGCCCATCACGAGGCCCATCGTCTCACGGACCGCGGGTCGATCGGCGAGGTGGCGAGCCGCGTACTCGAAGACCGGCGGGACAGCGAGGAAGCCCTGGACGAGCAGGCTCACGAGGTCCTTGGCGCGGGTGCGTCGCGTCAGCGCGCGGTCGTAGGCCGCAAGCGCGTCCGCGTCACCGCGCAGATGCCGATCGGCGGCGATGACCGCGAGCTCCGCCGAGCGCAGCGCGCGGTGGAGGCCCTCGCCGGTGAACGGGTCGAGGAATCCGGCGGCGTCGCCGACGAGCAGCCAGTCGGCGCCGGCCCGGCGCGTGACCCGGACGCCGACCGGGGCGGCGCCCTCGATCGAGTCGCAGAGCTCCGGATGTGCCCACGGCACGGGATCGTCGTCCGACGGGGGGATGGCCCGCAGGACGTCGCGGGCGACGGTGGTGGCCCCGTCGGCGCGCAGCCGCGCCCGCCAGCGCCGGTCGGCCAGCACGATCCCGACATTGACCCGGCCGCCCGGGACCGGCGCGAGGCCGACGTAGCCGCCGTCGAAGACGATCATCCGGGCGTCGCGGACGGCGTCCGGCTGCGGGTCGGCGACGTGGAACGTCAGGGCCGGCCGATCGCCGAGCGGCGGCCGCCGGGCGACTCCGGCGTCGCGGGCCACGATGGAGCGGAGCCCGTCGGCGCCGACGATCAGCTCGGCCCGGAGCGTCTCCCCGCTGGCGAGCGCGACCTCACCGTCTCGGACGGAGCGGACCGCCGATCCCGGCCGGATCGTCGGCGCCGGCCCCCGCAGCCATCGCGAGCAGGTGCGGGTCGAGGCGCGACCGATCGAGCCCGACGGCGGCGGCCGCGAGCGACCCGTCGTCGCCGTAGGTCAGGCGAAACCGGGTCCCCGCGGCGGACTCCACGCGCATCGCCGGGATCCGGCGGGCCATCGTCGCTGAGGTCCAATTCGCCGACGCCGAGCCGCCGGAGACGCGCGACGGTCGCGGGCGAGGTGAAGACGCCGCAGGCCCGCCAGCGCCACTCCGGGGCACGCTCGAGGACGACGACGTCGTGGCCGTGCCGGGCGAGTCCGATCGCGGTCGCGGCACCCGCCGGACCACCGCCGACGACGAGCACGTCATGACGTTCCATGGAGGGGGAGGGTAGTCGCTCGGGCGTTCGTGCTCGCCGTTCAGCGCGCCGCGATCGCGACGCGGTGCCCGGCGAACCCGCCGACCTCGGCGATCGGGGTCAGCCCGGCAACCGCAAGCAGCGCGCGGAGCTCCGTTCGGCTGTACGCCCGCCGGACCGACAGCGGACCGTCGTGCCGGGTGTAGCGCGACCGCGCGATCGCGTGGACGAGGAGCCAGCCACCGAGCCAGAAGATCCGGCCGCGCACGAGGTCGTTCACCACGATCCCGCGGCGCGCGACCCGCCGCAGCTCGCGCAGGAACGCGACGGCCTCGTCCGGCTCGAGGTGGTGGAGGACCAGCGAAGCGTGCGCGACGTCGAACGCGGCATCGGGGTAGGGGAGCCCACGACCGTCCGCGATCGCGAGCTCCAGGCCGCTCGTCCGCTCGATCGCGGGCCGGGCCCGACGCGCCGCCGCCAGGACTTCGTCGCGGCTGTCCGTGGCGGTGACGGTCAGCGGGCGGCCGGCGGCGCGCGCCCGGGCGAGGAGGGTCATCGGGATGTCGGCGCCGCCGGTCCCGACGTCGAGCAGCGTCGCGCTGCCGCCCAGCGCGGCGATCGCCCGCTCGGACAGCCGCGTCCCGCCGGTCAGGCGGTTGATCCGGGCCAGATCGCGGAGGTTCGCGGTGAGGGTGGCCGGATCGTCGAGCGGCCCGTCGAGCAGCTCGGCGACCCCGGTCAGGCGCTTCATCCGGCGCAGCCTACCCGCTCCCGGCCGTGTCACGAGCCGTGGCGGACCGTCGGCTAGCATGCGGCGATGATCGTCGTCGCGGGCGAGAACCTCGTCGACCTCCTGGTCGCACCCGATGGTTCCGTCACGGCCGTCCCCGGCGGCGGGCCGTTCAATGCCGCGCGCACCCTCGGCCGCCTCGAGCAGCGCCGTGAGCTACGTCGGCCGCATCTCGAGCGACGGGTTCGGGCGCCTGATTCGGGAACGGCTGATCGCCGACGGCGTGGACCTGGCGCTCGCAGCGGCGACCGACGATCCGACGCTCCTCGCCGTCGCCGAGATCGACGCCGGCGGCGCGGCAACGTACCGCTTCCACACGACCGGCACCGCCGCCGCGGGACTCACCGCGGCCGACGTCGCGCGCGGCCTGCCCGACGGGACGGTCGCGCTCCACGTGGGCACCCTCGGGCTCGTCCTCGAGCCGATGGCGGGCGCCATCGAGGCCCTCGTCGGCGCCGCCGGGCCGGACGTGCTCGTGTTCGCCGACCCGAACTGCCGCCCGTCGGCGATCCGCGATCCCGACGCCTATCGGGCTCGTCTCGCCCGTGTCCTGGCCAGGACGGACGTCGCCAAGGTCAGCGTCGACGACCTCGCCTGGCTCGAGCCCGATCGGGAACCGGTCGCGGCGGCCCGCGCCATGCTCGACACCGGACCCGCCGTGATCCTCCTGACCGATGGCGCCGGCCCGGTCCGGATCGTCACCCGACGCGAGGTCGTCGAGGTCGCCACGCAGGAGGTCACCGTCGTCGACACCGTCGGCGCCGGCGATGCGTTCGGGGCCGGGTTCCTTGCGGCGTGGACCGCGGCCGGCCACGGCCGCGCGGAGCTCGCCAACATCGACGCCGTCACCGAGGCGACACGGTTCGCGGTCGAGGTCGGCGCACGGACGGTCGAGCCGGGCGGGCGCCGATCCGCCGACGCTCGCGGAGATGCGCGCCGGACCGTCCATCTGACCCGTCGGGGCCGGACTGCTACCCTCGGCGTCGTGCCCCGACCCATCGCCGTCCCCGCCGCCTCACGTCCCGCCAGCCGCCGCCGACGCGCCACCCGACTCGCCCTCGTCGCGGCTGCCGTCCTGGTCGCTCTCGCCTCGACAACGGGTCAAGCGGCGGCCGTCGCCGGCGTCCTGTGGCCGGTCCAGAGCCTTGGCGACCGCGGGACCGACGTCCTGGCGATCCAGCTCCTCCTGCGCGATCGCCTCGGCCCTGACGCTGACCCGGCGGCGGTCCCGCCCGCCGACGGCATCTTCGGCGCCACGACGACGGGCGCCGTGAAGTCCTTCCAGGGGAGCCGTGGCCTTCCCGTCACGGGGATCGTGAACAGCCCGACGTGGACCCGGCTCGCGCGAACCGTCGGGCTCGGCGACACCGGTGACGCGGTGCGAGCCGTGCAGACCCAGCTCGTCGAGAAGCGCCGGGCTGCGATCGCGATCGATGGGGTCTACGGCGCCACGACCCGAGCGGCCGTGCTCGCCTTCCAGACGCACATCGGGGTCGGCCACACCGGGGTCGTCGGACCAGTGACGTGGCATGCCCTGGCCTGGCACTACGAGCTGCCACGGTTCACGGCGTCGAGCCTGTGCGACTACTCGGTCGGCAACGGGGCGGCGAACTGGGGCACGGCCGAGGCGATCGGGACGCTCGAGGCCGCCGGCCGATCGATGGTCGCGGCCGGCTTCGGACGGATCGCCGTCGGCGACATCTCGCTCGAGCACGGCGGCGACATCCCGCTCCACGAGTCGCACGCCCGCGGCCTCGACGTCGACGTCCGGCCGCTCCGGAAGGCGAACGACCAATGCACGTGGGGCACCCGCTGGACGTCGGCGTCGTACGACCGGACGGCGACGCGGGCGATGATCAAGGCGTTCCGGGCGCTCACGCCGGGCCACATCAAGGTCGTCTACTTCAACGACCCGGTCCTGATCCGCGAGGGCCTCACGAGGTGGTACACCGGCCACGAGGACCACGTCCATGTCCGGTTCTGCGAGCGGATCTACGCCGTCAGCGCGTACGACTGCTGAGCCGATCGCTCGGTCCGGGCGAGGGCGGGTGCCATAATGGCCCGCATGGCGACCCGAACCCCGGCTGATCGATCGATCGAGCCTGCGCCGACGAACGGCGCGAACGGCGCGAACGGCTCCGGCGCGGTGACCCGCGTCGAGCAGGCGCCCAACAGCTGGGGCCTCGGCGATGGCGCGGCGATCCCGTGGGAGTACGCCCCCGCCCCCGAGTCGCGCGATGTCGTCACGCTCCAGGAGCGCTACGGCCTGTTCATCAACGGCCGCGAGGTCCAGGCCAGCGACGGCGGGACGTTCACGTCGGTCAACCCGGCGACCGAGGAGCCACTGGCCCTCGTCGCGAAGGCGACCGAGAAGGACATCGACCGCGCCGTCCGGGCGGCCCGCACCGCCCAGACGAAGCGCTGGGGGACGCTGTCGGGCAAGGAGCGCGCGAAGTACCTGTTCCGGATCGCGCGGATCCTCCAGGAGCGGTCGCGCGAGTTCGCGGTCCTCGAGTCGATGGACTCCGGCAAGCCGATCAAGGAGTCGCGCGACGTCGACGTCCCGCTCGCGGCGGCCCACTTCTGGTACTACGCCGGCTGGGCCGACAAGCTCGAGTACGCGTTCCCGGGCCGGGTCGCGAAGCCGCTCGGGGTCGCCGCCCAGATCATCCCGTGGAACTTCCCGCTGCTGATGCTCGCCTGGAAGATCGCGCCGGCCCTGGCCGCCGGCAACACGGTCGTCCTCAAGCCCGCCTCGACGACGCCGCTCAGCGCCCTGCTCTTCGCCGACGTCTGCCGCCAGGCCGACCTGCCGCCCGGCGTCGTCAACATCGTCCCGGGCCCCGGCGTCATGGGGATGGCCCTCGTCAAGCACCCGGGCGTCGACAAGGTCGCGTTCACCGGCTCGACCGAGATCGGCCGCCAGATCTTCAAGGGCGTCGCCGGCACCGACAAGGGCCTGACCCTCGAGCTCGGCGGCAAGGCGGCCAACATCGTGTTCGACGACGCGCCGCTCGACCAGGCCGTCGAGGGCATCGTCAACGGGATCTACTTCAACCAGGGCGAGGTGTGCTGCGCCGGGTCGCGGCTGCTGGCCCAGGAGTCGATCGTCGAGCCGCTCATCGAGAAGCTCAAGGACCGCCTGACGACGCTCCGGGTCGGCGACCCGCTCGACAAGAACACCGACATCGGCGCGATCAACTCGCGGGCCCAGCTCGAGAAGATCACCGAGCTCGTGGCGGCCGGCCGAGCCGAGGGCGCCGAGATGTACCAGCCCGCCTGCGACCTGCCGGAGCGCGGCTACTTCTTCCGCCCGACGCTGTTCACGAACGTCGCCCAGTCGCACCGGATCGCGCGCGAGGAGATCTTCGGGCCGGTCCTGTCGGTGCTGACGTTCCGGACGCCCGAGGAGGCCGTCGAGAAGGCGAACAACACGCCGTACGGCCTGTCGGCCGGCGTCTGGACCGACAAGGGCTCGCGGATCCTGCACATGGTCAAGCGGATGAAGGCCGGCGTCGTGTGGGCCAACACGTTCAACCGGTTCGACCCGACCTCGCCGTTCGGCGGCTACAAGGAGTCGGGCTTCGGGCGCGAGGGCGGGATGCACGGGCTCCACGCGTACGTCCGGCTCGAGGATCGCTGACATGACGTCGCGGCTCACGCTCCGACCCATCGCCCCGCCCGCCGCTGCGTTTTCGCGGCGTACCAGTGGGGCTGGTGCTCGATCACTACCGGGGTCGTTCGGAGCCTCGTCGGGGCCGTTCGTTAGCCGCTGGCGGCTAATCAGCGTCGTTTCGGGCTCGGATCGGGCGCGCAGCACTCGCTCGGCTGGTATCCCGGTCACTCGGGCGGCAGCACGATGAGCGCGGACACACGGATCGACGTCCGCAAGACGTACAAGCTCTACATCGGCGGCGCGTTCCCGCGGTCCGAGAGTGGCCGGTCCTATCCCATCGTCGCCGCCAACGGAGATCCGCTGGCGAACGCCTGCCGCGCGTCCCGCAAGGATCTCCGCGAGGCCGTTCGCGCCGCGCGCAAGGCGTTCCAGCCGTGGGCCGACAAGACCGCGATGAACCGCGGCCAGGTGCTCTATCGCGTCGCCGAGCTGATGGAGGGCCGGCGTGACCAGTTCGTCGCCGAGGTCTCCGCCGCCGAGGGGCTCCGCGAGGGCCGCGCCCGTGAGGTCGTCGATCGGGCGATCGACCGCTGGGTCTGGTACGCCGGCTGGGCCGACAAGATCGCCCAGGTCCTCGGCTCGTCGAACCCGGTCGCGGCGCCGTACTTCAACTTCACGATCCCCGAGCCGACGGGCGTCGTCGGGATCGTCGCGCCGGAGACGTCGTCGCTGCTCGGGCTCGTCTCGCGGGTCGCGCCGGCGCTCGTCGCCGGGAACGCCGTCGTCATCCTCACGTCCGAGACCCGGCCGCTGCCTGCCATCACGCTGACCGAGGTCCTCGCCACCTCCGACGTCCCGGGTGGCGTCGTCAACGTCCTGACCGGGTTCAAGAAGGAGCTCGTGCCCGTGCTCGCCGGCCACGTCGACGTCGACACGATCGACGTCTGGGGCGTTCCGGCCGACCTCCGCACCGAGACCGAGCTGATCGCCGCCGACAACATCAAGCGGATCGCCCGCCGCCCGGCCGGCATCGCGGACGCCAAGTTCGACTGGCTCGACGATCGCGCCTCGGAGCGGCCCGAATGGATCGCGGCCTACCTCGAGATGAAGACCGTCTGGCACCCGATCGGGGTCTAGGCGGGCGTCCCTCGCCTCGCGCCGGGCTCGGAAATTGCCAAATGCCCGCCCCACGGGCACTAGCAACGCGTTGGAGGCCCCGCTGCGCATTCAGTGGGCTCACATCACGCGTTCGTTAGCTCGCGAAGGCTAATCCGCGCGCCGAATCGGCTCCGAAAGGCTCAGGCACGTGTGCCCGGCTTGCCTAGTGCCCGTCAGGCGGACATTTGGCAACTGCTCCTTGAAGGTCGCTCGACTCGAGGGTAAGCCCGGTCACGTTGGGGCGTGCGCGACGAGTTCGCGTCGATCGCCACCACGTGTTTCAGTATTGACTGAAACTTCTGAACGTTCTAGTCTGGCTGCCATGACGCCAGGCGAGAGCCAGTTCGTGGAAGAGATGGGCCAGTTCCTCGGCTCGATCGGGATGACCCCGATGGCGGGCCGGATGTGGGGCTACCTGCTCATCTGCGATCCGCCCGAGCAGACGGCCGCCCAGATCGCCGAGGCCCTCCACGCGAGCCGCGGCGCCATCAGCGGCACGGCCAGGCTCCTGGCGGGTCCGGGCCTCATCCGACGCTCGACCCGCCGCGGCGACCGGCGCGAGTACTTCAGCGCCCCGCCCGAGGCCCTCGACTCGATGCTGGCGAGCGCCAGCGCGATCTACCGCCAGATGCGCGAGATCGCCGAGCGCGGGCTCGCCTCCACGACGGGCCACACCCCGAGCGCCCGCGCCCGGCTCGAGGAGTTCCGCGACGTCATGGTCTTCATCGAGCGCGAGATTCCGACCGTCATTCGCCGCTTCCTCGACGAACGCGCGGCCGCCAAGACCCAGGAAGGCAGTTCATGACCGCGATCATCCAGATCGAGCAGCTCACCAAGACGTACGGCGCCCATCGCGGGATCGTCGACATCGACCTCGAGGTCACCGAGGGCGAGGCCTTCGGCTTCCTCGGTCCGAACGGCGCCGGCAAGACCACGACGATCCGGACCCTGCTCGACCACCTCCGCCCGACCAGCGGCCGGGCCCGCGTGTTCGGCATCGAGACGACCGTCGACCCGGTCGCGATCCACCGCCGGGTCGGCTACCTGCCGGGCGAGTTCTCGCTCTACGACAAGCTCACCGGCGGCCAGACGATCGAGTACTTCGCGAACCTTCGCGGCGGCGTCGACGCGACCTACCAGGCCGCGCTCGTCGAGCGCCTCGACATCGACCCGTCGCGCAAGTTCAAGGAGCTCTCGAAGGGCAACAAGCAGAAGATCGGGCTCGTCGTCGCGCTCCAGCACCGGCCGGACCTGCTGATCCTCGATGAGCCCACATCCGGCCTCGACCCGCTCGTCCAGCAGACCTTCTACGAGGTCATCCGCGAGGCCAAGGCCGAGGGTCGGACGATCTTCCTGTCGAGCCACATCCTGAGCGAGGTCGAGAAGACCTGCGATCGGGTCGCGATCATCCGCGACGGCCGCCTCGCCAAGGTCGACCGGGTCGAGGCCCTGCGCGATCTCGCCCATCACCAGGTCGAGCTGCGTTTCGCCGGCGAGGTGCCGACGGACGCGTTCGCGGCGATCCCGGGCGTCAGCGAGGTCACGACCGAGGGCCACACGCTCAAGATGCGCGTCTCCGGCCCGATCACCCCGGTCGTGCGCGCGGCCGCCGAATACGACCTCATCGACTTCGTCAGCCGCGAGCCGTCGCTCGAGGAGACGTTCCTGGCGCAGTACGGCCGCGACGCGGGTCAGGCGGCCTGACATGACCACGAGCATCCGAACCCGGCGTCCGGCCGGGTCGACGCCGACGCTGCGCGCCAACGGCCGCGGCCTGCGCAGCGTTCTGGGCAAGACCCTCCGCGATTCGCGCCGCACGACGATCATCGTCGCGGTCGTTCTGTTCGTCCTCCTGATCAGCGTTACCGCGGCCGTGGCAACCGAGTTCGCCACCCCGCAGTCGCGCCAGCAGCTCGCCGACCTCGTCGCCAACCTGCCGCCGATCCTCCAGGGGCTCGCCGGCAAGCCGGTCAACGTCGAGACGATGGGCGGTTACGTCCAGTACAAGTACGGGACGTTCTTCCCGATCGTGCTCAGCCTGTGGTCGATCCTCGCGCTGTCATCGACCCTCGCCGGCGAGGCGCGCCGGGGCAGCCTGGAGTTCGTGGCCGCCACGCAGCTGACCCGGCGCCGGATCGCCCTCGAGAAGCTGTCGGGCCACGTCATCGTGATCCTCATCGCGTCGCTCGCGGTCTTCGCCGTCGACCGCGATCGCCGGCGCCGTCAACGGCAAGCTGCCCGGCGACGAGATCCCGGTCGCGGCCGCGGCGGCCTACGCGATCCAGCTCGCGCTGATGGGCCTTGCCGCAGGCGGGCTCGCCTTCGCGCTCGCGCCAGTTCCTCGGTCGCGGCGCGGCGGTCGCGATCTCCGGCGCCGTGATGTTCGCGGGCTTCCTGCTGAGCGGCTACCAGGCCGCGGTGCCCGCTCTCGCGCCGCTCGCGAACCTGACGTGGTTCGGCTGGACGTCGAACCACCTGCCGCTCGCGGGCGTGTACGACTGGCCGTCGCTGATCCCGGTCGCGGCGGCAACGGCCCTGTTCCTGATCGTCGGCGTCGAGGCGTTCGTCCGGCGCGACATCGGGGCGACGAGCGCCGTCCCGACGCCGAGCCTGCCGCGAGCCCTCGTCGGGCTCAGCGGGCCGGCGTCGCGCTCGTTCGGCAACGGCCTGCCGACCGCCCTCGCGTGGGGGACCGGTCTCGCGGTCTACGGGCTCGTGATCGCCGCCTCCGGCCGTGCGTTCACCGACCTCATCCAGACGGCGCCGGCCATGGCGAACCTCCTCCAGACCGCGTTCCCGGGCTCGGACATCCTGAGCGTCGGCGGATTCCTCCAGCTCCTGTTCTTCCAGTTCGGGCTGATCCTGGCCGGGCTGGCCGCGGCGACGCTGGTCGGCAGCTGGGCCGCGGACGAGACCTCCGGCCGGCTCGAGATGCTCCTCGCGACACCGTTGGCTCGGCGGCGCTGGATCATGGGCGGCGGGCTGGCGATTCTTGGCCAGATCGTCGTGCTCACGACGCTCGCCGCGATCGGGATCGCCGTCGGGACGCTCCTCGCCGGGGGCGAGGCCCGCACGCCGGTCGTCGGGACGTTGGCGCTCGGCGCGTTCGCGGCAGCGATGGCCGGCGTCGGGATCGCGGTGGCTGGCTGGCGCGCGAGCTGGGCGGCGCCCGCGGTGGCGCTGCTGACGATCGTCACCTGGTTCGTCGACACGATCGCGCCCGCGCTGCGGCTGCCGGACGTCGTCCACCAGCTCGCGCTGAGCGCCCACTATGGGCTGCCGATGCTCGGCCGATGGGATGTCGCCGGGCTTGCGGCGACCGCCGCTTTGGCCGTGGGCGGGGTCGTGGTCGGGGCGTGGGCCTTCCAACGGCGCGACCTTCGCGGCTGACCGTTCGGAATGGGGCGACGGGCGAACGCTCGCCGCCCGTACGATCCACCACGTGGATTCTCTGGTCTTTCTGCTGGTCGCCGGCGCGGCCGTTCTCCACGTCACCTGGAACGTCCTGCTCAAGACCGCCGGCGACCCGCTTCGCGCGGCGGCGATCGGGATGGGAACCGCTGCCCTCGTCATCTGCCCGCTCGCGGTCGTCATCTGGCTTGCGACCGGCCGGCCCGAGGTCCCGCCCTGGACGATCGCCCTGTCCGTCGTGTCGGGCACCCTGGAGGCGCTCTACTTCGCGTTCCTGGCGGCCGCCTATCGACGCGGCGACCTCTCGATGGTCTACCCGCTGGCCCGCGGGACGGCGCCGTTGCTGGCGGTCGCCATCGGCGTCGTCCTGCTGAACGAACGCCTCGGGCTGCTCGGCTTCCTCGGGGTCGCCCTGCTCCTCGTCGGGCTCCTCAGCCTCCAGCGGCCCTGGCAGTACCTCCGTGCCTCGGGCCGGGCGAGCGGGGGAGCCGCGGTGTTCGCGCTGCTGACCGGGATCACGATCGCCGGCTATTCGGCGGTGGATCGGGTCGCCGTCCGCGGGACGACGCCATGGATCTACGCCGGCCTGATCTGGGCCAGCGGCGCGGTCCTGCTGTGGGGCTACACGTGGGTCTATCGGCGTCGCCGGGCGACGCAGGCGGCAGCGCTGGCACCGGATGTCGCGGACGTCGCGGACGTCGCGGACGCCGCGGACGTCGCGGACGCCGTGCCGTTCTCGCGCCAGCGTGCCGCCGCGGGCGGCCTGATCACGCTCGCCGCCTATCTCATGATCCTCGGAGCGCTCTCGGTCGCGCCGCTCACCGCGGTGACGCCCCTGCGCGAGTCGGCGATCGTGCTCGCGTCGGGCTGGGGCGCCATCCGGCTGCGCGAAGCGGGGGATCGGCGCGAGGCCTACCGCCGGATCGGGTCAGCCGGTCTCGTCCTGGTCGGCGCCCTGCTCCTCGCGATCGACTGACGTGAGGTCATCCGACCCGGTCATCGATCCGGATCGGCTCCGCGACCGACTGCGCGCGCTCGATCCCGCCGCCGCCGAACGGCCGGACGAGATCCTCGTCGTCCGCGCGCCGGGCCGGGTCAACCTGATCGGCGAGCACACCGACTACAACGATGGCTTCGTCCTGCCGGCCGCGATCGACCTCGAGATCCGGATGGCCGTCCTGCCGACCGACGACCGGCGCGTCGTCGTCACGCTCGACGACTCCGGCGAGGCCGCCGGCTTCGATCTCGACGCCGTCGGGCCGCCGAAGCGGACCTGGATCGACTACCTCGCCGGCACGGCGTGGGCCCTGGCGGAGGCCGGACGTCCGCTGCGCGGGTTCCGCGGCGTGCTCGCGAGCAATCTGCCGCGCGGTGCCGGCCTGTCGTCGTCGGCCGCGATCGAGATGGTGGCTGCCCTGTCGATGCTGGGTCCGGAGGGCGCGGGACCGCCGGAGCCGCGCGCCGTCGCCGGCCGGCGAGCCGAGAACGGCTACGTCGGCGTCCAGTCCGGGGTGATGGACCAGTTCGCCTCGGCGGCCGGGCTGGCAGGCCACGCCATCATGCTCGACTGCCGCTCCCTCGAATGGCGGCCTGTCCCGCTCCCGCTCGACGACTGCGTGCTCGTCGTGTGCCACAGCGGGTCGCCGCGCAAGCTCGAGACGTCCGCCTACAACGAGCGGCGGGCGGACTGCGAGCGGGCTGTGGCCGCGATCGCGACACTCGATCCGTCGGTGCGGGCATTGCGCGATGTGGACACGGCGCTCCTCGATCGGGCGGTCCGGCTCATGGATCCCGTGGCGGCGCGCCGGGCGCGGCATGTCATCGACGAGAACGCCCGGGTCCTCGCGACCGAGGATGCCCTGGCGGCCGGCGACTTGGCGGAGGTCGGCCGGCTGTTTGCCGCGAGCCATGCGTCGCTGCGCGACCTCTTCGAGGTGAGCTCGCCGGAGCTGGAAGCACTCGTCGAGATCGCCACTGGGGTCGACGGTGTCGTTGCCTCCCGCCTGACCGGCGCCGGCTTCGGGGGCTCGACGGTCAACCTGGTCCGGCGCGAGGCGGTCGAGGAGCTGCGGACGGCCGTCGGGCGCAATTACCGGGCCCGGACGGGCCTCGAACCGAGGGTCTTCGAGGTCGATGTCGCCGACGGTGCGAGCTTCATGGCGTGATCAGGCGCCAGGACCCTGTGCGACCACAGGGTGTGTTAATGTCACACGGTGCCAAGAGCAGCTGGGATCTACGCCCGCATCTCGCATGACCCGGAGGGCGATCAGCTCGGGGTGAAGCGCCAGATCGCCGACTGCCAGGTGTTCGCCGCAGGTCGAGGATGGCCGGTCGCCGAGGTGTACGTCGACGACGACCGGAGCGCCTACTCCGGCAAGCCCCGCCCTGAGTACCGCCGGATGCTGGCCGACATCGCCGACGGCGCGATCGATGCCGTCGTCGTCTGGCACCTCGACCGGCTCCACCGCCAGCCGCGCGAGCTGGAGGAGTTCTTCGAGGTCTGCGACGCCGCCGGAATGCGCTCGATGGCCTCGATCTCCGGTGACATCGACCTGTCGACCCACGACGGCCGGTTCCTCGCGCGTATCCTCGGAGCCGTGTCCCGCAAGGAGAGCGACGACAAGAGCCGGCGGATCAGCCGGAAGCACCTGGAGATGGCCCAGGCCGGCAAGGCCACCGGCGGCGGCACGCGCCCGTTCGGGTACCGCGACGACCGGCTGACCGTCGAGCCGACCGAGGCGGCCGCGATCCGCGAGGCTGCCGCGCGCATTCGCGCTGGCGACAGCCTCCGCGGCCTCGCGTCCGACTGGAACGCGCGCGGCCTGCGGACCGTCACCGGCCGCGACTGGTCGGCGCAGGTCCTGCGCCGGATGCTGACGAGTGCCCGCGTGTCGGGCCAGCGCTCCCTCCATGGCGAGATCGTTGCCGTCGCCGAGTGGGAGCCGATCCTGACTCCCGAGGACACCGCCCAGCTCCGGGCGATCCTCGACAACCCCGACCGGCTGACCCGGCGGACCGTCCGGCGCTACCTCCTGTCGGGCGGCCTCCTGAAGTGCGGATTGTGCGGCTCGACCCTCGTCGCCCGACCGCGAGCCGGTGGTGACCGGCGCTACGTCTGCGCCAAGGGACCGTCCCTGCCCGGCTGCGGCCGGATCGCGATCATGGCCGACCAGCTCGAGCAGCTCGTCACCGAGGCCGTGCTGTACCGGCTCGACACGCCGGAGCTCGCGGCCGCCCTCAGTGGCGCCCAGGCCCAGGACGCCGAGACCGACGCCGCTCAGTCCGGCCTGGAGGCCGACAAGGCGCAGCTGACCGAGTTGGCCACGGCGTACGGCGAGCAGCAGATCACGTTCGCCGAGTACCTCGCCGCCCGGAAGCCGATCGAGGCCCGGATCGAGGCCGGTCAGCGCAAGGTCGGCCGCCTGACCCGGACGACCGCGATCGCGGAGCATGTCGGCAACAGCGCCGCCCTGCGGACCACGTGGGCGAGCCTGACGCTCAACCGTCAGCGCTCGATCGTCGCCGCCCTGCTCGAGCGCTTGGTCATCGGCTCCGCGGTCCCCGGTCGGACCACATTTGACGACCGCCGGGTGACGCCCGTCTGGCGCTTCTGACCGAGCAGCACGACGACCGCGCCGACCGCCGATCGATCGGTGACCTTGTGGGGCATCCCTTGGTCGCGGCACGTACGTTCTGCCCACTCCCGCGCCAGTTCTCGCGGATCGCGCGCGCTCATGCCCACGCCGCCCAGATCGCGGGAGGGCCGTCCCACGCCTCCTCATCGCGCGAGCGCCAGACGTGCGCAGGCGGAGCGCCCATGTACGTCTCGGCCCAGCCGATGACCTCCGCCGCTGAGGCTCCGCTGATCGCGACCTCGCGCGGCTGGAACCCCTGCGCCACCTCGTACCGGTGGCGGCCGGACGGCTGACCGCCCGCAGCGAGGTCCTTTCCGACGTACTTGGCCAGGTACCGGGCGGCCAACCGAGCCTCACCGAGCGTTCCCGAGCCGAACGGCAGATCGCCGAGCAGCGTGATGTGGACGTGGCCGTGGCCCCACGCCCGCTTGATGTCGCCGTGCGCGATCCAGCGCCCGACCGCGAAGTGAGCGTGGAGGCCGTGCCCGCCGGGATGCCACTCTGGCACCCACAGGTACGGGAAGTGTTCGCTGACCGAGGCGCGGAGTCTCCGGAAGAACTCGCCCAGATCGACCCGAAGCGCAAGCGGGTTGTGGTTGCCCGACCCCGCATAGGTCAGGGTCCCGAGGCGGTTCAGCCGATTGGCGGCGCAGTACCGGCGAACCTTCGACCTGGCGCGCCGCGCCGCATCGGCCGCGCTGCGCTCCGGGTCCGGAGCGGGAGAGTCGCCGCCCGATGTCTCCCGGGCCGTCGACCGGAATGACCCGCCGCCCTCGGCGGCTTCGGGGTACAGGGTGAAGCTCCAGCGGGCCTCACTTAGCCTTACGAGTTTCGTCCCATATTCAAGTGAAGAATCGGGATACGGCGTGACTCCCATGGAATGCCCTCGACGCGCACGAACGGACCCTCTCGGGTCCGTTCACGTCTCAGGATGGGCAGTCAACTCACTTATCACTACGACTTACGCGAAGCCCCTCGTTCCGAGGTGGCGCGGCTCCGTTGCGTATCGCTTCACCGGGCCTATTCCGGATACCGGCGGGTCCTGCACACCTTCAACCCTGCCGACGCGCGTTCTTCACAATGTCGCTGGGCGACCCGATCGCCACTCATATCGTATGGGCCAGGGCGTCCGGGATCAATCACGAGTTCGGTGCCATCTCGCGACCGCCACCGTCGTCCGCAGAGGCGTATCGAGCGCATCCTCCCGGCCGTCAAACGTCATTGGCGCAGGCAGGTCCGCGACAATCGGTGCGCCGTTATTCGCTGAGAACCACCAGATGACAGAGCCGCCGGCCGCGGGCTCTGGAGGGCCTGAGGCTCGCGTTACGTACTTCGGGTCTGTATACAGCAAGGTCATCCTCTCCCGCGCCTCTTCGAGCAGCGGCTGCACCCATGTAGTGACCAATACCAGCTCGCCGTCGGCTTTCCTAAGCGCTCCGATGTGCTTGGCATCGTGTCCGACATATGCGAGCAAGTCGAATTCCGGATTTGTCCGCTGGAAGAAGAACCCGAACATCACCGCCTGCGCCGTCGCAGCTCGCGGCACCCAGACGACGGGCTTGTTGCCTCTGTACTCCAGTTCCTGCCGCTTTCCGATCCCTTCCCCGAGCTCGGGCACCGAAATCATTGGTCCTTGCGTCCAGCCAGGCGAAAACTCGTCTGGTCGTTCCCACCTTTCCGCGCGTCCAACCTCGCCATCGGGAACCAGACCACGTCGTCGTGCCTCTGCTGTGAAGGTGGCGATCCAAAGCTTCTCATGGAGGCTGAGTTTGAAAATACTCATGCCTTTCCACGAAGAGAGTCCGATGTACACGTCATTCTTCGTGACATGCGATCGCCAAATGGCGGATCGAGGCTCCTCCGCCGTGCCCACGGCAAATCTAAGCGTGTTGGCTTCCGATGACGGGCTCATCGCAGAAACAATAGGTCCGTGTGGACCCCGGGAGGAAGTCGCCGCCCGTTGGGAGAGCGGCGTCATGTTCTCCACGCGCCACTCTTGACATGTCCGTGTCGCGCCCACAGTTTGATACCTACAAGTAGCATGTAACGAGGCGACAAGTGAGTTCACTCGACGCACAGCGGCGACCCCCGGAACTAAAGGGGCTGGCCCGAAGCCTCGTCCGCTACCTCGTTGGAGGCGGAATCGTCGGTTGCGCGATCGCTGTTGTCCTGGGCGGCTTCCTCGCAGTCGTGGCGGTGCTCCCCGGCGCGGCCCCCTCGGTTCTCGCCCTTTCCTTGCTGCAGCGCGGCGGGCGGCGTCCGAGCCGGTGGGTCGCTTTCGCCACAACAGGGCTTCTCTCCGCAATCGCTTCCGGCGTCGCCATGCTCCTTCTGGTCAATGGGGACCCCAACCCCAATTCCGTCGACACCCGACCAATCGTCGTTCTAGTCGCGGTCATGGCAGGCATCGCGGGGGTCGTCGGCGGGTGGCTAGCAGTTCCGGCGGAGTCGCGACGGTCGACATAAGGAACTCGCGAAGCTGGCATTGAGGACGTCTTCGCCCGCCCTACCCTCAGGTGACATTCCCGGACGCTGTGGGATGAGAGGCTGACGTACCCTCGCACGACTCACGAGCGCGTCTCGGGGAGGTGACCGAATGCCTGCTCTCGATCCTCAGGGTTTGAGCCTGATCTACGGCGCCGTTGCCTTCGTTGGTTTGGGCATGATCTCCGCTGCCCTCCTCTTCGTCCACGAACCGGTGCGGTTCCGGAGGATATTGATCGGCGGGTGCGTCATGGCGGCGATCGCCATCGTGCTCTTTCTCCGGCTTGTCGTTGACACGTTTCCGGATCGGCCGCCGCGCGCGTAGACAGCAGGTGACATTCCCGCACGCTGTGGGATACCGCGGTGCTAGGCCTCGGCTGACGACACGTACTCCTTCAGGTGATCCACGCCGCGGCGCGCCATCGCCTCGCCCTGCACACGGGCGGAGTCCTCCGAGTGGCATCGATGTCCCCCGAGGCGCTGCATCGCGACGGGTTCGTCTTCGCCGTCGAGCCACCTTGCGAGAGCGCCTTCCAAGACGTAACCGATGCGCGCCGGATCGATCTCGATCTCCACGAACACGACCTCGCCAGGATGGTCCGTAAAGCGGCCACGGAGTTCGAGGTACGCCGTCTGAAGAGCCGGGTTCGGAGTCATCAGCACTTGAATCGGTTCGTCGACTGCAAGTACAAGATCAGTGGCCCCGCGTTCCAACTCGGCCTTCACGGCATTCGCAATTCGCATCACGTCTTCCACGGGCCCAGTCTAGAGTGCGGTCGTGCCCCTGCGGCTTCAGGAACGCTCGGACCTGAACCGTCCTAGCTATGAAGCCCGTGGTCGAGTGTCATTGGCGGACACTATGTGACGGCGGCATGACCTCCCTTGACCAGCGACGGCTATCCCACCGGCACGAACGCCACGTTCCCAACGCGTGCAACTCGCAGCGCCTCCCTGACTCGCGCGGTAACCGCGATCAGAGCGCTGGCTCCATCGAGGTAGAGGTCCGTGTCCGCCGCCGTCCGGCGCACCATCTCTTCCGCTCCATGACTCGCGATGCCGGCCAAGAACGTCCGTCCGGGCATGCTCCGCGACCGACCCGTGACGGACAGACCTGAATAGCCGGGAATCAGATCTCCCTTTCGGGTGCGTACTTCCACCGGGTAGGTGGCCCAGCCTGAGAATCCGTTCCGATCCAAGACGGCGCGGAATTGATCGGAGATCAAAAGCAAGGACACGTCACCGCCCATCATGAGATCTCGCGGAACGCGGCCGAGAGCGTGCCTGAAGACGATAGGTTGCCCAGGCGATATGTCTCCCTGCAACAAGGCGCGAGGGTCTGGGATCTTGCCGAGTGGCACGACACCCATCCCTCGCTGGCCCTCGAACATTGCGAAGAAGGCTGGCGATGCTGTCTTGCCCATCCCGGGACCTTACCTGACTGCACAGGAGCGTCCGCTACCTCTGGTGACACTCCCGGACACTGAGTGACGCCGAGGTGCTCTTCGCACCTCTCCTTGACCCCAATTGGCGGACCACTCATCGTCCGGCCCATGGGAATGTCCCGACGAGTTCGCCGTTGGCTGCCTGTTGGGCTCGGGATCCTTGCGGCGGTGGCGATTCTTGCGGTTCTGACCTCGGCCGGCGATGGCGCCGTCGATCTTGTCTGCAACATCGGGACGAACCTCGACCAGCCCGCCTACGAGCGGTGCATCGCCGAGCTTCCAGCGCTCCAAGCGCAGCACGCTGAAGACATGCGCGTCCGTATCGCGATGCGACCGGTCGTTTCACTCGCGGGCGGCGTGATCGTCGCCTTGGCCGCACACCTCACGGTTCGCTCCCGAACGCCGAAGTACCCGCCGGTCGAGGATGACCCGAGGACAGTTGCGGGCGGGCCCGGACCGGGTGACATTGGCGGACACAAAGACGTGGCCGTCCCGTAGCCTCCGCACATGGTCCCCGTCCGTCGCCCCTGGATGCTCGTCCCACTGGCTCTCTTGGTCGGAGCCATCATCGCGGGCTGCTCGGTCCGGTCGCCGGTGGTGCTCAGCTACTGGATCGTGGACGATCGGACGCTGGGCGTTCAAGCCATGGAAGGGCCGAACGAGGCGTGCGCGGTCGCGTCGACCCTCGAGACGACGACGGAGGTTCGGGTTCGCGTCGAGTGCGCCAAACCGATCCTGTCGGCGGGGTCGACCGGGGCCGGCTACTTGTACAAGTTCGTCATCCCGCTGGCCATGCCGCTGGCCGATCGAGCGGTGATCGACGGAACGGGGATGCCGGCCAGTCGGTGCGTCACCTCACCCTGCTAGAGGTCAGTCGCAGACGGGCGCGAACACGGCCGGCGGCGGGCATGTCGCCGGCCGGACAGGCGACCCGCTGCTGCCATCGATGACCGTCCGAACGCCGACCGGCTCCCGCAGGCTCGCGACCGACTCGTAGGGCGTGCCGGCGCCCGTTCCGGGCCCGAGTTGGACGTTGAACGAGCTGACGGTGATGGTGACCGTCGTGGGTGTCTCGGCGAGGGTCGTGACCCTCACGGTCGCGCCCGCGCCCGAGACCGTTCCGACCAGGAGTGTCCGGTCGTCGACCACCCGGTAGTAGAAGATCGAGCTCGGGCTGTCGAGGAGGCGGGCCGCTCCAACCACGAAAACCAGCACGACCGCCGCCGCGAGCGCGCACCGCCAGAGTGTCGGGAGCCGCATCGTCACCCCTTCAGCACCCGACTCTACAGGCGCAAGGTCCGTCGCAACGATCCACCCCACGCGTCAAGCGATCGGGCTCACGCCTCTGTGCCGTGCTCTATGCTCAATTCGTGGTGAGGAATCGCTTCGTGGCTGAGGCTCAGGAGACATGACGCGCCGGTTGACGATCATCGGATTGGTCGCGGCCGCGATCGTCTTCGTGGGCACGCTCACGCAACCGCCGAGATCGACGGCTCTGTGGCCGCCCCTGGTTGCCGCGGTCGTCGGCGCGGCGGCGACCTTCTTCTACATCTGGTTCCTGTTTCCGCTGATCGCCTGGATCGGATCCGTCGTCGTGTCGCGATTCCGCCGCGCGCTCGCGCACCTGGCCCGGCCTGAATAGCCGCGTTCAGATGGCATTGCAATCGGTCGGGCCCTCGGGTTGACGACGCTTGAGCCGGGCGGGCCGTCCGGAGAACTCCTTGCAGGCGATCCCCACCGTCGCTACAACCCGCTGCTCGACGAGTGGGTCCTCGTCTCGGCGGGGCGGACGCAGCGACCGTGGCAGGGCCATCGCGAGGTGCCACCCGAGGACGCCGCGATCGCGTACGACCCCGCCTGCTACCTCTGCCCGGGGAACCGCCGCGCGAACGGCGAGGTCAACCCCGACTACGAGACGACCTTCGTGTTCACGAACGACTTCGCCGCGCTCGTGCCCGACGCCGTCCCGCGGACGTTCGACGCCGGCCTGCTCCGTGCGGAGGTCGAAGCGGGGACGTGCCGGGTCATCTGCTTCGCTCGCCGTCACGACCTGCGGCTCGCCGCGATGGACCCGCCGGAGGCGCGCCGGGTCGTCGATCTGTGGGCCGGCCAGACCGCCGAGCTCGGCGAGCGCTACCAATGGGTCCAGGTGTTCGAGAACCGCGGCGAAGCGATGGGCGCCTCGAACCCGCATCCGCACGGCCAGATCTGGGCCGGCACTGCGCTGCCCCGCGACGCCGAACGCGAGGACCGTTCACAGCGCGCCCACCACGATCTCCACGACCGCCCGCTGCTCCTCGACTACGCCGACCAGGAGATCGGCGGCGATCGGGTCGTCATCGAGAACGACGACTGGCTGGCGGTCGTGCCGTTCTGGGCCGCGTGGCCGTACGAGACGCTCCTGGTCGCCCGCCAGCCGGCCGGCCGCCTGGCGGACCTCGATGACCGACGCCGCGACAGCCTGGCCGCGATCCTCGTCGGCCTTCTCGGCACCTACGACCGCCTGTTCGGGGTCGCGACCCCGTACTCGATGGGCTGGCACCAGGCGCCGTTCCGCGGCGCCGACGAGCCGCACTGGCAGCTCCACGCTCACGTCTTCCCGCCGCTCCTGGATGCCGACCGGCGCAAGTTCATGGTCGGCTACGAGCTCCTCGCCGAGACCCAGCGCGACCTGACGCCGGAGGATGCTGCCGAGCGACTGCGAGCCGCGCTCGGCGCCGGCCGATGATCGAGCTGCGGACCCCGTAGCCCTACGGCTGGGTCGACCCTGCCGTCGATGGCGCGCTCTGGCTGAAGAGCGGCCGTGCCCCGAAGCGCGAGTTGACGAGCGCGATCCCGCCGATCACGAGCACGGTCCCGATCAGCGTGCTGACCGACACCGCCTCCTGGAGGACGAGCGCACCGAGCGCGATCCCGACGACCGGCAGCAGGTACGCGACCATCGACGTCCGCGTCGCGCCCCAGTGCTGGAGGATCCGGAAGTAGAACAGGTAGGCGAGGCTGGAGCCGAGGACGCCGAGCCAGACCACCGCGAAGATCGCCTCGGGCTTGGGCACGACGGCCAGCGGCTGCTCGAAGATGAAGGCCAGCGTCGAGACGACGAGCAGTCCGAAGAACACCTGGAACAGGGCCGGGATCATCGGCCGCAGGCCGTGGACGTGGGCCTTGTTGTAGACGTTGCCGATCGCGTACGAGATCGTCGATCCGATCAGGGCCAGCTCGCCGATGGCGTTCGCCGAACCGAGGTCGGTCACGTCGAGCCCGACCAGGATCGCCACCCCGACGAACCCGATCAGCAGCCCGACGACCCGGTTGATCGTGATCGTCTCGCCCTTCAGGAAGATCGCGGCGATGACGATGACGAACAGCGGCACCGCGCCGCTGATGACCGACGCCAGCGATGAGTCGATCGTCTGCTCGGCGAACGTGATCAGGCTGAACGGGATCGCGATGTTGATGACGCCCATCACGAACAGGTGGCCGTACATCCGCGGCTCGCGGGGGAGCGGCTCGCGCGCGATCGCGACAACCGTCGCGAGGACGAGCAGGCCGATCAGGAGCCGGAACGTGATCAGGGTGAACGGCTGGAGGCCGGCGTCGACGCCGATCTTGATGAACAGGTAGCTCGAGCCCCAGAAGAAGCCGAGGGCGAGGAAGATGAGCCAGTCGAGTCGGGAGCCGCGGGTCGTCATGGAGCTCATGATCCTCGATTGCTTGGCCTAGCGCAATGGGCCAAGTGACGTGGGTGTGAAGGTGGGTGCGCCGACGGTCACCGATCGGAACCCCTGGACCGGCGCCGCCGTTGCGGGACGGCGGCACCGGTTCGCCCGATCGTCGCACCGGATCCTGTCGGATCGCGGCATGATTGCCGCCGCGGGTTGTCGGCCGGCCCAAAGGGACGGGGATCCGACGGCGCCACGATCGACGAGGAGGCTGGATGCGGCTCTGGGGCGGACGGTTCGCCGGCGAGAACGACGAGCTCGTCGCGGCCTTCGGGCGCTCGATCGACGTCGACGCCGAGATGGCCCTCGACGACCTCGACGGCTCGGTCGCCCACGTCCGCGGGCTCGGCCGGGCCGGGATCCTGACGCCGGCCGAGGTCGACACGCTCGTCGACGGGCTGGCCGCCCTGCGCCGCGACGTCGAGAGCGGCGAGATGCGCTGGGATCCCTCGCTGGAAGACGTGCATCTCAACGTCGAGGCGGCCCTGACCGAGCGGGTGGGGCCGGTCGCCGGCAAGCTCCACACGGGCCGCTCGCGCAACGACCAGGTCGCCACGGACCTGCGGCTCTGGACGCGGCGGGCGATCGACCGGCTCGACCGCGGCCTTCTGGCGTTCGAGGACGCCCTCGTCGGCCTGGCCGAGCGCGAGGGCGACGCGGTGATGCCCGGCACGACCCATACCCAGCCGGCCCAGCCGGTCCTCCTCGGCCATCACCTGCTCGCCTATGTCGAGATGGCCGAGCGCGACCGCGGCCGACTCGCCGACGCCCGCCGCCGGCTGAACGTGAGCCCGCTCGGATCGGGTGCCCTGGCCGGCGCCGGCTATCCGCTCGATCGCGAGGCCACCGCCGCCGAGCTTGGCTTCGATGGCGTCACGGCGAACTCGCTCGACGCGGTGGGGGACCGCGACTTCGTCGTCGAGACGCTGGCGGCCGTCGCGCTCGGGATGGTCCACCTCAGCCGCCTGGCCGAGGAGATCGTGTGGTGGTCGAACCCGCGGTTCGGGTTCGTCCGGGTCGCCGACGCCTACTCGACCGGCAGCTCGATGATGCCGAACAAGCGGAATCCGGACCCGGCCGAGCTGATCCGGGGTCGGACCGCCCGGGCGACGGCGGCCCTGGTCGCGCTGCTGGGGATCCTCAAGGGCCTGCCGCTCGGCTACCAGCGCGACCTCCAGGAGGACAAGCCGCCGCTCTTCGGGTCCGTCGGCCTGTACGAGGCGTCCCTTGCGATCCTGTCGGGGCTCGTCGCGACGCTGGCCGTCGATCGCGATCGGATGGCCGAGGCGGCGGCGGATGGCTACACGACGGCGACGACCCTCGCCGACGCGCTCGTCCGACGCGGCGTCCCGTTCCGGACCGCCCACCATGTCGTCGGGGCGCTCGTTGGTCGCGCCGAGACGGGCCACATCCGGGTGCTGTCCGACGTCCCGCCGGCGGCGTTCGCCGAGATCCTGGCCGGCGCCGACGACGAGACGGCGCGCGGTCTCGCCACCGAACCTGGCGCCGCCGCCGGCCTGCTTGCCCAGGCCACGATCGCCGGCTCGCTGGCCGCGGCGGACGTGATCGGCGGGACCGCCCCGGCGCGCGTTCAGGCCGCCATCGCCGCCGCCCGGGCCCGCCTCGATCGGGAGCCGCGCAGCGATCGAGCCGGATGATCCTTCCCAAGGTCCGGGATCCGCGGTTCATCACGGTCCGACGCGGCGGGACCCTCCGGGACGACGTTCATCAGCTGCTCGCGATCTGGGCGGCCGACTGCGCCGAGCACGTGCTGCCCCTCTTCGAGGGGGCACGGCCCGACGACGACCGACCGCGCCGGGCGATCGAGCTCGGGCGGGCCTGGGCGCGCGGCGAGATCCCGTGGGCCGAGGCCCGCACGGCGGCCGGCCACGCCAACGGCGCGGCGCGGGACCTCAACGGTGCGCCACGGCATGCCGCGTACGCCGCCGGCCAGGCAGCCGCCGTCGGCCACGTCGCGGCCCACGAGCTCGGAGCCGCGGCCTACGCGATCCGGGCGGCGCAGGCGGCAGCACCGGACGACGAAGCCGCAACCGCTGGTCGCGCGGAGTGCCAGTGGCAGCGCGCCCAGCTGCCCGAGGAGATCCGGGAGCTCGTCCTCGATGACCAGCGGCTGCGCAACGCGCTGTGCTGGTTCGTCTTCGACTGCTGACGCCGCTCGCGGGCCCGGCCGCGCCGGTGCGTCGCGGGCAGCGCCGGATCAAGCCCGGCTTGCGAGGAGCTCGACCGGATCCCCGACGGCGACGGTGCCCGGCGTGAGGACCTCGGCCCAGACCCCGAACGGCAGTCGCTCGGTCGTCGCGACGTCGTCGCGCTGCGCCTTCAGGAGCCGGAGCGTGTCGACGCTGGGCCGCCCGGTCTCGGGATCGTGGGTCGTGACCGCGCAGCGACCGACGTTGCCCTGAATGGCAAGCGTGACGTCCCCGATTCGGACCTGCCGGCCGATCCATTGTTCCTCGCCGTAGGCCGGAATCTCGTCGATCCCGAACGTCATCCGGAAGCGGCGGCGATCGAGGGCGGCGTCCAGTCCGCCGGCCGACGCGAGCTCGGCGAGCGCGGCGCTCGAGTGGAGCGTGACGGTCAGGTCGTGATCGTTCGCGCGACCCGGCTCCATCGCCGCCAGCTGCAGGCGCTGGCCGGCCCACGCCGACAACGCCTCGTCCCACGGTCCGCGCACGGAGCGCGCCGGTCGGGGCTGGCCATAGAACAGGGCCGTGATCGGCTCGCCGCGCTCCACCTGGCCTTCCACGGTCGTTCCGTCCGGAAAGGCGAGTCGCAGCCAGCCGGTCTCCGCCACGTGACTCGCCTGGATGGTCGCCAGCTCGCCCGATCGGGTGCCGTTGAAGAGCCGGCCGGTCGGATCGAGAACCGCGAACTCGCGATCGCCGACGACTCCGGTCAGCTGGACGACGGCCTGATCGGGGAAGACGAGCGCCATCGACTTGACGGGCGCGATCGCGATCCACGACAGCCGGCCGGTATCGGTCATCGGCGTAGCATCGCCGATCCGTCCTTGCGCAAGTCGATGGGCGAGCGCGTTCGACCGTAGACTGGCCACGATGGTCCCCGCACGCCCGCATCCGAGCCCGAGCGGGTCACGAGGGTGCGCGTGACCCGCACCGAGCCCGCCTGATGGCCCGCATCAAGCTCGTCTACATCGGCGGTGGAAGCACGCGCGCGCCCGGGACCGTTGCGTCGCTGATCGAGCGCGGCGCCGCCTTCAGCGGGTCCGAGGTGGTCCTCGTCGATCTCGATCCCGACCATCTCGCGATCGTCGAGCGCCTCGCCAGGCGGATGGCCGTCGCGCGCGATCTCGACCTCCGGATCACGGCGACGACCGATCGCACGGAGGGCCTTCGCGACGCCGACATCGTTCTGGCCAGCTTCCGGCCGGGAGGCTTCGAGGCGCGGGTCCTCGACGAGACGATCCCGCTTCGCCACGGCGTGATCGGCCAGGAAACCCAGGGTCCGGGCGGGTTCTTCATGGCCCTCCGCTCGATCGCCGTGTTCCGGTCCCTCATGACCGACATCGAGCGGCTGGCGCCACGGTCGACGCTGATCAACTACACGAACCCGGTCAACATCGTGTCCCAGGCGATCACCCGCCACAGCGCCATCCCGACGATCTCGCTGTGCGACGGGCCCCTCAACTTCCCGGCCGACATCGCCCGCTCGGCGGGCCTCGACCCGCGCCGCCTCGATGCCGTCCATGTCGGGCTCAATCACACGGGCTGGACGGTCCGCCACCTGTACGACGGGGTCGACGTCATCGGCCTCGTCCGCGAGGCGGCGGAGCACCGGGCCGCGACGCCGTCGGACGATCCGCGAGCGGACCGGATGCTGCGGCTGGCGGCGACGATGGGGTCCCTGCCGGCCGGCTATCTCGACTACTACTACTTCCACCGCGAGGCGCTCGCCGAGGCACGGGCGAAGCCGACGACGCGGGCACAGGACATCGTCGCCCAGACTCCCGACTACTGGCGTCACTACGAGGAGCAATCACGCGCCGACCAGCCGGTGCTCGACCCGGCCAGATCCCGTGGCGGGATCCTCGAGCTGGAGCTGGCGATCGATGTCATCGATGCCCTCGTCAACGACCGCGGCACCGTCTGGCCGGTCAACGTCCCGAATCGGGGCGGCCCGCTGCCGGGCTTCCCCGAGGATCTCGTCGTCGAGGTCCCCGCCGTCGTCGGCCGAGCAGGAGTCGCGCCCGTGTCGCAGCCGCCGCTCCCGGCGGCGGTCCGCGGCCTGATCGAGGCTCTCGGGTCGTACCAGGCACTCACCGCGGAGGCCGGCTGGTCGGGGACCCGGCGCGACGGTGTCGTCGCCCTGGCGAGCCATCCGCTCGTCGGTTCCCTCTCGCTCGCGGAGGCCCTGTACGACGAGATGGCGGCGCGCGCACCGGGCCTACCTTCCGGATCGCCTCCTCCAGTGACGCGAGTGACGCGAGTGACGCGAGTGACGCGAGTGACGCGAGTGTCGCCGTGACGCAGCCTCCCGTCGTTCTGCTCGGCGTCGACGGCGGCAACACGAAGACCGTCGCGTTCGCCGCGGCCCCCGACGGGACCATCCTGGGCAGCGCCCGGGTGCTCGGCAGCGGCGACCTCTATGCCGTGCCCGCGGATGCCGCCATCGCCCTCCACCACCGGGTCGCCGAACAGGCCTGCGCGACGGCCGGCGTCGCGCCGGAAGGGCCCGGATCCGTCGCGGCGGCGTTCAGCCTGGCGGGCGCGGATTGGCCCGAGGACATCGCTCTGCTCGAAGCCGGGCTTCGATCGCGCTGGCCGGACGCCACGGTGGTCAACGACGCGTTGGGAGCACTCCGCGTCGCCATCCCCGACGGTCCCGGCGTTGTCGTCGTGTGCGGCACCGGCGCAGCCACCGGGGCCCGCGGGAAGGACGGCCGCACGTGGCACACGAGCTTCTGGCAGGAGCCACAGGGGGCGTGGGAGCTGGGCATGCGGACGCTCCAGGCCGTCTACCGGGCGGAGCTCGGGATCGATCCGCCGACCGAGCTGACGCGGAAGGTCCTGGCGGCAACCGGCGAACCGGACGTCGAAGCGCTCCTGCACCACGCCAGCGGTCGCGAGGTGGTCGGCCGGCGCGACCCGGGATCCCTCGCCTGGGTCCTTCTCGAGACCGCCGAGGCCGGCGATCCGACCGCAACCGCCATCGTCTCGAACCAGGGCGAGCAGCTCGGCCGCTGGGCGCTGGCCGCGGCGCGGCGGGTCGGGTTGGGTCCATCGGATCCATTCGGCGTGGCCCTGACCGGTGGCGTGCTCCGCGACGCGGCACCCATCCTGCGGGAGGCGATCGTCCGGACCGTGCTGGCGGGCGCCCCCGGCGCGACGATCGTCGAGTCAACCCCGGAGCCGGCGGCCGGCGCGCTGCTCCTCGCGTTCGACGCGGCCGGGCTGCCAGTCGATGCAGCCGTCCTGCACCGCATCGAGAGCGGCATCCAGGCGTCGGGGCTTGTCGACACCCATCCGCTCCGGCGCGGGAGCTGAAGTCGGGCGTCGCGTCGCCGGCCGCGACGTACCATCCCGTCATGCTCCGTCCCGAGACGATCCGCCAGGCCCCGAAGGCCCTCCTCCACGACCATCTCGACGGCGGCCTGCGCCCGGCCACGGTCATCGAGCTGGCGTCCGAGTTCGGATACGACGGGCTGCCGACGACCGACGTCGACGAGCTCGCGGCCTGGTTCCGGCGCGGCGCGGACCGCAAGTCGCTCGAGCTGTATCTCGAGACGTTCGCCCACACCGTCGGGGTCATGCAGGAGCGCGACGCGATCATCCGGGTCGCCGCCGAATGCGCCGAGGATCTCGCGGCCGACGGCGTCGTCTACGCCGAGGTCCGCTACGCGCCGGAGCTGTCGACCGAGCGCGGCCTGACCCTCGACGAGGTCGTGGCCGCGAACCTCGAGGGGTTCCGGGTCGGGATGGAGCGGGCCGCCGCCGCCGGCCACACGATCTCGATGAAGATGATCGTCACGGCGATGCGCCAGGCCGCCCGCTCGGTCGAGGTCGCGGCGTGCGCCCTGCGCCACCGCGACGAGGGCGTGGTCGGGTTCGACATCGCGGGACCCGAGGCCGGCTTCCGCCCGACCCGCCACCTCGACGCGTTCGATCTCGTCCGGCGCGAGAACTTCCACATCACGATCCACGCCGGCGAGTCGTTCGGGCTGCCGTCGATCTGGGAGGCCCTCCAGTTCTGCGGCGCGGAGCGGCTCGGGCACGGCGTCCGGATCGTCGACGACATCACCGTCCGCGACGACGGCACGGTCGAGCTCGGGCGGCTGGCGACGTTCGTCCGCGACCGGCGGGTGCCGCTCGAGATGTGCCCGACCTCCAACGTCCACACCGGCGCCGCCGCCACGATCGCCTCGCATCCGATCGATCTCCTCCGGCGGCTCCGCTTCCGGGTCACGCTGAACACCGACAACCGGCTGATGAGCGGCGTCTC
Source organism: uncultured Chloroflexia bacterium (assembly GCA_963783055.1). Taxonomy (GTDB): domain Bacteria; phylum Chloroflexota; class Limnocylindria; order Limnocylindrales; family CSP1-4; genus CF-46. The sequence goes on from CAWAMB010000004.1 coordinate 917,078, forward strand.
GATGTCGTCCGAGTTCGCGGCCCTCGACGAGGCGTTCGGGGTCGGCCTCGGCGAGATGGAGTGGCTGACGATCAACGCGATGAAGAGCGCGTTCGCCCCGTTCGACGAGCGGCTCGCGCTGATCAACGAGGTCGTGAAGCCCGGGTACGCGCGGCTGCGGAGCTCGGAGTCGCGCGTGGTCACCACCGCGGGGTGACGGCCCTCATCCGCAGCGTCGGGGGCGATCTCGGGCGAGGATTCTGGACGCTTTTCTCGGCGTCGTTCCTCGCCAACCTGTCCGACGGGATCTTCCAGATCGCCCTGCCGCTGCTGGCGGTCAGCCTGACGACCGAGCCGGGCCTCGTCGCCGGAGTGGCGGTGGCGTCGCGGCTGCCGTGGCTCGTGTTCGCGCTGATCGCGGGCGCCCTCGCCGACCGTCTCGATCGGCGCCGGACGATGGTCCTCGTCGACGCCGGCCGGGTGATCCTGCTCGTCGGGCTGGCGGTCGCGGTCGTGAGCAACGTCGCCACGATCTGGCTGCTCTACCTCGTCGCGTTCGTGCTCGGCTGCTTCGAGACGATGTTCGACACGGCGGCGAGCTCGATGCTCCCGAACATCGTCGGCAAGGACAAGGTCGTGGCGGCGAACAGCCGGCTCCAGGCGGTCGAGCTGACGATGAACAACTTCGTGGGACCGCCGGTCGGCGGGTTCCTGGCGGGGATCGCGATCGCGTCGACCTTCGGGACCGCCGCGGCCGGCTACCTCGGCGCGCTGCTCTGCCTGCTCACGTTGCGTGGTTCGTTCCGGGCCGTCCGGTCGGGTCCGCCGACCTCGATCGCGTCCGAGATCCGGACGGGTATGGCCTACCTCTGGAACCACCGTCTGCTCCGCACGATGGCGTTCGTGGTCGGGCCGATGAACCTCGCCTCGACGGCCGTGTTCGCGATCCTCGTCCTGTACGTCGTGGCGCCGGGGCCGCTCGGGCTCGACGGGGTCGGGTTCGGGCTGCTGATCACGGCGATCGCGATCGGGACAGTCGCCGGGACGCTGCTCGCGAGCCGGATCGAGCGGGCGATCGGGCGGGCCAACCTGTTCGTCGCGTGCATCCTGTCGCTGCTCGTCTCCGACCTGGTGTGGATCGTCGTGCCGCAGCCGGTCCTGATCGGGATCGTCCTGGCCGTCAGCAGCTCGGTCGGTGGCGCCTTCAACGTGGTGTTCGGCTCGATCCGTCAGCGGATCGTCCCGAACCACCTTCTCGGCCGGGTGATGGCGTCGTTCCGGGTGATCTCGTGGGGCTCGATCCCGCTCGGGGCGCTCCTCGGCGGGATCATCGGCCAGACGTTCGGGCTGACTGCCGTCTTCATCGCAGCGGGGGTGCTCCACATCGCGCTCCTGCCGTCGCGGCTGATCCTGACGAACGAGTTCATGGCCCAGGTGGAGGCGCACGCCGCCGCGAACGCCGATGCGGGTCCGGGCACGGACGAGGGCTCGGGCAAGGGCTCGGCCGCCTGAGGCGCCCTCCGTCTTGCGAGATGTCCGTCGTGCGGACAATCCGGGCGGTTTCAAGCGGCTTCCGGCTCTTGTCGACGAATCGTTAGCCTTGACGAACTAACGCAGACCGGATTCGAGCCGAGAAGTGATCGTTCGCTTGCGTAACGCCCGCACGGCGGACATTCGGCAAGTGAAGCCTCGAGGACCGTGGCCTAGCGGCGTTGACGCTCCAGCGGGGACGTCAGGCGGCGGCGCCGGCCGGCTGGCCGCCCAGCACGACGACCTCCAGCGGCTCCGTCCGGCCCTTGACGGTCAGCTCCCGCCGCTCCGCGTTCTCGGTCCGACCGGCGGCTCGCCAGGCCGCGGCCGACACCAGGAGCTCGCCGGCCCCGGCATCGCTGCCGAGCCGGGCCGCGACGTTGACCGTGTCACCGAGCGCCGTGAAGTCGAGCTTCTCGGCCGAGCCGACCGTCCCGACGAAGGCAGCGCCCGTGTGAATCCCGGCGCCGACGCGGACGCCGCCCGCCACGAGCTCGGGAGCGGCCACCGCGCGAAGAACGGCCTCGCCGGCTTCGATGGCCCGTCGGGCGTGCATCTCGCCGGTCATGACCGGGATGAACAGGACCATGATCCCGTCGCCGAGGAACTTGTCGATGACCCCGTCGCTGGCGTCGATCGCCTTGGCGGCCCGGTGGTAGAACTGCTGGACGAGGCGCCGGAACTCGCCCGCGGTCGTCCGCTCTGCGATGCCGGTCGAGCCGCGGATGTCGGCGAACAGGACGCTGATGTCGACCTCGGCTCCGCCCGGATGCTGGCGGATCGACCCGAAGCATGCGTTGCACAGGAGCGGGTTCGACAGCGACGGACCGTGCATGAACACCTTCGTCAGCAGGCGGCCCGGGCCGTGGAACGGCGCGGCGCAGAGCTTGCAGCGCGGCGACGACGGGATGTGGCCCCACATCCGGCGCAGACGCGGCAGGGACGGGTCTTCGCCGGTCAGGATGCTGCGCCAGACCTCGGTCGTCTCCGCGTCGGCGGCATCTGACGCGTCGCTCGCCGTCGATGCCTCCGGGGGAGTCGGCTCATGGCTGGTCACGCGGAGACGGTACGCTCGCCGCCGCTTCCGTGCCAGCCGGCGTCGCCGCATGCCCGACGGACGGCGTCTTCATCCTCAGGTGATCGAGCACGGAGCGGTTGCCGCGCCCGCTCACGGACACGGATTCGGCCAGGCATTCACCTGAGGACTGCGTGGCGCGGTCCCACGCTCGGTCGCCGGCGCGATCGCGCTGCTCCGTGCACACGATGACGCCAGCGAGTCCCGGGGCGACTACCTGGCCAACTGCCGGCGGAGGAACAGAACCCACCCGGCAGCCTGCCACCGGGCGGCCTGCCACCGGGCGGCCTGCCACCGGGCGGCCTGCCACCGGGCGGCTTGGCGCGACATCCCCGCCAGTCCCCGCGCTCCGGCCCGCACGACGGGCAACCGCGTCGATGGCTGATCGGGATTGCCGGGACCCTCAGCCCGCGGCGACCGGCTCCGACGGATCCGTGACGGTCGTCGGCAGGTCCTCGAGGAGCGGATCCGTCCAGGTCCAGGCCGCGCCGTAGCGTGCGCCGACCGCTCCGTGGCGCGCCGCCTCGACCCGGAGCGGCAGCCCGAAGATCGAGATGAACCCGACCGCGGCCGCATGGTCGAACGCGTCGCCCGTGTCGTAGGTCGCGAGGTTCTTGTCGTACAGCGAGAGCGGCGAGCGCCGCCCGATGACGACCGCCGAACCGTGATCGAGCCGCAGCCGGACGTCGCCGCTGACCACCCGCTGGGCCGACGCCACGTAGCCGCGCAGGTCGCGGTGGAGCGCCGAGAACCACAGCCCGTCGTACGTCAGCTGGGCCAGCTCGTTCGCGACGAGGCGGTTGAACCGGAGCGTGTCCTTGGTCAGCGTCAGCCCCTCGAGCGCGCCGTGCGCCGCGTGCAGGATCGTCGCGGCCGGCGCCTCGTAGATCTCGCGACTCTTGATCCCGACCAGGCGGTCCTCGACGTGGTCGATCCGGCCGACGCCGTGGGCGCCGCCCAGGGCGTGCAGCCGGTCGACGAGCTCGACCGGGTCGAGCCGCTCGCCGTCGAGGGCGACCGGGATCCCGCCCTCGAACTCGATCGCGATCTCGACCGGCGCCGGCGCGTCCGACGGTGCGACGGTCCACTCGTAGGCGTCCGGCGGGGGCGTGACCCACGGATCCTCGAGCACGCCGGTCTCGCACGACCGGCCCCACAGGTTGACGTCGATCGAGTACGGCGACGCCTTGGTGATCGGGATCTCGATCCCGCGCTCGGCGGCGTAGTCGATCTCCTGGTCGCGAGTCAGGCCCATCCCGACCCGCATCGGGGCGACGACCTCGAGGCCCGGATCGAGGGCATGGACGGCGACATCGAAGCGGACCTGGTCGTTGCCCTTGCCGGTGCAGCCGTGGGCGACGGCGTCGGCGCCCTCGCGCCGGGCGACCTCGACGAGGAGCTGGGCGATCAGCGGCCGGGCCAGCGCCGTCGCCAGCGGATAGGCGTCCTGGTACATCGCATTGGCCTGGAGGTGCGGCCAGACGAAGTCGCGCACGAACCGCTCGCGAGCGTCGACCACGTAGGCCCGCGACGCGCCGGCCGAGATCGCCCGCTTCTCGACGCCCTCCCGGAGCGAGCCGCCGCCGACGTCGACCGTCAGGCAGACGACCTCGCAGTCGTACTTCTCGCGGAGCCAGGCGACGGCAACGGACGTGTCGAGGCCGCCGGAATAGGCGAGGACGACCTTCTTCATGGGATCAGCGGGCCTCCGAGGTGGTCAGGGGTTGGGGCACGAGTCAGGCGCGCCCGGCCGAGGCCGTCGCGGCGCCGAGGATCTGGTCGAACCGATCGCGCCAGGCCAGCAGGCGAGGCTCGTCGGCGAACAGGACGAGGAGCGTATTGTCGCCGGCCAGCGTGCCTTCCTGCTCCGACAGCGACGACTCGTCGATCGCCTGGGCGATGATGCTGGCGGTCCCCGGCGACCCGGTCACGAGCAGGATCAGGCCGCTCCGTCCGACCGTCACCGGGACGTCGGCGAGGATGCGACGGAGGCGCTCGTCGCTGCGCCCGGCGCCGCCGCCGGCCAGGGCCACGGCGGCCGCGAGCGTCTCGGGCATCACGTAGACATGGCGCCCGTCGCGCGGCGCCTTGACCAGCCCGAGCTCGGCGATGTCGCGGCTGACGGTCGCCTGGGTGACCGCGAAGCCGCGGCTCGTTCAGGCGGTCGGCGAGCTCCTGCTGGCTGCCGATCCCGGCGGCGCCGACGAGCTCGCGCACGGCGAGCTGGCGGTCGCGCTTCGAGCCGGCCGGAGCGACGGCGGCCGACACGAGCGACGGGCTCCGGAGAGCGAGGGTGGTCGTTGCCGGGCGTCCGCGCATCAGGCCGCCCCGACCGCCGAGCGACTGTGCGTGATCCGGGTCCCGAAGGTCGGGTCGTGGAGGGCCCGGTCGAGCGCCCGGTCGGCGGACGCGTCGGCGATGATCGCCTCGGAGCCCTCCCAGGCGAGGGCCGTCAGGGCGGCCCGGATCTTGGGCACCATCCCGCCCGCGATCACGCCGGTCTCGATCAGGCTCTCGGCCTCGCCGGTCGTGAGCGTGTCGAGCCGCCGCCCGTCGGCATCGCGAACCCCGTCGACGTCGGTCATCAGGACGAGCTGGCGGGCACCGAGACCGGCCGCGAGACCGGCCGCGGCGTCGTCGGCGTTGACGTTGCACACGATCCCGTCCTCGTCGCGGGCGAGGGGCGCGACGACCGGCACCTGGCCGCCGACCAGGACCGCATCGATGAGGTCGCGCCGGAGGCCGACGACGTGGGCGACGAGGCCCATGCCCGGGACGCGCTCGCTGACGAGCAGGCCGCCGTCGACGCCCGACAGGCCCACGGAATCGACGCCCAGGTCGCGCAGCGCGGCCACGAGCTCGCTGTTGACGACGCCGCGCAGGACCGCGGCCGCGACCTCGAGGGCGGCCTGGTCGGTGACGCGCAGTCCCTGCTCGAACTTCGAGGGGACGCCGAGCCGCTCGAGCCACTCCGTGATCCGCTTGCCGCCGCCATGGACGAGGACCACCGGCCGCGTTCGGGCCACGGCCGCGACCTCGGTGAGGACCTGGGCCTGGTCGGCGATCGTCGTGCCGCCGAGCTTCACGACCAGGATCTCGCTCACGTCGTGTACTCCGAGTTCTCGATGACGTACTTCTCCGTGAGGTCGCAGCCGAAGGCCTCGCCACGGCCGTCGCCGAGGCCCAGGTCGAGCCGGATCAGCAGCTCGGGCGCATCCATCGCCGCCCGGGCGGCGGCGCGGTCGAAGGCGACCGGTCCACCGGCGGACCCGTCGAAGACGAGATGGCCGGCGATCGCGATCCGGAGCCGGTCCGGGTCGAGCTCGGCGGCGGTGCCGGCTCGGCTGCGGGCCGCCGACGCCGTCAGGCCGGCTGCGGCGAGGACGGCCTCGTCGGCCAGCGCCGCGTTGCCGGCGGCCCCCGCGATCCGGCCCCAGTTCGGGTCGCGACCGTGGACCGCGGCCTTGACGAGCGATGACGAGATGACCGCCCGGGCGACCGCTCGCGCGTCGGCGCCGTCGACGGCGCCCGAGACCTGGCAGGTGATGAGGGTCGTGGCCCCCTCGCCGTCGGCCGCCTGCTGCCGGGCCAGATCGCGGGCAATCGCCTCGATCGCCCGTCCCAGCTCGGCCGCCTCGTGCGTGCCGGCCGCGACGGTTCCGACGCCCGACGCACCCGACGCCAGCACGAACACGGTGTCGTTCGTCGACGTGTCGCCATCGACGCTCAGCTGGTCCCACGTCCGGGCCGCCGCCGGCCGGAGGAGGCCGTGGAGGGTCGCCGGGTCGACGGCGGCGTCGGTCAGGACGATCGAGAGCATCGTCGCCATCCGGGGATGGATCATCCCGACGCCCTTGGCGATCCCGGTCACGCGGACCGAGCGGACCGCCAGGCCATCGGGATCGGGCAGGGTGATCGTCGTCGTCGCGACCTTGACGACGGAGTCGGTCGTGCGGAGGGCCTCGGCCGCGGCCGCCAGGCCGGCGTCGCTCGGTGCCAGCGTCGGCGCCAGCTTGGCGACCCCGGACCGGACGATGTCGAGCGGCAGCCGCGTCCCGATGATCCCGGTCGACAGGAGGAGCGTCTGCTCCTCGGCCACGCCGAGCGCCTCGGCCAGGATCGTGGCCACGACCACCTGGTCGGCGTCGCCCGCCGCGCCGGTCGCGGCGTTGGCCGAGCCGCTCGTCGAGATGATCCCGGTCGCCCAGCCGGAACGTCCCTCGCCGGCCGGATCGGTGGCCGCGAGGTGGGCCTGCGACAGGCGGACCGGGGCGGCGGCGAAGGCATTGGGCGTGAACACCGCGGCCGCCGCGGCAGGCTGCCGTCGACCATCGGCGCCCACAACGGTCGCCACGAGCGCGAGGTCCGGCCGCCCCGACGCCTTGATCCCGGCCACGCCGCCCGCCGCGACGAACCCGGCGGGGATCGCGGCGCGGCGCTCGACCGACGGGAGGTCGATCGAGAACGCGTCGAGGGGAAGGTCGGTGCTGGTGGCGATGGTCATCGGTCCTTCGTGCGCTACGGGAACGAGCGGCAGCTGCTCGAGGCCGGTCGTCTCGGGCAGGCCGTGGACGAGGTTGAAGCCCTGGATCGCCTGGCCGGCGGCGCCCTTCACGAGGTTGTCGATCACGCCGATGGCGAGGATCCGGCCGGTCCGCTCGTCGTGGTGGACGGACACGCGGACGTGGTTGCTGCCGAGGACGTGCTTCGTCGCGGGCGCGGCCTGGGTCACGGTCACGAACGGCTCGTCGGCGTAAGCGGCGGCATAGAGGTCGTCGAGCTCGGCCTGGCTCGTCGGGCGGCTCGGGCGGACGTGCCCGGCCGACAGGATGCCGCGGGTCATCGGGATCAGGTGGGGCAGGAAGTCGACCGGTCCGCCGGGGCCGCCGAGCGCCGCAAGCTCCTGCTCGATCTCGGCCGCGTGGCGGTGGCCGCCGATCCCGTAGGCCTTGACGCTCTCGTTGACCTCGCCGAACAGGAGGTCCGGCTTGGCGTCGCGGCCGGCGCCGGAGACGCCGCTCTTGGCGTCGATCACGAGGTCGTCGATCAGGCCGGCCCGCGCGAGCGGGGCCAGGGCGAGGAGGGTCGCCGTCGGATAGCAGCCGGGGTTGCCGACGATGGCGTGCGGCGCGTGGCGGAGGGCGGCGAGCTCGGCGCGGTGGAGCTCCGGGAGGCCGTAGACGGCGCTCGACAGGAGGTCGGGGCGGGGGTGCTCGAAGCCATACCAGCGCGGATAGTCGGCCGACGAGCGAAGGCGGAAGTCGGGTCCCAGGTCGATGACGGCGGTTCCCGCGGCGGCCATCTCCGGGACGACGCCCGCGGCGGTCCCGTGGGGGAGGGCCAGGAAGACGGCGTCGACCTCGGGCAGCGTCGATTCGACCGTCAGCCCGGTCTCGGACAGATGGGGATGACTGGCGCCGACCGGCTCGTGGCGATCGCGACCCTGGAGGCCGACGATCTCGACGGCGGGATGGCGACTGAGGAGGCGGATCAGCTCGGCACCGACGTAGCCCGTGGCGCCGATGATCCCCACGCGGATCCTCGCGCCGGACGAATCCGGCCGGCGATCCGTCGCGATCGCGATCGAGGGCTCGATTCCCGCGCTCACGGGCGCGACGGCGTGCGGAGGCACGCCCGGTCCCTCGCAGGGGACGGGTTCGAGGTCGAGGCGGTCGGACGGAAGGCGGCCATGACCGCATGACAATACATTGCTGGCGCATAATCATGCAAGCGCGGCCGATGCGAGGCGGCGCGAGCGGCGGCCACGGCGGCGGCACGGCGGGGCACGGCGGCGGCACGGCGGGGCACGGCGGCGGCACCGAATTGCAACCGGCAGCCACCGAGACAATGTCGACTGATTCACTAGAACTTCGCTACGATGCGCGGCCTGCCCGCCGTCCCAGGAGCTCCCGATGCCGTCCGCCGTCCCGTCGTCCGCCACCGCCGCACTGCCGCCCGCCCGGATGATCGACCCGCGCGGCCATCGCTTCGGGGCTGGGCTGTCGGCGCTGCTGCTCATCGCGTCGTTCGTGACGGGCTTCGTGCCCGGGGTCGCGCTGGCGCTGGCGTCGATCGGGGTCAGCGCGGCGTTCGGGCTTCGCTGGTCGATCTACGGCGTGATCTGGCGACGGATCGTCGCGCTGGCCGGCCTCGGCAAGACCGAGCCCGAGCACGAGTACCCGCCGCGCTTCGCCCAGACGCTCGGCAGCGTGGCGCTGATCGCGTCGCTGGTAGCGTTCATCGTTGGCGCGACCACGATCGGATGGGGGCTGGCGCTCGCCGTCGCCGGGCTCCAGAGCGTGCTCGGGATCACCGGCTACTGCCTCGGCTGCCGGCTGTACTTCCTGCGCTGGTGGCTGCCCGCCGCGGTGACCCGAATCTGGACGCGGGGACGACCGGTTCAGGCCGCCGGCGTCGCGGGCTCGTCGATCAGCTTCCGCTAGGGCCGCGCCCGCGTCGGCGGCGCCGGCGCGATCGCGCACGTTCGGGTCGCGCTCGCGCGGCCCGCCCGTCGGCCGTCCGTCAAGCGACCACGTCCGGCCGGCGATCCGGGCCGGTCACGATCACCTCGCCCGAGGCTTCCGTCGGCTCCGCGCCCGTGCATCGCATGCGGAAGTGGTGGTGGACCTCGGTCGCGCCGGCCGAGATCATCGCGTTGACCGGGCAGTACTTCGCCGCCGACAGCTGAACCGCACGGCGGACCGCCGCCTCCAGCACGACCGTGCCCTCGACGATGTGGGTGATGTCGATCCGGGTGTAGACCTGCGGGTACTCGTCGCGCTGCTCGCCGCGGGCGTCGACCTGGTAGGTGTCGACCTTCTGGCGCTTCTTGTCCAGGATCGACATGACGTCCATGGCCGAGCACGCCGCGATCGTTGCCAGGACGGTCTCGACCGGCGAGTACTCGTTCTGCTCCGGGTCGTCGCCGAACGTCATCGTCCGGCCGGTGCCGGTGGTCGCGGCGAAGCGCATCCCGCCGTGGTGGACCAATGCGGTGGTGCGAATCCTCACCCGCTGATCGTAGCCGCCGATGGCGCATGTGCGCCGCTGCCGCCGCGCGCGACGTTCGTCGACCCTCCCATCCGCGTCGCCCTGGCGAAACACCCCGCGCAGCCATTGCGAATAGCCGCATGTTTCATGGCGACTAGCCGCATGTTCGGGCACCCAGGCGCACCCGGTCGGACTCCTCGCGTTCAGCCCGAGTGAATGTCACGTGCATTGCGCGGTGGTCGGTGGATCGTTCAATAGGGCCATGGGAGCTCGGACGACCTGCACGAACCCGCATCGGCGACTCCGACACGGCGCGCTCGCCCATCGGCGGCCCGACCCCGACGGGCTGATCGAGCCGGGAATGTACATGCTCGGTCGGTGGATCCTCGATGCCCGGGTGCGTGCCGGAATGGGCCAGGCTCAGCTTGCGCGGCTGGCGCACTGCCACCAGAGCACGATCTCGCGCCTTGAGAATGGACGACTCGAGGGGCTGAGCCTCTACAAGCTGGCGATGATCGTGGCCGTCCTCGATCGAGCCCTGAAGCAACTGCCGCTCAGGTGGGCGTAGTCGTGCGAGCCGGCCTGGACGCAGGCGCTCGGGAACATCGGGCGCGCGGGAACATGCGGCTACCGCGCATGAAAGATGCGGCTACTTGCAAGCGGGTGGGGAGGGGTTCGCCGCAGTGGCGGCAGGCGCAGGACGTGGCTCCCGGCAGGCGGCAGCGCAGCCGCCGGGGCCGCGCCAGGCCGGGCCGCGCCAGGCCGCGCCGCGCCAGCGTGCGCCGGCGCTAGCGCCGCGCCGCGCTAGCGTGCGCCGCGCCGCGACTACCAGGCAGTCGCGGTCGTTGCCTCGCTGATTCCCTCGTGCTCGAGCCAGCGCTCGGCGTCGATCGCGGCCTTGCAGCCGTCGGCGGCCGCGGTCACGGCCTGGCGGTAGCGGTGGTCGTGGACGTCGCCGGCGATGAACACGCCGTCGATCTTCGAGCCGGTCTCGTCGTGGACGACGAGGTAGCCCTTGTCGTCGACCTCGAGCTGCTCCTTGAAGACCTCGGTGTTCGGGCGGTAGCCGATCGCGACGAAGAGGCCTTCCATCGGGACGTCGCGGACCTCGTCGGTCAGCGTGTCGCGGACGCGCAAGCCCTCGACCTTCGCGGCGCCGAGCACCTCGTCGACGGCGACGTTCGTATGGACCTCGATCTTCGGGTTCTCGTACGCCCGGTCGACCATGATCTTCGAGGCCCGGAACGACTCGCGTCGATGGAGCAGATGGACCTTCGTCGCGAAGCGGGTGAGGTACGTCGCCTCCTCGAGGGCCGTGTCGCCGCCGCCGACGACCGCGATCTCCTTGTCCCGGAAGAAGAAGCCGTCGCAGGTCGCGCACGCGGAGACGCCGCGGCCACGGAGACGGGTCTCGCTCTCGAGGCCGAGCCACAGCGCCGACGCCCCGGTCGCGACGATGACCGCGTCGGCTGTGTATTCCACCCCGCGTGCCCAGGCCTTGAACGGTCGCGTCGACAGGTCCACCCGCTCGACGTCGACGTCATGGACCCGCGTCCCGAACCGCTCGGCCTGTTCGCGGAACTTGGCCATGAGCTCCGGCCCGAGGATTCCCTCGGGGAAGCCCGGGTAGTTCTCGACGTCGCTCGTGATCATCAGCTGGCCGCCGGGCACGACGCCGGCGAGGACGATCGGCTCGAGGTTGGCGCGCGCGGCGTAGATCGCGGCAGTGAGCCCGGCCGGCCCGGAGCCGATGATCAGGACCTTGGTGCGGTTCTCGTCACGGTCGGCGCCGTCATCGGGGCCGCCGACGGGGCCGCCGGCGCGTGGTTGCACGGGTGCGAACGAGTCGGCGGGCGCGGGCTGCCGGCGCGCGGCGGCCGGCGCACGCTGCGGCCGGCGCCACGCCCGCGGCCGGCGCGGCATCGAACGAGATCGGGGCACCGAACGAGATCGGGCCCGGCCCCGTTGCCGTTGGCCGGGGTCGCCTGACTGGCGTCGCCGCCGTCACTGGCGTCGCCGCCGCCGAAGTCGATCGAGAGACCCGCGAACGGGTCGGCCGGCGTGGCCGGATTGGCCGGCGCCGCATCGGGATCGGCGGGCTTCGGAGTGGCTGGATCGGTCCCTTCGGACCGCGCGGAATCGTCGGACATCGACCTCATCGTAGCACCATCGCCATACCCCCAGGGGGTATCCGATCTCGGCCGGTCGAGCTGGCGCGCCGGTTTGACACGCAGACCACCGCGACCCCACGATCGGGCCCGAGGCCATCGCCTCCCCGTCACCCCGGAGACGCACCCTTGACCGACGGACTCGCCCTCGCCACGCGCGGGCTGCAGAAGCGCTATGGCTCGCGCACGGCGCTGGCCGGCCTCGACCTGTCGGTCCCGACCGGGGTCGTCTACGGCTTCCTCGGCCCGAACGGCGCGGGCAAGACGACGACGATGCGCCTCCTGACCGGGCTCATCCACCCCGACGAGGGCTCGATCGAGGTCCTCGGACTGCCATTCGGCCGGAACGATCGCCACCGCCTCTTCGACGTCGGCGCCCTGATCGAGTCGCCGTCGTTCTACCCGTACCTGTCGGCCCGCGAGAACCTCCGATCCCTGGCCGCGGCCGGCGCCAGGACGTCGCGCAGCCGGATCGAGGAGCTCCTCGAGATGGTCGGGCTGCGCGACCGGGCGACCGACAAGGTCCAGACCTACTCGCTCGGGATGAAGCAGCGGCTGGGGATCGCGGCCGCGCTCCTGAGCGACCCCCGGTTGCTGCTCCTCGACGAGCCGTCGAACGGCCTCGATCCGGCCGGCATCGTGGCGATGCGCGAGACCTTGAAGCGGCTCGCCGCGACCGGCAAGACCGTGTTCGTATCGAGCCACATCCTCGGCGAGGTCCAGCAGCTCGCCGACGTGCTCGGGATCATCGCTGCGGGCCGCCTCGTCCGCGAAGGCCCGATCGCACAGATTCTCGAGGGCGAAGGTCTCGTCCGGGTCCGGGTTGCGCCCGCGGAGGTCGGCGAGGCGCGCCGGATCCTCGGGGGACTTTCCGCCGAGGCGACGAGCACGGTCGACGCCGAGGGCTGGCTCTCGCTGTCCATCGCGCCCGAGCGGGCGGCCGAGGTCAACCGGGCCCTGGCGACCGCCGGGATCTACGCCTCGGGCCTCGAGACCGGCAACGATCTCGAGTCGCTGTTCCTCACGTTGACGGCGGGCAGCGACACGGCCAACCACGAGGGAACGTTCTTCGGATCGGCCGGTGCCAACGCGGTCTCGCCCGGCTGGGAACAACCTCCGACCTCAGGCCAGGGAGGCGCCTCGTGAGGCTGTTCGTGGCCGGGATCCGGAAGCTGCTCCGCCGGCCGGCCACGTACGTCACGTTCGGGCTGCTCGTCGGCCTTCTCGCGCTGATCTACATCGCGGTCGGCGCCACGGCGCGCCAGGCGATCGCGTCGAACCCGAACAGCGGCCGGTCCTCCCTGCTGCTCGTGACGTTCCCCGGCGCCTACACCCTGCTCCTGCAGTTCATCCTTGGGCTCGGCGGCCTGTTCGCGATGATCTATGGCGCGGCGGTCGCGGGCTCGGAGTGGACCTGGGGCACGCTCAAGGCCGCGGTCGCACGAGGCGAGAGCCGGAGCCGCTATCAGCTGCTCCATTTCGCCTCGATCGCGACGATGGTGCTGGTCGGCATGCTCGTCGCGTTCGGGATCGGGATCGTCGTGACGATCGTCGCGGCGGGTCTCGCCCAGGTCCCGCTGACCGGCCTCGACGACGCGGCAACGATCGGGACCTTCCCCGAGATCCTCGCCCGCGGCTGGCTGGCCCTCGCGGAGGCAGCGGGACTCGGGCTTCGCGATCGCGACGCTTGCCCGCAGCCAGCTGGCCGGGATCGGCGTCGGGATTGCCGTCTACTTCGGCGAGCAGTTCGCGCGGATCTTCCTGCCCGACATCGTCAAGTACTTCCCGTTCAGCGCGGCGAACGCGGTCGTCGCGACGTCCGGCAGCTTCGGCGATGGCGACGGCGGCGCGGCGCTCGCCCGGCTCGATCCGAACACGGCGTTGCTCGTCGTGGCCGCGTGGCTGATCGGCGCCCTGGCGGTCACCGCGATCTTCACGGAACGCGCCGAGATCTCGGGGTAAGCCGAGAGCGCGCGACCGGGGTGTAGGCTCGCGGCATGACCGCAGACGTCCGCCGCCTCGCCGGTGCGGTCACCACCATCGTTGCGCTTGCGCTCTGCTTCGTCGGCTGCCAGTCGCCAGCGGCAGGTTCGTCGAAGGAGCCCGTCCTGGTTGCGGGCGACGTCTTCTTCGTTGGAGCGGATGCCGGAGGCTGCACGGGCTCGACGTCCATCGTCGGTCGGCTCGTGATCACCGATGACCGCCGCCTCGTCCTCCAGGACGATCAAGGCGTCAATACGATGATTACCTGGCGCGGGAGCTTCGGCTCTCGGATGAACGGGGATGAGGTCGAGATTCTGGACGGCGGGACCGTCATCGCGAGGTCGGGCGGCAGGTACAGACTCGGCGGGGTCGAAGGGTTCGGCGGGTTCTGGGCATGCGGCGACGTGGTCCCCGAGCCGGGATGACCCCCGCCGAAGGTCCGCTGAGAGAGCTGTTGGCAGGATTCGCGCCGCCGGCCTCGTCGCGACCTCCAATAGGTTCGGCGGCGGCGGGGCGGCGCTCGCCCGGCTCGATCCGAACACGGCCTTGATCGTGGTCGCCGCGTGGCTGATCGGCGCTGGCGATCATCGCGATCTTCACGGAACGGGCCGGGATCTCGGGATCGGGCCGGGCCGGCGTCCTTTCCTGCCAGAAGTCCGCCTGCGGAACCTTGGGCGGGATCCGAACGACGTTCGGTCGACCGGTCAGAAGATCGTCAGCCGTCGGCGGCTAACCGATCGACGGATCGGCGGCCTTCGCGCTGGAATCCGGTCGTCGACCCCGCCGAAGGTCCGCTGAGAGAACATTTGGCAAGATGTCGGTGCGCCACGGAGTCCACCCGGCCGCCGGAGCGGGCCCGTCCCTCGCCCTACAGGCCCTTGAGCTGCGGCACGATCTCGCGGCCGATCGTCTCGAGATGCTTGGGATCGTGAGCGTCGTACACGCTGAAGATGATGTGCTGCGCGCCGGCGTCGGACAGCTCGCCGAAGTAGTCGACGATTTGGCTCGGTGAGTCGCGGACGAGGTTGATCGTCTGGAGGTTCGAGCGCTCGATCTCGTCGTAGTCGCGCCCGACCGCGGCGCAATGCTCGCGCAGCACCGCGTACTTGTGGGCGATCGCCTCGGGGCCGCCGAAGACGTTCGTCGCGTCGGCGTACTGGGCGACCAGGCGGAGCGTCTTCTTCTCGCCGCCGCCGCCGATCATGATCGGGACGCGCGGCCGCGAGATCGACTGGGGCGAGTTCATCAGCCGGGTGGCGTGGTACTGGCGACCGTCGAACGCAGCCTCGGAGCCGCGCTCGCCCTGCCACATCTCGTGGGCGATCCGGAGCGTCTCCTCGAGCATCTCGAAGCGCTCGCCGAGCGGCGGGAACGGGAAGCCGAGGCTGCGCGACTCGTCCTCGTTCCAGGCGGCCCCGATCCCGAGCCAGGCCCGGCCACCGGACAGGACATCGAGCGTCGTCGCGGCCTTCACCCACAGGCCCGGCAGCCGGTAATGGACGCCGCCGACCATCAGCCCGAGTCGCGCGCGGGAGGTGTGCGCCGCCAGGTAGCCGAGCGCGGTCCAACCCTCGAGCATCGGGTGCTCGGCGGGGCCGACGCCGCGGATCTGGAAGAAGTGGTCCATGACCCAGATCGAGTCGAGGCCGATGTCGTCCGCCTGGCGGCCGATCCGGGCCAGGGTGGGACCGATGGCCTCGGCGCCACCGGGCCAGCTGAACGAGGGAATCTGCAGACCGAGCTTCACGCGGGCGTCTCCGTCGGGGTGGCTTCCGGCCGGGCGCCGGCGGGTGAGCAGCCGGGCGGTCGAGTCGGTTGCAGGATGCTACTCGGCGGACGCGATCGATGCCGCGCTGCCGGTCGACTCACCCCGCGCCCGGCTTGCGAATAGCCGCATGTTTCATGCGCCATAGCCGCATGAAGGCTGGCGAGTCGCGGCCGGGCTCGGGACTGGCGGGTGGATCGATTCCCGCCTCGACCCGCTCTGCGGACCCGCGCGGCCGGCCACCCAACGGCCGGGCACAATCACGCCGTGAACACCGGCCTCCGAATCGGCCTGCTCGTGTGGGTCATCGTCTACCTGTTCCTGTCCTGTTCGCCGATTCTGAGCGGCAACCTCTTCACCGGCGCCCTGGCGCTGTTCGGCGGGCTCGTCCTGTTCGTCCCGTGGCTGGTCGGGATCGTCGTCCTCTGGATTGCGATCCAGGTGACCAATCCGCCCCGGCGCTGACCCGCGCCACGGGCGTGGCCCGCGAGGTCCTCGCCGCCGCAGCCTCGTCCGTTCGCTGAACCCCGTTCGAGGCGCCGGCCGGCTCCGGCCGGCGCCCTCGGGCTCGATCGCTCGCGTCAACGGCCCAGGGCTGGACAATGAGCGCCCGAACGGGACGGCTCTGGCCGCTCGGGGGACAGCGAACAGGAGACGGCGCATGGCGGTGACCGGAATCGGCGGCTTCTTCTTCCGCGCGAAGGATCCGCCGGGATTGGCGGAGTGGTACCTCACGCATCTCGGCGTCGGTGCGCCGGAGGGTGTCTGGGTCTGGGACCAGGGGGCCGGGCCGACCGTGTTCACGCCCTTCGAGAACGACAGCGACTACTTCGCCGCCGACAAGAGCTACATGCTGAACCTGCGCGTCGACGACCTCGCCGGCCTGCTCGACTCGCTCCGCGCGGCGGGCATCGAGGTCACGACCAAGGAGGAATGGGACGCCTCGCCGGAGATCGGGCGGTTCGCCCGGATCCACGATCCCGAGGGCAACCCGATCGAGCTCTGGCAGCCGGCGGGCTAGGTGGGGTTGGCGCTCCCGGCGTCGATTCGTCCGAGGGCGTCGAGCAGGCTGGCGATGACCTCGACCGTCGACCCGCCACGCAGGTCGATCCGGATCGTCGCCGACTCGGTGAGCATCGCGTTGTAGTCGCCGGCCGAGCCGGCGGACGCGCGGATGTCGGTCCGAACCAGGACGGTCCACTTCTTCCGCCCGAAGGCGTAGCCGACCTCCCAGGACGTGCCGGAGTCGGGGTCGGGGCCGTCCATGATCGCGACCAGCCCGTCAGCCCAGTCGAGCCCGCCGACATCGGTCGCGAAGATGCCGGCGGCGTCCCGGCCGGGTTCCTGCTCCTGGGGCAGGAACACCTCGTGCCCGGCGACCCGCACGGCGGCGGCGACGTCGGCGTTCCAGGCGCGCTCGGCCGTCGTGAACAGGGGACCGGCGAAGTAGATCTTCATGGCCGCGAGTATCGCGGAGCGCGCTGCGGCCCGCGCGGCCGATGAGTTCCCGCATCCCCATCGGTCTGATGAAACGTGACACCGCGTGACCGATTCGTGCTGCATCATGGCCGTTGCCCAAGCCCCAGGAGACGCCTCCCATGACCCATGCCACGTCTGACCCCGCCCTCGACCTGTCGCCCCGCGCGAAGCTCGAGATCCTCGGCGCGATCCTGCTCGCGATGTTCCTGTTCGCGCTCGACCAGACGGTCGTCGGCGTGGCGCTGCCCAAGATCATCACCGAGCTCCGCGGCAACGAGCTCTACACGTGGGCGGTCACCGTCTACCTGCTGACCTCGACGATCAGCGGCCCGATCTACGGCAAGCTGTCCGACCTGTACGGCCGGCGGCCGATCATCATCTTCGCGGTCAGCCTGTTCCTGATCAGCTCGGCGCTGTGCGGCCTGGCCCAGGAGATGTGGCAGTTCATCCTGTTCCGCGGCCTCCAGGGCCTCGGCGGCGGCGCGGTCTTCCCGGTCGCGCTGGCGGTCATCGCCGACCTGTACACGCCCGCCGAGCGCGGCAAGTACCTCGGCCTGTTCGGGGCGGTGTTCGGGCTGTCGTCGCTCGTCGGGCCCGGTCTCGGCGGCGTGATCACCGACAACTTCGGCTGGCACTGGATCTTCTTCATCAACGTCCCGATCGGGCTGATCTCGCTGTTCATCCTGTGGCGCCTCCTGCCCGCGATCAAGCGTCCGGACGCCGGCCGCAACATCGACTATCTCGGCGCGGCCGTGTTCGCCGCCGCGATCGCGACGTTCCTCATCGGACTGACCAACAAGACCGGGACGCACCTCGTCAACGGCGCGCCGGTGGCGAACGACTGGACCGAGCCGGTCGTCGGCGGCCTGATGGCCCTCGGGCTGGTCCTCGGTGCCGTCTTCCTGTGGATCGAGTCGCGGGCGAAGGAACCGATCGTGCCGCTCGACCTGTTCCGGCTCCGGACGTTCACGATCTCGGTCGCGGCGACGTTCCTGGCCGCGTTCGGGTTCTTCAACGCGATCATCTTCCTGCCGCGCTGGTTCCAGTCGGTCGCGGGCGCGAGCGCCACCGAGTCCGGCTACAACCTCCTGCCGCTCCTCGCCGGGATGATCGTCGCTGCCATCGTGTCGGGGCAGATCGTTGCCCGGGTCGGGCGCTACAAGCTCCTGATGGTCGGCTCGCTGGCGCTTCTCGCGGTGTCGCTGTTCCTGATGACGAACCTCCGCGCGACGACGGACCGGCCGATCCTGTGGCTGTGGATGGTCCTCGCCGGGCTCGGCATCGGGCCGTCGCTCGCGGTCTTCACGCTGATCGTCCAGAACGCCGTCCAGCCGGACCGGATCGGCGTCGCGACGAGCAGCCTGACGTTCTTCCAGCAGATCGGCGGGACCGTCGGGCTGACCCTCGGCGGGACGCTCTTCGCCGACCGCCTGCTCCAGGAGATCCCGACCCAGATCGTCGCGGCCGGCGTACCCGCCGAGTTCGTGGCGGGCTTCGATCCGTCCAACCCGGCGATGGCCAAGCTCGATCTGACCGGGACCGGCGACCTCGCCGCTCAGCTGGCGACGGTCATCCCGGAGCCGTTCCAGGGATTGATCCCGAACATCGTGTTGGGCATCCACCAGGCGATCTCGATCGCGATCACGTCGACCTTCTGGATCGGCATCGCGGGCGCGATCCTGGCGGCCGTCCTCGTGGCATTCCTCCGCGAGGTCCCGATGCGCGACACGTTCCACATGGAAGGGTCGGAGGAGGCCGCCGCAGGCTGAGGCTCGGTCCCAGCGCGGCGGAACGCGGCCCGCACAGCCGCGTTGCGCCGGACGCGCCAAACGACGGCCGCGCCGGCGTTGCGTCGTCGGGCGTCGCCGCCGACGCGCCAAACGGCGTC
The DNA here is from genome assembly GCA_963783055.1 of uncultured Chloroflexia bacterium. GTDB lineage: Bacteria > Chloroflexota > Limnocylindria > Limnocylindrales > CSP1-4 > CF-46. The sequence continues at coordinate 935,935 of CAWAMB010000004.1, forward strand.
GGAAGGGTCTATTCGGGCCGATTCAGACCTGTTCGCCGTCCGTCAGCCGCTGTTTGGCCCGTCCGATGCAACACCGGCGGCCATGCCGTGGCCCAAGCGGCCGACCTAGACCTCGGGCCGTGCTCCACGCGTCGCGCCCGCTGACGCGGCAACGACGCACAGCACCGCGACCCACTGCGACCAGTGGAGCGACTCCTGGAGCACGACCAGGCCGATCAGCGCCGCCATCGCCGGTTCGAGGCTCATCAGGATGCCGAACACGCGTGCCGGGATCTTGCGGAGGGCCTCGAGGTCGAGCGTGTACGGGATGACCGACGACAGCAGCGCGACGCCGAACCCGGCAGCCAGGACCCACGGCTGGAGCAGCGCGGGCCCGGCGTCGGCCACGCCGATCGGCACCACGACGAGGGCCGCGACGGTCATCCCGAGGGCCAGGCCGTTGCCTTCGGTCGTCCGCCGGCCGAGCGCCGCGCCGACGAGGATGTACAGCCCCCAGAACGTCCCCGCGGCCAGGGCGAACAGGACGCCGACGAGGTCGAGCTCGCCGCCGCCCTCCATCAGCAGGACGACGCCGCCCGCGGCGAGCACGGCCCACACCGCATCGAGCCAACGCCGCGACCCGAACAGGGCGACCGCCAGCGGCCCGAGGAACTCGATCGTCACCGCGATCCCGAGCGGGATCCGGGCGAGCGACTGGTAGAAGCACAGGTTCATCAGGCCGAGCGTCACGCCGTAGCCGAGCACGACGGCCCACGTCCGACGATCGAGGCGCACCGACGGCCGCCACACGAGGAGCAGCACGGCCGCCGCGAAGAACAGCCGCAGCGACACGGCCCCGAAGCTGCCGACCTCGTTGAAGAGCTGCTTCGCCACCGACGAGCCGAGCTGCACCGTGACGATGCCGAGCAGCACCAGGGCTGGCGCCGGGATCGCGTCGAGGGTGCGTTGCGCCGACCCGGTCAGGGAGAACCGGGGGGACGGATCGCGTTCGGCCGTGTCGAGGGTCATCGGAATGACCATACCCTTCGATCCCGCTCGAACGTGACACCTTCGAGGCCCACCCTGGCGGTGGCGCCGGACACCAATCGGCCGCCCGATCCGCCTCGCAAGGAGGCGGCCCGGACGGCCGGTGGTTGACGAGGAGGGCGATCGTCGGTCAGGCGGTCGCGCTCGGGATGCCGCACGCGAAGCGCCGCGCATCGGCGGTGGCCACGGTGGCGCCGCTCACAGCCGCTGCCGTGACCGCGCCCGAGGCGGCGGCGGTGCCACCGCACGACACGTTCGGGTTGAACGAGGCGAACAGGTCGGTCGGGTTGGACTGGTACAGCCACACGTGGAGGGCGAAGAACGGCGGGATCTGGAACCGGTTGTGGTCGCCGACCATGAGCTCCTGGCCGAACAGCATCGGCATCGAGCCCGCCGGGTGGTCGGCGTACCAGTCGGCCTGGAAGATCACGTACTCGAGGGCGGCGAGCTTGAGCTTGCCATCGGCCGTCGGAGCGTAGACGAGGACCTCGGGCTTGGCCGGATCGAGGACCTTGTCGAGCCGCGCGCCGTTGACCCAATGGAAGCCCATCGCGCCAGGCCCGTTGAGGTTGGCGATGCATTCGTGGAGGGGGACGCCGGCGGGGAAGGGACCGTAGCCGCCGCGACCGGCCTGGACGAGGCTGTGGAAGCGGGCGGTCGCCTGGCGCGCCTCGGAGAGGTCGGACCGGGCGGTTGCGCCGCCGAAGAGGAGTGTGGTGAGGGCCATCGCCGCGAGCGCGGCGGCGGCGAAGCGGGTGCGTCGGCGGGTCATCTCATCCTCCTTCGATGACCGGGAAGATGTGCTCCGCGACGAGGCCGTGGGCCTCGCGGTGGACCTGGATGGCGGCGTCGGCGTCGGGGGCGTCGACGAGACAGAAGATCTTGCCCTCCGCCTCGTCGACCCAGTACTTCAGGTAGTTGACCTTGTACTTGCCCTGCGCCTCGAGATCGGCCCGATGTGCGTCGGCAACATCACTGGCCTTCACGCCGCCTGCGAGCGAGTGCGTATCCATGAACAGCGCCATGTGTGCCTCCTTTCGTGGGTCACGTTGGCGGCGGTTGTCGCGAGACGCATCGGTTGGATGACCGATGCCGGGGTCCGGCGATGACCTAGGGTTTCGCGCGCCGCGGCGCGGGCGGCCGGCCCGCCGTGTCTGCACGACCCGCCTGCCCGCCCCAACCCGCCTGCCCGCCCCATTCCCGCCGGCGCGATTTGCCCCATCGCTGCCATTGCGAATAGCCGCATCTTTGATGCGGCTACGCCGAATGACTGGGCGGGATGCCGCGGTTGCCAGGGGCCGCCGCCCACAGCCCGGCCGACGGCGAGCGCGGCGAGGTTCACGGCCGTCCGCCGACTGGCATGCGGCTACTGCGCATGAAACATGCGGCTACTTGCAATGGCGGCGCAGGGTGATTCCGGCGGGGCGCCTACGAACCGAGCTCGAGCCCGAGCCCAAGCCCGCTCCTGCTCGGCGGCGTCGCCCTCCTGGCGGCGCTGGCCGCCCTCGTCGCCGTCCTCCTGGTCGGCCGGTCTCGACGAAGGACGCGCCCATACACAGGACGAATGTCGTGATTTGCTGATCGGCTCCTGTCCGGTGTCGGGGAGAGGACACGGCGACACAATCGGCGGGCTCAACTCCGTCTGGTGTGCCGTCATGAATGCTCTCTCACGCTCCCGCACCATCCGCATCGGCGTCGCCGCGATCGCGCTGCTCGTCGCTGCCTGCCAGGCGCCCGCGGCGCCATCCACATCCGTGCCACCGATCGCCATCGGCAGCCCGGGCCCGTCGAGCCCGACGTCGAACCCGAGCGCGCCCGCTCCGTCGTCGGATCCGGCCCCGTCGGGTCCCGTCGCGACTCCCACGCCGCCCGCCCCGACGCCGACCCCGGCGCCCCTCGCGTGGTCGAAGCCGGTCGTCGTCAAGGGCCTGGACAACTGCGCGTCCGTCGTCCTTGCGGTCGACGCGAGTGGTGGCCGTCACCTCGCGGCCACGTGCGGCGACGCCGGCAGTGCCGTCAGCTACGCCACCTCGACCGACGGCGGCGCCACCTGGTCGACCACCAAGCTCCAGCCGCCGGCCGGCCGCTACGAGCTCGAGCCCCAGCTGGCGTTCTCCGGCAGCACCCTCTATCTCGCCTACACCCGGGTTGCGCCCGAGGACGGCGGCTGCGGCGACGACGGCCTGGCCGACGTCGGCGTCTGGTATCGGACCCGGACGCTGCCGAGCGGCGACTGGTCCGAGCCGACCCAGATCGGCAAGGCCAACGACCGGCTCCAGTCCTTCCGCGTCAACGGCTCGGTCATCCACGCGACCGTCCGCGGCGACAAGAGCGGCGGCACGTTCTACGAGCGACTCGACGGCGGGTCCCTGTCGCGCGTGGCCATCCCAGGGGTGGCCGGCTCGACGGCGCTTCGGATCGGCGACGACGGCACGGCCCGGATCGCGTACGAGACCTCGCGCGGGATCGCCTATGGAACGGTGGACGGGAGCGGCGTCGTGGCCAGGAAGGTCACCGACAGCCCGCAGGCCTTCGATCCCGTCCTGACCCTGGGCCCGGGCAACGTCGCGTATCTCCTCTGGACGGAGCGCTGGCACGACGGTGGCTGCGCCGAGCCCGAGGGGCTGCCCGACCTTCGGCACGTACTTCGCGACGAACGCGAGCGGGTCGTGGGAGTCAGGCAGGCTGTCGACCCTGATCGGCTCGACGTCGATGACGATCGACCCGACGACCGGCGAGGTCCACGTCCTCATCGCCAACTTCGACCGGATGGTCCATTTCCATCGACCCGCGGCGGGCGGCGAGTGGGCGAAGGAGACGATCGGGCGCGACAATCCTTCGTCGGCCGTGATCCGTCAGGACCCGACGAATGGCGCTCTGGTCGTCGCGTACATCCACGAGCCGGACGACGAGGCGGGCAAGCTCACGGTTCAGGTGATGGCGCAGGGGTAGCGTTGTGGCGCCGTGGCGAGCGGGCGCCGCCGACGAATTGCCCCCGCGCCGCCATTGCGAGTAGCCGCATGTTTCATGCGGCTACTCGGCATATCCGGGACCGGAGGTCGGCCCACGCCGGCCGGCCGTCGGATCAGGCGAACGGGTCGCGCGCCTCGATCCCGTCGAACCTGCGGAAATCCCGGTCACGGGTGTAGATCAGGCGGACGCCGTGCTGGCGCATCAGAGCGGCGACGTGAGCGTCCGGGATGTCGTTCCCGCGCGGGTGTTCGCCCGCGGTCTGGCGGAACAACGACCAGTAGCCGTCGGCCTCGCCCGGCGCGCGGACGTGCGGTCGATCCAGCAGCGCCTCGACGTTGCGCATCGCGATCCGCAGGGGAGAGCGGCGTCGTCAGGATCGCGGGGTGAGTGACGATCCGGAGGTAGCCCAGAAGGACTGGCCAGAACAGGTAGAGGATCTCCGGGCCGATGGCGAGGCGCCGGATCAGAGCCTCGGCGCGCTCGTGCGCTTCGTCCTCCGTGTTCGAGGCGTACACGAGGACGTTGGCGTCGAGGGTCGTGCTCACAGCTCAGTGTCGAGCGTCCGACGCACGGCTTCCTTGTCCTCGAGGTCGATCAGTGGCGGGCCCGAGCGGGGCGCTCATCCACAGGAATTCGGGCGCCGGAACGTCGGCCGGCTCGGCAACCGCCCGGGCGAGAAGTTCGGAGGCAACGCGGCCCATGCTCTTGCCCTGGCGAGCGCTGCGGCGACGGAGCTCGCGCAGGATCGCCGGGTCGAGATCGAGTGTCGTACGAGCCATGATGCATGATGTTCGTCGACGAAGCATCAGATGTCAACGGATCTTGCGCCGAGAGCCCGGCCCGCGATGTGGAACGCACGCCCATCACCGGCGACGATTCCGCCTGTTCCTACCGTCCCACAAGGAGTACCTTCGTCCGGCACGTCCGCAACGGGCGTCAGGTCCCCAGTGCCTCTCTTCCCGCGCAGCTATCCGTCCCGCTGACGCATCGGAGCCACTGCCATGCGCGTCCTCGCGACCGCCTCCCTTTTGGGGATCCTATGCACCGCGGCCATCGGCCTTCAGGTCGCCGTCGCCGACCCGCCAGACCCGGCCTTCGTGCAAGCGAACGGCACGTCGCTCACCCGGGACGGACAGCCGTTCACGTTCCGGGGCGGCGCGGTCTACGGCACATCGAACCCGCACAACCCCGCTGACGACCACACGACGCAGGTTCTGAACTCGGCCGTGGCGGCTCATCTCAACACCGTGCGGCTGGTCAACATGTTCGTCGAGGACGGCACCGACGACAGCGCGCCCTACCGGGAATCGGACTGGGTCCGCGTCGATCAACTGCTGGGACAGATCCGTGATCGCGGCATGGTGGCCGTGCTCGATCTATCGGCATTCCGCAATCACCTGGTGAAGCGCGACATCCGCGTCAACGGCCTCACCGCGACCTGCCAGCCGAACGTGTCACGGCCACCCGGGACCTACGAGGCGACCGATCCGTATCGCGTCTCCGCCGCCCCTGACTGGCAAGCCATGATCGACTTCGTGGCAGCGCGGATCAACACCGTCACGGGCGTCGCCTATCGCGACGATCCGACGATCGCTGTCATCTCGCTCGCAGGCGAGCCCGAGCCGCCGAACACGGAGGAGTGCGGAAAGGCGACGAGCACCGCCGGCCTCACCGACTTCTACGAGCGGACCCTCGCCATGCTCCGGGTCGCGGACCCCAACCACCTCCACTCGTCCGGAGGAATCTGGAAGACCGACTGGGAGCATCAGTGCGACGGCTGCGGCGGATCCGGACTCGATGGTCACGCAATCTTCGCCCTTGCGGACAACACCCTTCCGGCGATCCACACGTACCCGTGGAAGTTCACGCCAAGCGGCACCCCGATCGACTTCCAATCACCTGATCTCGGGGCGTATGCCGCGAGCCTCGGCAAGCCGTGGTTCACGGAGGAATTCGGCTGGACCCAGGACATCGGTGACGCCAAGCGAGCGTCGTACTTCACGTGGCTGTTCGCCCAGCAAGAGGCATCCGGATCCGCCGGCGCGCTGTTCTGGAATCTCGGGCCAGAAGCGGCGGGGGGCAGCCATGACGTGAACCCGGGCACGCCGCAGACGTGGAATGAGGTTCGTGGGCCGATCGGCGCGTGGACCCCGGCCGGATCGATCGGCCAGCATCACGTCTTCATGCCGACCGTCACGCTCCCCGACGGGCGCGTCCTGATGGTCGGCGGCCAGAACTCCATGGTCGGCGACATCACGGACGTGCAGCTCTTCGACCCATCGACGGGCGCGTGGAGCGCCGGCTCGCCACTCTCCATTCCGCGGAGCGCCGCCACGGCCACCTTTCTCGACAACGGGACGGTCCTCGTCACCGGCGGTGTGACCATGGGACTCCCGTTCCGATTCTCCGTGAAGTCCACGGAGATCTACCACCCGGACACCAACACATGGACGAGCGGACCCGACATGGGCACGGAGCGCGCCCGGCACACCGCGACGAAGCTCGAGGACGGTCGCGTACTGATCGTGGGCGGCTGGGGTGGAGGGAGTTCGACGAGCCAGCACGGCCTGCAATCGGCGGAGCTCTATGACCCGGGATCAAACTCGTTCAGCCCGGTGGCGAGCACGCCCTACTATCGCTCCGAGCACTTCGCGGCGCTCCTGCCCAACGGCGCTGTGCTCGTCGCCGGAGGGATGGGTACCCCGGTGGTCGGTGGCGCCGGCCAGAACTCCGGCGACTACCTGAGCAGCGCCGACCTGTTCGATCCGGCGACCGGCGCCTGGACCGAGCTGCCTGCCATGGCCGACAACCACCGCTACGGCACGGCGACGGCATTGGCCGACGGACGAGTCCTCCTCGCGGGCGGGGGCAGCGGGCACGTCAATGGGCCCGGGACGGCGAACGCCGAGGTCTTCGATCCGGGAACGAACACTTGGTCCCAGACGGCACCGATGCGCGTCATCCGGACGAATCACGTGAGCGCGCTCCTCGCCGATGGCCGCGTCTTCGTCTCGGGCGGATATCAGACGAACGGACTGGGTCCGGCCAACTACTACTCGGACGGCGAGATCTACGATGCCGCGACCGACAGCTGGACCGGGGCCGCGAGCACGACTGTCCCTCGCTGGAACGGAACCACGGCCACCCTGCTCGACGGGTCCGTGCTGCTCATCGGCGGATTCGGCAGCGCGCCGCCGTACTACCTCGTGACCGCGGAACGGTTCGATCCGTCCGCGCACGCTCCAAGCGTTCCACAGGCTCCGAGCGCGGTGACGCCAGTTCCCGGAGACGGTCAAGTCACGTTGACCTGGCTGCCGCCGCCGTCCGATGGTGGAGCTCCCGTAACGAGCTACGAAGTCACGACCTACCCAGGCGAAACGACGACCACCGTGGCGGGATCGATGTCTTCGGCCACGATCACGGGGCTGACGAACGGCACCCGGTACCTCTTCGTGGTGTCGGCCCGCAATGCGGCCGGAGTGGGGGCTCCGAGCCCGTATACGGCCCAGGTCAAGCCCACCCCGCCGCCTCCGCCACCGCCCCCGCCGGATCCGTTCGTCACCGCCGTCGGCACCCATCTCGAGCTCGACGGCCAGCCGTTCACGTTCACGGGCATGAACATCTACAACGCGAACTCAGACGACTGGTGCGCGACCAACATGGACAACGGCCTCTTTGAGCAGGCCTTGTCCGACATCGGGCTGGGCGGTGTCCACGGCGGCGACCATGGCGTGATCCGGGCCTGGTTCTTCCAGCCGCTCGCAACACCCGACAAGACCGGACCACGCGACTGGACCCGCTTCGACCGCACGATCGCCGCGGCACACGCGGCCGGCTATTACGTCATCCCGACCCTTGGCAACCAGTGGGGCGAGTGCGGCCACAAGGGCGCGACCGCGGGCTACAAGACCATTGACTGGTATCGCGGCGGCTACGCCGAGCTCCAGCCCGAGGACTCGGTCTACACGACGTACGCGTCCTATCGGGATTGGATCGCCGAGGTGGTCGATCGCTACAAGGATGATCCGACGATCCTCGCCTGGCAGCTCCTGAACGAGGCCGAGACCAACCCCGGCTACCCGAGCGCCTGCCCGGCGGGACCCGAGGCGTACGACGCGTTGGCTGGGTGGGCGAGCGATGTCTCGGCCTTGATCAAGTCGATCGATGCCAACCATCTCGTCAGCCTCGGGACCATCGGAACCGGTCAGTGCGGGACGAGTGGCGGCCAGTACAAGGACCTCCACGCGATCCCGACCATCGATCTCTGCGAATACCACGACTACGACCCGTGGACGGCGATGCCCGGCGACGCGTTCAACGGCATGGCCCTGCGCATCCAGCAATGCGACGAGCTGGGCAAGCCCCTGTTCGTCGGCGAGGTCGGGCTCCGGCCGGTCGATGTCGGCGGGTCGTACGACAGCCGGACCGCCTCCTTGCGCGCCAAGCTCCAGACCCAGCGCGCGGCCGGCGTCGTCGGCCACGTGGTCTGGAGCTGGGGTCCCGCGCCGCGCTCACTCGACGGCTATGACATCGGCCCGGGCGACGAGGTGCCGGCGCTGCTTGCCGCGGCTCCGTCCTTCGCCACGCCGACGACCCCGGTCGACAGTGATTGGGTGGCGCCGTTCATCACGCTCACCCGGCCGAACCGCTCCCTCTACACGTTGAACGAGCCACTGACCGCCGCCTTCGCCTGCGCGGAGAGCGGAAGCGCGGGGCTCGCGACCTGCGTCGGCACACAGGCCAACGGCGCCACGATTCCGACGTCCGCGCCCGGGCATTTCACCTTCACGGTCACGACGACCGATCACAACGGCAACGAGCGATCGACCTCGTTCGCCTACGACGTCACCGCCGGCGACGTTACGGCATCCGTGCCACCCGGACCGGCTGCGGTGACGACCGATCCCGGCGGTGTGGGCGCGTCCGCTGCAGTTCCGATCCAGACAACGGTCGCGTTCACCGCTCCAGGCGGTCCGGCCACGCCCGTTTCGATCGACCTGCATGTCGCCAACATCCCGGCGCCGAGCGGGTACGCGATCCTCGGCAACGAGGTGGACATCGACCTCGGCGGGCTCGTCCGCCCTGCCGCCGACCCGATCGTCATCACGTTCATCGTCGACTCGAGCACCGGCGCGAATCCAGCGACGATCACCGTGTCGCGCACGAACGCCGACGCATCGACCGACATCGCGCTGGCCTGCACCGCCCTGCCGTCGGCAACACCCGACCCGTGCTACGTCGCGGCCTACACGGCCGGCGTGGGCAGCGATGTCCGTGTGTCGATCTACACGACCCATGCCTCCAAATGGCTCGCCCTGAAGCGGACGGACACGACTCCGCCCGTCATCACGCCCACCGTCACCGGAACCCTCGGCGCCAACGGCTGGTACCGCACCAACGTCGGCGTGTCCTGGACGAAGACCGACGCCCAGTCGGCGATCCTCACGTCATCCGGTTGCGGCCCGACCACGATCAGCACCGACACGGTGGCGACGACGCTGACCTGTGCCGCGCTCAGCGCCGGCGGCACGACCTCGAGGTCGGTCACGATCAAGCGAGACGCCGCCGCCCCGAGCGTGACCTGTGTGGCTGCCAGCTTCGTGCTCGGCGCGGCCAATGCCAAGGTGAGCGCGACCGTCAGCGATGCGGTGTCCGGTCCGGTCGCCGCGACGGTGCTCGCCAATGCCAACACGTCGAGCGTTGGGCGCAAGTCGGTCTCGCTGACCGGCACCGATCGTGCCGGCAACTCAGCCACGATCAGCTGTGGCTACACCGTCGGCTACGCCCTCACGAACCTCAAGCCGACGCCGGGAACGACGACGAACCGAGGGTCGACGATCGCCGTCCAGTTCCAGCTCCGGGATGCGGGGGGCAAGGTGGTCTCCGACGCCAATGCCCGGACGATCGCATCGGCCTGCGCCGCACGAATCCTGTTCAGCGGTGGCACGCCGTCGCCGAATTGCGCTCGCTACGACGACAAGGCGGACCTGTTCCTGTTCGACCTGAAGACGTCGAAGACCATGGCTCCCGGAGCCTACGTGGTGACTATCGAGATCCGGTCCGGTGCCGATGTCGTGACGTCGACGGGGCTATCGATTCAGATCAAGTCGTAGGGCGCTAGCGGGGCGGCTCGCGCTCGAAGACGTCGCCTTCGATGTCGACCAGCTTCTCGGCGATGTAGGCCGAGGCATCACGCACGCCCTGGTTGTAGACCGGTGGCCCGAGCTCGGCGACGAAGAAGTCGAGGAGCTGTTCGGCCCGGAAGTCGCTCAACGGCTCGTCGAACTCGGCCGCGAAGTGGCGCTGAATCGCCTCGACCAGAATCGAGCGGCGCTCGTCGGACAGCTGGATCCGCATCGGGGAAGGGGAGCGTTCGGGAGTCGGCATCAGGGTCCTCGCATCGCGGTTCGTCGCTGATCAGGCAGTCGTCGTCGGGGGTCGATCGCGCGGGTAGACGAACAGGAACGCCACGACGAACGCCAGCGCGACCGCCGTCATCAGCAGCCCGAGCCCGACGTCGCCCGTCCGGTCCCAGAGCTGGGACGCTCCGATCGCCCCGACGACGATGCCCGAGGCTCGACAGCGACGTGACCCAGCCATACGCCCGGCCGCGCCGGCCGCCGTCGGTGGCGTCGGCGAGGAGGGCGAAGAACGACGCCTCGAGCGCGGTCACGCCGATCGACCCGCCCTGCGTCGTCACGTCGCCATGCTGGCAGACGGCCAACGCGCTCGCCCGGTGGGTCCGACGCGCTGGATCCGTGGGCCGCGTCGGCGGGAGCGATCGAGCGGGAAGCCTACAGACCGCTCGAGAGCAGCAGCACCAGGTAGACCGTGAAGTCCGCCAGGAAGTGGAGGAACCAGGCCCAGGCGATCCCTCGGGTCTCGATCATGCTCTTCGCGAAGAACCACCCACCGATCGCCGCGAGGAGGACGCCCGTCAGTCCGTTCGGGACACCGAAGTAGTGGGCCAGTCCGAACCAGGCGGGAACCAGCATGAGTGTCGCGCCCTTGCCGAAGAGCGGCAGCACCTGCGGGATCCAGGCCGATCGATAGAGGAACTCCTCGGCAAAGGCGTTCATCGCGGCACAGACGCCGGCAAAGAGGAGCAGGCCAACGGAGAAGTTGGCCAGCGACGGCTTCAGGGCCGGGATCAGGAAGAGCAGCAGCAGCCCGACCGAGATGATCGCGTAGTTCCGCCCGAACCTCGTCCAGGGCTCGGGCTTGGGCGGGATCTTGAGCCTCGTCGGCTCGGCCGTCGCCCCTAGGTCGCCGACCGCGAGGTACAGGTCACGTCGCTTGAACCCCATGATCAGGAGCACGACGAACATCACGAGCACCGCCCCGATCCGCAGCAGCCGCTCGCCGAAGAACGCGAGGTTTGCGTCGCCGCCGACGACGTCGCGATAGACCTGGCTCTGGGCGATGGCGGTCAGGAACAGCCCGGCCTCGACTCCGTAGATGACGAGGAAGACCATCAACATGCCGCGCAGCGGTCGAACGAGCGGCCAGACGAAGGTCAACGCCAGTGCGCCAGCGAGCAGTCCGATCCTCGCGAGGAGCATCCACGACGTATCCACCCGCAGGAAGGCGCGCAGGATGATCTCGGGGACGGTGAGGAGCAGGACGATCGCCCAAGCCAGATACAACGTCGATTGTGTGCTGGCAGCAACGGGCGAACCCGGGCGCGCTGCGGCGATGTCATTCACGGTTGGTGGGCTGTCACGTCGCGTCCTCGAAGGGGAGCTGCGGCGGCGAGTATGCGCCCACGAGGACCGGCCGACTGACCGCATCTGCGGTGCGGAATGGCACCAGTCGTGACAATCGAGGTGACACAGGCGCCGCGGAGATTCGGTACGGATCGGAGGTCGACCGGGACCTCCGACGGCAGGGCAGGGGAGCCCGATCGATCGAGTGACACGCGCGCCCGCCAGCGCCACCTGTCCGCGATGCGGAGCCTGGGCACGGATGCTTCCGATCGTGTTCGGCTACCCGATGCCCGCGACAATCGCCGCGGCCGACCGGGGTGAGATCGCCCTGGGCGGCTGCGTGGTGTCCGGCGAGGACCCGACGCACCACTGCGCCGCTTGCGACGAGGACGTGATCCTGGACGCCGATCCGCCGCTCGAATGCGCGTCCTGCGGTCGGCCGCTGATCGATGATGCCGAGGACGACCCCGTCGGGGAGAGCGGACTGCCGCTGTGCGGCGAGTGCAATCGGGCGCGCAACTTCGACGCGATCGAGGAATTCGAGTTGCTCTCGGGCACGATCGATGACCCGGAGAACGCGTGAGTTCAGCAGCGCTTGACTCGGTCGCCTATCGTGTCTCTCTCGCCGCTCCGCGTGGAGCGGCGCCGTCTCGGTCGCGACGCCCACGGCGGCCGGAGACAGGGGGACTGGACGTCGTGCCGAGCGCGCACACCGACGACGTCGCGTCCGTCGGAGGACGCTTCCGTTCCGCGCGCCCTCGCCGCGACGCCACCTGACCGCGACACCGCCGGCCGCGCAGGCCGAGCTCCGCGTCGAGAAGCGCATCCGGGACGCCCTCCCCGCGGCGGATGGCTATCGCGTCTTCGCCAACGTCCGCTGGCTCGGCCGGACCCGCGACCGCGGCCAGCTCAGCGACGGCGAGGCCGACCTCGTGATCGCCCACCCGGACCTCGGATTCCTCGTCGTCGAGACGAAGGCTGGCCAGATCAGCCGCGATGCGGCGGGCCGATGGTGGGCTGGCCGTCATGAGCTCAAGCCCGACCCCTTCACCCAGGCCGAGCGGAGCCTGCACGCCCTGCTCCGCAAACTGGACGAGCTGCCCGATCGGCCGGCCGACTTCCATCCCGTCGCCGGCCACGCAGTCGCCCTTCCCGACGTCGACCTCGACAGCGCCGGGCCTCGGCTCCGGCTGCTCGGCCCCGACATCGTCCCCGGCTTGATCTTGGATCACGCGGCACTCCCGCCGGATGACGGGCCGGCAACCCGTCGGGCCGTCGACCGGGCCTTCGACATCTGGGCGGCCGACGCCTCCGGCAAGCGCCCACCCGGTCGAGCCGGCGTCCACCTGCTCGAGGAGATCCTCGAGACGCCAATCGAGCTGAAGAGCCTGCTTCGAAGCGAGATCAGCGAGGGCGCCCGCACGACGGTCGCCATGACGGACCACCAGATGCGCGTCCTGCGCCGGCTTCAGGGAATCCGGCGGGCGCAGGTCGTCGGTGCCGCGGGGACCGGCAAGACGTTGCTCGCCGCTGAAAAGGCGAGCCAGCTCGCGCGCCAGGGCTACGACACGCTGCTCGTCTGCTTCAACTCGCCGCTCGCGCGGCTGCTGACGGAGCTGACCGAGGACACCGCACGGGAGCGTGGCCACCTGACGGTCTCGACCTTCCACGGGCTATGTGAGGACCTCGGCCGGGAGGCAGGAACGCTGCCGCCGAAGCCAGCCGACGTAGGCTCGCCGTGGTTCGACGATGCCCTGCCTGCCGCCCTCGACGCGGCGATCGGGAAGCTCGGCGCCCGCTACCACGCGCTCGTCATCGACGAGGGCCAGGACTTCGCGCCCGGCTGGCTCGAGTCCCTCCAGTTGCTGCTCCACGAGCCGGCCGACGACGTCTTCTACGTCTTCCACGACCCCGCCCAGGCGATCTACCGCGACGACAGCGTCGAGCGGCTCGGGCTCGTGCCCTACGCGCTCGACGAGAACTGCCGCAACCCCGGGCCGATCCACATGTTCGCCGCCGGCCATGCGACCGGCGCGCCCGAGACCTGGGCCCTGCGCGAGGACGGCCGCGAGCCGGAGATGATCAACGCTCAGCCCGGCGCCGAGACGATCGAGGCACTCCGCGTCGTCCTCCACCGGCTGATCGCCGACGAGAAGGTCCGGCCGTGGGAGATCGCGGTGCTGACCGGCGGGTCGCTTGTCGGAGTCGGCCGTCTGGAAGCAGCGCCACTTCGGCAACGAGGCGCTCTGGAACGGCCACGTCGGCGACGACGGCCGGCCCAACGGCCTCGCCGCGGCGGAAGTGCCAGACCCAGCCGAGCGACGCGATCCTGTGCGACTCGATCCGCCGCTTCAAGGGCCTCGAGCGCCCGGTCGTCGTCCTGGTCGAGCTGACAAGGCGGACGACAAGCGCCGCGAGCAGCTGCTCTACGTCGGCGCGAGCCGGGCCACGCAGCACCTGATCGTCATCGGGCGACCGGGTCACCCACTGAGCGTTCGTCACTGTCGAGCTCAACGGCGCCGGCGATCTGGTTTGGTCCGGTCACGACCTCGGACCAGGCGTGGGCGTGCTCATGCCCGGAGCGCGAGAGTACGAATTCTGGCGAACCGTGCGGGCGGCCCACGCGCCGGCCCTGGCCGTCGCGCTCGGCGGAGAGGCGTGTGACGATCCCTCGACCCTCATCGCAGCCCGATTTGCGTCAGACGTTGACCTTCAAGCGTTCGCGACCGAGAACGGGATCCCGACGGAGTTTGGCAACTGTATTTCTCGACGAACTGGGATGATGAACGCATGCCCGCGCCGATCGCTCACCCTCACCGAGCGCTTCGAGCGCGCGCTGACGGTTGCGCGCGAAGCTCCATCGGGATCAGCTCCGCAATGGCACGACCGTGCCGTACGTAAGTCATCTGCTCGGCGCCTGCTCCATCGCGTTGGAGTTCGGGGGGGACGAGGACCAGGCGATTGCGGCCCTCCTCCATGACGTAATCGAGGATGTCGAGCCGGCCTACATTGCCCGCGCGGAGGTTGGCGACTTTGGAACGGAGGTTCTCCGGATCGTCGAGGCGTGCACGGACACCGATGTTCGCCCGAAGCCGCCCTGGCGCAAGCGCAAGGAGGCCTACATCGCACGGCTGGCTCACGAGGATGGGGCGGCGCTGCTGGTGTCCGCGTCCGACAAGCTCCACAACGCCCGCGCGATCGTCGCCGATCTTCAGCGCCATGGTCCCGCCTTGTGGGCTCGCTTCAATCCCGACAGCGACCAGCTCTGGTATTACCGCAGCCTCGTGAGGGCATTTCGGTCGAACCCGAACCACCAGCCGGCGCTGATCGCCGAACTGGATCGGACGGTCACCGAGATGGAACGACTCGGCGAGGTCAGTGGCCGATGACCACGGAGCTTGGCGATCAGCGCGATCCACTCTCCCGGTCCATCTGTGCAACGCGCGACCCGGAGATGCCCAGGATCTCGTCCGACGTCGCGGGTCGAGAAGCCCAGGCGCCGCAGCCCGGCGGCCGTCCGCCGCGTGGAGCGCGCGAGGTCGGTTCGGAGCGCGTCCACTCTCGTTCGCTCCTTGACGAGCCGGACGACTTCTTCGGCGACCTCGTCCGGGATCCGCATGTTGTCGACCACCTCGATGCCTGCCGCCTCGAGGTCCTCGACTTCCAGGTGCACGGCCAACGCGCTGCGCGCGTATCGCTTCGCTGCCGCGAGCGTGCGCCCGAAGGTCGCGATGTCCGGGTCGCGAAACTGCACGATCCAGGCGCGCTCGTCGTGCGTGTACGTGGCGATGTACCGAATCGGTTTTCGTTCAGTCATGTCGAGCGATCCCCTTGCGGAGCCACATCCGGCCGAGGGTGGGCTCCCCTTGCCGCTCGATGCTTCGCAAGGTCCCAGTTGGGATGTCGCCGGAATGGACGGGGACGATGACCGACGATCCGTCCCGCAGGCGCCACTTCTGATGCGACCCGTCCCGGTGGACGACGTGGGCCAACGGATCGAGCCGATGCATGCGCTGGAGCACCTCACGCAATCTCATCTCGGCGATGAGAACCAGATCGACGGTAGATGCAAAGGTGGTTGGCAGTCAAGCTGGGCCGCCCGGAGTAGGGTCATCGCATGACGCTATCGGGGGGAAACCTGACGGCTCACAGCCACCGATCACCGTTTTTTTTTTTTTTTTTTTTTTTTTTTTTTTTTTTTTTTTTTTTTTTTTTTTTTTTTTTTTTTTTTTTTTTTTTTTTTTTTTTTTTTTTTTTTTTTTTTTTTTTTTTTTTTTTTTTTTTTTTTTTTTTTTTTTTTTTTTTTTTTTTTTTTTTTTTTTTTTTTTTTTTTTTTTTTTTTTTTTTTTTTTTTTTTTTTTTTTTTTTTTTTTTTTTTTTTTTTTTTTTTTTTTTTTTTTTTTTTTTTTTTTTTTTTTTTTTTTTTTTTTTTTTTTTTTTTTTTTTTTTTTTTTTTTTTTTTTTTTTTTTTTTTTTTTTTTTTTTTTTTTTTTTTTTTTTTTTTTTTTTTTTTTTTTTTTTTTTTTTTTTTTTTTTTTTTTTTTTTTTTTTTTTTTTTTTTTTTTTTTTTTTTTTTTTTTTTTTTTTTTTTTTTTTTTTTTTTTTTTTTTTTTTTTTTTTTTTTTTTTTTTTTTTTTTTTTTTTTTTTTTTTTTTTTTTTTTTTTTTTTTTTTTTTTTTTTTTTTTTTTTTTTTTTTTTTTTTTTTTTTTTTTTTTTTTTTTTTTTTTTTTTTTTTTTTTTTTTTTTTTTTTTTTTTTTTTTTTTTTTTTTTTTTTTTTTTTTTTTTTTTTTTTTTTTTTTTTTTTTTTTTTTTTTTTTTTTTTTTTTTTTTTTTTTTTTTTTGGGGGGGGGGGGGGGGGGGGGGGGGGGGGGGGGGGGGGGGGGGGGGGGGGGGGGGGGGGGGGGGGGGGGGGGGGGGGGGGGGGGGGGGGGGGGGGGGGGGGGGGGGGGGGGGGGGGGGGGGGGGGGGGGGGGGGGGGGGGGGGGGGGGGGGGGGGGGGGGGGGGGGGGGGGGGGGGGGGGGGGGGGGGGGGGGGGGGGGGAAAAAAAATTCTCGGACGACGCTTACGGCCGCTCAGCGGCGGATCGTCGAGTGGGGCGACGGCCCGCTCGTCGTCATCGCCGGTGCCGGAACCGGCAAGACGCGCGTCATCGTCGAACGGGTCGCGCAGCTGCTGCGAGACGCACGGCGCGCCCGCGGCGACTCCCCGCCGGAGCCGGCCGGCGACCACGACCCCTTCGCGGGCCGCTGCTGCCCGAGCAGATCCTCGTCCTGACCTACAACGTCAAGGCGGCCAGGGAGCTGAGCGACCGGATCGAGGAGGCGGTCGGCGCCGCGGCCAGGGCGCGGCTGCAGCGTCTGCAACTTCCAAGCTTCTGCCATCGCGTCCTGACCGAGACGGCGGCCGATGCCGGGCTGCCGTCGCAGCCGGACGTCCTCGACGGCATCGGCCAGGTCCTGCTGCTGCGCGACCTCCGGCCGGATCTGCCGCTCGTCTACCACTCGGGCGGCAGCAACCCGAACTACTGGCTCGACCAGTTCGTCGGCTTCATCAACCGGGCCAAGGACGAGCTCGTCACGCCCGACGACTTCGACGCCTTCGTCGCGCGCGAGCGCGAGGCATTCGAGGCCGCTATGGCAGCTACGAGGACGCGCTCGCGCGGCTCGAGGCCCAGGGCAACCTGCAGCCGGTACGCGAGGTGCGAAGGCGCTACGCGGACCTCCGTCGCAACGAGCGCGCGGAGGCGCGCGGCGACGAGGCCGCGAAGCCGGACCCGACAAGGTCGAGAAGACGGCCGATCGGGAGGCGCGGCGCGCCGTCGTCGGCACGGGCGCGTCGCCGGAACAGTCTCGACCGACGAGCAGCACGCCGAGATCGATGAGCTCGCCGAGACCTACGTGATCGACGGCGCGGCGCTCGAGGTCATGCGGCTCGAGGAGTGGCGCTCGTCTACCGCGCCTACCAGGCGGAGCTCGACAGCGCGGCGCCCTCGACTTCGGCGAGCAGATCGCCGCCGTGACCGAGCTGTTCAAGCGCCGCCCGAACGTCCTGCGGCGCTACCAGGGCCAGTTCCGCCACGTCCTCGTCGACGAGTTCCAGGACGCCAACATGGCGCAGATCGAGCTGCTGGAGCTGGTCGGCCGGGCGCCGGACAGGCCCGACAACGTGGTCGTCGTCGGCGACGACGACCAGTCGATCTACCGCTTCCGCGGCGCGAGCTACGCCGCGTTCGCCGAGTTCGACCGGCGCTTCGCGCGCCGCCGCGCACGACCCGACGGCCGACGCCCGGCACCGCCGCCACGGCTCCGGCTCGAGGAGAACTTCCGCTCGGTCGAGCAGGTGCTCGACGGCCGCCAACCGGCTGATCGAGCGCAACCGACGCGCTTCGAGCCGGACAAGCGGCTCGTCGCGACGCGCGGCCCGGGCGCGCACGTCGAGGTCGATCGTCGTGCGCCGAGCCCGGAGGACGAGGCGGCCGCGATCGTCGACGCGATCAAGTCCGAGCTGAGCCCGGGCGAGGGCGCCGGCCGACCGCGCTGGCGCGATTCGCGGTCCTGTACCGCAAGCACCAGCACCGCGAGGCGATCGTCGCCCGGCTGCGCGACGAGGGCATCCCGTACACGGTCGTCGGCGGGCTGTCCCTGTTCGCCACGCCGGAGATCCGCGACCTCGAGCAGAGCCTGCGGGCGATCGCCGACCCGCACGCAGGACGTCGCGCTCGTCCGGATGATGACCGCCGGCCCGTGGCGGCTCGACGCGCTCGAGATCCTCCAGTCTCGCGGATGGCCAAGTTCGACCGGCGCACATCATCGACGTCATCCGGAGGTCGTCGAGACCGGCGAGGTCGACGTCGACGAGTGGACGACCGCCGGCACGGACGCCGATCGTGCCACCGAGGGCGGTGCGACGAGCCGGCGGGCGGCGGCCTGGCGCTCCAGCCGACGCCCGACGCATCGGCGCCGAGGCGCCACGGCGACCCGAAACCCGAGCGCATCGACGTCGCGCCGCTACCCGGGCGAAGCTCCGCCGCCTCCTCGCGACCCTCAACGAGCTGCACGCCGAGACCTGGCGCGAAGGCCCGCTACACGATCCTCGAGCGGTACCTCGAGCGGACCGGGCTCGGTCCTCGACCTCGTCGCGCGTCGACACCCTCGAGGCGAAGCGGACGGTCGCGAACATCGCGAACTTCATGCGCTTCGCCGCGGACTGGCAGCGGAGCACCCGAAGGGCACGCTCGGCGGCTTCGTCGACTACCTCGACGCCTACCAGAGCGCCGGCGGCGAGCTGCCGACGAGCGTCGAGCTGAGCGACGACGTCGAGGGCGTCCGGCTGATGACGCTCTACCAGGCGAAGGGCCTCGAGTTCCCGAACGTCTTCGTCCCGCAGCTCCTCCAGGACGAGTGGCCGGCCCGCGAGTACGGCTGCGGGCTCTTCCCCAAGGAGCTGCTGCGGAGGCCATTCCGGCGGGCGACATCCACCCCGAGGAGGAGCGCCGGCTCCTGTACGTCGCCCTGACGCGTGCGCAGGATCGGCTCGTGATCACGACCATCGGCGGGCCGGCGGCGAGAAGCAGCCGTCGCCGTTCGTCGACGAGATCCTCGATGGGGCCGGGCGAGGAGTCGCGGCGATCGATCGCGCGACCGGGGGACCGCCGGCGCCGACGGCACGTGCCGCCGCGGCTGGGGAGGGGACCCGGCCGCCGCCCGTCCGCCGGGTCATGCCGCTGCCGACCGAGCGTGAGCGCCGGCTCGACGCTCCGGCTCCAGGCCGCCGAGCTGCTGGGCCTGATCGAGGGGACCGACCGACGCCGATCCCGAGGCCGCCGGCGCCCGCGACGCCGTCGCCGCCGAGCTCGGCGAGGTCGCGCGAGCGTCGCGCTCGGCGCCGACGCGGCTCGCGCCCGCGGCCTGGACCCGCTGACCCTGCGCGTGCTCGCGGTCGACACGGCGCCGGCGCGAACCTGCTCGAGGTCGCTGCCGCTGCCGAGGACCTTCAGCTACTCCCAGTTCATCCACGTACGAGCGTGCCCGCTCCAGTACGCCTTCCGGCACGTCTACCGGATCCCTCGAGCCGGACCGGTCGGCGCGCGTTCACCTTCGGGTCGACCGCCCACGCCGCGTTCGAGGCGTTCACGAAGGAGCGGCGCGAGCGCCTGGCGCGCGGCGAGCCGCCGCCGACCCGCGACGACCTCGAGCGCCTGTTCCAGCGCCGAGTGGCCGCCGGCGAGTTCGGCGAGCGGGCCACCGAGGAGACCTACCAGCGCCGGGTCGGCGACGCTGCTCGACAACTTCTGGACCGGCGAGCTCGCCGCGCTCGGCGAGGCGATCCAGGAGGAGCTCGATTCGAGCTGGTGATCGATCCCGTCGAGGCGCGCCGCCGTGCAGATTCACCGGCACGATCGACCGGATCGACCGGCTGCCATCCGGCGGCATCGAGGTCATCGACTACAAGACCGGCAGCGTCAGCCAGAAGGACGTGGACGAAAGCCTCCAGCTGTCGATCTACGCCCTCGCCTGCCGCGATGCGCTGGGCCTCGGCACGCCGGAGCGGGTGACGCTCTACTTCACGGAGTCGGCGACGCGGATGAGCGACGACGCGGACGGACGAGCAGCTCGACGCGGCCCGGGCGGACCTGTGGCGCGCGCGGCGCGGATCCGCTCGGGCGACTTCGCCGCGACGCCGGGCAAGTGTTGCGATTTGCGACTACGCGGCGATGTGCCCCGCGAGAGCCCGATGATTGCGATGATCGGAAGGCCTCTCCGATGAGTCTCGAGAACGGGGTTGTCGACATCGTAGAGGCCGAGGAGCCAGGCTTCCCGGATCCCGATTGGATCCCGCCGGATGCGGCAGCGGCTGACCGGGTCGTCCACGAGTGGACCCAGAGGAAGCTCCGGGCGCTTCGTCGCGAGCGCGGATTGGACGACGAGATCGAGACAACCCGGAAATTCGTGCTCACCACGATCCCGGAGTACGCGGACCGGTTCCTGCTCGAGCTTATTCAGAACGCGCACGATGCGCTGCCGCCGGTCGGTGGAGGCCGTATCGCCATTGTCCTGGACACCCGAACGCCGGACGCTCCTGAATTGCTGGTCGCTAATAGCGGCATTCCATTCCGGTTCCGGGACTTCCGTTCCCTGTCCAGGATGGCCCTGAGCGAGAAGCCGCCGGGACAGGGGATCGGGCACAAAGGGGTCGGCTTCAAGTCCGTGCTGCAAGTCGCTCCGCAGCCACAGGTCTTCTCCGTGGCCTCGTCGTCGAGCGGTGACCGGTATGACGGGTTCCGGTTCACATTCCCCGACGACGTCACGTACGAGCAGCTCATCCCGCTCGAAAGCGGCCTGCCCCGTATGACGCCTTACTCGCTCCCGGTGACGATCCCGGCCGAAGGGCAGCCGGAATCCGTTCGGGACCTCGCCAGTCGGGGCTTCGTGACCACCATCCGCCTTCCGATGCGGACCGCAGCGATACCAACCGCCGGGCGGGCGCTCGACGAGATCCTGCGCCGAGATGCGCCCATCCTGCTGTTTCTCGACCGCATCACCGAGCTCACGGTGACGCGGCGCACCATCGACGGGGAGGTCACCGAGCGTCTCGTGCGGGAGGAGACACGCATCGTCGATCAGCAGGCGTCCCGAGTTTCTACGCTGGATCTGCGTGAACTCGGGCGCTATCTGGCCTTGCAGGGCGAGATCGACGAGCAGACATTCCGCGATGCTGTCACGGCAGACGTAGCAGACAACCTCGTGGACGAGGAATGGAAGAAGTGGACCGGCAGTGCGCCGATCGCGATCGCTATGCCTCTTGATCCACAGGACGATCAGGAGCGGCTGTACTGCTATCTGCCGCTCGCCCCCGAGGCTGTCGCACCGCTCGCTGGGCACGTTCACGCTCCGTTCGCGGTCGGTCTCGCACGGAAGGGTCTGACCCCAGGGTCGCGGATCAACACCGTCCTGCTCGACGCGATCGCGGGCCTTTGTGTCTCGGCGACGCGGACGATCACCGAAGAGCGGTTCCACGCTGCAGTCGTGGACCTAATCGCGTGGCCCCGGGACGCCGGCCGGATCGTCAGGGCATGGCAGGTGCATGGGTTGGACCCGGCCGAAGCCGCGCTCCTGCCGCTGGTCGGTGGCGGATCCCGGGGGTCGATCTCAACGACGTACATCTTCGACCCCGAGGGCGTGATACAGCTGACGCCGCAAGCCGTCGCGACCGCGACCGGGGCGAAGATCCTTGACTCAGAAATTGGACTCCGCCGCACCAACGCGCTGACCGCATTCGCTTTGCAAACCCTGGGCATCGATCTCCACCCCCCGGAGTCCATTCGCGCAGACTGGGCCGAGGCGATCGCCGGGACCCTGCCGCGAGAAGCTGTCACCGAGCGTGAGCTTCTCGGCATGGCTAACGTTCTACGACGACCTCCCAAGGGTGTTCGAGGGCGACTCCGGCCGTGCACTGGCAGGTCGAAGGATCGTTCTGGGCGAGGACGAGGAGCTCCTCGAGGCGTGGTCCGAGGCGCCGGTCAAGCGGGCGAGACGCGTTCGCGGCGTCTTCTTTGCAGCGCGCGACGGTGACGGCGGAGACGATCCAGCCTTCGATGGTCCCGTGCCCCGCTCCCTGCGTGGATCGATCACGCGGGTGGACCCGAAACTTGATTGGTATGTGCCCGGCGACACCATTCGAAGGAACCGCCCGGGTCGCGCCTTCCTCGAGCAACACGGACTGGTCCGTGTGCATCGAACCGAGGACCTGCTCCGCCTCGTTGAACGCGTCCTCGCCTCCACCCGTGTCCAGACTCCGGCAGGTCTCGCCCGGGCCCAGTTGGTCTGGAGGGATGCGTTCCTATTCGTCTACCGACTGACGCGTCCCGGCCAGCGGCGTCCTGACCTCAAGGCACTCGGTCTCGGACGAATGAAGTTCCGGGTGCCGGCGCGCTCGGGCTGGGTCCCGGCGGAGGATGCGTATTTCTCGAAGGGATGGACGGCCGACGGCGCTGACCTCGACTTGCTCGTCGAGGCTGCGACGGGCGTATCTAGCGAGCTGTCGGCGATGTCGGATTTGCTGCTCCTGGCACCCTCTGACTGGCCTCCGAGGCCCGGAACCACCGAGGAATGGGTTGAGCTCCTCGCGCTCTGTGGCGTGCGTGATGGGCTTCAGCCACAGACGATCGGGGCAGGCGATCGAGTGATCACGGCCCAAGGGTGGAGGTGGTCCGACCTAGGGCGCCTTGCTGATGACTTGGGAATCCCGGACCGGATTCGGGATACATGGATTGACTCGGTGGACGGCCGAGAGTGGCCGCATCACGGTGGGGCCGAGTACGTCGCCTCGAATGCGCCATCGCGACTGCCCGGACAGGATGACATCGAAAGCCTCCCGGACATTGCGCGAACTGCGTACGCGCGTCTGGTCATCCGGCACCTGGGATCGTGGGATGACGACGTCTTCGAGATCGAACTGCACCGCCGCTTCAGCGGGGGCGGCGATTCCAAGGCAGTTGAAACTCCGGCTGGTCTCTTCCTCAGCCGTACGCCTTGGCTGCCCGTCAGTCGCCCCGGCTCGCGCGGAGACGAGGACTGGGTAAGTGCTCGCGACTCGTGGTTCATCGGCCCCGCGGAGCGGGA
Source organism: uncultured Chloroflexia bacterium (assembly GCA_963783055.1). Lineage (GTDB taxonomy): Bacteria > Chloroflexota > Limnocylindria > Limnocylindrales > CSP1-4 > CF-46. Next base: position 959,264 of record CAWAMB010000004.1, read on the forward strand.
GCCGTACTTCGTGCCGGTGGTCGTCCCGGAGGTCAGGAACCTCGTGATGCCTGGCAGTGCCGCCATGGATCGGGCTCGTCTCCTTGGCGCGCATGAGTGGTCGAACTCCCAGGATGCGGGCGCCCGGATCCAGATCCTGGGCCGATTGCTCGCCGAGGGACGAGCGCAGCCCGGGTTCCACGCCCAGATCCGCAACGCGGCGGAAGAAGCCTGGAAGTGGCTCGTCGATGGACCACCGGCCGAGCTACCGGCGTTGACGGCGCTAGTCGTCACGCGCGGAGCGCGACTCGAAGCCGTGGCGCCGTCCACGCACTGCTACGTCGTCGCGAGCGCGGACAGGATGCTGGAATTGGTGCTGACGTCGCTAGAGGAGCCCGTCCTGGTCGCACCCGCTGACCTCGGTCCGAAGGTCGTCGCGATCTTGACGCAGGCGGGCTACGCCGCGCGGCTGGTGTGGCCGGCGGATCTCCAGGTCGAGGTCAACGGCATCCCAATCGGCGATGCCGTCGAGAACGCGGTGCGGCTCCTCGATGGGGACCGCGAGTGGCTCGCACACCTCGTGGCGTTGACTCTTCTGCTTCGACAATCGGGACTGCGGGTCGTGACGCCGAACGTGCTCGACGCCGCCCTCAATCGTCTCAGCCAGGTCGTCCTTATCGATGCGTCGGAAATCTCCCTAAGGCTCGAAGGCCTGCGGCGCGAGGTGCCGGCATACTCTCGCGGTGTGGTGCCCGTGTCGGTGGACGGGCACCTTGCGATCGCATGGGTGGACGCAGACCGGGTCATCGGCTGGTCGGCATTGCGACGGCTCGCGCCCGCAATCACCGACCTGATCGGTGAACGATGGGCTCGGGACGCACTCGAAAATATCGTGCGGGCACTCGGCGAGGATGACGACGAATTGCTCGAGCCCAACGACGAGGCCTACGCGGATGTTTTCGGCGTCCCCCCAGCCCGCATTGAGGAACTGCTCAGGGGACAGCGCCAGGTCGCGGACCAGGCTCTCGACCGGCTCTTGCCTGCGCTGGCTTATTTCGTCGGGATCGACACGGCCAGACGAGCCTGCGCGAATGCCGCGGGGCAGATCGACGTCGACATCGTCCTTGACCTTGCGCTTGCCGAATGGAGGGAGAACGCCGCCGCGTCGGCGGCTGCCGGGTTCGCGGTCACCGAGCTCGCGGAGGCGGCGCGGACGGCGAGAGGGTTCCTCGCGGTGCGCGATCGTCTCCATCTTGACTTCGGGCGCTTCAACAGGGTTCTCGCGGATCTAGGCGGTCAGTACGTCCCGGAGCGCCACGAGCAGTTGCAAGCGCAGAACATGTGGTCGTTTGTCGCTTCGCAACGCGAACAGATCGGCGACGCGCTCCGGGCGCTGGCCTTGCAGGCGATTACCGAACCCTTGACGCCGCCCGATTCCTACCTCCAGGCAATTCGGCTGCTTGACAACGCCTCGGCAGGCCATACCGATCCCGATGCAGCTAACTTGCTCGCGGCCGATCCCGAGTGGCAGATCGACCACCGCGAGCCACCGACGGATCTCATGATTGGTCGCATCAACAATTGGCTTGCTGGCGTCGGGGCACCACCCCTCGGGACGACGACCGGCTTGCCGCTTATCGCGACGCTACGAGAGGCTAACGGTCGCCGCATGAGACTCGTGCTTGCTCGCCATGCACTTGTCATCTCGGCCTGGCTCGGACGGCACGGCCAGGGGGACGCGCCGACTTGGACAGTCGCTCCGGACGGTGCCGCCGACATCGTGGTCAGCTCCGGGCGGCTCGACTTCGAGGTCCTCAGCGACGGTGAGCTGCTTCGCGAGGCCTCCTTGCAACTTCCGTGGCCAGACGGACTTCCTGCGACAACCGACCTGTCTCTCATTGGGCTTAGCGAGGACGATCTCGTCACGTACCAGAGCGAGGCGGAACGGAGGCAGCGCGAGGCGGCTCGCGAGCGACGTGGCGTCGATATCGATGGCCGAGTCGTTACCCTTGATGCGGACACGATCGAGGCAGACCTCGCGTACGTCATGTCGTCGATCGACCCCGGCCTGCTCGCGATCTCCCCGGTCGAGGCTGAACTCGGCGTGCTGCCTCCGCGGCGCGATCGACGGAAGCCCCCCAGGCCACCGAAGACTCCAGGGCGCGGCCGGCCGTCTCGCGAGAAGCTCGAGGCGATCGGGCTGGTCGGCGAGACCATCGCGTTCGCATGGCTCCGGCATCAATACGGGGCCGAGCACGTGTCGTGGGCGTCCACCAACCGCTCGTACTTCTTCCACGACGGCGATCCGGGCGATGATGGGTGCGGCTACGACTTCCACGTCACCGCTGGCCGCAACCCCATGTTCATCGAGGTCAAGACGTCAACCGGCGACCCTGGAACCTTCGAGATGTCCGAGGGCGAGGTGCAGTTTGCGCGGTCAAAGTCGCGCACGCTGACGTACAAGGTTCTTTACATCTCGGATGTGGGCGTCCTCGAAGAGCGGTCTCTCCTGCTGCTTCCAAACCCAATGTCAGTTCGAAACAAGGATCGGTTCAGGGCGATGAGTGCGGGCACGAAATTCTCCTTCGCACGCATTGCAGCAAAATGATGATGGTCTTCGTGAGCCTGGCGATTGCGCCGGTTAGCGACGGCCGCTCATCGGGCGGCCCGGCTCTGTCATGGTGGGAGGGATGCCTTGCGTGAGGTAATTCTTCCTCCGGCAGCGCCCGCCATGCTGGACTCGCTGCGGGCCCTCGGGTACTCCTTCGAGGCCGCGGTTGCCGACATCGTTGACAACAGCGTGTCCGCGCGTGCATCGAAAGTCGAAATCCAGTTCCGGCCGGGCCCCGCGCCTTACGTCGCGATCATCGACGACGGCGACGGCATGAGCCCCGAGGGGCTTGAAGAAGCGATGCGGCATGGTGGCACCGGTCCGGCCAAGACGCGCGGCACCGCAGACCTTGGCCGCTTTGGTTTGGGGCTCAAGACGGCCTCGCTTTCCCAATGTCGGAAGCTGACGGTGGTGACGACCCAGGGACATGGCATCATCGCAGCCACCTGGAACCTCGATCGAGTCGAAGAGTCGGGCGACTGGGTTGTCGGCTTTCTGTCCGACGCGGAGATCGACGACCTACCCCATGTAGAGAACCTACGGGCCGCAGACCACGGAACAATCATCCTCTGGGAGGAGTTCGACAGGGCGACAGCCGGAGAAACGGACCCGGGAAGTGCCCTAGGCGCACTGGTGGACCTCTCCCGTGACCATCTGTCACTCGTCTTTCATCGCTTCCTCAGCGGTTCCGATGGAGCGGGCCGACTCGCCCTTTCCATCAACAACGCTCCGATCGAAGCTGTCGATCCGTACCTGTCCAGACACAAGGGCACCCAGATACTGCCTCCCGAAACGATCCGGGTGGAAGGGTCCGAGATCGCCCTTCGGCCGTACATCCTTCCGCACATCTCGCGGATGTCCAAGGATGACCTGAGGCTCGCGGGCGGTGAGGACGGCCTGGGACCAAACCAAGGTTTCTATGTATATCGGAATTGTCGGCTCATCACGTTCGGAACGTGGTTTCGACTCCTGCGCCAAGAGGAGTTGACAAAGCTCGCGCGGGTGCAGGTCGACATATCCAACGAGCTCGACCACCTGTGGGCGCTCGACGTCAAGAAGTCCCGAGCCCATCCGCCAGAGGCCGTACGCAACGTCCTGCAACGCGTCGTCGAACGAATTGCCGGCACGAGCAGGCACGTGTACCGATTTGAGAGGCCAACGGTCGGCCGGGGAAGTCACTCACGTCTGGGAGCGCGTGACGGTCCGGGACGGAATCTCATATCAGCTCAATCGTGCGCATCCCCTCGTGACGGCGCTGTTTGACGCGCTTGATGACCTTGGTGATGTCCGGCTTGAGCAATTCTTGAAGGCAGTGGAAGTAACAATCCCTGTTGACGCCATATACGCTGACATGGCATCCGAGCGCAGGGTTCACGCCTCCCTCGAGGACCATGAGGCTGAGGCGTATCTAACCGACGTCGTATCTCGAATGGTGAATGCGTTGGGCGAGGACTCCGCGACGGTCCAGCGTCTACTCGACTCGCTTCCACAACTCGAACCGTTCGCGTCTCACCCGGCCGCCGCACAGCGAGTTATCGAAGAGGTACGAAATGGTCGTCAGTAATCTCGACTTGCTCGAGAGGACTCTGATTGCGGGATTGCCAGCGGATCGACGTCCCACTGAGGCAGAGGCGCTCGCCCTTGCAACCAGCCTCCGCCTAGCGTTTCCGGTTCCGGATGAAGCGTTCGCCGGCCTGATCAAGCAAGTCCACGCGAAGTTGGCCATCACGATGGATCTCGGCACATTTCTGACCGAGTCCACGCATTCCCCATGGCTGGCCGTCCGCAAGGCCGACATCGACCCCTACTACTGGGAGCGGTATCGCCAGTGGCTCGGCCGGTTGGGCTGGGCTCCATTGGTCGTCAACACCTTGATGGCGTCGCCGACGCCATCCTCGACCTTGTAGGCGACCCTGAGCGAGACGGAGCCTGGTCGCGTCGGGGGCTGGTCGTTGGTGATGTTCAGTCGGGGAAGACGGCCACCTACACAGCATTGACGTGCAAGGCTGCCGATGCTGGGTACCGACTGATCATCTTGCTCACGGGAACCTTGGAGAGCCTTCGTCGGCAGACGCAGGAGCGGCTGGACTAGGGATTTGTCGGACTGGATAGCTCCGAAACGCTTCAACAGGCGCAGATCCGCAAGGATCGGGCTGTCGGCGTCGGCGTAATCGACCAGCGGCGGTCGGCCGGAGTTTTCACGTCAAGGTCCCGGGACTTTAGCAAGCAACTGATGACCCAGCTCGGCTTCCGCTTGGACGCCTTCCAAGTGCCAGTCCTCGTCGTACTCAAGAAGAACAAGAGGATCCTCGAGAAATCTTGAGAGCTGGCTGCGCAGTACAACGCTGGGTCGGACGGAAAGATTTCGGCACCCCTTCTCTTGATCGACGACGAGGCAGACTCCGCATCCATCAACACCAACAATCCGAACACCGATCCGACAGCGATCAACGAACGCCTCAGGGCAATGCTCTCCCTTTTCACCAAGTCGTCATACGTCGGTTTCACGGCAACACCCTTCGCAAATGTCTTCATCGAGCCCGAAACCGATCACGACATGCTGGGCGACGACCTGTTCCCGCGTGACTACATCTACGCCCTCGAGGCCCCGTCGAACTATGTCGGTCCATCAACGGTGTTCTCTGACGATCTGGCCATGGTTCGCTACAACGACGACGCTGACGATCTCTTGCCCGCGAACCACAAGAACGGGCACTCCATCGAGCATCTCCCTCATTCCCTGCTAGAGGCGTTGAGAAGCTTCCTGATCGCAACAGCGATCCGAGACCTCCGCGGCGAGGGACCAACCCACAGATCGATGCTCGTCAACGTGAGTCGGTTCACTTCAGTGCAGGATCGGGTTGCGCAGATCGTGGACGCGGAACTTCGGGATATCCAACGGGACATCAGGAATTTCAGCCACCTCACCGCTGCTGAGGCAGAGAAGATCGAGTCACTCCATGCGCTGCACGAAACTTGGCTGCGAGAGCATCGAGACGCAGGCTTTACCTGGGCGGAGGTCTTGGCCGGCCTTCACGATTTCGTCCAGCCCGTTGCAGTCAAGCCAGTGAACCAGCGAACAGGGGCCGCCAGTCTCGACTACAAGGCTAACAAGGAACACGGCCTGCGGGTGATCGCCGTGGGGGGCAACAGTCTCTCCCGCGGGCTCACCCTGGAGGGCCTGAGCACCAGCTACTTCTACCGGAACTCGCAGATGTACGACACGTTGCTCCAGATGGGCCGATGGTTCGGCTATCGGGACGGGTACGCAGACCTCTGCCGGGTGTGGCTCAGCGAAGAAGCCTTGCACTGGTACGGCCACATCACCGCTGCATCTGAGGAGCTGCGCGACGAGTTCAAGCGAATGCGTCGCCTCGAGCATTCGCCACGAGAATTCGGCCTCAAGGTCCGGGCGCATCCCGACTCGCTCATTGTCACAGCACGCAACAAGATGCGGTCAGCAGAGAAGGTCACGCGCCAGATTTCTCTGAATTCCCAAGGCATCGAGACAGCTCGCCTGCAGTCCAATCCTCAGGTCATCGACTTCAATGCTCGACACGCCAGCGAATTCGTTGAGACACTCGAGGAGGCCGGGGTAAAGCGTGAGATTTCCGAGTGGGACAATGTGATCTGGCGCGATGTGCCCAAGGGACTCATCGCGACCTTCCTGAAGGACTTTCAGACTCACCCTCTGAACTACCTGTTCCAGGGCAGGGAATTGGCGTCGTTCCTTGGAAAGACCAACGAGGAGAAGCTGCAGCACTGGGACGTCGTCCTTCCGAAAGGGTCGGTTGAAACGAGCGTGGTCTTCGGCGGGGTGAGCGTGAAACCGTCGTTGAGGCGTGTCGTGCCCAATTCGAAAACCAATTCGTTGTTGATTTCCGGAAGTCGCGCGCGCGTTGGCTCACGCGGGATTGAGCGCGAGGGCCTGACACTCGAGGAGTACGAGTTAGTACTTGTCCAACATACCGACAAGAATGTCTCCGACGTTGAGTTTCGTCGCGTCCGGAAGAAGCCGCTACTCCTGATTTACGCGGTCAGGGGCTATCTTCGTACGGACGCGGACGATAAGGCGCGAGAACCATATTATCCCGACGGACCACCTCTGGTTGCTCTTGGGCTGAGCTTTCCCGAATTCGACGACAGCGCGATTGCTGGCAAGGTTGAATTCATGGTGAATATGGTGCTGTGGCAGTCCTTGGTCGGCAGCGAAGTCGATGACGATATCCCGAGCGACGATGACATCGATTGAGTCGCTTTGGGATCAGCTGGCCCAGGCGGCGGACCCCGCTGGAGCGCTGCGAGTTGACGAAACCCATCCATGCGACCTCTATGCCGCGATTGATGGGGAGGGCCACGTTGGCCTTGTCCTGGTAACTGATGTCGCACCGGCGACGCCACCCGCGCTCGAGGTCGTGCACGTGACGGCGCATGTCCGCCAGGACGGCCGGTTCTCGCTGGCATTCTGGCTGCAGACATCCGCCTTGCGAACCCCGTTCGCGCACCTGTGCCAAGACCTAGTCGACGAGAGCCGTGGGGTCGACCCGCCAAACGCTGCGAGTTTCTTGCTCACACGACTAGCAAGGTGGCGACGTCTGCTAAAAGGCGAGCGCGGACTCTCCCTGTCCGAGATTTGCGGATTGGTCGGTGAGCTCGTGGTCTTGATCGAGTGCATGCGGATCTGGCCTCCTACAAGTGTGATCGAAGGATGGGTGGGCCCGCTAGAGGCAGCCCAGGACTTCATCCTCCCCGTAATGCGCATTGAGACGAAGGCGATCCAGCCGGACGCACGAGTGGTTCGAATCAGCTCGGCTGACCAACTCGACCACAACGGCCCGCTGACCCTCGGGGTAGTGACGTTGGCGACCGTAATGGCTGAGTCGGCAGGGGTCACACCGCGCGATGTCTCGGACGTGGTGAGAGAAGAGCTTCGGAGCCAAGGACTGCACGCGGCCCTATCCGTTTTTGAGAGCCGCCTCGCGGCGGGTGGTTTCCTCGAGGCGGAGGCGGATCTGTCCCTGCGCTTCCGAATTGACGAAGTCCGCTATTACCGGATCGAATTTGGCTTCCCCGCGATCACGCGAGCAATGCTCCCCAAGGGAGTTGCCGAGGCGCGCTACGACATCGAACTCGGCGCGTTACTTCCGTTTACCTCGAGCCTCTCCGCATAGCATGGACGTAGAGGAGTTCCGCGAGAACTTTTTGAACGAAGCCGCGGCATGGGCTGCGACCGAACAGAATTTCGGACACTCGTCGTTCTTGGACGTCGCGGCGAGATATCTCGAGGAGGCGGAGGAGGTCGCCGACTTCCAAGCGATCTACTTTCGCGGGTTCGGTGAGCGCAATCGATCCCTCGCCATCGACGGCTATTCGTTTGACGACGCGGACGACTCCCTGCGCGTGTTCATTGCCGAGGCATCAATGAGCGAGGAAACGCCCAGCCTGACATTCACGGATGCGAAGGCGCATTTCGGAAAGCTCACGGCGCTCTTGGAGCATGCCGTCGGGGGCAAGCTTGCATCAACCATCGAGGTGAGTTCCCCTGCATTCGGCCTTGCGACCGAGCTTGCCTCGAGACTTCACTCAACAACCAGGATCCGCGCCTACCTGCTAAGCGATGGACTCCTCAGTACTAAGGTGCGCGACTGGCCCGAAGGAAGCATCGCCGGAGTCCCTGTCGAATATCACATCTGGGACATGGGGCGGTTCTTCCGTGCCTTCTCTTCAAGGACCGGTCGCGACGACTTGGTCGTTGACCTGTCGACGATTGATGGCGGGGGGTTGCCGTGCATTGAGGCCGGCGCAGACACGGATCAGTACGCGGCCTACCTTTGCGTGGTACCTGCGCGAGCATTGGCCGAGATGTATGAGGAATACGGCAGCCGCCTGCTCGAAGGAAACGTTCGATCGTTCCTCGCCATTCGCGGAAAGGTGAACAAGGGTATTCGCAACACCCTGCTACATCAGCCCGAGATGTTCTTCGCATACAACAACGGGATCGCGGCCACCGCATCGAGCATCAGCGTGCAGGCCACAGCACAAGGAATGCTCATCACGTCGGCCACCGACCTCCAAATTGTGAACGGAGGGCAGACCACTGCCTCGTTGGCGTCCGCGAGGCGAAACGACAAATCAAAGCTCGACCACGTGTTCGTGCCGATGAAGCTATCCGTGGTGACCGCGGAGAGATCGGGCGAGATGATCCCGCTGATTTCGCGCTACGCCAACAGCCAGAATTGCGTCAGCGAGGCCGACTTCTTCTCGAATCATGAGTTCCATCGACGACTCGAGGAAATATCCCGTCGCTTGTGGGCACCAGCCCAGGCCGGAGCTCAGCACGAGACCCATTGGTTCTACGAACGAACTCGCGGGCAGTACCTGAATGAGACAGCCCTCCTGACCTTAGCGAAACGGCGCAACTTCGAGCAGCTAAATCCGAGGCATCAGGTTCTGACCAAGACTGACTTGGCTAAGGGCGAGAACGCGTGGCGTCAGATGCCGCACATCGTCAGTCGGGGAGCACAGAAGAACTTCTTGGACTTTGCCGGGTACGTCACTTCAAGGTGGGACGCAGACCCAGCCGAATTCCACGAAGACTATTGGCGCGCAGTTGTCGCGCGAACCATCCTGTTCCGCGCGACAGAAAAGCTGGTTTCGTCGCAGCCTTGGTACTCGGGCGGCTATCGAGCCAATGTTGTCGCTTACACGGTCGCGGGTCTCTTTCACCTAATCGACGTTCGGAGGGCCGGGCGCGGGCTCGACATTGGCTCCATCTGGCGCCGGCAACGATTGAGCGCATCACTAGTCGCGCAGGTGACCGACATCGCCTCTGCGATGCACGAAGTGATCACGACACCACATCCCGGCGTTCAGAACGTGACGGAATGGAGCAAGCGGGAACTCTGTTGGGAGGAGGCCCGCACCAGACTCCAATCCCTGTCCTTGAATGACGATCTAGCCTCGGAGCTCGTGGACCTTTCGGAGCTTCGTTCGACAGAGCGGCGTGCTCGAGACCAGCAGAAGGTCGATACTGGCATCGATGCGCAAGCCAAAGTGATTTCGCTCGGAGCCGACTACTGGCAGGGTGTTGAGGCCTGGGCGCGAGACAATAGCCCCGTGTCGCCGGAGGACGTCCGGCTCATCCGACTTGCGTGCGGTTTCGGATCTGGCCTTCCATCGGACAGGCAGAGCGCGCGCTTGTTGTCCCTCGTTGAGCGTTTGGAGCTCGAGGGCATGCCTCCCGCTGGGTCACCTGCGACATGACCAGCGCGCCGTCGGCCGGCTCGGTTGAACTGCGGACCCATCAAAGTGCTGCGGAACTGCCGGAACGGTTCACGTTCGCCGACCTCTTTGCGGGGATCGGCGGCATGCGCGGCGCACTCCAACGGGCCGGGGGTCGATGTGTGTTCTCGGTCGAAATCGACAAGTGGGCCCGGATGACGTATCAGGCGAACTGGGGCCCGCTTGACGAGAATGACGTTCGAGATGTCGAGATTGGGGACCTGCGCGATCCTGACATCTTGGCTGCGGGGTTTCCCTGCCAACCATTCAGTCTGGCCGGCGTTAGCAAGAAGGTAAGTCTTGGCCGCCCGCACGGCTTTGCAGATCCCAAGTCCGGCAACCTGTTCTTCGAGATCGTCCGAGTGATCGGCGGGCCATTTGATCTTGACGAGGCGGCCCTCGATTGAGGAGCTTGAGGCGCCGGACGAGAGCGACGGACAGTTTGGTGATGGCGCTGTTCCGCATGGCTCGGCGCCGCCGATCCTGCTTCTTGAGAACGTGCGTCACCTCCTCACTCACGATTTCAAGCGCACGTACCGAGTGATCAAGCGTCGCCTTATGCGATCTGGCTACCACGTTCAGGCTCACGTCATTAATGGCGCGGCCTGGGTGCCACAGAACCGGCGTCGGACAGTCATAGTCGCCGCGCGAAACGACCTATTTGATGGCCCTCTGCTGTTGCCTTCGCCCCCTGATCCGGGCTCAGGACCGGGTCTAACGCCAAGCATTCTTGAGCAGGACAATGAGGTCTTGAAGCGGTATCGACTAACCCCAGGAGTGTGGCGAGCTCTCGAGAGACACCATGCGCGGCACGCCGCACGAGGAAACGGATTCGGGCGCGGGCTGGCGGCATACGGTAGACCGACGCGAACTCTGAGCGCCCGATACTACAAAGACGGGGCCGAAATCCTTATCCCGATGTTGGACGGTGCTGAGCCACCACGGCGACTAACGCCAACTGAGTGCGCCACTCTCATGGGGTTTACCCGAGAGTTCTTAGGAAAGGAATTCGAGCGTCCACAAAGCGTCTCGGACGTTCAGGCCTATCGCCAGTTCGGGAACTCGGTTGTGGTACCGCAATTCACATGGGTAGCGAACGAGCTGGTCTCGCTTGCCGGGTCGGCAATTCGCGAATGGAGGCGAAACAAATCGCTCGTTGCGTGAGGCCGGCGGCAAGCTCCGTTAATGCATTGCATACGATGCGAGCCACGCGATCTGAGTCTCACTTGGAACTTGAGTTCCGCCATTTGCTTTGGCGCGCCGGCGTGCGCGGGTATCGCGTCCACCTGCCCCTCCTCCCTGGAAGGCCGGACCTCTATTTCCCCAGCGCAAAACTTGCCGTGTTTATCCACGGATGCTTTTGGCATAGGTGCCCTGTCTGCGACCTGAAGCCGCCGAAAATCAACGCCGAGTTTTGGACGAACAAGTTCGCGGCAACTCTCGAACGAGACGACAGAGCTGTCAGGGCTCTGATGGAGCGTGGCATAGCAGCGTCGGTGGTTTGGGAGCACGAGATCGAAGCCGATCCGGTTGCTCTTGTTGACAGGATTCGCCAACAGTTGCGAGCACGCCCAGGTGCATTGAGCCGTGTCCCCCATCCGAGTGGACATCATTCGGAGAACTGAACCACGATCACGGCGATGCCATTGGACCATTCGGTCTACACAATTTCGTAACGCGGCCCAGGTTGCCCAAGTGCTCTCCATCCACCACGCAGCCAGCTTGACCGCTTCGATCACGCTAGCTATTGCACGCGCGACTTACAGCCATCCCTTGCGAATTCCATCACGGAACAGGGCAGCGGCGTACTCGTCCGGATCGAGATCGTTCATGTTCGAGCCCCGCTGCGCTTCGCCGCGCCGCTCCTTTGCGGCGTACAGTGCGATCGCCTTGGCTTGGTTTCGTCCAGCCTTCTCGTACGCCGCCCGCATGTGGTCTCGTTGGGTCTGTCGTCGCGTCATGTCAAACCTCCGTCACCGCTGAGCATACGTGGCCTGCTTGTGCAGTCAGAGCTTCTCCAGCCGGATTCTCCGTGGACGCGTCAGGGTGACCACTCCTGGAATGGTCGAGAGGACGGCCCCAATGAAGGCACTTCGATAGCCGACAGACGGAACACTGATCTCGATCTCGCCAGTCTCCGCAAGGCGGTCCAAAGCCTCCTGAACCCACGCAATTGGGACACCTTGGCCTTGTGGCGACCTCTTGGTCGCGACGACGACTTCATCAGAATCGATCGCTAGGATCGAGTTCGGGTGACCCGTAAGGGTCGGAATTGTCGTGCCGACCAAGTCCCTTAGAACATCACGAGCATTCAAGATTGGGCCTCCGATGTCAGCCTTTCACTCAGTCGAGCCGATCGTTCGCGTCCTCGGCAGGCAGCAAGAAGAGCGGGCCTAGGATCGCATCGTGCTGGCGCAGGCGCGCCTCAGTGAACTTTGATGCGTGCTCGTCGTTCGTCGCGACTGGCCGGTCGATCAGGTTCTCGCGCTCCGAAGCAACGCCTGTTGGCGACCACCGGCTCCGGCCGGCACCAGACGCGAACTGGATCGCCGCGCCGACCTGCCAGGTCGCATCGTAGCTCGCCCGCCACAGGGCGACTGGGAGCTCGGGCAGGGCCAACCGAACAGCCCCCGGCGCCGTCACGCCATGGATGTACAGGATCGGCGCCTCGTGGCCACGCGCCAGGCCCGCGCCGCCCACGCGACCGTCAGCGGGTCGAGGGCCGCCGGGAAGTCGGCTGGCGGCTCGAGCCGCTCGACCGCCGCGGCGAACCCGTCGACCCCGGCAGCAGCCGCGTCCACCAGGGCGCCAAGACCTCGCGCCACGGACCCTCCTGATCAGTCAGGCCGTCAACTGGAACCGATGGCTCCTGATCTTCCTGCTGATCGGGTTCGCCTGGATGGCCCTAAAGCTCAATGGCCTGCCGCGCGAGATCGCAGATGCGGTCCCCAATTCGGACTTCTCGGGCGAGCAGGCCGATCAGGCGGCCGGCGAGATCCTCGAGCGACTCGACACCGTCCAAGCCAAGCTCGACGACCTGACGATCCGGCTCGACAGCGTGTGCGCGATCGTCGCTGCCGATCGACCAAACGCAGGTGCCGCCAACCCCTGCGCGAGCCCGACTCCGTAGGCCGATCGGAACAGTCGACGACCCCCGGCCGCCCCAACGCGGCCGGGGGTCGTGACGTGCGAGGCGAGCCTACTTGCGGATGGGCTCGAACTCGTGCTTGGCCACCCACTGGGCGGTCTTCTTGCCGATCCAGGCGCCGTTCACGTCGGCGTGGCGGAAGTGGAAGCCGATGAGGATCCGGCCGTCGATCGCGTCACGGACGTAGTCGCTGAACCGGTGGTAGGTCCGGGTCAGGCCGGCGCCCGTCAGGCTGAACGACACGAAGTCGGTCTTGAAGAACGCCCGACCCGCGTGCATCATCCCGGCCGCGAAGCAGTTGTAGCCGGACGGGTTGTCGGGGTAGGGAGCCGTCGGGAAGAGCGACTTCCAGTTGGGGTCGCCGACGGTCGCCGGGTTGCCGTCGGTGTCGCCCAGGTTGATCGCCGTCTGGGGCCGCCAGGACAGGTAGACGTTCTTGTTGTTCCAGCAGCTGATCAGCGCGTCCGCCGACGAGAAGCTCGTCATCGCGAACAGGCGTGCCTGCTGCGCCGTCGAGAGGCCCTTCGCGGTCGCGATCTCCCGGAAGGCCTTGTTCACGAACGGGAACGGGTTGGCGACGGCGAAGTTGGCGAGCGCCTCCTGGGCGACCGACCGACTGCTGCCGGTCTGGGCGCCGAGCGCCTTGACCTCGTTGTACTCGGCCGTGTACTGGGCGCTCGTCAGCGCCGGGTCATCCGGGACCCGGAGCTGGTCCGGGCGGTTGAGCGCGAACGGGCGAACGTCGCCGATCCACGAGAACGCGTTGCCATTCCCTGGCGGCACGAGGCGCCATTCGCCGGGCTCGTCGCCGAGCGGGAAGGTCCGGGACGTGTTGGCTCGACCGTCGTTGGCGCGGTTGGCGAGCATCCGCGCGGCGGCTGTTGCCCCGACGGCGACGCCGTCGTTCTCGGCCTGGCCATCGGGAATCTTGCCGAGGGACACGGCGTAGAGCGCGTCGAGGCTGACCTTGACCGGATGCGGCGGATCGCCCACCGGGACCGCCGGGACGAGCCCGACCAGCACGTGATGGGCGGCCGTGGCAACCGCCGCGGCCTGCGACGCGCCGGCGGGAGCGGTCGACGGGCCGAGGTACGGCTGATGGGTCCGGACGATCGCGTTGACCGCGTCGTACACGGCGCCCTGGGCCATCGCCAGGCTGATCGGCGCGAGCGGCGGAACCTGGCCGAGGCCGGGCGGGGTCATCGCGGCCGTGTTGCCGATGGCGTTGACCGCGTTCACGTTCCACTCGAGGACCATGTCGCCGGGCTCGGCGGCGATGGCCGGGGCGGCAGGAACCAGCAGGGCCGCCGAGATCACGAGCAGGGCGATCAGCCCTCCTCGACGGGCGCGGCGCGGCTGCTACGGAGGCATGGCGAAGCAAGGGACGACGAAGCATGAGTGTCTCCCTGGTGGGCGGCGCGGGCGCGCCGCTGGAGCCCTTGGCGGGCTGGATCCGGGCCGGCAGTCGGTCGTCGGCCGCGGACGCCTAGGTCGCGAGTCGGTCGTCGTCGAAGGTCATACGCCCCTCCTTCCCCCCCGATGCTGTTCGAATCCAAGGCGTCGTCGGTGGCCGAACCATTCCCTCATATGGATAGAGCCTCGCCGTCATCGAAACGTTCTATCTTCGTGGTGGCTCCGGCGTCGCATGCCCGGCCCGCCTCGCGACCCGCCTCAGGGCGCCGTTCGTTGCCAGGCGCCGGGACCACCGCTGGCGATGATGCGCGGCGGGACGATCACCCTCGGCGTCGACGAGCCAGGCAGGGGATTTCGGACACCACGATCCAGCGATCGTCGGGCGACCAGCTGAGGCCGGCGGCTCGCGACCCCGCCAGCGCGATGTCGGCCCTGACATCGTGACACTGGCCACCGCTGATCGCAACGATGCAGAAGCGACCGCGGGCGTCGAGGCCGGCCACCCGCGTGCCGTCGTTGGAGACGTGCCCGAAGCTCACGTCGAGCCGCGTCTCCGCGCCCGTCTCCAGGTCCACCACGGTCGTCCGCCCGGCGTCGGGCCCGTCGTCGTGCTGATAGACCACGGACCGTCCATCCGGCGTCCAGCCCAGTGGTCGAAGAGAGTCTCCGCGTTCGCCCGTCGGGACCCGGATGACCGACCCGTCGTCGATCGACACGATCGCCAGGCTGCCGGGTTCGTCACGCGTCCGGAACAGGAGCTGGCGGGCGTCCGAGGGTCGCCAGTACACCTCGAACTTCAGGTAGTCGACCGCGATCCTTCGGGAGGCACCGGTCATCGCGTCGACGACCTGGATCTGTTGGGGCGCCCCGTCAGAGGCCGCGATCGCGATGTGGCGCCCGTCCGGCGCCCAGGCAACGCTGTCGGGGTCGATGCCGGTGAACCGCAGTGAGGTTGCGACGGTCCGGCCGTCCGCGTCGGCGATGACCAGCCTCACCAAGTCGGACGCCTGGCGGAGGAACGCCACGCGCGTGCCATCCGGAGACCAATGCGGGTCCAGGTCGACATCCGGGTGCGTCACGATCGAGCGGCCGACGCCCGTTTCGACATCGATGACGACGATGTCGCCGTTCTGGCTGACGACAAGGAGGCCGGTGCCGGCCCGTCCGAAGGGCGTCGGGACGGCCGGGCGGCTTGCGACAAAGGCCGTGACCGCCGCGAGAAGCAGCGCGAGCGCGGCGAGGAGCGCCAGCACCGCCGCCGTCCGACGGCCACCGGCGCGAGCAGTTGGGCGGAGGTCCGGCAGCGAGACCCACCGACCGAGGAACGTCCAGCGCGGTCGCTGGCGCGTCCGGGCGGTCCGGTCGAGGATCTCGTCGACGTAGTCGGGCGTGCGCGGCATGGCCGTCTCCCGCAGCCAGTCAGTGAGGTCCCGTTCGATGCGGCCGGACGGGTTCATGCGGTCTGCCCTCCGGGCACGGGGGCTGCGTCCGATTCGACGTCCGCACCGATCGCGATCCGGAGGGCGACGAGCGCGCGGCCGAGGCGCGACTGGGCCGTTCCCAACGGGATCCCCAGCGTGGATGCCAGGGCCGGCATCGGCATCCCGACGTAGTAGTGGAGGACGAGGACGGCGCGGTGCTCCGGGGTCAGGTGATGGAAGCCCCGCTCGAGCTCGTCGCGCTGGGCCACCAACCCGGTCTCGTCGGGCGCAAAGGCCGGGGCGATCGGCGTGAGCTCGACCTCGATGGGCCGCCGGCGCCGGCGCCGGGCGACGTCGAGGCAGGCATTCATCGTGAGGCGATGGAGCCACGCGTCGAATCGGTCCGGATCGCGAAGCCCGGGCAGGTCGCGCCAGGCGCGGATGAACGCGTCCTGCACGGCGTCGTGCGCGAGCTCCGGGTCGCGCAGGACGAGCCGAGACATGGCCTCGAGCCGGGCGATCGACCCGCGGAGAAGGACCGCGAAGGCGTCATGGTCGCCCCGCGCTGCCCGCTCGACGAGTTCTCGCTCGCTCACCGCCACCCTCGCAGGTGCGCACCCCGGACGCATCAAGGCTACAGGCGTCGCCAAGCGCCGAACCATTCCCTGCCGCCGCGTCGGGGCTTCACACGATCGTCATTGCTGCGTCATGGCCGTTGGGGACGCTGGGCGACCACGACCGCAGGGAGGCCCAACACATGACGAATCGACGCCCCACCGGCCGCACACTGGCCGTTCTTTCAGCCCTCGTCGCCCTCGCCGGGCTCGGTGCAGCGTGCACGACACCCGCCGCGACCGTCGCCCCGGCGGCGAGCGACGCGATGATGGAGCACAGTGCCGCCCCCAGCGACGCGATGATGGAGCACAGTGCCGCCCCCAGCGACGCGATGATGGTGCACAGCGCCGCCCCCAGCGACGCGATGATGGAGCACAGCCCGGCCCCGTCGGCACCGTGACCCGGTGATCCTCACGCTCGGCTTCGCGTTCGTCGCAGGTCTGCTCACGATCCTTGCCCCGTGCACGCTGCCGGTGGTCCCGCTCGTCCTCGGCAGCTCGACCGGAGGTGGCCGTCGCCGGCTGCTGGGGCTGTTCTCCGGTTTCGCCGCCAGCTTCGTCGTCGCGACGGTCCTCGTCTCGGCCGTGCTGGCGTCGCTCGGACTGACGACGGACGGGCTCCGACTGGTCGCGATCGCGATCCTCGGGCTGGTCGGCCTGACCCTGGCTATGCCGCGGCTTGGCGACTGGGTCCAGCAATGGATCCCGACCCGCGCCGTCGCCATCGGAACTCCTGACGAACGGGCCGCGAACCGCCCGGACGGATTCGGGACCGGGTTCGTCATCGGCGCCGGGATCGGCCTCGTCTGGGCACCGTGTGTCGGCCCGATCATGGCCGCGGTGATCGCGGCGGCAGTCGTGAGCGGACCCACGCCCGCGGCCGTGGCGATCGCGATCGCGTACGTGATCGGCGCGATCGTCCCGCTGGCCGCCATCGCGACCTGGGGCCGTCGAGCGACTGCGCGGATCGGCGGCCGGACGGCCGAGCGCACTCGGCGCGTGTTCGGCGTCGCGATGGCCGTCGTCGCCGTGACCGTCCTGACCGGGCTCGATCGCCCGCTCGTGGCCGGCGCGACGGCCGCGCTGCCGTCCCAGCTCGGGGCCGCCCTGTTCGCCGTCGAGCTCCAGCCCGCGGTCCAGGAGGAGCTCACCGTGCTACGACCCGGCGACGCCACGACCGCCGACACCGTCCCGCTCGAGAACCTGGGAGCCGCCCCGGAGCTGACCGGCATCACGGCCTGGATCAACAGCCAGCCGACGACCTTGGCGGCGCTCCGCGGCAAGGTGGTCCTCGTCCACTTCTGGACGTTCGGCTGCATCAACTGCATCCACGTCCAGCCGTACGTCAAGGCCTGGTACGACACCTACGCGAAGGACGGCTTCGTGGTCGTCGGCGTCCACACGCCCGAGCTCTCGTTCGAGCGCGAGATCGACAACGTCCGCGAGGCCGTCGCCAAGGCCGACGTCCGGTTCCCGGTCGCGTTCGACCCCGAGTTCGCGACCTGGCGGGCGTATCGGAACAGCTACTGGCCCGCGTTCTACTTCGTCGACAAGGCCGGCCAGATCCGCCATGTCCACTTCGGCGAGGGCGACTACGACGGCTCGGAGGCGGTGATCCGGGAGTTGCTGGCGGAGCCGGACCCCGCCTGAACGGGCCCGGACATGGGTCGGCCGGCCCGGCTCCAACCGGACCGGCCGACAGGACGCGGCGTCGTGACGCCGACTACATGACCGAGAACGTCTCCGCCACGACGACCGCGGCGCCGCCGGCCAGGACCGGGCAGCCCTTGGCGAGCTCGACCGCGCGGTCGATGCTGTCGGCCTTGAGGATCGAGTAGCCGCTCGGGGCAGAGGTCGCGTCCATGACCGAGCCGTCGGGCGAGATCGCCTTGGCCTGCGAGACGGGGTTGCCGCCATCGACCAGCGCCTCGCCGAGCGTGGCGAACCAGCTCGTCCAGGCCGCCATGACCTGGTCCTGGGCTTCCTTCGTCTCCGGCATCGAGCCGCCGTGGTACGTGAGCAGATAGTTGGCCATCGAACGAGCCTCCTGGGTGATACCGGGGTGCCGCCGGCGCGGGGTCCATCGACGGCCGGCGGCCGTCCTCCAACCCAACGACGAACGAGCGCCGGCCGAATCGACAGCCCCCGCTGGGATTCTTCCATTCGTACTCTTGACGCTTGTTCAGATCACGTCCATTGTGTGCGAATGACAACCATTGTTGCGACGGCCCGCCTGCGAGCGCGCAATCAACTCACCCTTCCGGACCCGATCGTCCAAGCGGGTGGCCTGGAGGACGGTGCGACCTTCATCGTCGAGCTCGAGCCCGGCGAACCGGACGTAGTCCGACTTCGGCGCGTCCGCCCGACGTATGCGGGCGCGCTGAAAGGCCTGTTCGAGCCGAGCGAGGAGTACCTTGCGGGCGAACGAGCCGGCTGGGAGCCTCGATGAGTCGGGCCGTCCTGGAGACGGCCCTCCCGCCGGGCGAGACCATCCTCCTCGACACGTCGGCGGTCCTCGCCTATCTCTCGGGAGCGGAGCGCGTCAGCGTGCTTGCTGCGCTCCTCATCGACGACCTCGTCGCGTCCGCGCGCAATCCGGCCATCGTGTCGGCAATCACGGTCTGCGAGGTGCTCGTTCGACCGCACCGCGCCACGTCACCGACCGCGGTGCGCCTGATCGAGGACTTCCTGACTCACTTCCCGAACCTCCGCGTCGAGCCGGTCTCGGCCGAGATCGCCAGGCTTGGCGCCCGAATCCGCGCGGCCACGGCTGCCCCGACACCCGACTCGCTGATCCTGGCGACGGCGGTCGATTCCGCGGCCGGCACCGCCGTCGGCAACGACTCGACCTGGCCCGGCATCGTCCGACGGGCCGGCCTCGAGCTGAAGGTCGTTGTGCTCGACACCCTGGTCGGTCGCTGATGCTTCCCGGGACCCGTTGAGGTCCTTCGACTCGACCTCGCGACGCTGAACGTTCGCCATTTCCCGATGGTCGCCGGACTCGTGGCGCCGTACGAGGCGTAGGTCGCCGGCAGTTGGCTCGGCTCGTGTTGTCACGGGACCGGAACCGAGGTCCTACCCCAACTGGGCCTTTCGTCCCGTGTCGTTCTAGTCAACTCAGGTGTGAAATGGGGCGACTGGGGGGACTGACGAGGGGAACAGTCTGATCACGACAATTCATGGGCCGCGCCGTCACGCGCGCCGTCACGCGCGCCGGCTCGCCAACCGACTGCCGCTGATTGCGGCCGCGATCCTTCTTGCCCTGGTCTGTGCCCAGCCGGCGACGGCTGCCACGCGGACCTGGACGGGTCTCGGCGCAACCAACAACTGGAACGATGCCGGGAACTGGGCCGGCGGCCTCATCCCGGGCGCCGCCGATGTTGCTGCGTTCGACGCGACGAGCAGCAAGAACGCGATCATGAACGTCGCCGTGAACGTTCTCGGCGTGTCCATCGCGTCGACGTACGGCGGTCAGATCAGCCAGGCGGCCGGGATCACGGCGAC
This sequence comes from uncultured Chloroflexia bacterium, assembly GCA_963783055.1. Classification (GTDB taxonomy): domain Bacteria; phylum Chloroflexota; class Limnocylindria; order Limnocylindrales; family CSP1-4; genus CF-46. The sequence goes on from CAWAMB010000004.1 coordinate 979,235, forward strand.
CGTCGGTGCGACGGGCTGGACCCAGGCGGGCGGAACATTCGTCGGCGGCACGGCGGCGTTCACCGTCAACGGCCCGTTCGCCCTCTCTGGCGGCAGCTATGCGCCGACGACGGCGACCTTGTCGGTGTCGGGCGCCTTCTCGGTCACGGGCGGAGCGTTCAGCGCCGGCACAGGCACGGTGTCCTTCGGCGGGGGAGCGGCGACCGTCACCGTCTCGACCGCGGACACATTCAACAACCTGACGCTGGCCGCAGGGACGAAGACCGTGGCCGCCGGGACCACCCTGACGGTGACCGGCACCACGACGTTGACCGCGGGCGCGCTCAACGGCCCCGGCGCGCTCACCGCCGCGGGGAACATCAGCCAGGCGTCGACATACGCGGGCGGGACGGCCAGCCTCACGATCGGCGGGGCCGGCGCCCAGACCTTCACGGGAGCCGCCACGACTGCCGCCGGTGCGTTGCCGCTCGTCGTCATCAACAAGCCGTCGGGGACCCTGACCCTGGCCGGCACGATCCGGACGGCGAGCAGCTGGACGTACACCGCCGGGACCGTCGATCCGGCGGCATCGACGCTGGTTCTCGCGGGCGGGACGATCACGGGCTCGCACACGCTCAACGCCGTCGACGTCCGGGCAACGACGACGATCGCCGCGGGCACCACGTTGTCGGTCGGGGGCAGCCTGAGCCTCACTGCTGGAACGTTCAACACCGGAACGGTCGCCGCGCTCGGGAACATCAGTCAGGCGTCGACCTTCGCGAGCGGGACGGCCACCCTCCTGATCAACGGCACCGGCGCGCAGACGTTCACCGGCGCGTCGACGACCGCCGCCGGCGACCTCCCGGCCGTGGTCATCAACAAGCCGTCGGGGACCCTGACCCTGGCCGGCACGATCCGGACGGTCCACAACTGGACCTACACCGCAGGCACCGTCGACCCGGCGGCGGCCACCGTCGTCTTCGCCGGCACGCAGACGATCAGTGGCAGCCAGACCCTGACGGACGTCGTGCTCAACAGCACCGGCGTCCACACGATCCCGGCGCCCGACACCCTGACGGTGACCGGTGCACTGACCCTGACCGACGGCACGATCGGCACGGGGACGCTGGCCGCGACCGGATCGATCAGCCAGGCCGCGACCTTCGATGGCGGAACGGGGACGCTCCTCATCAACGGCGCGGGTGCCCAGACGTTCACCGGCGCGGCGACGACCGCCGCCGGGGCGCTCCCGCTCACCGTCATCAACAAGCCATCGGGGACCCTGACCCTGGCCGGCACGATCCGGACCGCGACCAGCTGGACGTACACGGCGGGCACGCTGGACGCGGGGACGTCGACCGTCGTGTTCGCCGGCGGCACGGTGACGGGCTCGCACACGCTCAACGCCGTCGACCTCCGGGCGACGACCTCGATCGCGGCCGGGACGACCCTGACGGTCGCGGGGTCGACGTCCCTCACGACCGGTGCGCTGAACGGGACCGGCTCGCTCGCCGCCCAGGGCGCCATCAGCCAGGCCTCCACGACGACCGGCGGCGCGGCCACGTTGCTGATCAACGGCCCGGGACCCCAGACGCTCACCGGTGCGGCGACGACGGCCGCCGGCGCACTGCCCGTTGTCGTCATCAACAAGCCTTCCGGGGCCCTGAGCCTGGCCGGAACGATCCGCACCGCGGCGGCGTGGACGTACGCCGCGGGCGCCGTCGATGCGGGGACGTCGACCGTCGTGTTTGCCGGCGGCACGGTGACGGGCGCACACACGCTCAACGCCGTCGACATCCGGGCGACGACCTCGATCGCCGCCGGAACGACCTTGACCATCAGCGGATCGACGACGTTGACGACGGGCGCTGTGAACGGAACCGGCACGCTGGCCGCCCAGGGTGCGATCAGCCAGGCGTCAACCACCACCGGCGGGACGGCCACCCTCCTGATCAACGGCGGCTGCTGACCAGACGCTGACCGGCGCGGCCACGACCGGCGCCGGGGCGCTCCCGCTCGTGGTCATCAACAAGCCGGCCGGCACCCTGACGCTGGCCGGCACGATCCGGGTCGCCACGGGCTGGACGGACACGGCCGGATCGCTCGATGCGGGCACGTCGACCGTCGTGTTCGCCGGCGGGACGATCAGCGGCAGCCACGCCCTCAACGCCCTCGACTTCCGCGCGACGACCTCGATCGCCGCGGGGACGACGCTGACCGCTGCGAGCGCGGTGACTCTGACGGCCGGCAGCCTGAACGGAACGGGGACGCTGGCCGCCTTGGCGGACGTCAGCCAAGCCCTCGCCTATCCGGGCGGGACGGCCACGCTGGCACTGACCGGCGCGGGCGCCCAGACCCTGACCGGCGCCTCGACGGCGGCGAGCGGCGACTTGCCCGTCGTCGTCATCAACAAGCCGTCGGGGACCCTGGCGCTTGCCGGCACGATCCGGACGAGCCACAGCTGGACGTTCAGCGCCGGGACCGCGGACCCGGGCACGTCGACCGTCGTGTTCGCCGGCGGGACGGTCACCGGCAGCCATAGCCTGAACAGCCTCGACGTTCGGGCAACGACCTCGATCGCGGCCGGCACGACTCTGACCGCGGCGGGCACGGTGACGCTTTCGGCCGGCAGCCTCAACGGGACCGGCACGCTGGCCGCCCAGGGCGATGTCAACCAGGTCCTGGCGTATGCCGGTGGGACGGCTACCCTGGCCCTGACCGGCACCGGAGCCCAGACCCTCACCGGCGCCTCGACGACGGCCGGTGGCAACCTGCCTCTCGTCCTGATCAACAAGCCGTCGGGGACGCTCAGCCTGGCCGGCACGATCCGAACGGCCAGCAACTGGACGTACAGCGCGGGGACCGTCGATCCGGGAACCTCGACCCTCGTCTACGCCGGCGGCACGATCACGGGCTCGCACACGCTCAACGCCGTCGACCTTCGGGCGACGACCTCGATCGCGGCGGGCACGACCCTCACCGTGGGCGGCTCCACGAGCCTGACCACCGGCGCCCTCAACGGCGCCGGCACGCTGGCCGCGCAGGGTGCGATCAGTCAGGCTTCGACGACGACCGGCGGGACGGCCACCCTCCTGATCAACGGCACCGCAGCGCAGACCCTGACCGGCAGCGCAACGACCGCCGCCGGGGCGCTCCCGCCTGTCGTCATCAACCAGCCGTCGGGGACCCTCACGCTGGCCGGCACGATCCGGACCGCGACCAGCTGGACGTACACCGCCGGGACCGTCGACCCGGGCACCTCGCTCGTCGTCTTTGCCGGCGGCTCGGTCAGCTCGGCGGGCATGTCGTTCCACGACGTCACGACCAACGGCGGGACGACGACGCTCGGCAACGCGATGGCGATCGGCCGCAACCTGACCGTGGCCGGTGGGACGTTCACGACGTCGGCCTCGAGTGCGTCCCTCACGATCGGCGGGGACGTGACCGTCGGCGGGACGTTCCGGTGGAACGGCAGCGCGGTCGCGATCGCCGGCAACCTCACGAACAACGCGACGATCGTTCCGGGAACGAGCACGCTGACCCTCAACGGTTCGTCCGGCCAGACGATCGGTGGAGCGGTCGCGACCCCGGCATTCCATCTCGTGGTCGACGACGCGCTCGGAGTCGGCCTGAGCGCCAACCTCACCGTGACGGGCACGCTCACGCTCACGACCGGCCAGCTCAGTGTCGGCAGCCGACTGCTGACGATCAGCAACCCGATCGCCGGGACGCCGACCAACCTCGTGACCACCGGCTCGTCGTCCCTGACCGTCACCGGAGCGGGTGCTGGGATCTCCGTCCCGACGAGCGTGTCGCTGCTCGGCGCCATGACCCTCAGCAACGCCAACGGACTGTCGGCTCTGGCCGACCTGACCGTCGACGGAACCCTGACCCTGACCACCGGGCGCTTCGACGCGGGCAGCAGCACGATCACGGTCGGGCCGGCGGGCAGCGTCGTCCGAACCGCGGGCTGGGTCGTCGGCCGGCTCGAGAAGCACGCCGCGGCCGGATCCGCGATCGGCCTGACATTCGAGGTGGGCGACGCGGTTCGCTACACGCCGGTGGTTCTCAGCTTCGTAACGGTCACGAATCCCGGCGACCTGACGGCGTCGACCACCCCTGGCGACCACCCGGACGTGGCGAGCTCCGGAGTGGCCGGCAATCGGAGCGTGAACCGCTTCTGGACGATCACGAACGCGGGCGTCGCGTTCGACCTCTACGACGCGACGTTCGCCTTCGGGGCCGCCGACATCGACGCCGGGGCCTCGCCGGCAGCCTTCATCGTTGCCAAGCGCGACGGCGCCACGTGGACGCGGCCGACGCCCGGGACGCGGGCCGCCACGAGCACCCAGGCGACCGGCATGACCGCCTTCAGCGAGTTCGCGATCGGAGAGCCCAGCGCCGACCTCGGCGTGACGGTCGACGACGGGCTGGCCGGCGTGACCGCCGGCGACGGCCTGACCCACACGTCCACGATCACCGTCACCAACGGCGGCCCGTCCGACGCCGGCGCGGTCAGCCTCGGCGTCGCCTGGCCGGCCGCCTTCAGCCAGGGCCTGGTGAGCCCGTCCCAGGGGAGCTGCGCCCCGATCGGCGCCGGCCCCGACCTCGGCTGCAGCCTGGGCTCGATCGCGGCCGGCGGGAACGCCACCGTGACGATCGCCTGGACGGTCCCGGCCAGCACCGACGGCGGACCGCAGACCGTGACCGCGACGGTCAGCAGCTCGGCCGTCGACCCGCTCGTCGCCGACAACACTGCGGCCGATGCCACGACCGTCGTCGAGATGGCGGTCCTGAGCATCACCAAGGATGACGGCCAGACGAGCGTCACCGCCGGCGACGGCCTGACCCACGCCTACACGATCATCGTCACCAACCAGGGCCCGTCCGACGCCGACGCCGTGCGCCTCGACGACACCGTCCCGGCGGCGCTCACCGCCGGCATCCCGACGGCCGACCTCGCGGGCGACTGCACGAGCTCGGCCGGCAACACGATCGGCTGCACCCTGCCGGCCAGCCTGGCGCCGGGCGCCAGCTGGACGATCAGCGTCCCGTACACCGTCGTCGCCAGCGTCCCGGCCCAGACCGTCACGAACCTCGCGGTCGCCGCCAGCGCCGAGAACCCGGGCGGCCAGAGCGCGGCCGATCAGACCGATGTCGTACTCAGCGCCGACCTCGGCGTGACGGTCGACGACGGGCTGGCCGGCGTGACCGCCGGCGACGGCCTGACCCACACGTCCACGATCACCGTCACCAACGGCGGCCCGTCCGACGCCGGCGCGGTCGGCCTCGGCGTCGCCTGGCCGGCCGCCTTCAGCCAGGGCCTGGTGAGCCCGTCCCAGGGGAGCTGCGCCCCGATCGGCGCCGGCCCCGACCTCGGCTGCAGCCTGGGCTCGATCGCGGCCGGCGGGAACGCCACCGTGACGATCGCCTGGACGGTCCCGGCCAGCACCGACGGCGGACCGCAGACCGTGACCGCGACGGTCAGCAGCTCGGCCGTCGACCCGCTCGTCGCCGACAACACTGCGGCCGATGCCACGACCGTCGTCGAGATGGCGGTCCTGAGCATCACCAAGGATGACGGCCAGACGAGCGTCACCGCCGGCGACGGCCTGACCCACGCCTACACGATCATCGTCACCAACCAGGGCCCGTCCGACGCCGACGCCGTGCGCCTCGACGACACCGTCCCGGCGGCGCTCACCGCCGGCCTCCCGACGGCCGACCTCGCGGGCGACTGCACGAGCTCGGCCGGCAACACGATCGGCTGCACCCTGTCGGCCAGCCTGGCGCCGGGCGCCAGCTGGACGATCAGCGTCCCGTACACCGTCGTCGCCAGCGTCCCGGCCCAGACCGTCACGAACCTCGCGGTCGCCGCCAGCGCCGAGAACCCGGGCGGCCAGAGCGCGGCCGATCAGACCGATGTGATGGCCGCACCCGTGCCGACCCCGACCCCGACCCCGACTCCAACTCCGGCTCCAACCCCGACCGCGACCCCGACCCCCAGACCAGCTCCAACGGCCGGACCTGGCTCGAGTGGCGAGCCGTCCCCCGGCCCCAGCTCATCGCCCGCCCCGAGCGCCTCCCCCGAGCCGGCCGCGTCGGCGACGCCCGACGGGTCCTCAGCTGCGGTCGTGCCGGAAAGCGACGACCCCGATGCGAGCAACGCCGCCGGCGGCGCCCAGACCACGACTGCCGGTGCGCCAGCGGGTGGCTCCCCGTCCGGCGACGGATGGTTGCCTGCGGCCCTGATCCTCGCCGGGTCGCTGGCCGGTGGGATCCTCGTGCTCCTCGTCGGGCTCGGGCGCAACCGGCGCGATCGGCGCCTCGATCCCGCGACACCTGACGTGTGACGGCCGGCCCGCCGCGCAACGCGGGACGGGCAACCTGACCGGCCAGCCTCAGCCGGCCGCCTCGAGCTCGGTCCAGGTCCGGGTCGGCATGTGCCGGTCGTACACCGCGAACGTGTCCTTGCCGCTCGCCTTCGCGACGTACATCGCGGCGTCGGCCTCGGTCAGGAGCTGTTCGGCGGTCGCGCCGCGTTCGGACGTGAGCGCGATCCCGATCGAGCCGCCAACGACGATCGAGCTCGACCCCGAGCACGATCGGGCGGCGCAGCTCGCGCAGCATCCGCTCGGCCGTCGCGACCGCCTCGTCCTCGCCACCCACCCGGCCGAGGAGGACCGCGAACTCGTCGCCGCTCTGGCGCCCGACGACGTCTTCGGCCCGGACCGCGCCGGTCAGCCGCTCGGCGACCTGGACGAGGATCTCGTCGCCGGCCGCGTGGCCGTAGGTGTCGTTGACCCGCTTGAAGTCGTCGAGGTCGATGAACAGCAGCCCGACCAGCCCGCCGCTCCGGTCCCGTCGCGCCAGCGCCCGCTCGAGGTGGTCGCGCACGAGCACACGATTCGCGAGGCCCGTCAACGGATCGTGGAGGGCGTCGTGGATGAGCTTCGACTCGAGCCGCTTGCGATCGGTCACGTCGACGAGCAGGCCCTGCGAGACCTGGCGTCCGCTCTGGGTGTCGTCCGGCATCGAGTAGGCCTCGTCGCGAACCCACACCTCGGTGCCGTCGCGGGCGAGCATCCGGTACTCGGCGCAGAGCGGCTCGCCGGTCGTCCAGTGGGTGTCGTACGCGGCGATCGCGGCCTCGCGGTCGTCCGGGTGGATCCGGCTCGGCCAGAGCTCAGGGTCGTTGACCAGCTCCTCGGGCCGATACCCGAGGATGCCCGTCACCTGCGGGCTCATGTAGGCGAGGCGGCCGCCGTCGGAGACGTCCGGATCGGCCGTATCGATATAGACCGCGGCCGGGACGTGCTCGATCAGGACCTGGAGGCGCGAGCCGGCCTCCTCGACCTGGCGCGTCTTGCGCTCGAGGATCTCGGCCGAGGCGCGCAGGCGGGCGAGCAGGACGACGCCGCTGGCGACCACGACGCCGAAGGCCGCGATCGCGGCGATGACCATGGGGCCGTTCTGGCCCGTTCCGCCGCCGCCGCCGCCCAGGCCGACGAACACGAGCCCGATCAGGACGTCGACGCCGCCGAACAAGCCGACGACGGGCAGGTCGTCGGGCAGCCGGAACGAACGCGCGGACCGATCCACGATCGGACCATAGTTCTTCGGTCCCGCATCGACCACTAGTCGATTGGGTCACTCGCGCATAGGCCCTCACGAGGCGGTTGCGAGCCGAACGTGATGCGAACCCGCGGTCCGGTGGCGCGGGTGCTCCGTTCGCTGGGCGAGAGTCAGTCCATGAAGACGCAGCTTGTGCTCGCCCCTCGGGGCGGGATCCTCGATCTCGACGAAACGCGACCCGCGCCGCGGATCACCTGCTATCGCACGGTGCTCACGGCGGCGACCGGGGCCGTTCTCGCCCTCGCCCTGGGGGCGTGCAGCCCGGCGGTCTCGACCGCCCCGGGCGGCTCGATCGCCCTGCCGAGCGTCAACGCCTCGGCCGTGGCGAGTGCCGCCGCCGGCGCAGCCTTGACCGCCCTCGGCCAGGTCGACGCGGCGATCACCGCGAACCAGACCTCGAGCGCGCTCACTGCCGAGGAGGCGACGTCGCTGACGCAGCTGTCGGCCGGCCTCCGCACCGCCCTGACCTCGGGCGACACGGCCGCCGCTCAGACGGCATTGACGAACCTGGCCACGAAGGTCGACGGCTTCGCCTCGAAGCTGACCGGCCCGGCGGGCACCCAGCTGACCGCCGCGATCGCCGCGCTGAAGGCCGCCCTCCCGGCGAGCTGACCCTCCGCTTCCATCCAGACGGACAACCGGCGGTGCCGCCCTCACGGGTGGCACCGCCGGTCTGTTTCTGCCTGAGGGTTCAGCGGCGGCTCGTCACCGTCGACGCCGGCGCCGTGTCGAACGCCCGGAGGACGAGCGAGTGGCGGTTGCCCACGCCGTCCGTCACGCCCACCGGATCACCGTCCTCGACCTCGCGCCGGCCGGCCTTGTCGCGCACGACGAAGCGGCCGTTGCGCTGGCGTTTGATCCGCACGTCCGGGGATCGCTGGTCGGCCACGATCCCCGTGACCGCCTTCGTGTTCGGGTCGCGGACGAACGCGATGCCGAGGTTCTTGCCGTGGCCGATGTTCGCCGTATGGACGACATCGACGACCGCGACCACATAGCCCCGGACGCGCCCGCGCGTCAGCGCGATGAACGCCGCGAGGATGCCACCCACGAGCAGCACGCCCAGCCCGCCCAACACCGGGGTGAACAGGCCGGTGCAGTCGAGGAATCCGGCGCAGGGCTTCACGGAATCGGAGACCACCGACGCATCGCTCACGCCGATCCGGTTCTGGGCGAACGCCCGGCAGACATAGGTCACGCCGTTGGCGACGTTCCGGACCGATGTCGCCGGATTGTCCGGGTCGCCGTCGGCCTTGGCCGTCCACGTCGCGCCGTTGTCGCTCGAGCACTCGTAGTGGTAGGTCGAGACCGCGCCGCTCGGCGCCGCCCCGACGCTGATCTTGATCGCGGTGTTGTCGGCCTCGACCGACGGCTTGTCCGGTGGCGCAGGGCGGCCGAACGGCGCGGCCGTCGTGCCCGCGGCGATCCAGGCCCCGCTCGTCGGGCCCGAGATCGTCGCCACCTCGCACTGGTACGGGACGCCGTTCGTCAGTCCCTCGACCGTCGCCCGCGGCTGGTTCGAGACGCCCTCGGTCGACTCGACCCAGTCGCCCTCGCCGGTCCGGCAGCGGACGCCGTAGTCGGTGACCTCGATCGCCGAGCCGGCGGTCGGCAACCAGGCGAGATCGATCTTGCCGTCGCCCGGCGTGAGGCGGATCTCATGGACGGCGCCGGGCGTGGGCGCCGGGGTCGGCGATGGCGTCGGGGGCGGAGTCGGCGCCGCGGTGAACGTGCAGGTCGCCTCCTGGAGCGCCACGGCGACGGCGTTGCCGGCCTGGTCGGCCGACTGGAACGTGACCTGCGGCCAGTCGAACGTCGCGCCGCTGATGCAGGCGGGCATGTTGCGGATGACCCGGAGTCGCTCGAGGCCGGCAGTGAGCGCGGCTCGCTCGGCCGCCTTCAGGCCCATGCCGACCGGCAGCAGCGCGAACGGCGAGCGCGATCCGAACAGCTGGTTGAACGTCGTCTGGACCCGTGCCACGGGAACGCCGCGGACGTCGTGCTTGCCGTCGGTGAAGAGGATCATCGCCGGCCGGATCGAGTCCGCCGGCAGATGCGTCGCGGCGCGCTGCATGGCCGCGACGTAGTTCGTGTCGACGCCGATCTTCTTCGTGAGCGCCGGCGTCAGTCCGCGCCGATAGGCCGTGGCGACGGAGCGGAGGCAGTTGGCGAACTTCGCGACCTGCTTCGGGTTGTTCAGGAGCTTCAGGTTGACGCAGGTCGGGTAGTCGGCCGCCCGGGTGGCGAACTGGACGATCGAGACGGTGGCGTCACCGGCGACGAGGTCGGCCGACGTCTCGTCGACGCGCGCGGCGATCCGGCGGAGCGCGGCGGCGAACCGGTTCCGGGTCGTCGCGTCCTCGAGGATCGACGCCGAGAAGTCCAGGACGAGGACGACGTTCGACGGATCCGCGTTGGCCGCCGAGGCCTTCGGGATGAGGCCCCCACCCACGAGCACGACGGCGGCCACCAACGCGGCGACAACGGATGCCCCCGGTGGCAGTCGTCTCATGAATCTCCCGTGAGCGGCGGTCTGGCGGTCGGCCCTCCGAGGAAAGAGCGAAACCTCAGCGCCTGTCACCGACTGGGGATCGATGTTCGCCGAGGTTTCGCTCACCGACGATGCCGTGTCGGGGCCGTCCGTTGCAATGGCGCGTCAACGATACGAGGTGCGGGCGCGCACCGCGTCTCGCGCCGCGTCGAGGGGCGGTCTGCCATCGCGTCAGTGATCGGGGTTCTGGCCGTCTCCGCCGTCCCGGTCGCGCCGGAGCCAGCTCATCGGGCGGGAGCTCGGCACGGACTGGAGCACGCGGCCCTTGCCGGACACGACCGCGGAGGCCGCGAGCGGGATGGGCTTCGGGGGCGTCGTCCGCGTCTGTCTCCGGGTCGACCTCGACGGCGGTTGGGGCGGCCGCTTCGACCTCGGACTCCACCTCGGCGTCCGACGCGGCTGGCGTCGCCGGCAGGCCGCTCCAGGCAGCCCACGATTCGGCCAGCTTCGACGCGCTCCGCGGCTCCATCACGGCGATCGGAGTCGGGGCGGGGGTGTCGGCGTCGGCGTGGCTTCGATGGCGTCGTCTGCGGCGGCCGCGTCGGCCGCCGGGGCGTCCGCGTCGGCTTCGGCCGTCGGGACGGCCTCTGCCACGTCGGAGGACTCGGGCGCCGCAGCCGCGGGCTGCGTCTCGCGGCCGATCGCGTCGAGCGCCGGGAAGGCGGGCCGCTGGCTCGCGTGGCGGGCGATCTCGATCGGATCGGTCTCCGCGTCCAGGCCGGCGAAGAACGTGTCGACCTCGACCCGATGGGCGGCGATCGCGGCCTCGACGGCCGTGATCTCGTCGTCGATCCTCGCGCCGTGGGTGGCGAGGCTCGCCTCGAGATCGGCCTGGAGGGCGGTCGCCCGGCGCTCGCGCTCGGCCTGGATCCGGTGCCGCTCGGCCTCGGCCCACGAATCGATCGCCTTGAGATCCGTGTCGGCGAGCTCGAGCATCGTCGTCGCCTCGGCCAGGCGGCGGGCTTCGACGGCCGCGAGGTGAGCCTCACGCCGGCGATCGATCTCGGCGGCAACACGCGCCTTCTCGGCCGCGGCGGTCGTCTGCATCGCGCGCACGAGCTGATTCAGGAAGCCGGAGCCGTCCTCATCCGTCGCGGCGGCGACGTCGTCGGTCGCCTCGGCGGGCGCGAGCTCCGCGTCGGCGTCGGCCTCGGCGGTCGGCTCAGGGGCGTCAGCGCTCGTGGCGTCGTCGGCCGGCGAGTCGGTGACCTCCGCGCTGTCGGCGTGCACGCCGTTGGCGCTCCACTCGGTCGTGTCGGGGGCCGGCGCCGCGTCGTCGGAACGGTCGGGCGAACCCTTGCTTGGCATCTCGGGGAACCTCTCGCGTGGTTCCGTCGTGCGCGACACCCCGGTCTGGCCGCGATGCGACGGGCGCCAACAGTACCGCCGCAACCGGCGGTCGGCAATTGCAAATTCCGGACGCCGCTCGAGCGTCCGCGCGGGCGGAGGTCGGCCGGGCGATGGTGGGCCTCGCCCGGCCGCCGACCTCCGTCAGGTCATCGATTCAGCGGGTCGGTCGCATGCGCTCGTGGGCCTGCTTGTCCGACGAGGTCTTGGCTGGGTGCTTCGACGCCGCGGACGTCGTCGCCAGGAACTGCGGTGGGACGCGGACGTGGGTCGCCTGCTCGAAGGCGAACGCGAGACCGATCATCGTCGGCTCGTCCCACCGTCCGCCGATGAACGACAGGCCGACGGGCAGCGGCCCGACATAGCCCATCGGCACCGTGATGCTGGCGTAGCCGCTCACCGCCGACGGGCTCGAGGACGCGATGAATCCCTCGAAGCTGTCGCCGTTCACGGGGTCGGTGACCCAGGCGGGGTTGTTGGTGGGGGCGACGATCGCGTCGAGGTCGTTCGCGGCCATGACGTTGTCGATCGCGGCCTGGATGACCGGCGTCGTGGCCGCCCGGATCGCGGCGCATTCGGCGTCGCGGCCATTGGTCTCCTCGGCGAGATCGAACACGAGGTTGTTCCACGGTCCCTCGAGCTCGGGATGGGCGTTGTTGAAGTCGATCAGGGCCTTGAGCGTCTTCGGGTAGCCCGGGCCGGTGTAGGTCTGGAGGTAGGTCGCGATGTCCGTCTTGAACTCGCACAGGAGGGCCGGGAACTCGCCGTCGAAGCCAGACCCGAAGTCGATCTCGAGCGGGTCGATGACCGTGGCGCCGAGGCTCTCGAGGGTGTCGACGGTGTCCTTGAAGATCTCGATCGTCGCCGCATCGCCGGCCGCGTCGTACGCGTGCCAGACGCCGATCCGGGCGCCATTCAGCGCGCCCGCATCGAGGAACTGGGTGTAGTCCCGGAAGGCGTGACCCGCCTGGGCGGCCGTGGCCGCGTCGTTCGGATCGATGCCGGCCATCGCGCCGAGGAGGACGGCCGCGTCGGTGACATTGCGGGCCATCGGGCCGGCGGTGTCCTGGTCGGCCGAGATCGGAATGACCCCCGCCCGGCTCCACAGACCGATCGTGGGCTTGATGCCGACGATCCCGGTGGCGCCCGCCGGGCAGACGATCGAGCCGTCGGTCTCGGTGCCGACGCCGACGGTGGCGAGGTCGGCCGCGATGCCGGAGCCCGTGCCCGAGCTCGAGCCGCACGGGTTGCGATCGAGGACGTAGGGCATGTTCGTCTGGCCACCGATCCCGCTCCAGCCGCTCGACGACGGCCCGGATCGGAAGTTGGCCCACTCGGACAGGTTCGCCTTGGCGATGACGATGCCGCCCGCGGCCTTCAGCCGCTGGACGATGAAGGCGTCCGACGGGGTCGACCCGGCGAGCGCCCACGAGCCGCCGGTGTTCGGCATGCCGGTGGTGTTCACGTTGTCCTTGACGAGCACCGGGATCCCGAGGAGGGGTCGGCGGTCGCCGTGGCGGCGGGCCTTGTCGGCGGCGCGGGCGAGGGCGAGGGCGTTCGGGTTGACCTTGATGACCGCGTGGAGCTTGGGGTTCAGCTTCTTGATCCGGTGGAGATAGAACTGGACGAGCTGGACCGAGGTCAGGCGGTGGCGGTTCATCAGCGCCTGAAGCTGGGGGATGGTGGTGGTGTCGACGTTGATGCCGGCGACGCGAGTGTTGCCGGGCGGCGGACCGGCGACGGCCGGCGCGGAGATGCCGACCACCCCGAGCAGGAGGGCCGCCAGGGTCGCGAGGACGAGGGAACGTCGAACCGGGCTGCGCATCGCGAGGACCTCCACGGGATGGGGTGGACGGGGCGCGGGGACGGGGGCGCGGGGACGCGGGCCACTGGGGGTTCCTCTCTATGGAACGCCGCCTGTCAAGTGTTTGCTCGGTGGCGGGCCGTCCCGCCCCGCCGGCCCCGCTCGGGCGCCGGGTGACTGAACCGCGGCGTCACTCCGCTTCGGGGATCTCCTCGTCGAGGAAGGCGTTGGCCGCCGCAGCCAGCGCCGGCAGGACGTTGATGTCGTAGTGCGTGGCGCCGGGCAGGATCGCGAGTCGGTGCCTCGTCATCCCGGACCGGTCCCAGCTCGCGTCGCGCCGACCCCCGCCGAGGAGCTCGAAGAACTCGACCGCATGGCGCGGCGGCAGGCCGTCGGCGTCGCCGGCAACGATCAGCGTCGGCGGCCGGAGGCCACGGGCCTCGGCGGTCCAGTCGTAGTCGTCCTTCATCAGGCCGGTCAGCTGCGTCACGAGCACGGGCCAGTCGTCCGGCCGCGGGGCGACGACCCGGTAGTTGGCGCCGAGGGGCGTCTGGCCGAGGAACTCCGCGACCTCGGGACCCATGGCGTCCATGCCGGCCGTCATCTCGGGGTACCAGCCGGCGCGCTTGAAGGGGGATGAGACGACGACGAGGCGCCGGACGACGCCCGGGTGCTGGATCGCCGTCCGCAGCGCGACCGCGCCACCCAGCGAGAAGCCCATCACGTCCGCCTGCGCGAGGCCGAGGTGCCCGATCAGGGCCGCGATGTCGTCGGCCATCGCCTCGAAGGTCATCGGGCGATCGGGCGCCGGCGTCCGCCCGTGGCTCTGAAGGTCGACCCCGATGACCTGGCGTCCGGCGGCGAGCGCCGCGACGTTCGGGCCGAACATCTCGACCGACCCGAACCCGCCATGCAGGAGGATCAGCGGAGTGACGCCGGGGACCGCCTCTCCGAACATCTGATAGCCGAGCTCGATCCCATTGACCGTGGCGAGGCTGGCGTCGGGGCTGGCATTCACGGCCACAGCGGGCTCCTTCGGGGGTGGCGTCACGGCGGTGCCTCGGGGTCGGACGCGAGGTGATCAGTCTGCCGAAGTCGGCGCATCCGCGCGCGTGGATCGGCATCCGCGCCACGGCGCCACGGCGGCACGGCGCACGGAGCCTGGGAAGTGCCCGATGAGCCGGGCCTGCGATGATGGGTTCATGACGACGACCACGACGCGGTGCTGACCGCCCCGCCGCGTGACGGCGGCGACGGCACGGGCGGCGAGCTCCCCCTGGAGGACCACCTCCGGACGATGCTCGGCCCGGACGTCGCCTTCCGCGAGGGCCAGCGCGAGGCGATCGAGGCGGTCATCGGGGATGGCGCGCGGGCGCTCGTCGTCCAGCGCACCGGCTGGGGCAAGAGCCTCGTGTACTGGATCGCGACCCGCGTCCGGCGCGATCGGGGCCACGGCCCGACCCTGATCGTCAGCCCGCTCCTCAGCCTCATGCGCAACCAGATCGCGATGGCGGCCCGGCTCGGCCTGCGAGGCGGTAACGATCAACTCCGGCAACGTCGGGGAGTGGCGCGAGATCGAGGGCCGGCTCGAGCGCAACGAGATCGACGTCCTCCTGATCTCGCCGGAGCGCCTCGCCAACGAGGGCTTCACGAGCCGCGTCCTGCCGGCGATCGAGCGGACGATCGGCCTGCTCGTCATCGACGAGGCCCACTGCATCTCCGACTGGGGCCACGACTTCCGGCCCGACTACCAGCGGATCGGGCGGCTCCTGCCGGCTCTGGGGGCGTCGGTGCCCGTGCTCGCGACGACGGCGACCGCCAACGACCGGGTCGTCGCCGACGTCGCCGCCCAGCTCGGCGAGCACTCGGCGATCATCCGCGGGCCGCTCGCCCGCGACACGCTGCGGCTCGACGCGATCCCGCTCGCCGACCAGGCGGAGCGGCTCGCCTGGCTCGCCGAGAACCTGCCGCGTCTGCCCGGGAGCGGCATCGTCTACTGCCTGACCGTCGCCGACACGGAGCGCGTCGCGCGCTGGCTCCAGAGCCAGGGGATCGACGCCCGCGCCTACAACGGCCCGATGGGCCAGGCCGACCGCGAGGCCCTCGAGGACGCCCTGATCGCCAACGAGATGAAGGCGCTGGTCGCGACCGTCGCGCTCGGCATGGGCTTCGACAAGCCCGACCTCGGCTTCGTCGTCCACTACCAGCGGCCGGGCTCGGCGATCGCCTACTACCAGCAGGTCGGGCGGGCCGGGCGGGCGGTCGAGCGGGCGTACGGGATCCTCCTGTCGGGCCGCGAGGACGACGAGATCGCCGACTACTTCCTGCGCACCGCGTTCCCGCCGGCCGATCGGATGCGCGAGCTGCTGGCGGCGCTCGATGGCGTCGAATCGGCGTCGATCGGACGGTTCCAGCGGGCCGTCAACCTGACCCGCGGCCAGCTCGACCAGGCGCTCAAGCAGCTCGAGCTGGACGGAGCCCTGACGAAGACCGGCGGGCGTTGGTCCCGGACGGCTCTCGAGTGGGAGCCGGACGAGGAGCGGATCGAGCGGGTCACCTCGACGCGCCGTGCCGAGCTCGAGCAGATGCGGGCGTACGTCACGACCGGGGAGTGCCGGATGGCATTCCTGACCGGCCTCCTCGACGATCCCGCGACGGCGGTCTGCGGCCGCTGCGCCAACGACGTGGGGAAGGGGATGGCCCACACGGTTGACCCCGACCGGACGCGGGCCGCGATCGACTTCCTGCGCCGGAGCCTCCGCCCGATCGAGCCGCGCAAGCGCTGGGTCGAGGGAGCGACCGGGGTCGGGGCGGACGCGGGCGGCGGCGCGGGCTCGACCGTGATCGGCGAGCCCAACGAGCCCGGGATCGCATTGTGTGTCGCAGGTGACGCCGGCTGGGGCCGCGAGATCGTGCGGGCGCGGGGCGGGGTCGGGCGGTTCCCGGATGGGCTGGTCGTCGCCGCGACGCGGGCGATCCGCGATCAGTGGCGGCCGGATGTGCCGCCGGAGTGGGTCACGTCCGTGCCGTCGGCGACCGCCGACGGGCTCCTTCGCGGGTTCGCCGAGGGGCTCGCGGCCGAGCTCGGCCTGCCGTACGTGGCGGCGCTGACGCCGGCGTCCGAGCCTGGCGCTTCGCGGAGCCCGCAGCGGGCCATGCAGAACAGCGTCCTCCAGCTCGAGAACGCCCGGTCCAAGCTGGCGGTCGACGCCGCGGCAGTCCTGCCCGGTGCCGTGCTCCTCGTCGACGACCTCGTCGACAGCCGCTGGACCTTGACGGTCGCCGGCTCGCTGCTCCGGGCCGCCGGCAGCGGTCCGGTCCTGCCGTTCGCCCTGGCCGAGTCGAGCACTCGCGACGGATGACGATGGCGACGCCGCCTCGGATCGGCTTACGCTGGGCGATGATTGGCCACCGACTGCTCGCGCTGCGCGGCACCACGAAGGACCCTCGATGATCCACCCCACCAAGGCGGCCATGACGGCCTCGATCGCCCCGTTTCTCGACTTCTACACCGGCCCGCTCGGCGCGGCCCTCGCCCGGCCCGGCGTCAGCAACTTCGCGTTCGGCAATCCGAACGACATGCCGATCCCGGACTACGTCTCGGCGCTCCGCACCCACCTCGAGCCGAAGGCGCCCGACTGGTTCGCCTACAAGCTCAGCGAGCCGAAGTCGCAGGCGGCGGTCGCCCGATCGCTGACCGCGCGAACCGGCCTCGACTGGGATCCCGCCGACGTCGCGATGACCAACGGCGGGTTCGCCGCGATCGCCGTCGCGCTGCGGGCGATCGTCGAGCCCGGCGACGAGGTGATCTTCCCGTCGCCGCCGTGGTTCTTCTACGAGATCCTGATCCTCGCCGCGGGCGGCGTGCCGGTCCGCGTACCGCTGGCCCAGCCGTCGTTCGACTTCGACCTGGCCGCGATCGACGCCGCGATCACGCCGAAGACGCGGGCCGTCCTCCTCAACACGCCCCACAACCCGAGCGGCCGGGTCTACCCGCTGGCCGACCTCGAAGCCCTCGCTGCAACGCTGCGAGCCGCGTCCGAGCGCGTCGGGCATCCGGTGACGCTCATCTCCGACGAGCCGTACAACCGGATCATCTTCGACGGCCGGACGTTCCACAGCCCGGCCGAGGTCTATCCCGACACGATCGTCACGTACTCGTACGGGAAGACCCTGCTCGCACCGGGGATGCGGATCGGCTACCTGACCGTGCCGCCGACGATGCCCGGCCGGGAGGACCTCCGGAGCCAGGTGCTGCTCGCCCAGATCGCGAGCGGCTACTCGTTCCCGAACGCGCTGCTCCAGCACGCGATCGAGGACCTCGAGCGGCTGTCGATCGACGTCCCCCACCTCGAGCGCAGGCGCGACCGGATGGTCGGCGCGCTCACCGGGATGGGCTACGAGCCGACGACGCCCGAGGGCACGTTCTACATCATGGCCAAGGCCCCGATCGCCGACGACCAGGCCTTTGCGAGCCTGCTGGCCGACGAGAACATCGTCGTCCTGCCGGGAACGGTCGTGGAGGTCCCGGGCTGGTTCCGGGTCTCGCTCACCGCGAGCGACGCGATGGTCGAGGCGAGCCTGGCCGGCTTCGAGCGGGCCCGCGCCCGGGCATTGGATGGAGCCGGCGTCCCGGCCTGAGGCGCCCGCCCGACCGCGGCGTTACGGCGTCAGCAGGTAGAAGCGGAGCATGTCGAGGGCCGGCTCGTCGAGCCGCTCGAACCCGCCGAAGCCGGCCGACTCGGCGTACGACCGGAGCGTGTCGGCGCGCATCACCGTCCCGGTGCCGGCCGACGGCTGCTCGGTCATGGCCGCCGGTAGGCAGGTGAACAAGCTGAAGCCGTAGTAGATCCGCTCGAGCTCGTCGCCCGGCGCGGTGAACACATCGGCGGTCCGCTCGTCCGCGATCAGGGCGACGCCATCCGCCTTGAGCATGCCGCGGATCGCGGCCAGCACCTCGACGGGCCGCGACAGGTCGTGGATCGCCTCGATCACGACCGCGACGTCGTACTGGCCGACGGCCGCCGGATCCGCGGCGTCGCGGAGGGCGAACGTCACCCGGTCCGCCACGCCGGCCGCGACAGCGTTCGCCCGGGCGAGCTCGATCGACGACGGGTCCAGGTCGAACCCGTCGACGCGGACCCCCGGGTAGGCGATCGCGATCGCGATCGCCGCCCAGCCGACGCCGCAGGCGACGTCCGCCACGCGCGCCGAGCCCGCGCTGAGTCGCTCGTGGACGGCCGGGATCGCCGGAAGGATCGTGGCCCCGAACGAGCCGCGCAGCCACGGTCGGTTGAAGTCGCCCTGGGCCTCGATCATGTCCGGCCCGTAATCGGCCCACTCGACGCCGCCCCCGGAGCGATACGCCTCGAGCAGCTGCGGCAGGACCTTGGCGCAGGCGACCACCGAGCGACTGACGGGTGCGATCGACATCGGGCTGTCGGGGTCGAGGAGCGCGGCGGCGTACGCGGCGGACAGGGAGTAGCGGCGACGATCGGCCGGCGCCGCCGGGTCATCGACGTCGAGGATGTCGGCCACGGCCTGCTGCTCGAGCCACTCGCGGGCATAGCGCTCGGCGATCCCGGCCCGCGTGGCGAGCTCCGCGGTCGTCGCCGAGCCGCCGTCGTTCAGGGCCCGATAGAGCCCGAGCCGATCGCCCACGTAGACCGACATCACCTCGAACATGCCGATGCTGGCTTCGAACAGGCGACCGACGAGCGCGTCGGTGGAGCGCTCGGGCGCGGCTGCGGTGGTCATCGAGTCCCTCCAATGATCGATCGGTCTTGCGCGAGATGATCCGGGGACCGCCGCGCTCGGTCAACGGCTTGTCCCGCGTCCGTGTCGCGACACGGGCTTGGCTGCCACACGGAATCGACGGAGCCCGGCTCGACCTGATGTCGAACCGGGCTCCACCGCACGAGACGAGGACTCACGACGCGGCGGCAACCCCCTCGGCGAATCCGTCGTAGACCTCGGACTCGTCGGTGACGACCCGCGTCCGACCGCCGAGCCCGAGGGCCGCGAGGGCGCCGAACGCCACGACGACCGCGCCGACCTGCATCGCCGGCACGAGCCCGTCGACGAAGGCCTGGCCGCTCTGGTACGAGCCGTTGGCGGCGAAGATCGAGGCCAGGACGGCGACCCCGAACACGCCGCCGAGCTCGCGGATCGCGTTGTTCGCGCCGGATGCCTTGCCTTCCTCCTCGGGCCGGACGGCCGACAGGACGACGTTGGCGATCGGGGCGAAGAACAGGCCCATCCCGACGCCGGCCAGGATGAACGACGGGACGATCGTCGCGTAGTCGACGGTCGGCGTGATGACGGCCGACATCCAGAACAGGGCGATGGCCTGGAGGCTCATCCCGACGAACAGCAGGGGACGCGTCCCGGTCCGGGCGGACAGCAGTCCGGCGATCGGGGCGACGAAGACCGGCATGATCGTCCACGGCAGGGTCCGCAGGCCGGCCTGGAGCGGGCTGTAGCCCTGGACGACCTGGAAGAACTGGGCGAGCAGGAAGATCGATCCGAACATGCCGAACGTCATCAGCATCGAGACGACGTTGGCGGCGGCGAACGAGCGTGAGCGGAAGAGGCGGAGGGGGAGCATCGGCTCGGCGCTCCGGGCCTCCCAGATGACGAACGAGACGAGCAGCACGATCCCGGCCGCGAACGAGCCGAGGATCTCGGCGCTCGTCCAGCCCTGCTCGTTGGCGCGGACCAGACCCCACACGACCGCCAGGAGGCCGACGCTCGCCAGCCCGAGGCCCGGCAGGTCGAGCCGGGTCGACGGACCGCGCGTCTCGGTCAGACGGGCCCAGGCGAGCGGGATCGCGACGAGCCCGATCGGAACGTTGAGCCAGAAGATCCACTGCCACTCGAGGCCTTCGCTGATGGCGCCGCCGACCAGCGGTCCGATCGCGATCGCGAGGCCGGCGATCCCGCCCCACGCTCCGAGAGCGACGGCCCTCCGCTCACGCGGCACGGCGGCCGACAGGATCGTCAGGCTCAACGGGGTGAGGATCGCGCCACCGAGACCCTGGATGGCGCGGGCGATGATCAGGACGCTGACGTTCGACGACAACGCGGCGACCGCTGAGCCGGCCGTGAAGATCGCCAGCCCGATGATGAACAGGCGCTTCCGGCCGAACCGGTCGCCGAGCGCCGCCCCGGTCAGGAGGAGCACCGCGAAGGTCAGCGTGTAGGCGTTGACGATCCACTCGAGCTCGGCCAGGTTGGCGTTGAAGCTCGCTCGGATGACGGGCAGGGCGGTCGTGACGACGAGGTTGTCGAGGGCGGCCATGAAGAGCGCGATCGAGCTGATCGCAAAGGTCCAGAGGACGCGGTGGTCGGGGGCCGGTCGGGCTGCAGCCACGGGATTGCTCCTTGCTAGTTAGTAGTTGCTAAGTTCATCGACGAAAAAAGGGGCCGCCCGGACGGGCGGATCAACAGTCGGCAGGGCGATCGATCAAGCGCCGCCCTCCAGGTCTTCCAGCATCCAGCTCTTGGGGTTGCCGCCGAGCTCGACGGCGGCCGCGATGTTCAGGAGCATGCCCTCCGCGAAGAAGCGGTGGATCTCCACGGGACTGGCGCCCGACACCTCGCGAACCCGTCGATGCAGCGCTCCGAACTCCGCGCGAACCACCACCTGGACGTCCGGATCGGAGCAGGCGGCATAGGCCTGGAGCTGGACGAGGAGCAGGGCACGGTCAGCCAGCAGCATGAAGTAGGACTGGCCGATGGCGTCGAGCACCGAGTTGCAGACGGGATTCTGGCCGGGCACGTAGTCGCGGGCGGCCTGCTCGAAGGTCAGCCGCGTTCGGCCGAAGCAGTGACGCACGACCGCCAGGAAGAGCTCCTTCTTGGTTCCGAACAGCTGGAACACGTACGGCTGCGAGACCCCGGCCCGGCGGGCGATCGCGTCGGTCGAGGCGCCGACGAGGCCGCCGGCCGCGAACTCCTCGACGGCCGCGGCCACGATCGCGTCGCGCCGCTCGTCGGCCGTCATCCGGCTGGAGCGGGCTGCGGTTGCGGATCGGGGTGCGGCGGTCATGGTCAGTAACTTAGTGATCACTAAGTAATCTGTCAAGACCCTGGGCCGGAACGGCAACGGCCCGGCATCGCTGCCGGGCCGTTGTGGCAATGCGAGGAGCTGCGCGGGGTCAGTCGACCGTGCGGTCGAGGATGTCGACGACGACCTCGTCGGCCGGGACCGGGGTGTCGAAGGTCAGCGTGACGATCCGGTCCTCGCCCATCGCATCAGAGTTTGCGACGGGGCCCGCCTGGACGATCGTGACCTGGAGCGCGCCGTCGACGATCGCGACGCCAAGGTCGAGGGTGTCGTCCTGGGGCAGGCCGACCCAGGTGACGAAGATCGTGCGCGTGCCGGCGTTCTGGACGAGCGCGTCGTGCCAGCGGACCGACATGCCGTCACCGGGCGTGCCCGACTCGGCCCGGACGAGGGTCCCGGTCTGGTCGTGGATCTGGAGGACGACGTCGTGGTTGGTCGCGTTCTCGAGGTCGATCGACCCGAGTCCGACGGACGGGGCGGTCGTCGGGGTCGGGGCCGGCGTCGGCTTCGGCGTCACCACGGGCGTCGGAACGGGCGTGGGATCGGGCGCCGAGCTGGGCGGCGTCGACGGGCGATCCGAGGGGCCTGGTCCGGCGGGGCCGCTGGGCCGCGAGACGAGGACCGCGGCGATGATCCCGGCGACCGCGAGGGCACCGAGCGCGAACGCGAGGGCCGGGTGGACCTGGCCGCGGGACTTGGTCGAACGGGTCATGCGAAGCTTCCTTGGACTCCCTGGGCCTCGTGCGTCTGCACGCTTGGCTCCCGCAAAGCACACCATCCGGCCGGCCGCGGGACCATCGAGCCTCGTCGCATCACGACTGCGTCATCTGGCCGACCGGGTTCGGCCAGTTGACCATGGTGACGCCGATCGCGGAAGCCGATTCTCCAGTCGGGTCACGGGACGCATCGACGCGTGAGCCACCCATCCTTCGGAGGTCGTCATGACCACCTCGTTCCCGGTCCCGGCCGAAACGCCTCGCCCCGGCACCGCCGCCGCGATCGCCATCGCGATCATCGCCAGCGTCGCGGTCTTCGGTCTGTTCATCGCCGGCATCACGTTCGCTGCACTCGCCTTCGCCCTTCCGATGGTCGGCCCGATCGCCGACCAGTTCGCCGCGTTCGATCCGTACACCTCGATCACCCTCGCCGACCTCGCTCTTGCCGAGCGCTTCGCCGATGCCTGGTGGGTCTTCGGCGGCCTCGCCATCGGCAGCCTCGTCGGCGCTGGCGTCGTCGCGGTCAAGGCCATCCAGCACCTGTCGCCCACGGCGCGCGACTGAGCGCTGCCGGCGGGTGAGCCGCCGGCACCAGGCGACCCGATCCCGGACGATCTGCGCGGCATCATGGGACCCGTGCAGATCGTTCGGCGTTTCCGGGATCGGGGCAATGGTCTTGCCCGGCGTCTCCAGACGGTCGATCGACGGACCGCGATCGTCCTGTCCCTCGCCGTGTTCCTCGTTCCCGTCGTCTTCGTCCTGGTCGTTCCGCATCCGCTCGAGCAGCCGCTCGGCGTCGACTTCGACCTCTATCGCGATGTCACGAGTCGCTGGCTGAGCGGTGGCCCATATTTCGAGCCGTACCAGGTCGCGGGACCCTACGAGATCCGAGCCGGCGACGTCCTCTACCCGCCGGTCGCCCTGTGGCTGTTCGCGCCGTTCGCGATCGCGACCACGGGGCCGCTGTCGTGGCTGTTGGCCGTGGCCTGGTGGGCGGTCCCGCTCCTCGTCACTGCCGCAGTCGTCTGGCGGCTCCGGCCGTCGCCGTGGGCGTGGCCGCTCATCGCCCTGTGCGTCGCCAATCCCACGACGCTGCTGAAGACCTGGACCGGCAACCCGGTGATCTGGTCGATGGCCGCGATGGCGATCGCCGCCCTGTCGAGCCGGACCCGGTTCGCCGCGCCGTTCGTCCTGCTCAAGCCGTCGCTGGCGCCGTTCGCCGCATTCGGCGCGAACGGGCGGTCGTGGTGGGTCGGGCTGGGGGCGTTGCTGCTGCTATGCCTGCCGTTCGGCGCGTTGTGGGGCGACTGGGTCGCGTCCGTCCTGAACTCGCGCGGGGGAGGCCTGCTCTACTCGGCCCTCGAGATCCCGATGCTGCTCCTGCCACTCGTCGCGTGGCTCGGGCGCACGCGCCGGGGCTGAGGCGCCAGGCTCGCCCCGGCCACGCGACCAGCCTCAGTCGGCGACGAGGTCGCGATCCTCGGGATGGCGCTTCAGGAAGCCGGCGATGAACTCACACTCGGCGACGAGGCGCAGCCCGCGCCGGCGGACGTCGTCGAGGGCCGCTCGGGCCAGGCCGCGCCCGACGCCCATGCCCTCCGCTCCCGGCAGGACCTCGGTGTGGACGAACACGATCGGTCCGCTCTCGTCCGGCAGCTCGTACTCGGCGATGCCGACCATCCGGTCGCCGAGCCACGCCTCGAAGCGCGATTCGTCGGGGTTGTCCTCGACGACGAGCTCGGTCGCGACGGGTAATGCGGACTCGGTCATCGAGGCATCGTAGGCCGGACGCGCAATCCCCGCGTTGCGGACGGCCGCCCTTGCCCGTCGGTCACCGATCCGTTACGGTAACCATCTGATTACCGACCGGCGCGATGCGGCGAGCCCGATCGGCCCACCCAGGTCCACAGGGGAGATGCAGATGGCCACCGGCAGCGGCACCAAGACCGATCCATGGGTCCTCAAGACGGCTCCGGGCACGTCCGAGTACACGATGTACCGCGACGACGCCGGCGACCCACCCCAGATCGTGTGCATGGTCGGCTCGACGAAGCTGACCTACGACGCGCGGGCGATCGACGAGCTCCACGCGATGCTCAAGGCGCACGGTGACTGGATGCCGCTCGGCGGGGCCGACGAGCAGAAGGCGGCGCCCGACGGCTCGGTCGAGGCGTGGGGACGCTCCGAGTCGAACCCGCGCGGTGGCTGGTACGGGCTGAAGAAGGGCTACCGCGGTCGGTTCGGCGTCTACATGCCACCGCTCCTCGAGGCACTCGGGCTGGTCGAGCTGACCCACGACGCCAAGAACAACCAGGTCCGCGCGAAGTGACCGCGCGTTTCTTCGAGAGTGCTGCCGACATCGCCGCAGCTCCGGACGCCGTCTGGGCGGTCCTGACCGACGGCGCCGGCTGGTCGGCCTGGGACTCCGGGGTCGACGCTGTTGACGGCCGGATCGCCGCCGGTGAGACCGTCACGATCCGGTCCAAGGCGGCGCCCGGTCGGGCCTTCCCGGTCAAGGTCGCGACCTTCGAGCCGCCGAGGGCGCTGACCTTCAGCGGCGGCCTGCCGCTCGGGCTGTTCAAGGGCGTCCGGACCTACCGCCTGACGCCGGTCGGCGCCGGGACGCGGTTCGAGATGCGCGAGGACTACAGCGGCCCGCTGCTGTCGGTGATGTGGCGCTCGATGCCGGATCTCGGGCCGTCCTTCGCCCAGTTCGCGTCCGGCCTGAAGGCGCGCGTCGAGCGCTCGGCAGGCGGGTAAGCGTGTCGTCGCGAGCGACGTCGTCGGCGGCCGCGTCGTCAGCCGCGGCGACGGTCGGCGATCCGTTCGAGGCGCTCGGCGATCCGAACCGGCGGGCGATCGTCGAGCTGCTCGGGGCGGGTCCGGCGGGCGGCCGGTCCGTCGGTGACCTGGCCGATGCCCTGCCGATCAGCCGGCCGGCGGTCTCGCGCCACCTCCGCCTGCTGAAGGCGGCCGGGCTCGTCGTGGAGGAGCCGCGCGGCACGCGTCGCCTGTACCGCCTGCACGACGAGGGCCTGGAAGCCGTCCGGACCTATCTGGACCGGGTCTGGGGCGATGCGGCCATGCGGTTCCGGCTGATGGCC
The DNA here is from genome assembly GCA_963783055.1 of uncultured Chloroflexia bacterium. Taxonomy (GTDB): domain Bacteria; phylum Chloroflexota; class Limnocylindria; order Limnocylindrales; family CSP1-4; genus CF-46. Next base: position 1,004,439 of record CAWAMB010000004.1, read on the forward strand.
GAGAACACGGGCCGGGCGCCGGCGGGGAGCCGGGTGCCCGCTGGAAGCCTGCCACCCGGTCGCGGATCGGCCGGCCGCGACCGTCGACCGCAATGATCGAGCCGATCCGCCTGGCGTTCGAGGTCGCGTGTCCGCGCGACCGTGCCTTCGAGGTCTGGACGGCCGACATCGACCGCTGGTGGCCGGCCGACCACACCGTCAGCGCGGCATCGGACCTGACGGTCGTCCTCGAGCCGCGGCCGGGCGGTCGGATCTTCGAGCGGACACCGGCCGGGATCGAGCACGACTGGGGCGAGGTGACGATCTGGGAGCCGCCCACCCGCTTCGGCTACCTGTGGCATCTCCGCCGCGATCGAGCCGACGCCACCGAGGTCGAGATCCGGTTCCTCGCCGCCGGCGAGACCGCCACGCGAGTCGAGATCGAGCATCGCGGCTGGGAGGTGCTGGGCGCCGAAGCCGAGAGCTGGCGCGATCGCAACCACGGCGGCTGGGCGACGCTGCTGCCCTGGTTCGTGGCGGCGGCGGAGGGATAGGCAGGAGACCCGCCCTCGCTCTGCGCCCGGCGTCGGGGCGACGTCCGTACGCCGGCACCGGGGTCGTCCGATAACCGCCCGCCAAGCGCGGTATGGCATGCTGCACGTCAACGGATCGACGCCCGCGCAGGATGGAGCATCGACCGCCGCCACTCGAATCGAACCCGGAGGACCGCTCAGCCAGTGCCGCCCCGTAAGCGCCGGACCGTCTACCCACCGCCCCGCAACGCCGTTCGCCCCCCACGACCGGGGGAGCCGGGAGGTCCCGGCGGTCCGCCGATCGGAGAGCCATACGTCCGACCGACGGTGGCCTCGATCAACCTCTCGGCGAGCACGGGACGAGCTGGACTGAACGTCGGGGACCGGGTCCGGATCAACGGCACAGGCCTCTACTCCGGCGAGCTGGCGACGATCGAGAAGCTGGCGAGCGGGGCGATCCCGTCGGCCGTCGTCCGGACGGATGCCGGGCGCACGCGCCAGGTCCGGACGATCGATCTCGAGCCCGTGGCGGCGCCGCCGCCGGCCGCGGCTCCGCCGAGCGCGGCACCGGCCGCCGAGCTGCCGGCCGCCGACGCCAGCGCCGACCCGGGCGAGGGCTGATCGGGGGTCGGACGTGGCGATCGCACCGCGGGCCGACGCCGATCGCCTGCTCGACGACCTGAACGAGGCCCAGCGCGAGGCGGTCCTCGCGACCAGTGGCCCGGTGGCGATCCTGGCCGGTGCCGGAACGGGCAAGACCCGGGTCATCAGCCGGCGGACCGCGTACGCGATCGCGAGCGAGGTCGTTCCGCCTGACCAGGTCCTCGTCGTCACCTTCACCGACAAGGCCGCCGGCGAGATGGTCGAGCGGCTGGCCGGGCTCGGGCTGCCCGGAGTCGTCGCCCGGACGTTCCACGCCCACGCCCTGTCGCAGCTCCGCTTCTTCTGGCCGTCGCGTCATGACGGCGCGCCGCTGCCGGCGCTGCTCGACAGCAAGCTGCCGTTCCTGATCCGGAGCGCGCGCGGACTGCCCGGTCACTACCGCTTCACGCCGGTCCGCGACCTCGCGACCGAGATCGAGTGGGCCAAGGCGCGCGGCATCGGGCCGGCGGACGTACGAGGCCGCGCTCGGCACGCGGCCGCCGCCGATCCCCGCCGATCTGATGCGGCGCGTGTTCGCCGACTACGAGCGAGCCAAGACCCGGGCGGGACGGATCGACTTCGACGACCTCCTGGCCGAGACGATCGCGCTCCTGGAGAGCGACGAGGAGGCGGCCGACATCGTCCGCTCGCGGAAGCGCTGGTTCAGCGTCGACGAGTACCAGGACACGAACCCGCACCAGGAGCGGCTCCTCGAGCTGTGGGCCGGCGCGAGCCGCGACCTCTGCGTCGTCGGCGATGAGGACCAGACGATCTACACGTTCACCGGGGCGACGTCGACGTACCTGACGGGGTTCGCAACGCGGCACGCCGGCGCCCGGGTCATCGCGCTGACCGAGAACTACCGCTCGACGCCCCAGATCCTCGGTTTCGCCAACCGGCTTCTCGCCGCCGATGGCCGCTCGAAGGCGCTGACGGCGACCCGTCCCGAGGGTCCGCAACCGGTCGTCCAGGGCTACTCCGACGGCGCGGCGGAGCTGGCGGCGCTGGCCCGGACGATCCGCGGGCTGCTGTCCGGCGCCGACGACGATCGGTTCGACCCGGCCGAGGTCGCGATCCTCGTCCGCATGAACGCCCAGCTGGCCCCGATCGAGGAGGCCCTGACGCGGGCCGGCATCGCGTACCAGGTCCGTGGCGTGCGGTTCTACGACCGGCCCGAGATCAAGGCCGCGATCGCGCTCATCCGGGATCTCACGACCGACGCGACGGGCCGAGCCCTGGCGACCGCGATCCGGGCGGCGTTCCGGATCGAGCTCGGCCACGAGCCGGGCGAGACGGCGGCCGCTGCGGATGGGCCCCGCGGCGATGAAGCCCGCGAGCGAACGGCCGCGCTCGAGACGGTCCTCGCGATCGTCGACGAGGTCATCCGGGCCGACCCCGCGGCGGACCGCGCGAAGGTCCGCGCCGAGCTGGAGCGACGGGCGGCCCACGAGCGCGACGGGGCGGCCGGCGGCGTGAACCTCCTGACCTATCACCGAGCCAAGGGACTCGAGTGGGACGCCGTCTTCCTGCCGATGCTCGAGGACGGCACGCTCCCGATCCGGCAGGCCTTCGACGACGCGTCGGCGATCGCGGAGGAGCGGCGCCTCCTGTACGTCGGGATCACCCGCGCGCGCCGGCGGCTCCACCTGTCGTGGGCGGATCGGCGCGAGACGCGAGGTCGCGAGGGGAGCCGCAAGCGCAGCCGGTTCCTCGCCGGGCTGGTGCCGAGCGGGCCACGGTCCACGGCGGGCGGTCGCGGCCTGCTTCCGGGACCTGCCACGGTCCGGCGGCGACCGACGGTCGGTGACGACCCGCTGTTCGACGCCCTCCGTGCCTGGCGGACGGACCGTGCCCGGGAGGAGCAGATGCCGGCCTACGTCGTCGCCTCCGACGAGACGCTGGCCTCGATCGCCGCGGCCCGACCGACCAGCCTGACCGCCCTCGAGCGGGTCAAGGGGATCGGCCCGTCGAAGCTCGACAAGTACGGCGCCGACCTCCTCGCGATCATCGCCAGTGCGGCGCCCGGGCCGGAGGAGACCACCGAGCCCGACTGAGGCAGCCTGGACAGAGCAACGCCGGCGCCGCTCGCGCGACGCCGGCGTGGGATGGGTCCGATCAGCCGGGCGTGTCCTGGCCCTCCTGGATGATCCCGCGGACCGTCGACGCGTCGACGTCGTGGTCGAAGGTCAGGATCAGCTGGCGATCCATCCCGACCGCGTCGGTCACGCCGGTGGGCGGCGGCTGGATGAGCAGGAGCTGGAGGCGGCCGTCGACCTCGTCGACGAAGAGCGTCAGCTCGTTGTCGATCGGGAAGTCGACCCACGTCAGCTCGAGCGTCCGGCCGTCGAGGTTCTTCACCGCCAGCCCATCGGCCGACGGGTTGTCGCCCGGCTTGCCGCTGACGGCCTTGACGATCGATCCGGTCTCGTCCTTGATCTCGACCGTGACGGTGTGTCCGTCGAACGTGTCGAGGACGATCGTGAGCGGCGACTCGCCGCCCGTGGGCGGCTTCGAGACCGGCGGCTTCGGTGTGACGACCGGGGTCGGGACCGCGGTCGGGTCGGCCGCGGGCGGGGCCGCGCTCGACGTCGGCGCCGGCGGGACCGACGCGGGCGCATCGGCCGCTCGGCCCGGGCCGGCCGCGAAGGCGACGACCGCGACCGAGGCGATGGCGAGACCGGCGAGCGACAGGGTGGCGGGGCGGAACGCCCCTGCGGGATCGTGGAAGCGGGACATGAGAACGTCCGTGACCTTTCGGTGGGTGCAGATGAGGCTGCCGAGGACCGGCATCTGCCGGACTCACCACGTACGAGGCGCGGGACGGGCGATTTCTTCAGCGATTTCGGGCGCGGATCCCGCAGTTGCGGACATTCGTCCATGCCGGCTACGTCATCTGTCGCGTCTCGTCGAGACCGGTTGCAGGGCCGTTGCGGCGACAGGCCTGAGCGTCGCATCGACCTCGCAAGGCCGGTCGACCACGTCCACGGCGGATCCACGATCGGCGATCCGGGCGTAGGGTGAAGGGGACCCCCACGCCCGGCGGCGCCCTCGTCCCGACGCACGCTTCGCGTCCACCGCGCGCCGCCCAAACAGGAGGATCAGCATGCCTCGCCTCCCGATCCGCCCATCGCTCGCGACTCGGCGCGCCGCCGGGTCACTGGCCGGGCTCGGTCTTGCCCTGGTCGTCGCCGCGGGCGCCCTCGCCGCCGCTCCGTTCCCGGGCCGGATCGACCTGCCGACCGGATGGCAGCCCGAGGGCATCACGAGCCACGGCACGACGGCCTGGACCGGGTCGCTGGCCAATGGCGCCATTCGCGAGACCAACCTGCGGTCCGGCGTGAGCCGGACGCTCGTTGCCGGGGTCGCCGGCAACGTTGCGGTCGGCATCGACTACGAGGCCGCTCATGACCGCCTGTGGGTCGCCGGCGGTCCATCGGGCTTCGTCCGGGCGTATGACGCGTCGAGCGGCGAGCTGCTCGGCGAATGGCACGTCAGCGCGGGTTTCCTGAACGACGTGATCGTCACGAAGGACGCCGCCTACGTCACCGACTCGGCGATGGCCCAGCTGATCGTTGTCCCGCTCGGGCGCCGCGGGTCTCTTCCGGGGCCGACGGGCGCGTTCTCGCTGCCCTTGAGCGGTGACATCGTCTACGACCCGGCCGCGTTCAACGCCAACGGCATCGCGGCCGCGCGGGGGTGGCTCCTGATCGTCCAGTCGAACACGGGCCTTCTGTTCCGGGTCGATCCCGCCACCGGCGTCACGCGCGCGCTCGGCGGCGACTACGACGCGACGTTCGGTGACGGCCTCGAGGTTCGCGGGTCGACGGCGTGGGTTGTCCGGAATCAGCTCGAGACCGTCGCGGTGCTCCACCTCAACGGCCGGCTGACCCGCGCCGACGAGGTGGGCACGATCACGATGCCCGAGCCGGCCGATGCCCTCGAGGTTCCGACCACGGCGACGATCGCGGCCGGCTCCCTCTGGGCGGTCAATGCCCGGTTCGGGATCCCGAACCCGGCCACGCAGAGCTACTGGATCACGAGGCTCCCCCTGAAGCCGAACGACTGATCCATCGCGGGATCGGAACGAGGGCCACGATGAGCGAGCGACCGCTCAGTTGTCGTGGCCCTTGCCCTTGCCGTTTCCTTTGCCCTTGTCCTCGCCCTTCCCGGCGTCCTTCTGCGGGATCGGCGTGACGATCGGGCTCGACGGAGGCGCTGATGCCACCGGCCTGACCGTGCCCGACGGGCGGGCTGCGGCGGCGTCGCCGAACGGACGCTCGGCCGTCAGCGCGGCTGCCAGGGCGCCCGCCGCGATCAGCAGTCCGACGGCCGCGGCGACTGGAGCCGGAACCCGACGCCGGGAGGGCGCCGCCCGTGCGGCGATCGGGCGGTTCGACCGCGCCTCGTCGGCGGGCTCGGGAAACGCGATCGGCGCCAGCGGGATGGCGATCGTCGCCGTCGAGTCGAGGGCGTCGGCGGCTCCATCCCGTCCCGTGACGGTCGGTGCCTCGAGGGCGGCCCCGATCGACGCGGCGAACGCCCGGATGTCGGGCGGTCGATCGTCCGGGTTCACCGCCAGGCCGCGGCGAACGGCAGCGTCGACCGCGGGGGCAACCCCGTCGATCGGCGGCGCCCCCACCTCCTGGGCCTCGGCGAGCGCGACCGGTGAGGTGGCCGCATAGGCCGGGTGACCGGCCAGCATCTCGTAGGCGACGGCGGCCAGGCCGTGGAGGTCGCTTGCGGGCGTGGCCGTCCCGGCCCGGAGCTGCTCCGGTGCCAGGTAGCGCATCGTGCCCATCAGCAGCCCCGTCGCGGTGACGGCCGTCGCGTCACTGCTCGCGTGGGCGATCCCGAAGTCGGTCAGCCGGGCCTCGCCGTCCGTGCCGAGGAGGATGTTGCCGGGCGTCACGTCGCGATGGACGATCCCGGCCGCGTGCGCGGCGGCGAGCGCTGCGGCGACGTCGGACACGACCGCGGCCGCCGAGGCCGGCGACATGCGCGAGCCTTCCGCGGCGAGGTGAGCGAGACGCTCGGCCAGCGACTCGCCGGCCACGTAGTCGAGGATCAGCGCCGCCTCGCGGTCTCCGACGTGGAGATCGCGGACCCGCACGATGTGCCGCTCGTCGAGCCCACGCAGGGCTCCGAACTCGCGCTCGAGCCGCCGCCGACCCGCCTCGTCGGCGAACACGACCGGATGGAGGCGCTTGACGGCGACCTCGTCGCCGGTCTGCAGGTCGAGGGCACGCCAGACCTCCGCCGAGCCGCCGCGACCGGCGGGCTCGAGCAGGCGATAGCGATCGAAGAGGACGGTTTCCGGCACGCTCCAATGATCGCGGACGGCGCTCGCCGGACAAGCCGTACCTTCGAGCGAGGGGCATTGCAGTCGCGCGACGGAGCGGTGTTCGGGTGCACCGCCGTTCGTGGAGCCGAGGCCTGAACGGGTCATCGGAACTTGACCCGGATGCTCCGGCTGCGGTTTGCTTGGCGCCAACCCCCAGGTCGCAACGCAACGGGAGTGGAGATGCGGATCCAGCGTTCAGCCTCGGTGGCGGCAACCCTCGTGCTCGTCGCCCTGCCCATCCTCGCCAGCGGCGCGGTCGCCGCCGGCGGCAACACCCAGGCCGCCCGCGAGCGGGCCGAGCACACCCGGATCGTGAACTACTGGACGCCGGCTCGCGTCCGGGCAGCGATCCCGCGCGACTTCGCCTTCGATGCCGCTCGCGGCGTCCACCAGGTCCCGAATGCCAAGCCACAGCCGCCCGGTGGGGGCGGTGGCAACACGACGGGCGCGTCGTGGCCGAACGGCACGGGCAAGGTCTACAAGGCGACCGGCAAGGTGCTGTTCACGATGGGCGGCTCGCAGTACGTCTGCAGCGGCACCGCCCTCAGCAACAGCCGGGGCGGAACCGATGGAGTCGTGATCACCGCCGGGCATTGCGCCTACGACGAGACGGCCCGGGCGTTCGCCACCAACTGGCTCTTCGTCCCGCAGTTCGACAGCAATCCGACGTTCACCTGCGCCAGCACGGCCTTCGGCTGCTGGACGGCCAAGGCCCTCGTCGTCCACAACGGCTTCGCCTCCGCCGGATCGTTCAACAACCAGGCCGTGCGCTATGACTGGGCGCTCGCGGTCGTCGGCGGCGGCGGCAAGACGAGCGGGGCCAATCTCGATCTCGACACGCAGGTCGGCAACTTCGGCTACCAGGCGAGCGAGATGACCCTGAACACGACCGCCTCCGCGTTCGGCTATCCGGCCGCAGGGAAGTACCACGGCAAGGACCTGACCTACTGCCAGGGCCCGACGACCCGCGACGCCAATGCCGGCACGAACAACTACAAGCTCGCCTGCAACATGACGGGCGGCTCGTCCGGCGGCCCGTGGTTCAGCGGGTTCGATGCATCCGGCAACGCCGGCACGATCCGATCGCTCAACTCATACGGCTACTCGGGCCAGTCGTTCATGTACGGTCCGATCTTCAACAGCACCACCACGTCGACCGTGAACGCCGCCAACAGCGCGAACGCGAACACGATCGTCAACTGACCGTCGCCGGCGGTCGCCGGCACGTCACGGAAACAACGGGCGGACCGTCTGGCGGTCCGCCCGTCGCCGTTCCGTGGCGAAGCGTCGCCGAATCGGGCAGGCTGGTCCCGATGAATCGAGCCCGGTCCGCCGGCATCGCCCGCGCCGGGCGCGATCCTCCGCCCGGCGATCGTCTACGCGATCCTGTTCGGCGCGCAAGGCGCCTACCTCCCGTACATCGCGGTGTACCTGGCGTCGACCGGGCTCGACCTCGGAACCGTCGGCGCGCTGATCGCACTCTTCGCCGCGGTCAGCCTCGTGGCGGCGCCGGCCTGGGGCGCGCTCGCCGACTCGCTCGGGGACATCCGCGGGCCGGCGCTCGTCGCCGGCTTCCTGTCAGGTGCGGCGGTCATCCTGCTGGCCGTGTCGGTCGGCCCGCTTGCCTTGGCGGTCGGGATGGCCCTGCTCGCGGCAGCCTGGGCGGGCGTCATCCCGATGATCGACAGCCGGGCGGTCCAGATGGTTGGACATCGCGACCGGTTCGGTCAGGCACGCGCTCCGGGCTCGGGGGCGTTCGTCGTGCTCGCGTTCGTCACGGGGGCCGTGATCGCGAGCCGCGGGCCGGGCGGCATGTTCGCCGTCTTCGGGCCGCTCGTGGTCCTCACGGGGATCGGAGCCTGGGCCCTGCTGCGGATTCCCGCGGCCGCCCCGACGACCGCACCGCGACCGAAGCCGCTCGCGTCCGGCGTCTCCGGACGGGCCGTCGCCGCGCTCTCGCCGGCGACGATCCTCGGGGTGCTCCGGACGCCCCGGCTCGGGCTGTTCTTCGTCGCCTCGGTCGCCGTCTGGACGTCGACCGCGGCGCTGCTCGGCTTCATCTCGTTGCGCGTCCTCGAGCTCGGGGGCGACGGAACGGCCGTGGCCGCGACGTGGTCCCTCGGCGCGGTCATCGAGGTTCCGCTGATGTACGCGTTTCCGGCGCTGGCGCGGCGGTTCGGCGCCGAGCGCCTGATCGTCATCGGTGCCTGCTCGTTCGCGCTCCGGGCCTTGCTCAGCGCCGTCGTCGACGTGCCCGCCTTGATCGTCCTCGCCTCCCTGTTCGGCGGGATCGGCTACTCGTTCTTCTACGTCGGGACCGTGACGTGGGTCGCGAAGAGCGCGGGGCGCGGCGTCCAGGCGACGGCCCAGGGGATCTTCAGCGGCACGGCCCAGGCGATGGGCGCGATCGCGGGCTCGATCATCGGGGGCGCCATCGGGGCGGCCTACGGACTGCCGGTGCTCTTCGGCGTCGCCGCGGCCGGGTTCGTGGTCGGCGCAGTGCTGTCGTGGGTCGCGATCGGCCGGGGGTCCGTCGTCCGCGCGGACTGAGGGGCCGGGGCGATGCGGGTCGACTCGCCCGGCTGGAGCAGGCGGACATCGAGCCCGGGGGCGACCTCCGCGGACCACGCGACGAAGCGGCTCGCGGGCTGGGTCAGACGGTCCCCGAAGAAGCGCTCGAGGCCCGGCGGATAGAGCGTTCCCCAGTGGATCGGGACGGCGACGCGGGCACCGAGCGTGCGCGCCACCGCGGCCGCCGATCGCGGCGTCAGATGACCGGGCCCGACGTGCGGCCCCCAGCTCCCGACGGGAAGCAGGGCGATGTCGACCCGATCGGCGAAGTCCCGCATCGCCCGGTACGCCGCGGTGTCGCCCGCGAAGTAGATCCCCGCGCCGAGCGGACCCTCGATCAGGTAGCCGACCGCGGCCGCGCGAGATGCCAACGGCCAGCGCCAGTGGCGGGCCGGGACGGCGCTGACCGTCCAGTCCGGGGCGATGGTCAACGGCTCGCCGATCCCGACCTCGCGCGAATCGAGGCCGAGCCGTCGGACCGCCCGGCCCATGCCGCGCGGCACGACGATCAGCGGGTGGCCGGCGAGCGCCCGCAGCGACCGCCCGTCGAAGTGGTCGGGATGGGCGTGCGAGATCAGGACCACGTCGATCGGCCCGAGCGCGCCCGGATCCGGGCAGGGACCGTGGCGCCGGAGCGGACCGAGCCGATCGCGCAGGAACGGGTCGGTCAGGATCCGCAGGCCGTGGAGCTCGAGCAGGACCGTGGCGTGGCCCAGATAGCCGACGCCGATGGTTCCCGGGGTCGCGTCGTCGTCCCGGTCGTCCGGCCGTTCGCCGGAGCCGCTCATCCGGCCGCGGCGACGGCCCGCTCGGCCATGGAGCCGCGGCCGCCGACGATCGCGATCGGCTCGCCCGCGGAGCGCCAGCCGGCGACGGCGTGGCGCCAGCCGCGCTTGCGATCGGCCTTGGCCTTCGGCATCCGGAGCCACGTCACGAGACCGCCGGCCAGCGCGCCGAGGGTCGACTCCGCCAGGTCCGCCATCGTGTCCTCGTACGTCAGGTTCATGCCGTCGGCGCCGAGCTTCATCGCCACGTACTCGGCGACCTCCCAGGCCGTCTCGCCGGCGATCGCGGCGCCGGTGCCGGCCATCGCGGCCTGCCACGGCTCGTCGGTCTGCGTCCCGAACAGCGAGCCGGCGACGCCGCTGATGATCGCCGCGTTCAGGAAGTGGACGACGTCGTCGAGGTGCGCCTCCTCGTACAGGCCGAAGGCATTGCCGCCGGCGTCGATCAGAAGCGGGACGCTCACCGCGAGGTCGAGGCCGCGCGGATACCGGCCGCGGTCCGGCAGGAGGCGCCAGATGACCGGGACGATGAAGAGGCCTGCCGTGTAGCCGAACGCCCGCGTCCGGATCGCCTTGCCGCGGAGGCGCGGCGAGTCGGCGTTGACGAAGCCGTCGATCGCGCAGGCGATCGTCGCGGCCTTGGTGGCGACGATCGCGACGTCAAGGGCACGGTCGAACCAGGACGGCGGACGGAACGCAAGACGCGGGTCCGGCACGGGGTCCGGGGACGGGGAGGCGGCCGGGTCGCGCTCCATGCTGGGGGTCGTGGTGGTCACGAACGTCGTTGTATCCGATCGTGCATCAGCGCGACGGCGGCGCCCGCTCCGATCGGGACATTGCATCTACCTGACGATCCACATTCGGTGTGGATCACTCCGCTTGGACCGGCTCACCCGAACAGGTCGAACTCGCGGGGCATGATCGCGTCGCGGATCGAGCCCTCACCGAGGAGCGGATGCGCGCCGCGGACGAGCGCCGCCGGGCGGCCGGCGACCTTGCCGAGGGCGAGCTCTGCGGCCGAGGCGATCTCGTCGGCCGACGCGCGGATCGTCGACTTCATCACGCGGCCGTCGGCGTCGGGCGTGCCCCGCAGGTCCTCGATCGGGACCAGACCGGAGACGCCGATCGCGACGTCCGTGATGCCCCAGCGCCACGGCCGGCCGAACGAGTCCGAGACGATGACCGGGACGTCGACCCCGAACCGGCCGCGGATCGCCGCGCGGATCGACTCCGCCGACGCATCCGGGTCGTGGGGGAGCAGGGTGACGACGTGGCCGCTGGCCGGCCCGACGTTCGAGGCGTCGACGCCGCCGTTGGCGCAGACGAAGCCGTGCTCGGTCTCGGTGATGATCACGCCGCGCTCCATCCGGACGATCCGGCGGGCTTCGCGCAGCACGACCTCGACCTGGCGCGGGTCGCGGTCCCAGCGCTCGCCGAAGGCGATGGCCTCCGGGCGCGGCTCGATCGTCTCGAGGTCGACCACCGCGCCCTCGGCCTTCGACACGACCTTCTGGGTCACGACGAGGACGTCGTCCGGGCGGAGCGGCAGGATGCCGAGCGTTGCCTCGATCGCGTCGCCGATCAGACCGGCGAGGTCGTCGCCGGCCGCGATCTCGGGGATGCCGGCGAGGGCGATCGCCTCGACCCGGCCGTCGCCGTCGTCGGCGGACGCTTCATCGGCGGCGAGGCTCCCCGAGAGCTGTCCGCCGGGCGTCCGGCGCGGCGCCCCGGCCGGGACCTCAGCCGACATCGACCGGCTCGGCGGGCGTGCCGGCACGCAGGCTCGCCTCGGCCAGGAGCAGGTCGTCGGGCGTATCGAGGTCGAGCGCCAGCGGCCCATCGAGGATCACGAGCCGCGCGTTGCGCGACGCCGCGGCGGCGCGATGGGCCAGGGCGCTGTCGCCGCCGAAGCAGACGTCGATCGCGTCGGGCGGTGCGATGAGCAGGGCGTTCGTCCCCCGCCCGTGGCGATCCGGAACGAGCGCCACGAGGGGCCGATCGGTCGCGTCGAGCGTGGCCGCAACCGTATCGATCGCCGCCGCGGTGACCTCCGGGAGGTCGATCGGCAGGATCAGGATCGCCCCGGCGCCGGCCGCCAGCGCCTCCTCCCGGGCGGCGACCAGGCCCTGGTTCAGGCCCCGGTCGCGTTGCAGGATCGGGCGCGCGCCGAGCTCCGATGCCAGGGCCCGGATCGTGTCGTCGGGCGTGATGACGAAGACGTCCGCGACCCGATCCGCCGCCACGGCAGCCGCGATGGTGGTCCGCGCGAGGCGGAGCGTGAGATCGAGCCGCTCCTCCGCGTCGAGGACGGCGCCGAGCCGCGACTTGGCGCCGTCGAGCGAGCCGACCGGGATGATCGCGATCAGGCGCGGCCGCCTGGCGCGGTCGATGGCGACGTCGTCCGGAGCGGGGCTGGCCATGACCGAGATCGTAGGCGAGATCAGACGAACCCGAGCGCGGCCAGGATGGCGACGCCGCCGAACACGAGCAGGACGGCGCCCGAGATCCGGTTGATCCAGACGAGGACGCCGGCAGTGATCCGCTCGCGCAGAAGGCCGACGACCGTGGTCAGGAGGACCCACCACAGGCTCGAGCCGAGGAACACGCCGAGGGTCAGCACCGCGGCATCCAGCCCTCCGCCGCCGGTCAGCCCGAGGCCGGCGAAGATCCCGGCGAAGGACAGGATCGTCGCCGGGTTCGTGAGGGTCAGACCGTAGATCGACAGGAAGGCGGCCGCCAGGCCCGGGCGGTCATCCGGGTCCGCCGCGGTCGCGGCCGGCCGGGCCCGGATCGTGCGGATCGCGAGCCAGATCAGGAAGGCTCCGCCGAGGAGACCGAGCGCCGTCCGGGCTCCGACCAGGACGGCCGTGATCGCGGTCAGGCCGAACGCCGCGACCGCCCCGTACGTGGCGTCGGCCGCGGCGACGCCGAGGCCGGACACGAGGCCGTACCGCCGCCCGTGGGCGAGGGTCCGGCGCATCGTCAGCAGGCTGATCGGTCCGACGGCCGCGGCGACGGTGAATCCGATGACGAGACCGCGCGAGAAGAACGTGGGATCCATGGTGCTGCTCCGTGGCTGGTGCCAACGGCCGGCGAGGGGCTCCGTGACAGCGAAACGCCCCCGGCCGAGCCGAGGGCGGTGGTGATCGATGGCACCCGATCGGGCGCGCGTCGTCAGGCCAGGCCGACCCTCGTCGAGGGCTGCTGCTGGCTCCGGGCGGCGCAGGCGACGGAAACGATCCGGTGCATGGCGCGCACTGTGCAGGACCGCGCCGCGGCCTGTCAACGGCAGGCAAGGGAGGCGCGCGCCGAGCGTGGCGGCCGAAGGTGCAACAGGACCGAAACGCGTCCGAACGGGCCGAAGCCTGTCCCGCCGGTTCCCCCGGGCACGCTGCAGGCATGGCCACGTCGTCCGCGGAGCTGCGCGCCCTCGTCGACCGTCTCGCGACGGTTGCCGAGCGGCGCATCGCGCTTGCGCCGTCGGGCGAGGCGGCCCGCGGCCGGGCCGTCCAGCTCCGCGACCACGCTGCCGGTCACCTCCGGGTCCGCGCCGCGAGCCTCGACGCGCCGATCCTCGTGCTCCTCGTGGGTCCGACCGGGGCCGGCAAGAGCAGCCTGTTCAACGCGCTGGCCGGTCGGGCCGCGAGTCCGTCGGGCGTCCTCCGACCGACCACGCGGACCGCCCGCGTGCTGGCCCACCCCAGCGACCTGGACGCGCTGTGGGCGGGCGCGCTGGCGGGCGTCGCAACGGACCGGATCGACGCCCTCGCCGATCCGACACTGGCCAGCGGCCTCGCTCTCGTCGATGCCCCGGATGTCGACTCGATCGATCACGCCAACCGGGCCCTCGCCGACCAGCTCGTCGAGGCGGCCGATCTCTGCCTCTTCGTCACGACCGCGACGCGCTACGCCGACCGCGTGCCCTGGGACGTGCTCGGCCGCGTCCGCGAACGCGGCCTGCCGGTGATGATCGTGGTGAATCGCCTGCCGCACGATGCCGCGGATCGGACGACCGTCCTGGATGACGTCCGCCGGCTGTTCGGCCGAGCCGGGTTCGGGGACCAGCTGGAGATCGTCGGCGTCGATGAGGGATCCCTCGATCCGGCGATCGACGCCCTCGACGGCGCCGCCGTCGAGCCGATCCGAGCGCGCATCGCCGCCCTCCGCGGAGACGCGGACGCGCGACGCCGGCTCGCCGCCGAGGCCCTGGCTGGCTCGCTGGCCGGCGCGGGACCCGCTGGTCGATCGGGTCGCCGACGATGTCAGCCACGAGCAGATCGATGTCGCCGCGCTCGGTCGGATCGTCGAGACCGAGCATCAACGGGCGCTCGCCGCGTTGCGGGGCGATCTGGCCCACGGCACCTTCCTGCGCGACGAAGCGCTTCGCCACTGGCAGGGGTACGTCGGCGCCGACGACGTCACGCGCTTCTTCTCGAAGGGCATCGGGAAGTTCCGGGGAGCGCTCACGGCCCTGATCCGACCGACCGCGGCGCCCATCGCCGAGGTGCGCGAGGCCACCACCGACGATCTCGTCCGGGTCATCCATCAGCATGCGGCGGAGGCCGCGCGACGGACGGCGACGGCCTGGTCCGACGAGGCGCGCGTCGGGCCGGTCGTCGGCGACCGGCCGGACCTGTGGGCCGCGTCGGCCGGCCTGGACGCGCTGGTCCGGACCCGGCTCGAGGACTGGGTCGCCTCGATCGGCGCGGACATCGCGGCGACCGGCGAGGGCCGGCGGCGCCTGGCTCGCGGCGCGTCGGTCGGGGTCAACGCCCTCGGCGTCGGCGTGATGCTGGCGACCTTCATCCACACCGCCGGCCTGACCGGCACCGAGGTCGGCGTCGCGGCGGCGACCGCGTTCCTGAACCAGAAGGTGCTGGGCGCGCTCTTCGGTGAGGCGGCGATGGTCGAGCTGATCGGCCGGGCACGGAAGCGCCTCGACGCCGCCCTCGAGCAGACGTTCGCGGAGGAGCGGGCGCGCTTCCAGGAGCTCCTCCCGGGGGCCGACGAGCTCGAAGGGCTCGCCGCCGAGCTGCGGGCGCTGGCCGACGAGATCCGGACGGTCGCGCTCGAGGACCGGTCCGCGTCCATCCAGGAGCCGGCTGGAGCGCCGCCCGAAGCCGTCCCGGGCCGATGACGACCGCGCTCCCGTCGGGCGGCGTGGCCAACCCGCGCGCGCCGGGCCGCGACGGCGGCGATGGGTCCGCCCTGATCGACCCGTGCCTGGCGCGGCTCGATGCCGCGATCGATGCCGCGCGTCGACTCGGGCTGCCCGTCGACGATGCCGAGACCATTCGAGCGGACGCCCGGAGCCGGCTCGGCTTCCCATCGGATGTCTTCGTCGTCGCCCTGGTCGGCGGAACGGGGGTCGGGCAAGTCGAGCCTGCTCAACGCCCTGGCCGGGGCGACCGTCAGCCCGGCCTCCGTCCGCCGTCCGACGACGGCGACGCCGGTGGCCTGGATCCCGGCCGGCAGCGCGACCGAGCTGCGGCCGCTCCTCGACTGGCTCGGATGTGGCGCCGGAGGACGTCCGACCGAGCGCGGACGCCGCGCTCGCCGGCGTCGCGATCCTCGACCTGCCGGACCTCGACTCCGTCGCGCTCGACCATCGCGCCCGGGTCGATGCCGCGCTGCCCCGCGTGGATGCGGTGGTGTGGGTCACCGATCCGGAGAAGTACCACGACGCCCTCCTGCACGATGAGCTGCTCGGGCGCTGGGTCCCGCGGCTGGGTCGCCAGCTGGTGATCGTGAACAAGGCCGACCGCCTGACGCCGGACGATGCCGAGCGCCTCCGCAAGGACCTCGACCGCGACGTCGGCCGGCTGGTGGCCGCGGGCGGCGTCGGTGCCCGGGAACGCCCGCGGGTCGTCGCGACGTCCGTCCTCGACGCGGCGGCCGGCGGGAACGGCCTGACGGAGGTTCGGTCGTGGCTCGCCGAGAACACCGATGCGAAGCGCGTCGTTCGGGCGCGGCTCCAGGCGACGATCCGGGACACGGTGGCGACCCTGGCCCGCGCCGCAGGCGTCGATCCGAAGGCCGAACCGGCGCCCCTGCTCGGGCCCGATGAGCGCCGCGCGGCGGCGGAGTCCGCCGCCGATGCCCTCCTCCGAGTGGTGGACCTGTCCACGCTCCGCCGCCAGGCGACCGCGGCGACCCGAGCGCGCGCCCGATCCCGCGGCGCCGGACCGCTCGGTGGCCTCACGGCGCGGATCTACCGCTGGTCCGGGCGGCAGGCTCGTGTCGCCGATCCAGCGGCGCACCTGCTGCACTGGCGCGATCGGGGCTCTCCGGGCCCGGCCGCCGGGGCGGTCCGCGCCGCGCTCGCCGAACCGCTCCGCACGGCGCCGCCCGCGATCCGCCGTCGCCTCGCCGCGGACGTCGAGGACGGCGCGCTCGAGGCAGCCTTCTCCGGCGCGGTCGATCGGGCGATCGCCCGGCACCCGATCGAGGCGCCGACGAGCCGATGGTGGAGGCTGCTCGGGCTGCTCCAGACGCTCGCGACGATCGCGATCGCCCTGTCCGTGGCGTGGGTGATCCTGTGGGTCCTGATCCGGTTCCCGGCCGACAACGTCGCGCTGCCGGTGATCGGCCTGGTCCCCATGCCGTTCGTGACGCTCGTCGCGAGCCTGGCCGCCGGGTATGTGCTGGCCCGGCTCCTGGGGCTGCACGCCGGCTGGGTCGGCCGGCGCTGGGCGGATGCTCTGGCCGATCGGATCCGTGCCAGCGTTCAGGACGAGGTGGTGCCGGCCGCGTTCGCGCCGATCGATCGGGTGGAGGCCGTCCGGCACGACCTGTGGCGGGCCGCCAGGGGGAGCGGCGAGGACTGCGGCGGGCCGTCCTGACCGAGACCCGAACGGCCATACTGGGGCCAAGGAGGTCCCCGGTGAACGAACGCCCCACGCTGCCGCCCGAGCACGGCATGGCGCCTCCCGATTCGAACCGCACCGGCTCCGGTCCGGCGCTCGAGCCCGGATCCGCGGCTGACGGTCGCCCGAACCTCGGCCTCGATGACCCGCGGACGTTGCAGATCCTGGCCACCGAGCACTGGAGCCTCCTCGCGACCCGCTCCCTCATCTGGAGTGAGTCCTTCGCCCGGGCCGGCCTGTTCCTCTCGCTCCTCTCGGCGTCGGTCGTGGCGCTGAGCCTGATCGGGACCGAGAGCCCCGACTTCCTGACCTTCGCGCTGATCCTGCTGCCGGTCACGCTGTTCATCGGCATCGCGACGTTCTTCCGGCTCGACGACGCGAACCGCGAGGAAGCGTTGTGGGTCGGCGCGATGAACCGGATCCGGCACGCCTACGTGACGATCGTGCCCGCGGTCGCGGACCGGCTGGTCGCGGGCTACACCGACGATCCGATGGGGATCGGCCGGAGCTTCGGCGTCGGTGGCGACGTCCGCTACACGATCCTGCACTTCTTCGTCACGATGCCCGGCATGATCGCGGTGGTCGACGCCGTGATCGCCGCGGTCATCGCCGGGGCCGCACTCAGCCGGCTGGGGTTCACCGGGATGGGGATCGGGGCTGCCGCGGTCCTGGTCGGGATCGCCACCGCCGTCCTCCTCGGCCTGCGCTCGCAGCGGGCGTTCAACGGCTACGTGTCGCGCTACCGGCCGCGGTTCGGCGAGCCGCCCGCCGGTGTGCCGGCGCAGACGTCCGAGATCTTCCGGGACATCTGAGGGTCGCCCGGCGGCGACGGAAGCTCAGCCCACCGCCGCCAGCACGGCTCCCGCAAGGCGCGTTCGGGACGCGTCGTCGGTCATGATCGTGTCGGTCACGATCGCCCGGATCCCGAGCGCCTCGACGGCCGCCGCGTGGTCCGCGTCGACCGTGTCCAGAACGAAGGTGTCGACGAGCCCGGCGTATCCCCGGGCGACGCCGAGCGCGCTCGACTCGTGGCCGAGCGAGGCGAGCATCCGATCGGCCGGGCCCCTTCAGCGCCTTGCCGCCGATGATCCCGCTGACCCCGACGACGCGCGCTCCACGAGCGCGGGCGGCCATGAGCAGCTCGCGCATGCCGGGCACCGCCAGGATCGGCCCGACCGAGACGATCGGGTTGGACGGGGCGATGACGATCACCGCGGCGGCCTCGAGCGCGGCGACCACCTCCGGCGTCGGGCGGGCCCCTTCGATCCCGACGAACCGGACCTCGCGGACCTCGGGCGCCTGGCGGAGCCGGACGAAGTAGTCCTGGAAGTCGAGCCAGCCGTCGTCGGTCCGGACCTGGGTCCGGACCGGCTCGTCGGCCATCGGCAGGATCGTTGCCGCGAGCGCCAGGCGATCGCTGGAGCCCGATCAGGACGTCCGTCAGGCGGTCGCCCCGGCGCAGGCGATCCGTCCGGACGATGTGGGTCGCGAGATCGAGATCGCCGAGCCGGAACCAGCCCTCCTCGCCGTAGCGCTCCAGCGCCCCCATCGTCGTCCAGCTGTCGCCGGCCAGACCCCAGCCGAACTCCTCGTTCTCGATGCCGGCCGAGCGTGTACAGGACGGTGTCGTGGTCGGGGCAGACGAGGAGGCCGTGGCGCTCGGTGTCGTCGGCCGTGTTGACGATGACGGTCAGTCCGTCACCGACGACGGCCTGGAGCCCCTCGGCCAGCTTCGCGCCGCCGACGCCGCCCGCCAGCTCGACGACCCGCGGCCGACCGACCGGCGCGCCGTCAGCCACCGAGGAGTGCCTGGACCTCGGCCATCCGCTCGATCGTCTCGCGGTCGTACGGCGCCGGGAGGCGGACGATCACCGTCGAGAAGCCGAGATCGCGGAACGGGGCGATCGCGTCCGCGACGAGGGCCGGCGGCCCGGCGAGGTGCGGCCCGGCGCCCGCGTTCGCGACGCCGTTGACCGCGAAGCGCTCCGTCGGCGGCGGCCTCGGCGGCGGCGACGGTGTCGCGGATGACGATCGGGAAGCTGATCGTCAGCTCGATCGCGGAGCGGTCACGCCCGACGGCGGCGCAGTGCTCGTCGAGGATCGCCAGCTTCGCCGTGACCTCGTCGAGCTCGCCGGACGTGTTCCAGGCGTCGGCCCGCTCGGCGACCGTCCGGAGCGTCTTCTTCGGGCCCGAGCCGCCGACCAGGATCGGCAGATGGGCCTGGACCGGTCGCGGCTCGCACAGGGCGTCGCGGAACGTGTAGAAGCGTCCCTCGTGCGAGAACCGCTCGCCGTCGAGCAGGCGGCGCAGGAGCATCACGGACTCGTCGAGCCGGTCGAGCCGCTCGCCGAACCCGCTGCCCCAGGTGTCGTCGAAGCCGAAGGCCTCGTGCTCCCGCTCGAACCAGGCGCCGCCGAGCCCGAGGACCGCCCGCCCGCCGCTGACGTGGTCGAGCGTCGTCGCGAGCTTCGCGGTCAGGCCCGGGTTGCGGAACGTGTTGGCACCGACCATCAGCCCGAGGCGGACGTTCGTGGTGATCGGGCCGAGGGCCGCCAGCGTCGTCCAGCCCTCGAGGATCGGCTGCTCCCACGGCCCGAAGATCGCGAGCAGGTGATCCCAGGTCCAGACGGAGTCCCAGCCCGCCTGGTCCGCGGCGAGGGCGGCGTCCCGGAAGTCGGGCCACGAGGTGTGCTGGGACCAGAGCTGGGCCCCGAATCGCATCGTCATGTCGCCATCATCCGGCATCGGGTTCCGGGACGCGGGCGGCACCCGCCTGATCGCGCGGCTGCCACTCGTGGAGACGGTACGTGCGCAGGGTCCGGAAGCCGATCCGCTCGTAGACGCCGCGTCCCATCGCGGATGCCTGGAGGGTCGCAATCCGGAACCCGTGGTCGCGGGCGACCTGGAGGACGTGGCGGGTGATCGCGCCGCCGTAGCCGCGTCGGCGCGCGTGCTCGGCCGTGATGACGGTGTAGATCCCGGCCACGCCCGCCGCGGTGTGGAGCCGGGTCGTCGTCACGGGCCGGCCGTCGACGGTGCCGAGCCAGCGCGTCGCCAACCCGACCGGTTCCCGGAAGCCCATCTCGAGCGCCGTCCGCGTCGTGGAGGCCGCGATGGCCGCCGTGATCGTGCCGCCGGCGCCGTCATCGGGCAGTCCCTGCAGGAGGACGGCGTGGAACGCGTCCATGGCCGCCACGTCGAGGACGGGCGCCACGGCGAGCTCGGCCGGCGGAGGCGCGTCGGCCGTCGAAGCCAGGTCGGCCAGATCCATCGCCATCCCGGGCAGATTCGTCAGGTAGCCGACGCCGCGCCGATTGAGCCGGTCGGTCAGGTCGGCCGGCGCGTCGTCCTCACCGACGTACCACAGGAACGGCCGGCCGTCGTAGAACGCGATCGTCTCCTCGATCCGGCGATCCGCGCCGTCACCGGTCCCGAACCGCGTCTCGCTCACCGCGTTGACGTCCGCTGCCCGGATGTCGCAGCGGTACGCCGTCTGGTCGGCGCCGCGCACGACCCGTTCGCCGGCGATCGTCCGGCGCCGGGTGGACGAGCGGACCAGGTCGGCGTGGATCGCCGCCCGCAGCCCAGCCAGCGACACGTCGGTGCGGATCTCGGCGGCGACCGCCGGCGCGACACCGGCCGCGAGGTTCGGGTCGGCGCCCGGCACGACGCCGCCACGCAGCGCGTCGCCGGCCCCCGGATCGGAATCGGCGGCCACGGTGCGCCGGCTCAGGCGGTGAGCTTCGGCAGGACCTCGCGCCCGAACGTCTCGATCCACTCGGTCTGGTTGCGCCCGACGTTGTGGAGATAGATCTGGTCGAAGCCGAGGTCGAGGAAGCGCTGGATCTGGGCGCGGTGCTGGTCCGGGTCCGACGAGATGAGCATCCGGCCCTCGAAGTCCTCCGGCCGGACGAGCTTGGCCATCTGCTCGAAGTCGAGCGGGCTCCGGATGTCCTGCTTGGGGAACTTCATCCCGCCGTTCGGCCACTCGAGCATGGCGTTCGCCATCGCCTCCTCGTCGGTCGGCGCCCACGACAGGTGGAGCTGGAGGATGTACCGGAAGTCGGCGGGGTCCTTGCCGGCGTCGCGGCAGCCCTCTTCGCACTTCGCCCGGATCATCTCGAGCTTGGACTCGGGCGCCCCGACCGTGATCAGCCCGTCGGCGTACTGGCCGGTCTTCTTGGCGGTGACCGGCCCGGCGGTCGCGATGTAGATCGGCGGCGTCACCTCGGGCATCGTCCACAGCCGGGTCGACTCGAGCTTGAAGAACTTGCCTTCGTGCTTGACGTCCTTGTCCGGACTGCCGAAGAGCTTCTTGATGATCTCGATCGCCTCGAACATGCGGGCGATCCGCTCGGGCGTCTCGGGCCAGTAGCCGGCGACGATGTGCTCGTTGAGCGCCTCGCCGCTGCCGAGGCCAAGCCAGTGCCGGCCGGGGTACATCGCTGCCAGCGTGGCGGAGGCCTGGGCGATGATCGCCGGGTGCATCCGGAACGACGGGCATGCGACGCCCGGGCCCGACGTCGCCCGTGGTCCGCTCGCCGATCGCGGTCATCACGTTCCAGACGAAGGCGGCCTCGCCCTGCTGCGGGACCCACGGCTGGAAGTGGTCGGCGGCCATGACGCCCGCTGAACCCGTGCTGCCTCGGCATCAGCCGAGTAGCCGACGACCTCCTGCGGCCCGAACTGCTCGAGCATCGCCGCGTAGCCGATCTTCGGCGTCGCCATCGGTCAGTCCTCCAGGTGGTCGTGGATGCCGTCGACGGCGATCCGGAACGTGACCCGCGGCTGGCTCCGGAAGGCGGCGATGCTGCTGGCCGTCGGCTCGGTGCGATAGCGATGGGCGAGCGCGACGATGTCATCGCGCGCGTGTTCGACGTCGTCGTCGATCTCATCGACCCGGCCGGTCAGGCCGAGCCAGCGCTCGCCCTCGTCGATGTCGGTGATCGCCAGGGACGCCCGCCCGTCCCGCCGGAGGTTGGCCGGCCAGCGCCGGCCGTCCCGGCTGTTGACGAGGATCCGGCCGTCCGGCTCGAGGCGATACCAGATGACGGCCTGGCGCGGTGAGCCGTCGGGATCGATCGTCGCGAGCGCGGCGAACAGGGGTCGTTCGAGGAAGGCGCGCTGGCGCGCGTCGAGGGTGGCGGCGGGGCGCGCCGGGATGGTGGCAGACGGGTGGGCAGGCTCCATCGCTCGATGGTACGCGAGGTCGCGGCGCGGGGCCGGCGGGACGCCCGGCGATCCGGCGAGCCCCGTCAGGACGTCGGCCGCAGCGCGATCAGCGCCAGCACACCGCAGGTCACGTAGAGGAGAGCCTGGACGTCGAGGATCGCGACGACGCCGAAGCGGTCGGCCAGGGCGCCGGCCGCGAGAACGCCGACCGCGGCCAGGGCGCCGGCCGCCGTCTCGAACGCTGCGAAGACCCGCCCGAGATGGGTCGCCGGGGTGAGGGATTGGACGGTCGTGATGAGGCCGGTGGACGTGGCCACACCGGGAATGCCGACCGCCACGAAGAGCCCGAGATAGAACCCGATCGCGGTCGTCACGATCGGCAGGTTCCAGGTCGCGAGGCTGAGCAATCCGAAGCAGACGAACCCCCAGCCGATCAAGCCGCGGGCCGTCGTCCGCCGGGCGATCGCTCCGACGAGGATTCCGCCCGCGATGCCACCGATCGCCTGGACGCCGCGGATCAGGCCGACATCGCCGGCCGAGCCGTGGAGGCGCTCCAGGACGAAGACCACGAACAGCACGACGAAGATGCCCTGCGACAGCTGGCTCAGGGCGCCGATGAACAGGACCGTGCGCAGGCGGTGATCCCGGCGGATCGTGCGCAACCCGTCGATCCAGTCGGACCAGGCGCGGCGCACGGCGCCGATCCCGGGCGGGGCGGCAACCTCGGCGGCGGTGGCGCCGCTGGCCGGGGCGACGGCCGCCGTGGCCGCAGCGCCGGAGCTGGGCTCGGTGGCGGCGGCGCCCGGGTCGGTTGCCGAGCGGGCAGGTGCCCGGATGCCGGCGATCAGCACCGACGACGTGACGTACGTGATGGCGTCGAGGATGACGACCCCCGGCAGTCCGACGACCTGGAGGGCCAGTCCGCCGAGGGGCGATCCGACGAGACGGGCGAGGTTGTCGGCGACGGCGCTCAGCGAGTTGGCGGCCGCGAGCTCGTCGCGCTCGACGAGCGACGGGACGAGGGCCGCCTTGGCCGGCGAGCACAGACGAACGAAGCACGACTGGACCGCCGCGACGACGTAGACGATCCACAGCCGGTCGACGGTCACCGCGAGCAGCGGCAGGAGGCAGGCGGCCTGGGCGAACCCGCTCACGATCAGGATCCGACGGCGGTCGAGGCGATCGACGACGACACCGGCCAGCTGGCCTGCGATCAGGCCCGGGACCAGCTCGACCACGAACACGGTCGACGTGATCAGCGCCGACCCGGTCATCTGGAAGACGAAGACGGGCAGGGCGATGAGCAGCGTCCAGTCGCCGAAATCGTTGATCAGGCCGCCGGCCCACAGGAGCGCGAAGCCGCGCCGGCGAAGGGGCGATCGACCGCGTGGGGCCGCCGTCATCCGTCCGCCGTCCCGGGACCGCCCGGCCGCAGGAACGCCTCGAGGAGCAGGTGGACCGGTCGGGCGCCATCCGGGATGGCGTCCCGGGTCAGCCCGATCCACGGCCGGACGACGGCGTCGATCGCGGCGGTGATCGTCGCGAGCTCGGCTGCGGTGACGAGGAGGCCGTAGGTCGCCATCGTCTCGGCGACGCGCCACGCGACGGGCTGACCGTCGTGGGCGTCGGCGGCGCGGTGGGCCAGCTCGGCGTTGTGCTCGATGCCGGCGTGGGCCAGCTGGCGGCTCATGGCGGCCTCGATCGGCGTCGCCCCCTCGTCGTCGGACCGGCCATAGCGCAGCCCCGTCGCCGAGGGTCGCCACGGGCGATCGCGCCCGTCTTCGCCGGCCGCTGCGGGTGAGCGCTCGACGAGTCCGAACCGGGCCAGCTCGCGGAGGTGGTAGCTGCAGTTCGACGGGCTCGCCCCGACGGCCGCGGCGCACTCGCTCGCGGTCTGGGCGCCGAGCGCCATCAGGTGGCCGAGCAGCCGATAGCGGATCGGGTTCGCCAGGGCCCGCAGGGCGCGGACATCGGTGACCTGTCGGCGCAACTCGCTCGTCATCGCGGCTCCTCCCAACGAGTCATGAAGGATTTCCTTCATGATTGTCGACACGACGGAAGGTGTCAAACGATCGGATGGGCGTGGAGCGTGGTGGCTCGGAGGCGCCAGGCGTGACACCGCGCTTCACGTGTCGGAACCGACGGCTCCGGCAGCGGCGGCAACCCGGCGAACGGAGCGGTCAGGCGGAGCGACTGGCTCCCGCAGCGTGGGTGCGCGTCCGGGGATTGACCTCGCGGACGCGGCGATTGATGGCCTCGCGCGCCGCGTCGAGTCGAAGCGTCTCCATCGCCCGCGGCTCGCCGGGGACGGCGGCGGGCTTGCCGATCAGGTAGCCCTGCCCGAGATCGACGCCGAGGCCGGTCAGCATCGCGAGGTCCGCTCGCCGTTCGATCCCCTCGGCGAGGAGCCGCGCTCCGATCCGGCCGCCGAACGACACGAAGGCCTCGACCAGGGCCTGCTTCGCGTCGTCGCGAGCGATGCCGTACGCGATCTCGCGGTCGATCTTGATGACCGAGGGGCGAAGCGCGGCGATCAGGCTGAAGCTGGCGTAGCCGGCGCCGGCGTCGTCGATCGCGAACCCGAACCCGAGCTTGCGCAACGCCTTGACCTGCTTGACGAGCGGGACGACGTCGGAGACGGCCTGCTGCTCGGTGCATTCCAGGGTGATCTGGCGGGTGTCGAGGCCGGCGTCCCGGACCATCCACGCAAACTCCGCGGCCTCGAACTGACCGTCGAGCAGGCTGGCCGGCGTGAGGTTGATCGCGAGGTGGATCGGCGGCAGGTCTGCGGCCTGGCGCGCGGCGTGGAGCCGTGCGACCTTGGCAAGGATCACCCGGACGATGAAGCCGTCCAGCTCGATCGTGCGGCCCGTGTCGACCGCCGCCTGGACGACCGTCCCGATCGAGGTCTGGAGGCCGGGCATCTGGGGCCGGAACAGGCACTCGTACTCGACCAGGCGGCCGGTTGCGAGCTCGACGATCGGCTGGTAGGCGAGCCCGTGGACGTTCTTGAGGGTGAAGAAGTAGTCGAGCATCTTCGACTGCATCATCTGGCCGGACTGGCCCATGCCGATCCGCTCGGCCAGCCCCGATTGCTGCACGGCTGCTGACAGGGCCATGAGGTGGCGCTCGCCTTCGGGCAGGCCGCGATCCAGCGTCACCAGGCCGTAGGCCGGGGCATGGACGGCGGCCGCGATCTCGGCCGCTCGCGTATCGGTCAGGTCGTCGGCCGCCCCGATGACGACGATCCCCGCGTCGAGCTCATAGGAACGGCAGCCGGGCACGTAGGCGAGCACCCGATGGGCGAATCGGATGTCGCGCGACCAGAGCAGCCGCTCATCCGCCACCTCTTCGCGCTTCGTGTTGCTGAGAAATCGCACTGCGAACCCCGAGCGTCCGTGCAGGGCGCGCTGTGACGCGCCCGTCCGTGTCCGGATCCTACGCGGGCGGGCGCGTCCGGCGGTCCCACTGAGAGTCCGGTGGGGGAGGGGACGGAAGTCCCGGGTCCGAACGTCAGGCGAGCCGTTCGCCCGCCCGGATCGGCACGTCGAGGCGGTTCGACGGCGGCGCCAGCGGGCATGCCCACTTCGGGTCGAATGCGCACGACGGTTGGAACGCGAAGTTGAAGTCGAGGACGAGCGTGCCGGCGTCACGGTCGCCACCGAGATCGGCGCTCTTGGCGGCATCGAGGAGGTAGCGCCCGGCGCCATACGTCTCGGACCCGTTCGTGGCGTCGCGGTAGGGGAGGAACAGGCCGCCCGCATAGCCTTCCATCCAGTAGATCTCGAGACGCCGCGGACCGCCGGCCAGCGGGATCGTCACCGCGCCGAATCGACGGAACGCCATGGCCGCGGAGCCCGCCCCGCTGACCGGCAGAGTCGATGGCCAGGCTCGCCGGCCCCGACCCGAAGTCGATGGCCGACCCGCCCGAGGCCGGCTCGCGCGCCGCGACCGGCTCGATCCGCAGCTCGAATCGGAGGGCCGGGTCGTGTTCGAAGTGCCGCGCCCGGAAGCCGGCCCGGCGCTCGGCCGGCACGGGCGATTGCGGATGCTCCCGGAAGAGCTCCTCGCGGACGGTTCGCCAGTGGTCCAGGGCCGCGCCGGGATCGTCTGCGGCGAGGCGCCGGACGTCGGCGTACAGCGTCGCGATCCGCCGCCGCCAGTCGGCGAGGGTCAGGGTCGCCGCGACGTCAGCGGGCGAGGCGTCGGTCATCGCCCGATCCGCCATCGCCCGATCCGCGATCCGAGGGACACCCCGGCGTCAGGACTTGCGCTGGAACGAGCGGAGCAGGATCACCGCCCCGATCACGATCAGGATCACCGGCCAGATGGTGCTCCACTGGATCCGCGGCAGGTCGACACCGAGCGTCCGATCGAGGAAGAACCACAGCCCGATCCCGATCAGGACGAGTCCGACGACCACGGCGGCCATGCTCGGCCGACGGTCGCGTTCGCGTGGCGGGAACCAGGCCGGCTCGCGCCAGCCGCTGTCGGCCGGACGGTTCGGGTCTGCCGCAAGCTGCGGCTCCACGACCGTGCGGGGAGGCTCCATCGGGGGAGGCGTGATCGGCGACGCCGGCATGGCCCCGGGCGACGCGGCCGCGGCGACCGGCGCCGGTGCCACGGCCGGGTCGGGGATGGGGTGGAGGTCGGTGTCGTCGTTCGGGTCGGTCATCGGGCGTGGTCCTCTGGCGGCCGGCCCATCGTAGCGGGGCGGGATCGCACTCGTGCCCGGCCGGCGGCTCACGGCCGATCAGGCGTGCGACAATCCGGAGCGTCGAACGCGTGCCTGGCGCCGCTCGGCCACACCCCTCCGCCCGCGCTGATCGGCGCGCCCGGGCGGACCATCCCGGGACGAGGAGGCGAGACCACGGTGGTTGCGGACACGGCGGAGATCGGCGTCTTCGGGGGCTCGGGCTTCTACTCCCTGCTCGACGACGTTCGCGAGATCAAGATCGACACGCCGTATGGCCCGCCGTCCGACTCGTTCTTCCTGGCCACGGTCGGCGGTCGCAAGGTCGCGTTCCTGCCGCGTCACGGGCGGCGCCACACGATCCCGCCGCACCGGATCAACTACCGGGCGAACGTCTGGGCGATGCGCTCGCTCGGCGTCCAGGCCGTCATCTCGCCGTGCGCCGCGGGCTCGCTCCAACACCACGTCAAGCCCGGCGACTTCGTCCTGTGCGATCAGTTCGTCGACCGGACGTACGGCCGCGAGTGCACGTTCTTCGACGGCCCGATCGTGACCCACTTCAGCTCCGCCGACATCTACGACCCCGTCCTCCGCAAGATCGCCGCCGACGTGATCCGCGAGCACGGGATCTCGTTCCACGAGCGCGGCACGATCGTGATCATCAACGGCCCGCGCTTCTCGACGAAGTCCGAGTCGAAGTGGTTCAGCGACGCCGGCTGGGAGGTCATCTCGATGACCCAGTACCCGGAGGCCTACCTCTGCCGCGAGCTCGGGATGGCGGTGGTCAACATCGCCCTGATCACCGATTACGACGCGGGCGTCCTCGAGGGGACCGAGGCCGTCGACGCCCGATCGGTGCTCGAGGTCTTCTCCCAGAACGCCGA
The DNA here is from genome assembly GCA_963783055.1 of uncultured Chloroflexia bacterium. GTDB lineage: Bacteria > Chloroflexota > Limnocylindria > Limnocylindrales > CSP1-4 > CF-46. The sequence continues at coordinate 1,031,906 of CAWAMB010000004.1, forward strand.
GCGGATCCAGCAGGTCGTGCTCGACATGATCGGGCGGTTCCCGGCCGACCTGGACGCACTGGGCGCTCGCGCCGCGCTCGAGCACACTCGCGGCGACGGGCATGCGACCTCGCCCGAGGACATCCGGCTGTTCGAGACAGGGCTCTAGGCGTGAGCGACCGACTGCCCATCGGGGTCACGATCCGCTCGATCCGGGCCGAACCGGCGTGGTGGCTCGAAAGCGCCCGACGCCTCGACGACGCCGGGTATGCCGGCGTCTGGTCGTGGGACCACTTCATGGGCCGGGGCGACCTGACCGTGCCGGTCGTCGAGGGCTGGACGATCCTCGCGATGGCTGCTGCGGCGACCCGCCGGCTGACCGTCGGGACGTTCGTTGCCAACGTGATGAACCGCCATCCAGCGGTCCTGGCCCGGATGGCATCGACCCTCCAGATCGCGAGCGGCGGGCGGCTCGTCCTCGGGATCGGGATCGGCGGCCATCCGAAGGAGCACGCGGCGTACGGGATGGAGTTCCCCGAGGCGAAGGAGCGCGCCGCGCGGCTCGAGGAGGCGATCGCGGTCCTCCGCGCCCTGTGGACCGGCGGACCGGTGACCCGGCCGTCGCCGTTCTACCCGCTCGAGGACGCGGTCGCGTTCCCGGTCCCGACGCCGGCGCCGCCGATCATCATCGGCGGCGAGACCCCGGCCGGCGCGCGCCTCGCCGGCCGGATCGGCGATGGCTGGTCGGCCTTCGACGACAACTTCGAGCAGAACCTGCCGCTCTACCTCGAGGCGCTCGAGGCGTCCGGACGGCGGCGCGAGGATCAGCGCGTCCTCGTCGGGTTCCAGGGCGAGTGGCTCGGGGAGGCCGACATCACCGAGACCGAATGGGTCCGCGAGCCGCGCGCGGCGTGGGCGCGCTGGCAGGCGGCCGGGGCGGACGGGGTGATCGTGCTTGCCCGGACGACCGAGGACGTGGACGCGCTCGTCGAGGCCGTCGGACGCTGGTAGGCCAAGGCCCCCGACGCGCCCGCGGCGGACCTGTCTGACGCACCGCCGGGATCAACGCCCGCTCGACCGCCGGGTCGCCCGATCCGTGGCACCATCGAACCGATGACCGCGCCCGCAACTCCCGCCCGCCCCGTCCAGACCCATCCGTGTGCACGCTGCGGCGAGCCGGTCGGGCTCGACGCCGGGCTGTGCGAGCGCTGCAACCCACTCGGCCTCAAGGACAGCGCCAGCTCCCAGGCCCACGGCACGGTCTTCCTCGGGATCGGGCTGGCAATCGCCGGTCTGGCCATCGCCGCCAGTCTGGCTGTGTCCGGGATCGGGCCGTTCAGCGCCCAGGTCACCGCCATGCGTGCCGGTTCGACGGCCGGCGCCATCATCGCCACGGTCGAGGTCCGCAACGACGGCCGGTCGACGGGCAGCGCGACCTGCCGGCTGACCGATCCCGACGACCCGGGGCTGATCCACTCCGCCGTGGTCTACAGCCCGCGCGTGGCCGGCGGCGCGACGGTCAGCTTCGACCACGAGGTCGACTTCGGCGAGATCGACCAGCCCCTGAACGTCAGCTGCTCGGGTCCGTGAGCACCGCGTCCCCGGCCTCGTCGACTGCGCCGCTGCCGTCCGCCTGGGCGGACGAGCTGACGTTCGCGGTCGAGACCGCGGCCACGGCGGGCGCGATCCTCATGGACCGCTACGAACGCCTCGAGCAGATCGACTACAAGAGCGCCAGCGACGTCGTGACGGAGGCCGACCACCTGTCGGAGGCGCTCGTGATCGACGCGATCCGGTCCCGCTTTCCGGACGACGCGATCCTCGCCGAGGAGTCCGGCGCCCACGCGGCCGGCGGCTCCCGTCGCCGCGAACGGCCGGGTGTGGGTCATCGATCCGCTCGACGGCACCGTCAACTACGCCAACGGCCTGCCGGTGTTCTGCGTCTCGATCGGGCTCGTCGCCGACGGCCGGCCGGTCGCGGGCGCCGTCCTCGACCCGACCCGGCACGAGACGTTCGCGGCGGCGGCGGACGGTCCGGCCACCCTGAACGGTCGGCCGATCCACGTCTCGACGAAGGACAAGCTCTCGGACGCCGTCCTCTCGCTGTCCCTGGCCGGGCGGTCGGTCTCGAGCCGGGCCCGGGCGATCCGGCGCGAGATCCGGGTGAGCCGCTCGATGGGCTCGGCGGCACTCGCCCTCGCCTATGTCGCCAACGGCCGGTTCGACGGGTTCCTCCAGGAGACGAGCCTGTCGCTCTGGGACATCGCGGCCGCCGGGCTGATCGCGGAGCGGGCCGGGGCCGCGGTCACGGCCTTCGGAGGCGGCGCGCCGTGGTACGACCCGTCCAGGACGTCGCGGGCCATCGGCCTGATCGCGGCACCGCCGCCGTTCCACGCCCGCCTCGTGAGCCTCGCCAACCAGCGCTGAGGCGCGTTCGGCCGCGCGTCGTCGCGTCGTTGCGCGGCTACTCCCCGAGCCAGCGATGCGGCCGCGACCGGAGCCGGTCCAGCCCCCATCGATCGCAGAACGCCTCCCAACCCGCGCGCGGCGTCCCGCGCCACTCGAGGTCGGCGGCCGATCGCTGGGGCAGGGGAGCGTCGAGCCGGAGCCGGGCCAGCGTCCGGTAGAGCAGCGCGTCCTCGTGCTGCTCGGCGAGGACCGCCGCGAGCCGGACGGCGCCGCTCACGCCCTTGACGTCCCACTCGCTCGCCTTCGCCGGGATGGCGTCGATGGAGCCGTATCGGCGCAGGACGGCGGCGGCGGACTTGGCGCCCCAACCGGGCAGCCCGGGGAACCCGTCCGAGGTGTCGCCGACGAGGGCCAGCCAATCCGGGATGGACGCCGGCTCGACGCCCCACTTCTCGAGCACGCCGGCCCGGTCGTAGGTGATCCCGCGGCGCCGGTCGCGAAGGACGATCCGGTCCTCGACCACGAGCTGGGCCATGTCCTTGTCGGGCGTGCAGATGAGGATCCGCTCGACGGCCGGGTCGGCCCCGAAGCGGACGGCCGCCGCCCCGATCGCGTCGTCCGCCTCGAACTCGACCATCGGCCAGAGCACGATCCCGAGCGCCTCGATCGCGGCCTCGGCGATCGGGAACTGATCGAGGAGGACGGGATCCATGCCGGCCGACGACTTGTAGCCCGGGAACAGGTCGTTGCGGAACGACTCGATCACCCGGTCGGTCGCCGCGCCGACGTGGGTCGCGCCTTCCTCGCGGAGCAGGTAGAGGAGCTGGTCGCACAACCCCGAGACGCCCGACAGGATCACGCCGTCCGTGCCGCGGACGTCCGGCCGCGGTGCGTAGTGGGCGCGGAACAGCTCGTACGTCGCGTCGACGAGGTGGATCTGCATGGGTTCGTCGACGGTCCCGCTAGCTCGCCGGGATCTGCCACGGGTTGCAGCCCGCAACGATCATCGCGTCCGTGGCCCGTTCGCCATCGCCCGGCTGGAGGTTGACCGCGGCGACCGCGTCGTGGAGGAAGAACGTCTCGTAGCCGAGGGCGATCGCGTCGAGCGCGGTCGCGTTGACGCAGTAGTCGGTCGCGAGGCCGCACACGACGACGCGCGAGATCCCGCGGGCGCGGAGGAGGCCATCGAGCTCGGTCGGCTTCGTCTCGCCGGATACCGCGTCGCGCATCGTGAAGCCCGAGTAGCCGTCCTCGCCGTTCGCGCCCTTCCGGATCCGAGGCTCGTCGCCGGTGAGGTCAAGCGCCGGGTGCAGATCGGCGCCCCACGTTCCAGCGACGCAGTGAACCGGCCAGATCCCGCCGTCCTTCTCGAAGTGGGGCGTGGACTCCGGGTGCCAGTCCTGGGTGACGACGATGGTCGCACCGGCGCGAGCCGCGGTGGCGATCTCGTCGTTGATCCGCGGGATGATCGCGTGCGCATCGGCGACCGCGAGCGAGCCTGCGGGATCCGCGAAGTCGTTCTGGAGATCGACGACGATGAGGGCCGTCCCGGGGTCGTAGCGCTGCATGGTCCTACGCTAGCAAACCCCGCGTGACGACCGACGCCGGCGCGCTCCAGGCGCACGAGTGGCACGCGGCCGCGAGCCGCGGACACGCGACGACGGCGCCCGTCGGGCGCCGTCGTCTGGCGAAGCGTGATCGGTCGTCGCCGGCTCCGGCCGGGACGACCTGGTGTCCGTCAGGCGGCGGACGGCTCGCGTCGGAAGATCCCGACGGCGGCCAGGATCAGGGCCTCGAGCACGGTCCAACCGACCAGGGCGAGCACCCCGGCGATGTCGAGGACCGAGCCGCCGGCCTTCAGGTTGTCCACGTTCAGCATCCCGTTGAACGGAGCCACGAAGATCTGGCTCGTGTTCAGGATGAACGACACGATGTCGTTGCCTTCGCGCGCGTCCAGCAGGAGCAGGACGAGGCGCAGGATGATGAAGACCTGGACGATCCCGAACAGCAGGATGACGATCCGGCTGATCGTCTCGCCGCCGCTCGGCGTGCGGGTCACGCGGCGCTCGACGACGGACGAGCCGCCGGAGGCCGCAGGGGCGACGACCGGAGGGTCGTCCTGGCGCACGGTGCGCTCTTCGTAGGTCATGGCAGTGGTCCCTTCCATCCGATGCCGCCGAAGCGGCGGGAGTCGAGCGTGGTCCAGCGGCCCCTGCGGGTCGACCGGCGCCGCCGGGTGGGACCTTGCAACGAGGTGACGGTTGTGCGGGCCTGCAGCCTGGCCCGGCCCCCCGGAACAGAGAACGGCGCCCGTCGTTCGACGTGCGCCGTGGGGAGCGTGAGGGATGCGGCCGCGGGCCGCTGCTGATCGTCAACCGACCGGCGCGGTCTCCTTGCCGTTGGCCTCGACCGCGTCATCGCCGATCTCGGCTGTCTCGCCGGGGACGTCCTCGGGGCCGCCACCGGCCGTTCCTTCGACGTCGAGCAGATAGCCGATGCCCTGGAACGTCCGGATCCGGCCGGGCTCGCCCGGCTTCGCGCCGAGCTTGCGGCGGACGCGGCTGATCCAGACCCGGAGGTACTGCAGATCGTCGCGGTATTCCGGGCCCCAGACCTTCGTCAGCAGCTCGGTGTGGAGGACGACCTTGCCGGGATGGGTGGCCAGGTGCTGGAGCAGCAGCCACTCGGTCCGGGAGAGCTGGACGAGCTCGCCGCCACGCCGGACCATGCGCCGCTCCAGGTCGATCTCGACGTCGTCGAAGGCCACGACACCGGCGCCCGGCTCGACGCCCGTCGAGCGGCGGATCACCGCCCGGACGCGGGCGGCCAGCTCATCGGGATGGAACGGCTTCGCGATGTAGTCGTCGGCGCCGAGGTCGAGGCCCTTGGCCTTGTCGGCCGTCGCGCCCTTGGCGGTCAGGAGGATGACGGGGACCGGCCGCTGCTCGCGGAGCTGGCGCATGACCTCGATGCCGTCGAGGTCGGGCATCACGATGTCGAGGAGCACGATGTCGGGGCGGATCTCCTCGGCCTTGGCGAGCGCATCCTCGCCGCCGGTCGCGGTGACGACCCGGAAGCCCTCCTCGCTCAGGGCGATGGAGACGAGCTTCGTGATCCGGGGCTCGTCATCGGCGACGAGGACGAGCGGCTGGGTTCCCACGCAACACCTCTCTTGGCGATGATGGCCTGATGGTGACGGTTCGGAGGAGGCGTCGACAGGTTGGACCGGCCTCGGGCCGACTGTGCCGTCGAGCCCCTACCGCCCGGTCGCGTTCGACATTGCAGAACCGTTGCACGGACCTATCAATTCGGACAGATCGCGCCCGGGATCGGGGGATCGCAGGCTGTCCGGGAACCGATCGGCTACGCTGGCGGGGATGAGCTTTGGCCTAGACGATCTCCAGCGGCTGGCCGCCGCCAAGGAGGTCGACATCGAGACCCAGGGGCCCGACGGTCCGGTCCACCAGACGACCATCTGGGTCGTCGTCGACCGCGACGAGACCTTCGTGCGGTCGTACCTCGGGCCGACCGCCCGCTGGTACCGCGAGGCGGTCGCCAACCCGGCCGTGGCGCTCCACGTCGACGGACGTCGCCTGACCGCGACGGCGATTGCCGCCACGGATCCCGACTCGATCGAGCGCGTCTCGGCCGGGTTCCGGGCGAAGTACGGGGCGGGCCAATCCACGACGGCCATGGTGACCCGATATCTCGAGACGACCCTCCGACTCGAGCCCACGTGAGCTTCCAGCGATCCCGACGGACCCCTCCCGCGAGGCAGCAATGACCTTCGACGAGTTCAAGCACCAGCTCCCTGACATCGATGAGGCCGAGACCCAGGAGTGGCTCGACTCGTTCGACCAGCTCGTCGCCCAGGAAGGGGAGAGCCGGGCGCGGTTCCTCGTCTACAAGCTGCTCAAGCGCGCCCGCCAGCTCCATGTCGGCCTGCCGCCGCTGACCCAGACCCGCTACATCAACACGATCAGCCCCGAGCAGGAGCCGTTCTTCCCCGGCGACGAGCAGATCGAGCACCGGATCCGCCGGATCGTCCGCTGGAACGCGGTCGCGATGGTCCTCCGGGCGAACACGAAGTTCAACGGGATCGGCGGCCACCTCGCGACCTACGCCTCGGCCGCCAGCCTGTACGAGGTGGGCTTCAACCACTTCTTCAAGGGCAAGGACGGCGACGCGGCCGGCGACCAGATCTTCTACCAGGGCCACGCTGCCCCCGGGATGTACGCCCGGGCCTTCCTCGAGGGCCGCCTGACCGAGGACCAGCTCGACCATTTCCGGCGCGAGACGGTCCCGGGCCAGGGCCTGTCGTCCTACCCGCACCCGCGCCTGATGCCCGACTTCTGGGAGTTCCCGACGGTCTCGATGGGCCTCGGGCCGATCAGCGCGATCTACCAGGCCCGCTACAACCGCTACCTCCAGAACCGGGGCCTGCTCGACACGAGCGGCTCGCGCGTCTGGGCGTTCCTCGGCGACGGCGAGACCGACGAGCCGGAGTCGCTCGGAGCCCTCCACGTCGCCGCTCGCGAGGGCCTCGACAACCTGACGTTCGTCGTCAACTGCAACCTCCAGCGCCTCGACGGCCCGGTCCGCGGCAACGGCAAGATCATCCAGGAGCTCGAGGCCGTCTTCCGCGGCTCCGGCTGGAACGTGATCAAGGTCATCTGGGCCCGCGAGTGGGACGACCTCCTCGCCCGCGACGTCGACGGCGTCCTCGTCGAGAAGATGAACAACACCGTCGACGGCGAGTTCCAGAAGTTCTCGGTCGCCGGCGGGGCGTACATCCGGGAGCACTTCTTCGGGCCCGATCCGCGGCTCCGCAAGCTCGTCGACCACCTGTCCGACGACGACCTGGCGAAGCTCCGCCGCGGCGGCCACGACTACCGCAAGGTGTTCGCGGCGTACAAGGCCGCGACCGAATCGACCGGCGCACCGACCGTGATCCTGGCCCACACCGTCAAGGGCTGGACCCTCGGCGCGAGCGTCGAGGCCCGCAACATCACCCACCAGGCGAAGAAGCTGTCCGAGGCCGAGCTCCGGATCTTCCGCGATCGGCTCGAGCTGCCGATCCCCGACGCGAAGCTCAAGGACGCCCCGTACTACCACCCGGGCCCCGACTCCGAGGAGGTCCAGTATCTTCGCGAGCGGCGGAAGGCCCTCGGCGGGGCGCTTCCGAAGCGGGTCGTCCGATCGCAGCCACTGCCCAAGCCCGCGCCGGCCATCGACGCCGAGTTCGCGACCGGCTCGGAGACCGCGGTGTCGACCACGATGGTCTTCACCCGGCTCCTGCGGAACCTGATCCGGGACAAGGAGCTCGGCGCGCGGATCGTGCCGATCATCCCGGACGAGGCCCGAACGTTCGGCATGGACCCGCTCTTCAAGGAGGTCGGGATCTACGCCCAGCTCGGCCAGCGCTACGAGCCGGTCGACTCGGATCTCGTCCTGTCGTACCGCGAGGCCAAGGACGGCCAGGTCCTCGAGGAGGGCATCACCGAGGCCGGCTCGATGGCGTCGCTCCAGGCGGCCGCCACGTCCTACGCCAGCCACGGCTACCCCGTGATCCCGTTCTACATCTTCTACTCGATGTTCGGGTTCCAGCGGACGGGCGACCAGATCTGGGCGCTCGCCGACGCCCGCGGCCGGGGCTTCATGATGGGCGCCACGGCCGGCCGGACGACCCTGACGGGGGAGGGCCTCCAGCACGACGACGGCCACTCCCACATCCTCGCCCAGACCGTGCCGAACGTCCGCGCCTACGACCCGGCGTTCGCCTACGAGCTGGCCGCCATCGTCCGCGACGGCATCGAGCGGATGTACCACCGCGGCGAGGACGTCTTCTACTACATCAGCCTGTACAACGAGAACTACGCCCAGCCGAAGAAGGCCGATGGCATCGACGACGGCATCATCCGCGGGCTGTACCGCTTCGCCGAGGCACCCGACCTCGGCCCCAAGGCGCACCGCGCCCGGCTCGTCGGTTCGGGTTCGATCCTGCAGCAGGTGATCGCCGCCCGCGACCTCCTCGCCGAGCAGGCCGGGATCGCCGCCGAGATCTACTCCGCGCCGTCGTTCCCGCTCCTCCGCCGCGACGCACTCGAGGCCGAGCGCTGGAACCGGCTCCATCCCGCGGAGCCGGCCCGCGTCCCGTACGTGTCGACGATCCTCGGACCGGACGGCGGGCCGATCGTCGCCGCGACCGATTGGATGAAGGCGCTGCCCGACATGGTGTCGCGCTGGCTGCCCTCGTACTACGTCTCGCTCGGGACCGACGGGTTCGGCCGGAGCGATACGCGCGAGGCGCTCCGGACGCTGTTCGAGATCGACCCGCCGCACATCGCGGCAGCGGCCCTCGCCGAGCTCGGCCGGTGCGGCGCGATGGCTCCCGCCAAGGTGGCCAAGGCGATCGCCGCGCTCGACGTCGACCCCGCCAAGCTGGACCCGGCGGCGCTCTGACCTTCCCGCGCCGGCCGATCGTCGGCGTCGCGCGCGGTGCATCTGCGCGCCACCCGAGCACCTCGTCACGCCGCTGATATGCAAGCCCGCCGCCGCGATGCGCGGTCGCGGCGGGTCGCTCCCTACCGTCGGACCTGTTCATCGGTCGACCGTCGATCCTCGCCGGTCACCGCTCCAGTCGCCCCTACAGGGAGCACACCACATGTCGCACCACGATCTGAACGATTCGAACCCGGCGGACAACCGTCCACTCGACAAGGATGTCGATCCGGGTGCCGGCTCCGACGAGCACGGCAATGAGGCCATGGGCGCGGGCGCGGGGGCTCTCGCGGGCGCCGGCGTCGGCATGGCGGTCGGTGGCCCTCCGGGCGCCGTGATCGGCGGCGCGATCGGCGCCGTTGGTGGCGCCGTTGCCGGTGAGGCAACCGAAGGCAACGACGAGGCCGGCGCCGGAGCCGGCGGCCTGGCCGGCGGACTCGCCGGGGCGGCCGTCGGTGGCGCCGTGGCCGGACCTCCGGGTGCGGTCGTCGGTGGCGCGATCGGCGCCGCGGGCGGCGCCGGAGCCGGTGACAAGGCCGAAGAGGACACGACCGACGCGGACGGCGTCACGCCGGTCGACCAGACCCGCATCTAGTCCGTTCCTGTTGGCCGCGGCTCCGTCGAACGCGACGGAGCCGCGGCCTTCCTGTCTCCCGAGGGACGTCTTGAACCGATCACTCCGAATCGCCCAGGTGGCGCCGCCGATGGAGCGTGTTCCGCCGGACGGCTACGGCGGCACCGAGCGGGTGGTGTTCGAGCTCGTGAGCGAGCTCGTCCGTCGCGGCCACGAGGTCACGACCTTCGCATCCGGCGACTCCGAGGTGCCGGGCCGCCTCGTCGCCACCATTCCCGAGGCGCTCCGGCCGGCCGGCCACGGCGGGGACGTCAGCGGCTATCTGCTCACGACCATGCTCCAGGCGCTGGACCACGAACGAGAGTTCGACCTCGTTCATAGCCACCTCGAGTGGTATTCCGTCGCGCTGCGCCGGGCGATGACCCGGCCGTTCGTCGCGACGTTCCACGGCCGGCTCGACCTGCCCTGGTCGCGGGCGGCCCTCGCCGATCGGCCCGACGGCCTGGTCGCGATCAGCGAGTCGCAGGCGTCTGCCCATCCGGACGTCCCGTGGACGATCGTCCACAACGGCCTCACGCTCGACAGCGCGCCCTTCGAGCGCCGGCGAACCGATGACCTCGTCTTCGTCGGCCGGGTGACGCCCGAGAAGGGCATCGTCGAGGCGATCGAGATCGCCACCGCGGCCGGGCGGCCGTTGAAGATCGCCGCCAAGGTCGGCCCGACGCCGAAGGAGCAGGACTTCAATGACCAGGTCTTCCAGCCGGCACTGAAGGCCGCCGGGAGGAGTGTCGAATTCCTCGGCGAGCTGTCGGGCAACGATCGCGACGCGCTGTTTGCCAGGAGCTACGCCGTCCTGATGCCGGGCTCCTGGCCGGAGCCGTTCGGGCTGGTCGCGATCGAGGCGCTGGCCTGCGGCACACCCGTCATTGCCAAGCGGGTCGGCGGCCTCGACGAGATCATCCGCGAAGGCGTCGACGGGTTCTTCGGCGACGACGTCACCGAGCTGGCCTTCCTCCTTGCGCGGGTTGACGAGCTGGACCGGTCAGCGATCCGGGCGTCGGTGATCGACCGGTTCTCGGCGAAGCGGATGGCCGACGGCTACGAAGGCGCTGTACGCCCGGATGATCGGCGCGACCACGGCGCGCGGAACCGTCGTGGACTTGCCCCGCGCTCAGGCGACGCCCGCCTGAGGGTTCGGGTGGACCCGCATGCGGGCCGGTCGGCCGCCGCCCCGACCTGGCCAAACACTCATCGTGGGACTCGCAGGGCAGTTGCCTCCCCTTGAACTGGGCCGCGGCCCCGTCGGATGCCACGGACGTTCCGCGCCCACGAGTCCTCGGGTGACTGTTTGGCCGGATTGACCCCGCGACCGCCGCCGAGCGCGACCCTGGGCGCCCCGCTCCCCGCGATGCTCAGGCCCTGGCCACCACCCGTCGGAGCAGCAGCCACGCGCCGCCGATGTAGGCGACCGACAGGCCGGCCAGCAGCCAGAGCTGCCACAGGACCACGGTCCCGCCCCGGAACATGAAGTCCCCGAACAGGCGGATCCCGCTCGCCACCGGGAGCAGGTAGATCAATGACCGGACCGGCTCGCTGAACTCGCTGATCGCCAGGACGAAGCCCGAGAAGAACACGGACGCGAGGAGCACGAGCAGCGACAGCTGGACCGTCTGCGGCTCGGAGTCCGAGACCGCGGCGATGAGCAGCCCGAGGCCAAGCGACGACGCGATCAGGAGCCCGGCGATCAGGGCGATCCAGCCCGGCTGGGCCAGGATCGGGACGTGGAAGCCGAGCACGAGCAAGGCCATCGTCGCGAACGCGACGGCCCCGGCGAAGATGCCGTACGCGACGAGCTTGCCGGTGACGAGCTCGGCGGTCGTGATCGGCGAGATCCGGAAGAGCTCGAACAGGCCGCTGTTCCGCTCCCGGACGACGGACAGCGCGATCAGGGTGATCGCCAGGTGCTGGAGGATCAGGGCGAGGACCGCCGGGGCGAAGTACTGGACGATCGTCGGCACGGACTGGGCGACGTTCTCGACGGTCGCCTCGGTCGGAGCCGCGATGACATCTGGCGGGATCTGGGCGGCCTCCTCAGCGCCCTGGGTGATCGCATACGACTTCGTCTCGCCGACCGCCCGCTCGATGATCTGGCGATTCACCGCGGCCTCGAGACCGCGGGCGAGGAAGATCGCATAGCTCCCCTGGACCGGATCGGTCACGTTCACCCGAACGTGGATCGTCGATCGCTTGCCGGACTCGAAGTTGGCCTGGACATCATCCGGCGCGACGACGACGACATCGACGACCTGGTTGCGAAGCTTGTCCATGGCCGCCGCCTCGTCGGGAGTGATCTCGGCGATCCGCAGGCCTTCGCCGGCAACGTCCTGATACGTCTTCGCATCGGTCGGGAGGCCGAGGTCGGCCGGCAGGACGACGATCGTCTCGAGCGGGCGACGAAAGCCGCTGTAGCCGACACCGAACAGGGCCATGATCAGGAACGGCCCGAGGACGAGGCTGATCAGGGCGCCCGGCCGGCGGAGGATCGAGACCAGCTCCTTGCCGACGATCGCGAGGATCCGGGTCAGGGTCTTGAACGGGCTCATGCCGCGGCCTCCGCGGGCTCATCGGCCTGTTGTTCCTTGCTCCGCGCGACCAGGATCGCGAAGATCTCGTCGAAGGAGAGGCGCTGCTCGCGGGCCGACTCGACCTCGCCGCCGGCGGCCTTGATCCGCTCGACCACGACCGGAAGCAGGCTCCCGGCATCGTCGACCACCACCTGCATGTGGCGCGGGCCGTCCTGGCGGACCTCGATGACGCCCGGTGTGCCGAGGAGGCCGTTGCCGTCGAACATCGCCGTCGTCTCGATGTCGAGCAGATCCCCGTTCGTGGCCAGCCGCCGGAGCTCGTCGGGCGGGGCGAGGGCGATGATCCGGCCGCCGACGATCATCGCGACCGCGTCGCACTCGTCGGCTTCGCTGACGTGCTGCGTCGTGACGAGCAGCGTCCGGCCGGCGTCGCGCAGAGCGTGAAGCTCGGTCCAGATGGTCCCGCGCAGGAGGGGATCGATGCCGGCCGTCGGCTCGTCGAGGATGATCAGCTCGGGCTCGTGGACGAGGGCGCAGGCGAGCTCGAGGCGGCGCTGCATCCCGCCCGACAGCTGGCCCGCCTGGCGACCGCGGGCGTCCCACAGGTCGACGACCTTGAGCACTTCGCGAACGCGCCGCCGCCGCCGGCGCCAGAGCATGCCGAACAGGCTGGCGACGAAGTCGATGTTCTCGCCCGCGGTCAGGTCCTCGTACAGCGTGAACGACTGGGGCATGTAGCCGATCCGCTCCCGTTCGGAGCGGCGGAACTGATTGGGGCTGCGACCCAGCACCGTGACCTCGCCGTCGGAGGGCTTGATCGCCCCGGTCAGCATCCGGATCGTCGTCGTCTTGCCGGCGCCGGACGGCCCGATGATCCCGAGGATCGTGCCCCGCGGAACCGTGAGATCGATGCCGCTGAGAACCTCGCGGTCGCCGAAGCGATGAGCGACGCCATGCATGGCGACGATCACGTCGGCGTCCACGACGGTCGGCGGGCGAGCGGCCGGGCGGGTCGAGTCGGCCGATGCCATCGGCTCGGCGGAGGGCTCGGCGGCCAGCTCGGCGGAGGGCTCGGCGACGGGCTCGGCGACGGGCTCGGCGACCGGCTCGACCGGCTCGATTCCCGGCTCGGGCGCGGGCGGCGCGTGCTGGCCCGCGAGGACGGGCTCGGATTCGTGCACGGGTTCGCTGACGGGCTCGATCGGACGGGGATCGGAAGCCATGCGTCCTCCTGGGGGTCTGGTGGGCGATGGCCCGCGGTGGGCAGCCGGAGTCTGACGAGCGACGCATCCCGGCGACGCACGTGGGCTCGCTTGGCGCGCTACGAATGCATGACGACCGTGCGGGCCACAGGCCGCCGCGCCCGGGGCAGGATCGCCGCAGGACCGCCGCTGCAATATCGCTGGCATCGCCCGTGACCGGCCGACGGCGTTCGCGAGAGGGCCGATCGACCACGCTCCCGCTCGATGCATGCCCGGCCCCTGCCATGACCGACCAGCGAGTCGGCCTCGGCGGTCTCCGCTACTCCAGTGACGATCGCCCCGGGATCACCCGGCGCCGGGCGGGACGTGGCGTCTCGTATCGCGACCCGGACGGCAAGGCGGTTCGCGACGCTGAGACCCTCGCCCGGATCAAGTCGATCGTGATCCCGCCGGCCTGGACCGATGTCTGGATCTGCCCGTGGCCGAACGGTCATCTCCAGGCCACCGGCCGCGACGCCCGCGGTCGCAAGCAGTACCGCTACCACCCGCGCTATCGGGCGCGCCGCGAGGGCGCCAAGTTCGAGCGACTGATCGCCTTCGCCAAGGCGCTGCCCGCGATCCGCGATCAGGTCGAGCGCGACCTCGCCCGTGAGGGCCTGCCCCGCGAGAAGGTCGTCGCGGCGGTCGTTCGACTCCTCGAGCTGACCCTGATCCGGGTCGGCAACGACGAGTACGCCCGCCTGAACCGCTCGTTCGGGCTCACGACCCTGCGCGACCGCCATGCGACGGTCGCCGGAGCCGGCATCACGTTCCGCTTCCGCGGCAAGTCCGGCCAGCAGCACGAGGTCGGGCTGCGCGACCGGCGCCTTGCCAGCGTCGTCCGGCGCTGTCGCGATCTGCCGGGCCAGGAGCTGTTCCAGTACGTCGACGCGGAGGGGAAGCCGCAGGACGTGGCGTCGGATGACGTCAACACCTACCTTGCCGCGATCGCGCCCGACGTCACCGCCAAGGATTTCCGGACGTGGGCCGGCACCGTCCTCGCCTATCGCGCGTTGCGGGCGATCGGCGACGGCCGGACGGAGCGGGAGAAGCAGCGCAACATCGCCGCGGCGATCAAGGCCACGGCCGACGGCCTCGGCAACACGCCGGCGGTCGCCCGCTCGGCGTATGTCCACCCGGCGGTGGTCGACGCCTATCTCGACGGCCGGATCCGGACTGCTCTCGTCGACGCGGCCGAGGAGACCGACGAGGCTCCGGGCGCCACGGATCCCGACGAGGAGCGCGCGGTCGTCGCGCTGCTCCGGGCTCGGCTGCGCGAGGATGCCGGCCGGACACGCCGCGCGCGATCCGGCAGCGGCGCGTCCCGGGCCGCCCGGTCCGCGACCAAGCCGGCCCGGAAGGCGGGCACGCGCTCGTGACCTTCCTCGCCGGGATCTTCGGAGTGATCGGCCGCTTCGCCGGCAAGCTCCTGACCACGACGCTCGGCTGGGCGTCCAGCCTGCTGTTCGGGCGCGTCCCGCAGAGCCGTCAGATCGTGCTCGCCCTGATCACGTTCGGCTCGGTCGTGTGGGCGGCCCTCGTGGTGGGCGTGCTCCTTCCGGACGTCGGGGCATTCCTGATCGCGGTCGTGCCCGCTCCGGAGGCGATCGATCGCGGCTGGATCCGGCTGGCGATGCTCATCGGAGCCCTGATCGTGCCGGCGGTCGTCGGCATCGCGACGCTGTTCGTGCTCGAGCCGGCCGATCGACCGCACGGTCGAGCGATGGCCGCTCAGGTCGCTCGCGGCTATCTCCTGTGCCCGGCCCTGGCGATCACCCTGATCATCCTGGCCGGCGTCGGGATCGTCCGGTTCGTCCACCACCGAGCGATCGGCTGGGTCGACGCCCACGTTCCCATCGTGGTCCATCCCGGCGGCTACGACCGGGTCGTCGCCGATCTCGAGCGGGCCCTCGACGACGCCGGTCTCGAGGTCGACCGGAAGCCGGCGCCGCTGCCCCTGGCGATCCCCGGCCGGATGCTCGGCCGGATCGCCGGACCGAGCATCCGCGCCCTGGTCCCGGATCGTCCGGTCGAGCTCATCGGGCGCGACCTGGAGATCGGGCTCTACCCGTCGGACATCTCGATCGGCGGCAAGCGTGCCGTCGTCGCTCGAGCGCGGGCCGCCATCGCAACCCGTCTGACGTCGACGGCCGCGTCGATGACGACATCGGCCGAGGCGCAGGAGGTCGAGAGCATGCTCGAGGCGCTGACGAAGAGCCGCGTCGCCGGCGCGGAGCCGGGTGCCGGCAGGAGCGTCGACCCGGCGGCGGCCAGCGCGACCCTGGCCAGCGTCGACGAGCGACTCGCCAACCTCGACGTGCCCCACGAGGAGTGGGAGATCCTGTACCGCCAGCGGCTCCAGATCGAACGGGATCTGCTGGCCGGCCGCGCGCCGGGCAGCGTCCTGACCAGCGAGGCCTCGACGCCACTCGGGATCGGGATCGACGCGGAACGCGAACGCGTGGCCGGCGCCGGCGGCCGTCCCGGCTGGTCGGCGATCGTGGCCGCCGGCGGGCTCGTCCTCATTGCGACCGATGTCGCGCTGGCGCTCCTCGAGCGGGTCCGCGGAACGACGCGTCGCCGGTCGCGCTGAGGCAACGCCTCGGCCGAGCCGATCGCCCGGCCCGCTCGGGTCGGCGCGGGGGAGCAGTCAGCCCCG
This sequence comes from uncultured Chloroflexia bacterium, assembly GCA_963783055.1. Lineage (GTDB taxonomy): Bacteria > Chloroflexota > Limnocylindria > Limnocylindrales > CSP1-4 > CF-46. The sequence goes on from CAWAMB010000004.1 coordinate 1,047,854, forward strand.
GTCAGCCGCGCGCGTCGATCCGGAGCGCAAACGCCATCTCGACTCCGTCGCCGTCGGTCCGGTTGCGGGCCCAGACGCGACCGCCCATCGCCTCGACGAGATGGCGGCACACGAACGGCCCGACGCCGGAGCCCGCCAGCCGACCGAACGCCGAGGCGTCGGGCAGCTCGAACGCTCGGTCGAGCTCGTCCGGCGCGAGCGCCGGCCCGCGATCGAGGACCGCGACCGTGACCTCGCCCGCCGCGGCGTCGGAGCGGACGTCGACAACAAGCCGCTGGTCCGGCTCGGGGCCGGCGTAGCGAAGGGCGCTGAGGATCAGGTCGCGACAGGTCTGCTCGACATACGTCGCGTCGCCGTGGACGGGCGGCACGTCGAGGTCGCCACGGCGCTCGATCGGGCTGTCGACCAGGCGGTCGCTGATCATGCGGATCGTGGCGTCGACCGAGCGCTGGACGAGGACGGGCTCGTCATGAGGATCGAGCACGGACCGCTCGAGCCGGGCGAGGACAAGGAGATCCTCGACCAGGTCGTACAGGCGGGCAGCCTCGGCACTGATGTCGCTGGCCAGCGTCCGGGTGGCCGGGGCGGACAGCGTCGGGTGCCGGGCGAGCACCGACGATCCGGCGTAGATCGTCGTGATCGGCGTGCGCAGCTCGTGCGACAGGATGTCGAGGAACGCCTCGCGCAAGGGCCGCAGGTCGCGGCTGTCCGTCACGTCGCGCAGGACGAAGACGGTCGGGCCTTCGAGCTCCGGCAGGTGGTCCAGCTCCGCATCCGTGGTCGCCGCGGCGCCGGTCTCGGCGTCGCCGGGGCGAGCGGGCTCGAGATCGACCGTGCGCAGGGCGAACCAGCGGTTCGGCTGGTCGCGCGGACGGACCGTCACCGGCCGCTGCGAATCGCCGGATGGCCGAGTCGCCGGTTGGCGCCGCGCTGCGATCCGGCGCGATCTCCTCGAACCGGGAGAGCAGGTCGGCGCGATCGTGGACGGGCTGGCTCGCGAACAGCCGATCGGCTGCCGGGTTCGTCAGTCGGAGCTCGCCGCCGGGCTCGGTCACGAAGACCGCTTCGGGCAGGGCGTCGATGACGGCCCGGACGCGCCCCAGGTCGGCTCCGACCGGCCAGTCCATGGTCACCTCGTCGAGACGGTCGCGCGATGGCGCCGGTGGCGGGCGCATCGAGCCGCCGGGTGCCGCCGCTGACGTGGCGGGCGCAACCGCGCGGTCCTGATCGTCGGAAGGTCGATCGAGCATGTCCTTCAAAGGGTCGCCCGATGGGTCTGACGGCCAAGCGTGGCGGTCGGAGCACCGCCTTGCGGGTCCATCGCAGGTCGGTGAGGAGTCGATGGCGCTGGTTCGCCGTTGGCGAGCGCACGAAGAACGCCCCGCCGGCTCGGCCGGCGGGGCGTCGAGTCATTGCTCGATCAGACGGAGCGATCGTCCGCGTCGTCGGTGTGGCGGCGGATCTCGTCACCGGCGTTGCCGAGCGCGTCGCGCACGTCGTCGCCGGCGTTGGCGACCTTGTCGGACAGGCTCTCTTCGCCGTCCGCCTTGCGCCACGTCTCCTTGGCCTCGTTGCCGACGTCGCGCATCGTCTCCTTGACGTCAGCCTTGGCGTCTTCGTACCCCATCGGGAACCTCCGGTTGAGGGAGCCGGTGGTCCGGCCCGTTGGATCGAACGTAACTGGGCGGACGTTGCGCCCGCGTCGGCGCCCGGCGGGTCAGGTGACAGCGCGCTTGCAGTGGCGGGCTGTCACGCGCCTGCAACCGGGCGCGCTCGGGCACGGTGCTGGCTGCGGCGCGTCTCCGCCTACCGTCGAACGCAGCCAACCATGCCAATTCTTGGAGGTATCCGCCCAATGGCCACGACCCAGACTGCATCCACCACCAGCTCACGTGCTGCCGACGACACGAACGACCTGGCCGCCACGGCCAAGGGAATCGCGAGTGACGTCGCGGACCGCGCCGTCGCCGCCGCGCAGCGACTGCCCGAAGCCGCGACCGTGACGGGCGCCCAGATCGAGCGCGCGAACCAGAAGATCCAGGGCGAGTCCGATGAGGTCCTCGCCGTGGGCACGTCGCTGTCCCTCGGGCTGGCCATGGGCCTGCTCCTGGGCGGGGCCAACCGGATCCTCGTGATCCTGGCCCTCATCCCGGCGACGGCGATGGGCTTCACGCTCTTCGACCGCCACGGCGGGACACGCCAGATCCGCCCCCGCTGATCCTCCGGGCGGCGCGGCCGGACGGGCCGCACAATCCGTCCGTGACAACCAAGCCGGTCGGCTCCGCCGACCGGCTTCTTGCTGTTCCGGACCATCCGCACCTGGACGTGCAAAACGCCCGGAGGAGGGGGCTCCGGGCGTTTCGCGAAATCGGGGTGAAGACGCCCCGTCACAAGCGTCTCCACGGGAGTGTTCGTGTGAGTCGACGGCATGCCGTCGAATGTGCCGTTCATGCTAGGCGGGAGTGCTGAGCGGAAGTCTCTCGGACCCGGTTCCGGACCTTGCATCCGCATTGCGAGGGATCGGCCGGGGTCGACGGGGCGGCGGCCTGTGAGGCGCTCACTTCACGGATTGCGGGCTCCCGGACCCCCAGTGGTCGAGAGCCCGCTGGCCCAGTGTCAGGGTCGGGCGCTGTCGGCTGCCTCACACGCCGCCCGCCAGAGGTTGCAGCCGTCTCTTGCGCGCCTTGCAACGACCCGTGCCCGGTGCCAAGCCGCACCCCTCACTCGAGGCGACGAACGCAGCCGGCGTGGATTTGTGCTGTGAAGCCTCTCCGGCATCTCCGTCGGCGCCGTCCGGTCGCCTGTTGCGGAGTCGCGCCGTCGGTCGGCGCCTGTTGCGGTCAGCACCACAAGGGGCGTCCTCGGACCGAGCTCGGGGCGTCGCCTGTCTGTGGTGGTACGGCAACAAACGAGCGCCAAGGGCCGGTGGTGGGGCTTCGCCGCCCGTTCAACCGTCACTTGTGGGGCCCACGACAACAGCAGCACCGCGGGCCGCCGGCCAGCACCGCGGGCCGGGCCGTCGAGCACCGCGGGTCGGCCGTCCAGCACCGCGGGTCGGCGGGCTGCGCCGGAGGACGGCCGGGAGCCGTCCGGGATCGGTGGCGGGGCGGCTGGTGAAGACACATGACGACGCCGGCGGCCCAGCTGGACCGCCGGCGTCGTCGAGAAGCCTTACGACGCGGTCTGCTCGACCTTGCCGCGCCAGGCGCCGGTCTCGGTCCCGCGCGCCTCGATGAACGTCTTGAACCGCTCGAGGTCGCCCTTGACCTGGCCCTTCACGAGCCCCAGCGCGTCGCCGATGGTCTCGATCGGGCCATCCGGCTCGACGTCGAGCTGAAGGGTGACCCGCGTCTCGCCTTCGGCAAGGCGGTGGAATGTCACGACGCCCGCGTTGTGGGCACCGTCGGTGGCCGTCCAGGCGATCCGCTGATCCGGCTCCTGCTCGGCGATCTTGGCCGTCCAGCGCTTCTCCTGACCGGCGACCACGGCGACCCACTCGAGGGTCGTGTCGTCGACCTGGCGGACGGACTTCACGGCGTCCATGAACTCCGGGAACGACTCGAACTGGGTCCACTGGTCGTAGGCGGTCCGGACCGGGACGTCGACGTCGATGGTTTCGATGATCTGGGACATGTGTGCGACTCCTGTCTGCGGGGGTGAGGTGCGAATCAGAACGCCCACCGGGGAGGGTGGGCGTCCGATTGGGCTTCGGCGGAGCGCTGCTCCGCGTGAGGCTCTGGCTAGATCGCGCCGCGACCCGACCGGTTTCGGCCGGTGACGGCGCTCACGACGACGACGGCGATGACCGCGCCGATCGTCGCGACGACGATGGAGCTGATGTCGAACGCGCCGTTGATCGCGTCGGTCTTGAAGAGAACGCTGGCGAGGAAGCCGCCGACGAGCGCGCCGACGATCCCGAGGACGATGTGGCCGATGACGCCGAGGCCTTCGTCACCCTTGACGAGGAAGCCCGCGAGGTAGCCCGCGATCGCGCCGAGGATCAGCCAAGAGATGATGTTCATGGTCGTTTGGACCTCCGTCCCATTCCGCTTGATTGCGTCCCGGGCAACCCGGGATCGACACGGATCATTGCGTCACGAGGCCGCTGGATCGACTACGCCGGGCGGCTTCGACATTGCATCCACCTGACAGCCACGTCGGCACCTCGTGTCCGCAGCGTTCCGCACCGCACTGCCCCGGCGCCGGCTCGCCCCGCAGTCGACCCGGACAACGAAGAACGCCCCGGATCCGAAGATCCGAGGCGTTCCCGAGAGCAGTTCAGCTGGCGCTGGGCTCGACCGACGGCGCGGCATCCGAGGCGGCCGGCATGGACGCGGCCGGCACCGACGGAGCGACGGTCGTCGGGGTCGTCGTGGCGGCCGGCGTGTTGCAGGCCAGGACGGCGCCGCCGAGTGAGGCGGCAAGTGCGAGGGCGAGCGCGATTCGCTTGATCATGAGACTGGATGGTCCTCCGATGTTGACGTCGAGCGAGGGTGACGTCTCGTGCCCGCTTGGAGCGGTCACGCCGCTCGGACCATAGCCAGCACGATCGCAAGGTCGCCTGACCTCCGGCCCCGGAAGGCTTGCAGCGACCTGTCATCCCGCCCGTTCGCGCCGCGACGTGCCCCAGGACCCTGGGGGAAGCGCCGGGGAGTGCAACAAGCGTGAAATGACCGCGCGTCGGCGACGGCTGCATCTGCATCCGGGACGGCTCGATGCTGCGCTCGCACGGACGGCGAGCTGGGGTTCGAGCCGTCAAGCCAACCATCGAACGCATGCCGGGCGCTGCCCGAGAACCCAGGAGTCACGATCGATGTTCCGGCGGATCGCACTGCCGACCACGGAGTCGGATGTCGAGGAACACTCGATGCGCGTCGTGGAATACGCGCTGGCCTTCGTCGCGGTGATCGCGGCCGGAGTCCTGGCCTTCATTCGTTGACGATCCGGGCCGTCCTCTACGACGCCCAGGGCGATGATCGAGACGTCTCGCTCGACGGGGCTCGCGAGATCCGGATCGGCAAGAATCAGCTCCTCTGGATCGACCTCGACGATCGTGACATCGCCGATCTGGCCGCGACGGCCCAGGCGGTCGGACTCGAGCCCGAGGGTCTCCGGCGCCTGTCGCAGGAGGACCGCCGTGCGCAGATCCTGCGCCTGCCTGCGCGCGTCGTCCTGACCCTCGGCACCGTCGAGCCGGACGACGACGAGGCGCGTCGGCACGAGCTCGACATCCTCGTCGGCAAGAACCACATCGTGACCGTCCACGAGGGCGAGCTCTCCGCGATCGAGCGGTTCCGGTCCGAGATCGGCCACGAGGACCAGCTCGGCCGGCTCGACGCGGCGGCGTTCACCGCCGGCCTCATTGACGCCGTCTTCACGGCCTACTTTCGCCAGATCGAGTCCATCGAGCGCGAGATCGACGAGCTCGACGAGCTCGCGGTGCACGCCCGGGGCGACGACCACTTTCTCGACACGGTCCTCGTGTTGCGTCGCCGGATCGCCCGCCTGCGCCGCGCCCTCGCCCCCAACCGTGAGGCGTTGCTGCCGCTCGAGCGCCCCGACTTCGAGCTTCGGTCGGATCTTGGGCCCGTCTGGCCCGGGATCATCGAGCGCCTCGAACGGGCGATCGACGGCCTGGAGAACGCGCGCGAGCTCCTCGTCGGCTCGTTCGACTTGTACCTCGGCCGGGCTTCGCAGCGGACGAACGACGTGATGAAGGTCCTGACCCTCGTGTCGGCGATCGCCCTGCCCGGCATCGTCCTGGCCGGGGTCATGGGCATGAACTTCAAGCTGCCGTTCTTCGACGAGCCGGGCAACTTCTTCGTGGTCGTGGCCGCCATGGTGATCTTCGCCGGCGCGATCGTCGGTGCCGCACGCTGGCGGCGCTGGATCTGATCGGTCAGCCCGCGTCCTGAGGTCCGGTCAGCTCGCCGGAGGCGCGGTCGGCTCGGGCGCCGCCTGGGACGCCGCCGATACCGGCCGCGCCCCACCCACCGAGCCCGTTCCCCGGTCCGGCGCGTCGGCGGCATTGGTGTCGTCATCGGTCGATTCGTTCGACGTCGGATCCTGGGCGACGGGGATTTCGCGCGCCTGCAGTCCCTCGATGAGGACTTCACCGACCGCGGCGAGGGGAACGGCCAGCAGCGCCCCGACGAACCCGCCCGCCGCGCCGCCGATCAGGACGCTGAGGATGACCAGGAACGGCGAGATCCCGATCGTGTTGCGCATCACGATCGGGACCAGCACGTTGCCTTCGATCAGCTGCAGGACCAGGTAGACCCCGGCCACCGCGAGCGCCAGCTCGGGTGACACGGTGGCGGCCACGAGGACCGCCGGGATCGCGCCGAGGAGCGGTCCGACGATCGGGATCGCCTCGGCCAGCGCCGCGATCAGGCCGAGCAGGAGGGCCGCCGGCACGCCGAGGAGGGTGTAGGCCGTCGCAGTCGCGATCCCGATCGAGCCCATCAGGATCAGCTGCCCGCGGACCCACATCCCGAGCCGCGTCTCGGCCGCGTTCCAGACATCGCGCGCCCGCTTGCGGCGAGCCTCCGGCACGAACGCCAGGGCGTAGCGCTGGAGCCGGGCATGCTCCGTCAGCCAGAAGTAGACCACGGTCAGCAGCGTCAGGATCGAGGTGATCGTCTCCGCCACGGTGAGCCCGATCTGGACGACCTGGCCCGGGGCCGGCGTCGCGGACGCCGGCGGCTGGAGGGCGCGCGACGCGGCGTCGATGAGGGAGGTCACGCTCCGCGACAGACCGCTCGGCTTGATGGTCTCGGCCCACTCCCGGGCGCGCTCGAAGAACGGCGGGAGTGAGGCGATCGTCCGCTCGAGCTGGGTGATCGCCGCGGGCAGGACGACGAGGGCCATCCCGATCACGAACGCGAGGAACAGGCCGTAGACCAGGAGAATCGTCGGTCCCCGCCCGATCGGAACGTGGCCCCGGATCCAGGCGATGAACGGCTGGAGGCCGGACGCGAGGATCACCGCGATCAGCATCAGGACGAGGACGTTGATCGCCGCCAGGCCGAGGAGGACGAGCGCCGCGACCAGGCCCACCCCGATGGCCAGTCCGGCGCCGCGCGCGACGGATCGACCGAAGCCGTCGTCGACCGTCACGGGGCGGGTGGGGGTGGCGGCGTCGGCTTCGGTGGCTTGGGCGGCTTTCCGCCGCCTCCGCCGCCGTCGCCCGGCCCGCCGTCCTTCGGCGGCTTGTCGGGCTTCTCCGGCTCCGGCTTCGGCCGCGGTGCGCAGCTTCCGAAGAGCGGGCCGCCCCAGCCACTGCGTTCCCAGAAGTAGGCGGTGCGCGAGTCGTACGGGCCGCTGACGCCGACACCGCGCCGGGCCCGGGCCAGCCAGTTCGAGACGTCGTCGTCCCAGGCCCGCGGTCCGAGCTCGGCCTTCAGCGGATCCACCCGCCAGCCGCCGCACGAGCGGGTGTAGAGCAGTCCGGCCTGGTCGACCTCACGGGAGCCGCCCGGCTGCGTGCCGTTGATGAACCACTCGCGCACCGTGTCGCGCGTCCACGGCCCCGGCTTGCCGCCGGTCCAGGCGTCGACGGTCGCCTGGACGACGCCCTTCGGCGGCTGGAAGGCGGCAATCGGCAGCTTGCGGGTGAGGTCGCGGACGAAGGCACGCCAGAGCGGGGCGGCCGCGGTCAGGGACGTCGCCGGCTTGCTCGACTTCGGGTTCGAGTGGTCGCTGTTCCCCATCCAGATGCCGACGGCGATCCCCGGCGACTTCGGGTTCTTCGGCGGCGCCAGGTAGCCGTACGTCGCGAGGTCGCGGGCATCGTTGGCCGTGCCGGTCTTCACGGCAATCGGACGGTGCTGGCCGCTCGGCCCGTTGCGGATCTCGAGGGCGGCCGACCAGATCGGGTTCTGAGCCGGATCTGTGTTGCCCTCCAGGATGTCGCTGACGAGGAACGCGGCCGGCCGGCTGACGGCCTGGACGCCCTTCGGATTCGGCGCGCGGTAGACGACCTCGCCGCTCGGACCGCGGACTTCCAGGATCATCCGGGTCGGCATGCGCAGGCCGCCATTGGCGAGCGCGCCGTAGGCCGATGTCAGGTCGATCGGCGTCAGCTCGACGGTCCCGATCGCGCCGGCGAGGCCTGCCTGCAGGAACCTCTTCTTGCCGCCGGCAAAGCGGATCCCGAACTTGGCCGCCCGGTCGGCGACGGCGGCGTTTCCGACGCGTTGGAGCGACCGGATGGCGGGCACGTTGAGCGAATACTGGAGGGCCTTCCGGACGAGGACCGGCCCGCGGTCGAGCTGGTCGGCATCGCGCGGCGTCCAGCCCTTCCCGAATTCCGTGGTGATGTCCAGGAGGAGGCTGCCCGGCGTCAGCTTGCGGGCGTCGAAGGCGCTGGCATAGACGATCGGCTTGAAGGCCGAGCCGGGCTGGCGGGCGCCGTCGCCGGCCGCGTCGTACTTCGGCTCGAACTTCTTGCTGGCGAGCTTGTCCTGGTAGTAGCCCGCGCTGCCCGTATAGGCCAGGACGTCGCCGGTCCGGTAGTCGATGGCCACGAGCGATCCGTTGTGGAGGTCCTTGCCGCGCAGGGCGTTGATCCACTGCCGGTCGGAGGCGCCGATCTTCAGGCTCCGGAGCATCGCGGCCGACGCGCTCGCCTTCAGATTCGGAGCGATCGCGGCCGCCTTGAGCCACTTCTCGGCAAGCTGCTCGGCGCGCCAGTCGAGCGTCGTGATGACCGTGTAGCCGCCGGTCTCGATCTGCACGTCCGGTCCCAGGATCTGCTGGAGCTGGCGCCGGACCTGCCACGTGAAGTGAGGCGCCTTGAACGCGAGCGGGACGTCGCCGCGGAGGACGACCGGCTCGGCCATCGCCTCCGCCACCTCGGACGACGTGAGGCCGGTCCAGCGCGACGACGACAGGTTCTGGAGGATGTAGTCGCGGCGCACGACAGGCGGGGCCGTCCGCGGGACGACGAGCTTGCCGGCCTTGTCCGCTTTCGCGTAGAGGTAGGGGTCGAAGTTGGACGGCGACTTCGGCAGGCCGGCGAGCAGGGCCGCCTGGGCGACGGTGAGCTTCGAGAGGTCCGCAACCCCGAAGTAGATCCGGGCCGCCGCGGCGATGCCGTACGCGTCGTGGCCGTAGAAGATCTCGTTGAGGTAGGCCGTGATGATCCGCTCCTTGCCGTCCTCGCCGGGGTAGGCGGCGGTCAGACGCGAGGACTGGATCACCTCCTTGGCCTTGCGGAGGTAGCGATCGGCTCCGGGAGCGACGACATCCTCGGGCAGGAGGCGGGCCCGGACGAGCTGCTGGGTGATGGTCGAGGCGCCGCGCTCGCTCGTGCCGGCGGCATTGTCGGCGGCCGCTCCGAGGATCGCCATGGGATCGAACCCGCTGTTCTTCCAGAACGTGCGGTCCTCGGCGGTGGTTGTGGCGTCGAGCACGAGCTTCGGAACCTCTTCATAGGCGACGACCCGACGCTGCTCGCGCTGGAAGCGACCGAGCTGGACCTTGCCGGTCCGGTCGTAGACGACGGTCGGCTGGGAGAAGGTCAGCGCCCCGAGGTTGGTCGGATCGGGCAGGCCGTCCGACAGGACCGAGACCGCCGCAACCGTGCCGACGACCGCTGCTCCGACGAGCAGGAGGGAGCCGGTCAGGAGCATGACGAGGACGACGGCCAGGATGCGCGGCAGTCGGCTCGTGCGCGACCGCGGGCGTCGGGTCCCGGTGCGACCCGACGAGGCGCGACGGGCGGCCAGGCTGTAGCGTCGATCGAGGACGCGGCGGGCAGCGGCCGACTGCCCGAGGCGTGCGCCGGGCAGGGTCGATCGGTCGGGGCGTCGGGCGTCCACGGAGCAGGATCGGGCCGTGGCCGTCACGGACCCTCGGGACCGTGCACGACCGGCGTTGCAGAACCATAACGCGGGGGCTGTGGCGGTGCCCGAGAGCACCGGCCGCTCTCCATCGGCCGGCGGCGGTGGCAGGGCGCGGTCGATTGACTGCCTCCGACAGGCGGCGATAGAGTCCCGGCCAGAACCCGTCGGCCGTCGCGCCTCGGGCATCCCATCCCACCTACCCAGGAGTGCCATGAGCTCCGGCACCACGCCGTCCGCAGCCGATCGCTCGATCTCCGTCCCCGGTCACGGCAGCGTCCGGGTCGAACCCGATGTCGCCGATCTCCGGCTGGGTGTCGTCTCCATCCGGCCGACGGCGGCCGCCGCACGCTCGGCGGCAGCCGAGACCATGCAGGCGATCATCGCGTCCTTGCTCGCGGCCGGGATCGAGCGGCGCGATCTGCGGACCGCCCTCGTCGGGCTCGATGCTGTCCGGGACTATTCGTCGCCGACGCCGACCGTCACGGGGTACCAGATGACGAACGCGGTCGAGGCGACCGTTCGCGCGATCGACACGGTCGGCGGGGCGATCGATTCGGCGCTCGCGGCCGGCGCGACCAGCATGGACGGGTTGACGTTCCGCGTCGCGGACCCGACCGCCGCCCTGGCCGCGGCGCGCCGCCTGGCCGTCGCCGACGCCCGCGACCGCGCGACCACCCTCGCCCAGGAGGCCGCCGTGAGCCTCGGCGCCGTCGTGGCGATCGTCGAAGGGAGCGTGCTCCCGCCCGGCCCGGTCTTCCGCGTCGCCGAGTTCGCGATGAAGTCGGCCGCCGACGCAGCGACCCCGGTCGAGGCCGGCACGAGCGAGCTGTCGATCTCCGTGACCGTGACCTTCGCGATCGCCTGATCGCCGCGCCCCGGTCAGCCGGTGGAAGTGATCAGCGAGCCGCCGAGGTCACCCGGAGCAACGTTCCGCCCGACAGGTCCGTGAGGTAGAGCTCGCCGGCCTCGTCCTCACCGAAGGCGCTCGGGTTGCCCGAGATTTGGCCGACCTCGACGGGCGAATGGTAGGTGTCGGACGCCGCGTCGATCGCGAAGACGCGGCCGCTGCAGTAGTCGCTGAAGAGGTACCCGCCGGCGAGACCCGGCTCATCGGTGCCGCGGTAGACGACGCCGCCGATCACGGTGCAGCCGAGGTCATGGCCATAGTCGCTCAGCGGCAGGGTCAGCCCCGGGTCCTCGCAGCCCTGTTCCGGCTCGTAGCAGTGGGTCCCCTCCATCCGGTTCCACCCGAAGTTCGTCCCGCCCGGGGTGGCCGCCCGCTGGACGTCGACCTCCTCCCACGCGCCCTGGCCGACGTCGCCGATCCACAGGTCGCCCGTCGCGCGGTCGACGCTCATCCGCCACGGGTTGCGCAGACCGGTCAGCCAGATCTCGGGTCGGCCGGCTGCGCCATCGGCGAACGGGTTGCCGGCAGGGATGCCGTACAGGCGGCCGGCTCCCTGATCCGCGCCGTCGTCGACGTCGATCCGGAGGATCTTGCCCAGGAGTGTCGTCGGCTTCTGCCCGTTGCCCTGGGGATCGCCGCCGCTCCCGCCATCACCCATGGCGATCAATAGGAGGCCACTCGCGTCGAACGCGACGGCGCCGCCGTTGTGGTTCGCGAACGGCTGGTCGATCAGGAGGAGGTTGACCTCGGACGCGCGATCGAGCTGGTCGGGGTTGGCCGGATCGAGCGTGAACGAAGCAATCCGGGTGTCGCCATCGCGGTCCGTGTAGTCGACGAAGACCCGCGGGTCCTCCGGGAACCGCGGATGGAACGCGATCCCGAGCAGTCCGCGTTCGCCACCCGAGCTGATGCGGTCGCCGATGTCGAGGAACGGGGCCGCCTCGAGCCGTCCGTCGCGCACGATCCGGATTTGGCCGCCCTGCTCGACGATGAAGATGCGACCACTCCCGTCGCCGGCGTTCGTGACCGCGAGCGGCGCGGACAGGCCTTCGACCACGACGTCGAACCGGACCGCCACGGCGAGGGGATCGAAGGCTCCGGGACTGGCGGGAGGAGTGGAGCTTCCCGGCGTCGGCGTGCCCGCGCTCGCGCCCGGGCTGCCCGGCTCGCCGGACTCGCTCGCGCTCGGGGTGGCCGCGGACGGCCGTCCGGTGGGTCCGCCGACGCCCACGCCGCGGTCCTCCCCGGGGCGCGTCGCGATCACGACGACGAGCACGACGAGGGCGAGCGCCACGAGCGCCAAGAGGATGGCGCGCGGCGAGCGCCGGCGCGGCATGGACGAAGCGGGGCCGGGGGATGAGAGCATCGATCCATCCTACGGTCGGCGGCGTTTCGAGGTTCCCGACGCTGCTACATTCGGCTGATGGAAGCCTTCGAACTGGCCGATCTGGTCGCGCAGCGAGCCGCCAGCGGCACGCCGTATCTCGAGTTCCTGAGCGTGCCGGACCTGAGCGTCGGGCTGTACGTCCTGGCGGTGGGCCAGCCGGACCTCCAGCGACCCCATTCCGAGGACGAGGTCTACTACGTGATCTCGGGTCGCGGCCGGGTCACGGTCGGCGCCGAGGTGCGGGATGTCCAGGCCGGCTCGGTCGTGTTCGTGGCGACGGCCGTCCCGCATCGCTTCCACGACATCACCGAAGACCTGACGCTGCTGGTGGCGTTCGGTCCGGCCGAGGGCTCGCGCGCGACGGGCTGAACCGCGACCGGCCGCCGCCGCAGGCTGCTAGGCGCCCGTCCCGAACCCGGCCCGCTCACCGAGCTCGGCCAGCTCGAGCGCCAGCTCGGCGCCGCGTCCGACCTCGTCATGGCGGAAGTAGACGAACGCATCCAGGCCGTCGGCCAGGAACGGCTCGAGCCGGCCGACCCACCGAGCGAGCTCGTCGCGCGGATAGTCGGCGCGCCGGAGGCGGAGGTAGAGGAACGGGCCGGTCCGGCGGATCGTCGGCGGATCCGGCTCGGTCTCCAGGTCCGTCGTGACCAGCGCGGCACCGATCGCCCGGATCGCCGCGAACACCTCGTCGACGTGCCAGCTCGGGTCCTGGAACTCCAGCGCCAGCGGCAGGTCGGCCGGCCAGGCACCGAGGAGACCCGCCAGCCGCTCGTCATCGCGGACGACGCCGTCGGGCACCCGGAACAGGATCGTCCCGAGCCGGTCGCCGAACCGTCTGAGTGGCGTCGTGAGCCACTCGACGCTGGCCGCCGGGTCGACCTGGAGGCTCCGGAACGACGAGCTGCGCTGGGCCTTGACCGAGAACCGGAACGACTCCGGCGTCGCCGCCAGCCAGCCGTCGACCGCGGCCGGGCTCGGCTGGCGGTAGAACGTGTTGTTCAGCTCGACCGTCGCGAGACGGGCGCCGTAGTGTCGGAGGAGGTCACCGCCGCGCGCTCCGGGCGGGTAGAAGCGCGGCGACCACGCGGGATAGGCGAAGCCGCTCGTGCCGGTCCGGAGGCGGCCGGCCATCGGTCGATCAGCCTTCGGCCGGAGGGCAACCCTCGTGGGTCGGGCGGCTGCCGGGACCGAGCGGGTCGGCGACCCGGCTGAGGCTGATCTCGAGGGCGTCCAGGTCGGATTGCTCGAGCCTGTCGAGGAAGTAGCGGCGGACCCCGTCGAGGTGGGTCGCGGCCGCCGTCCGGAGTCGCTCGAGGCCGACCTCGGTGAGGACGGCTTCCTGGCCGCGGGCGTCGGTCGAACAGGCGGCGCGTTCGACCGATCCGGCTGCCTCGAGCCGGTCGACGAGGCGGGTGATCCCGCTCCGCGACAGGATCACCCGCTCCGCAAGGACGTTCATCCGGACCCGGCGGCCCGGCGCGTGGGCGATCTGGAGCAGGGCGTCGTACTCGGCGAGGGACAGGCCGTGGGCCGCCTGGAGCTCCTCGTCGAGCCGCCGGGTGATCCGGGCGTGTGAGGTCAGGAAGCTCCGCCACGCGCCGATGCCCGGCGCGTCGGCGACCACGGCCGCCGCAGCCGGCGCGGCGGTCGGCGACTCGGACGAGACGCGGCTGGTGGTCGAAAGGGCAGGTGTCGGCATGCTCGGGTCATCGTACCCCGACCGGGCGATGGTTGACAAGTCAACGATCCGCGCATATGGTTGCGTCGTCAACAATCCGACCCAGCGACCACGCGACGGCGGGACGACCGAACACGACCTCCCGGAGGAGACCACCCGATGAGCACGACCACCTGGAAGCTCGACCCCGCCCATACCGACATCACGTTCTCGGCCAAGCACATGATGATCACGACCGTCCGCGGCACGTTCGGCGACGTCGACGGCACGCTTCAGATCGACGAGGAAGACCCGACCGTTGCCGCGGGCGAGATTCGCGTCCAGGCGGCCAGCCTGTCGACCGGCTTCGGCGCGCGGGACACCCACCTTCGATCGGCTGACTTCTTCGACGTCGAGACGTATCCCGAGATCGTCGTCCGCTTCGACGGCGTCGAGCTCGCCAAGGGCGACGACTACCGCGTCACGGCCGACCTGACGATCCGCGACGTGACCCGGCAGGTCACGTTCGACGTCGAGTACGTCGGCAGCACCACCAACTTCCAGGGGACCCGCCACGCGGCGTTCACGGCCAAGGCCAAGCTCAACCGCGAGGACTGGGGTCTGAACTGGAACATGGCGCTCGAGACCGGCGGCTGGCTCGTCGGCAAGGAGATCAAGCTCCTGGTCGAGGTCGTCGCCGACGAGGTCGTCGCGGCCGACGTCGAGCCGGAGCTCGCTCGCTCCGCGGCCTGAGCCGCGGCGGGTCGAGCGACCCGCAACCGACTACGATCACGGCGGACCCGCCCGGGTCCGCCGCTTCGATTCTCCGTGTCCGAGCCGTCCCCGATCCGTGAGGGCCCGATCCATGACCGCATTCGACGTCGAGGCGCTCCGGCGCCAGTTCCCAGCCCTGTCGATCGAGGATGGCGGCCGCCCGGTCGCGCTGTTCGACGGGCCGGGTGGCACCCAGGTCCCCGAGTCGGTGATCGCTGCGATCGGCGACTACTACCGGACCTCGAACGCCAACCACGACGGACCGTTCCTGACGAGCCGCCGGAGCGACGAGCGGGTCCACGAAGCCCACCAGGCGATGGCCGACATGCTCGGTGCGGCCTCGGCCGACGAGATCAAGTTCGGCGCCAACATGACGTCGCTGACGTTCCACATCAGCCGCTCCATCGGAGCCACGATGGCGCCCGGCGACGAGATCGTCGTGACGATCCTCGATCACGAGGGAAACGTCGGGCCATGGAAGGCCATCGCGGCCGATCGCGGTCTCGTGGTCCGGACGGTCGACATCCGTGAATCCGACGTGACGCTCGACCTGGCGACGCTCGATGCGGTCCTCGGTCCCCGCACGAAGCTCGTCGCGGTGGGGTACGCCTCGAACGCCGTCGGCACGATCAATCCGGTCGCCGAGATCGTCCGGCGGGCACACGCTGCCGGCGCGTGGACCTACGTCGACGCCGTCCATGCGGCGCCCCACCTGCCGATCGACGTCCGGGCGCTCGACACGGACTTCCTGGCCTGCTCGACCTACAAGTTCTTCGGCCCGCACGCCGGCGTCCTGTACGGCAAGGCCGACGTGCTCGACGCGCTGCCGCCGTACAAGCTCGTCCCCGCCAGCGATCGGTTCGAGACCGGGACCGGCAACTTCGAGGGGCTGGCCGGCGTGACGGCCGCCGTCGAGTACCTGGCCGACATCGGCGTGGCCTATGGCGGGTCGCGCGACGACCGCTCGCGTCGCGAGCGGGTGCTTGGCGGGATGAGCGCCATCCGGAACTACGAGCTCGCGCTGTATCGACGGCTGGCCGACGGCCTCGAGACCATCCCTGGCCTGTCGCTGTACGGGATCACCGACCGGACCCGCTTCGACGAGCGGACCCCGACTGCGGCAATCCGTCTCGAGGGGATCGCTCCGCGTGACGTCGCGACGGCCCTCGGCGACGAGGGGATTGCGGTCTGGGACGGCGACTTCTACGCCACCGGCCTGATCGATCGGCTCGGCTTGGCCGATTCGGGCGGCGTCGTCCGGATCGGGCTGACCCACTACAACACGGCCGGCGAAGTCGACCGCCTGGTCGACGCGCTGCGGCGGATCGCCGCCGGGGCGTCGACGGGCGAACACGCGGCCGTCGCCGCTCGCTGATCGGTTGCGCGGCAGCGAAGGCGATCCCCGCGGAGCTGGCGGTCGGCCGTTTCGGATCGCCCAGCGAGGCATGCTTGGCGCCGCGCTGACTACCTGCGCCAGGACTCCGCGTCGAAGAGGAAGAACGTGAGCTGCGCGCAGCGCTCGCGGAAGGCGCTCCACTGGTCGGCCAGGGTCGGGCTTGCGCCGGCCTCGCCCTGCGCCTCGAGGATCAGGACCTCGGCCGGTGCGGCCGCCGGCGTCCAGTCGGCTTCCACGGCGAAAGCCGGCGCGCGCGAAGCGCGGTGCCGCGTGCTCGACACGGGCGGAGGCGACGTAGCCGCTCATGGCGGCAGCCTACTGCGCGCGACGGCGATCGGGAAGGGGAGTCGCCGTCGTATCCTCCGCCGGTGATGACGACCGAGCGCCGCTACGGCGCCCGCAGCTCGACCGCCGACCTCCGCGAGGTCCTGGTCCAGCGTCCCGGCCCCGGATTCGGGTCGGCATTCGACGATCCCGCGCACGGCTTCCTGCGCCCCGTCGACCTCGATCGCGCCCGGCGCGAGCACGACGGTCTCGTCGGGACCCTCGACCGCCTCGGCGTCCAGGTCCACCAGCTCGACGCCGATCCGGGGGCGGATCCGGACCTCGTGTACGTCTTCGATCCGCTCCTCGTCACCGATGCCGGAGCCGTACCGCTCCGTCCAGGCAAGCCGAACCGGGCCGACGAGCCGGCGATCCTGGAGCGCTGGCTCAACGCGCGGGCCATCCCGACCGCCGGCCGGATCGAGGCACCGGGGACCGTCGAGGCGGGCGACACGGTCTGGCTGCGCGATGGGTTGTTCGTGATCGGGCGGACGCTCCGGACCAACGATGCCGGGGCCCGCCAGCTCGGCGCGATCGTGGGCGGTGACGTCCGGATCGTCGACGTCCCGTACTGGAAGGGACCGGCGGAGCTCGTCCACCTGATGTCCGTCATCTCGCCGGTCAGCGACGAGCTTGCCGTCGTGTTCCTGCCCCTCCTGCCGGCCGGGCTGTACGAGTGGCTCCGTGAGCTCGGCATCGGGATCGTCGAGGTGCCGGAGGAGGAGTACGCCACCCTGGGCTGCAACGTCCTGGCGGTCCGGCCCGGCGTCGTCATCGTGGCCGACGGCAATCCCGCGACGCGGCGCGGGCTCGAGGCAGCCGGCGTCGAGGTCCACGCGGTTGCCCTCGGCGAGGTCGGCGAGAACGGCTCGGGCGGCGTGACCTGCCTGACCCGGCCGCTCTTGCGCGGATGAGCGAGGCGACAACGGCCCTCGAGACCGCGGCCGCGGCGGCCGTCGACCCGATCGCCCTGCGCGACGAGCTCCAGGCGATCGTGCGGATCCCGAGCATCACCGGTCGCGAGGAGGCCGTGGCGGCCGATCTTGCCGAGCGACTCGGCGCCGCCGGGATGGCGGTCGAGACCACGTTCCCCGATCCCGCCGCGATCCGCGCGGATCCCGCCTGGCCCGGCGAGGAGACGGAGCGCGCGATGCTGCCGGTGATCATCGGCAAGTTGGGCCGGCCCGGCGGCCGGCGGGTCGTCCTGTCCGGGCACATCGACGTCGTCCCGCCCGGCGATCCGGCGACCTGGACGGCCGATCCCTGGGGCGGCGAGATCCGCGACGGCAGCCTGTACGGCCGGGGTGCCTGCGACATGAAGGGCGGGGTCGCGGCGATCCTGGCCGCGGTCCGGGCCCTGGTCGCCAGCGGAGCGGCCGCCGAGCTTGGCGGCGAGCTGCTGGTGGCGCTGGTCCCCGGCGAGGAGGACGGCGGGCAGGGCACGCTGGCGGCGATCCGGGCCGGCGCGACCGGCGACCTGGCGATCATCACCGAGCCGTCGAACCTCGACATCGTCGTCGCCCACGCCGGCGCGATCACGTTCCGCCTGACCGTGCCCGGCCGGGCCGCCCACGCCAGCCAGCGGCGCGAAGGCGTGTCGGCCCTCGACAAGCTGTTTGGCGTCCTGCGAACCCTCGAAGCCGACGAGACGGAGCGGAACGCCGCGGAGACCGACCCGCTGATGACGGTCCTCGGCCTGCCGTATCCGACGATCGTCGGGATCGTGTCGGGCGGCGAGTGGGCGTCGACGGTGCTCGATCGGATCGTGGTCGACGGGCGCTACGGCGTGCGGCTCGGGCAGTCGCCGGCGGACGCGGCGAACGACCTGCGGCGGGCGATCGACGACGCCAACGAGTCCGACCCCTTCCTGCGCGAGCATCCCGCGACGGTCGAGATCGTCGGCGGCCAGTTCGGGTCCGGGCGCGTCCCGTCCGATCATCCGCTCCCGGTCGGGCTTGCCGCGGTCGCCGAGACGGTGGCCGGCCGGCGGCCGGCGCTCCTCGGCGAACCGTATGGCGCGGACATGCGGCTGTTCATCCACGAGGGCAACACGCCGTGCGTCATGTACGGCCCGGGCGACGTCAAGGTCGCCCACAGCGCCGACGAGCGCGTCCCGCTCGCCGAGGTCGAGGAGTGCGCCCGGGTCCTGGCCGCGTGGGTGGTGCGGGAGCTGGGGGTCGGCTGACCGCGATCAGGCGGCTGACGAGCCCTCCACGGCGCTCCGCCGAGCGATCACGAGCATCGTCGGGACGATGACGAGAGCCGCGCCGAGCAGCCCGAGCGTCGCGAAGCTGGCGGCGGCAACCACGACTCCGGATCCGAGGCTGGCCGCAGCAGCCGAGCTCCAGATCAGGCCGTCCGTCAGTCCCTGAAGACGGGTCCGCTCGGCCAGCGACAGGCCGTGCGTCAGGAGGGCCGATCCCGCCACGTAGCCGAGGTTCCAGCCGTACCCGAGCAGGAACAGGGCCACGAACAGGATGACACCGCCATCAGGCGGCGCGACCGCGGCCATCACGGCGGCGATGGCGCTGACCACCAGGCCGGCGAGGATGACGGGGATCGTGCCGATGCGATCGGTCAGGCGACCGGTCACCGGCGACAGGCCGAACATCCCGAGAGTGTGGCCGCTGATGACGATCCCGATCGCGCCCAGATCGTGACCGTGGGCGGTCATGTGGAGCGGGGTCATCGTCATCACGAGCGTCATCACGACCTGGACCGTCACGAGCGATACGATCGCGACCGGCACGGCCGGGCGTCGGAGGACCGCTGCCAGCGACGCCGGCATGGAGCGCTCGCCGTCCGGGTTGTCGTGGCGGGCCGAGGCGTCCGCGAGGGCATACGGGTCCGGCCGCAAGGAGAGCAATGTCAGGAGCGTCGCGGCGCCGACGAAGACGACGGGCACGAGGTACGCCCCGGCCAGCTCCGGCAGAGCCAGGGCCCGGGCGATCGCGCCGGCTGGTGCCACGAGATTCGGGCCGATGACGGCTCCGGCGGTCGCTCCCCAGACGACGATCCCGATGGCCGACGCGCGCCGGTCCGCGGCGAACAGGTCGGCGGCGACGTAGCGCGAGAGCTGGTTCGAGGCGTTGCCGAACCCGATCAGGACGGTTCCGACGAGGAGCAGCGGCAACGAGCCCGCGACCACGGCCAGCGTCGTGACGAACGCGCCGAGCATGCCGACGGCGTAGCCCACGGCCAGCCCCACCCGTCGACCGCTCCGGACCATGAGCTGCGACAGCCCGACCGAGCCCGCCGCGGCTCCGAGCACGGCAGCGGCCCCGGGCGCACCTCCCCAGGCGGTGCTGCCGGCGATGTGCTGGGCCGCGATCGCCGACACCGTCGACGCCGCGATGTGGCCGGTGCTGCCGAGCGCGACGCCGGCCACGAGCGACCAGTGGGTCCGCCGCCGGAGCCGGGCGAGGACGGACGGGGCGAGGTCGAGGGCGGGCACGGTCACCGGCGGATGATAGGGCGGGCGAACGGCACCTAGTCGAGCCCGAGCGTCAGGACCTCGATCCGGGGTCTGGAGGTCGCGTCCGACGTCGATTCGGGCCGAGCCGCCGCGCCGGATGCTGCGGCCAGCTCCGCGAACCGGCAGAACGCATTGGCGAGCCGCATCTGCTCCGGCGTCCGGGCCCGGACGCGGAGGAGGTCAGGCGACGCGACGACGACCGTCACGCACCGCGCCCGGGACGTGGCCACGTTCAACCGGTTGCGGCTGTAGAGGAAGTCCATGCCGCGTGGTGCGAGCTCCGGCGATGAGGTGGTCATCGAATACAGGCTGATCGGCGCCTCCTGGCCCTGGAACTTGTCCACCGTGCCGACGCGCGCCTCTCTGGGGAGCAGCCGCTGAATCGCCCCGACCTGGGCGTTGAACGGCGCGACGATCAGGACATCGTTCCAGGTCAGATGGGTCGAGATGCCATTCGCGTTCGTCCAGGAGCCGTCGCGAACGAGCCGCCACGCCAGGTCGGCGATCGCGGCCGCCTCGACCGGCGACTCGTTGTCGGCGCCGACCGTGAGCGTGGTCAGCATCCGGGGCCCGACGCCGTCGGCGAGGTCGATCGGCGCCCGCAGCCGCTGTCCGGCGAGATGGGCTTCCGGCTCGAGCCGGCCGTCATAGAAGACTTCGGACGTGAACGCGCACAGGGCCGGATGGAGGCGCCAGGTCCGTTCGAGGAAGAGACCGCGGTCGGCATCGATCGTCGCTGCCCCGTCGAGGACATGGGCGAGGGCCGATCGATCGGCCCCGGGTGGATGACTGCCCTGCATCGGCTGGTTGAGCTGCTGTGGATCGCCCAGGAGCACGATGCTTCGGGTCGCCGTCGACGTCGCGATGACGTTGGCGAGCGAGATCTGGCCGGCTTCGTCGACAAACAGGACGTCGACTGCCTCGCTCATCTTGTCCGAGGCCCAGAGCCATGTCGTTCCCGCGGCGACGTTTGCCTGCCCGTTGTCGAGCGCCGCGCGGACGATCTCGGCCTTGGCGGCGGCGACGACTCGGTCATCGGCGAGGACCTGGCCCGGGTCGCCCTTCTGGATGGCTCGGATGTCGACGTCCTCCTGGCCCGGCGCGGCCGCCTCCAGGACGGCCTGGAGGAGGTTTCCGATCACCTTGTGGCTCGTGCCCGTGATCCCCACCTTGCGCCCGTTGCGGACGAGCTCGCAGATCATCCGGGCGCCGGTGTAGGTCTTGCCGGAGCCGGGCGGTCCCTGGATCGGAAGGACGGTGTCGTCCAGTGCGAGGGCGACACGGCGGGCCGCATCGAGGTCGGTCTCGCCCGGGCGCCGCAGTGCCTCGCCGGCGGCCTGACCGGCCCGCGGCGGGCGGCCGAGGAGCAGGTCACGGGCCGCCCGATGCGGCCCGTCCGTGTCGATGCCGCGTTCGGCGACCCATTCGCCGATCTCGTACAGCCGCGCCTGGTGGTCGCGCGTCCGATACCACGGCAACGGGACGATCGCCTGCGGATGGGGATCGGCGACGGCCCGCTTCAGGTCGACCGTCAACCCGGCCGCGTCGACCGCCACGATCTCGCCGACGTCCCAGCTGAACGGCGACGCATCGGGTGCCTCCTGCTTCCGGCGCGGCTCGTAGGCCGTGCCCCCGACGTCCTGCTCCTGGTCCGGGAACGCATACCGCCAGGTCTGCTTGCCGTTCTTGACCTCGCTGGTCGCCTCGACCGGCACGAGCAGTCCGATCGGGGCGTCCTCCTCGACCAGCTGCTCCGGCGAGAGATCCATCAGGCGGTGGAACTCCCACCACATGGACTTGTCCTCGCGGCGGTGCCAGCCGAGGAGCTGGGCCAGGAGCCAGCGGCCGTGATCGGCCGGATCACGGTCGGCCCGTTCGATCGTCCCGATCGCGGGGTCCGCGAGACGCAATGCCAGCGCCTCGGTGCGGGCCTGCGCCTCGGTGACGTCGGCGGGCAGCGGTGTCTCGCGCGGCGTCGGCCGCGGAACGGGCAGCCCGGTCCGCTCGGCGAGCTCGACCCGGAGCGTCTCGAGCCAGTCCCGCAGCCGAAGGGTGCTGACGACGTCGTCGCGGTTGTAGCGCTCGATCTGGATGAGGTGATCCGCCGCGGGTCGCTCGCCTTCGCCGAGCTCCAGCCACTGCTCGAAGGCGACGATGCTTGACCCGGCGTCGCGCAGATCGATCTCGCGCTCGAAGCCGTAGAAGGGCTCCATCTTCTTGATCGAGTAGCTCTCGACCGACGCCCGGAGGGACTGGCGGACGGCTCGCAACAGGTCGACGAGAACGCCCTGGCGGAGGAAGGTGTCGACATCCTCCTCGCGCGTCGCGTAGCGGCCCATCAGGCGCTTGAGGGCGGTGGGCTCGTACGCCGCGTAGTGATAGACGTGGAGGTCCGGCGTCCGGCGCCGCCGCTCGACGATGAAGTCGATCGTCTGCTCGAACGCCCGCTTCTCGCCGGCCGCCGAGAACTCTCCGTTCTCGTCGCGCGACCAGAAGGCGTGGAACGTGCCATCGGTCTCGAGGATGCCGAAGAGGTAGTCGAGCCCGTCGTCGAGCGCGTAGGGGTCGCCCTCGAGGTCGAGGAACAGGTCGCCGGGGGACGGCTCGGGGAGCGTCGCCAGACCGCGCTCCGGATCGATCGGCTGGCCCGGATCGGGGATCAGGAGCTCGTGTCGGATGTCGCGGTTGCGCCGACCCTCGAGCTGGATCCTGGCCTGCTCGCGAACGCGCAGCAGCGCGCCCTCGCCGGTGCCCTCGAGGCGGGGCGACAGCGGCAGCGTCAGGTCGCCGAGGGCCTCCAGCGTCGCGACGCCGCGCTCGCCGAGGGCCTGCCGCTGACGGCCGCTGATCCCGGCGACGAAGCTCAGGTGATCGTCGCCGCGCCGGCGCGCCACGCACTCGGCCGCCCAGCGGCAGACGTCGCAGTGATCGACCGGCTCCGGGTAGGTCCCTGCCGGCGGGAACGCAGCAGCCCGCTCGTCCGCCATCGTCGCCAGGAACCGATCGCGGGCGCTCCGGTAGTACGCCATGTAGTCGTCGACCCGAAGTCGCTCGACCGTCCGGGCGCTGCCTCCGAGGGCGACGTGCATCCACTCGGGTCGGACCTGCTGAACCCGCTCGAGCTGGTCGATGTAGGAGCAGATCTGGAGGACGGCGCTGGCCTTGACGTGACGGGCGAGCTTCGTGTCGGCGACCTCGTAGTGCCACGCCCCCCAGCGCGACGGACGTTCGGGGTTGTGGACCCGCAGCAGGAAGTCGGCGTGACCGCGCCACGTGCCGTCGAAGAACGTCGCCTGGAACACGACATCGGCCCCCGATGCCATCGCCTGGATCGTCGCTTGAGCTGCCGCGCGGAGCTGGTCACCACGGTCCTCGATCGACCCATCGAGCTCGATCCGGACGACCGTCCGCCCGGCGGCTTCCAGGTCGCGAAGGTAGCGCGCCTCGTGCTGGAACCCACGCTTGCGGATCACGTCGAGCTCCGGATCGTCGCGCATCGGGCGGGCGACGAGACCGGCCAGCGAGGCGCGCTCCAGCTGGGTCAGGTGCTCGCATGCCAGGTAGGCGACCAGATCGGTGGCGGCGTAGACGGGCCGACCGTCGATCGTCTGCACGAGGGAACCTTAGCCCGCACCCGTGACACCTCGCCTGTCACACGATGCACTCGAAGGCCGCTAGGCCGGTCGCAGCCCGCGCCACGTGTCGAGCGCCCACTTCCAATCCTGCGGGTCGTCGATCTCGATCCGGATCGCCGCGCCGCGGCCACGCACGGCGCTGAAGCCCTCGACGGTCGCCACCTCCACGCCCGAGCTCGGATCTGAAGCCAGCTTCGCCCGCCCGCGCACGACCCCGTCGTCGTGATCGATCGCGTCGCGCCCGAGATGGCTCGCCACCTGCTGGAGGAAGCGGTCGGCCGACATGGGATGGCCGCCTTCGGCGGTCTCGGTTCCGGCCAGGGTGACGCTCCGGCCGGCCTCGCCGCCCGACCACTCGTCGACGGTCCGGAGGTCGGTGAACGAGCCCGGCACGTCGAGAGCCCAGCCCTCGTGCAGGACCGTGACCGGGTTGCGACGGTAGCCGATCAACGCCGCTCCCTCGGCAGGCGGGCCGCCGAGAAGCGGCCCGGCGCTCCGGTCGAGCAGCGCGCGCGTCGCCGGGTCGGGCTCGCCCCGGAGCTGGAACAGCTCACGCCAGGCGTGCCACGGCCAGGCCAGGGCCGGCTCGAGCGGATACGCCCTCCGAAGCAATCCGAGGAGGTCGTCGACGAGCCGCGTCTCGTCGGCACCGCTCGGCGGGCGCCAGCGGACCTCGAGCCACAGGAGGCTCAGCGCGCGGCCGAGCAGGTAGCGAGCATCCATCGCGTCGGCGACCCACGGCCAGACATCGGCGGCAACCCGCGGGTCCGCGAGCGCGCGATCCAGCCAGGCGTCGTCGCGCGGCCCGAGAACGGTCGCGACCGCGCCGTCGAAGGTGTAGCGAACGCCGGGCGGCGTCGCCAGGTGAAGTCCCGTTGCGCCCTGCCGCCGAGCCTCACGGACCGCCGTGAGCCCCGACCTCAGCCAGCCGAGGTGGCCGCGCTCGGCATCGTGGCGGTCGCCCGACCCGAAGGCGCCGGTCGGGTCGATCGAGGCGGCCTCGCCCGTCGCAGATGGCTGCCCGCCTGGCGGCGATGCGACCCGTCCGGCTGCACCCGGCGCCGGCGTGGCGAGCTTGGCCCAGCTGATCCCGTGCTCGTCGCCGAGGCGATCGAGCAAGGACGCGACATACGTGTGGTAGCCGGGCCCGACCGGCACGGTCATCGCGGTGATCACGACCTCGCCCTGGTCGGACGCCGCGATCCGGATCGGGCGAGCGGCAGGATGGAGGCGGATCTCCAGCGACCCGTCCGGACGTCGCGCACCCGCAACGTGGCCGATCAGCGCGTCACCGGTCGCGTCCGGCAGCCATCCCTCGATGTCGCCGAGCAGGGTCGCCGCGTTCGGGACGCGGCGGGTCGCTCCACGTCGGCCGGCGTGGCCGACGGCCTGGATGGTGATGGACAACGCGTCTCGCTCCTGCGTGCGTCCCCCGGCGACCGCTTCGACCTTAGCCGCTCCCGGTCGCCATCGGAAGACCTCGCCGGCCGCCGATGGTCCCATCGCCGTCCAGCCACCCGGGCTGCGTTACCCTGCCCGCGTGAGCCCTCCGCGCGACCCCAAGGACGCCGCGAATCGTTGGAATCCGTGGCTGACGCCGTCGCGCGAGTCGCTGATCGACCGCCAGATCCGCGATGCCCAGGAGGCGGGCAAGTTCGACGACCTGCCGTATCGCGGGGAGCGGATCCCGCTCGAGGACGAGAGCCTCGCCGGCGAGTGGGCCCTCGCCCATCACATCCTCAAGAACGCCCACATGGTTCCGCCCTGGATCGAGACCGACCGCGAGATCCGGGCGCTGCTTGCCCGACGCGACGCGGTCCTGAAGCGGGCACCGCAGTCATCGACGATCGGACGCGAGCGCGACCGGCGCGAGCTCGAGCGGATCGTCGGGGATGCGAACCGGGCCATCGCGATCCTCAACAGCGAGGCGCCGACGGACCGCCAGCATCGCCGGCTGCTCGACCTCGCGACCGAGCTCGCCGCCCTGGCTCGGGCGCACGCGGCGAGCTGAGCCGACCTTCGGGTCGTTGCGAGGACGAGCTCAGCCGACGAGTGCGGCGACCGCTTCGTCGAAGGCCGCGGTGTGGCGGTCGACATCGGCGGCCGTCGTGACCGGGCTCATCAGGGCCATGTTGTGGAACGGCGTCATCAGGACGCCCCGGTTCATCAGCGCAAGGTGGAGATAGCGGTTCAGCAACGGGTCGTCGCCGGCAACTTTCTCGGCACCGTCGCGCGGCCGCGTCGCCGAGAAGTGGTACTCCGCCCGCGCTCCGAGACGCGTGACGTGCCAAGGCACGCCCCGCGCTCCGATCACCGCGTTGACCCCGGCCTCCCAGCGCTCGGCGAGCGGGATCATCCGCTCGAACGCGTCGGCCGTCAGGACCTCGCCGAGGGTCGCCCGGATGGCCGCCAGGGACAGGGCGTAGCCTGCGAGGGTGCCGCCGATGCCGCCGATGTCGGCCCGTGGCGGAAGGGCCTTCCGGACGCGCTCGGCGATCGCCTCGGTCATCCCGTAGGTCCCGGCCGGGATGCCGCCACCGATCGTCTTGCCGATCACGAGCATGTCGGGCTCGAGCCCGTCGCGGGCGGTCATCCCGCCCGGACCGGCGCAGATCGTGTGCGTCTCGTCGATGATCAAGACGGTTCCGGATCGCCGCGTGAGATCGCGGAGCGCGTCGTGGTAACCCGGCTCCGGCAGGACGATCCCCACGTTCGTCAGCGCGGGCTCGACGAGGACGGCGGCGACGTCCCCTTCCGCGAGGGCCTGCTCCAGGGCGCCGACGTCGTTGAACGGCACCACGCGGGTCGTCAGGGCAGGATCGACCGGCGGCCCGATGTTGAGATCCGTCGCGATCACGCGGCCACCATCGAGGGTCGCCAGGGTCTCGTCGACCGAGCCGTGGTAGCACTCGTCGTGGACGAGGATCCTGGATCGCCCGGTGATGGCCCGGGCAAGCCGGATCGAGAACCGGTTGGCGTCGGTCGCGGTCATCGTGAATTGCCAGAGCGGCAGCCCGAACCGGCGGGTCAGCTCCTCGCCGGCCGCGATCGCGTCCTCGGTCGGGAGCATGTGGGTGATGCCCCGCCGCATCTGGCGCTCGACGGCGGCGATCGTCGGGGCCGGTCCGTGACCCGCCATCGCGCCGGTGTCACCGAGGCAGAAGTCGACGTAGTCGTGGCCGTCGACGCAGCGGAACGCGGCGCCTGAGGCCGACTCGACGAAGAGCGGAAACGGCGACGCCCACTCGCTCATCCAGTTCATGGGCACGCCGTCGAGGAGCGAGGCCTTGGCCCGTTGATGGAGCTCGCCGGACCGCGGGTGGGCCTGGGCGAAGCGCGTGATCTCGGCGGCGACGAGCCGTTCGAGGTGGGCGCGGCCGACGGTCGAGGTGGACGGGGCCGGGGTGGGGGAGGAGGGCGTCACGCCCACGAGGATGCGTCAGCCGCGCAAGGCAGGCCGGACGATCTCATGGAGTGACACCCGCGACGGCTGTCGCAGTCGCGATCAGCGGCCGGTGGCCGCCGGCGCGATCAGTGGATGTGGCGCGTGAAGCCGCAGACGGGGCACGTGGCCACGCTCGTGTCGGGGTCGACGACGAGGAAGCTCGTGCAGCCGTTGGTGCTGCAATACGGACGGGTGGCGGTCGAGGATCGGCGGCGCATGCGGCGCATCGCGACGGAGCGACCGGCCACCGAGGCGGTGGTGGTGCGAGTCATCATGATTCGGTTACGGGTTCCTTCTGGCTCGCACGATCCACGGGCGCTCTTTGCGCTCGACGCGGCACGGCGGCCGGTGGTGTTCCGCTCATCGGACGGCTCGGTTGTCTGGAGCCGGAGCGGAATGACGAAATTCCTTACCCGGGGCGTCAACGGGGGAGCAGGTTGGGCTCGACCGGACGGACGCCACGACGGGTGACAAGGGGAATCCTGCCAGAAATCCTCGATTCGGTCAAACCACCCGATCGGGGCAGGACCCACCGGGGATGAGATCGTGGCGCTGCTGTCAGGAAACCTCAACGCCCACCCGGGCCGGGGATGGGCCGGCGCGAGCCATCGCTCGCACACTCGTTCCATGGACCACCCGCTGCCCCGCCACCCCACGATCGTCGCGGTCACGACCGAGGACGACACGCACGCCGCTGTTCGGAAACGCGCCGCGAGCCTGGCCCGCGACGCCGGCTCAACGATCATTCTCTGGGCGGCCGATGCCTCGCTGAGCCCGCTCGAGTCGCCGCTGCCAACCGGCTGGTCCGGCGACGGCGAGGAGGAGCAGTTCGGTGAGCGGCTCGCGCCGAACGACCTCGAGGCGGCCGGTCATGAGGCACTGGGTCGCCAGGTCGAGGAGCTCCGCGCCGACGGGATCGACGCCTGGGGCTGGCTGCCCGAGTCCGCCGATGCCGACCACCTCGCCAGCTACGCCGCCGAGCAGGGGGCGACCCTCGTCCTCGTCTCGACCGACGATGGCGACCTGATCGCGGACCTCCGGGACGCCGAGGAACGCGTCCGCACGCATGGGGTGCCAGCCGATCGGTTGCGGGTCGAGGCCGTCCCGGCCTGATCGCTCGCCCCGGGATCCGGTCGCGCGGGCGCCGTCGGTTGCGAAACATCAACCGACGTCGAATCGAACCGAAGTTGCGCCGGAGTGATTCAGTTGGCAGTATCCGTCGGTCCGATGCCATCGACTGACGGAGGGTCCCTTGCCGACGTCCCTGATCGCGCGTGCTCGACGCACGACGATCGCTCTTGCTGCTGCAGCTGTTCTCCTGGTGGGGCTCGTGCCCGCCGTGGCGGCAGCCGATGTCCTCGCGGTGACGACACCGTATCCCTCGATCGCGGTCGCACCCGGCTCGAAGGCGAGCTTCGACCTGACGATCACCGCACCCGTCGCGGGAAACGTCGACCTGTCCGTCGCGGGCGCGCCGACCGGCTGGAAGGCCACGCTCCACGGTGGCGGCTTCGTCGTGACCGGCGTGACCGCCGCGCCGGGGAAAGCCGGCACGGCCCGCCTCGACGTCGACATCCCGGCTGACACGACGGCGACGAACGCGACCCTGACGGTCAACGCGAAGCAGGGGTCCGACACGGCCCGGTTGACGATCACCGTCGGCGTCGACGCGACCGTTGCCGGCGACATCACCCTGACGACCACCTCGCCGACCCTGACCGGTGCGAGCGACTCGCCGTTCACGTTCGACCTGACGCTCACCAACGGCTCCGCCGAGGACCAGACGGTTTCGGCCACCGCCACCGGGCCGCAGGGCTGGATCGTCCAGACCAAGCTCGCCCAGGCGAACGCGGCCAGCACGATCGTCAAGGCCGGCAGCACCACGACGATCACCGTGACCGCGACGCCGCCCGACGGCGCGCCGGCCGGCCACACGGACCTGGCGGTGTCGGTCACGGCGGGCACCAAGACGATCCCCGGCACGCTCGGGATCGAGATCACCGGCACCTATGCCC
Source organism: uncultured Chloroflexia bacterium (assembly GCA_963783055.1). GTDB lineage: Bacteria > Chloroflexota > Limnocylindria > Limnocylindrales > CSP1-4 > CF-46. The sequence continues at coordinate 1,076,720 of CAWAMB010000004.1, forward strand.
TGACCCTGGGCACCCCGAACGATCTCGTCTCGGCCCACGGACCGGCCGGCGGCGGCACGACCCAGCCGCTCGTCATCAAGAACACCGGCACCGGCCCGTTGACCAACGTCAAGCTGACCGCCACGACGCCGTCGAACTGGAAGGTCACGTTCGACACCCCCGATGGGACGATCCCCAGCATCCCGGTCGACCAGGAGGTCACGGTCACCGCGACGATCACCCCGAGTGGCGAGGCCGTCACCGGCGACTACAAGGTCACGATCAACGCGGCGTCCGAGGCGGCCGCCGGCGCGACGGCGGCGACCGGCAACCTGCCGATGACCTTCACGGTGGAGACGTCGCCGCTCTGGCTGCTGGCCGGTGCGGGCCTGATCGTCGCGATCCTCGCCGGGCTGTACTACGTCTTCCGGACCTACGGGCGTCGATGACGGCCCCGTCGACCAGACCGACCCGCAAGAAGGTCGGCCGGCCGCGTGCCGCCGATCCCACCGCCACGGCGCGCCGGGCGCGCGTCGAGGGTGACGACCGGCCACGTGCCCCGATCCGGACGCGCGGCCTGACCAAGGCGTACGGCGACCTCATCGCCGTCGATCACCTCGATCTCGAAGTCCAGGCCGGCGAGATCTTCGGCCTGCTCGGCCAGAACGGCGCCGGCAAGACGACGACGATCCTGATGCTGCTCGGCCTCACCGAGCCGACCGAGGGACAGGCTCGCGTCGTGGGGCTCGATCCCGCGCGGCGGCCGCTCGAGGTCAAGCGGCGCGTCGGGTACCTGCCCGACGCCGTCGGGTTCTACGCCGACATGACCGGCCGCGACAATCTGCGCTACACGGCTCGCCTGAACCGGATTCCGACCGTCGAGGCCGAGCCGGCGATCGAGGAAGCGCTCGAGCAGGTCGGGCTGTCCCATCGGGCCGACGACAAGACGGAGCAGTACTCGCGGGGCATGCTCCAGCGGCTCGGCATCGCCGACGCCCTGATCAAGGATCCGGACGTCCTGATCCTCGACGAGCCGACGACCGCGATCGACCCGCTCGGCGTCACCGAGATCCTCGACCTCCTGCGCAGGCTCGTCGAGGAGCGCCAGATGGCGATCCTCCTGTCGAGCCACCTCCTGAACCAGGTCCAGTCCGTCTGCGACCGGATCGGGATCTTCGCCGCCGGGCGGCTCATCGGCCAGGGCTCGATGGACGATCTCGCCCACCGGTTCGGCGACGACACCGCCCACGTCGAGGCGGAGTTCCAGACCGACGACGAGGCGGGCGACGCGCGGGTTCGGGAGGTCCTGACCGCGATCCCCGGCGCGGCGGACGTCACCGCCCCGCGGCGCGGCCACCCCGCGTGGTCGATCAGCGTCAAGCCGGCGTCCGACCAGACCCGCGTCCGGCGCGCCGTGATCGCCGCGGCGGCCTCGACGGGGCTCGACCTGACGTCGATCCGGTCGCTCGACCCGTCGCTCGAGGAGATCTATCGCCGAGCGGTCGAACGCGCCGCCCACGGCCACGCGAGGGACGTCCGATGACCGCCGAGAGCACGCCCCTCACGTCCCCGGCCGAGCCCGCGCCGGAGGTGCCGGTCGCCCGCCGCTCGGCGCGACAGCGGCGAGACGCCGTCCCGCCGCGAGCGATCCGTGCCCCACGCCGGCTGGATGGTCGTGGCCGGCAAGGAGTTCGCCGATCAGCTCCGATCGGCCCGGTTCGTCGTGCTCCTGCTCGTCCTCGGGATCGCGGCAATCATCCCGATGTACTTCACCGCCGACGCGATCCGGGATGCGGCGTCGCAGATCACGGACAAGTCATCCCTGTTCCTGTCGATGTTCGCGTTCGCCCCGACGGCAGCCGGCACCGGCTTCCAGATCCCGGCCGCCGTCGACTTCGTCCGGCTCGTCGGGCCGCTCCTCGGCGTGGCGTTCGCGTTCGACGCGATCAACGGCGAACGGGCGGCGGGCACGCTGCCGCGACTCATGTCGCAGCCGATCTACCGCGACGACGTCATCAACGGCAAGTTCGCCGCGGCGCTGTCGGTGATCGGCCTGGTGCTGGTCGTGATCGTGGCCGTCATTGCCGCGTTCGGGATCATCCGGCTCGGCATCGCGCCGAGCGCCGAGGAGATCCTGCGCCTCGCGGTGTGGGTCATCGTGACGTTCCTGTACATCGCGATCTGGGTCGCGTTCGGCCTGCTCCTGTCCGTGCTGACGCGGAGCGCCGCCACGTCCGCGCTGATCGGGTTCGGGCTGTGGGTGGTGGTCACGATCTTCGGCGGGTTCATCACCGGCTTCGTCGGCGGGCTCGCCGCCCCGGTGTCGGGAACGCTCGACCAGCAGGCGGCCGCAACGGCCCTCCAGCAGACGATCACGCGCCTCAATCCGAGCACGCTCTTCAGCGAGGCCACGACGGCGCTGCTGAACCCGCAGGTCGCCGCGGTGTCGAATCCGAGCACGATCGGCGGGTTCGATCAGGCGTTCCAGCGCATCCCGTCGCTCCAGTCATTCGACCAGAGCCTGCTCCTCGTCTGGCCGCACATGATCACGATGCTGGCCATCTCGGTCGCGTTCTTCGCGATCGCGTATGTCCGCTTCATGCGCCAAGAGGTCCGCGCCTAGCTTGCCATGATCGTCGGCTGTCGCAGCGGAACGACGATGGCGGCGTTGCCGCCTGCGGTGCTCGCTCACGCACGTCCGACAGTGCGCTCGCTCCGCTCCTCGGCGGCGCCTTGCCCTCGTCGCCCCGCCGCGACGAACGCAGTCGTCGGCAAACAATCCGGATGTGGGACCTGAGATGAACGAGACGGACGGTTCGTCGCCGGTGTGCGGGCCGGGTTGTGCCTGCGCCGTCGGCAATGAGTTCGGCGAGCGCGCGGCACGTCACGACCGCGATGCGTATCGCAAGAAGGGTCCGGAGCGGACCACCGCCTGGCTGATCGAGGGCCTGTCCGCGGGCGGGGCGAACGGCCAGACCGTCCTCGACATCGGTGCCGGTGTCGGCGCGGTCCATCTCGCGCTCCTGATGGCCGGAGCCGGGTCCGCGGTCGACGTCGACGGCTCGCCGGCGTACATCGCGGTCGCGACGGAGGAAGGTCGGTCGAGCCGGCGTCGGCGATGCGGTGCGCTACCAGACGGGGGACTTCGTCGAGCTCGCGCCGTCGATCGAGCCGGCCGACCTGGTGGCGCTCGATCGGGTCATCTGCTGCTATCCGGACATGGACGCCCTCGTCCGGCTGTCGGTCGCGCACGCTCGACGGCGCTACGGGGTCGTCTTTCCCCGGGACACGCCGTGGATCCGGGCCATGGGCGCGACCGCGAACGCATTCGCCCGCCTGTTCCGGCAGCGGTTCCGGATCTGGGTCCACCCGACGGCCGGCGTCGACGCGATCGTCCGCGCGGCCGGGTTCGTGCCGCGGCTCGAGCGGCGGACGCTGTTCTGGCAGGTCGTCGTCTACGAGCGGGTCTGACCGATCAGCTCGGCGGGTAGCCCGTGATCGCCATGATCTCCTCGTACAAGGGCTTCAGCCGGTCGTACATCTTTCGGTAGACGCGGGTGTAGAGCTGGTCGTACAGCCGCTGCCGGTCGGGATCCGGCTCGAGCGTCTCGACGACGCGCGTCATCTCCCCGATCGCCGTCTCGAACGACCCGTGCAACCCCAGCCCGACCGCCGCGTCGATCGCCGCCCCCAGGCCGGATGTCTCGTGGGTGTGGGGCCGGCCCGTCGGCAGCCCGAAGATGTCCGCGGTCAGCTGGACGGCGGCCGGCGACTGGGCGCCGCCACCGGACACGCGCAGCTCGCGGAGCGGCACCTTGGCCCGTGCCGCCGCTCGCTCGCCACCCTCGCGCAGCGCGTAGGCGAGGCCCTCCAGGATCGCCCGGTAGAGGTGGGCCCGGGTGTGGACGTCGCCGAAGCCGATCATCGCGCCCTTGGCCTCGGGACCCGGAATCCGGACGCCGGGCGTCCACGTCGGCTGGAGCATCAGGCCCATCGAGCCCGGCTCGGTCGCTCGGACGAGGTCGTCGAAGAGGGCCTCGGCGGCGACTCCGGCCGCGTTCGCCTGGGCCACCTCGGCCGCGCCGAACTGGCGCTTGAACCAGTCGACGAGCCAGTAGCCGCGGTAGACCTGGACCTCGAGGCTGTACGTCCCGGGGACCGCGGCGGGGTAGGGCGGAACGAGCGGGACCGACTCGACGTAGCGTCGCTGGGTCGTGTTGATGGTGGCCGTCGTCCCGTACGAGAGCGAGCCGATGTGCGGCTCGAGCGCCCCCGAGCCGAGGACCTCGCAGGCCTTGTCGGCGGCCGCCGAGATCACCGGCGTGCCCGCCGGCAGCCCGACGACGGCCGCCGCGGCGGCCGTCAGCTCGCCCAGCCGGCCGCCCGGCGCGACGAGCTCGGGCAGCCAGGCGGGATCGATCGGCATCGCAGCCCAGCGCCAGTCGCCGGACTTGGCCCAGGCGAGGCGCTTGTAGTCGAACGGGAGGTAGCCGACCTGGCTGGCGATCGAATCGACGAAGCGGCCAGTCAGCCGGTGCGACAGGAATCCGGACAGCAGCAGGTAGCGCCGGATGCGACCGAACAGGACCGGCTCGTTGGCGCGTAGCCAGTTCGCCTCGCAGTCGGCCTGGAACGCCGCCACCGTGCGGCGAACGCCGAGCGCCCGGAACGCGATGCCCGTGATCCCGCCGATCGCCGGCACGTCCTCCGCCCGGCGCTGGTCGAGCCAGACGATCGCCGGCCGGAGCGGCGCACCGGCCTCATCGGTCACGACGATCGTGCCGCGCTGGGTCGTCAGGGCGACGCCGGCGATGCTTTCCCGCCGGGCGACGCCGCCGGCCCACAGCGCCGCGCAGGCCTCGCCGATCGAGCGCCAGTAGAGCTCGGCGTCCTGCTCGGCCCAGCCGGGCTGCGGCGAGACGTACGGCTCGATCGGGATCCGGGCGTGGGCGACGAGCGTGCCGCGCGGGTCGAACACGAGCGCGCGGACGCTCTGCGTCCCGACGTCGAGGGCCAGGATCTGGTCGGCGGTCATGTCCGCGGCTCGTGCGGCCCGGTTGGCCCGAGCAGCACGCCCGGGTTCATGAGCCCGTCCGGGTCGAAGCGGCGCGCCACGTCCGCGAGCGCCGCCAGGCCGAGCTCGCCCTTCTCGGCCGCCAGCCACGGCCGGTGATCCCGCCCGACGCCGTGCTGATGGCTGATCGTGCCGCCGTGCTCGACGATCGCCTCGCTGGCCGCGGTCTTCAGGCGCCGCCAGCGGTCGAGCGTCGCGTCGGGGTCGGCGGCGAGCCGGAACACGTACGTCGCGTACAGGCTCGACCCGCTCGGATAGACGTGGGACAGGTGGCTGAAGGCGTGGACCCGCTCGCCGTCGGCCTCGAGACCGTGGCGGAGCGACCGCCCGACCGCGGCCGCGAGGTCGGGCAGGCCGCGCCAGTCGACCGCCGTCTCGAGCGTGTCGATCGCGTACCCGAGATCCCACAACGCATCGCGCAGGTCCGGCGTCCGGAAGCGGTTGCGGAGCCACTGCCGGCCGAGCGACCCACCGACGCCGGTGCCGCCATGGCGCCGCACGATCGAGCCGACCTCGCGGACCGCCAGCTCGACGAGCTTCTCGTTGCCGCTCGCGGCCACGAGCAGGAGGCACGGCTCGGGACCGATCTTGCGCAGCCCGAGGTACGCCCGGAGGGCCCGCACGCCGCGGCCGCCGCCGGCCAGGGCGAGGAGCGTCGCGGTCTCGAGCGGCGTGGACAGGCGGACCATCGACAGCGGCAGCCGCGCCCGGGCGATGTCGCGGGCCGCCTCGAGGGCGCGCGGCCACTCCCCGAGGAACCACGCCGGGACCGCCTCGACGCGCGGCTTCGGAACGACCCGGACGATCGCCTCCGTCACGATCCCGAGCCGTCCCTCGGACCCGAGCACGACCTGGCGGAGGTCCGGTCCGGCGGCGGACGCGGGATGGGGCGGCATCTCGAACGTGCCAGCCGGCGCCTCGACCCGACCGCCCGCGAAGAGCGCTTCGATTCGGCCGTAGCCCATCGACTGCTGACCGGCCGACCGGGCCGCGACCCAGCCGCCGAGCGTCGCCCGCTCCCACGACTGCGGGTAGTGGCCGAGCGTCAGCCCGTGCGGGCCGAGCGCCGCCTCGAGATCGGGCCCGACCGTGCCGCCGCCGAACGTCGCGAGGCCGCTCCGCTCGTCGAGGTCGCGCAGGCCGGCGAGCGACTCCAGCGCGACGGTGATGGCGGGTCGATCGTCGTCCGGATCGGGCGTGATGCCGCCCACGACGCTCGTGCCGCCGCCGTACGGGATGAGGGCCGCCCCCCGCCCCGCGGCGAGAGGGAAGAGGTCACGAACCGCCGCCGGGGTGGCCGGCCGTGCCACCGCGTCCGGGACACGCCCGATGTGGCCGCTGCGCAGGGCGACCCAGTCGGGCAGGCTCTGGCCTCGGGCATGGCGGACGCGGTCGACCGGATCGGAGCGACAGACGCCCGGCGGCGTCATCCTCGAACCGGCTGGCCGGCAGCGCCTCGACGACGTCGTCCAGGCGCGCGTCCGGGCTCGGCCGCCCCGGCCCGATCTCCGCCTCGAGCAGGCGACGCGCCTCGTCCGGGACGTGCGGCGACTCGGCCGATTCGTCGATCCAGCCGTTCCAGCGCCGCACGGCCCCATGGTGCCCGATCGAGAGCGGCGGAGCGTGCCCGCGGTCACCTCAGAACGGCGGCCACGGGATCGCCGGCCAATCGGGCCGGGGGAGCGGGAAGCGCCGCGTCTCGAGCAGCGCGTCGACCCGCCGTCGCGTGGCCGCGATCTCGCCCCGCGACAGCAGCCCGGCCAGGTCCCGGGCCAGGTCGCCGCGGAGCGCGTCCGCCAGGCGGGCGAGCCCGTCGAGCTCCTCGACCAGGAACGGCCGCCCGCGCCAGCCCCAGAGCACCGTCCGGAGCTTCGGCACGGTGGAGAACGTGACGCCGTGGTCGACCCCGAAGATGTGGCCGTCACGTCGTCGGCAGGAGGTGGCCGCCCTTTCGATCGGTGTTGTTCACGGCGGCGTCGAACACGGCGATCCGGCGCAGCCGCGGATCGTCCTCGACGACCATCGCGACGACGTCGACCGTCGGATCGATGTCGATCCAGAGCTGGAGCGAGCCGTCGCCGAACGGTCCGTCGCGGCGGATGGTCGGCGGCACGATCCCCCAGCCGATGGCCTCGCTCACGAGGAAGGCCGCCACCTCGCGGTGGGACAGGGTCTCGTCGGGGAAGTCGTCGAGGGGTCGTTCACCGGCCGTCGGCTTGTAGACGGCCTCGACCACGACCGGCTCCTCGGGCGGCGGGCAGGCGCGCCGGACCCGACAGAGCATCGCGTGGTTGCTCGAGCCCATGATCCGCCCGACGATCTCGATGTCGCCCTCGCCCAGGACGGCGAGGGAGGCGGCGGTGTCGATCATCGCGTCATCGGCGCGGGCGGGCCGGTCAGTTGACGTAGTGGCCGTTGCGACGCGGGCAGATGTGCCCCTGCGGGTCGAGCGGCTGGCCGCACAGCGGGCACGGCAGGCGGCCGGCCGCGACGACCTCGAGGGCGCGGTTCACGAACGACCGGGCGACCTCGATCGTCATCCGGACGCGAAGCGTGTCCGGACCGTCGTCCTCCTCGTCGATCCCTTCGAAGGCGGCCAGGAGCTCGCCAGCCGGCGATCCCGCGATGCCTTCGACCGTCGACAGGTCGATGACCTCGTCTTCCTCGTCCGCGTCGTCACCGTCGTCCTCGTCTTCGTCGTCGTCATCGTCGACCTCGGCCCGGGCCTCGACCAGGATCTGCTCGGCGTCGCCGTCCCAGCCGAGCGTCAGGGTCGTGGCCCGGAACGACTTCGTTGATCGGCTCGTCGAGCGGCGCGGCGTCGGCGACCACGGCGCTCGTCGGTCGGGCGATGCCGCGCTGCTCGAGCTCATCGAGGAGGACGCCGAGGCGCTCGGCGAGCACGGCCACCTGGACCTTCTCGAGGACGACCGACACGACCTGGCCTGCGCGCCGGGCCTGGAGGAAGAACGTCCGGTTGCCGGGCAGGCCGACCGTGCCGGCCACGAAGCGGTCGGGTGGATCGAATTGGAAGAGGCGACGAGGCATCATCGGAGAGTACCGTCTGGGCCGACTTGGCACCGTCGACGGTGCCGTGAGCGGACTACGCGACGTTGACCTGGATCGTGTGGTGGCCGCGCGCGCCGTCGGGCGCCGGCGGCGTGCGGTCCGTCGTCTGGACGACGCCGGCGCCGTCGGTCGCCCGGACCTCGATCGCGTGCGGGCCGGCGCCGCTCGCGGCGGCATCCCACGCGACGAGCCACTGGACCCATGTCGCGTCCGAGATCGGCGTCGAGAGCTGGGCGTCCTGCCAGACCCCGTCGATCGCGACCTCGACCCTGGCGATGCCCCGGTCCGGAGCCCACGCGACGCCCGCGATCGGGACCCGTCCGGCCGCGACCGACTGGCCGTTGCGCGGCGTGTCGATCCGGGACTGGGTCAGGATCGGGCCGTCCTTGGCCCAGCCGAGCGGGATCCAGTAGCCGTTGAACGCCTTCGAGCGTCGTCAGCTCGAGGTCGCTCAGCCACTTCGTCGCCGACACGTAGCCGTACAGGCCGGGCACGATCAGCCGGGCCGGGAAGCCGTGGATCCGGGGCAGCGGCTCGTCGTTCATCTTCAGCGCGATCATCGGCTCGCGCGATTCGTCCATGATCCAGGCCGTGGGCATGCCGGCCGTCCAGCCGTCGACCGATCGACCGACCAGCTGGCGTCGCGCCGGCCTGGACGCCGGCCATCGCCAGGACGTCGCGGAGCCGGACACCGGTCCACTTGGCGTTGCCGACGAGGTTGCCGCCGACCTCGTTGCTGACGCACGAGATCGTCACGTACTGCTCGATGAGCGGCAGCTCGGCGAGATCGGCGAAGGACAGCGACACCTCGTGGTCGACCATGCCGTGGACGCGCAGCCGCCAGCTCGTCGACGTCGACCGACGGCGTGACGAGCGCGGTGTCGATCCGGTAGAAGTCGTCGTTCGGGACGACGAGCGGGGTGAGGCCGGCCTGCTGGAGCTCGGCGCCGGCGGGCAGCGTGGCGGTCTCGACGGGGCGGGGGAGGGCCGCGGCGGGCGTGCCGCCGGTCGCGGCGCTCGGGCCCTCGAGCAGGCGGCGTCCGATCAGGCCGGCGGCGGTCGATGCGATGGCGACGCCGCCTGCCCGGATGAGGAAGCCGCGCCGGGACCAGTCCGGCATGACGCCGCGGCGGGCGTCCCGAGCTCGGTCCTGCCCGGCGCCCGCGGTGTTGAGCAGGAAGGACATCACCTGGACGCCGGCGATCCCGGCCACGAGGGCGACGATCATCGAGGTGGTCGAGCTGGCCGCCGGCATCCGGAGCGTCGCCAGGAAGCCGGCGATGGCGAAGGCAGCGAACCCGGCGACGGCCAGGGCGTAGGACCGCCGGACCGCGACGACTCCGAGGAGGCCGCCGACGACCGCGGCGACGATCACGATCAGGGCCTCGAGGGCGAGCTTGTCGTTCGTGCCGAACAGGCTGACGACGAGGTCCTTGGCGCCGGGTGGCTGGTTGTCGATGACGAAGCCGCCGATCGCGGCGAGCAGCGACGGCGCTCCCAGGAACCCGGCAACGAGCTCGGACAGGCCGATCCCCGCGAGCGCACCGATCGCGCCGGCGAGCACCGGCCGGAGACGGGCGATCGGGTCGGCGACGCCGGCGCCCGCGGGGCGGTCCGTCGGGCGCGATCGGGTCAGGGCGGTGTCGCTCATGTCAGTGATTGTTCGCTCAACGGATGACGTTCGGATGTCGGGCCATCATCGCTCAGCTGCCCGCGGCATCCAGCAGCGCGCCCCAGCCCGCTGCCTCGCGGAGGGCCGCGGCGCCCGTCGCGAGGGCAGCCCGGCGGATACGGAGCGCATCGAGGGCGCCCTCGACGTCTGTCGCGACCAGCCGGAGTGGAGCGCCCGGCCGGAGCTGGCCGAGGATCGGACGGTCGGCCGAGATGACGACGCCGACGACGCGGTAGCCGCCCGTGGACTGGTGGTCGACTCCGAGAATGATCGGGCGACCATCCGCGGGCACCTGGATGGCGCCCCACGGCACGCCGAGCGTCGTGGCCTCGCCGCCGATCCCGGCCGGTAGCGGGGTGCCGTCGAGTCGAATGCCGACGCGATCCGCGGCCGAACCCACCCGCCAGGCCGTCTCGATGACGGCGTCCAGACCGGGATCCGGGCCGGGCAGGACTCGGAGGACGTGCGTGCGTCACGAGGGCGTCGGCCTGGCGGTCGGCCGCCGGCCACGCCAGCTCCAGTGGAAGGCGGCCGGCGCGCGACGGACCGGCGGCGACCGCATCGCCTGCCCGGAGCGGGCGCCCGTCGAGGCCGCCGAACGCGCCGGCGAGACAGGTCGACCGCGAGCCGAGGACGAACGGCACGTCGACGCCGCCGGGGACGGCGAGGTAGCCACGACTCCCGTTCGTGGCGTTCGGTCCGCGCATCGCCGGGAACCTCGACGACGTCACCGGCAGCCAGGCGATGGCCGCGGCCGGTGGCCAGCCGCCGACCGCCCCGGATCCGTGCCCCCAGATCCGCCCCGGCCAGGCCGATCGTCACCGCCGCCCGGGCAACCAGGGTCGGGCCGGCGAGCGTCATCTCGAGCGCCGCCTGCTCCGGTTCGTTGCCCACCAGCAGGTTCGCGATGGCCAGGCTCAGCCGGTCGGCCGCGCCCGACTCGGGCACGCCGAGATGCGTCCAGTCGGGTCTGCCGGCATCCTGGATGGTGGTGAGGAGGCCGCCGTCGAGGACCTCGAGGAGACTCGGGCGCTCGGCGGTCGCGGAGCCGGTCATCGGTCGCGGGTGGGCACGAACCGGACCGCCGCCCCCGGCCGGAACAGCGCAGGCTGCCGGCGCTCCGGGTCGAAGAGGACGGTGTCGGTCCGCCCGATGAGCTGCCAGCCGCCCGGCATCGCGAGCGGGTACACGGCTGTCTGGCCGCCGGCGATCCCGACACTGCCGGCCGGGACGCGCTCGCGGGGGCTCGTCCGGCGCGGGGTGGCGAGCGCTTGCGGCAGGCCACCGAGATAGCCGAAGCCCGGCGCGAAGCCGAGGAAGAGGACGCGGTAGCGGGCCGCGGCGTGGAGCTCGACGACATCGGCCGGACGGAGCCCGACGAGGTCGGCGACCTCGTCGAGATCGGGGCCGTCGGCAGCCGCCATAGCGGACGGGGATCTCGATCGCGTCCGGCGGGTCGCCATCGAGCAACGTCGCGGCGCTGGATTCGGCGGCGGCGACGGCCGCGGCGACGGCCGCGTGTGCGACACCCATCGCGTCCTCGAGCGAGATCGCGAGCGGATCGAACGGGACGAAGACCGAGGCGTGGGCCGGGACGGCGCGCCCGATGGCGGGTGCCGATCCGCGCGCGGCCTCGATGGCCGCCGCGATCGACTGCGCTCGAGCCGTCAGGACCGGATCGGCCCGCGATCCGAGCGACACGAGCAGGGCCGCGTCGCCGAACGGCACGATGGTCGGCGACGACGGGTCAGCCATTGCCCGGCGGCGCCGCGATCCGGACTCCGGCCGCGCCAAGCGCCGCACCGACCGCCCCCGCGATCGCCGACCGCGTCGGGGCTGTCGCCGTGGATGCAGATCGTGTCGGCCCGGACCGCGAGCCGCGATCCATCGCCGGTGGTCACGGATCCGTCCCGCACGATCGCGACCGCCTGGGCGGCCGCGTCGCCAGGGGAGAGGAGAGCGCCCGCCCGCAGCCGCGAGCGGAGCGACCCATCCGGCTCGTAGCACCGGTCCGCGAACGCCTCCTCCGCCACCGCCAGGCCGGCCGCGCGCGCCGCCACGATCGACGCCGAGCCGGCCAGTCCGACGAGGACCAGGGCGCGGATCCACGTCGCGGATGGCCTCCGCGATCGTCGTCGCGACCTCAGGGTCCCGCGCCGCCCGGTTGTAGAGCGCGCCGTGCGGCTTGACGTGGCGAACGACCGCCCCGCTGACCCGCGCGGCCGCCAGCACGGCGCCGACCTGGACGATGATCGAGGCGCGCAGATCGGTCGCGGTCATCTCGAGGTCGCGCCGCCCGAAGCCGGCGAGATCCGGATAGCCGGGATGGGCGCCAATCGTCGACCCCGTTGGCCAGCGCGAGCTCGACCGTCCGCAGGATCGTGGCCGGATCACCCGCATGCGCCCCGCACGCGATGTTGACGCTGCTGACGAGCGGGATCAGGGCCGCGTCGGCACCCATCGGCCACGGCCCGAAGGACTCGCCGACATCGGCGTTCAGGTCGATCCGATCGACGCTCATCGCGTGGGCTCCACGCCGTCGATGCTACCGCGACCGAGCGTGGCCCCTACCGGTTCGTGGCCCGCGCCCTTCCGCGAGACCCGAGCGAACGTTACGGAGCGGCGCTGCCGCCCGCCGCCTCGGCCGCCGACGGCTCCGGAGTCGGGGTCGGAGTGGGCTCCGGAGTCGGGGTCGGAGTGGGCTCGGGAGTTGGTGTCGGCGTCGGCGTCGGTGGCGGCGTGATCTCGACCGATGGTTCGGCGCTCGGCTCGAGGCTCGGCGGAGCGCTCGCGGACGGCGTCGGGGTCGCGCACGGCTCGAAGACGAGGTTGGCCGACGGGTCCGCCGACGGAACCGTGAACGACGGCACGACGCCGCTCGGATCCGGGGTCGGAACCGGGTAACACGTGACCTGCGGGCTGGGCAAGGTGCAGCCGCGGCCCTCGACGAGGGCACCCCACGACCGCCCATACGGCCGGAACGCGTTGTTGTAGAAGAACGCCGTCGGGTCCTGGTTCACGCCGCCCGACACGCCCGGCCCACGCTTGGCCCGGTTGATCCAGTCGAGGTCGGCCGTCATCCAGTTCTGGAACCGGTTCTCGTAGACGCTCGGCATCTCGAGGACGGCCTGCCCGCACGCGCCGACCGGGAGCGTGTCCTGCGGCGCGGTGCCGGGGAGGTACCACTCCTCGACGGTCTTGTCGCCGGACCGCGGCTTCAGGCCGGTGAACGCGTCGATCGTCGCCTTCTCGAGCCCCTCGGGCTGCTTGAAGTCGTTGACGCCCCAGGTCCTCGTCGCTTCCTGGAGGAACCCCTGCCAGACGTAGGTGGTCACGTCGATCGAGAAGACCGGGTTGTCCGGGGTCGACACGACCGTGTTGTCGCTGTTGCCGTTCCAGGCGCCGACGGCGAGGGCGTACTCGCCCTTCGCCCGCCCGGCGTTGGTCGGCGGCGCGATGTAGCCGTACGCGTTGAGATCCTTGGCGTCGTTGTTCGTGCCGGTCTTGAGCGTGGCGGGACGGCGCTCGCGGCCCGGGCCGGTCAGGGAGAACTTGCCCCAGAACGGGTTCACGTCCGGGTCGGTGTTGCCCTTGAGGATGTCGGTGACGATCCAGGCCGCCGCCGGGTTGGCGAGGACCTGCTCCGGCTTGGGCTTTGCGGGCAACAGCTCCTCGCCCGCCTGATCCTTGATGCTGAGGAGGGTCGTATGGCCGACCTTGGTCCCACCATTCGCGAGCGTCGCGTAGGCCGTCACCATGTCGACCGGACGGACCACCTCGACGCCGAGCGCGATCGCCAGCCCGGCCGTCGTCTTCTCGCTCTGGAAGACCATGCCGAAGTCCTTCGCCCGCGTGAAGATGTGATCGGGGCTGTTGACCTGGGCGGCCTTGACCGATGGGATGTTCAGCGAGAACTGGAGCGCGCCGCGAACCCGGACCGGACCGCGCTCGGTGTTGTCGGCGTCGCCGGGGGTGTAGTTGCCGCCGAAGTCGGTCGACGCGTCCATGAACATCGAGCCGGCGGTGATCTTCTTGTCGTCGATGCCGATCAGGTAGTTGAAGGGCTTGAATGCCGAGCCGGGTTGGCGGAAGCCCTGGCCGACGACGTCGTACTGCGGCTGGAACTGCTTCGTGCTGTTCTGGGCGTAGTAGCTGGTGCTACCGACGTAGGCGATGAGCTCGCCCGTCGTGTAGTCGATCGCGACGAGCGCGCCGTTGTTGATGTCCTTGCCGCGCAAGTTGCTCGCCCACCGGGGCAGCTCGCCCGGCAGGCCCTGAGCCTTCCAGCGAGCCCTGGCGCCCTCCTCGGTGGTGGTCCTCGGAACGAACGCGGCGGCCTTGACCCAACGCTCGGCGATCTTCTGGACCTTGGTGTCGAGGGTCGTGGTGATCGTGAGGCCGCCGGCAGCCAGTGGCTCGCAGGTCGGTTCGCCATCGCAGAGCTTGGCGGCCAGCTCGTCCTGGACGGCCCACACGAAATGGGGTGCGACCCACTGTGGCGTCGATCGCGGAGCGACCAGGACGGGCTCACTCTTGGCTGCCGTCATGTCGTCCGGGGTGAACTCGTCCTTCGCTAGCACAAGTCGTCCTTCGGCCAGGAAATCGAGGACCAGGTTCCGCCGCTGGACGATCGTCTTGTCCTCCGGGACCACGAGCCTCTCGCTGAGGCACTTGTCGGAGTTGTTCGGATCCGGCTTGGGGCACTCGGCGTTCCGCACCAGGTCGTAGTTCGAGGGGGACTTCACGAGGCCGGCCAGGATCGCCGCCTCGGCCGGGGTGGTCTCGGCGAGCGGATGTCCGAAATAGGTCTCGGCCGCCGCCTTCACCCCGTACGTCAGGTTGCCGTAGTAGTTCTGGTTCAGGTAGGCCGCGATGATCTGCTGCTTGCCTTCGAGCCCCGGGTACGCTTGGGTCAATCGGATCGACTGGATGATCTCCTTGACCTTGCGCTCGAGCTGTCGCTTCGGGTCCTGGACGAGCTTGGGGTCGAGGAGTCGTTGGCGGACGAGCTGCTGGGTGATCGTCGAGGCGCCACGGCTGCTGCCCCGGAGGCTGTCGATGCCGGCCGAGATGATGGCCAGCGGATCGAAGCCGGCGTTCTCCCAGAACGTCTTGTCCTCGATCGCGACCTGGGCGTCGATCACGATCGGCGGGATGTCCTTGAACGCGACGACCTCGCGCTTCTCGCCGCCGAACCGGGCGAGCTCGACGCCGTTGCGGTCCGTGATCCTGGATTGCTCGCTGAACGAGAGGTCCTTCAGGAGGTCGGTCGGTGGGGTGAGATCCTGGGTGTAGCGCGAGAAGGCCGCGACAACGCCCACGGTCCCCAGCACCGCCAGGATCGCGAAGAGGCCCCAGATCGTCAGGGCGATCCAGCCGGCGGCTGACGGGGAGGTCCGGGGCGCGAGCTCGCGACTCGAGGCGCGCTCCGGGCGGGGTGCGTCGTACACGTGGGACTCCGGGCAGGGAAGGGGATCGTTCGGCGAAGCATGCCATCGCCGGGCAGAAGCAGCGCAGGGGCGCTCGCCTCAACGGTGCTACGACGGCGTGACAACCACCGGTGTGGCGTTCCACGCCTCGAGCGCGGCGCGGACGCGGGCGTCTGCGGCTGCGTCGGCCGTTCCTCCGGCGAGTCGATCCAGGCCGATGAGCGCGGCTCCGACCACCGGCGGCGCGCCAAGGCGCCGGATCCGGGCGGCCGGGATCGCGTCGGTGATCGTGGCCGCAAGGCGCTCGTGGAACGCCGCGTCGTCCGTCCGGAACACGCTGCCGGCGAGGACCACCTCCGGATCGAGCCGGATGAGGTGGGCGCGCCGGGCGAGTGCGATCGCCATCCTGGCCAGCTCGTCGGCAAGCCGGTCGATGATCGCCCGGGCCACCGCATCGCCCGCGCCGGCGGTCGCGAACACCGTCGGGGCGAGCTCTCCGACCCGCGCCTCGTCGAACCTGCCGGAGTAGTAGGCGTACGTGACGGCATCGGGTCGGGCGAGCCCGACGGCGTGCGGGATCGTCTGCTCGAGCGCCGTGCGCGGGCCACGTCCGTCGCGGGCGCGCACCGCCGCACCGAGCCCGGCCATCCCGACCGAGCTCGCGCCGCCCCAGTCGCCGGCGATGTCGCCGACGCCCGCGAACCGCACCCGGCGCCCGTCCCGACCGACCGCCGCCGCATTGATCCCCTGGCCGCAGATCAACGCAATGCCCCAGGGCCGCGTGGCGCCGGCCCGGAGTGCGGCGAACGTGTCGTTGAGGATCAGGATCTCGCCCGCCGGCGCGGCCGCGGCGAACGCCCGCTCGAGCGCCCGGACATCGCTCGGGTAGTCGGCGCCGGCGAGGCAATGGACCGCGATCCGCGGCGGGGACGTCGCCCGGCCCCCGGCGGCCTCGACCAGCTGACCCAGCCGTCGCGCACCATCGGCCAGCGACGTCGCCTGGTGCGAGATCGTCGGGCCTCGGACGGCCCCGAGCAGCGTTCCGTCGGCAGCGACGAGCGCGACATCCGCCTTCGAGTTGCCCCCGTCGACGGCGAGGATCGTTGCCGCCGTCACGCTCGGAACCGCTCCAGCTCGTCGATCCGGACGAACGTCGCCCCGCGCTCGCGGAGGCCGTCGATGATCGCCGGCAGCCCGTCCAGCGTGCCGGGCGGCCACGCGTGGAACAGGACGACCACGCCGTCACCGAATGCCGGCGCGTCGCGCAACGCGTCCGCGGCGAGCATGGCCCCGGTCCGCTCCGGCTCCCAGTCCTCGAGGATCACATCCGCGCCGATGTCGCGATAGCCGAGCTCGGCCAGCACGCCGAGGACGCGCGGGTCGTCGGCACCGGCCCCGAACGGACAGCGGAACCATGGCCGGGGATCGACCCCGATCCCGTCCCGGATCGCGCGCTCCGCATCTCCGATGTCGGTCGTGAGGCCGTCGTCGGTCAAGAGCGGCAGCCGGGCGTGGTAGAAGCTGTGATTGCCGACGAGGTGATCAGCGTCGACGACCCGCCGCGCAAGCGGCGGATCGGACTCGACCCAGCGGCCCTGGAGGAACCAGGTCGAACGGACGCCACGGTCGGCGAGAACGTCGAGGATCCCCTCGGTGACGCCGGGCCGGTGGGGGCGATCGGGATGCTCCGCGTCGAAGGTCAGCGCGACGCGGAACGGCGTGCCCGCGCCCGAGCCGGCCACCACCTACTTCTCGACCCCGGTGATCACGACGCCACGAGTGAAGACCTTCTGGAACACGAGGAACAGGATGACCGGAATGATGAGCGTCATCAGGGTCCCGGCCTGGATGAGGGCCGGGTTCCGGTAGTGGACGCCGTTGAACCGGTTGAGCCCGACGGCGAGCGGCTGGAGCTCCTCGGCATTGGAGAGATAGATCAGCGGCCCGAAGAAGTCGTTCCACGAGTACACGAGGTGGAAGATCGCGACGGCGCCGATGACCGGCCACGCCTGCGGGATGATCACCGAGATCAGCGTCCGGAACGGGCCCGCGCCGTCGATCGCGGCGGCCTCGTCCATCTCGCGCGGGATCGTCAACAGGTATTGCCGGAGCAGGAACACGTCGTAGGCGTTGGCGAAGAACGTCGGCACGAGGAGCGGCAGCCACGTTCCGACCCAGCCGAGCTTCGAGAACAGCGTGTACGTCGGGATGACTGTGACGGCCGCGGGCAGGAAGATCGTCGCGATCAGCAGCGTGAAGAGCATGCCGCGGCCGGGGAATCGGAAGCGGGCGAAGCCGTAGGCCACGAGCGTGCACGACAGGATCGTCCCGATCGTCCCGATCAGGGCGATCATCACCGTGTTGAACAGGAGCCGCGGGTAGTTGATCAGGTCCCAGACGTCGCCGAAGTTCGACCACGTCGGCGACAGCGTCCAGACGTGGGGGAGCGTCCGCCACGAACCCTGCCAGGTGATCAGCGGCGCTTCCGGGCCGGCCGCGGGGTCGGCGAACTTGCTCTCGGTCCGGCCCTTCGTCACGAGGGCCAGCTGGCGGCTCGATCCGTCGGGCAGCGGGACCGTATACACGTCATACGGGCGGTTCTTGTACGTGAACGTGACGGCGTCGGCGGGCCAGATCGGCGAGTCGACCTGCGAGATCTGCTCCGGGGTCTTGAGCGCGATCGACGCCGACCGGATGAGCGGCGACAGGAACGCGGCCAGGAAGACGACCGCAACGAAGGTGAACAGGAAGGATCGCCCCGCGGCGGCTGGGCGGAGGCGGCGCCGGGCGCGCGGCGGCGTGTCCGACTCGGCGATCGTGGGCGCGAGGACCTCGTCCATCACCGCTCACCCGCGTAGAACACGAACCGGCGCGACAGCCGGAACAGGACGATGGTGATCAGGAGCGTGATCCCGAACAGGAGCCAGGCGAGCGTCGCCCCGTATGACATGTTCTGGAACGAGAAGAAGCTCTTGTAGAGGTACAGGTTGAAGAAGAGCGTCTGGCCGGCAGGATCGCCGGTCCCGTTCTTGATGACGAGCGGCACGAGGAAGTACTGGAGGACCTCGACGACGCCCAGGATCAGGGTGTAGAAGATGACCGGCGACATCATCGGGATCGTCACGTTGCGGAGCTGGGCGAGGCTGCCGGCGCCGTCGATCCGGGCGGCGTCATAGAGCTCGCTCGGGATGCCGCGCAGGCCGGCGAGATTGACGATCACGCCCCCGCCGATCCCCCAGATCCCCATCATCACCAGCGCCGGGTGGATCCAGCCGGGGTCCTCGAGCCAGGCCGGCGGATCCTGGATCCCGATCAGCTTCAGGAACTGGTTCAACCAGCCGGCATCCGAGTTGAGCATTCCCTGCCAGATCAGGACGCCGGCCACGAACGGCACGACGTAGGGCAGGAAGATCAGGACCCGGAACAGCGGTGCGCCCCGCAGGCTGGGGCTGTTGAGGACCAGGGCCACCGCGAACGGCGTGACGATCGTGACCGGCAGCCAGAACAGGGCGAACTTGAACGTCACCGCCAGCGACTCCCAGGTCTGGCGGTCGCCGAGCATGTCGCCGTAGTTCTTCAGGCCGACGAACTGGAGCGGCTCGGCCTGGTTCAGGTTGATGTTCGTGAACGTGAAGGCGAGCGCGGCGATCATCGGCACGAACGTGAAGATGAAGAAGCCGATGATCCAGGGCGCGAGGAACACGAAGCCCCAGCGTGCCTCCCGGCGGGCGAGTGGTGCGAGCGGCGAGCGGCGCGGCCGGCGGATCGCGGTCATCGAGCTCCTCGAGCGAGCGACGGGCGGGCGATGAGCCCTCGTCCGGGCCTGGGGATCCCGGACGAGGGCCGTGGAACGATCAGGCGGAGCCTACTTGTCCCAGATCGCCTGGAGCTGGCTCTCGAGATCGGCGATCTCGGAGTCCATGGTCAGGCCGGCGGTCGACGTCCACTTCGTCAGGAACTTCCCAAGCAGATCGAGCGACTCGTTGTACTTCGGCATCGGCGCCTCGAAGTTCGGCTCGTCGGCGTACTCGACGCCGTCCTTGGCAACCTGCCAGTCGACGACCGTCGGGAAGCCTTCGGACTTGCCGAGCGTGTCGAAGAACGCGTCCTGCTCCGACTCCCGGGCAGGCATGCCGCCGTAGGTCTGGAGCAGCTCGGTCGAGCCCTCGCCGAGGAGGTAGGTCAGGACCGCGAAGGCCGCGTCCGGGTGCTTGGAGGACTTCATGATCCGGAAGGTGTCGGCGTTGAAGGCCGCGGTCGTCGTCGTCCCGTTGGCCGGGATCGCGGCGAGGTCCCAGTCGTCGCCGGCGTCGGCGACGCCGTAGGTCGACCACAGGAAGTTCTCGGCCATGGCGACCTTGCCCGAGAAGAAGCTGTAGCCGCCGCCATTGAACTCCGTGCTCTGGTAGACCGGGCCGGTCATCGTGGTGTGGTCGGTCCAGGTCGAGGCGTAGAAGTACTTCCACGCGGTCGCCCAGGCATCGGGGACCTTGACCGTCTTGCCATCGCCGCTGTCGAGGGAGCCGGGGCCGAAGTAGGCGCCGAGCCCGCGGAGGTCGTCGCGCTGCGGCTCAAAGCCGTACTGGACGATCGCCTTCGGGTCGAATCCTGCCTCGGTCGCGTCCTTGCCGTTGCGGTCGACGGTCAGCTTGAGGGCGACCTGGCGGAGCGTCTCGTAGTTCCAATCGACCTCGCTGCCATCGGGCATCACGTACTTGTCGCCGTACTTGTGGGGCGGCTCGTTGAGGCCGGCCTCCTCGAACATGCCCTTCTTGTAGAACAGGGCGGACGGGTAGACCGCGAACGGGATGCCGACCTGACCCTCGTCGCCGAGCTTGTAGATGTCGACGATATTGGCCGGGAACTGGCTGGTGTCGTATTGGTACCTGGTGATCAGGTCGGTCAGGTCGAGCCACTGGCCCGGGAACGCGTTGGCGCCGCCGATCCCGAGCGGACCGACGATGTCGGGGCCGTTGCCCGACGCGATCTGGGTGGCGAGCGTGTCGCGCGCCGCGTCGTACGGGATGGCCTCGAATTTGACCGTGATGTTCGGGAACTTCTTCGTGACGTCCGCCGCCACCTTCTTCTCGATCGCGACCTGCTCGGGCGCATCGCCGCCGCCGAGGCAGCAATACCACTTGATCTCGACCGGATCGGTCGGGAACGATGCGGCCGCGGTGCTCGGGGCCGGGGCGATGGACGCGCCGCCGGTCGACGGCTGCGGGCCCCCGGCGCTCGCGGCCGGAGTCGTCGGGCTGGACGTCGAGCCGCCGCAGGCGCTCACCACCAGGGCGAACGCCGCGATCAGGACGCCGGGACGGAACGGACGCGCGGGCATGGGCTCCTCCTCCTTGAGCTGTGGCCGGTCAGCCGGTCGGTGTGGTCGTTCGGGGTCGGGTGGCGGGCGCTGTGGCGCGGCTCGCGTGCGCCGCGCGGTGACGGGCCGGTCGCCCGGGTCGTGGGTCGCGTCCGGGTCCGTCTGCCACGACGCCCGGACCACGACGCGTTCGACGTAGTAGCGCGTCCGGTCACCGCGGACGTAGCTCCGGGCGAACTCGACCGGCGATCCGTCGGCGCCGAAGGCCGTTCCTTCGATGAGGAGGGCCGGCGTGCGCGGCTTCTGGCCGAGGAGCCGAGCCTCGCGGGCCCGGAGCAGGACCGGCTCGAGCGCCTCACGGGCCCGGACGATCCGGGTCCCGTAGCGGGCCGTCAGCAGGTCATAGAGGGAGCCGTGCTCGAGGTCGGATGCGAGCAGGCCCGGGAACCGCTCGGCCGGGAGATGGACCTGCTCGAGCAGGAGGGGCTCGCCGCCCGCGACCCGCAGCCGCTCCAGGTACAGCGTCGGCGAGCCCGGCTCGATCCCGAGGGCCGCGGCGATGACCTCACCGGCCGACTCCGGCCGGGCGCCGATCAGGCGCGTCTCCGGGTCGAGGCCGCGATCCTGCATCTCCTCGGTGAAGCTGAGGGTGCCCGCGAAGTCGCGCTCGATCCGGGGCGGGAGGACCGTCGTGCCGCGGCCGCGGGTCCGCTGGATCCGGCCCTCGCGGGTGAGCTCGCTGAGGGCGCGGCGGACCGTGATCAGGCTGCAGCCGTAGCGCTCGGCGAGCTGGCGTTCCGGCGGGAGGAGATCGCCGGGACGCCATTCGCCGTCGTCGAGCGCCGCGCGCAGGTCCAGGTAGACCTGATGATGCAGCGGGACGGGACCGAGCTCGAGTCGGAAGCGGGCCATCGAGTTGGGAGACCTCGTGGGACGATCCTGGACGGGCTTCGCGGTGATCCGTCGAGCCGCTTGCGCGACGGTGTAATGCTGATAACGTTATAAGCAATCTGTCAAGCCTCCGCAAACCGAGCGGACGTTGACGAGCAAGGCAGGCGAGGAGCGATGGGCCTCAAGCTGGCGGTCATCGGCGGTGGCAGCACCTACACGCCCGAGCTCGTCGACGGCTTCGCCCGCCGCGCGGACCGGGTCGCCATCGACGAGATCGCCCTGCTCGACATCGACCCGGAGCGTCTGGCGGTCGTCGGCGGGCTCGCCGAGCGGATGCTCGCGCGTCAGGGCTGGGGCGGCCGCGTCGTCCAGACGACCGACCGCGACGCCGCCATCGAGGGTGCCGACTTCGTGCTCGTCCAGCTCCGGGTCGGCGGCCAGCGGGCGCGGCTCGGCGACGAGACGCTGCCGCCGCGGTTCGGGCTGATCGGCCAGGAGACGGTGGGCGTCGGCGGATTCGCGAAGGCGCTCCGGACCGTGCCCGTGGTTCTCGAGCTGGCGGAGGCGGTCGCCCGGCGATCCGCCCCGGACGCCTGGATCGTCGACTTCACGAACCCGGTCGGGATCGTCACCCAGGCCCTGGCCGACGCCGGCCATCGGTCGATCGGTCTGTGCAACGTCGCCATCGGCTTCCAGCGCCGATTCGCGGGCCGGTTCGGGGTCGAGCCCGAGCGGGTCGAGCTCGAGCAGGTCGGCCTCAACCACCTGACCTGGATCCGGGCCGTCCGGGTCGACGGCGTCGATCGGCTCGACGAGCTCCTCGGCGACGGGGTCGAGGAGCTGGCCGAGGACGTCCACATCACGGCCGATCGGCTCGTCCACGACCGGGCCATCCCGTCCTACTACCTGCGCTACTACGATGACGAGGCGGGCGTCGTGGCCGACGCCCGGACCCACACGACCCGCGCCGAGGAGGTCATGACGATCGAGCACGATCTTCTCGAGCTGTACCGCGACCCGACGCTCGACACGAAGCCGGAGCTCCTCGAGCACCGCGGTGGCGCCTTCTACAGTGAAGCCGCGGCTCAGCTGATCGCCTCGCTCACGGATGGCCGCGGCGACGTCCAGACCGTTGATGTGGTCAACGCCGGGACGCTGCCCGGGCTGGCCGACTCGGACGTCGTCGAGGTCCCCGCCCGGATCGATCGCGACGGTGCTCACCCGATCCCACAGGCACCCCTGTCGCCGTCCCAGTTCGAGCTCGTGAGCCGGGTGAAGGCGTACGAGCGTCTGACCATTCGCGCAGCCGTCAGCGGCGACCCGCAGCTGGCCCGCGCGGCCCTCGCGGCCAACCCCCTGGCGGGCGATCCCGAGCGAGCCGATGAGCTTCTCGAGGCCGTCTTCGAGGCCAACGCCCGCTGGCTGCCACGGTTCTTTCCGGATGGCTAAGCCGATGGGCGTTTCGAGCCCCTCCGGGCGCGGCGTGACGGCGATGCGGCGCGAGATCGACGAGGTCCCCGCGGTCGTGGAGCGACTCCTCTCCGACGGCGGGCCCGAGATCGAGCGGGCTGCAGCGGCGATCCGGGCCGCCGATCCGGCGTGGGTGAGTCTCGTCGCCCGTGGCACGTCCGACCACGCGGCGATCCATCTCCGCTACCTGATCGAGACCGAGCTTGGCATCCCGGCCGGAATGGCCGCCCCGTCGACCGTCACGATCTACGGCGCGGAGCTGCGCTGGCGGGGCGGGCTCGTCATCGCCGTATCGCAGTCCGGTCGTTCGCCCGACATCGTTGCGGTGCTCGACGCGGCCCGGGCCGGCGGCGCCGTGACGGTCGCGATCGTCAACGATCCGGCCTCACCCCTGGCCTCTGCCGCCGACCACGTGATCGACTGCCGGGCAGGGGAGGAGCGGTCGGTCGCGGCGACCAAGTCGTACGTGGCCCAGGTTGCCGCGGGAGCCGCCCTGGTTGCGGCCCTGTCGCCGTCGGCCGCGCTGCGCGACGCCATGCCGCGGATGCCGGGCGTGCTCCGGGACTGCCTCGCCGCGTCCGAAGCGGCCATCGACGACGCGTCGCCGATCGTGGCCGAGTTCGCCGCTTCGGAGCGCTCGATCGTGATCGGGCGCGGGTTCGAGTACCCGACGGCGCTCGAGATCGCGCTGAAGCTCAAGGAGACGAGCCGGCTCTTCGCCGAGGGCTATTCGTCGGCCGACTTCAGCCACGGGCCGGTGGTCCTGACCGGGCCGGAGGTGCCGATCCTGGCGATCCGGCCCGACGGCCGGATGGGTCCGCTGGTCGACGAAGGGATCACGGCCGCTCTCGCCACCGGCAGCGTTCCGTGGGTCGTCGGTGGGTCCGCTGCGACGCACGCAGTGCCGGACGGGATGGACCCGAGTCGCGTCGTCGCCCTGCCGCTGCCGCGCGATCTGCCCGAGGGACTGGCCTCGCTGGCGACGATCCTGCCGGGCCAGCTCCTGGCCGAGGCCGTGTCGCGCCGCCGCGGATACGACCCGGACGCGCCGCCGGGACTGCGCAAGGTGACGCTGACGCGATAGCTCGCGTCGCCGACCCCGTCCGCCCAACCAGTTGAGACTCAGTCTCGACAACGGTGCGGTTGACCGACTATGATCGCGCCGTGGCTACCCCCAATCCCATCGTCTCCGCCCTGGACCGCGCCGGCTACCGCCTGACGGCCCCTCGGCTCGCGGTCGCCGACCTGATCGCGACCCACGACGGCCACTTCACGGCGTCCGAGCTCGCGGCCGCAGCGCGCGACCGGCGCCTCGGGATCAGTCGGGCGACGCTGTTCCGGGCCCTGGACCTGCTGATCGAGCTCGGCGTCGTCGAGCGGCTCGATCTCCCGAGCGGAGAGCACGCCTACGTGCCTTGCGCGCCGGCCCACCACCACCACGTGGTGTGCTCGCGATGCGGTCGGACAGCCGAGGTCGACGACGCCGGCCTGAGCGGCGCGGTGCGCGAGATCGAGCGCCAGAGCGGGTTCCGGATCGACACCCACCGGCTGGAGCTGTTCGGGCTGTGCCGCCACTGTCTTGCTCGAGCGGAGGACTGATCCGTGGCGTTCGTTGACACCCCACAACCACGATCGGTCCTGAGACCCGGTCGCACGCATTCGTCCGGTCAGGCCCGGTAACGCCGATGCCGCTCGCCGCTCTGCTGCCGTTCGTGTCGACCCTGCTCGGCGGTATGGCCGCCCTGCGCTTCCATCACCGCCTCCATCCCTTCATGGCGTTCGCCTCGGGCGTGCTGGTCGCCACCGCCATCGTGGACCTGCTCCCCGAGGCGCAGGCACTCGTCGGAGAGGAACGGGGCATCGAGGTCGGGATCGCCGCCCTGATCGGCTACCTCGTCTTCACCCTGATCGAGTCGTTCATCCACCAGCAGAGCTTCGAGCACGCCCCCGATCACGATCACGCCCCGGGCTCGGTCGAGCATCATGCCCATGACGCCGGGCGCGGCAACGTCGAAGCCAGGCCTGCCCGGGGGATCCTGGCGATCCTGCCTCCGGCGAGCCTGATCGTGCACAGCACGCTCGACGGGCTTGCGATCGGGCTGGCGTTCCAGGCCGGGACGGGCCTCGGCGTGATCGTCCTGCTGGCGGTCCTCGCCCACGACTTCGCGGACGGAATGAACGTCGTCACGCTTGCCCTCGACGCGGCGCGCGGGCGGAGGCTGGCGATCGGGTTCCTGATCGTCGACGCATTGGCCCCGGTCGTCGGGGCGGGGCTGAGCCTCGTCGTCGCGATCCCGGATGTGGCGCTCGGCTGGCTGCTCGCGTCGTTCGCCGGCGTGTTCATCGCGATCGGGGCGAGCCACCTGCTGCCGGAGTCACAGCACGGCCGGCCGTCGGACGGGCCGCTCCTGGTCGGGTTGTCTGCCGGGGGCGCCGTGCTGGTCCTGATCGTTCGCTCGCTCGCGGGCTAGCGGACTCGCGGGCTAGCCACCGCCGCCGGGGTTACTGCTGGTAGCGCTCCACGACCTCGGCCGGGCGCGGCGCCGCATCCTGCGGGTCGAGGCCGGCGGCGCGACGCGCGGCACGCTGGTGGAGGAGGTCGTACGCCCGGTCGAGCTCGACCTTGATCTGCTCGAGGCGGTGGTGCTCCTCGTCGCTGAGCCCGTGGCCGTCGCCGGCGTGCTGCCAGAGGTGCTCCTCCTCGTCGGAGAGCGCATTGATCCGTCCGAAGACGTCGTCGTCTGGCATGGCGGGCTCCTCGCGGGGGTCAGTCCCGGAATCGTACGCCCACGCGGCAATCACGGCAGCCGATGGCGACGAGAGCCTGCCCCGGGGCGCCGGGGCGCCGGGGCGGACTCTCCTCGCTGGCTCCGCCCGCTGGCTCAGGCGCCCTGCCTCACCTGGTGGAGGGTGTGGGCCTCGAGCCCATGGGCTTCGCGATGGACGCGAGTTGCGGTCTCGCGATCGGGGGCGTCGACGAGGCAGAAGACCTTGCCTTCGTCCTCGTCGACCCAGTAGTGCCTGTAGTCGACGCCATAGGCACCCTGGACGCGGACATCCGCTTCGTGGGCTGCGACGACGTCCTCGGCCTTGACGCCGGGCAGGTCATGGACATCCATGTAGGTCGGCACTGGTCGTGCTCCTTCCGGTGACGGTTCGGCGCCGGGGTCGGCGCCATGGGACCTGCTACGGACGGCCGGAACGGGCCGGATCGCGTGCCGCCGAAGGGGTCCGCCGGGCGCAACAATCGCGCACGGAGCCGGGTCGATCTGTCTCGAATGTGGCGCGCGGGCAATGGCCGGCCGTTCGTTTCGGGCGGCGCGACGTCGGTCAGCCGGCGTCGCGGCGGCTCGGCGAACGGCGGGTGGACCCGCGTCCCGCTTTGGGCGGCCGGTCGGGCGCGGCCGCCGACACGGACGCTTCGACCGGCCGGTGGGCGGCGGTCGTGGCGGCCGCCGCGACAGCGCTCGCGGCGGCAGCGAGCGCCGCGGCGGCGACCTCGTTTGCGCGCCGCTGGGCGGAGATGGCGGCAAGGATCTCGTCGAGCTGCTGCCGCTCCTGCTCCGCCTCCGGGGGCTCGTTCATGGATCCGGCCGCCGGGAACGGGACCGGTTCGGGGGCGGCCGGCGCGGCCTCGAGCGTCGTCCGATGGACCCATCCCGTCCGCCCGAGCGGCGTCAGGATCTCGGCCCAGACGCCCCGGCGACCGATCACGTCGACCTCGTCTCCGGCCCGGAGCTCGCTCGTCGGGATCCCGGTGACCTCGTCGGGGTGATCGAGCAACGGCACGAGGTCATAGCGAATGACCGATCGCTCGATGTCGTCGGATGGCGCCGTCGCGAACGTCAGCTGACGCTGGGGTCCCAAGGGCGTGCGCTCGCTCTGGGCGCGGGCGTCCCGCAGCGACTGGCGGCGCCAGCGTGGGACGCCGGCCTCGGACGGCAGGATCTGGGCGATGACGCCGGCCAGGACGGGGTCGGCCACGGGCTCGTTGACGTCGGTCCGTCGCCCGATCGGCGTCGGGCTCGGAATCGACGCCGGCGCAGCAGCGGCGACGGCGACTGCCGGTTCGAGCAGGCGCTGGCCACGCCGCCGCCGGGCGAACAGGAGGAAGCCGGACCCGAGCACGGCCGCGGCCGCCATGATCAGCGCGATTGCGCCGGGACCGCCGGACGGGTCGCCCGGCAGTCGACCGCCGGTCGGGTCCCCGTCGTCGGGGCCACCGGCCGGTCCACCGGGAACGATCACGCCGGCGAAGGCGGTTTCGGACGGCGACGGCGATGCGGTCGGCGGCGCGATCGAGCCGCCCGGGGCGGGTGTCGCGCCGGGAGTCCTGGCCGGCTTGGCCGTCGGCTTCACGACCGGCTTGGCGGTCGGCTTCGGCGTCGGGCGCGGCGTCGGGCGCGGCGTTGGCCGGGGGGTCGGGCGTGGCGTCGGGCGCGGGGTGGGCTTGGGAGTCGGCTTCGGCGTGGGCTTTGGGGTCGGCTGGGGCGTCGGGGCCGTGACCGTGACGGGGCTCGGGTTGGGGTAGTTGAGCGTTCGCCACGTGGACCCGTGTCCGCCCACGAAGCGGTACGCGTAGGAGCCGGCCGGGAGGGTCGCCGTGTAGGTGAACTTCTTGCCATTGATGAGGTCGCCATTTGCGACCGTCGGGCAGCTCGGAGCCATCTCGAAGGTCCCGATTCCGTCGATCGTCACCTTCACGGAGCAGGGCTTCCGGGCGAGGTCGTCCTGGTAGACGACCGAGAAGGTGAACGTGGTGGAGGTCGTCCCGGAGCCAGGTGAGACCGTTCCCTCGCAGATCCGGGTGTGCTGCGTGCCGTTGCAGACCGCTGCCTGGACGACGGGCGTGTTGAAGGAGCCGAGCCCGGCGAAGACCAGGGCAGCGGCAATGATCGAGCGGCTGAACATTGCCTTCACAGCTGAGCCGAGGGTGCGGGGTGGGGGGTCCGATGTCGCTGGCCCATCCGTCATGGTCGACCGGCGCCAAATGGCCGGTGCTGCCGTGTCGCCCGCCCACGCACGCGGGGCTAGAATCCCGCCGTGCTACGCGTCGGTTCGATCGTGCTCCGGGTCGACGATCTGGCCCGCCAGCGGGCCTTCTGGACGGCGGCGCTCGACTACCTGCCGCGCGACGAGACGAGCGACGACTTCGCGCTCCTCCGGCCGCGCGACGGCGTCGGGCCGAACCTGTCGCTCGATCGGGTCCGCTCCACGGTCCAGATCCCGCCCCGGATCCACCTCGACCTGTACGCCGCGGACCAGGCAGCCGAGGTCGCCCGGCTCATCGGGCTGGGCGCGACCGAGGTGCACTGGGACAAGCGGCCCGCCGACGCCGACTACGTGATCCTGGCCGACCCCGAGGGCAACCGCTTCTGCGTGATCGACGCCGGCTGAGTACGCTTCGGACATGCCGACACCCCTGCTCGCCGACGCATTCGCGCACCACGTCATGGCCTCGATTCGCGTGATCGATGCGTGTGCCACGCTCGATGGGGTGCAGCTGGCGACCACCGTGCCGGGCACCTACGGCTCGATCCTCGACACCGTCCGCCACCTCGTGGACGGCGACGTGTTCTACCTGAACGTCCTCCGCGGCGGCGACCCTGAGCCGTTCGACGAGGACGCCGCCGACTTCCCGACGATGCGGGCCATCATGGATGCCCACGCTGCCGCTTGGCAGCGCCAGATCGCCGGCGAGCTCGATCCGACCGTCGATGTCGTCGAATACGAGGACAACGGCTACGAGACGCATGCGCCGCTGGGCATCCGGCTGGCCCAGGCGCTCCACCACGGGACCGATCACCGGAGCCAGATCTGCACGGCCCTGACCGTCCTCGGGATCGAGCCGCCCGCGGTCGAGGTGTGGGACCTGGCGCTCGATGATGGTCGGATGTTCACGGTCGAGTCGCCGACGGCGAGGACGTCGAGCTCCTGAACCCCCGTCAGCGAACGCCGGCCGCGCCGAGGATGTGGGGCACGCTCGTCGCCACGCCCAGCACGAGGGCCACGACGAGCGAGCCCGTTCCCGCCAGCCTGAGGGTCATGGGCGGCTGTGACCGACCCATCGCACGCAGGGCCCACCACGCCACGGTGCATCCGCCGGCGATCGCCAGGGCCCAGCCGACCCGGAGCGGGGCGGCGTACTCCGACTGGAACAGCAGGATCGACACGACGACAGGCAGGATCAGGACGAGGCCCAGGATCGCCACAAGGACGTAGACCCCCATCGACATCGAGGGCGCCCGGACCGACCGAGGCAGACGAACATCCAGGAACCGATCGACGACGGCGATCGACAAGCCGACGAGGCCGACGAGCCCGACCAGAAGCCCGATGACGAGCGGGTCATGGTCCAGGACGACGAAGTCCGAGTTCGACCGCTGGATCAGGAGCGGCGTGCCCGATGGCGATCGCCGCGAGGGCTACGGCCATCGGACGGGCCCGACCCTGAATCGGGATCCAGGGGCTCACGATCACCCAGATCGTCCCGGCGGCGAGGCCCATCCCGAGGCCCCCGAACGTCATCAGCGCAAGCGTTCCGTTCAGGGTGATCCGGCCGATCACTTCGCCGTTCTCGGTGAAGTTGCCCACGGCGTCCTCGTGGAGGATCGTGGCCAGCCGCATGACCACGCGTCCGCCCAACCCGGCGACGAAGATTCCCACGATGACCCCGGCGATCCCGCCCCGGGCGATGTCGCGAATCACCGCGACGGCCGCCGAGGCTGCCGGTCGCTCGCCGACGGTCTGGGTCGCCGTGGTCGCGAGTGAGTCGGTCATCGCGTGCTCCTGGGCCGGCAGAAATATATCGTGTCGCGATATATAGTCGGAAGGGAACCCGTCGTCAAGATGCCGGGAGCGCAGACGCACGCCGGCCCCGATGACGGACCGACACCACGTCCTATGCTGGCCGCATGGACGTCCCGTCAAGCCTCGTGGCGACCGCGTCCGTGGTCGCCCTGCTGCTCGTGGTCGGCTGGACCGCGAGGCGGTCGGCACCGGACGATCAGCGCGACCTGCGGCAAGCGCTTCTCGGAGCGGTCTGCCTGATCCTCACGGTCGCCGTGATCGCGATCGCCTGGACATTGACCCGTCCGTAGGGTCCGGCCCGCGATTGGCGGCCAGCGTCAGTCCACGTCCCAGTTGGCCAGCTCCACGCCACAATGTCGGCAACGGAACAGGTACGCGGTCGGCGATCCATCCCGCGACAGGTCCTGCACGTCCTCGTCACCCATGTCGTCCCTGAGCTGCTCCAGGGCCTGCGGATGATCGATCAGCTCCTGGAACCCGACAGGGCCGAGGTACGCCGCGGCGTCATCGCAGTGCGTCATCCACTGCTCCTGTTGCCAGCCCGCGAAGCCGGGCGTTCGCCTCGTGACCTCGTCGACGACGACCGGCTCGAGGCCCTCCAGGGCAGCCGCGTCGGTGAACTCCGCGTCGTACCGTGCGGCGAACGACCCATCGGCGATGCAGGCCGGGCAGGGCGGGTCCGGCTCGTCGGACGCGTAGACCGGCCCGACGTAGCGATACGCCCGATCGGCTCCGCAATGCGGACAGCGGCCTCGTGAGATCTCGAAGGCGCCCGTCGCGAGCGGGTCCGGGTGATATCGGAACAGGAGCAGCGGCGTGTCGTCCATGTCAGCTCAGCGGCGCAGCGGGTTCGGGCCGGTCGCGGTGACCAGTCGCTGGGGCACCCAGTCCGCGACGTGGTGGAAGCCGTCGTCGAACCGGCCCCCGTCGAGCTCGACGGATGCCCGCAGCGACAGTCGATAGAACTTCACGTGGGTGAAGTCCTCGAAGAGGATGTAGACGGGGTCGGGCGTGCTGTTCGGGCCCTGGAACTGCTGTCCCGTCAGGACGGGCTTGTGGGCCCCGACGAACGTGTCGAACGTGTCGCCGACCACGACGCCGAGGTGCTCGAGCCCCATCTTGTAGACGCGCTGGTGGACCGGCGGGATGAGCTCGATGAGCGGGACGACCTGACCATCCAGGACTTCGAGCGGCTGGGCGGGGACGATCAGGGAGATCGGGCGGCCGTTCCAGACGTTCTCCCGATTCGCGGTCGCGTGGCGCTCGAGGAGCGTGCGGACCTGGACGTACTGGTCCCACTCCGGCACCCGGTATGCGAGATGGCTCAGCGTGAACGGGGCGATGTCGATGCCCCGCGCCAGCAACCGGTCGCGCTGTTGCGCCGCGAACGCCCGGTAGTCGCCGATGATGTCCTCGATCGGGTCGGTCATCTCGCTCCCTTCGGTCGCCCATCATGCGGCTCAGACGGCGTGTCGCCGGACCTCCATGCTACGGTCAAGGCACGTCGCTGGACGAGGGACACTGGATCAGAGGGCCCGACCCATGCGCGCACTGGTGGCAGACAGCTCGGCTCCCGGCAGGATCGCCTTGCGCGACGTTCCCGAGCCACAGGCTGGACCCGGCGAGGTGCTCGTGGACGTGCGTGCCTTCTCGATCAATCGGGGCGAGATGAGGATGCTCCGAACGGCGACCGACGGCTGGCGTCCCGGATGGGACTTCGCCGGCATCCTGCGGTCCGACGCCGAACCCGGCGTGAGCGCCGGCGCGCGCGTGATCGGCATCCGGCAAGGCGGGAGCTGGGCCGAGCAGGTGGCGGTTCCAGCAGGATGGATCGCCGCGTTGCCCGATGGAGTCTCCTTCGCCCAGGGGGCGACGCTCCCAACGGCCGGCCTGGCAGCCCTGCGCATGCTCCGGATGGGGCCATCGATCCTCGGACGCCGAGTCCTGGTGACGGGGGCCTCGGGCGGGGTCGGCCGGTTCGCGATCCAGCTGGCCCACCTCGGCGGCGCTGAGGTCACGGCGCTCGTGAGTGGCCGATCGGCGCGGGCGGGCGGACTTCGCCAGCTCGGGGCCGATGACGTCGTCTCCGACGTCGACCAGCTCCGGGGTCGATTCGACCTCATCCTCGAGTCCGTGGGCGGCGACACCCTCGGCCGGCTCGTCACCAAGGTCGACGCCCAGGGAACGCTGATCATGTTCGGCAACAGCTCGGACGAACCAACCACGTTCAACGTCCGCGACGTCTACAACGATGCGCTCATCCGCCTTCAGGGGTTCGAGCTGTTCTTTGGTGGCGACCCGTTCGGTCGCGACCTCGGGTACCTCGCCTCACTGGTCGCCGACGGCAAGCTCGATCCTCAGGTTGCCGCTGAGCTGCCCTGGGAGGACGTCGCCGAGGCGATGGATCGGCTGCAGAATCGGGACGTCGCCGGGAAGATCGCCCTGACGGTCGGCGACCCCGCGGGATGAGCGTCAGTCGACGAACTGCAGCGGCGTGACCACGACGCCATCGGGCGGCCTCACGCCGGTCCGGTGGTCTTGGCAATACGCCCAGCGGCCTCGGTTCTCAGACGGGTCGGGGTACTGCCGCCTGCTTGGAAGCCGATCGTCAGTCGGCCCGTTGCATGAACATCCACCGGTGACCCTCGACATCCTCGGCGCGGTAGAGGCGGCTGCCGTCTGGACCAGACTCGATGTCAGACAGGGGCGTCGCGCCGGACTTGCGCGCTCGGTCGAAATGGGAGGTGATGTCCTCGACGTAGACGAGCACGCCGTCGATGACCCACGGTGAACGCGACCACGCGGCGGCCGCGGCGCACCCGGAACGATGCCGACGCGGACTCTCGTACTCGGACGTCGGCGTCGCCAGCATGATCAGTCCTCCTCCCGTGGCCATCTCGCCGTGGGTCAGATCGCCGCTGTCGTTAAGCCATCGCTGGCGTTCCTCGAAGCCGAACGCCTGGGCAAGCCAATCCATCGCCCGTGGTCCGTCCATGTAGGAGAGCATGGGTACCACGCTTGGCCGGCTGTCATCCATCCGCTCTACGCTCCTGACCTTCTGCGTCCGAGGCCACTGAAGCGGGCTCAGTCCGCGTACTGGAGCGGCGTGACTACGAAGCCATCGGGCAGCTTCACGCCGGTCGCGTGAACCGGGCAGTAACCGTTGGGGACCTTTTCGAGGTACTGCTGGTGGTAGTCCTCAGCGAAGTAGAAGGGCGGCGCGGGCGGGCCGCTGATCTCGGTCGTGATCGTGCCGTAGCCGGCCGCTGACAGGACCTTCTGATAGGCGTCACGGCTGGCCTCGGCCATCCGGCGCTGGTCGACGTCGTGAACGAAGATCGCCGAGCGATACGCGGTGCCGCGGTCGTTCCCCTGACGCATCCCCTGCGTCGGGTCGTGGCTCTCCCAGAAGAGCTTCAGGAGCTGCTCGTAGCTCGTCCTTGCGGGGTCGAAGACGACCCGGACGGTCTCTGCGTGGCCGGTCCGTCCGGTGCACGACTCCTCGTAGGTCGGGTTCGGGGTGAAGCCGCCCTGGTAGCCGACGGCGGTCGTCCAGACCCCTGGCTGCTCCCAGAAGGCCTTCTCCTCGCCCCAGAAGCAGCCGAGCGCGAACTCGGCGATCTGGAAGCCCTCGGGATATGGGCCGGCGATGGGCGTGCCCAGGACCGTGTGGTTTCTCGGTTTCAGGATCGGGTCCGGCCGGCCCGGCAGCGCTTCGGCAGATGTGGGCATGGACGGTGAGCGGAACAGGAAGGACATGCCGAAATCCTACTCGCGGTCCGTCGCGGGGCGATGACGACCGGGTGACGGCTCAGTCGCCGCCGATGTCGTCCTCGATCGCAACGATCGGCAGCCGGAAGCCGACCTCCGTGCCGCCGCCATCGCGCGGCAGCATCCACGTCTCACCGCCCATGGCCTGGACGAGCTGGCGGCATACGAACAGCCCGATCCCCGCGCCCGACGCCACTCGGCTCGCCTCCTTGGTCCGGTAGAACAGCTCGAACGCCTGGGCGGCCGCGTCGCGGTCGACGCCGATCCCGCGATCGAGGACCCGGACGACCACGTGGTCGTCCTCGACCGACAGGTCGATCTCGATGGTCTCCGGCGGCTCGCTGTACTTCGCCGCATTGGTGAGGAGATTCCGGACGACCTGCTCGATGTACGTCGCCTCGGCCTCGATCAGGGGCAGCCCGGCCGGAGCGCTCACCAGGAACGTTCGATCCAGCCGGCGCTGGGCCTCGGCCTCGACGATGTGGGTGACCAGGCGGCTGAGGTTGATCGGCTCGGATTCGATCTCCACCCGCCCGCTTTCGGCCCGGGACAGAACGAGCAGATCCTCGACGAGCCGGTACAGCCGGTCCGACTCGGCCTCGATGTCGGCGATGGCCTCGTTGCGGGCTGCCGCATCGAGCGCGTCGCCGCGCTGGCGGAGGACGCGGGCGAGCCCATAGATCGTCGTGATCGGGGTCCGCAGCTCGTGGCTGATCACGCCGACAAACGCTTCCCGGAGCCCGGCCGACCGCTGCTCGTCGGCGTGATGCGCGGCGAGCTCGACGTGGCCGCCGAGCACAGCGACGACGCCCTCCAGGAGCTCCTGGTCGGCCGGTGTGAAGGCGTCGATCTCGGTCGAGTCGATCTCGAGCAGCCCGATCCCGACGCCGTGGCGGGCGATCGGCACGGCGAGCCACGAACGGACGGCCGTTCCCGCGGCCGGCCCGACGACCCGATCGCCGGACCGGAACAGGTCTCCGGTCAGGTACGGCTCGAGCTGTTCGACGACGCCCCAGCTCCGGCTCGGGCCGCGCCGCAACCGCTGGCCGAGGGCCTCTTCGGCGAACAGCCCGATCGCGGCCCGGACGACGAGGTCCTCGCCGTCGACGAGGGCGATCGATCCGCCGGTCAGACGAACGACGACACCCAGGCGGTCGAGGGCCTCATGGAGGATCTGATCGAGGTCCAGCTCACCCGACGCCGCCGCGGCGATCTCGATGATCAGGCGGGTCGATGCCTCCAGCCGTCCGGCGGGATCGAGGCGAACGATGGTCGGGTCGGACGCATCCACTCCCGCATCCTACCGTTGACGCCGGCTCGACCTCGTGCCGTCGCCTGCGGGTGAGGACCAGGCGCACGCGGGCCTAACGTACGGTGCTCCTGCGAAGCGCTCGTTCCCATTAGGCTATTGAACGGGACGGACCGGCAACCGATCGTCGAGTCGTCCGCACCGACGCGTCGCTGGAGCCGTCACCCGCCGTGTCTTCACTCCCGTCCGCCGCCACGCGCCGTGCCCGCCCCACGCTGGCGGTCGGCCTTGCCCTGCTGGTCGTCCTGCCGCTCGCCCCGTCAGCGGCGGCTCGGCCAGGCCGCCCCGCAGGCGGACTCGGCCCGCCACGAGCGGTCGGGTGTCCCGGCGGCGAGCCTTGCCGGGACCCTCGAAGGCATCGACATCAGTCACTGGCAGGGCACGATCAACTGGACGCTGGTCGCCGGCGCGGGCAAGAAGTTCGCGATCATGAAGGCGACCGAGAGCACGAACTACACCGACCCGACGTACGCGACGAACCACGCCCAGGCGAAGGCCGCGGGCCTGTGGACCGGCGCGTACCACTTCGCTCGTCCAAGCGCCGCGGCCAATGACGCCATCCTCGAGGCCGATCGGTTCGCGTCCGTCATGAACCTCGGCATCGGCGACCTCGTCCCGGCCCTGGACCTCGAGGACAGCGGCGGCCTCAGCGTGACGGCGCTCCAGGCGTGGGTCCGGACGTTCCTCGACCGAGTCACGGCCACGGTCGGCGCCCGGCCGATGATCTACACGAGCCCGGCGTTCTGGAAGAACAACATGGGCAACAGCCGGTTCCTCGCCGACCTCGGCTACAAGACCCTGTGGGTGGCTCACTGGGGCGTGTCGAGTCCGGAGGTCCCCGCCTCCAATTGGGGCGGCCGCGGCTGGACGTTCTGGCAGTACTCGAGCACAGGCACCGTGCCGGGGATCTCCACCCGCGTCGATCTGGACCGGTTCAACGGCACGGACCTGGCGACCCAGGCCTTCTCGAGCTTCAAGCTCAGCGCCGTGACGCCGACGGCCTACGTCAAGCAGGGCCAGAGCTCGTCCGCCGGCATCGCGATCAATCGAACGAACTTCACGTCCGAGGTCGCCCTCGAGGTGAGCGGCCTGCCAGAAGGCACGACTGCGACCTTCGACGCGAACCCGACGATCCACACCGCGTCCACGCTGACGGTCGCGACGCCGGTCGACCCTGCCGCGACACCCGTGGGGACGTACCCGCTGACGGTCACGGGCGTCTCGAACGGCCTGACAAAGACCACGAAGGTCAACCTCGTCGTGACCGACGGCATCGCGCCGACGCTGACGGCTCCGTCCACGCGGCTCTGGTCCGGCAGGACGCTCGGCACGACGACGGTTCCGGTCCGGATCGGCTGGGGCGCGACTGATCCGAGCGGCGTCACCTCGACGGGGCTCCAGCGCAGCGCCAACGGCGGCTCGTGGACCACGACGTCGCTGCCGAGTGCCGCCGCGCTCGCGGCCGACAGCTCGATCCCGATCAACGGAACCGCGGCGCACCGGGCGCGGGCCGGCGATTCGAAGGCGAACGTCAGCGAATGGCTGGCCGCGGCCCCGATCCGGGCGAGCCTCTACCAGCAGTCGTCGACCGCCGTGACGTGGACCGGGACGTGGCACACGACCGGCTGGTCGGGGGCCTCCGGTGGCAGCGTCCGCTACGCGACCTCGAAATACGCGTCCGCCACGTTCACGTTCACCGGGTCGAGCGTCGCGTGGGTTGCCGCGAAGGGCTCGACCCGCGGCTCGGCCTGGGTCTATGTCGACGGTGCGTACGCCGGATCGGTGAGCCTCTATTCGACGACGGGCCAGTCGCGAGCGATGGTCTTTGCCCGGAACTGGACGACCGTCGGAACGCACACCGTGAAGGTCGTGGTCGCCGGCAGCGCCGGCCACCCGCGGATCGACGTCGACGGCTTCGTCCGCCTCACGACCGGCTGAGTCGCCAGTACGCCACTGCGTTCGTCGCGCATGCGTGCGTCAGCGCCGGGCGCAACGCCGCGATGGCGTGCACAGGCGCGACAGCCTTCAGCGCGGGCGGCCGTCGTGGAGGGCCGCGACAGACTTCTCGATCCGGCGCTGGCGCGTCTCGTCGCTCTTGGCGCCCGCGATCAGGGCCGTGTGGTAGCCCTTGTTGCTCGGGGAGAGCGCCTCGAACGTGCGGCGCGCATCGGGGTCGGCCGCCAGAGCCGCGGCGAAGTCGTCCGGCAGATCCACCTCTCGCGGCGCGCTGTCGAGGGTCAGCTCGACGTCATGCGTCTCGCCGCCGTGGACGCCGGCCGCGGCCCGGTTCTCGGCGCTGACGCCGACGAGGTAACGCCCACCCATCGGGGCGACGGTGCTGCGGTACGTGTAGCCGTTGATCGTGACGTTGACCGGCGGCCGCTTGCCCTTGCCGAGAGCCAGGACCGTCTCCTCGGGAATGGCGAAGCCGACGGCGGTCTTGCCGTTCTGTTCGAGCAGGACGCGGATCTTCATCGGTCGATTCTCCCGCAACGAGGGTTTGGGCGTCGGGCCCGCATCAGGCGCCGGTGTCGGGCAGCCAGACGTTGTCGTGGCGGAGGTAGAAGTCGGCCACCTCCTCGTCACTCGGGCGCCCCGTCCGGCCCCAGTCGGCGAGCCCCTCGAAGTAGCCCTCGCGCGGTGCGCCGGGCGCGAAGTGGAGGAGCATCGACGCCGGCGCGCCGGACTCGTTCCGGAAGCCGTGGATGCCGCCGATCGGGACGTGGACGAAGTCGCCCGGCGCGCACTCGCGCCACTCCCGTCCGTCGTAGATCCGGATCCGACCGGTCAGGACGTAGAACGATTCGGTGATCGTTCGATGGAAGTGCGGCCCGGGTCCGCTCGGCTCGGGACCCATGACCCAGCGATAGAGGCCGTAGGTGCCGCCGGTCGAGTCGCCGGTGGCCAGGTAGTGCGCCGTGTTTCCGGTCGGATACGTCACCTCCGGCGGGTGGTCCGCCGGCCGATAGGTCGCGCTCGCCTCGCCGTCGGTGCCGTGGTACGTCGGATCCGGGTAGCGGAGCTCGGGGTGGCTCAAGGCGTCCTCCCGTTCGGGTTGCGGTCGACGTCGATCGGATCGTCAGGCTTCCGGCGCCAGCGTGCTCGCCGCGCGGACGGCGTCGCGGCCGTCGTCGTCATCGGTCGTGGACGGCGTGCCCAATTCGTCGTTGTCGCCCGAGCGGACATCGCGCAGGGCGATGATCGCGAGGATCGCGACGCCGACCGCGACGACGACGCTGATGGTCGTCACCACCTGCATCCCGTGGACGAAGGCGGCCTGTGCCGCGTCGAGCAAGCGTCGCTGCGAGCGTCTCCGGCAGACCTGCCGCCACGCCGGTCGCGCCGCCGAGCGTGTCGCGCGCCGCGGCGACCGCGTCGGCCGGGATCGTTGCCGGAATGGAGCTTGCGACCTCGCCCCGGTAGATGGCGACGCCGATGCTGCCCAGGATCGAGATTCCGAGCGCTCCACCCAGCTCCGAGGCCGTCTCCGAGATGCCCGACGCCGCACCGGCCCGTTCCGGCGGGGCCGATCCCGACGATCAGCTCCGTCGTCAGCCCGAAGACGGGGCCGAAGCCGAGCGAGATGACGACCGATGACAGGACGACGACCGCCAGGCCATCGGGCCCTCCGACGCGCGTCAGGATCGCCAGACCGGCTGCCGCGAGGGCCAGACCCGAGCCGATGATCCAGGCCGGCCGGACGCGATGCACGATCCGCGGCGCGATGTTCGAGCCGACGACGAAACCGAGCGCCGACGGAACAGACCACAGGCCGGCAACCAACGGTGACAGGCCGAGGACCAGCTGGAGGTACTGCGCGACGAACAGGAAGTACCCGACGGCCATGAAGATGGCCAGGAAGTTGACGGCGAGGGCTGCGCTGAACCGCGGGATCCGGAAGAGGCGGACGTCGATCATCGGGTCGGCGAGCGACAGCTGGCGGCGAACCCAGATCGCACCGGCGGCGACACCGACGACGATCGAGCCGATCGCCACGGCACCGACGCCATCTTGAGCGATCTGCTTCAGGCCGAAGATCATCGCAAGAACGGCGACGAGCGAGAGGGCGGCGCTTGGCAGGTCGAGCCGCCCGGCGTCGGGTGCCTTGTACTCGGGAAGGACGATCGGGCCGAGGATGAGGAGGAGCGCCATCACCGGCAGGGCGAGCAGGAACACCGAGCCCCACCAGAACTGCTCGAGCAGCAGGCCGCCGAGCACGGGCCCGATCGCGCCGCCGGCCGAGAAGGCGGAGATCCAGACGCCGATCGCGATCGAGCGCTGCTTCGGATCCTCGAACATCGCGAAGATCAGGGACAGGGTCGACGGGGCGAGGGTGGCACCGGCGATGCCGAGCAGCGCACGGCTCACGATGAGCATCTCCGCGCTGGTCGACAGGGCCGCGAGCACCGACACGCCGCCGAACGCCGCCGCCCCGATCAGGAGCAGCTTCCGCCGGCCGATCCGGTCGCCGAGGGTGCCCATCGTGATGAGGAAGCCCGCGACCATGAAGCCGTAGATGTCGATGATCCAGAGCAGCTGCGCGCTGCTCGGATGGAGGTCCTCGCTGATCGCCGGAACGGCCAGGTGGAGGACGGTCAGGTCCATCACGTAGAGCAGGCAGGCGAGGGCGAGGACGGCGAGGCCGATCCACTCGCGTGGGCCGGCCCGGCGGGCCGGCGTGGACGTCTGGGCGGTCATGGATGTCCTCCTTTGGCAATTCGCCCATTCAGACGCCGGCTCGCCAGAAAACTCATCGTTCGCGGAACCTCGCGGTGCATCGGGGCGGGCTCGTGGCGATGACTTTGCGCTCCGGGGCCCGTCTGCATGTCGGGCGCCGCAGTCCGGATGCGGCGCCAGGTCCGAGTGAGGTGCTGCAACCGTGGGCGAGCGGACGGCCGACCAGCCGCCACGCCGAGATGGATCGAACGCGCGTGTCGCGGCGATCCGCCTCGCGGGACCGGTCGCGCGCGACGACGTCTCGCGCGTCGCGGCGGCGTCCTTGCGGGCGCTCGCGGACTGTCCGCCGGGGATCGTCGATTGCGACGTCGAGTCGGCCGATCCGCCGGCGCTGCCGACGATCGACGTGCTGGCCCGGCTCGCCCTCGCGGCCCGGCGGACGCGTCACGAGCTCCGGCTCGAGCACGCCTCGCCGGCGATCCTCGAGCTGCTTCAGCTGTGCGGGCTGTCGGGAGTCGTGCGGCCGGCGTCGTCCGGCGAGGCGCGGGGACGGGTCAGGCGGAGAGGTGGTCCGGCAGCCCGAACAGCGGGAAGAACCGCTCGGTATCGAGGAAGAACGTGATCCCGGCGATCCGCGTGCCGTCCGGTTCGAGCTCGAGGACCTGGAGCGACCACGGCGCCCAGCCACCGGCCGGGTCGGGCTTGTACTGGGCGAAGCCCGGCGATCCGTTGGCCGTGATCGGGAGGAGCCGCGAGTCGCGACAGGCGTGACCCGGACCAAGGCACCAGTCGACGATGTCCTGGTTGGTCTGGAGCCACAGCTCATACGGCGGCATCGACCAGCGGGCGTCCTCGTTGAGGAGGCTCGTGAGGGCGTCCATGTCGTACTGCTCGAACGCCGCCACATAGCGGCCGAGGAGCGCCTGGTGCTCGGCGTCGAGAACGGCCGGCGTCGGGTCGGCTTCGACCAGGTCCTTCTGGGCGAGCGTCGCCCGGGCGCGCTGGAGGGCGCTGTTGACCGATGCGACGGTCGTGTCGAGCAGCTCGGCGACCTCC
Source organism: uncultured Chloroflexia bacterium (assembly GCA_963783055.1). Lineage (GTDB taxonomy): Bacteria > Chloroflexota > Limnocylindria > Limnocylindrales > CSP1-4 > CF-46. The sequence goes on from CAWAMB010000004.1 coordinate 1,117,244, forward strand.
TCGGCCCTCCAGCGCAGCACCTCGCGCAGGATCAGGACGGCGCGCTGCTTCGGCGGCAGGTGCTGGAGCGCGGCGACGAACGCCAGCCGGATCGACTCGCGGGCGACCGCGACATCGGCCGGGTCGCCGCCCGACGGCACGGCCCGGTCGTCCGGCACGGGTTCGATCCAGGCGGTCTCCGGCAGCGGCGTGCCGAGCGCAGAGTCGGCCGAGAGGGCCGGGTTGAGGTCGATCGGGCGAGCTCGGCGCTGGCTCGCGCCCTTCATGTCGAAGCAGACGTTCGTCGCGATCTTGTACAGCCACGACCGGAGTGCCGCCCGGCCCTCGAACTTGTCGTACGCCCGCCAGGCCCGGATGAACGTCTCCTGGACGGCATCCTCGGCCTCGAACGCGGATCCGAGGATCCGGTAGCAGTAGCCGGTCAGCTCGACTCGGTGCGCCTCCAGGTGGGTATCGAGATCCGCGGCGGCGGGCAGGTCACGCGTGGCGGCGCGGTCGACGGTGGCTTCGGTCATCTGGGCATCCTAGCGACCCGTGTCGATCCTGGCCGGAGCGCCGCGGCCGATGAGTCCGGCGACGCCGATCCGTCAAACTGGCGAGAACCGCATCCGCGCGCCGGACCGACCGGCGCTTCCTCGAGGAGATGGCCCATGCACCAGGCACCGATTGCCGACCCGATCGCCATCCCCGACCTTCGATCCGACCTCACGGGCTCGGTCATCGGTCCGGACGACGCCGGCTATGACCACGCCCGCGCAACGCTCATCCCGACCGACCTCCACCCGGTGGCGATCGTCCGCGCCGCGAACGCCGACGACGTCGCCCGCGTGATCCGCTTCGCTGCGTCGAACGATCTCGAGCTCGCCGTGCGGAGCGGCGGTCACAGCGGGGCCGGCTTCGGATCGACCGAGGGCGGGATCCTGCTCGACCTGGGAGACCTGAAGGCCATCGACCTCGATGTCGCCGGCCGGACGGTCTGGGCCGAAACCGGCTTGACTGCCGGCGAGCTGACGAGCGCGGTCGGTGAGCATGGGCTCGCGATCGGATTCGGCGACACCGGGTCGGTCGGGATCGGCGGGATCACGACGGGCGGCGGGATCGGCTACCTCGTCCGGAAGCACGGCCTGACGATCGACAACGTCCTGGCCGCCGACGTCGTCCTCGCGTCCGGCGAGCTCGTCCGGACCGACGCCGACCACGCATCCCGACCTGTTCTGGGCGATCCGCGGTGGCGGCGGCAACTTCGGCGTGGTGACGCGCTTCCAGTACCGGCTCCAGGACCTCCCGACGACGGTCGGCGGGATGCTCTTCCTGCCCGCCACGGCCGACACGATCGCCGGGTTCATCGCCGCCGCCGAGGCGGCGCCCGAGGAGCTGTCGACGATCCTGAACGTGATGAACTGTCCGCCGATGCCGTTCGTCGCGGAGGAGCATCACGGCAAGCTCGTGATCATGGGGCTGATGACCTACGCCGGCGACGCCGAGGCCGGGGAGCGGGCGATGGCCCCGTTCCGAGCACTGGCCACGCCATGGGCCGATCTCCTGAAGGAACAGAGCTATTCGGCGATGTATCCGCCGGAGGAGCCCGGCGCCGACTACCACCCCATCGCCGCCGCCCGGACGCTGTTCCTCGATCGGGTCGACCGGGACATCGCCCAGCTCATCGTCGACCGGATCGACGAGCACCTCCGCACGTCCGGCGCCCAGATGGTCGCGGCCCAGCTTCGGGTGCTCGGCGGCGCGATGGCTCGCGTTCCCGTCGACGCCACCGCGTTCGCTCACCGATCGAGCCGGATCCTGGGCGTCGTCGCATCGATCGTCGCGACGACCGACGAGCTGCCCGGCAACGAGCGTTGGGTGACCGAATTCGCCGCCGAGCTGACTCAGAGCGATCACGGCGCGTACGTGAACTTCGTCAACGACGAGGGCCCGGAGCGCGTCCGCGACGCCTACCCGGGCGCGACCTGGGACCGCCTCGTCGAGATCAAGGACCGCTACGACCCGACGAACCTGTTCCGCCGCAATCAGAACGTCGCGCCGTCGCGCGGGACCGCCTGACGTTGCCCGGCCGCGCTGTCGCCGCCCGCCGCCGGCTCGCGACACTCGACTGGCCACCGATCGCCCTCGCCGCGGCCGCCCTCGTCCTGCTCATCTGGCTCGGCCGCGACATGACCTTCTATCACGACGAGTGGGCGCTGATCCTCAAGCGCGACCTGTCGGTCGACGGGATCCTCGCGCCCCACAACGAGCACCTGAGCGCGACGCTCGTCGTCCTGTACCGGGTGCTGCTCGGAACGGTGGGGATGGGCTCGTACTGGCCCTACCTCGGCGTTACGTTCGCCCTCCACCTGGTCGCGGCCGGAATCGTGTACGCGATCGTCCGCGAGGTGACGCCAGGCCGATCACGCGGCTGGGCGCTCGGAGCGATGGCCGTGATGCTCGTCCTCGGCTCGGGCGGCGACGACATCCTCTGGGCGTTCCAGTCGGCGACCATCGGCGCGGTCGCGGCCGGAATGGGCGCGATCGCCATCGCGCCGCGTCGGCCCGGACTGGCGGCCGGGCTGCTCGCGATCGCCCTGGCAACGTCCGGCGCGAGCCTGGCGTTCCTCGCCGGCACCGGGGTCCGGCTGCTCCTGGACCGGCCGCGGGCGCTGCCGTGGCTGGTCCTGCCGACCGGCTTCTACCTCGTTTGGTTCGTCACGTACGGCGTGTCGGGCGTCAATGCGCTTCGCTCACCGAGCCTCGACGGGGTGCCGCAATACGTCGCCATCGGCCTGGCGGCCTCCGCAGGCGCCGCCCTCGGGACGACGCTGATCGTCGTCGGCGCGGTCGCGTGCCTGGCGCTCGTGATCGCCATGGTCTGGGCTCGTCCGATCCCGTCGGTCGTGCTCGCCCTCCTCGCAGCAGGCGTGGCGTTCTACGTCATCGCCGGGACCGTCCGGGCGGAGCTCGGGTCCGATCAGGCAGCGGCGCCGCGCTACCTGTACATCGTCGCGCCGGCGTTCCTCGTCGCCGGCACGTACCTCTTCAGCCGGCTGCCGCGCCCCGATGGTGCGCGCATCGCTGCCGTCGTGCTGACGGTCGCCCTGCTCGGGAACGTCGCGCTGCTGCTCGAGACCCACGATCGACTCGTCGCGAAGATCGCGTGCGAGCTGCCGATGACCCCGCTCGCCCGCGGCAGCGCGGGCAATCCGTGCTGACCTCTCCCGTGGAGGTCGTCAGGCCTTCTTCTTGAGCTTGCGCCAGCCGCCGGCCCGGTTGTTCGCAATGATCTGACGGAACATCGCGAGCAGCGGGACTTCCAGGATCGGCTCGCCCTCGCGGTACGAGATCATCCGGCCCGTCTTGTTGTCGTGACCCGCGGTGATGATCCCGTCCGGGTCCGGCACGATGGCACCGTCGTAGAGAAAGACGTTGACGTGGTCTTTCGCCGCGAGAAACGCGCAGATGTTGCCGTCGAGCACGAAGTACGGCTGGACCGTTCGCTTGATCGTCTCCTGGACGTCGGGGTCGGCGGCGTGAACGAGGTCCCGGACCTGGCGAAAGGTCGCCTGCTGCCAGGCGGGTAGCCCCTCGAAGTACGCGTCGACCCGCGGGTCCTTGACGTAGGCCATGCGCCGTCACCTCCTGGTCGCCATTCTCGCGCAGACCTCGTGCGTCGTGCCGCGGCCATGCGAGGATGGGCCGCATGACGTTCGACCTCTACGTCTGGAAGAGCCCGCGCGAGATCGACGCCGACAGGGCGGAGGCGCTCCTCGAGCGGTGGGAGGGCGTCCGAGGCGAGGCGCGGCCGCCGACGACGGCGACTTCGAGGCCAGCACCGACGTCGGCTGGTTCCTGCGCGAGCTCGTGGGCGACGAGCCGGGTCTCGAGGTCGCGTCGGACAGCCAGCCGAGCGAGAGCACGACACCGATCTGGCTGTCGTCGACGGATGAGCCGCCCGCCCGCGTCGTGGCGATCCGCCTGCCGCCGGGCGACGACGCCGGACACGCTCGAGTCGATCTTCGGGCTCGCGGCCAAGTACGACCTGATCGTGTTCGAGCCGCGCAGCCGCCGGCTGCATCAGCCGCTCGAGGAGCTGGCCGAATACGCGAGCGCGACGTTCTGGCCGGCGGGCGCGATCCAGGCTGCGGTCGCGGGCGGGATCGGCGGCGTGATCGCGGTCGTCGCGTGGCTGCTGTCCATCCCGCTGCTCAGCGGCGTGCTCGCGGTCGCCGGCGGGTTCATGTTCGTGATGGCCGTGTTCACGTTCATTCACGAGGGCCGCAAGCGGCTTTGAGCCGGGGCAGACCAGGTGGGCGGCCGGGCCGGCTTGAGGACGGCTGCCAGCGGGCCATTCGGCCATCACAAGGGGTCCTGCGGCCCTGTCGGTGCTTGCCTCCCGGGCGCTTGACTGAGCGGACACCGAAGCACAAGTGCTGCAACGGCGTCGAACTGAACGGAGGCACGCCATGAAAGCGTTCGTCACGGACATCGTCAGGTTCACGTTCTTCTCAACCATGGTTGCGGTGTTCGCTGTCGTCGGCGTGGTCGCAGCGCGTGTGATCGGGTTCGTGCCACGCCGGACGCGCCACCCGGCCTGATCACGGCTGCGCTGTTCGGCCTGCGACGGCTAGAGCAGGTCGTGGCGGCGACCTCCATCGAAGGATGACCACGATGCTTCTCGTCGAACGCCTGATCGCGGCCGCAGCCGTGTTCGTCGCCGCCCACTTCGCGATGGGTTTCATCAATGCCAGCGCGGGCGGACCCAGCGGCTCCCTGCTCTTCCCATTTGCAACGAATGCCCCGAGCCGGTGGGTCTTCGGGAGCCTCGACGGGATGCTCGGGCTCCTCATCCCGGTCATGATCGGCCTCGCCGCGATCGCGGTCCTGACGTTCTTCTTCGCGTTCTTCGCGGCGCTGGGCCTGTGGGTGCCGGCGAGCCTCTGGCGGCCTCTCGTCCTCGTCGGCGTCGCGTGTTCCGTGGCGCTGCTCGTGCTGCACCCGAGCGTGTACGCCGTCCTGCCGCTGGCGCTGAACGGAGGGCTCGCGTGGGTCGCCTGGACGACGGCCTGGACGCCCGCCGCCGCCTGACGACCCCTCCGGCCAGGTCGCCCGATCGACCACGATCGCAAGAATCAGAACGACCTCCGGTCAGAGTCCGGAGGTCGTTTCGACATGATCTCGTTGGCTGGCGAGGAAGGATTCGAACCTTCGATCTCCTGATCCAGAGTCAGGCGCCTTACCGCTTGGCCACTCGCCAGTGGAGCCGGTCGGCATGATACCCGACGACCCGATGGCGTTGCCGCCGGGCGTCCGGAGGGCGGGCGCGCGGTCGGGTCAGGCGCGCTGCCGGGCGATCGTCAGTCCGACGATCCGCGAGATGACCAGCGCGACGTACATGAGCCCCGCGACCTGCTCGATCATGACCCACGAGCGGGCGTGGGGCAGGACCGGCGTGATGTCGGACAGCCCGACGCTGGTCAGGTTCGTGAACGACAGGAACAGCATCTGGAACCACGTCCGTGGCTCGTCCGGTGCGATCGCGGCGGTGAACGACCCGGGCCAGAGCACCTGGACGGCCATGAAGGTGTAGGCGAAGGCCCAGGCGACGACCGTGAACGTCGCCCCGGTGGCCCACAGCTCGTCGGTCGTCACGAAGCGGTCGAAGAACATGTAGCGGAGCAACGCGGAGCTTGTGTAGAAGTAGAACAGCGCGTGAAGGACCGACGACCACAGGATGACCTGCGGGTTCAGTGGGTCGACGACCTCGAGGATCGTGAAGATGACGATCGGGACGCCGAGCAGGATCGAGACGCCGACCAGCGCGGGCGTGGCGCGTACGGCACGAACAGCCAGGAAGAGGACGACGAGCGCGAACGACGACAGGGCCGCGCGTCCGATGGCCGACTCGTCCATGAACGGGTAGAGCAGCACGCCGAGGAGCTGGACGGCCAGCAGCACCGCCGAGGGTTGGCGCCAGAGCCGCGGGAGCCATCCGGTCATCGGGCCAGTCTACGGGCGGCGTCGTCGCGGACGACCACGTGGACCTTCGGCCCGTCCGTGGCTGCTGAGGGCCGCTCGCCGGCGAGCACGCGTGCCAGGTCCTCGAGCTCGACGGTGGCCGCGATCAGAGGGCGCGGGTCGACCTCGCCGCTGGCGTACGCCTCGATCGCGTGCTCGAGACCCTGCGAGCCGCCGAGGATCCCGACGGCCGTGACGTCCTTGAGGGCCAGGGTTCGCGTGTCGATCCGGCTGGCCTCGCGGGCCAGCCCGATGTAGACGACGCGCCCGCCGGGCTCGACGAGGTCGAGCGCTCGCGCCGGCAGGGCAGGGGAGTCGGACGCGTCGATCACGCCGTCCCACGACGCGCGAGGGAGCGTCTCCTCGGTCCACACGTTCGCGAATCCGAGCGAACGAGCGAACCCGAGCGAGCGCGGCGAACGCCCGAGCAGGTGGACTTCGGCGCCGTCGGCCCGCCCGAACATCGCCGCAAGCATGCCCGATCGTTCCCGCTCCCAGGATCGAGGAGTCGCCCGCCGGACGCGACGCCGGCGGCGCGGACGGCCCGGACCGCGTTGCCGCCGGGCTCGACCAGCGCGCCCATCGCGTCATCGACCGCGTCGGGCAAGGCCTTGAGCGCCACGACCGGGATCGCGACCTGCTCCGCGAGCGCGCCGGGTCGGCCGTAGCTGATGCCCGACCTCGACCCGCGAGGCGCAGACGTTGTGGCGACCCGACCGACAGCGACTGCACCTGCCGCAGCCGAGCATCGTGTCGCCCGTCACGCGCCGGCCGATCCAGGCGCGATCGACGCCCTCGCCGACCGAGCGCACGACGCCCGCCCACTCGTGCCCGATCCGGACGGGAAACGAGGCCTGTCCATCGTGGAGGTACGCCATCTCGCCGCTGAAGATCTCGGCGTCCGTGCCGCACACGCCGGCCCGCGCGACGTCGACGACCACCTCGCCGGGGATCGCCACCGGCGGCTCCACGTCCTGGACCGCGGCATTGCCCGGACCCGTGATGACGAACGCGCGCATCGCGGCTCAGCCAGCCGGGGGTGACAGGTCCTCGGGAAGCCACCCGAGCTCGATCGCCCGGCCCATGTCCCACGGGTCGTGCTTGGGATCCGAGGTCAGGAGCTTGTAGCTCCAGTACGTCCACGCCATCGCCGGCTCCCAGGCCCGAAGCTGCGCCTCGGCGATCCTGCGGAAGTACGAGCGCCGCTCGTCGACGGGGAGCGCGGCGGCCTCGGCGGCGGCCGTATCGAGGCACCACTCGCCGATCATCACCGGCACGTCCCGGGCCGCCTCGCGAATGGCCGGGGCGAACCGGTCGGCCACGTGGGCGAGATAGGCGTCGAGCTCGTGGTCGCCCTTCGTCCAGGTCAGCTCCATCAGGTAGAGATGCGTGTCGAGGACGACGTTCTCGAACTCCGGCGCCGTGAAGAAGCCCTTCCACTCCGTGATCCGGAAGCCGTCGTGGAACACGACTCGGGCGTCCGGCGCCGCGGCCCGGATCCGGGCGTACGCGTCGCGGTAGAACTGGCGCAGGAACGCGGTCGGCACGGGCTCCGATCCGGCCGCCTCCTCCGGATCCACGGCCGGGTAGCGGGTCGGGATGTCGACGGCGTCCCAGAGCTCCTGCGAGATCGGCTCATTGAGGACCTGGACGCCCCACAGGCTCGGGTGGTCGCGGTACCGGGCGGCGAGTCGCTCCAGCACGGTCAGCGCGAACTCGACGCTCTCCGGCTTCGTGTGGAACGTGCAGACGCCGCAGATCCCGCCGTTGTCGAAGCCGTTCTGGCTGCCGGGCACGGTGTGGAGGTCGATCAGGATCGTCTGGCCGTGCCGCTGCGCCCACTCGAATGCCTGATCGAGGTACTCGATGCAGCCGATGTACAGATCGACATCGCCGAAGACGAAGTACGGGACCGGGATCCGGATGAGCTCGACCCCGTTCGCCGCGAGGTAGATGAAGTCCCGCTCGTGGATCCACGTGTCGCGATGGACCTTGAACCGCTCCCGCGCCGCCGTCTCGGTCAGCTCACGCCAGAGGTGAACCTCGTCCTCGGCATCCGTGCCGGCAAAGAGCTCAGGGCTCATCCACTTCTCGAGCACGAGCCAGTTGCCGAGGTTGACGCCCTTGATCATGGCCCGGCAAGCTCCTCGATACGCGGGGTGGGCGCTCATCCTACGGTTGTCGCGCAGCGGCCGCCCGGATCACTCGAGGTGGAAGATCTCCTCCAGCCGCCGGTGGAAGCCGGTCGCCGGATCCGTCAACGGATCGATCAAGGCGGCCATGTCCGCCTGCCAGCGGTCGTTGACCTCGGTCGCCGCCATCGCCGTCCGGAAGGCGTCGAAGTCGTCCACCACGAGATGGGCGAACAGCCGATCGCCGTCGAGGAAGATCGAGTAGTCGCGGGCGCCCGCTGCGCGTAGCGCGGCGAGCATCTCCGGCCACACCTCGGCGTGGCGCCGGCGATACTCGGGCTCCGCTCCGGGCAGCAATCGCATCGTGAAACCCACGCGGTCCATCGCGCCTCCTCGGACATGATGACGTTGTCGCTGATCTGCGAGCGCGCCGACTGAGCCGTTGCCGGTCAAGCGGGTTGCGCGCCATTGACCTCGCCCTGAAAGGGCGAATAGCCGCATATTGCGAGATTCGTTTCATGCGGCTACGTGCCCGGGCTGCTGGATGCGAATGCCCGCGAGGCACCGTTTGGGGGAGGCCACCTCTGGGGATCGGGAATCGTCGGCGCCCCGAAGGCGTTGCCTCCGGGGCGCCGATCCGCGTTCGCGAGAACGGGGAGCTAGAAGTTGAACTGGTCGACGTTGGTCGAGTCGAACCGGAAGGCCGGGCCGAGGATGACGACGCCATCCTTGCCGATCGTGTACGGGGCGTCCTTGTTCAGGCCCTTGACCGTGAAGGTCTCGCCTTCCTTGCCCGTGATCTCGCCGGCGACGAGCTTCTGGGCGACGTAGTAGGAGAGGTAGCCAAGGTCCGGAACGCTCCACAGGCCGAAGACCGGGGAGGTGCCGTCCTTGACGAACGCCTTCATGTCATTCGGGAAGCCGAGACCGGTGACCTTGACCGACGCGGACTTGCCGGCTTCCTTGACGACCTGCGCGGCCGCCAGGATGCCGACCGTGGTCGGGGCGACGATGACCTTCAGGTTTGGGTACTTGGTCAGAAGGGCCTGCGCCTGGGTCTTGCTCTTGGTTGCGTCGTCGTCGCCGTAGACGGTGTCGACGAGCTTGAGGCCCTTGTACTTGTCGGTCGCGAGGGTCGTCTTCATCAGGTCGATCCACGCGTTCTGGTTGGTCGCGGTCGCGGCGGCCGACAGGATCGCGATGTCGCCGGTGCAGCTCGGGGCGAGCTCACAGGCCCAGTCGGCCAGGTTCACGCCGACGCCGCTGAAGTCGACCTGGTTCACGAAGACGTTGTAGGCGCCGACCGCGGGGCTCGAGTCGAACCCGACGACCTTGATCCCGGCCGCCATCGCGGCCTTGAGGGCCGGAGCGACCTCATCCTTGCCGTCCGCGGAGATGATGATCGCGCTGACCTTCTGGGTGGTGAGGTCGGTGATGAACGGGATCTGAAGATCCGCCTTGGCCTCGTTCGGGCCGACCTGCTTGACCGTGCCGCCGGTCTCGGCAGCGGCCTTGTCGACGCCGGTCTTGGCGGCGGCGAAGTACTGGTTGACGATGTCCTTCGGCAGGTAGCCGACGGTGATCGGTGCGCCTGCCGCGGTCGAGCCGCCCGGTGCGGTCGACGTCCCGGGGGCCGTCGACGTGCCCGGCTTCGGGGTGGCGGCGGTGCCGCACGCCGCGAACAGCATGACGGTCGTGATGGCCAGGGCGGTCGTGCGCCCGGCGGTCCTGAGCTTCAAGGTCGAGTCCTCCTCATCCTGCGATTGGTTCCTCACCACGGCGAACCGAGCCGGCCGGCGGAGGCCGTCCTCCACGGACTCGATCGATGGCCGACTTGGCCTGGTGAGCAGAGTTGGGGATGACGACCGAGAGGATCAGGAGCAGCCCGAGGGCGATGCTCTGGACCTCGACCGTCACGCTGGCAAGGCGGAGGGCGTTCTGGAGGACCGCCACGGCGATGACCGCGAGGGCCACGCCGGGGATCGAGCCCGACCCGCCGAAGATGTTCACGCCCCCGAGCAGGACGACCGTGACGACCGTCAAGGTCATGCCCTGGGCCGCATCGGCGCGGGCGCTGGAGAGGCGAGCGGTGAGGATGATTCCGGCGAGGGCCGCGATCAGGCCCGACAGGACGAACAGGCTGATCTTCAGCCGGGCGACCCGGACGCCCGAGAAGCGCGCGGCGCCCTCGTTCCGTCCGACCGCGTAGATGTGGCGGCCGATCCACGTCCGATGCAGGACGACGCCGAGCAGGATCGCGAGGCCGACGAACACGACGAACGGCCACGGGACGTCGGTGCCGGGCACGTGCCCGAACCCGAACTCGGTGAACTCGGCAGGAAAGTCGCTGACGCCGCGCGGCCCGAGCACGATCAGGGCCATGCCGCGAAAGAGGGCGAGCGTGCCCAGGGTCACGACCAGGCTCGGCAGGCGGCCCTTCGCGATCAGGAGGCCGTTGAGCAGTCCGCCAAGGGCCCCAACGAGGAGGACGAGCGGGATCGCCACCGTCAGCGGCACGCCGGCCGCCCACAGGAACCCGAGGACCGAGCTCGCCAGGCCGGCCATCGACTCGACCGACAGGTCGATCTCGCCGACGATGACGATCATCGTCATCGGGATGGCCATGATCGCGACTTCCATGAGCGCGGCGATCAGGTTGCCGAAGTTGCCGCCGGTCAGGAAGAACGGCGACAGGGAGTTCCCGAGCGCGATCAGGCCGAGGATCGCGAGGATCAGAAGTGACTCCCAGCGGACGAGTCGTTGCCAGATCGGCCGTTGGACGGGGGCGGAGGTCACGGCGGTCATCGGCTGGCCCGCCGCGAGGCGGCCCGCTGGACCCGACGCAGGATGAGGGCGTCGGCGCCGACGGCGGCGAGGATCACGGCGCCGTAGATCGCCTGGAGCCAGAACTGCGACAGCCCGACGAGGATCAGGGCGTTGGCGATGAACCCGAGGAACAGGGCGCCCAGCGCCGCCCCGGCCAACGTTCCGGAGCCGCCGAAGATGTTGACCCCGCCGACGACCGCGGCAGCGATGATCGCGAGGCCGGCACCGGTCGCAGCCGTGCCGTTGATCGTCCCGAACTCCATCACCCACATGACCCCGGCCAGGCCCGACAGGAGGCCGCACAGCGCGAACGCCGTAAAGACGACGCGCTTGGAGGGGATGCCGAGGATCGCCGCGGCCTCGGGATTGCTGCCGACCGCGTAGAGCTGACGCCCGAGCCGGCTCCAGCGCAGCACGGCCATGCCGATCGACACGACGACGACGGTGACGACGACGAAGATCGGGATGCCGAAGATGGTGTCGTGGGCGGGGCTCGTGAAGCCATCGGGCAGGTTCGCGAGCGGGATCTGATGGCTGCCGGCGATGAAGTAGTCGATGCCGCGGAAGACGCTCAGGGTGCCGAGCGTCGCGACGATCGCCGGGACCCGCAGGACCGCGATCACGAACCCGTTGATCATCCCCAGCAACAGACCGAGCAGCAGCCCGACGAGGATCGCCATCGGGGCGCTCAGGGTGTGGCTCTCGAGCGAGATCGCCACCACGTACGCGACCAGCCCGATCATCGCCTCGACCGACAGGTCGACGTTGCGGGTGATGATCACGAGCGCCTCGCCGATCGCGGCGATGGCGGTCACGGCCGCGAGGACCGCGACGTTCGTGAGGTTGCCCGCAGTCAGGAACTGGGGTGCGGACAGCGAGACGAGGCCACCGAGGACGAACATGATCGCCACGAGCGTCAGCTCGCGCTGGCGGGCGACCAGGTGCAGCAGGCCGCGACGGCTCGCCGGAGCCGGGCCGGCGACGACGGCGGCGGGCGCGGTCATGTCGCTTGGCTCCCGGTCGCGCCTGCGCCGTCCGGCGTGCCTGCGGCGACGTCGCCGACGAGGTTGCCGGTGGCGGCGATCATCACCCGTTCTTCGGTCGCGTCGGCTCGCGCGACCTCCGCGGTCAGTCGACCTTCGTGCAGGACGAGGATCCGGTCCGACATCGCCAGGACTTCGGGCAGGTCGCTCGAGATGAGGACGATCCCGAGGCCCGCTGCCGCGAGCTCGCCGATGATCCGATGGACCTCGACCTTGGCGCCGATGTCGATGCCGCGGGTGGGCTCGTCCAGGATCAGGACGCGCGGCTTCGAGGCCAGCCACTTCGCCAGGACGACCTTCTGCTGATTGCCGCCCGACAGGGCGCCGACCGCCTGGTCGACGCCGGTCATCCGGACGTTGAACTGGGCGGTGTGCTCGTCGGCCACGCGTCGCTCCGTGGCCGCCTGGATGAGGAGCTTCGGAAAGAGCCGCGGCAGGATCGGGAGGGTCACGTTCTGGGCGATCGAGAAGTCGAGGACGAGGCCTTCCTGATGGCGGTCCTCGGGGAGGTAGGCGATGCCGCCGTTCATGGCCTCCGACGGGCTGCGGTGGACGACGGGCACGCCACCGAGGCGGACCTCGCCGCTGTCGCGCGCGTCGATCCCGAACAGGACCCGGGCGACTTCGGTCCGGCCGGCCCCGACGAGGCCGGCAAAGCCGACGATCTCACCGGCCCGGACCGAGAACGAGACATCGCGGAAGGCGCCCGATCGCGTGAGGTGCTCGACCTCGAGCAGGACGTCCCCGACGGGCGTCTCGACCTTCGGGAACAGGGTCACGGCCCGGCCGACCATGTGGCGGATCAGGTCGGCCGTGGTCAGGGCGCCCGTCTCGGTCGTGATCACGTGCTTGCCGTCTCGGAAGACGGTCGCCCGATCGCACAGCTCGAAGACCTCGTCGAGGCGATGGCTGACGAACAGGACCGACACGCCGCGCTCCCGCAGGCGGCGGACGATCGAGAACAGCCGCTCGACTTCGTGGGCGGACAGCGACGCGGTCGGCTCGTCCAGGACGAGGACGCGCGCCTCGACCGACAGCGACTTCGCGATCTCGATGAGCTGCTGGTCGGCCATCGACAGCCCGCGGACCGGCGCTCCGACGTCGAACTGGACCCCGAGCTGGTCGAAGAGGGCCTGGGCCGATCGCCGCGTCGCGCGCCAGTCGATCGTGCCGAACCGTCCGGCCGGGGCGTGCCCGATGAAGACGTTCTCGGCGACGGTCAGATCCGGGAACAGGCGCGGCTCCTGGTGGACCACGGCGATCCCGAGCGCGCGGGCCCGGGCCGGTCCCGCGATCTGGATCGGCTCGCCGTCGAGAAGAATCTCGCCGCTGTCGGGCTGGTGGTTGCCCGCCAGGATCTTGACGAACGTGCTCTTGCCGGCGCCATTCTCGCCGACCAGGGCGTGGACCTCGCCGGGCGCGAGCGCCAGCGAGACGCCGTCGAGCGCCTGGGTCGCGCCGAAGCGCTTGGAGATGTTGCGGAGCTCCGCACGGACCGCGTGATCGGCCGACCGCTCCGCGGTCATGAGCCGGCTCGTGAGGGCGGACGCGTCGCGTCGGCGAGCGACGCGCTCTGGCGGAGCGGGTCGACCAGCTGGACGTCGACCTGGCGGCGGCGGAGATCGTCGACCATGCCCGCCGGGGCCGCGGCGTCGGTCAGGACCAGGCCGATCCGGTCGGTCGGGCAGAAGGTGGCGAAGGCCGCCCGCTCCCATTTCGTGTGGTCGACGATCGCGATGACCTCGCGCGCGGCCGTCACCATCGCCCTCTTGATCTGGGCCTCTTCGTCCGTCGCGTCGGCGAGGCCCGACTCGACGGTGAAACCTGCCGCCCCGAGGAAGGCCTTCTGAACGTTGATCCGGTCGAACAGGCCGTCGCCGAGCTGGCCGACGACCGACATCGCCTCCCAGCGGACGCGGCCGCCGAGCATCAGGACGGTGATCCCGGGCTGACCTGCCAGCTCCAACGCGATCCGGAGCCCGTTCGTGATGATCGTCAGCTGGCTCCAGCCGGTCCGGGCTTTGAGGTGACGGGCGACGGACAGGGCGGTGGTGCTCGCATCGAGGACGATGCTTTCGCCCTCGCGCACAAGGGCCGCGCCCGCCGCGCCGATGTTCGACTTCTCATCGGCCTGAAGCCGCTCGCGAATGTCGAACGCCACCTCGGGCCGGCTGCGATCGATCGCGAGCGCGCCGCCATGAGCCCGGACGAGCCGCTGGGCCCCCTCGAGGGCCAGGAGATCCTTGCGGATCGTGACGCCCGACACCGAGAAGAGCGCGGCCAGGTCAGCGACGCGGGCTCGGCCGTGCTCCTCGACGAAGCGCGCGATGTGGTCCTGGCGCTCCCGGGCGAAGACGTTCGTCGGGGAGCCGCTGGCGGGATCGGGCACGAACGCTCCTTCCGAGCCGGGTGGGCCGGGCAAGATCCGGCGGCGGACAGGGTTTCGATTGGTTGCCAGCCGCACAGTAGACGCACGATGAATGCAATGTCAAGAAAGTAATTGCAATCAAACGAAACCTGTGCCAGTCTGTGCCGACCGCCAGCGGTGGCGTCCCGAACGACCGGCTCCAGCCGGCGGGCGTCGTCCCTCTGGCCATCGCTCCGGGCCGGTGTCGGTCGCGGGGGACCATCTCCTCCGTTCTCCACGACGACGTCGGTCCGGAGCGATCACGATGGATACATGAGCGCTCGGCCCGGACGACGGGTCCGCGCCGAGATGCGCCGGCGACGGCGCCACGGAGGCAGGCGTGAGCGATCCAACGGCCGTCGTCGCGGCCCTGAAGAGCCAACGGATCGAGCTTCCCTCGTGGGCGTTCGGCAACTCCGGAACCCGCTTCAAGGTGTTCGCCCAGAAGGGCGTGCCGCGGACGCCCGAGGAGAAGATCGCCGACGCCGCGGAGGTCCACCGCTACACGGGCGTCGCGCCCAGCGTCGCGCTCCACATCCCGTGGGATGCCGTAGACGATTACGGCGCTCTGGCCCGCCACGCCGCGGACTGTGGGGTCGCCCTCGGCACGATCAACTCGAACGTGTTCCAGGACGACGACTACATGCTGGGCAGTGTCTGCAACCCGGATCCGCGGGTCCGGCGCAAGGCCCTCGACCACTTGCTCGCCTGCATCGACATCATGGACGCGACCGGGTCGCGCGACCTGAAGCTGTGGTTCTCGGACGGGACGAACTATCCCGGCCAGGACGACATCCGGTCGCGCCAGGACCGGCTCGCCGAGGCTCTCGCCGCCGTCCACGCCCGGCTCGGGCCTGACCAGCGGATGCTCCTCGAGTACAAGTTCTTCGAGCCGTCGTTCTACACGATGGACGTCCCGGACTGGGGCACCGCATACCTGCAGTGCGTCGCGGCCGGCGACCAGGCGGCCGTCGTCGTCGACACCGGCCACCACGCGCCGGGCACGAACATCGAGTTCATCGTGGCTGCGCTGCTGCGCGCCGGCCGTCTCGGCGGCTTCGACTTCAACTCGCGCTTCTATGCCGACGACGACCTCATGGTCGGGTCGGCCGACCCGTTCCAGCTCTTCCGGATCATGTCGGAGGTCGTCGCTGCGGGCGGGCTCGACGCCGCGCTGGGCGTTGCCTTCATGCTGGACCAGTGCCACAACATCGAGCCCAAGATCCCTGGCCAGATCCGATCGGTCATGAACGTCCAGGAGGCAACCGCGAAGGCGCTGATCGTCGATCGGGCCGCGCTGGCCTCGGCCCAGGCGGCGGGTGACGTGCTCGGCGCGAATGCGCTCCTGATGGACGCCTACAACACCGATGTCCGGCCGCTTCTCGCCGAGGTCCGGACGGACATGGGCCTCGACCCCGATCCGATCGCGGCCTACGCCCGGTCGGGCTACTTCGAGCGGATCGTGACGGAACGGGTCGGCGGCCAGGCAGCGGGATGGGGCGCATGACCACCGTCCCGACGGACCCGCCGGCCGCGACGTTCGGCGACGGCGTCGACGGCCTCGCCGACGCGACATCGACGGTCGCCGCGCTCCTCGGCCGGTCGAATCGGCTCGGCGCGGATCCCGCGAACACGAACTACGCCGGCGGTAACACGTCCGCCAAGGGCCGGGCAATCGATCCCGCGACCGGCGAGCCGATCGAGCTGCTCTGGGTCAAGGGCTCCGGGGGCGACCTCGGGACCCTCCGCGAGAATGGCCTGGCCGTTCTCCGCCTCGACCGCCTCCGCGCGCTCGTCGACACGTATCCCGGCGTCGACCGTGAGGACGAGATGGTCGCCGCGTTCGACTATTGCCTCCACGGTCGCGGCGGCGCTGCTCCGTCGATCGACACCGCGATGCATGGTCTCGTCGACGCGCCCCACGTCGACCACCTCCACCCCAATTCGGGGATCGCCTTCGCGACCGCCGCGGACGGCGAGGCGCGGACCCGCGCCTGCTTCGGCGATCGAGTGGCGTGGGTGCCGTGGCGCCGGCCCGGATTCCAGCTCGGGCTCGACATCGCCGCCATCCGGCGCGACCACCCGGACGCGATCGGCGTCATCCTCGGCGGCCACGGGATCACCGCCTGGGGAGCGACCTCCGACGAGTGCGAGGCCCGCTCGCTCGAGATCATCGGCGCCGCGTCGGCGTACATCTCGGAGCACGGTCGGTCGGAGCCGTTCGGGGCGCGGATCGCGGCCAACGCACCGTTGCCCGTGGAGGAGCGGCACGCGCGTGCGGCGGCCCTCCTGCCGCTCGTCCGCGGCCTGGCGTCGACCGACCGGCCGATGGTCGGCCACTACATCGACGACGACGCGGGTGCTCGACTTCCTGGCCTCGGCCGAACATCCGCGCCTGGCGGCGCTCGGCACGTCGTGCCCGGACCACTTCCTCCGGACCAAGGTCAAGCCGCTGGTCCTCGACCTGCCTCCGAGCGCGACGATCGAGGAGGTCAGCGCCCGGTTGCGCGAGCTCCACGAGACGTACCGCGCGGATTACGCCGCGTATTACGACCGTCACGCGACCGCGGACAGCCCGGCGATGCGCGGCGCCGATCCGGCGATCGTCCTCGTCCCGGGCGTCGGGATGTTCTCGTTCGGCACCAACAAGCAGACGGCCCGCGTCGCCGGCGAGTTCTACCTGAACGCGATCAACGTCATGCGCGGGGCCGAGTCGATCTCGACCTACGCCCCGATCGACGAGGCCGAGAAGTTCGCCATCGAGTACTGGGCGCTCGAAGAGGCGAAGCTCGCCCGGATGCCGGCTCCGAAGCCGCTCGCGGCGCGGATCGCGCTTGTGACCGGCGGCGGGTCGGGCATCGGCAAGGCGATCGCCCATCGCCTTGCGGCCGAGGGTGCGTGCGTCGTCGTGGCCGACATCGACGCTGCGAGCGCAGCGGCGGTGGCCGCCGAGCTCGGCTCGTCCGACGTCGCGATCGGCGTCCTCGCCGACGTCACCGATGAGGGCCAGATCGCGGCCGCGTTCCAGCAGGCCGTCCTCGCCTTCGGTGGGGTCGACCTCGTCGTCAACAACGCCGGCCTGTCGATCTCCAAGCCGCTGCTCGAGACGACCGTCCACGACTGGGACCTCCAGCACGACGTGATGGCCCGGGGTTCGTTCCTCGTGTCGCGCGAGGCGACCCGGATCCTGATCGACCAGGCCATGGGCGGCGACCTCGTCTACATCGTCAGCAAGAACGCGTTCTTCGCCGGCCCGAACAACGTCGCGTACGGCGCGGCCAAGGCCGACCAGGCCCACCAGGTCCGGCTCCTCGCCGCCGAGCTGGGGCAATACGGGATCCGGGTCAACGGGGTGAATCCCGACGGCGTCGTCCGCGGCTCCGGGATCTTCGCCAAGGGCTGGGGCGCCGATCGCGCCAGGACGTACGGCATCAGCGAGGACAAGCTCGGCGAGTTCTACGCCCAGCGGACGCTCCTCAAGCGTGAGGTCCTGCCCGAGCATGTCGCGGCAGCCGTGTTTGCCCTGACCGGCGGCGACCTGAGCCAGACGACGGGTCTCCACATCCCGGTCGACGCCGGCGTCGCGGCGGCATTCCTCCGGTGACGGCCCGGTGACGGCTCCGTGACCGGGCGGCTCGTCGCGGCCGTCGACCTCGGCGCGTCGAGTGGCCGGGTCATGGTGGGGCGGGTGGCCCCCAACGAGCTCGAGCTCACCGAGGTCCATCGCTTCCCGAACGAGCCGGTCCGGCTTCCGACCGGGCTTCACTGGGACATCCTCCGGCTGTACCGCGAGGTCCTCAGCGGGTTGCGCGAGGCGGCGAAAGCCGCGGACGGCGCCGACGGTCTCGTGAGCGTCGGCGTCGATTCGTGGGGCGTCGACCACGGCCTCATCGATGAGGCCGGAGCGCTCGTCGGCAATCCGATCACGTATCGCGACGAGCGTTGGGCCGCGGCGGTGGCGACCGTCCATGACGCGGTCCCGGCCGCCGAGCTCTATGCCCGAACCGGTCTCCAGATGCTGCCCTTCAACACGATCTACCAGCTCGTTGCCGCCCGCGGCACGCCGGCCCTCGACGCCGCGGCGACGATGCTCCTCATCCCCGACCTGTTCGGCTTCTGGCTGTCCGGCGTCCGCCTGGCCGAGCTGACGAACGCGTCGACCACGGCCCTGCTGGACGTCCATCGCCGGACGTGGGACACCGAGCTGGCCGACACCGTCGGGATCCCGTCCCGGATCCTGCCGCCGCTGGGCGCCCCGGGCGACGTCGTCGGTCCCTTGCGGGACAGCGTCCGGAGCGAAATCGGTCTGTCGCAGGAGACGGTCCTGACGCTCGTCGGCTCGCACGACACGGCGTCGGCCGTCGTCGGCGTGCCGGCGTCCGGCGACACGTCGTTCGCATACATCGCTTGCGGGACCTGGTCGCTGGTCGGCGTCGAGCTCGACCGGCCGATCCTGGGCGAGGAGAGCCGGGCTGCGAACTTCACGAACGAGGGCGGGGTCGACGACCGGATCCGCTACCTGCGCAACGTCATGGGCCTGTGGCTCCTCCAGCAGTCGCTCCGCACGTGGGAGCTCGACGGGAGCCCGGAGCGGCTGACGAGCCTGTTGGTCGCGGCCGCGGAGCTCCCACCGGATGGGCCGCGGATCGATCCCGACGATCCGGCCTTCCTGCCGCCGGGCGACATGCCGGCCCGGATCGAGGACGCCTGCCGGCGCACCGATCAGCCCGCGCCGCCGACCCGCCCGGCGCTCGTCCGCTGCATCCTCGACAGCCTCGCCGCCGCCTACGCCCGGGCGGTCCACGACGCCGAGCGGCTGTCCGGCCGGTCGATCGAGGTCGTCCACCTGGTCGGTGGCGGCGCTCACAACACGCTGCTCTGCCAGCTGACCGCCGACGCCTGCGACGTCCCGGTCCTCGCCGGGCCGGTCGAGGCGACGGCGATCGGCAACGTGCTCGTCCAGGCCCGCGCGCGCGGGCTGCTGAGCGGCGACCTCGAGACGCTGCGCGCGCTCGTCCGGGCGACCCAGGAGATCCGACGGTTCGTCCCGCGCGCGGCGCCGGCCGGCCGGAGCGCCTGAACCGTGAAGATCGCGCTCTTCATCGCCTGCTACAACGACGCCCTGTTCCCGGAGGTCGGCCAGGCGGTCGTTCGGCTCCTGCGCCGGCTCGGCCAGGACGTCGACTTCCCGGCCGAGCAGACGTGCTGCGGCCAGATGCACTTCAACTCCGGCTACCAGGACGCGTGCATCCCGCTGGTCGAACGCTTCACGGACGTCGTTCGCCGGCTACGACGCCGTCGTGACGCCGTCGGGTTCGTGCGCGTCGATGGTCCGGCGCTACCACCCGCTCGTCGCCGGGCTTGGCTGCGGAGCAGGGGGCCGCTGCGGGCCTGCCGGCTCGGGTCGCGGCGCTCGGGCCGCGCGTGTACGAGCTGACCGAATTCCTCGTCGACGTCCTTGGCGTCGTCGACGTCGGCGCTCGCTTTCCGCACACGGTCGCGTTCCATCCGACGTGCCACTCGACCCGGCTGCTCGGCGTCGGAGACCGCCCGACCAGGCTGCTCGCCGCGGTCGAGGGAGTGACGGTCGTCGACCTGCCGCGGTCGGCGTCCTGTTGTGGCTTCGGCGGGACGTTCGCGATCAAGAACGCCGACACGTCGGTCGCGATGGGCCTCGACAAGGTCGACGACGTGCTGGCATCCGGGGCCGAGGTGCTGACGGCCGGTGACACCTCGTGCCTGATGCACATTGGTGGGCTCCTGTCACGGCGCGGATCGCCGGTCCGGGTCATGCATCTGGCGGAGATCCTCGCGGCGACCGGGGCGCAGGCATGACGACCGGAGGCGAGGCACGGCCGGTCGCCGCCCGCGACTCCCGCCCCGAGCCGACGTTTCGCGGCACGCCGCCGTTCCCCGAGGCCGCCCGCACGGCACTGGCCGATGAGCAGCTCCGGACGAACCTCGGCCGGGCGACGACGACGATCCGGACGAAGCGTGCCGCGGCCGTCGCCGAGCGCGCGGACTGGGAAGAGCTCCGCCTGGCCGGCGCCGCGATCAAGGACGCCGTGCTCCACGACCTGCCGGCCCTCCTCGAACAGCTCGAGGCGGCAGTCACGGCGGCCGGCGGGATCGTCCATTGGGCGCGCGACGCCGCCGAGGCGAACGCCCTCGTCGCGTCGATCGCCCACGCGGCTGGGGCGACGGAGGTCGTCAAGGTCAAGTCGATGGCCACCCAGGAGATCGAGCTCAACGAGGCCCTCCGGCTCGAGGGCATCGATGTCTGGGAGACCGACCTCGCCGAGATGATCGTCCAGCTCGGCCACGACCTGCCGTCGCACATCCTCGTGCCGGCGATCCACCGAAACCGATCCGAGATCCGCGACATCTTCATCGACGAGATGGGCCGCGTCGGGCGTCCGGCACCCGCCGGCCTCACCGATTCGCCGCCCGAGCTCGCGGAGACGGCCCGGCTCCATCTCCGCGAGAAGTTCCTGCGGGCCCGAGTCGCCGTCTCGGGCGCCAACTTCGCCGTGGCCGAGACGGGGACGGTCGTTGTCGTCGAGTCGGAGGGCAACGGACGGATGTGCCTGACCCTGCCGGAGACCCTGATCACCGTCATGGGGATCGAGAAGCTCGTCCCGACCTGGCGCGACCTCGAGGTGTTCCTGCAGCTCCTGCCGCGTTCGTCGACGGCCGAGCGCATGAACCCGTACACGTCGATGTGGACCGGCGTGACGCCCGGCGATGGACCGCAGGCGTTCCACCTGATCCTGCTCGACAACGGCCGGACGGACACCCTGTCCGACCCGACCGGGCGCCAGGCCCTCCGCTGCATCCGCTGCTCGGCCTGCCTGAACGTCTGCCCGGTCTACGAGCGGACGGGTGGTCAGGCCTATGGCTCGGTCTATCCCGGCCCGATCGGGGCGATCCTGACGCCGCAGCTCCGCGGCATCGCGAAACACCCGGTCGACAAGCAGACCGCCTCGCTGCCGTTCGCCTCGTCCCTGTGCGGCGCCTGCTTCGATGTCTGCCCGGTCCGGATCGATATCCCGGAGGTGCTCGTCCATCTCCGTGGCCAGGTCGTGCGCCAGTCCGAGGCCGGGCATCGCCTGCCGACGCGCGAAGCAGTCGCCTTCAGCGCGGCCGCCTGGACGCTGCGATCGCCGCGGCGGCTTGGCTGGGCCGAGCGCCTGGCCGGCCTGGGCGGGCGGGTCGTCGGTCGGCACGGGATCGTGCGCCGGCTCCGTGGCCCCGGCCCGATCCGCGGCTGGTTCCGCGCGCGCGACCTGCGAGCGCCCGCCCGCGAATCGTTCCGGGGCTGGTGGCGGCGGACGGGCGGCGGGCGGGGAGGGGACCGATGACCAGCGCCCGGGAGGCCGTCCTGGGGCGGATCCGCGACGCCCTCGCCGATCGCCCGGCGGCGGCACCGATCCCGCGCGCCTACGAGATGGGTCTCCCGCCGGCCACTGAGATCGTCGACCTGTTCGTCGAACGCGTCGACGACTACCGAGCCGTGGTCCATCGGACAAGTGCCGCCGGCTTGCCAACGACGATCGCCGCCGTCCTCGCTGAGCGCGGCGCGACGAGGATCGCCGTTCCGGCCGGGATCGATCCTGCGTGGCTCGCGGGCACTTCCGTCGAGGGCGTCGGCGACGATCCGCCGTTGTCCCACGCCGATCTTGATGGCCTCCACGGGGTGCTCACAGGCTGTGCCGTCGCGATCGCGGAGACCGGCACGATCGTGCTCGATGGCGGGCCGTCCCAGGGCCGCCGAGCGCTCAGCCTGCTGCCCGACCTCCACGTCTGCGTCGTTCGCGCCGATCAGGTCGTCGGGAGCGTCCCGGAGGCGCTGGCCCGCCTCGACCCGAGCCGGCCGCAGACGTGGATCAGCGGGCCGTCGGCCACGAGCGACATCGAGCTCCAGCGGGTCGAAGGCGTCCACGGGCCGCGCCGCCTCGACGTCGTCGTCGTCGAGGGCAACAGCTAGCGCGCGGCGCCGCCCGGCGAACCGGCCGCGGCGTCGCCTGGCGAGCCCCGCTGCAAGCGCCTTGCGAGGGCCGGGCCGCTCGTCGTGGCGGTCCTGCACGGTCGGCCCGCCCACCATCGGCTTGATGGCATTTCACCCGCTCACGGCGGCCGCCGCCGGTCCCGCGCCGCTCCCGCTGAACCGGTGACGGTGCCGCGCGCCGCGATCGCCGGGGCGGCTTCCGGCGCGGCCGCGACGCTCGTCATGAGCATGGTCATGCTCCCCGCGCGCTGGCTGGGCCTGCTCGGAACGCAGCCACCGCGCCGGATCACCGACCGGCTGCTCCATGCGTCCGGCAAGGGCACGACGACGCCCGAGCCGGTCCGGCGCGCGGGGACCGCGCTCGTCCACATCGCAACCGGTGCGGCGTGCGGCGCCGTGTTCGGCGTCGCCCGGGTCCTGACCCAGCGGCACGGCCCGGCGGCGGTCGTCGGTCCGGCCTATGGCGCCGGCGTGTGGAGTGTCGCGTACGTCGTCACGGCTCCGGCCGTCGAGCTGTTCCCACCACCCTGGAAGGACCGACCGGTCCGGCCGCAGGTGATGCTGGTTGCGCATCTCGTCTACGGCTTCGCGACAGCCGCCATCTTCGATCGAGCCGTTCAGCCGAACGACCGCCGGCCCTGATCCGCTCGCCCCGTCCCGCGCGATCCGGCGGCGCGTCGTGACACAAGCGTGACAAGACCGGGCCGATTGCTCTGGTACGCTCCGCCGACGTGAGCACCTCGCCTCAGGGCGACGCGGCCGTCACGCCGCGCCGGGGGTCCCGTCACCTCCACGCCTTCCTCGACTCGATGTTTCCGGGGCTCGGCCATCTGGCCGCCGGCCGTCGCCGCCGTGCGGCGCTGTTCGGCGTGCCGACGCTCGTGTCCCTGGCCGTGATCGTGGGTGGGCTGCTCGCGCTCTCGACGGCCAGCCTCCTCCGGATCGCCCTCGACCCGGCGACCGTGACCGTCCTGTTCGGCCTCCAGGCGCTGCTCCTCGTGTGGCGAGCGGCGGCGATCGGCTCGAGCCTGTTCGATCGCCGGTTCCCCCGGATCGGACGGCGCGACGCGCTCCCGATCGCGCTCCTCGCGGTTGTTCTCGATCGTTCCCCAGGGCTTCGCCGCGTACGCCACCGAGACGGCCCGCGAGGCGGCGGACACGATCATCCCGATCGATCCCGGAACGACCGGCGCATGGGATCCGTCGGCGTCGGCCTCGGCGGTCCCCGATCCGGAAGTCACGCTGCCGTCCGAGGCGCCCGGCTCGCCGAGCATCGCGCCGTCGGCCTCGCCCTCCCCGGCGGTTCCCCGCCAGAACGTGCTGCTCGTCGGCGTCGACGCCGGCGTGGGACGGAACACCTACCTGACCGACACGATGATCGTCGTCTCGCTCGATCCGGTCGGTCAGACCGTGTCGATGATCTCCATCCCGCGCGACATGGTCGACGTGCCCCTGCCCGACGGCCGCAAGTTCAGCGGCAAGCTCAATGGCCTGGTGTCGTTCGCGCGCCACCACAAGGGGACGTTCCCCGGGTCGAACGGCGACGGGTACGACGTCCTGATGGGCGCGCTCGGCACCCTCCTCAGGCTCCGGATCGACCACTACGCGGCCGTCACCCTCCAGGGGTTCGTCAACGTGGTCGACACGCTCGGCGGGATCGACGTCGACGTCGCGGATGGCTTCTGCGATCCGACCTACGACGAATACGGATTCACCCATGGGTTCGGCATCACGGCCGGCCGCCACCACCTGAACGGCCAGCAGGCGCTCGGGTATGCCCGGATCCGCAAGGCCGTCAGGCGAGAGCGACTTCACGCGCGCGGCTCGCCAGCAGGAGATCCTGTCCGGGATTCGCGACCGGCTGAAGACCGGTGGCTTCCTGAACGATCCGATCGGGTTCCTCAAGGCGCTGGGCGACGCCGCGGTCACGAACATCCCGCGCAAGCTCGTGCCGGACCTCGCCGAGATGGGGACGAAGATCGGCCGGAGCAAGACGTACCGGGCGGTGATCACCCATCCGCTCGTCCGACCCGGGTTCGACGCGCGGGGCTCGATCCAGGTCCCCGACGTCGGTGGCGATCCGGAAGCTCGCGGCGGCGCTGTTCACCGCGACCGGAACGGCGCCGGCTGACCGCTACCAGGTCCCGGCATCGACCGGCAAGACGAGCGGCTCAGGTGTCAGCAACTGCGGCCCGCGGGCCACGCCGCGGCCGACCGCGACGCC
This sequence comes from uncultured Chloroflexia bacterium, assembly GCA_963783055.1. Classification (GTDB taxonomy): domain Bacteria; phylum Chloroflexota; class Limnocylindria; order Limnocylindrales; family CSP1-4; genus CF-46. The sequence goes on from CAWAMB010000004.1 coordinate 1,141,887, forward strand.
AAAGCCGACGCCGAAACCGACCGCGAAGCCGTCGGCCGCGGCGACCCCGACGCCGACGCCCGAGCCGGAGCCCTCCGCCGAGGCGAGCGCCGACGCTCCCTGACCGTCGTCGCCTCGTGACCGCCCGCGAGCGGCGGCTGTCGATCGGCCGAACTGCAACCCGGCCGCCCGACCCGTCGGAGCGGCGCTAGCATCTGGCCATGAGCCAGATCCCCGCCACGTTCCGGGCGTTCGTCGCCGAGCGCGCCGGTGATGGCGTGGAGCGCGGCCTCCGGTCCTTCGCCGCGGACGACCTCCCGCCCGGCGACATCGAGGTCCGGGTCCACTGGTCGAGTGTCAACTTCAAGGATGCCCTCGCCACGATCGCCGACGGCAAGGTCGCCCGGATCAGCCCCTTGATCCCGGGAATCGACCTGGCGGGCGAGATCGTCGGCTCCGGCGATCCGGACCTGCCGGCCGGCACCGCGATCCTCGCCCACGGCTACGACCTGGGCGTCGCCCGGCATGGCGGCTACGGCGCATACACGCGGCTGCCGGCCGAGTACGTGGTGCCGCTGCCGAGCGGACTGGACGGTCGAGCCGCGATGGCCGTCGGGACGGCCGGATTCACCGCTGCGATGTCCGTCGCCGCGCTGGAGCGCCACGGCCTGCGCGCCGGCGACGGTCCGGTCCTGGTCACTGGAGCGAGCGGCGGGGTGGGCAGCGTCGCGGTCGCGATCCTCGACGGCCCGCGGCCACGAGGTCTGGGCCGCGACCGGCAAGCCCGAGGAGGAAGAGCGCCTCCGCGGGCTGGGAGCCGCCGGCCTCGTGCCGCGCGACGAGGTCACCGCCGAGAGCTCGCGGCCGCTCGAGTCGGCGCGCTGGGCGGGCGCGGTCGACACCGTCGGAGCGGCGACCCTGCCGTACGTCCTGCGCACCCTCCGCCCTGGCGCGGCAGTGGCATCGTCCGGCAATGCCGGCGGCGCGAAGCTCGACACGACCGTCCTGCCGTTCATCCTGCGCGGCGTGGCCCTGCTCGGGATGGATTCGGCCGCGATGCCGATCGCGGAGCGGCGGGCGCTCTGGGAGCGGATCGCGTCGGACCTCCGGCCGAACGGGCTGGACGACGGCAGCGGGGTGACGGAGGTCGCCCTCGCCGACGTCGAGCAGGCGCTCGACGCGATCCTGGCCGGCCAGGCGCGCGGCCGCTGGGTGGTCCGCGTCGCCGAGTAGTTGCCCTTCGCCGCGCCTGCCGAGTCAGTCCAGCTCGCCGCGCAGCTGCGCCAACGCCCGCTCGAGCGGCTCGCGGGCAGTGTCAGCCGGGTAGGGCGTCCGAAGGACCGCGGCGTCGAGGTCGAGGACGCCCTGATGGACGAGCCCCGCGAGCTCCGCGATGGCCCGGAACTCGGTCATCTGGCGGACGGCGAGGGCCTTGTCGCCGACCGAGCCGTGGCCCGGGACCACGACTCCGGTCACGAGCGCGACGAGCGCCTCGACCGTGGCCGGCCAGTCCATCGGGAAGCCGTCGCCGAAGTAGGGCGTCGCGTCGTTCTCGACGAGGTCGCCGGCGAGCAGGACGTCGGCGTCGGGGATCAGCACGACGATGTCGTTGTCGGTGTGGCCGCGACCCAGGTACCGCAGCTCGACGACTCGGCCGCCCGCGTCGAACGGCACCGTCGTCTCCACGTCGAAGAGTCGATCGGGCGGGTCGAGCTCGACCTCCGCGAGCTCCTCGGCGTACTCGGGCATGGCCGCCGCCGTCGCCGCCCGCTGGCGCTCGCCCGTCGCGCCGACCATCGTGGCCGCCCGGGTGTGGCCCCAGATCGGGGCGGGCCGGAAACGCGCGTTGCCGAATGCATGGTCCGAGTGGCCGTGGGTGTTGACCACCGCCCGCACGGGAAGCGGCGAGAGCTCTTTCAGGTCGGCGAGGATCTCGTCGGCCTGGCGGTGCGTGAGGCGAGTGTCGACGATGCAGAAGCCGTCATCACCGCGGATTGCGGTGATGTTCTGGTCGTAGAAGGTGTAGCGCCGGACGAAGACGCCGGTCCCGACCTCGGTCCAGTTCGACATGGCCCGCAGCGTAGCGGTCGGCGGGCCTACGATGGGCGCGATGACGACATCCAGCGCCACGCAATCCTCGTCGACCGAGCGGGCCGCCGCCCGGGACGGAACCGAGCTCCTCGTCCGGCGCTGGCAGCCGGCGACCGATCCGTGGGCCTCGGTGCTCCTCGTCCACGGCATCGCCGAGCACTCCGGCCGGTACGAGCACGTCGGCCGGCAGCTGGCCGACGCCGGCCTGGCGGTGGAGGCGTACGACCAGCGCGGGTTCGGTGGGTCGGCCGGCCGGCGGGCGTACGTCGACCGCTGGACGCAGAACCACGACGATCTCGAGGACCGTCTGGCTGCGGCGCGGGCCGCTGCAGGTGGCCGGCCGGTCGCGCTGTTCGGTCACTCGCTGGGTGGCCTGATCAGCCTCGGCTACGCCGTCGCCGACCCGCCGCGTCCGCTGCCGGATGCCCTCGTCCTGAGCGCGCCCGCCCTCGATTCCACGGTGCCGGGCTGGAAGCAGGCGATGGCCCGGGTGCTGAGCTCGGTTGCGCCCACGGGCGAGCTCAAGAACGCCTTCGACGGCGCCCTCCTGTCGCGGGACCCGTCGATCGGCGAGCGCTACCGCCAGGATCCGCTGAACCAGCACGCCACGACCTTCCGCTTCGGAGCCGAAGCGCTCGCCGAGCAGGGGCGCGTCCGGGCCGCGCTCGGCCGGCTGGCGATCCCGACGCTCGTGTACCACGGCGAGGCGGACCGTCTCGTGCCGACCGGGGCCAGCGCGCCCCTGGCCGCCGTGCCTGGCGTCGTGCGTCGAACCTACCCCGAGCTCCGCCACGAGAGCCACAACGAGCCCGAGGGCCCGGCGGTCATCGCCGACGTCATCGATTGGCTGCGCACAGCGCTGAGCTCAACCGGGGCCTGACGGCGTCGGTGCTAGACTCGGGGCAATTGAATACCGCCTCCGGGGAGCGCGAATGCGCTGAGAGTGTGGCAAGGCCACAGACCCGCCGAACCTGATCTGGTTCATCCCAGCGAAGGAAGCAGGCCCATGAGACTCGATGCTGCCGTCCCGGAACTCCGGGGCGGCATCTTCTGTATCGTACATCCGAGGTCCCGTCTCGTGAAGTTCCTCAGTCTCCTGATCGCCGTCGTGCTCGTCGTCGCCGGCTGCGGGAGCCCGAACCAGGGTCGCCTCGGCGCCTGCCGCCGTCCTCGCCTGGCACGCGCCTCGGGGCACCACGCCCGTCCGCCGCGCCGCTCGAGTCGCCGTCCGGCGCGACCGCCGACCACCGTCCGTCTCGCGCTCGACTGGACTCCGAACACGAATCACACCGGGTTCTTCGTCGCCCGGCGCGAAGGGCTGGTATCGCGACGGCCGGGCATCGACCTCCAGATCCTGCCGTACGCCTCGGCGACGCCGGAGACGCTGCTCGCCGCCCACCAGGCCGAGTGCGGGATCAGCTTCCAGGACTCGATGACGTTCGCCGTCGCGGCCGGCGCCGACATCGTCAGCGTCGCCGCGATCCTCCAGAGGACGGCGTCCGCGATCGGCGTCCTCGCCGACGGGCCGATCACAGCGGCCGAAGGACCTCGACGGCAAGACGTACGCCGGTTTCGGCTACCCGAACGAGGTCCCGACGCTGAAGGCGGTGATCAAGGCGGACGGCGGCACAGGCGCGTTCAAGGTCGCGACGCTCGACGCCGCCGCCTACGAGGCGCTCTACAAGCAGCAGGCCGACTTCACGATCCTGTTCACCGCCTGGGAGGGCGTCGAGGCCGACCTGCGCGGGATCGACGCTGCGCTACTTCCAGTTCACCGACTCCGGCTTCCCCGAGTTCTACCAGGTCGTCCTCGCCTGCGACCGCCAGTGGCTCGAGCGGCGACCCGGATGCGGCGCGGCGATTCGTTGGCCGCCACGGCCCGCGGCTTCGAGTTCGCCGCCGACCAGCCCGACGCGGCGGCCGCGGTCCTCATCGCGGAGAACCCCGGCGTGTTCGACGCGAACAAGCGAGCTCCCGACGGCCAGTCAGCAGGTTCCTCGACGAGCGGCGGCTACCTCGTCGACGACCGCGGCGTGTTCGGGACCCAGACTCTCGAGCGCTGGACCGCGCTACTCCGGCATTCCTGTACGACCAGGGCCTGCTCGTCGACTCGGCCGGCAAGCCGCTGCCGACCGCGCTCGACTACGCCCGCCTCTTCACGAACGACTTCCTGCCGTGACGGCCGGCGGCCGCGAGCGCGGTGGCGGGCGGCGGCGATCCGCCGCCTCGGGCCGCCGCTCGCCCTCGTCGCCGCCCTGCTCGGCGGCTGGGAGCTCTACGCCCGCTCGTCCGGGGTCAGCCCGTTCGTCCTGCCCGCGCCGAGCCAGGTCGTCGGCGCGCTGTGGGACTTCCGCGACCGAGGCGGTCCGCCACGCCGTGCCGACGATCATCGAGACGGTCGTCGGGTTCAGCCTCTCGATCCTCGGCGCCACGGCGGTCGCGGTCGCGTTGGACCGCGTCGCGTGGGCCCGCCGCGCGGTCGAGCCGCTCCTCGTCGGCTCGCAGACCGTGCCGATCGTCGCGATCGCGCCACTGATCGTCGTCTGGTTCGGCTTCGGGCTGCTACCCAAGGTCCTCGTGGTCGTCCTCGTCACGTTCTTCCCGATCACGATCGCCCTTCTCGACGGGTTCGCCTCCACGTCGGCGGAGGCTGCGGAGCTCATGCGCTCGTTCGGGGCGTCGGCCGGTCAGACGTTCCGCAAGATCCGCTGGCCGTCGGGGCTGCCGGCGTTCTTCACCGGCCTCCGCATCTCGGCGACCTACGGCGTCGTGGCCGCCGTCATCGGGGAGTACGTCGGCGCCACCGACGGCCTCGGGATCTGGATGCAGCTCAGCCAGCGGTCGTTCCGGACAGACCTCGTGTTCGCCGCGATCCTGCTGACCGCCGTCCTGAGCATCGGGCTGTACGGCATCGTCGTCGCCGCCGAGCGGCTCACGATCCCGTGGTGGCGGGCATCGCGTGCGGCGGTTCCGGGCGGGAGTCGCGCGCTCGAGGCGTGACCCGCCGCGTGGGACGCGCAACCCGGAACCGCGCCGCGGATCGACCGCGGAGGCACAATGGCCCGACCAGCCCTCGGCTCATCCCTCCGGGCCCCGGCCCGTCGACGTCACCGACAGGAGTCCAGCCATGACCGACACGCTCGCGGCCGTGAAGACGCACCAGCAGCTCATCGGCGGCGCGTGGGTCGACGCCGCGTCCGGCGAGACGCTCGACGTCATCAACCCGGCCAACGACCAGGTCATCGCCAAGGTCCCGAAGAGCGCCGCCGAGGACGTCGATCGGGCCGTCAATGCAGCGGACGCCGCCTTCGCGACCTGGCGTCAGACGACGCCCCAGGATCGCTCGCTGATGCTCCTGAAGATCGCCGATCTCCTCGAGTCGCGGGCCGATGAGCTCGGGCGGCTGGAGAGCGCGAACGCCGGCAAGCCGGTCGGCGCCGCCATCGACGAGATGGCCGTCTGCGCGGACCTCTTCCGGTTCTTCGCGGGCGCGGCGCGGGTCATGGACGGCCTCGCGGCCAACGAGTTCGTCGCCGGGCACACCTCGATCATCCGGCGCGATCCGATCGGCGTCGTGGCCTCGATCGCCCCCTGGAACTACCCGCTCTACATGGCCAGCTGGAAGCTCGGGCCCGCCCTCGCCACGGGCAACACGGTCGTCCTGAAGCCATCGGCGCGCACGCCGCTCACGGCGCTGGCGTTCGGGGAGATCCTCTCCGAGGTCCTGCCGGCCGGGGTCGTCAACGTCCTGTCCGGAGCGGGCGGTGACATCGGCGATGCCCTCGTGGGCCATCCCAAGGTCCGGATGGTGTCGATCACCGGCGACACCGCGACCGGCAAGCGGGTCGCGAAGATCGCCGCGGACACCGTGAAGCGGCTCCACCTCGAGCTCGGTGGCAAGGCGCCGGTCATCGTCTTCGACGACGCCGACCTCGACCTCGCGGCCGAGACGCTGAAGTCGGCCGGCTACTGGAACAGCGGCCAGGACTGCACCGCGGCGACGCGCGTCATCGCCGGCCCCAAGGTCTACGACTCGTTCGTCGACAAGCTCTCCGAGCAGGTCAAATCGATCAAGTGGGGCGACCCGGCCGAGGCCGACGATCTCGACATGGGCTCGCTCATCGCCACGGCTCAGGTCGACAAGGTCGCCGGCATGGTCGATCGCGCTCGCGGGTCGGCCGAGGTCGTCGTCGGTGGCGTCCGTCCCGACCGCCCGGGCTCGTACTACGAGCCGACGGTCATCGCCGGCGCCGACCAGAAGTCCGAGATCATCCAGGACGAGATCTTCGGTCCGGTCGTGACCGTCCAGCGGTTCAGCGACGAGGAGACCGCAATTCAGTGGGCGAATGACACGCCGTTCGGCCTCGCGTCGTCGATCTTCACGTCGGACATCGGCAAGGCGATGCGCGTCGCCAAGGCGCTCGACTTCGGCCACGTCTGGATCAACGAGCACTTCACGCTCGCGTCAGAGACGCCACACGGCGGCGTGAAGCAGTCCGGCTACGGCAAGGACGGCTCGAAGTACGCGCTCGAGGACTACACGTTCGTCAAGCACGTGATGATCAACACCGGGGGCTGACGGGCTCCACCGGGCGTCGTCAGTCCACGCCTGCCGCGACGGCCGCCCGGATCGCGCCGAGGGACCGGATCGTCTCGAGGTCCCACGGCGAGCGGAAGATCAGGATCGGATGGCGCACGCCCACGCGGGCGTACTCGGCCAGCGCGGCGGCGACCGCGTCGACCGGACCGCCGACGAGGAGCCGGCCCTCGCCTTCGCGCGGTTGGTGCGCCTCGGCGTAGCCCGACCACACGCGCTCGGCCTCGCGGGCCGTGCGCCGGACGACCACGTTCAGGTTCACCGTCCGCTCGATCTCGTCGGGATCCCGGCCGATCTCCGCGCAGCGGTCGCGGAGGATGGCGTCCGACGCGGCCAGCATCGCGGGCGAGCCGTACGCGTTCCACAGATCGGCGTGGCGAGCGACGATCCGGAGGGTCTTCTGCGGGCCTGAGCCGCCGATCAGGATCGGGAGGTGGTCCTGGATCGGGCGCGGAGCGGCGAGGGCGTCGCGCAGCCGGTAGAACCGCCCGTCGTGGCTGAACCGCTCGCCGTCGAGCAGGCGCCGGATGATGTCGACCGACTCACCGAGGCGATCCAGCCGCTCGCCGAACCCGCTCCCGAAGTCCAGCCCGAACGCCCGATGGTCGTCCTCGAACCAGCCGCCGCCGATGCCGAGGATCGCTCGGCCGCCGCTGATCTGGTCGAGCGTCGTCGCCAGCTTCGCGGTGAGGCCCGGATTGCGGAACGTGTTCGCGGCCACGAGCAGACCGAGCCGGGCACGGGTCGTCACCGCGGCCACGGCGGCCAGCGTCGTCCAGCCTTCGAGCTTGGCGTCGTCCGCCGCCCCTTCGTCGGACAGGAGATGGTCGTCGATCCAGAGGTCGTCGGCACCGGCCGCCTCGGCCGTCTCGACCGCCTCGCGCAGCGACGGCCAGTCGGACCGCTGGACCCAGAACGCGGCGCCGATCCGGACGGGGTGGGGGAGGGGCATCGGGCCGATGGTACGCTCGCGGCGATGGGGCGATCGCGATCGGCAGCAACGACACCGTCCGCCGGTCCAGCGCTCCCGATCGAGGCGCGCGACGCCGTCCTGGCGTGGTTCGACGACCGTGGCCGCGCGCTCGCGTTCCGCACGACGCGTGACCCCTACGCGGTCCTCGTGTCGGAGGTCATGGCCCAGCAGACGCAGATCGCGCGCGTCGTCGAGGCGTGGGGCCGGTTCCTCGCCCGTTTCCCGACGATCGCCGACCTCGCGGCGGCGACACCCGCCGACGTCCTGCGCGCGTGGCGGGGCATGGGCTACGACCGGCGGGCCCTCAACCTGCGCCTGCGCCGCGCGAGCGATCGTCGCGGATCACGACGGCCAGGTCCCCTCCGACCTCGACGCCCTCCAGCGGCTGCCCGGCATCGGGCCGTACACCGCGCGGGCCGTGGCCGCCATCGCGTTCGGCATCCCGGTCGGCGCGGTCGACACGAACGTTCGAAGGGTCCTCGGGCGAGCCGTCGGCGGAGGCGTGGCCGACGTCGTCGATCAACCGGGCTGGATCCAGGGTGCGGCCGACGCGTCGGTCGACCGCGATCGTCCCGGCGACTGGACCCATGCCCTGATGGACATCGGGGCGACGATCTGCACGCCGCGCAGCCCCGACTGCCCGGCGTGTCCGGTCCGGGCGTGGTGCGTGTTCGCCGCGGAGCAGCGTTCCGGCGCGGCGTCGCCCGCTCGGGTCGCGGACGCGCCCTCGCGGGGGCGCCCGCGCGCGATCCCGTTCCGCGCGACGACCCGCTGGCTCCGCGGCCGGATCGTCGACCGTCTCCGGGCCGCGCCCGGCACCGAATGGTCGACCTTCGACGATGGGATCGGCGATCACGACATCACGGCCGTGCAGTCCGCTGTCGCCGCCCTCGCGCGTGACGGCGTCCTCGAGCGTGATCTGGTCGATCCGGAAAGGGTCCGGCTCGCGACCCGCTAGGCGGGCTCAGGTCGCGTCGGGAACCACCGCTGCCTCATCGGCCGCTGCGCTCGAGCCGGCCGGTTCGAGGGCGGCGCGCATCCGGTCGGAGAGCTCGGCCGGCGTGAACGGCTTCTGAACGAATCCACTGATCCCGGCCCCGATCTCGGGCGCCAGCTCGTCCTCGTGATAGCCACTCATCAGGATGATCGGCAGGTCCGGCCGGATCTCATGGACCCGCGCGAAGACCTCCGGACCGCTCAGCTCCGGCATCGTCATGTCGAGGAGCACGGCGTCGACGGCGTCGGGCTCGGCGCTGATCCGCTCGAGCGCCTGCGGGCCGCCGTCGGCGACATGGACGGTCAGCCCGAAGGACTCGAGCAGGCGCTTCGCGACGCTCCGGACCATGGGGTCGTCGTCGACGACGAGGACGGTGCCCGCACCCCGCCAGGGCTCGCCGACGCTCGTGCTCGACGTCCGCGGCGACGTCGCGCTGAGCGGCAGGACCACCCGGAACGTCGAGCCGCGACCGACCTCGCTGTACACGCGCAGGGCACCGCTGTGACTGCGGACGATGCCCAGCACGGCTGCGAGGCCGAGCCCGCGACCCGTGAACTTCGTGGTGAAGAAGGGATCGAAGATCCGGGCCTGGGTCGCCTGGTCCATGCCCATCCCGGTGTCGGACACCTCGAGGGCGGCGAAGTGGCCCGGCTGGAGACCGGCCTCCGGGTGGACGTCGGCGAGGTACTCGGCGTTCGCCTCGAGGGCGCTGACCCGGATCGTGACCGTCCCCGACCGGGTGCCGATCGCGTCGGCCGCGTTGATGACCAGATTCATGACGACCTGCCGGAGCTGGGCGGCGTCGGCGTCGACGACCACCGGCTCGTCCGGCAGGTGGAGCTTCAGGACGACGCTCTTGCCGATCGACACCTGGAGCAGGGACAGCAGCTCGCGGACCAGCTCGGACAGCTCGACCGGCTCGATCAGGAACCGGCTGCGGCCCGAATAGGCGAGCATCTGGCGGGCGAGCTCGCCGGCCCGTCGGCTCGCGATCTCGACATCGATGATGCTCGCCCGCGCCGGGTGGCCCTCGGGCAGGTCGAGGAGGGCGAGCCCGGCGTTGCCCATGATCGCGACCAGCAGGTTGTTGAAGTCGTGGGCGATCCCGCCCGCCAGGACTCCGAGGCTCTCGAGCTTCTGGACCTCGAGCACCTTGGCCTCGATCGCCTTGCGAGCGGCCTCCGCCGCCGATCGCTCGGTCATCTCGCGGGTGAGGCGTTCGTTGGACGCCCGCAGCTCCTCGGCCTGCTCGACCAGCTCCAGCCGCGCCGCCTCGGCTTCGCGGTGATGACGGAGCTCGCCGGCCAGCGCGTCGCGCATCGTGATCGCGAACCGATCGAGGACGATCGCGACGAGGGCGACCGACAGGATCAGCCCGGACGTCGAGCCCTCCGGGGGCTCCGAGTGACCCGGAAGGAAGGGCGCCAGGAGGATCGCCCCAAGAGACACGGCGGTCACCACGAGCAGGCCCGGCCGGCGCAGCACGAGCGCGGCGATCGTCATCGGGACCGCGATCGCGGCGCCGGTGCCCGGGGTCGTCGGGCCGACCGCCAGGATCCCGGTGATCACGATGAACTCGAAGACGGCGACCGTGGCGGTCGCCGCGAGGTTGAAGTGCCCGGACCGGAGCAGGGCGAACGGGATCAGGAACAGGGGCTGCAGGAGCACGAATGCGAGCGCCGTCTGGGGCAGGACGCCGAGACCCTGGGAGACGACCGTGGCGACCGCCAGCACGGCGACGACGATGATGAGCAGACCGAGAATCAGCTCGAGCAGATGCGCCTGTCGACGCTCGACCTCGTCGCGGCCGTCGACGGCTGCGAGCCAGTGGCGGAACGAGTCCAGCGCGCGCACATCCCAAGTGTCGTTCGCCACGTCAAGGCGCGCCGGTCCTCCGGCGTCGTCCGACCGGCCCGAGCCCTCGCACCGGCACCGATCTCGGGCTACGCTTCGACGGTCATGACACCCCCGGCCTCGTCCTCGCGCGCGCCCGCGGGCTCCTCGATCCAGCCGCTGCCGGCCGACGATCCGGAGATCATGACCCTCGACCTGCGCGAGCTTCGCCGGCACTGGGCGGAGACGGCGGCGCGGGCGCCGATGACGGCCGCGGCGATGACCGGCGCGGACCGCAAGGCGCAGGCGCTCGGGGTCCCGGGCGAGCAACTGATGGAGCACGCCGGGGTCGCGGTCGCCGCGGCCGCGCGGGCCCTCGCGATCGACACCGAGCGCTGGGGCCGCGGCCCGATCGTCATCCTCGCCGGACCGGGCAACAACGGCGGCGACGGCCTCGTGGCCGCGCGACACCTGGCCGCGGCGGGCACGAAGGTCGTGATCGCCCTGGTCGCGGGGACGGCCCGGCCCACCACCCCGGATGCGGCCCGCAACTGGGATCGCGTCGTCCGCGACGAGCGGATCACGATCGTCCACGTGCCGGTTGCCCGCGACGTGGCGATCCTCGGCCACGGGATCGAGAAGGCGGCGATCATCGTCGACGCCCTGCTCGGCACCGGCGTCCGAGGTCCGCTCCGCGAACCCATCCGGTCGGCCGTGGAGCTGATCAATCGAGCCCGCGGGGAGATGGTCCCGGTCCTCGCGGTCGACACTCCGACCGCCGTCGACCTGACCAGCGGCGACCCATCGGATCCGGCTGTGCGGGCCGACCTGACGATCACGTTCCATCGGCCCAAGACGGGCCTCGCGACCCGCAGCGGCAAGGCCCTCGCCGGGCGCGTCCTCGTCGCCCCGATCGGGATCCCGCAGGCGGCGGATCGTGGCTGATCGCAGCGATCGCGGCGACGAGACCCCGGGCTCCGCGAAGGGCCCCGCTCACGGCCGGACCACCGGGTTCCGCGAGGCGCTCCTGGTCGGGGCGCTGGTGGTCGTCATCGTGCTCCTCGCCGGAGTCGTGACCTACCTGCTGCCCGGCGATGCCCGCGACCTGATCCTGCGCACGCCCGTCCTGATCCTGGTCCTGCTCGGAGGCACGGCCGCGGTCCTGTGGCGGATCAGCCGGCCGGGGCGCATCGACCGATGACCCTCGGGCCGCTCGAGGCTCGTCGGCGCGACCTGGCCGCCCTCGTCGACGGGCCGCTCGACGTGCTCGTCGTCGGCGGCGGGATCGTGGGCTCCGGTGCCGCCCTGGACGCGGCCACGCGCGGCCTGCGGGTGGGGCTGGTGGAGCGCGACGACATCGCCGTCGGGACGTCGTCGCGGTCGTCGCGGCTGATCCACGGCGGGCTGCGCTATCTCGAGCAATACCGCTTCGGCCTGGTCCGCGAGGCGTTGACGGAGCGCTCGCGAATCCTCCACCTCGCACCCCACCTCGTGACGATCGAGCCGCTGCTGTTCCCGCTCTTCGGCCTGCCGGTCGTGACGCGTGTCTTCTATCAGACCGGGATGACCCTGTACGACGTGCTCGGCGCACGGAGGGACGGCGGCTGGCACCGCCACCTGTCGGTCGGCGAGGTGCTCGAGCACGCGCCCGCGATGCGTCGCGAACGGCTGCGGGGCGGCCTGATGTTCCACGACGGCGTCGAGGACGACGCGCGCTACACCCTGGCGGTCGCCCGGTCTGCTCGTGAGGACGGAGCCACGATCGTGACGCGCGCGAGCGCGGAATCGCTGATCGAGGACGGCGGGCGAGTCGTCGGGGCACGCATCCGTGACCGCCTGACGGGCGAGGAGCACGAGGTCCGGGCACGGGCGGTCGTGGACGCCACCGGTGTCTGGGGAGCCGACCCGGCGTCGCCGCTGTCGGGCGGGTCGACCCGGCTCCTGCCGAGCCGGGGCGCTCACCTGATCGTGCCGCGATCGCGGATCCCGAGCGACGTCGGCCTGACGATCCGCGTGCCGGGCAAGGTCGTGTTCCTCGTGCCGTGGCCCCACTACTGGCTGGTCGGCACGACGGACGCGCCGTACTCCGGCCCGATCGACCGCCCGACCGCGGGGCTCGACGAGGTCGACGAGCTGCTCGCGGCGGTCAACCACGTCCTCGATGTCGGCCTGACCCGGGCCGACGTCGTCGGAACGTACGCCGGCCTGCGGCCCTTGATCGCGCCGTCGGACGGCTCGACGATCAGGGCCTCACGCGAGCATCGGGTCGTCGTGGAGACCAACGGGCTGGTCCGCGTGAGCGGCGGCAAGTACACGACCTACCGGCTCATGGCCGAGCAGACGATCGACGCCGCCATCGGCGTCCTCGGCCCCGGCCAGGCGACCCGGCCCACGGGAACGGTCACGCGCCGGCTGGTCGGCGCCGCCGACCGGCCCGAGCTGGATCGACTCGGCACCACGCTGGCGACGTCCGGCGGGCTCGATCCGGCCGTGACGGCGCGGCTCGTCCGGCGTCACGGGACGCAGGCCCCCGACGTGGTCGCGCTCGGGCGCGAGCTCGGGCTCCTCGGCCGCCTCGTCGACGGCGAGGAGCATCTCGAGGTCGAGGTCGCCTGGGCGGCCCGCCACGAGCTGGCCCTGTCCATCGACGACGTGCTGGCGCGCCGGATGCGCCTGACCCACGAGCTGGCGGACCGCGGAGCGGCGATCGCCCCCCGGGTCGCGGCGAATCCTGGGCGCCGAGCTCGGCTGGGACGACGAGCGCCAGGCGCACGAGGTCGAGCTGTTCCTGGAGGGCGCCCGGCGCGAGTTCGCGGTCCCGTGAGCGCCCGCGTCCAGGACGAGCCGGTCATCCTCGCCTTCGACGAGGGCACGACGAGCGCCCGGACGATCGCCGTCGACCACGCCGGCCGCGTCGTCGCCGTCGCCCAGCGCGAGTTCGAGCAGCACTACCCCGGGCCGGGCGACGTGCGCCACGATCCGGAGGCGATCTGGGAGGCCCAGATCGCGACGGCCCACGAGGTGATCGCCGCGATCGGCGGCGCCGGAGCGCGTCGCGGCGATCGGGATCACCAACCAGCGCGAGACGGCCGTCGTCTGGGATCGAGCGACCGGCCGCGCCGTCGCCGACGCGATCGTCTGGCAGAGCCGCGTCACGGCGCCGTTCTGCGAGACGCTCCGCGCGTCCGGCCACGAGGACTTCGTCCGGTCCCGCACCGGACTCCCGATCGACGCCTACTTCAGCGGCCCGAAGATCCGCCAGATCCTGCTCGAGGATCCGGACCTGCGGAAGCGCGCCGAACGAGGCGAGCTGGCCGCCGGAACCGTCGAGTCCTTCCTCATCTGGCGTCTGACCGGCGGCCGGACCCACGTGACGGACGTGTCGAACGCCTCCCGCACGCTCCTCCTCGACATCCATCGGGGAGCCTGGGACGACGACCTCGCGGAGCTCATGGAGGTGCCCCGTGCCCTCCTCGCCGAGGTGCGCAGCTGCGCCGAGATCTATGCCGAGACCGACCCGTCGATCTTCGGCCGGCCGATCCCGATCGCGGCCGCTGCCGGCGACCAGCAGGCCGCCACCTTCGGTCAGGCCTGCTTCGCTCCCGGCGAGGCCAAGGTCACGCTCGGCACCGGTGCCTTCCTCCTCGCCAACACCGGCGAGACGCCCGTCGCCTCGAGCCATGGCCTGCTGACGACCATCGCCTGGCGGCTCGGGCCCGACGCGCCACTCGTCTATGCCCTCGAGGGCTCGGTCTTCGTCACCGGCGCGGCCGTCCAGTGGCTGCGCGATGGGCTCGGGCTGTTCCGCGAGTCCTCCGAGATCGAGCGCCTCGCCGCCGCCGTCGCCGACAGCGGTGGAGTCGTCGTCGTCCCGGCATTCGTCGGGCTCGGGGCGCCGTACTGGGATCCCGACGCGCGCGGCGCGATCTTCGGCCTGACCCGGGGCAGTGGCGCGGCCCAGATCGCTCGGGCCACGCTCGACGCGATCGCGCACCAGGTGTGCGACGTGGTCGAGGCGATGGACGCCGATCTCGGATCGCCGCTGTCCGGTCTGCGGGTCGACGGCGGCGGTGCGGGCGACCTCGTGTGCGGCCTCGTGGCCGACCAGCTCGGGCGGTCGATCGAGCGGCCGATGGTCCGGGAGACCACGGCGTTCGGGGCTGCGGCGCTGGCCGGTCTGGCCGTCGGGTTCTGGGAGAGCCCGGCCGAGATCGCCGCCCTTCGCCAGGTCGAGCGGCGCTTCGAGCCGACGGCGGACGATGCCGCCCGGGCTGCGGGTCGTCGGGCGTGGGCCCGAGCCGTCGAGCGCACGCGTGGCTGGGCGGCCGCCGATTGACGGGCCGACGGGCTCGTCCCGGCGGCTCCGATTGGCCAATTCCGCCTCGATCGACGAAAATACCCCTGTACAAATCCGCCGATCGTCGTCTAGACTCCCGCGCGGTAAGGCCGTGATCGCAATCACGGCAAGTTCATACGTAGTACGACGACGACTCGGACTCCTCTCACGGCTGACGCGAGAACCCGGAGGGATCGCACGGCTACCGAGAGGAGTTTTCGTTTCGTGTACAACGACAAGAATCTGACCTGCGCCGATTGCGGCCAGGAGTTCGTGTTCACTGCGAGTGAGCAGGACTTCTACGCACAGCGTGGGTTCACCGAGCCGCGCCGTTGCCCGTCGTGTCGCGCCAGCCGCAAGGCTGCCCGCAACGCGAGTGGTGGCGGTGGGACCGGGAGCAGCTACGGCAGCTACGGCGCCGGTGGCGGCTACTCGGCCGGTGGCGGCTACAGCAGCGGCGGCGGCGGTGGCGGTGGCTACAGCTCCGGTGGCGGTGGTGGCGGCTATGGTCGCGACCGCGGTCCCCGCGAGATGTTCACCGCGACATGCTCGTCCTGCGGCAAGGACGCCCAGGTCCCGTTCCGTCCCACCAGCGGCAAGCCCGTCTACTGCTCCGACTGCTTCCGCAGTCAGCGCGGTGGCAGCTCCTATTAACTAGTCCTCTCGGCGCGGACCTGATCAGCAGGTCCGCCGAACCTTCCGCGAGTTCCCGACCCGGGTCGTCAGCCGACCCGGGTCGTTCGATTCCCGGAGCGGCCGGCCGCACCGCGATCGCGCGTGCCGAGGTCGCGCCTCGAGGCCGGCGCGCCGGGCCCGCCCGCCGGGCCCGCCCGCCCGCGCCCGCCCGCCCGCGTGCCCGCCCGCCCGCGCGCCCGCCCGCCCGCGCCCGCCCGCCCGCGCCCGCCCGCGCCCGCCCGCCCGCGCTCCGTCGCCGGTTTCTGCCGAATGATCACCAGGCGAGCGTTATGCGGACTCGAGGCTCCCCAAACCTCATCACGAGGCGGTTTGTTAGCCGTCGACGGCAAATTCCGGGCGGATTCGCCGTTCGCCGAGCGCCTCGACCTGCCGAATGACCGCGTGGTGATCAATAGACAATTTCTGGCCGCGCCGAGCCCGCGCCGAGCCCGCGCCGAGCCCGCGCCGAGCCCGCGCCTGAGCCCGCGCCGAGCCCGCGCCGAGCCCGCGCCCCCGCGGCAAGCCCTCAGCCCTCGGTCGAGCCCTCGCCGAGCCCGCGCCGAGCCCGCGCCCCCGCGACAAGCCCCTCAGCCTTCGGTCGAGCCCCCGCCTCCGCCGCCACTCCCACCACGACCCGCCAGCATCCCGAGGTCGAACTTCCGCTCGGTGCCGTGGATCAGGCGATCGATGTTGTCGGCGTGGGCGACCCAGATCAGGGCCGGCCCGATCACGGCGTAGACCAGGTACTGGGGCTGAACCGCACCCGACGCCACGGCCCAGATCACGAGCATCGCCGGGAAGAGCGCCGCGGATCCCAGCAACGAGCCAAGCGACACGTAGCGCGTCACGAGGATCACGAGCACGAAGACCGGGGCCGCGAGGAGCACGGCGATCGGCTGGATCACCAGCATCGTCCCGACACCGGTGCCCACTCCGCGGCCGCTCCGGAACCCGACGAAGATCGACCAGATCGCGCCCGCGACCGCGGCCAGCCCGCACAGGACCTCGACGACTGCCGAGCCGGCAATGACGCGCGCGACCAGGACGGGCAGGGCGCCCTTCAGGAGATCACCGCCGACGACGATCGCCGCCCGCTTCCGACCGAGCGCTCGCAGCGCATTCGTGCCGCCGGTCCGCCCAGAGCCCACGGTCCGCGGATCGACGCCGCCGGTCAGCCGGGCGACGACGACGCCCATCGGGATCGACCCGCACAGATAGGCGCCAACGATGAGGGCGAGGTCGAGCAGGAGGGTCGCGCCGTCCATGTCGCTCCACGGTGCAGCCGATCAGAGCCGATTGGCCGCGAGTCTAGCACCGGCCCCCGGGCTGCCCCGTAGCCTGAGCTGGCCGTGGCATCCGTGCGCGCAACGCGGGCGCCCGGCACTCGACCAAGCTGGCGAGCCGGCAACGCCCTAGCGTGGTGGCAATTCGATCGCGCCCGACCAAGCTGCCAATCCGGCCAGCGATGCTCCCGCGGACCGCATGGCTCGGCGCCGAGCGTGGCTGGGCTTCCGGCCCGGGTCGACGCCCGCCTGACAACCGCGCCGTTGATGCCGGGGCCGCATCAACGGCCAGATCGCTCAGGAAGCGCAAGGTCCGCCAGCCACCCGCCCGGGCGCTCGGTGATGTCGGCGTCGGTTGCGGGCTGCGCGAGGGCCCGCGTACCATCGCGACACACGATCCACCCGCCCAGCCGGCTGCCTCGCAGGCGCCGGTCCGTGGCCCGCGAGGCGCACTGAAATCCATGGCCGTCGGCTCCTCCAACGACTTCGATCTCGTCGTGCTCGGCGCGGGCACCGGCGGCTACACGGCAGCCTTCCGGGCCGGCCAGCTCGGCCTCAAGGTCGCCCTCGTCGACGAAGACAAGATCGGCGGAACCTGTCTCCATCGGGGGTGCATCCCGACCAAGGCCCTGCTCGAGTCGGCCGGACTGGTCGAGAAGGTCCGCCATGCCAGGGACTACGGCCTGACGCTGCCCGGCGAGCTCGCCATCGACTACCCCCAGATGGCCGCCCGCAAGGATCAGGTCGTGAAGCGGATGTGGACCGGGCTCAAGACCCTGATCGACAAGAACAAGGTGGTCTGGGTCCCGGGTCGCGGCCGGCTCGAGGGCCCCAACAAGATCCGCGTCAGCCAGCCCGGCGACGACGGCACGCCCGGCGCCGGTGGCGAGCGCGTCCTCCAGGCGACCGACATCATCCTCGCCACCGGTTCGCGGGTGAAGTCGCTCCCGGGGCTCACGCCCGACGGCCAGCGGATCCTCACCAGCGACGACGTCCTGCGTTCGACGACGATCCCGAAGGACATCGTGATCGTCGGGGCGGGCGCCGTCGGCTGCGAGTTCGCGTCCATGTACCACGACCTGGGCACGAAGGTGACGCTGCTCGAGTACTTCCCGCAGATCGTCCCGCTCGAGGACCGCGAGGTCAGCCAGGCGCTCGAGCGGAGCTTCAGCCGGCGCGGCATGACGGTCATGACGAACGCCCGGTTCGACTCGACCAAGGTCGAGGTGACGAAGGACGGGATCTGCCTGATGGTCGGGCCCGACGGCAAGGAGCCCCAGGAGCTCCGCGCCGAGCAGCTCCTCGTCGCGGCCGGTCGCGCGACCAACGTCGAGGACATCGGGCTCGACACGACGAAGGTCGAGGTCGAGAAGGGCTTCATCAAGGTCGACGGCCGGATGCGGACGAAGGAGCCGCACGTCTACGCGATCGGCGACATCGTCGGTGGGCTGATGCTCGCCCACACGGCCGGCCACGAGGGGATCGTCGCCGCCCACGTGATCGCCGGCGACACGGACGTTCACCCGATCGACTACGTGAAGCAGCCCCGGGCGACCTACTGCCGGCCCGAGATCGCCTCGATCGGGCTGACCCAGCAGCAGGCCGAGGAGCGCGGCCGGCCGATCAAGGTCGGCAAGGTTCCGTTCCAGGCGATCGCCAAGGCGCTCATCGGCGGCGAGTACGAGGGCTTCGCGAAGGTCATCGCCGACAAGGAGACCGACGAGACGCTCGGGATCCACCTGATCGGGCCGCACGCAACGGACTTGATCTCGGAGGCCGCGGTCGCCTTCGAGCTCGAGGCCGCGCCGTGGGAGATCGGCGGCGCCACCCACGCCCACCCGACCCTGTCCGAGATCCTGGGCGAGGCCGCGATGGCGGTCGACGGCCGGTCGATCAACTTCTGATGGCGGTCTCGGAGCGCAAGGCCGGCTCGGGCTCGTCGGGCTCCGCACCGCTCGGCGCCGACCTCGGCCTGACGAGCGATGACCTTCTCGAGATGTACCGGCTCGTTGCGCTGGCCCGTGCGGTCGACGAGCGGATGTGGATCCTGAACCGGGCCGGCCGAATCCCGTTCGTGATCAGCGGCCAGGGCCACGAAGGCGCCCAGGTCGGGATCACGTGGGCGCTCGAGAAGGGCAAGGACTGGATCGCCCCGTTCTACCGCTCGATCGCGACCTGCCTGACCTTCGGGATGAGCCCGCGCGACATCATGACCGCGCAGTACGCGACCGCCTCCGACCCATCGTCCGGCGGGCGCCAGATGCCGGGTCACTACGGCTCGCACGAGCACAACCTCGTGTCGGTGTCGTCGCCGGTCGCCACCCAGCTGCTCCACGCGGTGGGTCTCGCGCTCGCGGCCAAGATCCGCAAGACCGGCCAGGTGGCGCTGACGATCATGGGCGAGGGCTCGTCGAACCAGGGCGACGTCCACGAGGGCCTGAACTTCGCGGCGATCCACAAGCTGCCGTTCATCTTCATCGTCGAGAACAACGGCTACGCGATCTCGGTCCCGCTCGCGCGCCAGGTGGCGGGCTCGTCGGTCGCCAACCGGGCCGAGGGCTACGGCATCCCCGGCGTGACGGTCGACGGCTCGGATGTGCTCGCCTGCTACGCCGCGGCCCAGGTGGCCGTCGCCCGGGCTCGGGCGGGCGACGGGCCGACCCTGATCGAGGCCAAGGTCACCCGCCTGACCGGCCACTCCAGCGACGACCAACAGACGAAGTACCGGAGCGAGGAGGAGCTGGCCGCCGACAAGTCGCTCGACCCGGTGCCGAAGTTCCGCCAGCAGCTGGTCGACGCCGGGGTGCTGACGCCGGAGGCCGAGGCCCGGATCGACGCCTCGATCAAGGAAGCGGTCCACGACGCGACCGAGTACGCCGAGGCCCAACCCGATCCCGACACGCGAACGGCGATGAAGTGGGTCTACGCCGAGGACTGGCCGTCCGAGACGCCGCCACCGTGGGGGATGGGCGAGGGCCAGGGCGACGAGGCCGGGGCAGGCGAAGCGGCCGCCGCCATCGATGAGAGCGCCCACTGATGGCCCTCAAGACCTTCATCGAGGCGATCCGCGACGGCCTCCGCGAGGAGATGGCGCGCGACGAGAACGTCATCATCCTCGGCGAGGACGTGGGCAAGAAGGGCGGCGTCTTCCTCGCCACCGACGGGCTGTGGGGTGACTTCGGCGACGACCGGGTGATCGACACGCCGCTGACCGAGAGCCAGATCATCGGGACGTCGATCGGGGCGGCGATCGGCGGGCTGCGGCCGGTCGCCGAGATCCAGTTCGCCGACTTCATCCATCCCGCGTTCAACCAGCTCGTGTCCGAGGCGGCCCGGCTCCGCTATCGCTCGAACAACGGCTACTCGGCGCCGATGGTCGTCCGCGCCCCGTATGGCGGCGGCGTCCACGGTGCGCTCTACCACTCGCAGTCGGTCGAGGCGTTCTACACCCACGTACCGGGGCTGAAGGTCGTCATCCCGTCGACGCCGTATGACGCCAAGGGCCTGCTCCGGAGCTGCATCCGCGACGACGACCCGGTGCTGTTCTTCGAGCACAAGAAGATGTACCGGAGCGTCCGCGGCAACGTCCCGGACGGGGAGTACACGGTGCCGCTCGGCAAGGCCCAGGTCACGCATCCCGGGACCCAGGTCTCGGTCATCGCCTATGGCCTGATGGCCCACTACGCCCTCGAGGCCGCGGATCGCGTGGCCGACGACGGGATCAGCGTCGAGGTCGTCGATCTCCGGACGCTCCGGCCGCTCGACAAGGAGACCGTGCTCGACTCCGTGCGCAAGACCGGGAAGTGCCTCGTCGTCTACGAGGACAACCGATTCGGCGGGTACGGCGCGGAGGTCGCGGCGATCGTGGCCGAAGAGGCGTTCGACTATCTCGACGGGCCGGTGACGCGGATCGCGGGCCCGGACGTCCCGGGCGTGCCCTACAACCATGTCCTCGAGGACTGGTTCATGGTGAATCCGGAGAAGATCGCCGACGGCATCCGCAAGCTGGCAGCGTACTGATGGCCGACCTCGGCCCGGTCGAAGCGCGGCTCCGGCGCGATCGTCGACGCCTATCGCGATCGACTCGTGATCGGTTCCGTGTACAACCTCGAAACGCTCACTCGGCCGGACGCCAAAGCGCACGATTGGTTCGCGTTCGTCAAGCCGGGCGCGTCCTATGTCAGCCTCTACCTGAAGCCCGTCTACACGTGGCCCGATCTCCTCGACGACATCTCGCCCGAGCTTCGCAAGCGGCTCCAGGGCAGCCGGACGGCATTCAGTTTCGCGGTGGTCGACGAGCGGCTGCTCGCCGAGCTCGAAGGGCTCGTGGAGCGGTCGTTCCGGCGCTACCGCAAGGCCGGGACCCCGAAGACCGCGGCCGGCACAGCGTCGGCCGACCCAGCGCCGGCCGACCCAGCGCCGGCCGACCCAGCGCCGGCCGAGCGCGACAGCGCCGGCCGAGGCTCGCGCGTGACCGACTTCGAAGCGGTCCACGATCGGCTCCGCGCGATCGTCCGGAAGCACCAGGGCGACCTCGTGATCACGAAGGACGGCCCGGCCGGAATGGCACTCGAGGTGCCCGGGCTCGAGGGCAAGCCGTGGGGCTACGTCGCGGGGACGCGGGTCGGCAAGAGCTACGTCAGCTACTACCTGATGCCGGTCTACGCCTCGCCGGAGCTGGCCGCCTCGGTCTCACCGGCCCTCGCGAAGCGGAAGCAGGGCAAGGCGTGCTTCAACTTCAAGAAGGTCGACGAGGAGCTCCTGGCCGAGCTGGATTCGCTGACCGCGCGTGGCGTCCCGGGGTTTCGCGCGCTCGCGGAGCAGGCCGCCGCGACCCGACGCTGACGAGAGTCGAGCGCTCCGTTCCACGCACCCGTCGCCCGTTCAGCCGGCGCCGGACACCCCGAGGCGCAGCGGCCGATCCAGGAACGCCGCGATCCGCTCGACCTCGGCGCCGAGCTCCTTCCGAGCGCCGCCGCGCCAGCGGCCGAACGGCCGAACGACGACCGAGCCTGTACCTGCCCGGCCGCTCGCGATCTCCCACGTGCCGCCGACCCGGCCGTCGATGACGACGATGGGGGTCACCCAGCCGGCCACGCGATGGACCGCGTCGTGATCGGCGGGCTTGAGCACATGGTCGACCCGCCGCGGTAGCTCGTTCGTGAACGGATCGAAGCCCGGCAGGAGCCGCGCCCCGTGCTCGGGAGCCGCAGCGCCGAGTGCCTCCAGGTCCTCTTCGCGGATCAGCCCGCGCGTACCCTCGATGTCGACCTCGACCAGCGGAGCCGGAACCAGCTCGAGGGCCTTGGTGACCGCCGTGCGACCGCCCCACCAGCGCCCGACCATCTCCTTGCTGGAACCGGGGAACGCGGCGAGGTAGCGCCCGATCAGCCGGCTTCGCGCCACGCCGGCCGCCTCCGGATCGGGATCGACGCCGATCCTCCGACCGAGCCACGTCGACGGATCCACGAACGCGACATTCCGGCCATCGGACGGCCCGAAGATCAGGCGACCGCGTTGGGCCGCCGGTCCGAGGAACGTTCCCCAGCCCGTCAGCATGTCCTGACGCAGGTGCGGTCGCTTGACGCGCCCCACGACCGCGTCGACCACGTCGACGCGGGTCATCGGCCGGTCCGTCAGGACGTCTCCGATCGCGGCAAGGACCTCGTCGACCTCCGGCTCGGTCATCTTGAAGTAGCGCAGCCACGCCGGCGTGTGCCAGCGTTCGAGGCTCCTGGCGGCGACCACGAAATCGGCCAGATCGTCGGCCGTCAACAGATGGAGGGTCTGCCGGAACGCCCACGTCTTGACGATCGATCGCTGCTGCCAGAGGGCGTCGCGGACGTCGGCCACGCGGAGCCCGTCGATCCGAGCGGCAGCCTGGAGCTCGGCCGAGCTCATCACCTGGGCGTGGAGACCGACCATCCGACCGACGACCTCGACCAGGGCGGTTGCGGGCGCACGTTCGATCACCCCCTGTCGGTGAAGCCGCAGGGCCAGCACGTTGGCCCAGGTCGTGGACAGGACGGGCGGAGGCACCGATCGGGGCATGCCACGATGATGCCGCCTCGGTCGGACAGGCGCCGTCAGGTACGACGGATCAGATCGCGACCTCGCCGCGGATGCAGGTCACGGTCCCGCCGCCGACCCAGATCGTGCCGTCCGGGTCCTGGCTGATCTGGACCCGGCCCGCTCGTCCGAGAGCGGTGCCCTGGGCGGCGATCCACGGCGCCGTCGCTCGGCCGGACCGGATCAGCCACTCCGCGACCGACGCGTTGAGGCTGCCCGTCACGGGATCCTCGACGGTCGCGCCGTTGAGCGGGAAGAACGCCCGGACCTCGAACGCGGCCTCGCTCCCGGCTGCGTGCGGCCCGACGACGCCGAGGTCGAGGTCGACGAAGCCGGGCTCGATCGCGAGCACCTCGGCTGCCGATGACACCAGGACGGCAACCCAGCCGGGGCCGTTGTCGGCCCACTGGGCGTCCACGATCGCGGCCCGCGGCAGCCGCAGGACGTCTGCGATGTGGTCGATGTCCGCGTCGTCCACGGGTCCGCTCCGGAGCAACGGCGGTGCGGCGAAGGCCAGCGAACCACCGGTCGATCGCCGGATCCGGATGAGTCCGGCGGGGCACTCCTGGACGATCAAGGCCGGGTCGCGCGGGACGCCGCCGGCCTCGAGCCAGGCGTGGCATGTCCCGAGCGTCGGGTGGCCGGCGAACGGTAGCTCGGCGGCCGGGGTGTAGATCCGGACCCGGTAGTCGGCGTCGGGCGTCGTCGGCGGCAGGAGGAACGTCGTCTCGGACAGGTTCGTCCACTGCGCGAACCGGCGCAGGTCGTCGTCGGCGATCCCCTCGGCGTCATGGACCACGGCGACCGGGTTGCCGCGGTACGGCATGGACGTGAAGACGTCGACCTGGCGGAACGGACGGAGCATCATCGAAGTCTGCCTGAGGCCACGAGATGCGGCGCATCGTGGCTCGATGCGCGACACTAGGGACCGAACACGAGATGGCGGGCCCGATCCGCCCGGCGACCCGGAGGAACACGACAGTGGCCAAGGTGACGATGCCCCAGCTCGGCGAGAGCGTTGCCGAGGGGACGATCGGCAAGTGGCTGAAGCAGCCCGGTGACACGGTCGAGAAGTACGAGCCGCTCCTCGAGGTCATCACCGACAAGGTCAATGCCGAGGTCCCGTCGCCGTTCGCCGGCGTCCTGAAGACGATCCTCGTCCAGGAAGGCGAGACCGTTCCGAACAACGCGGAGATCGCCGAGATCGAGACGACCGAGGACGCCGCCGCCGGCGGGACGACCGACGCCCAGCCGACCACGGCGGCCGTGGTGGCACCCGACGACAAGGGCGCGCCCAGCGTCGCAGCGACGGCTCCCGAACCCACTGCGCCCGTCGCTGCGCCGGCCGCGCCGATCTTCACCCCCGCCGACGGCCCGGCCGGCTCCGACGAGCGACCCGAGCGCGCCGCCGCGAGCGCGACTCCCGCGCCGACGGCCGTTGCCGCCGATCCCGCCGACGCGCCGGGCAACCCCGACGCTCGCATGACCCCGGCGGTTCGGCGCCTGCTCCGGGAGCATGGCGTGACTGCCGCCCAGATCGTCGGCACCGGCGGCGGCGGGCGGATCACCCGCGAGGACGTGACCAACTACGTCGAGTCGCAGCGGACCGGCCAGTCGGTCGGTGGCCAGGCCGTCGGCGGCGCAGTCGCCGCTCCGGCCGCGCCCGCTGCCGCGAGCAGCAACGGTTCGGCAGCGGCGGCTTCGGTGGCGCCCGCGTTGTCTGCGCCGGCTCCAGCCTCGACGTCGCCCGCCCGGCCCGCTGCACCATCCGCTCCGGGCGCCGCGGTCAAGGCCGCGCCGGGCATCGACTTCCCGGCCGGCGCCGACGAAGTCCTGGTCCCGCTGACCCAGATGCGGAAGGGCATCGCCGCCCAGATGACCCGCGCCCTCCAGGCGCCCCACGCCTACGTCCAGATGGAGATCGACGCGACCCGACTCGTCGCCTTCCGGGAGAGGGCCAAGCGCGACTACCAGGCCAAGGAGGGGATCGGCCTCAGCTTCGTGCCGTTCGTCGTCAAGGCCGCTGCCGTCGCCCTCAAGAAGACGCCGACGTTCAACGCCCATTGGACCGAGCAGGGTCTGATGGCCAAGCGCCGCGTCAACATCGGGGTGGCCGTCGCGGTCGACGACGGGCTGATCGTGCCGGTCGTCCGCGACGCCGACCAGCTATCGATCCACGGCCTGAACGTCGCGATCGCCGACGTGGCGGCCCGGGCCAAGGCGAACAAGCTCCGTCTCGACGACTTCGGCGGCGGAACGTTCACCGTCGACAACACCGGCTACCTCGGCACGAACCTGGTGATGCCGATCCTGAACGTGCCGGAGGTCGGCATCGTCACGATGGAGGCGATCACGAAGCGCCCGGTCGTCGTCTCGACCCCGGACGGCGACGTCATCGCGATCCGCCCGGTCATGAACATGGTCCTCGGCGTCGACCATCGCGCGAATGACGGAGCCGGCGGCGCGGCACTCCTCCGCGACATCAAGGCCTGGCTGGAGTCGGTCGGACCGGACACCGCGATCTACTGATCCGATTCGTGATCGGGGTTCGTCCTCTCGCGGTCCGCACACGCCTCGCAGCGATCCTGTCGATCGCTCTCCTGGCGGCTGGCTGCTCGGGTCCCGCGCCGTCGGTCGATCCGCTGCCGCTCCTCGACGCCTGGCCCATGTCGGCCCGGCTCGGCGTCGACGGAACAGCGATCACGGCGACCTACGCCGACTGGCCGTTGTCGTCCGCCCCGCTGGTCTTCGCCTGCTCGACCAAACCGGATCAGGTGTTCGCGCCGCCTCCCACCCATGTCCTGGTGATCAAGGCCAATCCGGACTGCGTCCCGATGGAGGCATCCATCCACGATCGAGCGCTCCACATCCGGCTCGACCGCATCGGGCTCCCGACATCATTTGCCGGTCTCCGGACCTGGAACGTCGCCTTCGCCGTGATGGGCGAACAGATGACCTGGGAAGCGTTGGCGGTTGTGCCGGTGGTCTTTCCCGGGCTCGAGCCGCTGCCCGAAGCTTCAATGCCCGGGCCAACCTGATGCGCGTGGCCGTCACGGGCGGCGCCGGGCTCGTCGGGCGGGCCGTCGTCGGCGCCCTGCGTCAGCGCGGCGACACCGTCACGGCCCTCGTCCGCGATCCGCGTCGCGCCCCCTTCCTCGCTGACCTCGGGGCCGAGCTCGTCGAGAGCGACCTGTCCGACGCGGCGGCGCTCACGGAACAGATCCGCGGTGCAGATGGGCTGATCCACGCCGCCGGCAGCTACCGGATCGGCATCGCGAAGTCGGAGCGAGGCGCGATGTGGGATGCGAACGTCGGGACGACGACCCGGGTCCTGGACGCCGCCGCGGCCGCCGGCACGCCGCGGATCGTGTACGTGTCGACCGCCAACGTCTTCGGCAATACGCGCGGGCGAACGGTCGACGAAACCTACCGGCGCGATCTCTCCGAGGACTTCCTGAGCTGGTACGACGAGACGAAGTACGGCGCCCACGAAATCGCGGAGCAGCGCGATCGCCGCCGGTGCCCCGATCGTGATCGTCCAGCCGAGCCAGGTGTACGGCCCCGGCGATCGGACGGGGTTCGGCGAGCAGCTCCAGCTGGCCTACGCCGGCAAGCTGCGCTACCGGTCCGTCGACGACGTCCGGATCGGGCTCGTCCACGCCGACGATCTCGCGGCGGGAATCGTCGCCGCACTCGATCGTGGCACGCTCGGCGAGGCGTACATCCTGAGCGGACCGGTGGCGTCGCTCGGCGAGGCGATCGAGATCGCCGCACGGATCGGCGGGCATCGCCCGCCACGGCTCAAGATCCCCAACGGCCTGCTCCGCGTGATGGCGCCGCTTGGCCGGTTCATCGGCCAGCCGAACCTCGGCGAGATCCTCGCGGCATCGGTCGGAGTCACCTATCTCGCTTCACCCGCCAAGGCCGAGCGTGAGCTGGGCTTCGTGGCCCGCGACATCGACAGCGGCCTGCGCGACGTGTTCGCGAACAGCTGACTAGACTTCGAGCGATGGCACGCGAGCTCCCGATGTTCAGCCCGGCCGGCGCCGACGGCCGCGAGCGCCCACCACGGCTCGGCCGCGCCGGAGACGATCGCGATGGGCGGCTCGGTCACGCCCCTCCGCCGTCATCCCGAGTGGATCAAGTCACGCCTGCCCTCGGGCGACAACTATCACGACCTCAAGGGCCTGCTCCGCGGCCTGAACCTCAACACCGTCTGCGAGGAGGCCCACTGCCCGAACATCGGGGAGTGCTGGGACCAGCGCACCGCGACGATCATGATCCTCGGCGACACCTGCACCCGGGCCTGCGGGTTCTGCGCCGTGAAGACCGGTCGCCCGACCTGGTTCGACGACGACGAGCCGCGCCGCGTCGCCGAGGCGGTCGGGGCGATGCGCCTCGAGCACGTCGTCGTCACGAGCGTGGCCCGCGACGACCTGCCGGACGGCGGCTCGCGGATCTTCGCCGAGACGATCCAGGCGATGCGCGCCAGCAGCCCGGGCATGGGCATCGAGGTCCTGATCCCGGACTTCGACGGCGCCGACGAACGCCTGCGGACGGTCATGGACGCCCGGCCCGACATCCTGAACCACAACCTCGAGACGGTGCGCCGGCTCCAGAAGCCGGTCCGCAAGCGCGCCCGCTGGGATCGCTCCCTGTACGTCCTGCGCCGCGCCAAGGAGATGGCGGTCGAGATCGGCTACGCGGTCCACACGAAGAGCTCGCTCATGGTCGGGCTCGGCGAGACCCGCGACGAGTTGACCGAGGCGTTCGAAGCGCTCCGCGAGAACGAGGTCGACATCCTGACCGTCGGGCAGTATCTCCGGCCGTCCGAGAAGCACCTCCCGCTGGAGCGCTACTACCACCCCGACGAGTTCGCCGACATGAAGCGCGAGGCGCTCGCGCTCGGCTTCAAGCACGTCGAGTCGGCGCCGCTCGTCCGATCGAGCTACCACGCCCGCGACCAGGTGCCCGGCGCCGAGCTGAAGGCGCTTCGCCGGCGCCAGGCGACGATCGACGCCGACGGCCGGATCGTTCCCGCCGCCAGCTGACCCCCGGCCGTTGCCGGAGTCGAACCGATCGACGGGCTACGGTCCTCGACGATCCCGTCGGACGCGCTCGAGCTCGACCACGAGCACCGCGGACGCCTCGAGTTCGGTCGTCCCGACATCCTCCATCGGCGCCATGCCCGGGCTCGAGAGCGACGCATTGATGCCGGCCACGGCCCGCTCAGGCCGGCGCCACGAGTCCATGCCCGCCGACACCGATCGGCAGAACCGACAGGGCCGATCCCGCCACACCGCCGGTCGCCTCGACGAGGCCCCAGAACGCGGCGAACACCACGCCCAGGCCGAGGGCGATGACGAGGAACGACAGGCCGGTCATCGAGCCACCTCCGAGTGTCGGCTGAGATCGCGACAGTACTCCGCCTCGGAGCCCGCTCGCCGGCGGCGGGGTTCGACTCGGCGATATCAGCCGTGCTGATCGCCACGGATCTGGGACGAGGTCAGGGCCGATCAGGGGTCTTCGAGCCGCGTCGGCCGGCCCGACTGAGCTCGTCACACCGGCTCCGCGCGACCTTGCTGGCCTGCATGCTGGCCCTGGACCACTGGGGCTGATATCCGGCCGCCGAAGCCGCCCCCCGCTGCGTTCCCGCATGAGGCGCGTGACGCTGGCTTGCAAACAGGGCGCCTCCGTCCGTACCCCAGCGAGCGGCTCGGCTATCCTGAGCTCGATGGTCCGTCGCCTCTCGCGCAAGATTCCGCTCGCCGAGCTTCACTGTCACCTCGGTGGCGCGGTGACGCCGGCGATCATGTGGAGCATCGCCCACGCCCAGGGGATCAAGCTCCCGACCCGCGACTACTGGGAGTTCCGCGACACGATCACCGTGTCGGAGAAGCGCAACCGGAGCTTCGACGGCTACCTCCAGCTCTTCCACTGGACGGAGCTGATCCAGAGCTCCCCGATCGCGGTCGAGCGGGCGGTCTACGAGGTCGTCGGCGGGGCGTACCGCAAGAACAACGTCACGACGATGGAGCTCCGCTTCAACCCGATGAAGCGGAACCGCGGCGGCGAGCAGGATCTCGACCACATCATCGCGGCCGCGGCGCGCGGGATGGACCGGGCCAGCCTCGAATACCCGGTGAGGCCGGGCCTGATCTTCTGCCTCGACCGGGCATTCCCGTTCGAGCTCAACGAGATCATCGTCGAGAAGGCCATCGCGTGGCGCGACCGAGGCATCGTCGGGATCGACATCGCGGGGCCCGAGAGCTCGACCTTCCGCGTTGCCGACTACCGCCGGCTGTTCAGGCGGGCCCGCCAGTTCGGCCTCGGCCTGACCGTCCACACCGGCGAATCGGGGCCGATCGACGAGGTCGCCCGGGTCGTCGAGCTGCTCGAGCCCGACCGGATCGGGCACGGCGTGAAGGCCGCCTACGATCCGCGGGCGATGGAGATGATCCGCGAGCGGGGGATCGTCCTGGAGATCTGCCCCAGCTCGAACATCAACACGCGGGTCGTGTCCGGCTGGGACGAGTTCCGCTGGATCTTCGACCAGTTCCGGCGCAACGAGATCCGCTACACGATCAACACGGACGGTCCGGAGATGCTTCAGACGTACATCCGCGACGAGATGGCGTCACTCGGGCGGTACGGAATCCTCAGCGTCGAGGACCAGGAGCAGGCCGCGGCGACGTCGCTTGCCGCGTCCTTCGTCCCGAACGTGTCGGATGTGCCGGCCGCCCGCCTCCAGCCCGCGAGCCGCGTCGCTGTGGAGCGCGAAGAGGCCTAGGGTTTCGCCAACGCCCGCCTGGCTCAACTCCGGCCGTAGGTGAGGAGCACCACGCCCGACGGAAAGGACCGGGACTCGCGCAGCCGGAGATGCTGCATCGACATCCCGTCCGGCGTGACGCGCCGTCCGCGGCCGGCAAAGACCGGATAGACGAACAGCCGGAACTCGTCGACGAGGTCCGCGGCCATCAGGGCATGCACGACGCTGATGCTGCCGGTGACCCCGATCTCGCCGTCGTCGGTCGCCTTGAGCCGCCTGACCTCGTTGACCAGCGGGCCGGAGAGGACCGTGGTGTTCTCCCAGTCCGGGTCGGTCATCGTGGACGACACGACGTACTTCCGGACGCGGTTGAGGTGGGCGGTGAACCCGGTGGCATCGTCGACCTGGAGCGGCCAGTAGCCGCGGAAGTCCTCGAACGTCCGGCGGCCGAGGAGCAGCGCCGTCTCCAGCGCCATGTGCTCGCCGATCGCGTCCAGCAGCTCGTGATCGTCCTGCTCACCCGGATCGAACCATGGGTCGACGAACTCGGCGACGCCGTTGGCGGTGATGTTCTCGGCGACGACCAGCTTGCGACCGTTGTCCACCAGCGCGTGTCTCCTCCTGGAATCGCTTGTTTGTGCCGGCGCCAGCCCCGTGGACGATCGAGGCCCTCGGCGGTTCTCGGTCCGGACGTGCTAGCGCTCAGTCCGCGGCGCGCTGCTCGATCCGGTAGGAGCAGCAGCGGTCGCCGCTCGCGATGTGCGTGTCGCGGACCACATCGGCGCCGAGAACCTCGCGGAACAGGTCGAGCTCCGCGTCGCACGCGGATCGCTGACCCTTGGCGACATCGAGGATCGCGCAGTTGTGCTCGCGCAGGCGGATCGTGCCGTCTTCGTCGATCAGGGCGTCCGCGAGGTAGCCCTGCTCGTCCTGGAGCACGGCCAGGGCGCGCACCCGATCGATGAGCGGCGCGTCCGGGCCGACGCGCTCGTCGAGCTCGCGCCGGACCCGGGTGCCGATCTGGCGCCGGCGCGCCTGGAAGACCTGCTCGATCAACGCCTCGCCGCCGACGGCCCCGATCGCGGCCAGGAGTCCTTCGGCGAGGCCGTCGTAGTTCGACGGGAAGAGCTCCTGGGCGTCCGGCGTGACGTCGTACAGATGGCGCGGCCGGCCGACGCCATGGCGAACCGTCTCGCGGCTGACGAAGTGGGTCGCCTCGAGCGCCCGGAGCTGCTGGAGGACGCCCGTTCGGCTCGCCCCGATCGCGATCGCGAGCTGGTCCGGCGAGGCAGGGCCATCGCGCCGGAGGCGTTCGAGGATCTCGCGCCGGAGCACGCGCGGCGAGCCGGACGGAGTGACGCGGGCAGCCGGCGGCGGGGTCGCGGGGGTGGCGTCCTCGGTGGCCGGATCCATGCCCGGAACCCTAGCACCGGGACCGATCGGGCGCGTCCGGTGCTACCCTCGGCCGCATGGATCTCGACCTCTCTCCCGAGCACGCTCTCCTCCGTTCGACGGTCCGCGACTTCATGGAAACCGAAGTCGCGCCGGTCGTCGACGAGCACGAGAAGGCTCACCGCTTCCCGGCCGAGATCGTCCGTCGTCTGGGCGAGATGGGTTGGCTCGGGATCCCCGTCGCCGAGGAGGATGGCGGGGCCGGCATGGACACCCTGGCCTACGCGATCGCGGTCGAGGAGATCAGCCGCGTCTGGGGCTCGCTCGGGATCATCGTGGCCGCCCACACGTCGCTCGGCTGCGGCCCGCTGATGATCGCCGGTACCGCCGAGCAGAAGGAGCGCTTCCTCCGGCCGCTGGCGTCCGGGGCGGTCCTCGGAGCCTACGGGCTGACCGAGCCCGGCGCGGGCTCCGACGCCGGCGGAACCCGCACGACCGCCCGGCGCGAGTCGACGCCCGACGGCGACAGGTGGGTGATCGACGGCGGCAAGCGGTTCATCACGAACGCCGGCCAGGCCGGGACGTACATCATCACCGCTCGGACCGGTGACAAGCCCGGCGGCGACGCGGAGATCAGCGCCTTCATCGTTCCGGCCGACACCCGCGGCTTCTCGATCGGCCGGCTCGAGGACAAGATGGGCCTCCACGCGTCGGCGACCGGTGAGCTGATCTTCGATGGCGCCCGGATCCCCGCCGAGAACCTCCTCGGGACGCTGGGGGACGGCTTCCGGACGTTCCTCAAGGTCCTCGACGGCGGCCGGATCTCGATCGCGGCGATGGCCCTCGGGCTGGCCCAGGGCGCCTACGAGGCGGCCGCTGCGTACAGCAAGGAGCGCCAGCAATTCGGGCGGCCGATCGGGACGTTCCAGGGGGTCGCCTTCCTGATCGCCGACATGGCGACCGAGATCGAGGCCGCCCGCGCCCTCGTCTACCGCGCCGCCTGGCTCAAGGACCAGCATCGCGACTACACCGTCGCCGGCGCCGAGGCGAAGCTGTTCGCGTCCGAGGTGAGCAGCCGGGTCACGAACGCCGCGATCCAGGTCCACGGCGGCTATGGCTATGTCGAGGAATACAAGGTCGAGCGGTTCCTGCGCGACGCCAAGCTGACCGAGATCGGTGAGGGGACGAGCCAGGTCCAGCGGCTCGTGATCGCTCGCAAGCTGCTGGACCTGCGCGTCGTCTGACCGCCCGCGGCCACCGCGTTCGGACACGGCGGCCGGCGGACGAGCCGTCGATCAGGGTTCGATCGTGATCGAGTCGATCACCTCCTGGACCTCGGCCAGGTCGGGGACAGTCGTGTCAGCGAACGAGAACGCATCGATGACGAGGCGAGTACCCGCCACGTCGAGGATCCAGACCCGATCGCGTTCAGTGGAGACCGCTTGACGTGGGCCTCCGGAGAGCCAACGGGTCAACTCGGCGCAGCCAGCCGTCGGCTGACCGTCGAGCCGATACTCGACATACGTCCCGTCGTGTCCGGCGAGCGACACGTTGGCGATCGGAATGGACGTGGTTCGCGGCTGGGCGGCCAGTGCTCGCGCAAGATCGTCGGTCCCCGGGCCCGGGTCGAAGGGATCGGCACCGCTCGAACAAGCGTCGCGATAGACCTGGTCCACCACCGTGACGATCACGCCCGCCCCTGCCGGGGGATCCGGCGTCATGAGATAGAGCGCTCCTCCAGCCGCGGACGGGCCGGCCCACACGAACCATCGGTCGCTCGGAACCTTCAGCAATACGCTCAACTGGAACGGGTCGCCAATCACGTAGGTTCGCTGCGCGAGGGGGCCGGACTGCGGAAGGTCGTTGGATCCAGCGGAAGGCTGAAGGGTTGTCGTTGCCACCGGGGCCGCGCTGCTGGGAACCACGGACACCGGAACGGATGGAACAGCCGCCGGCCCGATGCCGGGTTTGGGAGCGAGGTTGATGGCTGTGATGCCCACAACGGCGACGGCCGCGGCCGCTCCAAGAATCCGTGCGGCGGTGGTCATGGTCAGGAACCTCCGGACCGGCCATGCAGACCGGCGTTGATGGGTGGATTCGAGTTGGCGGCGAGTGGCCGCGAGAAGCCGATCCGGTGCGCCGGCCCGGGCTTCGCTGCTCAGCCACTCGGCGATGGACTGATCAGTGTTCGATCGCACGCTCATGCCGGGACCTCGCTCGAAGCGACGAAGCGCGCGTCCGCATCGAGAGCGGCTCGGAGCGCGTGGGTTGCGTAGTAGAGCCGCGACTTGGCCGTTCCGCGTGGGATCCCCATCGCGAGTGCGGCCTCATCGAGCGTGTATCCGAGGTAGTGATGGAAGACGACGATCGTTCGATGCTCGACCGACAGTCGGTCGAAGACCCGGGCCAGCTGGTCCCGGTCGGCAAGCGCCGACGTCTCGTCGCCCTGGAATGGCTCGGATCGAAGCACGACGACCCTCGCGACGAAGGCCCGCTGGCGACGCGCCTCGTCAGAGATCGCGCGGGCGAGCACCCGGTTCGACCACGCGTCGAACCGGTCGGCATCGCGAAGGGTCGGGAGGTCTCGCCAGCAACGGACGATCGCTTCCTGGGCTGCGTCCTCGGCTCGGTCGGCGTCGCGGAGAACGAGCCGGGCGATCCGATAGGCATGGTCAAGGAGGGGGGTCATCAGGAGATCGAACGCGTCTCGATCGCCCGCACGAGCCCTTCGGACCAGCTCGACGTCCGCCACGACTCCTCCGCCCTCGATCCCGATCGCGTGAATCGCGATCAACCGTACTGGCTGGAGAAGCGTCGCTTCGGTTCAATCATTGCGGTCGGGCAGGTAGCATCGGGCCGCCCATGCAGGCGCCCGGACGTGGTTGTCGTCCAGCCTCGGCGGCGCGACGCTCGCGCCTGTCCCAGGACAGCCGGAGACGGCGCACCCATGCGGTACGCCGTCTTCGCTGAGTCGGTCGGTTGCTCGAGCCGGTCGCGCTTCAGGGCTGGAGCTGGATCTGAATCGAGTCCACGATTGCCTGCAGCTCCGCCCGGTTCTCTGCCGAGGTTCCGGCGTAGTCCGTGGACTGGACGACGACCCGTTCGCCGCCCACGTCGAGGATCCAGAGGTGCCACCGCTGTGACGGGCCCTGCGCGTACAGACCCGGTTCCCAGGGCCAAAAGGACGTCGGACACTTCGTGATGTCGGCCGGGATCTGAAGGTCGACGTAGGCACCCGAGTAGCCAGCGAGGCTGACGGGGCGCTGCGTGGCGACCGCGAGCCGCGGATGGTTCACGAGCGCGGTCGCGAACTCCCGCGCGGTCGACCCGACCGCGATCGTCGCCTCGGAGGCCGATGCCGTCCGGCACGGCTCCTCGTACAAGGGGGCACCGCGGGTGAACAGGAGGCCCGCCCCGGCTGGCGGCGCGTTCTCGCCGTCGGTCAGCCAGATCGAGTCCCCGAGCCCAGACCAGCCGTCGGGCACCGTGAGGGCGATCGAGATCGTGTCGGTGCATGCCGTGGTGACGGGCCCAGGGCACCCCAGGAACATGCCGTCCGTGGCCGGTCCGACGCGATACGTGCCGGCTGCGAGCGGGCCCGTCCCGAGCGCGGTCGGGCCGGATGCGACCGGGCTCGGTGATGGCGCCGGCGTTGCCGGGTCCGACGCGCCAGGCGTCGGAGCGGGAGATGCGGACGGCTGCGACTGGCCGGGTGCGCTGGCCCGCGGAAACGCGACGAGAACGACCACCGCGACGACGGCAACAGCCCCCATCGCAGCGGCGAGACGAGACATGTTCATCATTCCGAACCTCCGCGCCGGCCACCAGGCACGGCGCTGTGGGGTCGCGGGGAGCTGGTCGAGCACGGTGTCCAGGACGCGGTCCGGGAGCGACGTGACGCCCTCCTCCAGCCACGACCGAACGATGCGCGTGACGTCGCGATCGGCGCTCATCGGGCAACCTCCTGCGGCGTCGGGCGGGCGTCGGCCTCGAGGGCCGCGCGCAGACCACGCATCGCGTGATGTAGTCGGGATCGGACCGTCCCGACGGGCACGCCGAGCGTTTCGGCCACCTCGTCGAGCGGCAGGTCGAGGTAGTGGTGGAGGACCACCACAGCCCGATGGTCGATGGAAAGCCGGCGGAAGCCGCGCTCGAGCTGGTCGCGATCGACGATCGAGCTCAAGCCCTCCTCGGCCGGCGCATCGGTCGGCACGATGTGGAGGTTCGGCGTCCAGTGGCGGACCCGGCGAGCCTCGGCGTAGCAGGCGCGCACGAGGAGCCGGTACGACCAGGCGTCAAAGCGCGCCGGGTCGCGGAGCTGCGGAAGGTCCCGCCAGATCGCGAGCAGCGCCTGCTGCGTCGCATCCTCGGCGAGGTCGGTGTCGCGCAGGATCCTGTGCGCCACCGCGTGGAGTCGGTCGCCCACGACGACGGCGAGGCTCGCGAAGGCCTCTTCGTCACCGTGTTGCGCCCGACCGATCAACTCGGCATCCACGCATCTTCCGCCGTAATGGCGCCCGATCTGGTCGGGTGCTCACAGGGTATGGGCGCGGTCCAACCTCGGGCGACTCAATCTTCGAGATGAACGCCGCGCCGGCCCTGGCGCGCGAGCGAGCTACCCGACCTGGACGAGGCGGACCATGAGGCGGTACTGGCTCTTCGACCCGACGCAGGTCTGGAGCGTCATGCCGGGCCGGCTCAGGGACGCCCACGCCCACGAGGCCGCCGTGGTCGGCGCCGTGACCTTCCACCAGATCACGGAGTACGTGTGGACGCGGCTCGCACCATCGGCGTAGATGACCCGCAGGCCCTTCCCGAGCCGCCCGCCGACGTAGGCATCGTGGAGCGGCTTGAACGTGCTCCAGGCGTGGCTCAGCAGGTACACGTTGTTCCGGCCCGAGCAGCCCCATCGATACGCGCCGGCGTCGGGTGGTCGCTTGCGAGAGCAGGGGAACGACTGGACGCTCCGGCTGATCCCGAGCGCGGGGATCCAGACGTGGTTCCTGCCCCGGAGTCTCGCGCTCGACGGGCTCGCGCCCGGCGATCGCACGACCTGGGCCGGCGATTGCGACGTTCGCCGGCTGCCGGCGGACGACCAGGTCACGGGTGGGCGTTCGCCACTCGACCGACGACCCGGCCGGCGTGTCGCGGCTGACGTCGGCGCCGGCAGCCGGCGCAACAGGGAGCGCCGCCCGAGGCGACCCAGGCGGGCGATGCCGCCGGCGCAGATGGCGCGGATGGCGTCAGCGTGCGCGCCAGAGCGATGCCCGTGACTTCCGCGGCGAGGATCGCGGCCAGGATGGCGGGGAGCAGGAATCGGCGCGGGCGCGGACGTCGGGAAGCCATGTCCCGAGCATCGCCGTCGAAGTCGTCGGGCTCCGTGGCTCGGTCGTCCGGCTCGGCGTGGGACGATGGTGCCTGCCCGCCCCACCGCGCGGTGCGGTCCGCGCCAGTGCGGTGCGGACCGGGTTTGGTCGTCAGTTGCCCGCGCCCGCGGCCTCCGTGATCGCCGCCCGCAGGTTGTCCTTGAAGCCGGCCGCCCACGGACCCTGACCGGCAAACACGTACGGCGATGTCTCCACGGATTCGAACGTCGCCGGGTCGGTCACGAACGATGCCGCGCAGGCGTCGACCGTCGGCCGGAGCCGCTCATAGGCGGCGCGATTGCGGAAGATGAAGACGTGGATCCGAACGGGGGTCGTCTGGTCGAGGCCGGAGGCATCGAACCCGATCGCGGTCTTCGCGAGGTTCGCATCCGCACAGCCGGAGTCGCCCGACACGATCGTTCCCGGATCGACCCGGATCTGGTGCAGCGTCAGGACGCCGGCGATGCCCGGAAAGTCGGCGGGCGTCGGCGCGGGCGGCGTCCGGGAGATCGTCCCGCAGGCGGTGACGAACGCGACGGCGCCCATCAGGAGGGCGCCACGGAGCGCAGAGCGAAGCCGGGTCCGGTCGCGGGGGAGCATCCGCCCGAGCCTACACCGGGCCCCCCGATCGCGTCGGCGGCCAGGCGCCCTACCGCTCGCGACGCCGCTTCGCGTCGCGCAGGCGCGAGAGGGTGTCGCTCTCGTCGGCGGCGGCTGGGGCGGGCGCAGGCGCAGGATCAGGAGTGGGCAGTGCGGTCGGTGCGACCACCGGCCCCGGCCGCGGACCCAAGAATGGTTCGACGTCACGGGTCGCACCTGGGGACGGCGCGGAGGTCCGCGCTGGGCCGGACACGGCCGGCGCCGCAGCTCGGCCCCCCGCCGCCCGCCCCCGCCCCCGCCCCCGGCGCATCGACATCGTCGTCGCGGAGCATCGCGGCACGCGTCGCAGACCCTGCCGCGCGATCGCGCGCCGCGAGCATCCCCGCGACCTCGGTCGTCCGCGGCGCCATCGACCGTCGCCAGCCACCGCTCACCCAGCGCCGCGCGTCGCCGAGCTCGCGCCGCCCGACCGACACCCGGCGCAGCGCGATGTCGAGCGGCCAGAGCAGCAGGGCCAGGATCAGCAGCGTCGGCCACAGATCGGTCGACGAGGCGTTGGTCCGCAGGTCGTGGAGCCACGGATCGGCGGGCAGCTCGATCGCCCGTCCGCCCGTCGCCGAGCGGAGGGTCGCCAGGAACGAATCGTTGGTGCCGAGCACCCGGTACTCGGCCGGGGTCGGCGCGACCAGCCCGAGGGTCCGGCCGAGTGGTGTCGAGCCCGGCCGCGTCTGCGAGACCCGGATGACGTACGCGCCCGGATCGATCTCGCCGAGGCCGACCTCGTACACCCCGGGTGCCACCTGCGACAGGCCGAGCGCCTTCGACGTCAGGTCGGGGGTCGTGACCGCGACCGCCGTGGAATAGAAGTCGCGCGGCGATCCGTCCTCGGCGACGCTCTCGACCCGGAGCTTGGTCTGGTTACCCTCGGTGATGAACGTGGCCTCGATCCCGCCGGTCTCTTCGCCGGGAAACGTCCATGAGACCAGCTGGCTGAAGAACTTCGTGAACCCGTTCCAGCCGAGCCAGCCCTTGGCCCAGCGCCCCGTCGAGTCGGACGTCCATGCCACCGACCGCCCGAGGCCGTACTGCCACTGGGCGAGGAGCGGGTCGTCGCGCGGCGTGACCAGGACCGTCTGAGCCGCCGACTTGGCCGTCGTCCCGTTGTAGCCGAGGAGCTGGGGCAGGGCGTCGATCCCGCGCAGGATCGGCGACTGCGAGGTCAGGATGGGGTGGAACGGCTCCTCGACGATCTGCTGGCCGGCGACCTGCTGGGTCTCCTTGAGGAAGATGTCGGGGATGCTGGCCGGGTTCTCGGCCGAGTAGAACCGCCCGCCGCCCTGCTTGGCGAGACCGGCCAGGAAGGGGTTCGAGCCGCCGCCCGCGCCGACCGTCGACAGGGTGATCCCGGCCGCCTTCATCCGGGCGATGATGGCGTCGTACTGGCCGGAGCTCGACCATCCGTCGGTCAGGAGGATGATGTGGCGGCGCGTGGCGGTCGCGCCTTCGAGCGACTTCACCGCCTGGTCGAGCCCGGCGAAGATGTTGGTCTGGCCGAGCGGCTGGATCCCGCCGATCGATCCACGCAGGTCGCCGATCCCGCCGAGCGGCTGGGTCTGGACGACCCAGTGGGCGCTCTCGTCGAACGCCACGACGCCGAGCTGGTCGCGGGCCGTCATCGCGGCGGCCGCCCGCAGGATCGCCTCCTTGCCGATGTCGACCTTGCGGACGCCGCCGATCCCCGAGCCGCCACCCTGCCCGCCGTTGAACGTGTTGCAGTGGCAGGCGTCCATCGAGCCGGACTTGTCGATCACGACGACGAGCGCGACGTCGGGCTGCTTCTCCTGGTCCTTGACGCCCATGTCGACCGGCAGCGTCTCCTCGATCGGGGTGTCGGTATAGCCGCCCGCGCCGTAGCTCTTCGGCCCGCCGATCATCACGAGTCCGCGCCCGAAGTCGCGGACGTAGTGTTGGAGACCGACGAGCTGGGCGTCGGACAGCCGCAGCCGCGAGACGTCGACGAGCACGATGGAGTCCCAGGCGAGGAGGCCGTCGACGCCGGCCGGCAGCTGTTCGGGGATCAGCGACTCGACGGTCTGGTGCTCGACCTTGAGCGCCGCCACGAGCTCCTTCGCGACCTTCTCGTCGCCGGCCAGGACGAGGACCCGC
Organism: uncultured Chloroflexia bacterium; assembly: GCA_963783055.1. GTDB lineage: Bacteria > Chloroflexota > Limnocylindria > Limnocylindrales > CSP1-4 > CF-46. The sequence continues at coordinate 1,181,013 of CAWAMB010000004.1, forward strand.
GGCTCGCCGTTGACGATCGTGTCCGAATCGGCGCGGTTGTTCTGGCTGAACGTGTCGCGCCCGGCCTCGACGACCGCCCGGAAGGTATGGAAGCCGGTCTCGGTCGGCTTGACGAGGAAGGTGACGCGGTTGCTGCCCTCGGCGAGCTGGACGGACTTCACCGCGACCTGGCCGCCATCGGCGTAGAGCCGGACCGTGGCCGGCTGGGCGACGCTCGAGGTGATGTCGACGGACGCCTCGATCTCCTCGCCGATCTTCGAGGTCGACGGCGTCGTCAGCCGATCGACAACGACCTCGTCGGCCGCCCCGAGACCGATCGCCCGGGTCTCGATCTGGATCCCACGGGCGGCGGCGAGGGCGGCCTCGCTCTGGCCGGAGCCGGTGGTGTCGTTGCCGTCGGACAGGAGCACGATCCGCTTCTGGGCGTCGTCCGGGAAGAGCGCCGAGGCGAGCCGGAGGGCCGCTCCGATGTCGGTCGCCGAGCGGACCGGCGTCGTCGCGATCCGGTCGATCTCGCGGACCTCCTGGGGAAGGCGCTCCACGAGGGCCGCCCGGCCGAAGCCGACGATCCCCGCGACGTCGCCCTCGGGCATCGCCTTCAGGCTGTCGCGAAGCCACGACAGCGCATCCTCGCGCCCGGCCGTCCCGACCGAGTCCGACAGGTCGACGACATAGACGGTCGCGAGCCGGTCGACCGGGAGGACCAGCCGGAAGCCGGCCAGGGCGAAGACGAGGAAGGTGAGGACGAGGCCGCGGACGACCAGCGCCAGCCGCCGCCGGCCCAGTCCGACCCGGCGCCGCGACGCAAGGTGCAGGGCGATCGTCAGCCCCAGCGCCGGGATCAGCAGCAGGAGTGCCTGGGGCGTATCGAAGTCGATGCCCATCAGGTCACGCTCGGCGGGCGACGCCGGAGCCGGCCGTTCAGCCCGCGCCACGCCCGGAGGACGGCGTCGCGGTGGTAGAGCGACCACTCGACGCACAGCCCGACCAGGACGAGCAGCACGATCGGGATCCAGAGCTCGTCGCGGGCGTTGGGGCGGCTGGCCGCCGGGTCGACGGCACTGCCCGTCCCGCCAGAGGCGCCGGGAGCCCCCGACGCGCCGGGTGCGATGCGGGCCGCGCCGAGGTCCTCGAGGACGCGATTCGGACCGGGCGCGATGGCCGACTCGTCGACGTCGAACAGGTCGACGGCGAACCGGATCGGCGCGGTCGGATCGGCGCCCTGGCCCTGCCCGCCGCTCGGGGCCGCCGTGGGTGCGCCACTCGGCGAGCCGGAGACGGCGGGGGCGGCGGACGCGGATGGACGGCTCGTCGGCCCCGTTGAGCCGGAGGGCGTGGCGGTCGCGATCGGGTTGGCCGTATACACCCCGAGCTGATCGGTCTGGGTGTAGGTCACCGTCAGCCCGCCGGCCGCGCCGGGGATCAGGTCGACCGCCCGGCCGTCGGGAGCGACGACGCGCAGCCCGGCCGACCCGCTCGGGACGGTGAGGGTCACCGGGTCACCCGGGCTGATGGCGGTCGTCGGCGCGGCCGACCCGCCGAGCAGCTCGCCGGTCAGGTTGGCGAGCAGGATCGGGAATGCGACCTGGAGCGGGAGATCGGACTGGCGGGGCTCGAAGGCGAGCACCGCGGTGGGGAAGCCGGCTCGCACGCCGGAGTAGAGGAGGGGAGCGTTCTTCGGGCCGGGAATGACGGAGCGGGCCCACGCGGGCAGCGTCATCTGGCGCGCCTCGGAGATGTGGGTCGTCGTCAGGTCGACGTAGCGCAGGATCGGCTCGTCGGTCCCGAGCGTGGCGATGCCCGGGTTCTTCAACGTCCCGACGACCTCGCCGAGCCCGCTCGTCTTCGGCGGCGCGATGGCGAGGATGGGCCCCGTCGGGAGCGAATCCGGGACGAAGCCCTCGAAGATGATCAGATCCCAGGCGGTGCCGTCGGTCCGGACCGCGCCCCCTGGGTACTCGCTCGGCTTCAAGCCGAAGAGGCGGCTGTTGGGCAGGTAGGACAGGGCGGTCTCGAGATACGGATCGCCGTCGCCGACGACGAGGATGTTCCGGTCGCGGACCGGCGGGATGACCGCCCACGCCCGATCGTCGCTCGCGAGCAGGTCGGGCCGGGCGCTCCCGTCGGCGGCGTCGCCCGCCACGAGGCGAACGTCGAGGATCGTCGCGTCCTTGGGGATGTCGTCGATGATCACGTCGGCCCGCGCCTGGGCGTCGATCGTGATGGTCCGCGTCTCGAGCAGGCGATCGTCGCTCCAGACCTCGAGCCGCCGCGTCGCCGACTCGAGATCGAGGTTGGCGACGCTCACGAACACCGAGCGGGTCAGCGTGGCGGCGGTCCGCACCGCGAGGGCCACGATCGCCTGGTTGCGACTGCCCTTGGCGTCCCCGACGCGGAGGACGCGGATCGGGGCGTCCACCCGGGTCGTCGGCGGGACGGCCAGGGCCGCGTCGGTCGCGACGAGGACTTCGGCATCGCCCGATTGAATCGCCAGCTGCTGGGCCAGGGCGAGGGCGTCGCCGAGATTGCCGCGGCTGATCGTCGGCCGGATCGACTCGATCGCCTGGCGGACCCGACCCAGGTCGGTCGTGCCGGTGGCCACGATCCGGGCCGTCCGGCCGGCCTCGATCACGCTGACCTTGCCGCCGCTCGGGAGGTCCTTGAGCGCCTCGATCGCCGCCGCCTTCGCCGCCGTGAGCCGATCCGGCGGGACGTCGGTGGCAGCCATGCTCGCCGAGGTGTCCACGATCAGCACGAGGTCGCGGGCGAGGCCGGCCGGTCGCTCGAGGAACGGACGGGCGGCCAGGAACGCGAGAATCGCCACGAGCAGGAGCTGGAGCAGGAACAGCAGGCTGCGCCGGAGCTTCTGCCACGGGGCGTTGGCCTCGACGTCCGCGGCGAGTCGCTGCCAGAGCAGGGTCGACGGCACGATCGTCTCGGTCCGCCGCAACCGGAGCAGGTACATCGCGATGACGGCCGGCACGAACAGCAGGCCGAGCAGCGCGAGCGGGCTGGCGAACGGCATCAGGCCACCGTCCTAGCCCAGGACCCGGCGACGGCGGAGCTCGGCGAAGATCAGGTCGTTGAGGGGGACGTCGGTCGACAGGTCGACGTAGGTTGCCTGGCGCCGAGCGGCGAGGTGGGCGAACGACTCCTTCCACGCGGCGAGCCGGTCCCGGTACGCGTCGATCGTGGCGAGGTCGGCGGTGACGTCGATGCTCTCGCCGGTCTCGGTGTCGACCAGCCGAAGATCGCCTTCGAGCGGTGGGTCCAGTTCGTCGGGCGACAGGACGTGGAGGACGATCAGCTCCGAACGCGTGGAGGCGAGCTCGCGGATCACGCGATCGGCCGCGGGATCGAGGAGATCCGAGATCAGGATCACGACGCCGCGACCGGTCAGCTGGGCAGCCGCGTGGCGCGCCGCGGCCACGAGGTCGGTCGGTCCGTCGGCCGGGCTGATCGCCGACAGCTCGGCGAGGAGTCGGAACACGCGGCCGGAGCCGCGCAGTGCCGTCCGCCGCCGGGCGGATCGGCCGCCGAGGACGCTCACCGCCACCTTGTCCTCGGACGCGAGCCCGATGTACCCGAGGGCGGCCGCGGCCCGTTTTGCGAACTGGAGCTTGTCCGGGCGGCCCGTCGCCATCGACGCCGAGCCGTCGAGGAGGACCGTGATCGTCACGTCCTCCTCCTCGATGAACAGCTTCACGAACAGCTTCTCGAGCCGGGCGAGGACGTTCCAGTCGAGCTGACGGAGGTCGTCGCCGAGGGCGTACTCGCGGTAGTCGGCGAACTCCACGGACTGGCCGCGCTTGACGCTCCGCCGGCCGCCCTTCAACCCGCCCCGGACCGGAGCGCGCATGAGGAGAAGCAGACGCTCGAGCTGACGCAGGAACGCCTCGTCGAAGACGGTCGGGTCGATGTCGCTCGGCAGGAAGACCGGCCGGCCGTCCTTGCCCTTCGTCGCTCCCGGCAGACCACCGCCGGTCCCGAGCGGGGCCGGCTCCGGGGCGCGGCCGCCCGTCATCGTCATCGCTGGGTCCGCGCGGCCGCGAGGATTACTCGACCGCCGGCGGGGCGACCGAGTCGAGGATCGTCCGGACGACGGCTTCGGTGGTGATCCCCTCGGCCTCGCCCTCGAAGTTGAGGATGATCCGGTGGCGCAGCGATGGCAGCGCCGCCGACCGGATGTCGTCGACCGAGACGTTGAACCGGCCGTCGAGCAGGGCGAAGATCTTGCCCGCAGTGACGAGCGCCTGAGCGCCGCGCGGCGACCCGCCGTAGCGGACGTACTCGCGAACGAGCTCGGGCGCTCGCGGCTGGTCGGGGTGGGTCGCGGCCAGGATGCTGACCGCGTAGGCCGTGATGTGCGGCGCGATCGGGACCGCCCGGGCGAGCCGCTGCATCTCGACGACCTCGGCGGCGGTCGCGACCTTCTGGGCTCGGACCGCCTCGGCCCCCGTCGTCCGGTCCATGATCGCGATCAGGTCCTCCTCGGACGGGAACGGGACCATGACCTTGAACAGGAATCGGTCGAGCTGGGCCTCGGGCAGGGGATAGGTGCCTTCCATCTCGAGCGGGTTCTGGGTGGCGAGCACGAAGAACGGTGGATCGAGCGGGTAGCGGCTGCGAGCGACCGTCACCTGGTGCTCCTGCATCGCCTCCAGCAGGCTCGACTGGGTCTTCGGCGTTGCCCGGTTGATCTCGTCGGCGAGGACCAGGTTGGCGAAGATCGGCCCGGGCTGGAACTTGAAGACGCGCTGGCCGCCCTCCTCGATGAGGATGTTCGTGCCGGTGATGTCGGCCGGCATCAGGTCCGGCGTGAACTGGATCCGGTTGAACGAGCAGTCGATGACGTCGCCGATCGTCCGGACGAGCATCGTCTTGCCGAGGCCCGGGACGCCCTCGAGGAGGACGTGGCTGTTGGCCAGCAGCCCCGTCAGCGTCTGGCGGACGAGGTCGTGCTGCCCGACGATCACGCGGCCGATCTCGGCCTCGATCGCCTTCGCCCGCTCGGCGAATGCTTCCGGGGCGAGGCGCGACGTTGCGGGAGCGGCGTCGGTGGCGGTCGAGGCGTTCATCCGGTCCTCCGGGTCGTGACGGTCGGCGTGATCGTGGCCGCGCTCGCGCGCCGCTGCCACGGTTACTGGGTCGGATCGAGCGAGCTGAAGTAGTCGCGGACGTAGTCCTTGACGGACAGCGGCACGTAGCTCCGGTCGAGGCTCGTCAGCGCGTACTGGTAGAAGTCCGCGAAGACCTGCTGATACGGCGTGAGAGCGCCGTTGTTCTGGCCGGGTCCCTGCTGGCTGCCCTGCTGGGTCTGGCCGTCGCCACCCGTGCCCGAGACATACGACGGATCGCCCGGCTTTCCGACCCGATCGAACGGGGCAAAGATGCTCGAGAGGTCCTCGCCCAGGTCGGCGGGTCGGTTCGGGTTGGTCGGACCGGCCGGGAGGCCGTTGCCACCGGTGCCCTGACCGAGCGAGCGGGCCCCGGAGCCTCCGCCGCCGATCTGACCGCCGGCGTTGCCCTGGCCCTGACCCTGGCCACCCTGACCCTGGCCACCCTGACCCTGACCGGGTGCTGGCCTTGCCCTGCCCTGGACCCTGACCCTGGCCGACCCTGACCCGGCCCTGGCCACCCTGACCCGGCTGGCCACCCTGACCCGGCTGGCCACCCTGACCCGGCTGGCCGCTGCCGCCGGGCTGCTGGCCGTTGCCGGGCTGGCCGCTCTGGCCCGGTCGGGGACTGCCACCGGCGCCGGGCTGTCCGCTCGAGCCGGGCCGCGGACTGCCACCGGCCTGACCCTGCTGACCGTTGCCCTGCTGGCCGTTGCCCTGCTGGCCGGCCTGACCGGCATTGCGACCGGCGTCGGCCAGCGCCCGCCGGGCGTCCTGGAGCTGGGACGCGGCACGAGCCAGATCGCGGTTGGTCGCCACCTGCTCGCCGGTGCCTTTGAGCGCGTCCGCCAGGCGGTCGAGCGCCTGCTGGGCGGCCGCGGTCTGGCCCTGCGAGATCGCCTGGGCCGCGTCGCGGAGCGCCTGGCCCGCGGCACCGCTGGCCTGCGACGCGTCCGACTGAAGCCCGGCAAGGGCCGCAGCCATGGCCGCGCGCTCGGCGGGGGTCATGGTGTCGAGCTTGTCGCCGAGATTCTTCAGGTCGTCGGCGGTCTTGTTCGGATCGCCGTCCTTGTTCGCGTTGGGGTCGCCGGTGGACGCCCGCGACAGGCTCCGGTTGAGGGACGTCAGCGCCGACGCCCGCTGCTCGTTGCCCGGATCGAGCTGCGAGTGGAGCGACGCCTCCACCGATCCGAGGCGGGCGAGATTGGCCTTGAGGTCCTCGGGGTGAGCGCGGAGCTGGGCCGCGAGATCGCGCAGGTCGGTTGCCAGGCGCGTCCGGGGATCGTTCGGCTTCGGGCCCTTGGACTCCAGCTCCTTCGCGATCTCGTCGATCCGCGTTGCCTGCTTGACGGCTTCCTCGCGGTTTGCGCGGGCCTCTGCGATCACCGCGTCCTGGGCGTTCGGGAGCAGCGTGAACGGCACGATTAGGAGCGTGGCCGCGAGCGCGATTGCTGCCGGCTGGCGGGAGAGCCGCGGCCGGAACAGGTTCGGCGGCGCGATCCGCAGGGCGCCGACCGCGTCACGGCGCTGGCGACGCACGAACCGCTCGGCCTCGGCGGCCTCGGTCACGGGCAGGTCGGGATCGTCGACGTCGACCTGCGCCGGTCCGGCCAGGGCCGGAAACGCCGACGCAAGCGACAGGGCGCTCGAGACACGGTCGCCCAGGTGGCCCTCGCCATCGACCGCCACGGCTGTCTCGCCGAGGCTGGGCCGGGCCCGAACGACGCTCGCCAGCCAGATTCCGATCCCCACGATCGCGATCGCCGCGATCAGGGTCGGGAGGATCTCGATCGGGACGACCCGGGCCAGGCCGAGCAGGACGGCTTCGGCGACGGCGATTCCGGCGAGAGCCCGCCACGCACGGCGGACGATGCGTCGCGTCCAGAGCCGCCGGCGATGGCTCGCCAGGCCGGCCCGGATCTCGTCGAGGGACGGATCGAGCTCGCCCTGGACGGTCAGTCGCGGGTCGAGCGGGACCACCGTTCGTTCGAGCTCGGCTCCCACGCCATGTCGCCCGCCCGGGCGGAGGCGATGCGGGAGACGGGGCTTGCGCAACGAGCGCAGAGACGGCATCAGGCGGTCCTCCGGGACGGTCGCCGCAGCAGACGCCAGCGACGGGTTGGGGAGACAAGCTGGATCGAGAGCAGGATGAACACGATCGACATGACGCCCCACGCCTGGAGGCTGCGCGGCCAGAACGTGTCACGTCGGATGCCGAATGGCTGGGGATCGGTGGCCGCAAGGCCGCCGATGGGCACGACGTCACTGTCTGGGAAGGCTCCGACCGCGGGTGGGACGTCCGCGCCACGCCGCCGCCGTTGGCCGGCACGGTCACGACGTCGCCGCCCGGCCGCCGAACGCCGAACCCGGGCTCCGATCCGGGCTGGCGTCGGCGTGAGCAGCCCGCCGCCGATCCCGTTCCGCCGACGGAGATCGCGCCGTTCGTGATCGAGTTGAGCCGGCTGCACCAGCCGCCGTAGCCATCGGATGCGCCGCAGATCACGTCGTACTGCGAGGCGAACGGGTTGAACCACAGGAACGCCTCGGGCGCCCGGCCCTTGATCGGCCCGACGCCGGCCGTCCCCGTCCGGAACCCCGTCGTGCCATTGACGCCGGCCATCGTGTTCCAGAAGAGCACTCCGAACATCGTGCCGAGGGTCAGGAACAGGACGGTGAAGAACGTGACCACGGTCGCGCCCTGCGTTCGCTGCATGAGCGCCGAGATGAACAGCCCCATCGATCCGAGCCCGAGGGCCGTCACGATCAGGACCGCGTACGCCCGGAGGACGTCGTCCGGCCCGACGCCGCCGAAGACGAACACGATGGCCGTCAGCGGGATCGAGGCAGCAATCAGCAGGAACACGTAGGCCAGCGCGCTCAGCAGCTTGCCGACGACGATCGCAAGCGACGAGATCGGGGTCGCCGTCAGCATCTCGAGCGTCTGCTTCTCCCGCTCGAGGCTGATCGCCCCGGAGGTGAAGGCCGGCGCGAGGAAGACGACGAGCAGCGTCTCGACGAGGACCAGCGCGCCGAAGACTTCCTGGCCGACAAGGGAGCTGGCGAAGGCGGCCGAGCCGCCCTGGAGCTGGGCGTTCTGGACGTACGCCCGCTCGGCGACGAGCTCCCAGGCCCACGCGAACAGGCCGAGGAAGAGCAGGTAGAACGTCAGGACGACGAACGCCCGCCGGCCGCGCACGCGCCCTCGGAGCTCCTTGACCCCCACCGCGACGACCCCGCCGACACCCGACCGGAAGGCCCGGACGGGGTTCGGGCGAGCACGTCGCGGGCCGAGCGGCTTGGCGCCGACCGTCTCGGTCCGGACCGCTCCGGGCGCCGCGTGGTCGACGGTCGTGTCCTCGATGGCCGCGATCGGTTGAGCCGACCCGTCCACGATCGCGTCGAGACGCTCGTCGGTCATCTCACGCCACCTGGCTCGGCTGACTCGTGCTGGCGGTCACCTGGAGGAAGAGCTCCTCGAGGTCGCTTGCCGCGCGAGCAAAGGACGTGACCCGGATCCCGGCCGCGATCGCCGCGGCGAGGAGCTGGGCCGAGGCCTCGTCGTCGCCGCGGAAGCCGAGCTCGAGCTGGCCGTCCGTCAGGATCGTCGCCGAGGCCACGCGCGGGTCGGCGGCGAAGTGATTGCGGGCCTCTTCGAGGCTGTGGCCGGCCAGGATATGCACGCGGAGGACCGCCCCGAACCGGAGCCGGCGCTCGATGTCGCTGACCTTGCCGTGGGCGAGGACCTGGCCGTGATCGACGATCGCAACTGCCGTGCACAGCTCCTCGAGCTCGGGAAGGATGTGGCTGCTGATCACGATCGTCTTGCCGAGCGCACGGAGCTCGCGGAGCAGCTCGCGCAGCTCGACCCGGGCTCGCGGATCGAGGCCGGACGCCGGCTCGTCGAGGAGCAGGACCTGGGGATCGTGGACGAGCGTGTGGGCCAGGCACAGACGCTGCTGCATGCCGCGCGACAGGCCCTGGACGTAGGCGTCGCGCTTGTCGCCGAGGTCGACGAGATCGAGGAGATCGCCGATCATCCGGCGCCGCTTCGCGCCCGGGATGCCGTAGCACCGGGCGAAGAAGTCGAGGTACTCCCAGACCTTCATGTCGTCGTAGACCCCGAACACGTCCGGCATGAAACCGAGGACGCGGCGGGCGGCGTCGGGGTTCCGCCGGACGTCGATCCCGGCGATCTCGGCGTGGCCCGACGTCGCGGTCAGGAGGGTCGCCAGGATCCGGAGGGTCGTCGTCTTGCCCGCGCCGTTCGGGCCCACCAGACCGAAGATCTCGCCTTCGCCGACGTTCAGGTCCATGCCGGCCACGGCGAGGGTGCCCGGGTAGCGCTTGACGAGTCCGCGGGTGACGACGATGTCGGTCATTTGACCGTCCCCTGGATCGACAGGTTGAGGAACACGTTGACGGGATCCTGGCGCTCGTTGACGAACCGGACGAGGATGGCGCCGGTGCTCGGATCGACGTACCGCGCCGCGTTGGCCACATCGTAGGTCTGGCCCATCGACAGGTGCGGCAGGCGCTTCCACGATCCATCGCCGGTCCGGTCGAACAGCTCGACCTCCGGGACGCCGTCGAACTGGTCATCCGGCGGCTCGGCCGGGCAGCCCTTTGGCGGCGCGGGCGGCACCTTCGTCGGATCCTCGAGACACCCGGCCGGGATCGGCTGGACCGGGACGCCGCCCGTGTCGCGGATGGATCCGTCCGGCCCGAAGCTCACTCCGAGCCGGATGTGCGAGACCGTCAGGGTGCCCTCGAACGCGATCGGCCGATAGGCCATCGTCACGCTGCCCTGTCCGAAGGTCATCGTCGACGGATCCTTGGTGAAGAACGCCGCGTCCGAGTCGGTCATCGTGCCCTTCACGAGATCGCCGCTGAAGTTGACCGTGCCGTGGACGCCCATCGCCAGCGGGACGTAGTACAGGACGTTGCTGACCCGGTTCGCGGCCTGGCCCTCGACGGTGACGCCCATGACCGCGTCGCGGCCCCAGGCCAGGAGGACCGGGCCGTCCGACGTCAGCCGGCCGAAGTTCCCGAACATGCGGGTCGTACGTCAGCTGGTCGACCACGAGATGGCGGGTCTGGTCGCGCCGCGCCGTCTCCGTCGTCGGGCTCGTCCCGTCGAAGAAGGTCTGGCCGAAGATCCGGTCCGACAGCGACTGGCCGAAGGCGTTGAAGCTGGTGATGGCCAGTGAGACGGAAACCTGTTCGCCCGGCAGGAGGTCCTGGAGCACCTTGACGTTGCTGCCGAGCACGATCGCCGGCTTCTCGAGCTTGGTCGCCGAGTCGTTGCGCAGCGAACCCGGTGAGCGTCCCGTCCACGAGGGCGAGCTCGGCGTGGACCTTCGGGACGACGGCCTGCGATTCGGCCCGGATGGTGCGGAGCGATCCGAACCCGACGGACAGGTTGCGAACGCGCGACGGATCTCCCTGGATGACGTCGAGGCTGGCGGTGGTCCCGCCGAACACGTCGCCGGAGATCGGAGACGAGAGGAGGGCCCCGCCCGGCACGGCGATCTGGTACGTGCCGCGAGTCGGCGAGAACACCCCGAGATACATCTGGGCACTGCCCTCGGTCGCGTCCGGAGCGCCGCGGACAATGCCGACCTCGTTGACGATGATGCTGCTGCCGCGGAGGGCCGACCCGAACGCATACGCACCGACGGCGAACCCGACGATCAGGACCGGCATCGTGATCCACGCCCACTCGCGGCGGTCGATCCGGCGCAGGATGATGTAGTTGAGCGGCCCGATCAGGGCGATGTACCCGAACAGGAGCAGGAGCAAGCCGCCGAGCGGCGGGAGCGCCAGTGACGGCAGGTTGCTGACCGCGCTGACGATCTGGCTGTCGTCGGTCATGCCGACGGCACCCTCGGAGCGAGCCGGGATCAGGGCCGGCCAGAGGGCCCGGCTCGCGCTCGCCTGGGCGATCCAGCCGACGGTCGGATCGATCCCGAGGACCGTCACGCTGCCGCTGCCGTAGGCCGCCTGGGCTGCGACCACACGATCGCCGCTGGTGGCGAGGACGCGGCCGCGGATCAGGTCGCCGGCCATGGCCGGGACATCGTTGGCGTCGGCAGGGGCGGTGCCCACGAGCGAGGTCAGCGACGCGGTCGCCACGTCGACGGTCGAGCTCGGGCGATAGGGCAGGATGTCGTCCGGGAAGCCGCCGAGCGCCCCGATCCCGCCGGTGCCGCCGACGACCACGAGGCGGCCGCCGAGCGCCAGCCAACCGCGCATCGCGGTGAGCTGCTCCGTGCTGAGAGTCGCTGCGTCGACGTCCTGCCAGACGAGGCGGTCGAGGGCCGACCAAGCCTCGATCCGGGTCGGGAGGTCGGCGACCGTGAGCGGGATGACGACCGCCGGCTGCTGGTTCTGGACGGCGGGGAGGCTGAGCGTCCCGACGATCTTCGGCCCGTTCTCGGCGATGACCCCGACCGTCAGCTGACCGGGATCGTGGATCGTGACGGCGACCTTCTGACGAAGGACGATCTGGCCGCCACTCGACGAGGACGACCTCGAGCTGCTGGCCGAACGATGGCGGCTGGGCATGCAGGATCCACGTCTTGTCGGACGGGCTGTCGAGCTGGACCGCCGTCGCGTAATGGGTTCCGCCCTGGCTGCCACCCTGGAGCCGGATCTCGCCGCTGATCGATGGCCCGCTGTTGACGAGGTGAACCTCGATCGCGATCCAGGACCCGACCCGGGCGTGGCCCTGGAGCAGGACCCGTGCGGTCATCGTGGGCGGATCGGCGGCCAGCGCGGCCGGCGCGGTGGTGGCCACGACGGCAAGGACCAGCAGTCCGGCCGCCGCGAGGCGGGCGACGACGCGGCGGATCCGTTGCGGCGCGTGACGGGTCACGGACACTCCAGCGAGCGGGGAACAGGCTTGCGGTCGCAGCATCGACGCCCCGGCCCCCCGAAAAGTTGCGCACCGCCCGAGATCACGACAGCGGCGGGCGCGAACCGCCCGAAACGTCGACGGCGCGCCGGGCCCGCCTATCGTACGATGCCGGTCGGGGTCGGCCCGTGCGGCGTCATCTGTCCGTGACCCGTCGGCGATGCCCGTCGAGCGACCATCGACCCGAGGAGCCCGTGCCCCAGATTCGTCCGTTCCGTGCCCTTCGCTACGTCCCGGACCAGGTCGGCGACCTCGGCGCGGTCGTCGCCCCGCCGTATGACGTCCTCGGTCCGGCCGATCGGAAGCGATTTGCCGAGCGTCATCCCCGGAACGTGGTTCGACTCGATGCCCCGGCCGACGAGCCGGGCGACGCCGAAGACGATCGCTACCGACGTGCCGCGCGCACCTTGGCGGCGTGGCGGTCCGATGGGACGTTCCACAAGGATCCCCGGCCGTCGATCTACGTTCACGAGCAGACCTATCGGGTGCCCGGCACGGACGTCGAGCGGACCCAGCGCGGGTTCTTCGCCCGACTCCGGCTCGAGCCGCTCGAGGCCGGCTCCGGCGTGCTCCCGCACGAGCGGACGCTCGCGGGCCCGCGCGAGGATCGCTACCGGCTGCTCCGCGCCACCGGCGTGAACACGAGCCCGGTCGTGGGGCTGTACGACGACCCGACCGGCCAGGCGGGCACGATCCTGGCATCGCTCGCCGCCGGGCCGGCCGACATCGACGTCCTGGACGACGACGGAACGCGCCATCGGGTCTGGGTCGTGGCGGCCGACGGACCGGCCAACGACCGAGGTCGCGGAGCTCATCGGGATGGCGGCGCTGAACCCGGTGACGATCGCCGACGGCCACCACCGCTACGAGACCGCGCTCCGCTATCGCGACGAGCGTCGGATGGCCCGCTCCTGCGAGGAGGATCCGGCGTTCGACTACCTCCTGATGCTGTTCCTCGAGGCGACGGCCGAGCCGCTGACGGTGCTCCCGACGCACCGCCTCGTGGCGGGTCTGGGGGACGGCGGCGTCCAGCACCTGCGCGACGGCGTGGTCGAGCTGTTCACCGTCACTGATGCCGGCCGCGATGAGCTCAGCGCTCGGTTCGGCGGCACGGCCGACGCCCGCGGCGGCGAGGGCCGGTTCGGCCTGTGGACGCGGGACGGCGGCGCGTTGCTGACCGCCCGCCGATCTGCCTTCGAGGCGCCTCCTGCCGGCCGGCAGTCGCGCCTTGCGCGGGCTCGACGTCGTCATGCTCGGCGCCGCCCTGGAGCGACTGGTCGGGATCGACCCGGCGGTGGTCGCGGCCGGCGGCCGGATCTCGTTCACGAAATCGGTCGAGGACGCGCTGGCGGCCGTCGATGCCGGTCGCGACGGGATCGACGCGGCGTTCCTCCTCGAGCCGACCCCGATCGCGTCGATCGCCGAGGTCGCCGCGGCAGGCGAAGTCATGCCCCAGAAGTCGACCTACTTCCATCCGAAGGCCCTGACCGGCCTCGTCATCAACCCGCTCGAATGGTGAACCGAACGATGCCTGTTGCCTCCCGGACCAGCCGCCGATGACCGATACGACGCCCGAGCAGATCCTCGCCCGCGCGCAAGTCCCGTCGGCCAACGGCCGGCCGATTCGCAAGGACGAGATCGAGCTCCACGATCGCGGGATCTACATCGAATCGTGGCTGCCGGAACGGCGGTCTCGGCGCAAGCCTCTCTTGTTCGTCCACGGCGAGCTGGCGGGTTCGTGGATCTGGGAGCGCTATCTCGGCTACTTCGCGTCACGCGGCTGGGAGGGCCACGCCCTCAACCTGCAGAACCACTTCTGGTCGCGAACGGTCGATCCGGCCGAGCTCACCTTCGAGTCGTACGTCGAGGATGTCGTGGCCAGCCTCGTCCGCCTCGGGCCGACGACCGTGGTCATCGGTCACGGGCTCGGCGCGCTGCTGGCGCTCAAGGCCGCCGAGCAGGCACCGATCGGCGGCATCGTCCTGATCTCGCCGGAGCCGCCGGCCGCGCTCCGCCCGCCCGCGCCGTCGCACGAGCTGCGCGACGTTCCCGAGATGTACGGCCGGTCGCGGATCGGCTGGTCGACCCTGCCCGAGAAGCTCCAGCGCGACCACCGCGACCTCACGATCGCCGATGTGCTCCGGATCCAGCACCTGCTCGGCCAGAAGCCGCACGAGAGCGGCCAGGCTCGCCGATCCGTGCTGGCCGGCGTTCCGGTCGACCCGCGGCCGTTCGCCGAGATCCCGCGCCTGGTCATCGGGGCGGGCCTGGACCAGTTCGTCGCGGAGCCAGTGGCCGAGCGGGTGGCCGAGTGGCTCGGGGCCGACTACGAGCCATTCGGGGCCCACTCCCATTACGGGTTGATCGTCGGCGAGCAGAGCCATCAGCAGGTTGCCGATGCGATCCGCGGGTTCCTCGAGCTGAACCGGCTCTAGAGATTCGCCGGCGCGCCACCGCCGAGCGGGGTCCGCTGGCGACGATCGTGGTCCGTTGGTATCATCCCGGTCCGGCCGCGACCCGATCCGTCGCCGCCGTCGGAGCCGCATTCGTCTAGAGGCCCAGGACACCGCCCTCTCAAGGCGGAGATCACCGGTTCGAATCCGGTATGCGGTACCACGCTCGCCAGCGGACGGACGTCGCTCAGCGTCCGAGTCGGGAACAGATGTCCGGATCGGCGCAGTAGGCGGGATTCCCGCCCACGATCGTGGCGATGACCTTCATCGCCCGGATCTCGTCGGGCGTGGCGGCCGTGACGTCGCCGCTCAGGATCGTGACGTCGCCCAGCGTGCCCGGTGCCAGGTGTCCTCGTCGGGCCTCGTCCCCCAAGGCCCAGGCGGCATCGATCGTCACGGCGCGCAGGCCCTGCTCGGCGGTCAGGAGCTGGTCGAGGACCCAGGCGGGGGTCTCCCGGTTCGCTCGGCCACGGCCGTCCATCCCGCCCGCGATCTGGTCCCCGGGCCGGCCGATGTCCTCGGTCAAGGCGAAGTTCGGGTAGATCCACGGTGTGTCGGTCGCCGCGGCGACGTGCAACCTGGCATCGACGAAGTCGCGCCAGCGGCCGAGCCAGCCGACCCTTTCACCCGGATTGTCGGGCCCGAAGTGGTCCAGATACTCCGGCTCCAGCACCCAGTCGGCGGCCGCTCCATCGAGGTGCACGACGGTCGCCAGATCCATTGCGGCCATCCGGACCAGCTGGTCGTCGGTCACCTGGATGGCGTGGTCGATGCGGTGATGGAGCGGGTTAGGGCCGCTGGCGCCGAGCGCCGCCTCGTAGGCATCGAGGACCATGTCATGAGCCTCGGTGCTGACCGTGTGGACCGAGACCTGCCAGCCTGCCTCGTCCGCCCGGCCGATGGTGGCGGTCAGTTCAGCGGGCTTCCAATGGAAGATCGTGCCCCAGCCGTTGTCGAGGGTGATCTTCAGGCCCCGAACACGTAAGCGATCGGTCACAGGTCCAGGAGTGCGGTCGGCGTACCAATCGCCGTAGTGGGTGCCATCCGGTGCCGGGGCGTTCAGAGCGAGGTAGGCGTCGACACGAAGAGGGAGTGCGTTCGCGTCGGCCAGGCCCAGGAGCAGGTCCAACTTCTGGCGATCGATCCACTGCTCGGAGATCGAGGTCCATCCGCGGCTGAGGGCTGCTTCCATCGCCTCGGCCGGCGTCTCCAGTCCGTACTGGCTGCGGTCGCCGATCCAGTGGGCGTGGGCGTCGATGAACCCGGGGTAGGCAACGTGTTCACCGATGTCGACGACCCGGGCGTCGGTGCCGGCGAGCGCGAGCACGTCCGTCCGCGTCCCGATCGCGCGCACCGTTCCGTTGTCGATCAGGACGGCCTCAGCGATGCGCGGCTCGTGCATCGTCAGGATCCGCCCGACGATCACGAGCTTGTCGGCGTCACGAGCGGTTGGGCTCGCCGAGGCATCGGGTGCGATCGACGACGGGAGTGCGGAAGGAGTCGACGCGCAGCCGCCGGCCAGGGTCAGGCCGGCCAGGGCGATGACGATCGCGGTTCTCATGGCCCTCATGGTCACGCTCAAGCTTCTGGAACGGACGACGCGCGAACGACCCGAGGGTCGCCGCGCGTCGCTGTCGTCCACCGGCCGGGGTCGACTACTTGAAGGTGGCCGACGCAGCCATGGCCCGCGCCTCCTCGACAACCGCGGTTGGGGTTGCCGGGCTGGTGGCGGAATCGAGGATCACGATTGAACCGTTCACATCCAGGATCCACAGCTCGTCGACCTGGCCGGCCCCCTGGGCGTTCCGCTCATTGTCGGTTCGGCCTTCGATCCCGTAGAAGGCATACGTGTCGTCGTCGCAGGCGGCGAACTCTTCCTCCCGAGTGCCGGTCGGCAGGTCGAACGAGAGCGGCACGCGAAGCGTGATCGACTTGCCGGCGAACCCGCCCACGGTGACGTCCACCGGCTGTGTTGATTCGGTCGTTGCCTGGGCCGCGAAGGCCGCCGCAATCGCGGCGGGCGTGGTGGCGGGCGTCCTCGGGGCGGTCGTGCGCCACTTGCAGGGATCTCCGTATACGTTGATCCCGGTTTCGGCCGGCCATGCCCAAGCGAGCAGCGCCGCTCCAACTGTCGTGGGCGGGTCCTTGCCGTCGTCGTCCTTGGTCACGCCATCGAAATCACGGAACGCCATCCAGCCGGCCGAGGCGATGTTGAACGTGACCTTCACGGGATCGTCGCTGCCAGTAGCCACGTACGGACCGTCGGGGAGGCTGGCATCCGTCCTTGGTGACGGCTTGGCGGACGGGCTCGAGATCGACGGAGCGGCCGACGGCTGAACCGAAGGCGCGACCGACGGGCTGACTCCGATGCCGCTGGACGCGGGAGGAGCGAGCAGCCTGGCTCCGACGACGAGCGCCACGACGACGGCGCCGGCGCCGACACCGATGGGCACGAATTTGTTCATGGTGGGCATCCTCCACGGGCCGATGACGGCCCGCTGTCGTTTCCGTTCGATGGTGGCGCGGACGGCGTCGTAGACCTGGTCCGGCAGCTCGGTCTGTCCTTCCATCAGGAAGGCGTCGATCAGGCGATCGGGATCTCGTGACGCGGTCATGCCAGTCGCTCCTGCGAGGGCGCGAGGGCCCGCGAGTCAGCCTCGATGCTGGCCCGAAGTGCTCGCGCGGCGTGGTGCAAGCGGGACTTCGCGGTGCCGACCGGAAGTCCGGTTCGTTCCGCCACCTCGGAGATCGAAAGACCGAGGTAGTGGTGAAAGGCGAGGACGGCGCGCTGCTCGACCGTGAGCCTCCGGAAAGCTCGCTCGAGCAGGTCTCTGTCGTCCACGGTCAGAAACTCGTCGGGTCCGGATGTCGCCGGAACGGGAAGGATCCTCAGGCCCTCGGTCCACCGCCTGCGATGCCTGGCCTCGGCATAGCACGCGTTGGTGAGGATGCGATGGAGCCACGGTTCGAAGCGAGACGGGTCACGCAGTGATCGAAGCTCGATCCAGGCCGTGATCAACGCGGCCTGAACGGCGTCCTCGGCCAGGCCGATGTCGCGGAGGATCCGCACCGCGATTGCCAGGCATCGGTCGCCCACGAGGCGGGCAAGGGAGTCGAACGCTTCCGCGTCTCCCTGCTTCGCCAGGCGAACCAGCTCCTCGTGCACCCATCCCTCCGCATCCGTGGTGATCGGCCATGGTGGCTCGATCACAAGAGAGAGCGTTCGGGCGAGCCTAAGTGTTCAATCCGAGCTTCATCGCGCGCATTGACGAGGCCGCCGACCGTACACTCGGCCGCGTGACTGATCTGCCCGCCCCGTCCGGCGCTCCGCGCCGCCTCGTCATCCTGGCCGAGGGCAACTTCGGCTTCCACCACGGCAAGACCGCGGTCGGCGTGATCCGCTACGGACCCGATGACGTCCTCGCGGTGATCGATTCCACCCAGGCCGGGGGAAACGTCTCGTCGATCCTGCCGGGCCGCGACATCCCGATCGTTGCGACGCTCGACGCGGCGCTCGCGCGCGACCCCCGTCCTGACACCCTGCTGATCGGGATCGCCCCGACCGGCGGCAAGCTGCCCGACTCGTGGCGGACGACGATCCTCGCGGCGATCCGGGCGGGGCTCGACGTCCACTCGGGACTGCACACGTTCCTCGGCGACGATCCGGAGTTCGCGGAGGCTGCGACCGCGGCGGGCACGGACATCGTCGACTACCGCCGGCCGCCGGCCCGGATGGAGACCTCGGTCGGGCGCCGCCATGCCTCCGGGAAGCGGGTGATCCTCACGGTGGGGACGGATTGCGCCATCGGCAAGATGTCGGTCGCGCTGGAGCTGCGGGCCGCCGCGCGCGCGGCCGGGCGGTCGACGGCGTTCGTGCCGACGGGCCAGACCGGGATGATGATCGAGGGCTGGGGAGCCGCGGTCGACCGGCTCATCAGCGACTTCGCCCAGGGCACGGTCGAGTGGATGGTCGAGGAAGGGGAGCGGCGCGGCGACTGGGTCATCGTCGAGGGCCAGGGCTCGCTCGACCATCCGGCGTACTCGTCGGTGACGCTGGCACTCATCCATGGCGCGACGCCGCAGGCGATGGTCCTCGTCCACAAGGCCGGCCAGACCGAGCACGACTTCGACCATCTCCCGGACGCGTCCTTCCCGATCGCCGACCTGCCGTCGTTCATCGAGCTCCACGAGCGCGTGGCGGGGCTCATTGCGCCGTCGCGAGTCGTCGCGATCGCCTTGAACACCTCGGCGATCGCGTCCGAGGACGAGGCCCGGGCCGAGGTCGCCCGCGTCGCCGCCGCAACCGGATTGCCGGTCGACGACCCCGTCCGATTCGGCGCCGGTCCGCTGTGGACCCGGATCGAGCGTGCCGTCGACGACCTGCCGTGGGTCGAGGCCGGCTGAGATGACCCTCGACCTGCGCTCGGAGGTCCTCCACCTCAGCCTGCGCGACCCGTTCCGGATCGCGCGCTCCGATCACGACGCCGGCCATGCCGTCACGACGGTCGTCGTCGAGCTGCGCGACGACCGGTTCCCGGATCACGTCGGGATCGGCGAGGGGTACCCGGACCGGTTCTACGGCGACACCGTGGACACGATGGCCGCCGTCTTTCCGCACTTGCTCGAGGCCGTCGGAGCCTTCGATCCGACGTCGGCCGGCCTCGTCGCCGCCGGCGACCGGATCGCGGCCTCCATCGCCCATCACGGCGGGGCGAAGTGCGCGCTCGACATCGCCCTGTACGACCTCGTCGGCAAGGTCAGCGGTCGACCCATCGGCGACCTGCTCGATCTGCCCGGCGAGATCCCCCCCACCGACTTCACGCTGGGTCTCGACGAGCCGGCGGTCGTCGCCGAGCGCGCCGTCCGGGCCGGTCGCTTCCCGGCCCTGAAGATCAAGTGCGGCGGGCCCGTCCGATCTCGCCACCCTCGAGGCGGTCCGGGCGGTCTACGCCGGACCGATCCGGGTCGATGCCAACACCGGTTGGCAGCCCGACGACGCGCTCGCGCTCCTGCCCGAGCTCGAACGGCTCGGCGTCGAGCTGATCGAGCAGCCGTTTCCCGCCCGTCGCCTCGATCAGCTCCGCTGGCTGCAGGAACGGTCGTCGCTGCCGATCGTGGCGGACGAGAGCGCCGTGACGATCGCCGACCTCGACGCCCTCGTCGGCGTCGTGGCCGGCGTCAACGTGAAGCTCGCCAAGTGCGGCGGGGTCGGTCCGGCCAAGGCAATGCTGGCCCGGGCGCGCGAGCTCGGCTTCCGAACCTTCCTCGGCTGCATGGAGGAGACGTCCGTCGCGATCGCAGCGTCGGCGGCGGTCGCCTCGCTGGCCGACTGGGTCGACCTCGACGGGAATCTGCTCCTCGCGGACGACCCGTTCGAGGGCCTCGTCCTCGACGACGACTGCCGCTGGCGGCTCGCGGCCGAGCCGGGCCTGGGGGTCCGCCGCCGGGCGTCGTAGCACAGTCCGGGGGTCGGAGGGGAGCTCGAAGGCCGGGATTCCGGGCGAATTCGTCGAACGTCCGTTTCATGTGGACAAGTTGGTGGACGAGTTCGTGGACAAACCCCCTTCTAGCGCCAAGCCGGGCAGCCTACGATAGGGATCCACCGCGCAGCGACGGTTCTCCGGGAGGGACGGAACCTCGAACGGTGGGTCCCCGTGGACGTCCGTGCCGGCCATGCCCGTCGGCTTCTGGACGCTGGCCGCGGACTGGCACGCGCTGAAACAGGACTGGAGGACCGGCCATCGATGGACCGAACGAACGCTGGCGAACGTGCGTTTGCCGCCGCGCCTGACGCGGAACCCGAGGCCATCGACTTCGTGCGCTTCTGCCATCGGCGGCGTCGCGTCGGGTGGCCGGAGCTGTACGACGAGATGTGCGCTGTTGCGGGCCGGGGCCTCTACCGGGGCTACGGCGCCGACGAGCTGTCGTCGATCGGGATCGGCCTGGGGCTGTTCCAGATGCCGGCTCTCGCCGGTCTCGTCGCCCAGGTCGTCGCCGAGGACCACGAGCGGCGCCGTCGGAGCGCCGCGGCACTTCTGGCGAGTGTCGCCGCCCGGGCGTGCGACGACACGACCACCGAGGTCGGCCCGTCGGCCGCCGAACCCAGCCCCGCGGTCGTGCACCTGCGGCGGATCGATCCGGAGCCGGCCGAGCCCGGGACGCCGGACCATGTTGGAACGATCAGGATCGCGGTCGCAGCCGGAGCCTGAACCGAAGACACTCGCGATTGTCGCGTCGCTATCGACGCCGAGGAGGCCTCCACCGGTCAGGGTGGAGGCCTCTTCTCGTTGTTGGGCTCGCGTGCCCGCGGCTGAAGTGCCGCCGCTGGACTGCCACGGCTGGAGTGGGGCCGCGAATCTCCTGCGCTCAGGAGCCTGTCGCCTGTTCCGGCACTCGGCGCCGCGAATCTCCTGCGCTCAGGAGCCTGTCGCCTGTTCCGGCACTCGGCGCCGCGAATCTCCTGCGCTCAGGAGCCTGTCGCCTGTTCCGGCACTCGGCGCCGCGAATCTCCTGCGCTCAGGAGCCTGTCGCCTGTTCCGGCACTCGGCGCCGCGAATCTCCTGCGCTCAGGAGCCTGTCGCCTGTTCCGGCACTCGGAGAGACGGAGGCCGAGCGTGGGCGGAGCGGGACAGCCGCAAGAGCCGAACCGTCGCAGGAGAGACTCGCCTGAGCGCAAGGCGGGGCCGCCGACCGCCGCCGCGGCCGCCGCCGCCGCCCGAACCGGGCGTCAGGCGCGGATCTGGCGCCTTGCCATCTCGCCCTCGATCTGGCGTTCGGCCTCGACGTAGCGGTCGATCTGCTCGCGGATCTGGTTCGCCTCGGGGGTGTAGAGGTGGACCTGCTGCTGGAGGATGTACGACAGGCGACGGCTCGTCATGCGGACGTGGTCGAGGTTCTTCATCAGGACCAGCGGATCCATCGAGGCGAGGTCCGTCGGGTGGTACATCTGCTGCATGGCGGCATTCTAGCGATGCGGCAGGCTCGGGCGGAGGGGACCGACATGAATCCGTCGGCGCGAGCGGTCAGACGGCCTGCAGACGGCGCGGCGGCCAGTCCCAGTCGATCGGGGTTCGGGCGCCGGCCAGGGCCCGGCGCCGGCCCGCCTCGGTCGCGCCGAGGACGAGGATCCGATCGGTTTTCGTCGCCTGGCCGGCCTCGGGTCCCCACAGCTTGGTCATCTTCCGACCGGCCGCGACATCGTCGAGCGCGATCCCGGCAAGGCGGTAGCCCTCGGGCTCGGCCGCGCGCTCCCAGACCCGCTCGGCGAGCCCGATCGCGCCCCGGATCGGGCGCCCGCGATCGGTCTCGACATCGCCGATGACCAGGACGACCACGGCGTCGTCGGCCAGGATCGGCCGGAGGTCGGCGAGGACCTCGCGGAGGAACACGAGATACGGCTCGCGGTGGTGGGCGTCATCGAGCGCCGCGTCGATCGCCCGGGCGTCCTCGCCGAGGAGCCATGTCCGGAGCCAGTTGTAGTAGCCGTACTTCACGACCCGCAGGTACGGCGGCGAGCTGACGACGAGTCGGACCCGTTCCGGGAGCCCGCGCTCGCGGAGGGCTTCGCGCGCCCGACCCGCCGCGTCCCGTGCGTCGCCGAGCAGGGCGATCCCGGGCGTCCGCGGCAGTGGCTCGCGATGAAGCCGGGCGAGCTTCTTCTCGAGGCCGCCGAAGACGTCTCGATCAGGCGATGCGAACGCCGTCCGGGCGGCGAAGTCCCGAACGTAGCGTGGCGCCATGCTGAACGTGTTCGGCATCAGCTCCGACAGGTAGGACGCGCTCTTGCCGTGCAGGATGCCGGTCAAGGCTGCGGCCAGGAACCGATCGGTCCGATCGTCCAGGCGCAGGACGGTCCGGACGTAGAGGAGCTGGGCGAGCGTGCGCGGATGGAACGCGACCGCGACCTCCTTCGGGACCGTCTCGTCCCGGGCGGACCAGGCGCGGCTGCCGGCGGCCGGGACGGCGACCCGCGGCGGGTCGCCGGCATCGGCCAGGACCTCGGCTGCCAGGGCCATCCAATCCGCGGACGACGTGGCCCAGCCGAGGCGCAGGGCCGCCAGGCGGGTCGCGGACTCGGCTGCCGTGGCGGGCTCGACCTTGGCCGCGGTCAGGAGGTGGGCGAGCGGATTGAGGTCATTGCCGACGCCGATCCGGCCCTCGGCGCAGGCCTGGAGCGGCGTCGTGCCGCGGCCGGAGAACGGATCGAGGACGACATCGCCGCGGCGCGAGTAGCGGCCGATGAAGGCATGGGCGAGGGCCGCCGGGAAGCTCGCGAGGTAGGAGCACATGGGATGGAGGGCCGGGCCCCACAGCCGGGCCTGGTCCTTCCACTCGGGCGCGATGGGGAGGGCCGGGAGGGCGGCCGGGACGTCGAGATCGAGCGCGAGCTGGGCGGCCGGCGGTCTGCGGTCGATCGTCATCCTGGCTGGGCGGGCTCCTGACGCGAGCGGGCGGCGGAGCATACCAGACCGATTCGCAGGCCTGACGGATGTCAGGCGGCGATCACCCGGTTGCGACCGGAGCGCTTGGCGAGCACGAGTCCGACGTCGGCCCGGGCGACGATGTCGTCGAATCGCTCCTCGCCCTGGCCCATGGCCGCACAGCCGGCGGAGACGGTGGCGGCGATCATCGAGCCATCCGGAGCGCGAACACTGGTCCTCTCGAAGATCAGCCGGATCTCCTCCGCGACCGCGGTCGCCTGCTCGACGGTGGCTCCTTCGAGGATCGCCAGGAATTCCTCGCCACCGTAGCGCGCCACGACGTCGTTGCCGCGGAAGCGCATCTGGAGGATCTCGGCGAAGGCCCGCAGGATCGCGTCGCCGGCCTGATGGCCATGGCGCTTGTTGATGTCGCCGAAGTGGTCGAGGTCGAAGATCGCGATCGCCGCGCGGTCGCGGGCCGCCGGAGCGCGCCGCGACCGGCCGGCCTCGAGCCGGGCGATCGTCGCATCGAGGTGGCGACGGTTGAACAGCCCGGTCAGGGCGTCCCGAACGGACATCTCGAGGACGTCGGCGTGGAGGAATGCGTTCGAGATCGTGAGCGCGACCACACCAGCCACGATCGGCAGCGCTTCCAGCTCATCAGGCGCAAACGCCCGCTCGATGTCATGGCGCACGAGACTGATGGCACCGACCACCACGTCGTCGCGGACGAGTGGCACCGCGACGCCGGCGTAGAGCCTGGCGGGCCATTCGGGTCCGGCGCTCGGGTCCGCGTCCGGCGTGAACCGGGGGTCGACGACGAGAGCCCGGTCGCGGATCGCCCGGCCGGCGAGCCCGGTCCCGGGCTCCATCGTCTTGCCGAGGTAGTGCTGGTCGCTGCCTGCCACGGCCTGGATGACGTACCGCCCGGTCGTCCGATCGAGGACGGTCAGCCCGACTGTGTCGGCCGCGAGGAGGTCGGCCAGCTCGGCCACGATCGACTGGTGGAGCCGATCGGGATCGAGGGTGGCATTGACCGCAGTGGCGAACGAGGTCAGCCGGCGGAAGAGCTCCGCTCGAGCGGCGAGATGTTCGCGCTCGCCGGCGAGGGCGAGGGCCGATGCCAACCGTTCGGCCACGAGCCGCATCGTCTCGACGTCGCTGGCGTCGAGATCCACGGTCGCCCGGGCTTCGACGTTGACGACGCCGACGAGTCCGTCGTCGACGAGCAGAGGAGCACTGATCTCGGCCCGGATCGCACCGTCCGCGCTCAGGTAGTCGGGATCGGACGCAACATCGGCGACATACGCAAGGGCGCGCGTCCGCATCACCCGCCCGATGACCCCGGTCGTCGCGTCGAACGTGTCGATGACGGTGTCGTAGCCGGCCTGCGCGACGAGCCGGACCCGGTCCGACGAGCCGAGATAGAGCGACACGAAGTCGTAGCCGAGGTCGTCGCGCAGGAGACCCACGATCCGCTCGAGGGTCTGGGCGGTGGGTCCGGTCGACGCAAGGATGCGCCCGACGTTCTCGAGGGCCGCAACCTGGCGCGATCGGCGGCGGTCCCGGGCGAGCGCCGCTCCGAGGCGCCGGACGGTCCGGGTGAGGGCCGAGATCGAGCGGCGCGTCCCGATCGAGAGCAGGATCGCGGTGCCGCTCAGGGCGACCGCCCGCTGCGCGTCGATGGTGAAGTTGTCCGAGGTGGCGGACAGGACGGGCAGCAGGTACAGCGAGACGGCCGCTGCGCCGACCAGGGCTGCCTGGCGAGCTCCCTGGGCTGCCGCGAGCGCGACGACCGGAATGAAGAGCGCCGCGGTCGGCCGGAAGTCGCCCGATCGGAGGAGCGCGGTGGTGACGGCCACGTACAGGATCGTGAGCCCGAACCGACCGAAGGCGATCATGACCCGCTGGCTGGCCGTCGGGCGGAGGTGCGGGGCGATGACCGCGGCGATCGCCTGGGCGGCGAGGAACTCGGCGCTGATCGCCAGCAGCCGCCCGAAGTCCGCGGGCCCGCCGATCGCGGCAATGGCGACAACCGTCACGACGAGTCCGAGGGCCAGCAGGGCATGCGGGTCGGACGTCATGCGGCGGATCATCCGGTGCCTGACCATCGGCCGGCGACGCGGGCGCGACGCGGACAGGGGCAGGCCAAGGCTGGTCATGGAGGGCACCGTAGCGGTGCGTGGATGCGCCGGACCACGTGACGGAGGTCCGGTGGGGTCTGGCCCGATCGCCGCATCGATGCGGACTCGGCGAACCGTCACGGCGCCGGCGTTCTCGGCAAGCTTCGCAAGGAGTCGTTCGAAGACCGCGGACGACGGCCTAAACTGGCGGCTGGCCGCAGCCTCCGCGTCCCCGTAGCTCAGTGGACAGAGCAACCGCCTTCTAAGCGGAAGGTCGCAGGTTCGAACCCTGCCGGGGACGCCACCTCGTGCAGCACGTCGCGTCCGGGACGCCGGCGAGACGCCGACCCGCCCGATCCCCGTCGACGCATCGTCCTTCCGCCTCCGCC
Organism: uncultured Chloroflexia bacterium; assembly: GCA_963783055.1. GTDB lineage: Bacteria > Chloroflexota > Limnocylindria > Limnocylindrales > CSP1-4 > CF-46. The sequence continues at coordinate 1,206,428 of CAWAMB010000004.1, forward strand.
CACCCCTCGAGCGGGCGTCACGGAGGCTCGCGCGTCCGCCTCAGTCGAGGTCGGCGCCCTCCATCTCGAGCTCGTCGGGGTCGTCGAGGACCTCGTCGGCGTAGCACCAGCGCCAGGTCTCGCCCGGCTGGATCGTCCGTGCGACCGGGTGACCCGAGGCGGTGAAGTGCTTCGACGCGTGCTTGTTGACGCTCTGGTCGCAGCATCCGACGTTGCCGCACGCCAGGCAGGCGCGGAGGTGCACCCAGGTGTCGCCCAGAGCGAGGCACTCGGCGCAGCCATCCGACGCTCGCGGGGCCTCGCGCGATTCCCAGAGGTGCGGGCAGGTGGTCATCGCGCCGGAGCGTACAGCGCCGGAGCGGACATTGGCGATCAGCCTGCCGGGCGCGGCGGTCCGGCCTCGATCCGGCGCCGGATCGACTCGACCGTGCCCGATTCCCAGTCGGACTCGACCCACCACGTGGCGCCTGCGGCCGCATGGTCCGCGACCGTCCGGACCGCGCCCGTCGGGTCGTCGGCCGGCGTCGTGCCCTCGGCGACGACGTCCCATGGCCGGTCGCGGGTCGCGGCCGGCCACTCACGTTCGGCCCAGTCGACGACCTCGCGGATGGCCGCTGCGCCTTCGACCTGGGCGACGACCCCGTCCCAGCGAAGGGTCCGCCGCATGGACCGCTCGTTCGGCCAGCCGCCGACCGTCCAGATCGGGATCCGTGGCTGCTGGATCGGCGTCGGGCGGAACGTCATCGGCCCGAAGCGGAAGTGGCGGCCCTCGAACGCGAACGGATCGCCTGTCCACAGGCCACACAGGATCTCCAGGCTCTCGTCGAGCTTCTCGGCCCGGATTCGCGCTTCCGTCGGCTCGCCGACGTTGCCGAACGCGCCGTCATCGGTCGTGCCCAACCCGACGGGCAGGACGAGCCGTCCATTCGACAGGCGGTCGAGCGTCATCGCCTCGCGGGCCAGCTTCCACGGCCGACGCCGGGCCGGCGGCGTCACGATCGCGCCGAGTGTGACCCGCTCGGTCCGCATCGCAATCGCCGCCATGACGACCCACGGATCGAACGTGTCCATCGTGCCGATGGCGACGCCGTCCCAGGTGAAGACGCCGTCCCAGCCGCGCTCCTCGGCGAGTGCGGCGAGGTCGGCGGCCGTCCGTGGGTCCCCGGTCGTGACGATGATTCCGAGCTTGATCCCCATCGCCCGATGGTAGGCGAGGCGCCTGCCCGGTGCCGCTCCTCAGGGGCGACTGGATACCGCCGCTGATGGAACCGGGCCATCGTCGATCGAAGCGGACCAGTCGGCCGGCTCGACGAACTGCGTGAATCTCAGGCGCACGATCCGATCGAGCGGGAACGGGTCGCCCTCGCATGGATCGCGAAGGATCGTGAGCGTGTGCGCCAGCTCGTCGACGTGGACGCTGCCACCGCGCTCGCATGGCGTCCCGATCCAGGTGACGATCAAGGCCCGCAAGTCCGTCGGATCCACCCGGACATCGATCCCGTCGACCGATGCCCCATCACCCGGCTGGAGCGAGACCGCTTCGACGAGCTCGCCGGTGACATCGGAGACCCGGACCGGGAAGGGCTGGCCGCTGAAGACGAGCATCGTCACGTCAGCCTGGAAGGGCGGCGGGCTGGTCGGAATCGGGGATGCGATGCCGCTCGGGCCGGGAGTCTGCGTCGACACGTCGTTGGCGCTCGGGACCGGGATGATCGTGTTGCCTGGCTGGCGCGAGCCAACCACCGCGACCCCGATGGACGCAACCCCGAGGGCGAGCGCCGCGAAGACCAGACCCGCCCGACCACCGACGTTCCCGCGCCGCCGCGCCATCGGATCGGCCCGGAACGCGCGGAGCGGATCGGGTCGGCGCGGCGTCGTTCGGGCGTGCGCCATCGCGGCGATGACGGGCGCCTCGGGAGCTGTGTTCGGGCCGTCGGCCAGGAAGGCGCCCAGGGAGCGGTCAAAGTCGTCGAGGTTCGTCATCAGATGGACTCCCGTCCGCTTCCCAGCCGGGAATCGGACTCGATGGCCGCTCGCAGGGCGCGGGCCGCGTAGTGGATCCGCGAGCCGGCGGTCCCGAGGGGGATCCCGAGGACGTCGGCGATCTCGGCCTGGCTCAGGCCGGCGTAGTGCTGGAGGACGAGCACGGAGCGTTGCTCCGGGCGTGATCCGGGAGAATCCGCGCTCGAGGGCGTCCCGATCCGCGATCGCGCGGTACTCGTCCGGCGCCCGGGACGCGTCGGCATCGCCCGGAAGCAGCGACGTGGTCGGGCCGCCGCGACCGGCCTTGCGCGCCTCGGCGGTGGCCGAGCGGACGATCACGCGATACGTCCAGGCGTCGAACCGATCCGGATCGCGGAGCTTCGGCAGCTCGTTCCAGATGCTCATCAGGGCCTGCTGGAGGGCGTCCTCGGCGAGGTACTGGTCGCGCAGGATCCGATAGGCGATGCCGTAGAGGCGGTTCGAGGCGAACCGGACGAGCCCGTCAAACGCCTCGTGGTCGCCTCGTGCCGCTCGTCGGACGAGCTCTCGTTGGTCCATCCGGATCCTCGGTGACGCGTCGCCCCGACGGGGCGTCGACGAGTATGAGGAGCCGGACCCTCCGGTTCTTCAATCCCGCTCGCCAGGCGGGCGACGCAACCCCGGCGGCGGCGTCGGCGCGCCGGCCAGGACTCTACGCGGTCGACGCCGCGCGGGCCTCGGCGATGAGGCTTGCCGCCTCCTCGATCGGGATCGCGAAACCCAGCCCCTCGGCGCTCGCCGCGGTCGCGGTGTTGACGCCGACGACCTGGCCGATCGCGTTGAGGAGCGGCCCACCGCTGTTGCCCGGGTTGATCGCGGCGTCCGTCTGGATCAGGCCCTTCAGCGTGACCGGCTGACCGGACTGCTCGTCCTGGACGGTGATCGTCCGGTCGAGTGCCGAGATGATCCCCTTCGTCACGGTCTCGGTGTAGGTCCCGAGCGGGCTGCCGATCGCGATCGCCGTCTGGCCGACCTCGATGGCGCGCGAATCGCCGATCGTGGCGGGTGACAGTCCGGTCGCCTCGATCTTGACGAGGGCGAGATCCTGCGTGTCCGAGAGCTTGACGACCGTCGCCGGATACTCGGTCCCGTCGGCCATCGTCGCCGTCAGCTGCTGCGCGCCCTCGACGACGTGGCGATTGGTGAGGGTGTAGCCGTCGGCGGTCAGGACGATCCCCGACCCGACGCCGGTCGCGGTTCCGCCGAACGGCCCGCGGACATTGGTCACCTGAGAGGTCAGCGTCACCACGGAATCGCGAGCCGCCGCCACGACGTCCGTGATGTCCTCGTGCTGGACGGTCGTCGTGCCGTTGGAGTTGGTCACGGCCGCATTCGGGGTGGCGCTCGCGGCGGGCGAGCCGGACGAGCCCGGGTGGACGAGGCTGATGATGGCGAACGTCGATCCGGAGGCGAGCACCGCAGACAGGAGCGGCGGCCGAGAGGACGGTCCCGATCGACCGCCGGCGGCTGCTGCCCGCCGCATGCGCGGGATCCGACGACGTGATCGGCGGGCGGGCCTCGAACCGAGGTTCGTCGATCTGGGGCCGCACGACGGAGTCGGACTCGTGCCAGGGCCAGCCGGATGACGTGCCGGCGCGATCGCGGGCCGCGGCAAGCTCGGCTTGGGTCGACGACTCCGGCGGTCGCGACCACGGGGACTCCGACGCGGGCGTCGCCGGGTCGTCGCTCAGCGGATCGATCGAAGGCGTGCGGAACGGATTAGCAGGCTGGGAGGGATCGTGCGGCTGCATCGCGGGATGGTCTCCGGCATGGAACAGGCGGATCGTGTCACGTCTGATGGAACCGCGCGGGGGTGAGAAGGTCCTGAGATCGCCCGCTGAATTGGCTCAGGCGGGACGTGGCGGTGCCCGAACGCCAAAACGCGCGAGACCCGAGTGGGTCTCGCGCGTGGTCTTGACGACGGATCGAGCGTCAGCCCTCGGTGCCCGCCGAGGCGCCCGGGGCCGCGGAGGCGTCGGGCTTGTCGCCCTTCTGGCCGTCGCGGAGGCGCAGTTTCCCGCGGTCGCCGGCGCCGATCGCGGTCGCGTCGATCGAGCCGTCAGCGCGCTGCTTGCCTTCGACGACAATCATCATCCCGGCCTTCACGTCGGCGATGGTCGGGCTCTCGACACCGGGAACCCGGACCGTGGTGTCCGAACCGACGTGGACCGTGACGGTGGTCCCGTCGCGCCGGGTGATCGTGATCGTGTCGGCGGTCGTCGCTGCGACGGTGCCCGCGACGTGCGGCAGGCGGACCCAGATCGAGCTCGCGGTCAGCGACCCGTCAGCGTTCTTCTCGCCGGTCGCGACGATGACCGAGCCGACCGTCACGTCCGCCCGCGCGCCGTCGGCCCGCTCGAGGTGATACGCGGTCGAGTCGGTCGTCGCGACCGTCTGCGAGGTGCCGTCCCGGAGCGTGATCGTGATCGAATCGGTCCCGACGGCCGTGACGGTGCCGGCGACCTGGGGCTGGATGATCGCGATCGCCGTGATCGTGTAGGTGCCATCGGCGTTGCGGGTCTGTCCGAAGTGGATCGTGTCACCGACCTCGATGTCGGCGAGGGTCGCGGCCGCGCCGCCCTTGGTGATCGTCGTCGCGCTCGTGACGCTGATCGTTCGCGTCCAGCCATCGGCGGTCGCGAGCGACAGGCTCGTTCCGTCGATCGCGGTCACCGAGATCGCCCCGAACCCGCGTCCGTCGCCGCGACCCGGGCCGCCCTTGAGGAATCCGCGTCCGTCGCCCGGTCCGAACGGGCCGGCGTCGACGTTCGGGTCGCCGGGCACGGTCTGCGCCTGGCCGCCGCCGGTCGGCGTCGTCGGGGCTGCGCTCGGCGACGCGCCCATCGCAACGGCCGCGCCGACCAGGACGAGCAGTCCGGTGCCGGCGACCATGCCCGCCCGGACGGCGTGCGTCTTGTTCGGGGTCTGTCCGGAGAAGGCGGCGGCGGGTACCGGTTCGGCAGCCGGAACGGCCTCGGTCGTGGCAACCGGCTCGGTCGGCGTCGGGCGGAATTCGTCGTTCATCGTGGCTCCAGTTCGTGCGAGGGGGCGAGGTTGGGACGTTCCTGATCGTGACGGCGATCGTGGTCGCCGCGTCTGAGGGTGTCCTGAGAACCGGGTCAGGTCGGCCCATCGGCGGCGAGAGTCGACCCGGCCCGGGATTCGCTGATCGGCGGGCTGCCCGCGACGGGCAAACGGACGATGAGCCGCGCCCCGCCCTCGGGTCGATTCGTGACGACGATCCGGCCGCGATGGAGGTCGACGATCGACTTGGCGATCGCCAATCCGAGACCCGTGCCACCACTCGCGGCCCCAGGTGCGCGCCAGAACCGCTCGAACACGTGGGGCATGTCCTCGGGTCGGATCCCGGGTCCGTCGTCGTCGACCTCGAGCGTCGCTTCGGTCCGGTCGCTTCGCACCCGGACGCGGACGTGGCCGCCGTGGGGCGCGTGGCGGATCGCGTTGTCGACGAGGATGACGATGAGCTGGCGGAGGCGGGCCTGGTCGCCTTCGACGATCGCCGGCTCCGGATCGAGGGCCAGCTGGATGCCGCGATCGGCGGCGGCCTTGACGAGCGCCCCGGCGCCATCGGCGGCGATGTCGCCCAGGTCCACCGGCAACCGGGTGAGCGTGATCGCTCCCGAATCCGAGCGGGCCAGGAGGAGGAGGTCCTCGACGAGCGCGGTCAGGTTGCCGACCTCGGCGTCGATGTCGTCGAGGGCTTCCCGGGACGTCGTCGCGGCGGTCGCCGGGCCGCTTCGTCGGAGGTGCTCGACCGAGCTCCGGATGACCGTCAGCGGGGTTCGGAGCTCGTGGCTGGCGTCGGCGGCGAACTCGCGCTGGCGGCGAAGGGCCGCGCGTTGCTGGACGAGCGACTCCCGGATCGGGACGAGGGCGCGGCTGGCGTAGAACGTTCCGAACCCGATCGCGATGAGGACGACGATGGCGCCGCCCACGAGGAGTACGGTCCGCATGGCGTCCAGCGTCTGCTGCTCGGTCGAGCGATCCTGGATGACCTGGATGTAGGCGTCGCCGACCGGCGTTCCCACGCGTTGCGTGAGGACCCGGATCGGCACGGTGGTGGGCCGCTGGTCGGCGTCGACCGTCTGGACCGTCGCGAGTCGCAGATCGCGCCCATCGGCGGCCTGCTCGGCGGACGTGACAGCGCCGCGAATGGGCAGCCCGGCCGGCAGACCACCGGGCCCGCGGCCCTGGAGGTTGTTGCCATCCGCGTCGACGGCGATCGCGAACGTCCCCGACGTGCGCCCGCCGAAGGTGAAGCCGTACTCGGGATTCTGCCGGATGCTCGGCCGCTCCGGGGTGACGATCTGGTCCATCCGCTCGGACACCAGCTCGACCCCGTTCTTCTCGAGGGTCTGGGCCGCAGCGGCGTACAGGCCGATTCCCAGGACCGCCAGGACGATGAGCGTCGTCAGGCCGCTCCACAGGACGAGCCGCCAGCGGACGCCGCGGATCAGCCGGCCGTCGGCCGCCTGGGCCCGCTCGTCGGCCGGGTCGCCGGCACCCGTCGAGGCGGTTCCGTCAGGCATTGTTCAGACGGTACCCCACGCCTCGGACGGTCTCGATCCGGTCGCCCTCGCGGCCGAGCTTCGTGCGCAGATAGTGGACGTAGGCATCGACCGCGTTCGGCGTGACGGCGACCCCGAACGGCCAGGCCTGATCGAGGAGCTGATCCCGGCTGAGCGCCTGGCCGGGGTGGCGGAGCAGGGACTCGAGGAGCGAGAACTCGCGCGGGCTGAGATTGACCGGTCGATCGTGGATCGTGACCGATCGGCTGGCCTCGTCGAGGGAGATCGGGCCGGCCACGAGCTTCGGCTCGGGCCGTCGGGCGACGCCTTCCGATCGCCGGGCGAGGGCACGCAGGCGAGCGGCGAGCTCGTCGTAGGCGAACGGCTTGACGAGGTAGTCGTCGGCGCCCGAATCGAGGCCCGCGACCCGATCGTTCACCGTGTCGCGGGCGGTCAGCATCAGGATCGCGAGCTCGCGCTTCTCCGCCCGGATCCGGCGCGCGACCTCGAGGCCGGAGATGTCCGGCAGGCCGATGTCGAGGATGACGACGTCGATTCCGTTCTCGCCGAGGGCGACGTCGATGCCGGTTTCGCCGTCCGGCGCGATCTCGACGTTGTGGCGGTCCTGCTCGAGGAGCCGGGCGAGCGATCGACTGAGACGCTCGTCGTCCTCGATGAGGAGGATCTTCATGCGGGCCGGGTCCTCGCGTGCGTGTTCGATGTGATCGTGCCAGATCGGGGGGGAGTACCCGGCCGTGGGTCGGTGGAGGAGGAGAGACGACCCACGGCTGGGTTCGAGGGTCACAGTCGGATCGGGCGATGAGAAGCGCATGAGACAGTCGGTCGGGCGGGTTCTGCAGGTGCGCTCAGGCGAGGGTCGCCTGCGGCCAATCGGATCTGTCAGTCACTCCACGTCGTTCGTGCACGCACAGGGATCCGCGCAGCGTCTGCGATGCGAGAGCCTCCTGAGCGAACCAGATCTGTCCTGAGGCGCCCACAGAACAGGAGACCGTCTCCTGCGCGCAAGGGATTTGCAGAAGGCGACGAGACAACAGGCGACCGTCTCCTGCGCGCAACGGATCCGAGGCGGCCGAGCGGCCGGCACGGGCCCCGCAGGCCCGTCTGCCCCACAGACGTGCCTTCTCCTCCGCTCGGTGGCGGACTGCCCCGTGGTACCAGCGACTAGCCCAAAGTACGGCTTGGCGACCCCTCATGCCCACCCATACGCTCCGCTCATCAGCGAGCCGTACTCCACCTCTGGGCACCCCAAGGATGCGGACGCCACGAAACACGGACAGAGAGGCAACGACCATATGGGGTCCATGGCCGTCAATGAACTCGGGCCGATGCTCACGGCGACGGAAGTCGCCGAGATGCTCCATCTCCACGTCAACACCGTGAAGCGGCTCGGGGATCGCGGCGAGCTTCCCTTCTATCGCGTCTGCAAGCGAGGCGATCGGCGCTTCCGGCTTGACGACGTGATGAAGTTCCTCGCTCAGAACCGCTGAACCGTTCCTGACGGGGCGGCTCGGCCGCTCCTCCACATCGCGTTTGTTCGGGGCGCCCGTCCGACGAGGACGGGCGCTTCGGCGTGCCCGAGCAACCGGGCCTGGAGGTCAGGTGGAGCGGCCGGCTCCGACCGAACTCGAACCGTCGTCGAGCAGGCCCACGGCAGCGCAGTCTTCGGCGAGCCGGGCGATCGCCGCTCGATCGCTGATCGCCGAGAAGCCCTGAAGGACGACCCGCTTCAGGCCGAGGCTCGCATATTCCGCCAGGCGCCTGCGCCGCGCTGGACCCGGAGCGGCGTCGGCGGCTCCCCAGATATGGACCGAGACGCGCAGGTCCGCCGGGTCGCGCCCGACCTCGCGGCATCGGGAGGCGATCACCGGAAGAGCCCGTTCGACGTCCGCCGGGGGCAGAGCGTCGAGGTTGAGCTCATCGGCGAACCGCGCCGCAAGGCGCCAGGTCACGTTCGGGCCGTTCCCGCCGATCAGGATCGGGATCCGCGGCTCCTGGAGTCCCTTCGGCTCATGGATCGCGTCCACCACGGAGGCGTGCGCACCCGTCCAGGTCGCCCGCCCCGGAGCCAGCATCCGGCTGATGACCTCGAGGTGATCAGCGAGGATGGCGAGCCGCTCGGAGGCCGGCGGAAACCCGTACCCGTACGCCCTCCACTCGTCCTCCTTCCAGCCGGCGCCGATGCCGAGCACCGCTCGACCGCCGCTGACCACGTCGAGCGTCGAGATCATCTTCGCGGTCAGGCCGGCCGGGCGGTATGCGGCGGCCAGGACCAGGTGCCCGAGCAACGCCCGGCTCGTGACCGTGGCGAGCGCCGCGAGCTCGACGAAGGGCTCGAAGATGGGCGCTTCGACCAGTGGCGGGTCGACCTGGAAGTGGTCGTACAGCCAGAGCGAATCGAAGCCGACGCTCTCGGCCTCGCGGGCGACCTCGATGGTCCGCTCCCAGGCCTGTCGTGGCGGCAGGCCGAGGTATTCGCGATCACAGCCCTGCGGGAGGGTCAGTCCGACCTTCATCGCTCGGCCACGGATCGGGCCGGATCCCAGGAGAGGTTGTCCGCGTCGGCGTAGGCGCCTTCGACGAGCGCCTGCAGCTGGTTCACCGTCGCGTCGTCGGGGCGGACGGTGTCCGCGACGGTGAACCACAGGCCGGCTTCGCGGACGAATGCGGGCAACGTGACCACCGCCGCGCCGACCTCCTCCCAGGTGAGCCCCATCGCGGCCGGCCGGATGTCGACGCCCGCCCGGACGAGGGCCGCGAGGATCCCGGTCGCGTCGTTGTCCTGGAGGAGCGACCCGAGGACGATCCCGAGCCCGACCGGTTGACCGTGGATGAAGTGGCGGCCGGTCCGACGTTCGAGGTTGTAGAACAGGAAGTGCTCCACGCCTTCGATGTGCCGCGGGTTCCATCCGGCATCGTGGAACGCGGCACCACCCCAGCGATGCGCGCCCATCAGCGTCCGGATGCCCGCGTCGGTCACGTCCCGGATGTCGTCCAGGCCCGCCAGGACCGCCTCGAGCCGCTGGCGGGCAGCGGCGACCAGCGTCGAGTCGTACGGCCAGGCGGCCTCCGTACGACCGGCTCCATCGGCGATCTTCCAGTCGCAGTGCGCCGTGTGATAGCACAGGATGTCGCCCACGCCGCTTCGATTCAGCGCCGGCGGAGCGCTCCGGATCACGTCGAAGTCGACGTAGACCGCCTCGGGGACCGCCCAACCGAGGTAGCGCACGTGGCCGTCGACGCGAAGGCCGGCCCGATGCCCGAACGGGGCGTTGACGGTCATCGCCGTCGGGACCTGGAACAGGGGCAGCCGGCGGCGCCACGCGATGAACTTGGCGACGTCGAGCGCTTGCCCGCCACCGAGGCCGATGATGCTGGCGGCGGCGGGGAGGTCGTCGAGGAGCGCTCCGAGCGCCGCGACGTCGAGCGTCCTGACCAGGTGCACGCCCGCCAGGTCGCCCCGCAGCTCCGACCGGAAACGCGGCCAGAGGTCCTCCATCGTCACGACGAGATAGGGCGGATGGGCGATCAACGGCAGCTCGGCCACCAGGCCGCGCCCGAAGATCGTGGGGAACATCGACTCGCCGGTCATTGCCGCCTCTCTCGCTGATCGGGCCGCCTGGAGCAGTTCATCGCGCGGCTTTGCCCGCCGCCGGGCTCGTCGCGTGGAGCATGATTCGTTCTTCGCTGACCTCATGGCGATCGAGCGTCGCGGTCACTCGGCCATCGCGCATGACGACGACGCGGTCGCTCAACGACACGATCTCGGGCAGCTCCGACGACACCATGACGATCGCCGTCCCGCGCCGAGCGAGGTCGATCAGGAGCTGATGGATCTCGCGCTTCGCGCCGACATCGACGCCGCGGGTCGGTTCATCGACCAGCAGGATTCGGCACTCGGCGTGAAGCCAGCGCGCGAAGACGACCTTCTGCTGGTTGCCGCCGCTCAGGACCCGTACGGACTCGCGCGGGCCGCGGGTCCGGATCGCCAGGCGGTCGATGTAGCGGGCGACCAGGGTCCGCTCCCGTCGCCCGGAGAGGATTCCGCGGCGCGCCACGGCGCCGAGGCGCGACACCGTCACGTTCACGGCGATCGATTGGCCGAGCAGCAGCCCGTCACCCTTGCGGTCCTCGGTCAAGAGCCCGATGCCGAGCCGGATGGCGTCCCGCGGCGACCGGATCCGCACGCCTTGCCCGAACACCTCGATCGTCCCGCCATCGATCGCGTCAGCTCCGTGGATCGCGCGCAAGAGCTCCGTTCGCCCCGCTCCGGCCAGGCCCGCCACGCCGACGATCTCGCCGGCACCGACGTCGAGGTCGATCTCGTGGAGGACGCCGTGGCGGCGCAGGTTCCGGACCCGGAGGGCCGCCTCGCCGGCCGCGGCCTGCGGGGCGTCGACGAGCCGCTCGACGTCCCGGCCGACCATCAGCCGGACGAGGGTATCGGCGTCAAGACCTGACGTCGGGCGATCGGCCATGACCTGGCCGTCCTTGAGCACGGTGACCCGGTCCGTGATGCGGAAAACCTCGTCGAGGCGATGGGAGATGTAGAGGAATGCGACGCCCTTCGCCGACAGCCGCCGGATCACCGCGAAGAGTCCGGCGAGCTCGGAGTCGCCCAGGACTGCCGACGGCTCATCGAGCACGATCAGCCGGGCATCGCGCGAGAGGGCCTTGGCGATCTCGACCATCTGGCGGCGGGCCACGCTGAGCCTCGCGACCGGCGTGCCGGACGACACGTCGAGTCCCAGCCGGTCGGTGACAGCGGCCGCGTCCCCGGCCAGCCGGCGCCAGTCGACCCGCCCGAGCCTGGTCGTCGGGAGGCGGCCCATGAAGATGTTCTCGGCGACGGTGAGGTGAGCGGCGAGGGCGGGCTCCTGGTAGATCACGGCGATTCCGAGCGCCAGCATGTCGGCCGGGCCGCCCGGCTCGACGATCTGATCGTCGACCCGGATCTCACCCGAATCGCGCTGCTCGGCTCCGGCGAGGATCCGGACGAGCGTGGACTTGCCCGCGCCGTTCTCGCCGACGAGCCCGACGATCTCGCCCGGAGCGATCCGGAGGTCGACGGCGCGGAGGGCGTGGGCACCCGGAAAGCGCTTGTCGATCCCGCGCATGTCCAGCATCGGATCGGGCCGGCTGGGCAGCGCCGGGGTTCGGGCGACCGGCGAGGCGCGACCGGTCAGCGGGTCCGGGACGGGCAGGTGGGTCATGGATGAATGCGCTGCGCGGGTCGACGAGAGCGTGGCGGAGGAGACGCCACGCTCTCGTCGATGATCCGCATCGCGACGTCGCTCAAGACTGCGACATCGACGTCAGAACCCCTTGCCGATCCACTGGTCGACGTTGCCAGGGTCGATGGTGTTCGTCGGCAGGACCCACGTCTTGTCGATCGCCTCGCCCTTGACGAGCTTCGCGGCCGACTGACAGGCTTCCTTTCCGGCGTTGTCGTAGGTGAACGTAACCGCGATCTTGCCGTCCTTGATCGCCTGGATCGCTTCGTTCTGGCCGTCGATCCCGACGACCGTGAACTCCTTGAGGCGACCGGCGGTCTCCAGCGCCTGGACGACCCCGAGGGCCATCGCGTCGTTGTGGGTGTACACGACGTTCGCCTCGCCGGGGCCGAACCGCTGCAGGAAGTCGTTCATGACCACGAGCGCCTGATCGCGCTTGTAGTCGGCGGTCTGGCTGGCCACGATCTCGACCTTCTTGTCGTTGGCGGTGAGCCACGCGACGAACTGCTCGTTGCGGTCGACCGTCGCGGACGCACCGGTCGTCCCCTGGATCTCGATGACCTTGCCGCCGGCGCCCTTGAGGATCGTCTTGGAGACGTACTCGGCGGCGGTCTTCCCGATCAGCTTGTTGTCGGCGCCGATGTGCTGGGTGACCTCGACGTCGACGCCGCGGTCGAGCGTGATCACGGGAATCTTGGCGTCGAGCGCGCGCTTGGCCGCCGGGGTCAGCGCGGCCGCGGTGTTCGGGGTGAGGAGCAGGACGTCGACGCCGCGCGCAATCATGTCGTCGATGTCGGCCGACTGCTTGGCATCGTCGCCCTGGGCGTCGGTGATGATCACCTCGGCGCCGGGGATCTCCTTCTGGCAGTTGTCGCGAACGTTGTTCGTCTGATTGACGCGCCACTCGTCGCCGCCGTTGGCCTGCGAAAAGCCGATGACGGTCTTGTCGGCCGCGGACGCTGCCGGGGTGCTTGGCGCTGTGCTGCTCTGGCCCGCGGTGCTTGGCGCCGGGGACGCGCCCCCGCTACAAGCGGCCACCAGTGCCGATCCGATGACGATGGCCCCGATCCTGCTGATCCGTGTCACGCTGCTGTCCTCCGATCCTTGGAACGCCGGTCACGACTCGGTTGCCGGCGCAGTTCCCCACCTGGCATCTACACGGCGCGGCTCAAGGGCTCACCTGCCTTCTCCGGACCGGCCGGCCGACCGGCGCTCGAGGAAGACGGCGCCGAGGATGATCAGACCCTTCACGATCTGCTGCGAGAACGGCGAGACGCCGAGCAGGTTCAGCAGGTTGTTCATCGCCGCGACGATCGCCGCGCCGATGACCGTGCCACCCACTCCACCCTCGCCGCCGAACAGGCTCGTCCCGCCGATGACCACGATCGCGATGGCGTCGAGCTCGAAGCCCTCGCCGGATCGCGGCTCGGCGCTCGTGAGTCGGGCAACCACGATCAGTCCGGCGATCGCGGCGCACAGCCCGCTGATCACGTACGCGCTGAACACGATCCCGCGGGTGGGAATGCCTGCCAGTCGGGCCGCCTCGGGGTTGTCGCCGACGGCGTAGATCGCGCGGCCGAACGTCGTGTGGCGAAGGACGAACCAGGCCGTCAGGGCCAGGCCACCGAACACCAGCACCGGGACCGGCACGCCGGGGAACGTGCCCGGGATCGCGAGCAGCGTGCCGTTGCCGAGCCAATCGACACCGCCCGCGGTCGAGGCAAGCGGTATCGGCTTGCCGTTCGCGAACGTCATCGTGATCCCGCGGGCGATCACGAGCATCCCCAGCGTCATGATGAACGGCTGGAGCCGGCCGCGCGTGATCCCGAGGCCGTTGATCGCCCCGGCCCCGGCGCCGATCGCGAGGGCGATCAGCATGGCCAGCGGCCACGGGACGCCATTCGTCATCGCCGCTGCGAACCCGATCGAGGCGAGGCCGACCAGCGAGCCGACGGACAGGTCGATCCCGGCCGTCAGGATCACGAAGGTCATGCCGATACCCAAGATCCCGACGATCGATGCCTGGCGGGCGACGTTGGCGATGTTGCCGGCCGTGAGGAAGTTGCGGCTGAGGGCGAAGCCGACGATCAGCAGCACGATCAGGGCGAGGAGGATCCCGTTCGCCTGGAGCAGCCGGAGCACGGACCGAACCCGGGTCTGGCGGCTCGCGTCGACATTGGCCACAGCGGCGGTCTCGGGAGCGATGGGCGCGTTCATCTCGTCGTCCATGCCTACCGGGCGGTCCAGCCACCGTCGACGAGAATCGTCGTGCCGGTGATCAGCGCTGCGGCGGGGGAGGCGAGGAAGACCACGACGCCGGTGACATCGCTCGGTTCGCCGATGCGATGGAGGCCGGCGATCCGCTCGGTCACGTCGGCGGCGAACGCCGGGTCCTCGAGGTCGGCCGCCGTGCCATCGGTCCGGATGAAGGTCGGTGCGATCGCGTTCACGGTCACCCCATGGCCGCCCCACTCGACCGCCAGGCACCGCGTGAGGTGGCTGACGGCGGCCTTGGACATGCAGTAGATCGACTCGGTCGGCAGCGCGACGAACCCGGCCTGCGAGCTGAGGTTGATGATCCGGCCGGAGCCTTGGGCGATCATCCGTCGGCCGGCCGCCTGGCTGGCGAAGAACAGGCCCTTGACGTTCACCGCGACCGTCAGATCGAAGTCGGCCTCGACGACGTCCTCGGCCGCGTTGGCCGGGCCGAGGCCCGCGTTGTTGACGAGGAGGTCGAGCCGGCCAAACGACTCAACCGTCTGTTCGACGGCGGCCTCGATCTGGACGAGATCGCGGACGTCCATCTGGACCCGCAGGCAGCGCCGCCCGAGGGCCTCGATCTCCCGGGCCAGATCGTCGCCGTCCGCGGCGTCGCGAAGCCCGAGCGCGACATCCGCGCCGGCCTCGGCGAGCGCGACCGCGATGGCCCGGCCGATCCCGCGAGCGGCGCCGGTCACGAGTGCTGTCTGGCCGTCGAGATCGAAGCGAGAAGCCGCCAACGAGAGCCTCCGAGACTGGTGACGATTACGCTTAACGCTAGGGCTTAACGTTTGCACTTGACGTGGAGCGCCGCGAAGATAGACTGCAGCGGCGGGCGCCGTCAAGCCCGAACGCAAGAAACACGATGTCGATGGCATCGTCTGGGAGGTTGTCCTGGACACGACGCGCGGTGGTCAGCCCGGCACCTCGGTGACCCTCCGCGACGTGGCCGCCCAGTCCGGTGTCTCGATCACGACCGTGTCCCGGATCCTGAACGGGAGCCCGAGCGGCGTCCCGATCCGGGAGGCCACCCGCGAGCGGGTGCTGGCCGTCGCAGCCGAGCTTGGCTACAAGCCCAATCTGCTCGCTCGCGGCCTCCGGGGCAGCCGGATGTCGCTCCTCGGCGTCATCGCCCGAGACATCGGCGACCCGTTCCACACCCAGATCATTCGCGGGATCAACGACGTCGCCCGGACGCGCGACTACCGGATGTTCCTCGGCCACGTCGACTACCGGCCGGACGTCGCACTGTCCTACGGCTCGATGTTCGAGCGATCCCACGCCGACGGAGTCATCGTGGTCGGTGACATCGAGGGCGGTGACGCGACCGTCGAGATCCTCTCGCGTCACCACCGTCATGTCCTTGGCGTCACGGACCGGACGGCACGACGCGAGTTCCCGGGCGTCTACGGGGACAGCGTGACGGGGACCGACCTGGCCCTGGTCCACCTCTGGGACCTGGGCCATCGCCGGATCGTCTGCGTCTCGGACGATCGGACCTACGACGGGCGCCTGCGGATCGACCTGTACGAGCGGTTCATGCGCCAGCGCGGCCGCACCGACGACATTGCCGTCCACATCACCGATCAGGAGCCCCAGCCCGCGCTGGAGGTCGGCCGGACGCTCTTCGCCGATTGGTCCGAGACGTCGCCTTCCGCGGTGTATGCGACATCGGACACGATCGCGATCGGGCTGATGAAGGCGGCGTTCGAGGCCGGCATCGGCGTGCCGGCCCAGCTCTCGATCGTCGGCTTCGACGACATCGACTTCGCGCGTTTCACCCTTCCGCCGCTTACCACCGTCAGCCAGAACGGGGAAGAGATGGGCCGGATCGCTGCCGGGCTCCTGCTCGAGATGATCGAGGGCAACATCGACGGGTCCGAGGTCGACGATGTCGTCATCCAGCCGATCCTCGTGATCCGCGACTCGACGGCGTCCATCGCCGTGCGAGCCACCTCCTGACCGCGCCGAGGACCCCGGCGATCAGACCGTGCGGAGCGTCTCCTCGAAGATCCCGATCGCCTCGCCGATCTCGGCCGCCGTGACGTCGATCGGCGGGATCCAGCGGATCACGTGCGAGCTCGAGCCGCACGTCAGGACGAGCAGGCCCAAGTCGGCGGCGCGGGCGATCGCCGCCTTGGCGAGCGACCCGTCGGGTTCGCGGCCTCCCTCCTTGACGAACTCGACGCCGATCATCAGGCCGGGCCCGCGCACGTCGCCGATCCGCGGCTCCTCGGCCGCGATCCGGGCCAGGCCCGCGCGCAGCTCCGCGCCGCGGGCTGCCGCGTTCTCGACGAGGCGCTCCGTCTCGATGGTTTCGAGGACCGCGATCCCGGCGGCACAGGCGACGGGATTGCCGCCGTACGTCGACCCATGGGCGCTCCGGCCCCAGCGCTCCATCAGCGCCCGGGACGACGCGATCGCCGACAGCGGGAGGCCGTTGGCGATGGCCTTGGCCAGGACGACGACATCCGGGACGATCCCGGCGTGCTCGAAGCCCCACATCCGGCCGGTCCGGGCGAACCCGGTCTGGACCTCGTCGGCGATCAGCAGGATCCCGTGCTCATCGCCGATCCGGCGCAGACCCTGGAGGAATGACGCCGGCGCCGGGTTGTAGCCGCCCTCGCCGCGGACCGGCTCGATGAGGATCGACGCCACCATCGATGGCGCGATCACGGTCTCGAACAGGGAGCCGAGGATCGCGAGGCAGGCTTGCGATGCTCGCTCCTCGTCGCCGTCGAACTCCGGGTAGGCGGCGGGGTAGGGGGCGAAGTAGACCCCTGGCAGCAACGGCTCGTACCCGGTCCGGTAGTTGAGGGCCGACGTCGTCACGGACGTCGCCCCGAAGGTCCGACCGTGGAACCCGCCCCGGAACGCGATGATCCCCGGCCGCCCGGTCACCCGCCGGGCGAGCTTCAGCGCGCCGTCGATCGCCTCGGAGCCCGAGTTCAGGAACATCACGCTGTCGATCGGGTCGGGCAGGGTTGCGGTCAGCATCTCCGACAGGCGCACGACGGGCTCGCTGAAGCCCATGGCCCCGGTCGGGCCGATCAGCTTGTCGACCTGGGCGTGGATCGCCGCCGTGACGCGGGGGTGGTGGTGGCCGAGCGCGGTGACGGCGATGCCGTTGGCGAAGTCGAGGTACGCCCGGCCGTCCGTGTCGATCAGGCGATGGCCCTCGCCGTGGCTCCAGCTCCGCTCGAAGTAGCGGCCGAGGACGGGCGTCAGGTGGCCGGCGACGGACGAGAGGTCGGCGGGCAGGGTGGAACGGGCGGCGGCATCGGTCATGTCCCGAGTATGGCAGCGGTCGGTCCCGCCCGAGACCCGGCTGGCCGCCGAGTCAGCGGTTCAGCTGCCAGATCGATGCGGTCAGGACCGTCGCGAAGGTCGTCCACGCCAGGTACGGCAGGAGCAGCGCTGCGGCCGACCGGCGGACGGCGGCGAACGCCGCGATGGTCGCCGCGATCGCCAGCCACAGGGCGATGATCTCGACCAGGGCGCCCCCGAGGTCGTGGTTCGTGAAGAAGATCCACGACCAGCCGAAGTTCAGCACGAGCTGCAACGCGAACAGGCCGAGCCCGACCTGTCGGGCAACCCGATCGCGATCGGAGCGGACGACCTGGACGAGCGCGATCCCCATCATCAGGTAGAGCGTCGTCCAGACCGGCCCGAAGACCCAGTCCGGCGGGTTCCAGTCGGGCCGCTCGATCGTGCGGTACCACAGCCGCAGGCCGTCGATCGTGAACACGCTGCTGATCCCGCCCACGACGAGCGGGGTCGCGATGATGGCGACGTCCGCGAGCCGACGCCGCCAGGTGGCCGGCGGTTCGGCGCGTGGCAGGACGCGGTCGAGAGCGGTCATGGGCCAAGCATCGCGAACGGGCGACGGTCGGCGCGTCGCACCGCCGCCTGCGCTCCTTGCAACCAGCCGACGATCCGGCAGGGCGCGGGCTAGCATTCGGCGATGGTCGACTTCCAGCTCAGCGACGAGAACCGCCTCGTCCAGCAGGCCGCCCGGGCCTTCGCCGAGGCCGAGATCCTGCCCCACATCCGCGAGTGGGACGAGAAGGGTGAGGTCCATCGCGAACTCTTCGAGAAGATGGCCGAGCAGGGCTTCCTCGGCGCGCCGATCCCGGAGGCCTGGGGCGGAGCCGGGATGGACTACCTCAGCTTCGCGATCCTGTGCGAGGAGCTGGAGCGCGCCGACACGGCCTTCCGAGTCGTCCAGAGCGTGCACGTGGGGCTCAATTCGCTGGCGCTCCTCCAGTGGGCGACCGACGAGCAGAAGCAGCGCTGGCTCATGCCGCAGGCGCGGGGCGAGAAGCTGGCGACGTTCGGGCTGACGGAGCCCGGGGTCGGTACCGATGCGGCGAACCTGGCCACGACGGCCCGCCGCGACGGCGATTCGTACCGCCTCAACGGCCAGAAGATCTGGATCAGCCTGGCCGATCTCGCCGACCACTTCCTGGTCTTCGCCAGCGTCGATCGCGCGAAGGGCTGGCGCGGCGTGACGGCATTCCTGCTCGAGCGCGGGATGGCGGGCCTGTCGACCGGCACGCTTCACGGCAAGCTCGGGATCCGGGCGGGCAACACCGGCCTGATCAACCTCGACGATTGCGTCGTCCCGGTCGAGCATCGGATCGGGGAGGAGGGCGAGGGGTTCCTGATCGCGATGAGTGCGATCGACCAGGGCAGGTTCACGGTCGCCGCCGGCGCGGTCGGGCTCGCCCAGGCCTGTCTCGACGCGTCCGTGAAGTACGCCCATGAGCGGCAGACGTTCGGGCAGGAGATCGGTCGCCACCAGCTGGTCCAGCAGATGATCGCCAAGATGGCCGCCGGGACCGAGATGGGCCGGCTCCTCGTGTGGCGGGCCGGCTGGCTCAAGAACCAGGGACTCCGGAACACGCGCGAGACGTCGCTCGCCAAGTGGCATGCGACCGAGCACGCGGTCCAGTCGGCGATGGACGCCATCCAGGTCCATGGCGCGAACGGCTACTCGAACGAGTTCCCGGTCGAACGCTACCTGCGCAACTCGAAGGCGGCGGTCATCTACGAGGGCACGAGCCAGCTCCACACGATCATCCAGGCCGAATACGCGCTCGGCTACCGCCAGGACAAGCCGCTCCGCTGCGAGCCCTTGCCGGCCCAGGGCTGGGAGCGGCGGTGAGCCCGACGACCGGTCGACGGTTCGTCAACCCGCCCGATGCCTGGAACAGCACCCAGTACGGCTTCTCTCAGGCGGTCGTCGCCGCTCCGGGCGAGATGGTCTTCGTGTCGGGGCAGGTGGACTGGGACCGCGATCAACGGATCGGTCATCACGACCTGGCCGCGCAGACCCCGGGTGCCTTCGCGAACCTGGTTCGTGTCCTCACGGCAGCCGGCGCCTCGCCCGAGGACGTCACGGCGCTCCGGATCTACATCGTCGCGGACGCGAGCGACGACACATCCGCGGTGAGCGCGGCGCTCCGGGCGACGTTCGGACCGGGCTCCGGACCGGCTGCGACCTGGATCATGGTGCGCGGTCTTGCCGACCCGGAGTTCCTCATCGAGGTCGAGGCGACCGCGGTCATCCGGCCGCGCGCTCGCTCGGAGCGATGACGCCGGCGGGCGACCTCCGGCGGGTCGTGATGGCGGCGGTGGCCGCCGGGCTCCTCGCGGCGGCGGCCTTCGGGTTGTGGCATCTCGTCGTCGGCGGACTCGTCAACGGGAATCCGCGAGCCGCCGCATTCGGCGCGGTGCTCGCGATCGTGGCCGGCTCCCTGCTGGCCGTCGGCCGCCTCGCGATCCGGCGAGCCCGGCGCAGCTAGGTCGGGCGCCGCGGGCGTGGCGCTTCAACGGCGGCACGGGATCGGCGTTCGGAGCCGACCGCCGCTGTGGCACGATCCGCCCGTGTCGAGCCCCACCGCACCGCCCCCGACCGGCTGGTCCAACGCGGACCTCGCGACCCTCGCCGAGCTGGCGGAGACGTTCGTCCGCGGCGGCTCCGTCCGGCGCTCCACCCTCGCCGCCGAGGCACTGGCCCGGGCCGCGGATCCGGCCCAGGTCCGGCAGCTCCGGCTCGTCCTGCGGCTGTTGGAATCGCGGCTCGCCAACCTGCTCCTGACCGGCCGGGCCGTCGCGTTCCGGGATCGGTCGCCGGCGGATCGCGAGCGCGTGCTCCTTGGCTGGGCCCATTCCCGCCTGGCGCTCCGCCGCTCTGCCTTCCAGGCGTTCCGGAAGCTCCTGACGTTCCTGGCGTACGCCGATCCGGGACCGCCCGGCAGCCCGAATCCGCTCCACGCGGCGATCGGCTACGTCCCGGATCGGCCGCCGGTCACGACCGATCTCGCGGCGATCCGTCCGCTTCCGATCCACGACGCGGGAAGCGCCACGGACGCGCCGCTCGAGCTGGAGGCGGACGTCGTCATCGTCGGCTCGGGCGCCGGCGGCGGCGTGATCGCGGCCGAGCTCTCGGCCGCCGGGCGATCGGTCGTCGTCATCGAGGCCGGTCCGTTCCTCGACGAGGCCCACCTCCCGGCCGACGAGCTCGACGCCTTCTCACGGCTCTACCTGAACCATGGCCTGCTGACCACCTGGGACGGCGCCGTGACGATGCTGGCGGGATCGGCCGTCGGTGGCGGGACGCTCGTCAACTGGATGACGAGCATCGCCGCTCCCGACGATGTCCGAGCCGATTGGGCGCGGGAGCACGGCCTGGACGGCGTCGACGGCCCGGGATTCGACGCGGATGTCGCCACGATCGAGCGCGAGCTCGGGGTCGCTCCGGCGTCCGTCATCCCGCCGAAGGACGGGCTGATCCTGCGCGGAGCCGCCGCGCTGGGCTGGGAGTCGGCTCCGACGCGGCGCAACGCCCGCGACTGCGGCGACTGCGGGAGCTGTCCGTTCGGGTGTCCGCGCGGCACGAAGCAATCCGGGATCCGGGTCCACCTGGCGCGGGCGGCGGCCGGCGGTGCCCGGATCGTCGATCGAGCGCGGGTGACGCGCGTCCGGATCGAGCATGGCCGGGCGGTCGGCGTCGAAGCCGACGTCCTGATCGTCGATCCGGCAACGGGCGAGCCGGCTTCCGGGCCGGACGGCGACCCGCTCCGACCGATGACCCGCCGTCTCGTCGTCCGCGCCGCGCAGGTCGTCATCGCCGGCGGCGCTCTGCGATCGCCGGCGGTGCTGCTCGCGTCCGGGTTGGATCATCCGGCGATCGGTCGTCACCTCCGGCTCCATCCCGTGCCGGTCGTCGCCGGCCTGTTCGACGACCCGGTCGACATGTGGCGGGGGACGATGCAGGCAGCCCGGTCGCTCGAGTTCGCTCGATCGGGTCCCGGCCGGAACGGCTACGCCATCGAGTCCGCGCCGGGTCACCCCGGGCTGATCGCACTCGCCCTGCCGTGGGAAGGCACCGACGCCCACGCCGACCTCCTCGGGCGGATCCGGCACGTCGGCCCGTTGATCGCGGTGACCCGCGACGGTGGGGCGGGCCGGGTCAGCCTGACCGGCAGCGGCCGGGCCCGGATCGACTACGCCCTCGACGCCGGCGGCATCGCGACCCTCCGCCACGCGCTCGTCTCCATGGCCGGGATGGTCCGGGCGGCCGGGGCGCGCCAGATCATCGCCGTCGGGACGCCGCCGCGCTGGCACGGCCGGGGCGGGTTCGTCGCGGGCCGGGAGGAGCGGGCGTTCACGGTCTTCGAGGACGCGTTGCGGACCTTCGACTTCGGCGCCAACCGCGGCTCGGTCTTCTCCGCCCACCAGATGGGCAGCGTCCGGATGGGAGCGTCGGTCGCCGACCATCCGTGCGACCCGGACGGCCGCGTCCGCACTCGGGCGGGAGCCGTCGTTCCCGGGCTGTACGTGGGCGACGGGTCGCTGTTCCCGACGGGGATCGGCGTGAACCCGATGATCACGATCATGGCCCTCGCCCGGCGGGTCGCCCGGACGGTGGTCGCCGAAACCGGCTCAGGCGGCTGACCAAGCGGCCCGACCTTGCGGGATTGAACGCGTCACGCTCGAGTCAGGCGATCGCCGGCGAGTCTCCCCGCTCGATGGATCGCTCGGGGGCCGGATCCCGCGTCGGCATCCGGCTCCGGGCGAGGATGATCAACGCAACGCCGGCCACGATGACGCCGCCCGCGACGAGCTGGATCACGTCGACGGCTTCATGGAGCAGGAGCCAGCCGAGGAAGACCGCGATGACCGGGTTGACGAACGCATACGTCGTGACGAGCGGCAGCGGGGCATGGCGGATGACCCAGACGAACGCCGTGAAGGCGACGAGACTGCCGACGATCGTGAGGTAGGCGGTGGCGAGGACGGCATCGCCCGACAGCATCTCCGGCCGGAAGGCGGCGAGCTCGCCCGACAGGACCGCGGCCGCGACGAGGACCAGCGAGCCCAGGAGCATCTCGAGACCGGTGGCGAGGATCGGGTTCGACGGGAGCCGAGCGCCGTGGGCCGCGAATGTCGATCCGGCGGCCCAGGCCATGGGGGACGCGACGAGGGCGGCGATCCCGAGCGGATCGAGCGTGCCCTCCGCGCCGAGTCCCTGGCCCACCAGGATCACCACGCCGACGATCCCGAGGACGATGCCGACCACCGCGAGGACCGGCAGGCGGGTGCCGAAGAACGCCCGCTCGTACACGGCGATCCACATCGGCATCAGCGCGATGAGCACGCCGGCGATCCCCGACGGGATCGTCTGCTCCGCCCAGGAGACGAGGCCCATCCCGCCGAACATCAGGCACGCCCCGACGATCGCGGCATCGCGCACCTGGCGCAGGGTCGGTCGGGCGACGGACCCGCGTGACGCGATGAGCGCGACGACGACCATGATCGCCCCGGCGATCGAGAACCGGACCGCGCCCATCACGAACGGCGGAAAGGTCTCGACGGCAACGCGGATCGCGAGGTACGTCGAGCCCCAGACGACATAGAGGATGAGGATCGCAACCCAGATCAGGACCGGCGATGCGGGCTTCGGCGCGGCGGTTGGCATAGTCGGCTGGTCCAAGGTGGGCGAAGTGTACGACGAACCGGCACGGGCCGCGCGATCCGGTCCCGCGGGTCCGGGCCGGATGGTCTCGACGAACCTGCGGTCAGGCGACCGCCGACCTGCCGAGCGGCCGGCAATGGAGGCACGGCCGGTAGCCGGCGGTCGACGCGGCGCCGGCCGAGGCGAAGTGGACGAGGTGGCGCTCGGTGACGCGCCGCGCGTCGCGGCAGGTCGGCAGGCAATAGATGTGGGTCGTGTCCGACCCGAAGTAGCGCACGCCGGCCTTGGCGAGGGCCTCGAGCCCGTCGGGATCGGCCCCTTCCGCCGTGAGGATCGTGCGCTTGTTCTCGGGTCCGCCGAGCGAGTACTGGCCGATCATCCCGTCGCTCCGGACGACGCGGTGGCAGGGCACGATCAGCGGGACCGGGTTGTGGCCGAGCGCCGTCCCGACCGCCCGGACCGCCTTCGGCCGGCCGATCTCGGACGCGATCCAGCCATACGGCCGGACCTCGCCGCGGGGAATCTCGAGCGCCTTCCGCCAGACCGCCTGCTCGAACGGAGTCGAGCCGCGCAGGTCGAGATCGATCCGGTTATGGCGGTCTCCGGCGAGGCGTCGCTCGATCTTCCGGGCGAGGCCGGCCGGCAGGCCTGCCACCCGCCGGGCGGGGCGCCCGGTCCGGGCGTGGAACCGGCCCTCGAACGTCGCATCGTCGGTCTCGCCCGAGACCTCGGACACGCCGCGGCCGTTCCAGACCACGCGGAGCGGACCGACCGGCGAGTCGATGATGGCGTAGTCATCGGCCAGCCCGACGGCCACGAGCGTGGCGTGGGCCAGGCCGGCCGGGGCCGGCTCGCGCAGGCCGGCAAGGGCTGCCTGGGTGGTCGGATCGATCATCTCGGTCATGCAGGAATCTCCTCGGCTCCCAGCCCTTCGGGCGGCCCCTCAGAGGCCAGGAGCGCTGTGCGCAGGGCGGCCAGTCCGCGGTGGACATGGGCCTTGACGGTGCCTTCGGGCCGGCCGACCGTCTCGGCGATCTCGGCATACGACATCCCGTCGACGTGACGAAGGACGACGGCGGTCCGCTGGGCCGGGCTGAGACCGGCCAGGAGGTGCGCCCATGTCTCGACCGTGTCGCGGCGGGCGAGCGGATCGGCGGCGGGCTCGGCGCCCGGATCGAAGACCAGCTCGGTCGTCGGAACCCGTCGCACCCGCGCTCGGTTGCGGCCGGCGTTGAGCAGGATCGTCGTCAGCCAGCCGCGCAGCCGGAGCGCCCGGATCCGAGCCGGCTCGTAGGCCCCGAGCGCGCGGTAGGCGCGGACGAAGGCGTCCTGGACGAGCTCCTCCGCGTCGTGGCGATCGCCGCCGGTGCGAACGGCGATCGTGAACAGGCGGTCCTGGTGGGCGAGGACGAGTGCCTCGAAGGCGCCATCGACATCGGTCGCAAGCCGGGCGGCGAGCTGCACGTCGGCAGGCAGGCGGTCATCCATCACCTCCATTGAACACCGTGGCGGCGGCCCCGGTTGCAGGCCGGGAGCACCTCCACGTCGCGCGACTGCCCGTCCGGCGTAAGGCGGCGGCGTTGATCCGGCCCGACCTTTAAGGCAGGCCCGAGTGCGGCAGGTGGGCAGCCGCCCGATGGCGGCAGGCTGCGTCCCATCGAGGATCCGGTCATCGAACGCCAGCCCCGAACGCGGCCGGATGACCGGTCGGAGGGGACGGCGACAGGAGGCTCAGATGACCGGAACGACGCGCACGATCCAGCAGCCGGCCAGCACCGGCTCCATCCTGGCGGCCCTTGGTATGGCTGCCGTCATCCTCGCCGCGGCCGTCGCGTTCGCGTGGGGCGCCGCCAATCTCGGCAAGGCCAATCATGCCCCGGCCGCCGCGCCCGCCGCGCTGTACGCGCCGGCGGTCCGCGACCTCGGCATCCGCGATCAGAGCACCGCGATCGTCAACGGCCTCGCCGTCGACAAGGCCCATGACCATGGATCGTCCGAGGGCTCTGGCCTGACGGGCGGCAAGGCGTCGACTTTCACCCCCGGGTCGATTGGGGATGCTCCCGCCGGCGGGAACCCTGCTCTTCGGGCCCAGTAGCCGCTGCTCCTGCGGTCTGGCCCGACGCGGCCGGCCCACGGAGCTCCACCCGAGCCGAACCGCCGCTCCTCCGGAGCGGCGGTTCGGCATTGGTTCGTCCCTTCCGCACAACGTTCCGGCCGGCCGGGGTCATGCGACAATCGCGCCATGGGCCAGACCGATCGGTTCGAGGAGCTTGCCGCCGGCGTCGGGGGCTTCTATCGGAGCTGGGTGATCTATCTCGGCCTGGACCTCGGCCTGTTCGAGCGAATCCGGTCCGCCGGGCGCACCGGACTGACCGCCGGTGAATTGGCGAGCGCCGCGTCATGCCGGCCCGAGCCGATCGCCGCATGGGTGAGGGCCGCGCACGCCGGCGACCTGATCGAGCTCGTCGACGGCCGGGCGATCGTCCCCGACGACGTGGCGTCGATCCTGCTCGACGACACCCACCCGGAGTATCTCGGCGGGCAGTTCGTCGTCGCGGTCGTGTCCAGCCTCGACTATCCGGGGCTCGCCGACTTCTTCCGGACCGGTCGGCCGATCGCCGAGCGGCCACCGCGCTTCCATCGGGCGATCGAGGCCGTCACCGTCCAGGACATCGCCGTGTTCTTCCAGGAAGGTCTCGCCGAACTGCCCGACCTCGCGGCCGCGCTGGTCCGCGGCGGACGCGTCCTCGACGTAGCGTGCGGTGGCGGCAAGTGGCTGATCGCGGTTGCTCGCCGATTCCCGGAGAGCGAGCTCGTCGGCGTCGAGTTCGAGCCCGATTCGGTCGAGCGGGCACGGCTTCATGTCCGCGAGGCGGGGCTGGACGCGCGGATCCGGATCGAGGCTGGGCCGACCGACGACATGCCCTTCCGGAGCGAGTTCGACCTCGTCTACCTCCAGGACGCGCTGCACGAGCTGCCCGACCCGGTCGCCTCACTCCGCGCCGCGTGGGCCGCCGTCGGGCCGGGCGGCCGGCTCGTCGTCCTCGAGTGGTGCCTGCCCGACGATCCGGGCGAGCCCCAGTCGATCCAGACCGAGCTGCTCTGGGGGATCCAGATCGACGAGCTCTACCAGGGCACCACGATGTACACCCACGACGGCTATCGCGGGTTGTTCGCCGCGGCCGGTGCGCCCGCGCCGACGGTCGTCGAGCTGCGGTCGGGCGCGTCGCTGTTCGTGGTGGCCAAGCCCGCCTAGGGCGCCTCGCCCGAGGGCGGCTCGGATCTACTTGACCTCGACGGTCACGTCCTTCATCTGGCCCGGATGGATCGCGCAGTGGTAGGTGTACGTGCCGGCAGCGGTGAACACCAGCATCGCGGTCGCTCCCACCGCGATCGTTTCGGTGTCGCACGCCCCGCTGTCCATCGTGGCGCTGTGCGGCGCGCTGTCGTCGTTCTTCCAGGCGACGACGTCGCCGACCTTGGCCTGGACGGGCTGCGGCGAGTACTTGAAGTCCTTGATCGTGACGGTGACGGCCGGCGTGGAGTCCGCCCCCGGGGCCTTGGCGCAGGCGGCCGCTGAAGCCGACGCTCCGGCGCCGGCGCTCGCCACGGCCGCAGGAGTGGCCGCGCCCGCGCTCCCCACGGGCGAGGGGGTCGCCCCGCCGCCGCAGGCCGCGAGGCCAGACGTGACGAGGACGATCAGGAGTGAGCTCGCGAGGCGTCGCATCGGGCAGGTCCTCCGTGGGCTGGCGGGCGCGCCGAGGCCGCGCCGGTCGTGGGCAGATGCTCCACCCTACGCCGGGCGGGCGTCATCGGTTTCGTCGGGTCCGGCCGGCGGTCGGTCCCGCGGGTCGGCCCCGCGGAGCCGGGTATCGTTCCGACCATGTCCGTTCCCCGCCCAACTGGCACCCCGATCACCGTCGCTCCTGTCGGCCGCCCAGCCGACCTGACCGCAGCCGATTCGCGCTGGCTGGCGTGGCACGAGGCGCGCTCGCATGCCCTCATCGGGCGCGAGGTCCGCGAGCTCGGCGACGCCGTCCTGCTCTACGACGAGACCGATCGCGAGCCGTTCTGGAACCGCCTCGCCGGGATCGCCTGGCCGTCGGATCCGGACGCGTTCGATCGGCGCCTGGCGGAGGCACTCGCACTGTTCGCCGGCCTCGACCGGATTCCGCACGTCTGGCCGACACCGGGCTTCGACGAGCCGTTGGACCTGACGGAGCGGCTGCTCGCGCACGGGTTCGAGGACCACGGCGGCGGTCAGCTGATGGCCCTCGACCCGGACCGGGTCGCCATCTCGCCGGTCGAGACGCCGCCCGCGTCGGACATCACGGTCGAACGGCTCCACGGTCTGACCGGTGTGCCGGCGATCGAGGCTGCCCGGGCGATTGCCGGCGTCCTCGTCTCGTCGTTCGCGGTCGAGCCCGAGCGGCGCGTCGCGATCGAGCTGGAGGCCGTCCAGGGCCTGACGACCGAGGCGTATCACGCGATCCTGATCCGAGTCGACGGCGTGCCGGCCGCCGTCGCGCGGCGGACGACGTTCGCGGGCGCGTCCTATCTCTCGTCGATCGGCACGGAGCCGTCGTTCCGGGGTCGCGGTCTGGGTCGCCTCGCGACGGCCCTCGCGGTGGCCGACGCGGTCGCCGCGAACAGCCGCTGGACGTATCTCGGCGTATTCGAGGAGAACGCCGTCGCGCGCGGTCTGTACGAGTCGCTCGGGTTCGTGACGATCGGCGGCGTCGCGCCGGATCTCCTCCTCCGTCCGTGACCTCGGATGCGGCGGCCCCGGGCGCGGACGACCTGGAATGGCTTGGCGACGCGGGCGGTCAGGTCGAGACGCTGGCCCGGATCTGGGCGACCGTCGACCTCGAGCGCGCCCTGGCGGACCTCGGGCTCGACCCGGCGCGGGCGGCGGAAACGATCGAGGACCCGCTGCTCGGGGCACGGGTCCTGCTGATTGCCGGCGACCCCGGCGGGCCCGCCATCGCGCTGGCGGAGCCGTCGACGGAGGGCCGCCTCGCCGCCGCGCTGGCGCGCCACGACGAGGGGCCGGCCGGTCGCTACGTTCTTGTGCCGGCGGGGCTCGACGCGGTCGAGGCCCGGGCGACAGCCGCCGGCGTTCGCCTCAGCCCGCCGGTGGCCGGTCCGTTCGGCCCGTCCGTGCTGCTCGTGACCGGTCCGCTCGGAGGACCGAGCCTCATCCTCGTCGACCCGGCGGCGGTACCATCGCGGCCATGACCGATCGCCAGCCCGTCGCCCTGCGCCCGGCCACGCCGGACGACGCCGAACGGATCGCCGCCCTCTTCACCGACGAGGGCTATCCGTCCGGGCCCAGTGACATCGTCGAGCGGCTCGCCCGTTTCGACTCGGAGTACTCGCGGGTCATCGTCGCGGACAACGCCGGTGAGGTCCTCGGGTTCGTCGCGATCCATGCCCTGCCGCGGTTCGAGCACTCGGACCGGATCGTGCGGATCATGGCGCTCGTGGTGGACGCCGGTGAGCGCGGACGCGGGATCGGCCGGCTGCTGATGGCGGAGGCCGAGCGACTCGGTCGCGAGATCGACGCGGCGTTCGCCGAGGTGACTGCCGGCCACCATCGACCGGATGCCCAGCGGCTGTACGAGGAGCTCGGCTACGACGCCACGGTCGCGGCCTACCTCCGCAAGCGGCTCTGATCGACCGACCGCGGCGCCGCGTCCTGATGGACGACCGGGACCGAACGTCGATCACACGCGGCCCGGACCGACCTGACCCGACGCGTCGAGCCTGACCGACTGACCGAGACCATGTCCGCCTTCCCCCGCCTGCGCCTACGCGATCCGGCGATCGACCTCGTCGACCTTCCGTGGGAGCAGCCGCTCGAGGCCTGGTCCGGCGATCACCTGGCGTTCCGCTACGTTCCGGTCGGGCCGTCCCGCCACCTCGTCCGATTCCTCGTCTCGGGCGGGATCCTGTACGCCCTGAAGGACCTGCCACTGGCCGCGGCCCGCCAGGAGTACGCCGTGCTGCTCCACCTCGAGCGGCTCGGCCTGCCGACCGTCCAGGCCGCCGGGGTGGCCGAGGCGCCCGCCCGCGACAGCGCGATCCTCGTCACGAAGTTCCTGCCCCACTCCCTCCAGTACCGGCGGCTGATGATGCGGCTCCCGCCCGGCCCCGGCTCGTACCGCGGCCGGCTCCTCGACGCCATGGCCTTCCTCCTCGTCGATCTCCATCGGAGTGGCGTGTTCTGGGGCGACTGCTCCCTGGCCAACACCCTGTTCCGGCGCGATGGCGACCGGATCCAGGCCTACCTCGTCGACGCCGAGACCAGCGAGGTATTTCCGTCCCTGTCCGACGGCCAGCGCGCCTACGACCTCGAGATCCTCGTCGAGAACGTGGCCTTCGGGCTGGCCGATCTCGCCGCCATGCAGGACGTGGCCGACGGCGGCGACGACGCGATCCACGCCGCAGAGCACGTGCGCGACCGGTACGAGCAGATCTGGGCCACGATCCACGACGAGCCCGTCCTCCATCCCGACGACCGGCAGGCCATCCGGAACCGCGTTCGCAAGCTCAACGACCTCGGCTATTCGGTCGATCTCGACCTCGACCCGGACGCCACCGACGGGCGGGTCCGCCTCCGGATGAGCGTGACGACGCGCCGCTACCACGCCCGCGAGCTCGAGCGCCGAACGCGCGTCCGGGCACTCGAGGGCCAGGCTCAGCTGCTCCTGAACGACCTCAACGAGTACGGCACGTGGCTCGAATGGAGCGAAGGGCGGGCGATCTCCGGCGAGGAGGTCGCCGAGCGCTGGCTGCGCGACGTCTATCGCCCGACCCTGGCCCGGATCGCGGCGTCCGTGGGGCCCGAGCGCGACCTCGTCCAGGCCTACTGCGACGTGCTCGAGCAGAAGTGGCTGCTGTCCGAGCAGGAGAGCCGCGACGTCGGGCTCGCGACGGCGATCGACGTCTACCTCGAGCTCGGCGCGCCCGCGCCGGAGACGCCCGCCCGGGACGGAGACGTCAGTGACGCGCTCGACCCGCTCGAGCTCGACCCGCTCGAGCTCGAATCCCCTGACGACGTCGAGCTTCGGACGATCGCGCGACGACGAGCTCGACGGCGCGGTCGACCGGAACCTCGACGGCGCGCTTCGCGACGAGGTGCGACCATCGAACCCGTGACGATGACAACGACCGCCGCGGATCCCGTCATCCGCGTCACCGGCCTGCACAAGCGATACGGCGAGACGCACGCCGTGGACGGGGTGTCCTTCCAGGTCTCGGCGGGGACCGTGTTCGGGTTGCTGGGACCCAATGGCGCCGGCAAGACGACCACCGTCGAGGTCCTCGAGGGCCTCCGAACGCCCGATTCGGGCGAGGTTCAGGTCCTCGGCGTGGATGCCGTCCGGAACCCGGACGACCTCCGGCCACGGATCGGCGTGTCCCTCCAGACCGCGGCGCTCTACCCGAAGCTCACCGTCGTCGAGGTCCTCGACCTCTTCCGGAGCTTCTACCCGAAGGGCCGCGCGACCGAGGACCTCATCGGGCTGATGGACCTCGGCGAGAAGCGCACGACCCGGACCCAGGACCTGTCGGGCGGTCAGCGCCAGCGGCTGTCGGTGGCCCTGGCCCTCGTCAACGACCCGGAGCTGGTCTTCCTCGACGAGCCCACGACGGGCATGGACCCGGCCGCCCGGCGAGCGCTGTGGGACGTCGTCCTGGCGCTCAAGACCGAGGGCCGCACGGTGCTTCTGACGACCCACTACATGGAGGAGGCCGAGATCCTGTGCGATCGCCTCGCGATCATGGATCACGGCCACATCCTCGAAGAGGGGACCGTCAACGAGCTCATCAGCCGGCGGTTCAAGGAGCGGGCCGTCCGGTTCGATCCGATCGACGGCCTGGCGGACGACCGGCTGGCGACGATGCCGGGCGTGACGTCCGTCGTCCACGAGGCCGGCGAGGTCCTGCTCTACACCAGCGACGTGCCCGCGACGATCGGCGCCGTCCTCGAGGCGAGCGAAGCTCTCGGGGTCGAGCCGGCAAATCTCGGCGTCCGCCGGGCCACCCTCGAGGACGTCTTCCTCGACCTGACCGGCCGGGCGCTGCGTGACTAGGACGAACGACCGATGAACGCACTCCTCAACCTGACCGTTGCCAACATCAAGAGCTTCACCCGGGACCGCGCCGCGCTGTTCTGGACGCTGGCCTTCCCGCTGATCTTCGTCATCCTGTTCGGCTCGATCTTCTCGGGCGGGAACAACGACCGCTCGATCGGGTTCGCCGACCTCGACGGCAGTCCCGCCTCGGCCCAGCTGAAGGCCGCATTCGCGGCGGTCGACAACGTCAAGCTCGTCGATGGCACCGAGGCGGATCTGCTCGCCCAGATGAAGAAGGGCGAGATCGCGTCGGTCATCGTCGTTCCCCAGGGCTACGCGGCGACCGTCGCCGCCAAGGCCGCCCCGGCCGCGTTAACGGTCTACACCGATCCGAGCCAGAGCTCGGCCGACGGCGCCACCCGCCAGCTCGTGGGCTTCGTGCTGTCGGCGGTCAACCAGGCGGCGACCGGTCAGCCACCCGCGGTCCAGCCCGCCTTCGAGACGATCCAGACCGCCGACCTGACGTTCATCTCGTATCTCGTGCCGTCGATCCTCGGGATGTCGCTCATGCAGCTCGGCGTGTTCGCGGCCATTCCCCTCGTCGCCGACCGCCAGAAGCTGATCCTGAAGCGACTCCACGCCACGCCGCTCCGGCGCTGGCAGCTCGTCGGGAGCAACGTCCTGATGCGGCTCCTGATCGCGATCTTCCAGACGGTGATCATCGTGGGCGTCGGCTCGGCCTTCTACCAGGTCGAGATCTCCGGGTCGTGGCTCCTGATCGGCGCCCTGATCCTGCTCGGCTCGCTGGCGTTCATCGCCCTCGGCTATGTGATCGCCTCGTTCGCCAAGACCGAGGAGTCGGCGAACGGCATGACGAGCGCGGTCCAGTTCCCGCTGATGTTCCTGTCGGGGACGTTCTTCCCGATCGACTCGATGCCGGACGCCCTGAAGACCGTGGCCCGGATCCTGCCGCTGACGTATCTCGGTGACGGACTGCGCCAGGTGATGGTCGACGGCACTCCGTTCGCGCCGTTGTGGATCTGCTTCGCGTTCCTCGCGGTCTGGCTCGTCGTGTGCTTCGGGATCGCGGCGCGCTTCTTCAAGTGGCAGTGAGCGCGGGCGGCCGGACCGCCTGAATCGTCCGGCGCCGACTCAGGCGAGCAGGTCGGCGACCGCGGCCGGGCCGGCCAGCGCCGATGCGAGGTCCCAGGACTGGACCGCGAGCGCCGCGACCCGTGCGCCGATCCGGAGCGAGCGCTCGATCGGCAGCCCGTGCAGCTCGCCGAAGACGGTGCCCGCCAGGAACGCGTCGCCGGCACCGTTGGTGTCGACGATGGCGGCCACCGGCTCGGCCGGGATCTCGAGCCGGCCGGCCGCCCAAGCCGTCTACCAGCGCTCGTCGTGGACGATGTCGGTCAGGGCCTGCCGGCCGCCGGACTTGTTCGGGCGGGTGAGCGTCTCCGGGTTGGCCGGGTAGCCGAACGACAGCAGGTACTCGCAGTGACGGTCGGCCGGGTAGCCCAGAAGCCGCCGGGCGAGATCGTGCTCGTACACGGTGGCCGGCACGCTGCCGATCCCGAGCTCCCACGCCGCCAGCATCATGTTGCCGGCGGCCATGCCGAGGTCGAACATGACCGAGAGCGGGCTGTCGGCCGCCGATGGATCAGGCGTCACCAGTGCGATCGCGACCGCGGCGCCCGCGAGATGGCCGGCGTACGGCCCGACCGCGGTGAGCTCGGCGAGGTGGGCGCGTTCGCGACAGACGATGAAGTCCCAGCGCTGGAGGTTCTTCGAGCTGGCCGCTCGCCGCCCGGCATTCAGGATCCGGATGAGATCGTCGGGCTGGAGCGGCCGCTCCGCGAACTCCCGGACCATGCGCTTGGTCGAGACCGCCTGCCAGACCGACATCCGGGGCGTGCCGGCGTCGGTCATCCCACGAGCTCCGTGCCGAGGGCCGTTTCGCCGGCGGTGCTGGTGGCGGCGACGTCCGCGGTCGGGTCCGCTTCGCGGGCCTTCTCGCGGAGGGGCACCGCAATCCGCGCCAGCGACCGGAACCCGCCGGGCTCCTGCTCGATCTGGGTCGGTGGCCGGACCGTGTCGGGCATCCGGCGGGCGTCGACGGCCTCGGCGCGGGCGGCGGCATCCGCAGGGGTCAGCGGTCCGCCGAGAGCGCGGGCCAGGAAGGCCGCAACGGTCCGCCGGTACAGCGGGAACTCGTACAGCCAGGAGTGCTGGCCGCCTTCGATGACGACGCCCTCGATCGGGTGCTCCCGCGGCTCGCCGATCCGGGCGAGTCGAGCGAGGTGGCTGACCGGCACGACGGCGTCCTCGCTGCCGTGGAGCAGGAGGATCGGCGCATCGATCCGGGTCAGGGCGACCGACGCGGAGATGTCGGACACGCGATGACCCCGCGGCCGGAGGTACACCCGGGTCGTCAGCCAGGCCAGCGGATAGGCGAGCACGTCGGGGAAGGGGAGCCGGGCGAGGCGGAACGTCTGGCGGGTGAGACGCCACGGGTCGGCCGGCGAGGAGGTCGCGACGACCGCCGCGATGCGCGGCTCGGCCGCTGCGGCGAGGATCGCGCCGATCGCACCCATCGAGTGGCCGAGGATCGCCCCGCCGGTGACCTCCGGCCGGGCATCGAGGGCGCGCCACGCGGCGAGGGCGTCCGCACCGAACTCGCCGGCCGTGATGGGCAGGGTCTCGGCGGGGTTCGCGCCGTGGCCGCGGACGTCGACCGTCAGGCAGTGGAATCCGGCCGCGTGCAGGAACTGGACGATCGGCAGGAGGCGGTCGCGGGCGGACTCCCAGCCGTGGACCAGCGCGACGCCAGGCCCCGGACGGCCACCCTCGGCCGGGACGAACCAGCCGGGCAGCGTCAGGCCGTCCGCCGTCGGGACCGGGACATCCTCGAACGCCAGCCCAAGGTCGGCCGGTGTGCGCTGCGGCGGTCGTGGGGTCGGGTAGCCGGCCCGGACGCGGTACAGGATCGCGAAGCGGTAGGCGAGGGCGAACGGGGCGGCGGCAATCGCGGCAACGATGCCCGCCCGGCGGATGGTCGGCACGGGTCTATGGGACGGCCCGACCCGGCGACCTGTCAAGCGCAGCGGTCGGGCCGATAGACTCGACCCGTGCCAAAGCGCGATCCCCACGAGATCCTCGGCGTCGATGCGGGCGCCAGCCCGACCCAGATCAAGGCGGCCTGGCGGCGGCTCGCCCGAACCCACCATCCGGACCTCACGGGCGACGACCCGGCGGCGTCACGAGTCGCGACGCAGCGGATGGCCGAGATCAACGACGCCTACGCGGCCCTCACCCGCGACGGCGGCCGGCTCGGCGCGCGCTGGGCCGGCGGCGACGCGGCGACCGACAGCCGCGGACCGGCCGAAGCGGGCGGACGCGGGACCCGCACCTCGCAGCGCGGTGGCCCACCGAAGCCCAAGGCGACGCGGCCGGTCACGGGCCGGGTCGACACGACGCACAACGTCCGGCCGCGCAACCAGACGATCCACGCGAACGATGGCTCTGCCGCCGGACCGGTCGTCCGCGGTCAGCCCCCGCTGCGGGCCGCCGCCGAGCAGCGCGAGCCGCCCCGGGCCAGCACGCCCACGGGACCGCTCGCCCGCTCGAGGCTCCGGAACTTCCGACGCCCCGTCGGACCGCCGCTCCAGACCGCCCTCGATCTCGAGCTGGGGTTCGGCAAGTTCCACGGCCACACCCTGGGCCAGGTCGCCGGCTTCGAGCCGTCCTACATCGACTGGCTCGCGACGACGATCACCCGCGACCCGGAGCTGGTCGCCGCGGCACGCGTCGTACGCGACGAGCTGGATCGCAAGGGCGTGATCCGGCGGGCGCGGGCCACGGCGGACGTGGCGGCATCGAGTCGGGCGTAGGGATCGCGTCCGCCCCGAACGCGGCGATCGCCCCCCGGAAACCCGGTGGGCGATCAAGAAGTGCGGATGAATGAGCGGCGGATGAGCTCTTGCCGTATCGCGGCCCAGGCCTGCTGGCCGAATGATCGATGGTTACTCGGCTCGTGATCGGGGCTCGGGATCCGCGGCGCTCGAACCGTCATCGAGAACCGAAGGCCGTCCCTGATCCGTGACCGACGCCCCAGGTGACTCCCGGGATGTTCGCGCTACGGCACGGAGGAACCGTAACCGCGCAACCGTTGCCAACGGAATGACCGACTGGTCCCGAAACGACGGCGGCGATGGTGGGGCGCATCCGCGCACCAACCCGGGACGCCCGTACCAGGTGTCCGGACGCACCGCCCCGTGCCGGGCCGCCGCTCGGGTCGGGTCGCAGCCCCGAACATCGCGCTCGTCGCGGCGGTCAGAGCACGTCGTGCCGGCCGTCGCCCATCGGGCGGTCCAGCCGGAACGGGTTGCCGTCGGGCCCGTCCAGTCGCAGGCCCCAGTCGGGCCCGGTCCGGGCGCCGGTGATCCCGTCGACCAGCAGCCGGCTGCCGCCACCAGAGCCCATCACGCCGTGGCCGCTCCAGCCGCCGTTGAGCCACAGCCCATCGACCGGCGTCGGGCCGACGAACGGCCGATGGTCGGGCGTGTACTCGTACTGGCCGGCGTGCAGGATCCAGTTCACGCCGCGCTCCCAGACGTCCGCCCAGAACGGAGCGACGAGGGCGACGGCGTCGTCGGATCCCGGGTCGAGCAGGCGGAAGGCGAAGTCGGCCGACGTCGGGACGCTCCAGGCGGGCTCGTCGGGCGGCGTGCCCCGCTCGGTGAGGAGGACGTACGCTCCGCGCAGCGCCGGCCGCCAGTGGGCGCCGGTCGATTCGTCGATCGTCATCGGCGCGTCCTGCGGCACCTCCGGGGCGTCGGGCACGATCACCTTCTGGCGGCGGGTCGGCGCGATGGGGACGTCGACCCCGGCAAGCGCCGCCGTCCGGCCGAGGAACGGACCGGTCGCGAGCACGACGATCGGGGCGGCAACCGCGCCGTCGTGCGTCTCGACGGCGACAATTCGGCCGCCGACGACGCGCAGACCGCGCACCCGCTGGCCGAGGACGAACGACGCCTCCGCGAAGCCGCTCGGTCGGTCCACGCCGGGCCCGCCGCTCGCGGCGAGGGCGTAGCCCCAGGCGAGGCGGACCTGGTCGATGAACCCGTCGCCGGCCCGGAACCGGGCCGACAGGACCGACTCCGCGACGTACGGAAACCGGCGTCGGACCTCGTCGCCGTCGAGCAGCTCGACGTCGGTCAGGCCGAACGCGTGCTGACGGGCGACGAGGTCGCGCTGGGTCGCGGCCGAGACCTCGTCGCGAGCGCAGAACAGATAGCCCTGCGGCCTCAGGCCGACGTCGTAGCCCGGCAGCCCCGCCCGATCGGCGAAGTCGGTGTAGAGCTCGATGCCCTCTCGGACGAGCGCGACCTCCTCGGCATTGTCGAACTGGAGCCGGTAGGCGCCCGTCGCCGCGGGCGTCGTGAGCGTCGCCGGCCGCGGCCGCGCGTCGATGACCACCGCCCGGAGGCCGGCCCGCGCCGCGCGGAAGGCGGTCGCGCAGCCGACGACGCCGGCACCGACGATGACGATGTCGGCGGTCGCCGGCGGGCGATCCGTGGCGCGAAGGCGGAAGGGAACGGGCTCGTGCGGCATCGCGCCGTATCATCGCGCCATGTCCCCCCGTCCGCGACGCCGATCCGCCGCGCCCCCGCGGTTCGTGCGCACACCGCGCGGAACGGCGCTCATCGTGTCCGCGCTCCTGATCCTCACACTCCTGCTCGCGGGGTGTGGCGCCTCGTTCGACCCAACGGGACCCTGTACCGCCAACGGCAGCGCACCGGGCGCCTACCCGGAGCTCGAGGCCGCGATCCCGAAGACGTTCCGGGGTGCGCCACCGGCGGAGCTCGACTCGGGCCGGGCGTGCACCGCGGATGGCCTCGGGACGCTCGCCGCGCACGGCGTCACCGAGATGCGGTTCGCAGGCGGGACCTGGAAGACCGGGACGGACAGCGGCCTCAGCCTCGCCGTGTTCCTCGGGCCGACCGGCCCGGCCCTCACCCGCGACTGGATCACGGAGTTCTACGAGACGGGCGCGCGGGCCGGCAAGAAGGTGACCTCGCTCGAGACCACGGACTACCCCGTCAGCGCCAGCGTCACGGGCCGTCGGATCGACGTCCTGAATGACGAGTCCTATCAGTCGGTCGTCGTCTGGGAGCGGAACGGCCAGGTCGCCGTCGCACTGGTGGCCGACTTCATCCGGGAGATCCAGACGAAGGACGCCCACGACGTGCTGGTGCGGGCAGCGGTCGACACGTTCGCGGGCTGACCGGCGCGCCCCCTGAACCGATCGGCGTTCGAAGCCTGCGTCGCAGTCGCAACGCAGACGACACGCCTTCCGACCATCGCGGACTCCATGCGGACGGCGCCCACCGCCATCCTCGAACCATGTTCAAGTCGATCGCCCGACTCCTGCTCCTGCGCGTCCTGCCGCGGCGCATCCTGCCGATCGTCACGGTCGTCGAGGCGCTGCTGTTCCTGCGCGGAATCCGCAATCGCTCGCGGACCAAGGTCAATCCGCCGAGCGCGTCACGGACGGGCCGCCCGGTCGTCGGCGCCGGGCCGACCGGCGTCGGGTCGGCGACGCCATCGCGGGCCACAACCGGCACCACCACGGATGGCACGACCTCGGCCTGAACGAACGGACGCGGCACTCGTCAGCCGGCCGCAGCCCGACCCCGTGCTACTGTCCCCGCCATGACCTGGTCGGCCCGCAAGCGGGCGTGGGAAGCTCGCCGTCTCGCGGACGCGATCGACCGCGCGCCCGAGCGCAAGCCGCGCTTCAGCACGATCAGCGACACCCCGATCGAGCGTCTCTACGGCCCGTGGTCGTGGCAGCCCGATGGCGACGTCGCCCCGTCCGGCGGTGGCGGCCCGACCCTCGTCGACCACCACGGCGACCGCCTCCGCAGCCCGGACGAACCCGGCCGCTGGGATGACTTCGATCCACTCCGCGACGTGGGCCTGCCCGGCGAGCCGCCCTTCACGCGCGGAATCCACCCGACCGGTTATCGGAGCCGCCTCTGGACCATGCGGATGTTCGCGGGCTTTGGCGCCGCCGAGGACACGAACGCCCGCTTCCGCTCGCTCCTCGCGGCCGGCCAGACGGGTCTGTCGATCGCGTACGACATGCCGACCCTGTACGGCTACGACACTGACGATCCCGAGGCCGAGGGCGAGTTCGGGACATGCGGTGTCGGTGTCAGCAGCCTGGCGGACATGGAGGTCCTGCTCGACGGCCTGCCGCTCGACCGGGTGAGCACCTCGATGACGATCAACAGCCCGGCTGCGCCGATCTGGGCGATGTACATCGTCGCGGCCGAGAAGGCGGGCGTACCGCGAGCCGCTCTCGAGGGCACCCTCCAGAACGACATCCTCAAGGAGTTCGTTGCCCAGAAGGAGTTCCTCTTCCCGCCCGAGCCGTCGATGCGCCTCGTGACCGACACGATCGAATTCGGGACGAACGAGATGCCCCGCTGGAACACGATCTCGATCAGCGGCTACCACATCCGGGAGGCGGGATCGACCGCGATCCAGGAGCTGGCGTTCACGATCGCCGACGGGATGGCCTACGTCGAGCACGCCCTCGAGCGCGGCCTGCGGGTCGACGACTTCGCGCCGCGGCTGAGCTTCTTCTTCAACTCCCACAGCGACTTCTTCGAGGAGATCGCCAAGTTCCGGGCCGCCCGCCGGATCTGGTACAAGCTCATGACGGCCCGCTACCGAGCCGAGAACGAGCGCTCGACCTGGATGCGGTTCCACACCCAGACCGCTGGCGTGTCGCTGACGCCGCAGCAGCCGCTCAACAACCTGACCCGGGTCGCGACCCAGGCGCTCGCGGCGATCCTCGGTGGGACGCAGTCGCTCCACACCGACGCGTACGACGAGGCCCTGGCGGTCCCGACGGCCGAAGCGGCCCTGCTCGCCCTCCGCCAGCAGCAGGTGATCGCCGAGGAGACGGGCGTCGCGAACACGATCGACCCGCTCGGCGGGAGCTGGTTCGTCGAGGCGCTGACGAACGAGACCGAGCGCGAGGTCTGGCGCTACCTCGACGAGATCGACCGCCGGGGCGGCATGGTCGCGGCCATCGGCGAGGGCTATCCCCAGCACGAGGTGGCCGACGCCGCCTACCGCTACCAGCGCGAGTTCGACGCCGGCGAGCGGCGGGTGGTCGGCGTCAACGCCTACGTCAATGAGAACGAGCAGACGCCGATCCCCGTGCTGTCCGTGCCGCCCGGCTCGTTCGAGGCCCAGATGGCGCGCCTCGAGCGGACCCGCCGCGAGCGCGACGCGACGGCGGTCGAGAGCGCACTGGCCGGGCTCCGTGACGCGGCGTCGCGACCCGGCACGAGCGACACGAACCTCATGCCCCACTTCATCCGCTGCGCAGCCGCCTACGCGACCCTCGGCGAGCAGTGCGCGGTCCTGCGCGGCGTCTTCGGGGAGTACCGCGAGCCCGTCCTCGTCTGAGCGTCGTCGCGTTTCGTGGGCCGCGTCGCCGTTGGTTCCAGCCGGATCGCGGGCTACCATCGGCCGATGTACACCGACGCCCTCTCCTTTCTCGAGGACGAACGCGACGCGTGGCGGCCGTACGAGGCGCTGAGCCAGCTGACCGACGAGGAGCTCGAGCAGCCGGTGGCCGATGCCCACGGGTGGTCGGGCCGGGACCTGATGGGCCACCTCCTGACCTGGCAGCTGCTGTCGCTGGACGTGGCGAAGGAGCTGGCCCTCGGCGATCAGTCCGTGTCGCGCAACCGGGCCGAGGCGGAGTGGGCCGACCGCGGCGGTGACACGGTCAACGCGGAGGCAGAGGCCTCGTGGCGGAGTCGTTCGATCGAGGACGTTCGCCAGGAGTTCGCCCGCGTCGCCGGGGAGCTGCGCGGCTACCTGACGGTCGTGCCGGAGACGCGCTGGCTGAAGAACGCCGATCAGCAGCGGTTCTTCTACGAGGAGACGATCGAGCACTACGACGACCACCAGGCCGACCTCGCGGCGATCCTGGCGGCGGCCGGCCGGTCGTGACCGACGAGCCCCGGTCGGACGGGCCGACCGGCGAGCCCGTTGACGTTCCGGGCGGCGCCGAGCCGCTCGTCGACCTGACCCTGGCCGAGGTCCTGGCGGAATCGGCCGAGGACCTGCCCGGGATCACGGCCGTGACGGACGGCGACGCCACGACGTGGTCCGCCGCGGGCCGCCCGTTCGCCACGTTGGTCGGGGAGTGGGCGGAGTTCCGGCTCGATCCGATGGTGGCCCGTGCCGCGCTCCGGACACCGGACGCGGCCGTCTCGCCGCGCGGCCCGGACTGGGTGGCCTTCGCCCCGCTCGTGCTCGACGATCCGGCGATCGACCGGGCCGAGGCCTGGTTTCTCAGCGCCCATCGCCACGCGACGGCCGTCCGCCACTGACGGGCCGGGAATCGAGGACGCCGCCCGGGTTCCGGGCGGCGTCAGTCATGGATCGCGAGTGCGAGATCAGGCCTCGGTCGGGGCCGCCTCGGCTGTCGGGGCATCGACCGCGTACTGGGCGAGCCCGAAGTGCGCCTCGAGCGCCTCCATCGGCCGGGCGCCGGCCACGCCCATCGGCTGCTGGCCGGGGCGGAAGAAGGCGATCGTGGGGATGCTCATGATGTTGAACGCCTGCGAGATCCGGGGATTGGCGTCGACATCGACCTTGACGACGTCGACGGCGCCCTCGTACTTGGCGGCGATCTTCTCCATCTCCGGGGCGACCATCTTGCAGGGTCCGCACCAGGTGGCCCAGAAGTCGACGACGACCGGCTTCTCGTTCTTGAGGACGAGCTGCTCGAAGGTGTCGTCCGTTGCGTGCTGGATGGACATGTGGGGATGATTCCTTTCTTCCCGCTGGGGCGGGTGCTGCGGACGATCCGGTTGGTCAGACGCCCTGGCCGGCGAGGCCCTGGATGAGCCGATACGCCTCGAGGACGCGGACGTCGGCGAGGCGGTAGAAGACCGTCGAGCCTTCGCGCCGGCTCTGGACGAGCCCGGCGCTGCGGAGGACGGCGAGGTGCTGGCTCATGTTGGGCACCTGGCAGCCGACTCTCGTCGACAGGTCGCTCACCGAGACCTCGCCCGCGGCCAGCGACTCGAGGACGCACAGGCGCTTCGGGTCCGCCAGCGCTCGACCCACCGCGGCGTACCGCTGGCGATCGAAGTCGCTCGACGAGGGGATGGGCGGGGTGTCCAACACCCATGGATCATGTCACTGTTTGCGCAAACACGCAAGTCCGGCAGCGCCGCGCGCCGGCCGCCGACTCAGGGGTTCCAGGACGCGTAGGCGTAGGTGATCTGAACCTTGGCGATGTCGATCGTCCGGGTGTGCGTTCCGTAGACATTGAGCTTGGGGTGGGCGACCCCTTGGGGCCAGCATCGGCTGTTGACCGGCGTCGAGTACCAGCGGTACGTCGTCGTCAGCGATACGGCCTGGGACGATGGCGAACACCAGAGCAGGTTCTCGCTGCCAGCCGTCAGACTGCGGCCCAGGGCGCGCACATACATCGACCGGTACGCGAGCCCGGTGTGCAACCGATGACGGAAGGCGATGCTTGACCAGCCGCCGGGCGTTGCGGCGCGAACGCCGAGCCGGACCCCGCCCGCGTATGACGATGCACTCCGCGAGATCCAGCCGCTGCCTCCGGCGTCGGGGTAGACGTAGGAGCCGCCGTTCCAGGTCACGGTCACCGTCGTCCAGCGGACGGTCCGATACGACAGGCTGACCCACTGGTCGACGTGGAGCACGTTGCCCGCCCAGTCGACGATCGTGTGGTGGATCCGGTACCGGCCGGCCTTCACGAGGACGCCCGCCGCGGTCCGTCCATCCCACATCAGCTTGTACTGGTTCTGCGAGATGGTCGGGAAGATCACCCGCCGCACGATCGCATTCGACTCCGTGTAGATCTCGATCTTGGGCGTGCAACCCGAGAACTCCGCGCACTGGCCCCAGATCTGGAGCCGGTTCCGATAGCCGTCCGCCTTCGGATAGAACGTGGTCAGGTTGAGCGCGAACACGGTCGCCTCGACGACGGTGTCGGGGATGACCTCGATCGTTGTTGTGGCGGATGCCTGGACGAAGGC
The DNA here is from genome assembly GCA_963783055.1 of uncultured Chloroflexia bacterium. GTDB lineage: Bacteria > Chloroflexota > Limnocylindria > Limnocylindrales > CSP1-4 > CF-46. The sequence goes on from CAWAMB010000004.1 coordinate 1,248,662, forward strand.
CGGGTCGCCGACGAACTCGGCGACGAGCTCGTGAGAGCCGACGGGCCACAGCCGGACCTCGTTGTTCCGGACGAGGGCATGGGTGCCCGTCACATCCACGGTCGCGAGAATCTCGTCGGTCGCGGTGTCCCGGATGCTGAACGTGCCGAATGCCGGGACGTCCGTCGTGTCGAGCGTCGCATCGAACCAGACGGGCGTTCCCTCGCGGACCGGGCTCGGTGCGTAGATCCAGGTGACGGTGGCGTCCTTCAGCGGGGCGTCGGCGGCGAACGCGACCGGCGCGGCACCGACACCGAGGAGCAGCGAACCGAGGACGAGGGCCAGCGATGGGAGGCGGGCAGGTCGTGAGCGACGCATGGCGTCCTCCACGTGTGCGGTTGGCGGGACTCGGGCCCCATTGTCGACCCGCGGCGTCGAGCGGTTCGTCACAGTCCCGTTACGGCGGTTCCGGGACGCACCGCCATCCGGCGTGGGTCGACGCCGCCGTATGCTGCTGGCGATGACGACGACCGACCGCCTCGTCGGGCTCGAGGACATCCTGGTTGCCCGCGAGCGGATCGCCGAACGGGTACACCGGACGCCGCTCCTCTCGAGCGAGACGGCGGCGCGGTTCGTCGCTGCGTCGGGCGGGCCGCGCCTCGCCGACGGGCGGCTGTACCTGAAGGCCGAGCATCTCCAGAAGACGGGCTCGTTCAAGGCTCGGGGGATGACGAATCGCATCGCCGCGCTCGACGCGGACCAACGAGCGCGCGGCGCGATCACGATGTCGGCCGGCAACGCCGGTCAGGCCTACGCCTGGGCCGCGACCGAGGCCGGAGTGCCCATGACGGTGGTCATGGCGGTCGGGGCCAACCCCACGAAGGTCGCCGCCTGCCGCGGTTACGGGGCCGAGGTCGTGCTCGAGGGTCAGCACGTCGGGGAAGCGTTCCAGGCGCTCGAGCGAATCCGCGCCGAGCGTGGGCTGACGTTCGTCCACCCGTTCGAGGACCCGGCGGTCATCGCGGGTCATGGCAGCGTCGGCCTGGAGATCCTCGAGGACCTGCCGGATGTCGATGTCGTCGTCGTCGGGGTCGGCGGAGGCGGGCTGATCTCAGGCGTGGCAACGGCGCTCAAGGAGCAGCGACCCGCCGTGCGGGTGTATGGCGTCGAGCCGGTCGATGCGGCCGCGATGAGCCTTGCGTTCGAGGCGGGCGCGCCGGTCGCGATCCAGCCCCGGACGGTCGCGGATGGCCTGGCCGCGCCGTTCGCCGGCGACCGGACGCTCGCGATCTGCCGGCGCTATCTCGACGGCCTGGTCCTGCTCGACGATCCAACGATCCTCGCCGGCGTCCGGTTCGCGCTCGAGCGGACGAAGCAGGCCCTGGAGCCGGCCGGGGCGGCGGCGCTGGCCGCGGTCCTCTTCGGACGGATCCCGATTGCCGATGGCGAGCGGGTCGCGGTGGTCGCGTCCGGCGGCAACGTCGACGTGGCGCGACTGGGCGAGCTCCTGGCGCTGGCCAGCCCCATCCCGGACGGCCGAGAGTTGGCGTCCGCGTGATCGAACCGAAGAAGCCGGAGCCGGCTTCGCTCGTGGGTCCCGTGGGGCCTGTCGAGATCATCGGCCGGGGGCTCGACCTGAATGTCACCGCGTCGGGCGACATCCGGCGCGTCGCGCTCCTGATCGGACTGCTCACCCTCGCTGCCGGCGGGCCGATCGTCGCCATCCTGCTCATCGCGAGCGGCCTGTCGCCCGACCTTCCAATGGTCGACGGGCAGATCGACTTCGAGGCACTCCAGCTCAGAAGCGCCGTTCGCGGCGTCGCCACGCTGACCATGCTGCTCGGTGGACTCTGCCTGGTGGGCCTCGCGATCGACAGCCAGCTGCTCGCGGTCCACGTCATCGCGTCGCGGGCGACGGGCCGGCCGTTCGCCCTCCGTCCGGCGCTCGCTGTCGTCCGGATGCGGTTCTGGCGACTGGCCCGTGCCAACGTCCTCGTCGGCGTCATCCTGTTCCTGCCGCGGCTGCTGCTCGAGCAGGTCCTCGCGCCGCGGGGGATCGTCATCCAATCGCAGGCCGTCGTGCAGGTGGTGATCGATCTCATCCTGTCCGTGCCGTTCGCGTACGTTGCGACGTGGGTCCTGCTCGGCCAGGTCGGGGCGCGCGAGGCCGTTCGTCGGTCGTGGCACCTGGCCCGTTCGCGACCCTCTCTGGCCATCGTCATCGCGACCCTGACCGTCGCGTTCCAGACGGTGGCTCTCGTCGCCCTCGGGTCCGCGGCCGAGATCCTCCTCGCGATCGCGACGACGCTGGGCCTCGACCACGCAGCCGGTCTCGGCTACGTGCCTCTCGGGGCGCTGCTCGCGATGGCGATGGTCGCGGCGGGCTCCCTGGTCGTGACGATCGCGGCGCTGACGGTCGGGCCCCAGGTCGTCGCGTTCCTGCGGCTGACCGGAGCGGATGGTGGCCTCGTCGCGCTCCACGACCCGGACAACCCGTTTGCGACGCCCCGGATCGAGCCCCTCGTCTCGCGGCCGATGACGATCGCACTCGTGATCGAGGCGGTGCTGGCTGCACTCGCGATCGTGCAGATGGTTTGAGGGCGCCCTTCCTTCACCGCCTGGATCGCGAACGTCAGATGCCGAGCTCGTCGAGGCGGTCGTCGTCGATGCCGAGGTGGTGGGCGAGCTCGTGGATGACCGTGAGCCGAACCTCGTGCGCGAGCTCCGCCGGCTCGGCGAAGTCCTCCTCGAGCGGCAGCCGGAAGAGGGTGATCCGGTTCGGGACGCCCGACCAGTCCGCCCCGTACTCGGTCCGCGGCACGCCCTCGTACAGGCCGTAGAGCGTCTCGCCGTCGGGCAGCTCGTTGTCGCGACGCTGCTGTGGCGTCGGCTCGTCGTCGATCACGATCGCGACCTCGGCAAGGGCCTCGCGGAACGGGGAGGGGATGCCGGCCAGCGCCCGCTCGACGAGGCGCTCGAACGGGGCGTGGCTGAGCGACGAGCGGGGCAGCGCGGTGCGGGCGCCGCGACGGCGTTTCGGCATGGCGACCTATCGTAGCCACGTGCCGAGCCCTCTCCCGTCCGATCCAGCCGCCGACCCGCCCGGATTTGTCGTCGTCGTCGCGCCCGGCGACCGGATCCACTTCCTCGACTGGGGTGGACCGGCGCGCGCCGACGGTCCGGGGGTGCTCCTCGTCCACGGCCTGTCGGCGAGCGCCTGGGTCTGGGCGCCGGTCGCGCGCCGCCTCATCGCCGCCCGTCCGACGGTCGCGATGGATCTCCGCGGGCACGGCCTGTCGGACGCGCCGACGGACGACGGCGCGTACGACCTCGCCGTCCTGGCCGACGACGTGGTCGCAGTCGCCGAAGGCTCGGGGCTGCTCGACGATGCGCCCGCGCTGACCCTGGTCGGCCACGGGTTCGGGGCGGTCGTGGCCGCGGCGGCGGCGGCGGTCCTCGCCGACCGGTGTGCCCGACTGGTCCTCGTCGACGGCGGCCTCGATGACCTGCCGACCACGACCGGCGTCGACGTCGACGAGTTCCTGCGCGGTCTCGACGAGCCGCCGGAGGTGATGGCATCGATGCGCGCCTATCTCGCGGATCGACGCGGCTGGCATCCCGCGACCTGGGACGCCGACCAGGAGCGGGCCGCACGGGCGGCCGTCGTCGAGACGCCGGCCGGCCGGCTCGTCTCGGCGACGCGGCCGCATGCCCTCGACGCCGCCGTGCGGACGATGTTCGCGTACCGCCCGGACGAGGTCCTGCCGCGCGTCACCGCGCCGATCGTCGCCGTGCGTCGGATCACGCCCGGAGACGAAGGGGCGAGCCCGGTCGAGCCACGTCCGGACGTCGAGGTCGTCGAGCTTCCCGCGCCCGGCCACAACCTGCTTCGCTATCGCCCCGACGAGGTCACGACCGCGATCCTCGGCCGCTAGGATTCGCCGGCCGGCGTCGCCCGGCCCGAGGAGGTAGCCCGCGTGCGTGTCGTCTACAGTCCGGCCCATCTCGCTCATGACACCGTGACCGAGACGGTGATGGGCGCCGTGATCCCGGCCAACGAGGTCGCCGAGCGGGCCGAGCGGATCCGGGCGACCCTCGAGAGCGACGGCGGGTTCACGATCGAGTCCCCGACCGAGCACGGCCTCGACCCCATCCTGGCCGTCCACGATCCGGGTCTCGTCCGGTTCGTCGAGGAGGCGTGGCGCGAGGCGCGCGCCCAGTCGATCGATCGCCCGAACCTGATCGCCGACACGTTCCCGACGTTCCGGATGTTCGAGGGGATGAGCGCGGAGTTTGTCGCGTCGCGGGCGGAGACGCGCTTCGCCGCCGGACGCGCCGGCTGGTGGGGCCTCGATACCGCGAACCCGCTCGTTGCGGGGACGGCAGGCGCGGCGCGGGCGGCCGTCGACGTCGCTCTCACGACGGCCGACCTCGTGCTCAGTGGCGAGCGCGCGGCCTATGGCCTGTGCCGGCCGCCCGGTCATCACGCCGCCCGCTCGATGGCCGGCGGCTACTGCTTCTTCAACAACGCCGCCATCGCGGCCGAGGCGATCACGCGGGCGACCGGCGAGCGGGTGGCGATCCTCGACGTCGACTACCACCACGGCAACGGGACGCAGCAGATCTTCTGGCGACGGGGTGACGTGCTCTACGTCTCGCTCCACGCCGATCCGGAGCGGCAGTACCCGTTCTTCCTCGGCGCCGCCGACGAGACCGGCGAGGGGGAGGGGAGCGGGGCGAACCTGAACCTGCCGCTGCCGGCCGGCACGGACGATGACACCTACCTGGCCGCTCTGGACCGCGGCCTGTCGGCGATCGCCGACACGCCGGGCGACGTCATCGTGGTCTCGCTCGGGTTCGACACGTACGGCCACGACCCGATCGGCGACTTCGCGCTCACCACAGCGGTCTACCACGAGTGCGGTCGTCGGACCGCCGCGCTGGGCCGGCGGCTCGTCATCCTCCAGGAGGGCGGCTACCACCGGCCGTCGCTCGGCGCGAACGCCCGGGCGTGGCTGCGCGGGGCCGAGGGCCGTCCGTACGACGCTCTGCCGGCCGCCGGCTTCGGCGAGCACGGCTCGGAGCGCTGACGAATCGGCGTCCCGTCGTACCATCGCGCCCATGCCTGACCGGACCGACCTGCCCAGCCACGTTCGTGCGATCGTCGACGAGATCGAGACCGAGATCGGCGAGGAGCCGCACCAGGCCGAGACGCTCATCGAGGGCGCCGGCAAGCACCCGGGCAACGGCCGGGTCGAGGCCGCGGTCCACGAGATCCTGACCGAGATCGGCGAGGACCCCGACCGGCAGGGCCTCCAGGGCACCCCCGAGCGCGTCCATCGGATGTACACCGAGCTCACCGCGGGCTACCACGTCGATCCCGAGCGGCTGATCAACGGCGCGGTCTTCGACGTCGCCTATTCGGAGATGGTCGTCGTCAAGGACATCCCGTTCTACTCGCTCTGCGAGCACCATCTCCTGCCGTTCTTCGGTCAGGCCGCCGTCGCCTACATCCCGCGCGGCCGGGTCATCGGGCTGTCGAAGATCCCGCGGGTCGTCGAGATGTACTCGCGCCGGCTCCAGGTGCAGGAGCGTCTCACCCAGCAGATCGCCGAGTTCATCCAGGAGCGGCTCGACCCGCAGGGCGTCGGCGTCGTGATGGAGGCGACCCACCTGTGCGCGGTCATGCGCGGCGTCCGCAAGCCCGGCACGATCATGACCACGTCCGCCGTCCTCGGCCTGTTCCGGACGCGCGACCGGACCCGGGCCGAGTTCTTCGCCCACCTCGACCGGCGGGCGCCAGGCGCCTGAACTCCGCGGTTGCGGAGGGCGCTGCGTCAAGCGACTGGTTGGCGGCGACTGACGAGCCGGCAATCGTGAATACCGGTCCTCAGGCGGTCACGTTGCAGAAGGACCGAGATCCGTCCTGTGCGGCAGCGGGCAACCATTTGAACAACGACTCTTCCGGCGGTCGCTGTGCACGAACGTCTCGCGCATCGACCGCCTGATGGTCGGTATGCAGGAACGGCCTCGGCCCCCCGGCGCCGTGTCGGCCACCGACCGCTGGACGGTCGTCAGGGTCGGTCGACGATGTCGATCGACTTGGAGCCGCCGACGACCTCGAGCGTGATCCGGTCACGAGCGCTTGCCCAGCCCGGGGATTCGACGGTCGACTCGCCGCCTTTCGCGCCGTGCTTGACGCCGTCGATCGTGGCCGACGCCGTTGATCCGACGATTTTCAGCCGAACCGGGAAGCCGCGCGGTCGCTCCAGGCGAACGGTCCTCGCCCCGCCCACCACCCGGACAGGCACCTCGCCCTGCGGCCGGCCGAGCTCGATCTGGAACCGCTCCGTGCCGCCGACCAGGTCGAACCGCCGGACGTCCAGCCGGCGAAGGTCCGCTTCCACCCGCTGGATGCCACCGAGGGCCTCGATCGTCCACGGGATCGTCGTGTTCAGCCCGAACGTCGCCGTCCGCTTGCGCCAGTCGAAGGGGAGGCCGCGGTATTGCACCAGCACGCGCCCGTCGCGCAGGCGGACCTGGGGGACGGCGCCCTCGAAGGCCGCCCGGTAGAGGTCGGTCGAGCTCGCGCTGTCCCGGAGACGGAGCGAGGACAACCCGGACCGGACGTGGAGCTTCGCCGCGGTCAGGCCGCCCAGCGGCGCGCTGTGCTCCGATGCCGAGGTCTCGCCTGCCTCGCCGCCTTCGCCGGCGGGGTTGTCGCGCAGCGTGGCCGCTTCCTCGCGAGTGATCTGCTCCATCTTCGTGAGGAAGTCCGTGATCAGGGCCAGCTGGGCGTCCGTGTAGCGGCCGATCTCGGCGGCCGATGCGCCGCCGACCCGGTTCAGCGTGGCCTGGACGTCCGCGACCTTGTCCGGGACCACCTCGACGATCACCCGGCGACGGTCGGCCGGGTCGGGGACACGCCGGACGAACCCGGACTGCTCCAGCCGGTCGATCACGCGCGTGACGGCGCCCGACGTGAGGCCGGTCAGCTCGGACAGCCGCCCGGCGGTCGAGGCGCCCATGTCGATCAGCGCCTCGAGGGTCTCGATGTCGGATTCGGACAGGCCGAACCGGATCGCGACCGTCTGGCCGAAGAACGAGCCCTGGAGGTTGACGCGTCGCAGGGCGCGCAGGACGGAGTCGATGTTGTCGCGGGTCATGGCTTGACACATGCTCCTGTGTGGGTAACTATCTGCACTGCGCAGATAATGACCCATGTTGCTGAACCGTGCAAGGAGCGCCGTCGACAGCATCGGCCACAGGACGCAGGAGGTCAACATGACGGCTCCCACCCAGCTCGGCGCGACGATGATCGCGACCCGCGATCTCGCCCGGACGTACAAGACTCGCGGCGGTGCCGTCGAGGCCGTCCGCGGCGTCGACCTGCGGGTCCACGCGGGCGAGATCTTCGGCTTCCTCGGCCCGAACGGAGCAGGGAAGACGACGACGCTCCGGATGCTCGCGACGCTGATCAAGCCCACGGCCGGCGAGGCACCGTCGCCGGCGCCGACCTCCGGACGCGAACCAGCCGAAGTCCGCCGCCGGATCGGCTACGTCCCGCAGGGCGGGTCCACCGATCCGGCCGAGACCGGTCGCGGGGAGCTCGTGCTTCAGGGCCAGCTGTACCGGATGTCGGCCAGCGCGGCCAAGGCCCGGGCCGCCGAGGTCCTGGCGGCCCTCGATCTCGAGGCTGCCGCGGACCGGCCGATCCAGACGTACTCCGGGCGGGATGAAGCGACGGCTGGACGTCGGGCTCGGGATCGTCCACCGGCCGCAGGTCCTGTTCCTCGACGAGCCCACCACGGGTCTCGATCCCCAGGCACGGGCCCGGATGTGGGACGAGATCCGCAACCTGCGGGAGCTCGGCACCACCGTCTTCCTGACGACCCACTACCTCGAGGAGGCGGACGCGCTGTGCGATCGCCTCGCGATCATCGACCAGGGCAGGATCGTCGCCGAGGGCACCTCCGACGAGCTGAAGCAGGCCGTCGCCGGCGACGTCGTGACGATCGGCGTGGACGGTGCCGGTGCTCGGGTGCTGGCGATCGTCGAGGCGCTGCCGTTCGTGCGCGAGGCCTCGCACGACGAGGAGAGCGGTCTCGTCCGGCTCTACGTCGATCGCGGCGAGGTCGCCGTGCCACAGCTGCTCCGCATGCTCGATGCGGCCGGCTACGCGCCGTCCTCGATCGCGCTCAACAAGCCCAGCCTCGACGACGTGTTCCTGCGCCAGACCGGGCGCTCGCTGCGCGAGGAGGCGGCGTGACCGCCGACGCCCGCCGCGACCGCCATTCCCTCCGCACCGACGACCCGTTCGAAAGGATCCAACCCGATGCAGACGCTCCACGACACCTGGCTGATCTTCCGCCGATCGGTCCTCCTCACGCTCCGTCAGCCGACCTGGCTCCTGTTCGGGATCATGTATCCCGTCCTCTACCTCGTCTTCTTCGGGCCCCTGCTCGACAAGGCCGTCGGCGCCAGCGGCGGGAGCGTGAGTGCCACGAACTGGTTCGTGCCCGGGCTCCTCGTCCAGGTCGCCCTGTTCGGATCGGCGTTCGTCGGGTTCGGGCTGATCGCCGAGCTCCGCTACGGCGTCGTCGAGCGGATGCGGGTCACGCCGATGAGCCGGACGGCGATGCTCCTCGGCCGCTCGCTCCGCGACGTCGTCATGCTCCTCGTCCAGGCGTCGATCATGATCGTGCTCGCGATCCCGTTCGGGCTCCACATCGACCTGGTCGGCGTGCTCGCGACCTTCGGGATGCTGGCCCTGATCGCCCTCGTCATGGCACCGGCGTCGTATGCCGCAGCCCTCATCCTGAAGAGCGAGGACGCCTTCGCCCCGCTGGTCCAGGGCGTCACGATGCCGCTCCTGCTCCTGTCCGGGATCCTGCTGCCGATGGCGCTCGCGCCGGACTGGCTGCGCTTCCTGAGCACGATCAACCCGCTGACCCACGCGGTCGACGCCGTGCGCGCGATCTTCAACGGCCAGTGGGGCGACCCGGAGATCCTGATCGGGACCGTCGTGACGGCGGTGCTCGCGGTTCTCGCGGTCCGCTTCGCCGGCCGCTCGTTCACGCGCGCCAACGCCTGACCGCTCGGACGTCGTGTTCGTCGCGGACGCCGCTGCCTTCGGGCTCGGCGTCCGCGTCTGCGTTCGCCGGAGCGTCCGGCGTGCCCCGCCGGGCTCTTGGGTGTCACAATCCGCCCATGTCCGATCGACCGATCAAGGTGCTCATCGCCAAGCCGGGTCTCGATGGCCACGACCGAGGAGCCAAGGTCCTCGCCCGCGGTCTCCGCGACGAGGGCTTCGAGGTGGTGTACACGGGACTCCGCCAGACGCCCGAGATGATCGCGACGGCCGCGCTCCAGGAGGACGTCGACGTGGTCGGCCTGTCGATCCTGTCCGGCGCCCACATGACGCTCCTGCCGCGGATCACCAAGCTGCTTCGCGACGAAGGCCTGGCCGATGTCCTCGTGACGGCCGGCGGGATCATCCCCGACGACGACGTCGCCGCCCTGTCCGAGGCGGGCGTGTCCCGCGTGTTCGGCCCGGGCACGACGATCGCCGAGGTCGCGGACTACCTGCGGACCAACGCCCGGCCGCGCGACTGACCGTGCCCGGCTCCGCGGACGCGCCCGCGCCCGCCGCTCGCGCCCACGAGCTGGTGGTCGCCGCCCGCGACGGCGACCGACGATCACTCGCCCGTCTCCTGACCGCGGTCGAGAACCGGACCGCGCTTGCCGAGCCAGCCCTGCGGCGAGCTCTACCCGCTGGCGGGCGGCGCCCACGTCGTCGGGATCACCGGCCCGCCGGGCGCCGGGCAAGTCGACGCTCGTGGCCGCGCTGATCGGCGAGGTCCGCAAGGCCGGCCGGGCGGTCGCGGTGGTAGCGGTCGATCCGTCGTCGCCGATCACGGGCGGCGCCTTGCTCGGCGACCGGGTCCGGATGCAGAGCTACGCCGGCGATCGCGACGTGTTCATCCGCTCGATGGCCGCCCGCGGGCATGCCGGCGGCCTGGCGTCGACGACGGGGGCGGCGACGGCCGTCCTGGACGCCGCGGGCTTCGACCTGATCCTGGTCGAGACCGTGGGGACGGGCCAGAGCGAGGTCGAGGTCGCGGCGGCCGCCGACACGACCGTCGTGCTCGAGGCGCCCGAGATGGGCGACGAGGTCCAGGCGATCAAGGCCGGTCTTCTCGAGGTCGCCGACCTGGTCGTCGTCAACAAGGGCGACAAGCCGGGCGCCCAACGGACCGCCGCCCAGCTCCGGGCGATGCTGGTCGCCACCGGGGGTCCGGCGGTCGGCGGGGGAGGCGATGGCACGCCGAGCCGGCCGCGGCCGAAGCGTCCCGAGGTCCTCATCACGACCGCGGCGACCGGTGCCGGCGTTCCCGAGCTGCTGGCGGCATTGGACCGCCACCGAACGATCGTCGGAGCCGGGCCGACCGACGCCGCTCGGCTGGCCCGGGCCGAGGCGCTCGTCTGGGCGATCGTCGCCGACCGGCTGCGCGACCGGCTCGCAGGCCCGCAGCTGTCGGCGGTGACCCGCGACACACTGGCCGCCGTCGCCGGCCATCGGCTCGACCCATACGCCGCCGCCGACGTCCTGCTGGAGCACCTGGCCGGCGACGCCGCCGAACCGTAGGTGAGCGTGGCGCCGACCCGGCTCCTGACCGCGACGTTCGTTGCGCTGGCGGCGGCGACCCTCGTCTTCTACATCGCGAGCGGCATCGTCCTGGTCGCGGCGCCCCTGTTCGGGGGCGAGCGGCTCGGGCTGTCGAAGGCAGTCGTCGGGTTCGCCATCGCGATCTTCAGCATCGCCGCGCTCGCGGCGCGGCCCGTCGTCGGCTGGGCAACCGATCGGTTCGGGCGGCGACGGGCACTTCTGATCGGGGCCGCCCTGACCGTCGGCGGGCTGCTGGCGCATCTCCTGGCGAACGATCTCGCGCTGTTCATCGTCGCGCGCTGCATCCTGGGCGCCGGCGAAGCGTTCTGGCTGGTGGCGGCGTTGTCGGCCGCGGCCGATCTCGCGCCCGAGGGCCGGCGCGGCGAGTCGCTCAGCTTCCTGTCGCTGTCGCTGTACCTCGGCGTGGCGATCGGACCGTGGCTGGGGGAGGCAATCCTGCAGGCGACGGACTCATTCCCGGCGGTGTGGCTCGTCACCGCCGCGATTGCCGGGGTTGCCCTCGTCCTGGCGTGGTTCGTGCCGGAGACGGCGCCGGTGCGCGAGGCCGGCGCGTCCCGCGTGCGACCCCGCCTGATCCATCCGGCCGGCGTGTTCCCCGGTGTCGTGATCCTCCTCGGCCTGTCGGGGATGGCCTACTACCTGACGTTCCTGCCGCTGTACGTCCGGACGATCGGGGTCGATGGCGCGAGCCTGCCGCTCGCCGAGTACGGCCTGATCGTGGTCGGCCTGCGCCTCGTCGGCGCGCGGTTGCCGGATCGACTCGGCGCGGTCGCCCTGTCCGGGTCGGCGCTCCTGGCGTCGGCGGCCGGGCTCGCGATCATCGCGGCCGTCCCGACCCTGATCGGACTCCTCGTCGGGACCGCCCTGTTCGCGTTCGGGGTGGCGTTCATCATGCCCGCCCTCCTGTCGCTCACGGTCTCGCGCGTGCCGCCCGCGGAGCGGGGCACGGTCGTCGGGACGGCCACGCTCTTCCTCGACGTGTCGTTCGGCTTCGCCCCGGCCGTGCTGGGCCTGGTGGCAGAGGCAGGCGGCTACCCGCTCGGCTTCTTCGTCGCCGGGCTCGTCTCCGTGCTGGGCTGTGTCCTGCTCGTGGCCGGGTCGCGCCCGCGGCCCCGCGCGCCACGAGCCGCTACCCTCGTCCGATGACGACCGAACGGGTGCTCGTGGCCGGGGCCGGGCTGATGGGTCATGGCATCGCCCAGGTGCTTGCGGCCACCGGACGATCCGTCGCCCTCTATGAGCCGGACATCAGTCGGGCGACGGCGGGTCGCGACCGGATCGCCGCCAACCTCGAACGCTCCGTGACGAAGGGTCGGCTCGATGGCGCCGAGCGAGACCTGATCGTGGCCCGAGTTGTGCCGACGGACGATCTGGCCGCCGCCGCCGACGTGGATCTCGTCGTCGAGGCCGTCTTCGAGGACGTCGGCGTGAAAGCCGCCCTCTGGACCGAGCTCGATCGGCGTGCCCCCGAGCGGGCGATCTTCGCCTCGAACACGTCGTCGATCGCCATCGACCGGCTCGCGGAGGCGGTGTCGGATGCGCGCCGGTCGCGCTTCGTCGGGATGCACTTCTTCAGCCCCGTGCCCGTCATGCCCCTGATCGAGCTGATCCGGGGGTCGGCCACGAGCGACGAGACGGAGGCGGCGGTCCGATCGGTGGCGGCCGACATGGGCAAGCAGGTCATCGTCTCGGCCGATCGCCCGGGGTTCATCGTGAACCGGATCCTCATGCCGTTCCTGGCCGAGTCGATGCGGGCCTACGAGGAGGGCCTCGGGACAGCCGACGACATCGATGCGGGCGCGAAGGTCGGGCTGAACCATCCGATGGGTCCCCTCGAGCTGGCCGACTTCATCGGCCTCGACGTCTGCCTCGGGATCATGCGCGTCCTGCATGAGGGGTTCGGGCAGGCGCACTTCGCCCCGCCCGCCGTCCTCGTCCAGCTCGTCGAGGCGGGTCACCTCGGCCAGAAGACCGGGCGCGGGTTCCACACCTACCCGAGAGGCTGAGCGGATCGGGACGAACGGTCAGGCGCGCCCGGCGAGCAGGCGCTCGACGACGGCCGCGACGGCCGCAATGTCGAACGGCTTGGCGAGGAGCTGGACGCCGTGCTCGCCGGCGAACCTGCGGAGCTCCGGGTTCAGGACGTCGCCGCTCATGAACGCGAAGCGCCTTCCGAGCTCCGGGTTGCCCAGGACCACGGCGTCGTAGAACTCGGTGCCGGTCATCCCGGCCATCCGGTGGTCGCACAGGATCGCGGCGGGCGGTTCGGCCGTGACGATGTCGAGCGCGGCCTGGCCCGTCATCGCAAGGACGGGCTCGTAGCCGGATCTGGACAGGACGCGGGCGAGGAACTCGCGGATCGAGGGCTCGTCGTCGAGGACGAGGATGCGGTCACGGCCGGCGTCCGTCGGTGGCCTGGCGCCCGTCGTGGCCGCGCCGGCCGTCGCCGCGCCGGATGTCGGCGGCGACGGCGTAACGGGTGGCGGCGGGGACGATCGGGGCCCATCGACGGCGCCGGCGCCGTCAATGATCGTTCGACCCGTCGGCAGCTCCATCACGAACACCGCACCGCCGCCGGGGTTGGGCTCGTGCCGGAGAGTGCCGCCGTGGCCGGCAACGATCCCGAACGACACAGACAGCCCGAGCCCGGTCCCCTCGCCGGGTTGCTTGGACGTCACGAACGGGACGAAGAGCCGGTCGCGCATTGTCGGGGCAACGCCGGGGCCGTCATCGGAGATCGCGATCCGGACCGTCGGCCCGTCCTCTGACATCCCCGTCCGGGCCTGGATCCGGATCGTGCCCGGCCGGCCCAGCTCCGAGATCGCCTGCGCCGCGTTGACGGTCAGGTTGACCAGCACCTGCTGGATCTGCGATCGGTCGATCGACAGGCGTGGGATGTCGTCCGGGATATCGACCTCGACCGTGAGGCTGTTGCGGGACAGGATGTAGGACTGGAGCGACATCACGCTCTCGACGAGCGGCCCGAGATCGGTCTCGATCCGCTCGGGCGGGCTCTGGCGAGCGAAGTCGAGCAGGTTCTGGACGATGTTCCTCGTCCGGTTCGCCTCCTGCACCAGGAGCTCGGCCTGATGGCGCAGGTCCGGTGGCAGGGCTGGATCGGTTCGGATGAGGTGGCTGAAGCCGACGATCGCCGCCAGCGGATTGTTCAGCTCATGGGCGACGCCGGCCACGAGCAAGCCGATCGCCTCCATCTTCTGGGCCTGGACGAGCTCGCCCTGCATCCGGCTCCGCTCCGTCAGGTCGCGGACGATGACCAGGGTCCGCGGCACGCCAGCGATCTCGATCGGGCGCAGGTCGACCTCTTCGGGGAAGGTCGAGCCGTCGAGCCGCCGGCCGATGCCTGTGTATTGGGTGAACCCAAGGGGATTGACGACGCCGAGGTTCGGGGCGGTTGGGTCCTCCACGACGAGGCGATCCACGGGCTGGCCGATCAGGGGCTCACCGTACAACCGGACGGCGGCGGGGTTGGCGTCGACGACGACCTCGTCGACCGACTGGACGATCAGCGCGTCCGGCGAGCTTTCGAACAGCTCGCGATAGCGGCGCTCGCCGGCGAGGATCTCCTCGCGCAGGCGCTGGTTCGCGAAGGAGATGTCGAGCACCCGGCCGATCGCATCGAGCGTGCGCTCATCGAGCTCGAGCTCTGCGACGGGCTCGCGGAATACCGCGATCAGGATGGCGACCAGATTGCTGGCGTCTCGAATCGCGAATGCGGCGATCGTGCGATAGCCCTTCGCGTCCATGGCCGCGGCGGCCGCCGGGCTGAGGTGCCCCGGATCGAGGGAGGCAAGCAGCGACTGGGCGCCGTTGACCAACGGGGCGGCCATCGGGGCGGACGAGAGCGGCCGTTCCAGCAGGGGCCGGGCCCAATCCGGGTCGATCCGGTGAACAGGGCCGAGCACGAGTTGGTCATCGATGACCTGGCTGAGGCACGTGCCATCCGCGCCGATGACGTCGCGAAGGTCGACGAGGAGGCGCTCGACCGCGGTCCGGCCGGTCCCCAACGCGTCGGGCAGCCGGGTGAGCTCGACGAGCGCGCGCATCCGGCGGGTCAGGAGGCGCTCCTCGCTGAGGCCGCTCTCGACGGCCTGGAGGAGGCGGGCGTTCTCGAGGGAGGAGGCGATCGCGGCGGCGGCCTGGAGCAGGACCGACTGCGACGGCTCGCTCGGGCTTTCGTGGCGCCAGCCCAGGGCGACGATTCCCACCAGCCGGTCCTGGAGCCGAAGCCCGACGATGATCAGGTGCCGGATCCCGTCCGCCAGGACGGCCTCGCGAACATCCTCGCGGAGGGGGGCGGTTGCAACGTCGGCCGAAATGACCGCCTCGGGCTCGCGGAGGGCGTGGGCGAGCGGACCGCCGAGCTGCCCGTAGGCGAGGATGACTGCCACCGTCTCCGGGCTCACGTTGCGGATGCCGATCGCCTCGTAGGTCTCGTCGGAGGACGTGACGAGGCCCGCGTCGGCGCCCGTCGCACGACACAGGAGCTCCAGCGCCGTCTCGGCGACGTGCGTCTTCGTCCGGGACTGTCCGGTGGCGAGGACGATCGTGCCCAGGGCGGCCATCTCGCTGTCGAGACGCGCCGCGGCGGTCACGTCGCGGTTCACCGCCAGAACGGCGGAGGGCGCCCCGTCCCGATCGTGAAGGACCGTCACGATCGAGCTGACGGTGACATCGCGGCCGACGCGCGATCCTGTCAGCGGGTGTTGGACGACTCGCTGGCGCCAGACACCGTCGCGGTTCAGTGCGGAGGCTGCCGCCGCTCGGTCGATCGGCTGTCCGTTGACCTCGAGTGCCCGGAGGAGCGCCTCGATGGGGCGCCCCACGGCATCCGCGGCGGCGATGCCATAGAGACGCTCGGCCGCGGGGTTCCATACACGGACCAGGAATGCCCGATCGGTGATGATCATCGCGTCGACCGACTGGCTGATGATCTCGTCGCCGATCGAGCCGGCGAAGGTCGCGTCGGGCGACGGGCCCGTGTCGATCGGCTCGCCGCCGGCGCCGGGAGCGCGCACAGCGTCCTGGCGGCCGGGGGTCGGATCGATGGTCACGTGGCTATCCTAGTCGCGCAAGCGATCCCGTCTCCCCCTCCGTCGGGGGAGCGGCGACTCATCCTGATGCATGAGGAGGACCCGTTCTGTCCTGGCCGCTGACCGACGAGGAGCGATTGCTCCGCGATACCGCCCGCGAGTTCGCGCGGCGGTCCGTCGCGCCGACGGCGATCGAGCGCGACGAGGCCGAGCGCTTCGATCGGTCGATCTTTGCCGGGATGGGCGAGCTCGGGCTGACCGGTGCGCCGCTGCCGGAGTCGGTCGGCGGATCCGGGTTCAGCTACCTCGGCTGGTCGCTCGTCATGGAGGAGCTCGGCGCGGCCGACATGGCGACGGCTGTGACGCTGTCGGTCCACATCCTGTCGCAGTACCCGGTCGTGACGTGGGGCACGGACGAGCAGAAGGCCCGCTGGCTCGGGCCGATGGTGACGGGCGAGGCCCTCGGCGCCTTCGGCTTGACGGAGCCGCACGCCGGCTCGGACGCCGGAGCGATCCGGACCCGGGCGGTGCGTGTCGGGTCCCCAGATGGCCCGGAGGGGTATCGCCTGACCGGGACGAAGATCTGGATCACGAATGCGCCCGAGGCGGACCGCTACCTCGTGTTCGCGGTCGTCGACCCGGCCGCGGGGTCCAAGGGGATCGCGGCATTCCTCATCGAGAAGGGGACGCCCGGCTTCACGTTCGGAGCCCACGAGAAGAAGATGGGGATCCGGGCCTGTCCCGCCGCAGAGCTCGTCTTCGAGGACTGCTTCGTGCCGGTCGCCGATCGGCTCGGCGCCGAGGGCGACGGCTACAAGATCGCGCTGTCGGCGCTGGCCGAAGGTCGGATCTCGATCGCGGCGGCCTGCGTTGGGCTGGCCCGATCCGCGCTGGAGCAGGCGGCCGCGTACCTCGGCCAGCGCAAGGCGTTCGGCGGCGTGCTCAGCGAGCAGCAGGGACTGCGGTTCGTGGTCGCCGAGATGGCACGGGACGTCGAGGCGGCACGAGCGCTGACTCGCCAGGCGGCGGCGATGAAGGACCGCGGCGAGGCGATCGGCGTGGCATCGTCGCTGGCGAAATGGACCGCCTCGGACACCGCGATGAAGGTCGCCACAGACGCCGTTCAGCTGTTCGGCGCGAGCGGCTACTCACGCGAGACCGGGATCGAGCGGCTGATGCGCGACGCGAAGGGTGCCCAGATCTACGAGGGTACGAACCAGATCCACCGCCTGATCGTCGCGGACGACGTGCTGGGCTAGCGACGCGGGGCGCCGCGGCCGCCGGACCGATCGATCCTGTCGCAAGTCCAGCCCACGCACCTTAGTCGCGAAAGGCGACGCCGATTCGCGGTTCGCGCCGTCGCGCGCCCACGTTTGGGCCTCCATCCACGCTCGCCGCGCGCCGGCGGACCCGGCGTGGCGTCGTCGGATCCCGCCCAAGGGTTCCCAGCCGGACTTGTGGCAGGAAACTCAGGGCAGCCACGGTGCCGGAGGGTCGTGCGAGCCAGCCCCGCATGGTGCGCCCGTCCTCGGGGAACTTAGCCCGGAGAACGGTCTCATGATCGGCGAGGATCCGCGCGTTCGTTCGGCCGGGTGCCATGACGACCCACAGCCCGATGGCTGTTGGGGCCCATCCGCGATCACGCGCGATCCGACGGGCCATGCGCGCGCGGATGTCCATCGTCGCCATGAGGTTGTTGATGTCGACGATTCGCGTCTTGAGCTCAACGATCAGCATCGTCTGCGTGGCCGCGTGCCACGCGACGATGTCGATGACGCCGCGTTCGCCGGCGTACGCGAACGAGACCTCGGGCACCGCGACCCACCCTCCGATGTCCGCAAGCCACGCCGTCGTCGCCTCGTGGAGTCGGGCGTGGCCACGATTCAGCATCCGATCGAGGTCGGCGCCCTGCCAGAGGATCGACCCGTCGAACCGCGCACCGAGCGCCTTGGCATACGCCCGGATGTCGCCGAATCGCACGCGCTCCAGCCGCCCGGACTCGATGAGGATCGCCACCCGCCGAGGAATGCCGGCCTCGGCGCAGACGTCGATCTGCCGCACGCGTCGCCGGATCCGAAGGGCCCGGAGCGAAGCCCCGACCCGCTGATCGTCCATGCGCTCAAGGTGACGCCCGCGGCTCATCCTTCGGTTATCGAGGAGCCGGCCCGGTGTAGATTCGGTCGATGACCGAAACCGCCAACCTGGCGCTGTCGCCGGCAGGCCCCGCTGCCCCGACGCCGACCTTCCGCCACTTCATCGCCGGCGAGTGGTGCGACTCCACCTCCGGAGCCACGTTCGAGAGCGTCAACCCGGCCGACACCCGCGACGTCATCGGGCGATTCCAGCAGGGGACCCCGGCGGACGTCGCGATGGCGGTCCGCGCGGCGGACGTCGCCGGCGGGCTCTGGCGCCGGACGCCGGCACCCAAGCGCGGCGAGATCATGTACGCGTTCGCCGCGCTCATGGCCGAGCACAAGGAACGCCTCTCGCGGGCCATGACCCGCGAGATGGGCAAGGTCATCGCCGAGGCCCGCGGCGACGTCCAGGAGGGCATCGACATCGCCTTCCTGATGGCCGGCGAGGGCCGCCGGATGTTCGGCGACACGACCCCGTCGGAGCTGCCCGACAAGTGGGCGATGAGCATCCGCCAGCCGATCGGCGTGGCCGGGATCATCACGCCCTGGAACTTCCCGATGGCGATCCCGTGCTGGAAGATGATGCCGGCCCTCGTCGCGGGCAACACCGTCGTCTTCAAGCCGTCGAGCGACACGCCCCACTGCGCGACCCTGCTCGTCGAGCTGCTGGCCGAGGCGGGCTTCCCGCCGGGGACGGTCAATCTCGTGACGGGCGCAGGCAGCGAGGTCGGGGACGCGATCGTCGACAACCCGGACGTCTCGGTCATCTCGTTCACCGGCTCGTCGGCGACCGGCAAGCACATCGCCAGTCGGGCCGGCCGCCAGCTGAAGCGGCTGAGCCTCGAGCTCGGTGGCAAGAACGCGATCGTCGTCATGGCCGACGCGGACCTCGACCTCGCCACGGACGGGATCGTCTGGTCGGCATTCGGGACGACCGGCCAGCGCTGCACTGCGGCGAGCCGGGTCGTCGTCGAGCGCGCCGTCGCCGAAGCACTCCTCGAACGCGTCGAACGCCGCGCCCGTAGCCTCCGGCTCGGCTCGGGTCTGGACGAGTCGGTCGACGTCGGCCCACTGATCAACGCCGGCGCGGTCGACAAGGTCGGGCGCTACATCGGCATCGGCCGAGGCGAGGGCGAGCTGATCCTGGGCGGCGAGGCGGCGCGGGACGGAGAGCTCGCCAACGGTCACTTCTTCGCGCCGACGATCTTTCGCGACGTCGCGCCCATGGACCGGATCGCCCAGGAGGAGATCTTCGGGCCGGTCCTGTCGGTCATCGCCGTCGACGACTACGCGGCCGCGACCACGGCCGTCAACCAGACCCGCTACGGCCTCAGCTCGTCGATCTTCACCCGCGACGCGAACACCGCATTCCGGGCGATGCGCGACTTCGAGACCGGGATCGTCTACGTCAACGCGGGCACGACCGGCGCCGAGACCCACCTGCCGTTCGGCGGCTGGAAGGAGACCGGCAACGGCCACCGCGAGGCGGGCCACGCCGCGCTCGACACGTACACCGAGTGGAAGTCGATCTACGTCGACTTCAGCGGCCGCCTCCAGCGCGCCCAGATCGACAACCAGGAATAGCCGGGTGAGCGCAGGCATCGAGGGGGCCGTCTCCATCCGGCCGGTGACGATCGACGATCTCGAGGTCCTGATCGACATCTACCTCGACACGGCGATCCACCACGCCACGATCGATCCGGAGGTCTTCCACGTCCCGGAACGGGACGCGATCGCCGAACGCCTCCGGCCCCGGATCGACGGTCGCGGCAGGACCGGGGAGTATGTGGCGGCGATGCTCGACGGGCGGATGGTCGGCTCCGCCTCGATCGGGATCTCGGACCTGCCGCACCCGGGCTCCATGCTCCGTCCCGTGCGCGAAGCGGAGTTCGGCGTGTCCGTCGTGGACGGCTTTCGCGGGCTCGGGATCGGGCGGGCGCTGATCGCCCATCTGGAGGCATGGGCGGCCGAGCACGGCGTCGAGCGGGTCGTCCTGAACGTCGCCGAGGCGAACATCGACGCGATCCGGCTGTACCAGGCGATCGGCTATCGGGACGGCGACCGGCTGATGCGCAAGGCGGTGGTCCGGTCGTGACCGCGTTCACGGAGGTCCGACGGATCGCGATGTCCCTGCCCGAGGCCGAGGAGAAGCTGACCTGGGACACCGACATCACGTTCCGCGTCCGCGACAAGATCTTCGCGATCGGCGGCGAGGGCGCCGACCACGTGTCGATCAAGGCGAGCCTCGAGACCCAGGCTGAGCTGCTCGAGATGGATCCGGTGACCTTCGCGAAGTCGGCCTACGTCGGGCGCTACGGCTGGGTCACGGTCGACCTCGGGCGAGTCGATCGCGACCTGTTGGAGAGCCTGCTCCGAGAGGCGTGGCGGCGGACGGCGCCGAAGAAGCTCGCGGCCACGCTCGGCGACGCGTGACGGCCCCCGACGAGGCGCTCCCGGAGCACGTTCAACGCAACCGGACGGCGTGGGACGAGTGGGCGCCCGACTACGTCGCCAACGGCGAGGTGAGCTGGCGGCTCGGGCGAGGCGAGGAGAAGTGGGGCGTCTGGGATATCCCGGAACGGGAGCTCCGGCTCCTGCCCGGATGACCTGGCAGGCAAGGACACGATCGAGCTCGGCTGCGGGACGGGGTACGTGTCGGCCTGGCTGGCGCGTCGCGGAGCCCGGCCGGTGGCGGTCGACAACTCCGAGGAGCAGCTCGCCACCGCGCGCCGGCTCCAGGCCGAGCACGGATTGACGTTTCCGCTCATCCACGGCAACGCCGAGCGCGTGCCGCTGCCGGACGCCAGCTTCGACCTCGCGATCTCGGAGTACGGCGCGTCGATCTGGGCCGATCCGAATCTCTGGATCCCCGAGGCGGCGCGGCTCCTCCGGCCGGGCGGGCGCCTCGTCTTCCTCGTCAACGCGACGACGCTGATGCTGTGCATGCCCGACGAAGAGCGGCCGGCGACCCCCGAGATGCTCCGTCCGCTGCGCGGCCTCCACCGCCTCGAGTGGTCGAGCGACGCGTCCGTCAACTTCGCGCTGTCGCACGGCGACTGGATCGCTCTCCTGCGATCGAACGGGTTCGCGATCGAGGCGCTCCGCGAGCTGTGGCCGGCCGAGGACGCCACGACCACGTTCCCGTACGCGACGCTCGAGTGGGCGCGTCAATGGCCGTCCGAGGAGGTCTGGGTCGCCCGCAAGGAGGGCTTGGAGCCGGCGCCCTAAGCGCTGGCCCGCGCGCGACTTCGCTCGAGGAGGCGGGCGAGACCCGCTCGCGTCGCGGCCACGATCAGGTCGTCGCCGGCGCCGGCGGCGTCGTCCGCGCCGGGCAGCCAGCGCGCATCGCCGTCGCCGGGCCCGTCGATCGCCAGGATCCGGCGCTCGCCGGCCTCGTCGAGCTGGCCGACGGCGACGCCACC
This sequence comes from uncultured Chloroflexia bacterium, assembly GCA_963783055.1. Taxonomy (GTDB): domain Bacteria; phylum Chloroflexota; class Limnocylindria; order Limnocylindrales; family CSP1-4; genus CF-46. Next base: position 1,269,939 of record CAWAMB010000004.1, read on the forward strand.
GAGCGCCGACCCCGCCCCGACCGGGACGCGCGCGAACAGCATGACCCGGCGATCGCCGACCGGGACCGTGGCGACGACCTCCGAGCCGATCGCCGCCGCCGCAAACGCCGGCGCCGCGAGATGCGACACGCTCCGCGTGAAACGGATCCGGAACCCACGCTGGACGCGGACGGCGAAGTCGGGATCGAAGACCCGGACGACGACGCGCAGGTCGGGCCGGACCGCCCGCGCGTTCAAGGCGACCGCGATGTTGACGAGGTCGTCGCTGGTCGCCGCGATGACCGCCCGGGCGCGCTCGATCCCCAGGTCGGCGAGGATCTCCGGGCTGCGCGCGTCGCCGGTGATGACCGGGATCCCGGCCGCGCGGGTCGCGGCGGCGAAACGGCTGTCCTCATCGATGTCGGCGACGACGACGGGCACCCCGCGCGAGGCCACGTCGAGCGCGACCCGGTGGCCGATCGACCCGAGCCCGGCGACGATGACGTGGTCGCGCAGGCCGCCGGGCACCGAGCGCCGGCCCAGCGTCTGGAGCAGGCGTGAGCGGACGATCGCATCGGTGATCAGGGCGTAGACGACGGCGACAACGGCGGCGCCCACGATCGACAGGACGATTGCGTAGAGCTTCAGGGCTGCTCCGGCGCGGGTCGGATCGAGGCTGGTCGGGATCGCGGCTCCGGTCAGGAGCGTGATCGCGTACGAGAACGCATCGAGTGGCGTCAGGCCGGCGGTGAGGGCGAAGAAGAGCGCGGACACCACCGCCAGGCCGAGCAGCACGGCGCCGAACCGCACGAGCCGGCGCTCGGCCCGGATCCGGGGCGGACGGGCGAGACCGCCGCGCAGGCGCGACGGCAGAGCCCGGATCCCGCCGCCGACGCCGGCGACGACGTCGCCCGTGGCCTCGAGCGCCTGGTCGAGAACCGTCTGCGCCCGCTCGCTCGGCGGAGTCCACGCGTGATCGACGTCGACGACGAGCGAGTCGTCCTCGCCGGCCGCAGTGGCGCTGGCCGACGGCGACGCCGGCGGCAGCAGCTCGACGGTCCGGTCCCGGTGGAGCGTGGCGATCGCGATCGTCGCCAGGAGGTCACGGTCGTCGCCGGATCGCTCGTTCGTCGCGTCGGAGCCAGCCGCGCGAAGTCGCGTCGAGACGCGGTGACCCGCGAGCTGGAACGTCGCGCCGCCGTCGCCGTCGAGCGCGGCGCTGACGAAGCCCGGCGCGGCGAGGGCCGACGACGACAACGCGACGGCGTTCGGGAACAGCGCCTCGATCTGGTTCCCGAGCTCCGGGTCGAACATCCGGAGCACGATCCGGATCGCCGGGTTCAGGTCCTGGGCGGCGAGCGCGGCATGGACGTTCGCGAGGTCGTTCTCGCCGGTCAGCACGATCGCGACGGCCGTCTGAACGGCCGCCGACCGGAGCACCGCCTCGCGGCGCGGATCGCCCGTGACGAGCGTCACGCCGGTCAGGCGCTCCTCCGCAGCGACCACGGCGTCGGCGCCGCCGATCCCGACGACCGCCTCGCCTCCGAGTCGCAGCTCCTCGATCGTGCGCAGTCCGAGATGATCGAGGCCGCACACGACGACGTGGTCGGTGAGGGTCCCCCGTGGTTCGGCCATCGGCGCAGTCTACGGTCCGCGGACCACGCGGATCAGGGCGTGAACACCTCGACGATGTCCGAGACGGACAGCATCGCCGCCCGCCCTCCGCCGATGACGTACCACCGACCGTCGACCACGGCGGAGGCGAGTCCGTGGCGTTTCGTCGGCAGGTCGGGTGCGCGCGACCACGTCATCGTCGCGAGGTCCAGCACCTCGTGCTGCGGATCGGTGCTGACCGACGTGAGGTCTTCGCCGCCGGCTGTGTGAATCCGGCCGTCGATCACATCGGCCGCCATCCCGCCGCGAGCGGTCGGCAGCGGCGGCAACGTCGCCCATGCGTTCGTGGCCGGGTCGTACGCCTCGACCGCCGCGAGATTCGACTACGCTCCACCGCGGGTCGAAGTTCAGGCAGACCGGTGCTTCGGGTACCCTGACGGCCGCGATGACCCCGTCCGATCCGTCCCCTTCGACCCCCAAGGCGCCGCCCTGGACTGCGCGCGTCGCGGGCTGGAGCGCCCGTCATCGCTGGCCGGTCTTCGGCCTCTGGTTCCTGGTCACGATCGGGATCTTCGTCGTGAGCCTGCTCGCCGGCGGGACGCGGGCCGTCGAGGCGGTCTCGAACGACGAGCGGGCGAAGTACGAGGCCGGCGAGGCGTACGTGCTCTGGAACGAGGCCAACCCGCCGACGGGCCAGGAGGAGCCGGCGTCGCAGCAGTTCCTCCTGATCGTGTCGAGCCCCGACCGGACCGTCGACGACCCGGCGTTCGCCGCCGACGTCGCCGCGATCACGAAGCGGCTCGCCGCCATCCAGGCCACGGTCGACGGCGTCAGCGGGACGGTCATCTCCGATCTCGTCGATCCGATCGGTGTGCCGCAGGCGGCCGGGCTCGTCTCGCCCGACAAGACCACGGTCCGCCTCGTCGGACGTGTCGCCGGCGAGGGGGCGACGGTCGCCGCCCGCCTCGAGCCGGTGCCCGCCGCGGTCGCGGAGATCATGGCCGCCTATCCGGCGTACCGGATCCACGCGCTGAACAACACGATCGCCAACAACGAGATCAGCGAGCTGATCAACGGCGGCCTCGATGCGTCGCTCCGGCTGACGATCCCGCTGACGTTCCTGATCCTGCTGGCAGCGTTCGGCGCGGTGGTTGCGGCGGTGATTCCGCTGGTCCTCGCGATCACCGCCCTGCTCGCGGCGTTCGGGATCCTCGGCCTGTACAGCCAGACCGTCTCAGCGGTCAGCCCGTACGCGAGCCAGCTCGTCGTGTTGATCGGGCTCGCGGTGGCGGTCGACTACTCGCTCTTCATGCTCACCCGGTTCCGGACGGAGCGTCGCCATGGCCGGCCGAAGCTCGCCGCGATCGACGTCGCGAGCAACACCGCCGGACGAGCGGTGTTCTTCTCCGGCCTCGCGGTGATGATCTCGATCGGCGGACTGTTCCTGCTCGACGACCCGCTCTTCCGCTCGATGGCGATCGGGACCATCTCGGTCGTGTTCGTCGCCGTGATCGGGTCGCTGACCTTCCTGCCGGCGACGCTGGCGATCCTCGGCGACGGCGTGAACCGGCTGCGGCTGCCGTTCGTCAGCCGGGATCGACCCGAGGGGAGCGGCCTCTGGGCGACGCTCGTCCGGTGGGTCATGCGCCGACCCGTCATCGCCGCCGTCGCGACGTCGGCCCTGCTGATCGTCGTGGCGTCACCGGTGGTCCGGCTCCACATGGGCCAGGCCGACTTCACCTCGTTCCCGGACTCGCTCGACGGCGTCCAGGCGGTCAACCTCCTCAACGAGAAGTGGCCGAGCGGCTCGGACCTCGACCTGTCCGTCGTCGTCACCCGGGCCGACGAGGCGCCGACCAAGGCGGCCATCGACAAGCTGACCGCCGCGGTCCTCGTGATCCCGGGGCTGAGCGGCCCGCCCGAGACGATCACCTCATCGGACGGTCACCTCGTCTTCATCAACTACCTGATGGCCGGTGGCAGCAATGACATCCAGAACCAGGACATCGTCCGCCAGGTCCGCACGAGCGTCGTCCCGACGGCGTTCGCGGGTCTGACCGGCGTGCGAGCGCTGGTCACCGGCGACGCCGCGTACACGCTCGATGTCGTCGACTTCTACGCCCGCGGGATGCCGATCGTCATGGCCTTCGTGCTCGCCCTGTCGTTCGTGCTCCTGCTGGTGGCGTTCCGCTCGATCGTCATCCCGATCAAGGCGATCCTGCTCAACCTGCTGTCGACCGGGGCCGCCTTCGGGCTCCTCGTGCTGGTGTTCCAGGAAGGCTGGCTGTCCGATCAGCTCGGGTTCAAGGCTGGCCCGATCGAGTCGTTCATCCCGGTCTTCATCTTCACCATCCTGTTCGGGCTCTCGATGGACTACCACGTCTTCATCCTGACCCGCATCAAGGAGGCCCGCGATCACGGGCTGTCGTCGAACGAGGCGGTCGCGCGCGGGATCGCGATCACGTCGGGGACGATCACGAGCGCGGCCGCGATCATGGTCGTCGTGTTCGCGGTCTTCGTGACCCTCGAGCTGACGATCATCAAGCAGCTCGGGTTCGGGCTGGCGGTCGCAGTGTTCCTCGACGCGACGATCGTGCGGAGCGTGCTCCTGCCCGCCACGATGCGGCTCCTCGGGGAGTGGAACTGGTGGCTGCCGTCGTGGCTCGGCTGGCTGCCCCACGTGACGATCGAGGGCGAGGTCGACGAGGACGAGACCGCGCCGCTGACGGCCGCGACCTGAACGGCTCGTCGAGGCCCTAGCCGTCGGTCCCGGTTCGCTCGGCTGGAGGATCAGACGGATCGTTCAGATGCCACACCCGACGCATCAGCCGCTCGATCTCCGAGTCGACGGCCTGCCACTCCGGGCTCCCCGGCAACTCGGCCCTGCGACGCTCCTCGAGCTTCAGGAGGCGTTCTCGCAAATCGAGCAGGTCGTCCACCTGGCTAAGGCTGCCGGGTGCGATCGGAGACGTCATGACGGACCGTCATGTCCGCGATGGAGCGACGACCGTTGGCCGGATCGGCGCGTGCTGCGGTAGACTCGCTCCTCGCTACCGGGCCGGTAGCTCAATGGCAGAGCAACTGACTCTTAATCAGTTGGTTGGGAGTTCGAGTCTCCCCCGGCTCACCAAACTCAGCACGCACGAAACTGCCCTTTCCGGCCGCCGGAAAGGGCGTTTCTCCGTCCATACCACCGGCCGTACCACCATCTGCTGGAGCCGGGGTCGCGCGCGCCCACCCTTGACTTCAGAGAGCCCCGGCCTCGGCGACCGGACGCGGCGCCGGAAGATCCTAGCGGGCCGCGTCGATCGCGTCGGCCCGCAGGACGCCAGTCGCGAAGGGACCAAGGACCGCGGCGTGGGCTGAGTCGGCGGCGACCCACCGACGACGGCGCCCACCGGCTGTTCGACGAGGCGACGCGGCTCGTACATCAAATCCAGCCGATGGTCCTATTTTAGGCTCCCATCCGCTTGCGTACGCTCGGGCCAACGACGCCAGTCAGAGGTCCACCCATCTCGTGTTCGGTTCCGAGCCGCGCGTGCGAAAGCCCGTTCTCCTGCTGCTTGTCTTCGGCGTGCTCCTGGTCCTCGTCGGGATCACGGCCACGGCGCAGGCGGTGATGGTTTCCGCGTACGCCTCGACGTCGACCTTCAGCTCGATCGTCGAGAGCGACGTGGCGACCGTTCGAGGGTTCGTCCAGCAGGGCCTTCAGGGGATCGACGGCGACGACACCGATCAGGCGGGCATCGTCGATGCGAGCGACCAACTCGCGACCTTGCTGGCCAAGGGCGGCATCGTCCACGCCGAGATCCGCCTGCCGGATGGACGCATCATCGCCTCGAGCAGCCCGGCATCGCAGGGCGTCACCGCCGCAGCCAGCCCGGACTTCCTCGCCGCGGTCGGCGGCGAGCCGCGGATTGCCCTTCTCGACCGGACGCTTGCGGAGGCAGATTCGCGCGACCTGCCGGCCAGCGTGCTGCAGGAGTACCTGCCACTCCGCCAGGCCGGTCGGACGATCCTCGTCGTTGCCCTCTGGCGGGATGCCGTGCCCGTCCTGTCGCGCCTCGATGGGCTGCGCCGCGACGTCGTGCTGGTCACCCTGACGGCGGCCCTGATCGCCGCGGGGGTCCTCTTCCTGGTCTTCCGATCGGCGCAGGCGACCATCCAGCGCCAGACCGCCGCACTGGTCCGAGCCACCCGGCTCGACCCGCTGACCGGGCAACTGAATCACGGCGCGCTCGTCGGCCACCTTGCGGGTGAGATCGAGCAGGCCCGAGCCGCCGGTGGACCGCTCGGGGTCGCCCTCGTCGACGTCGACAACTTCCGGCTGCTGAACGACAACCACGGCCACGCGGCCGGAGACGAAACGCTCCTGGCGGTCGCCGCGGCCATCGGCCGGCACCTCCCGGCGGGGGCCATGATGGGCCGATACGGGCCGGATGAGTTCCTGATCGTCGCCGGCGCCGCGTCGCTCCACGAGCTCGAACCCGCCGTCGCGCGGGTCCGGACCGATCTCGCGGACCTCGCCCTGCAGTTCGAGGCGACGGAACGACTGCCACTCACCGTCAGCGCCGGGATCTGCACCTTCCCGGACCACGGCGCGTCGGTCACCGAGCTGCTTGCCACCGCCTTCGCGACCGTTCAGGAAGCCCGGGCGAGCGGCGGCGACGCGGTTCGCATTGCGGGCATCGACAGCCAGCGCCTGCCCGCTGCCGCGGGCTTCGACGTCCTGCAGGGACTCGTCTTCGCCGTCGACACGAAGGATCGCTACACCAAGCGACACTCGGAGGACGTCGCCCGCTACGGCGTCTTCCTGGGCGAGCGTCTCGGGCTCGAGCCTGAGGTCCTCGAGTCCATCCACACGGCCGGACTGCTCCATGACATCGGCAAGATCGGAATCCCGGACGTGATCCTGCGCAAGCCCGCGCGACTGACCGCAGAGGAGTACGAGGTCGTCAAGCAGCACGTGGCGCTCGGGGACATGATCGTTCGCGATCTGCCTGACGTCGAGGCCGTGCGAGCCGGTGTTCGTCACCACCATGAGCGGTGGGACGGGCGTGGCTACCTCCACGCGCTGAGCGGCGAGGACATTCCCCTGGTCGCGCGGATCCTGGCGGTCGGCGACGCGTTCTCGGCGATGACGACCACGCGACCCTACCGCAAGGCCCTCGACATCCGCGAAGCCCTGAGCCGGCTCGGCGATGCGGCCGGCACCCAGCTCGATGAACGCCTGGTGGCAGCGTTCATCCGTGGTGTCGAAGAGTCGCCGGAGATTGCCGAGCGCCAGGCAGGCTCATCGGCAGCCTTGTGGAGACCGGGCCGGAGGGTCGCGTGACGAGGCGTCGTGGACGCATCGCCGCGATCGCGGCCCTTGCAGCGGTCGTTGCGGCGCTGCCCGCAACGGCCCTGGCGGCACGGGCGTGGACGCTCGATCGAACACCGAGCACCCTCCAGGCCGGGACGCAGACCGCCATCACCCTGACCGCGAAGAACACCGGCGACGACGGCGGCGGGTCCGAGATCTCGTGCATCTCGATCGTGATCCCCTCGACATTCGCGGTGAACTCCTTCTCGATCGTGTCCGTGAAGGGCAGCACCCAGCCAGCGACCCATGACTGGGTGGCCCTGTCTTCGGCGTCCGGCTCGACGCGCGTGACGTTCAAGAATCCAGGCGACAAGAATCCCCTCGTCGGTCTTCCCAAGGCCGGCGATGTAGCCGTGTTCAGGATCGTCGGGACGGCATCGGCATCGGGCTCGATGACCTGGACCGGATCCGCGTTCGACAAGCCCGGAGCTTCGGGTTCGGCGACGTGCGGTTCGGGCAGTGGCCCGACGATCGGGCTCTCCTTCTCGGTCGGGGGACCCGCGCCGACGCCGACGCCGATCCCGACCCCAACGCCCACCCCGGTCCCGACCCCGGCGCCGACGCCCACGCCCACCCCGGTCCCGACAACTGCCGCCCACCCCCAAGCCAACGCCCAAGCCAACGCCGACGCCCGGACCGACAGCCCAGCCGACGCCAGTCCCGACCGCAGGCCCGACGGCACAGCCGACGGCCGGCGCGACGCCGGCGGCCACCCCGACGGCGACCGCCCCCGGTGGACCCGCGGAGAGCGCGGCGCCGTCCGGACCAGCGCCTGGATCGCCGACGCCCGATCCGCTCCCGACCGCCTCTGCCGGCGCCTCAGATCCTGCCTCCGCGACGCCGGAGCCAACGTCCGCGCCGGGCGCGACCGCGACGCCCTCGGACCGCCCGACCTCGGCGGGAACGCTCACGGTCGGCGGCGACGATCCAGGCAGCGGTCAGGGACGGCCGATCGCGAATCTCGATGGGGCGGTCACCTCGGCGCTCATGCAGCTCGGTCTCGCAGGATGGAGCGTGCCGGCGGTCGTCCTCGGGGTTCCCGGTCTGCTCGTGCTCCTCGTGGTCATCCTTCAGCTCGCGGGTGGCGCCGCCTGGCTGCCCATCACGCGGCGCTGGCTGGCTCGGGCGGGAACACCGACGGACGAGCGGCGGACCGGACCGCGCAAGCGGCCGGCCAGCTGAGCGGTCGTTCCTCGTGGGTGAGTCGCGGCCTGCCGCGCGATCAAAGGCGGCCGGATCGCCGGATCAGCCGCCGACGGGCTGCAGCGCGTCCTCTTCCTGGGGGATTCCGGTCACCTGACCACGGCCCGAGAGGCGCAGCGGGGTCGTGCGTGCGCCGTTGATGACCTCGAGCTTGGCGTGCCCGCGGAATTCGCCCTGATCGGTGGATCCGACGAGCTCCCCCTCGACCGGCAGGATCGCGTCGATGTCATCGCCGCCGAGGCCGGTCCACAACTTGATGCCGAGGATCTCCGCCGCTGTGGTCGTGAAGATCTTGACCGTGACGTCGCTGATCGGGATCCCCTCGAAGGTGACATCTCGCAGGGTGAAGATCGTCCGGTCCGTCATGGTGTGCCGCCTCGTCTGGTATCGCGCCCCAGGACCCCCCGGCACCCCACAGGATAGTCCTGCACCGCCCACATGTGCCAGCCGTTCTCGGCGGTCCGGCTATCGATCTCACCCAAGGTCGAAGTGACGGGTCGTCATGACGGGCAGCCATCTCCGCGGCACGCTCGACGGATGCCATACCGAACCGAGGCAGAGGTCGTGCTGGCCATGTGGCGCGACATCGAGCCCAGGCTGGCAGACGCTCCGCCGGACTCTGACGAATCAGCTCGCTTGACCGAGATCTGGGCGATGCTCCGGGCCGAGCACAAGCGCCTGACCGACCTCGCCGTTGCGCATCATCGGCCTGATCCCGCGCCGTGGCCCGAGCGTGAAGCCGCCAATTCGACGACCTAGCGCCTCGGTTGGGACGCCACGTGGCGCTCCAGCCGATCGATCCGGCGGGCGACCGTCGCCTGCGGGGCACAGCAAAACGGGCACGCCCCCACTTCGCGTGGCCTCGTGCCCGTTCGCCACGACTGTCGCCCAGTCGAAACCCGCCATCGATCACCCGGAGGTACTGCCTCCGATCGACTCGGGTGGACCAGGGCATTTGCCTGGCCGGACAGCCGGCGCCGTGCCGCCGGCGGCTCGATCCTGCTACCCTTCGACCATCCTTGACGGCCGGTCCTGTGAGGCCGGCGAACCGGTCCCGTGAGGCCGGAAGGGAGGCCGACGATCGTCTATCCGCGCGTCCACCGAGCCCGCCGGGCCGGTGGCGTTTCTGTGTGAGGGCCCGGTGATCGCGACATCGCCGACCCCGCCTCGGCCGCGTGCCTCGTCGATCGTCGATCCGCGGGTCGGCGATCTTGGACCGGCACTCCTGGCCCTCGAGGACGGCACCGTCTTCCCGGGGATCGCGTTCGGCGCCCCGGTCGCAGCCGGTGGCGATCTCGTCGTCAACACCTCGCAGACCGGCTACCAGGAGGTCTGCACCGACCCGTCCTACGCCGGCCAGATCGTGGTGATGACCTACCCGTTGATCGGCAACTACGGCCGGATGGTCGATGACGACCAGTCGGTCCGGCCGTGGCTCCGGGCGCTCGTCGTCGCGAACGCCACAGCCGCAGTCCTCGACGATGTTCGGCAGCTCGCCGCGCTCCTGCGCGACTCGAGCGATCCCGGCGATCGCCGGCGTCGACACCCGGGCTCTCGCGCGACATCTCCGGACCCACGGCAGCCTTCGGGCAATCGTCACCGAGCCGGGCTTCGTCAACCGCGACGACGCCGTCGATCGCGCCCGAGCCGTGCCCCGCTGGGAGGACCAGGACTTCGTCGGCCAGGTCTCGCCGTCGTCGATCATGGATGTCGGCAGCCACAGCGAGAGCGGCCCGCTCATCGGGATCGTCGACTTCGGCCTGAAGTCGAACATCGTGCGCGGCATGCGCCGGCGCGGAGCTCGGGTCCGGATCCTGCCCCACACGATCTCGACGTCCGTCGCGCTGGCCGACGAGATCGACGGCCTCATCCTGTCGCCCGGTCCCGGCGATCCGGCCCGGCTCGAGGGCCCGGTCCGGCTCGCCCGCGCGATCATCGACGACGGCCGGCCGCTGCTCGGGATCTGCCTCGGCCACCAGATCGTGGCCCGCGCCGCCGGCGCCGAGACGACCCGTCTCCGGTTCGGGCATCACGGAGCGAACCATCCCGGTCCGCGACGTCGAGCTCGGGCTGGTCCAGGTCACCGCCCAGAACCACGAGGTCCAGGTGGTCGGGCGAGTCGGTTCTCGCGGGTTCCGGCTTCCACGTCAGCCAGGTCAACCTCAACGATGGCTCCGTCGAGGGCCTGCGCCACGGAACGCTCCCGATCGAGACGGTCCAGTACCACCCCGAGGGCGCGCCCGGCCCGCTCGATGCCCTCGCGGTGTTCGACCGGTTCGTGGCCCGGGCGACCGAGCGATCTGCCAGCCGAGGCAGCGTGTGACCGACGCGGTCGTCCGGCGCAAGCCCGCCTCGGTCCTGATCCTCGGCTCCGGTCCGGTCGTGATCGGCCAGGCCGCCGAGTTCGACTACGCCGGAACCCAGGCCTGCCGGGCGCTTCGCGCCGAGGGCGTACGGACGATCCTGATCAACAGCAACCCGGCGACGATCATGACCGACCCCAGCGTGGCCGACGCGATCTACCTCGAGCCGCTGACGGTCGAGGCGGTCGAGGCCGTGATCGCCAAGGAGAAGCCGGAAGGCCTGCTCGCCGGGCTCGGCGGCCAGACCGCGCTGAACCTGACGGCGGCGATGGCCGAGGCGGGGGTCTTCGAGCGTCACCCGATCCGGCTCCTCGGCACACCGCTCGAGGCGATCCGGATGGCCGAGGATCGCGAGGCGTTCCGCGACCTGCTCGACCGACTCGGCCAGCCGTATGCCGCGAGCTTCATCGTCGAGGGCGCGACGCCGGAGGCGCGGCGCGCCTCGGCCGACGAGGCCCTCGTCGACCATCGGCCTGCCTGCGATCGTCCGGCCGGCCTTCACGCTCGGTGGGACCGGCGGCGGGATCGTCGAGACCGAGGAGGCCTATCGCGAGCGCATCCGGGCCGGCCTCCGCGCCAGCCCGATCGGCCAGGTGATGGTCGAGCAGTGTCTCGTCGGCTGGCAGGAGATCGAGTACGAGGTCATGCGCGATGCCGAGGACACGTGCATCGCGGTCTGCTCGATGGAGAACGTCGATCCGCTCGGCGTCCACACCGGCGACTCGATCGTCGTGGCACCCGTCCAGACGCTCCCGGACCCGGTCCACCAGCGACTCCGAAGCGCGGCCCTCGCGATCATCCGCGCGCTCGGCGTCGAGGGCGGCTGCAACGTCCAGTTCGCCCTCTCGCCCGACTCGACCGACTACGCGGTGATCGAGGTCAACCCGCGGGTCTCGCGCTCGTCCGCGCTGGCGTCGAAGGCGACCGGCTACCCGATCGCGCGCGTCGCGGCCCAGATCGCGTGCGGCCGAACGCTCGCGGAGATCCCGAACGTCGTCACCGGCACGACCGTCGCGGCGTTCGAGCCGGCCCTCGACTACGTCGTCGTCAAGCTGCCGCGCTTCCCGTTCGACAAGTTCCCGACGGCCGATCGGACGCTGGGCAGCCAGATGAAGGCGACCGGCGAGGTGATGGCGATCGACCGGACGTTCGGGGCGGCGCTGAACAAGGCGCTCCGCGGGCTCGAGCAGGCAGGGGCCGGTCCGCTGGCCGAGGATCCGACCTGGACGCCGAGCTTCGACTACCTGGCGGGCGTCTACGGGGTCCGCCCGGGCGAGGCGGCGCCCGAGGACGACGAGCCGATCCGCTGGATCGACGAGACCGGCCAGGCCTGCGAATCGACCCGTCACGCGCAGCGGACCGCCGCCCCGATCGTCCTCCGGCGATTCCTGGCGCCGTCGGACTCACGCCTCTGGCGGCTCCTCGGCCTGCTCCGTCGAGGCGTCCCGGAGATCACGATCCAGGAGGCGACCGGGATCGCGCCGTGGTTCCTCGCCGAGATGGGCCGGAGCGTGGCTCTCGAGCTGGAGGTGCGGGCGATCCGCGGCCGGCTCGCGGACCCCGCGGATGACGAGGCCGCGACGCTCCTCGCCACCGTCAAGCGAGCGGGCTTCGGCGATCGCGAGCTCGCGACGATGGCCGGGGTCGAGGAGGAGTCGCTCCGGGAGGCCCGGATGGCGCTCGGGCTGCGACCCGGCTACGCGATGGTCGACACGTGCGCCGCCGAGTTCGCCGCCGAGACGCCGTATTTCTATGCAACGTATGCAGCCGCCGGCTCGGAGCCGGAGGCGCCACCCGTCCAGCGACCGGCGGCGCTCGTCATCGGCTCGGGTCCCGTCCGGATCGGGCAGGGGATCGAGTTCGACTACTGCGCCGTCCAGGCCGCCGACACCCTGCGCCGGTCGGGCTGGCAGGCCGTGATGATCAACTCGAACCCGGAGACGGTCTCGACCGACTTCGACGCGAGCTCGCGTCTGTACTTCGAGCCGCTCGACCCGGAGAGCGTCCGGAGCGTCATCGAGGCCGAGACCGGGCCCGGGCGAGGCGATGCTCCCGGCGGTCGTCGCCTACGGCGGCCAGACGCCGCTGAACCTGGCCGCGCCGCTCGCGGCGACGGGCGTGCCGCTGCTCGGCAGCGACCTCGAGGCGATCGACCAGGCGGAGGAGCGGACCCGCTTCTCGGCGCTGCTGGACCGGCTCGGGATCCCGCAGCCGGAGGGCGGGATGGCCCACTCGATCGAGGAGGCGCTCACGCTGGCCGAGCGGATCGGCTACCCGGTCATCGTCCGGCCGAGCTTCGTCATCGGCGGCCTGGCGATCGACTTCTGCTACTCGCCCGAGGACCTCGTCCGGCAGCTCGCGGCCGCGACGGTGGTCGATCCCGACCGGCCCGTCCGGATCGATCGCTACCTCGAGGGGATCGAGGTCGACGTGGACGCGGTCAGCGACGGCGAGCGGGTCCTGATCCCGGGCCTCCTCGAGCACATCGAGCGGGCAGGCGTCCACAGCGGCGACTCGGTCGGGGTCTTCCCGCCGGGGACGGTCGGGCCGGGCGACCAGGACCTGATCGTGGCCACGATGGAGCGGATCGTGCTCGCGCTCGGGGTCCGCGGCCTGTGCAACGCCCAGTTCATCGTTCGCGAGGACGGCGTCTACCTGATCGAGGTCAATCCCCGCGCCTCCCGCACGGTGCCGTTCATGTCGAAGGTCACCGGCGTGCCGATGGTCGAGCTCGCGGTCCGGATCTCGCTCGGTGAGCGGCTCGCGGATCTCGGCTGGCCGAACGGGCTGCTTGCGCCGCCCCCATTCGTCGCGGTCAAGGCACCGGCCTTCTCGACGGCGAAGCTCCGCGGCGTCGACCCCAGCGTCGGGCCCGGGATGCAGTCGACCGGCGAGGTCATCGGGATCAGCACGGACCCGCGGGTGGCGCTGGCGAAGGCGCTGACCGGCGCGTCGCTCGTTCCGCCGCGCCGGCTCGGGCCGGATGACGCGCCGCTCGCGCTCCTGTCGATCGCGGAACGGGACAAGGCCGAGCTGCCGCGTCTGGCTTCGGCCTTGGCCGCGGCGGGCTATCGGCTGGCGGCCACCGGCGGAACGGCGGCGGTGCTCGAGGCGATGGGGCTCGAGGTCCGGCCGGTTGCGAAGCTCGGTGCGGAGCCCGATCCCGCGCTGGGCGAGGTCGCCATCCTCGAGCTGATCGCGTCGGGCGAGGTCCGCCTCGTCGTCAACACTCCGACGCCGCGGTCGGGCGCCGTCCGCGACGCCGCCGAGATCCGCCTCGCCGCCACGGCCGAGGGGATCCTCTGCCTGACCGCGATCGAGACCGCGGTCGCGGCCGCCGAGGCCCTCGATCCGGCGATCGCGGGCCGGATCGCCGAGGTCCGCTCGCTCGCCGAGTGGGTGCCGAACCCGGGCCGGCCGCCGGACGCCGCGGCGGCATCGGACCCGTCGGGTGCGGGCGCGCCGCCGGCCGAGCTCGCCGTCTCGTCCCGGTGACGGCCGCCTCGCCCTTCGACCTCGTCATCTTCGATTGCGACGGCGTCCTCGTCGACAGCGAGCACCTGTCGATCCATCTGGACGCGGAGTTCCTCGCGGGCCTCGGGTGGCCGATGCCGAAGTCCGAGATCGTCGAGCGCTTCGTCGGCCGGACGGAGGCCGCGATGCGGGCCGAGATCGAGGGCCATCTCGGGCGCGACATCGGACCCGAGTGGGACGCGTTCTCCGAGCGCTACATCCGCCTGTTCGACGAACAGCTCCAGGCCGTCGACGGCGTCGAGGGGGCGATCGATGCGATCCAGGCCGCCGGGCTCGCGACGTGCGTCGCCTCGAGTGGCGGTCACGCCAAGATCCGGCGGAACCTGGGTCTGACGGGCCTCGCGGACCGATTCGGCGATCGGATCTACAGCGGCGAGGACGTGGAGCACGGCAAGCCGGCTCCGGACCTGTTCCTGCACGCGGCGGCGGAGATGGCCGTGGCTCCTGCGCGCTGCGTCGTCATCGAGGACAGCCGCCACGGCGTCGCCGCGGCCCGCGCGGCCGGGATGGACGTCCTTGCCTACGGCGGCGGCGTCACGCCGGCGGCAGCGCTTGAGGGTCCGGCAACCACGGTCTTCGGCGACATGCGCGATCTGGCGCAGTTGCTCGGGATCGAGCCGGTCTAGGAACGCGGGCGGTCAGCCCGGCGACGTCGGAATCAACGCCGCCGTGGCTGGGCTGACGACCGCAGCCGGCGCCTCGACGACGAGCGCCTGGCCGAGCGACCACAGCGTCAGGGTCGTCAGGAACACCATGATCACCGCCAGCGGCACCTCACGGCGGACGTGGGCGCGGTCGCCGCGCGCGGCGCCGGACTCCTGGGCCGACACGACGTGCCCCGCCCACGCCCCGAGCATGTGCCCGCCGACGACCGCCGCGAGCTGGATCGTCCAGACGAAGCCCGGCGGCAGGAACGTCGAGTTGGGCTCGAAGAACGCCCATCCGAAGTCGCCCAGGTCCCAGCCCTGCTGGAAGGGATCGGCGATGGCGATGATGATCCGCTGGCCGTCGATCAGCAGGTACGTGAAGTAGTGGGCAACGAGGTAGCCGGCGGCGATCGGCAGCAGGCCGGCTGCGGTCGCCCGGAGGCCGACCAGGCGCGAGACGAGGATCGCCGCGGCGACGATCAGGCCGAGGAACGCGACGAGCTGGAGCGTCTTGATCGGCACGCCCGGCGCGCCGAACACCTCGAACCAGGGTTGCGTCTGGGACAGCCCGTCGAACAGGATCGACCCGGTCCCGAGGGCGATGAGGACGACGTCCTCGAACCGCCAGCCGGGCAGGAGGAGGCCCGAGGCGAACGACCGCCTGGCGATCCGACCCTCGGCGGGATCGCCGACGAGCCCGAACGGCGCGAGCCGGCCCAGCACCCCGAACCAGACACTGAACGTCTCGCCGTTCGCGCGCCAGGCGTCACGCCCGAACTGGGCCATCATCGCCAGGGTGAACGCGGTGTATCCGACGAGGACGATGAACAGCCCACGTGGCCCCGAGCCGTTGCCGACGAGCTCGAGCCAGATGAAGAACCCGAGCCCGATCACCGCCGGCCATCGGCCGAGCGCGCGCGGGTAGTCGGCGGTCGCCCAGCCGTGCACGCCGATCCGCCGGGCCAGCCCGGCGCCCAGGTCATGGAGCGTGGTGAACGGGTCGAGCCAGTGCCAGACCGGTCCGACGAACGCCGACAGCATCGCCAGACCGACCCAGCCGTACACCCACAGGAACAGGCTGGTGACATCGCCCGAGCCGGACCCACCGGCGATCCCCTGGGCGACGATCCAGAGCCAGCCGAGCAGTCCGATCGCCCGAAGGAGGAACCGGATCGGCGCCGGCGGCACGCGGCCGGGCGCCGCCTCGGCCGGTGGCTCCGCCCGGATGTCCGCGATCAACAGGAACGCGAAGGACAGCCCGACGGCGAGCGCCGCTCCCGCGAGGTACACGACGAGCGGCAGACGGCTCTGGTAGGTGTTCGAGAGACTGTGGCCGAGCGCCGTGACGGGACCGGCGGCCAGCAGTCCACCGACGATCGGGGCGAGCGCCAGCAACCTGCCGACGAGGCGCGGGCGCGTCACGTCAGCGGGCGCGCGAGCGGCCGCGGAGGAGCCACAGCCCAAGGGCCGCGATCACGGCCAGGACGGCGACGATCGGGATCAGGGCGTCGCTCGTCGACGAGGCGGGTGTGGTCGGCTGCGACGAAGGCGACGGAGCAACGGTCGGGACGAGGGATCGGGCCGCGGAAGGCGCGACCGAGGCCGGCGCCGAGGGCGGCGCCGTCGCGACGCTCGGAGCCGGGGTCGGAGACGGCGGCGGCGCCACGACGGTGAAGCTCGTCGTGCCGCTATCCCGCTCGTTGTCTTCGCTCGACCAGCTGATCCAGCGGATCTGGTAGGCGCCGGGGGTCAGCGGCGTGGGGAGAGCGAGGGTCATCTCCCGCGGCGATCCTGACGCGACGGTGCCTCCCTGGATGACGACGGTCCCCGAGGCGTTCACGACCCGGATCGAGCTCTTCGCCGGGTCGAGGTCCTGCACGAACGTCATGACGATCTCGGCGGGCGAGCCTTCGACCGTCGACTTGTCCGCGGGCGTGACGGTGTCGAGCTCGGCGTGGGCGAGAACGGCCGCGGGTCCGGTCAGGATGGCGATCGCCAGAAGGGCGAGGGCGACGAGGAGTCGCCAGATGGGTCGAGGGGTCATGCGCCGAGTGTAGTCGGCGGCTCGACGAACCGCCCCAGCTCGAATCGGAAACGGCGGCCGGGACGTGCGGGAGAGCCGTCCCGACCGCCGTCGAACGGAGAGTCGGAGGAGGGGAGGGTCGCCCGGGTGGCCGTGAATGCGACCCCCACGGGCGGCGGGTCAGGCGGCGCGCGCGAGCCGCTCGAAGTCGTCGTCGCAGGGGTCGTCCTGCGCCGCCGCCGCGGTCGCCGCCAGCGTCCGCCCGGCCATCGGGTTCGGGCGGGTCGAGCCGGCGATCGCCTCGCCGACCGCCACGAGCCAGTGCCCGAGCCGGATCCGGCGCGACGGGAGATCGGCCGGATGGTCGGCGTCGGTGCCCGCGACATCGTGGGCGCGGACGTGGTCGAGCTCGCGCTCGGCGCGGATCGCCGAGCCCTCGCGCTCGAGCGATGCGATGTGGTCGGCCACGAGGGCCTGCTGCAGGTCGATCATCTCGGACACCTCGTTCCCTCTCGTTCTCGTGCTGTTTCGATCTGTCATGTGTTCGATGTTCATCTAACTCTTACCCCCGAACGTGGGCCGCGGGAAGACCGCGGCCCTGGGATGCGCGGCGCCGTTGCTAGCCGATCAGGAACCGCTTGATCTCGGCCGACGCGTCGTCGAGCCGGTTGCGCCGGAGGGTGTAGTACAGGACCGTCCCCGCGTCCGTGATGGTCACCAGGCCGGCTGCCCGGAGCTGGATCATGTGGTGCTTGATCGTCGGCTTGGAGAGATCGAGCTGCTGGGCGATCTCCGTCAGATACAGGTCGCGCGACGCGAGCAGCTTCAGGATCCGGAGCCGCGTCTCGTCGCCGAGGGCGCGGTGGAGGCGGACGAGGGACAACGGCGGGGTCAGCGCATCGGCTGGCCCGAGCGCGCTGTCGGCGACGGGATAGCCGAAGAACCGCCAGTCGCGGGCCGACATCAGGAAGTTGTACGGCCGCGAGAAGTACGACGGGCCGAGGACGACCCGGGAGATCCCGGGCTCGGGCAGGTACCGGACGCCGCCCGTGGTGGTCTCGATGAGCTCAGCCGGGGCGAGTCGCTCGCGGTCGGCCGCCCGATCGTCGTAGTCGCGCTCGATGATCGATCGGACCCGATCCTCGATCTCCGCGAATGGCACCTGCCAGGCGCGGAGCACCGTGAGGATGCGCTCCTTGGCGAGGGCCGGGTCGCGGAGCAGCTCGATCCGGCCCTTGCGGTTCCAGTCCGGCAGCTTCTCGGCCAGGATCGGCAGGGCGGTCAGGTCACCGGCGATCGCCCGGTCGACCACCTGGTTCAGCTCGGCGTCATGGCTGTTGTCGGAGAACAATGCCGCCGCCAGCGCGGCTGGAGGCGTCGCTTCGACGAGCGCGACGACGTCGGCCGCGGTCCGGACGTCCGGCTGATCGACGAGCAGGACGCCTGCGTGGATGGCGAGCTCGCTCTCGAACAGGTCGTTGATGCCTGCCTGGACGTCCTCGGGGAGGGCCTTGCGCGTGTCGACCAGCCAGGCCCGGTCGGGGGCCGGCAGGTCATCCGTCGAGCCGGCATCGCCGGACAAGGAGAAGATGAAGTCGTACGCGGTCCGGACGTCCCAGTCGATCCGGTAGGAGGCGCCCGTCCGGGTGAGGTCGCGGACGATCGCGCGCTGCGGCAGGTCGCTGGGCCGACCCATCGGTCGCCTGGTCGCCGGTCGTGCTGCCATCTCTCGTGGTGCTCCTAACGCGTGTTAGATGGAAATCTAACGCCGCTCGCCGGGCGATGTCAAGTGGCCATCGGCTTTCCGGATGCGCTCCCCGTCCGCCCGTCCGCCCTACAATCGATGTTCCCTGTCTGACCTCGCGAGGAGCCAGCCCGACTGATGCCCACCCAGCCCACCGTGTCGTTCACCGACGAGCGCCTGGCCAACGGCCTCCGCCTCATCATCGCGGTCGATCGGCTCGCCCCGGTGGTGGCCGTCAACCTCTGGTACGACGTCGGGTCGAAGCACGAGGTCGAAGGGCAAGACCGGCTTCGCCCATCTCTTCGAGCACGTGATGTTCCAGGGGTCGCGGAACGTCACCAAGGCCGAGCACATGTCGCTGGTCCAGAGCGCCGGCGGGACGATGAACGGCAGCACCTGGCTCGACCGCACGAACTACTACGAGACGCTGCCGTCGCACCAGGCCGAGCTCGCCCTGTGGCTCGAGGCCGACCGGATGGGGACGCTCCTGGATGCCCTGAACCAGGAGAACCTGGACAACCAGCGCGAGGTCGTCAAGAACGAGAAGCGCTGGTCCTACGACAACCGGCCCTACGGCTCGTGGTACGAGAAGGTCCAGGGCCACCTCTATCCGCCGGAGCATCCCTACCACCACGTCGACGATCGGCTCGATGGAGGATCTCGACGCGGCCTCGATCGAGGACGTCAGCGCCTTCTTCCGGACGTACTACGCCCCGAACAACGCGGTCCTGACCGTGGTCGGCGACGTCGAGCCGGACGAGATCCGGGCGTGGACGGAGCGCTACTTCGGCGGCATCCCGGCCAACCCGGACATCCCCGCGCTCGGCGATCTGTCGCTGCCCCCGATCCTCGGCCGCGAGGTTCGCGAGACGGTCCATGACAAGGTGCCACTGCCGCGCGTGTACGTCGGGTTCCGGGCGCCGGCGTACGGCGACCCGCGGCTCGACGCCCTCGACATCGCGGCCCAGGTGCTGGCAGGCGGCAAGGGCTCGCGCCTCCATCGGCGCCTCGTCCGCGACGAGCGGATCGCCCAGGACGTCGCCCTCGTGCCGCTCGGGTTCGTGGGTGGCGCCTCGATCTGCGTCGGTTGGGCCACGGTCCGGCCGGGAATTCCGGTCGAGCGGGTCGAGGCCGCGCTCCACGAGGAGCTCGCCCGGCTGACCACCGAACCGATCAGCGAGGACGAGCTGGCCCGGGCGCGCGCCCTGATCGAGACCGAGGAGCTGAGCGGTCTGTCGCGGGTCGAGGAGCGGGCCGACCGCCTGTCGATGTACGCGACCCTGTTCGACGATCCCGATCTCATCAACCAGATGCTGCCGCGCTACCTGGCGGTCACCGCCGAGCAGATCCGCGACGTGTCCGCGTCCACGTTCCGGGCCGACAACCGCGTCGTCCTGACCTATCTGCCCGAGCTGCCGACCGCCGAGACGGCCGCCGCCGACGAGGCGAAGCCCGACGACGCATCCGACGCCGATTCGGACGACGCAGCGGACGACGAGGAGGTCGCGGCATGAGCGAGACCTCAGCGCCGCGCGCCCTGCCCGAGCCGCAGATCGTCGCGGAACGCCCGACGCCCGGGACGCCCCGGCCGTATGACTTCCCGACCGTCGAGCGGACGCGCCTCGCCAACGGCCTGGCGCTGGCGATCATCCACCTGCCGGGCCGGCCGCTCGTCAGCGGATCGCTGGTCCTGCGCAACGGCGCGGCCGACGAGCCCGACGGCGAGGGCGGTGCCACGGTCCTGGCGGCTCGAGCGCTGACCGAGGGCACCGAGCGCTACGACGCGATCGCCCTCGTCGAAGCGAGCGAGCGCCTCGGCGCGTCGATCCACGCTGAGGCGGGCTGGGATGCGATGTCGATCGGGGTCGACGTGCCGGCGGCCCGACTCGAGCCGGCCCTCGAGCTCATGGCCGAGGTCGCCCTCACGCCGACATTCCCCGAGGCCGAGGTCGACCGTCTGCGCGACGAGCGCCTCAACGATCTCCTTCAAGCCGAAGCCGATCCCCGGCGCCGCGCCGACGAGGTCTTCGCGGCGACGATCTACAGCGGCGGCTCGCCGTACCGCCGGCCATCGGGCGGCCTGAAGGCCACCGTCGAAGAGCTCGATGCCGCGCGGCTCCGAGCGGCGTACCAGCGCGGGCTCGATCCCGCGCGGGCGTCGCTGATCATCGGCGGTGACCTGACCGGGATCGACGTCGCGGGCATCGTCGAGCGCCTGTTCGGCGGCTGGGCCGCGGGCTATGGCGCCGGCCACACCGGCTCGATCGTCGCCGAGAGCGCCGTCCGCGACCGGTTCGTGCGCGTCGTCCACCGGCCGGGCTCGGTCCAGACCGAGATCCGAGTCGGTCACGTGGGACTGCCCCGCCGAATCGCCGACTTCCACGCCCTGTCCGTGATGGGCGCGATCCTCGGCGGGCTCTTCAACTCCCGGCTCAACGCGAAGCTGCGCGAGGAGAAGGGCTACACCTATGGGGCCGGTGCCGGCTTCGACCTCCGCCGGGCGGCCGGTCCGTTCGCCGCCCGGGCCGCGGTCAACACCGAGGTCACGATCCCGGCCCTGGCCGACATGGTCGCCGAGCTCGAGAAGATCCGGTCGGAGCCGGTGGACGCGTCCGAGCTGAAGCTGGCCCGTGACTTCCTGGTCGGGATCTTTCCGCTCCGGTTCGAGACGCCGGGCCCGGTCGTCGGCGCGCTGGCCGGCCTTGCGGTCCACGACCTGCCCGACGATGAGCTCACCCGCTACCGCCCCGCGATCGAGGCGGTCACGATCGAGGCCGTGTTGGCGGCGGCGGGCCACATCCGGCCGGAGCAGTCGGCGATCGTGCTGGTCGGCGACGCCGATGCGTTCGGCAAGGAGCTCGAGATGGCCGGCTTCGGGCCCGTGACGATCGAGCGCGACAGCGGGCCGCAGGACGAGGGTCGCTCGACCGGCATCCAGGATCCGCTCGAGCCACTCGACGGCGGCCCGACCGGCCCGACCGAGGGCGCCGAGGACACCGACCCGGCGCCCGATCCCGAGTCGGCGACCGAGTAGCTCCTGAAACCTTTCGCCGGCGACCTGTCTCAAGGAGTCAGATGGCCGGCGATGACGCCGGTCCCACGCTGACGGAGACAGACCGGACATGAATCTCACGAACCGACTCGGGCGTAGCCTCGCGACCTCCGCCGTCGCACTATTCCTGCTGACGGGGGTCGTCCTCGGCGCCAACGCGATCAATCCGACTTCGGCCGGGCAGGTCGATGCGACCGCGCCGACCGCCGAGCCCACCGCCGAGCCCACCGGCGAGGCGACGTCAGACCCCACGGCCGACGCAACGGACGACGCGAATGCCGACTCGACATCTGACCCGGCGGCCGAGCCCACCGACGACGCGACAGCCGAGCCGACCGCCGACGCGACCTCGGAGCCGGACGAGACGGCCGAGCCCACGGCGACCGCCGACGACCAGGGCGAGGGCGAGGGCGGGGACGACGCCGACGAGACGGCGGGCCCGACCGCTGCCCCGACTGCGACCGCCGACGATCATGGTGGCAACTCGGGCTCGGACGACTCGGGCTCGGACGACTCGGGCTCGGACGACACCAGCGGGCCGGGTGGCAACAGCGGCCCGGGCGGTGATGACGACTCCGGCCACGGCGGGAGCGACGACGGCAGCGGCCACGACTGAGCTCGCGGCCCACTTGACTGCACGACTTCCCGGAACCATGGACCATGGACGGACACCGCGTGTGGTCCAGGGCGCCCCGGGGAGTCGCGACACGCCAACTTCGATTGACCAAGCCGCAGCCGATCGCGCCCACGCGCCCGACCTCTTCGACGAGCGCCGCGCCGTCGAGGCCGTCCTGGCCGGCGATCGCGACGCGTTCCGTGGCCTCGTGGACCAGAACTCGGCCGCGGTCATCCGAGCCTGTCATCGGATCCTCGGCGATGTTCATGAGGCCGAGGATGCGGCCCAAGAGGCGTTCGTGACCGCGTTCCGGAGCCTCGCCGGCTGGCGCGCCGACGGACCGTTCGGGGCCTGGCTGACCCGGATCGCGGTTCGCATCGCGCTGCGCCGGGCACAGAAGCGGCGCGACGTGACATGGATCGACCCGACCAACCCGGATCGCCCGGTGGATCTGCCGGGCGGCCCCGATCCCGCCGTCACCTCCCTCCGCGCGGAGCGGGCGGCCGACGTCCGGGCCGCCGTGTCGCGCCTCGACGATCCCTATCGCGAGACGATCGCCCTGCGGTTCTTCGGGGACCTGAGCCTCGACGAGATCGCCCAGGCGACCGGCCGACCGCTCGGAACGGTCAAGACGCACCTCCATCGCGGACTGCTCCGGCTCCGGGGCGTCGTGGAAGGGAGCGCAACGTGAGCCGTGACCTGCCGTTCCACCCGTCCGACGAGGACCGCATCGCGGCCGACATGACGCGCGAGCTCGAGGCGATGACGATGACCTCTCCGCCGACGGTCAGCGATGGCTTTGCCGACCGGGTCATGGTGGCGATCGCGGATGAGCCGCTGCCGCAGCCCGTCCGGGCATTCGGGCTGGCCTTGGTCGGCGGACACCTTCGTGCGGCGGTCTCGGCCGTCGGGGACGCCTGGCGAACGATCGCGAGTACGCGGGCGCCCCTGTCGGTGCGGGCCCAGGCCCTGGCTCTGGTGCTCGTCGTGGTCGTCGGGTCGCTCGGGCTGGCGGGCGGGGCGGCCGTCGGTGCCCTCGGACTGCTCGGCAACAGCGGGCCGACCCCGGCGCCGAGCGGTCCGCCACCAAGCCAGCCCGCGCCGAGCAGCGCACCGTCACCCGAGCCGTCGCCGTCCGTGGCGCCGTCGCCCGTCGCGACGCCGAGCAACTCGCCCGAGCCGAGCCCGACGGACACGGCCGAGCCGACGAATACGGCCGAACCGACCGAGAGTGACGATCACGGCGGCGGCTCTGGGTCGGGTACGAGCTCAGGATCGGGGTCCGGCTCCGGCTCCGGATCGTCCGGTTCCGGTTCAGACAGTTCCGGCAAGGGCGGCGGCGAGCGCACGCCGAGTCCGACGCCGACATGAAAGAGCCCCGGCCGGAGGCCGGAGCACTGTAGGAGTCAACGTCGAGGAAGTCGGGTCAGCGCTCGCTGGGAACCTGGCGGGCCCTTGCCATCGCGCGCGACGGGCTCGACTCGACTCGGGCAAACAGCAGTCCGAGCGGATCGACGGCGGCAAAGCCAGCGAGTGCTGCCGCGACGATCGGTCCGATCGGCCGGGGGATGCCCGTCACCGACCAGACAACCTCGTAGGCAACCCAAGCTGCGGCGAACCAGAGAAGCGCGACCGTGGCACGTTTCGACATGCCATAGATGATTGGCGCCGAACGGTCGCGGCGCCATCCCCCGGAAGTCCCGTGCGCTAGTGGACGAGTCCCTTCTGGTCGAACTGGTAGAGCTTCGACGGGTCATACGGCATGTCGAGCGCCGCGTTCCCGCCGATGTCGATCTGCCAGGCGATGATCTGGACCGAGGCCGTGCTCAATCCGGAGGATCCGCCCTCCATCTTGATGTTGCCTTTAGGGCTATAGATCGTCCCTGACACATTGAGGGTGGACTGACCCTCCAAGTCGATCAATGCAGTTGGATTGCTCCCATTGGCATCGTTCCAGACGACGATCCCCTTGTACGGTCCGGTGTCAATCCCTGCGAGCGTGAGCACGGCGCGAGCGTTGAAGTCGATGTTGGCCTGCCCCGTGTGCGTGACGGGGTTGTCGGTGTTGAAGATCAGGACAGGTGCCGGGGTCCCGGATCCGCCCTGGACCGACGTAATCGACCCGTTCGTGTTCAGCTTGATCCCGCCTCCGGCGAGAATGTAGACGCCCGCACCAAGTTCGAGGGTGACGTTGTTCTTGATGTCCCATCCCCCGTAATAGACGCCCGGCAGAAGGTGGATTACCCCCGCGTTGTTGAAGGAACAGCCGGCCGAATTGGGTCCGGTTGGTGCGGTCACAATTCCGGTCGGACCGCACTGACCGGCGGGATAGTCGGCGGGATCGGGCGGGGCAAGTTCCGCCAGCGGATCGCCGATGCGCACGGCGCCCTCCGTGAGGGGTCCACCGATCGGCGAGTTCGACTTGCAGGTGCCCGCGGTGAAGATGCCGGGCGATGTCACCTGGCCCCCACCTGCCAGGTCCAGGCCGCCTTGTCCGCTCGTGCCACAGGTGGTGTTGGGTGTGCCAGTCGAGCAGTTGGAGTTCACCTGCACGTACCCGCCTGGTGTCCCCGGGATCACCGGATGGATCGTGATGGCGCCGGTGCCGTGCGTCTTCAGCGCCGAGCAGGACGTCGGATCGAGGGCGATGATCGAGTTTGAGTTGGAATCGCCCGCATTGAAGGCAGCCACCGCCGACGAGCTGACCATGATCGAGCGGATGCCAACAACGCCGGCAAGGAACGTGCCTTGATTTCTGCTGACGACGACCTCAACGAACCCCGGGCGGCCGGCAAACGTCCCGCCTGCGGCGCTTGGCGGATAGTTCACGGCCATCGACGTGCCTTGAGGATCGTTTGCCACGGTGCACGCGGCCGTGCTCGCCTGGCCGCCGAAGAGCCCGTTCTGATGCGCCACCTTGCACGCCGCGTTGACCATGTCGGTGTAGGTCCCCCCCGCACGGATGTACCTGGCGGCGACGATGGCCGCCGGGTCGGCAACGTTCTGTGCCTGGCGACGGGCGACAAACACGAAGCCTAGGTCGATGACGAGCGCCGCGATGGCGACCAGGGCGAGGAGGCCCGCCGCGAAGATGACGAGCACCTGGCCATGCTCGGGTCGCGTGCTGCGGGAGTCGTCGGAGATCATGGTCGTCCTCACTGTTGACGCTGCATGGCTTCGGTGATGACCGCGCGGAGCGTGATCGTCTGGGGAACGAACAAGAAGCCGGACATCGGCGGAGTCCAGCGGTAACACGCGTACACGGTGATCGTCGTTGGGTAGGCTTGGCTGTTCGCATAGGCGAGGGAGCTGGCCTTGTCATCTCCGTCGGCCTTCGAGTTCGCCGAGCCCGGGATCGTGGTCGGCGCGGGACAGGCGACCGCGTTCGGGTTGGTGCGTGGATCGACCCCGTTCAGCCTGCAATTCGTCATCGCGTTCGGCGCAATCGGGATAGCGTCGGCATTCCCGGCCGGGTCAACGTAGCCAGACCAACACGCCGCGATGGTCACGCCGGCCTGCGACATGCCCCAAACCTTCGACCGCCCGGCTGCCGTCATCCTCGGCCAGCCGTCCTCGGGGGCGTCGCACCGAAAGTAAGAATTTGCCTTGTTGGGCCCGACCGGATCGAGCCGAGACACGGTTGGGCACTGTGCCGTCGAGCTGTGGACGGCGGCGTAGCGGGCGGCCTCCCGTGCAGCGTTCTCCAGCTGCTGGTTGTAGAACACGTACAACCCGAAAACAACCACGGCCATGAGGAGCCCCATGAAGATCGGGAACACGAAGGCGAATTCCATCAGCGCCTGGCCGCGACTGCGCCGGTTCAGCTTCATCCGCATTCCGATGTCCCCAGCGCGAAGTAGCACGGGATCGTGAATGCGCGCTCGCGCTGGAGCCAGACCTCTGCAAAGGAGAGGAATGGGAGGTTGGCGAGGATCGGTGTGAAGCGATAGCAGACACGAACTTCCGACCAACGCGGGCTCGCGGCTCCCTCGTTGGCATTGGTCATGCCGCTTGTGAGATTGCCGCATTCGGGCCGCACTCCGGCTCCCTGCGACTCGCCGGCGCAACGCGTGTCCTGGTTGTCGTGCACGCACGCACCGATCAATGGCATGCCAGTGCATGTTCTCGTGCCGGAGTCGTACGCGGTATTGGCCTGATCCGACATCTCGTCACAGATCGTGTGAACGGCGATCGCGTGAAGATCCTGGTAGTAGGCGTCCACGCCCGCGGGGGCTGCAGCGTTCAGCGGGCCGGGCGGGCTCGCGAGGTATGCGTTGGACATGGCCTCGGCGGCGTTCCGGGCGGCGGCCTCCATGGAGAGGCTCGCCGCGAAGACTCTGCCGAAGTCGGCCACGAGCACGACGAGCATGATGAGCACGGGCGTGACCAGCGCGAGCTCGACCATGGACTGGCCCGAGCTACGCGAGCGTCCCGAGCGGCGGCGAGTGGCGAGGCGGCGGGGGAGCCAACGCAATGAGAAGACCTGGTACCTATGGCGATGCCTGTAATCCCCGGACGGCCGATCGTACTATCCGTGCCCTTGCGAACCACCTTGCAGCGACGCGTTTCGGTGACGTGCCGCAACGCTGATACGCTCGCGCGATGATCGTCATCGTCGGCAGCCCCATCGCTGAGCCCGCCCTGCACGGCATCGACGCCGGCGGGCTGAGCTCCGCAATCGCCATTGCGGCGGTCGCCGGCGGAGCCGCGGTGCAGCTCGTTGGGCGGGTCGGCGAGGACGCGGCGGGCGACCAGGTCCTCCTCGCGCTCGCCGCTGCGGGGGTGGGGCATGTCGCGGTCCTGCGCGAGCCCGGTCGGCCGACCCCGGCAGCCGCACCGACGGCCGGCGAATCGCCCAGCCCGGATGGGCCGGCTCTGGGCGAGTCGCTGCTCGAGGACGAGAGTGGGGGCTCCGAGGACGGCGACGGCGCCATCCCGGCGGGACTGTCGGTCGACGCGGCCGATCTCGAGCTCGCCCTCCGCTACGTGCCGGACTATCGCGTCCTCGTGATCGCCGCGGACCTCGATCCGGAGCCGCTCGCGACGGTCGTTGCCGCGGCCGGCTGGTCCGGCGCGCATCTCATCGCCCTGCTCGCCGATGGCGCGTCGACGGAGAGCCTCCCCGCAGCGACGACCGTCCTCCAGCGGCCCGGCGGCGATCCGGAGGGCACGTTCGCGGCGATGGTCGCGGCCTACGCGGTGGCGCTCGACCAGGGCATCGAGCCCGCTGCGGCCTTTGCCGAGGCGCAGCGGGCCGGAGGCTGGGCGGCCGTCGCCGACTGACCCCTCGGGCTCAGGAGCCCGCGACCTCGTCGAACAAGCCCGGCTGCGCCTCGGCCGGCACGGACGCCATCGGCTCGACCTCCTCGAACAGCTCGGGACCGTCGTTCCGGACGTTGTTCACGAGGAGGCTCACCGGCCAGATGCGCAGCTCCACCTCGTCGCTCGGTTCGAACAGTCCGTGCAGCTCGGCCGGGTCGTCAAGCCCTGGATCGAGCCACGCCGACCACGCCTCGGGCGGCACGATCACGGGCATCCGATCGTGGAGCCCGGCCATCTGGTCGTTCGGCCGGCTCGTGATGATCGTGAACGTTCGAACGACCCGATCGGCGGCGGGATCTCGCCAGCCCGACCAGAGCCCCGCCAGGGCGAGCGGCCGGCCATCATTGCGCGCGATCGCGAACGGCTGCCGGCGGCTGCCCTCGCGATGCCACTCGTAGAAGCCGTCGACCGGGACGAGACAGCGCTTGCGCCGGAAGGCGTCCCGGAACGCCGGACTCGCCGTCAGGGTCTCGGCCCGGGCGTTGAACATCCGCGACCCGACCTTGGCCGCGTCGGCCCAGTGCGGGATCAGGCCCCAGCGATAGGCCGTGATCGCGCGGCGCTCCTCGCGCTGGACGACGACGAGGGCGTCATCCGTCGGGGCGACGTTGAACCGCGGACCGGGGTCGTCGACGAGCGGCTCGGCCGCGAAGATCTCGGCCAGCTCCGACGCCGGACGTTGCTGGCTGAACCGACCGCACATTCCGGCAAGTCTAGTGGCCGGTCCTGTATCGTCGGGCGCGATGGATCAGCCGCCCGAATCACCTGACGCGCCGCCTGGCGCCGACCGCGTCGCGACGCCGCCCGTGGACCCGAACCTCCCAGGCCCACTCGATCGCGCCACTGCCGGCAAGCTGCTCGACCGGGGTGCGGCCTTGATCGAGAGCGGCGACTACCCCGACGCCCTGGCCGCCTACCAGCGCGTCGTCGGCTTCGACGATCCGGACGTCACCGCGGCGGCCCTCCTCGGCATGGCCCAGGCCCGCTACCGGATGGACGACGAGGACGCCGCGGTCCGGACCTGGGAAGCGATCCTCGAGCTGCCCGAGACGACGTCGACCTACCACGCCTGGCGCAACGTCGCGGCCGCCCGAGTCCGCGACGGCGACCTGAATGGCGCAATCGCGGCCTACCGCGAGGCCGACCGGCGAGCCCCATCCGAGGACAAGGCGGAGATCTCCAATCGCCTCGGCTGGCTGGCGAAGGAGACGGGCAACGTCCGGGCTTCGCGACGGTACTTCGCCCGCGGCCGCGGGACCGTGATGCCCTATGCCACGTACGCCCTTCTCGGCGTCACGATCGCCGTCTCGCTGACGGCGATGTTCTCGAGCGATGGCGGGGCGATCTACGAGACTCTCTGGCTGGACAAGGGCGCCGTCGCCGCCGGCGAGATCTGGCGGCTCTGGTCCGTGACGCTGCTCCATGATCCCAACAACGTCCTGCACCTGCTGTTCAACATGTACGCGCTCTACCTCGCCGGACCGATCGTCGAGCGCTTGTACGGCTCGAGCCTGACGGTGGCTCTGTACCTGGCCTGCGCGCTGGGCGGATCGCTCGGGAGCTTCGCGTTCGGTGGCAGTGGGCCATCCGTCGGGGCGTCTGGAGCGATCTTCGGGCTGTTCGGCATTCTCCTGGTCGCCACCCGTACCCACCATCCGGCGCTGGACCGGGCATCGCGAGCGTTCGTCGGCCAGCTCGGGACCCTGCTCATGATCAACATCATCTTCGGGATCATCGCGGCGGGGTATATCGACAACGCAGCCCACGCCGGCGGCTTCGTCGCCGGCGCCCTCCTCGGCGTCGCGTTCGTGCCCGGCAAGGTCGCCACGATCCGAGGGATGTGGCAGGCGGGCTCGTCGGGTCAGCTGGCGGGCGGCTTCATCGGCAGCCCCGCGGGGCGCGCCGCCGCACTCCTGGTGCTCGTGGTCGCGATGGCCGTCGCCTGGGTGATCGGGCTCGGCCGCTGGGGCTGATCCCGGTCGATCACGCCGAACGGCCCACGCCATCGGGCGGGTGAACCGGAAGCACGACGCTGACCCGGGCGCCACGCGGGCTCAGGTTCTCGGCGATCGCGGTCCCGCCGTGGGCCCGGGCGAGCTCGCGCACGATCGACAGGCCGAGGCCGCTCCCCGAGCCGGATCGCGACGGATCGCCGCGGTAGAACCGCTCGAACGCCCGGCCGATGCCGCCCGGTGCGAAGCCCGGTCCGTCGTCGACCACGGAGAAGGCGATGGCCGGCCCGGCGACGCCGCCTTCGCCGGCGACCCCACGGACCTCGAGCCGGACCGTTCCGCCCGCGGGCGTGACCGCGATCGCGTTGTCGACCAGGTTGCCCAGGATGCGGTCGAGGGCGAGCCGGTCGGCTGCCAACGATCGACCGACCGTGGCCGGCCCGCCGCCTTCGGGAGCCGCTTCCCGATCCGGGGTCGCGGTCAGGATCACGCCGGCCGCGGACGCGGCGGCGGCGAAGCGATCGACGGTCGCGTCGATCACGGCATCTGCATCGATCGGCTCGAGACGCAGGGCATCGGTCCCGGCGCGCAGTCGGTCGATCGCCCCGAGCTCGCCGACGAGGCGCTCGAGACGGTCAGCCTCTTCGGCGATGGCCGCGGCGGCGCGGTCGGCGGCCGCACCCGTCGCCGTGCCGTCCGCGAGGGCCGCGGCGTAGCCGGCGATCACGGTCAGCGGCGTTCGCAGGTCGTGGCGAAGATCGGCCAGGAGCTCACTCTCGCGGGCTCGCGTCCGGGCGAGCTCCTCCGCCAGGGCGTTGACCTGGGCCGTCGCGTCGCGCACCTCGCGCGGGCCGGCCAGGGGCAGCGGTGGCGGCGGGCCGGCGGCCGCGCCGGGCTCGACGAGCTCGCTGGTGCGTCGGGCCAGGCGCTCGAGCGGCCGGGCGATCGAGCGCGACAGGAGCAGCGCCAGAGGCGCCCCGATGACCAGCGTGACGAGGATGACGATCGGCAACGTCCTGCCGAGATCGCGCAGGGCGGCAGCTCCGGAATGATCGATCGTCGACAGGAGGATGGCCCGCGCCGCGCTCGCGTTCGGGCCGCGCAGGACGAGGGCGGCGTAGTCGTGGACTTGGCCGTCGGTGAACGGCGTCGATCCGGTCAGGGTGTCGCCGATCCGGGTGGCCGTCGAGATCGGGATCGGGCTGGCAGGGGAGGGATCGGCCGGCCCGACGTCGACGACCGAGCCGTCGGCCGCGAGGAGATGGACGGTCACGGTGTCGCTGCTGACCTCGTCGCGGATCTGGGCGATGACCTGGCGGATCTCGCGATCGACCACGGCGCCGCGGAGCCGCACGGCAAAGGTCTGGGCGACGTCGGCCAGGGCGCTCGACGTCGCCTCGGCATGGAGCGATCGCAGGGCGACGAACATCGTGGCGCCGATCGCCAGCCACAGGACGACCGCCAGCAGGGCGATCGCGCCGACGATCCGGCCGGTCAGGCTGCGGGGCATTGGCTCGGTCGCCGTCAGGCCGGGTCGGTCGGGGTCGCGGGCGGCCGCGACCCCGCATCCGGGGCG
The DNA here is from genome assembly GCA_963783055.1 of uncultured Chloroflexia bacterium. Taxonomy (GTDB): domain Bacteria; phylum Chloroflexota; class Limnocylindria; order Limnocylindrales; family CSP1-4; genus CF-46. The sequence goes on from CAWAMB010000004.1 coordinate 1,300,929, forward strand.
GGCACCGGTTCGCGGGCCGGCGGGACCAGCCGGTAGCCCACTCCGCGGACCGTCTCGATCTGGGGACCGTCCGAGCCGAGCTTGCGGCGGACCTCGCTCACGTGGACGTCGACCGTCCGGGTCTCGCCCGGAAAGTCCGTGCCCCAGACGTCCTCCAGGAGCCCATCCCGGGTGAGGACCACCCCCGGGTCGCGGGCCAGCGCCGCCAGCAGGTCGAACTCGCGGGCGCGCAGGCCGAGATCGCGGCCGGCGACGGTCGCTTCGCGGCGGCGCGGGTCGATCCGGAGCTCGCCGACATCCATCGGCCGCCCGCCGCGGGCCGTCGCGTCGGTCCGGCGGAGAATCGCCTTGACACGAGCAACGAGGGCTCGCGGGTTGAACGGCTTCGTGACGTAGTCGTCGGCTCCGAGCTCCAGGCCGACGATCGCGTCGACGTCATCGTCCCGTGCCGTGAGCATCAGGACCGGCGTGTCGCCGCGCCGCCGGATCTCGCGACAGACCTCGAATCCGTCGACCTTCGGGAGCATCAGGTCGAGGATGACGAGATCCGGATCGTGCCGGGCGTGGCGGTCGAGAGCTTCCTCGCCATCGTGCGCGGCAACGACCGCGAACCCGTCCTTCTCGAGGTAGAGCCGGACGAGATCGACGATGTGGCGCTCATCGTCGACGACCAGAATCGTCTTCATCGACGGGGGCGCACGGCGTCGGCGGGCGTGGACAGCATCGCGGCGGAGGATACGCCGCAGCCCTCGCCTCGGCCTCTCCGGATGTCAGCGGAACGTAAGGCGGCGACGCGTCGCCGGGAACAGCGAACGCTCAGCCCGTCGGCCAACGATCGCGAAACACCGTTTCGTCGCGCGGTAGGCGGGCCTCGCCGGGTCCGGACTTCGAGCGTCGTGCCCTCTCGGTCGGGTGGCCGAGCTGGATGATCGTTCGGACCGTCCGGTCGTCCGGCAGTCCGAGGATCGCCGCCGCGGCAGGCCGGACGTCGTCGCGGATCCAGCTGATCCCGGCCCCGAGGTCGAGCATCCGCGCCGCGATCAGGATCCGTTCGGCGACGCGACCGTCGTCGTACGCGTGCGAGATGGCCTCGTCCGGATCGGACGGCAGGACGATCGCGATCGCCGCGTTCGCGGTCGCGAGTCCGCGGGTCTGTGGCAGACCGGCTTGGTGGAGGGCACGGATCGTCGCGACATCCGTCAGGACGACGAAGCGCCACGGCTGCGTGTTCATGCTGCTACCGGTCCAACGGGCCACGTCGGCCACCGCGTCCAGCGTGGCCGGATCGAGCGCCATCGGCTCGAACTCGCGAACCTGGCGCGTCCGGCGCAGGACGCCGAGGACGTCGTCGGGGTCGGCAGGCATGGCACTCCTTGTGAGTCGGCGAGATGGCGCCACCATCATCGGCGGAGCGGTCACTCCGCGCAGGGAGCAGCGTCGGCTACGATCGAGGTCCCCGGAGGTCTCGTGTTCTCGACGCTGCTCGGACCGCTCCCCGCCGCTCCCGATGCCGCCGCGCCCGAAGACGATGCGGCCGTTCAGCAGGGGCGTCTCGAGAATGCCGCGGCCCTCGAGGCCGCGGGCCTCGAGCTCGTCACCGACGGGATGACCCCGGCAAGCCCCGGCGCTGACCCGACGGAGCATGTCGCCCGCTGGACCGCCCTCGCGGCGGCCGGTGCCACGCCGGTGAAGCACGTCCTGAACGGGCCGTGGTCGTCCGCCCGGGCATCCGGCGCGAACCCGGAGGCCGAGGCCGACCGCCTCCGGCCGACCATCCTCGCCCTCGCGGCCGCCGGCTGCCCGCTCGTCGAGATCGCCGAGCCAGACGCGTTGTCGATCGCGACCGATCCCGCCGACGCGCGGGCGTTCGCCGCCGCCCACCGCCGCCTGGTCGACGGGACTGAGGGAATCCACGCGTCGCTCGCCGTCACCGGCGGCAATGTCGATGCCGCCGGAGCGAGCACGTTCTTCGACCTGGCCTATGCGAGCTACGCGTTCGACCTGATTGCCGGACCGGACAACTGGCGCCTGATCGTCGAGGCGCCCGCCGATCGCGGGATCGTGTGCGGGGCGATCGGGCTGGCAGCAGGAGCCGAAGCGACCCGCGAGGTCCTGATCTGGGCCGCGCACTACGCTGCGTCCACTCGAGGGCGCGGACTTGCCCGGGTGGGCCTCGCGAATGCACCGCTCGCGCCCGGCGCGTCGCCACCGTCTCGGGCGGAGGTCCTCAGGCGACTCGCGATCGTGGCCGAAGCGAGCCGGATCGCCTCGGTCGAATTGGGGGAAGAGATGGCCGGCCTGCTCGATCCGCGCGCCGTCGACCCGCGATCGGCGGCGACCGGGCGATTCGCGCCCCAGCGCCGCCGGCGATCGTGACCGGGCAGGGGCCAACGGCTGGCTCAACGAAGGGGGGTCGATCCGCGATCTGGTCCGCCGTCTGGCGGGTCCTGTACCGCCTGATCCGCCTGCTCGACCCGCTCCTCCGGTCGTGGATGGCGAACGGGCTGCCGGGTCTCGACGGAGTGGTCGAAGTGCGGTCGATCGGCCGTCGGACGGGGCGCGAGCGGCGCGTGCTCGTGACCCTCCTCGGCTTCGCCGGCCATTGGTATGTCGGCCACCCGAACGGGCTCACGAGCTGGCAGCGCAATGCCGAGGCGGCAGGCTGGCTCGAGATCGAGCCGCCAGCGGCGCACGGATCGCGGTTCACCGTGGCCAGATTGGCGCCCGGTGCCGAGCGCGACGCCGTCATCGCCGCCACGGGCGCCCAGCAGTTCTTCCCCGCCAATCTCATCTATCGGATCGCGCGGCGCCATGTCTCGGCCGTCGGCGTCTACCATCGGCTCGACCCGCTCGAGGCCCCGATCGAGCCTCACCTGGCCGTCCGATCCGAACCCAGCACCAGAGGAGCCCGATGACCAGCAGCCGCTTCTGGCATGGCTTTGCCGACATGCACGTCGTCGCCGAGTCGAAGGTCGTGATCCGCTCGGCCGACGGCATCTGGCTCGAGGACACGGCCGGCAACCGCCTGCTCGACGCGACGGCCGCCCTCTGGTGGTGCAACGTCGGCTACGGCCGGCGCGAGATCGCGGAGGCCGTCGGCGAGCAGCTCGCCCGCCTGCCGGCCTACTCGTCGTTCGGCGCCTACACCTCCGAGCCGACGCTGGCGCTCGCCGATCGCCTGGCCGCCCTCGCCCCGATCCCGAATGCCGTCGTCTTCCTCGGCTCTGGTGGCTCTGACGCGGTCGACACGGCCGCCAAGCTCGTCCGGCGCTATTGGGACGTGATCGGCCGCCCGGAGAAGCGAGTCATCGTCTCGCGCGAGTTCGGCTACCACGGGATGCACGGCTGGGGCACGTCGCTCGTCGGGATCGGGCCGATGAAGACCGGCTACGGCGGGACGTTCATCGACGAGGTCGTGAACGTCGGCTCGATGGACGTCGAGACACTCGGCGCGCTGTTCGCCGAGCGTGGCAACGAGATCGCGGCGTTCATCGGCGAGCCCGTGATCGGCGCCGGCGGGGTCTATCCGCCGGAGGATCACTACTGGCCCGAGATCAACCGGCTCTGTCGCGAGCACGACATCCTGCTGATCGCGGACGAGGTGATCACGGGCTTCGGCCGGACGGGCCACCTGTGGGGCAGCCAGCGCTACGGCATCGAGCCGGACCTCGTGACATTCGCCAAGGGCGTGTCGTCCGGCTACGTCCCGCTCGGCGGGGTGCTGGTCGGCGAGCGCGTGCGGGCGCCGTTCTGGGACGACGACGTGCCCGGTGCGGTGTTCCGCCACGGCTACACCTACTCCGGCCACGCCGGGGCAGCCGCGGCGGCGATGGCCAACCTCGACATCCTGGAAGGCGAGGGGCTCGTGGCCCGAGTGGCGGCCCTGGAGCCGGTCCTCGATCGTGAGGTCCGCCGGCTCGAGAGCGCGCCCGGCATCGGGGAGGTTCGAACCGTGGGCCTGACGGCGGCCGTGGCGTTCTCACCCGCCTTGCTCGCGGCGGACGCGGGCCTGCCGGAACGAGCGGTGACGGCCGCCCTCCGCCACGGCGTGGCAACCCGCGTGCTGCGCGGCCATGCGCTCCAGATCTCGCCGCCGTTCGTGATCACCGAGTCCGAGATCACCCAGATGGTCGACGGGATCGGCGCCGCGCTGGACGACGTCGCGTAACGCAGGCGCCGGCGACACGGCCTTCCGGGTCTACGTCGAACGGGTGACACCCGTCGGGCAGGTGCCCGACACGGATCGGCTCTCGTCCTATATCGGGCGGACCCCGTGGCCCACACAGTGGGAGCACGCGCGGCGCAAGGGCCCCGACGCGGACACCTTCACGGCTTCGTCACCGGGAAGGGGCAGCGGCGCCCATCGGGACCTAAGCCCACCAGGTGACACCGTGCACACGATCGCAACTCGTCGCGTCCTCGCGGGCGTCGGCGCAGCGTCCGTCCTTCTCGCCTCGATCTCCGGCCCGGCTCTCGCCGCGGACACGGTCACGCTCGCCATCACCGGCAGCGGCCTCACCGCAAGCGTGGCCGACGTGACCCTGGCCAGTGCCGCCTACCAGAACGCCGCCCACAGCGTGACCGGATCGATGACCCTGACGGCCGATGACAGCACCGGCACAGGAGCTGGATGGAACGTCACGATCCAGTCCTCGAACTTCGTGTGGGTCGGGACCGCGAACGGCGGGATCGACATTCCCGCCGCGGGGTTCGCCCTGACATCCGCCGCGGCGCCGACGATGGTGGCCGGGCAGGTCGTCAGCGTCGCCGCGGCCACCGGGCCGCAGGTCCCGCCGACGTCCCCGCTCGGGACGCTCGACACGCCGCGGAAGACGCTCTCGGCAACCGCCGCGTATGGCGCGGGCACGTACACCCAGGCCCTCGGTGTCACGCTGACGATCCCGGCCATGAGTCGTGTCGGCACCTACACCGGAACGCTGACCACGACGATCACCTCGGCTCCGTGACGATCGCCTCCGCGCGACCGGCCGCCGGAGCCGAGCGGGTCGGGCCGGCGCGCGGATCGAGCGGCGGGCAACCCCGCCGGTCCTCGCGCCGCATGTTCATCGCCCTCGTCTGCGTGGCGGCGTGGTCGGTCCTGCCGGCCACGGCTCTGGCGCAGGACCTGGCCCAGGACGGCGAGATTCGGCTCGCCCTCACGCCGATCGGCCAGACCGGGTCGTGGTTCGACCTCACGATGCGACCCGGCGAGCGACAGCATCGTGCGGGTCGAGCTGGCGAACGTCGCCTCCAGCCCGCGAACCGTGCGGACCTACGCGGCCGACGTCTTCTCGATCATCAACGGCGGCTTCGGCGGCCGCCTGCGGGACGCGCCGCCAACCGGCATGACGGAGTGGCTCGAGTACCAACCCGAGGTCCTCGATCTCGACGCCGGCGAACGCGTCCGCCGGTCCATCGCGATCGCCGTGCCAGCCGATGCCATCCCGGGCGAGCACATCACGAGCATCGTCCTCGAGAACGACGAGCCGATCCGCGGCAGCGGGCCGGTCGCGATCGACGAGGTGATCCGGCAGGCCGTGGCGGTCGTCGTCACCGTGCCCGGGCGGAGGCTCCCGGAGCTGACGATCGGGGCCGCCCGGCACCTGATCGTCGCCGATCGCTCGACGGTCTCGATCGCGATCGCCAATCCGGGCAATGTCCGCCTCAAGCCGGTCGTCTCCTTCACCCTGTTCGATGCCGCGGGAGCCCGCGTCAGCCACGCGACCGTGCCGATGGACACCGTCTACGCCTGGACCGACACATCGATCGAGGTGCCCCTAGCGTCTCTGCTCGAGCCGGGGATCTACACGATCCGGCTGTCGCTCGACGATGCCGACCAGGGCGCGCATGCCGACGCGGCGGCGATCGAGCTGGTCGTCGAGGCGCCGCCACCGGACGCGCTCGTCGGCGCCCCCGGGACCGGGCTCGCGCCGGTCGACCAGGGCGGACCGGCCGTGCCGACAGATCTGGCGTGGCTGGCGACCGCGCTGGGCGGCGGCCTCGTCCTCGCCGGGCTCGCTGGGCTCGGTGCCGCCTACTTCGTCGGGCGCCGCCGGCGTGTCGGGATCGGGCTTCCCCGGTAACGTCCCGTCCTGTGCCGACCCTGAGGAGCGACCGACTCACCAGTTGAGTCAGATCCGCCGCCAACACGCAGCGGTCGGAGTCAACTGCGCCCGAGCTGAGCGCGAAGTGCCGTCTTGTGACTCGACTGGCGAGTCGGCGCAAGTGCCGTCGCCGCATCGCCGTAGTCGCGGTACGGAAGGAGCGCTCGCCCGCCATCAACCCGCGGTCGTCGCAACCACGCGTCTCGGCGGCTGCGCGGATCGATCAGGACCACGGACGGGTCAGGCTGAGGGAGCTCGGGATCGGCGATCCATCGCCCGAGTCGATCTGCACCACCCGGAAACGACTGCCTGACGAGATCGGCGCTGGCGGTCAGGCGTGTGTCGGCCTCCACGGTCGCGAGCAACGCGACGACTGGAACGATCCTCCGCGGCCGCCAGCCGAACTGGTCCGCCGCCGCCCGGCTCGAGCGGACGTACCAGCCGACCGTTCGCAGGAGTCGACCAGCGTCGTCGATCTGGGTCTTGACCTCGATCACCATCAACGCGGCGTCGGCCTGCCGCCAGGCCAGGATGTCGATCCAGCCGCGAACTCGGCCATCGCCGATCTCGACTTCCGTGCGAGTTGCCCAGCCGCGCCGCTCCAGCTGTCTGATGACGTACCCGCAACAACGGGCATGGACGAGGTCGCGTTGCTCGCGTCGAGCACCGAGCCCGACCGGGTCGGCGTCGAGCGTGAGCCGGATTCCCAGATGGTCCAGGGCGACGGTCGCCAGGGCGACGTCGAGGTGTCGCTGACGTCCAGCTTCGAGCCGCTGGACCGCGGCCTGGTTCGTGCCGAGCCGGTCTGCCATCTCTCGTTCCGTCCAGCCGATCGCCTTCCGCGTGGCGCGGATCGACGCTCCGAGCCGTGCTCCGATCGTTGCCGGTGCGGGCTCGCGCTCAGGCCGTCCCATCGCGACTACTTAGCACGTGGGGCTGCACCGCCGATTAGCGCTCCGGGCTGAGCTGCGGGAGGCGACTCACGCGTCGGGTCAGATCCGCCACCGACGCGCACAGGTCGCGCCCAAATTGCGGTCGAGCCGAGCGTGACGCGATGCGCCCTGACTCGCCCCGTGAGTCGCGACGCGCGCGCCGCGCGCCCGCCCGCCTGGCCCGCGCGGCGCCCGGCCCGCACCGTGCGCGACCGCCTTGCAGCCGACCCGTGAGCGGTTCACCATGGACGCATCCCGGACGCATCGACAGGGCACTCGCACCCCGTCGGCCTGACCGCCGACATCGGCTTCGCGGAAGGAGGCTCCACCCGTGGTCGAGCACATCTCGATCGTCGTCAATGGACAGCCGCGGGAGGGGGATGTCGAGCCGAGACGGATGCTCGTCCAGTTCCTCCGTGAGGACCTCGAGCTGACCGGCACCCATGTCGGCTGCGACACGAGCCAGTGCGGCGCGTGCACCGTGACGATCGACGGCAAGGCGGTCAAGAGCTGCACGATGCTTGCCGTCCAGGCCGACGGCGCCAACGTCAGGACGATCGAGGGGATGCAGGCCGCCGACGGCGCGCTCCACGCCCTCCAGGAGGGATTCTGGGCGAAGCACGGACTCCAGTGCGGGTTCTGCACGCCGGGCATGATCATGGCCGCCTCCGACCTCCTCGCCCGCAACGCCGACCCGACCGACGACGAGATCCGGCACGCGATCGAAGGCAACATCTGCCGCTGCACGGGCTATCACAACATCGTCGCGGCGATTCGCGATGCGGCGTCCACGATGCGGGCCGGCGCGACTGCTCCGTCGACCGCCACCGCCTGACCGCCGAACCGGCACGAACGCCGAACCGGCACGAACCGCCGAACCGGCACGCTCCGCACGCACGCAGCGACGACGAAGGAGAGCAGCGATGGCCACCGACGTCCAGGACGTCCTCGGCAGCTCCATCAAGCGGGTCGAGGATCCGCGCTTCATCACCGGCAAGGGCCGCTATCTCGACGACATCGTGCTGACCGGGATGGCCCACCTCGCCATCCTCCGCAGCCCGTACGCCCACGCCAACATCCGGTCGGTCGACACGTCGAAGGCCAAGGGCTTGCCCGGCGTCATCGCGGTGATCGTCGGTGCCGACATCCCGTACAACCCCCTGCCGATGGCCTGGCCGGCGGGCGGCTCGTCGGGCGTCACGAACAACGTCAGCACGCCGCGGACCCTCGCCACCGACTCGGTCAAATGGACCGGCGAGGGCGTCGCCGCGGTCGTCGCCGAGACCCCCGAGCAGGCGGTCGACGCCCTCGACGCGATCGAGGTCGACTACGAGCCGCTGCCCGCCGTCGTCGATGCCGAGAAGGCGACCCAGCCGGGCGCACCGCAGCTTCACGACAACGCCCCGAACAACGTCGTCTTCGACTGGACGGTCGGCGACAAGGACGGGACGGAGGCGGCGCTCAAGGACGCCGAGGTCGTCGTCAGGGAGCGCCTCGTCAACCATCGCCTGATCCCGAACCCGCTGGAGGTCCGCGGTGACATCGGCTGGTACAACCCCGGGACCGAGGAGTACACGGTCTGGATGTCCAGCCAGACGCCGCACATCCAGCGGCTGCTGCTGACGGCGTTCGTGACCGGCATCCCCGAGCACAAGGTGCGGGTGATCGCGCCCGACGTCGGCGGCGCCTTCGGATCCAAGATCTTCTGTTACGCCGACATGGCGCTGGTCATGTTCGCGAGCAAGCTGATCGGCGGCGGACGACCGGTGAAGTGGGTCGAGAGCCGGCGCGAGAGCTACGGCTCGACGATCCACGGCCGCGATCACATCACCTACGTCGAGATCGCCGGCAAGCGCGATGGCACCGTGACCGGGGTCAAGGTCAAGACGTTCGCCAACCTCGGCGGCCGCCTGTCGACGATCGGACCCGGCATCCCGACCACGCTCTACGGCCGCGTCCTGTCGGGTTGCTACAAGATCCCGAACGTCTACGCCGAGGTCACCGGCGTCTATACGAACACGACCTTCGTCGACGCCTACCGCGGCGCCGGCCGGCCGGAGGCCACGTACGTCATCGAACGGGCGATGGACCTCTTCGCCAACGAGATCGGCATGGACAAGGCCGAGCTCCGTCGCAAGAACTTCATCCCGAAGGACGCGTTCCCGTACGACAACCCGTCGGGCCTCGGGACCGCCGTCAACGGCGAAAAGATCTACGTCGACTCGGGCAACTACGAGCCGGCGATGGACATGGCGCTCAAGACCGCCGGCTACGCCGATCTCGCCGCCAAGAAGGCCGAGGCGAAGAGCCGCGGCAAGCTGCTCGGGATGGGCCTGTCCACCTACATCGAGGTGTGTGGCGTCGCGCCCTCCAAGTGGATCGGTGCCGTCGGTGAGGGCTGGGGCGCGGCGATGTGGGAGTCGTCGAACGTCAAGGTCCACCTGACGGGCAAGGTGATCGTCACGATGGGCACCCAGCCCCAGGGTCAGGGCCACGAGACGACCTACAGCCAGATCGTCGCGCACGAGCTCGGCATCCCGATGGACGACATCGTGATCCAGCACTCCGACACGCAGGGCACGCCGTTCGGCTACGGGTCGTACGGCAGCCGGACGTCGTCGGTCGGCAGCACGGCCGCGATCAAGGCGACCGACAAGATCAAGGACAAGGCCCGGCGCTACGCCGCCCACATGCTCGAGGCGTCGCCCGACGACATCGAGATCGTCGGCGCCGAGTACCGGGTCAAGGGCTCTCCCGAGAAGAAGAAGACGATCCAGGAGATCGCGTTCGCGCTCGACCTGGGCTTCTCTCTGCCGGCCGGCATGGAGCCGTATCTCGACGAGACGGCCTACTACGACACGCCGAACTGCACCTGGCCGTTCGGGACGCATATCGCGATCGTCGAGGTCGACGAGGAGACCGGCGAGACGGACCTGGTCCGCTACATCGCGGTCGACGACGTCGGCAAGAAGATCAACCCGATGATCGTCGACGGCCAGCTCCATGGCGGCATCGCCCAGGGCGTCGGCCAGGCCCTCTGGGAGCAGGCGGTCTACGCCGACGACGGCCAGCTCCTGTCCGGCTCGATGATGGACTACGCCCTGCCCCGAGCCTCGTGGCTGCCGAACTTCGAGCTCGACGAGACGGTCACGCCGTCGCCGGTCAACCCGCTCGGCGTCAAGGGCGTCGGCGAGGCCGGCTGCATCGCGTCGACCGCCGCGGTCGCCAACGCCGTCAACGACGCCTTGGCCCCGCTCGGGATCAAGCACCTCGACATGCCGTTCACCGGCCAGACCGTCTGGCGGGCGATCCAGTCCGCGAAGGGAGCCCGGGCATGATCCCCAACACGTTCGACTACCAACGGGCGAGCTCGCTCGACGAGGCACTCGGCCTCGTCGGCACGCCCGGCACGAAGGTGATTGCCGGCGGGATGAGCCTCCTGCCGCTGATGAAGCTCCGTCTGGCCAACCCGGAGCGGCTCGTCGACATCGGGCGACTCGCCGAGCTCCGCGGCGTGCGCCAGCTCGACGATGGCCGGCTGGCGATCGGGGCGTTGACGACCTACTCGGAGCTGGCGGACTCGGCGGCTCGCCACTACGGATTGCTCGGCGATGCGCTGCCCGACATCGGCGACGTCCAGGTCCGCAACCGCGGCACGGTCGGTGGCGCGGTCGCCCACTGCGACCCGGCATCCGACCTGCCGGCCGTCCTGCTCGCCCTCGACGCCGAGATCGTGGCGCGCTCCACGCGGGGCGAGCACGTCTACGCCGCCGACGGCTTCTTCACGGGCGCCTTCTCGACGGCTCTCGCCGACGACGAGCTCGTCACGGAGATCCGCCTGCCGGGTCCCCGGGACGACGCCGGGTCGGCGTACCAGGCGCTGTCGCAGCGAGCCTCGGGCTACTCGATCGTCGGCGTGGCGGCCGTGATCATCAAGGAGAACGGCAGCGCGATCACGAAGGCCGGGATCGCCCTGACCGGGGTGGGCGACGCGCCGTACCGGGCATCGGCGGTGGAGGCCGCCCTCCTCGGCAACGAGGGCACGCCCGAGTCGATCGCCGCGGCGGCCGCCCACGCGACCGACGGCCAGACGGTCAACGGCGACATCCACGCCGACAGCGAGTACCGGGCGGCGATGGCCATCGCCTACACGAAGCGGGCGATCACGGCCGCGCTCGGCCGGCTCGGCTGACCTCCCGCAGCCCCAACGCGGATCAGCGGTTCGACGGCGGGTGCGGCTCGAGCGTCTGACGCCGGGTCGTCGCCCGCCCGCCGAGCTCGTCGGCGCCGTCCTCGCCCGCGACCTGGTCGTCGGCGGCCGTCGCTGGGCGAAGGGCCGGCGGCTGACGGCCGACGACCTCGCCGCGTGGGCGGCCGACCCGTCGCTGGGGGTCGGGCCGGTCGCGGTCATCGTCCTCGACGCCGGTGACCTCCACGAGGACGACGCCGCACTCCGCCTCGCGGACGCGGTCGCGGGCTCCGGGTTGACGCGGCGCGGGCCGGTCCAGAGCCGGGTCGACCTCCTGGCGGCTCACGATGGCGTGCTCCACGTCCGAGCCGCCGAGCTCGAGCGGCTCAACCGGGTCGATCCGCTCGAGGTCTTCACCCGGCTCGACGGCTCGATCGTGGCTGCCGGCGACGTCGTGGCGAGCGTCAAGATCGCGCCGCACGCCGTCGAAGCCGCGGTCGTGGACGCGGGCCTGCGGGCGGCGGGCGGCGGTCAGCGGCCGCTCGTCCGGGTCGCGCCGTTCCGTCCGATGCGGGTCGCGGTCATCGTCAAGGAGTCGCTCCGGGCAGCGGACCGCGAGCGGTTCGAGGCCAGCGTTCGGGTCAAGGTCGAAAGTCTCGGCTCGGAGATCGTCGCCATCGACTACGTGGCCGACGAGGACGAGGCGGTGGCGGCAGCGCTCGACCGGCGGGCCCGGGGCAGGGGACGGGCGAGTGTCATCCTGACCGCGGGCGGCCGGTCGACCGACCCGTCGGACCCGTTCTTTGCCGCGATCGCCGGCCTCGGCGGGCGAGTGGTCCGGCATGGCGTGCCGGCCCATCCCGGCTCGATGCTCTGGCTGGCGCGCATCGGCCGGACCGCGATCCTGGGCCTGCCGACGTGCGGCGCCTACGCCAAGGCGACGGCCGCCGACCTCCTGTTGCCGCGGCTCTTGACCGGCGAGCCTCCGACGCGGCGGACCGTGTCGCACCTCGGTCACGGGGGCGTCCTGACTCGCGAGATGCGCTTCCGATTCCCGCCGTATGCCCGCGAGCTGGACGCGCCGGACGGCTGATGGACGCGCCGAGCGTGGCGATTGGCGGCGCGGTCCTGAGAGCAGACCCCGGGTCGGTCGGTGTGCTCGCTGCAACCGAGCGGACCGCGATGTGCAGGTTCGTTCGCGGGCTCGGCATCGGAGAGGATCAGGTAGAGGACTGCGTCCAGGAGGCCCTGACCCGGCTCTGGCTGCAGCTGGATCGTGGTGTCTTGATCGCGGACCCCAAGGGGTGGACCTACCGGACCCTCTATCGGATCGCGATCGACGAGCACCGCCGACGCCGTCGTCAGGGTGAAGCGTTCGGGCGAGTGTTCGATCGTGCGGCGCATACACCGGGATTCGACGCTGCCGATCTCATCGTGACGCGAGATGAGCTGGACCGCCTGCCGACCCGCCGGCGACAGGTGCTCCGTCTGCGGTACCTGGCGGGCATGCGCTACGACGAGATCGGCTCGACGCTCGGGATCGCGCCCTCAGCGGCACGCAGCCATGCGACGCAGGCGCTCGACGCGCTCCGCGAACGCGTCCTGAAGACCGTTGCCAAGGCGGGCGCCCCGGGTCTGGCTCCCGATGCGTTCGACGGGCGCCAACGGGGATGGATCGAACCCCTGGGTCAACTCGAGTCCCCGCCCGGCGGATGGCTCGATCCGGGCGGAGTGGACGTCGACCCGACGGGACGGATCTGGGTCGTTGACGCGGGTCATGACGCGATCGCCATCTTCTCCACAGAAGGGCGGTTCCTGGAGCGCTGGGGCAAGCCGGGCTCCGAGCCGGGCCGGTTCTCGTTCCGTCGCGCCCTCGGGAACGTGGGCGATGTAAGGTTCGCGGCCGACGGTGGCTTCTACGTCGCGGACAACGGGAACCGGCGTATCCAGCGGTTCGATTTGGAGCGCCGCCTCGTTACGACGTGGGGCCGCCGGGGTCGCGAGGCCGGCGAGTTCCTCGACCCGTGGTCGGTCCGGCTCGACGGCCTCGGACGCGTGTACGTGTCGGATGCAATTCGCGATGACATCCAGGTCTTCACGCCGGACGGTCGCCACCTTCACACGATCGGTCGCCGGGGCTCCGGCCGCGGGCAGCTCGACTTCCAGGGCGACGCCATCGTGGCCGGCGACCGGATGTACGTCGCCGATCACGCGAACTCGCAAATCGCGATCTTCTCGGCTGAAGGCACGTTCATCCGAGTGGCGGGAGTCGGCCACCTGCGCGGGCCGGACGGACTCGATGTCGGCCCCGACGGCAACCTCTACGTCGCCGACACACGCGGACGCCGCTTTCTGGTGATCGCACCCGACGGCACTGTGCTCGACGCCTGGCCGGGCCACGCCTGGCTCCTGCGCGCCCTCCCCGATGGCCGGATCCTGACGTCGGGAGGCGGTCAGGTCACGATCCATCGCCGGCTTTCCGGCGCGGATCTCGCCGTCGACGGCTGAGCGTTTCGGCGATCCGGCGCGTCGTTCTCATATGGGGCCGATGGCCGCATGTCCCGCCCGGACGGTCGGGCAGAGGGTGTGCATCGTGGCAATGCAGCGATCGTTGACGCTTGGAGTCGGCCGAACGTCGGCCGCGACCTGGATCCTGCTCGCGGGCCTCGCGGGCCTCGCGGGCCTCGCGGGCTGTAGCTCGACGGCCGTCGCACCTCCTTCGGCGATCGCGTCGCCTTCGGCCGGCACCATCACTCCGCCCGCCAGTGCGTCCGCCAGCCGAGCCCAGTCCACTGCTCCGTCGGCGACGCCGAACCCGACACCGCTGGCTGTCGCCGCGGGGGAACCGTGGATTGCCTACCAGGGTGGATCGGGAGGGCCGCCGCGGATTCGGTTCGTCCGGCCCGACGGAAGCGATGACCACGCACTGGCGGCAAGCGGCGTACCGGCTGCCCGCGAGAAGCCAGACTGGTCGCCGGATGGTCTGCGCGTCGCGTTTCGCGTTGAGGACGAGGACGGCACGCTCGACATCTGGGTCGTGAACGCCGACGGATCCGATCCCGAGCGCGTCGTCGACTGCGCCGCACCGTGTGCCTGGGCGGACGACCCCGCCTGGTCCCCGGACGGCAGATCGATTGCCTACCAGCAAGGCACGGCGGTCGGGGGGGACGGACTCGGTCTCGGGACGATCGAGGTCGTCGATCTGGACACGAACAAGCGTCGGACCGTCTTCACTGGCGCCGACACGGAGTACTGCTACTCGCCCCGCTGGTCGCCCGACGGCCATGCGATAGTGCTGGAGCTCGACCGCTTGGAAAGCGCGCGGCTCGACGCGTCCCTCGTCACGGAGGCAACGATCGGGATCGTCGATCTCCGAGCCAGTCGCCCGACGTTCCGGCCGCTCCTGCCATGGGATGGACGGCCCTCCTCGCCGGACTGGCGGTCGACCGGCGACCTGATCGTCTTCGCGAAGCCGGTCGGCACGCGGCCCGGGGCGGAGGAGATCTTCGTGATCGGCGCGGACGGAAACGGGCTTCGCCAAGTCGGGGCGTTTACGGATTCGGGTGGGCGCGCGATCCAGCCCTCCTGGACGTCGGACGGCGATCGGATCGTCTTCATCGTCGAGAACGTCGCCGGGTCCCAACCGAGCATTGCATTCATCGCCTCCGATGGGACCGGTCTCGAGCGACTGCCGGCGGCGGGTTCGACCATCAGGACGCACCCCCGACTCCGCCCAGGCCCCTGACGCTGTTCCAGATCGATTTGGCCCTGGCCCGAGGCCGCCCGCGGGCGGGCTGCGACGCGCCGAACGCGGAACGGATCCGCGACGGATTCCTCGTATCCTCTGTGCGATGGATCCGTCACCCTCGTCCGGGCCCTCGCCTGCCTCGGCGTGGCCGGACGCCGCGCCGCCGGGCGAGGCGCCTGCGCCCCTGATCGGTCGCGATGAGCTCGTCCACACGCTCGCCGACGAGCTGATCCGGGGCGAGCCGCGCGCCACCGTTCTGAGCGGTCTCGGTGGCGCCGGCAAGACGCGATTGGCGGCGGAGGTCGCGCGCGAGGTGGCCCGCGCCATGGACGGCCGCGTGGCGTGGATCCCGCTCGCCCAGGCGCCGCGCGATGGCGGGCTGGCCACGGCCATCACCGTGGGGTTCGGGCTCGCCGGCGTGGAGCCGGATCGCCTCGCCGAGACCGTGGCGGCGACGATCGGCGAAGCTCCCGCCCTGCTCGTCCTCGACAGCGCCGAGACCGCGCTTCATGACCTCCGCCTGGTCGACGAGCTCCTCGCTCTCGCCAGGCCCCTGCGGCTGCTGATCACGACCCGGATCGCGATCGATCGGGCCGGGCTGGCGATGGTTCCCGTCGCGCCGCTCGAGGTCCCGGCGGCGTCCGACGACGCCACGACGGTCGCGCTCAGCCCGGCGGTCGCGCTCCTCGTCGATCGGGCGAAACGAGCCGGTGCGGACGTCGCCGTCACGACCGGGACCGCCCCGGCGATCGCCCGCCTTGTCGCCCGCCTCGACGGCTTGCCCCTCGCCATCGAGCTCGCCGCGCCGCTCCTCCGGGTGCTGCCGCCGCATCGCCTGCTCGACCGGACCGACACCCGGCTCGACGCCGTCCAGGCCGCGATCGACTGGAGCCACGATCAGCTGACCCCGGAGGACCGCCGCCTCTACCGCCGCCTCGCGGTGTTCGGCGTCCCATTCCGGGCGCGGCACGTGAGGACGTTTGCGGAGCGGTCGCTGGCCCACGGCCTGTCGCCGCTCGAGGCGGACATCGAGGGCGGCCTCGAGCGGCTGTATGCGACGGGACTGGTCCGTGCCCGACCGGACGCCGAGCTGGTCGAGCCGGCCACCGGCCCCGACGACCCGCGCGGGGCCGCGGTTCGCGAGTACGAGCTGCCGGCCCTGATCCGCGAGGACGCGATTCGCCGGCTCGAGGCCACCGGCGAGGCGACGGCCGCGATGTGGGCCCGCGGCAACGACCTGCTCGCGCTCTGCGAGCTGTCGCACGCCGAGCTCGTCGTCCGCGCCCGCGTCGACCTGCTCGACCAGCTCGATATCGTGCACGACGATGTCGTCGCCGCCCTGGATCGCGCCCGCGCCGCCGGCGAAGGCACGTTCCTCCTGAGGCTGGCCGGGGCGCTGAGCGAGTACTGGCGGACGCGCGGCCGGCTGGCCGAGGGACGCGTCTGGCTGGACACGGCCCTGCGTTTGGGTCCGACCGCTCGAACGGCCGAGCGCGCCCGGGCGCTGCACGGCGCGGGGATGCTCGCGAACTGGCAGAGCGACTTCCGCAAGGCCGGGGCCGTGCTCGAGGAGGCCCTCTCGATCCGGCTCGAGCTCGGCCTGCTGCCGGAGGCGGCGTCGACGCTGAACCAGCTCGGGCTGATCGGGCTCGATGTCGGGGAGCTCGACGAGGCGGAACGCCACTGTCGCCAGGGTCTCGACATCCGACGTTCGCTCGGCGACCCCTCGGCGGTTGCCGGCTCCCTCAACACGCTTGGCGGCATCCTCCAGTTCGGCGGCAAGACCGAAGAAGCCGGGGCGATGTTCGAGGAGAGCGTCGCGCTGCGGCGCGAGCTCAAGGACGACGCCGGCTGCTCGGTCTCGCTCGCGAACCTGGCCCTCGTCGCCCGCGACCGCGGCGAGCTCGATGCCGCCGAGGCGATGCTCCGCGAGTCGAAGGCGACGCGCGAACGGCTCGGCGACCGGCAGCGCGTGGCGGTGGTCCGCCACAACCTGGCACTGGTGCTGTTCGATCGCGGCGACCTGGACGCCGCCCGGGAGGAGCTCGAGGCGGCCCTTGCCACGGCGCGCGAGCTGGGCGACCGGCTCGAGACCGCGAACGCCCTCTCGGACCTCGGGTTCGTGGAGGCGGCGGCTGGCCATCGCGAGCGCGCGGCCGCGCTCCAGGGCGAGGCATTGGACGTTGCCGCGCGGCTCGGGGCCAAGGGGATCGTCGCCCAGTCGATCGACGGCGTCGCCGGACTGGTCGCCGCCGACGGTCGGATCGCAGAGGCGGCCACGCTCTGGGCCGCCGCCGACTCCGTCCGGCGCGAGGCCCGCTACCACCTCCTGCTCGCGGATCGGCGACGGGTCGACACCGAGATCGCCGCGGCACGGTCCGCGGCCGACGAACCCAGCTGGTGGCAGGCCTGGGACGCGGGCAAGGAGCTGACGATGGACGACGCGATCGGACGGGTCCACGCCGTCCTCGAGCCGGCCGAACCTCCCGCACCGGCGCCGGTGTAGGATCGCCGCCATGTCCCAGACCGCCGAATCCTCGCCGTCACCCGCCGCCCTCGACTCGATCGAAGGGATCATCGAGCAGTTCCGCGTCCGCGACTACGTGTGCGATCGGTCGTTGGCCACCGCGGTCTTCCTCGGCCTCCAGCTCGGCCGGCCGCTGCTGCTCGAGGGCGAGGCCGGCGTCGGCAAGACCGAGCTCGCCAAGGTCCTCGCGGCGAGCCTCGGCGCGAAGCTGATCCGCCTGCAGTGCTACGAAGGCCTCGACGTCAACGCCGCGGTCTACGAGTGGAACTACCCGCGCCAGATGCTCGAGATCCGGCTCCTCGAGGCGCGCGGCGAGGCGTCGAGGGCGAACGCCCACGACATCTTCGGCCCGGAGTTCCTGATCCGGCGGCCCCTCCTCCAGGCGCTCGAGTCGGACGCGGACGGCGTCCCGCCGGTCCTCCTGATCGACGAGATCGACCGGGCCGACGAGGAGTTCGAGGCGTATCTGCTCGAGATCCTGTCCGACTTCCAGGTGACGGTGCCCGAGATCGGCACGATCAAGGCCGACCGACCGCCGCGGGTGATCCTGACCTCGAACCGGACGCGCGAGGTCCACGACGCCCTCAAGCGCCGCTGCCTCTACCACTGGATCGACTATCCCGACGGCCCAGAAGGAATTCGAGATCGTCATCGCCCGGGTGCCCGATGCGCCGGAGCGGCTCGCCCGCGAGGTCGTCGGCTTCGTCCATCGCCTCCGCGACGCGGACCTGACGAAGGTCCCGGGGATCGCCGAGACGCTCGACTGGGCGGCCGCCCTGCTGTCGCTCGGCTCGCGCGAGCTGACGGGTGAGGTCGTCGACGAGACGCTCGGCGTCGTCCTCAAGTACGAGGAGGACATCCGCCGGATCCGCGGGACGACCGCCCGGACGTATCTGGCCGAAGCGGGCGCCGGCGCGTAGGCGCCGCCTGACCGGAAGCCAGCGAACGAACGAGCCATGACCGCCCCGCGCGACCCGAACGATCCGGCGATCGTCCGCGCGCCGTGGGGTCCCGAGGTCGACGGGCGACGGCTCCTCGCCGAGGCGGTCGGGTTCGGCCGGGCCCTCCGCTCAGCCGGGATCCAGACCGATCTTGGCGCGGCTGTCGACTTCGCTCGCGCCCTGACGCTCGTCGAGATGGGCGAGCGGGACACGGTCCGGGCCGCAGGCCAGGCCGTGTTCGTCCGACGTCGCGACGACCGCGAGATCTACGACAAGGTCTTCGCCCGGTGGTGGCGCCGCCGCGGCCGCAAACGGCCGCCGACCGACGGGCCGCTGAGCCCGGCCGGCGACGAGGAGGGTGAGGCCGGAGACGACGGCGTCGCGACGCCGGCCGACGAGCAGGGCACGCTCGGCGACGACAGCAACACGATCGACGGCATCCCGATGCCGATCTCCGGCGACGACGACAGCGACAGCGAGATCGACGGGATCATCGCCGCGCCGACGGCCTACTCGTCGAGCGAGCTCCTCCGGCATCGCGACTTCGACCGGATGACCGGTGCCGAGCTGCGCGACGCCGAGCGCCTGGTCGACCTGCTCGAGCCGCGCCTCGAGATGCGCCGGACACGACGTTACGAGCTCCATCACCACGGCCGCCTGCTCGCGCCACGGACGATGCTCCGGCGGAACCTCGCGACCGGCGGCCAGTTCACCGAGTGGGTCTGGCGGCGCCCCACGAAGCGGCCCCGCCAGATCGTCGTCCTGTGCGACATCTCGGGCTCGATGGAGCGCCATTCGCGGCTGCTCCTGCGGTTCGTCCAGGCGCTGTCGGCGGCGTCCTCGGTCAAGACGGAGTCGTTCGTGTTCGGGACGCGCCTCACGCGCGTGACCCGGATGCTCCGCGACCGCGACCGCGACCGGGCGCTGGCGAAGGTGGCCGACAGCGTCAACGACTGGGCGGGCGGGACCCGGATCGGGGAGTCGTTCCGGGACTTCAACCTGCACTGGGCGCGGCGGACGCTGCGGACCTCGGGCGTGGTCATCGTCGTGTCGGACGGCTGGGACCGCGGCGACCCGGCGCTCGTCGCGACCGAGACGGCGCGTCTCCGGCGCAATTGCCACCGGCTGGTCTGGCTCAACCCGCTGGCAGGAACGCCCGGCTACGAGCCGCTGGCCGGCGGGATGCGGGCGGCCATGCCGTACATCGACGACTTCGTTCCGGCCGGGACGGTCGCCAGTCTCGAGCGGCTCGGCGAGATCCTTGCCGGTGTCCGCTCGTCCGACACGCGCCGCGGCGGCGAGGCGGCGGCCGGCGCGGACGCGGGCAGTCGCCACTCGAGCGAGGCGATCCGGGCGATGGCGCCCGAGATCCTCGACGGTCACGGCGACCCGACTGCCGCCAAGCCGCTTCGCCCGTGATCAGGCGATGAGGCGCGACTGATGCAGGAGCTCCTCGGCACGCTCGCCGCGTGGACCGCCGACGGACAGCCATCCGGCCGCGCCGTCGTGATCCGGACGTTCGGGAGCGCTCCGCGACCGGAAGGCGCCGTGCTGATCCGGGCCGACGACGGGCGGATCGCGGGTTCGGTCAGCGGCGGCTGCGTCGAAGGCGCCGCGGCCGGCGAGATCGAGCGCGCCCGGGCCGACGGCCACAGCCGGGTGATCCGCTACGGGATCAGCGACGAGGAGGCGTGGGACGTCGGGCTGGCCTGTGGCGGGACGATCGACGTGCTGGTCGAGCCCACCGTGCCCCCGGCGGTCGCTCTGGGAGCTGGTGAGCGCGGCGTCGTCGTCGCCACGATCCTCCCGCCCGACGCGCCGCCGAGCGCGTTCGGCCGTCACGAGCCCGGCGACGGCGCACCGCCCGAGACCCCGATCGTGGTCCGCGCCGACGGCCAGCTCGACGGCTCCCTTGGATCGCCGGAGGCGGACGCCACCTTGGCCGCCGCAGCTGCCGAGGCGCTCCTGCGCGGCACCTCGCGAACGGTCGCGATCGGCGACCGCCAGGTCTTCGTCGAAGCCTTCCCGAGTGAAGCCGCGCCTCGTGATCGTCGGAGCCGTCGAGGTCGCCCGGTCGCTCGCCGTCTACGCGAAGGAGCTCGGCTACGAGGTCGTGGTCGTCGATGGCCGGGCGTCGTTCGCCACGCCGGAGCGGTTCCCGCCGGATCGCGTCGATCGGCTCGTCGTCGGCTGGCCGGACGAGGTCGCCGACGAGATCGGGCTCGGACCGGACGACGCCGTTGCCGTCCTGACCCACGACGTCAAGTTCGACGAGCCGGCGATCGTCGAGGCCCTCCGCCGCGGCTGCCGGTACGTCGGCGCGGTCGGCTCGAAGAAGACCCAGGGCGATCGCCGGGATCGCCTGCGCGAAGCGGGTGTCACCGACGCCGAGCTGGACCGGCTGCGCGGACCCGTCGGGCTCGATCTCGGCGGGCGGAACCCGGCCGAGACGGCGCTCGCGATCGTGGCGGAAGTCGTGGCCGAACGCTACGGCGGCAGCGGCGTCCCGCTGTACGAGCGGGCTCGGGCCGCGTCGGCCGCCGGGCACGCGGCGGCCGCCGGGAACGCCGAGGCGCCGGTCGCCGCCGGATGAGGGTCGGTGGGGTCGTGCTCGCGGCGGGAGCGGCGGCGCGGTTCGGGGGCGGCAAGCTCGCCACGCTGCTCGACGGTCGTCCGATCCTCCGTCACGTGCTCGATGCGGCGGCCGCGGCCGGTCTGGATCCGATCGTGGTCGTCGGACCACCGGACGATCGCCTCGCCCTGATCGACCTGGGATCAGCCCGGCTCGTCGTCAACGGACACCCCCAGGAGGGCTTGTCGAGCTCGGTCCGGATCGGGCTCCGGGCGCTCGACGCCGACGCGACAGCCGAGCCCCTCGACGCGGCCGTGATCCTGCCCGGCGACCAGCCGCGCGTCCGACCGGCCGTCATCCGGCGCCTCATCGAAGCCGCCGCCGAACGCCCCGCGACGCCCTTCGTCGTGCCGCGCTACGCCGCCGACGGTGCCCCGAACCCGATCTTCGCCCGGCGGGCGATCTGGCGCCTGGCCGACGAGCTCGCCGGCGACCGCGGCTTCGGCCCGGTCCTGGCGGCCCATCCCGAGCTCGTGCGATTCGTCGCCGTCTCCGGATCCAACCCCGACATCGACACCCAGGCCGATCTCGACCGACTGGCCGAACCCGGGACAGGCCGCGGCGACGTATCGTGAGGCGATGACGACCGCAACCGCCGCCGAGCTCGAGGCCGCCTGGGCCGATCGCGTCCGCGCCAACCGCGCCCAGGTCGACGAGGTCCGCGAAGTGCCGGACCACGACTTCTACGCCCCGGTCTCGTCGCTCTTCGTGGCCGATCCGCGCCGCTCCGGCGAGGAGGCGCTCGACGCGCTCCTCGCCCTCGCCGAGCCGGACGAGCGCTGGCTCGATATCGGAGCGGGTGCCGGCCGCTACGCCCTGCCGCTCGCGCTCCGGGTGGGGGAGGTGATCGCGGTCGAGCCGTCGGCGTCGATGCGCAACGCCCTCCGGACCGGTCGCTCCGAGCACGGCCTGGACAACGTGACGATCGTCGGCGCGGCGTGGCCGGCCGCGCTCGAGGAGCTCGGCGACCCGCCGGTCGCGGACGTGGCCCTGATCGCTCACGTCGGCTACGACATCGAGGAGATCGGCCCGTTCCTCGACGCGATGGAGCGCGCGGCATCGCGGATGTGCGTGGCGGTCATGACCGATCGCAGCCCGGCGTCGGTCGCGGATCCGTTCTGGCCGATCGTCCACGGGATGGATCGCGTCCCGCTGCCGGCCCTGCCGGACCTGGCCGAGCTGCTCCGGGCGCGCGGCCGGATGACCGAGATCGTGCGGGTCGAGCGGTCGCCGCGGACCTTCGACTCGTTCGACGGCCTGGCCACGTTCCTGCGCCGCCAGCTCTGGATCCTCGAGGACGGCGACAAGAACCAACGGTTCCGGAGCGCGCTCGTCGGGATGGCGCGCGAGCGCGACGACGACGGCTGGACCCTTGCCACGCCGCCGGTCGGCGCCATCGGGATCCTCATCTGGACTCCAAGCGCCTGACCCGTAGAGGAGGAACGTCGTGTCGATCGCGGACGCCGTCGAACGCGCCAGCGCCTACCTGACCCAGCACCCGGACGAGGCCCGCTATCGCGACTCCGCGGCCACCGCCCGGATCTCCGCGGGCCTGGTCGCCGTCGTCGACGGCCCGGCCGGTGAGCGCCTGACGACCGACATGCCGGCCGGGATCGGGGGTACGGCCTCGGCTCCGTCACCCGGCTGGCTGCTGCGCGCGGCTGCCGCCGCCTGTGTTGCGTCGCTGATCGCGATCCGGGCGGCCTCACTCGGCCTGGAGCATGGCCCGATCGAGGTGGTCGTCGACAGCGAGTCGGACGATCGCGGAATCCTGGGCCTCGACGGCACGATCCCCGCCGGTGCCCTGTCCGTGAAGGTTGTGGTGACGATCGATGGCCTCGCCCGGGATGCCACCGCAACGCGCGAGCTCGTCGACTGGGCCGTGGCCCAGTGCCCGGTGACCGACACGATCGGGCGGGGCGTCCCGATCGAGGTCGAGATCGGCTGAGCCGACGCTGACCTGTCCGGCGGGTGACTCGGCTACCTCGCCACGCGGTAGCGCAGGTACACGACCTTGGCGCTGAAGGTGCGGGTCTCGACGAGCTCGAGATCCACCCGATCCTCGCGCCTGGCGAAGAACGGAATGCCACCTCCGACCAGCACCGGGTAGACCATCACCCGGTACTCGTCGATCAGACCCGACGCGGCCGCCTCGTGGGCGAGCGTCGCGCCGCCGATGGCGATGTCGCCGTCGCCCGGCTCGGCTCGCAGACGGCCGATCTCCTCCACCAGCCCGGCAGAGGCAAGGCGGGCATTGCCCTGGACGGCCGACAGGGACGTCGAGAACACGATCTTCGGCAATGGCTTCCAGAGCGCGGTCCATTCGAGCTCGGCGTCGCCGAGCGACGGATCCTCGTCGGCCGTCTCCCAATACAGCATCGTCTCGTAGAGCCGTCGTCCCATGAGGTGGACGCCGACCTCCCGGATCTCGTCGATCCAGAAGCGGAAGACGTCGGCGTCGGGCGTGGTCCAGTCGAAACGGCCGTCCGGCCCGACGATGTAGCCGTCGAGCGACATGCTCATCGCGTAGGTCACGTTGCGCACCAGAAGCGTCCTCCTCAGTTCACGTTCGACAGTACGACTGCCGGACACCGCAGGACTCATCGCCAGCGCGCGGCATCCTCTTGACATGTGACTTGTGAGTCACATAAGATCGGGACGATGGACGACATGGCGGCGATCTTCCGGGCTCTCGGCGATCCGAGCCGGCGGCTGCTCCTCGACCGGCTGTTCGATCGCGACGGACAGACCCTCGGCGAGCTGACGCAGGCCCTGCCCGAGATGACCCGGTTCGGCGTCATGCGTCATCTCGACGTCCTCGAGGCCGCCGGTCTGATCGAGACGCGCAAGGTCGGCCGCGAGAAGCACCACTACCTCAACCCCGTTCCGATCCGCCTCGTCGCGGATCGCTGGATCGGCAAGTTTGCCGCGCCGGTCGTGGGACGGATGGCCGCCATGAAGCACCACCTGGAGGCACCACCGATGCTCGCACCCGATCACGTCTACTCCGTCCTGATCCGCGCGACGCCCGACCGCGTCTGGCGGGCGATCACCGACGGCATCGAGACCGAGCGCTACTACTACGGCACCCGTGTCGACTCGGACTGGTCGGTCGGTGGCCGGATCACCTACGCCTACCCCGACGGAACGCTCGCCGCCGACGGCGAGGTGATCGAGATCGACCCGGGCCGGCGCGTCCTGATGACCTTCCACCCGCGCTGGAGCCCGGAGATCGACGCCGAAGGGCCGGTCCGCATGGCCTGGGAGATCGAGCCGGCCGGCGACGGCGTCTCGAAGCTGACCGTCGTCACGAGCGGCGTCGTCGAGGGCGGGGCGATCCAGGCCGAGTTCGGCGACGGCATCGTCTACATCGTCTCGGGCCTGAAGACGTTCGTGGAGACGGGCGAGTCGATGACGCCGGTCGAGGCCGAGGCCAGTGTTGGCTGATCCCGGAGCGGGCCACGGTGTTGCTGGCAGCACCACAAGTGACGAAGGAAGCCCGATGACGGCATCGATCCGGGCTGTTCCCGCGACGGCTGTGGGGCTGTCCGCAACATCCGACGGCTGAGCGCCCCCGGACGGCCGAGCCGGTTCGACACAGCCGTCACTTGTGGGGCTGACCGCAACATGGCCCGGGCAGGCGGGGGCAGGCCGGGGCAGGCCGGGGCAGGCCCGGGTAGGCCTGGGCAGGCCCGGGCCGGCCGGGGTCGCGTCGCGGTTCGCCGACGGGCCGCCCAGCCACGAAGAAACCGGGTCACCGAACGGTGACCCGGCTTCGACGTCGCCAACGCGATCGGGACTACATGATCCCGACGACGTGCCCCTCGGGATCGGCGAACAGCGCGATGGTCGTCTCGGGCGCGACCTCGGTCAGCGGCATGATGACCGAGCCGCCGCTCGCGGTGACCTTGTCGAGGATCCCCTGCGGATTGTCGGTGTGGACGTAGAACGTCACGTTGCCGGCGCCACCGTCCTGCGCGGCGCCGATGCCGCCGGTCAGGCCGTCGGCCTGGCGGTACATGCCGTAGCCGCCCGGGTTGTTCGTGTCGAGGCTCCAGTCGAAGACGTCGCTGTAGAACTTCTGGAGCTTGGCCCCGTCTTTGCCGGTGACCTCGACGTGGATGACCTTGGTTCCCATGCGGATGACCTCCTCGAATTCCTGCTCGGCGACCGTCACCCGGCCTGCCCTTCACCCTCACGACGAACGGGTCCGGCTCGAATTGACAGGAAGCGGTGGCTCCGGGCGACTGGAGACCGACGCCGGGCTATCATCGGGAGCCTGACTCGGCACGCGCCGTCGGTCGCCCGGCCGGAGCCGGCGCCTCGTCCCATCGGGAGATCCGCATGAAGTTCGCCGGCACCGTCGAGATCGCCGCCCCGCGGGACAAGGTCTGGGCGTTCGTGATCGACCCGAATCAGGTCGGCCAGTGCGGACCCGGCGTCGAGTCGATCGAGGTCATCGACGACACCCACTTCAAGGCCACGGCGAAGGTCGGGATCGGGTTCATCAGCGCCCGATTCGTCGTGAACATGGAGATGGCCGAGCTGACACCGCCCGATCAGGCCGTGATCAAGGCCCACGGCCAGGCGCCCGGCAGCGCGGTCGATGCGACGGCTCAGATGACCCTGAGCGACGGCACGGCCGGCGGCACGACGATGGACTGGTCGGCCGACGTGGCCATCAGCGGCAGCCTCGCCTCCCTCGGAGCCCGCCTGATCGAAGGCACGGCCAACAAGATGATCGGGCAGACCTTCACGTGCATGAAGTCGAAGCTCGAGGCCTGATGCGATCGGCGGCAGGCGCGTCGGATTCCGTCGTGGACGTGCCCGCGGCGCCGAACGCCGCTGCCGCCATCGCCGTCGGCGCCCCGTCGCCGGTCACGCCACCGTCGAGTGATCTCCTCGGCGACCTCGCGAACGCGGTCCCGCACCTCGTGTGGGTGGCCGGCCCCGATGGCGTGGTCCGGGAGTACAGCGGCCGGATCGAGGCCTACGCCGCGGTCCCGCGACCCGACGGCGCGGGCTGGGACTGGGAGGCGATGGTCCACCCGGACGACCTCGCCGGAACCATCCAGGCGTGGCAGGTCGCCATGCGGACCGGCTCGCCGTACGAACACGAGCACCGCCTCCGGATGGCCGACGGGACCTCGCGCTGGCACCTGAGCCGCGGGATCGCGATGCCGGCACCGGACGGCACCGGGATCCTCTGGTACGGCACGGCGACCGACATCGACGCCGTCCGGTCCGCCGAGGAGGAGCTGCGCCGAACGCAGTCCGCCCTGGCGCTCGCGATGCGTGGCGGTCGCATGGGCTGGTGGCAGCGCGATCTCGCGACCGACCTCGTGACCTGGAGCCCCGAGCTCGAGGAGCTGTTCGGCCTCGAGGCCGGGGCGTTCGAAGGGGACGAGGGTCGCTTCCACTCGTACCTCCACGAGGACGACCGGCCGGTCCTGATCGCCGCGGTTGCCCGCGCGATCGAGACCGGCGGCGATTACGTCGTGGAGTTCCGCTTCCAGCGCGCCGACGGATCGTGGCGCTGGATGGAGGGTCGAGGTCGGGCGGTCTACACCGATGGCCGGCCGACCATGCTGTACGGAATCGGGATCGACATCACCGAGCGCAAGCAGACCGAGGAGGGAATTCGTGCCCGGGAGGAGCGCCTCCGGCTTGCCGCCGAAGCGGGCGGGTTCGGGCTGTACGACTACGACCTCGTGGACGGCGGGATGTTCTGGTCGGCCGAGCTCCACCGGATCCTGGGGACGGACGGCGAGGCGAGCCAGCCGGAGGACGCCTCGTTCCATCCGGACGACCGGGACGAGACACTCGAGCGGTTCGCGGCGGCCCAGTCGCCGCTGAGCGATGGGTCATTCGACCACGAATACCGGATGATCCGGCCGGACGGCTCGATCCGCTGGGTCTCGACCCACGGCCAGACGTTCTTCTCGGAGCCCGAGCCCAGCCCGAGCCGGCTGGCGCTCCGCTCGATCGGCGCGGTCGTGGACATCACGGAACGGAAGCAGGCGGACGAGCTCCGCGACGTCTTCGTCGGGATGCTCAGCCACGAGCTCCGGACCCCGGTCACCGCGATCTACGGCGGCAGCCAGGTCCTGCGCCGCGACCACGTCGATGAGGCCACGAAGCAGGAGATCATCGGCGACATCATCGCGGAGAGCGAGCGCCTCGAGCGCCTCGTCGAGAACCTGCTGGTCCTCGCCCGGGCCGAGCGCCACGCGGTCGTCGGCGGCCGTGACCCGGTCCTGATCCGGCCGATCCTGACCCGCGTGGTGGCCGAGAAGCGGCGGCGCTGGCCGGGTTCGGTGCTCGAGCTCGAGATCGCCCCGGGCCTGCCGCCCGTGACCGGCGACGACGCGTCCGTCGAGCTCGTTCTGCGCAACCTGATCTCGAACGCCCTGAAGTACGGGCCGGCCGGTGGCACGGTCACGATCTCCGTCACGCGTGGGACAGGACCGGAGGAGGTCGAGGTCCGGGTCACCGACGAGGGTGAAGGGATCGACGCCGACCACGCGGGCCGACTGTTCGACCTCTTCTATCGGACCGACGAGGCGCGGCGCCACGCCCAGGGTGCCGGGATCGGGCTGTTCGTCGTGCGGGCGCTGGTCGAGTCGGCCGGCGGCCGGGTCTGGGCGCTCAACCGTTCGGGCGGCGGCGCGGAATTCGGATTCTCCCTGCCGAGCTTCGTCGAGGCCGACGACGGCTCGGCGATCGGCTGACCGCGGTCGACCGGGATGGAGCGGATCTCGCGGGTCGTCGGACCGGTCGCGACGAACGTCCACATCCTGGCCGACGAGCGGTCCGGCGAAGCGATCGCGATCGACACCGCGATCCCATCACTGGCCTGGATCGCCGATGAGCTCGCGGCGCGCCAGTGGACCCTGCGCTTCATCGTCTCGACCCATGGCCACTGGGACCACATCGGGGACAACGCTGCCGTGGCGGACGCGACGGGCGCGGAGATCGCCGTCCATCCGCTCGACGCGGCGCGGCTGACCCACCCGACGCCCCTCGGGGCGCCCTTCGAGATTCCGCCGTCGGTTCCGGCGGTTGAGCTGGCCGAGGGCGGCGAGATCCGCTTCGGCTCGATCCGCCTGACCGTCCTCCACACGCCGGGTCACACGCCGGGCTCGGTCTGCCTCCAGTCCATCGACGACGGGCTGCTCTTCAGCGGCGACACGCTGTTCGCCGGCGGCTGGGGCCGGATCGACCTGCCCGGCGGCTCGGCCGAGGCGATCGTCGAGTCGCTCGGACGGCTCGCCGAGCTCGAGCCGGTGATCGGTGTCCTGCCGGGCCACGGAGCGGCGACGACGATCGGGCGCGAGCGGCCGTGGCTGGAGATGGTCCGGATCAGCGGCCGGCTGCCGATGTAGGCCGGCGTGGCGCAGCAGGGTCTGCCGCCCGCGTCAGCCGCGCGGGTCAGCCGCTGACGAAGCCGCTCGTGTTGACGACCTCGAACATCGAGCCCTTGATCCGCGCCGAGCTCGTGCAGCTCGTCGTCGTCCCAGCCCGGATCCGGGGCGCCCGAGATGAAGTAGCCCGAGCCGTTGTCGGCCAGGATCATCCCGTACCGCTTGAGCGCGGTCAGGATCACCCGGCTCTGCGGCCCGTAGCCGCTGATGTCGACGCTCGCCTTCAGGCGGAGCCGGAGGCCCATCGGCGGCGCGGCGACTGCTCGAGCTCGAGCCCGCGTCATGGCGGGCCGGGTAGAGGTGGACGCCGATCCGGGTCACCGGAACCGTGAAGCGGAGGGCATGGGCGATCACCCCCGCGGCGACCTCGTCGTATCGGGCGAGGCCCGGGTAGATCGGCAGGCCGGCGGCGTCGCCGGAGGTCCAGCCGTCGGGTCGCAGGGCGTTCGAGCGTCAGGTCCCAGATCGCGCCCGAGCCTGCCGACCACGTGGTCACGCGCCGCGCCGCGTACAGCTCCCAGAGCCGGCAGGCGGTCCGATCGACCATCAGGATGTGGCGGTCGCCGCTGGTGCTGTCGATCGGGCCGTTGCCCTCGATCTTCGGCGAGGCCGGAATCGGATACGGGCCGGCGTCCGACTCGCCCGGCCACTGGAAGGTGACCGCTGAGCGCGGTGTCAGGGCCGTGACCGCGTTGATCGGGATGCCGTAGCCGGCGTACGTGCCGAAGTCAGGATGAACGCCGACGTTCGCGCCCATGAATGCGATCAACGCCGCCGAGTCGGTGCGGACGGGAAGCGTGTCGACGCGCTTGTTCCAGACGTTCGACGCGGGAAAGACGGTCGGGCAGGCGGACCGCGGCCGGAAGCGACTGGGATCCGGGCGGGCGGACGCCGCTCCGGCGAGGAGCGTCAGCGCGACGAGCGCCAGGCCGAACGCGAGCGCCCGCGAGGATCGGTGGGATCGGGATCGCATGGGCCGATCCTCGCCGGTCACGGTCGGATTGGCGCTGGTCCGATGGTCCCGAACGGTGTCGCGAGACACCGCCCGATCGGCGACCCGGGCCGCCGGACGCTGCCGCTCGTGGCGTAGGCGGCGCTCACGTTGGTTCGCGCGCAGCGGCGGTCAGTCGCTCGTGAACGCCTTCCGGTACGAGACGCCCGTCTTCGCCCGGCGGAAGCCCATCGCCTCGTAGACCCGCAGCGCGCCGGAGATGTTCTCGGCGTCGACCCCCAGCGCCGCCTCGCTCATCCCGGCCTCGCGCAGGCCGACCATCGCGCTCGCCATCAGCGCCGACGCGAGGCCCTGCCTGCGCCACGGCCGTCGCACGCTGACGTGCTCGAGCCATCCGCGCTGCAGGCCCAGGCCCTCGTTCTCGGACGGCCAGATGAAGGTCATGACGGAGCCCGCGACCTCGTCGCCGTCCCACGCGACGCGCCACAGCGACGTGTCCAGATCCGGCTCCGCGAACCACGAGGTGAAGTCCGCCTCGGTCCGCTCGGCGCGGTTCCAGTGGTCGCGGAACGCCTCGCTGTCGGCCTCCCAGATCCGGCGATGGTCCGCCTCGACGACCGGCCGGATCTCGAGCCCCGCCGGCAGCGCCAGCTCGGCGATCGGATCCGCCAGGTCGCGGAGCATCAGGAAGCCGTAGCGGACGATCGCGTAGCCCTCGGACTGCGTACAGCGCCGTCGCACCGACCTGGTCCTCGTCCGGCCATGAGAACAGCGCCCGCTCGGCGCCGCGGCCGTCAACCCGGGCGACCTCGGCGGCGCGCCGCTCCGCCCAGTGGAGGAGCGCTCGGCCCAGACCGCGCCGACGCCAGGCGGGAAGGACCCAGCCCTCGACCTGGTGAACGCCGATTCCGTCCCGGGTCCGGACGTTCGTCTCGGCGGCGGCGACGAGCTCGCCGTCGACCTCGGCCAGGAGGAGATCGCGGCGCGGGTCGTACTCGTCGCTGTGCTCGTGGTCGTTGCGGAGGCCCTCGATCGACGGGAGGTAGTCCACGCCATCGGCCCGGTTCGCGACCGCGACCAAGTCGACGAACGCGGGGTAGTCGCCGGCCGGGTCGAACGCCCGGAATCGCAAGCCCGGGATCGGCGGTGCATCGGGAAGCTGGATCCGGGTCTCGATCATCGGGGCACCTCCTCGGGCTCCGGCTGCGCCAGGACGGGCAGCGGCTTGCGATACGCGGTCGACGACGAAACCGTGCGGAAGCCGCACGACTCGTACAGAGCGAGCGCCTGGTTCGGATTGGCGAGGTCGACGCCGAGCGAGGCGTCCGTCAGACCGTGATCGCGGAGCAGGACGAGGCTGCGGGCGATCAGGGCGCGAGCGAGGCCGCGCTGGCGCCACGGCCGGCGGGTGAAGATCGAGTCGAGCCAGCCCGATCGGTCGCCCTCCGGGCTGCTGTGGATCCCGTTGAGGACGGCGCCTGCCACCTCGTCACCGTCGAAGGCGACGAGCCAGAGGTCGGGATCGGTCTCAGGCTCCTCGAGGAACGCCGCGAACCGCTCGTCCGAACTCTCGCTCCAGCCAAAGTGGTCGCGGAACGCCTCGACGTCGGCGTCGAACACCTGGCGGAGGGCCGCCGGCTCCCGCGGGATCGGCCGGAGCTCGAGGCCGGCCGGCAGCGGGAGCGTCGGGAGATCGTCGAGGTCGGGTCGCTTCATCGAGGCAAACCGCCGGAACGGGACATAGCCGGCCCGCTCGAGCAGGTCGCGACCACCGCTGTCGCCGTCGAAGAGGAACGTCGTGAGGGCACGCGACTCGGTCAGGGGCCTCGCCGGCCGCGGCGTGGTCCCGCGGCGATCTCGACCCGGCGCTGCTCGGACCACGTCAGGAAGCGCTCGCCGATGCCGCGCCCACGCCAGTCCGGATGGACGATCCCGATGCCCGCGTACCAGCGCTCGCCGTCGTTGGAGTCGTTCCATTCGACCCGGGTGTAGCCGACGACCCGCTCGTCGTCGCCGGCCACGGCAAGCAGGAGGTCGCGCTGCCGGTCGAACCGCTCGAGGTGGCGGTAGTAGGAGGAGAAGCCCTCGAGGCTGCTCCGCTCGAGCTCGCCGTCGGCGACGCGGGCGGCATCCTGGGCGGCCCACAGCTCGGCGAGATCCCCGTCGAGGTCGGTGCTCAGGCGGAAGGACACTTCGTCCAGCGGGCTCGGCACGGCGGCGCGGTCCTCGGCCTGGAGTCTCGACTCGATCGCGGTCATCGCCAGCCCCCCGGTCCGTACTTCGCGTTCATGTGCTTCGTCACCGACTTGCCGATCGCCTTCCACTTGCGCCGCTCCTCCGCCCGAGCGAGCGCGTCGACGCGGCGGGCATGGTGGGCCGTCTCGCGCTGGAGCTTCTGCCAGCTCTCGTAGCGATCCGGGTCGAGCGAGCCGTCGGCGAGGGCGGCGGCGATCGCGCAGCCGGGCTCACCGTTGTGGCTGCAGTTGCCGAACTTGCAACGCTCGACGATGTCGTCGAGGTCGGCGAAGGTCTGCTCGAGCGCATCCGAGTCCCAGAGCGAGAACTCGCGCATGCCCGGGGTGTCGAGGATCAGGCCGCCCTCGGGGAGCAGGTGGAGCTGGCGTCGCGTCGTCGTGTGGCGGCCGCGCGCGTCGTCCTCGCGGATCTCGCGGACGAAGGCCCGCTCCTCGCCGGCCAGCGTGTTGAGGAGCGTCGACTTGCCGACTCCCGACGAGCCGACGAACGCGACCGTCTGCCCGGCACCGATCCGCTCGCGGACCTCGTCGACGCCCCGTCCATCGAACGAGCTGACGACGACGACATCCGCACCGGCGGCCACCGCCTGCGACGGCGACCAGGGTCGCGTCGACGTCGCCACCGAGATCGGCCTTCGAGAGGAGCACGATCGGCACCGCGCCGCTCTCCCAGGCCGCCGCCACGTAGCGCTCGAGACGGCGCAGGTTGAGGTCGGCGTTGAGCGACGCCACCACGAACACGATGTCGAGGTTGGCGCCGAGGACCTGGGCCTCCGTCCGCTTGCCGGGCGCCTGGCGGATGAGTGCGGAACGACGGGGGAGGAGGGCATGGATGACGGTCTCGCCGGTCAGCCCGCCCTCGACCGCGACCCAGTCGCCGACGGCCGGGAAGGCGCTCGGGTCGGCGTTCGCCTCGTGCCGGAAGCGGCCGCTGACCGTCGCCCGAAGCTCGCCGGACGCGCCGACGAGCTGATAGGACCCGCGATCCTCCGCGACGACCCGGGCCGGCTCGCGGCCGAGGGCCGCGTGCGCGGCGTGTGCCTCCGCGAGCGTGGCCGACCAGCCCCACGCGTCGAGCGTGTCGGGCCATTGGGCGGGCGCCACCGGGTCCTCCATGTCAGCCAACTCGCTTCAGCTTGCCGGTCCGCTTGGCGTAGCGCTCGGCGCGGCCGAACGCCCACAGCCCGAACGGGATGAGGAAGGCGCCCATCACGATCAGCGGCCAGACGTCGTCGACGAGGGCCGTGACCGGACGCGCCGTCGATCAAGCCCGCGGCGAACTCCGTCGAGGACGTAGGTCGCCGGCGACAGGTGCGACAGCACCTGCATCCAGCCGGGCAGGACGTCGATCGAGTAGTACACGCCGCTCACGAGGAGCAGGCACGACTGGAGCACGAACGTCATCTGCGCCCCGCGCTCGACGTACAGCAGCGGCAGGATCGCCGCGATCATCCCGATCCCGATGAAGCTGAACGAGCCGAGGAGCATGAACGCGATCACCGTGATCGGGTTGGCCCCCTGGACGTCGAGCTGGGGGAAGAAGAGAACGAGCACGACGAGGATCGCGAGCGTGTGGATCAGGCCGTAGACCATCGCATACAGGACCGAGCCGAGCAGCTGCGACCAGCGCCGGATCGGCGCCATCATCGTGTACTCCAGCGTGCCCTCCCAGCGCTCGACGCTGATCGTCTCCGCGATCCAGCTGAACACGACCGACAGGTAGTTCCAGAAGATCGCCCCGACCATGAGGAGCAGGATCAGCTGCGGGTCATTCCGGTCCGCCCCGATCAGCGAGATGCTGAGCGCGCCCGCGACGGAGTAGACCAGGAACGCGAGTTCCCAGCCCCAGTAGCGGCGGGTGAGGAAGAAGTTGCGCTCGATGAAGGCGTACGACGCCTTCAGCTCGTGACCGAGGGTCATCATCGGGGTTCTCCGGATGGGTGGCCGATCCGATCCCTAGCGGGACCGGATCGGCTTGAGGTTGGGCTCGCCGGCCAGGCGCTCGCCGAACCGGACGAAGGACCGTCCGACCGACCTGCGAACCGACGGGCGCGGCCGACGCGGAGCGCGACGGGCGCTGGCTGCCAGTCGGAGCTCACGCTCGCGATCGGCATTCGCCAGGTACAAGGCCAGCGGGTACAGCTGCTTCTCGTTCATCTCGTTCTCACCTCCTTTCATTCGGAGTCGTCGTCGCCGCTCTCGTCCTCTTCGACGTCGTCGTCGAGGGAGCGGCCGGTATGGGTCATGAAGACGTCGTGGAGGGTCGCCGGGCGACCGGTTCGTTCGGTTTCGGCCGAGATCAACCCGGCCGGGCTGTCCTCGACGACGACGCGGCCGGCGGCGAGGACGGTGATCGATCCGCAGAGGCGCTCGGCCTCGGCGAGGTCGTGGGTGGTGAGCACGATCGACGCGTCATGCGTCTCCCGGAGCTCCTCGATGAAGGTCTGGACGTCGAGCTTCGAACGCGGATCGAGACCGGTCGTGGGCTCGTCGAGGAGGAGCAGCGATGGACTCGTCAGGAGGGCGCGAGCGATCGCGACCTTCTGCTGCATCCCGCGGCTCATCTGCTCGATCGGGCGTCCGACGCGCTTCTCGCCGATGCCCAGCCGGCCGAGGATCTCGACCGCCTCCCGGCGAGCCGCCGTCGCGTCCAGGCCGTACAGCCGGGCCGCGAACAGGAGGTTCTCCATCGGGCTGAGCTTCTTGAAGAAGGCGGCGTCGACGCTGACCCGGTTGATCAGCCGCTTGACCGCCATCTCGTCGCGTTCGATGTCGTGGCCGAAGACCTCGACCCGGCCCTCGTCGAGGGTCAAGAGGCCCGAGACGAGGCGGATCAGGGTCGACTTGCCGGAGCCGTTGGCGCCCAGGATCCCGACGATGTCGCCGCGCTCGAGGCGGAGCGACACGTTCGCGATCGCGGTCACCGGCTTGCGCTTGCGACCGACGACGAAGCGCTTCGTGACGTTCTCCACGAGGAGCGCCGGCACGGCCGCGTCGACGGTCCGGGCGGCATTGGCCAGGTCGGACCGAGCGATCTTCTGTTGTCCGATCAGGGTTGCGGTCACTTCGGTGACTCCTGGATGTCCCCCAGCTGCGGTGCGCGAGGGTGGGATGGGTGGTCGGTCGGTGTCGTCGGCGGGGTGCCGTTGCGGTGTTGGATCCGAGCCGGAGAATCGAACGAGCCGCGGATCCAGTTCGATGCTCCGGCATCGGGTGGGTCCACGGCTCGGGTGCCTCGTGAGGCATCAAAAAAGCCGGGGGCCCGTCTGGCCCACGGCTCGTGGTTCGCATCTCCGGCGGTCCGACCGCCTGAAGCTAACTCGAGATGGGCACAGATCTCCCGCCACTGAGGGCGCCATCGGGCGCGACCGTCGGGCGGAAGCGGAGGAATTCGATCGTCGTCATTCGGAGGAACCCTCCAGCTGTGCAAGTCGAGTGGCGGGCGGACGCCGCGCCGGTCGGCAGTCTAGGCGTCCGGCCTCCGGTCCGTCAACCCTGACGGATGACGGTACGGGAGACGCGACATTCGACGTAGGTCACGGCGGTCGGGCCCGCCTCGCCGGCGATCGGCCGCCGGGCCTGCCTGGGCCCCGGGCCTGGGCCCCGGGCCCGCCCGTGCCCGCCCGGGCCCGCCCGGCCCGCCCGGGCCCGCCCGCACGCGGTCGGCTGCCGCATGGACTCCGGATTGGTGCATCCGATGCGCCAAAGCCCAAATCGAGTGCACCAGATGAACCTACGTGACCGGTTGCCGCCTCGGTGGCTCGACCGTGGGTCGATCAGGTCGTGCTGGGTCGATTGGGTGCGTCTGATGCGCCACCTTCGACCTCCTGGGCTGGCGTAGGCTCCCGGCTCGGCGGATAGGTTCACATGATGAACGTCCGCTGCGCCAACCGCGCCCGTCGCGGCTACGCGTCGCGGCGGACGATCACCCTGCGGACCGTCGCCTGGGGCGAGTCGATCTGGTGGACCACCTCGAAGCCGGCGGCGAGGAACGTCGACAGCAGGCCGGTGTAGCCGACCGCGGCCGGGACACGGCCATCGCCCACGTCGACCGGGTACGCCTCGAGAGCCGGCGCACCGCGCTCCGTCGCGTAGTCCATCGCCGCGTCGAGGAGCCGCGTCGTCAGGCCCTGGCCGCGGGCCGAGCGTGAGACCACGAAGCAGACGATCGACCAGACGGGCCGGTCATCGATCGGCGGCCGGACCCGCGAGTTCGTCAGCCGCTGGTAGTCCACGCGGGGCGCGACGCTGACCCAGCCGACGACCCTTCCGTCGGCATAGGCGAGGAGACCCGGGGCCGGGTCGTGGTCGGCCTCGACCAGGGCTCTGAACCCGTCGCGGGCCTCGGCGGCGTTGGCGAACGACCAGTCCTTCGAGCGGACGCGCCAGAACATGCACGAGCAGGTCCTCGGGTCGCCGCCCTCGTCGAACAGGGCGGTGACGTCCGGCCAGCGCTGCGGCGTGAGCGGCACGATCTCGATCGCCGATGCGGCGAGATCGATCGGGACGGGCTTCGTCCGAACAGCGCGAGCCATGAGCGGATGCTAGTCGGCCAATTCGCCAGAGCCTGTCATCATCGGCCGGTGAATCCCGGCGACGACCTGGCCTTCCTGCGTGCCTCGACCGCCCCATCGCGCCGCTCGGTCATCGAGCTCATCGACACGGGCGTGATCGATGCCGAGCTGGCGGCGCTCGCGTGGCTGCTCGTCGAGGCGCGGATTCCGATCGTGGTCGCCGGCCTTGAGCAGGGCGCGGGCAAGACCACCCTGCTCGAGGCGCTGCTCGACTTCCTGCCGGCCACGGCGCGCCGGGTCGATCTTGCCGGCGCGACCGAAGACTTTGCCTGGCTCCCCGAGGCGGAGACCCTCGGCTGGACGCGCGAATCGGCGCCCGAGCCAGTGGCCATTCCGATCACGCCGGCGTCCGCCGTCCTCGTCGCCGCCGAGATCTCCGAGCACCTGCCGATCTACACCTGGGGCCGGGCGGCTCGGACCCTGATCCGGGCGGCGTCGATCGGCTACGGCGTCGCCGCGACGCTCCATGCCGACCGATTGGAGGAGGTGCACGAGCTGCTCCGGGCGCGGCCCGTCGGCCTGACCGACGACGAGCTCACGTACCTCGGCCTGATCCTGATCGTGCGAGCGGGGCGCGGACCCGACGGCAGCATCCGGCGACGGGTCGTGGCGGCGCACTACGCCCGGCCGGTCGGGCGCGACGAGCACGGCCACACCCAACGCCTCCCGCCAGCGGTGGTCGCGGCCTACGACGCCGCCGCCGACCGGCTGGACCACTTCGCCTGGGGCGTCATGCCCGAGCTGGCGATCCGGCTCGGTCGCAAGGCGGGCGACCTCGAGCGGGAGCAGGCGGAACGGGCGGAGCTGCTCGCGCGACTCGCGGCGGAAGGGGCGGTCGACCTGGAGAGCGTCCGGGCAGCGATCGCGGCCCACCGATCCGCGACGGGCGTGGACGCGAAGGTCCATTGAAGGAGCCGATGCTCCTCGGGATCGACCACGTCGTCCTCGCCACCGAGGACCCGGCTGTCAGCGGCCGCGGACCTCGAGCGGCGGCTGGGTCTGGCGGCAACCGGCGGCGGCCGCCATGACGCGCTCGGCACGTTCAACCGCTTGATCTGGCTTGGCGACGCGTACCTCGAGCTGGTCGGCGTGTTCGACGCGCAGCTCGCGAGCCGGAGCTGGCTCGGCCGGCCCGTGCTCGCCACATTGGAGCGGGGCGGCGGGCTCGTGACGTGGGCGATCGCCGTGAGCAGCCTCGACGACGCCCTGCGTTGGGCGCCGCCGGACGCCGATCTCGTCGGCCCGATCGACGGCGAGCGACTTCGGGACGACCGGCAGGTCGTGCGCTGGCGGCTGGCCCGGCCGGACACGGTGGCGCCGACGGCGCCTTTCCTGATCGAGCACGACGTGACCGCGGCGGAGTGGACGCCGGCCGAGCGGGACGCGCGTCGCGACGAGCAGCATCCGCTCGGCGGTCGTGCCCGTCTCGCCGGCCTGGAGGTCGAGACCGCGTCGCCGGCCGTCGCCGCCGGACGGATCCGGAGGCTCCTCGCCGCGAGCGTCGAGCCCGCCGGCCGTGCCACGGTCCGCGTCCGCCTCGGGCAACAGGAGGTCCGCTTCACGGCCACGCCGCCGCGTTCGCCGGCCGTCGTCGACGTGCTCGCCGACGTGCCGCTCCGGGCCAGGACCGCCCGCGTTGGCGACTGCGAGATCCGCCTCCGCGGCCTTGCGGTCGTGCCCGTTGCCGCCCCGGACCCGGAGGACGTCCCGGGCGTTTGACGGTCCCCCGTGCCGGTCGTACGCTCGCCGCCCGTGCCATCCTCGCCCGCCGACCCGCCGCGCCACCCCGAGACCCTGGGAGAGCTGCGCGCCGCCGGCTGGACGAGCCGGACGGTCAAGGAGGAGCTGCGCTCGAACCTCCTTGCCCGGATCGCCGCGGATCGCCCGATCGTCAGTGGGATCGTCGGTTATGACGAGTCGGTGCTGCCGGCCATCGAGAACGCGATCGTCGCCGGCCAGGACCTCGTCCTCCTCGGCGAACGCGGCCAGGCCAAGACCCGCCTCGCCCGCCTGCTGATCGGCCTGCTCGATGAGGCGATCCCGGTCGTCCGCGGTGGCGAGCTCAACGACGATCCAACCGCCCCGATCAGCCCGAGCGCCAAGGCGATCGTCGAGGAGCACGGCGACGCGACCCCGATCGACTGGCTGCCGCGCGACCGGCGCTACAGCGAGAAGCTCGCGACGCCGGACATCACGATCGCCGACCTCATCGGTGAGGTCGACCCGATCCGGGTCGCCGAGGGCCGCTACCTCAGCGACGAGCTCACGCTTCACTACGGACTGATCCCGCGCTCGAACCGCGGCATCTTCGCGATCAACGAGCTGCCCGACCTCGCCGAGCGGATCCAGGTCGGCCTGCTCAACATCCTCGAGGAACGGGACGTCCAGATCCGCGGTTTCACCGTCCGCCTGCCGCTCGACCTGTTCGTCATCGCCAGCGCCAACCCCGAGGACTACACCTCGCGCGGCCGGATCATCACGCCGCTCAAGGACCGCCTCGGCTCGCAGGTCCGGACGCACTACCCGCGGACCCTCGACCACGAGCTCGCGATCGTCCGCCAGGAGAAGCAGCGCTTCGTCGGCGCCGACGACGAGCCGGTCATCGCGGTCCCCGCGTTCATGGAGGAGCTCCTCGCCGAGCTGACCCACCTCGCCCGCCGCTCGCCGGAGATCAGCCAGCGCTCCGGCGTCAGCGTCCGCGTCACCGTCGCCAACGCCGAGGTGCTCGAGGCCGCCGCCCTTCGCCGCGCCGTCCGCCTGGGCGAGTCGGTGGCCGCGCCGCGCGTCTCGGATCTCGGCGCGGTCGTCGCCAGCACGGTCGGCAAGATCGAGCTCGAGTCGGTCGGCGACGACGCGCCCGAGGAGCGGATCGTCGAGCGACTGATCACCAAGGCGCTGTTCACGACGTTCGGCCGGCTCGTCGACATCGACGAGCTCGACGAGGTGGTCCTCTCCTTCGAGGAGGGTCTCGTGATCGAGACCGGCGATCGCGTCCCGTCGCGGGAGTACGTCCGCTGGATGGCCGAGACGCCCGGGATGCACCAGGCCGTCCGCCGGCTCGGCACGTTCGATGTGACGGACGGGGCGGAGGAGCCGGCGGTCGTCGCCTCGGCGGTCGAGTTCCTGCTCGAAGGCCTCCACCTGGCACGCCGGATCAACAAGGATCGCTCGGGAGCCGGCACGGTCTACCGGCGATGACCCGCAGGCGCTCCCGATGACCGCGAGCTACAGCCCCGATCCGCGCGACCTCGAGGCTCCGGCCGCGAGCGGCGCGGCGCGCGACCCACTTCTGGCCCGGGCGGCGCGCTACGCCCGCTGGGACGGCACCCAGACGATTCCGGCGCTTGACGCCGACGAGATCATCGACGCACTCGCCGACGACGTGATGGCCGAGGGCGACCTGGCCGAGGCGCTTCGGCGACTGATGGAGCGCGGCTGGCGGCCGGCCGACCCGTCCCGCCCGGATCTGGCCGGCCTGAACGAGCTCCGCGAGCGACTTCGGCGGCGGCGGGAGGAGCTCCAGGAGCGCTATCAGCTGCGCGACGTCCTCGCCGACGTCCGCCAGGAGCTCGACGAGATCGTCGCGCAGGAACGGGCGGGGATCGAGCGCCGGCTCGACGAGGCGGCGACGCCCGCTGACGGTTCGCCGCCGGGCGAGCCCTCGACGTCCGATGCGGCCCTCCGGGCCATGCTCCGCGACGCCGCCGCCCGCCGGATCGACCAGCTCGACGACCTGCCACGCGATGTCGGCGGCCGGATCCGTCGCCTCGAGGAGTACGACTTCATGGAGCCGGCGGCGCGCGACCGGTTCAACGCCCTGACCGAGAAGCTCCGCAAGCAGACGCTCGACCGCTTCGTCGAGGGCCTGTCCGAGGCGATCCAGGGGACGACGCCCGAGGAGCTCGACGCCAACCGCGACATGGTTCGCGACC
The DNA here is from genome assembly GCA_963783055.1 of uncultured Chloroflexia bacterium. Lineage (GTDB taxonomy): Bacteria > Chloroflexota > Limnocylindria > Limnocylindrales > CSP1-4 > CF-46. The sequence goes on from CAWAMB010000004.1 coordinate 1,341,139, forward strand.
TCAACAGCCTGCTCGAGGACCGCCTCGACGGTCGCGAGCCGGGCCAGGATCGGGTCGACGAGTTCCTCGCCCAGCACGGCCGCTTCTTCCCGGGGGCCCGGACCCTCGACGACATCGTCGAGCAGATGACCCAGCGGATGGCGGCGATGCAGTCGCTCCTGCGGTCGATGACGCCCCAGCAGCGGTCGGAGCTCCAGTCGATGATGGACGCCCTCCTCCGCGACGATCGCCTGCGCTGGGATCTCGCCCGCCTCGCCTCGAACATGGACCAGCTGATGCCCGACGGCGTCGGCGAGAGCTACGACTTCAGCGGCGAGGAGCCGCTCGGGCTCGAGCCGGCGCTCGACCGGATCGGTCAGCTCCAGGCGCTCGACGCCCTCGAGGACGAGCTCGCCGAGATCGGCTCGCCGGCCGACCTGGCCGGGCTCGATCGCGACGATGTCGAGCGCCTGCTCGGGCCGGAGTCGGCGCGCGACCTCGAAGCGCTGGACGCCCTCGCCCGCCAGCTCGAAGAGGCCGGCTACCTGTCGCACAAGGGGGATCGGCTCGAGCTGACCCCGCGCGGCAGCCGGCGGATCGGCCAGAAGGTCCTCGATGACCTGTTCGCGAAGCTGTCCCGTGATGCGTTCGGCGGCCACCGGATCGATCGGTCCGGGCGGGGAGGGGAGCGCGAGGAGACGACCAAGCCGTACGAGTTCGGCGACCCGTTCCACCTCGACATCCGGGGCACGATCGAGAACGCCCTCCGCCGGCCCGAGAATGCCCCGTCAGAGCGGCTGGCCCGCGGCGAGCCGGGTGTCCACCTGTCGCCGGTCGACTTCGAGGTCTTCCGGACCGAGCAGCTGACCAAGACCTCGACCGTGTTGCTCGTCGACATGAGCCGCTCGATGCTCCTGCGTGGCTGCTTCCTGGCCGCCAAGAAGGTCGCGGTCGCGCTGGACACGCTGATCCGGACCCAGTTCCCGCACGACGACCTCACGGTCATCGGATTTGCCTACTACGCCCGCGAGCTGCGTCCCGAGGCGCTGGCCGAGCTGACGTGGCACGGCTACGAGTACGGGACGAACCTTCAGCACGGGCTGATGCTGGCCCGTCGGACTCTCGCCCGGCAGCACGGCGGCAACCGCCAGATCGTCGTCATCACCGACGGCGAGCCGACCGCCCACTTCGAGAACGGCCAGGTCGAATTCAGCTACCCGCCGACCCGCCGGACGATCCAGGAGACGCTCCGCGAGGTCCAGCGCTGCACCCGCGACGGGATCACGATCAACACGTTCATGCTCGAGCGCTCACGAGCTCTCGCCGAGTTCGTGGCATTCGTGACGCGCATGAATCGCGGCCGGGCGTTCTACGCCACGCCGGAGCACCTCGGCGAGTACGTCCTCGTCGACTTCGTCTCCGGCCGGGCGCGCGGAGTCGGCTGACCGACCGTCTGCGAATCCGGGCCACGCTCGGCGATTCGGCGGCGTAGATTGCTCTCGGCGCGCAATCCGTCACCGGCCGTCAGGCAGACCAGCCAGCGCGTTGGAGGTGGCCATGTTCCAGCTGTTCCTGTTCCTGCATGTCATGGGCGCGATCGTGGTCTTCGGACCGACGTTCGCCTTCCCGCTGATCGCGAGCCAGGTCCGGAAGGCGCCGCAGCACGCTCCCTTCGCGGCCTCGGTCTCGGAGTTCATCTCCAGCCGCCTGGTGTTCCCGGGCGCCATCGTGCAGGGGATCACCGGCGTCGCGTTGATCATGATCAGCGGCCGCGACCTGGCCGCCGCGGCGAACCGCTGGCTGGTCGCCTCCATCATCCTGTACCTGATCGCGATCGGATTCTCGGCAATGGTCCAGAAGAAGAACGCCGAGAAGATGGTCCACCTGACCGCGAACATGCCGCCCGGCCCGCCGCCCGCAGGCGCCCCGGCCGGCCCGCCGCCCGAGATCGCCGCGACCGGCCAGGCCCTCGCCCGGGGCGGGATGATCCTGAGCACCCTGATCGTCCTGATCGTGATCCTCATGGTCACCAAGCCGGGCTTCTGAGGCGCGATCCGGCGGACCCGCACGACGGGACGGCTACCATGGCGGGAGACCCCAACCGCCCCGTCGCAGGAGCCGCCCGATGCCGCACGTCGCCGAACGCGTCCCGGATCTGATCAGCCGTCTTGGCGGCGCCGCGCATCTCGACGGCGACCGGCTCGCGGTCGATGACGAGGCCGCGTTCCGCGGCGACGTCATCCGCGACCTGGCCTGGACCGCCGCGTTCGCCACGGACGAGGCAACGATCGCGGCGGCGCAGTGGCTGATCGCCGAGGCGGCTCGCGAGCTCGGCGCGCGCAGCGCGAGCATCCAGGAGCTCTACCTGGCCCGCGCCCGGGGCGAGGTCAACGGCTTCACCGTGCCGGCGATCAACATCCGCGCCCAGACGTTCGACATGGCGCGGACGATCTACGAGACCGCGGCCGCCTCGGACGTCGGGGCCGTGATCCTCGAGCTGGCCCGGAGCGAGCAGACCTACACGTTCCAGCGCCCGATCGACTACGCCACGTCCGTCCTCGCGGGCGCGGTCGCGGCCGGCTGGCAGGGCCCGGTCTTCATCCAGGGCGACCACTACCAGTTCAACATGAAGAAGTACCAGGCCGACCCGGAGGCGATGACCGAGGAGATCCGGCGGGCCTGCCGCCTCGCAGTCGAGGCCGGCTATCGCAACATCGACATCGACAGCTCGACCCTGGTCGATCTCGCGAAGCCGACCGTCGACGACCAGCAGCGCGAGAACTACGTCCGGGCGGCGGAGCTGACGGCGCTGATCCGATCGCTCGAGACCGACGACACGATCAGCGTCGGGGGTGAGATCGGCGAGGTCGGCAAGGACAATTCGACCGAGGCGGAGCTCGTCGCGTATCTCGAGGGCTATCGGCGCGAGCTCGATCGTCTGGCGCCCGGTGCGCTCGGGATCAGCAAGGTCAGCGTCCAGACCGGCACGTCGCACGGTGGCGTGCCGCTTCCGGACGGCTCGGTCGCCGAGGTCAAGCTCGACTTCGACGTCCTTCGTCGTCTCGGCGAGGTCGCCCGGTCCTACGGCCTGGCGGGTGCCGTCCAGCACGGGGCGTCGACCCTGCCGGAGGAGCTGTTCCATCGGTTCCCGGCGGTCGAGACGGCCGAGATCCACCTGGCGACCGGCTTCCAGAACGCCCTGTTCGAGCACCCGGCATTCCCGGCCGAGCTCCACCGCGAGATCGAGTCGTTCTGCTTCGAGAACGCGCTCGACGAGCGGAAGCCGGATCAGACCGACCAGCAGTTCGTCTACACGACGCGCAAGAAGGCGATCGGCCCGTTCAAGCGCCAGCTGTGGGATCTCGCGACCAAGGACGAGATCCTCGCCGCCCAGCGCCGCAAGATCGGCTTCCTCTTCACCGAGCTGGGCGTGAACGGCTCGCGCGAGATGGTCGATGCGTACATCCGGCCGACCGAACGACGCACGCCGCCGCCCGATGGCCTGCGCGAGGCGACCGCCGGGGCGGCCGGCTAGGCGTTTGGCGGAGCCGGAGGGGCGCCCGGAGTCTGATCTGCCTTCCGGGATCCGGATCCGGCCAGAGCGCGCCCGCGACCCGGCCGAGGTCGACGCGATCGGGCGCCTTCACGACGCCGCTTTCCAGGATCCGCAGGTCGCGCCGCTGGTCGTCGCGATCCGGGCGTCGCCGCGGTACCTGCCGGGCCTGTCGCTCGTCGCCGAGGCGGCCGACGAGTCCGGAGCGACCGTCGTCGGCCACATCATGATCAGCGGCACGGACCTCATGACCGAGCGCTGAGGAGCGCATCCCGATCCTGATGCTCTCGCCGCTCGGCGTCCTGCCGGCCCATCAGGGCCAGGGGCATCGGCGCCGCGCTGAACCGGGCCGTCCTCGCGCTTGCCGATGGCCGCCCGGAGCCGCTCGTCATCGTCCAGGGCCATCCCGGCTACTACCCGCGCTTCGGCTTCGTCCGTGGCCGGACGATCGGCATGCTGCCGCCGGAGCACCTCGGCGCGATCGACCAGGCGTGGATGGTCCGGCGCCGGCCCGGCGCCCCCGACGCGGTCCGTGGCCGGGTGGTGTACCCGCAGCCCTTCCTTGAGCTCGACAGCTAGCACCGCGGCGTGTCCAGCGGCGGGCCCGCGACCCGCCCACCCTGTGCGGCGTTCCGGCGGCGAGCCCGCGACCTCGCGCCGAACCGGTGCGGCGTCCCTGCCGCGTCCAGCTCGCGCGCAACCGGCCGGATCCCGCGCTCCACGACCGTTGGGCATGGTGCGCAACGGCGTTGACGCCGCCCCCACCCGGTGCCATCCTCGCCGGCAGTCGCGGCGTCCTTGAGGGAGGAGCGTCGCGAAACCCCGGCGTCCTCGCGCACCCTCGACGGGTCAGTCCGCACCAGGCCGGTGTGAGCAGGAGGAGGAGATCGTGGCGGGATCGGTCCAGGATCAGTCAGACCGGGACGATGCGCACCTGCGCTCGCTCGGAATCAAGCCGGAGCTGAAGCGCAGTCTCGGGTTCCTGTCCAACTTCGCGGTCGCATTCAGCTACATCTCGGTTTCGACCGGGACGTTCACCGTCTTCTATCTGGCCATGGGATTCGCCGGGCCGATCTTCTTCTGGGCGTGGCCGCTCGTCATCCTCGGGCAGACGCTCGTGGCCCTGAACTTCGCCGAGCTCGCCAGCCACTTCCCCGTGGCCGGCTCGATCTACCAGTGGTCGAAGCGCCTGTCGAACCGGACGCTCGGCTGGTTCACGGGCTGGATCTACTTCTGGGCGGGCGTCCTGACCACGACGGCGGTCGCAGTGACCGTTCCACTCGTCGTGGCGGGCATCAACGGCAGTCCTGACTTCCTCGCCTCCAAGGATCCAATCGGGATCACGAGCATGTACGCCTTCATCGCCCTCGTGACGCTCGTCATCACGACCGCGATCAATGCCTTTGGCGTCCGGCTCCTCTCGATCATCAACAACATCGGCGTGGCGACCGAGATCCTCGGGATGCTCGTGTTCGCCCTGATCCTGCTGTTCTTCTTCAACCACCAGAGCCCGGCGATCCTCTTCGACTCGCGAGGCCTCGAATCGGCCGCGAACGGGAGCGTTCTCGGGATCTTCCTGATCGGCGCGTTCATCGCCTTGTTCGTGGTCTATGGCTTCGACACCGCGGGAACGTTCGGCGAGGAGACGGTCGACCCCGGTCGCCAGGCGCCGCGCGGCATCCTGTCGGCGATCTGGCTGTCAGGCATCGTCGGCGCCGTATTCCTCCTCGCGATCATCCTCTCGTTCAAGGACGTTGATGCCGCCATCGCGGAAGGACAGGCCTTTGGGTTCCCGATCGCCACGACGATCACCGAGAACCTCAACCAGGAGATCGTCGCGGGTCTCACCTTCGGCGAGCTCTACCTGTTCGTCATCCTCGCCTCGGTCTTCGTCTGCACCCTGGCGATCCAGGGCGCAACGACCCGGCTGATGTTCTCGATGGGTCGCGATCGCCGGCTGCCGTTCGGCGGGACGTGGGCCCACGTCAACCAGACGTTCAAGACGCCGACGAACGCCGCTGTCGCGGTCGGTGTGCTCGCCGCAATTCCGATCATCCTCACCGGTCCGCTCGGCGCGGCGACCCTCGCCATCGCGGCGACCGGAATGATCTACATCAGCTACTTCCTCTGCAACCTGGGCGTCTTCGTCGCCCGGACGAAGGGCTGGCCGACGAAGGACGCGTGGTTCAAGCTCGGCAGCTGGGGGACGATCATCAACTTGCTGGCCCTCGTCTATGGCGGCTTCATGATCGTCAACATCGGCCTGTGGGTGTCGCCGGCCTTCGGCGACTTCGGGACGGACCTGCGGGCCCTGTCGAACCCGTTCATCAACACGTTCCTGAGCTGGGGTGGGAACGTGCTGGACGCGCTCCCGGCGATCCCGGTCTTCGAGACCCTGATCGGCCTGGTCCTGGTCGTCGGTGGCCTGTACTACGCGGTGGCGCAGCGCGGCCGAGCTGATGCCGTGGCGGCCGACACGGCGACCGGCGAGGCCGTGATCGGCTGACCCGATCTCTCCCCAGACCAGGTGACGGGCGGCGCGTCGGGGACCCGGCGCGCCGCCTCGTCACGTTCCGACCGGAGGATCCATGACCGCGACCGATGGGCCGGCGCTCCACGGCGAGCTGCGTGACCAGCTCGTCGGAGCGATGCAGCGCGTGCCGGAGCTCGCCGGCGTCGAGCTGACTCTGACGGCGCTGACCGGCGGCATCACGAATCGCAACTTCCTCGTCACGGTCGCGGATCGCCGCGACCAATACGTCATCCGGCTGGCCGGCAACGACACCCACCTGCTCGGGATCAGCCGCGAGGTCGAGCACGCCGCCACGGTCGCGGCCGCCGGCGTTGGCGTCGGCCCCGAGGTCACGGCCTTCATCCGGCCCGAGGGCTACCTCGTCACCCGATTCATCGAGGGCACCCGGGTCTCCGACGAGGCCGTCCACCAGGCCGCGACGCTGCGCCGGATCGGCGAATCGCTGCGCCGGATCCACGACGGCCCGCCGATCCCGGGCCTGTTCATCCCGTTCCGGATCGTCGAGGCCTACCGCCTGCTGGCAGCGGCGCGCGGCGTCCCGATTCCGCCCGAGTACGAGGTCGCCCAGTCCTTCGCCCGCCGGATCGAGCTCGCCTGCCTGTCGAACCCGATCGAGATGCGGCCCTGCCACAACGACCTCCTGAACGCCAACTTCATCGACGACGGCCAGCGCATCCGGATCGTCGACTGGGAATACGCGGGCATGGGCGATCCGTTCTTCGACCTCGGGAACGTGTCGGTCAACCACGAGCTGACCCCGGATGAGGATCGCGAGGTCCTGCATGCCTATGAGGGCGACGGTCGGCCCGACCGCCTTGCCCGTCTGACCCTGATGCGGACGATGTCCGACTTCCGGGAGGCCATGTGGGGCGTCCTCCAGCAGGGCATCAGCACGCTCGACGTCGACTTCGTGGCCTACGCCGGCGAACACTTCGAGCGGCTGATCGGGAATGCCACGACGCCCGCCTTCGAGCGAGCCCTGCGCGAGGCCGCCGCCTGACGGAAGGCCGATCTGCTCGTCGACGCGCCGACGCGCCCAAGCCGTCTACGCTTGGCAGGTGGAAGAACGCTCCGTGGGCCGACAGGCCGGACTGCTCGTGGTCGCGTTCGTGGCGACCCTGGTCCTGCTCGCCGGCGGCTGGACCATCCTCAGCCGCGGGCCGGCCGGCTCCGGAGGGCCGTCGAGCGCGGCGCGCGGATCCGCCGATGGCGGGGCGAGCCCGTCCGGGTCGCTGTCCACGCCGCGCGTCCTGCCCAGCGGTCTCAGCGGCTCGGGCGCGCCATCGACGATCGTCCTCACGGGGGCGGGCGACATCGGCCAATGCGGCCTCCCCGGAGCGCAGCAGACATCGGACCTGCTCCTGCGCGAGCCGGGCTGGGTCTTCACCGTCGGCGACCATGCGTACCCCGACGGGAGCAACGCGAATTTCGACGACTGCTATGCGCCGACCTGGGGCCGGGTCAGGGACCGCACTCTCCTGCCGGTCGCCGGCAACCACGACTGGAACACGGATCGGGCGGCCGGCTATCTCGGCTTCTTCGGATTGGCGGCCGCACCCAGGGGAACGACCTGGTACTCGATGGACGTCGCTGCCTGGCACGTCATCGTCCTCGATTCCGATTGCGACAAGGTCGGCGGCTGCGGCCGCGAGTCGGCGCAGGGCCAGTGGCTGGCCGGTGACCTCGCGGCGAGCACGGCCCACTGCACCCTGGCGCTCTGGCATCACCCGCGCTTCAGCTCCGGCGAGCACGGCAACGACGAGCGCGTGGCGCCGTTCTGGGATCAGCTCCATGCCGCTGACGCCGAGCTCGTGATCAACGCCCACGACCACGACTACGAGCGGTTCGCGCCGCAGGATCCGGCCGGCAACGTGGAGCGGCCGGGCGGCCTGCGCGAGATCGTGGCCGGTACCGGCGGCGCGGAGCTGCGCCAGTTCAAGGCGCAGGCGGCGAACAGCGAGTTCCGCCAGGCCGGCGCGTGGGGCGTCTTGCGCCTGACTCTCCATCCGGTCAACTACGACTGGGAGTTCCTGCCCGTCGGTGGCGGCGCCGTGGCCGATTCCGGGAGCACGCCCTGCCACTGATCCGGTCCCGGCGAGACCGTCCCGACAGGCAGGGCGCCGCGCCGTAGGCTGTGGCCTCATGGGAACCGAGGCGGCCCGCGTGGTGGTGATCGGTGGCGGGATCACCGGCTGCAGCGTGGCCTACCATCTCGCGCTCGCCGGCTGGTCGGACGTGCTCCTCCTGGAGAAGCACCAGCTGACCGCCGGCTCGACCTGCCAGGCGGCCGGTCTCGTCACCGCGTTCAATCCGTCGGTCACGATGATGGGCTTCCGCCGCTACAGCATCGACCTCTACCGCAGCCTCGGTCAGTTCGAGACGGTCGGCAGCCTCCGCCTGGCCTCCTCGCCGGAGCAGCTCCGGGAGCTCCAGCGGGCTGCCAGCCGCGCGCGCGGAATCGGTCTCGACGCCGAGGTGATCGGGCCCGAGGAGGCCCGCGTGCTCTTGCCCGCGATCACCCCCGAGCGCCTGTTCGGTGCCGTCCACCTGGCCGACGATGGCCATCTCGACCCCCACGCCACGACCTACGCCGTCGCCGACGCCGCTCGATCGCTGGGGGTCCGCATCCGGCAGGGCGTCCGCGTGACCGGATTCGAGCTCGGGCCGCGGCGGGCGATCCGGCGGGTCCTGACCGACGACGGCCCGATCGACGCCGAGGTCGTCGTCAACGCCGCGGGCATGTGGGCCCCGCAGGTCGCGGCGATGGCCGGCGGATTCCTGCCGTCGACCCCGGTCGACCACCAGCACGTCGCGCTCAAGGCCGTCGCGGGCTCCGAGCTGCCCCGCGACATGCCCGACTTCCGAGACCCCGACAACCTCGTCTACGGGAAGGCCGAGAACGCCGGGATGGTGTTCGGCGGCTACGAGCTCGATCCCGTGTCGCGCTGGGAGGACGGCGTCCCGTGGGACCATGCCGCGCGCTCGCTGCCTCCTGACTACGAGCGGTTCGCGCCCCTCATGGCCGGCGCCATCCGCCGATTCCCGTTTCTTGAAGACGCCCAGGTCGTCCGGCTGATCTGCCACCCGGACGCGATGACGCCCGACGCCAACCCGTTGCTCGGGCCGCAGCCCGGCGTGCCCGGGCTGTGGGCCGCGGCCGGCCTGTCGCTGAACGGGTTCGGTGGGGGCGGGGGCATCGGGCGGGCGATCGCCGGCTGGATCACGACCGGCGACCCGGGCGTGGACGTCGGGCCGTACCGGGCATCGCGGTTCGGACCCACCTACCGCGATCCGACGTTTGCCGCGGCACGTGGGCGCGAGACCTACAGCGACTACTACCGCCTGCGCTACCCCGACGACGCCGACCTCGCCGGCCGTCCGCGCCGCCTGTCAGCGCTCCACGGCCGGCTCCAGGAGGCGGGCGCCGTGTTCGGGGCGAAGGCGGGCTGGGAGCGGGCCGACCATCACGAGCCGGATGGGCCGTGGCGCCGGGCCGGTCGCGATCAGGCCGGCTACGGCTGGACGCGCCCGCCGTGGTTCGAGCGCGTGGTCGTCGAAGGCCGCGCCGTCCGCGAGCGGGCCGGGATCATCGATCTCAGCTCGTTCGGCAAGATCGACGTCGTCGGGCCGGGCGCCGTCGGGCTGCTCCAACGCGTGTCGGCGAACGACATCGACCGGCCGGTCGGCTCGATCGTCTACACGCCGTGGTGCGATGAGCAGGGTGGGATCGTCGCCGACGTGACCGTCCAGCGGCTCGGTGTCGATCGCTTCCGGGTCGTGACCGGGTCGGGCTTCGTCGCCAACGACCTCGCCTGGCTCGCTGCCAACCGTGACGCGGACGGCACCGGGTCGGCCGTCGAGATCCAAGAGGTCAGCGACGACCTGGCGACCATCGGCCTCTGGGGGCCGCGGGCGCGCGACGTCCTCGCCGCCGCGACCCGCACCGATGTCTCGAACGAGGCCCTGCCCAACCGCCAGGCGCGCGAGATTCCATTGGCCGGTTCCTCGGTCCTTGCCGCCCGGATCAGCTACGCCGGCGAGCTCGGCTGGGAGCTGACGATGGCGGCGGCCGAGGCGGTTCCGGTCTGGGACGCCCTCCGTCGGGCGGGCGCGGATCACGGGCTCGAGCCGTTCGGCTACCGCGCTCTCGACGCGCTCCGAATGGAGAAGGGCTATCGCTACTACGGCGTCGACATGACGATGCGCGACACGCCGTTCGAGGCCGGCCTCGGCGCGTTCGTCCGCCTCGGAAAGGGCACGGCATTCGTCGGTCGGGAGGCGCTCGCCCGGTCAGCCGAGCCGGAGCGCCGCCTCGCCACGCTCCTGGTCGGATCCGACGACGCGTGGCGTCCGGTCTACGGCGGCGAGGCCCTGCGCGCCGACGGCGCGGTCATCGGGCGGCTGCGCAGCGTCGGCTGGGGGCCGACCGTCGGCCGGACGATCGCGTACGCGTCCGTGCCGACGAATCTCGACGCCGGCGCCCGCCTGGAGGTCGACGTCTTCGACGAGCGCGTGCCGGCGAGCGTCGCGCCCGATGTCCTCGTCGATCCGGCCGGCGACCGGCTGCGCGGCTGAACGAGCGCTCGCCCACTCGTTCCCGAGCCGTCAGCGTCGAACGGCGTCGATCCAACCGCTGAAGTCCGGACCGTCGAGCGCCGTCCGCGCCCGCGCCCAGCGCTCCTCCGCCCAACCGGCGAAGTCGTAGTCGATCGTCGAGATCCCGGCCTGGATCGCCGCCCACAGGGTCCAGCCGACGTCGGACAGGATCATCTGGAGCCGCATCCGGCCGAGGAGCTCGGGCGGCGCGTCGCCGAAGTAGGCGGAGCACAAGGCGTCGACGCGGGCGTCGTCCCAGCCGAGCTCCTGGCACGTGTTGCCGAGCTCGAACGTGGGGTCGTTGTTGCCGCTGTACTCGTAGTCGACGATCCAGAGCCGCTCGCCGTCGTCGAGGTAGTTCTCGGCCAGGAGGTCGTTGTGGCAGGGGACGGCCGGCAACGGGTGGACGGCGAGGGCGGCCGCGATCTCGGGCAGGATCCCGATCCGCGACCGATAGCCGTCCGGGATCGCGAAGCCGCGCTCATCGACCAGGCGCAGGTAGCGCTCAGTGAGCCGGACCATGTCGAAGTCGTCGCGAAAGCGCGGCCCGGCATGGAGGCGGCGGAGGATCGCGGCGACCCGCTCCGGCTCCGCGGCGGCCATGAACGCCGTGTTGGACATCGTCCGGGCCGGGATCCATTCGAGGACGAGCACGTTCCATTGCGCCAGGTGATGGAGGACCCGCGGGCCGACGCCGGCCGCAGCCGCCGCCCGGGTGTTGTGGAGCTCATTCCCGCGGTCGACCGCCAGGAGGTCCGTGTCGGCGCCCGGGATCCGGACGAACGCCGGCTCGCCGTCGACCGTGACCCGGTAGTTGCGGTTGGTCAGCCCCGCGGCGATCGGCACGGCCACCACGGCGCGGCCGGGCCAGCCGGGCACGGCGGCGATGACCTCCTCGATCGTCGGCGCGTCGTGCATGTCCCGGATCATCGCCGATCGGCCGCCGCCACCGCCCCCGGCTCGCGCAACGTCGGGACGGGCCGACGGCGCGCCCGCTAGGCTGTCGGCGCAGGGGATTCGGAGCCCGAGGAGGATGGACGGACGATGGACCACGCCCGGGCCGTGATCATCGGCGGGGGAGTCGGCGGGACGTCGATCGCGTATCACCTCGCCGAGCGCGGCTGGACCGACATCGTCCTCGTCGACCGGGCCGAGCTGACATCCGGCTCGACGTTCCACTCGGCGGGACTCGTGGGCCAGCTCCGGAGCTCGGTGACCCTGACGACGATGATGATGTACGGCGCCGGCCTGTACCGCCGCCTGCGCGACGAGACCGGGGTCGACCCGTCGTGGCACGAGGTCGGGTCGCTCCGCCTGGCATCGTCGACCGCTCGCTTCGAGGAGCTCCAGCGCCAGGCGTCCTGGGCGAAGACGTTCGGGCTGCCGCTCGAGCTGATCACCGCGAACGAGGCCCGCGACCGCTTCCCGCTGATGACGATCGAGGGCGTCCTTGGTGCCGTCTGGCTGCCGACCGACGGCTGGCTCGACCCGTCCGGGCTGGCCATGGCCATGGCCGCCGGCGCTCGCCAGAAGGGCGTCACGATCCGGACCCACACCCGGGTCGTCGGGATCGGCGTGGAGCGCGGGCGGGTCACGGGCGTCGACGTCGAGCTCCGCGACGGGTCGCGCCAGACGATCGCGGCCGACGTCGTCGTCAACGCCGGCGGGATGTTCGCCCCCGAGATCGGCCGGCTGGCCGGGATCACCGTCCCGATCATCCCGATGGCCCACCAGTACCTGTTCACCGAGGCGCTCGAGGGCGTCCATGCCGGGCTGCCCCAGCTCCGCGATCCCGACAACCTCGTCTACTTCCGCGAGGAGGTCGGCGGCCTGTGCATGGGCGGCTACGAGCGCAATCCGGCGCCGTGGTCGCTCGACGGGATCCCGGCCGATTTCAACGGCCGCCTCCTCGCCCCGGACCTGCCGCGCTTCGAGGAGATCATGGCCGGCGCGATCCGGCGCGTCCCGTCCATGGCCGATGCCCGCGTCAGCCGGATCATCAACGGGCCGGAGGGCTTCACTCCGGACAACGAGTTCATCCTCGGCGAGTCCGAGGTCGGCGGGCTCTTCGTCGCCGCCGGGTTCTCGGCCCACGGGATCGCCGGCGCCGGCGGGATCGGCCGCCAGGTCGCGAGCTGGATCGTCGACGGCCAGCCCGAGCTCGATCTCTGGAAGATGGACATCCGGCGGTTCGGGCCGGCCTATCGCTCGCCGGTCGTACACGCTGGCTCGCTCGATCGAGAACTACGCGACGTATTACGACATCCACTACCCGAACGAGGAGCGGGTCGCGGGCCGTCCGTTGCGGACCTCGCCGACGTACGAGCAGCTGGGCGCGCTCGGCGCCGTGTTCGGGGAGAAGTCCGGCTGGGAGCGGCCGAACTGGTTCGAGTCGAATGCCGCCGCGGGCGACGCGTCGCTCCGGCCACGCGGCTGGGCGGGCCAGCACTGGTCGCCGGCGATCGGGGCCGAGGCGCTCGCGACGCGCAGCGCGGCCGGCCTGTTCGACGAGAGCTCGTTCGCCAAGCTCGACATCGCCGGGCCGGGAGCGCTGGCCTTCCTCGAGCGGATGTGTGGCAACGCGATCGATCGGCCGGTCGGCACGATCGTCTACACCCAGCTGCTGGATGCCCGAGGCGGGATCCAGGCCGACGTCACGGTGACCCGCCTGGCCGACGAGCAGTTCCTGCTCGTGACCGGGACCGCGTTCGGGAACCACGACGCCGCCTGGCTGCGGGGCCACCTGCCGGCCGACGGCTCGGTCCTTCTCCGCGACATCACGGCGAGCCGGGTCTGCTTCGGGCTGTGGGGACCTCGAGCGCGCGACATCCTGGCGAGCGTCACGCCCGACGACGTCAGCGATGCCGCGTTCCCGTTCCTCACCGCGCGCGAGCTGAGCGTCGGTTCCGTGCCGGTCCTCGCGCTCCGGGTGACCTATGTCGGCGAGCTCGGCTGGGAGCTGTACGCCGGCGCCGACTACGGCCGGGCGCTGTGGTCGACGCTCTGGGAGGCCGGGCGTCCCCACGGACTGGTCGCGGCCGGCTATCGCGCGATCGACGCGCTCCGTCTCGAGAAGGGCTACCGGGTCTGGTCGAGCGACATCACCCCCGACGAGACGCCGTACGAGGCCGGGATCGGGTTCGCGGTCGCGCTCGACAAGGGGGTCGACTTCCTCGGTCGCGAGGCGCTCGTCGGCGCGAAGGCGGCCGGGCCGCGGAAGCGCCTGCGCTGCCTCGTCCTCGACGACCCGCGCTCGGTCTGCCTCGGCAACGAGCCGGTCCGGATCGACGGGGCGATCGTGGGCCGGGTCACGAGCGGCGGCTACGGCTACGCGGTGGAGCGCTCGATCGCCTACGCCTATCTGCCACCGGACGCGGCGATCGGTACCCGCGGCGAGATCGACGTCTTCGGCGAGTGGGCGGGCTTCGAGGTCATGCGCGAGCCGTTGTACGACCCATCGAACGAGCGGATCCGATCGTGAGCCCGGCGATGGACCAGACGACCGAGTTCGGACCGGCCTGGAGCGCCGGGCTGGGGCGGGCCCCCGAGGCGGAGCTGGACGCCTGGCTCGCCCTCGCCCACGCAGCCTGCGACGAGGCGGACGGGATCGCGCGGAGCGTGTTCCGGCGCGATCTCGACATCGCGACCAAGCCCGACCGGACGTTCGTGACCCAGGCCGACACCGCGATCGAACGGATGATCCGGGAGCACATCCTTGCGGCGTATCCCGATCACGGCCTGGTCGGCGAGGAGTACGGCATCGAGGCCGGTGACGCGCCGACCCGCTGGTACATCGATCCGATCGACGGCACCCACAACTTCATTCGCGGCGTGCCCCTCTTCGGGACCCTCCTCGCGGTCGAGCGCGACGGCGAGCTCCAGGCAGCGGTGCTGTCGGCGCCGGCGTTGCGCGAGCGCTGGTGGGCCCGGCGCGGCGGCGGGGCGTGGGCGCGCAGCGCGGACGACCCGAACCCGCGCCGGATCCACGTATCGCGGGTGGCGGCGCTTGACGACGCCCAGGTCCTGTACGGGTCGATCAACGACATCGAGTCGTCCGGCCTGGCGCCGGGCTTCCGCGCGCTGCTCGGCGATGTCTGGCGAGAGCGCGGCTTCGGCGACTTCTGGGGCTACGCCCTGCTGGCCGAGGGCGCCGCCGAGGCGATGGTCGAGATCGACCTCTCGACCTGGGACGCGGCGGCGCCGATGCTCCTGATCGAGGAGGCCGGCGGACGGGTGACCGATCTCGACGGCCGGCGGGCGATCGACACGGGGACCTTCCTTGCCACGAACGGGCTGCTCCACGCGACGGTCCTGGAGCGCCTTCGCGGCTGACCGCTGGCGGCGATCAGTCGCGCTCTTCGAGCCGCTTGCGTCGCCGTCGGAGGAACATTGCGAGCACGCCGATGAACCCGAGGCCGCCAGTGCCGGCCCCGATCGCGAGCGCGGTGAGGGGCGCCGCCGCGTCCGGACAGATCCGGCGTGCCGGTGATCCCCGTCCCGGTCATCGACGTCGCGATCTCGAACGGCTCACGAAGGGCCGCGATGTCTTCGGGATCGAGGCGATCGTCGAGCAGGGCCGCGACGGCGGCATCCTCGACCGCGACGATCAACCGCGCCCGCTCCTCGTATCGAATCGAACCAGTCCAATTCAGCCCGGCCCACGTCGGCCGGTAGCCGCTGCTCGACAGGCGTTGCAGCATCAGCTCCCGGATGTGGTCACGCGTGTCGTCGACGCTCGCGCGACCGTCGGCGGCGGCTGCCTCGGCGGCCGCCACGCGCGCGAGGAGCGCCGCGCGGGCGTCGGGGTCGGGCTCTGGCAGCACCAGCACCTCGAGGTCGGCCATGCTCGTGCGGTCGAGCGCATGAAGGAATGCTTCGAGCCGATCGGTCATGGATCGATGGTCGTTGACCGACCCTCGGCGTCGACCGGCGGCGAGGACTGGCGCGGGTAGCGGGCCATCTGCTCCCGGACCCGATCCAGCTCGGCTGCATCGAGCAGCACCGGACCGCCGATCTGCTCCGCGCGCCAGGCGATCATCGCCAGCTCCTCGACCCGCTCCGCGCGCCCCAGCGCCGACCCGAGCGACCCGGCGACCGCGATCGCTCCGTGGTTCGCGAGCAGGCAGCCGTGGTCCGACCCGAGCGCCACCACCGCGTTCCGTGCCAGCTCCTCGGTCCCGAACGTCGCGTACTCGGCGACCCGCAGCGTGTCGCGGCCGGGCGCCACGAGCAGCGCCAGGACGTAGTGCGCCGCTGGCAACGGACGCCTGGTCGAGGACCACGCGGTCGCGAACGGCGAGTGGGTGTGGACGATCGCCTGCACCTCCGGTCGCGCTGCGAACACCGCCACGTGGAGAGCCAGCTCGGAGCTCGGCCGGTGGCGACCCGCCGACGGCGAGCCGTCGGCGGCGACGATCACGACGTCGTCCGCCGTCATCTCGTCGTAGTCCATCGTCGAGGGTGTGATCGCGATCCGGCCATCTGCCAGCCGGGCCCCGACGTTGCCCGACGTGCCGATCGCCAGTCCGCGGGTGCGGAGCAGCCGGGCGACGCGGACGATCTCCGCCGCGACCGAGTCCGGATCCGCGGCGGTCACGCCCCGGCGGCCGCGAGGCTCTCGTCGAGGATCTGAAGGGCCTGCTCGACCTCGGCTGCGGTCGTCACGAGGGGCGGGATGATCCGCACCACGTTCACGTACGTGCCGGCGGTCAGGATGATCAGCTTCCGCTCGAGGGCAGCCGCCTGGACCTTCTTCGTCACGTCCGGATTGGGGACCCGGCCGTCGCCTTCGCCCGGCTTCACGAACTCGAGAGCGAGCATCAGGCCGAGGCCGCGGACGTCGCCGATCGACGGATACTTCGGCGCGAGCGCGCGCAGGCCGGCGAGGAACTGGGCGCCGCGCTCGCGCGCATTCGCGACGAGGCCCTCGTCCTCGATCACGTCGAGCGTGGCGTTGGCGGCGGCGCACGCCACGACGTTCCCGCCGTACGTCCCGCCGTGTGATCCGGGCGGGAGCTTCGCGAGGACGTCCGCCTTGGCCACGATCCCGGACAGGGGCAGGCCCGAGGCGATGCCCTTGGCCATGACGAGGATGTCCGGCTCGACATCCCAGTGGCGGACCGCGAACAGCTCGCCGGTCCGCCCGAAGCCGGTCTGGACCTCGTCGGCGATCAACAGGATCCCGTGCTGGCTGGCGATCTCGCGGAGACGGGGCAGGAATGCCGGCGGGGGCACGAGGTAGCCGCCCTCGCCCAGGACCGGCTCGACGATGATCGCCGCGACGTGCTCGGGATAGACGTACTGGTGGAACGTCAGGTCGAGCTGGGCCTCCCAGTCGCAGGTGCAGTGCGCGTCCGGAGCGTGCGACGTGCCGGGCGCCCGGTAGCAGTAGGGGTAGGCCGTGTGGTAGACGCTGCCGGGCAGCGGCTCGAAGTGGCCGCGATAGACGTCCTTGGCGGTCGTCAGGGCCATCGTCTGGCCGGTCCGGCCGTGATAGCCGTAGCGGAAGCCGAGGATGACCGGCCGGCCGGTCGCGATGCGGGCCAGCTTGACGGCCGCCTCGACCGCCTCTGCGCCACTGTTCGAGAGGAACGCGCCCCAGCCGTCGCCGGGCAGGACGTGGCGCAGCCGCTCGTACAGGCGCAGGCCCGGCTCGTGGTACGTGATGTTCTGCTGGGCGTGGAGGATCTTCGCCGCCTGCGCCTGCACGGCCGCGACGACCCGCGGATGGGCGTGGCCGGTGTTCGTGACCCCGATCCCGCTGCTGTAGTCGAGGTAGCGCTCACCGTCCGTCGTGATGAGCCACGAGCCCTCGCCGCGATCGATGACGAGATTCGTGATCCGGCCCCAGACCGGCGGCACGACCGAGCGATCGGGCAGGGACGCGGACGACGCGCCGGGAGTCGGCGGGAGAGCGGTATCGACCATGGCGGCGGCCTCCTGGGCTAGCGGACGCGCGCGGCGCGACCCGATCGGATCGTCGTCAGCCCGACGAGCGCGACCGCGCCGAGGAAGATGATCGAGCCGATCACGTTGATCTGGACGGGCAGGGCGTTGCGCTGGATCGAGTAGACCCAGATCGGGAAGGTGTTCGTCGTGCCGGACACGAAGTTGGTGATGACGAAGTCGTCGATCGACAGGCTGAAGGCGAGCAGGGCGGCGGCCATGATCCCCGGGAAGATCAGCGGGAAGGTGACCTTCCAGAAGGTGGTCAGCTCGTTCGCCCCGAGATCCATCGCCGCCTCCTCGAGGCGCCGGTCGAAGCCGGCCAGGCGGGCCTTGACGGTCACGACGACGTAGCTGATGTTGAACATCACGTGGGCGATGAGGATCGTGAGGAAGCCGGTCGGGTAGAGCGTCGGAACGCCGCCGGCGAGGGGCGGCAGGGCGGTCGCGACAAAGAGCGTCAGCAGGCTCGCGCCCATGACGATCTCGGGCGTCGCCATCGGCAGGAAGATGACCCCGTTGAGCGCCCCCCGGCCGCGGAACCGGTAGCGGGTCAAGGCGAGACCCATCATGGTCCCGATGATCGTGGCGATCACCGTCGACAGGACCGCGATCGCGAGGCTCGTCGTGACCGCGTCGCCGAGACCGGGCCAATCGAACGGGTGGGCCCAGCCGTCGAGCGAGAACGTGTTCCAGACGTAGTTGAACTTGCCATCGGGCTTGTTGAACGAGTACACGATCATCACCGCGATCGGGATCATCAGGTAGACGATCGCGAGGGTCGTGAAGATCGGCAGGATCCGGTTCTGGAGCCCGTGCCGGAAGCCGCCTTTCCGGCGGCCGGCGACGGCCACCGGTTCGGACCCTGCCTGGAGCGTCGACGCGTCGGCCATCAGCCGGTCAGCTGCTCAGTGCCGAGCACTCGGGCGTACACGGCCACCGCGACGAGGATCCCGGCCATCAGCATGAACGACAGGGCGGACCCGACCGGGTAGTCGTTCTGGACGAGCAGCCGGTTCTGGATGACGTTGCCGATCATCCGCGTGCTCGGATTCCCGAGCAGCTCGGCGTTGATGTAGTCGCCCATCGCCGGGATGAACGTCAACAGCGAGCCGGCGAACACGCCGGGCAGGGCCAGCGGCAGCGTCACCCGTCGGAACGCGGCTGCCCGGTTGGCGTAGAGGTCCTCGGCGGCCTCGATCAGACGGGGGTCGATCTTCTCGAGCGCGACGTACAGCGGCAGGATCATGAACGGCAGGAAGTTGTACGTCAGTCCGGCGACCTGGGCGATCGCCGTGTTCAGGATGCTGAACCGGCCGTCGATGACGGCTCCGGTTCCGATGATCGGCAACCCGCTGTCCACGAGCCCGAGACCGTGGCGCAGGGGCGCCAGGAGCGGCCCTTCGTCGCCGAGCAGGATCTTCCAGCTGATCGTCCGGATCAGGAAGCTCGTGAAGAACGGGGCGATGACGAGAAACAGGATGAGGTTCTTGTAGCGCCCGCCCCGGAAGGCGATCGTGTAGGCGACCGGGAAGCCGATCGCCAGCGTGAGGACCGTGGCCAGCCCGCCATACAGGATCGAGTTCCGGAACTGCGGGCCGAACCGGTCGATCGCCGTTGCGTAGGCGTCGGCGCTGAGGTTCATCTCGAACCCGGTCTCGAGCGTGCCCGTCGAGATCGAGTACGTGAACATCTGGACGGCCGGGATCACGTAGAAGATCAGGAGCCAGGCCAGCCCCGGCGCGAGCAGGAGATACGGCACCGCCCGCCCGAAGCGGGCCCGGAACGTCGGGCCCCTCGGAGCGGGCGTGGTCGCTGCCGTCATCGTCCGACGATCGTGCTCGGCGTGGTCCGGATCAGGTGCCGGACAGGGTCGAGAAGAGGTCGTTCAGGATCTTCTCGTTGGCCTCGCTGAGGGCCTGGAAGCTGTGCTGCTTGGCCACAACCTCCGGCGTCGGGAACAGGAGCGGGTTCGTCGCCGCCTCGGCGTCGAGCTTCTTGATCTCCTCGTCCGCGCCCTTCACCGGTGAGACGTAGTAGACGTACGCGGCGATCTGGGCGGCAACCTTCGGGTCATACACGTAGTTCATCATCAGCTCGGCCGTGTACTTGTTGGCCGCGCCCTTCGGAATGAGCATGTTGTCGGTCCAGATCAGCGTCCCCTCCTCGGGGAAGATGAACTGGTCGTCCGGGCCCCCCGACGAGGCGAGATCGCCGGACCAGACGAATGCCGCCCAGACCTTGCGCTGCCCGAAGTCCTGGAGGTACTCGTTGCCGGTGAAGCGCAGGCCACCGTCGACGAGCGGCTGGATGGCGTCGGCCGCCTGCTGAAGCTGCTCCGGGGTCACGGTCGCGCCGTCGGCATCCACGCCGAGCTTGAGCAGGACCAGCCCGAAGGTGTCCCGCGCCTCGGCCAGGAACGTCACCTTGTCAGCCGGAATGTTCCAGAGGTCGGCGATCTTCGTGGGCAGCGCGATGTTGTTGGCCTTGAGCGTCTTGGCGTTGAACCCGACGCCCGTCATGCCCGACTGCCACGGGTAGTGGTACTCCTGATTGGGATCCCAGGACGAGTTCTTCAGCCCGTCCTGGAGGTTGGCGACGCAGTTCGGGACATTCGCCTGATCGATCGACTCGGCCCAGCCGCTGGCGACGATCTTGGAGGCCATCCAGTCGGTCAGGACGATCAGGTCCCAGCCGGTCGGCAGCTTGCCGACGAGCGCGGGCTTGATCGTCTCGACGAAGGTCGCGTTGTCGCCGATCTTCTCCTGGTAGTCGACCTCGACCTTGAACTCCTTCTGGAACGCATCGAGGCTGGGCGACCCGCCGGGGGTGTACTCGTCGGCATCGCCGAGGTCGATGTACGCAGGCCAGTTGGCGAACTTCAGCGGACCACTGACCACCTTCGGCGTGGCTTCCGCCGACGGCAGCGGGGCGGCGGACGCGGCCGGCACGGACGCTCCGGCGCCGGTCGAGCCGGCGGCCGTCGGCGCCGTCGACGCGCCGGTCTTCCCGGTGCAGGCCGCAAGGAACGTGGCGAAGCCCGCCATGGCGCTTCCCTGGAGGAAGCGGCGTCGGGTGAGGTCGGTCGTCAGCGGCTCGGTGCGGTCGGTCATCGGGTCTCCTTCGGGGTGCGTGGGCAGGCGTCAGGCGTTGCTGGGCGCGACCGGTTCCCCCGAACCGGAGTCGGTGGCGGGCTCCCCGTCGATCGGGACGACGAAGCTGTGGTCCGGTGACCACGTCATCTGGACCTTGTCGCCGCGAGCCCAGAGCTCGGCGCGCGTGGCGCGTTCGACATTCTGCTCGTAGACGGTCAGCGTGCCGCCGGTCGACTCGACCTGGTACTGGGTGCTGACCCCGAGATACGACGCGTCGCGAACCACGCCGGTCAGGCGATTGTGGCCGCTGGTCGCGGCGGCATCCGGCTCGCTCAGCCGGATCTTCTCGGGCCGAACGCCGATGTTGACCCGGCTGCTGCCGTCCGCGAGGGCGCTCGGGATCCGGATCGAGCTGTCGTCGGCGAGACTGGCGCGGGCGTACCCGTCCTCCGTTCCGGTGACCTTGGCCGGCAGGAGGTTGCTGATCCCGAGGAAGCTCGCCACGAACCGGGTGGTCGGGCGCTCGTACAGGCTCTCCGGATCGCCGAGCTGCTCGTAGCGGCCCTTGTTCATCACGGCGATCCGATCCGACATCGTCATCGCCTCCTCCTGGTCGTGGGTCACGTAGATGAACGTGATCCCGACCTCCTGCTGGATCCGCTTGAGCTCGACCTGCATCTGCTTGCGGAGCTTGAGGTCGAGCGCGCCGAGCGGCTCGTCGAGGAGGAGGACGGCGGGGCTGTTGATCAGGGCCCGGGCGAGCGCGACGCGCTGGGCCTGGCCGCCCGAGATCTGGGTCGGCTTGCGAGCCTCGTAGCCCGGCAGCTCGACGAGCTGGAGCATCTCGGTGACGCGGCTCTTGATCTCGGAGCTCTTGACCCCCTTGCGACGGAGCCCGAACGCGACGTTCTCGAAGATCGTCAGGTGGGGGAACAGGGCGTAGTTCTGGAAGACGGTGTTGACGTTGCGCTTGAACGGCGGCAGCCACGTCACGTCCTGGCCCTGGAGCTCGATCAGGCCCGTCGTCGGCTGCTCGAATCCGCCGATCATCCGGAGCGTCGTGGTCTTGCCGCAGCCGGACGGTCCCAGCAGGCTGAAGAACTCGCCGCGGCGGACCTCGAGGTTGATCCGGTCGACGGCAACCTGATCGCCGAACTTCTTGACGACATCGACGAGACGGACGTCGATCTCTGGCAAGTGGCGCACTCCCGAAGCACGGGGTCGCATCGGGCCGGCCGATCAGGCCGGTTTGGGCGACCGGGGGACGCCGAGCCGACGGACCTCCTCCGCCCGTCACCGGCAGGCCGAGAATAGGTGTCGCCGCAACGGGGTGTCAAGAACGCGAGGTGCCCAGCCACTGACGCGCATCCGGATTCGAAATTCGTTGTGCCGAGGCCACGCAACGTCGCGGAATCGCACGGCTGGCCAGCCCCATCAACCACGACGACCGAGGTCCGCGCGGACACAGTGGGCACCCAACTCGGCCGCCGGCTGGAAGAGACGCGCGATGTGCGTGGGGCGTGCACTAGCGACGAGAGGGACACGTCGCACGCCGATTTCGGTCGATCTTGTGCGCCCCATGAGCAGACGCGACCAGATTCGGGCCGAATCGGGCAGGTGGTCAGCCTGAGAACGGTCGATCGCGTCGCCTGTGCACGTGGGGCGAGAATTGGAGCGACTGGCGGGTCCCGTGCGGCGTGGGACCAATCGCGCGGTCCGGGGTAGGATGCCGATATCGACGCAGCAGCTGTCAGAAGGTCGACCCGTCCGCGGCCTGGTCCCGGCCGATCCAGAGGTTCCTCATCGATGCCGACGCTCACCGAAGCCGCGATCCTCGACGCGCTCAGCCACGTCCAGGAGCCTGAGCTCGGCAAGGACATCGTCACCCTCCAGATGGTCAAGAACATCGTCATCGAGGGAACGACCGCGGCCTTCACGATCGAGCTGACGACGCCGGCCTGCCCGCTCAAGGACGAGATCGAGGGCAACACCCGGGCTGCGCTGACCGCGATCGGAGTCACCGACGTCACGCTGACCTGGGGATCGATGGTCCGCCGCGCCGCACCGCGCCAGGCCGAGCAGCTCCTTCCGAACGTCAAGAACGTGATCGCCGTCGGGTCCGGCAAGGGTGGGGTCGGCAAGAGCACCGTCAGCGTCAACCTGGCTGTCGCGCTCGCTCAATCCGGCGCCGCGGTCGGCCTGCTCGACGCCGACATCACCGGCCCGAACATCCCGATGATGCTCGGCGTCGAGGGCCAGCCGAAGGCTGCCGCGAACAACAAGATCAGCCCGCTCGAGCGGCACGGCGTGAAGTGCATCTCGATCCAGTTCTTCGTCCCGGAGGGCCAGCCGATCGTGTGGCGCGGACCGCTCGTCGGCGGCGCGATCCAGCAGTTCCTGCGGGACGTCGACTGGGGCGACCTCGACTACCTCGTCGTCGACCTGCCGCCCGGCACGTCGGACGCCCAGCTGACGCTGGCCCAGTCGGTCCCGCTCGGCGGCGCCGTCCTCGTGACGACGCCCCAGGAGGTCGCGCTGAGCGACGTCGGCAAGGCCCTGGCGATGTTCAAGCGGCTGTCCGTCCCGATCCTCGGCCTCGTCGAGAACATGACCGCCTTCGCCTGTCCCCACTGCGGCGAGCTGACCGAGATCTTCGGTCGCGGCGGCGGCGAGCGCTTCTGCCAGGAGCACGGGATCGACTTCCTCGGCGCCGTCCCGCTCGACATCACCGTCCGCCAGGGCGGCGATGTCGGCGTTCCGGCCGTCGCCCAGCGCGAGCCCGGCCCCGCGGCTCGCGCGCTGACATCCGTCGCGGGCGCCGTCGCGGCGCGGATGAGCGTCCGGGCCGCCAGCGCCGATCCCCAGCCGCTCCTCTCGATCAGCTGAACCGGGCGCGCTAGACTCGCGACGCCGGGCCTTGATCGCCCGCCGGTGACGATCTGAGAGTGGCGCCGCGGCCAGCGCGATCGCCGAGCTCGAACGCGAGGGGGAGGGGAGGACGCGCACGGTGCGCTGCCGGGCCTGTGGCGCCGTGGTCGGGGCGAACGCACGCTTCTGCGAGCAGTGCGGGACCCGGCTCGTCGCGGCCGCCGGATCGGACGCCACCACCGACACGACCATCGAAACCGGACCGCGCCCCGCGGACGTGACCGTCGCCGCGAGGGACGACGCGCGCGACCCGAGCGCGACGGGTGCCGCCGGCGACCGCCGGATCGTCACGGCCCTCTTCGCCGACCTCGTCGACTACGTGCGGCTGGTCGCCGAGCACGATCCCGAGGAGGTCCGCCGGCGGGTCGACGGCGCGCTCGTCGCGATGGTCGATGCCATCCAGGCATTCGACGGGACGCGCGAGAAGTTCATCGGCGATGCCGTCTTCGCGGTGTTCGGCTGGCCGGTCGCGCACGACGACGATGCCCTCCGGGCGACGCACTGCGCCCTCGCGATCCGGGCCGGGCTCGCCCGTCTCGAGGATCCGTCGGGCGAGGTCCTCCAGGTCCGGATCGGGCTGGCAACCGGCGAGGTCGTCGCCGCGCCGCGCGAGATCCCCGGCGCCCAGGACTGGTCGCTGACCGGTCCCGCGGTGACGACCGCGGCCCGGATCCAGGGCGTGGCGGAGCCCGGCGAGATCCTGCTCGACGAGGCGACGATCCGGGCGGCCCGCAAGGCGCTGGCCATCGAGGATCTTGGCGAGCGCCTCCTGCGCGGCCAGACGCGCCCGATCCGCATTGGGCGGCTGCTCGGCGACGCCGGGTTCCAGCCGTGGCATCCACTCGCCGGACGCTTCGTCGGCCGGGCCGCCGAGCGCGAGGTCGTGCGGTCGATCCTGGCCGATCTGCGCGATCGCGGCCGGGGCGCGACGATCCTGGTCGAGGGCGAGGCGGGCATCGGCAAGTCGCGCCTGCTCGCCGGGTTCGAGGCAGACGCGCGGCGGGCCGGTCTCGCCTGGACCTGGGTCGACAACGTGTCCTACGGCGGCAACGAGCCGTATCGGTTCGCCCGGTCCCTTGCCCAGGTCGTGGCCGACGAGCACGGCGCCGACTCGGGCACGGTCACCCGCCGGCTCCTCTTCAGCGAGGACGCCGATCCGGCGGAGGCTCGGCGCTGGGCCGGGAGCATCGCCGCGGTCGCGCGCGACGCGGCGTTCTCCGGCTGGGAGGCGGAGGCCGACCTCATGCCATCCGATCCGGCGGAGGTCGCCCAGGACCTCCGCTCGGTTGCGGTGCGATACATCGAACGGCTGATCGAGCTGGACGGCCCGCGGGTGGTGGTCGTCGACGACCTGCACTGGCTCGATCCGTCGAGCGCGGGCATCTTCGAGGAGCTCGTCGCGCTGTCGGCCCGGCTCCCGCTCCTCGTCCTGGTCGGGAGCCGCAAGGACGCGGTCCGCGCCAAGCCGGCGGGCGACCACGTCCGGACCATCCTGCTCGAGGGCCTCGACGAGGACGAGACGGGCGAGCTCGCCCAGGCGGTCGCCGGCGCGACCGTCGACGTGGCCGACGTCCGCCGGCTCTACGCCCGGACCGGCGGCAACCCGTTGTTCATCGGGGAGACGGTCCGGGCGATCGTCGACGAGGGCGCGATCACGAGCGACGGCCGCCTGGCGATCCGCGAGTCCGCGACCTCGGTGGTGCCCGTCACGCTCCGGGCGCTCCTCGGCTCACGGATCGACGCCCTGTCGACGAACGCCCGCACGGTCCTCCGCGTCGCATCGATCATCGGCATGACGTTCCGCGAGGACACGATCGAAGACGTCCTCGACGAGCCGCGTCGACGCCGCGATCTTCGAACGTCTCGCGGAGGCGGCGATGATCGTCCCGATCGACGCCGGCGGGGGCTGGCGGTTCTGCCATCCGCTCATCCACGACGCCGCGTACAGCAGCCTGCTCGCGACCGATCGACGAGCGCTCCACGGCCGCGTCGCGGACCGGATCGAGGCCGCCCGACCGGGTGCCCTGGAGGTCATCGCCCGGCACCGCGCGGCGGCCGGCGACGCAGAGCGAGCCATTCCGCTTGCTCATCCGGGCCGCCGAGCAGGCGCAGGGCCTGGGCGCCGGAGCCGAGGCGGCCGCCTGGTTCACGGCCGCGGCGGACCTGGCCGCAGGCCTGCCGGCCGACGAGCTCCGCGCCCGGGCAGTCGAGGCCGGGACGGGCATTTCTGCCGGGAGCCGCTGAGGCCCGCGGGACGCCCGGTCAGACGATTCGGATGCCGCTCAACCCATCGGCCGCCGGCCCGCTCGCCGCGCCGCGGACATCCGAGCCCGCAGCCACCCGGCTCTTGGCGTTGACCTCGATCGACAGCCCCGGCCGGCCGGCCATGGCGCCCGGACGCGCGGCGCAGACGCGGTCGATCCGGTCCTGGAGATCGGCCCGGTAATGGACCAGGATGACTCGGCCGGCGCCCGCCTGGTCGGCCATCTCGATCGCCTCCTCGGCCGTCAGATGGCCGCGTCGCGGGTCGTCCGTGGCCGAGTCGGCGAGCGTCGCCTCGGCAACGACCACCTCGGCGCCGCGGGCGACCTCGACGAACGCGTCGCTCGGCCCGGTGTCGCCGCTGATCGCGATCCGGGCTCCGTCCGGGCCGGTCACGACGCAGCCCCAGGCGGGGACATAGTGCTGGCCGGCGACGAAGCTCAGGGTCAGGTCGCCAACGTGGATGCGGTGCGACGGGTCGTACTCGAGGACGCTGTAGGCATCGTCGAAGAACTGCGGTCGCTCGCTGATCGCCGTCGCCAGGGCGTCGAGGCGGGCCTTCCCGCCGGGTGGCAGGAGAACCGGCAGGTGGGCCGACGCGACGCCCTCCCACGGCAGGAGGTAGCGCAGCGAGACGAGATCGATGTAGTGGTCGGCGTGCATGTGGCCGATGACGATCGCGTCGAGCTCGCGCGGATCGCGGATCGCCATCAGCTCGCGGATGACGCCCTGTCCGCAATCGATCAGGACGGCCGTGTCGTCGGTCTCGACGAGCAGGCCGGAGGCCGCGGTCTCGGGCTGGGGCTGGGAGGTCCCGCTGCCGACGACGGTCAGGCGCATGGAGCGGGTCCGAACGCAATCGGCATGGGCGGATGGTGGCAGAGCCCGCGCCGTCGCGTCGAGTCGATTCGAGACCGTCGAGCTGTCCGGGGAATGACAGTTGCCCGTGCGCACCGCCGCGAATTGGTGCGGGGCCACAGGATTTGGCCACCGGTCGCGGGGTACGATCCATTCATGGTGGACGCCCAGTCGATGAGCGATGCCCTGGCCGGAGTCCCGCTGTTCGCCGGCCTCGACGGGGAGGGACTGGCGAGCCTCGTCCGCGGCATGCGCGTCCGCAGGTTCCGGCGCGGCGAGACGGTCTTCCACCTCGGCGATCCGGGCGATGCCCTGTTCATCGTGATGGCCGGGTCGATCAAGATCACCCTGCCGGCGGACACCGGGGAAGAGGCGATCCTCGCGACCCTCCGGCCAGGCGACTTCTTCGGCGAGCTCGCCCTGCTCGATGGCGCGCCGCGCTCGGCGACGGCCGTTGCGATCGAGGCCACCGAGACCTACATCCTGGCGCGCGACCGGTTCCGCGAGCTGATCGCGACGGAGCCGGTGATGCGCGAGGCGCTCCTCGCCACCCTCGCGGCCGAGGTCCGCCGGCTGACCCACCACGTCGAGGAGCTGCACTTCCTCGACATCACCGGCCGACTGGCGTCGCGGCTCACGCGGATTGCCAGCGAAGCCGGCTCGACGAAGCTCCCGGACGGCACGATCCGGCTCGCCGGCCCGCTCACCCAGGGCGATCTGGCGGCGATGATCGGATGCACCCGGCAAAGCGTGAACAAGCTGCTCGGGATGTTCACCGACGACGGCCTGATCCGGCTCGAGCGTGATCGGATCGTCATCCTCGACCTCGACGGGCTGACCCGGACGGCCCACCGCTAGCCGAGCGGCGGCGTCGGGCAGCGGCGCGATCGTGCGCCCGTCAGTGCCCGCGAACGGCCTGCAACAGGATGTGGGCGGCAGCGAGCGCCGCGCGCGTCCGGCCGTTGGACCCACCGAGGAAGACCATCCGCCGTTCGCGATGGACCCAGCCGGGCCCGATCACGACCACCGAGATGGCCGTGTCGGCGCCGCGGGCGCGGGCCCGGACGCCGATTCCGATCGGCGCACCGCCCAGCTCGGCGGCCCGCCGGGCGAGATGCTCGAGCCCATCCGCGGTGCCGTGCTCGCGGGCGGTCGCGGTGTCCGCCCCGAGCGACTCGCCGAAGCGGAGCCAGTCGCGGTCGCCGAGCAGGGTCGCCAGCGAGCCGCCGGTCCCCGCCTCGACGACGGCGAGTGCCT
Source organism: uncultured Chloroflexia bacterium (assembly GCA_963783055.1). Classification (GTDB taxonomy): domain Bacteria; phylum Chloroflexota; class Limnocylindria; order Limnocylindrales; family CSP1-4; genus CF-46. Next base: position 1,369,145 of record CAWAMB010000004.1, read on the forward strand.
GTCCGCGGGTCGCGAGGGCGTCACCGATGGCATCGGCCCAGGTCGTCTCGCCTTCGGCCCAGACGTAGTCGGCAAGGCTGGCGCGCAGCCGCTCGGTCATCGCCGCGACCCGCTCGGCCGCACTCGATCCGTCGGTCGCGCCGGTCCGGTCGAGCGACGAGATCCGGACGTCGACCGCGTCGCTCCGGGCGTAGGTGGCCACGATCGGGTCGGCGGCCCGGAGCAGGTCCTCACCGAGCTGATCCGCGAGCTGCGATTCGCCGATGCCGGCCAGGCGCAGGGTGATGCTGGCCATCGGGACACCGGCGCCGCGAGCGGCCAGACGAGGAAGGACATGATCGGTCCACATCGGGCGCATCTCCCGCGGCGGACCGGGCAGGGCGACGATCACCCCGCCATCGGGCCGCTCGACCCACCAGCCCGGGGCCGTCCCGTTCGGGTTGGCCAGCGCGACAGCGGACGGCACGAGCCACGCCTGCTTCAGGTTCATCTCGGGGAAGGGCATGCCGCGCCGCGACCATAGCTCGCGGAGCCACGCTTCGAGGCCTGGATCGACGACCGGCGCTTCACCGACGACGGCCGCGATCGCCTCCCGGGTGAGGTCGTCGGGCGTGGGTCCGAGACCGCCGGTCGACATGACCAGGTCCGCCCGGGTGCCGGCCGAGGCGAAGGCATCGCGGACCGTCTCGAGATGGTCCGGGACGGCTTGGATCCGGCCGACCGCGACGCCGATCCCGGTGAGGCTCCGGGCCAGGTCGCCTGCGTTCGTGTCCCGCGTCTCGCCGACGGTGATCTCCGAGCCGATGCTGAGGATCTCGGCCGACTGGAGAGCACGATCGGGCGCCATGGTCCGCAGCCTAGCGCAGCGCGGCGGTGGGGCGATGCGGGCCGGTGTGGGGGTACCCGACACCGAGCCGACACGATCCCGGCTCCGGCGGACGGCCGATCCGCGGCCCGTCGCGCAAGTACCATCGGCCGAGGTGTCACGGAACCTTCGCACGGTGCCGCACGGGCGCAACACCGTCGATGGTCGGGACGTCGATGCTGTCGCCATCGGAATTCGCCGCGAGGCAGCCGGATGCACGACCTGGAACAGAGTGGCTTCTCGGAGTTCGATCGATGGCTCGCGCTCGCCCACCGGACGCGGGAGCTGCTCGACGCCGTGCTCGGCGACGGCGTCCTGCCGGACGGCGGCGCGGCCTATCTGTCCGATCTGACGCTGCCCCACGTCGAGGGGGTCCAGGCGGGCTTCGTCGGCTGGCTGCGCAGCGACGCGGCCGGTCTTGCCGAGCTTCGCTACCTCCTCGACCGGGTCGGGTCGATGCGGGTCGAGGGTCCCGCGTCCAACGCCGAGCGTCGGGCGGCCGCAGCCGAGGCGGCCGCCGAGCACGCGGTTGCGAGCCGGACGGGACGGCGACCGGCGGCCGCACTCCGGGTCGCCGAGCCGTGGAACCTGGCCGCCCTCGCCCATGCCCGGCTCGTCCTGGCGATGTTGCCGCGCCTGCCCGACGCCGACGTCCGATTCCCCTCCGGCCGCCGAACCTACGCCGACATCCCGGTCCCGCGCGGTCCGGCCGAGCTGTCCGACCGGCTCGACGAGCTGGAGCGATCCCTGTGGCACACGGCCGCCGGGCAGCGGCCCGATCCGCGCGATCCGGCGTTCCGGCGCGCGTACGGGTTCTTCGACGCCGCCGACCGGCTCGGCCATCGCGCCTTCGGGAGCGCCGCCTAGGTCCTGCGGAGGGTCGCGCGAGGGTTGCTCCGGTGTCCCGCTATCATGAGCGCCGTCCCCCAGGACAGCGACGGGAGCCCACCCTGGACGATCCGCTCAATCCAACTTCGACGGCCGACGATCCGCCCCGGCGCGACGGCGGCCCCTCGGCGACGCCGCCCCCGCCGCCCCGGCCGGAGGCGCCGGGTCTGGGCGAGCAGATCGGCGCGACCCGCGACGCGACCAAGCGGATGGTCGGCGCCCACGTCGAGCTCGCGAAGGCCGAGTTCGGCGACATCGCCGATGCGGCCAAGAAGGCCGCGGTTCTCGTCGGCATTGCCGTCGGCGCCGCGATCGTCGCCGGGCTCGTCGTCACCGTGGGTCTGCCGCTGTTCCTCGGCGAGGCGATCTTCGGGTCGATGGGCTGGGGAATCCTGCTCGGCGTGCTCCTCCTCGCGGCGCTCGCCATGGCGGCCTCGGTCGCGGCGCTGCGCCCCGGCGTCCAGGCCCCGATCGGGCGGCCGTTCCTCGTCGGCGTCGTCGTCGCGATCGTCGTCGGCGTCTTCCTCGGCCTGAGCCTCACGAACCGTGCCTGGACCACGGCGGCCGACACGATCCTGCCGACCGTGGACCCGTCGTATCGGCCGCTGCTGATGGCGGTCGCTTCGCTGGCGGTCGTCGGTGCCGTGCTCGGCACGATCCTGGCCGCCGCCGGTGGCGCTCGCGGCGGGGCCCTGGTCGGCGCGTTCGTCGGCGCCGCGATCGGGGGCGTGCTGCTCGGGTTCCTGACCGCGTTCGCGGCCGGGCCGCGGGTCGGCGCCGCAATCGGCGTGGCAGCCGGCCTGATCACCTGGATGGCGCTCCTCGGCGCCGGGATCGCCCGAGGCGGGTTCAACACGGAAGCACTGAAGGACCGGTTCTGGCCGACCGCGACCATCGAGGCCACGAAGGAGACGATCGAGTGGGCACGCGAAAAGACGCCGCTCTCGCGCAGGTCGTAGCGGCCCGCGCAGATCTTGGCGAACAGGTCGACCGGCTCGAGGCCGCCGGCCGGGCGGCTGTCGACGTTCCCGCCAAGGTCCGGGCGAACCCGGCCAAGGCCGCCGGAATCGCCGCGGGCGGTGCGTTCCTCGCGGTCGGCGGTCCGAAGCGCCTCTTCCGCCGCGCCCGCGCTGCGATCACGGGCAAGGAGGAAGAGCTGCCCTCGGAGCTCCTGCCGAAGGACGTCGAGAAGGCCCTGAAGAAGCTCGGAACCGACGGGCGCAAGGTCCGCGGGACGCTCGAACGCGACTTCGCGAAGTACCTCGACGACCGGTCGAAGGAGCGCAAGAAGGAAGGCATCACCGCGGCCATCACGGCGGTCGCGCTGTCTGCCATCCGACCGGTCGCGATCCGGACCGGCCGCCAGATGGCGGAGCGGATGCTCGACCCGAACGGGCCGGCCTTCGCCGAGCAGCTCGAGAAGATCCGCGCCCGCCGCGCCGCGCCCGATTCGCCGACTGCCGGCGAGGGACCGCCGAAGGACGCCGGGCTCTAGGTCTTCGCCGGGTCACCGAATCCCCACGCCGGCGGACGCGAGGACCGGGTTTCCCGCCAGATGTCCGCCAGGCGGACCTTCGGCACGGTCGATCAGCCATTCGAGGGTGGGTCCGCCCGCGAGTTAGCGTTCGAACGCTAACAATTGTCCTGAATCCGCCAGGCGAGCCCCATCGGGAGGCTCGTATCGTGCCGAAGGTCCGCTCCACGGACATCTGGCTGGTTTCTCGAGTGCCCGGAGCCAGGAAGAGCGCCGCGCTAGACTCGCCCGACGGGCGAGTGGCGGAATGGCAGACGCGCCGGCCTTAGGAGCCGGTGTCGCGTGAGCGACGTGGAGGTTCGACCCCTCTCTCGCCTACCACCGGTGCGCCGCGGACGCGACCACGGCCGCGTTGGGCGCTGCGCTCGGCGCGGACGCCCGCCGATCCGCGGTCCGGTATCCTTCGGCGGCGATGCAGATCACCACCACACCCGCTCCGAAGAGCACGGTGCTCGTCGAGGTCGAGGTCCCGGCTGACCGCCTGGCCCAGGCCGTCGGCGAGGCGACCCGCGCTCTCTCCCGTCGTACCAAGGTCCCCGGCTTCCGCCCCGGCAAGGCGCCGCGCGGCGTCCTCGAGGCCGTCCTCGGTCACGGCGCTGTCCTGGAAGAGGCCGTCGACCGGCTGGTCCAGTCGGCCTACCGCGACGCCCTGATCGAGAAGGAGATCCTGCCCCTCACCAACGCCGACGTCGAGATCGTCCAGGCGGAGGAGGGCAAGCCCCTGATCTTCAAGGCGACGGTGCCGGTCCGGCCGGAGGTCGAGCTCGGCGACTACACGAACTTCAACTTCAAGCCCGAGATCGAGACGACCGATGAGCCCAAGGTCGACAAGGTCGTCGAGGAGCTCCGCGACCAGAACGCGTCGCTGTCGCCGATCGAGGACCGCGGCGCCGTCAAGGGCGACTACGCGGTCATCAAGTACGCGGGCACGCGCGACGGCGTTCCGTTCGACGGCGGGACCGCCGAGCGGATGCCGCTGATCATCGGCGAGGACCGCCTGATCCCGGGCTTCGAGGACGAGCTGGTCGGGCTGAAGGTCGGCGACACGAAGGGCTTCGACATCACCTTCCCGGCCGACTACGGCGAGGAGACCCTGGCCGGTCAGCAGGCCCACTTCGAGGTCGAGGTCCGCGAGCTGCGCGAGAAGGTCCTGCCCGACGCGGACGACGACTTCGCCCGCTCGATGGGCGACTTCACCGACCTCGCCAACCTCCGCGAGGAGATCACGAAGCGGCTCCAGCGGAACGCCCTCGACAAGGCCCGCCACGGCTTCTCCGACCAGATCATCGAATATGCCGTCGCGAACGCCACGATCGACCTGCCCGACGTCCTCGTCGAGCAGGAGGTCGAGGTCATGCACGACGAGTTCCGCACGGCGCTCGCCCGGCAGGGGATCACCGAGGAGGCGTACGCCAAGGTCTCCAACAAGAGCCACGAGGAGCTCCACGCGGACTTCCGGCCCGACGCCGAGAAGCGCGTGAAGGTCCTCCTCGTCCTGAGCAAGATCGCCGAGACCGAGGGCCTCCAGATCTCGGACGCCGAGGTCGACGCCGAGATCGACAAGGGCCGCGAGCGGTACGCCGGCGATCCGAAGCTCGCGAAGTACTTCGAGAGTGACCGCGGTCGGAGCTACATCCGCTCGACCCTGCGCCGGAGCCGGGTCGTCGAGAAGCTCGTCGACGACTGGCTCGCCGCCCACCCCGATCACCCCGCGATCCCGCACGTCGAGGACGGCCCGGCCGATCCGGTCGACGACGACCAGGCGCGGTCCGTGGCGTCGATCGGGGCGACCGATCCGGGCTCGATCCTCGGCTCCGACGGCCACGACCTGGATCACGACCACGCCGACCACCATCACCACAGCGATCACGAGCACGACCATGCTCCGACCGACGAGCCGGCCCCGGCCGGCTGACCGTCACCAGCCCACGCCAACCGTCCGCGACAGTCGGGAGACCCAGATGCTCGTCCCCATGGTCATCGAATCCAGCAGCCGTGGTGAGCGCGCCTACGACATCTACTCGCGGCTGCTGCGCGAACGGATCATCTTCCTCGGCGACGCGATCGAGGATCACGTCGCGAACCTGATCATCGCCCAGCTCCTGTTCCTCGACTCCGAGGACCCCGAGAAGGACATCAGCCTCTACATCAACTCGCCCGGCGGCGTCGTGACGAGCGGGCTCGCGATCTACGACACGATGCAGTACGTCCGAGCGCCCGTCGCCACGATCTGCATCGGGATGGCGGCGTCGATGGCGGCCGTCCTGCTGGCCGCCGGGGCGCCCGGCAAGCGCTACGCCCTGCCGAACGGCCGGATCATGATCCACCAGGGCTCCGGCGGGTTCCGCGGCGCCGCGCCGGATGCGGTGATCCAGATGAAGGAATGGGAGTACCTGGTCCAGCGCAACCACGAGATCCTGGCCGAGCACACGAACCAGCCGCTCGACAAGGTGATCCAGGACACCAACCGGGACTTTTTCATGTCTCCCGATGCGGCCAAGGACTATGGCATCATCGATTACGTCTACACCGCCACGGGCGATTCGCTGATCGCGCGGGCGCACGACCTTGGCCTCAGCGGCGGCGAGGGCGGCAGCGTGCCGAACCCGGCCACCGAGGAAGAAGCGGCCAAGCTGGACGAGAAGGCGGACGCCGACAAGGCGGACGGCGACAAGAAGACGAAGAGCTAGACGGCAGCCAGAGGGAGCCCGCGATACCGGTGACCACCAGCAGCACGTCCAAGGGCCCCAAGGTTCCGTATCGCTGCTCCTTCTGTGGCAAGAGCCAGGAGCAGGTCCGGAAGCTGATCGCCGGCCAGGGCGTCTACATCTGCGACGAGTGCATCAACCTCTGCCAGGAGATCATCGAAGAGGAGATGCTCGAGGCGCCGAAGGCCAAGCCGTCGGTCGCCAAGCTCCCGAATCCTCGCCAGATCAAGTTCGCCCTCGATCAGTACGTCATCAGCCAGGATCGGGCGAAGAAGGTCCTCTCGGTCGCGGTCTACAACCACTACAAGCGGGTCAACGCCGGCCACGCCGTCGACGAGGTCGAGCTCCAGAAGTCGAACGTGCTCCTCGTCGGTCCGACCGGATCGGGCAAGACGCTCCTTGCCCAGACCCTGGCCCGCGTCCTGGACGTCCCGTTCTGCATCGCGGACGCGACGTCGCTGACCGAGGCGGGCTACGTCGGCGAGGACGTGGAGAACATCCTCCTGCGCCTGATCCAGGCGGCCGACTTCGACGTTGCCCGGGCCCAGCGCGGGATCATCTACATCGACGAGATCGACAAGATCGCGCGCAAGGCGGACAACCCGTCGATCACCCGCGACGTGTCGGGCGAGGGCGTCCAGCAGGCGCTGCTGAAGATCCTCGAGGGAACCGTCGCCAACGTCCCGCCCCAGGGCGGCCGGAAGCATCCCCACCAGGACTTCATCCAGATCGACACGACGAACGTGCTGTTCGTGTGCGGCGGCGCGTTCGACGGGCTCGAGAAGATCGTCGAGGAGCGCGTCGGGCGACGCTCGATCGGGTTCGGCTCCGATGCCGGCGTGTCGAGCGCCGATCGCGGCAAGATCCTCGAGCGGCTCATGCCGGAGGACCTCCTGAAGTTCGGGCTGATCCCGGAGTTCATCGGGCGCCTGCCGGTGATCGTGACGCTGACGGCCCTGACGGCCGACGACCTCGTCCGGGTCCTGACCGAGCCGAAGAACGCGGTCACCCGCCAGTTCCAGAAGTTCCTCGGGCTCGACAAGGTCGAGCTGGTCTTCACCGGCGGCGCGCTCCAGGCGGCGGCCGAGGTCGCCCTCGAGCGCAAGACCGGCGCCCGCGCGCTGCGCTCGATCGTCGAGGAGGCCCTCCTCGAGGTGATGTACGACATCCCGGAGCGGTCCGACGTCCGCAAATGCATCATCACCGAGGAGACGATCCGGGAGGGTCGCCTGCCGCTCCTCCTGACGAAGACCGAGGTCGACAAGGGCGTCGACGAGACGAACTACGCGACCTGGCTCGCCGAGCGAGGCGAGACCGCCTGATCGCCCGCGGCGCGGCGCGATCCCACCTGGACATGGTCGTCCGACCGTCGCGCCGCGTCGTGCGCTGGTTCGTCGGGATTGGTCCGGCCCTCATCGCGGGGATCCTCATCGCGGGGTGCGGCGCGGCTCCCGCCTCCCCGACGGACGGGTCTGCCGGCCCCTCCGCCCGGGCACCGACGGTGACCTCGGCCCCCACCCCGGCCGGACCGCCCGTGCTCGGCATCGACTGGGGCAAGGCTGCGTCCGTCGAGCGACCCGAGGAGGCGTTCGCCGGGCCAAGCCCCGGAGCCGCGGCCACTCGCCGGCGCGTCCGACGGCGAGATCCGGTCCGGCCACCCGCTCCACTTTCCGGGCCAGGCGATCATGGCCGACGTCGCCGTCCTGCCCGCCGGCGGCTTCGTGTCGGTCGGCTACGTTTATCCCGGCTGGCACCCCCAGGCGTGGACCTCCGTGGACGGTTCGGCCTGGACCCTGAGCCCGATGGGTGCGACCGAGTTCACGTTCCCGGTCGCCCTCGCGGTCGGCGAGGACGGGACGATCGTGGCGGTCGGCCGGTCCGGCAAGCTCCCGCTGGCCTGGACGTCGTCTGACGGCCGGGCCTGGGAGCCGCGTGCCGTGGCCATCCTCGGCGACGAGTCGGTGGCGGAGCGGATGACGAGCGTGGTGGCGATGCCCGGCGGCTTCCTGGCGGGCGGCTCGGTCGGCCCGGAGCTGTTCGAGCGTCACGCCCGGTTCTGGATCTCGCCGGATGGCGGGTCGTGGCAGCCCGTGGCCGACGATTCGGCCGCGTTCGCCGACGCGGAGGTCCGCTCGATCGTGCGGTTCGGGGACGGCTACGTGGCGGTCGGCGTCCTGGGGAGCGTCCAGCGCTACACCGGCTCCGTCGCCTGGACGTCGCCGGACGGCCGGACCTGGACCCGGGTCGACGCTCCGGATCTCGGCCGCGGGCGCGCCGTCGCACTCGTCGTGGCACCATTCGGCGGGCTCGTGGCCGTGGGCTCGGACCTCGAGGAGCACGAGGCCTTCGCGTGGACATCGCCGGACGGCCGGTCGTGGACGCTGGCGCCGAGTGAGCCATCACGCCAGTACCCAGGCAAGGTCCGATTCACCGACATCGCCGTCGTCGGCGACGAGGTCATCGGCGTCGGCAACTACGTCGGTCTCCAGCGCGGGACAGCGATCTCGTGGGTCTCCCGCGACGGCGTGACCTGGACGAAAGCGGTCAGTGCGCCGGTCCAGGAGCAGGGCGAGTTCTACGCTGTCGCGGCGGCCCGTCCCGGCCTCGTCGCGGTCGGATCGTTCGGGGCGCCCGACGACTACATCCCGACCGTCTGGCTCAGCCCCGCCCGATGAGAGCCGAGCCATACCTCTCGTTCATGCCCGCCGTCGTCGCGGCTGCGGCGGAAATCGGCTGACCGCCCGATGGACCACGACGACCACGTCGGGCTGATCCGGGCGGGCGTCGGGGCGGCGCGGCCGGGCGCCCGCTGGCTCGAGCTCGGGGCGGGGGAGGGCGCCTTCACGCTGGCCCTCGCCGACCTCCTGCGTCCGGGCGGCCGGATCGTGGCGCTCGATCGCGACGCGTCGGCCTTGCGCCGGCTTGCCGAAGCACTGCCCCGTCGGTTCCCGGAACGCGAGCTCGAGATCCGGACCGGCGACTTCCGGGATGGGCTGCCGGCCGGGCCGTTCGACGGCGTGCTCGCCGCCAACAGCCTTCACTTCGTCGACGAGCCGGTCGCGATCCTGCGCCGCGTCGCCCGGGTGGTCCGGCCGGGCGGCCGGCTGATCGTCGTCGAGTACGACGCCGACCGCGGCAACCCGTGGGTTCCGCATCCGTTCTCGGCGCGCCGGTTCGTGACGATGGCCCACGACGCCGGCTTCCGCGACGTCCGCGAGATCGGCCGGGTGCCAAGCCGATTCCTGGGCGCGATCTACGCCGCCGCCGCGGACGTGCCAGTCAGCGCCGCGGCGGACGCAACGGCCAGTGACGTCACGGACCGAGCCGAGGGCGGCGGGCGCCTCGGTCACGAGACCTCGATCGGGACCTCGTAGACGTCGGCCGTGGGGTGTCCGGATCGCTCGTGGACGCGCATCACGCTCTCGCGGCTCGGGCCGGTCGACAGGCAGAACACCTTGCCGCTGATCGGATCGAGCCAGGCCCGCTCGAAGTGCACTCCTTCGGCTCGTTCGTTCTCGAGATCTCGCTCGTGGGCCTCCTTGAGCTGCTGCTTCGTGACGCCGACGAACCCGCTGTGGACATCCATGAACGTCGCCAAGGCGGTGCCTCCTCTGGTCGCAGCCTGGATGGCTGACCCGGTCCAGAGACTGCGGGCCGCCCGTGGAACCGTCATCGGTCATCCGACCGATGGCACCGGGATCCGCGCCTACACTTCCGATCGTGATCCGGACCCGCCCGCTCGTCAGCCCGATCCTCGTCGGTCGCGACGATCTCCTCGACCTCGCCGACCGGCGAATCGGCGAGGCCCTCGGCGGCCGCGGCCAGTTCCTCCTGATCTCCGGCGAGGCCGGCGTCGGCAAGACGCGGCTGCTCGGCGCGGTCGAGCGCAAGGCGGCCGCGGCCGGGTTCCGCACCGTCCGGGCGGGCGCGTACCCGTCCGATCTCCAGGTCGCGGCGGCGATCCTGATCGATCTCGCCCGCCAGATGGGCCGGTCCGATGTTCTCGAGCCGATCGGTCGAACGCTCGCTGAGCGCCTCGATGACGGCGCCGCGCCGTCGCCGGATCCACGCCGCAGGCGGCGGCTCCTGGTCCTCGACGTCGCGGAGCTCCTGGCGGACCTCGCTCTGGCCGGACCGACCATGATCGCGCTCGAGGACGTCCACTGGTCCGACGACCTGACGCTCGAGATCATCGAAGCGCTGGCGCGACGCGTGCCGGACTGTCCGCTCTTCCTGGTCGCCACGTACCGCACGGACGAGCTCTTCCCACGGGCACCGCTGCGCGATTGGCGGGCCCGCCTGGTCGGGCAGCGTCGGGCGGAGGAGATCCGGGTGGCCCGCCTGTCCGAAGCAGACACGGCTCGCATGGCAACCTACCTCGGCGGGACGGACCTGCCGGTCGCGCGCGACGTTGCGGCTGCGATCCACGCCCGGACCGACGGGATTCCGCTCCACATCGAGGAGCTCCTCGCGGTCCTCGGCGGGAGTGATGCTGCCGGGCCGGTTGGCGTCCGGGACGCCGGCGTGCCCGAGACCGTGGAAGACACGATCCTCGCTCGCCTCGACAGCCGCTCGGCCGAGGCCCAGGCCATCGCCCGGGCGGGTGCCGTGATCGGCCGTGCCTTCGACCTGGACATCCTGGCCGCGGTCGTCGACCGTCCGACGGCCGCGCTGTCGCCGCAGCTCGCGGAGCTCGCCGACCACTTCGTCCTGCTCCAGTCGACGGTGTCGGGTCGCTTCGGCTTCCGGCACGCCCTCATCTGCGACGCGATCTATGACCGGATCCCGGAGCCCGAGCGGCGCCGTCTCCATGCCCGCGTCGCGGACGCCGCGGTGGGCACGGGCTACGGCACCGACGCCTTCCTTGCTCTCCACTTCGAGCGCGCCGGACGGCCCGCCGACGCCTTCGCCGCTGCGCTCGACGGAGCAGCGTCCGCGACCGCCATCTCGTCGCACGGCGAGGCGCGCGAGCTGTATGCCTGCGCCCTGCGCACGGCGCCCGCGGACCTTGGGGTCGCGGCGCGAGCGCGGCTCCAGGAGGCACTGGGGATCGCCGCCGCCGCGAGCGATGACAACACGGCGGCCGACGCCGCCTTCCGGGCGGCTCGGACGGCGTACCTGGAGGCGGGCGACCAGCTCGCCGCCGCCGCCGTCGTGGCGCCGCTGGCGGCCGTCCGCCACCTGCTCGGCGACAGCCTCGAGGCGCGGTCCGCGCTGATCCGTGGCGCGCTCGGCGAGATCGACCACGGGCCGTCGCTCCACGGGGCTTCGCTCCATCCGGAGTCGGATCGCGTCCGGGGCCGGCTCCTCGCAGCGCTGTCGGCGGCGTACATGCTCGACCGGCGCCTGACCGAATCGATCGAGCTGGCCGGCGACGCGCGCGATCTGGCGCACGCGGTCGAGGACCTGCCGACCGCCATCGATGCCGCCACGACGCTCGGGGCATGTCTCGTCTTCGCCGGCCGGATGGAGGAGGGCTGGGCGCTCCTCGAGGGCCAGATCGAGACGGCCAAGGCCGGTCAGCTCGAGGCCGCCGCCTGTCGCGCCTACCGGATGCTCGGCACGTCGGCCTCGGTCCTGCTCGACTACCCCCGGGCGGAACGCTGGCTGCGCGACGGGATCGCGGACGCCGAGCGGGTCGCGCTCTGGAATCATCGGCACTACATGGCCGCCCACCTCGCCCATGTCCTCTGGGCGACCGGCCGTTGGACGGAGGCGGCCGAGCAGGCGCGGCACGCGCTGGCCGACGGCCGGGGCGGGATCACGACCCGGATCTCGGCGCTCCACGTCCTCGGGTTCGTCGCACTCGGGCGGGACGAGCTGTCCGACGCGGTCGCCAGCCTCAGCGAAGCCCGCCAGCTCGGCGAGCAGATGGGCGAGCTCCAGCGCTTCTCGCCGGCGATGTGGGGGCTGGCCGAGGTGGCCCTGGCCGGCGGTGACGCCGCCACCGCCATCCAGCTGGCCAACGACGCCCTCCGCGCGTCCGTGGCGGTCGGCGACGCGGCGTACCTGTTCCCGTTCATCGTGACCGGAGCCCGCGCCCATCTCGCCGCCGGCGATCCGCAGTCCGCCCGCGCGTGGCTCGCCGCCAGCGCCGAGCCGATCCGCGCCCGCCAGATCCCGGGCACGCTGGTCGCCGTCGAGCACGGCGAGGCCCTCCTCGCCCTCGCCTCGGGCTCGACCGGCCAGGCGCGCGAGGCACTCGCGAGCGTCGTCGCCGATTGGGCCGCCCTGGGTCGGACATGGGAAGGCACCTGGGCGCTGATCGATCTTGCCCGGGCGAATCTCCGATCGAATCGCCGGGCGGATGCCGGGCGGATCGCGGCGCAGGCGGCCGCCGCCGCGACCGACCTCGGTGCGCCGGCCCTGATCGCGGCGGCCGAAGCGATCCTCGCCCAGGCGCGCGGCCGGACGCCCGGCGCGGAGCCCTGGTCGCCCCTCACGGCACGCGAGTTCGAGGTCGCGCGGCTCGTCGCGGACGGTCTGACGAACCCGGCGATCGCCGCCGAGCTCGACATCGCGCCGAAGACCGTCGCGGCCCACGTCGAGCACATCCTGGCCAAGCTGTCGGTCGCCCGGCGAGCCGAGATCGCGGCCTGGACCGCCTCGGTCACCGTCCTACACTCCCGGCCTCCTGGCGGGGACCGAGAAGAGTAGGTCCGGCTCGGCCACGGAGCGAGCGCGGGACGGTGCGAGCCGCGCAGGCACGATGGACCGAAGGTCGCTCGCGAGGTGGGCCTCGCCGCCCTCGTTACAGGAAGATCCCATTCGTCTTCCCGTGAAGGCGGACCTACCCCGAGATCCCCCGTTCGACGGAGTGCAACCCCGGACGTCCGGCCCAGGCGAAGCGAGGGTCGTCTCCCTTGAGTCGCCACCGGCGCCGCCCCACGATGCTGACATGAGCAGTCTTGCGTCCGCGGGGCACCGGGGCGCAGCAGCGCTCCCCGCTCTTCTTTCAAGGGTCGAGCGCGGGGCGAGCGCGCCCCGATTCAGCGCGCACGAGCGACAGCTCGTTTCCATGGCCGCGCGGCCAACGCTCATCGTGCTCGGGGCCACCTCCGTCGTCGCGCTGGCTGCCGGAGCGGCCAGCGGGCTCGGGCACCCGCTCGTGACGATGATCAGCCTCGTCCAGGTCCTCATCGGCGCTCTCGGAGCGCTCGCGGTGGGAGTGACGCGCCGGAGGACCCACGGTCCGCTCGTGTTCGCCTCGCTGCTGGTGGCGATCCAGGGCCCGGTCCTGACGATCGCCTTGGTCGACCCACTCGCCGTCTCCACTCTCGCCTACCTTGTGCTGATCCCGATGGGCACCTCGGTGTTCGTTCCGTGGTCGACCAGGACCCACGCGTTGTGGCTGGCCGGGTTCGGGGTCGCGGTGGCGGAGTTGGCAACCCTGCTGGAGCGCGGGTCCGGGATCCTGCGCGCACCGGATGTCGTCGGGCCACTGGTGGTCGCCGGGGTGGTCAGCCTCGCCGGTAACGTCGTCGGTCGTTCGCGGCGCCGCCGTTCGTTCGACCTCCTCGAAGAGGCGCGCCTGCTGCGCCGGATCGTGGCCCGAGAGAACCGCACCATCAGGACCTCGTCGGACCAGGCGGCCCGCGATGCGCGCACCGACGGCCTCACGGGCATCCCGAACCGGATGGCGCTCGATGAGGACCTGGCCGCCGGAGTCGGCCGCGGCGGGGCGATCCTGATGGTCGACCTCGATCACTTCAAGGCGTTGAACGATCTTCTCGGTCACCAGGCCGGCGACGACGCCCTCCGGCAGGTTGGCCGATACCTGGCATCCGCGCGGCGAGCGTCGGATGGCGTCTATCGCTACGGCGGCGAGGAGTTCCTGATGCGGCTGGAAGGGATCGATGCCGCCGCCGCGCTGCTCGTCGCCGAGCGGATCCGGATGGGGATCCGCGAACTCGCGATCTGCAATCCGGGCAACGCGCCATCGGGAGTCATGACGGCGAGCCTCGGTCTCGCCCTGGTCGAGAACGGGCGAGCCGTTGAGGCGATCGCCCGGGCTGACTCCGCGATGTATTCGTCGAAGCAGTCCGGGCGGGACCGGGTGACGGTGATTCCGGAGACCACCTGAGGGCGACCATCCTGCCGCGGGATCCACCAGGTCCACCCAGGTCGGTCCGTCGGGCGCGCCAACTGGGCAGCCCGACGGCCGCGGCAAGCGAGATCGCCCGGTATCCTCGCTCGATGACGCGACCGCCCTTCCGTATGGCCGGTGGACCTCGAGCGGGGAAAGAGGGAGCACGACCCCGCTCGTCCGCTGGACGACGGGGCGTTTCTGATTCTCAGGGGCGACGACGATGACCGACGGCACACCGAACTCGACGACGACGGGCGACCGGCCCGCTGCCGGCGCGCGCCCGGCCGGTCCGACGGAAGGTCTCGCGAAGGCCTACCGGCCGGGCGAGGTCGAAGGGCCGACCTACGAGCGCTGGCTTGCCGCGGACGTGTTCGCTCCGGATGGCGCGGGCGCGACCGCCGCCCCCGACGCCGAGCCGTTCACGCTCATCCAGCCGCCGCCCAACATCACCGGCTCGCTCCATCTCGGCCATGCCCAGCGGGCGGCAGTCGAGGACCTCATGGTTCGCCACGCCCGGATGGGCGGCAAGGCGGCCCTGTTCCTGCCGGGCCTCGACCACGCCTCGATCGCGGCCCAGTTCGTCCTCGACGGGATCATCGCCCGTGACGGCGAGAGCCGTCAGAGCCTCGGCCGCGAGCGCTATCTCGAGCGGATGCAGCAGTTCGTCGACGAGACGCGCGCGATCATGCTCGGCCAGCAGCGCCGGCTCGGCGCCTCGGTCGACTGGGGCCGCCTGCGCTACACGATGGACGACGGCTCGGCCAAGGCCGTCCGGGTCGCCTTCAAGACGCTCGTCGACCGGGACCTGGCCTATCGGACCGAGGCGCTGGTCAACTGGTGTCCGGGCTGCCGGACGAGCGTCAGCGACCTCGAGGTCGTCTCGACGCCCGAGACCGGCACGCTCTGGTCGATCCGATACCACCTCGTCGACGACGCGACCGGCGAGCCGCTCGCAGACGAGACGCTGACCGTCGCGACGACCCGGCCGGAGACGATCCTGGGCGACACGGCCGTCGCGGTCCATCCCGACGATGAGCGCTACCGCGCGCTGGTCGGCCGGCGCGTCCGGATCCCGTTCGTCGAGCGCGACGTCCCGATCATCGCCGACGACGTCGTGGATCCCTCGTTCGGGACGGGCGCCGTGAAGATCACGCCGGCCCACGACCACGACGACCACGCAACCGGCAAGCGCCACGGCCTCGCGATGCCGACGATCCTCGACGATGCCGCCGCGATCGCCGGCACCGGCACCGGGTACGACGGCCTCGACCGCTCCGCCGCCCGGTCGGCGATCCTCGCCGATCTCGACGGCCGCGGCGACCTGGCTGCCGAGAAGCCGCACGACATGGTCGTCGGGCGCTGCCAGCGCTCGAACGACATCGTCGAGCCGCGACTCAAGACGCAGTGGTTCGTCCGGACGGAGCCGCTCGCCGCGAAGGCCCTGGCCGCGACCCGCGAGGGCCGGACCCGGATCGTGCCGGAGCACTTCGTCAAGACGTGGGAGCACTGGCTGACGGGGATCCGCGACTGGAACGTGTCGCGCCAGCTGTGGTGGGGTCATCGCATCCCGGCCTGGTATTGCCCCGACGGCCACGTCACGGTGAGCGCCGAGCTCGACGGCCCCGCCGCCTGCGACACGTGCGCCCGGCCGGCGGCGGAGCTCCGCCAGGACCCGGACATCTTCGACACGTGGTTCAGCTCGGGACTGTGGCCGTTCTCGACCCTCGGCTGGCCGGACGACACACCCGACCTCCGCCGGTTCTACCCGACGTCGGTCATGGAGACCGGCTACGACATCATCTTCTTCTGGGTCGCCCGGATGATGATGCTCGGCATCGAGCTGACCGGCCGGGAGCCCTTCCACACGGTCACCCTGTCGGGCCTGATCCGGTTGCCCGGCGGGGCGAAGATGTCGAAGACGAAGGGCAACGTCATCGACCCCCTGGCGGTGATGGAGGAGGCCGGGGCCGACGCGCTGCGCTTCGCCCTGATCCACGGGGCCACGGCAGGGCAGGACCAGCGGTTCACGCCCCAGAAGCTCGAGCTCGCCCGGAACTTCGCGAACAAGCTCTGGAACGCCGCCCGGTTCGTGCTCGGGGCGCGGCCGGCCGAGGTCGCAGCGGACGCCGTCCGGCCGGACCCTGCCGAGCTCGCCGAGGCTCTGGGGCCGGCGGAGCGCTGGATCCGATCCCGCGCAGCGGCCACGACCACGGCCGTCGACCGGGCCATGGCCGACTACCAGTTCGGCGAGGTGACCCGCGCCCTGTACGACGGGATCTGGTCCGAGTTCTGCGACTGGGGAATCGAGCTCGCCAAGGTTCGCCTGACCGATGCCTCGCTTCCGGCCGCCGAGCGGGCAGCCACGTGGTGGACCCTTGTGGACGCCCTCGATCGCTACCTCCGCCTGCTCCACCCCGTGATGCCGTTCGTGACCGAGGCGATCTGGGGTGCGATCCCGCATCGCGCCGACGACCCGGAGCTGCTGATCGTCGCGGGCTGGCCGGTGGCCGACGGCGCCGATCCGGCGCTCGACGCCGCCATCGGCGAGGTCATCGAGACGATCGTCGCGATCCGCAACGCCCGCGCTCAGGCGGATCTGCCCGCTGGAGCCTGGCTCGAGACGCACCTCGCCCCGGCGCCCGATGCGTTCGACACGTTCGGGGCGCTCGCGCCCGCGATCGCCCGGCTCGCCCGGGCTCGTCCGCTCGTTCTGGCTCGGGCGACGACCGGCCTCGCTCGGCCCGCAGGGGCGCTCGAGATCGTCCTGCCGGCGGGCGACATCGAGGCGACCGTCCTGCCGCCGACGCCGGTCGGCGGCACGGATCCCGGCCCCGACGCTGGGACCTCGGGCCTGGATCGCGCCCGTCTCGAGAAGGAGCTGAGCGAGGCAGAGGGCCATCTGGCCGCCGCCGAAGCGCGGCTCGCGAACCCGTCGTTCACCGAGAAGGCGCCGCCGGCCGTCGTCGACGGAGCCCGGACCCGGGCCACGGAGCTCGGCGATCAGGTCGCCCGGCTGCGGGAGCGCCTGGGCCGCTGACCGGCCGGGCGCCGCGGGTGCCCGCCGCCGCCGCCGGAGTCAGGTCCGCCGGAGGTCGGCGACGACGGGCCAGTGATCCGATGCGTCGCCTGCCTCCGTCGACGACGCGGCACGTCTCGACCTCCAGGCCCCGGACGAGGATGTGGTCGATCGACTGCGGTCCCGCACGAGCGCCGTCCCGGATCATCGGAGGCGAGCCCAACCGCGGCGAAGGCATCGGCGAGCCCGTCCTGGATGCGCGCCAGCTCGGACGCGTGGAGCGAGCGCATTGAAGTCGCCGGTCACGATCAGCGGCGCCGGCAGGACGTCCACGATCGTCCGCAGCGCATCGGCCTGGCGGCGGCGCTGCTCCCGCCCGATGTACGTCAGGTGAGCGGTCGCCACGCCGACTCCGGCGACCGTTCCGCCGACGACGCAGCGCGGCTCGCGGTGGCCGGGCTCGGTGTCGCCGTAGCGGACGCCCGCGAGCGGGTGGTCCGCGCCGGGCAGCTCGACCAGGTCGTCGTCGGTCGCCCGTGGCAGGCCGCGGGCGAAGCCATCCGTGAGCGGCAGCCGGGTCAGGACGGCATTTCCCCAGCTCGCGGTGCCGATCGCGGCGCTCGACTCCGGCTCGACGAGCGGGAACGAGTGGACGGCCGCATAGCGGGCGTGCATCCCGAGATCGCGCGCCAGGTCCGCCGGCTGGTCGTGGATCGCGCCGTCCGGGGTCATGATCGTGACCTCCTGGAGGGTCACGATGTCGGGTTCGAGCCCGGCCAGGATCGCCCCGATCCGGGTCAGCCGATCGCGCCGGACCTGGCGCCACCAGGCGGGCGGAAACGGCTCACCCGGTCCGATCGCCGCCCGGATGTTCCAGGTGACGACGCGGATCCGATCCGGCAGATGGGCGTCGAGCCTCAGTGGGTGCCCGGCAGGTTCGGGTTGGGCTGGGTGATCGGGACGTCGCGCCGGACGAGGTCCGGCGCCGCCATCCCGCGCACGGCACGGTCGCACTCGGCGCAGCGCAGCCGCCCGTCGGCCGACCGGACGTGGTCGGAGTAGAGCGGCGAGCCGGGCGCGATCGACTCACCACAGCGGGCGCACGTCGCGCCCGGTTCCTCGTTGGCCATCGTGTCCCTTTGTTTCGCGTTCGCCTACTTGACGGAACCCGCCAGGAGGCCCTGGACGAAGTAGCGCTGGAGGCTGAAGAACACCAGGAGCGGCAGGAACATCAGCAGGAACGCACTGGCGGCCAGGATGTGCCACTGCGAGCCGTACGTGCCGAGGAGCGTCAGCACCTGGACCGTGATCGGCTTCGTGCCCGAGCCCTGGGCGAAGATCAGCGCGACGAGCAGGTCGTTCCAGACCCATAGGAACTGGAAGATCCCGTACGCCGCGATCGCCGGCACCGACAGCGGCACGACGATCCGCCGGAAGATGCCGAACGAGGACGCGCCGTCGATCCGGGCCGCCTCGATCAGGTCCTTCGGCAGCGTGATGAAGAAGTTCCTGAGCAGGAAGATCCCGAACGGCAGCGCGAACGCGGTGTGGGCCAGCCACAGGCCGGCGAACCCGCTCGTCAGCCCGAACGGCCGCATGAGCTGGAGGACCGGGATGAACGCGACCTGGATCGGCACCATCAGGAGCGCGATCGTGATCAGGAACAGCGTGTCCCGGAACGGGAACCGGAGCCACGAGAAGGCAAAGGCCGCCAGCGACGCCAGGAAGATCGGCAGGAACGTCGACGGGATCGTGATGATCAGGCTGTTGACGAACGCCCCGAGGATCCCCTGGGCGCCGAGCACCTCGGTGTAGTTGTCGAGCGTGAAGCGGAGCGTGCTGAGCGTCTCCCACCAGCCCGTCGACGCGATGTCGTTGCGTGGCCGGAAGGACGTGATCAGCAGCCCGATCGTCGGCACCAGCCAGACGAGGGCGACGATCCCGAGCGCGATGTGGATCGGCGCCCGGTTCAGCATCTTGACGATCCGGCCGCTCAGCGTCCGGGGCTTGGCCCCGGCCATCCCGACTCCGGTCAAGGCGTCTTCGGTCATGTGACGGACTCCGTCCGGAACCTGCGGATATTGAAGATCATGATCGGGATCAGGATGATCAGCATGATCACCGCGACCGCCGCGCCTTTGCCGAGCTGGTTGCCGGGGAAGGCCTCCTGGTACATCGAGAAGGCGATCACGCGGCTGGCCGCCCCGGGCCCGCCCGACGTCATCACGTAGATCAGGTCGAACAGCTTGACCACGCCGACGATGAGCGTCACCGCCAGGACCGACATCGGCAGGCTGACCATCGGCAGGATGATCCGCAGGAAGACCTGGAACTCGTTCGCGCCATCGGACCGGGCAGCCTCGAGGATCTCGGTCGAGATCGACTTGATGGCCGCCGACAGGATGACGGTGGCGAACCCGACCCCCGCCCAGACCCCCACGAAGATCAGGGCCGCGTTGACGAACGCCGTGTCACCGAGGAACGAGATCGGCTTGATCCCGAAGATTCCGAGGAAGGCGTTCAGGAAGCCCTGGTCCGGGTTCGGCGAGTAGACGAAGGTCCAGATCACACCGAGAGCCGTCGCCGCGATGGCCTGGGGAATGAAGACGATCGCCTTGATCTGCTTCTCGTACCGGACCCGGGTGGCCATGACCGCGATGATCAGGCCGAGGGCGAGGACGATCCCCGTGTAGAAGATCAGCCACAGGACGTTGTTCCAGATCGCGCCGCTCGGCGGGAACGTCTTGAAGTTGATGAAGTTCGGGTCATTCGTCAGCAGGTTGATGTAGTTCGTGAAGCCGACGAACTCGGAGAACTGGGTGCTCGCGCGGCCCCGGAAGAAGCTCAGCGCGATGGTGTAGAACGCGGGGAAGACCAGGAAGATGGCCAGCAGGATCATGGCCGGAGCGAGGAACAGCGCCGCGATCGGATCGCGTTCCCGCGCGCCGCCCTTCTTGGCCTTCTTGACCGGCACGGCCGGCGGGACAGCCTGTGGAGCGACAGCCATGAGCCCTCCTCGCGGTTGGAATCGAACGAGGGCGGACTTCGAGAAGTCCGCCCTCGTTCAGCTCAGTCGACTATTCGGCAGCCCACGCGGCCGCCTGGGCCGTCTGGAATGCGCTCAGCAACCCGTCGATCGGATCGCCCTTGACGACGCTCTGGAGCATCGCTCCGAAGTCCGGACCACCGGCGGGCAGGAGATCCTGTCCGTCGAACCGGACCGCCGGCGCGTTGGCGACCTGAGCGGCCTCCTTCTTCGCCGACTCATTCGGATAGACGTCGGCGGAGACGCCCTTGAGCGGCGAGATGATGATGCCCGTCTTGGCCCAGGTGGTCCCCGAGTCGACGGTCGTCATGTAGGTGAGGAACTCCTTGACGCCCGGCTTGTCCGTCAGGGCCGCGATCACGTCGCCACCGATCGTGACGCCACCCGGCTGGCCGAAGGACGGGAAGTCGAACCACTGGATGGTCTCGCCCCACTTGAGGTCCTTGTTGGTATCGCCGGTGGCGATGCCGTACACGAACCCGCCCTCGTAGTACATCGCGGCGTCCGGAGTCGGCTTGAAGACCTGGCCGATGCCATCCGTGAAGCCGGCGCCCAGGGCGCCGTTGATCCCGCCGACGACGTTGTCCTCGGTCAGGACTTCCTTCATGGCCTCGAGTGCGGCCTTGACGGTCGGGTCGTTCCAGTCGCCCGTCGGCGCTGAAGAGCTTGGTGTACGCCTCAGGCCCGGCCTGGCGGATGTAGATGCTCTCGAACCAGTCGCTGAGCGTCCACGAGTCCTTGGCGCCGAGGCCGAGGGGCTTGACGTTCTTGCCCTTGAGGGCGGTGATCAGGGTCTTGAACTCGTCCCAGGTCTTCGGCTCCGCGACGCCGGCCGTCTTGAAGACGTCGGGGCGGTAGAAGACCGTGCTCTTGCTGTTGAACTTGACCATCAGGCCGTACTGCTTGCCGTCAACCTGGCCGATTTCCAGGATGCCCGGGAGCGTAGTTGCCGGCGATGGCCGCGGTGTCGATCCCGAGGGTCGCGAAGTCCTTGATCGCGCCGTCCTTCGCAAAGCTGCGGAGGAAGCCGATGCCCGGCATGATCGCGACGTCCGGCGGGTTACCGCCCTGGATCTTGGTCCGGAGGACGGTCGCGTAGTCGGTCCGCTGGGCCTCGTACGTGGCCGTGATGCCGGTCTTCGCCTTGAAGTCGGCGAGGACCGTCTGGAACGCGGTCTCCTCGGCGCCGCCCCACAGGGACGTGACCGTGATCGAGCCGCCGGCGGCGGTGCTGCCGCCCGGGGCCACGCTGGTGCCCGGAGCGGTCGAGGTGCCCGGAGCGGTCGAGGTGCCCGGGGCCGGGGTTCCGCCACCACCGCATGCGGCGAGGACGAGCGCGGTCGTCATGGCGACGGACAGAAGACGTAGCGATCGATTCATCGATCACCTCCGAAAGGGTCCGACGTCGTCACGCGGCCGTGCTCGATCGTCGAACGGGGGTGCATGAAAGGCGTGGTCGGAACGGCTCCGATCTCCTCCTCCGGCTCGATCCCAACCGGCTGCTCGAGAACACCCCTCCAGGTGGTGATGCAACGA
Organism: uncultured Chloroflexia bacterium; assembly: GCA_963783055.1. GTDB lineage: Bacteria > Chloroflexota > Limnocylindria > Limnocylindrales > CSP1-4 > CF-46. Next base: position 1,390,827 of record CAWAMB010000004.1, read on the forward strand.
GGCGCGGCTGATTCGGCAGGCTCCCCGTGTCCGGCCGCCCGAAGAGGTCGGACACGGCACAGGGATCGGCATGGCTGACTGCCATCCGAGGCGAGACTAGAGGTCGGTCCATCGGCGTGTCAATGTTTCAACTTCGCAACGCGGACGTCCCGCGGCTGCGATCGGTCGTGTGGCCGGGGTCGATGTGGCCGGCCCGCGTCCCCGGGTTGGCCGATCGCGGCGTCGGGCTACCTGCCGACACGGTGGAGCTGGACCGTCGCGATCTCCCACGGATCCAGGGCGAGACGGAGGAGCCCGGGCCGTTCGAGGCGCAGGTCCTCGCCGATCCGTCCGAGCAGGTCGACGCGCCGGGCAGCGTCGAACGGGCCGTCGACGACGGCGTCGGCCGGGGTCGACGCTTCGAGCACCACGCGCGCCTCCAGCCAGTCGCCGCGGCGGCGCAGGGCGCTCAGCACGACACCGCGGCCGTCGATCCGCAGCCCGGCCGCGCCGCGCGCGGCATCGCCGGCGGCTGCGGCCTCGCCACCCCGGCCCGGCGCGACGACGAACGGCAGGTGGTAGGCCTCGGCCGCGGCGAGCACGCCGGCGTCCTCCCACGACCCGGCGTGCGGCAGCAACCCGAACGCGAACCGCCACGGGCCGACCATCTGGGCCGCCGGGACCGGGATCTCCGGACCGGCCGGATCCTCACGGAACGGGTTGTCGTTGCGGCTGATCAGGCCGGTCGAGCGCAGGACGGTGAGGGCGAGCTCTCGCCCGTCGACGAGCTCGTACTCGGTCACATGGTCGAGGAGAACGGTGGCTCCGGCCGCGTGCACCCAGCCGTGGGCCGGGAACGTCGGTGTCGCGACCTCGCCATGGCCGGCCTCCTCGGTCAGACCGCGCTCGACCACGGCGAACTGGCCCTCCGCGACGGAGTGATCGGTCGGCCGGGGCAGGGGAAGATGCCAGCGGACTCGATGGTCGCGGCCCGGGTTCGTGAACGCGATGGCGACCCGGACGAACGGCTCACCCGCCCGCAGCTCCACGGTCGTCGTGACCTCCACCGGGGCGCTGGCCTCGCTCCGGCTGCCTCCGCCGGCAGCGAGCCCGACCGGCCAGTCGTAGCGGCTGACGATCTCGATCGCGCCCCGGATCGGGCCCGGAGCCGTGACGGCCGTCACGACCACGAGGGGCTGGTCGACGAGCCGGTCCGTCGCCGGCGGCCCGTAGTTGTACGTGTCGCCGAAGTCCCCGCCGTCGACGATCCGCCCGACGCCTTCGAGCCGGACGCCGCCGCCGTCGATCGACAGGGTGCCGTCGGCGGCGATCGCCACCCGGACGAGCCCGTTCGCGATCTCGCGGTCTCCGACCGTGACGGTCTGAACGATCCCATCGTCAAGCGGCGTCGCCTCGATCGCGCGGACCGTGACCGCTCCGAGCGGTGGCGCGGGCACGACCGCGAGGAGCCGCCGTCGATCGCCGCGGACGACGGTGACCTCCCACGACTCGTCGGGATCGGCGGCCGTGGCCTCGGCGACGGCATCGAGGATCGTGTCGACGTCGAAGTCCGGCGATGCAGCCGGGTCGTCCATCCGGAGGATCAGCTCCGGTCCGCGGCCGGCCCGGTCGGCGTCGCGCAGGATCGCGTGACCGTCGAGGGAGTGCCCGAACAGCTCGCGACCGTGGAGCCGGCGGGCGAACAGCTCCGGGACCTGGCGTCCGGTCACGGTGAGGCGGCGAAGGACGGTTTCGGGCCGCTCGACGAGCTGGGTCGGGACGCGCCGGCCGTCGGCCAGGGCGAGATCGACCGTCTCCCAGGCCGCCGGAACGTGCAGGTCGACCTCGACCATGTCCGTCCGCTCGTGGGGCGACGGGTTGACGACGACCATGCTGCCCGCAGGTGCCTCGTCCGCGAGCGGCCGGGTCGCGGCCGCGAGGACGCCCCGGCGCGATCTGCTCCGCCTCGGCGAAGCGGGTCAGGACCTGGCTCACGACCGCGTCCTGGGAGCAGCCGCAGATCGAATCGTGGGCCGAGTTGTCGACCACCCGCCGCCAGGCCAGCTCGAGCAGGCGGTCGGGCCACGCGCTCCCGTGGAGCGCGGCCAGTGGCTCTGCGTAGCGCTCGAGCATCCGCTCCGCGCGCCCGGCGGCAACCTTGATGTCGATTCGGGCCGACGTGACGTTCATCAGCATGTTGGCCCGGGCGGCCGAGCGGAGCTCGCCGGTCCAGGTCGGCGCGGGCGCTGGATCCGGGGTGGCGGGATCCGCTGCCGCGGCGTCGAAGGCCCGGATGTACGTGCTGAGCGTCTCGATCCGGACGGCGATGTCGTCGCGTCGTGTGTTCGCGTCGGCGACGATCGTGGCCAGCCGGGGGGAGGGGACCGCGTGGTCCGTGCCGTACATCGCGAGGATGGAGCGGTCGCCGTAGAACGCCCGGCTGGCGTCGACGTAGCGCGCAACCTTGTCGGCCAGCCGGTCGGGGATGGCCAGGAGATAGGCGCCGTTGCCGTAGCCGCCGACCAGGTACTCGGCCCGCACAGCCGATCCGTCCGGCGACCGCCAGGTGAACGCGTGCCGGTCGATCGCGGCCGGAACGCCGCGCCACACCACGGCGTGGCGAATCCCGGCCCGGCGCAGGATCTGGGGCATCTGGGCGATGTGGCCGAACATGTCCGGCAGGTAGCCGACCGGCATCGCCGCCCCGAAGGCCTCCGCGGCGTGCCAGCCGATCTCGAGATTGCGGATGATCGTCTCGCCGGACACGAGGAACTCGTCCATCAGGATCTGCCACGGCCCGATCGCCAGGCGGCCAGCGGCGATCAGGCGCTCGATCCGGACCCGACCCTCGGGCCGGACCTCGAGGTAGTCGTCGATCGTCGCGACCTGACCGTCGAGGGTGAACGCGAGCCGATCGTCCGCCTCCATGGAGTCGAGCAGCTGATCGACCAGCTCGACGAGCCGCATCCGGAAGACCTGGAACGGCTCGTACCACTCGCGATCCCAGTGGGTGTGCGGGACGAGGTGGATGATCGCCGGATCATCCGCCGGACGCGCGACGCCTGCCTCGATCGTCACGCCCGGGCCGCCTCGCCGCCGATCGCGACGCCGCTTCGCGTCGCCCATGCCGCCGCGATCCGCTGGCAGGTCAGCGTGTCGGTTCGGCCCTCGGCGATCCCGTTGCGCGGCGGCTCGCCGTCCCGGATCAGCCGGGCGAACGCGAGGAGCTCCTGTTCGAAGGCTTCCTCGATCGAGTCGAAGACCGTCCTCGTCCGGGTCTCGGAGGCGCCGGTGGCGACGGCCAGGATCGTCGGCTGGTTGAGCCGGTACGGCGCCGGGAAGGTCAGCTCGACGGACCCGCCGCGGTGATGGAATCGGACGTCCTCGCGGTACGCCGGGTACTGGTCGAGGAAGTGCCAGCTGATCGTCGCCCGGACTCCGGAGGCCAGACGACCGACGACGAGGACCGACGGCGGCCACGCCCCATCCGGCCAGACATCGACGTGGTCGATCGTGATCGGCCCGCTGTCGCCGGTCACGGCCCGGATCACGGACAGCTCGTGGACGAGGCTGCCGAGCAGGAGATGGGCATACAGCGGCCCGACCGGGCTGGCCGCCGCGACCGGCCCGAGCGCAACCTCGACGAGCCGGTCCGCCTCGGCCCGGAGCGCGCCGAGGACCCCGGCGTCGGCGTCGTTGGCCGGCGGGACGAGGTGGGCGAACGCGAGCTGGGCCTCGCTCGTCGGGTGGAGGACGGTCACGTCGATCGCCCGCAGCTCGCCCAGCGTCGTGGCCTCCGCGTCCGCGATTCGGCGCGCCTCGACGACGGCCGGGTCGTAGGCCTTCATGTATGCGAGCGAGAGCCGGTCGCCGTGGCCGGACGCCGCGAGCTGGTCGGCCTCCGCGACGGTCGTCGCGAGTGGCTTCTCGCACAGGACATGGAGGCCGCGATCGAGCGCCGCCAGCGCGGGCGCGCCGTGGGAGCCCGAGGTCAGGAGGATCACCGCGTCCAGACCGGCGACGTCGACGAGGGCCGCCACCGACGTGACGCGCGACTCGGCCGCGACCCCGTACCGGTTGCCGATCCGGAGGAGGAGGGACGGTGAGAGGTCGGCGACCGCGGCGATCTCGAACGTCTCGTCGAGCCGGGCCAGGAGCGGCAGGTGGACGGCCTGCGCGACCGCGCCAAGGCCGGCGACACCGATCCGGATGCGACGCGGCGGTGCGGGACGGTCGATCGCGGTCATGGCGGCCGAGTATAGGAGCCCGCGATGCCCGACCGGGAGTCGCCGCGGGACCCGCGGGCGGATCGGGTTTGACCCGCATCGCACGGCTCACCCAGACTTCCGGCATGACCGACCTGCCGCCGATCCGCCCTGCCGCCGACGCCGACTGGCGGGACGGCGTCGTCTATCAGATCTATCCGCGGAGCTTCGCCGACCACGACGGCGACGGGGTCGGGCGACCTGGCGGGGATCCTCGATCACCTCGATGCCTTCGGCCCGGACGGCCTCCCCGTCGACGCGATCTGGCTGTCGCCGATCTACCCCTCGCCGGGACGTGACCTCGGCTACGACGTCTCGGACCACACGACCGTCGATCCGCTGCTCGGCAGCGAGGACGACTTCGACCGGCTCGTCGCCGCCTGCCATGCGCGCGGCATCAAGATCGTCATGGACCTCGTGATGAACCACACGAGCGACGAGCACGCCTGGTTCCTGGCCTCGAAGGCTTCGCGCGAGGGACCGTACGCCGACTTCTACCTGTGGCGCGACGCGAAGGGCACGGACGCCGACGGCAACCCGATCCCGCCCAACAACTGGGTGTCGTTCTTCGGCGGGCCCGGCTGGGAGTGGGTGCCGGAGCGGCAGCAGTTCTACTACCACACGTTCCTCGTGGGCCAGCCCGAGCTGAACTGGCGCAACCCGGCGGTCGAGTCCGCCCAGTGGGACATGGTCCGCGGCTGGCTCGCCCGCGGCGTCGACGGGTTCCGCCTCGACGTCTTCAACGCGTTCCTGAAGGACGTCGACCTGCGCGATAACCCGGTCATCGAGGGTGGCTCGCCGTGGAACCGGTTCGAGCATCGGTACGACCTCGATCAGCCAGACTTCGTCGACCTGATCGCCCGGTTCCGGACCATCCTCGACGAGGGCGAAGGCCGGATGTCGGTGGGCGAGCTGTTCTCGGGTGGGACACCGGCCGCCGCGACCTACACCCAGGGTCGCCACATCGTGTTCGACTGGTCGCTGATGGAGGCGCCCTGGACCGCGGCCGCGTTCGGGGCCGGGATCGACCTCCGGGAGGGGGCATACGGCCCGGATCGCTGGCCGACGGTCGCCCTGTCGAACCACGATCGCGAGCGCCAGGCGACCCGCTTGTCGGTCTCGGTCGGGCGCGATCGGGATCCCGACCGCGACGCGATCGCGAAGGCCGCGGCGGTCCTCGTCCTGGCCCTCCGCGGCGCGCCGTTCCTGTACTACGGCGAGGAGATCGGGATGACCGACGTCGACATCCCGCGCGACGAGATCGTCGATCCGCCGGCCCTCCGGGCCGGGCCCGACTTCCCGTGGTACGACCGATCGCGTTGCCGGACGCCCATGCAGTGGCGACCGGGCCCGGGGGCCGGATTCAGCACCGGCCGACCGTGGCTCCGCCTCGCGGCCGATGCCGATCGCCGCAACGTCGCCGTCCAGGAGTCCGATCCGGACTCCGTGCTGGCTGCCTACCGCCGGCTGCTCGCGTTCCGGAGGTCGGCCCCCGCCCTCCGGGTCGGATCGATGGAACGCCTCGCCGACCCGGCCCCGGACGTCCTCGCCTGGACCCGCTCGGCCGCCGGCCAGCGCCTCCTCGTCGTCGTGAGCTTCGTCGGCGAGCCCCGCCGGGTCGATCTCGGGCGGCTGCCGGGCGGGCCGTGGACGAGCCGGGTCGGGACCCATCGTGAGCCGGCGAGGCCGGGCGGGGATGGGATCCTGTCCCTGCGCGGCGACGAGGCCGTGATCCTCGAGGCGCTGGACCGCTGAGCCGGTCAGGCCGGCGCGGCGGCCCGCCGGCCGGATGGCGGCAACCGGCGGCACGGGACGGGCTGAACGTACTCTGACGAGGGCCCGGACGCCGCTGCTACCATGAACGCCGTTCGGAACGCCGATCGGTCCAGACCACCCGGGAGCCCCGTCGTGCCCCTCGAATTCCTGAAGCGCCGCAATGCCGGAGACGCCGCCGCCCCCGCAGCGGCGCCGCAGCCCGCTCCGTCCCGGAGCCAGCACGCCGCGATCACGTTGCCCGAAGAGGTCGTTGCCCAGGAGTACCAGCTCAAGCTGCACTACGCCGGGAAGTCGAGCGAGGGAGTCCGGATGCAGGCCGGGCCGAATGCGCTCACCGAGCTGCCGGCCATGCTCCACGGGCTGGCCCGCACCGAGATCGAGGTGGTCGAGCCGCTGCCGATCGAGTTCAGCCAGGCGACCCCGTTCATCGCCCGCCCGTCCGAGGCGATGCAGTGGCTGAACGCCCATCACGTCCACTCACCGGTGACGCGGCACGCCCTCGTCGTGCTCGAGTCGATCGACGCGATCGACCTGGCGTTCGACACGTTCGTCTGCACCCTGCTCGACGGCGAGGTCGACACGAGCGGCTATCCGGACTACTCGGCCGTCGTCGGCGGAGTGGCCGCCCACTGGGACGAGGCGACCGGCGACATGATCGTGCGGTCGGTCGTCGGCTGGGGCGGCAAGGGCGTCCGGGGCGACACCGATCGGATCGCGGCCAAGCTCCTGGCGGGCATCCTGACCAACGTCCTCGCCAACCAGTTCGCGCTCGGACTGACCGCGGTCGACCGGCCGGTGCCGGCTGCCGGGCGGGGCGGTCTCGTCTGTGCCCATTGCGGATTCGCGTCGGCCCACGAGCGGGCGTTCTATTGCCCGAAGTGCGGCATGCGCCTCCTCCGCGGCTGACGGCACAGGCTCGCGCGCACGGCATGCCCCTCTACGACTACCTCTGCCCGAACGCGCATCGCTTCGAGGTCATGCACTCCGTGATCGCCGACGGTCCCACGGTCTGTCCCGTCTGCGGGGCGTCCCCGGTCCGCAAGGCCTTCTCGGCGCCGACGATCCACTTCAAGGGCACCGGCTGGGCCAAGAAGGACCGCAGCGCGAGCCGGCGCTCGGCCGCGGCATCAGCTGACACGAGTGACGGGATCTCGACCGCGACGGCCGAAAGCAGCTCGGAGAGCTCGCCGGCGGCCAGCGCGGGATCGGATCACGCATCCGGCCCGGCTTCGGGTTCCGACCGAGGCTCGAGCTCCGCGGACTCGAGCTCCGCGTCCGGGAAGCGAGCGACCTCCGACGCCAAGGCGAGCAAGGACGCCGGCCCCTCGTCCGATGGGTCCGCCAAGCGCTCGCCGGCGCGCGAACAGCCCTCGACCGGGGACTGACGTGCCGACGTCCGCCGCCGACTGGATCACCCTCGCCGAAGCGGTCGAGATCCTCGAGGCGGCCAACATCCGGTTCAAGCCGTCGACGATCGGTGCCTGGGCGCGCTCCGGCAAGCTCCAGAGCATCAAGCTCGGCGGGCGACGGTTCGTCCGGCGCGGCGAAGTCAAGGCCCTGCTCGCGCCGCCGCGGCGTGTCCGGGCGAGCGATCTCCAGCCCGGGCTGTTCGAGGAGATCCGAGGCTGATCGACGACGGGCGCGACCCGCGCCCCGGACGGCGCGCCGTCCTGCGCGACCGGCTCCTGGCGGCCGCGACGGTCGTGGTCGGTTTTCCTCGGGTGGCCGTTGCCCGTCGCGTCCTCGATCGATTCGGCGCTGCCGACGGGGGCCTCCTGGCGGCCGGAGTGGCCTACAACGCCGTGCTCGCGTTGATCCCGATCGGGCTGCTCGCCACCGGCTTCGCCGGCATCCTGTTGAGCGACGCGGCGAGCCGGTCCGATCTCATCCGGACGATCGGAGCGTTCCTGCCACCCCTGGCAGGCGTCGTCGACGAGATCGTGGCCGGCCTCACGCGGGCATCGCCATCCGTGTCGCTCGTCGGGCTCGTGCTCGCGGCGTGGGGAACGTCGCGGCTGTTCGCGTCCCTCGAGGACGCGATCGCCCTCATGGACTCGGCGGCACCGCGGCGGAGCCTGGTTCGGCGCACGGCTCGCCGGCTCGGCTCGATCGCGATCCTGGCCGCGATCGTCGTCGCGACGCTCCTCGCGGCGCCGGTGCTGGCGATCGCGGTCGAGGTGAGCGAGGTGGGCGGCGCCGCGCGGCCGATCCTCGACTTGCTCCTCGCGCTGGTCCCGCCGCTCCTCGGCGGCGTCGCCCTGGCAACGATCTATCGGGTGATGCCGCCGCGGCGTGCGACGTGGCGCGCCATCGCCCTGCCCGCCGTCGTGGGGGCGGTCGCGCTGGTCGTCATCACGCGGGTCTTCATCTTCGTGGCGCCGCGGGTGTTCGGGGCGAACCTGGTCTACGGGACGCTCGGGGCGATCCTCGTCGGGCTGACGTGGCTCGACCTCGCGTTCAGCGTCGTGCTGCTGGGTGCGGCGTGGGTTCGCGAACGCTCCGAGCCGGCGACCAACGAGGCCGCGACGGCCTGATCGGCGGTCAGCCCTGGCGAGTCCCGCAGCGGCGGCAGAAGCGGGCCGTTGCCGAGAGCGACAGGCCGCAGCTGGAGCACGGCTGGACACCGGTCGGGGCGGGCGCGCCGGCCGGCCGGGCCATGACCTCCTGGGCCGACGCGGCCCACAGACCCTCGCTGGGCTCGCCTCCGGCACGCTTGGCGAGCAGGGCCATCGCCGGCGATTCCACCTGGTCGGGGCGGACGGGCCACTGCGGAGCGCCCGAGGCGGCGGCCGGCGGCTGAACGGGCGCGACGGGCGGCACGGTCCCGTCGAGCGGGCCGACGGCCGGCGATGCGTCGGGAGCGAAGATCTGCCACGTGGGCTGCAGGATCCGGTCGTCGCGCGCCGGCGGCGCCACCGGACCTGGCTCGGCGGGAACCTCGGGCGCAACGGGCGCTGCCGCTGCGGCGGCCAGCTCGGGTGCAACCGGCTCGGGCGTCGGCTCCGGGTCGGCGGCCAGCTCCGCGACTGCCTCGGCACTTGCGGCGATCGGTTCCGGCTCGGCCACGACGGGCGCTGCCTCGGCCGCGACGGGCTCGGCCTCGTCGAACACGGGCTCGGCCGCGACGGCGAGCTCTGCGGCGACCGGCTCCGGCTCGACCTCCACGGCGACCGGCTCAGGCTCGGCGGCGACGGGCTCTGCCTCGACGGCGACCTCCGCGGCGAGCGGCTCCGGCTCGACCTCCGCGGCGACCGGCTCAGGCTCAGCCTCCGCGACGGGCTCGGCCTCGGCGCCATCGGCCACGACCGGCTCCGGAGCGACCCCAGCGGGCTCGACCGGCGCCGCGGCAGACCGCCACGTGAGGGTCGGGAGCGGAGCGGGCTTCGATGCGACGGGGGCGTCGACGGGCTGCGCGGCCTCGGCGGCGATCGACTCGGCCGGCGTGGTCTCATCCTGCGCGGCGTCGACCGCGACCGCATCGACCGACGGCTCGACGGCGGGAGTCTCGGCCCCGCCCGGACCGACGGACTGCGCGGCCTCGTAGGCTGCCAGCTCGGCATCGATGTTCTGACCGGGGCGGAAACGGCGCAGCAGATCGGCCGTCCGCTGGGCCTGGAATCCGGCCTTGTCCTCGATCGTCTGCGCGCCGTCCGCGACGGGCGGCGTGGTCTCCCGCGGGGCCGCGACGGCGACGTCCTCGACCGGCGCGCTCGTTGCCGCGGCAGCAAGCTCGACGGTCGCCGTCTCGTCGACCGGTGCCTCGCCAACGGCTGCGACCAGCTCGCTGGGGGTGTCGTCGATCGTTCCCGGCGCCGCAGCGGGGTCGTCCGTGGTGGCGAGGTCGTCCGCGCGGGCGACAGCGTCCAAGGCGACGGGTTCGGACGCCACCGCCTCGACCGACTCGGCCACGTCGAGCACGTCGACGGGCGGAGGGCGTCGGCTCGGGCTCGACCGCCGGCGCGAGCGTCTCGCCGGACAGGAAGGCAAGACGAGCGGCCGGGTCGATCTCGGGGATGTCGCCCATGTCGGTCGAACCGGCGCCCGCCCACGGGTCGAGCCCGCCGGTGTGGATCGCCAGGTCGTGGCCGTTGCCGTTGGCCGCGACGGAGTCTCCGACCGTCAGATCGACCTCCGGCCACACGTCGGCCTCGAGGCGGATCGGCTCGCCGGCAGCCAGGTCCGGGAAGGCGGCCGGCAGGATCTCGTGACCGAGGTGGGGCGCGCAGGTCAGGCAGCGGCCTTCGGCGGTGTTCCAGCAATTGCCGCACGTGTACTGGCGGCAGGTCATGCAGAAGTTGAACGTCGAATGGAAGGCGTCGAGCTGCTGGCTGGTGAGCTCGCGGTCGTCGTCGTTTCGTGCGGCGGCCATGGCCTCGTCGAGCGACGTGTCGTCGCTCATGACCCAGTTCTTCATGCCCTTCGAGAGGGTCTTGAACTGGCCGAGGCGGCGAGTCTTGCGGGGCGCGGCTGATTCGAACGTGTAGCGCGTGCCGCAGCGCTCGCAGAAGGACTCCGTCAGGATTTCGGGCATTCATGCCCCCGAGTACGCGAGGATCAGGTCGAATCCGGATTGCTGGCCGAACGGTTCGAGAGTATAACGCAGGCCAAATTGGCAGCCTCCACCGCTGGTACGGGACGACCCGGACGATGGTCCCTCGTCCATCGAACCGTTTCGCGTCGGCGTCGGCGCACCGCCTGAGGAGCCAGGGCGCCGGTTCGGGACGTCTCAGGAGTGCCTGCTAGACTCCGCGCTCGACATGGGACCCCTTGCCGCCGTCGAGCGCTTCCTCGAACGACTCTTCGAACGCCAGTCGGCGCGGCTGTTCCGAACGGCGATCCGTCCGGTCCAGGTCCAGCGCCGGCTCGAGCGGGCCATGGAGGGCGACCGGGAGCGCGACGGGAGCCGGACCGTTGTTCCGCATCGGTTCGTCGTCCGGCTCCACGGCGACGATCTCACGGCCCTGCGCACGTCCGCACCGGACCTCGCGGCGAGCCTGGCGGATGGCGCCCTGGCCTTCGCCCGCAGCCATGGCTACACGCTCCTGGACCGCCCGGTCGTGATCCTGCGCCGCGATCCCTCCGTGGCGACCGGTGACATCGCCGTCGATGCCCTCGATCCGCGCGCCCCCGCGCCCCTCGACGCGAACCCGAGCGGCGCCGATCCGGACCCGATGCCGAGCGGCGGCGCGGTCCCGACCCGGGAGCCGACGCACGCGCCCGGCGCCGCTGGCGGGTCCGGCCTCCCTCCGGCGTCCGACGCAACCGCCGTCTTCGTCGTGCCCGGGGTCGACGGACCAAAGGCCACCATTCGCGAGATCCGGCCCGACCACTCGAGCCGCTCCATCGCGTTCGACGGCCGGCCGCTGACGATCGGCCGGGCGCCCGACAACGGCATCGTCCTGCGCGACGGCCGGGCGTCCCGGCATCACGCCCGGATCGATGCCCGGCGCGGCTCGCTCGTCCTGTCGGATCTCGGCAGCACGAACGGCTCGTACGTCAACGACCGGCGAGTCGAGTCGATCGCCCTGGGCGAGGGCGATCGGATCCGGGTCGGGACGACGACGCTTCTGGTGGAGGCGATCGCGCCGGGCAGCCCGCGCCCGACGGCGGACCCGGCTCCGAGCGGCGCGACCGACGGCTCGGACAACGGCGCACCGGCCGGCTGATGGACCCGTTCCTGCTGTCGGTCTGGGTCGTGCGCCTGGCGTTCCTCGGCCTCCTCTACTTCTTCCTCTTCCGGATCGCGAAGGCCCTGATCAGCGACCTCCGGGCTGCCGCCCGTGAGCCGGGCGCCGAGCTCGGTCGCCTGATCGTCGTTGCGTCGCCCGCCGGCGAGCCGGAGGAGGGGACCTCGCTGGCGCTCGATGCGATCGCCACCATCGGGCGCGACGTCAACAACGCGATCGTCGTCGAGGATCAGTTCGTCTCGGCCGAGCACGCGATCCTGACCTTCCGTGGCCGGGCGTGGTATGTCGAGGACCTCGGCAGCACCAATGGCACGTTCGTCAACGGGGCGCCGGTCGAGGGCGTCGCGCCGCTCGGGTTCGGCGACATCGTCCAGGTCGGCCAGGTCCGCCTGCGGCTCGAGCGCCCGCGCGCCGAGCGCTCGCGGCGATGACCGCGGCCGCCCCGAGCCTGCCGTCGATCCTCGGCCCGATCCGGCCGCGGCCGAGGGGTCGTGAGTCGCGTCTCCTGCTCATCGTCGCGATCACGATCCTCGTCGGAAGCGTCTCGCTCGAGCTCGCCAAGCGCGTCGCCGACCCGGGTGAGTCGCAGGGCCTGAGCCCGGCCAATCCGCTGCACCTCGCGGTCTATCTCGGTCTGATCGGGCTCGCCCACCTGGTCCTCATCGCGTCCGGGCGGCGGATGGACCAGATCCTCCTGCCGGCGACGGCCATGCTCGGCGGCATCAGCCTGCTGCTCATGGAGCGCCTGCCCCAGACGTCGGTCGTCCAGACCGTCGGACCGTGGAAGCTCGGGCTCGGGGACATCCAGCTGGCGTGGCTGATCCTGTCGTTCAGCCTGGCCACGGCGCTCGCCGTCACCGTCCGGAGCGACCGCTGGCTGCGCCGCTACAAGTACACCTGGGCGGCGGCGGGCGTCGCCCTGCTCGTGGCGACGTACTTCCTGGGCGACGAGATCAACGGCCAGCGGCTCAGCCTCAGCCTCGGGCCGATCAGCGGCCAGCCGGCGGAGCTGCTGAAGGTGATCCTCGTCGTGTTCCTCGCCGGCTACCTCTCGGAGTTCCGACCGCTGCTGGTCGAGGAGTCCACGAAGGTCGGCCCGATCTCGCTGCCACCGCTGCCGTTTCTCGCTCCGATGGTCGCGATGTGGGCGATCGCCCTCGGCCTCGTCGTCGTCCAGCGCGACCTCGGCGCGGCGCTCCTGTTCTTCTCCGTCTTCCTGTGCATGTTGTACGCCGCGACCGGCCGGGTGGGCTATGTGATCGTCGGCGTGGCCCTGTTCCTGGCCGGGTCGTTCGTCCTGTACCACCTCGTCGGGACCGTCCAGACCCGGGTCGACATCTGGCTCGATCCATTCAAGGACCCGACCGGCGACGGCTACCAGATCGTCCAGGCGCTCTATGCGTTCGCCCGGGGCGGGTTGCTCGGCACCGGCCTCGGGGCGGGGCTGCCGACCGTCGGCGGCAACCTTCCGATCCCGGCGGTCCACACCGACTTCCCGCTGGCCGCCCTGGGCGAGGAGCTCGGGCTGGTCGGCGTGATGGCGATCCTCGGGCTGTTCCTCGTGGTCGTCGAGCGGGGGCTGCGGATCGCGGCGTCGGCTGCCGACGAGTTCCGGGCGCTGCTGGCCGCGGGCCTGGCGCTCGTCATCGGGACCCAGGCGCTCATCATCGCCGCGGGCAATCTCAAGCTCATCCCGCTGACGGGGATCACGCTGCCGTTCGTCAGCTACGGCGGCTCGTCGCTGCTCGTGAACGGGATCATCGTGGGGTTGCTCCTGGCGCTCTCGGATCGCGGCGTCGAACCGCCGCCGCCGCCGAAGCCCCGGAGCCGGTTCGCCCGGCTGACCGGCCGGGTCACGCGAATCGAGTCGCCGGCGGCGGCCCGGGCGCCCCTGCCGCCGGCCGATCCGCGCGAGGCCGGCCGATGACCGCGGGCTCGACGAACATCGACCGGCCGCCGGCAGCGCCGCCCACGGCACGCCGACCGAAGCCCCTCGGTCGCACGATCGGCCACGTCGGCCTGGCGCTGATGGTCGCCTTCGCCGGGATCGCCCTGGGCGCCGGCTACTGGCAGGTGATCCGCTCGCCGGACCTGTCTCGTGCGCCGAACAACCCGGCGGTCATCGCGGCGGCTCGCAACGTGGTGCGCGGCGCCATCGTCGATCGCGACGGCAAGGTCCTCGCCTCGAACCGGCGCAGCGCCGAGACCGGCGAGCCGTATCGCGTCTACGCCGATCGGGCGTTCAGCACGGTGATCGGCTATGCCTCGACCGACTTCGGCCGGGCCGGCCTCGAGCTGAGCTGGAATGCCGAGCTGACCGGGACGTCGACCGGCGACGCGATCGGCGACGTCCTCCGCAAGTTCCAGACCGACCCGTACGACCCCCAGAAGCTGACCCTCGGCATCTCGTCGGCCCTCCAGCGGGCGGCCGTCGCCGGTCTCGGCGACGATCGCGGCGCGGTCGTCATGCTCGACCCACGCTCCGGCGAGATCCTCGCCCTGGCCTCGACGCCGACGTACGACGCGAGTGCGATCGCCAACCCGAAGACGTCGCGCGACGCATTTGGCGCAGTCCGCGACGACCAGACCGGTCGGCCCCTCGTCACCCGCGCCACTCAGGGCCAGTACGTGCCCGGCTCCGTCTTCAAGATCGTGACGGCGGTCGCGGGCCTCGGGTCGGGGAAGATCAACGCGTCGACCACGTTCGCGCAGCAGCCGGCCGCCGAGCGTGACGGCCTCCTGGTGCAGGGCTTCCGGGTCCGCGAGCATCCGGGCGTCCCGGCCCGGACGTTCGACCTCGCCGCCGCGACCGAGTGGTCGTCGAACATCTGGTACGCCCTGGCCGGCATGCGGACGGGTGGCGCAGAACTGGTCGACTTCGCCGGCCGGATGGGCTTCGGCGCGCCGATCCCGTTCGACCTCCCGACCTCGGTGTCGCGGGTGACGGATGGCGATGGCAGCAACCCGGGCGGGTTCGGCGACCTGGTGGAGCTCGCGAATGCGTCCTATGGCCAGGCCGAGGTGGTGGTGACGCCGCTCCAGATGGCGCTCGTCGCCGCGACCGTCGCGAATGGTGGGACGCTGATGAAGCCCCACCTCGTCGTCGCATCGACGGGGCGCGACGGGACCCGGACGATCGCTCCCGAGCAGCTCGGCGTCGTGATGAGCCCGGCCGACGCCGCGGCGATCACCGAGGCGATGCAGCGGGCCGTCGAGAGCACGGTCGGACGCCAGTTCACGAGCGGCGCGAAGGTGCCCGGGGTGCCCACGGCCGGGAAGTCGGGCACGGCCGAGCTGGGCGGGAGCGGCGCCCCCCACTCGTGGTTCATCGGGTTCGCGCCCGCCGATCAGCCGCGGGTTGCGATTGCCGTCATCGTCGAGCGCGGCGGGCGCGGCGGGGCGCGCGCGGCGCCGCTGGCGGGCGAGCTGATGGAGCTCTACTTCAAGACGTTCGGCCGATGATGGGTCCGAGAAGCGAACCGCCGCGACCGGAGCGCCGGCCGTGGCTCGAGCGGATCGGCCTGGCGGCGATCGCCCTGGTCCTGTTCGGGCTGTTGTCGGTCATGGCGGTCGCGTCCTGGCTGGGCGGCGAGTGGATCCTCGCCGCGATGAGCGCGTCGGGCGCCGTCCTGACGATCGGCGTCGGCCTGCTGACGCTCGTCCGCGGCTGACGGCTGGGCGCGACGCGCGCGAGACACCACACCGCCATGATCACGCCCGTCACAGGGGCGTTCGCGAACCTCTCCCGCCGGACGGACGTACTATCCATCAAACCCCCGTCGCCACTCGCCCACTCGGCAATTCCCTGAGGAGCCCGATGACGACCCTTGAGCAGACTGGAGAGAAGGTCCTCGCCAACGTCGAGCGAGTGATCGTCGGCAAGCATCACGAGGTTCGCCTCGCCCTCGTCGCTCTCCTCTGCCGCGGCCATCTCCTGATCGAGGATGTGCCCGGCACCGGCAAGACCGTCCTCGCCAAGGCGATCGCGCGGAGCCTCGGCTGCAGCTTCCGCCGAATCCAGTTCACGCCGGACCTCCTGCCGTCCGACGTGACCGGCCTGTCGATCTACAACCAGAAGACCCAGGAGTTCGAGTTCCGACCGGGTCCGATCATGAGCCAGGTCGTCCTCGCCGACGAGATCAACCGGGCGACGCCGAAGACCCAGTCGAGCCTCCTGGAGTCGATGGAGGAGCGCCAGGCGACGGTCGACGGCACGACCTACTCGATGCCCGACCCGTTCCTCGTCATCGCGACCCAGAACCCGATCGAGTACGAGGGCACGTTCGCCCTGCCCGAGGCCCAGCTCGACCGGTTCATGCTCCGGATCCGGCTCGGCTACCCGCAGCCGCTCGACGAGGTGATGATCCTCGACGAGCAGAAGCGCCGGCATCCGCTCGAGGAGCTCGAGGTCGTGTGCTCGGTCGACGAGCTGCGCACGATGCAGAACGCGATCCGCGACATCTACGTCGACCCGTCCGTCTCCGAGTACATCGTGCGGCTGGTCGGGGCGACCCGGACCCACCCGGACGTCTATCTCGGCGCGTCGCCGCGCGGCTCGATCGCGCTGTACCGGGCGGGCCAGGCCCTGGCCGGGCTGATGGGTCGCGACTACGTGATCCCGGACGACGTCAAGGCCCTCGCCGAGCCCGCCCTGGCCCACCGCCTGATCATCAAGACGAGCTCATCGATCCACGACGTCCAGTCCGGCAGCGTCGTTCGCGAGCTCCTCGACTCGATCCCGATCGACGGCATCCGGCCGACCGGCGGCCCGAACGGTCCACGCCAGATCAAGCCGACCCAGAGCGCGGCCAGCGCCTGATCGCCGACGCCGCGAATCGATCCAGTGACCCGAAGCAGGACTCGATGATCCGACGCTTCCAGCTCGTCGTCATCGCCGCGATCCTCCTGATCGCGGCCTTCTCGACCGAGCTGGAGTTCCTCTTCTACCTCGTCTACCTCTCGATCCTCGTGATCGGCGGCTCGTACATCCTGACCCGGCTCGGGCTGGCCGACCTCGAGGCCGGCTACGCGGTCAACCAGCTGACCGGGCACGTCGGCGACAAGCTCCAGATCACCTACACCCTGCGCAATACGAGCCGCGTGCCGAAGCCCTGGCTCGAGATCCACAATCCGACGACGCTGCCGGGCGGCCTGCCCGGCCGGGCGATCTCGCTCGGCTCGCGGGCCGAGCGGTCCTGGCTCGTCCGGGCGCCGCTCACCCGGCGCGGCCACTTCCGGGTCGAGCCGCTCCAGATCCGAACGGGCGACCCGTTCGGGTTCTTCGAGGCTTCGGCGTCGGTGGGGCAGGGGGTGGCGGTCGTGGTCTATCCCCGGGTCGAGCGGCTGCCCCTGTGGCGCCTCCCGGCCGCGAACATCGAAGGCAGCCACGCGGCCCCCGAGCGGACGCTCCAGACCTCGCCGCTCGCGACCGCGGTGCGGCCCTATGCACCGGGCGATGCGTTCAACCGGATCCATTGGAAGTCGACGGCCCGCCACGGCGAGATCCAGGTCAAGGAGTTCGAGCTCGAGCAGACCGCCGATGCCTGGATCTTCCTCGACCTCGAGCGGTCGGTCCAGGGCGGGCGCGGCGAGGAATCGACCGTCGAGGTCGCGGTCCGCGCGGCCGCTTCGATCGCGGCCAAGGCGCTCCTCGAGAACCGGGCGGTCGGGCTGACCGTCAACGGCCACCGCCAGGCGATCGTGCCCGTCGACCGGGGCAGCCGTCAGCACCTCAAGATCATGCAGCTCCTGGCCGCCGTCGAAGGCGACGGGACCACGCCGCTCGCGGAGTGCCTCGTGAACGCGGCGAGCCGTCTCCGGCGGGGGATGACCGCGATCGTCATCACGTCCTCGACCGACGCGGCCTGGGTGCGCCCGATCGCCGCGTTCCGGAGCCGCGGCATTGCGTCGGTCGTGGTGACCCTCGACGCGGACGCCGCGGATCGCTACGACCGGGCCGAGCGGGCCCGAGCCGGAGAATCCGTCGGTCAGCCGGACCAGGCCGCCGTGGACCAGCGGGCCCAGCGGGCGCGAGCCCTCCGCCACGCCCTCGCCGAGTACGAGCTCAAGGTCCACACCCTGACCCCGGGCCAGTCCATCGCCGAGACCCTCGGATCATGACCAGCTCGATGCGGGCCCGGCTCGCGGCGGCCCCGGCCGAAGGCTGGGCGAGCCTCGTCCTCGTCGCGGTTCTCGCGGTCGCGGTGGCGTGGTCGCTCGACGACGCCGCCCTCGTCCTCGGTCAGCGCGCCTGGACCGACTTCCTGCCCTGGGTCTCGCTGTGCGGGGTCGCCGCCGGGTTCATCGGCGCGCGTGCCCGCTGGAGCCGGCCGGTCGCCCATCTGCTCGGCGCCGCGTTCGCCGCGATCATCGTGCCCCTGATCATCGGCTCGATCCTCGCCCCGACCGGCTCGCCGGCGGAGCGCTACCAGGCGACGGCCACCTCGAGCGTGAATGCCGTGCTGGACTTCGCGGTCCGCGGCTTGCCCCTCACCCGCGAGACGGGCCACTACCTGCTCGTCCTCGGGCTGCTGTGCTGGGCGAACGGCCAGTTCGCGGCATCGGCGGTGTTCCGCCACGGGCGTCCGCTCGGCCCGATCATCGTCCTCGGCACCGTCCTCGTCGCGAACATGTCGGCGACGACCCACGACGACACGCAGATCTGGTTCATCGTCCTGTTCACGATGGCGGCGCTCTTCCTCCTGACCCGGCTCCACGCGCTCGAGGAGCGGGCGACCTGGATCCGCCGCCGGATCGGTGATCCGTCGACGGTCGGCTCGCTCTACCTGCGCGGCGGCACGGTCTTCGTCCTGATCGCGATCTTCGCCTCGCTGACCCTGACCGCGACCGCCCGCTCGGCGCCCCTGGCCGGCTTCTGGGATGACGCCCGACCGGCCCTCGTCGAGGTCAGCCAATGGCTCCAGCGGATCATCCCGGCGGCGCCGGACGCCCGCTCGGTCGGCGTCCCGTCGTTCGGTCAGCAGGTGACCATCGGCGGGACGTGGTCGACGTCCAACGACCCCGCCCTCGAGATCGTCCGCAAGCCCGGCGACAACCGGCCGTTCTACTGGCGGGCCACGACGTACGACCGGTTCACCCTGTTCGGCTGGTCGTCGACCGATCCCACGAGTGAGGCCCGGCCGGCCAGCACGAACATCCTCGAGTCGACGTCCGACGCGATCCCGGACACAGCCGCCCGGACCGTGGAGTCGTTCCGCGTCCTGCCCCAGCAGCCGACCCCGTTCAAGGTCGCGTTCAGCCCGATCGACCCGCTGTCGATCGACCAGGACTCGACCCTGATCACGGCCGGTGAGGCGGGCTTCTTCCAGTCGATCGGCATCGCCGCGCGCGTTCCGTACACGGTCACGGCGTCGGTCCAGGATCTCGCCGATGTCGCCGGTGGCGTGACCCAGAACCGGCTGCGAGCTGCTGGCAGGGAGTTCCCGGTCGGCGTCGTCGGCCGCTATACGGGCGTTCCCATCGGGGCCATGGGTCCGGCCGCCAAGACCCTTCTCGGAGACATCAAGGCGAGGCTGAAGGCTCCGGACCGGAACACGCCGTTCGACCTTGCGTCGGCGATCGTGGCCGAGCTCCAGAACGCGAACCGGTTCCAGTACAGCACCAACATCCCGGGCGTCTGCGATCGGGACACCTCGATCGTCGAGTGCTTCGCGTCCAAGCGAACCGGCTTCTGCGAGCACTACGCAAGCACGATGGTCATCCTCCTCCGGTCGGAGGGGATTCCGGCCCGGCTCGCCGAGGGATTCCTGCCGGGCAAGCTCGACGTCGCGACGGGTCGCGAGACGATCCGGACCGGTGCGGCCCACGCCTGGGTCGAGGTCTACTTCCCCGGCGTCGGCTGGTACCCGTTCGATCCGACCGGCGGGCTGGCCAACACCGAGGTGATCCCGGTCGGCGAGCCCCAGCCGATCCCGACGACACGGCCACTGCCGTCGCTCAACCTCGGCAGCCGGCCGCCCGACGATCCGGACGGCCCGGACCGCCCGCGGGCCGGCGCGACCCCGTCGGCGAACGGCGGCATCGGCGGCAACACGCCGGCGTTCGTCGTCATCTCGATCCTCCTCCTCAGCGTCGTCGCCCTCGTCGCCTTCCTGGCGTACCGGCGCGGGCCACGCGGTGCGACGACGCCCGAGGGCGTGTATGCGTCGGTCGCCGGGTTGGCGCGGCGATTCGGCTTCGGGCCACGTCCGACCCAGACGACGTTCGAGTACGCCTCGGCCCTGGGCGACGTGCTGCCCGGGGTTCGACCGGAGCTGCAGACCGTCGCCTCGGCCAAGGTCGAGGTCGCCTACGGCCGGCGCGAGCTCGGCGATGACCGGATGAAGGCCCTGCGCGACTCGTATCGCCGGCTTCGGGTCGGGCTGCTCCGCCTGGCGTTCCGGCGCGGCGATCGGCGGCGGATGCGCTAGCGGGATCGGCTCGACGAGACCAGCTAGAGCGCGCCCGAGCGGGCCCGCGCCTCCGTCTCGGCCTGGGCGTCCTCATCGAGGAGGGCCGCCAGGTGCTCCGTCAGATTCATCGCCCGGATCGTCGGGCGGCCGGCCCGGAGCTCGATCACGGAGATTCCGCACAGGTCCGACGACCACATCCAGAACCGCTCCAGGGGCAGTCCGAACAGGGTCAGCAGCAGGACCTTGAAGACGCCGTCGTGGCCGACGACGAGCGTCCACGGCTGATGCGAGACGGCGTCGTGGTAGCCGCGGACCTGGGGGGCCTCGATCGAGCCTGGCGGACCCGCCGTCGCGAGCTCGGCGAGAAGCTCGGTCAGGGCCGGCGCGACCCGGGCGCGCACGTCCGCGAGCCGCTCGCCGCCGGGCGCCCAGGCGAGCGTCGGCGTCCGGCGCCAGGTCGCGAGACGCTCCCTGTCGCGGGCGGCGATCTCCGTCGAGAGGAGGCCCTCCCACGAGCCCTGGCCGATCTCGAGCAGGCGCGCGTCCGGCCGGAGCGGGATCGGCCCGGCGAAGGCATCCGGTCCGACCGCGGCGTCGTGGATCGCGGTCGCCGTTGCCGCGGCGCGACCGAGCGGCGAGTGGACGATCGCCAGCGGCGGGCCGGCAGGGACCGGCAGGGCGGGTCGATCGTGGGGCCGGGCGAGTCGCCGCGCGACGAGCTCCGCCTGGCGCCGGCCGGTGGCCGACAGCGGCGATTCGGCCTGGCCCTGGAAGCGGCGCTGGACGATCAGCTCGGATTCGCCGTGGCGGACGAGGACGAGCGTCGCCTCGAGGTCGGCCGGGATCGTCACGACGGACGGGTCGCCGCCCGGCGCGGACGCGTGTGCGGGAGGCGGTTCGCCGGTCAGCGGTCCCGACCCAGCCGGATCGTCCACAGCTCGATCACCGAGTCATGGGTGCGGATGGCCTCGGCGACTTCCGGCGCCACGTCGTCGTCGAGGGCCAGGATCATCAGGGCGTCGGCCCGTGGCGCGCTCCGCCCGACATGCATCGCGCTGATGTTCACGTCCGCCTCGCCGAGGGTCTGGCCGATCCGGCCGATCATCCCGGGCCGGTCGCGGTGGTGGGTGATCAGCATCACCTCGGTCGGCTCCATGTCGAGCCGGTAGTCGTCGAGCCGGGTGAGCCGGAGCTCGCCACCGGCGACGGTCCCGGCGACGGTGGTCAGCCGCCCGCCGCTCTCGCCCGACAGGCTGATCTGGGCGGCGTACGAGCCGGCGTCGGGCGTCTTGCGCTCGACGACCGTGATGCCGCGGGCCTTGGCGAGCGACGCCGCGTTGACGAGGTTGACGCGCTGCGTCGTCGAGGTCTCGATCATGCCGCGCAGGACGGCGGCGGTCAGCGGCGAGGCATCGTGGGCCGCCAGCTCGCCCGCGATCTCGAGCGTCACCGTCCGGACGCCGGCCCGGGCGAACTGGGCGAAGAACCGGCCGAGCAGCTCGGCCAGCGGCAGGTACGGCGCGATCGCCCGCGCCGTCTCCGGCGTCAGAAGCGGGGCGTTCACCGCGTAGCGTGCCGAGCGCCCGGCGAGGACGTCGAGGACCTGGTCGGCGACCTCCTCGGCGACGAGGACCTGGGCCTCGGCCGTCGAGGCACCGAGATGCGGCGTCAGCAGCGTGTTCGGGGCGTCGAGCAGGGGCGAGCCTGCTGGCGGTTCGGCCTCGAACACGTCGATGCCCGCCCCGCCGAGCTGACCTTCGGCCAGCGCCGCCGCCACGGCCGCCTCGTCGAGGATGCCCCCGCGAGCGACGTTCAGGAGGATCGTCCCGCGCTTCATCCGGGCGATCTGCTCGGCCCCGATCAGGCCGCGCGTCGAGCGCGTGAGGGGAACGTGCACGGTGATCACGTCAGACCGCTCGACGAGCGCGTCGAATGCCACGAGCTCGACGCCGTGATGGGCGGCCTGCTCCTCAGTCACGTACGGATCGGACGCGAGCACGACCATCTCCATCGCGACGGCCCGTGCAGCGATCGCCTGGCCGATCTTGCCGAGCCCGACGATCCCGAGGGTCCGACCGCGCAGCTCGTGACCCGTGAACTGGGCCCGCTTCCACTCACCGCGCCGGACCGACGCGTCGGCAGCGGCCACCCGGCGAGCGACGCCGTACAGCAGGGCCAAGGTGTGCTCGGCGGCCGCGATCGTGTTGCCGGTCGGGGCGTTGACGACGGTGATCCCGGCCGCGCGTCGCGGCAGCGAGGTCCACGTTGTCGACCCCGACACCCGCCCGGCCGATGACCTGGAGGCGATTGCCGGCGGCGGCGATGGTCGCGGCATCGACCTGGACCTGGCTCCGGACGACGAGCGCGTCGTAGTCGGGCAGGATCGCGCACAGCTCGGCGGGGCTGATGCCCGGCCGCTCGTCGACCTCGTGGACGGCCCGCAGCCGGTCGATTCCCTCCTGGGCGATGGGCTCGACGACGAGCACCCTCACGCGGGCACGGTGGCAGCGACGGGCTCGGCCGCGGCCGGCGCGTTCGCCGAGCCGAGCTGGACGGCGAGGGCTGCGGCCTGGGCCGCCCCGACCGCCCGACCGGGCTCGACGTGGCGGCCCTGTTCGAGAGCGACCCGCTCCAGGACGGCGATGACCCCGAGGATCTCGTCGACGGTCACGGACCCGAGATGGCCGAGCCGGAAGATCTTGCCCGTCAGCTTGCCCTGGCCGCCGGCGAGGACCACGCCGTGGCTCTTGATCGCACCGTTGAACGCCTTCCAGTCGTGGCCCTCCGGAAGGTTCGCCGCGGTGACGGTCTTCGAGGCGAAGCGCGGGTCGGCGAACAGGCTGAAGCCGAGGGCCTCGAGACCGGCTCGCGACGCGGCGGCGCAGGCCTCGTGCCGGGCGAACACCCCGTCCTTGCCTTCGGCCTGCATCAGGCGGAGACCCTCGTCGACCTGGTACACGACGCCGATCGCGGGCGTGAAGGGCGTCTGGCCGGCGGCCGCGGACTCGCGGTGGGCGCGCATGTCGAGGTAGAACCGCGGCATCTTCGCGGTCTCCGTCGCGGCCCACGCCCGCTCGGATGCTGCGACCATCGCGAGGCCCGGCGCCGCCATCCACGCCTTCTGGGATCCGGTGACGACGACGTCGACCCCCCACGCGTCCATCTCGAACGGGACCGCGCCGAGACCCGACACGCTGTCGACGAGGATGAGGGCCTCGGGCGCCTCTTCGCGGACGGCCGCGGCGAGGTCGGCGATCGGGTTCATCACGCCCGTCGAGGTCTCGTTGTGGGTCAGCAGGACGGCCTTGGCGGCGGGCATCGTCCGGAGCCGCTCCCGGATCTCGTCGGCGGCCGCCGCGTAGCCCCACTCGGCGTCGAGCTTGGTGACGTTCGCGCCGTAGATCGAGGCGATCTTCGCGAACCGATCGCCGAAGCTGCCGATCGACACGCCGAGGACCTGATCACCCGGCGACAGCGTGTTGACGACCGCGGTCTCGAGGCCGCCGGAGCCCGCGCACGACAGCATCACGACATCGCTCGTCGTGCCGAAGAACGGCTTCATCCCGTCGAGAATCCGGCCGAGCATGGCCGCGAACTCCGGGCCGCGGTGGTTGATCATCTGGCGTCCGCCAGCCTCGCGCACGGACGGCGGCAGAGCGGTCGGGCCGGGGATCCGGAGATTGGGTTCGAAGCGGTCCACGGGAGTCTCCTCGGGGCGCGGCTGGGCGATGCGCGGCGGGCGTGACGGTCCCCCGATGGTCGCAGAAGCGCCCGGATCGCGCCAATCGGACGACGCCGGTGCGCGCGCGTCGTCAGGAGACGGCGTCCCATGCCGGAACAAGAGAAAGCCCACCGGCTGCCGTCGCTGCGACGGTCGCCGGCGGGCGGGAGATCACCGATGAGCGGACCTCACCGGTCGATCGAGATCAGAAGCCCGTGACTGCGAACCACGGCTGGGCGCCGGTCGCCGTCACGCCGACGAAGAAGACCGCTGGCGCGAGGCAGTCGGCCGGCAGGGCGACCGTGCTGGAGACGTGGGCGTCGCCGGTCGGTGAGAACGGCACGATCGGTGACTGGGCCACGGCAGCGCCGCCGCAGGCGACGACGGCCCGACCGTTCGGGATCGGGTTGTTGCCGCCGGGGCTGCCGGTGACCGGACCGAGAACCAGGCCGTTGACCTCGACCTCGAGGCGGCCGTCGGCGAACAGCCTGGCCCTGCCGCTCTCGATGGTCCACGGGCGACCGCCGCCGGTGATCCCGTCGATGACGAGGCCGGCCGTCGGGATGCCCAGCAGGCGGTCGTCGAGGACCTTCGGGCCGCCGGCCGCCGTGGTCGCGACCGTGCCCATCGCCAGGGTGGCGAGGGCCACGACCGCGAGGGCGAGACGCGTGGATCGATGCATCGAAAGTCTCCTTGAGGGTTGGATCTGTCGAAGCCCGGTACGATCACCCGAGGGCAAGTGGTTTCCGACCGGCCGTCGCACACGGCCACCACCGATCGTCCAACCCGCCCCAGCCACCACGTGGAGCGCTCCGTTTGGATCAACGCCCTCGCCGCGTCACGCCGTCGTACCCGCGTCTCCGGACCGAGCGCGGTCGCGGCCGCAGCCGCAAGCGCACGGCGCTGATCGCGATCCTCGTCGTGGGGTTGGTGGGCGGCACGCTGGGCGTCGGCGCGATCGCGACGAACACTCTCGGCGTCGGCCGGCTGTACGAGCGCTTCCTGGCCCGCGTCGACCGCTTCCTCGCCGGGCCGCCGCCGCCTGACCGGTCGACCGAGCCGACGGTGGTCGTGACGCCCAAACCCGCGACGCCTTCGCCCGGCCCGACGCCCTCACTCCCGCCGCGCGCCAGCGGCGAGCCCGCACCGACGCCCGGGCCGACCCCGACGCCGATCCCGCGCGTCGCGGTCGATGTCGACATCATCAAGAACCACGACGCCGTGTTCGCCCATGAGCTCCACGAGGACTGGTGCGCGCCGGCCGGCGTCACGATGGCCCTCGCGATCCTTGACAAGGGCGCCCCGACCGACGGCCGCCAGCGCGAGATCGCCGGGCGGATCCACGAGTGGGAGACGTACGCCGACAGCCACAACCTCCAGTGGGGTCCGTCGGCGATGGTCAAGGCGCTTGCCGCGTACGGCGCCCCCGGCTACCGGGTCGTCGCGTACGGCTCGCGCGCGGACGCCCTGCGCGGCGCGGCCCGGGCGATCTCGACGACCCGATCGCCGGCGATCCTGCTCGCCTGGCGCGGCGCCCACACCTGGGTGATGACGGGCTACCGGGCCAACGCCGATCCGGTCGTCTTCGACGACGCGAAGGTCAGCGGCACGTACATCCTCGACCCGTGGTACCCGTGGAACTCGTCCATCTGGGGTCAGTCCGACCCGCCGGGCACGTTCCAGGACGCCAGCGAGATGGAGCGCAACTTCCTCCAGTGGAAGCGGCCCGAGGGTGCCTACGAGACCCGCGACGGCAACTTCATCGTGGTCGAGCCGACCCAGCCGCGGGGCTGACAGCGCCGCCCGTCACCGGCCGGCGTCGTCCTTTGCGGCCTCGGCCGCGACCAGCGCCGGCCCGTCGGTCGCGATCCGGCGCAGGCGGGGGACCAGGAAGATCGTCAGCAGCCCCACCTTGACCGCGCCGCCCGCCGCCGCCGCGAGTGGGATCGCGAGGATGCCGACCGGCCCCACGAGCGCCGACCCCACGGCCACGATCGTGACGAACCCGGTGATCGAGGCGATGACCTGGAGGACCGTGTTGTGCGTCGCGTACAGCGCCCGCGACAGGGGATAGGACAGGCTGTCGAACGGGATCGACAGGGCGTAGGCGGCGAGGACCGACGCGGTCAGGTTGACGTCGTCCGCACCGAACTCGCCGCCTCGCAGGAGGAGATCGACGAGCGGATGGGCGAGGACGGCCAGGGCGACGGCGGCGAGCGTCGTGAGGCCGCCGATCGTCACGAGGTTGCGGACGAGGATCCGCCGGAACGACGCCTCGTCACCGGCCGCCCACGCCGCTGCCAGGGTCGGGAACACCGCCAGCGAGAACGACACCCCGATCAGGCTCACCGGCACGACCTGGTAGTCCGAGGCGAAGTTGAAGGCCCCGACCGCGCCGACGCCGACCGACGAGGCCAGCCGGGTGAAGAAGGTGAGCATCAGCGGGATCGATCGGGTGGCTGATCATCCGGGGCAGCATCAGGCGCACGAACTCGCGGAACGCCGGGGTCCGGATCGCCCAGCCGGTCCGGATCCGGAACGGGGTTCGGAACAGCCCGATCGATCGGATCAGCAGGTGGGCGACCGCCCCGCCGACCGCGCCGAGGGCGGTCGCGTGGATCCCGAGCTGGCGGTGGAACA
The DNA here is from genome assembly GCA_963783055.1 of uncultured Chloroflexia bacterium. Classification (GTDB taxonomy): domain Bacteria; phylum Chloroflexota; class Limnocylindria; order Limnocylindrales; family CSP1-4; genus CF-46. The sequence continues at coordinate 1,417,306 of CAWAMB010000004.1, forward strand.
AGACCGTCCCGATGATGATCCCCGCCGTGTAGAACATCGGGGCGAGCGCATAGAACAGGAACTGGCGGTGGGCGACGAGGACCTCGCCGACCACGATCGTCGCGGCGAACAGGATCGGCGTCACGCACATCAGCCGGAACAGCTCGACGTACAGCACCTTCGTCTCGGGCGCGAAGCGCTCGCCGACGAGGTCGACCGTGGCCGGCGCGGCGACGAACAGGACGGCGATGACGGCGGCCATCACCAGGAGGGCGACCGTCAGGACCGTCCGGGCGAACTCGTGGGCGGCCGCCTCGTCGCGCTGGCGGAGGCCGTTGAAGATCGGGACGAACGGCGCGGTCAGACCGGCGGCGACGAGGACGTCGAGCGCGATCTCGGGGATCTTGAACGCCGCGTTGTACGCGTCGAGCTCCGGCCCCAGGCCGTAGGTCCCGGCGAGGACGCGGTTGCGGACCACGCCCATCGCGAAGTAGCCCAGCGACAGGACCGACAGGATCAGGGCGCCGCGCGGGAACACGCGGTCGACGAGGCGGCGGACCAGCGTCATGCGGGCAGCGGCGTCCGGACCGGCATCGTTCCTCCTCCGGGGATGGTACCGAGGACAGACGGGCGCGGATCGGGTCGTGCGACGGAGCGGCGCGGCGAGGCCCGCGGACGCCGAGCACGGGCGGCGCCGATCAGGGACGGATCGTCAGCTCGATGGCCACGGCGTCGCCATCGTCGAGCCCCTCGGCCCGGCGGATGGACGTCTTGATCGGCAGGACGTAGCGACCGTCCTTGGGAAACATCGCGGTGGTCCACTCGCTGGCGCCGATCCGGACGCTGACCGGGATCATCCCCCAGCCGTAGCTGACGACGGGTGCCAGGGCCCGGATCGCGGCCGTTGCGTGGGCGGGGACCGTCACGAAGAAGAACGGCGCGGGGCCACGCCAGAACCAGATCTCGCCGTCGAATGTCAGCTCGAGGACCTCAGCGGCGATCGGCTCCTCGGCGTCCCACACGGCCATGCCTAGGCGTCCGCGTCCCGCTTCTCGGTCTCGGCGATCTTCTTGCGATTCGCTTCGCGCGTGCGTTGAAGACCGTCGCCGGCGCGATGGTTGGCCTCGGGAACCGGCTCCGTGCTGCGCTTCGCCCGGCCGGCGGCTTTGGCTGCCGCGCGTGCCTCGGCTCGGGACGCCTGGCGGGCGGCGATCGTCGCCTCGTAGCCCTGCTCGGTCGGCAGGTAGTAGCGCCGATCCGCGAGCTCGTCGGGCAGGTATTGCTGCGCGACGTCACCGTCCTCGAACTCGTGCGGGTAGCGGTAGCCGACGCCGATCCCGTGCTGCTTCATCGCCCGGTGGCCGGCGTTCCGGAGGTGGAGCGGGACGGGCAGCGAGCCCTTGGCCTCGACGTCGCCGACGGCCGCGAAGAAGCCGAGACCCGCCCGGTTCGACTTCGGCGCGGTCGCGATGTAGGTGGTGGCCTGGGCGAGGGCGTACTGGGCCTCGGGCAGGCCGACGTGATCGAGCGCCTGGGCGGCCGACGACGGCGACCTGGAGCGCGCGGGGGTCGGCGTTGCCGACGTCCTCGGACGCGCTGATGATCAGGCGCCGGGCGATGAACCGCGGGTCCTCGCCGGCCGCGATCATCGACGCCAGCCAGTACAGGGCGCCGTCGGGGTCGTTGCCGCGGAGGCTCTTGATGAACGCCGACACGGTGTCGTAGTGGCCGTCGCCGGCCCGGTCGTAGGCGAGGACCCGCTGCTGGGCGGCCGCCTCGACGTCCTCGAGCCGTGGCGAGACGTGGCCGTTCTGCGTCGCGGACTCCCTCGGACTCGGCCAGCGCCACGGCCCCCTCGAGGACGTTCATCGCCGAGCGGGCGTCGCCGCCGGCGAGCGAGATCAGATGGTCGAACGCGGCGTCGTCGAGGGCCGCCCCGCCGTCCGGCCCGAGCGCGCCGGCGAGCCCGCGCTCCGCGTCGGCCAAGGCCCGCCGGACGACCGTCGCGACGTCCTCGTCGGCGAGCGCCTCGAGCCGCCAGACCCGCATCCGGCTCAGGAGCGCCGCGTTGACCTCGAAGTAGGGGTTCTCGGTGGTCGCCCCGATCAAGGTGACGGTGCCGTCCTCGACATGGGGGAGGAGGGCGTCCTGCTGGGCCTTGTTGAACCGATGGATCTCGTCGAGGAACAGGATCGTCCGCTGCTGGTTCAGGGCGAGCCGATCCTGGGCTTGGGCGATCGTCGCGCGGACGTCGGCCACGCCCGACATGACGGCGGACATCGTCACGAAGTGGGCACCGAGCTCCTGGGACGAGGAGTCGGGCGAGGCTCGTCTTGCCGGTCCCGGGCGGTCCCCACAGCAGGATCGACGAGAGATGGCCACGGGCGACGCTCCGGCGGAGCGGGCCACGCTCGCCGACGAGATGCTCCTGGCCGACGAACTCGGCGAGGCTCCGCGGGCGCATCCGGGCAGCCAGCGGCTGGCGCTCGGGCGGGGGCTGGAAGAGGGCCTCGGGACGGGCGCCGCCGGCCTTCGTGCGGGGAGTGGGCACGGGTCGATGGTACGCGCGACGGGCGCCGTCGCGCGACGGATCAGAGGGTGAAGAGGTGCATCCCGTTGACGAGGACTTCGAGCACCGCGAGGATCGCGATCAGGAAGCCGCCGACGATCGTGATCCGCCGGATGTCGCGCTTGACGTAGGCGTACTCCTCGGCCGCCCGGACCGCCAGCGGCACCGACGTGGAGCCGACGCCGACGCTGACCACGGCGTCGCCGCCCGGTCGACGCGCCCGGTCGCGCCCGCGACGGGCGTCGTCGGCGGCCTGCTCCTGGGCCAGGATCGCGGCCTCGAGCTCGGCGGCGCGCGCCATCTCGGCGTCGGTCAGGCTGTTCGAGGGTCGCGAGCCGGCTTCGCTCGGACGCCCGGTCGGACGCTGGAGCGGTCGTCGCTGGCCGGGCTTGGCCGCCGAGTCGGGAGCGCTTGGCCATCGGTCGGTGTGAACTCCGAGCAGGTCGTCTGGGTCGGGCCGGAGGATAGCATCGGCCGACCCGACCCGGCGAGTGACCGAGCGTGCAGGACCACCTGCTAGACTCGGCCCGCCCGTCGCCGGCTCGCCGCGACGCTCGCATGGAGGATCCCGCGATCGATCTCAATGCCCTCGTCGCGCCGGTCGTCGGAGCGGCCATCGTCGGGCTCGTCGCGGCCGCGCTCGTCCTGCTCGTCGCTGACGATCGTCCAGGCGCGCCGCATCGGCCGGCTCCGGCGGCGCCTCGACGACCTGACCCGCGGCGCGGACGGTGCGCCCACTCGACCGCGTCCTCGGCGACCCATCTCGACAAGGTCTTCGCCCTGGCACGCGAGGTCGACGAGCTGTCCGATCGGTCGGCCCGGCTGGACGCCGCCGGGCGCCGCGCGATCCAGCGAGTCGGGCTCGTCCGGTTCAATCCGTTCGAGGACACCGGGCGGCAACCAGAGCTTCGCGCTCGCCCTGACGGACGCGACTCGGGCAGCGGCTTCATCGTCAGCAGCCTCCACTCGCGGACCGGGACGCGGGTCTACGCCAAGGCGATCTCCGACGGCCGATCGGACGGCGCCCTGTCCGAGGAGGAGAGCGAGGCCCTGCGCCGGGCCCTGACCGGCAGCCGGGGGGCGTCGCCGACGGACGCCCGGGCCCGCGATCGGGTCGCCGGACCGGCCTGACAGGCTAGGTGACACGGGCCCCGACGATGATCGTGTCATGGCCCCTGATCCGACCTCCCTGGGTGACGCGGTGAGTCGTCCCCGAACCCGCCGCGAACCCCACCCGCTCGAGCAGATCCCGGTCTGGGACGGCTTTGCCGTCGTCGGACCGACGACGCCGTCCGGGCGATCCCCCGGCCGGCCTCGACGCCCTGCTCGGCGGGCTGAACCCGGAGCAGCTGAAGGCCGTCACGCACAGCGAGGGACCGCTGCTCGTCGTCGCCGGCGCCGGGACCGGCAAGACCCAGGTGATCACCCGCCGGATCGCCTGGCTGATCGCGACCCGCCGGGCTCGGCCGTCGGAGATCCTTGCCCTGACCTTCACGGAGAAGGCCGCGGCCGAGATGCAGGTCCGGGTCGACCAGCTCGTCCCGTACGGCTACACGGACACGACGATCGGGACGTTCCACGCGTTCGGTGACCGGCTGATCCGGGAGTACGCCCTCGAGCTCGGATTGCCGTCGGACATCCGGGTCCTGAGCCGGGCCGAGACGGTCATCTTCCTGCGCGAGCATCTCTTCGCGTTCGAGCTCGAGCGCTACCGCCCGCTCGGCGACCCGACCCGATTCCTGGGCGCGCTCGCGACGCTCTTCAGCCGCTGCAAGGACGAGGACGTCTCGCCGGACGCGTATGCCGCCTATGCCGACCGGCTCGCCGAGGAGGCGGCCGCGGCCCCGGACGACGCGGTCCTCGCCGAGGAAGCGGGGCGCCAGCAGGAGCTCGCCCGCGCCTACGGCACGCTACCAGGGGCTGCTCGAGGCGAACGGCTGCATCGACTTCGGCGACCAGGTGGCCCTGGCGCTGCGGCTCGTGCGGCACTCGCCCGCCGCTCGGGCCGAGATCCAGGCTCGCTTCCGGTACGTGCTCGTCGACGAGTTCCAGGACACCAACCGGGCCCAGTCCGAGCTCGTGTCGCTGGTCGCCGAGCGCCATCGGAACCTGACGGTCGTCGGCGACGACGATCAATCGATCTACCGCTTCCGGGGCGCCGCGATCAGCAACATCCTCGGGTTCCGGGATCGCTATCGAACCGCCCGGACCGTCGTCCTGCGCCGGAACTACCGGTCACGGCCGGCGATCCTCGAGGCCTCGCACCGCCTGATCCAGTTCAACGACCCGGACCGGCTCGAGGTCCAGGCCGGGATCAACAAGCGGCTGGTCGCGGAGCGCGGGGTCGATCCGGCCGGGCGAACGGTCCGGCTCGAGACGCATCCGTCCGGGCACGACGAGGCGGACCGGATCGCCAGCGAGATCGCCGGCCGGATCGATGCCGGCACCGCCCCACGCGACATCGCGATCCTCGTTCGGGCCAACGGTCACGCCGACCCGATCCTGCGCAGCCTCGATACAGCCGGAGTTCCGTGGCGGTTCTCCGGGCACGTCCGGGCTGTATGCCCGGCCGGAGGTGCGCCGCCTCCTGGCGTTCCTTCGTGCGATCGCCGATCTCGGGTCGTCCGTCGACATCTACGGCATCGCGACCGGCGAGCCGTACGACCTGGGCGGCGAGGATCTGACGGCGATCGTCAACAACGCGCGACGCCGCAATCGGACCCTGTGGGAGGTGCTCGAGGAGCTCGAGCGACAGCCCGGCATCCTGCGCATCTCGGCGGCGTCCCGGGCGGCAGTCACGCGCCTGGTCAGCGACCTCCGCGAGCTGTCGACGATCGCCCACGAGCGGCCCGCCGGCGAGGTCCTGTATGCCTTCCTGCGCCGGTCCGGGACGCTCAGCCGTCTGGCCGGCGAGGCGACGATCGGAGCGGAGGAGCAGCTCCGGAACGTTGCCCGGTTCTTCGACATCGTCCGCTCGCAATCGTCCCTCCTGGCGGATGACCGGGCGACGTTCGTGGCCGGCCACCTCCAGACCCTGATCGAGGCCGGCGACGATCCCGCGACCGCGGACCTCGACCCGGACGCCGACGCCGTCGCGGTCCTGACGGTCCACAAGGCCAAGGGGCTGGAGTTCCCGATCGTCTACCTGCCCGGCCTCGTCGCGGGGCGGTTCCCGATCCCGAACCGGCGCGACGCCCTGGCCCTCCCGGCGGTCCTCGGCGACCTGGCCGCGGCCACGTCATCGGACGAGGACGTCCAGGTCCGCGAGGAGCGGCGACTGTTCTACGTCGCGATGACCCGCGCCCGGGACGAGCTGATCCTGTCGCACGCGGTCGACTACGGCGGCGTCGGCGTCCGGCGCCTGTCGCCGTTCGTGCTCGAAGCGCTGGACCTCCCGCCGACGGCGGTTGATCCAGTGGTCAAGGCCGCGACGTCGCTCGACCGGATCGAAGCAGCGGGCCTGCCGCTGGCTCCCGTCCGACCGGCCGTCGAGCGGGCCCCCACGTCGGAGCCCCTGACGCTGTCCTTCTCCGGGATCGACGCCTACCTCAGCTGCCCGCTTCGGTACAAGCTCGGCCACGTCGTCCGGGTGCCGGTCCCGCCGCACCACGCGATGATCTACGGCTCGGCTCTCCACCGCGCCGTCCAGGAGTTCCACCGGCGTCATGCCCGCGGCGACGTCATGACCGAGGAGGAGCTGGACGTCGCGTTCGACGCGGCCTGGACGAACGAAGGGCTTCCTGTCGCGCGATCACGAGGATGCCCGGCTCGCCGAGGGCCGGGCGACCCTTCGTCGCTTCCGCGCCGCCCAGCTCGAGCCCGGCGCGGTGATCCCGGCCTACGTCGAACGCGAGTTCAGCTTTGCCCTCGGCGGCGACCGGATCCGCGGCCGCTGGGACCGGGTCGACATCGAGCCAGGGTCGGATGATCTGTCGGGCGCGGCCATGGCCGAGCCTTCGGCGCCGTCCGCCGACGCCATCGCGCCGACCTTCGAGCTGACCGGACGCGAGCGGGTGACGATCACCGACTACAAGACGAGCGACGTCCGCGATCCGGTCAAGGCGCGCCAGCGGGCCCGCGAGTCGCTCCAGCTCCAGATCTACGCGATGGGCTACGAAGCGGTCACGGGCCGCCTGCCCGATGCCGTGCAGCTCCACTTCCTCGACACGGGCGTCACCGGCCGCGTCGACGTCGACCCCAAGCGGCTGCTCAAGGGCCGGGCGAAGATCGCCGCCGCGGCTGCGGGCATCCGGGCGCGCGACTTCACGCCGAAGCCGGACCGCTCGACCTGCGGCTATTGCCCCTTCAAGGCCATCTGCCCGTCCAGCGTCGCGACGTGACGAAGCCGCTCGCCGGCATCACGGCGATCACGTTCGACTTCGGCAACACGCTCGTGCCGGTGACCAGAGCGGCGCTCCACGAGGTCGTCGGCGATCACGGCGGATGCGATCTGCGACCGCTGGCCGGACCTCGATCGAACGTCGTTCCTGGCGGTCTGGTCGGAGGAGCGAGCGCGCCAGTTTCGGGAGGAGGTGCCGCAGTTCCGCGAGGTCGATCTCGCGCGACCGGCTCGTTCGGGTCTTCGCCCGACTGCGCGGGATGGAGGCCCCGACCGGGGAGGAGCGCTGGGACCAGGATCGCGCCGCCGCCTGGTCGACCCGGGAAGACGTCGAGTGGAGCGTCGAGCAGTACAGCCAGGCGTTCGTCGATGGGTTGCCGGAGACGCCCGGCGTCGACGGCCATGCTCGCTCGCCTGGCCCGCCAACGCGACGTCGCCATCCTCTCCAACTGGCCGCTCGCCGCGACGATCGATCGCTACGCCGAAGCGCGCGGCTGGCTGCCGCATCTCCGCGCGATCGTGGTCAGCCAGCGAGTCGGGACGATCAAGCCCCATCCGGCGATCTTCGCCGCCGCGCGGTCGGCCCTTGGAGACCCGGCGCCCGCGGCGATCCTCCACGTCGGCGACGACTGGGCGGCCGATGTCGTCGGCGCGGCGGGCGCCGGCTGGCGCACCGCCTGGGTGACCTCGCGGCCGGACGAGTCGCCACTGCCGTCGAGCGAACGCAGCGGCACGATCGAGCCCGACCTCGAGCTTGCTTCGGTCGGCGAGGTCGAGCGGCACCTCGAGCGGGGTCGCGCCCTCGCGCGGGGCAACGGCTCGATGAGACGGGCCGGGAGGGCGACGGCGCCGCCGTGCGATAGGGCATTCGCCCCATTGGCGGTGGACCCCCGCGGTGCGAGGATGCACCGCTCGCCGGGTTCGGCGGACGACCCCTCTCGGGCACGGAGGACGAGATCGCCGATGGGCCGCGGCCAGACGACCACACGTGGAAGCCGGCCTGAACCGGGGGACAAGGGGGGAACCGGGCTCGTCGTCCTGGTCGTGGACGACGAGCCGGTGATCCGCGCCTACGTGGCGCGTGCCCTGACCCTGGCCGGGATGGACGTCGCTGTCGCCGCCGCCGGTGCGGAGGCATTGCGCCTCGTCGCCGACGGTCGGGTCCGACCCGCCGTCGTCGTCACGGACATCGAGATGCCGGGCATGAGCGGCGTCGAGCTGGCGGCCCGCCTCCTCGCCATGCGCCCGAACCTGCGGATCGTGATGATGACCGGCGATCCGGACCGAGCCGAGGCCGCGCGCGGCCACCCGTCGATCGTCGACGAGGTCCTCCTCAAGCCGATTCGGCCGGCCGACCTGGTCGAGGCCGTCCGGCCGGCCGCGGGCCGGGCGCCCGTCGCTTGACCCAGAGCGCACGCCATCGTCGCGGACGACGTGGCCAGCATCGAGTCGTGGCTCGACCCGGCCGGGTCGACGCCTGCCGGGTCGGGTCTGGACGACGGCTCCGACCGCCTAGACTTTCTCGTGATGGAAGCGCGCGATCGCCTGACCAACCTCGGCTTCTTCGGCGGAGCGGGCATCGTCTGGATCCTCGTCGCGCTGGTCGTCACGACGCGCGACCCGCGGGTCGATCTCGACCGCCGGATTCATCGGCGCGCTCCTGATCGGCCTGGCGATCGGACTGACGGTCGTGCCGCTGTTCTGGCTCGCGATCTTCGCTCGGCATCGGCGGATCGCCTATCGTGGCGACTGGACGCGGGCGGTCCGGCGCGGTGGCTGGGTGGCGATCGTCACGGCCGTCTTCGTCATCCTGCGACTCCAGGGGGCGTTCGCTCCGGCCCTCGCCCTGTTCATCCTCGCCCTCGTCATCCTGGCCGAATCGGTGTTGTCGGTCGAGCGCTGACGGGCAGGCGAGCCCGGCGAGACCCGTCAACCAAGGGAGCCCGCGTGACTCGACCCCGCCCCGTCCCGGAATCCGTCGCGCCCACCGTGCCCCTGGCCACGATCTCGCCGGCCGCCCCATTCGAGTCCGCCAAGGCGCGAATCGCCGCCGCGGTCGACGCGGCGCGCGACGAGATCGTCGACCTGTCGCACCGGATCCACGCTCATCCGGAGCCGGCCTTCGAGGAGACGCAGGCCGCGACCTGGATCGCCGACGCGCTCCGCGGCCACGGATTCCAGGTGGAGCATCCGGCGGGCTCGCTCGCGACGGCCATCCGGGCGACGCGCCGCGGCGGCCGCGGCGGCGACGGACCCCGGATCGGGATCCTCGCCGAGTACGACGCCTTGCCGGGTCTCGGCCACGGCTGCGGCCACAACACGATGGCGGCGTCCGGGGTCGGCGCCGCGATCGCCCTCGCGGCGCTCGCCGACGAGCTTCCCGGCGAGATCGTCTTCCTCGGGACGCCGGCTGAGGAGCGCGGGAGCGGCAAGGCGATCATGATCGAGGAGGGCCTGTTCGACGGCCTCGACGCCGCCCTCCTGTACCACCCCTGCGACCGGAGCCACGTGGAGTCGCAGCCGCTCGCGTCGGAGGACATCGACGTCGTCTTCCACGGCCTCCAGGCCCACGCCTCGGCCGATCCATGGAGGGGCAGGAACGCGCTCGACGCGATGATCCTGCTGTTCAGCTCGGTCGGGCTGTGGCGCCAGCAGCTTCGTCCGGACGCCCGGGTCCACGGGATCATCCAGGAGGGCGGGACGGCCGCCAACATCATCCCGGACCGGACCCGGGCGTGGTTCATGCTGCGCAGCCCCGATCAGGACGACTACGACCGGATGCGGGCCGGGTTCCGCGAGCTCGTGAACGGGGCCGCCGCCGCGACCGGCACCAGCGCCGAGGTCACCTTCAGCGGCGGCGCCACGACGATGAAGCAGAACATCACGCTCGAGGCGCGCTGGGTGGCCAATGCCGCGGCGTACGGGATCGTCGACCAGGGCCCCGACGCGAACTCCGGCAGCACCGACATGGGCAACGTGAGCTGGGTCTGCCCGACGATCCATCCCGAGATCGCCATCGCGCCCGAAGGCACGCCGAGCCACTCGATCCAGTTCCGCGATGCGGCCGCGACCCCGGCGGCCGACGCGACGACCCTGCTCGCAGCGACCCTCGTCGCGCAGGTGGCGTACGAGCTGTTCGTCGACCGCGACCTGCTCGCCGCGGCCTGGCGCGACTTCCACGGCGAGGACTGATCGGGCCCGGGGCCGACAACCGGCTCCCCACCAGCCGCTGTGGTCAGGGCTTGGCGGTCGCCGTGATGTGGTAGATCGTCCCGCCGAGGCCGACGAGGTACAGCTCGCCCGCTTCGTCCTCGCCGAACGAGCTGATGTTCTGGTTCGTGTCCATGACCTGCGTCTCGTTGACGGGCGCGCTCGCAAGCGGCGACATCAGCCAGACCCGCCCCGAGCAGAAGTCACCGAAGACGTAGCCGCCGGCCAGGGCCGGGAACGCGGACCCGCGGTAGACATAGCCGCCGGTGACCGAGCAATTGTCGTCACCTGAGACAGTGTGCGCATACGCCGCTTGCGGCGGCTGTTTGCCACTCGTCGAGCAGCCCGTCGACGGCCGGTAGCAGACATTGCCCTCGAGCACCCGCCAGCCGTAGTTCACCCCGCGGCCGGCCGACGTCGACCCGTTCGGGCTCGACCGGTTCACCTCTTCATAGCGGCCCTCGCCGACGTCGGCGATCCAGAGCTGGCCGGTGACGCGATCGAATGACCAGCGCCACGGGTTCCGCAGGCCGCGCGACCAGATCGCGTCAAGGCCGTCGCGGCCGACGTAGGGATTGCTCGCCGGCGTCGTGTAGTGACCCTTGGACGACGAGTGGTTGACGTCGATCCGGAGCATCTTGCCGAGGAGCGAGTGGATGCTCTGGGCCCGGTTGCCGGGATCCCCACCGCTGCCACCGTCGCCCATCCCGATGTAGAGGTAGCCATCGCGCCCGAAGGCGAGGTGGCCGCCGTTGTGGTTGGCGTAGGGCTGGTCGATCGTGAGCAACCGCACGCCCGCTGGCGCGATTCGCGACGTTCGCGTTCGAGCTGACCGTGAACCGGGTGATCGCGGTGTCGCCGTGGGTGTCGGTGAAGTTGACGTAGAGGTATGGGCGGCTCGGGTAGTCGGGGTGGAACGCCAGGCCGAGCAGACCCTGCTCGCCGCCGGTCGAGATCGACGTGCCGAGATCGAGGAACGGCGTCGTCAGCGTCGTGCCATCGGCGGTGATGATCCGGATCCGCCCCGTCTGCTCCACGACGAACAACCGGCCGCTGCCGTCGCCGGCATGCGTCACGAGAACGGGCGAGCTGAAGCCGCTCTTCACGACCTCGAGGTCCAGCGCGACCTTCGTCGGGTTGAACGCCGCAAGGGTGGGCGCAGCGACCGGAGCGGGACGGACTGCGACATCGCGACGATCACGGCCGTCCGCTCGTACCACCTCGAGGGCGTCGGGCGTGAGGCGGCGGGCCGTCGCGGCCTCGCCGGCCGTCGCGGCCTCGCCGGCCGTCGCGGCCTCGCCGGCCGCCGGCGCACCGAGTCCTGCGGCGACAGCGAGCCCGACCGCGACCAGTTGAGCCAGGATCCGGCGCGTGAAAGCGGAGCGGCGGGTACGTTCCGTCAAGGGTCCTCCGGTGCAAGATCGCGCCCGACGATCGCCGGCGCGCTCATCCGCGCTGCGCCCATCGTCCCACGTGTCGCGAATCGACGGCCCCGACGCGGGTCGCACCAGCCGATTTCGTGCCCACCGGGTGTTAGGATGGCCGCGGCGCGCCCCGCTGGACGCTCGAGTGCGAACCGGCGGCGCCCCCAGCGAGACGACCGTTCCGCCGCGGCTCACCGGGGTCCGGCGATCGTCTCCCGGAGGACCCGTGGCAGAGCGCCCCCACGAACCCCGGCCGGACCCGGCCGCCGCGGTCGACTACGCCCATCTGAATGGCTGGGACCAGGATTGGGAGGTCTTCAGCGACTTCGACCTGCCCACCTACGTCGGGCCGACGACCTTCATGAACCTGCCGTGGATCACGGATCCCGCTGAGCTTCGCGCTCGGAACGTCGACGTCGCGATCATCGGTGCGCCATTCGACGACGCGGTCAGCCACCGGCCCGGAGCGCGGTTCGGTCCGCGGGCCATCCGCGAGGCGCAGTACACGTCGGGCTCGGTCTACTCCCTCCAGCTCGATGTCGAGCCGTTCGAGCTCCTGAACGTGGTGGACGCCGGTGACGCCAACATCATCCCGGCCTGGATCGAGCGCGGCCACGCCCTGATCCACCGCAAGGTCCGCGAGGTGGCCGCGACCGGCGCGATCCCGATCGTCTTCGGCGGCGACCACTCGATCACCTGGCCGAGCGCGACCGCGGTCGCCGAGGTCCGCCGGCCGGGGAGCATCGGGATCGTCCACTTCGACGCCCACGCCGACACGGCCAACGACGACTGGGGCGTGCTCGCCGGCCACGGGACGCCGATGCGGCGGCTGATCGAGTCGGGTGCCGTCGACGGCAAGAACTTCATCCAGGTCGGGCTGCGCGGCTATTGGCCACCGGTCGAGACCTTCGAATGGATGAAGGAGCACGGCCTGCGCTGGCACTTCATGACCGAGGTCGAGGAGCGCGGTGCCGAGGCGGTCATCGACGACGCGATCGCGGAGGCCCTCGACGGGCCCGATTCGATCTACCTCAGCCTGGACATCGATGTCGTCGATCCGGGCCTCGCGCCCGGGACCGGGACGCCCGAGCCGGGCGGGTTCATGACCCGCGAGCTCCTCCGCGCGATCCGCCGGATCGTCGGCAAGGTCGAGCTCGCCGGGATGGACATCGTCGAGGTCTCGCCGCCGTACGACCACGCCGAGACGACGGCGATGATCGCCAACCGGGCGGCGCTCGAGGCGATCAGCGCGCTTGCGGTCAAGCGTCAGGCCGGGCACCCGGTTCGCTATGCGGGACCCGGCACGACCGGTGGCTGATCCGGCCGCCGAGGCGCGCGCCCTGGCCCGGCTGTACGACGTCGACCTGCTCGACGACCCGGGCGACACCGACCTCTACCTCGCCCTCGCCCGCCGGACTGGCGGGCCGATTCTCGAGCTCGGGGCGGGCACAGGGCGGCTCGCCCTGCCTCTGGCGCTGGCCGGTTACGCGGTCACGGCAGTCGACCTCGACCCGGCGATGCTCGAGCGGGCACGAGCCGTGGTCGCGGGCGCCGGGCCGCAGGCGGCGGACCGGGTCGACTTCGTCGAGGCCGATCTGCTCGACCTGCGCCTCCCGGCAGCCGGCACCTTCGCGCTGGCGTTCATCGCCTTGAACACGATCTTCCTGCTCGCCACGCGAGAGCGCCAGCGTCAGGCGTTTCGAACGCTGGCCAGCCATCTCGCCCCGGGTGGCGTCGCCGTCGTCGACATCTGGCTGCCGGACACGGACGACCTTGCCCGCTTCGACGGCCGGCTGATCTTCGAGTACGAGCGGCTGGACCCCGAAACGGGCGCCACCGTCACGAAGGTCGCCGCCGCCCGCCACGACGCGACGAGCGCGGTCGTCGAGCTGACGTCGATCTTCGAGGAGGGTCGGTCGGGAGAGCCCGCCATCCGTTGGATCCGGCGTGACGCGCTGCGCCTGATCGGCGCCGACGAGCTCCGGGCCATGGCCGAGGACGCCGGGCTCGAGGTCGAGGTCATCGGCGGCGACTACGATCTCGAGCCGATCCGGCCGGGGAGCGACCGCGCGATCCTGGTGGCCACGCGGCCATGACGGCGCGACGCACCGGTTCCGGGACGCGCCCGACTGGGACTTCCGGGTCGCGGGCGCGACCCCCGCGGCTTGGTACACTCGGCCACGATGGCATCGAGTGACCAGACGCGCCTCCTGCTCGTCGAAGACGTCCCGCAGGTGGCGCAGTACATCCGCGGGCTGCTGAACTCCCAGAGCTCCGTCAAGCTCCTGGACGTCCTGAGCGACGGCAGCAAGGTCCTCGCCCAGATCCAGCAGCTCCGGCCGGACGTGGTTCTGGTCGATGCCCTGCTCCAGGGCCGGATCAAGGGCCTGCCGCTGGCCGAGCAGATCCAGGCGTCGGGCCTCGGCGTCCCGATCATCATCCTGACGGTGCCCCAGAACCCGGTGGCCCCCGACCCCTCGAAGGGCATCCACGGCGTCCTGGCGATGCCGTTCTCCGGCTTCGACCTGATGAACCGGATCGCGGCGGTCCGCAAGGAGTTCGCCCAGACCTCCACCACCGGCTCGTCGCGGATCTACTCGGTGTTCGCCCCGAAGGGTGGCGTCGGCAAGACGACGATCGCGTTCAACCTCGCGGTCGCCCTCGGCCAGGCCGAGCAGCGGACGGTCCTGATCGACGGGTCGCTCCAGTTCGGCGACCTGCGCTCGCTCCTCAAGGTCCCGGTCGACGCGCCGTCGATCCTCGACCTGCCGACGGATCGCGTGGCCGAGTCGGACCTCCAGGACGTGCTCTGGCGCGACCCGTCCGGGATCGACATCCTGCTGGCCCCGCCGCGGGTCGAGATGGCCGAGATGGTCACGAGCCGCGACGTCGACAAGATCCTGTCGCTCCTGCGCCGGGTCTATGGCTCGATCGTGATCGACATGTCGTCGGCCCTCAACGACATCAATCTCTCGTTCCTCGACCTGTCGGACACGATCGTCGAGATCGTCACGTACGACTCGACGACGATCCACAACACGATCGCCGTCGCCGACGCGTTCCGGATGATCGGCTACCCGGCCTCGAAGGTCCGCTACCTGATCAACCGGGCCGACTCGCCGGGCGGGATCGATGCGGCGGACCTGGCCCGGGCGCTCGGTCGCGTGCCCGAGCATCGCGTCGTGAGCGACGGGCTGCTCGTCGTCCAGTCGAACAACGAAGGCGTGCCGTTCGTCCTCGCCAACCCGGCCGCGCCGATCAGCCAGGACCTCCATCGCATCGCCGCCGAGCTGCTCGCGGCCCACGGGATCATCCGCCCGGCGGCGGCCGGCCGGCGCTAGGCAGCCTGATGTCCGACCCACGCCCGATCGGCGTGTTCGACTCGGGGGTCGGCGGGCTGACGGTCCTTCGCGAGATCCTTCGCCGGTCGCCCCAGGAATCGACGATCTATCTCGGCGACAACCTCCGGGCGCCGTACGGCATCCGGCCCGACGACGAGGTTCGATCGTTCTCGATCGAGGCCCTCGACGAGCTCGCCGCCCGCGACGTGAAGGCCATCGTCGTGGCCTGCAACACCTCGACCGCGGTCGCCCTCGGCGACTTCCGACGGCGCTACGACCTGCCGATCCTCGGCGTCGTCCGGCCGGGTGCGGTCACGGCGTCGCTCACGACCCGCAACCGACGGGTGGGCGTCATCGCGACTCCGGCGACCGTCCGCTCGCACGCCTACTTCAACGCGATCAAGGACGAGAATCCCGCCGTCGAGGTCTACGAGCACGCGACGCCGGCGTTCGTGCCGCTGGTCGAGGCG
Source organism: uncultured Chloroflexia bacterium (assembly GCA_963783055.1). GTDB lineage: Bacteria > Chloroflexota > Limnocylindria > Limnocylindrales > CSP1-4 > CF-46. The sequence goes on from CAWAMB010000004.1 coordinate 1,432,638, forward strand.
GGCCGGGTCAGCGGGCCCGAGGTCGAGGCGATCGTCGCCGAGTCGCTCGCGCCGCTGCTCGGCGAGCGCGACGAAGCGGGCGAGTTCGTCTTCCCCCTGCCGGCGTCCGCTCGGATCGACACGCTCCTCCTCGGCTGCACCCACTATCCGCTCCTCCGGCCGGTCATTGCGGCGATCGCCGGCGAGCGGGTCGCGATCGTGGACAGCGCGACCGCGACGGCGTCGGCGCTGGTCGAGCTGCTCGCGATCAACGGCCTCGAGGCGCCCGGCACGACGCGCGGGACCGCCGCCGACGCCGGGGCGGCCGGCCACGACCGCCCGGACGAGACCGCGCTGGCCGCCCGTCACGTCCAGCTGACGACCGGCGACGTGGACAGCTTTCGCGTGGTCGCGGAGCGGATCTTCGGGGAGGCGTTCCCGGACGTCGGCTCCGTCGAGGTGGGCCCGGCCGGAGTGGCCCGATGACGAGCAGTGGAGTGGCCCGATGAGCGGAACGCGCGGCAAGGGCCAGGGCTGGCGCGACGATCGCGTCTGGCAGGCGGGGTTCCTCGTCGGATCGGCGCTCGGCGCGGCGGCCACCGTCATCGGCCGGCGCGCCGAGCGAGTCGCTCGACAGGGACTCGTCGACTGGCCCGCTGCCGAGGCATTCGCCGTCGCTCGCCTGAAGTCGGCGCCGGGCACGCTGACGCCGGCGGAGCTCCGCGCCAGCGAGGCGTCGTACGCCGCGGCCATGGAGCGGATCGTGCCGCGCCTCTCGGCCGCGCTCGGGACCGAGCTGCCCGGCGTCGTCGAGCGCTCCGCCGTCGTCGACCGGGCCGGCTGGGTCCACGCCAACGTGGCCACGTTCGCCCAGCTGATCGGCCAGCTCGAGAGCGAGCTCCTCGACCAGGTCGTGCCCCAGGGCGGCGGCCTGGCCAAGGCGACGATGGCCCTCGCCAACCGCTGGGTGACGACCCGCCAGCTCGGCTTCCTGCTCGGATTCATGGGATCGAAGGTCCTCGGCCAGTACGACCTGGCCCTGCTCACGGCCGAGGCGACGCCCGGCAAGCTCCTGTTCGTCGAGGAGAACATCCGCGCGACGGCGACCGCGCTCGGCGTGCCGCTCGAGCCCTTCCGGACGTGGATCGCCCTGCACGAGACGACCCATGCCTTCGAGTTCGAGGCCCACCCCTGGCTCCGGCCATACCTCGCGGATCGGCTCGAGCGCCAGCTCAAGCTCTTCGGCAAGGAGGCGAGCGGACTGGGCCGGGAAGCGCTGCGCAGCCTCGGCCGGGCGATCCGGGGCGAGGGCGACGGGGTCGAGCACTGGATGGAGCGCCTGATGACCGCCGAGCAGCGGACGCTCTTCCGCGAGACGCAGGCCGTGATGAGCCTGCTCGAGGGCTTCAGCGACTACGTGATGGACGAGGTCGGCAAGGATCTCGTGCCCGACGTCGAACGGATCAGCGCCCGGTTCCACGAGCGCCGCCACGCCCGGCGCTCGCCGTTCGAGCGGGCCGTCATGCGCCTGACCGGGCATGGACGTGAAGCTCGAGCAGTACGCCAAGGGCGAGGCATTCGTGTCGGCGATCGCGGCCGCCGGGGGCCCGGCGGCGCTGAACCGGCTCTGGGCCGGGCCGGAGATGCTGCCGCGCCACGGCGAGATCGACGATCCGTCGGCCTGGATCGCCCGGACGGCTGCCATCGACCTGACGGTCGGCCACGGCCCGGGCGGGACCACGGAGCCGGCGGGGCCGGCATGACCGAGGACGCGGTTCGACGGACGGCGGGGCCGGGCTCCGGCCCGGGCGGCGCGCCGACCGCGATCGCCCTGTCGCCGATCCTGTCGGCGCGCTACCGCTCGCGCGACCTCGAGCAGATCCGCGCGGCCGCACCCGGCGCCCGGATCGTGACGCTGTCGCGCGAGGGCCTGACCGACGAACCGGTCGAGGATGTCGAGGTCCTCCTCCGCGGCTGGCTCTCGTCGGACGCGTTCGATCGGCTGCTGGCGCGGGCGCCGCGCCTGAACTACGTCCACTCCGCGTCGGCCGGCGTCGAGCGGGCGCTCACGCCGGCGGCCCGGGAGCGCGGTCTCGTGATCACGAATGCGCGCGGGGTCTTCTCGCGGCCGATCGCCGAGTACGTCCTGATGATGATCCTGGCGGTGAGTCGCCGGCTGCCGGGGCTCCTCGAGCTCCAGCGCGAGCGGACGTGGCAGCCGCTCGAAGGCGTCGAGCTGCGCGACGTCACGGTCGGGATCGTGGGCCTGGGCTCGATCGGGCGGGCGGTGGGCGCGCTGGCCACCGGGTTCGGCTGTCGGGTCGTCGCGGTCCGGCGTCGGTCGGAGGGCGGCGGGGCCGCGATCGCTGCCGACGAGGAGAACCGTTCGTTCGGCGAGGTGATGCTCGATCGCGTCGGCGGCCCGGAGTCGATCCCGCAGCTCCTCTCGGAGTCCGACTTCGTCGTCCTGGCCGCGCCCCTGACGCCCGAGACCGAGAACATGATCGACGAGGGCGCGCTGGCGATGATGAAGTCGTCGGCGTGGCTGATCAACATCGCCCGCGGGCGCCTCGTCGACGAGCGAGCCCTGCTCGACGCGCTTCGCGCCGGCCGGATCGGCGGCGCGATCCTGGACACGTTCCGCGAAGAGCCCCTGCCGCCGACGTCCGCGTTCTACGACCTGCCGAATGTGATCGTCACTCCGCACACATCGTGGTCGAGCGGCCGCGTCCTCGACCGGAGCGTCGAGCTGTTCTGCGACAACCTCCGCCGCTACGCCGCCGGCGAGCCGCTCCTGAACGTCGTCGACCCGACCGCCGGGTACTGATGGGCCTTCCGTCGACCTTCGACCGAAACGGACCAGCGTCCGATGAGGAGATCGCGGCTGCGGAGGCTGATGTGGGATTTCGATTTCCGCCCGATTACCGCGCATTCCTAGCCCAGAACGGGGGAGGTGAGGGGTTCATCGGGATCGATCAGGGCTACGCGAGCCTTGCATCGCCCGCGGAGTTGATCGAGATGCACGACGGATACAAGGTTGGGACGTTTTACGAGGGTCTCGTGCTCACCGGCAGCAACGGCGGCGGGGAAGCATTCGGCATCGATCCGGTGTCCGGTCGGTTCGTGAGCACGCCGTTCATCGGCGACGAGCCAGACACGAGGATCGACGCGGGCAGCACGATCGCCGAGTTCCTGGCCTTCATTCAGCGAGGCTCTCCAGTCGTCTGATCGCCCGTCGGCCGCCGAGGTCGCAAAGAGCCATGTGGCCATCGGGTGGTTCAACCAATGAACCTATGCGACAAGCCATGGCCGCATCCAGTCGCGCCGCGCAGGATGTGGATCATCGAATGCACGGAATCGAGTGGTCTGCTTCATTCGGGAGCTTTCTGACCCTGTTCGGCCCGCGCATCCCGCCAGATCCGTCGAATAGGTTCATCTGATGAACGGGATCCGGGAGATGGCGCACTGGATGCACCAGATCTGACCGAGGCCGCCCATCGGCGATACTTCGCCGATGCAGATCGCCATCGTCGGTCTTGCCGGATCGGGCAAGACGACCGTCTTCAACACGCTCACCCGGGGCCATGCCGAGACGGGTGGCTTCGGCGGCATGGAGCTCCACGTCGGCGTCGTCAAGGTCCCCGACGAACGGCTCGACAAGCTCGCCGCGATCTTCAAGCCGAAGAAGATCATCCAGGCCGACGTCACCTATGTCGATCTGCCGGCGCCGCCCGCCTCGTCCGAGGGGCACATCGGGACGGAGGACCTGCCCGCGGAGCATCTCGCCCGCCTCCGCGACTCCGACGCCCTGCTCCACGTCGTCCGTGCGTTCGAGGACCCGAACAACCCGCATCCCGAGGGCTCCGTCGATCCCGCCCGCGACCTGGACCGTCTCGACACCGAGTTCATCCTGGCCGACCTGGCCCTCGTCGAGCGTCGCCTCGAGCGGCTGAAGCAGTCCACCCGCCACGGGACGCCGGCCGAGAAGGAAGCCAACGAGCGGGAGGAGGCGGTCATCGTCCGCCTGAAGGCTGCCCTCGAGGACGGCCGGCCGATCCGCGACACGGGCCTCGACGCCGACGAGGAGAAGGCGATCCGCGGCTTCCGCTTCCTGACCCAGAAGCCGGTCCTCGTCCTCCTGAACATCGGTGAGGGCGACATCGCCGGGGCAGGGGAGCGGGTGGCGACGCTGGGCGCTGCCTACGACCACCAGAACGCCATGATCGACGCCTTGTCGGCGCGGATCGAGATGGAGCTCGGCGAGCTCGAGCCGGACGAGGCCGGGGTCTTCATGGAGGAGCTCGGGATCGCCGCGTCGGGTCTCGATCGGGTCATCGAGCTGAGCTACAGGCTGCTCGGCCTGATCTCGTTCCTGACGGCCGGCCCCGACGAGGTCCGGGCGTGGCCGATCCGCGACGGCTCGAACGCCGTGGACGCCGCCGGCGCGATCCACAGCGACCTCGCCAAGGGCTTCATCCGGGCCGAGACCGTGGCCTACGAGGACCTGCTGACGCTGGGCTCGATGGCGGCCGCTCGCAAGGTCGGCAAGCTCCGCTCGGAAGGGAAGACGTACAAGGTTCACGACGGCGACGTCGTCGAGATCCTCTTCAGCAAGTAGCCGGAGTCGGGACGGCGCGCCGGTCGCAGGCGACGGGCTAGGTGTTGCGCTCGTCCTCGCCGCGGACGGCCTCGCCGGTCGGGTCGAACTCCGCGATGACGGCCCGATAGTCGGCGCCGCGCTCGTCCTCGGCCGCTTCTTCAGCGGTATCGATCGCGACGATGAAGTTCTCCTCGTCGACCGTCGAGACGTTCACCGCCGCGGTCAGGCGATCGTCCGAGACGTAGATGAACCCGTGCTCCCGCTGGAGCTCCGCGGCGATCGCCTCGATCAGCGTATCGTCCACGTAGGTGTCCTGGACCTGATGACGGACCGCCTCGACGAGCTCGAAGAACTCGTCGGGATCCATCTCGTCGTCGCGCGCGAGCAGGACGTCGGAGAAGACGTCTTCATCGCCCTCGTGAAGTTCGTAGAAGTACACACCGGCCTCGGTCGGGAAGGGGATGGGATTGGGTCGTCAGTATCGCACGCAGCCTCGCCGGCCAGCCGCGGGCGGTCGATGACGGACGGGCGGCCGGCCGCGGATCCGATCCCGACGGTGGTCGTCGTCGGCTCGGCGTCGCGTGACCTGGCGGAGGACGACGCGCGCGGCTGGCGGCTCGGCGGCGGCGTGTCCTACAGCGCTCTGACGACGGCCCGGCTCGGCCTGCCGACGGCGGCGATCGTCGGGGTCGACGCGGAGGCGTCGGGGGCGGTCGAGCTGGACCTCCTGCGCGAGGCCGGGGTCGCCGTCCACCTCGTGCCGCTCGAGCACGGCCCGGTCTTCGTCAACATCGAACGGCCCGAGGGCCGCCTCCAGCTGTGCGGCGATCACTCCGACCCGGTGCCGGTGGCCGCGGTTCCGGATGCCTGGCGGGCCGCGCCGGGCTGGATCCTCGCCCCCGTCGCCGCCGAGCTGCCGCCGGCCTGGGCGGAGGTTCCGGCCGAGGAGTCGATCGTTGCCGTCGGCTGGCAGGGTCTCCTGCGCGAGCTCGACGCCGGTCAACCGGTCCGACATGTCGAGCCGCGACCGGACCCGATCATCCGACGGGCCGATCTCGTCGGCCTCTCGCGGGACGACGTCGATCGGACGATCCCGCTGGCCGACCTCTACGCGCTGCTCCGGCGCGGCGCGTCGCTCGCGGTGACCCAGGGCGATCGCGGCGGGCTGGTCGTCCACGGCGCGCACGGCGACGACGACGCCGCGCTGGACCTCCGTCACTACCCGGCCATCCCAAGCCACGCCGCGGTCGATCCCACCGGCGCCGGCGACGTCTTCCTGGCGGCGTTGGCCGCGGCTCGGATCGAGCCGCGACTCGTCGGTGGCCGGATCGGCCAGGGCTTCGACCTGCTGCTCGCGGCCGCGGCCGCCTCCCTCGTGCTCGAGGGGCCGGGGATGCTCGGGGTCCCGACGCGGGACGCGGTGCGGCGCAGGATGGCCGAGGCGCTGGGGCGGAGATCGGCGGCCACCGAAGCCTGAGCGGAGGCGCGGGGCTGGGCGTGATCCCGGGGCGGGTGTTGGGCAGCGTCGGGCGGTCGACGCGGTCAGGCGATCCGGCGGAGGGCCGCGGCGAGCACCCGCCGGCCGATCGCCGCGCTCTCGGCGGGCGGCGGCCAGCCGCTGTCCTGCTCGACCATGAGCCAGCCGGCGTAGCGTCGCTCGGCGAGCGCGGCGAGCACCCCATCGAGATCCAGGACGCCCGATCCGAGCTCGGTGAACAGCCGCTCGCGGACGGCCGTCGCCGAATCCGCCGACCGTGCCCGACCGCAGGCCCGCCAGCACCTCGCCGTCGACGTCCTTCAGGTGGACATGCTCGACGCGGCTGCCGAACCGTCGCAGCGCCGCGACCGGGTCGCCGCCGCCGACGAGGTAGTGGCCGACGTCGAGGCAGAAGGGGAGCGTGGCGGCATCGATCGAGGCGGCCAGCCGCTCGACCTCGTCCGGGGTCTCGACGTACGTCCCGGCGTGGGGATGGAACGCGATCCGGGCGCCGGCGGCGCGCGTCTCGGCCGCCACGGTCTCGAGCAGCTCGATCGTGCGGGCCCAGCCATCGCCGGTCAGCCGCTGAGTGCTTGACTCCGCCGCCCGGCCGGCGGTGACATCGCGATCCGGCGAGCCGTCGAACGCGACGCACAGGACCTCGCCGCCGCCGGCCACGAGGAGACGAAGCCGCTCGCGGACGTCCTCGAGCGCGCTCGCGCTGGGACCGTCCACCGTCGCCGGGATGGAGGCGTACACCTCGGCCAGTCGCAGGTCGCGCGCCGTCAGCGTCGAGCGGAGCGCGTCGCCCTCCGGGAAGCCCAGCCCGAGCTGGCAGCCGTCATAGCCGGTCCGCGCGATGTCGTCGAGGATCGCCTCGGCGGAGGTGCCGAGACGCAGCTCGGCGATGTCGACGTTGTTCCACAGGATCGGAACGGTCCCGACCGATGCGCCAGCCAGGGGACCATCGACGGCCAGGCGCCGGCGCAGGCGGCGACCCTCGGCGAGGCTCCCTGCGGGCGATCCGGCGGCGGTCATCGGGGACGTCTCCTCGGGTCGGTCGCGTCCTGGATGGGAGCGCGGTCGGTGGCGCGATGGAACCCTATGATGTAATCGTTTGCAGGGCGTGGCAAGGGCCGCGCTCGGATCTCGTTGGCCGCGCGCCGCCCCGCCAGCCCGGCGTGCTGGTCGCCGATCCGGGTTGGCGGTAAGGTGTCAACGGCGCCCGGATCGTGGGCGTGCTGGAACGAAAGGTCGATGACGATGACGCAGGTCGCCGAGCCGGGCAGCGCATCAAGCCCGGCGCAGGCCGAGGCGAGTGCGGGCGCCGCCGTTCACCACTGGATCGGCGGGCGGATCGTCGCCGGCACGTCGGGTCGGAGCGGCCCCGTCTACGACCCGGCGACCGGCAAGATCGCCCGCCAGGTCGACTTCGCGAGCGTCGACGAGCTCGCGGCAGCGGTCGCCGCGGCCAAGGCCGCCTTCCCGGCGTGGCGCGCAACCTCGCTCTCGAAGCGGACCGACATCCTGTTCAAGATCCGGAACCTGGTGGAGGCGCGCCGCAAGGAGCTCGCCGCCCACCTCACGGCCGAGCATGGCAAGGTGCCGTCGGACGCGTTGGGCGAGATCGCCCGCGGGATCGAGAACCTCGAGTTCGCCTGCGGCATCCCGAACCTCCTGAAGGGCGGCTTCAGCGAGCAGGTCTCGACCGGCGTCGACGTCTTCCAGATCCGCCAGCCCCTCGGCGTCGTGGCCGGGATCACCCCGTTCAACTTCCCGGCCATGGTCCCGATGTGGATGTTCGCGACGGCGATCGCGACCGGCAACACGTTCATCCTGAAGCCGTCGGAGAAGGATCCCTCGGCGTCGATGTTCCTCGCCGAGCTGCTCGCACGAGGCCGGCGTGCCCGACGGCGTCTTCAACGTCGTCCACGGCGACAAGGTGGCGGTCGACGCGATCCTCGACCATCCCGACATCGCCGCCGTGTCGTTCGTCGGCTCGACCCCGATCGCCCGCTACATCTACGAGACCGGGACGAAGAACGGCAAGCGCGTCCAGGCCCTGGGTGGGGCCAAGAACCACATGATCGTCCTGCCCGACGCCGACATCGACATGGCCGCCGATGCGGCCGTCTCGGCCGGCTACGGCTCGGCCGGCGAGCGCTGCATGGCGATCGCCACGATCGTCGCGGTCGGCGACGTCGCCGATCCGCTCGTCGCGGCGATCCAGAAGCGGCTGCCCAAGGTCCGGATCGGTCCGGGCAGCGACCCCGAGGCCGAGATGGGGCCGCTCGTCACCCGCCAGCATCGCGACAAGGTGGCGTCCTACCTCGACAGCTCGGCAGCCCAGGGCGCGACCGTGGTCGCCGACGGCCGCGACCACCCGCTGTTCAAGGACTCCGACGGGTTCTTCCTCGGGGTCTCGCTGATCGACCACGTCGCGACCGGGATGGATGCCTACAAGGACGAGATCTTCGGGCCGGTGCTGACGGTCGTCCGCGTCCCGACCTACGACGAGGCGGTCCGGCTGATCAACGACAACCCGTACGGCAACGGGACCGCGATCTTCACCCGCGACGGCGGCGCGGCCCGCCAGTTCCAGTTCGAGGTCAACGCCGGCATGGTCGGGATCAACGTCCCGATCCCGGTCCCCGTCGCGTACTACAGCTTCGGCGGCTGGAAGCACTCGCTCTTCGGCGACCTCCACATGTACGGCCCCGAGGGGGTCCAGTTCTACACCCGGGCCAAGATCGTGACCCAGCGCTGGCCGGACCCCGGCACGTCGAAGGTCGATCTCGGATTCCCGCGGACCCGCTGATGGCGGCGCTCGACGCCGCCGGCAACGGCCCGGTGGCCGGCCGGAACGGCCAGGTCTTTCTCGTCAGCGCGGCCCGGACCCCGATCGGCAAGTTCGGCGGGGTCCTGGCGGACACGCCGGCGACGACGCTCGGCGGAGTCGCGATCCGGGCGGCGATGGAGCGGTCCGGGCTGCCCGACGGCACGCCGGTCGACGAGGTCCTGATGGGCCAGGTGCTGCAGGGCGGAGTGGGCCAGGCACCGGCCCGCCAGGCGGCACTCGCCGCGGGGCTGGCCGACACGACGTCGGCGACGACGATCAACCGGGTCTGCGGATCCGGGCTCAAGTCGATCATGCTCGCGGCCGCCGAGATCCGGGCCGGCGATGCCGAGATCGTCGTCGCCGGCGGCATGGAGAACATGAACCAGGCGCCGTACCTCCTGCCGAAGGCCCGCTTCGGGTACCGGCTCGGCAATGCGACGCTCGTGGACTCCGCGGTCGCCGATGGGCTGACCTGCGTGTTCGAGGGCTGCCACATGGGCACCCACGCCGAGCGGGTCGCGATCCACGACCACGTGAGTCGTGAGGATCAGGACGCCTTCGCGCTCCAGTCGCATCAGCGCGCGATCGCGGCGCAGGATGGCGGCCGGTTCGCCGCGGAGCTGGCGCCGGTCACGGTCCGCGACGCCAAGGGCCGCGAGACGGTGGTCGACGCCGACGAGGGCCCGCGGCGCGACTCGACGCTCGAGGCGCTGGCCCGCCTGAAGCCGGTGTTCGACCTGCCGACGGGCGAGGATCGCGGCGACGCGACCGTCGGGACCGTGACCGCCGGCAATGCACCGGGGATCACCGACGGCGCGGCGGCCACGATCGTGGTCAGCGAGCGAGCCGTCGAGCAGTACGGGCTGCGGCCGCTCGCCCGGATCGTCGGCTACACCCAGGCCGAGGTCGAACCGAAGTGGCTGTTCCTGGCCCCGATCACGGGGGTCCGCCGTCTCCTCGAGCGGATCGAGCTGCCGATCGAGGCGTTCGACCTCGTCGAGATCAACGAGGCGTTCGCCGCCCAGACCCTCGCCGACGGCCGGGAGCTCGGGTTCGATTGGGACAAGGTCAATGTCAACGGCGGCGCCATCGCCCTGGGCCATCCGATCGGGGCGTCCGGCGCGCGCATCGTCGCGACGCTGCTCCACGAGCTGGCCCGGCGCGAAGGCCGCTACGGGCTGGCAACGCTGTGCCTCGGCGGCGGCGGGTCGGTCGCGATGGCCGTGGAGCGGGTCACCGGCTGAGCTGATCCCGCCGGCCGGACGGGCGCGGCGCGGCGGCGCAGGCGATCGAGCCGGGTCGCGAGCGCGCGGTCCACGACCGGGTCACCCATCCCGAGCCGTCGCCGACGCTCCGCGATCGCCATCGCCCGGCTGGTCGCATCGAGAGCCCCCGCGACGTCGCCGAGGCGATGCTCGCGCAGCTTGGCGACCTCGATCCACGCCTGGACCGCGACCGCGCCGGGACCGGCCGCCAGCTCGAGCCACGCCGCCACCGCCTCGTCGTGCCGGCCGAGGCGGCGCAGGAGGCGCCCGCGCTCGATCGTGACCCGCTCGGCCGTCCACGGCGAGTCGAGCCGGCCGGTCACGAGGCGCTCCCAGGAGGGTCGCGCCGTCCGGCCCCCGATGTCGGCTGCCCGGCGAGGGTGCCACCACGGCAGGCCCGGCGGGTCGTCGGACGGCTCGAGGACGGCGGCCTCCTCACGAGTCGCGGTCGTGGCCGGCGTGTGACCCGGCGACGCCAGGGCCGCATCGAGACAGCCGAGGGCCTCGTCCAGGCGCCCGGCCCGCCCGAACGAGCGAGCAAGGCCGGCCAGGTCGCCGATCGGCTGGCGCCGGCGGTCCTCCGGATCGGCGTAGTCGAGATCGATCCGGCTGAGGAGCCGGGCGAGGGAGCGGACGTCCTCGCGGTTGTGGCGGACGACGTCGATCAGCGGCCAGGCCTCGCCGCCGCGCAGGAAGTCGAGATACAGCCCGGGGATCTGCCAGCCGTCGACGTCGCCGTGGCGGATCGTGCCGAGGAGCTCGGTCTCGACCGTCCGGAGGCGGGCGTCCGTCATCCGGTGGCGGAAGACGCGGCGCACGAACGGCAACAGGTCCAGATGACCGGCATGGACCGGCGCGGCGAGGCGCGCCATCCGGTAGCGCGCGACGAGCAGCGGCCAGTCGAAGCCACGTCCGTTGTAGGTGACGAGCCAGGCGTCCGACGGGATGTGGGTGGCCAGGCGGTTGAGCAGCCCCGGCTCTGCGGGATGGTCGGGCAGGAGCAGCTGGACCTGGCGGAAGCGGTCGTCCTCCCACCAGCCGAGGCCGATCAGGAACGCCACGGTCCCGGCTGCGGTCGCGAGGCCGGTGGTCTCGGTGTCGAGGCATACGAGCGGGGTCGCGGGCTGCGGCATCCCGGGCAGGGTCCGGAGCCGCTCGCGGTCGATCGCGAGGACCACGGTCGCCGGCTCGACCCGCACCACCGGCCCACCCGGGTCGAGGATCAGCTCGCCGTCAAGCGCCGCTGCCAGCCGCTCGCCGAGCTCGATCGACCCGCGGGCGGTGCCGCCGTCCGTCCGATCGGCCGGCTCCGGCGTCGTCGCGATCCCGCCGGATGCGCGGATCGCCGCCCGGTAGTTCGCCAGGCGCCGTTCGAGCGTGGCGCCACTCATGCCGGGACCGGCTCGGCGTCCGGGGCGACCTGGAGCGGACCGTCGAGCTCGGCGAGGAGCCGCAGGGCCAGGCCGCGCGCGTCGATGTCCGGTTCGAGCCGGGGCCCGGTGCAGGCCGGGCAGCCGCCGTCGCAGCCGCAGTCCCGGATCAGCTCGGCGGCTGCTGCGATCAGGTCGTCGTGGCGCTCCCAGAGCCGGACGCTGAGGCCGATCCCGCCGGGCGTCGCCTCGTACAGGTAGATCGTCGGGGCCTCGTGATGGGGCGAGCGGACCTGGGTCACGAGCCCGAGGTCGTGCGGGTCGCCCATCAGCAGGACCGAGGCGACGGTCTGGATCGCCCGGCCGGCCCCCATCAGCGCGATGTCGAGATCGTTGCGACGCCAGTGACCGGCCAGGTGCTCGGCGGTGAGCCAGTAGGCGGTCGTCTGGAGCTCCAGCTCGGGCAGGTCGATCGGGCCCCAGCCGACATTCTCGTCGGTTCCGAACTTCAGCTTCTTGAACAAGGTGACGAGGCTCGCGACCATCACCTCGCCGTGGACCCGCCGGCCGCCCGGCGCCGGCGCCTCCGCGAACACGTCGAGCGGCTTCAGCGTCACGGCCCGGTTGGCGTACGTGTAGTGGTCGACGTCGACCTTGTGGACATAGGCCTTCCGCTCGTGCCACTCCAGCCGGTCGACGTAGTACTGGACGGACTCGTGCAGGTAGATGGCCCGCTCGTGGACGAGGACCTGGGCGGAGAACAGGTCGACCTCGCCGAGAACGCGCGGCCGGTCCGGCGACGTGTCGATGATCACGACGTTCTCCGGGGCGGCGCTCCGGAGCGACACCTCCGAAGCCGGGAAGTTCTCGGAGCTCCAGTACCAGCGGCCGTCTTCGGCCTGGCGGATGTGGCCCGACTCGGCGATGAACGCCAGGAGGTCGTCGGCGACGCCCGGTCCGAAGACCTCACCGGGCTCGAACGGCAGCTCGAAGGTCGCGCAGCGCAGATGGGCGATCAGGACGTGGAGGTTGTCCGGGTCGAGGCGCGCTTCCTCGGCCTTGCCGCCGATCAGGAACTCCGGGTGGCGAACGACGTAGCGATCGACCGGCGCGGCCGACGCCACGAGGACCGCGACGCTCGTGCCGCCGCGCCGGCCCGCCCGCCCGATCTGCTGCCAGGTCGCGGCAACGGAGCCGGGATAGCCGGCCAGGATGGAGACGTCGAGCCGGCCGATGTCCACGCCCAGCTCGAGGGCGTTCGTCGCGACCACGCCGAGGATCTCGCCGTCGCGCAGACCGCGCTCGATCGCCCGGCGCTCGGTCGGGAGGTAGCCGCCGCGATAGCCGCGGATCCTCGAGCGCGGCCCGAGGTCCTGGCGGAGTGCCTCGCGCAGCGTCGAGAGCATGATCTCGACCGCGGTCCGGCTCCGTCCGAAGATCACCGTCTGGCGGCCCGCCCGCAGGAACGGCATCGCCCAGCGGTGGGCCAGCGTCAGGTTGGAGCCGCGGGCGCCGGTGGCGACATGGGTCAGGGGTGGCTCGACCAGGAGGACGTGGCGCTCACCGCTCGGCGCGCCGTTGCGGTCGACGAGAATCGGCGTCCGACCGGTCAGCGTGGTTGCGAGCTCGGCCGGGTTGGCGATCGTCGCGGAGCAGCAGACGATGATCGGGCGGCTGCCGTAGTGGGCGCATAGTCGAAGGAGGCGCCGCAGGACATTCGCGACGTGACTGCCGAACACGCCCCGGTACGTGTGGAGCTCGTCGATGACGATGATCCGGAGCTGCTCGAACAGCTGGAACCACTTCGTGTGGTGGGGGAGGATCGCGGAGTGGAGCATGTCCGGGTTCGTGACGACGACCTGACCGGCGCTCCGGATGGCCGAGCGGATCGGCGCGGGCGTGTCGCCGTCGTATGTCGCCGCCGACACCGTCAGCCCGGCGGCGACGGACAGCTCCGCGAACTCCGCCGTCTGGTCCTGGCCGAGCGCCTTGGTGGGGAAGAGGAACAGTGCCCGGGCGGCCGGATCCTCGGCGATCGCCTGGAGCGCGGGCAGGGCGTAGCACAACGTCTTGCCCGACGCGGTCGGCGTGACGACGACCACGTCGCGTCCGGCGCGGACGGCCTCGATGGCCTCCGCCTGATGGGTGTAGAGCCGATCGATCCCGCGCTCCGCCAGGCCGCGCCGGATCCGCGGGTCGAGCCATTCCGGGTGATCCCGCCACTCCGCGGCGCGGGCCGGCATCACGGCGTGATGGGTGACGCCGCGGGCAAGCGACGGCTCGTCCTCGAGGATCGCCCGAAGGACGACCTCGGTCGAAGCCGGAGCGTAGGTCCGCATGTGGCACCTCGAAATCGAACATCTGTGCGAAACATCGGGAGTCTAGCAGGACGGTCGACCACGCTCGTGACAGGTTGGCTGACACGAGTGGCGCGAAGTTGACATGTCAGCTGCCGGTGAGCTACCCTCGGCAGCACGTGAAGAACCACCCCAGTGCCTCGGCCGACGAGCCCCGTCCCCTCGATCGGTCCGCCACCCGCGATCCGTCGGTCGAACCGGTCGCGCCCGACGAGGGCTCGGACGGCGGTTCGCCGACGGACCTCGCCAGCCGTGTCGATCTCGCCGGGCTGTCGGTGGCCGGCATCACCCGGCGGCGCGTCGGCTGGTTCGCTGCCGGCCTCCTCGCGGTCTGGATCGTGATCGTCTTCGCTCGCCAGGTGAGTGATGCCGCCGCGGCCTCGACCCGGGCCGGCCAGCTCGCCGTCGACAACGCCGCGCTTGCCGCCGAGGTCCAGTCCCTGCAGCGCGAGGTCGACCTGATCGTCCGCCCGGACTACGTCTGGGTCCAGGCGCGGGCCTACGGCCTGGGCGCCCCGCACGAGATCCCGTTCACGCTCGACCCGTCCGTTCCGGCCCCGGTCGATGGCGCTCCGGGCTCATCGTCCGTCCGGCTCGGCGCCGAGGTCGATCGCCAGACACCGCTCGAATCGTGGCTGTCGATGCTGTTCGGCCCGGGGGGCTGACCGTCCGTCGTCGCGCCCGCTGACGGCGCCGCTCACGCTCCTCTCGCGCGCCGTCGCTCGCCTCCCACCCGACTGATCGCGCATCGTATCCTTGCCGCGAGGGATGCCCGGTCGGGCGTCGGGTGGAGGGCAGGATGATCGTCCCGATCGAGGATCTGATCTTCGTCGTCTGTACCCTGATCGGCGGCGGCCTGCTGCTGATCACCGTCCTCGTCGACGACATCCTCGGCGGCGTCCTCGACGCCCTCCACATCGGCCTCGACATCGGTGGCGTGTCCCTGATGCCGCTCCTCCTCGGGTTCGTCTCGATGTTCGGCGTCGGCGGGCTGTTCGCGACCCAGGTCCTCGACCTGCATGCCGGCCCGGCCGCCCTCATCGGGACGATCAGCGGGGTGATCGGCTTCCTGATCGTGCTGGTCATGTTCGGCGCCCTCCGGCGGTCCGAGGGGACCAACCCGTTCTCGACCTCGAGCCTCGTGGGTCGCCCGGCATCCGTCTCGGTGTCGATCCCGGCCGGCCGCTTCGGGAGCGTCCTCGTCAAGGCCGAGGGCCAGACCCACGAGTTCAGCGCGACGGCGTCGATCGACATCGCGACCGGGACGCCGGTCACCGTGACGGGCACGGCCGGGACGGGGCTCGTCGTCGCTCCGCTGGCCACCGCGCCCGGCGCCCCACCGGCGTCAGCCGCGCCGATGGTGGCTCCGGCTTCCGCCGGCCCGGACGATTCCAGCGCATCAGCGACACCCGGCGGCGAGCCGGCCAGCAGGACCGGATCGACCGGCACGGGAGGGACCACGGGTGCTTGACTTCCTTCGTTTCGACGGGAGCGTGATCGTCGTCTTCGTCGCGATCATCATCATCGCGCTGCTGTTCGCGTACCTCGGCAGCCGCTACAAGGTCGCCGGCGCGAACGAGGCCCTGATCCGGTCCGGCCGGGCGACGCCGCTCGGTGGCGGCGACGCGGGGCTGAAGGTCGTCCGCGGCCAGGGCATCGTCGTCCTGCCCCTGTTCCACAAGATCGGCAAGCTCAAGCTGACCGCCCGCCAGATCAACGTCAACCTCGCCGACGCGGTGTCGCGGCAGGGCATCAAGGTGGCGGTGCAAGGCGTGGCGACCTTCAAGATCGGCGCTGACGACGAGTCCATCCGGAACGCCGCCGAGCGCTTCCTCGACGCCCAGGAGGAGCAGGTCGACTCGATCGTCAAGAACGTCCTCGAGGGCTCGCTCCGCTCGATCGTCGGCACCCTGACGATCGAGGAGCTCAACCTCGACCGCCAGAAGTTCCAGCAGGCCGTCCAGGACGCCGCCAAGGGCGACCTCGTCGACGTCCGGCCTCCAGATCGACTCGTTCACGATCCAGGCGATCCGCGACGAGTCGGGCTACATGGACCTCATCGGCCAGCAGGAGACGGCCCGGCGCGAGCGCGACGCCCGGATGGCCAAGGCGACGGCCGACCAGGAGGCCGCTGTCCGCGAGGCCGAGGCGAACCAGGTCAAGATCAACGCCGAGCGCGACGTCTCGCTCCGGCGGGCCGAGACCGAGACCCAGATCGCCGCGGCCGAGGCGCGCGCCGCTCAGGCCGGACCGCTGGCCCAGGCCGAGGCCCAGCAGGAGGTCACCCGGAAGCAGACCGAGCTGGCCGACCTCGAGGCCGCTCGCAAGGAGAAGGAGCTGCTGACCTCGACCGTCCGCCCGGCCGAGGCCGACGCGTCGGCCCAGGTCAAGCGGGCCGAGGGCGAGAAGCTGGCCCGGATCGCCCAGGCCCAGGCCGACGCCGAGCGGGTGAAGCTCGCCGGCCAGGCCGAGGCGGCGGTCAACGTCACCAAGGGCGAGGCCAACGCCCGGGTCATCCTCGTCAACGCCCAGTCGGAGGCCGAGAAGACGAAGCTCGAGGGCAACGCCGAGGCCGGCATCGTCTTCACCAAGGGCGAGGCCGAGGCCAAGGCGCTGGCGCTCCGGGCCGAGGCGTATCGCCAGTTCAACGAGGCGGCCATCATCCAGACCGTCCTGTCGATGCTGCCGGAGATCGTCCGGGCGGCCGCCGAGCCGATGGCCTCCATCGGGTCGCTGACGGTCCTCTCGACGGACGGGGCATCCGACGTCGTCAAGAACGCGACGCGGACGGTCGCCGAGGCGGGCACGGTCGTCAAGAGTCTGACCGGCCTGGATGTCCCGGAGCTCATCAACAGCGCGATCCGCGGCTCGGGCGGATCCGGCCGCGGCGGGTCCGGCGGGTCAGGCTCCGGCGGCTCAGGCTCCGGTGGATCCGGCAGCGGCGGCTCGGGCGGGCGGCGCTCGCCGCGACCGTCAAGCCCTGCGGCCGGACCGGCTCCGGCAGGGGCCGCGTCGACTGCACCAACGTCGACGGCACCAGCCTCGGCCGGGCCAGGAGCGACTCCGCCCGCTTCCAGCGCCGGTCCGGCAAGCGCCGCGCCGTCGACGATCCACGCGTCGGACGCGGCGGCCGCCGTCGCTGCGGGCGAGGCCGCGACCCGGGCCGCGATGTCCCGCGTCGACGAATCAGTCCGGCAAGCCGGGCAGAGCGCCGGTGCGGCCCTCCGCACCGCAACCCCGGCTGCCCAGGGGGCACTCCGGGCGGCGCCCGCGGCAGCCGGCATCGGCCGGGAGACGACGGTCAACGTCGCGGCCCAGCGCCTGGCCCGCGACCTGGCCGCGATCCCGGGCATCGAGCGGTTCGGCGCGATCCGCCTCGGCGAGCTCGATCGGGCCGGCCCGCGACCCCTCCGGACGATGTGGCGCATTGCCCGCGGCGAGCTGGCCGACCGCTACGGCGAGATGACGATCGGCGAGATCGTCGACCGGTTCGGGCGCGGCTCGGGTCCGACCACGTCGGCCTGACCGCGTGACCGATCCCGAAGATCCGGTCGGCCATGGTTTTGGCGAGTACCGCCGGATCCTGGCGGAGAACCGCCGCTACATCGAAGCCTTCGATCGCTCCGCGCTGACGGCCGCGCCGCTGTCGGGGCTCGCGATCATCGCCTGCATGGATGCCCGGCTCGACGTCGAGGAGGCGCTCGGCCTGCGGACCGGCGACGCCCACATCATCCGCAACGCCGGCGGTCTCGCGACGGACGACGCGATTCGGTCGCTGATCGTCAGCCAGGAACGCCTCGGGACCGACGAGGTTCTCGTGATCGGCCACACGTATTGCGGCCTGGAGGAGGCCGACGAGGAGGAGATGCGCGAGCATCTCACCGAACGGACCGGCCGGCGCCTGGACCTGGAGTTCGGCTCGTTCCCCGATCTCGCGGCATCCGTTCGCGCCCAGGTCGCGCGGCTGCGCGCCCACCCGTGGGTTCGCGAGGTCCCGATCCACGGCCTGATCTTCGATGTCGAGACCGGCCGCCTGATCGAGGTGGAGTAGGGCTCCAACTGGGCCGAGCCGCGCCCGCATCGGGCAGAGTGGCGCCCGCCGCGCGTTGCGCCCCCGGCGGCCTTCGCGACGTGCGACGGGCAGCCGGACCGTACGACCGCGCCGCCGTCGACGGGAGGACACACAAGTACTCCGCCCGGACGGTCCGGCATAGGCCGGTGCCCGGATGCCCTGTTGCCGCGACGCACAGTCCGGGACGTCGTCCAGTCGATGGTCCCGGGACGGCGCGGGTTCGGACGGCTGCGGGGTGGTCCGGATCGGCCGCGCCGCCTGGCCGCGCGGCGCGTCGGATGCGCGGTGCGGGCCCTGCCGCACCCGTCCGTGCTCCAGCGCCTATCCTCGCCCGACCACCCCAGGCGACGAGGAGACCGAGGCGCCCGTGACCGAGACGAATGGACGCGCCCCGCAGACGTCGGCCGACGCCCCGCCGGATCGCCCGTGGATCCGCGGCGACGGTGCCGCCAAGGTCACCGGTCAGGCCCGCTACACCGCCGACCTGGCCTTCCCGGGGTTGGCCCATGCTCGTCTGCTCCTGGCCGGCCGCGCCCACGCCAGGATCGTCCGGCTCGACACGACCCGCGCCCGATCCCTGCCCGGTGTCCTGGCGGTCCTCACCCAGGACGACGTGCCGGAGCGCCGCTACGGGTCCTTCGACTACGTGCTCGATCGGACGCTCTTCGCGCGCGACGTCGTCCGGTTCGAGGGCGAGGTCGTCGCCGCGGTCGCCGCCCTCACGCCCGAGCAGGCCGCCGCCGCGATCGCCGCCATCGAGGTCGAGTACGACGACCTCCCCCCGATCCTCGACGTCGAGCGGGCCCTGGACCCCGGATCGCCGCTCGTCCACCCCGCGATCGACACCTACGGCCACGATCCGAACCTCGAGCCCGCCGGCAACGTCGCCGGCCGCTCGACGATCGTGAAGGGCGATGCGACCGCGGCCCTCGCCGCCGCGCCCATCGTCGTCCGCGAGCGCTACGTCGCCGACATGGCCCATCCGGTTCCGATCGAGCCCCACACCGTGACCGCCGACTGGTCCGGCGACCGGGTGACCATCTACTCCTCGACCCAGGTTCCGTTCATGGCCCGGGGCAAGACGGCCGAGGTCCTCGAAATCCCGGAGCACCGGATCCGGGTCGTCGTCAGCCATCTCGGCGGCGGGTTCGGCGGCAAGTGCGACTTCCACTTCGAGGGCCACGTCGCCGCGCTCGCGCGGGCTGCCCGTCGGCCCGTCCGGCTCGTCCTCAGCCGGCGCGAAGAGTTCCTTGCGCCGGACAAGGTGACCCACGCGATGGTCGTCGACCTGGAGACCGGCCTCACCGAGGACGGCACGATCCTCGCCCGCAAGGCCCGGCTCCTGCTCGACTGCGGCGCCTACGCCAGCGACACGCCGGTCCTCGGCCAGGTGGCGGCGATGATGATCGCCGGGCCGTACCGGATCCCCGATGTCGACATCGAGGCGCTCAGCGTCTACACGAACCGCACGCCGTCCGGCTCCGTCCGGGCGCCGACGGGGCCGCAGGCCTGCTGGGCGGTCGAGCAGCACCACGATGTCCTGGCCGCCCGTGTCGGCCTCGACCCCGTCGAGTTCCGCTGGCGCAACCTCGTCCACGACGGCGACGAGGGTCCGACCCGCCAGCGCCACGAGGGCGATGGGGCGATCGACACGCTCAAGGCGGCGGTCGAGCGGATCACGGCCGGCGAGCCGCTCGCCGACGACGAGGCGATCGGGGTCGCGTCCGGCTGGTGGTTCAGCGCACCCGGTCCGTCCGGCGCGTTCGTCCGGCTCGAATCGGACGGCAGCGGCCGGATCGTGACCGGCGCCCAGGAGAACGGCACGGGTGCGGTGATGGCCCTCCCGATCCTGGCGGCGGAGGAGCTCGGGATGCGGCCCGAGGACTTCGCGATCACGTACCAGGACACCGACAGCGGTCCGTACGACGGCGGCAGCTCCGGCAGCCAGACCACGTTCAACAACGGGCGCGCGGTGGTCGAGGCTGCCCGAGAGGTCCGTCGCCAGCTCCTCGATCTCGCCGCGGTGGCGCTCGAGGCAAGCGTCGCCGACCTCGAGCTGCGCGACGGTCACGCCGGCGTCGTCGGCAGCCCCGACCGCCAGGTGTCGATCGCCGAGCTGGCGGCGACGGCCCACGGCGGCGCGCTCCTCCTCGCCCGCGGCTCGGGCCTGCCGCCGGACCAGCCCGAGCACGACGCGTCAGCCTGTGTCGGTCGTCTCGGCTTCGAGTCGTTCGCCTCGCCCACGTTCTTCTGCCACGCCGTGCGGATCCGGGTCGACCCGGCGACGGGGATCGTCCGCACCCTCAAGGTCGTGGCCGCCACCGACGTCGGGCGGGTCCTGAACCGGATCGGTGCCGAGGGCCAGATGACCGGTGGCGTGGTGATGGCACTCGGCAACGCGACGCTCGAAGGCACGGTGTTCGGCGCGGACGGCCGGCAACGGAATGCCTCACTCCTCGACTACAAGCTCCTGACGACCGCCGATGCGCCCGAGATCGAGACGGTCTTCATCGAGAACCCGGCGGCTGACGGGGGACCGCGCGGCTCGAAGGGGGTCGGTGAGCCGCCGATCGTGCCGACCGCCGCCGCCGTGGCGAACGCGATCGCGGGCGCGACCGGCGTCCGCGTCCGACGCCTGCCGATGACCCCGGAACGGGTCTGGCGGGCGATCACGACCGGCGACGACGGCGCGACCGAGGCGAACGCGCCATTCGGCCCGAGTCGCGAAGCCGTCGCGGCGATGGCGGGAGCGCCGCGCGGATGACCGAGCGCTTCGCCGGGCCGAAGACGATTCAGGCCGCGCTCGCGATCCTCGCCGCGGACGACGTCGCGCGGGCCGTCGCGGGCGGGACGGACCTCGTCGTCGCGGCGCGCCAGGGTCGCAAGCCCTTGCCGGTCTCGATCGTCGCGCTCGACCGGATCGCCGAGCTCGATACGCGCGGCATCACCGACGGGGCGCTGGTCCTGGGCGGCCTGACGACCCACGCCTGGATCGCCGATTCGCCCGAGGTCCGCGCCGCCTGGTCCGCCCTGGCCGACGCGTCCTCGATCGTCGGATCGCCCGCGACGCGCGCCACGGGCACGATCGGCGGCAACCTGATGAATGCCTCGCCGGCGGCCGAGACGACCGCCCCGCTCGTGGTCTTCGACGCCAATGTCATGCTCCGGGCGATGGGCCGAGGCTCGCGGATCGTCCCGGTCGGGAAGCTGGCGGTCGCCCCGGGTCGGACGGTCGCGGCCCACGACGAGCTGCTGACCGCCGTCGTCGTCCCGCCACCGCCCGCCGTGAGCGGGTCGGCCTACATCCGGCTCGAGTACCGCCGGGCCATGGAGATCGCGGTCGTCGGCGCGGCGGCGCTGGTGACCCTGGCCGACGACGGAACGATCGCCGCCGCGCGGATCGCGCTGACCGCGGTCGCCCCGACGATCGTGCGGGCGCCCGAGGCCGAGGCGATCCTCGTCGGCGCGAAGGCCGACGCCGAGACCTTCCGGGCCGCCGGCGCGGCCGCCGCGTCAGCGGCCAGCCCGATCGACGACGTCCGGGCCAGCGCCGACTATCGTCGGGCGATGCTCGCCGTCGTCGTCACCCGGACCCTCGCGGCCGCGGTCGCCCGTGCCCGTGGCGATCAGATCCCCGTCCCGGCCTCGCGCTGGGCCCACGGCCAGGAGGTCTGAGCCGATGCCCGAGCTCCTCGAGCTGACGGTCGACGGCCAGCCGCTGAGCGCGCTGGTCGAGCCCGGCCGGACCCTGCTCCGGGTCCTCCGCGACGACCTCGGTCGGACCGGGACCAAGGAGGGCTGTGACGACTCCGAGTGCGGCGCGTGCATGGTCCTCGTCGACGGCCGGCCGGTGAACTCGTGCTCCTTCCTGGCGCTCCAGGCCGCCGGTCGCGAGATCACGACCGTCGAGGGCCTCGCCGGCAACGACGCGCTGCATCCGCTCCAGACGGCGTTCCTCGAGGGGGGCGGCATCCAATGCGGGTTCTGCACGCCGGGGATGCTGATCTCGGCGGTCGCCCTGCTCGCACGCGATCCCGACCCGACCGAGGAGGCCATCCGTGATGGCCTGGCCGGCAATCTGTGTCGCTGCACGGGCTATCAGCCGATCGTGCGGGCGGTCCAGCGCGCGGCCGCGGAGATGCGCGGCGCGGGCTAGGTCGGGCAGCTTCCAGTAGCCGCGCCGACCGTCCGTTGGCGCGCTCAGTCGCGGGGCACGAGCCGATAGAGCGTCGCGCTGTGATCGAGGCCGCGCTTGCCGTACGGCACGGGCAGACGCGGCCCGGCCACGAACGTGAACTCGCTCCGGAGCGGATCGAGCTCCTGCTCGGCGGCGAACAGGGCAAAGAGCGGCCGGGCCCGGGCCACCTCGTCGAGTGATCCGACGACCGGATCACAGACGACCCGGGCGGTCACGTCGAACGACCGCATCGCGACATCCGGCCGAACACCCGACACGCAATGCTCGTAGCCGAGCGTCGTCAGCGCGTCCCAGTAGGTCAGCAGGACGGCATCGGGCGGGAGCGCGGCGAACACGTCCTCCGCGAATCGTTCGCCGTCGCGGTTCCGGCTCTGGTCGTACTCGGCCCAGTTGCCGGCGGCGATCACGATCGGCAACGCGAGGGTGACGACCGCCACGCCGGGCCGGATGCCGAGAACGGGCCAGCGCCGCTCCAGCCAGCCGACGATCGTCTCGAGCGCCACGCCGAGCCAGATCGCGCAGGCGAGCCAGGTCATGAGCAGGTAATGGTCGAGATCGCCGACGTAGTTCGCGAAGAAGTACAGGTTCACGACCACGATCGCCGCGAGCATCAGCGCCAGCCAGCGATCGCGGACGAGCTGGACCGCAAGGCCGATCGCGGCCAGTACGACGAACGCCAGGTCCGAGCGGTCCCGAAGCTGCCCGATGACCGGCCCGACGTTCTCCCAGGTCTTCGCCAGGCTCTCGATCGATCCGAAGTGCATCTGGCCGCGCAGGTCGGCCCCGCTGACGAGGCCCGTGATCCCGTCCCAGGTCAGGAAGCGGGCGTAGATCTCGGGCGGGCCGAACAGGGCCCGGATCGGGATGAAGAGGTACGGCGTCAGGCCGAGCACCGTCAGGCCGGCCGCCTGGACGAGGAGGATCGGGCGCTCCCGGAGGCGCCCGCGGGCGGCCACGAGGACGAACCCGATGACGACCGGCACGACGGTGACGGCCAGGACGTGGTTCGACAGCGACAGACCGGCGAGCAGGGCGCCGAGGAGGAGATCGCGATCGCGACGCTCGGCTCGCCAGACGAGCGCCCGATGGATCACCGCGGCCATCAGCAACAGGTGGAGGCTGTTCATCTCGGAGAACGTGGCTTCGAGCCAGAGCTCGCCGGTGACCGCCAGGGCGAGACCGGCAGCGAGCGCGATGACCGGCCGGACGCCGAGGCGGACCGCGATCAGCACGGCCGTCCCGGACGCAGCCGCCGCCGACACCGCCGAGAGGAGCTCCGCGCGGAATCCGAGCGAGCCGACCGGGATGAGGCTGAATGCCTTGCCGAGCAGGACGTAGAGCGGATAGCCGGTGGGGTGGGGGATCCCGAGACGTGCCGGGATCCACTGCATCTCCGCCCAGTCGCCGACGCTCGGGCCCGGGAGGAGGGTCCGGAGGTAGACGACCAGGGCCAGCCCGAAGACGGCGAGGGCCGCCAGGGCAGGCGTGGACGGGACGCGACGTGATCTCATGGGTGACCGATGGTGCCATGTCGCGGCCGAAGAGCAGCGTCGGATCGACCTTGGTTGCCGCTCCGGATCGCGCTCGATGAACCTGGCGGCACGGCGGAGTAGCTCAGTGGTAGAGCAGCGGACTCAGAGGCCCGCCCATCTAACCGCTGTGCTCCCGGGACCCACCACAAATCGGGTGACTCATGGGCTTTATCCGCGGTAAGGCGAAGAGCACATCGCTCGGATCGAGCTCATACCTGGTTCACCCTCCGAGACAGGTCCCAAGGTGCGGGACACAGAGTCGATCCCGTTCCTATCGATCGCGGGCACCTCGAGCGCTGCGTTTGAGAAGCTGGCGCTCGGCGTGGCGGCCGGTCACCTTGACGCTGCTCGGGCGATGGACGACCGCCTCCCGGTGCGGTCGGCAACGATGACGGAGCGTCCTCCACGGTGATGGCTGAGCCAGGGCGGCCGTCGTCCGCATGCATGCGACCTGGACTGCACCCTTCTGCGCAATCCATGATGTCCGTGGGTGTGGTCGGCCCGGCCGCACAGAGTGAACGAAATCGCCATGGCCCGCCGTCTCAGGTTCGACTGCCGGACGACGAAACATGAAAGGCGGCGACATGAACTCATCGAGCGTGTGCGCGACCGGCGGCCAGAAGCGCGCACACCACCTGTCGATCCTGATGCTTGCCATCGTCGTCACGGCCTGCGGCACCACCGGCAGCCCTGGCAGCACAACGGGCCCGACGTCGGCGCCGGCAGACGCTACCTCCAGCCCCTCGCTGGAGGCACCCACGACGACCCAAGGATCCTCGAGGGCAAATTCGAGGTGGCCGATGGGCGGGAGCTCTATCTCGTCTGCCGCGGCGAGGGCTCCCCCACGGTGATCCTCGAGGCTGGCGACGAGTCGGGACGCGAGGAGTGGGCGAGGGTCGAGCCCGAGATCTCGGCGGTTACCCGGACCTGCGCCTACGACCGCGGCGGCATCGGTCGCAGCGACCCCGTCGCCGGATGTCGCCAGCTCTCGGACCTGACCAGGGACGTCGAGCAATTGCTTGAAGCCGCCGATATTCCCGGGCCCTATGTCCTCGTGGCAGGATCCGGTGGTGGCTACATTGCCGCCGGCTTCGCGACCGAGCATCGCGAGGACATTGCCGGGATCGTCTTCGCGGAGGTGCCCAAAGCCTTCTTGGACGCGCCGCCCGAGGTCGTGGCGGAGACCTCATGCGATAACCCCGGCAATATCGAACACCGGGATTACCTCAAGGTCGAGGCCGACGCCTGGAACAACCGAGCAGAGATCGGAGATATCCCGGTGACCGTCATCTCCAACGACTACGGGCCAGATGCGGACCCACTCGAGGCGGCGAACGTGGTGGACCAGAAGGGTTGGCTGATCCTGAGCCCACGAGCGACACAGGTGATCGTCGAGTCCGGGCACGACGTCGCGAACTACGAGCCGGAGCTGGTGATCGAGGAGATCATCAAAGTCATCGACGCCGCGCGTTGATCCAGCTGACGTGGTGGCGGAGATCCCTGACTGCCGTCGAGTGCAACGGCAGCGGTTGCCGAGGCGGTGCACGCTCGGTAATCTTGAATGCCACGGCGGAGTAGCTCAGTGGTAGAGCAGGGGACTCATAAGCCCTTGGTCGGTGGTTCAAATCCGCCCTCCGCTACCAACCCGATCCTCATCGACGCCCGGCACCACAGCGGTCCGCCGGGCGTCGTCGTGTCCGGCGCTGCATCCACGGCCGTGCCGCGCGCAAATCACCCGACGAGGACTGGTCGGTCCCGGACCTCCGTCTCATGGGATCGTCACGAACCGACGCTATACTCGATCCGCTGGCCGCCGCGCTGCGGGGCCACCTGTTCCCGGAGGCTCCGTTGAATCCCAGGTTCTTCCGCAACGGCATCGTGATGCTGCTTCTCGTGGTCGTCGCGCTCGCCGTCGTGCTCACGGTCGTCAATCAGTCGACGCCGAGCAATTCCAAGCTCTACTCCGAATTCCTGAGCGACGCCCAGAAGGGCAGCGTCACCAAGGTCATCCAGGAAGGCGGGACGCTGACCGTCAACTCGAGCGACGCGGCGATGCCGACGTACACCGTCGTGGTCCCCGGCCTGCTCGTGAATCAGGTCAAGGACGACTTGCAGAAGGCGGTCGGGGAGGGCAAGACGATCCCGCTGTTCGGTGCCAAGCCGGCTCCGGACAACGGCTGGATCTCGATCCTCGTGACCGGGCTGCTGCCGATCCTGATCATCGGCGGGTTCATCTTCTTCATGATGCGCCAGGCCCAGGGCACCAACAACCAGGCCCTCAGCTTCGGCAAGAGCCGCGCCCGGATGTTCCTCGGCAACAAGACCGTCGTCACCTTCGCCGACGTGGCCGGCGTGGACGAGGCCAAGACCGAGCTCCAGGAAGTCGTCGAGTTCCTGAAGTACCCGGAGAAGTTCAACTCGCTCGGCGCGCGGATCCCGCGCGGCGTGCTCCTCGTCGGCCCTCCGGGAACCGGCAAGACGCTGATGGCCCGGGCCGTCGCCGGTGAGGCGGGCGTGCCGTTCTTCAGCATCTCCGGCTCGGAGTTCGTCGAGATGTTCGTCGGCGTCGGCGCCAGCCGCGTCCGCGACCTGTTCGACCAGGCCAAGCGCAACTCGCCGTGCATCGTCTTCGTCGACGAGATCGACGCGGTCGGCCGCCAGCGCGGCGCCGGCCTCGGCGGCAGCCACGACGAGCGCGAGCAGACCCTCAACCAGATCCTCGTCGAGATGGACGGCTTCGACACGAACACCAACGTGATCGTCGTCGCCGCCACCAACCGGCCGGACGTCCTCGACCCGGCGCTCCTGCGCCCGGGCCGGTTCGACCGCCAGGTCATCCTCGACCGGCCGGACATGAAGGGCCGCACCGCGATCCTCAAGGTCCACACCAAGGGCAAGCCGCTCGACAAGACGATCGACGTCGAGGCGGTCGCGCGTCAGTCGCCGGGCTTCTCCGGCGCCGACCTCGCCAACCTCGTCAACGAGGCCGCGATCCTCGCCGCTCGCCGCAACAAGAAGGTGATCGGGATCGTCCGAGTTCACCGAGGCGCTCGAGCGGGTCGTCGCCGGTCCGGAGCGCAAGTCGCCGGATCATCTCGGACGCGGAGAAGGCGATCATCGCCTACCACGAGGGCGGCCACGCCGTCGTCCAGCGGATCCTGCCGAAGTGCGACCCGGTCGCCAAGGTCACGATCATCAGCCGCGGCATGGCCCTCGGCTACACGATGGCCCTCCCGATGGAGGACCGCTACCTCCAGTCCAAGACCGAGTTCGAGGACAAGATCGCGGGCCTGCTCGGCGGCAACGCCGCGGAGCGCCTGGTCTTCGGCGACACGACGACCGGCGCCAGCAACGACATCGAGAAGGCGACCGACCTCGCCCGCCGCATGGTCACCGAGTTCGGGATGAGCGACAAGCTCGGCCCGCTCTCGTTCGGGAAGCGCGACGAGCTCGTGTTCCTCGGCCGCGAGATCGGCGAGCAGCGCAACTACTCGGACGAGGTCGCCAAGCAGATCGACGAGGAAGTCCGGGCGATCATCGACAACGCCTACGAGCGGGCGATGGACGTGCTGGTCACGCACCGCGACAAGCTGAACGCCCTGGCGGAGAAGCTCGTCGCCGAGGAGACCGTCGACTCCGAGGGATTCGAGTCCCTCTTCTCCGACCTTCCTCCGAAGCGCAACTCGCGCGAGACCCCGCCGACCGTCGTCGGGCCGAACCAGCCGACACCCGGCACCCAGCCGGCCGCGAACCCCGCCCCGGCCTGACCCGGGCGACCCTCCAGCGCAACCGCAACGACCCCGGGCCCGACGGCTCGGGGTCGTTTCGATTCCACCGGGTCCGGAGCCGGTTCTCGTCGCCGCCCCGTGCCAGCCGATACCATCGGGCCATGACGATGTCGACCGCCACCGACCAGGCATTCGAGGACTTCCTGGCGGCGCATGCCGACGAGCGCCTCGAGTCGTACAAGGAGCTGATCCGGATCCCGAGCGTGTCGGCTCTGCCGGTTCACGCCGCTGACTGCCGGCGCACGGCCGAGTGGATCGCCGCGGATCTCGAGCGGATCGGGATGGAGCACGTCGAGGTCAGCGACACGGGCGGCCACCCGGTGGTCTACGCCGACTGGCTGCACGCCGACGGGGCTCCAACGGTCCTCGTCTACTGCCACTACGACGTTCAGCCGGTCGATCCCCTCGAGCTGTGGACGTCGCCGCCCTTCGAGCCGGTCGTGGTCGGCGACCGCATCCTCGGCCGCGGGGTCGCCGATGACAAGGGCCAGCTCCACCTCCACCTGCGGGCCACCGAGGCGCTGTTCGCGACTCGCGGCGGGCTGCCCGTGAATCTCCGCTTCGTCTTCGAGGGCGAGGAGGAATCGAGCTCGGTCCACCTCGACGCCTGGCTGGCCGCCAACCGCGAGCGCCTCGGGGCCGACTTCGCCCTGATCAGCGACACGGGGTTCTTCGAGGGCAACCGCCCGTCGATCACGATCGCGCTGCGCGGGATGATGTACGCCCAGGTCGACGTGCTCGGGACGGAGGTCGACCTCCACTCGGGCGGCTACGGTGGCGCCGTCGAGAATCCGGCCAACGCCCTCGCCCGGATCATCGCCGGCCTCAAGGACGAGGACGGGCGGGTCCTCATCCCGGGCTTCTACGACGATGTCGTCGAGCTGAGCGCCGAGGATCGTCAGCGGATCGCCGACCTGCCCTTCGACGATGCGGCCTATCTCGACCGACTCGGGCTGCCGGCGCTCCACGGTGAAGCGGGCTATTCGACCCTCGAGCGGCGCGGCTCACGGCCGACCCTCGACGTCAACGGCCTGTGGGGCGGCTTCCAGGGCGATGGCGCGAAGACGATCATCCCGGCCCACGCCCACGCCAAGATCAGCTGCCGGCTCGTCAGCGCCCAGGAACCGGAGCGGGTCTTCGCGGCATTCCGCGATCACATCCTGGCGATCGCGCCGAAGGGCGTGCGCGTCGAGGTCCAGTCGCTCGGCGGCGGCCACCCCAGCCATACCCCGATCGACCACCCGGCGACGCAGGCCGCGGCGCGCGCCCTCGAGGCCACGTTCGGCGCCGCGCCAATGTACGTCCGCGAAGGCGGCTCGATCCCGGTCTGTGCCAGCTTCGAGCAGATCCTGGGTCTCACCGTCGTCCTCCTCGGGTTCAGCCCGCCCGACGACCACGCCCACGCCCCGAACGAGTGGATGGACCTCCGCAACTACGAGACCGGGATCCGGACCGTCGCCCGGATGTGGGACGAGGTCGCCACGATCGGGATCGCCGGCCTCCGCGCCTGAGCCAAGGCCGGATCGAGGCCGTCCGCTCGTGATCGCGTGGGCGCCACGACGACGCGCCGGGCGAGTGGCGCAGTAGGACTTTCGGGTCAGCGGATCGCCGCTTTCGGGCGGCTGTTCGCGTGAAGGGCGGTGCTACGATGCACAACGACTTCGTTGACTGGGGAGAGCAGCGTGACCGAAACGGCCGAACCCACCGCCACGACCGCGGGCGAGAGCTGGCGTCTTGACTCCGACACCGGGAGCATGGTGCCGCGCTCGGCGCTGGACGTGCTCGTCGACCTCAACGACAAGGTCACCAGCGGCAAGGTCGGGGAGTATCAGGCCGTCCCGCTCGGATTCACGCCGATGGACAAGACGATCGGCACGGGCCTGCGGGCCGGTGAGCTGCTCCTGATCGGTGGCGCCCAGGGCACGGGCAAGACGACGATGGCCCTCCAGATGGCCCGCAACATCGCGTCGGGCGGACAGGCCAACGTCCTCTACATCTGCTTCGAGCACGACGAGCAGTACCTGCTCAATCGCCTGATCGCGATGGAGTCCGCGCTCGCCCACCTGCCCCACAAGACCGGCGCGATCAAGATCCAGGATGTTCGCAAGGAGATCCTCGGGACCTGGATGGCCGAGGGCGGCGGAGCGGCCCAGCTTGCCAGCAATCCGCGTCTCCGGCCGTCGCTCGACCGGATCGCGCGCTACGGCCAGAACCTCTTCCTGCTCCGCGGCTCGCAGACCGCCAGCACGGTCGACAACATCCGCAAGCTCGTCCAGGAGCACCGCCGCCTGTCCGGCGACCGGCGTCTCGTCGTGTTCGTCGACTACCTCCAGAAGGTGCCCCAGATCCCGGAGCCGGACAACGAGACCGAGAAGGTCACCTACGTCGTGAACGGCCTCAAGGACATCGCGCTGTCCGAGGAGGTCCCGATGATCAGCATCGTGGCCGCGGACAAGGAGGGCCTGAAGGCGTCGCGCCTCCGGAACTACCACCTGCGCGGCTCGTCGGCCATCAACTACGAGGCCGACATCATCCTGATCCTCAACGAGAAGTACCACATCGTCGCCAAGGTCAACATCGAGTTCAACCCGTACCAGGCGCAGCGCTTCCGCGACTGGGTCGTGATCTCGGTCGAGAAGAACCGCGGCGGCCAGGACAACGTCGACCTCGAGTTCGAGAAGCACTTCGAGTTCTCCTGCTTCGATCCCAACGGTCGGACCGTCCAGGAGAAGCTGATCGAGGAACGCCTCTACAACGACTGATCGCCGCCCCGTCGCGGCGAACGCTCCGGGACAGGCGGCCGCGCGGGAGGGCAGCGATGGGCGACACGACGCGCAGGCGTCGCCCGGAGGCGCGCCGCCGCAGTTGCCCGATTCCTCGTCCTCGATCCTGGCGGGCCTTGCCGTTGCCGGCACCGGCGCCAGCCCGCCGCCACCGCCGCTTGCCACGGCCAACGGCTCCGGGACGCTCGAGGTCACCGCCGAGCGGCCGATCGCCTCGGTGATCGTCAGCGCTCGACGCCAACGAAGCGGCGCGATCGATCGCCGGCGCCCGGATCGCGACCCGGATCGGGGCGGGCCAGGCACCGAACGGCGGGGTCGCGGATCCGGCCGGCGCCACGATCGTCATCGTCGAGCCGATCGACCAGACCGAACGGAAGCGCCGCCACCGGCTCGTCGACGAGCATCAGCGGTGGCCTCGCCGATTCCTGCCCGGACTTCCAGGTCTGCTCGGGGCGGTTCCGCGTGACGGCCGTCCTCGTGGACCCATCGGTCGAAACGGCATCGATCGAGTGGCATGCGTCGCTCGAGCTGCACGATGGACGGCACGGACCGGCTCTCGGCCGCGCCCGCCGAGGCCCGGCTGGCCGTCCGATCGCGACGACCCGACCACCCGGCCGGCCACGGAGCTTGCGCTGGCCGCCCTCCCGACCGAGACGGTCCATCTCGACGCGGACCATCCGGCTGCGCTCCGATCGATCCAGGTCGAGCGGCCCGCGCCGGCCGCGGGTGTCCACGCCGACGGCGGCTGGCTGGCGTTCTTGACCGTGGCAGATCCCGATACCTTCACCGACCCGCGTCAGCCGGTCGTCCGCCTCGGCCAGTCGGACGAGCCCGGCCCGCCGGCCAACCTGCGACCCGGCCGAGGACCGATCTACCTCGCGGCGTGTCCCGGCGTCGAGGCGTGTACGACGCCTCTCCGGCTCGAGCTCGGCATGCCCGGCGGGACGATCGACGACGACCGGGACCTTGCCTGGTCGATGGTGGTCCTCGGCGTCGCGACGACGGGGAAGCCGCCGCCCGTCGCCGTCCGCGTCACCGACACCACCGAAATCGGACCGGCCACGCCGCGCTTGGAGACGTCGCGGTCGGGCGCGTTCGACGTCCGCAAGGGAAGCAACGGCACCGCGCTCACGACGGTCAGCCTCGACGCCTCCACGGTTCCCCAGGGCAACGGCCCGATCGATGGCGTGCTCCAGGTCCGCTACGAGGTCCGGACGACGGGGCCATCCGGGGCCGGGAAACTGAATCTCGGGGTCGGGAGATACAACGAGAACGCCTCCGTGCCGATGGCCTCGGGCCAGGTGGAGGTGGGTGCGACGACGACGCTGGTCAGCGAGCTCGTGGCGCTGACCTGCCAGGGCCGATCGCGCTGCACGACTCGATTCACCGGTCTTCGCGACTGCGCCGGATGCCGGCTCGGACGTTCACGTCGAGTGGACACTGACCGCGACGTGGTTCCCGAAGGCCGGCTCGGTCGTGCCCGACGACGTCCAGGTCGAGATCGGCTCGTCGCCGGCGTCGCCCGCGCCGTGACCCGCCGTTGACGGTCATGGTTCGGAAGCGCACGTAGCACGTTTCGGTCGCGGGTGTTTCCACATTGCGTCCACACAACGATGCGGTTCGTGGATGAATTGGCGCATCGCGCCGACGAAGTTCGTGGATAAGGCCGTTGTGGCCGTCCTGGCCCGGGCATATGGTTCGTCTTGCCCGAAGGGGCCAACGCAAACGGACAGGCGAGGCGAGGGGTGACCCGCGCAGCGCCGCCGGTCCGGTCGGACGAGCCGCAAGGCCCGCTCGCGCCGCGATCGCCGGTCCGGGAGCTGGCCGGCCGAGATCACATCAAGGCTGGTTGCTTCCACGACTGAACCCGTTTGGCAGTGGGTTCCTTCGGGCGTTTTCGCGCGCCCGGCATCCGCCCCGTTCGCCGAGGTCGGCGTTCCGGCGCGGCCGGCGACGAGCGCGGCTACACTCCGACGATGGCTCCCAGGCCGATCCGATGAGCCCCTCGCCACGCGACTTTCCGGCGATCGTCGAGGTCGTCGTCGAGATCCCGCGCGGGAGTCGCAACAAGTACGAGTTCGACGAGGCCGCGGGCGTCTTCCGCCTCGATCGTGTCCTCGCCTCGGCCGTCCACTACAACTTCGACTACGGCTTCATCACCGACACCCGGGCCGGCGACGGCGATCACACGGACGCCCTGCTCCTGATCGACGAGCCGACCTTCCCCGGCTGCCGCGTCTGGGCCCGACCGATCGGCGGGCTCGAGATGCGCGATGACAAGGGCGAGGACTTCAAGGTCCTGTGCGTCGCGGTCGCCGACCCGCATCAGGCCCACGTCGAGGATCTCGCCCACGTGCGGCCGCATCGGCTCGTCGAGATCGAGCACTTCTTCAACACCTACAAGATGCTCGAGGACAAGGAGACCGACGTGGTGGGCTGGCGCGATGCCGCCCGAGCCCGCCAGGTCCTCGTCGACGATCGGGCGACGTGGTCGACGGAGCACGCCGCGCCCGACGGCTCCGCTTGAACGAGGATCCGCGACTCTTCGTCGCGGTCCCGCTGAGCGAGCCCGCCCGCCTCGCGGTCGTGGACGTGGTCGAGCGGATCCGGGCCGGCGAGCCGGAGGGGCGCGGGGTCCGCTGGGTCCGCCTCGAGGGGCTCCACATCACGCTCCGGTTCCTGGGGCCGACGCCGGAGTCCCGCGCACCCGACGTCGCGGCTGCCGTGCAGGCCACCGCGGCCGACGTTGCCCCGTTCGAGGTCCGGATCGCGGGCGCGGACGCGTTCCCGCCGACCGGCCGGCCGCGGACGCTGTGGCTCGACCTCGACCGCGGCGTCGACGAGCTGAGCGCCCTCGCGACACGCCTCGACGAGGCGCTCGCCGGCGCCGGCTGGGAGCGGGAGCGGCGCCCGTTCCGGGCTCACCTGACTCTTGCCCGGGCCGACGGCGTGCGGGCCGGTCCGGCGACCGTTGCGGCGCTCCGCGAGGCGGCCTCCACGCTGGCCATCGAGTCCCCGATCGAGCGCGTCGTGCTGTTCGAGAGCATCACCGGCTCGGGCCGGGCACGCTACGTGGAACGTGCCGTGGCGGACCTTGGAAGCGGCGCGCCACCGCCCTCGTAACGTCCGCCTTCTCCGGCCGCCCGACCTGACCTCGACCGGCCCGTCGAGGCTGCCCGAGGTCCGTCGGTGCTACCATCGGGAGGTCCGCTCGGCGGACTCCTGCCCGGACGCCAAGGAGCCCACAGCTCGACGTGACAACTGCTCAGCGCGCCCGTTTGGTCGTCGCCATGGGGCTTTTGAACCTCATCCTGGCGACCGTCGCGCTGACTGCCGGCGTGGTCGCGCCGCCTCAGCCGGACGGCAACATCGCGGTCGGCAGCCCCGTTCCCACGACCGCCCCGGCGACCCCCGGATCGAGCGTCCCGTCGAGTCCGTCGGTCACGCCTCCGACGGCGACCCCGGTTTCGTCCCAGCCACCGCCATCGGCGTCGCCGAGCACGCCGGGCGCCAGCTCCGAGCCGACACCGGTCCCCTCCGACGCGCTGCCGTCGAGCGAGCCACCGGTCGTCCCGATCGCCTCGAGCCCCGTCCGCACCCCGGGGCCGATCGTCGCGGTCGTGCCGACCCCGACGCCGCGGGTCGACGCGCCAACGCCGACCCCCAAGCCGACCCCCAAGCCGACCCCCAGGGCAACCCCCAGGGCAACCCCCAGGCCGACCCCGCGCCCGACCGCAGCCCCGACCGCCGAGCCGACCGCGGCTCCGACGGCCACTCCGAAGCCCGTCTCGGACGACGACAAGGACAAGAAGGCCAAGCACCGTCCGCCCTGTCCGGAACCGGGCAAGGATCCGCCCGGTCATCGCAAGGGCGACAAGCCCGGGGACCGGCCGTGCAAGGGTGGCGGCCACAGCAAGCACGATGGGGGGACCGGGATCGTGATCATGCTGCCGCTCGTGGGCAGCCTGGTGGCCAGCCTTCGGACGCGGATCGTGGTCGGCTCGCGACGGGCAGCCAGTGGCGCTCGCCGGAACGCGCGTCGGCGACGGGTCGGACGGACCTAGCCTAAGACCCGATCCGGGCTTCGGTCCGGAAACGGGGAGCGGGCCGTCCCGGGGGGATCGGAACGGCCCGCTGATCGGTCACCTGCCCGAGTGACCGGCCGGCTGCCCCAGATCGGGGCGAACCCACCGCGGCATTGTTGGCGCGGCGTGCGGCCCGGCACATCCCCCAAGCGACGTAAACCGGTCAAGCCCTGGCGTCGGGCCGTGCTTCGACGTCGGACGCGGGCCTGCGATCGGTCCTCGGCCGGCTCTCGACTACCATGCGTTCGATGCCCAAGCTTGCGTGCTGGTCGTGTGGCCGCCAGATCTACACCGTTGCCCCGCTGGCGTCCCTGTTCGCCGAGGAGCGGCGCTGTCCGCGCTGTGGCGCCTTCCTGAACGACGAGCGCCGCGACAACGACCGGCGAGGCTATAACCGGCGTCAGAATCCGGCCGACGATCCCGGTCCGCCCGGGGATGGCGAGCGGCGGGTCGAAGAACGGCGATTCGGCCGGCGACGGAAGCCCGCCGGCTCCTGATCGAGCGTCGTGTCGCCGCCGTCGCGGCGGGGCGCCGGCACCCGGCTCAGGTCGGAACGGCGTCCTCGGGTCGGGGCGGCTCGACGAGTCGGTAGCGGAGCGCGAACGCCACCGCCTCCAGCTTGGAGTGGACCCGGAGCTTGCCCATGATGTTCTGGACGTGGGTCCGGAGCGTATTCGGCGCGATGAACAGCTGCTCGCAGATCTCCGGCGTCGACAAGCCCTCGGTCAGCGCCCGCAGGACCTCGAGCTCGCGCGGCGTGAGGGGTTCCACCATCCGCCGCTCCTCGCCACGCTCGCGGGAGGCGGTCACGCGCCGGGCGATCTCGACGATCACCGAGCGCGGCAGGAGGGTTTCGCCGGCATACGCGGCACGGACCGCCTGGACGACGTCCTGGGCGGCGCGGTCCTTGGTCAGGTAGCCATCGGCGCCGGCCTGGATCGACTCGAGGACGGTTTCGTCGTCGGTCAGGGCCGTGACCATCACGACCCGGGCGGCCGGCCAGCGCGCCTTGATCGCGCGGGTCGCCTCGGCACCGGTTCCGTCCGGCAGGTGGTAGTCCATCAGGACGACATCGAGCCGCTCACGCGACATCGCCTTGGCCTCGGCGACGGTGCCGGCGATGCCGACGATCTCCATGTCGGGCTCTCGAGCGAGCATCGCGGACAGGGCGTCGGCCAGCAGCTGATGGTCCTCGACGAAGAGGACTCGGATCCGCTTCTGCTCCGAATTCACGATTCCCCTCCATCGTCGCGGACTTGTTGCACGCGGCTCCCCGAGGATACCAGTGGCGTCGCCCGGGCTGACATACTCGGGACGTGCACCTCGCCTTCCTCGGACTCGGCCAGATCGGCGGCTCGGTCGCCCGCGCCGCGTCGGCTGCCGGGTTTGCCACCAGGATCACCGCCTGGACGCCCGGCGGGGTCGGCCCACGGGCCGCGACCGGCGATGGGGTCGAAGCGGCGGAGACGGCCCGTGACGCCATCCGGGGGGCCGCCCTGATCATCCTCGCGGCTCCGCCGCAGGGCTGTCTCGACCTGCTCGATGCCCTCGCCGGGCCCTGGGCCGCGGATCGCGGCGCGGACGCGGTGGTCACCGACGTCGCGAGCACCAAGGCGGCGATCGTCGAACGGGCGCGGGGCCACGGCCTGCGGTTCGTGGGCGGCCACCCGATGGCCGGCCGGGCCGCGGCCGGCTACGGGGCGGCCGATCCGGATCTCTTCACAGGCCGGCCGTGGGTGATCGTCCCGGCCGATCCCGCCGACATGGCCGCGATCGACCGGGTCACCGCCCTCGCCGCGGCGTGCCGGGCTCGGCCCGTCGCATGGTCGGCCGAAGGCCACGATGCAGCCGTCGCGGCCGTCAGCCACCTGCCCCTCCTCGTGTCGGCCGCGCTGGCCGAGGCGCTGGCTGGCGGCCCGGACTGGCCGGCCACGGCATCGCTCGCGGCCGGCGGATGGGCCTCGATGACGCGCCTGGCGGGCGGTAGCCCGGCCATGGGCGCCGGGATCGTCGCGACCAACGGCCCCGCGATCGGCGCCCGGCTGCGCGAGCTCCGGGCGGTCCTCGACGACTGGCTGCGCATGATCGAGGGCGACGCCGGAGTCATCGACGTGGGAGCGGTCGAGCGGCGGTTGGCGGCGGCCCGCGACGTGCTCGGCGGATCGCTCGAAGGAGACGTTGGGTCGGAGGTCGGGGGCAGTGATTGACGAGCTCGTCCTGGTCGTGCCGACGGCGTCCGTCGTCGACCGGCTCGGCGGTGGCTCCGCCTGGCTCGGAATCCGGTCGGCCGGAGAGACCGATCTCGGCGACCTGATCCGGGCCGAAGGCTGCTTCCTGCCGCGCTCCGAGATGGAGGCGGATCCCGCCTGGAAGCAGGTGATCCCGTATCCGGTCCTGCGCGACGGCGCGGCGTGGTTCCTGATGCGGCGCACGAAGGCGGGCAGCGACGCCCGCCTCCACGACCGGTTCTCCATCGGGGTCGGAGGCCATGTCAATCCCGACGACGGCGGTCTGGACGGCGACCTCGGCATCGCGCTGCGGCGCGAGTGGCACGAGGAGCTCGACGTCGCCTTCGTCCCGGCTTTCCGGTTCGTCGGGCTGCTCAATGACGACACCACCCCGGTCGGTCAGGTCCATCTCGGGCTCGTGTACGAGGGAGACGCCGCCGGTCGACCGGTCGCGATCCGCGAATCGGACAAGCTCAGCGGCCGGTTCGTCTCGAGCGCGGAGGTCGCCGCGGTGGCCGATCGGCTCGAGACGTGGAGCCGGATCGCGTACGAATTCCTCGAGGCGCGACCCGCAGTACGATGATCCGAGGAGGTCGCCCGTGAGGCACCGTCTCGATCGCCGCCGACCCGTCCTGGCGGCGCTCCTGTCCGTGATCGGATGGCTGCTGGCGGTCGCTCCGATGCAGGCAGCGACGCCCGGTGCGGTCATCGTCCTGCCGACGACCGGCGAGGTCGATGCGGTCATGGCCGACACCCTCGCCAGTCAGCTCGACGCGGCCGCCGCGTCCCGCGCGGCCGCGGTCGTGATCCGCCTCGACACGCCCGGTGGCAGCCTCGACGCCACGCAGCGGATCGTGACGACGCTTCTCGACAGCCGCGTCCCGACGATCGTCTGGGTCGCCCCGGCCGGCGGGTTCGCGGCCAGCGCCGGGACATTCATCACCCTCGCCGCCAACCTGTCCTGGATGGCGCCCGGCACCCGGATCGGGGCCGCGTCGCCGATCGACGGGTCCG
Organism: uncultured Chloroflexia bacterium; assembly: GCA_963783055.1. Classification (GTDB taxonomy): domain Bacteria; phylum Chloroflexota; class Limnocylindria; order Limnocylindrales; family CSP1-4; genus CF-46. The sequence goes on from CAWAMB010000004.1 coordinate 1,470,225, forward strand.
GCAACGACATCCCGGGCACCCTCGGCGACAAGGTCCGCAACGACACGATCGCCTGGGTGAAGTCGATCGCCGAGGCACGGCAGCGCCCGGTGGATTGGGCCGTCTCGACCGTCGCCGAGGCTCGGTCGTCGTCCGCCCAGGAGGCGGTAGCGGTCGGCGCGGTCGACGGGATCGCGGCGACGATCGAGGAGGTCGTCGCGGCCGCGAACGGCCGGACCGTCCAGGTCGCCGGACGAGCCGTCGTCCTGGCCCTTGCCGGGGCCCCGATCGAAGAGGCGACGGTCAACCCGCTCGGCGGCATCCTGCGCCTGCTCGTCGACCCGAACGTCGCGTTCCTGCTGTTCACGATCGGCGCCCTTGCCCTCCTGTTCGAGCTCCAGAACCCGAACCTCCTGACCGGCGTCTTCGGGGTCATCGCCATCGCCCTGGCAGCCGTCGGATTCGTCAACCTGCCAACGGACCTGACCGGCCTCCTTCTCGTGGCGATCGGACTCGTCCTGTTCGCCCTGGAGCCGGCCATCCCCAGCCACGGCCTGCTCACGATCGGCGGGGCGATCGCGTTCGTCGTCGGCGGCTTCGCCCTCTACAGCCAGGCCGACCAGTTCGGACCGGCGGTCCGGGTGGCCGCGCCGTTGCTCGTCGTCGCCGCGGTCACGGCGGCCGGGTTCGGGCTGCTGATCGCCGCCACGGCGATCCGGACACGCGAGATGCCCGGCCCGAGCGACCCCCAGTCCGCCGCACCGCCCGCGGGAACGATCGGCGAGGTCCGCCGGCCGCTCGAGCCGATCGGGTCGATCTATGCCAAGGGCGAGGAGTGGTCCGCCCGCGCCGCCGATGACCGGCCACTGCCGCGCGGAACCGCCGTCCATGTCATCGGCAGCGACGGCCTGACCGTCCTCGTCGAGCCGGCGCCGTCCGGGCTACGCTGAACGGACACACCTGAAGGAGCTCCCGTGGAATCCTGGATCCCTGTCCTGATCGCCGTCGCCTTCATCGGCGTCGTCCTCCTGGTGATCCTGTATCTCTCGGTCCGGGTGGTCCAGCAGTACGAGAAGATGATCGTCTTCCGCCTGGGCAAGACGAACGAAGGCCTCGTCCGCGACCCGGGCCTGCGCTTCCTCGTCCCGGTCATCGACCGGCCGGTCAAGGTCGACGTCCGCGAGCGGTTCATCGAGGTCCCGAGCCAGACCACGATCACCAAGGACAACGCCCCGATCAACGTCGACTTCCTGATCTATTGGCGGATCGTCGACCCGCTCAAGAGCGTGGTGAACGTCGAGAACTTCGCCGGCGCCCTTCAGGGCGTGGCCACGACGACGCTGCGGGCCGTCATCGGCGACATCTCGCTCGACGAGGTCCTGTCCAAGCGCGACCAGATCAACGAGCTCCTGCGGGTCAAGCTCGACGAGCAGACCGAGCGCTGGGGCGGCAAGGTCACGACGGTCGAGATCCGCGAGATCATCCCGCCGCGCGACGTCCAGGACGCGATGAACCGGCAGCTGACCGCCGAGCGGACGCGCCGCGCGGTCGTCACCGAGTCCGAGGGCAACCGCCAGGCCGCCATCAACGTGGCCGAGGGTCAGAAGCAGTCCGAGATCCTCAAGGCCGAGGGGGAGCGCCAGGCCGCGATCCTGCGGGCCGAGGGCTTCAGCACCGCCCTGACCCGGATCTACGGCGCCGCCGCCGGGATCGACGAGAAGACGATGGCGCTGCAGTACCTCGAGGCGCTCAAGGCGCTCGGCAACAGCCCGTCGACCAAGTTCGTGATCCCGACCGAGTTCACCCGCCTGCTCGAGCCGATCGTCGGCTACGTCGGGAAGGGCATGGCAGCCGGGCCGAGCCGCCCGGCGGGCTCCTCCGGCGACGACGGCGGCGCGGCCGGGTGATCGGCCCCTCACCCAGGCGGATCCTCGACGCTCCACGGGTCGGGCCGGACGAGGCGGGCCTCAAGGAGGCGGTCGACGCGCTCGGCGGGGAGGTCATCCGGCTCCGCTCACGGGACGGCCTGAAGCTGACCGCGCGCTGGCTGCCTGCCGAGCGCGGGCCGGCGCCGACCGACGACATCGACCATGGCGAGGAGGGCGACACCGGCGACTCCAGCGCCGAGGGCGGCCCCGGCGCCGAGGGCGGCCCCGGCGCCGAGGGCGGCGCCTGGCAGCCGGATCCCTACGAGGCGATCCTGCTCCTCCACGGCTGGACCGGCTCCGTCGCGCCGGATCTCGTCGAGCTCGGGCCGACGCTGCGCCGGACCGCCGGCGTCCTCGGTCTCGACTTCCGCGGTCACGGCGGCTCCGATGACGCGCCGACGACGTTCGGGCTGCACGAGATCGACGACGTCGCCGGCGCGCTCGGCTGGCTCGGCGAGCGCGGGATCCGGCGCGTTGTGCTCTGTGGCTCGTCCATGGGCGGCGTCGTTGCGATCGCATCGGTCGTCGTGCTCGGCGACGGCTCGCTGGCCCAGGCCGACCTCGATCCGACGGCGCCAGCTGCCGCGGTCGACGCCCCGCGCCCCACGATCGTGGCCGTCGTCGCCGAGTCCGTCGCACCGGATCTGCGGATCCCGATCGCCAACCGGATGCCCCTGCCCATTGGCGGCGTGCTCCGGCGGGCCGTCGCCGGGCGGATGTTCGCGAGAGCCGGGCGGATCGTCGGCGGCGACCTGCGGGCGACGGAGCCGGGCAGGATCATCGGCCTCGTAGAGCCGGTGCCGCTCCTGCTCATCCACGGCGGAGCCGATCGAACGGTCCGCCCAAAGGACGGACGGCGGCTCGCCGCCCTGGCCGGATCGTCCGCACAGCATTGGGAGGTGCCCGGCGCGGGGCACGGTCAAGCACGGCGGGCGGCTCCGGCGCAATGGGACGAACGGGTTACCCAATTCGTCCGTCTGGCCTTCTCCGGCGGCCGCAAGGTGGTGCCTATAATCCACGCGTCGGTGGACCCGACGACCGAATCCCACTTCTGGGGAGTGGAAGGAGACTGATGGCGGCCAAGATCCTCGTCGTCGACGACGACCCGAACGTCCAGCGCTTGCTCCAGTACACGCTGAAGCAGGAGGGGTACGAGGTCGTCATCGCCACGGATGGCGCCGAAGGCTTCCGCCTGTGGGGGGCCGAGGCGCCAGACCTGATCCTGCTCGACGTCATGCTGCCCAAGCTCGACGGGTACCAGGTCGCGACGAAGATCCGGACGGAAGAGGGCACGACCGGCCACGTCCCGATCATCATGCTGACCGCCGAGCGCGAGGTGGAGCAGAAGGTCCGCGGCCTGCGCGCCGGCGCCGACGACTACCTGATCAAGCCGTTCCATCCGGCCGAGCTCATGGCCCGGATCAAGAGCCTGCTCGCCCGGTTCGCGCCGCACGAGACGCTCGTCGGGCGGCCGCCGCTCGGCCGGGTCCTCGCGTTCTACGGCGCGAAGGGCGGCGTGGGCACGACGACGATCGCGATCAACGCCGCGATCGCCCTCCATCGCGAGCTCGGGCGCAAGGTCGCCCTCGTCGACGGCAACCTCCAGTTCGGCGATCACCGGGTGTTCCTCGACCTCGGCCTCGACAAGAAGTCGATCGTCGACATCGTCACCGCGCCGACGATCGACCAGGACCTCGTCCGGCAGGTCATGGTCAAGCACGACTCGGGCGTCGATCTGCTGCTCGCGCCGCCGTCGCCGGAGACCGCCGAGCTCGTGACCCAGGACCACATGCCGATCGTGGTCGAGCAGCTCCGCGGGCTGTACGACTACGTCCTGATCGACATCGACAAGCGGCTCGACGACATCAACCTCGGGATCCTCGAGTCGGCGGACACGATGTTCGTGGTCATGACGGCCGACCTGTCGTGCCTGAAGAACGTCCGGCTCGTGCTCGAGACGATCGGTCACCTCGGCTACTCGGCGAGCAAGGTCCAGCTCGTCCTGAACCGTTCGAACGCCTTCACCGGCATCAACGTGAAGAACGCCGAGGGCGCCCTCAAGCGGACGATCGACCACCAGATCGTCAACGAGTACCGCGGCGCGATCAGCGCCCTGAACTCGGGCGCGCCGTTCATGTTCACGAAGGCCGACTCGCTCCTCGGCCGGTCGATGCTCGAGTTCGCCCGGGTCGTCGACAAGGCGCCCGTCGGGGCGGGAGCGCCGGCGCTGCTCCGGGGGTAGGCGCCGGGGGCGGCGACGGTCGACCACGCCGAACTGAGGTGCGTCGCTCGATCGCCTCGCGGGTATCAGCCGTGCTGATCCGACCGGCGTAACGAACCACCATTGGCGCGGACTCCCGCGCCGAGCACGCTCGCGCGTGGGGAATCTGAGCGTGAATCGGCGCCGCGCCGTCCTGATCGCCCTCCCAACGCTGGCTGGATCATTGGGGCTGATATCGCGGTCACCTGGCGCTCGACTGGCGCTCGAGTCAGGGCGCCGCCTGGTGCGCCCGGGTCTGGTCCCGGCGCCGCTCCGCTGGGGCCGCCGCGGTCGACTTCACGGTTGGCCCCACGTATGTCGCCGTGAAGTCCGGCGTGACTGGCCGGTGAGCGGCACTCGTTAGCCTCGGCGGGTGCTGGCCACCCTGCTCTCGACCACCCTCGTCGGCCTCGACGGACGCGTGATCCGGGTCGAGGTCGATGTCGCGCCCGGGCTTCCCGGGTTCACGATCGTCGGGCTCGCGGATGCCGCCCTCCAGGAAGCGCGGGAACGGGTGCGCGGCGCGATTCGCAACGCCGGCTTCAGCCATCCGCCGCGCCGGATCACGGTCAACCTCGCTCCGGCCGACCTGCGCAAGGCCGGCGCGTCCGTGGACCTCGCGATCGCGATGGGGATCCTCCTCGGCTCCGAGCAGGTGGTCGCCGCACCCGGCCGGATCGCGATGGTCGGAGAGCTCTCGCTCGGCGGCGACGTGTCGTCGGTTCCGGGCATCCTGCCGATGGTCGCGGCCCTGGCGAGGCGCGGCGTCGGGCGGGTGATCGTCCCTGCGGATTCGTTCCGCGAGGCCGCTCTCGCGGACGGGATCCAGATCGTCGGCGTCCGGACGCTCCGCGAGGCGGCCGATGCGGTCCGGCGGCGCGTTCGGCGATCGACCCGGCTCGTCCCGCCACGGGTCGAGCTGGCAGAGCCGTCGGGCAACGACGGCCACGCACCCGAGGCCGACCGGTCCGCTGACTCGGAGCATCCGCCGGAGCCCACGCCGGATCTGGCCGACGTGCGCGGCCAGCTCGAGGCCCGCCGGGCGCTCGAGATCGCACTGGCCGGTGGCCACGGCCTGATCCTGGTCGGGCCACCCGGGTCCGGCAAGACCCTCATCGCCCGGACCGTCCGCGGACTGTTGCCGCCCCTCAACGACGCCGAAGCTCTCGCGGCGACGATCGTCGCCTCGGTCGCGGGCGAAGGACCGATCCGTGGCCTCCGGCGCCAGGCGCCGGTCCGAACACCACACCACAGCCTGTCCTACGCGGCGATGGTCGGCGGCGGGCCACGGATGTCGCCGGGCGAGATCACGCTCGCCGATCACGGGGCCTTGTTTCTCGACGAGCTGCCGGAGTTCGGGCGGGATGTGCTCGAGGCACTGCGCCAGCCGCTCGAGGACGGCTTCGTGTCGATCGCCCGGGTCGGTCGTGCGACGCGATTCCCGGCCCGGTTCCTGCTGATCGCGGCCATGAATCCCTGTCCCTGCGGGTTCGCCGGCGATCCGTCGGACCGCTGCACCTGTCCGGTCGGGACGCCGGAGCGCTACGCGGGTCGGATCAGCGGCCCGCTGCGCGACCGGATCGACCTGTGGGTCACGATGACCCGGGTCGCTCCCGAGGCACTGATCGCGGGCCGCGACCCGGAGGCCTCGACGCCCGTCGCCGAGCGAATTGCCGACGCCCGTGCGGTCCAGGCGCGACGCGGGCCGCGGCTCAACGGCCGGCTGTCGGGCCGAGCCCTGCGGGCGGCGTGCCGTCTGGCGCCGGCGGCGATCGCTCGCGCGGTCGCCCTGGCCGATCTCGAATCGCTCTCCGGCCGGGGAACGGAGCGCGTCCTGCGCGTGGCGCGGACGATCGCGGATCTCGCCGGCTCGTCCGCAGTCGAGCCGGATCATCTCGACGAGGCGGCGCGGTTCCGGTCGCCGTCGTCGCGCCTCGACGCCCGCGAGGCCAGCTGAGCGTGGCACCACGAGCCGCCGCCGCCGGTGCACTGAACGCGGCCGTCGGCGGACAGCCCGCAGACGGCCTGGCCGAAGCGGAGGCGTGGGCAGTCCTCCTGTCCGTGAACGGCCTCGGGCCGGCCCGGTTCGGGGCGCTCCTCGCCGCCTACGGCAGCGGCCGCGCCATCCTGGCCGCAGCTCCTCGCCGCCGAGCGGTGTCGCAGTTCGCGCAGGTCATCGGGGCGGTCGATGGGCGGCCGGCGGAGGCCCGAGCGATCGGGGAAGGGATCGTGGCGGCGGCGTCGGCGCTGCCCGGGCGTCTCGTCGTCCTCCGCGCGAGCGGCCTGCGGATCGTGACCCTCGACGATCCGGACTACCCGGCCCGCCTCCGGGCGATCGAGCTGCCACCGCCCGTTCTGCTCGTGCGCGGGGATGTCGCGGCGCTGTCGGCACGTCACGCGATCGCGATCGTGGGCACCCGTCGCCCGACGGAACATGGCCGGCTCGTCGCGGCCCGGATCGCCGCGGTCGTTGCGCAGGCCGGCGCCGTCGTCGTGTCCGGCCTCGCCGTCGGGATCGATGGCGCGGCCCACGCCGCCGTCGTCGCGGCCGACCGCCCGACCATCGGCATCCTCGGCTCGGGTCACGCCCGCCTGTTCCCGCGGGCGCACCAACGCCTGGCGGACGAGATCGTGCGGACCGGTGGCGCCGTCGTCTCGGAGCTGTGGCCGGAGCAGCCGCCGTCGAAGAACACGTTTCCCCAGCGCAACCGCGTGATCGCCGGCCTGGCCGATGCGACGATCGTGGTCGAGGCGGGGATCAAGAGCGGGGCGCTCATCACCGCGAAGTGGGCGCTCGAGCAGGGCCGCGGCCTGTTCATCGTGCCGGGCCCGATCGACGAGCCGCGTTCGGCCGGCTGCCTGGCCTGGCTGCGCGAGTACGCCGGCGAAGCGCGGATCGTGGCCGCGATCCCGGAGCTGCTGGCCGACCTCGGACTGTTCATCACCGAGACCGCCGTCGCTGCGGATCGTCCGTCAGCCGCCTCGGCGTCCGTGCCGTCGCGGCCGCGGAAAGCCGGACTGGCCGAGATCCTGGTCGAGCTCGGGCCGACCGCCGGCGAGATCGGGGCGGCCCTCGTCAGCGGCCACGGCAGTCTCGACGACCTGGTCGCGACGACCGGTCATGCGCCTGCGACCGTCCTCGGAGCCCTCACGCTGCTCGAGCTCCGTGGTCTCGTCACGACGACCTACGGCCGCTATCGGGCGGCCGGCCAGCTCTCCAGCGCAGCGCCTCCTGAGGTCCGCGGGGGTGGCTCCAGCCGGTTGCCCGGCCGCGGCGGCCCGTGCTAGGGTGGCCCCGGCCGTGCGTGGAGTGAGCTCGTGAGCGCGGCCGGCAGCGCCAGACGGTGCTTCGTCCCCAGCGAAACCGCGCAGGAGCCTGCACGTATTGCGAAAGTTTGCCGCCGCGGTCTTGGCCGTCCCCGTCCTCGCCGTCCTGTATCTGCCGCTGCTTGCCCGGCGCTCGGTCGCGGCGCGGACGGCCCTCGTGGCCAGTGTCGGGATCGTCGTCCTCGTCGCGGGGCTCGGCCTGTCCCGGCCGGTCACGACGAATGCCGCGCCACCCGCGCCGCCGATCACCGCCCTGGCCGATGACGCGTTCCGCTCGATCGGGGTCGCGACCGACCTGGACGCCGCGGTCGACATCCGGTTCAGCGAGGCGATGGACGAGCGAAGCGTCGCCGCCTCGCTGTCCGTTCAGCCGGCGACGGCCGTCCGGCTCGCCTGGAACGCGACCGGAACCGTCCTGACCGTGCGGCCGGCCGGTCACTGGGCGGCAGGCACCTATCACACCGTCACGATCGCTCCAGGCACGCTCGCGGCAGGCGGCCGCCCGATGTCGGCCGCCGTCCGCGCCGCCTTCGTCACGCGTCCGATGACCAGCGGCCGGATCAGCTCGACCACCGCGGCCGGCAAGGCGACGGCGATCGGCACGTCCTTCCGGATCACGTTCGATCGCCCGGTCGCGACCGCCGCCGTCGCAGCAGCCCTGCGCATCACCCCCGCAGTCGACGGTCGTCTCGTCGCGGACTCCGGCCGGCCCATTGCCGCCGACACGGCGCGCGGGTTCACCTTCACCCCGACCAAGGCCCTCGCGCCCGGCACGACGTACCAGCTGGTCGTCGGGCCGCTGCTCGACGTGGATGGGGCGGCCGTCGACGCGATGGCGGCCCTCGCCGTCAGGACCTCGGCCGCGCCACGGGTCATCCGGTTCCGGCCGAGCGACAAGACCACGCAGGTCGAGCGACGCGCCGCGCTGTCCGTCCGCTTCAGCGAGTCGATGGACCACCGCACGACCCGGGCCGCCTTCACGGTGACCGCCAACGGCAAGCCCGTCCACGGCACCTATCGCTTCGCCGAGTCGAGCACGGTCCTCGTGTTCCAGCCCGTCTCGGCCCTGCCGGCCGGAGCCAAGGTCGTCATCCGACTGGCCGCGACGGCCACCGCGGCAACCGGCGTCCCGCTCGCCAAGGCGTCGACCGTCACGCTGAAAACGGTTCCCAAGCCGACGGTCGTCACGACGGCACCGGCCGGCGCTGGTGGCGGATCCGGCGGTGGAGGCGGTGGAGGCGGTGGTGGCGGTGGTGGCGGTGCGGTCGGAGCCGGGTCGTGGGGCGCCGTCGAGGGCTATTACCTGCGCCTGATGAACTGCACCCGGACGGGTGGCTGGGTGTCCTCGTCCGGCACGTGCACGAGCCCCGGCGGCCGGAACGTCGCCGCGCTCAAGCTGGATGCCGGCATCTCGTCGAAGGTGTCGCGGCCCTACGCCAAGAAGCTGGCCGTCGGCAACATCTGCAACCACTTCATCGGTGGAACGCCGGGCGACCGACTCGCCGCCGCCGGCTACACGAGCTACCGCTGGGCCGAGAACCTCGGCTGCCGCTCGGGCAACCCGTACTCGGCCGTGCTCGGCTCGCATCTCTACTTCCAGAGCGAGAAGCCGTACCTCGGCGGCCACTACGTGAACCTGATGAACAGCGCCTACGACCGGGTCGGGATCGGCGTCTGGGTCTCGAGCGGCCGCGTCCGAGTCGTCATCGACTTCTACCACCCGCGCTAGCGCTCGCACCCGAACCGGTCAGTCCGAACCGGACCATCGGGCCGCAGACGCCTCGCGGCGAAGACGGGACGATCCGTCCGTGATCCGCAACGTCGTCATCCACATCGCCAACGAGCAGCCGCTGCTGGCCGACCTCTACGACATGCCCGGCGCGACCGACGTCAGCCTCGTCTGCACGAACGTCCGCATGCTGGACGGCAAGAAGCCGCTGTTCATCGACCACACGGCCTCCGCATTCGTCTTCCCGTACCTCCATATCCGGTTCATCGAGATCCCCGCGACGGCCGCGACGGGCCTCCCCGACCAGCCGATCGACGAGCGCGACGCCGCGGTCGCGGCGGCGGCCGAGGCCGAAGAGACCGAAGCGGATCTCGAGCTGGACGAGGACTTCCTGAAGCGGATCCGCGACGTCTGAGCTCCGCCCTGGCGCGCTCCGAGCGCAGCCGGCGCCGCCCCGCGTTGCGGGTCTTCATCGAGTTGGACTGCCGACGAGGCCGCGCTACGCTCGTGCCGTGATCCGCCTCGCCATCGTCGACGATCATCCCGCCATTGCGGCCGCCATCGAGGCGGCGATCCAGGGGCGCACGGACGTGGAGCTCGTCGGCGCCGCCACGACCGCCGCCGCCGCAGCCGTGCTCGTGGAGCAGACCCGGCCGGACGTCGTCGTCTGCGACCTGTGGCTCGACGGCGAGCCGGGCGGGCTCGATGTCCTCGCCGCGCTGACCGCGTCGGATCGCGGGCCCGCGACGCCGCGCGTCCTCGTCCTGAGTGGCTTCGACCAGCCGAGCTTCCTGCGGGCCGCGTTCGAGGGCGGCGCCGCGGGCTACCTGTCCAAGTCGAGCCCGGTCGAGGCGATCGTCGACGCCGTCCTCGCGGTCGCCCGTGGCGAGACCGCGTTCCCGGCCGTGACGCTCCGCGCCCTGCGCGACGCGCCGCGCCGTCCCAGCGCCCGGGAGATGGGCGCGATCCGGCTGCTCGCACGAGGCGCCTCGAACGACGAGATCGCGGTCGGGCTGGGGATCAGCATCAAGACGGTCGAGAGCCATCTCCGTCGCCTGTTCGGGCGCTACGGCGTCTTGAGCCGCACGGAGCTCGCGATGCTGGCGGTCCGCGAGGGCTGGCTCGGCACGGATCCGTGAAGCCGCCAGCGGACGCCCTCACGGCGGCGACCGCGAGCACGGTCCTGGTGACCGCGCTCGCCCTCGTTGCTCGGCTCGAGGGCGGCGACACGATGCTCAGCCCGGCCGTGCCCATCCTCGTCGGCGCCGCGGCGGTCTGCGCCGCGCTCCTCGTCCGGCGGACCGCCCCGAGCCTGGCCTGGCTGGCGCTGATCGGCGGCGCCCTCGTCGCGGCATCGATGCCGTTCGGCCGGTCGCGCGTGGCCGAGCCGGCGGCCGTCGGCGTCGAGGCGTGGACCTGGCTCGCCCTCCAGGCCGCCGTGGCGGCGCTCGTCGCGCTTCTCGTCGCCGTCGGCTACGCGATGCGCTCGGACCCGCGCCCCATTCCTCTGGCCCGTCCCATCGCGGTCGGGGCGTGGATCTGGCTGGCGGTCGCGTGCGGCCTGACGATCGGACTGATCGTCACCGGCGAGGCCCATCCGGATCCGGCGTTCACCTGGGTCGACGTGGCGACGGCACCCCTGGCGTACTTCCTCCACCTCGTCCTCGCGGTGACCGCCCTCGGAGTGGCCGCCGACGTTCGGGCCGGCCGCCAGCGGGCGCTGGAGCGGGCCGATGTCGACGCGGGAACGACGCCGTCCGCCGCCGCGCGTGTCCGAGCGGTCGGCGTGGCGACCTTGCGCGAGCTCGTCCCGGGCCAGGCGGCGGCCCAGGACGCGACCGCGGCCGCGGAACGGTCGCGTCTCGCGGGCGATCTCCACGCCGTCGTCCTGCCGGGCCTCCGCCGGGCGATCGCCGAGGCTGAGTCGGGCGGCGATCCCGATGCGCTCGCCCGCCACCTCCGGACGATCGACCTCGAGCTCGAGCGCTTGATGGCCGACCGCTGGCCGGTCGTTCTGGAGGCCTTCGGGCTCGTCGCCGCGCTCGAGGACCTGGCCGAGCGGATCGAAACGGACAGCCGGCTGGCCGTCCAGATCGACGTCGGTCGGGCGGGGGACCGGCCGCCGGCGGCCATCGAGCGGGCGGCCTGGCGGACGGCCCAGATCGCGATCGACAACGCCGTCCGGCACGCCGCCGCGACCCTGGTGTCGATCGCCGTCTCGGTCGATCCGGAACGACTGTCCCTCGTCGTCACGGACGACGGTCGGGGGTTCGACCCAGCTGCCCCGGCCGCCGTCCGTGTCGGCGCCCGCGGTCTCGCCGATGCCAGCCGGCGAGCCGGTGAGATCGGAGCGACGGTCCGCGTCGACGCTCGACCGGCCGGCGGAACGAGCGTCGCCTTCGACTGGGCCGCCCGCCGTCCCTGAGTCGCTGCCGGCTGCGTGCCGGATTGCGGGTGGCCATCGCCGTGGGTCGCCGGGTTTCTCGCGATTGGCGTCCGCGTCGTCGCGGACCACGATCGGCCCGAGCCCGTCGACTCCGGCGGGACGCCCCATCGGGAGAAGCCCATGACGATCCGTCACCCGCGGCGAGCCGACCGCACGGCCGGACCCGCCTCCATCCGCACACGATCCATCGACCGACGCGGCCAGGGCCTGGCCGAATACGCCCTCATCCTGGCCCTCATCGCCATCGTCGCGATCGTGGCCCTGATCTTCCTCGGCGGCCAGATCAGCTCGATCCTCAGCCGCACCGGCGGCTCCATCTAGGCGACCGATCGACGGGATCGCCGGCCCGACCGCGCGGGGAGGGCCGGGCCGGCGACCGTCCGTCGTCGGGCTTCGCCCGACGCCCGCGCGAGGCCGGCGCGCACCAATTCCCGGATGGCTGGGCGTGCAGGACCCTGTGCTACGCTCCCGGCCGTGTCCAAGAACCTCGTGATCGTCGAGTCGCCGGCCAAGGCGCGGACGATCGAACGCTACCTGGGTGTCGACTACAAGGTCCTCGCCTCCTACGGCCATGTCCGCGACCTCCCCGAGAACCCCGGCAAGGGCAAGTTCGGGGTGGACGTCGACCATGACTTCGCGCCCGAGTACGTCGTCTCGGACGATCGCCGCAAGCAGCTCGCCGAGATCACGAAGGCCGTCAAGATCGCCGACGACGTGTGGCTCGCCACCGACCTCGACCGCGAGGGCGAGGCGATCGCCTGGCACGTGGCCGAGGCCGCTCACGTCCCCGCGGCGAAGGCCCATCGGGTGACCTTCAACGAGATCACCGAGGGCGCCATCCGCGAGGCCTTCGCCCATCCGCGCGACATCGACACGAACCTGGTCGACGCCCAGCAGGCGCGCCGGATCGTCGACCGCCTCGTCGGCTACACGCTGAGCCCGCTCCTCAGCCGCAAGATCCGCTCCGGACTGTCCGCTGGTCGCGTCCAGTCCGTCGCCGTCCGGCTCGTCGTCGAGCGCGAGCGCGAGATCGACGCCTTCACGGCTCGCGAGTACTGGACGATCCAGGCCATCCTGGCGACCGCCGCGGGCGCGCTGTTCGCCGCCGAGCTGGTCCGGATCGATGGCGCCGCGCTCGAGGTTGCGGACGAGGAGACCGCCGGCCGCCATGTCGCCGCGCTGCGCGAGCTGAAGCCACGCGTCACGAAGGTGGGGACGCGCAAGCAGAGCCGCAGCCCGGCGCCGCCGTTCACGACCTCGACGCTTCAGCAGGAGGCGAGCCGCAAGCTCGGCTTCAGCCCGAAGCGGACGATGTCGGTCGCCCAGCGGCTGTACGAGGGGGCCGACACGCCGGAGGGCCACGTCGGCCTGATCACCTACATGCGAACCGACTCGACCGCGATCGCCGGGGTCGCCATGGGCGAGGCGCGCGACGTCATCCGGTCGCGCTTCGGCGAGCCGTACACGATGCCCAAGGGCCGGGTCTACAAGACGAAGGCCAAGGGCGCCCAGGAGGCCCACGAGTCGATCCGGCCGACCGCCTTCCGGCGCGACCCGGACTCCCTCGCCGGATCACTGCCCAACGACGAGCTGCGCCTGTATCGCCTGATCTGGCAGCGTGCCCTCGCGTCGCAGATGGCGGCCAAGGAGCTCGAGACCACGACGGTCGACCTGGCGGACGGTCCGTACGAGCTCCGGGCGAGTGCGACGAAGACCCTGTTCGACGGCTTCTCGGCGGTCTACACCGAGGGTCGCGACGATGGCGCGGCCGAGGACGAGGAGGCCGAGCGCGCCTTGCCGGCCGTGAGCGAGGGCGACGAGACGACCGTCCGCGACGTCACCCCGACGCAGCACTTCACCGAGCCCCCGCCGCGCTTCACGGAGGCGACGCTGATCAAGGCCCTCGAGGAGCACGGAATCGGTCGACCGTCGACGTATGCCGCGACGATCTCGACGATCCTCGACCGCGGCTATGTCCGGGTCGAGGAACGACGGCTGCACCCGGAGCTGATCGGCAATGTCGTCACGGACTTCCTGGTCGAGCACTTCGGGACGTACGTCGATCTGGCGTTCACGGCCCGGATGGAAGAGGAGCTCGACGAGGTCGCCGACGGTCAGCGGGAGTGGGTCCCGCTGCTCCGAGCCTTCTTCGGCCCGCTTCGGGACCAGGTCGACGACGTCCGCAAGCGGATCAAGCGGAGCGACGTCACGACGGAGCCAAGCGACGAGGTCTGCTCGGAGGGCCACCCGATGGTCATCCGGCTCGGGCGCAACGGCCGGTTCCTTGCCTGCTCGCTCTTCCCGGAGCACAAGGAATCCCGCCCGCTGCCCGGCGACGAGGCCCCGCCCCAGGCCGGCGAGGGCGAGGTCTGCCCGACCTGCGGCGAAGGCACCCTCGTCGGCAAGCGCGGAAGGTTCGGGCCGTTCGTCGGCTGCTCGCGCTACCCGGAGTGCACCTACATCAAGAAGGAGGGGCCGCCGCCTCCGGATCCGCTGCCGTTCACCGTGGCCTGCCCGAAGAACAACGACGGTCACCTCGTGCCCCGTCGCGCGCGCCGGACCGGAAACGTCTTCTGGGGGTGCTCGAACTACCCGAAGTGCGATTTCACGACGAACTTCGAGCCGGTCGGCGCCGTCCACGATGCCGACGACGGACCGGTGGCCCGCCATGGCGACGCGGGTCTGTGCCTGAAGTGCGGCGCCACGGTCCCGCTGCCGGAGGGGATCGAGCTCGTCGGGGCGAGCCTCGAGGGCGGCCCGCCGAACCCCGAGGCACTCGCCAAGCCGGCCCGCGGCGGCGGCGCTCGCCGCGGTCGCGCGTCGGGTGGCGCGAGTGGCAAGAGCGGTGGGAGATCGGGCGGCGCTCGCCCGGCCGCCCGTGGCGGCGCGCGCCGCGCAGCCAGGCCGGCCGCCGCACCGGACGCGTGACCGACTCGCTCGCGGCGTCCGCGCTGGAGCGATTCCTGGGGTCGCTGTCGGCCCGTGACACGTCCGAGCACACGCAACGCTCGTATGCCTCGACGCTGACCGCCTACCTCGACTGGCTTGCGACGCGCGGCGTCGACTGGCGCACGCCGTCCCGCTCCGACCTGCGGACGTACCTGGCCGTGCTCGGGATGGGCCGCGCCCGGGCGTCCACGGCCCAGCGTCTTGCGGCGATCCGGTCGTTCCATCGGTTCGCGGCCCGCGAGGAGCTCGCGCCGGGCGATCCGTGGGGCGCGATCGCCACGCCGCGCCTGCCGCGCCGCCTCCCGCGCGTTCTCGAGATCGACGAGGTCGAGCGGCTGCTCGCCTCCGTCGACGCCGGTCTCGACGACGACGCGGCGACCCCGAGCGACCTGACGATCGCGATCGCGATCCGCGACCGGGCGATCGTCGAGACGGCCTACGCAGCGGGGTTGCGGATCAGCGAGCTGGCATCGGCCGAGCTGGCGGCGCTGGATTTGCGTCGCGGCGAGGTCCGGGTGCTCGGCAAGGGCCGCAAGGAGCGGATCGGGCTCCTGGGGCGGCCGGCCCGCGAGGCGCTGGCGGGCTATCTCGAGGACGGCCGGCCCGTCCTGGCGGCCCGTCGCCGCGGTCCGGGCTCGGATCAGGCCGGGCCGACGGAGATCTTCCTGAACCATCGCGGCGAGGCGATCGGCGTGCGCGGGCTGCGCTACCGGCTCGACCTGCTCCGCCAGCGGGCCGGCCTTCCCGTCGGTGTCTCGCCGCATACCCTGCGTCACTCGTTCGCGACCCATCTTCTCGAGGGCGGGGCGGACCTGCGGGTGGTCCAGGAGCTGCTCGGCCACGAGAGCCTGGCCACGACCCAGGTGTACACCCACGTGTCGCCCGCCCGGTTGCGCTCCGCGTATCGCGGGGCCCATCCCCGGGCCACTCGCGCGCCGGCCCACTCGTGAGCTCGTCGCGGGCTTTGGCTCGGGCCGGCCTGATCGTGTCGGGCGCCTTCCTCGTCTCGCGCGTCCTCGGCTGGCTGCGCGTCTTCATCATCGGCAACACGTTCCCGGCCGGCCCCGAGCTCGATGCCTTCTTCTCGGCGTTCCGCCTGCCGGACCTGATGTTCCAGCTCGTGGCGGCGGGAGCGCTGTCGTCGGCAGTGATCCCGATCGTGTCCGGTCTCCTGGCCTCGGGCGAGATGTCGCGCGCCTGGCGGGTCGTGTCGACAATCGCCAACATGATGCTTGCGGCCCTGCTCGTGCTGGGGCTGATCGTGCTCGTGGCGGCGCCGGCGATCGTCGAGGCGATCAACCCCGGGTTCGGGCCGGAGCAGGTCAACCGGACCGTCGACCTGACCCGGATCATGGTCCTCAGCCCGATCTTCCTGTCGCTCGGCTCGCTCGTCACGAGCGTCCTGAACGCGCGGGGACGGTTCGCCGCATCGGCGATCGCACCGATCGTCTACAACCTCGCGATCATCGGCGCGGCGCTCGTCCTGTCATCGTCCTTCGGGGTCACTGGCCTGGCAATCGGGGTCGTCGCCGGCTCGATCCTGCACCTGATCGTCCAGCTCGCCCCGCTCCGGGCCCAGGGGTTCCGCTACGACGCGCGGATCGAGCTCGACGATCCGGAGGCGCGCAAGGCGCTGACGCTGATGGCCCCGCGAGCGCTCGGGCTGGGCGCGTCGCAGGTCACGTTCGTCGTCATGAACTCGATCGCCTCGACCCTCGGCACCGGCGCGATCTCCGTCTTCTATATCGCCTTCACCCTGCTCCAGATCCCGATCGGCGTCATCGGCGTGCCGCTCGGCATCGTCGTCCTGCCGTCGTTGTCGCGCGACGCGGCCGTCGGGCGGCACGAGGACTTCGCGAACCTGATGTCGCGGGCGATCCGGCTCGTGCTGTACGTCATGCTTCCGATCACGGGGATCTCGATCGTCCTGAACGACGAGATCGTTCGGGTCCTGTTCGGCTTCAGCCGATTCGACCAAGCGGCTCTCGACCTGACCGCGGCCACGCTGCTGGCCTTCCTGGTCGGCCTGACCGCCCATGCCCTGATCGCGATCCTGGCCCGGGCGTTCTACGCCCGGCAGGACACGAAGACTCCGGTCGCCGCCGCAGTCCTGGCGGTGGTCGTCAATTCGAGCCTTGCTGGACTGCTGGCCGGGCAGTTCGGCCTGCCCGGTCTCGGCCTCGCGATCGCGATCGCCGCGTGGGTCGAGACGATCCTGCTCCTCGTCCTCCTCCAGCGGAGCCTGCCCGAGCTGGCCTTCCGGCCCCTGCTGTCCCTGGGCATCCGGTCGATCGTGGTCGCGGTCGCCGGCTCGCTCGCGGCGGCGGGCGTTCTGGCCGGGCTGGATCTCGCCTTGGGACCCGATCCGGACCGCCTCGGCCTGATCGTCCGGATCGCGATCGTCGGAGTTGTCT
The DNA here is from genome assembly GCA_963783055.1 of uncultured Chloroflexia bacterium. Classification (GTDB taxonomy): domain Bacteria; phylum Chloroflexota; class Limnocylindria; order Limnocylindrales; family CSP1-4; genus CF-46. Next base: position 1,487,257 of record CAWAMB010000004.1, read on the forward strand.
GGCTCCTGACATCCGCCGCCGCGTCGCTCGTGTTGCGGATCGGGGAGCTCAGCTCCATCATCGGGCTCATGCTCGACCTCATCCGCCGGCCGCGACCGGCGTGACCGGCGTGCCCGTGGCAGACCCGTTGCCGGCGGTCGACTCGTCGCCGGATCCGCTCGCCGAGCGCGGTCCGACCGACGTGCCCGACGACGCGGCCTGGGACGCCTTCGTCGCCGCCGGCCAGCCAGGCTCCTATCTCCAGCTCGCGGGCTGGGCCCGGGTCAAGGCCGTGAACGGCTGGACGAGCCGCCGGATCCGATCCTCATCTGAGGCCACCGCCCCCGTCGGCGCCCAGGTCCTGCTGCGTCAGCCGCGACCCCTTCCGTGGGCCTTCGCCTACGCCCCGCGGGGCCCGGTGACCGCGGCCTGGACGCCCGACACGATCGCGGCCTTCACGGAGTCCGCACGCGCCGTTCTCCCGGACCACCGGGTCTCGCACCTCCGGATCGATCCCGAGATCGAGCGCGACGGGCCGATCGACGCGGACGGTGCGATCCGTCGGAGCCTCCGGGCGGCGGGCTGGCGGCCTGCCACGCCGATCCAGCCCAACGCGACGCGGATCATCGACCTTGCCCCCGACGAGGAGACGCTGTGGGGCGACCTCCGCAAGAAGTGGCGGCAGTACGTCAACAAGGCGCGCAATGCCGGGATCACCGTGAGCGACGCCGAGGGTGACGCCCTGCCCGAGTTCTACCGGGTGTACCGCGAGACGGCCGACCGGGCCGGATTCCTGATCCGGACCGAGCGGGCGTACCGGGACATCTGGGAGGCGTTCCGGCCGACGGGCAACGCCCGGCTCCTCTTCGCCCGGCGCCCCGACGGCGAGCCGCTCGCGACGCTGTTCCTCGTCCGGAGCGGGACGCGCGTCGTCGAGCCGTACGGCGGGATGACCGCGGACGGCGGCGAGTCCCGCGCGAACTACCTCCTCAAGTGGGAGGCGATCCGGACCTCGCGCGAGCAGGGCGCCACGAGCTACGACCTGTGGGGGCTCGCGACCGGCGGAATCGCCCACTTCAAGACCGGCTTCGGGGGGCGCGAGATGCACTACGTCGGCGCGTGGGACCTCGTCCTCGACCCGCTCGGGCGGCAGGTCTACGAGCGGGCCCAGCAGGCGCGGGTGCTGTGGGCCCGGCGCCGGCATGGGATTGCGGGGGGCGGCAGCGCCGCGGGCTTCAGCGGAGGCGACGCCGCTTGACGTCGATCCGCGCGGCGACGGCGGACGAGCTGGCCGATTGGGACGAGCACACCGTCGACGCGGCCGGCGGCCACGTCTACCAGTCGCGGGCCTGGGCCGAGCACCGGGTCGCGGCCGGCTGGGCGGCCGACCACCTCGTCTTCGAGGACGACGGCTACCGGGTCCTGGCGCTGCGCCGTGCGCTGCCGGTCGTCGGCGGCTGGAGCGCCTACCTTCCGCGCGGCCCGATCGCCGCCGGCGAGGCCGCGGAGCAGACGGCGGAGCGGCTCCAGTCGATCGTCGCCCACCTCGTCGAAGGCGGCGTCGCGGTCGTGGCATCGGATGCCGAGATCCCGGCTGCGACCGGCTATCGCGACCGTCTCGCCGCCATCGGGTTCCACGCGATCGAGGAGATCCAGCCATCGCGCCACCGGATCTCGCTGCCGCTCGTGGGTCGGGACGCGGATGACGTGTTCGGCGGGATCGCCAAGTCGACCCGGCAGCGGATCCGGAAGGCCGAGAAGGACGGCATCGTCGTCGTCCGCCACGACGGCCGGGTTCCACCCGGCGGGGTGGGGGAGGGGTTCAGCGCGCCGCCCGAGCCGACCGACATCGCGCTCGACCGGTTCTACAGCCTGCTGCTCGAGACCGGCGAGCGGCTCCAGTTCAGCTTCGGGCCGCGCGAGGCCTTCCTCGCCTGGTGGCGAGCCGCCCACCGGGCCGGCCACCTGATCCTGCTCGAGGCACGGACCGCCGACGGGGCGCCGCAGGCCGGCCTCGTCCTGTACCGCCACGGAGAGCGGCTCTCGACGGTCCACTCGGGAGACCACGCCGACGCCCGGCGCGACCATCCGGGCGCCCTTCACCTCCTCCGCTGGCGGGCAATCGAGCTCGCGCTCCGCGAGGGACGGGCCGAGATGGACCTCGGCGGCGTCGACGTCGCCGGGGCGCGCCGCGAGCCGCGCGACGGCGAGCCGATGTGGGGCCTCTACCAGCACAAGCGCTCGTTCGGCGGGGAGTGGCTCGAGCTGGCGGGCGCCCACGAGCGTGTCCTCGACGCGAACCGCTACCGGATCGGGCGGCTCGCGTCGCGGGCGATGCGCCTTCTCCGCCGCTGACGGACCATTGCCCACGATGCCCGCCTCCTCCGCCACGATCGCCGACCTGCTCGCGGCCGCCGAGACGACCGAGCCGGCGCCGCTCGGCGGGCTGATCCAGCGGCTGGGCGACAACGACAGCCTCCGCGGGGCGCGCGACGGCGGCCGGGCGATCGGCCCGGCGGCGCTCGGCCGACATCCCGATTCGCGGCGTCACCGAGGATTCGCGTGCGGTCCGCGAGGGCGACCTGTTCGTCGCGATCCCGGGACTCCACGTCGACGGCCACGCATTCGTCGCGCGGGCGGCGGCAGCCGGGGCCGCGGCCGCGCTCGTGGAGCGGCCGCTCCCGGACGTCGCGCTGCCCCAGCTCGTCGTCGCGGCCGGGCCGGCCGCGCTCGCCGACGCCGCCACGTGGTGGTATGCCGACCCGAGCCTCGACCTCGGGATCGTCGGGATCACCGGCACCGACGGCAAGACGACGACCTCGTTCCTCGCCGCGGCGGCGCTCGAAGCGGCGGGCTGGTCGACCGGGATGATCGGCACGATCGCCACGCAGATCGGCTCCACCCGCGAGGCGAACCCGGAGCACACGACGACTCCCGGGCGCCGTCGACCTCCAGCGAGCCCTTCGGGCGATGGTCCGGGCCGGAAACCAGGTGGCCGTGGTCGAGACCACGTCGCACGGGCTCGCCGCCGATCGCGTCCGGGGGATCCTCTACGACGCGGCGATCCTGACGAACCTGACCCACGAGCACCTCGAGTTCCACGGAACCTGGGAGAACTACCGCGACGCCAAGCTGTCGCTGTTCGAGCGACTCGCGGTCACCGGCCGCAACGACTGGCACAACGTCGAGAAGCCGTCGCTGGCCTGGGGGCCGAAGGCCGCGATCGTCAACGCCGACGACCCGAGCGCGGGCCTGTTCATCGGCGTCGCCCAGGAGGCCGGCGCCCGGATCGTGACGTACGGCACGGACCCGGCCGCCGACGTCCGGGCGACCCACGTCGAGGAGGACGTCGACGGCCTCCGGATCGCGTTCACGGCGTCGAGCGGCGCGGCCACGCTCCAGCTCCGTCTCGCAGGCCGCTTCAACGTCCACAACGCGCTCGCGGTCGTCGCCCTCGGCGAGGCCATCGGCCTCGACCCGGCGGCTGTCCGCTCCGGCCTGGAATCGGTCACGGGCGTGCCCGGCCGGATGGAGCGGCTCGACGCCGGCCAGCCGTTCGGCGTCGTCATCGACTACGCCCACAGCCCGGCCTCGCTCGACAAGGTGCTCGGGCTGCTCACGCCGTTGGCCGCGGCCCGCGGCGGCGGCGTGATCGCGGTGTTCGGCTCTGCCGGGGAGCGCGACACGGACAAGCGGCCGATGATGGGCCGGATCGCGGCCGAGCGCGCCCGGCTCGTGATCGTCACCGACGAGGACTCCCGCGGCGAGGACCCGCTCCGGATCCTCGATGACATCGCCCGAGGCGCGGAGGACGGCGGCAAGCGCCGTGATCGCGATCTGCTTCTGATCGTCGATCGGGCACACGCCATCGCGGCTGCCTTCGAGCGAGCCCGGCCGGGCGACATCGTGCTCCTCGCCGGCAAGGGTCACGAGCAGTCGATCATCGGGCCGGCTGGTCCGGTCGCCTACGACGAACGGGCGACGGCCCTTGCCGCCCTTGCCGCCCTCGGCTTCGCGTCCGAGGCGGAGCCGGAGGAGCCCGCGCCGGGCGCCTGACATGCGAGGCTGTCTCTTCATCGTGATCCTCGCCGCCATCGTCCTGTCGGCCCTCGCCTGGTTCGGCGCGCCGATCGTGGCCTCGACCGTGGTCGCGTCCGCGCTCGAGGGCTCGGGCTACCGAGCGGCGTCGTCGACGGTGACGGCGACCTCGGACCCGCCGCCGAAGCTCCTGCTCGGCCGGGCCGACCGGGTCGAGATCGCGGGCACCGATGTCGACTTCCGGACGTTCCACGCGGCCACGCTGAGCCTCGTCCTGACCGATGTCGACGTGGTCGGCCGGACCGCGGGCCACATCGCGGGGCGGATCACCGGCGCCGCCCTCCGGACGTCCGACGGCGCGACGACGACCGGTGACGTCGACATCGACGGCGACGCCTCGGCGGCGGATGCCACGATCGTCGTCGACGCCGCGACGGTCGACCGTGCGGTGAAAGCGGCGTTCCAGACGAAGTTCGGCGTCGCCGTGACGTCGACCGAGCTGGTTGCGCCGAACACGCTCCGGATCCGGGCCCCCGGCGCGACGATCGAGGGCCGCCTCGTGATCGACGACAGCGGTGCGATCGCGCTCTCGACCTCGCTCGGGTCGGCCCCGATCCTGAGCCTCGACCCGTCCTTCCCGCTCCGGCTGCGGGGCGTCGGTGTCGTCGGCGGCAACCTCCGCATCGACGCGACGCTCGATGCCGAGGCGTTGCTCGGCGGATGACCACCGACGGCGCCGTGATCGACCGCGCTCCGCGCTCCGGCCGGCCGAGCGAAGTTCAGCTCGTTGCCGCGTTCGCGGCCCTGGTCGTCCTCGTCGGCGCGAACATCGTCGCGATCCGGTTCACGAACCGGACGCTCGCGCCGTTCTGGAACGCCGGGCTTCGCTTCGCGCTCGCGGCGATCCTGTTCACGACACTTGGCGTGGTGCGCGGCGCCGCGCTCCCCGGTCGGCGAACCGTCGCCGAGGCGGGCGCGTACGGCCTCCTCGCGTTCGCTGCGTTCTTCGGGTTCCTGTACCTGGGCCTCGTCCGGGCGCCGGCCGGCCTGGGACAGGTCTTCCTGGCTCTCGGGCCACTGATCACGCTCGCAATGGCCGTGGCAATCGGAATGGAGCGGTTCCGCTGGCGGCCCGTCGCCGGCGGACTGGTCGCCCTCGCCGGAATCGGCCTGATGTATGGCGTGGAAGCCGCTGCGAGCGTCCCGCTGACCTCGATCCTCGCGCTCGTGGCGGCGGCTGCGTCGTTCGCGGCCGGCGGGATCGTGGTGAAGCGAGCCCACGAAGCGGATCCCCTCGTCCGGAACGCGATCGCCACGGCGGTCGGCGCGATCGTGCTGCTCGGCGTGTCGCTCCTGGCTCGCGAGCCGTGGACCCTGCCGCCGGATCCGGCCACCCTGCTGGCCCTCGTCTATCTGATCGTGCCGGGCACGGTCGGCATCTTCCTGTTGTTCCTCCTGCTCCTCCGGCACTGGGCCGCGACGGCCGTCTCGACCCAGTTCGTCCTGGCGCCCATCGTCGGGATCAGCCTCGGCGCGGTCCTGCTGGGCGAGTCCATCAGCCTGCCGATCGTGATCGGCGCCGCGCTCGTGATCGGCGGCGTCTGGATCGGGGCGCTCCGGCGCACCTGACCGAGGCGCCGGGGGTCGGGTCACCGGCCGGACCACCTCGGGCCCGCTGCTATCCTTCGGCGACATGGCCCAGCCCCGCACGAGCACGCCCGACGACGCCAAGCGTCCCGCCTCGCGTCCCGATGCCGCTGCGCCCGTCACGCCGGCCAAGCCCGCGATCGCCAAGGCCGCGACCGCCAAGGTCACGCCGGCTCGGCGACCGAAGTCGACCGGTCCGCGCCGGACCCAGAGCCGGCCCGCGGCCGTGGCCAAGGACCCGGCCAACGTCGACCTCGCGGCGCTCCGGAAGCAGCTGCTCGCCTCGGTCCGGAAGCACTATCCGCAGACCGATCTCGACCCGCTCGAGCGGGCCTTCGATCTCGCCGTCGAGGCCCACGAGGGCCAGCGCCGGGCGACCGGGGAGCCGTACGTCACGCATCCGATCGCGTCGGCCCAGATCACGGCCGAGCTCGGGATCGACCCGATCGCCGTCACCGCCGCGCTCCTCCACGACGTTCCCGAGGACACCGAGTTCGGCCTGACCGACATCGAGGACCGGTTCGGCGCGGAGGTCGCGCGGCTCGTCGACGGCGTGACGAAGCTGTCCAAGTTCAGCACCCACAGCCACGAGCAGCAGCAGGCCGAGAACATCCGGAAGATGCTCCTGGCGATGGCCGAGGACATCCGGGTCGTCCTCATCAAGCTCGCCGACCGACTCCACAACATGCGGACGCTCTACGGGCTGCCGTCGGAGAAGCAGCTCCGGATCGCGCGCCAGACCCAGGAGATCTACGCCCCGCTGGCCGAGCGGCTCGGGATCTGGCAGATCAAGTGGGAGCTCGAGGACCTCGCCTTCAAGGTCCTCGAGCCGGAGCGCTTCCGGGAGCTCGCCAAGCTCCTCGACACGCGCCGGATGGGCCGCGAGGACTACATCGCGCGGGCCATCGCCGAGCTGACCCCGAAGCTCGTCGAGTCCGGGATCGAGGCCGACCTCCAGGGCCGCCCGAAGCACATCTACAGCATCGACAAGAAGATGCAGCGCAAGTCGGCCGAGTTCGCCGAGATCTACGACGTCTACGCCATCCGGATCCTGGTGGACGAGGTCAAGGACTGCTACGCGGCACTGGGCGTCGTGCACGCCCTGTGGCGTCCGATCCCGGGCCAGTTCGACGACTACATCGCGGTTCCCAAGAACAACCTCTATCAGTCGCTCCACACCGCGGTCATCGCCCTCGACGGCAAGCCGCTGGAGATCCAGATCCGGACCCAGGCGATGCACCAGGTCAGCGAGGTCGGGATCGCCGCCCACTGGCGCTACAAGGAGGGTTCGAAGTCCGACCGCGAATACGACGCCAAGCTCGCCTGGCTGCGCCAGCTCATGGAGTGGCAGCGCGACGTCAGCGAGTCGGACGCGACCGAGTTCGTCGAGGGCATCAAGCTCGACATCTTCCAGGACCAGGTGTTCGTCTTCACCCCGAAGGGCGACATCAAGGATCTTCCGGCCGGCGCGACGCCGCTCGACTTCGCCTACCGGATCCACACCGACGTCGGCCATCGCACGATCGGGGCGAAGGTCAACAACCGGCTCGTCCCGCTCGACTACCGCCTGAAGAACGGCGACATCGTCGAGGTGATGACGACCAAGGGCGAGCACGGCCCGTCGCGCGACTGGATGAACGTCGTCCGGACCTCCCACGCCCGGGAGAAGATCCGCCAATGGTTCAAGCGCAAGGACCGCGACGAGAACATCGTCCACGGCCGCGAGGCGCTCGAACGCGAGCTCCGGCGCCTCGCCCGCAAGACGATCCAGGCGGTCGGGATCGACAAGATCGCCGAGGTCGGGCGGGCCTACAACCACGAGACGCTCGATGACTTCTACGCGGCCGTCGGCTACGGCGCGGTCAGTGCCCAACAGGTCGTCGGCCCGGCTCGGCGTCCTGGACGACACCGAGGTCGGCCTGCCGACCGTCGCGCCGGCCAACCTTCCGGCCCGAACCGGCGGCGTGCGGGTCAAGGGCGTCGGCGACCTCCTCGTCCGGTTCGCCAAGTGCTGTCACCCGATCCCGGGCGACCCGATCGTCGGGTTCATCACCCGCGGCAAGGGCGTGACCGTCCACCTTCGCTCCTGCCCGACCGTGCTCAACGAGCGCGAGGTCCCGCGCCTCATCGAGGTCGAGTGGGAGGCGGCGCCGGCCCAGACCTACCCGATCGCGATCCGGGTCGAGGCCTACGACCGGACGGGGCTGCTCAACGACATCACCCAGGTCGTCGCCGAGAACAAGGTCAACATCCTGGCCGCGGCCGTCCACACGAACCCGGACCACACCGCGATCGTGACGGCCACGCTCCAGGTCGCATCGGTGTCGCAGCTGGCCCGGGTGATGAGCCGGATCGAGGGGCTGAAGGACGTGATCAACGTCCAGCGCGACCTGAACTAGCGGCTCGCCGCGCGTCGCGTGCACGCCCCGGCGGTCCGGCGCAACGTGCCCGCCCAGTGGGCGCTCTGGAGGCTGGGAGCCGCGTCAGCCCACGATCTGCCCGCTCCACGGGGAGATCAACGCCGGTAGACCCGTTTTCCGCCGATTTCCACCCCATGCACTGGTCCCGGCCATCACATAGCCCGGTGGGCGGGCAGGAGTCGGCCGTCAGATGGGTCGCGGCCGTCGTCGCCGCTCTCCGGAGGGTAACGGGCGATCGACGCTAGCTGATCGCGGCGAAGATCGTCGCGCCGAGCCAGATCCCGGCCAGGGCGGCCGCCACGATCAGCAGCGGGAGCGCTCGCCCGAGCCGGTCGCTCATGCCTGCCTCTCGGCGTCGTCGAGCAGCTCGCGCTTCGCAGCCCGGAACTCGTCATCGGTCAGGGCGCCGGTCTCGTGGAGGCGGGCGAGCCGGGTGAGATCGTCGACGAGGTCACTCTCGGCGGAGGGCCCGCCCTCGGCGCTGGTTGCGGGTCGCGGCGCTCCCCACGAATCGGGCGCGAACTCGACCCGGCTCGGCGTGGCCCGCGCCGGCATCGAGGCGGGCGTCGCCGCCGGCGTCCCGAAGATGATCGTCGGTGCCCGGACGCTGGTGGCGACCCGCTGCGACAGGCGGTTGCCCGGCGCGCCGCGTCGAGCCTGACGCCACGCCGCGACTCCCACGGCCAGCGGCGCTCCGCCCATCAGCCAGAACAGCCCGCCCGGGATCAGCCAGCCCCAGACCGGGGTCGGCTCGCCGTCCGGAGGCTGGAACGCGTACTGGAGGAAGTTGTAGCCGAGGGCGAAGAACAGGGCCGGCCAGCCGAGCGCGACGATCGAGGCCGCGCCGGGCCCGATCCGGGATCCGAACCAGACGATCAGCCCGGCCGCCCCGAACAACCCGAACATGCCGCCGATCATCGCGACGGGAACCCCGCTCGGGCAGGGCTGAGCGCTGACATACGGGCCGCCATCGGCACACGCCCCGCCGACGTCCATGACCGCGCGCATGCCGAGGAACAGCAGCGTGACGGAGAGGGTGCCCACGGCGACGCCGACGAGGTAGCCGGCAATCACGCGCGGAGAAGCTCCGGAAGGACCCACGTCCGGGATGATACCCGCGCCAGCGGGGCGAACCGGGCTGCCGGCAGGGGAGCGACGGCGGCTAGACTTCCCAACGATGTCGACCTTCCGCGCCCCGCGGGGCACCCGTGACCTGCTGCCCGCCGAGCGGACCGCCTTCCTCCGGCTCGAGCGGATCGGCGCCGAGCTGGCCGCCCGCTACGGCTACCACCCGATCGAGACGCCGCTCTTCGAGCAGACGGCCGTCTTCGAGCGCGGCGTCGGCGCCGTCACGGACATCGTCGAGAAGGAGCTCTTCCGGCTCGCGCCGCGGACCGAGGACGGCGAGACCTGGGCGCTCCGGCCGGAGCCGACCGCGGGCATCGTCCGGGCCTACATCCAGCACGGCATGCAGACCCTGCCCCAGCCGGTGAAGCTGACCCTGACCGGGCCGATGTTCCGCTATGACCGGCCCCAGGCCGGTCGCTACCGCGCGTTCTGGCAGTTCGACATCGAGGCGATCGGCGATCCGGGCCCGGCGATCGATGCCGAGATCATCGAGCTGGCCGACCGCTTCTATCGCGAGGTCGGCATCGCGGACCCCGAGATCCTGCTGAACTCGATTGGCGATGGCGCGTGCCGGCCGGCCTACATCGCCGAGCTCGCCGCGTACTACCGGGCCCACCTCGATCGCCTGCCGTCCCTCGAGCGCGAGCGGCTCGAGCGCAGCCCGCTCCGGCTGCTCGACTCGAAGGAGCCGATCATGGCCGAGATCAACGCCGGCGCCCCCGAGATCACCGAGCACCTCTGCCCGGCTTGCGCCGAGCACTTCGCCGGCGTCCGGGCCCACCTCGACGCGCTCGGCGTCGCCTATCGGCTCGAGCCTCGCCTCGTCCGCGGTCTGGACTACTACACCCGGACGGCCTTCGAGGTCTATCCACGCGGCGTCGCCGGCCAGCAGTCGGCGCTCGGCGGTGGTGGGCGGTACGACGGGCTCGTCGAGCTGCTCGGCGGCAAGCCGACGCCGGGGATCGGGTTCGGGCTCGGCCTCGATCGGATCCTGCTCGCACTCGAGGCGCAGGGCACGCCACCGGCGGCCGCGACGCCGCTGACCGCCGTCGTGGTCGGAGCCGAACCGGCCGCCACGGCCGAGCGGCTCCGGATCGCGACGCTGCTCCGGGCGGCCGGGATCGCCGCCCGGGCCGAGCTCGGCCAGCGCAAGCTCGGCAAGCAGATCGAGTCGGCCGCCAAGGAGCAGGCCCACTTCGCCGTGATCCTCGGCGAGGAGCTTGCCGACGGCCAGGTCCAGCTCCGCGATCTCCAGGCGGGCACCCAGAAGCTTGTCGCCGTCGACGACCTCGCCCGCGAGCTCGATCGGGCCCACGCGAGTCACCGCCACGGGGCGGCCGCGTCGTCGTGATCGGGGCGGATCGCTGGACGGGCGGGGACGCGTACGAGGCGTACGTCGGTCGCTGGAGCCGCCCGATCGGGCGGGCGTTCGTGGACTGGCTGGCCGTGCCGCCCGCGTCGACATGGCTCGATGTCGGTTGCGGGACCGGCGCGTTGACGGCCACGATCCTCGACGTGGCTGCTCCCCTCCGGGTCATCGCGATCGACCCGTCGGCCGAGTTCGTCGATCACGCCCGTGCCGCGGTCCCGGACGAGCGGGCGCGGTTCGTGGTCGGATCGGCGGCCGCCGTCCCCGTCCCGGACGCCGCCGTGGACGTGGCCGCCTCCGGGCTCGTCTTCAATTTCATCCCGAACCTCGCAGCCGGGCTGACGGAGCTGCGCCGGGTCGTCGCGCCCGGCGGGCTCGTCGCAGGCTATGTCTGGGACTACGCCGGCGGGATGGAGCTGATCCGCCGCTTCTGGGATGCCGCGATCGAGCTAGACTCCGCCGCCGCGGCGGCCGATGAAGCCGTTCGCTTCCCGATCTGCGCTCCCGACCCGCTTCGGGCGGCCTTCGACGACGCCGGCCTGCGCGACGTGGAGGTCCGCTCGATCGGCGTCCCGACCGTCTTCGCCGACTTCGACGACCTGTGGACGCCGTTCCTGTCGGGCGTCGGACCGGCGCCCGGCTACGTGGCCCGGCTCGATGTCGAGCACCGCGCCGCACTCGCGGAGCGCCTCCGGACGATCGTGCCGTCCGCGACGGACGGAACGATCCACCTCGTCGCCCGGGCGTGGGCCGTGCGCGGCGTGACGGACGGACCGGCCGCAGGGCTCTCGCGCTAGCCAGTCCCGTACGATACGCGGGCCATGACCGACTCACCCCCGCCCGATCGGGGCGCGACCGACGCGCCCGCCGACCTGCTCGCGACCCCGTACCGGACGCATACCTGCGGCGCGCTGCGCGCAACCGACGCCGGGATGGCCGCCCGCCTGTCGGGCTGGGTCCATCGCCGGCGCGACCACGGCCAGCTGATCTTCCTCGACCTGCGCGACCGCCACGGGATCACCCAGGTCGTCGTCGATCGGATGGAGCAGCCCGAGGCGCATGAGATCGCGAGCCGGGTCCGGAGCGAGTTCGTCATCACGGTGTCCGGCGCGGTGGCCGCCCGTCTGCCGGGGACCGAGAACGCGCGCCTGCCGACCGGCGCGATCGAGCTCCGGGCGAGCGGCGTGACGATCCTGTCCGAGGCCAAGACGCCGCCGTTCTACCTCAACGATCCGGATGCCCCGATCGACGAGGCGCTCCGCCTCCGCTACCGCTACCTCGATATCCGGCGCGAGGCCATGACCCGCCGCCTGCTTCTCCGGAGCCGCCTCGTCCAGGCGATCCGCGAGGTCCACCACGCCCATGGTTTCGTGGAGGTCGAGACCCCGAACCTGATCAAGTCGACGCCGGAAGGCGCCCGCGACTTCATCGTCCCGTCGCGTCTCCAGCCGGGCTCCGTGTATGCCCTGCCACAGAGCCCGCAGCAGCTCAAGCAGCTCCTGATGGTCGGCGGGATGGACCGCTACTTCCAGATCGCCCGCTGCTTCCGCGACGAGGACCTGCGCGGCGACCGCCAGCCCGAGTTTACCCAGCTCGACCTCGAGATGAGCTTCGTCGACGAGGAAGCGGTCATGGCGTTCGTCGAAGCGATGGTCATCGAGGTCTGCCGGGCGACGACGCCCGAGCGGCCGCTCCAGGCGGTGCCGTTTCCGCGGCTCACGTACGACGAGGCGATGGACCGGTTCGGCAGCGACAAGCCGGACCTGCGGTTCGGGATGGAGCTGGTCGACCTGGGACCGCGGCTGGTCGATTCGTCCGGCACGCCGAATTCCGGGTTCCGGGTCTTCGACGAGGCCCTCGCGTCCGGCGGCCGGGTCAAGGCGATCGTTGCCCCGGGGATGGCGGCGATCACGCGCAAGGAGATCGACGAGCTCACCGAGCGGGCGAAGCGATTCGGGGCGAAGGGGCTTGCCTATCTCGGGCTGGCCGAGGGTGGCGAGATCCGCAGCCCGATCGCCAAGTTCCTGTCGGAGGAGCTGACGCGCGCCCTGATCGACGAGTCGGCGGCCGCCGAGGGCGATCTCATCCTGATCGTGGCCGACACCCCCGATGTCACGGCCGAGGTTCTCGGCCGGCTCCGGGTCGAGATCGGCGGCCGGCTCAGCCTCGCCGATCCCGAGGTTCTCGCCTTCTGCTGGGTCAACCGCTTCCCGATGTACCACTGGGATCCCGAGAACGAGCGCTGGGACGCGACCCACAACCCGTTCAGCGGGGTCGTGCCGGAGGACGAGGAGCTGCTCACCACGCTCGACGGGGACCCGGCGCGGCTGTCGCCAAGGGATCCAGCCGGCCGGGCCCGGGCGATGCAATACGACATCGCGCTCAACGGCTGGGAGCTCGGCGGCGGCTCGGTCCGGATCCACCGCCGCGACCTGCTGGCGCGCAGCTTCGCGCTGCAGGGCCAGAGCGAGGACGGGATGCGCGAGAAGTTCGGCGCCGTCCTCGACGCCTTCGAGTACGGCGCTCCGCCCCACGGCGGGATCGCCCTCGGGATCGACCGCTGGGCCATGATCCTCGCCAACCAGACGAACATCCGCGAGGTCATGGCGTTCCCGAAGACCCAGTCGGGCGGCGACCTGATGCTCGACGCCCCGTCGGTGCCGGACGACGCCCAGTTCGCCGAGCTCGGCCTGCGCTTCGTCGGCGTTCCCGGCAAGGCCGCGGGCGCATCCGCCGTCGAGCCCGGGTAGGGCGCGTGGCGCCGCTCGAGGTCCGTCGCCTGACGGCCGCGGACCGTCCGGCCGTGGGCCGCGAGGTGGACCGGGCGGGGGCAGCCGGCGGGCACGTCCGATGAGCGCCGCCGACGACAGCGGGCTGCCGGCGGTCCTCGCCGCGATCGCCGCTCGGCCACGGCTGGCCGCCCTGCTTGGCGCGACGTGCATCGCGTTCAGCGGGATCTTCTACCGCTGGGCAGAGGTGTCGCCGTCGACCGGCACGGTGTTCCGGGCCCTGTTCGGGCTGCCGCTCCTGGTCCTGGTCGCGTGGCTGGAGCACCGACGCTACGGTGGCCTGCCGGTCCGGACCGTCCGGCTGGCGTTGTTCGCGGGAGTCTTCTTCGCCGGGGACCTGCTGTTCTGGCATCACGCGATCGAGTACGTCGGGGCCGGCCTGGCCACGGTCCTGGGCAATCTCCAGGTGATCATCGTCGGCGTCGTCGCCTGGCTGGCGTTCGGGGAGCGACCGAGCCGGAACACGTTCCTGGCCCTGCCGGTGGTGCTCCTCGGCGTGGCGTTGATCTCCGGCGCGATCGGCGGCCGGGCGTTCGGCAGCAATCCGGGCCTGGGAGTCGCGTTCGGGCTCGCGACCGCGTTCTGCTACGCCGGGTACCTGCTGGTCATCCGACGCGGCGGCCGCGACCTGCGCCGGCCCGCCGGTCCCGTGGCGATCGCGACGATCTCGACGGCAGCGGTCGCGGCCCTGGCCGGCGTGATCGTCGGCGACCTCGACCCGACGCCGGCGCCCGCGAGCCTGGCCTGGCTGGCAATCCTGGGCCTGACCTCGCAGTCGCTCGGCTACTTGCTGATCTCGCTGTCGCTCTCGCGGCTGCCGGCCGTCCTGACGTCGATCATCCTGCTGGCCCAGCCGGTGATGACCGTCGTCCTGAGCATCGTGCTGCTCCACGAATCGCCGACGGTCAGCCAGCTCATCGGAGTCGCGCTGGTCATCGGCGGCATCGCCGTCGCGATCGTGCCGTTCGATCGAATGCGAGCGTCGCTCCGGAGCGCGCCGGCCTGAACGGCCGGTTCAGTCCTCGCCGTCTGCGCCGGCGGGAGCGTACGGGGCGAGGGAGGGACCCTCGAGCGGGCCGTCATCGGACGCTTCGGCCTGCGCGGCGCCCCACTCGTGGGTATGGCCTGCCGCCGGCTCCAAGGGTCCGAGGTACGGCGGCAGATCGTGCCGCGCCACGGCCACGTCGATCGCCACGCCGGGATCGCCGAGGTCAACCTGGTAGTCGGCAATCCCGCCGGAGATGAGGTCGTCGAGGATCGACGGCGGCATCCGATCCGGCGCAACGACCCGGAGCGCCGCCAGGTCCAGAGCCGGCAGCACGACCGGCCAGCCCGGCTCGCCGTCCCACGTCGGCCGGAGCAAGGAGCCGGCCTCGGTCCCGTGGAGCTCGATCAGCGACGTCACGGTCTCCGGCCCGACCCAGGCGAGGCGGGCCGGCCAGAGGAGGAACGCGTCCGTGTCGCCGACCTCGGCCAGGGCGACGTCGGCGCCGCGCGCCATCTGGGCCTTCGGCCCTTCCTCGCGGGGGGCCGGCTCGGCCAACGTCACCGGCGATCCGGCCAGGGCTGCGGCCACGGCGCCATCGGGGTCGAACGACACGACGACGATCGGCGTCGCACCGCCGGCCCAGGCCGCGTCCGCGATCCGGCGGACGGCGGGCATGCCGTCGGCGTCGGCCAGCGCCGACTCCGGGGAGGCGGCCAGGATGATCGCGGCGACCGTCATCGCGTGACGTCCGGGTCGCGCCGGCTCGCAGAGCGACGCAGCAGCACGGGCAGGGAAGGGGTCTCCATCGAGCCATTCTAGACGCGGCCATTTTGGGTCGGGCGCGTTCCGTGCGAGAATGGATGGCCCCGGTTTTCTCAGGAGCTCCGCCGACCCGTGCCCGCCGACGCCACCACGACCGCCGCCACCAGCGCCCCGCGCACCACGCGATCCGACATCCGCAACGTCGCCATCGTCGCCCATGTCGACCACGGCAAGACGACCCTTGTCGACGCGATGCTCCGCCAGACGGGCACCTTCCGGGCGAACGAAGCCGTCGTGGACCGGGTCATGGACTCCGGCGACCTGGAGCGTGAGAAGGGCATCACGATCCTCGCCAAGCAGACGACGGTCGATCACGCCGGCATCCGGCTGAACATCGTCGACACGCCCGGTCACGCCGACTTCGGCGGCGAGGTCGAGCGCTCGCTCCTCATGGTCGACTCGGTCTTGCTCCTGGTCGATGCCGCCGAGGGTCCGCTGCCGCAGACCCGCTACGTCCTCCAGAAGGCGATGGCCCGCCACCTGCCGGTCGTCGTCGCGGTCAACAAGATCGACCGGGCCGACGCCCGCCCGGCGGAAGTGCTCGATGAGATCTACGAGCTCTTCATCGACCTCGGCGCCGACGCCCACCAGATCGAGTTCCCGGTGATCTACACGAACGCCAAGCTCGGGACAGCGACGCGCTCGCTCGACGAGCCGGCGACGAACCTGAAGGTCCTCCTCGACGTCCTCGTCGAGGTCACCCCGCCACCGACCTTCGAGGACAACCACCCGCTCCAGCTCCTCGTGACGAACCTGTCGGCCAACGAGTACGTCGGGCGGATGGCCGTCGGGCGGATCTGGAACGGCCGGATCCGGACCGGCCAGCGGATCACGGTGCTGCGCGAGGAGGCGGACGACACGGCGGGCACGATCGAGCCGGGCCGGATCGTGACGATCAGCGGCACGGTGACGGCCCTCCAGACCGCCCACGGGATCGATCGGGTGGACATCGCCGAGGCCGGACCGGGCGACATCGTGTCGGTTGCCGGCCTGCCCGAGGTCACGATCGGCGACACGATCACCGACCCGTCCGACCCGCGGCCGCTGCCCCGGCTCGATGTCGATGCCCCGACCCTGTCGATGACGTTCGGGGTCAACACCTCGCCGCTGTCCGGTCGCGAGGGCAAGTTCGTCACGTCGCGCCAGATCAAGGCCCGCCTCGACAAGGAGACCCTCGGCAACGTCTCGATCGAGGTCTATCCGACCGAGACCGGCGACACGTTCGAGGTCCGTGGCCGGGGCGAGCTCCAGCTGGCCGTTCTCCTCGAGCAGATGCGGCGCGAGGGCTTCGAGCTGACCGCGTCCCGCCCCGAGGTCCTCCTGCGCACGGTCGATGGCGAGCTCCAGGAGCCGTACGAGCGGATCACGATCGACATCCCGCCGGACTACATCGGCCCGGTCCAGGAGGCGCTGTCCGCCCGCAAGGGCCGGCTCGAGCAGATGACCACCGACGCCGACGGCCGGGTCCGGATGGAGTTCGTGCTGCCGGTCCGGGGCCTGATCGGCTATCGCGGCCAGCTCCTGACCGACACGCGCGGGACGGCCCTCCTCCACCAGATCGGCGAGGGCTACGGCCCGTGGGCCGGCGACGTCACGCATCGCACGAACGGCGTCCTGGTCGCGGATCGGTCCGGGACCTCGAACGCGTTCGGGCTGTTCAACCTCGAGGAGCGCGGTGAGCTCTTCATCGGGGCCGGGGTCGAGGTCTACGAGGGCATGATCATCGGCGAGTGCTCCCGGTCCGGCGACATGAACGTCAACGCGACCAAGACGAAGCAGCTCACCAACATCCGGACCCACTCCCACGATGAGTCCCTGCGGCTGACGCCGGCCCGGCCGATCACCCTCGAGTCGGCCATCGAGTTCATCGCGGGCGACGAGCTCGTCGAGGTGACCCCGACGTCGATCCGGCTCCGCAAGCGCGCCCTGTCCGAGCACGAGCGACGGCGGGCGCGCGGCAAGGACGAGGACCTGCGCCGCGCGGCTGAGCGCGAGGCGGCCGCCGCCGGCTGAACGCGGCGCAGCGGTCGCGGATCTGGGTCGATCAGTGGGGCCGGACGGTCAGGTGCACCGGATCGACCGGGGCGAGCGGGACGACGAACGCGCCCTGCGCCGGCACGACCCACTCCGCATCCCCGGAGATCCCGTCGCCGACACCGTCTCCTGATCCGACCGCGATCGGGGCTGCCGGACGGGACACCTGCCACGCCCACGGATCGTCGATCTCCTGGACGCCGCGCGGCCAGCCCAGCGCCCGATCGGGCGGCACGAACAGGGTCGCCATTCCGTCGGCGGCCTGACCGACCGACGCGAACATCGGACTGGCCAGGACGAATCCCGCAACGACGAGCACCCCGGCCAGCGCCAGATGGGCAGCATCCATGATCGACTCCAGCGGTTCGAGTCGATTGTCCTCCCGGACGCAAGCGCCGCGGTGCTGCGCCGGACAAGCCGAACGGGCGACCGACGGGCCGCCCGCTCGCATGAAACCAGAGCGTGGTGGACGCTAGCGAGCGGCCATCCGCTGCGTGAGCTCGCTCAGCAGTCGATCGGCGTGTCGTCGCTCGTCGGTCGCGAGCTCGCGCCACAGGCCGGCATTGCCGTCCTCGGCGTAGACCTGGTAGACGTCGATGGCCTCGAGCTTCGAGGTCAGGGCCATGAGCAGGTTGTAGGTCACGTCGTCGATCGGGGACTCGATCCAGTCGCCGTCCGTCGCGACGTCCGTGGTGTCGTCCATCGGTAGCGACATGGTCTCGGGCGGGGTCGTGTCGTTCGTGTGCATGGGGATCTCCTCGCGGTGTGAGCTCCGAGCGTGCCCGGCCGGGGCTTGCCGCAACCCGGCGCGGCGGGTCGAGCGGCTATCGCGCGGGTATCAGTGAGGCCGCTCGACGGACCGGCGGATGGCGTCTGACCGGCGAGATGACCGCCGACCGTGTACCGTCAGATTCGTGAGCCGTGGCACCCGCACCCGACTCGCTGCTCGTCTTGGCGTCCTGGCCGGCTCGGCGGCGATGCTCCTGGCGCTCGTGCCGCCGACGGTCGTCGCTGCCGCGGATCGCCTGCCGGATCTGCGGGTCGCCCCGATCACGGACCTCCGGATCCAGAACGCGAACGGCCGGCGGTATCTGCGCTTCACCAGCCTGATGGCGAACCTCGGCAAGGGCGCCTTCGAGGTGCGCTCTCAGCGCCCGAACACCACGAGCCCGTGGCTGGTCGACCAGATCGTCTACACGGACGTCGGGGCGCGCCGCGTCCGGACCGATGCCGAGCTGCGCTACGCCGGCGATGGCCACGACCACTGGCACGTCCGCCGGATGATGTCGTACCACTTGTGGTCGAACCAGGGCACGGAGCGCGACAGCAAGATCGGGTTCTGCTTCTTCGACACGAACGCACGCGCCCTGTCCTTGCCCGGCGCACCGCGGGCGAGCTATTACCGCGAGTCGTGGTGCGGGACGCGGACCGCGACGAGCACGCGGACGGGCATCTCGATCGGCTGGGGCGACAAGTACCCCTGGAACTTCGCCCGGCAATGGATCGACATCACCGGCCTGCCCGGCGGCACCTACACGCTGCGCAACGTCGTCGACCTGTACGGCTCGTTCGACGAGGTCTCCGAGACGAACAACTGTGCCTGGGCCCGGATCTCGTTCGGATCGAGCGGGACGACCGTCAAACGGATCGCCACGGGCTCGTCGTGCATCAACGACTGGTCGACCTCGCCCTTCGCGGCCCACATCGGCTGGGCGTACGAGCAGGGGATCGTCGGCGGCTGCGACGTCGACCTGTTCTGCACGTACAACCCGATCACCCGCGGCCAGCTCGCGGCGATGCTCGCCCGGACGATGGACCTGCCGGCGGCGACGATGGACTACTTCAGCGACGACAACGGCACGACCCACGAGCGCGACATCAACCGGATCGCGGAGGCCGGGCTGACGGCCGGCTGCGGCGGTGGCCGCTATTGCCCGTCCGCGACCCTGACCCGCGGCCAGCTGGCGTCTCTCCTGGTGGCGGCGCTCGAGCTGCCGGCGGCCACGACGGACCACTTCACGGACGACAACGGTCTGCCGCACGAGGCCGATATCAACGCCCTCGCCGAAGCCGGCCTGACCGGCGGCTGCGCCCCCGAGCTCTACTGTCCGTCGGCGGCGGTCACGCGCGGCCAGATGGCGGCCTACCTCCACCGCGGCTTCGGGTCGGAGCCCGAGCCCGACCCAGCGCCATGATGACCACCCAACCGGAGCGAGACGGGAGACGATCGATGCGAAGCATTCGAGGACGACGGCTGGCACTGCTCGTCGTGCTGGCGGCCGCGGTCGGATCGGCGCTCGCAAGCGCGCCCGTCCAGGCCCGCCCAGGTGCGGCCGAGGACGCGAAGCGGGCTGCGCGACCTGCGCCGGCCAGCGTCCAGCGTCCGTCGACCCCGGCAGCCGTCGAGCTCGCGGCGCTCAAGAGCGGACAGCTCACGGTGGTCCGGGTCGTCGGTGGGCTGTCGTCGCCCCTCGGCATCGCCAACGCCGGCGACGGCAGCGGCCGGCTGTTCGTCGTCCAGCGCGGCGGAACGGTGCGCGTCGTCCAGGGCAAGACCCTCCTCGGCGCGAGCTTCCTGAACATCGCGTCGAAGGTCGCGGCCGGCGGGGAGCGGGGCCTGCTCGGGCTCGCCTTCCACCCCGACTTCGCCGCCAACGGCTATGTCTACGCCTACTACACGCGCACCGGCGGCGACATCGTCCTCGCGCGCTACACCGCCAACGCCGGGCGGACCGCCGCGAGCGCCGCGACCGAGCAGATCCTCCTCACGATCGAGCACTCGGCCAACACCAACCACAACGGTGGTGACCTCGTCTTCGGGCCGGATGGATACCTGTACGTCGCCGTGGGCGACGGCGGTGGGGGAGGCGACCCGGGAAACAACGCCCAGGACAAGAACGTGCTCCTCGGCAAGATCCTCCGGATCGATGTCGACGGGACCGGCGCCGGTCCGAACGGCGCCTACGCCATCCCGGGCGACAACCCGTTCGTGGGTGCCACCGGACTCGATGAGATCTGGGCCTACGGTCTGCGCAACCCGTGGCAGATCTCGTTCGACCGGGAGACGGGCCGCTTCTGGATCGCCGACGTCGGTCAGGAGCGCTACGAGGAGATCAACCGCGAGCCGGCCGGGTTTGGCGGCGGCGGCAACTACGGCTGGCGGACGATGGAGGGCAACCACTGCTACAGCCCGTCGAGCGGCTGCAACACCACCGGCAAGATCCGGCCGATCGCCGAGTACAGCCACGCCTCCGGGTGCTCGATCACGGGCGGCTACGTGTACCGCGGGCCGAGCCAGCGCGATCTCGACGGGCTGTACGTCTTCGCCGACTTCTGCAGCGGCAAGATGGGAACGGTGCCCGCCGCCGGGACCGGTCTGACCTTCCGACGGACGGTCGGGCTGAACGTCAGCTCGTTCGGCGAGAGCGAGGCCGGCGAGCTGTATCTCACCGACCTCGGTGGGGCGCTCTACCGCGTCATCGCACCGGAGTTCAGCGACATCGCCTCGTCGACGTTCATCGACCACATCCACTGGCTGTTCTACGAGGGCATCACCGGCGGCTGCGGCAGCGGACGCTTCTGCCCGCGCGACACGGTGACCCGGGGCGAGATGGCGGCGTTCGTCGCCCGGGCCATGGACCTGCCGGCGTCACCGACCGACTACTTCAGCGACGACAACGGCACGACCCACGAGGCGAACATCAACCGCCTCGCCTTCGCCGGGATCGTGGCCGGCTGCGGCGACGGCAAGTACTGCCCGAACAAGACCATGACCCGCGGCCAGATGGCCTCGATCCTGGCCCGGGCGCTGGCGCTGCCGACGACCTCGGTCGACTACTTCGACGACGACGACGGCAAGGACCACGAGGGCGACATCAACCGTCTGGCCGAGGCCGGCATCACCGGCGGCTGCGGTCCGCGCCAGTTCTGCCCGACGGCCGGCGTGACCCGCGAACAGATGGCGGCGTTCCTGCGCCGCGCCTTCGGGTGACGCTCGGCGCCTGACCGGCGCCATCGCGCCCGCATCGCTCGACTCCCGTCCGGACCGGGCCGCCGGTCGTCCCCGCGTACAATCGACGGCCATGGCGATCTACCTCGACCACGCGGCGACGACCCCGCTTCGGCGCGAGATCCTCGATGCGATGCTGCCGTACCTGACCGAGGACTTCGGCAACCCGAGCTCGGCCCACGGGTTCGGTCGCCGGGCGCGCGCCGCGCTCGATGAGGCCCACGTCCGGATGGCCTCCCGGATCGGCGCCGAGGCCCGCGAGATCGTCTTCACCTCCGGGGGCACGGAGGCACTGAACCTCGGCCTGAAGGGCGCGGCGTGGGCCGGCAAGTCGCGCGGCCATCGGATCGTGACGTCGGCCGTCGAGCATCACGCCGTCGGCCACACCCTGCGCTATCTCGAGAAGTTCGGGTTCGAGGTCGTCGAGCTCGCCGTCGATCGGTACGGCCGGGTCGATCCGGACGATGTCGCGGCGGCGATCACCGACAAGACGATCCTCGTCACGGTCATGCTGGCCAACAACGAGGTCGGGACGATCCAGCCGATCGCCGAGATCGCGCGCCGGGTGCATGCCCATCGAGGGGTGCTGTTCGCCGTCGACGCCGTCCAGGCGGGGCCCCATCTCGACCTCGACGTCGAGGCCCTCGGGGTCGACCTGCTGGCCCTCGGCGCCCACAAGTTCGAGGGGCCCAAGGGCGTCGGCGCGCTGTACCTCCGGCACGGGACGCACATCGTGGTCCAGCAGCAGGGCGGGTCGCAGGAGCGCCATCGCCGGGGTGGGACGGAGAACGTGGCAGGCGCGGTCGGGATGGCCACCGCCTATGAGCTTTCGTGCGCCGAGCGGCCCGAGACGGGCAAGCGCCTCCGGCGCCAGCGGGAGCGACTCCAGAAGGCGGTCCTGGCCGTCGACGGCACGGAGCTCACGGGCCACCCTCGCGAGCGCCTCCCGAACCATCTCTCGGTCATCGCCCGCGACACCGACGGGAACGCGGTGACGATGGCGCTCGACCTGGCGGGGATCGCAGCCTCGGTCGGATCGGCCTGCACGACGGGCTCGACCGAGGTCTCGCACGTCCTGACCGCCATGGGCTACCCCGACGAGGAGGCCCGCGGCGCGCTTCGCCTGTCGCTCGGTCGGACGACCACCGACGCCGAGATCGACGAGGCCGTGGTCACGGTGCCGCGCGTCCTCGCCTCGATGCGGACCGGACATGTCGCAGTCGCCGCGGACCCGCTCGGCCAGGAGGTCGTGGCGTGAGCCGGATCCTCGTCGCGATGTCGGGCGGGGTGGACTCGTCGGTCGCCGCCGCGCTCCTCGCACGAGCAGGGCCACGACGTCGTCGGGGTCTGGATGCGCCTCCACGACGTGGCCGACAGCTACTCCGAGTTCAAGAAGAGCTGCTGCTCGCTCGACGCGGCCGACGACGCCCGGCGCGTGGCCGCCCAGCTCGACATCCCGTTCTACGTCATGAATCTCGAGCGCGAGTTCGACGCCGGCGTCCTCCAGCCGTTCCTCACGGCGTATCTCGACGGCCGGACGCCGAGCCCGTGCGTCGACTGCAACACGTACGTGAAGTTCGGGGCGCTGCTCGGCCGGGCGCGCCACCTCTACGACTGCGAGGCGGTCGCGACCGGCCACTACGCCCGGCGCGACGTCGGCCGCGATGGCGCGGCTCGACTGCTCCGCGCCCGCGACGAGGACAAGGACCAGACCTATTTCCTGTATGGCCTCCGCCAGGACCAGCTCGAGCACGCCCGGTTCCCGCTCGGCGAGATGACCAAGCCGGAGGTCCGGGAGGTCGCCCGCTCGCTCGGCCTGGCGACGGCCGACAAGCCCGAGAGCCAGGAGATCTGCTTCGTGCCCGGCGGCGACTACCGCGACGCCCTGCGCGAGCGGGCCGGCTGGGAGCCCCAGGCGGGACCGATCCTGGACGCAGACGGCGGGCGCATCGGCACCCACGCCGGATCCGCCGGGTTCACCGTCGGCCAGCGGCGGGGGATCGGGATCGCGGCCGATGCGCCGCGCTACGTCAGCCGGATCGACCCGCTGAGCAACACGATCCAGCTCGGACGCCGGGAGGATCTCGAGACCCGGATCGTGCCGCTGAGCGGCGTCAGCTTCGTCGCCGGACGGCCGCCGGTCGATGGCGGCGTGCCCTTCCGCGCCGCCGTCCGGATCCGCCATCGCGCGACGCCGATCGGCGCCACGGTCCGGCCGGTTTCGGCCGGCGAGCCCGATCGCGGCGGCCAGTGGGTCGTCGAGACCGACGAGCCGGTGTGGGCGGCGGCGCCCGGCCAGGCGGCCGTCCTCTACGACGATGAGGTCGTGCTCGGCGGCGGCCGGATCGAGGCCGTCCGCGCGAGCAGCGGTCGGCCCCGCGGCGCGGTCGTCCGGCGACCCGCGCGCGCTCGAGCCCGCCGGCGCGCCATCGGGCAGGGGTATCCTCGTCGGGTGATCGGCCCGGCGCTCGTCCTCGCCCTCCTCGTCGGCGTCTTCCATACGGGGCTCTACGTCCTGATCCGCGGCTCGGCCGGCGGCCAGCTGCCGCTCCTCGTCGGCGCGGCGTTCCTCGGCGCGTGGGCCGGCGACGAGCTCGGCGGCCGCCTCGGATTCGATCTCGTCCGGATCGGCGACTTCCGCCTCGTCGCGGCGTCGCTCCTGTCGTGGGTCGGCATCGCGATGGTCTCGATCGTGGCGGTCCTCGGGCCGACGCGCCGGCCGAAGGTCGGGCCGTGAGCGACGATCGCGTGCCGGCCCCGATCGAGGCGCTCGTCCGGGCCGTCGCCGGCGGTGTCCACGACGAGGACGACCAGCGCGCGACGACGTTCGCCCGGGGCCTGGCCCTCGGCGCGCTCGTCGGAGCGGCCATTGCCGGCTCGACGATCTGGCAGCGGCGCCACAGCAGCGCCCATCGTCCGCGTGGCCGGACCTCACGGCCCGAGCCCGAGGCCGCGCCCGCGGCCAACCCGCCCGACGCCGTCGGCGCCCTGTCGCGAGCCCGCTGACACAGGACTGCAACCTGCCCGGTCACGATGGCGGGCGCAGACGGTACCGAGCAGCGCGCACCCTCAGGATCGGCGAGGTTGCGGTTCGCGACCTCCTGCCGTGGAGGTCTCTTCTCATGCGACTCGGCTCACGCGCGACGCTGCTCGTCGTCGCCTTTGCCCTCACCTTCGGACTCGCCGCTTGCGGCACCAACAGCGGCAGCGGCGCTCCAGCCGGATCGACCGGCACCTCAGGGTCATCGGCCGCACCGGGCGGAGCGTCAGGCGGCACCGGCAGCAGCCCCGCGGCCGTCAGCGGCACGCTCACCGTCTGGGCGATGGGCAACGAGGGGACGAAGCTCAAGACCCTCGCCGATGAGTTCACGAAGGCCAACCCGGACGTCAAGGTCAACGTCACCCCGGTCGACTGGGGCCAGGCCGTCGCCAAGCTCCAGACCGCGATCGCGGGCGGCACGACGCCCGACGTCAGCCAGATGGGCACCGACATGATGGGCCAGTTCGGCGCCACCGGCGCCTTCGAGCCGGTTCCCGCCGACATCGACAAGAGCGCCTATTTCGAGAGCGCCTGGAACACGAACATCGTCGACGGCGCGGTCGTCGGCGTGCCGTGGTACGTCGAGACGCGCCTCCTCTATTACCGCAAGGACATTGCCGAGAAGGCCGGGATCACGGCGCCGCCCGCGACGTGGGACGACCTGAAGGCAATGGCCAAGGCGATGAAGGAGAAGGGCGGCGCCAAGAACGGCATCTCGCTCGGAACGAAGAACTGGCAGGAGTACTTCCCGTTCCTGTGGTCGAACGGCGGCAACGTCGTCGACGACGCGGGCAAGCCGGTCCTGAACACCCCGGAAGCCGTCGAGGCACTGACCTTCTACAAGTCGTTCTTCACCGAGGGCCTGACCCCCAAGTCCGTCCCCGAGGGCTTCGACATCACGCCGGCCTTCGTGACGGGTGACTACCCGATGTTCTTCTCGGGCCCCTGGCACCTCGGCCTGATCAAGGAAGCCGGCGGCGCCGACTTCACCGACAAGTGGGCGATCGCGCCGATGCCGAAGAAGACGACCGCCACCTCGTTCGTCGGCGGCGCCAACCTCGTCGTCTACGCGAAGTCCAAGAACAAGGACGCGGCGTGGGCGTTCGTGAAGTTCCTGTCCGACCCGAAGACCCAGGCGCTGTGGTACACGACCGCGACGGTCCTGCCGGCCGTGCAGGCCGCGTGGGAGGACCCCGCGCTCTCAGCCGACCCCAACCTCAAGACGTTCGGCGAGCAGCTGAAGGACACGAAGGCCCAGCCGGCCAGCGCTGAATGGAGCGAGGTGTCGTCGGCGATCAACGACACGCTCGAGAAGATGACGACCGGCAGCCTCGAGCCGCAGGCCGCCGCGGATGAGATGCAACAGGCAGCCGGGTCCCTCGGAGGCATGACCGTGACCGCACCGGCACTTTCCCGGCGGAATGTCGCTGACCAGGCAACGCGCCCGGTCTCGACCCGCCGGGGCTGGCGCCAGGACCTGACGGGCTGGGCGTTCGCCGCCCCGTTCGTCATCCTGTTCGGCGTCTTCATGGCGTTGCCGATCCTGATCTCGTTCCTCCTGAGCTTCACGAGCTTCGGGCTTCGTGATCTCCAGAACCCGATCGGAACGTCGTTCGTCGGCGCGGACAACTACGCCCGCTTGCTCAGCGACGGCAAGTTCTGGAAGGCCCTCGGCAACACCTTCTACTTCGTCGTCGTCGGCGTCCCGCTGACGCTCGCCATCGGGCTTCTGATCGCGAGCGCGCTGAGCCGTGGCATCACCCGGTTCCGGACCGTGTTCCGGGTCGGCTACTACCTGCCGGTCATCACGAGCATCGTCGCGATCGCCGTGGTCTGGCGGTTCCTGCTGAACCCGGATGTCGGCCTGATCAACTCCGTGCTGCGTGGGATCGGCATCATCGGGCCCGGACTGGCTCGCCAGTCCGGCCCTCGCCATGCCCTCGATCATCGCCATGGCCGTCTGGCGCAACCTCGGATTCGCGATGGTCGTGTTCATCGCCGGGCTCCAGGCGATCCCGGCCATGCTGTACGAGGCCGCCTCGATCGACGGCGCCGGACGCTGGCAGTCCTTCCGGTACGTGACCCTGCCGATGCTCCGGCCGACGATCCTGTTCATGCTCGTGATCACGACGATCGGCTACCTCCAGCTGTTCGAGGAGCCGTTCGTGATGACGGACGGCGGCCCGCTCGACGCCACCCTGTCGGTCACGATGTACATGTACCAGCAGGGATTCGAGTTCTTCAAGCAGGGCTATGCGTCGGCGATCGCCTACGTCCTGTTCGTGATCGTGGCGGTGATCGCCTTCCTCCAGTTCCGGTTCCTCCGGGAAGACGCGTGATCGAGGCCCGCTGATGACCGCCCTTCAGGCTCCCTCCGCCGGCCGCTCCGCGCTCGACGACGTCCCCGCCAAGGGCGGCTCGAGCCGCATCTGGATCTACGCCGGGCTGACCTTCGGCATCCTGCTGATGGTCGGGCCATTCCTGTGGATGCTCCTCGGCTCGCTGAAGCCGCAGGCCGAGTTCCTGGTCACGCCACCGACCTTCCTGCCGAAGAACCCGACGACCGACAACTTCAGCCGACTGTTCGACCAGCTCGACTTCCCGCGCTTCTTCTTCAACTCGTCACTCGTGGCGCTCGCCGTCACGCTCGGCAACGTCCTGTTCTGCCCGATGCTCGGCTACGCCCTGGCGAAGCTGAAATGGCGCGGCAAGGGGCTGGTCATGGGCCTCGTCCTTGCGACGCTCATGGTCCCGGCCGGGATCACCCTGATCCCGAACTTCGTCCTGATGGCCAACCTCAACCTCGTCAACACCTACCCGGGGCTGATCCTGCCGTTCCTGGTCGGCCCGTTCGGCGTGTTCCTGACCCGCCAGTTCATGTACGGCATCCCCGACGAGCTGCTCGAGGCGGCCCGGATCGACGGCGCCAACGAGTGGAAGATCTTCTGGGGGATCGTCCTGCCGATCACGGCCCCGGTCCTCGCGACCCTCGGGATCCTGACGTTCCTCGGCAGCTGGAACAGCTTCCTCTACCCGCTGGTCATGGCCCAGGAGCCGGAGATGTACACGCTCCCGGTTGCCCTCGCCACCTTCGCCACCGGCCAGTACCAGGCGGATCACGGGATGCTGATGGCGGGCTCCGTCGTCCTCGTCCTGCCCGTCCTGATCATCTTCATCCTCTTCCAGCGCTGGATCACGGAAGGGATCGCCACGACCGGCCTGAAGGGCTGACCGGCCACAGATTCGCCGCCCGATCGACGACCCCCAGACGCGCTCGACCACGGCCGGCAGAGCCCGGCACCGGAGGAGAACGACATGCGCATCCGACGCAGCCATCGACTGCTCAGGCTCATCGCGATGGCCGGCCTGCTCGCGATCGCGACGGCCATCGCACCGACTGCCTCGGCTGGCGGCAAGCTGACGACGGCCCAGCGCGCAACCCTGCTCGGGTACGCCCGTGACACGTGGGCCGGCTTCGTCGCCATGACCGACGAGGAGACGGGCCTCCCGGCCGACAGCCTCCGCTCGGATGGGCTGCGCAGCGTCCAGACATCGACGACGAATATCGGCGCCTACATGTGGAGCACCGTCGTCGCGGAGCGGCTCGGGATCATCGGCCACGCCGAGGCGGTCCGCCGGGTCGCCCAGACAATCTCCACGCTCGAGACGATGGAGCGCCACACCGCCAGCGGCCAGTACTACAACTGGTACGACCAGACGAACGGCGCGAAGCTGACGGTCTGGCCGGACAACGGCAACGTCGTGGTGCCGATCCTGTCGTCCGTCGACAACGGCTGGCTCGCCGCTTCCCTCCAGGTCGTCTCGAATACCGTGCCCGAGGTCTCGGCCCGGGCCCACGCCCTCTTCCAGAGCATGAACTTCGGGTTCTACTACCGACCCGACGTGAACCGCATTGCCTTCCACGTCGATCCCGCGTCGGGGAACTCGCCGTGCTGCTACGACACGATCGTGAGCGAGAGCCGGATCGCGAGCTACATCGGAATCGCCAAGGGCGAGCTGCCGGCCAAGGAGTACTTCGGCGCCTGGCGGACGTTCCCGGCGTTCGCCGACAGCTGTGACTGGGACTGGCAGGAGACCCGCCCGATCGGGGTCAACCGGACCTACCTTGGCGTCAACGTCTTCGAGGGCGCCTACCCGTACGAGGACTTCCGCGTCGTTCCGGGTTGGGGCGGCAGCATGTTCGAGGCCCTCATGCCCTCCCTCTTCGTGCCCGAGGAGAAGTGGGGCCCCGAAAGCTGGAAGGTCAATCATCCGCTGACCGTCGCGGCCCAGATCCACCACGGCATGGTGGAAGCGGAATACGGCTACTGGGGCTTTTCGCCGGCCAACATTCCCGGTCCCCTTGGCGGCTACAGCGAGTTCGGCGTCGACGCGCTCGGCATGAACCCCGAGGGCTACGCGTCGAACTTGGATCGAACGTGGGTCAATCGGGGCTTCGCCGGGTGCCGGCCGGCCGTCGAGGATCCGCCGCCGTCGGCCTACACCAACGGCGTCGTGACGCCGCATGCCGCATTCCTTGCCCTGCCGTGGGCGCCGGAGCTGGCGATGGACAATCTGGCCGCGATCAAGTCGGACTTCGCGAGCTACGACCGCTGGGGTTTCCGGGACTCGATCAACGTCGACAGCGGCTTCGTCTCGAACTTCTACCTGTCGCTCGACCAGGGGATCGTGATGGCCGCGATCGGCAACGCCCTGGCCGACGACATGCTCCGCGACGCATTCGCCACCAAGGCCGTCCGGAAGGTCCTCCAGCCGATCATCGCCATGGAGACGTTCGGAGCCGGCCCGCGCAGCGCCGCCAACGCCTACCTCCGACCGTGACCTCGGGCTCACCGGCCAGAATCGCCCGGGTCGCCACCGCCGGAGCCCAGACTCCGCGCGACCGGCCGGCCCTGCCGGTCGCGCTGTCGGCGCCGACCCGGGTCACGGACCGCGCGGTCAGCCCCGAGGGCGGTCGGGTGGAGCTCGGGCTCCACCGGTCGATGCCGGTGTCGTCGCTCACCGTGCTCGTTGCCGATTGCGCTTGACCCACCCGAGCTCGACCTTCGTCCCGTCGCCGCCACCGATTGTGGCCCGGCTCCGCAACGCCAGCGGACTCGCGATCGACGTCCTCCAGAATGGCTCGATCTTTGCCATCCGCCACGGCGACGTCCTCGTCAACCAGGTCCTTGCCAACCCACTGGAAGGCGGCCTGGCGAACCTCTTCCTTCGACGACGCCGGCGAGTCGGCATCACGAATCAGCCCTTGCTCGGGCCGGCGGCTGACGGTCACTTCCGAGCCTCCGACGCAGGCGCGACCTGGGAGGGGTCGTTCGACGGACTGGACTACCGGTGCTCGCTCCGTCTCGCCGAGACCGATGCGGCGTGGTTCTGGACCGTGACGGTGTCCAACGCCACCGCCCGCCGGGCACGTTTCGATCTCGTCTTCGCCCAGGACCTCGGGATCGCCAAGGCGGGGGCCGTCCGGACGAGCGAGCTGTACACGAGCCAGTACATCGATCACGCGGTCGTCGATGACGCCGAGCTCGGGCCGTTGATCTGCTCGCGCCAGGGCCTGCCCCAGGACGGCGCGTTCCCGTGGGTCATGCATGGCTGTCTCGAGGGTGCCGTCGGCTACCTGACCGACGGGTTGCAGTTCCACGGACTGTCCTCCAAGGCCACGGGCATCCCGGCGGCCCTCACCCGTCCCGCGCTTCCGAACCGGATCTCCCAGTACGAGCTTGCATTGCCGACGCTCCAGTCCAGGGCGGTGTCGCTGGCGGCCGGGGCGTCGGCAGACGTGACGTTCTTCGGTGCCTTCGAGGCCGATCATCCGGCCGCGTCGGGCCGCGGGGATCTGCGTCGGGCGCGCGCTGCCGGCATGGCGTTCCGTGGCCTGCGGGGCCTCGTGATCGACCAGCCGCGGCTGCCGCGCTCGACCGGCCTCTTCGACCGACCGGTGCTGTTCCAGAGCCGGGATCTCGGGATCGCCGAGCTCGAGTCCGCGTTCGGGGCCGACTGGCGCCATGTCGAGCGCGCCAACGGGAGCCTCCGTTCGTTCTTCCATGGCGACCAGCGGCACGTGGTGCTCAAGGCCAAGGAGCTCGTCCAGGAGCGCCCGACGGGTCATGTCCTGCGCTCGGGCCACGACCTGCTGCCGAGCGACGCCACCCTGTCGGTCACGGCCTGGATGTTCGGCGCGTTCGCGTCGCAGCTGACGATCGGCAACACGTCGTTCCACAAGCTCCTGAGCGTCTGTCGCAGCCCGCTGAACGTGCTCAAGTCGAGCGGCCTCCGGATCTTTGTCAAGACCGCTCGCGGCCACGAGCTCCTCGGCGTGCCGTCGGCCTTCGAGATGGGCCCGAGCGATGCGGCGTGGCTGTACCGGGACAGCCAGCTCAGCCTGACGATCCGGCTGGACGTCTCGGTCGACGAGCCCGTCTGCCGGCTGACCGTCGACGTGAACGCGGGCGGGCCGATCGAGCTGATCGTGTCCCACAACATCGTCCTCGGCGAGCACGAATTCGATCCCGTCGGCCCGATCGTGATCGACGCGCCAGAGGGCCGGATCGAGCTTCGCCCGGACCCGTCGAGCCTGATGGGCCGGCGCTACCCGGAAGCCGGATTCGTCATCTCCGCAGATCCCGATCGGATCGGCGCGATCGGTGGCGACGGCCTGCTCCATGCCGACGGCGTCGAGCGCGGCGGATCGTACGTCGTGATCCGGACGACGCCGCTCGAGCACTTCGAGGTCACGTACACGGGCGACCTCCTGGACGCACGGGCGGCGACACGGCGTGCCGCTCTGCACTCGAACGCCAGCGTGGACCTCCAGGGCCGGCCAGCCGACGGGAGTGCGGCGACGGCGTTCTGGTCCGGGCTCGGGCGTGACGCGCGACTCGGCGGCGGCACGGGCCGCAGGGTGGACGACGTGGCCCGTCTGGACGATCTCATGCGCTGGTATCTCCACGACGCGTTGATCCACGCCACGACGCCCCATGGGCTGGAGCAGTCCGGCGGCGCCGCGTGGGGGCTGCGGGACGTGTGCCAGGGCCCGACGGAGCTGTTCGTCGCCACCGGGCAGACGCGGGCCCTGCGCGAGGTCCTCCGGATCGTGTACGCGAACCAGGACCGCACCTCGGGCGACTGGCCGCAGTGGTTCATGCTCGATCGCCATCGTGAGATCCGCGCGCCCGACAGCCACGGCGACATCATCCATTGGCCGATCAAGGCACTCTGCGACTACGTCGAGGCGACGAACGACGTCTCGATCCTCGACGAGCGGGTCGCCTGGACCGACGCTCGGTCCGGAGCCGTGAGCTCCAGCACCGACACGATCTTCACGCACACGGAGCGCCAGATCGCCACGATCGAACGGGACTGCATTCCCGGCACGGCGCTCGTTGTCTTCGGCGGCGGTGACTGGGAGGACACCCTCCAGCCCGTCGACCCGTCGATGGCTCGGCGCCTCGTGAGCTCGTGGACCGTCGAGCTCGCCTACCAGACACTCGGCCGCTATGCGACGGTCTGCGAGCGGGCCGGGCGAACGGCCATGGCAACCCGGCTGGCCGACCTGTGCGATCGGATGCGCGCCGACTTCCAGCGCCTCCTCGTTCCGGATGGGATCGTCGCCGGTCTGGCCGAATTCACCGCCGACGGCGTTGCGTACCACCTCCACCCGCGTGATCGGCGAGACCGGGGTCGACTACCGGCTGTTGCCGATGACCCGCGGCATGATCAGCGGGATGTTCACCGCCGAGCAGGCGACGCGCCACGCCGCCCTGATCGAGCGCCACCTCCTGTTCCCCGACGGCGTGCGGCTGATGGACCGGCCGATGGCGTATCGGGGCGGCCCGTCGCGGATCTTCAAGCGGGCCGAGTCAGCGGCGAACTTCGGCCGCGAGATCGGGCTCCAGTACGTCCACGCCCACATCCGCTACGTCGAGGCGATGGCCCGGATGGGTCGGCCGGCCGATGCGTTCCGAGGGCTCCTGGCGATCTGCCCGATCGGGCTCGAGCGCGACGTCCGATCGGCGTTGCCGCGTCAGAGCAATGCGTTCTTCAGCAGCTCGGACGCTGCGTTCCACGACCGCTACGAGGCGAGCCGCCGATTCGGTCGGCTGCGTTCGGGTGGCGTCGGCGTCAAGGGCGGCTGGCGGGTCTATTCGAGCGGGCCCGGCATCTACATCAACCAGCTGATCTCGAACGTGCTCGGTCTGCGGACGTGGTTCGACGATGTCGTGATCGACCCGGTCCTGCCGCAGGACGCCGACGGCCTGACCTTCGATGTCGAGAGGGACGGCCGGGCCGTCCGCTACCTGTACCACGTGTCCGGCGACGGGTACGGGCCGAACGAGGTCCACGTCAATGGCCGGCCCCTGGTCGACGCGCGCACCACGGAGAATCCCTATCGACGCGGCGGGTTCCTCGTCGGCCGAGCTGTCTTCGACGCGGCGCTCGACCGAGCCACGAATGTCGTCGAGGTCTTCATCTGATCCGATCTCGAGTCGATCCGCGCCGGCGAAGCTCGCGCAGGCTCGATCGAGCCGTCCGTTCGCTACCATTGCGGCCGTGTCCTACCCCGTCACGGAGCACGACCCCCGGATCCGGTCGCTGCCCGCCGCCGAGATCCGTCGACGCTTCGTCGAGTTCTTCGCGGAACGCGGCCACACGGCCGTGCCGAGCGCCAGCCTCGTCCCGGCCGGCGACGCGACGCTCCTCTTCACGAACTCCGGCATGGTCCAGTTCAAGGACGTCCTGACCGGCGTCGAGAAGCGCGACTACACCCGGGCGGCGGACTACCAGCGGGTCCTGCGGGTCGCCGGCAAGCACAACGACTTCGAGGAGGTCGGCCGGACGACGCGCCATCACACCTTCTTCGAGATGCTCGGCAACTGGAGCTTCGGCGACTACTTCAAGCGCGAGGCGATCCACTACGCCTGGGACTTCCTCACCCGCGACCTGGGCATCCCGCCGGAGCGCCTGGCCGCGACGACCTACAAGGACGACGAGGTGGCCCGCCAGGTCTGGCGCGACGAGATCGGCCTGCCGCCGGAGCGGATGGCCGTCTGGGGCGATGTCGACGCGGGCGACGACAGCAACTTCTGGCGGATGGCGGACACCGGACCGTGCGGCCCGTGCAGCGAGATCCACTTCGATCGCGGCGCCCACCTGTCCGAGGGGCCGGAGTGCATCCCGGACCACTCGGAGAGCTGCCCGCGCTGGCTCGAGCTGTGGAATCTCGTCTTCATGGAGTTCGACCAGCGCCCGTCCGGTCGCGTACCGCTGCCGTTCACGAGCGTCGACACGGGACTCGGGCTCGAACGCCTGGCCAGCGTCCTCCAGCAGGTCCCGAGCAACTTCGATACGGATCTGTTCGCGCCGATCCACGAACGCATGCGCCAGCTGATGGGCCACGATGCCGACGCATTCGAGGCCGAGCGGTTCAGCTACCAGGTGATCGCCGACCACGCCCGGGCGGTCGTCTTCCTGATCGCGGACGGGGTGCTGCCGTCGAACGAGGGCCGCGGCTACGTGCTCCGCCGGATCCTGCGCCGGGCCGTCCGCCATGGCCGGATCCTCGGCCGGCGCGAGCCGTTCATGGCCGAGCTGGGCATCGTCGTCATCGAGACCATGAGCGAGGCGTATCCGCACCTGATCGAGCGGCGCGAGGCCGGTCCTGGCCGCGATCGAGCGCGAGGAGGCCCAATTCGCCCGGACGCTCGATGCGGGCACCGGCCAGCTCGAGACCGCCCTGCGGGCGCTCGCCCCGGACGCCGAGCGGGTGGTCGGGCGGCGGCCCGAGGCGCTCGCGGCGGACGTCCCGCAGGTGCCCGGCGATCTCGCGTTCCGCCTCCACGACACGTTCGGCTTCCCGATCGATCTGACGGTCGAGCTGGCGGCCGAGTACGGCGTCGGCGTCGATCGGCCCGGGTTCGAGGCCGCCCTCGCCGAGCAGCGCGAACGGAGCCGGTCCGGCACGAAGGCCGAGCTCGCCAAGCACGCCGAGCTGAGCGCCATCTACCAGGCGATCCAGGCGCGCAAGGGCGACACGACGTTCCTCGGCTACGAGACGACGACCGCCCCGGGCACGGTCCAGGCGATCATCCGCGACGGGCTCGAGTACGACGAGCTGACCGGCCAGGGCGCCGCCGAGGTCGTCCTCGATCGGACGCCCTTCTATGCCGAGGGCGGCGGCCAGGTCGGCGACCGGGGCGAGCTCCGCGAGGAGGGTGGCGGATCGTCCCTGTTCACCGTGGAGGACACCCAGAAGCCGGTCGGCGGCCTCATCGTCCTGCGCGGCACGCTCCACGGCCGGCTCCGGGTCGGCGAGACCGTCGACGCCGTCGTCGATCCCGAGCGGCGCGCCCACACGATGCGCAACCACACGGGCACGCACGTGCTCCACCGGGCGCTCCGCAACGTCGTCGGGGAGGCGGCCCGCCAGGCGGGCTCGCTCGTGACACCGGACGGGCTCCGGTTCGACTTCCCGTTCGACCGGCCGCTCACGACCGACGAGCTCCGGGCGATCGAGGACGAGGTCCGGACCGTCATCCGCGACGACCGCACCGTGACGCCGACCTTCATGACGATGCAGGAGGCGATCGACGCCGGGGCCGACGCGTTCTTCGACGAGAAGTACGGCGAGACGGTCCGGACGGTCCGGGTCGAGGGCTTCAGCCACGAGCTGTGCGGCGGGACGCACTGCCGGGCGTCGGGCCAGATCGGTGGCTTCGTGATCACGTCGGAGCGGAGCATCGGCTCGGGGATGCGCCGGATCGAGGCGCTGACCGGGGCGGGCGCGGACACGTACCTCCGGTCCCGCCTGGACGCGCTCCTGGCGGCGAGCGAGGCCGCCGGCGCGCAGACACCCGACGCGCTCCCGGACCGGATTCGCGCGATCCAGGACGAGCTGCGCGAGACGAAGCGCCGGCTCAAGGCCGGCGCGGCGGCCGGTGGCGGGCTCCCGAAGTCGGCCGACCTGGCGGCTCGCGCGGAGGAGATCGCGCCCGGCGTCAAGCTGGTCGCGTTCGCCGGACCGTTCGATTCGATCGAGGCGCTCAAGGGCGCGGCCAAGGACCTCCGTGGGGTGCTGCCGTCGGGCGTCATCGCGTTCGGGCTCGAGGCCGACGAGCCGCAGCTGTTCATCACGGTCAGCGACGACCTCGTGACCCGCGGTCTGTCCGCGGGCGATCTCGTCCGCGAGGCCGTCGCCGCGATCGACGGGCGGGGCGGCGGCCGGCCCGAGATGGCCCAGGGCAAGGGCGCCCGCCGCGACGGCCTCGCGGCGGCGCTGGCCACGATCGCCGACCTCGTCCGCGCCCGTCTCGACGCGGCGCGGTGACCGCCGACCGCCGACTCCGGATCGGGGGCTGGGCGGCCCTGGCTGCCGCAATCCTCACCCCGGTCGCCCTGGGCCTCCTGTTCCTCGCGGCCGACGACGGCCGACCCGGCCGCCAACCGACCGTACGTCCTGGCCGAGACGCTTCGCGTGGGCGCCCTCTTCGTCGCGATCGCTGGTCTCGATGGCGTGTTCCGCCGGCATGATCCCGCGATGGCCGATCGGATCCGCGTCCTCGGCCTGACCGGGGCCGGGGTCAGCGTCGCGCTCGACGGCGCGCTCCTCGCGGGGATCGGGCCGACCCCGCTCGACGGTCTCAGCCTGCCGGCGGGCGTGCTCGTGGGCACGTGGTTCATCGGAGCGGCGCTCATCCTGCTCGGGGCGGGCCGGCCGCTGGCCCGGGTCGGCTGGACGGCGCTGGCCGGCGGCGCCAGCGCGATCCTGGCGACGATTGCGATCGTCGTCCCGCTCGGCGGCGAGGTCGGCGAGACCGGCTACTCCATCCGCGACTACTTCGTCATGCTCGGCCTGCTCGCGGTCGTGTTCCTCGTCCGCATCTGGCGCTACGTCGTCGGGGGCCGGCTGCCGGCCCCCGGGATCCTCTGACCGTGGCCTTCCTCCGCCGGCTCTGGCAACGCGACGACGGCGAGGCGCTCGCCGCCTGCACCGCCCTGGACATCGGGACCGAGTTCGCCAAGGCCCTCGTGTTCGAGATCGGCGACGACGGGCATGGCACCGTGCGCGGCGTCGGGCGCAAGCGCCAGGGCTTGAGCCACATGTCGTCCGGGACGGTCGCCGACATCGCGGCGGTCGTCGACAACTGCTCCGTGGCGCTCCAGGAGGCCGAGGAGATGGCCGGCTTCCGGCCGAGCCAGGTCGTGATCGGGATCGCCGGCGAGCTCGTCAAGGGCTTCACGACCAACCACAGCCAGGAGCGCAAGCGTCCGGACGCGCCGATCACCGAGGCCGAGCTCCAGAAGCTGATCGACACCGTCCAGCGCGAGGCCCTGCGCGAGGCGGAGCGCTCGATCACGTGGGAGACGGGCCTGCCCAACGTTGACGTCCGGCTCGTCCACGCCGCCATCGTCGGTGCGTCGATCGACGGCTACGCCCTGACCAACCCGGTCGGGTTCCAGGGCCGCCACGTCAAGATCGGGATCTTCAACGCCTTCGCACCGCTGGTCCATCTCGGTGCGCTCCAGACGGTCGCGTCGCAGCTCGACCTGGAGCTCCTCGAGATCGTCGCCGAGCCGTACGCGGTCGCCCGGGTCCTGGGTTCGGACCAGATCCGCCAGGTCGGAGCGCTGTTCGTCGATGTCGGTGGCGGCACGACGGATGTCGCCCTCGTCCGCCAGGGCGGCATCGAGGGGACCCGGATGTTCGCGCTCGGCGGGCGGGCCTTCACGAAGAGCCTCGCGGACCGGCTCGAGCTGCCGTTCCCACGAGCTGAGTCGGCCAAGGTCGACTACGCCCGGGGCCTGCCGGTCGACCGCCGCGACGAGATCGCCACGATCATCGGCGAGGACGTCGAGGTCTGGGCGGCCGGCGTCGAGCTCGTCATGGAAGAGCTCGGGGGAGGGGACCTCCTGCCCGGCCGGATCTATCTGTGCGGCGGTGGCTCGCGCCTGCCCGAGATCGAGGCCGCCCTCCGGGCCGAGCGGTTCTGGAAGCGTCTCTCGTTCGCCCGGCCGCCCGAGGTTACGGTCATGGCCCCCAGCCTGATCGAGACTCTGACCGACGCGACCGACCTGCTCGTCGACCAGCAGGACGTGACCCCGCTCGGGCTGGCGTATCAGGCGATCGAGCTCCAGACGACCGAGGATCCACTCGATGCCGCCCTCCGGCGGGTCCTCCGGGCGATGAAGGTCTAGGAAGGGCTAGGCTTCGGCCGCATGGCAGAAGGCACCGTCTACCTCGACGTCGACGACGAGATCACCTCCGCCGCGGCGCGGATCCGGTCGGCGACCGGCAATCGCGTCGCCCTGGTCGTCCCGTATGGCTCGCGGATCGCGACCTCGCGGATGAACTTCCGGCTCCTGTCGCGCGAAGCGGTCATGAACAGCAAGCGTCTGGCCATCGTCTCCGGCGACGCCGCGGTGCGCTCGCTGGCGGCGTCGGCCGGGCTGCCGGTGTTCGGGTCCGTCGGCGAGTACGAGTCGGCGTCGGGCGAGGTGGCCGCCGACGGCGGGCCGAGCGCCGGGATCACGACGCGATCCGACGACGAGCCGGACCCCGGGCTCGGGACGGCGATCGGAGCGGGCGCCGCAGCCGCGGATGTCGGACTGGCCGCCAGCGAGACGGTCGTGATCGCGACCCCGCAGCCTCCACTCCCGCCCGCGTCCGCACCCCCTGCCCGCAAGTCGCAGCGGCCGCGTCGGCCGGTCGAGACCGACACGGATGTCGTCGCGACGCCGCCCATCGCTGCGGTCGCCGCCGCCGGCCAGGCGCCGGCGCCGCAGCGGCCAGCCGTCGTCGCGGACGCTGACGACGCCCGGGACCTTCCGCCCATCCTCGGCGGCCGGATCCGGGCCCCGGCCATCATCGCGATCGGTCTCATCGCCCTCGCCCTGATCGTCGGCGGCGTCGGCGCGTACGTGTTCCTGCCGTCGGCGTCGATCAGCGTGACGCCCCGCCGAGATGCGCTCGCCCCGATCGAGATCACCGTCGGGGCGGACCCGGAGGTGACCGTCGTCGACCCCGACACGAGCGTCGTCCCGGCGGTCCGGCTCGACGTCCCCGTCGAGGCGTCCCGGACGTTCACGACGACCGGCAAGCACGTGGAGGAGACGGCGGCCCGCGGCTCGGTGACGTTCACGAACTACGACACAAGCAGCGGCGTGACGATCCCGAGCGGGAGCATCGTCTCGACCGAGGGCGGCATCCGCTTCCGCACGACCCAGACCGCGGCCCTCCAGCCGGCCAGCGTGTTCCCCGCATTCGAGCCGAAGTCGGACTCGGTCGGCGTCGTCGCCGTCAAGCCCGGCGAGCCGGGCAACGTTCCGGCCAACACGGTCCGCGTGGTGCCCCAGGGACAGGATCCGGTTCTGCTCCGCGTCAACAACCCGTCCGAGACGTCGGGCGGGACGCACACCGAGACGCCCGAGATCACCCAGGCCGAGGTCGACAAGGCGGTCGCCGCGCTCGAGGTCGATCTCCAGACCGCCTTCGCCGACGCAGTGGCCGCCGGGGCCGGAGCGCCACCCGACACGACGCTGTTCCCCGAGACGGCGACCCCGGGCGTCGCGGCGCCGGACGTGGACCCCAAGACGCTCGTGGGTCAGGCGCTCGAGACGTTCGACCTGCGGCTCACCGCGATCGGCACCGTCATTGCCGTCGACCCACGGCCAGTCGGCACGATCGCCCGGGCCGAGCTCGCAAAGCACCTGACCGCGGACCACCGCCTGCTCGAGGACACCGTCACGATCGACGTCGGCGATGGCTCGGTGGGCGAGGACGGTCAGGTGACATTCCAGGCGACTGTCCGGGCGACCCAGGTCCTGATCGTCGACGCAGCGGAGCTGCCGGCCCTGGTCAAGGGCAAGACGAAGGCCGAGGCAGAGGCGGCCCTCGCTCGCTTCGGCACCGCGACCGTGACGCTCTGGCCCGACTGGGCGTCGACGGTCACGACGATCGACGCCCGGATCTCGACGACGGTCGCCGGCACGCCCGCCGGCGGAGCGGGCAGCCCGAGCCCGAGCCCGGCGGCCGGGTCCGGCAGCCCCCGCCCATCAGCGTCACCCCGTCGCTCGGCCGGACCCACGGGCTCCCGTCCGCCGGCCGCGTCCGGCGGACCGCGTGCGAGCGCAGCGGCGCCGTGAGTCGCATCCTCGGGCTCGATCTCGGCGAGAAGCGGATCGGCGTCGCCGTCGCGGACCACGACGGCATCGCGATGCCGCTCACGACGCTCCGCCGCGCCGCCACGCTCGCCGCGGACGCAGTCGCGATCGAGCGCATCCTCGCCGAGCAGCGCGCGACCGAGATCGTGATCGGGCTGCCGTTCGAGGCAGCGGGCCAGGAGGGCAGCCAGGCGCGCATCACGCGGGACTGGGTGGCAGGCGTCCAACCGCTGCTCTCGGCGCCGCTGCGGTACCGTGATGAGCGACTCACGAGTCATCTTGCCGAGCAGCGGCTCGGACCGATGAAGCGCGGTCGCTCCGGGGGGCCGCCGAGCCGGACCCAGCGTGACGCGTACCGGGCCCGGGTCGACCGCGAAGCCGCGGCGATCATCCTCCAGGACGAGCTCGACGCTCGCATGAACGATCAACGCGCAGTGACGCCGACCAGGACCGCTGCGCCAGCCGACGCCGATCCGATCCCAGACACGGAGGCCCGCCGATGACGATCCGCTCCGGGGGACGCGCCCGCGAGCGCTCCCAGGCGCGTCCTGCCGATCCCGGCACGTACGACGACACCTGGCAGCCGGAGTACGTGACCGACACCCGTGGGGGCGGCCGTGGGGGCGGCGGTCGCAACGGCGGCTACAACGGCTGGGACAACGGCCGCGGCCGGCGGGGCATTCCGGGGATCATCAAGTTCCTGCTGTTCGCCCTGATCCTGGGCGGAATCGTGATCGTCCTCCTCGTCACCGCACTGCGGCCGCTGATCCGGACCGCGGTCGTCGGCTGGGCGGCGGACAATCCGGCCGCTCTCGGGGTGCCGTTCGTCAAGGACCTCGTCCGGGAGGATCTCGGGGCGAAGCTCACCGCGCCCGCCTCGACCGATACAAGCCAGGTGCCGTTCGTCGTCAACGACGGCGAGAGCGCGCTGGCGATCGCGACCCGGCTCCAGGAGGAAGGCTTCCTGGCCGACGGACGGGCCTTCGTCTACCTCGCGACCGAGCAGGACCTGACCGGCAAGCTCGCCTCGGGCAGCTTCATCCTGCGCAAGTCGATGACGCCCCAGCAGGTGGTCGATTCACTGCTCAAGCCCGAGCAGATCAAGTATGTCGAGATCGCGCTCCGCACCGGTCTTCGCCTCGAACAGATCACGGCCAAGCTCGAGACGATCAGCGAGCTGGCGATGAACCCGGCCGACTTCTACGAGCTCGCCAAGCACCCGACCGCCGAGCTCCTCGGCGACTATCCGTGGCTCAAGGAGGTCCTGCCGGCGGGCGCCTCGCTCGAGGGCTTCCTCTGGCCCGCGACGTACCAGATCCTGCCCGACACCACGGCCGACGAGCTGGTCCGCAACATGCTCGACCGGTTCGCCGACGCGATCGGCGACCGGATGAAGGTCCCGGCGGCGCGCGGGCGGACGTTCATGGAGATCCTGACCCTCGCCTCGATGGTCGAGCGCGAGGCGGTCGTCAACGACGAGCGGGCGACGATCGCCGGCGTGTTCGAGAACCGCCTCCACAAGCTGCGCGGGATCGCGCCGGTCCTCGCGTCCGACCCGACCGTCTTCTACGCGGTGGACACGCTCGCCCTCGCCGACCAGGACGTCACCTCATGGAAGACGTACACGTTCTGGACGATTCCGGACGAGCCGCTCCGGACGATCGTGCTCCCGGCGGAGCTTCTGGGCTATCAGACCTACACCCAGGCCGGCCTGCCGCCCGGCCCGATCTGCACGCCGACCATCCAGTCGATCGACGCGGCACTCGAACCGGACACGAAGTCGGGCTACCTCTTCTTCCTGGCCAAGAAGGACGGCTCGAACGAGCACGCCTTCGCGAAGACCAACAAGGAGCACGACGCGAACCGGAAGAAGTACGGGTACACGTGAGGTCGGCAGCGGGCCGATGACGGCTCTCCCGACGGCGGCCGACTTCGGCACGTCGCCGACCGCTGACGACCAGGTCCGCTGGGCCGAGGCCGACGCCGCGGCCCGCCCGGGTCGCCTGAGCCGGCTCCGCGATCGGTTCGAGGCGGCCGGCATCGACGCCTACTTCGGGCTCCGCCGCGAGCACATGCGCTACCTGACGGGCTTCACCCTGGCCGACGGCGAAGAGAAGGTCGCCGGGACGTCGGGCTTGTTCCTCGTGTCGGGCACGGAGGTCGTCCTGCTCGCCGATACGCGCTATGCGATCCAGGCGCGGCGCGAGGCGCCCGATGCCCGGATCGTCGATGGGCCGCGCGACCTGGCGAACAGCTGGCCGGAGCTTGCGGCGTCGGTCGGCGCCCGGCGGGTCGGCGTCGAGGCAGCGCTGCTGCCCTACGCGACCTGGCGGCGACTGGAGCAGGCGGCA
Source organism: uncultured Chloroflexia bacterium (assembly GCA_963783055.1). Classification (GTDB taxonomy): domain Bacteria; phylum Chloroflexota; class Limnocylindria; order Limnocylindrales; family CSP1-4; genus CF-46. The sequence continues at coordinate 1,529,048 of CAWAMB010000004.1, forward strand.
CCGGATGTCGAGCTGGTCCCGATCGAGGGCTGGGTCGAGGCCGACCGGGCCGTCAAGGAGCCGGCCGAGCTCGAGCGGGTCGCGGCCGCCTGCGCGGTGGCGGATCGCGCGCTCGCGACCCTGCTTCCGAAGATCCGGCCCGGCGCGACGGAGCACGACCTTGCGCTCGAGCTCGAGTGGCTGATGCGGACCGGTGGCGCCGAGGCGGTCGCGTTCGAGCCGACGTGCCTCGTCGGCGCCAATGCGGCCCTGCCTCACGGGGCGCCGTCCTCGGCCGAGGTGCGAGCCGGGGCGGTGGTCCTGTTCGACTTCGGGGCCCAGGTCGGCGGATACCGCAGCGACATGACCCGGACCCTGTTCGTCGGTGAGCCCACGGAGCGGGATCTGGGCGTCTACCAGCTGGTCGCCCAGGCTCAGGCGGCGGCGATCGCCGAGATCGAGGCCTGCGTCGACGGCGAGCTGACGATGCCGTCGGGGCGCCATCTCGATGGCGTGGCCCGCCGGGTGATCGACGCCGACGGCCGCTGGCCGGCGTACGGCCACGGTCTCGGCCACGGGATCGGTCTCCAGACGCACGAGGCGCCGTCGCTGGCCGCGTCGGCCCTCGACACGCCGCTCCCGACCCCGACGGTCTTCTCGGTCGAGCCGGGGATCTATCTCGAGGGCGAGACCGGCGTCCGCATCGAGGATCTGCTGCTGCTCGACGTGGACGAGGGCCGGGTCGAGCTGCTGACCCGGTTCCCGCGCGAGCCGATCGTCCTCGCGAGCTGAGGCGCGTCCGCGGCTGCGATGAGTTCGCGGCCCGGGCATCGTCTCAACGATCGGACGCGTGTCGATCTGGAATGAGGACCACCCATGAGTACCTGGCCGGGCGCCATCACTGCCGTCACCCTGTTCGTCGAGGACCTGGCCGCGACGAAAGCGTTCTACGAGCGCGCCTTCGGTCTGCCGGTCCACTACGAGGACGAGGCATCGGCCGTGTTCAACTTCGGCAACACGCTGATCAACCTGCTGGTCGCGACCGAAGCCGTGAGCCTCATCGGTCCGGCACCGGTCGGTGGGCCGGACGCGGGAGCGCGAGCCCAGTTCACGATCACGGTCGATGACGTGGACGCGACGTGCGCGGTGCTCGCCGCCCGCGGCGTGACGCTCCTGAACGGCCCGATGGACCGGCCGTGGGGCATCCGGACGGCGGCCTTCCAGGACCCCGCCGGCAACGTCTGGGAGATCGCGAAGTAGGTCACGCGGGCGGGACGCGCACAAGCCGCTAGGCGAGACGCGCCGAGGCCGCTATCGTCCGCGCCATGGACATCTTCGGCGGCCTCTTCGGGGCGATGATGGTTGCGTCCATCGTCCTGCCGCTCGTGATCACGGGCGTCGTCATCGGCGTCGTGATCTGGGCGATCCGACGCGCGGTGCCGTCCCGCGAGGACGCGGCGATCCTCGAGCTGCGCCAGCGCTACGCCCGCGGCGAGATCTCGCCGGCCGAGTTCGAAGTCCGCCTCCGGTCCCTGACCCAGGACCGCTGATCGCGCCAGCCCGGATCGGGCCGTCCGCTACAATCGCCGCCCGAACCCGCAAGTCCATCGTCGGCTTCGGTGCGCCCCGTCGGGCGCCGCCCGGCGACTCCAGGAGCCCACTCCGACATGATCAGCACCGGTGACCTGAAGAAGGGCGTCGCCATCGAGCTCGACGGCGAGCTCTGGCAGATCCTCGACTACCACCACATCAAGATGGGCCGCGGCTCGGCCCAGGTCCGGATCACCCTTCGCAACATCAAGCGCGGCCAGACGGTCGAGCGGAGCTTCCAGGCCGGGACGAAGTGGCCGCGCGCCTCGATGGAGAAGCGCCCCGTCCAGTTCCTCTACAAGGACGGCGACGACTACCACTTCATGGACAACGACACGTACGACCAGTTCATCCTGACGACCGAGCAGCTGGCCGACGCCGCCAACTACATGAAGGACGGAATGACCCTCGACCGGACGAGCTACCAGGGCGAGACGATCGGCGTCGAGTTGCCCGTGACGGTCGACCTGGTCGTGCGCGAGACCGAGCCCGGCTTCGCCGGCGACACCCAGACCGGCGCCCGCAAGCCGGCGACGATGGAGACGGGCCTCGTGGTCACCGTCCCGATCTTCGTCGAGGAGGGCGACACGATCCGGGTCGACACCCGGACGGGCGAGTACCAGACCCGCGTCTGAGTCGATGAGCTCGCGGAGCGCGCTCGACGCGTACCTCTACCTCCTCGAGGAGGCGTTCCGCGGCGTCGGGATCGAGCAGAGCAACGAGAGTCAGGCGCTGTTGCCGAACCTCCGGTCCGTGCCTGACGACGCCTGGCACCGTCTGCCCGACGGAGCGGCCCGCACCATCGAGTCGATCGCCATCCACGTCGGCGCCTGCAAGATCATGTACGCCAACCACGCGTTCGGGGACGCCTCGCTCCGTTTCGACCTGCCGGAGGTCGAACCGTGGCGGCCGGGCGAGGCCGAGATGGCCGACGTCCTGCCGTGGCTCGAGACCGCGCACGAGGCGCTAGTCGCGCACGTCGCCGCGCTCGGCGATGACGGTGAGCTGGACGTCGAACGCCGCGCCAACTGGGGCGAGCCGCGGCCGACCCGCTGGCTGATCGCGGCGATGATCACCCACGACGCCTACCACGCCGGCGAGATCAACCACCTCCGGAGCCTGATGGGCGACGACGATCGGTGGCGCTTCCAGCAGCTCGGCTTCGGCTGATCGGCAACCGGATCGGCCGCCGTCAGGGCGTGAACGCCCGATCCAGCAGCGTGATCACGGTGATGAAGACGAAGGCCAGCTTGAGGAAGCCCGGCAGGATCCGGCGCGCCGCCGCGAAGTGGGCGCCATCGGCACGAGCCCCGATCCGATCGCGAACCTCGCGGAGGGGCCGCGTCGGGTCGTCGTCGCCGGCGCTGATGAGGAGCCGGACCTCGGCCATCGCCAGGGCGACCTCCGCCTGGAGCCGATCGTCGCCTTCGGCCGGCTCGATCGCGACCACCGCGGCCCTCTGGTCGGCCAGATCGTCGGGGCGGTCCGCCAGCCAGTCCACGTACGCGCAGTAGTTCGCCCGCTCCGCACGCCCCACGGGTGTGTCGTCCGGGATCCGCTGGGCCATCTCGCGGGCGGCGTCGAGCTGGCCCGCGACGGCCAGGATGTCCGCCCGCAGCCAGCGATCGTCCGGCCGTTCGGTCGTGTTCCGGACGTAGCGCTTCATGTTGTCGAGGCTGGGTGCGACGCGGCCGTCCGTGAGCGCCCGGAATCGCGCGAACTCCGACTCGCCGAGCCAGGCGAACGCCTCGAACGCCCGTCGGCGCCGGGGTGGCCAGACCAGGCCCCAGGCAAGCGCGGCGCCGGCGCCGGTCAGGATCGAGCCGCCGGCCACGACGGCGAGCGCCTCGAGGATCGGACGGCCGTGGCCAACCGTGACCGTCGCCTGCGTGCCGACCACGAGCGCCACGACGGACGCGCCGCCGGGGATCGTCAAGCCGGCGATCGTCGGTCCCATGATGGCCAGGCTCGCCGCGTTCCAGACCCGCCGCCCGGCGGGGCCCGGTTCGACCGGATCCGGGTCCTGCGGATGACGAGCCAGGTACTGGCGGTGGAGCCGGATCAGCGCGAGCCCGATGACGATGCCGAGCACGCCGGCCAGGAACGGGGGAACGGCGACATCCGCGGTGAGCCGTCCGCCCGAGGTGACCGTGTCGAGGAGATACGCCCCGGCGTAGAGCGTCCAGGGCAGCGACGCCGCGATGAGGACGAACCCGGCGGTCGTGAGGCGCCCGGCGACGAACGCCAGACCCGCGACGACCGCGAGGCCGAGGATCGCTCCGACCCGAAGGACGGGCGCCGTCTCCGAGGCCAGGAGCACGTAGCCGATGACCAGGCCGAGGAGCGTCGCGATCGCCGGCAGGAGCCAGGTCACGCGACGGTGCCGCAGCCGCGCGACGACCAGGCCGACGACGAGCAGGGGAATCCCGACGATGGCCGCGGCGACGAGGGCGGCGATCCCGGTTCGGGCGAGGTCCGTCAACACGCTGGCAGGATGGCACGTCGGTCGGCGGTCGACGACCCCGCCGCCGGTACCATGGTCGCGATGGACGATCGGTCGCTCCTGCCGGGTTGGGATTCCGTCGCCGACGAGGGCACGAACGGCAATCTCCATGCCGCGCCGCCGGCCCCGCCCGTCGCACCCGGCACCTTCGGACTCCGGATTCTGGCCGTCTCCGAGGTCGCCCGCGCCATCCGGGAAGCCGTCCGGGCCGACCCGCGCCTGACCGATGTGTGGGTCGAGGGCGAGGTCGGCCGGGTCACGGTCAGCAGCGCCGGCCACGCCTACTTCACCCTCAAGGACGCGCGCAGCACGCTCAACTGCGTCTGGTTCAACGACGAGCGCGTCCGATCCGTGTTCCAGCCGCAGGCCGGGCTCCGGATCGTGGTCCATGGCCGGGTCGATCTCTTCGAGCAGCAGGGCGCGGTCCAGCTCTACGTCGAATCGATCCAGCCGGCGGGGTTCGGCGACCTGGCGATCCGGTTCGAGGCGCTCAAGGCGCGGCTGGCCGCGGAGGGCCTGTTCGACCAGGCTCGCAAGCGTCCCCTCCCGCAGCGTCCGAGCGCCATCGCGGTCATCACGAGCCCCACCGGCGTCGTCTGGCGCGACATCGCGACCGTCCTGACGCGGCGCTGGCCGATGACCTCGGTCCTGCTCGTTCCGTGCAAGGTCCAGGGCGAGGACTCGCCGGAGAGCATCGTGCGGGCGTTCGTCCGTCTCGAGCGTTGGGTGGCGGCAGCCGCCCGCGACGGCCGCGTCGACGATCTCCCGCAGCTCACGATCCTGGCCCGCGGCGGTGGCTCGCTCGAGGATCTCTGGTCGTTCAACGACGAGCGCGTCGTGCGGGCGGTCGTCGGTCATCCGCTGCCGGTCGTGTGCGGGGTCGGACACGAGGTCGACGTGACCCTGGCCGACTTCGCGGCGGATGTCCGAGCCGCGACACCGTCGGCCGCGGCGGAGCTCGTCGTCCCCGATCGGGCCGACTGGATGGCGGCCTTCCGCAGGGCAGGGGAGCGGACGGCAGCGGCGGTCGGGCGAACCCTCGAGGCGACCCGGCGCGAGCTCGCCGCTGAGCGCCGGGCCCTCGATCGGCTCGACCCACGCGCGCAGCTCGCCGCCGACCGGGAACGCGTCGGCCTGTTGCTCGACCGGGCCGTGCGCGTCACGGATGAGGCCATCGGCCGACGCCGCCGAAGCCTCGAGAGCACCGCCCTGGCCGTGCCCCGGCCGCTCCTCGCCCGCCTCGTGAGCGCTCGTTCGACCCTCGCGGCGGCGGCATCGGCACTGGCCGTCCTCGACCCGCAGGCGACCCTCGAGCGGGGCTACGCGATCGTCCGGCGCGCCGCCGATGAGCGGATCCTGCGCAGCCCCGGACGAGGCTCCGGCCGGGACCGCCCTCGCGATCCGCCTGGCGGCCGGCGAGCTGCCGGCCACCGCGGGCGACCCGGGCGGCCGAGCGTGATCGGGCTCGTCCTCTATGTCGGGATCGCGATCGCGATCCTGGCCGTGGGGCTGGGCATTGGTATGCTCGTGGCCGGCCGGATCACCCGCTGGCTGGATCGCACCGAGGAGCCGGATGACCGCTGAGCCGACGACCCCGCCCATCGACCCGGCGATCGCCGCGCTGTCGTTCGACGACGCGTTCGCGGAGCTGCGGGGCGCGGTCGCGGAGCTCGAGGCCGGCGGCCTGTCGCTCGAGGACACGATCGCGCGCACGGAGCGGGCCGTTGCCCTCCAGCGCCACTGCGAGAAGCTCCTCGGGGAGGCTGAGCTGCGCGTCCGCCAGCTCGTCAGCCGCCCCGGCGGCGGGCTCGAGGCGCGCGAGATCGCGGCCGACGAGGCGACCGAGGGCTAGCGTCAGGCGGCGGTGGGGGCGGGCGTCGGGCTCGAGGACGACTCGGCCGGTTCGGCGCCGGTCGGGGCATCGGGCCTGCGGATCGCCAGTGCGGCGAATCCGGCGATGATCGCGATCCAGCCCGCGGCGACGAACGCGGCGGCATAGTCGCCGACCTGCTCGCGCACGATCCCGGCCGCCCAGGCCGCAATCGCCGCCCCGATCATGTGCGCGGCGAAGACCCAGCCGTAGACCGCGCCGACGTTGTGGCGCCCGAACCGATCGGCGACGAGGGCGACGGTCGGCGGCACGGTCGCGATGTAGTCGAGCCCGAACAGGATCGCGAACGCCCCGATCGAAACGGTGTCGTGGATGAACGGCACGAACAGCAGGCTGACCCCGCGGAAGGCGTAGTAGATCAGGAGCAGCTTGCGCGGATCCCAGCGATCGGTCAGCCAGCCGCTGGCGATCGTCCCGATGAAGTTGAACACGCCCATGAACGCCAGCGCCGACGAGGCCGCGACGGCCGTGAACCCGTGGTCGACGGCATGCGGGATGAAGTGCTGCCCGACGATCCCGTTCGAGGTGGCGCCGCACACGAAGAACGTGCCGGCGAGGAACCAGAAGTCGCTGGTCCGGACGGCGCGCCGCATGATCCCGCGGTCGGGCGGCGGCGTCGCCACGATCTCGCCGGCGGCGACACCGAGCGGCCGGACGCTGACGTCGGCCGGGTCGCTTCGGACCCACAGCGAGCACGGGCAGCAGCAGGGCGACGGACAGGCCGGCGAGGAGCAATGCGGCGATCCGCCAGTCGGCGAGGACCGCGAGGGCGGTCAGGAGTGGGAAGAAGATCAGCTGGCCGGTGCTCGTTGCTCGCGCCGAGGATGCCCGGTGACCAGGCCACGACGGCGGACGAACCAGCGCGTCGCGACCGTCGGCCCGAGGACGCTGGCGACGAGCCCGGTCCCAGGCCGGACAGCAGCCCGAACGTCAGGGTCAGCTGCCAGATCTCGCGTGACGAGCGCTCGTGACGAAGAGCGAGAGCGGCGGTGATCGCCAGGCTGAGGAGGACGACGTTCCGGACGCCGATCCGACCCATCAGCCAGGCGCTGATCGGTCCGGCCAGGCCGAACATGACGAGCCCGACGGCGGCCGCGAAGCTGACCGACGCCGTCGACCAGCCCGGCTCGTCGGCCATCGTCAGGATGAACGCGCCGGGCGCCGAGCGGACGCCGGCCGTGATCAGGACGACGACGACCGTGACGGCGACGACGATCCAGCCGTAGAAGACGCGCGGCCGCCGACCGGTCGCTCGGTCGGCGCTCACCCGGGCGGGATGTTGTGGTTGAAGCGGAACACGTTGCCGGGATCGTAGCGGCGCTTGACCGCCACGAGCCGTTCCCAGCGATCGGCGCCGTAGGCGACCCGGACGCGCTCGACGGATTCGTCGACCGGGGAGTAGTTAACGTACCCGCCGCCGGTCACCGACGCCGGCGCCAGCAGGTCGGCGATCCGGCGCGCCCACCCGACTCCTGCCTCGTCGTCCCGGGGGTCGGTCCAGATGCCGAGTGCGCTCACGTTCCAGCGGGCCGCCCGCCCTCCGAACGCCGACCCGCCGGCCGGCTCGGTGCGCCCGGCGCCGACGATCCCCTCGAGGAGGACGAACGATTCGCCGATGGCATCCCGCTCGCAGGCAGCGACGATCGCTTCGAGCAGGTCGCCGTCGAGCTCGCGCAAGAAGTGGCCCTTCCAGTAGTTCCGGAGCCCGAACGGCATGAGCCCGGTCAGGCCCTGGAGCTCGCCGTAGCTGAGCGGGCCCACCTCGTCGAGGACGACCGGCAGGTCTGTCCGGAAGCGCTCCAGGATCGGCTCCGGGTCGCTGCCGTCGACGATCCCGATCAGGAAGCCGACGACGGGCCCGAGCTCGGCGTCGTTGCGGACGGTGAGCGTCGGGAGCATCACCGTCGGGTGGGCTGCGAGGACCTCCTCGACCCGGGCGAGGATCTCGCGGGCCGCCGACGCCCGGTAGCGGATGCGCCCGCCGACGATCGGGCGGAGGGGCGTGAGGCGGTAGGTGAAGCGGGTCACGACCCCGAAGTTGCCACCGCCGCCACGCAGCGCCCAGAGCAGCTCCGGGTCGCCCGCCTCGCCGGCGACGACGACCGAGCCGTCGGCGGTCACGACCTCCGCCTCGACGAGGTTGTCGCAGGTGAACCCGGCGAGGGGCATCAGCCAGCCGATCCCGCCGCCGAGCGTCAGCCCGCCGATCCCGGTGTCGACGAAGGTTCCGCCGGTCACCGCAAGCCCGTGGGCGGTCGTCGCGCCATCGAGGTCCTCCCAGAGGGCGCCGCCGTCCGCCTGGGCGATTCGCCGGACGGGGTCGACCTCGACGTGCCGCATCCCCGCCAGCGAGACGACGACGGCGCCGTCGGCGATCCCGTGGCCGGCCACGCTGTGGCCACCGCCGCGAATCGCGATCGGCAGAGCCGCGGCCCGTGCAGCCCGGACCGCCGCGACCACATCCGCGGTCGACTCGCAGAGCACGATCGCGGCGGGCCGTCGGTCGAGAATCCCGTTGAACGAGATTTTGGACGCGTCGTAGCGGTCGTCACCCGGGAGAATCGCCCGGGTCGGGAATGCGGCGCGGCCCTGCTGATCGGTGATCATGCTCTCCTCCCGCCCGGTCGTGTCGCTCGATGCGTCTCGGCAGCGTACGCCGCGCCGTGCGGCGTCGCGTCGCTCGAAACGTGCGCCTGCTCAGGGAACACGTTTACAATGCAGGGAACCATCCGGCGCAACGTCCGGCGCGAATCCGTCAGACAGGCGACCATTCGCCCACCATCCCGCCCATCCTGGAGCGCCCCGCCCCCGTGACGACCCCGATCCTGCCCAGTCTCGAAGGGCCCGCCGACCTCCGCCGCCTGACCGAGGTCGAGCTCGCCCAGCTCGCGGAGGAGATCCGCGAGGCGATCATCGCGACCGTCTCGACGACCGGCGGCCATCTCGGCAGCAGCCTCGGCGTCGTCGAGCTGACGATCGCCCTCCACCGCCTGCTCGAGTCGCCGCGCGACCGCATCGTCTGGGACACCGGTCACCAGGCGTACCCGCACAAGCTGCTCACCGGCCGGTTCGCGCGGTTCGCGACCCTTCGCCAGCTCGGCGGCATCGGCGGCTTCCCGCGCCGCAGCGAGTCACCCCACGACGTGTTCGACGGTGGTCACGCCGGCACCGGATTGTCGATCGGACAGGGGCTCGCGACCGCCCGCGACCTGCGTCACGGCAGCGAGCGGATCGCGGTCGTCGTCGGCGACGCGGCGATCACGAGCGGCCTCAGCCTCGAGGCGCTCAACGACATCGGCCAGCGCAAGACCCAGCTGCTGATCGTGCTCAACGACAACGAGATGTCGATCAGCCCGACGGTCGGCGGCCTGTCCAAGTACCTGAGCCAGATCAAGCTGTCCGGCACCTGGCAGTCGAGCAAGACGGCGTACGACGAGCTCGTCGGCAAGATCCCGGGCGTCGGCCCGACGGTCCGCGAGCTCAGCCAGCGGCTCCGGGCGTCGGTCGTGAACTTCGTCCAGCCCGGACGCTTGTTCGAGGACCTCGGGGTCACGTACATCGGCCTCGTGCCCGGCCACGATCTGAAAGCCCTCCTGTCGACGTTCCAGCAGGCGCTCGAGCTCAAGGGGCCGGTCATCGTCCACGTCCGGACCCAGAAGGGCCACGGCTTCCGGCCGGCCGAGGCCGACCAGGTCGGCTTCCACGGTGCCGCCCTGCCGCCGATGGTCGTCCCGCCGACGAACGGCAACGGGGCCACGCCGATCAGCGAGACCGGCCAGACGAGCACGGCCATGCCGACCGAGACGATGGCCGACGACGCCGCGCCGGCGTCGGCGGTCGTCCGTCCGGCCAAGAACCCGAACTACACGGCCGAATTCGCGGGCGAGCTGATCGCCCAGGCCCGGACCGATCCGCGGATCGTCGCGATCACCGCCGGCATGCCCACCGGCACCGGTCTGTCGACGTTCGCGGCCGAGTTCCCCGAGCGGTTCATCGACGTGGGCATCGCCGAGCAGCACTCGATGGCCCTCGCCACCGGCCTCGCGATGGGCGGGATGCGACCGGTGGTCGCCCTCTACTCGACATTCCTCCAGCGCGCCTTCGACCAGACCGTCCACGACGTCTGCCAGAACGACCAGCCGGTCCTGATCGCGGTCGATCGAGCCGGGCTCGTCGGCGAGGACGGAACCAGCCACCAGGGCATGTTCACGCTGCCGGCCCAACGACAGCTGCCGAACCTCGTGATCGCCAGCCCGAAGGACGAGCAGGAGCTGCGCTCGCTGCTGTTGACCGCGTTCGCCCAGGAGCGGCCGTTCGCGCTGCACTACCCGCGTGATCCCGGCTTCGGGCTTGCCCCGGTCGAGCCCGCGGTGATCCCGGTCGGGAGCGGCGAGGTGCTCCGGAGCGGGACCGACCTGCTGTTCGTCGGGTTCGGGCCGATCGTCGCGCGCGCCCTCGAGGCGGCCGAGGCGCTTGCAGCCGACGGCTGGTCGGTCGGCGTGATCAACGCCCGCTACGCCAAGCCGCTCGACCGGGAGCTGATCCTCGCCGAGGCGCACGGGAAGCGCCTGATCGTGACCTTCGAGGAGAGCGTCGTGACCGGCGGGTTCGGAAGCGGCGTCCTCGAGGCGGTCGAGGAGGCCCGGCTCGAGGATCATGGGCTCCGCGACGTGCACGTCCGGATCCTGGGAATCCCGGGCGACGCGTTCGTCGACCACGGCTCCGTCGCCGACTTGCGCCGCGTCCTGCGGTTGGACGCTCCCGGTCTCGCCGAGCAGGTGCGCGAAACGGTCGCGGCGCTCGATCTGGCGCCGTCCGCCGCTGCCGGATCCGCCGTCTAGCGCGGTCGAGGTGCGGCGTTCACGGCCTGACGGGTCGCCGGCGCCAGCAGCAGGGCAAGGACCAGGCCCCACAGCGCGACCCCGAAGCCGATGATCAGGTCCGCGCCGGCCGCCTGGAGGGCGAAGCCGAGAACGACCAGGCCGATCGCCGCGACGGCAACTCCGAGCCACCACGCCCAGCGCCGGAGCCGGAAGAGCCCGACGCCGGCGACGAACGCTGCGAGGCCGTAGCCCCCGATCCCGGCCGCAAGACCCAGGGCGGCGCTCCGGATGTCGACCCCGAGCACCGGTCCGCTGCCGGCCGCGCCGAGGAAGCTGGCGCCCACGGCGATCCCGGAGCCCCCGATGAGCAGGAGAAGGACGGCGGCCCACGTCAGGCTGGCAGAGCGCTGGATCACGGCGGACATCCCTTCCATGGCCGGTGGCTGGGTGAGCCGGGGCGAAGGCGGCTGTGACACGATAGAGCCGTGAGCCAGGCAACCGCCCGCCCCAGCCGCCAGCGTCTCGATCAGCTCGTCGTCGAGCGCGGCCTGGCGGAGAGTCGCGCCCGGGCCCAGGCGTTGATCCTGGCCGGCAAGGTGCGGACCGGCGTCGGGGACGGCGCGCGACTGGACCGGAAGGCGGGCGACCTCGTCGACGCCGCCGTCCCGATCAGCCTCGTCGAGGCCGATCCGTACGTCAGCCGCGGCGGGCACAAGCTCGTGGCGGCCCTCGACGCGTTCGGGATCGATCCGGCCGGGCTCGTCTGCCTCGACGCCGGCGCGTCGACGGGTGGCTTCAGCGATGTCCTGCTGCAGCGCGGCGCGGCGCGGGTCCACGCCGTCGACGTCGGTCGCGGCCAGCTCGCGGAGCGGATCGCCCGCGATCCGCGGGTCGTGGTCCACGACCGCCTGAACGCGCGGACGCTGAGCCCGCAGACCCTCGGCGAGCCCATCGACCTGGCCGTGATCGACGTCTCGTTCATCTCGCTGGCGCTCGTCCTCGACCCGATCGCCTCGACCCTGCGGGGAGGGCAGGGGACGTCGGGCCTTCCCGAGGCCCCGGTCGTGGCCCTCGTCAAGCCGCAGTTCGAGGTCGGCAAGGGCGGCACGGATCACGGCGTCGTGCGCGATCCCGAGGCGCACCGGGCGGTCCTGCGGCGGGTCGTGGAGGTCGCCGCAGGGCTCGGCCTCGGGACACGGGCGGTGATCGCCTCGCCGATCCTCGGGCCGGAGGGCAACCGCGAGTTTCTGGTCCATCTCCAGGCCGGCCCCGGTTGCGCCGAGATCGACGACCGGATCGACGAGGCGACGGGCCTGGGGTCAGCCCCCCGCCAAGGGTCGGCGACGTGACCGTCCGCCGGATCGGCTTCGCGTACAACCCGACCAACGAGGCCGCCAACGATCTCCGCGAGCGCGCCGAGGGCTGGTGCCGGATGCACGGGATCGAGCACTGGGCGGCCCAGGCGCAGGACTTCGAGGGGCTCTGCCGCGAGCTCGCCACGACGGACCTGCTCGTGGTCCTCGGCGGCGACGGCACGCTCCTGCGGGCCGCGCGTGCCGTGATCCAGGTCGACGTGCCGCTGCTCGGCGTCAACCTCGGCAAGGTCGGCTTCCTGTCGAAGGTCGAAGCGATCGAGCTGGAGGCGGTCCTCGCCAAGCTGGTTGCCGGCGAGTACACGATCGATCCGCGGATGGCCCTCGAGGCACGCTTGCTGACCGCCGGCGGCGAGGCCGGCGTGGCCATCCATCACGCCCTGAACGACGTCGTCATCGCGCGCGGCGCACTCGCCCGCGTCACCCGGCTCGACGTGGCGATCGGGCCGACCCACGTGGCGACCTTCATCGCGGACGGCCTCGTCGTCGCGAGCCCCACGGGCTCGACCGGCTACTCGTTCAGCGCCGGCGGCCCGATCGTCGCCCCGGACAGCCGGAACCTGATCGTGACCCCGATCGCCGCGTATCTCTCGACGGTCCGCTCGGTCGTCGTCGGGCCGGACCAGGTGATCCGCTGCCGGATCGTCGATGCGGTGGAGGCGATCGTCTCGATCGACGGCCGCGAGGACGTCCCGGTCGCGGTCGGGGACGTCGTCGAGGTCCGGGCGCTCGATCGTCCGATCCGGCTGATCTCCCCGCAGGGCGCCCAACCGTTCTGGGACCTGTTCCGGCAGAAGGTGGAGCTCCTGCCGTCGTGATCGGAGCCGGCCCGTGGCGATGACCGAGGAGCGGGACCGATCCAGCGCGGTCGCGACCGACGCGAGCGGCGCGGCCGAGGACCGGACCATCGGCCGGCTCCTGGAGCTCACGGTCACCGACCTCGCGCTGATCGAGCGGCTGCGGCTCGAGCTGGCGCCGGGCCTGAATGTCTTCACCGGCGAGACGGGCGCCGGCAAGAGCCTCCTGATCGATGCGCTCGGGCTGGCCGTCGGGGCGCGCGCGGATTCGACCCTCGTCCGGCACGGAGCGGAGACCGCGCGCGTCACGGCTCTGTTCGACCGACTCCCCGAGCCGCTGATCGCCGCTCGCGAGGTGTCGGCCGCGGGCCGGTCGACCGCCCGCCTCGACGACGAGCCGGTCACCGCGGCCCGCCTGGCCGACGTCGCCGGCGCCCTCGTCGAGATCCACGGCCAGCACGACCAGCAGCGGCTCCTCGACGAGCGCTGGCAGCGCGATCTCCTCGACGCGTTCGGCGGACACGCCGAGATGCGCAGCGCGGTCGCCGCCGCCGTCGAGCGCTGGCGCGAGAACCGGACGCTTCTGGCCGCGCTCGAGCTCGATCCGCGGGAGCTGGCCCGCCGGCTGGGGCTCGCGGAGCACGAAGCGGCGGAGATCGACGCAGCGAACCTGCGCCCCGGCGAGGCTGACGAGATCAAGACCCGGCTCGATGCCGCCCAGCATGGCGAGGCCATCGCCCGGAGCAGCGCGACGCTCGTCGACGCGCTCGCCGGAGAGGAGCGCGGCGCCCGCGAGGTGACCGCGATCGCGCTCCACGAGGCGCGCTCGCTGGCCCGCCTGGACGGCCGGTTTGCCGACGTCGCCGAGCGGCTCGCCGGCCTCGAGGCAGAGCTGGAGGACGTCGCCTCGACCGTCCGCGACCTCGCCGAGTCGGTCGACCACGATCCGGCCGAGCTCGCCCGGCTGGCCGATCGGCTGTCGACGATCTACGGGCTCGAGCGGCGCTTCGGTGACGACGAGCACGCCGTCATCGCCCACGGCGAGCGCGCCGCGGCTGAGGCGGAGCGGCTGCGCGGGATCGACGACGAGCGGGCCGCCCGCCAGGCGGACGACGCCCGTCTCCTGGAGCGGGTGGCCGCGGCGGCGGCCGACCTGTCCGCGGCTCGGGCGACCGCGGGCCGGGCGCTGGCCGAGGACGTCGGACGGGTCCTCGCCGAGCTCGGCTTCCCGGTGGACGTGTTCGAGGTCGGGCTGGGACGCCGGCCTGCCGGCCGGGACGAGGCAGCGGTCGAGGTCGATGGGGACGCCGTGGCGTTCGACGCGGCCGGGATCGACCAGGTGGTGTTCCGGATCGCTCCGAACGCCGGCGAGCCGGCCCGATCGCTGGCGAAGATCGCCTCGGGTGGCGAGCTGAGCCGGATCGCCCTCGCGGTCAAGGAGGTTCTCGCCGAGGTCGATGAGACGCCGACCCTGGTCTTTGACGAGATCGACACGGGCATCGGAGGTCGGAGCGCCGATCCGGTCGGACGCAGCCTGTGGAGCCTCGGCCGGCGTCATCAGGTCCTGTGCGTGACGCACCTGCCCCAGATCGCCGCCCACGCCGACGCCCACTTCCAGATCGCCAAGCGCGAACGCGGCGGCCGGACGGTCACGGAGGTCACGCGGCTCGACCGCGACGGCCGGGTCGACGAGCTCGCCGAGATGCTCGGCGGCGAGGCGACCGATGCCCGCGTCCGCGATGGCGCCGTGATGGGCACCGCGACGGTCGCGTCCGCGGGCGAGCTGCTCGACCGCGCCGAAGCGTGGCGGGCGCGCGCCGGAGCGACCGCCTGACGCCCGCGTCCGGCCCGTCTCCGTCCCAGCACCCGTCTCCGTCCGGCTACCCGTGCCCGTCGCCGTGACCGCCTCCCCGCCGCCGCTCGAGCGGGCGATCGAGGACTACCTCACCTATCTCCGCGTGGAGCGCGGGCTGTCGCCGGCGACGATCCGGGCCTACCGCGGCGACCTGACGGACTTCGCCGCAGGTCCGGGGGTCGATGGGACGTGGGCGACCGGCCCCGAGCCAGCCCGGCGTCATCTCGCGGCCCGCGCCCGCCGCGGCCGGCCAACCGACCCCGGCCTGGCGCCGACCTCGCTCCGCCGGCGCGCGGCCAGCATCCGCGGCTTCTATCGGTTCGCCTACGGGGATGGGCTGATCGAACGCGACGTGGCGGCCCACCTCGACCTGCCGCGCCAGCCGCGGCTGCTGCCCGAGACCCTGACGGTCGCCGAGGTCGAGGCGCTGCTCGAGGCCGCGCCGGACCTCCGCGGCCGGGCCCTGCTGGAGCTGCTGTACGCCGCCGGGCTCCGGGTGAGCGAGGCGCTCGGGCTCGATCGCGAGGACCTCTCGTCCGATGGCGGGTTCGTGCGGGTCATCGGCAAGGGCGACAAGGAGCGGCTCGTGCCCGTCGGCGACATTGCCCTCGACTGGCTGGCGCGCTGGGAGGCGGAGGCGCGGCCGGCCTTGCTGGCGCTCCATCACGTGACGCCGCCGCGCGGGGGACCGCTGTTCCTCGGCGACCGCGGCGGCCGGCTCGCCCGGCAGCAGGCCTTCGCGATCGTCAAGGCGGCCGCCCGCGCCGCCGGTCTGCCCGAGGCGGTGAGCCCGCACACGCTGCGCCACTCGTTCGCCACCCACCTGCTCGAGGGCGGCGCCGACCTGCGGATCGTCCAGGAGTTGCTCGGTCATGCGAGTATCTCCACGACCCAGCTCTACACCCACGTGACGGGCGAGCGGGTGCGCGAGATCTACAGCCGAGCCCATCCGCGGGCCTGAGAGGGAGAACCACACCCGATGGCCTATCTCGACAACCTGCTTGCGTCCGGGGAGCAGCCGCTGCGGCGCGAGCACCAGCACTGGTTCGTCGTCGTCGCGGACGCCCGCTATGCGATCTTCGCGTGGATCGGCGCGATCCTCCTGCTGATCCTCTGGCCAGGGCAGTGCCAAGGACAATGCCGGGCAGGGCTCGGCGATCGTCGGCTGGGGTGCGGTCGCCCTGATCGTCGGCGGGCTGCTGGTACTTCGGCTGGCAGATCCTGCGCTAGCAGAACGAGGAGTTCATCGTCACCTCGCGGCGCGTCCTCCAGACCGAGGGCGTGATCAACAAGCGGGTCGTCGACAGCTCGCTCGAGAAGATCAACGACGCGGTGCTCAGCCAGTCGCTGTTCGGGCAGGATGTTCGGCTTCGGCGATCTCGACGTGCTCACCGCGTCCGAGGCCGGGATCTCTCGCCTCCGGATGCTCCGCCAGGCCGACGATTTCAAGCGGGCCATGCTCGAGGCCAAGCACGAGCTCGAGCTCGAGCTGTCCGGCGCCCGGCCGATGCCCGGTCCGGCCATCCGGACGGGGGTGCCCGCCGCGGCGATGCAGCCGGCGACCGGTCAACCCGCTCCTGCGCCCGCGCCCGCGGCTGGCCCGGCTGCGACCGCCGCGCCGGCAGCGGCCGCGATGTCGGCCGATGACGTCACCCGGACGCTCGCCAGCCTGGCCGATCTCCGTGACCGCGGCGCGATCAGCCCCGAGGAATACGAGGCGAAGAAGGCCGACCTGCTGCGCCGCCTGTAGCATTCGGACCCAGCGGCGCCGGCCGCCCGGCCATCTCGCCCGCTCGAAGGACCCATCGTGTTCGTCGTCCAGCAGCCCATCGCAGCGCTCGTCCTGATCGCGTTCTTCCTGCTGCTCTCCTTCCCGGTCCACGAGTTCGCCCACGCCTGGACGGCCTACCGCCTCGGCGATGGGACCGCGAAGATGTTCGGCAAGCTGACCCTCAATCCGATCGCCCACTTCGACCAGTTCGGCGGGACGATGCTCGTCCTGTCGATCCTGCTCATCGGGTTCCCATTCGGGTACGCCCAGACGCCCGTCAACCCACGCAACCTGCGCGGGCGCTACGGCGAGGCGATCGTCGCGGCGGCGGGGCCGATCTCGAATCTCCTGATCGCGGCCGCGGTCGCGATCCCGCTCCGGATCCTCATCGCGTCCGGTCCGGCGAGCGGCAGCCTCGGGTTCGTCGAGAACCTGTTGTCGTTCATCGTCCAGGGCAGCATCATCCTCGGGCTCTTCAACCTGATCCCGATCCCGCCTCTCGACGGCGGCGCGATCATGCTGTCGCTGGTCCCGCCCCGGACCGCCTGGCAGCTCCGGCCGATCCTCTCCCAGTACGGCTTCTTCCTGATCATCCTGCTGATCATCCCGATCGCCGGTGGCGTCTCGATCCTGAGCCGGTTCCTGTATCCGATCGCCAATTCGATCTATGCCGTCCTGGTGGGCTGACAAGACCCGTCAGGTCGGCGCCCACGTCCGGGCGCGCGTGAGCGACGCCGAGCGACGGCAGCTCGAGGCCTGGCTGACGGCGGATCAGATCGCCCTGTTCGACGCGATGCATGTCGCCGACCGCCGCCACGGGCTCGACGTGGTCGCCCACCTTCGCAGCGCGGGCGCGTCGGATCCGGACCTCCTGGTCGCCGGCCTGCTCCACGACTGCGCCAAGGGCGACACCGGCGTCCTGCCACGCATCGTGTTCTCGCTCGGCCAGCGCTACGGACGTTGGATCTGGCGGGTCGGCGGCTCCGTTCCCAACTGGTCGTCCGCTCTCGAGCGACTGCGGATCCACGCCGTGGCATCGGCGGACCTCGCGGCGGCCGCGGGCTGCAGCGCGGGCACGGTGGCGCTGATCCGCCACCAGGACGCCCCGGTCGATCCGATCGCCGGCGAGCAGCTCCGGCTCGCCGACGAGGCCTCGTGATGACGGCGGACCTCGCCGGCCTCGACGACGTCCGGTCGGCCGCACCCGCGGTCCGGTTCGGGGCAGGTCGCCGTCCCGAGTCCGCGACGCAGGTCCGGATGGAGTCCTTCGACGGCCCGCTCGCGTTGCTCCTGACCCTGATCGAGGCGCGTCAGCTGGATGTGGTGACCGTGCCGCTCGGCGCGCTCGCGGATGCGTATCTCGACGCCCTGGCGACGCTCGAGGTCGACCGGCTCGGCAACATCAGCTCGTTCGTCTCGATCGCCAGCCAGCTCATCCTGATCAAGAGCCGGGCGATCCTGCCACGCCGCGTCGTCGAGGCGCCGGGCGTCCTGCCCGAGGACGAGCCGGATCCCGAGGCAGAGCTCCGGGCGCGGCTGCTCCTGTACCGCGCCCATCGCGACGCCGGGCGGCAGCTCCAGGAGACCGCGATCCTGCGGATCGGCCTGTTCCGGCGCGAGCCGTCGGCGGCCGCCGCCGCGGGTCAGGCCGGAGCGCGGCCGCCGGACGGGCCGCCGCTCGATCCCGCTGTCCTCGTCCGGGCCCTGGATCGGCTGGCGCGCATCGCTCCGCCGCCACCGCTGCCGCCGGAGTCGGTCGCCCGCACGATCACGCTCACCGAGCGGGCCGCGATCATCCGCGCCGCCATCCGGGGGGCAGGCAGCGTCGTCCTCCAGGACCTGCTCGCGGGCGTCCGGGATCGGGTCGTCGTCGCGGTCACCTTCCTCGCGATGCTCGAGCTGATGAAGCGGCGCGAGATCGTCGTGACCCAGGCCGAGCCGTGGGGGCCGATCGTCGCCCGGGCAACGACGGCCGACGAGCGGTCCATCGCCGGGCCGGGTGGGAACGGAGTGCCGCCGGCCCTCGACGAGCCGCTCGACGAGAGCCTGGAGTCGTTCGCGTGATCGAGGAGCCGGCCCTGGACGGGCGGCCGACGAGACGCCGGCCGAGGAGCCTGTCGAGGAGGCCGTGCCTGCCGGCCCTGCCGACATCCCCGTGCCGGCCGAGCTCAGCGAGGCCGCCCTCGAGGCCCTCCTGTTCGTCGCGGAACGGCCCCTGACCCGGCGTGAGATCGCCGCCGTCGCCGGGGTCGACCGCATGACCGTCGATGCTCGCCTCGGCGATCTCGAGGTGTCGCTGGCCGATCGCGGCATCCGGCTCGTCCTGTCGGGCGATCGGGTCGAGCTCGTCACCGCGCCCGACGCCGGCGCCCTGATCGCGCGCTACGTCGGCGCCGATGCGGTCCGTCTGTCGCCCGCCTCGCTCGAGACGCTCGCGATCGTCGCCTACCGTCAGCCGGTCACGAAGTCGGCCGTCGAGCGGATCCGAGGCGTCGACTCGGACTACACGATCCGGACCCTGCTCCATCGTCGCCTCGTCGTCGAGCTCGGGCGCGCCGAGACGCCCGGCCGGCCGTTCCTGTACGGCACCGGGCTTCGAGTTCCTCGAGCGCTTCGGGATGACGAGCCTCGACGAGCTGCCGCCGCTCGAGGTCGACCTCGCCGCCCAGCTGATCCAGGACGACGAGATCGCCGATCGCGATGCGGCGCTCGGGCCGCCGGTCGACATCGAGGTCGAGGAGGTCGGCTGATGGCGGACGAACGCCTCCAGAAGGTGCTCGCGGCGGCCGGTGTCGCGTCACGCCGCGCGAGCGAGGCCCTGATCGCCGCCGGCCGCGTCCGGGTGGACGGCCGCCGCGCCACGATCGGCCAGGTGGTCGATCCCGCGAAGGCCAAGATCGAGGTCGACGGCCTGCCGATCGGCAACGCCTCGCGCACGACCTACCTGCTGCTCCACAAGCCCGCCGGAGTGACCTCGACGACCCAGGATCGTCACGCCGACACGACCGTCCTCGACCTCGTCCCGACCGCGCTCGTGCCCGACCACACCCGGCTCTATCCGGTCGGCCGGCTCGACCAGGACAGCGAGGGCCTGCTGATCCTCACGAACGACGGCGGCTGGTCGGAGAAGGTGCTCCATCCACGGTTCGGGGTGGAGCGCGAGTACGCCCTGGCTGTCCGCGCCCCGCTCACCTACGACCAGGTCGCCGTGCTCGAGCGCGGCGTCGAGCTCGAGGAGGGCGTCGCGACGCTCCAGCACCTGCGGGCGATGACCGAGATCGAGGTCGAGCGGCTCGAGGATCTGCTGGTGCCGCCGGCCGCGCGCGGTCTCGTCTGGTACCGGGCGACGCTGCGCCAGGGATGGAAGCGCCAGCTCCGGCGCGTGTTCGGCGCGGTCGAGGCGCCGATCGAGCGGCTGGTCCGCGTCCGGATCGGCCCGGTCCGGATCGACGGGTTGAAGAGCGGCCGAGTGCGACCCCTCAAGGCGCCCGAGGTGCGTGGCCTCGGCGGCGGCGGCGGTCGTTCACGGGGCGACAACCGCACGGACGAGCCGGACAGCCCGGCCGCGAATGTGGAGACGGCGACACCTTCGGGCCCACGACCCCGCGGCGCGAATCCCGCCAGGAAGGCCAACCGACCCGACCCGCGATCGCGATAGGCGTGGCGGTCTGTTCTTCATGCCGATGGTCGGATTCGTGGTGGCGGTCTTCGTGGGAACCGGCCTGATCGCAACGTTTCGCGGTCCCGAGCGCGGCGGCGCGGCCGGCCACCGCCGCCGGCCACCGCGTCGCAAGTTGGCCATGCATGCTCTCGCGGACTGGCTGGCTCAGCGAGGAGCGTGGCTCCCTTCGGGCTCCCGTCATCGCCCGTTCGCCGGCCGCGCCGACGATGCCGGGTCCGCATGACTGGCCAGGTAGCTCAGGCAGCGCAACCCCGCCGTGGTCGTCGCAGCCAACTCGAGGTGGCTCGGCCATCGTCCGGCAGCGCGGCGCAAACCATTCGCCGAGTCGGCTGCCGGCGGTCCGTAGCGGTTCCGCCCAGCCGCTATCCTCGATCGGTGACCATCACAGCGCCGGGACTGATCGTCGCCCTCGACGGTCCGGCCTCGTCCGGCAAGTCGAGCGTCGGTGGCGCCGCCGCACTCGAGCTCGGCTACCGCTTCTGCGACACCGGCCTGCTCTACCGGGCTGCGACCTGGCTGGCCCTCGAGCGGCACGTTCGCGTCGAGGGCGCCGGTGCGGATCCCGAGGCTCTCGTCAGGCTCGTCGACGAGATCGCGCTGGTTGCCGATGGCAATGGCCGTCTCGCCCACGTCAGCGTCGACGGTCGTGACGTCACCCACGACGTCCATACGCCGCGGGTCGACGACGCCGTCTCGGCCGTCAGCCGCGTCCCCGAGCTCCGCGCCGCCCTCCTGGAGCGCCAGCGAGCCCTCGCCGCCGAGCCCGGCGGGATCATCATGGCCGGCCGCGACATCGGCACCGTGGTCCTGCCGGACGCCGACCTGAAGATCTTCCTCGACGCCTCCGTCGAGGAGCGTGCCCGTCGTCGCGCGGAGGAGCGGGAGATCGCTGCCGACAGCCCGAAGGCCGACCGGATCCTCGCCCAGCTCCGGCGCCGCGACGAGCTCGACAGTACGCGCGCCGTGGCGCCCCTTCGACCCGCCGACGACGCCGTCCACATCGTGACCGACGGCAATCGCTTCGACGACACGGTCGGCGCCGTGGTCGGCCGCATCCGTGAAGCCGAAGCCGCTCGATCCGTCGGGGCAGGGGAGTCGCCCGGGTGAGCGCGCCCAGCGAGGATCCGCCCGCGAGCCGCATCCCCTCCGGCAAGGCCGTCCTCAGCGAAGAGGAGCTCCTCCGCAGCGACGTCACGCCGCTCATCGGCGTGACGGCGGCCGCGACGCGCTTCATCGCCCGTTGCTTCACGCGCGTCCGGATCGAAGGCGACGCTGCGGCCATTCCCCGCGAGGGACCGGTGATCCTGGCGGCGAACCACATCTCGAACGCCGACGCCGTGCTGATCGGGGCGTTCCTCACGCCGCGGCTCGGGCGGCGGATCCACTGGCTCGGCAAGAAGGAGATGTTCGACTGGCCGGTCGTCGGCTTCATGGCCCGCAACGGCGGCGTCGTGCCGGTCGACCGTGGCGCCGCGGATGTCGAGGCGTTCCGGGTCGCCCGCCGGATCCTCGACGCCGGCAACGTCCTGATGGTGTTCCCCGAGGGGACGCGCAGCCCGACGGCGGAACTCCAGCCTCCGAAGGATGGCCTCGCGATGCTGGCCCTCCGGACGAACGCGACGATCGTCCCGATCGGGATCTCGAACACCGACCGGATCTGGCCGAAAGGTCGGCCGATCCCGTTCCCCGGCAAGCACGCGACGATGCGCATCGGCGCGCCGTTCCGTCTCGGCGACCTGCTCCCGCCCGAGATCGACCGCAAAGCCGCCAAGGGACTCGCCACGACCCTGATCATGCGCCGGATCGCCGCCCAGCTCGACCCGCGCCATCGCGGCACGTACGGCGAGGACGGCTAGAGACTCGCTGCCGACCGCCTAGGTCGAGATCAGGCCGACCGCCAGGGCCGCGATCGGCCCGACCAGGCTCGCCGCGACCCAGCGACCGGGCAGGTCGACGAACGGAATCGCCAGGCCGGCGAAGACCGCGGCGAGGATCAATACGAAGCCGATCGAGAACAGGCTGATGAACCCGATCGCAGCGAAGCCCATCGCGGCTGCGAGCAGGGCAACTTCGGCAGCTCGCGGTTGCCGATCGACGGACAGCGCACCAAAGAGCGCGAGAAGGGTCATCCCCGCGATGAACGTCGCAACGAACGAGACGCGGGCGCTCGATCCGGTGTCCTGCTCGGCGATCAGGCGCAGGTACCCGACATCGGTGACGGCGCCCGCCGTGGCGGCGCCGAGGGCGAAGATCCGCCGCCTCCGGTCCGCTCGATCCGCCACGGTGCCTCCCCGTTCCGACTGCGATCGTCGAAGCGAGGATAGCCCTGTGGACGCGTGGCCTCATCGGTCCACGTGGTCGTCGGGGACCGGGCCGACCGTCGCGGCGTCCGCCCGCCGGACGCAACGGCGCTCGCCCCGCGCTGCCTCGCAACCGGCCAGACATTCACCCACGGACGCAACGGCGCTCGCCCCGCGCTGCCTCGCAACCGGCCAGACATTCACCCACGGACGCAACGGCGCTCGCCCCGCGCTGCCTCGCAACCGGCCAGACATTCACCCACGGACTCAACGGCGCGATTCCCGTGCGTGGAACCCGTTCCGCAGCGTGTCGCCATGCGCGGAACAGCGCCGAGTATCCCACCCGTGAATGGTTGGTCAGATCCGCGCCCGCCAACGCCGGAACGGGGAATCGCCCCGCCCCATGCGATAATCGACGTGTATGGGAACGGTCCGCGAGATCCGGATCGCACGACGCACCGGCTTCTGCTACGGCGTGCGCGAGGCGATCGACAAGGCAAAGGAAGCCAGCGCCGCTGGCAAGTCGACCCATACCCTCGGCCAGGTCGTCCACAATACGGGCGTGATCGCCGACCTCGAGCGGCTCGGGATCGAGACGGTCGAGACCCTCGATGACGTCGACCATGGCGCGGCGGTCGTCATCCGTGCCCACGGCGTCCGGCCCGACGTCATGGAGCGCGCCAACGAGCGCGGCCTCGAGGTCATCGACGGCACCTGCACCTGGGTCATCCAGGAGCACCGCGAGCTCGTGAAGCTCGTCGACGAGGGCTACACCATCGTCCTGCTCGGCACGCCGAACCACGCCGAGGTCGTCGGGATGCTCGGCTTCGCCCCGGACGCGATCGTCGTGGACGAAGAGGACGAGTGGGAGCAGAAGGTGCCCCGCAAGAAGCGAATGGCGCTGATCTCGCAGTCGACCCAGCCGCCCTGGAAGTTCGAGAAGCTCGCGGCCTTCATGGTCGGGCGGAGCCACGAGCTGAAGATCGTCAACACCGTCTGCCCGGTCACGATCCGGCGCCAGGAGGACACGGTCGAGGCCGCCCAGGCGGTCGACCTGATGGTCGTCGTCGGTGGCCGCTCGAGCGCCAACACGAAAGAGCTCACGCGCCTCGTCGGGATCGCCGGCAAGCCCGCGATCCAGATCGAAGGCGCGGCCGACCTGACCGACGCCGGCGTGTTCGAGGGCCGCGAGGTCATCGGCGTGACGGGCGGCACGTCGACCCCGATCGAGGACCTCCGGGACGTCGCCCAGCGGGTGCTCGAGATGGCCGGCACGCCCGAGGTGGCCGCCCGCGCCGCCGCGCTTGCGGAAGAGGCGCTCGCCGGCGCCGCGACCCCGGCGGGCCGAACGACCTCGTTGCCGAGCTTCATCCACAACGAGTCCGCCACACCCGCGTCCGGCGCGGCGTAGGTCGTCCATGCCCTCCCGCGCGCTCGCCGCCCTGCCCGTCCTCGCCATCGTCGGTCGAATCCTCGGACCGATGGCGTCGCGGAGCTCCGCCTCGGACCTCGGAGAGTCCCGGACGGCTCAACGGTCCACGTCCCGGTGAGCAGTCGGGCCCTTGCGGCGCTCCCGGTCCTTGCCATTGTCGGGCGACCTAATGTGGGCAAGTCCACGATCTTCAACCGGTTCGTCGGCAAGCGCCAGGCGATCGTCGAGGACCGCGCCCGGACGACCCGCGACCGGATGTACGGCGACATGGAGTGGAACGGCCGGCGGTTCGTCATCGTCGACACCGGCGGCCTCGAGGTCGACACCGACGACCCGATCGAGATCCGGGTCCAGGAGCAGGCCCGCCTCGCGATCCGCGAGGCCGACGTGATCCTCTTCGTCGTCGATGCCATCAGCGGCCTCACGCCGGCCGACCAGGAGGCGGCCGAGCTGCTCCGGACCGCCAAGGCGCCGGTCATCGTCGCCGTCAACAAGGTCGACAACACCCAGCGCGAGGCCGACGCGGCCGAGTTCTGGTCGATGGGCTGGGAGGAGACGTACTCGATCTCCGCCTCGCACGGCCGCGGGACGGGCGACCTCCTCGACACGATCGTGTGGGCCCTGCCGCCCGAGTCGGAGGCCGAGATCGCCCGCAAGAAGCGCGAGATCGAAGCCGACGAGTGGGCTCGCGAGGTCGACACCGGCCGGCTCGAGCCGTACGTCGTCGGCGACGCCGGCAACCCGGTCGACCCGACCGAGGACGAGGAGGCCGCCCAGGCCGACCTCGACCGGTTCGAGGGCGGGGCCGCTGCCGGCGGCGAGATCGAGGCCCGCTGGGACGCGGCGATCGCGGCCGACACCGACGACGAGAACCCCGCCGCGATCGCGTTCGTCGGTCGCCCCAACGTCGGCAAGTCGTCGCTCCTCAACAGCCTCCTCGGCGAGGACCGGGCGATCGTGTCCGAGGTGCCCGGCACCACGCGCGACGCGGTCGACACGACCCTGGAGTGGGGGCGCAGCGAGATCGTCCTGATCGACACCGCCGGGATCCGGCGCCGCGGCAAGGTCGCCAACGGACCGGCCGCCGACAAGTACTCGACCCTGCGCTCGCTCAAGGCGATCGCCCGGGCCGACGTCGCCGTCCTCGTCATCGACGCGGTCGAGGGCCTCACCGCCCAGGACGCCCATGTCGCGGGCTACGTCGTCGAGGAGGGCCGCGGGCTCGTCATCGCGGTCAACAAGTGGGACCTGGTCGAGGACAAGACCGACAAGACGTTCGCCCAGTACACGGAGTGGATCCGGAGCGAAGTGCCGTTCCTGGACTTTGCCCCGATCGTGTCGATCAGTGCCAAGACCGGGCAGCGGGTCGGCAAGGTCCTCGAGCTCGCCATCGACATCTGGGGCGAGCGCCGCAAGCGGGTCTCGACGGGTGAGCTCAACCGGGTCCTGCGCGCCGCCGCAGAGCGCCAGTCGCCGCCGGTCGTGAAGGGTCGCCGGCCGAAGCTGTTCTACGGGACGCAGGCCGCGGTGGCGCCACCGACGTTCGTGTTCTTCGCCAATGACGCGGCGCTGATCCACTTCTCGTATCGGCGCTACATCGAGAACCGGCTGCGCGAGGAGTTCGGGTTCGACGGGACGCCGATCAAGCTCGTGTTCCGCGACCGCGAGTCGGTCAAGCTGCCGCGGCGCAGGTCCGGTGGGCAGAAGAACGCCGTGTCGAAGGCCCCGGGAGCGAAGCGACCGGCCAGCGGCGGGCGGCCCGCGGCGAGCGGCGGACGCGCGCGGAAGCGCTGACGGCGGAAGCATGACCGAGCCGCGGGTCGCCGTCGTCGGTGCCGGCGCATGGGGCACGACGCTGGCGGTGCTGCTCGGCAAGGTCGAGCCCGTCCTCCTCGTCGCGCATGAGGCGGCTGCGGCGGACCGGATCCGCACCGCCCGCGAGAACGAGCGGCGACTGCCCGGGATCACGCTGCCGGATGCCGTGACGGTCGCCTCCGACCCGTCGTTGCTCGCTGACGCCGTCGACCTCGTCATCTTCGCCGTCCCGTCGAACCATCTCCGGGCGACCGCCGAGCGTTTCGCGCCGCACCTCGCCGCGTCGGCCGACGTCCTGAGCGTCGTCAAGGGTCTCGAGCCCGGCTCGCTGCTCCGGATGAGCCAGGTGATCGCGGACGCCGCCGCTGTCAGCCCGCGCCGCGTCGCCGCGCTGTCCGGTCCGAACCTGGCCCTCGAGATCGCGCGCGGGCTGCCGGCGAGTGCCGTCGTCGCGGCCGAGGAGCCGATGCTCGCCGACCGGATCGTGGACCGTGTCGGCCGGCGCGAGTTCCGGCTGTATGTCAACAGCGACCTGCTCGGGGTCGAGCTGTGCGGGGCGCTCAAGAACATCGTCGCGATCGCCGCCGGCGCCGCGGACGGACTCGGGTTCGGCGACAACGGCAAGGCCGGGCTGATGACCCGCGGTCTGGCCGAGATGACCCGGCTCGGCATCGCCGCCGGAGCCAACCCGCTGACGTTCGCCGGGCTGGCGGGAATCGGCGATGTCATCGCGACGTGCGGCTCGACGCTGTCGCGGAACCACCGACTCGGGGTCGAGCTGGCGAAGGGCCGTCGCTGGGCCGATCTCGAGCAGACGCTGCCCGGCGTCGCCGAGGGCGCCTACACCGTCGACGCCGCACTCGGGATGGCGCGCCGCCACGACGTCGAGATGCCGATCGCCCAGGAGGTCCACAACGCGCTGTTCGAGGGCAAGAGCGTGCAGCGCTGCCTGATCGACCTGCTGGCGCGCGAGTCGAAGGACGAGCTGGCCGATTTCCCAGCGTGGGCGGAACGACTTCGGGTGGACGGCGCCTGAGCCGGCACTGACCCGCCACCGTCGTGCACGTCCCACGTGCACCTGTGACCAGGCTGACGCGACGGCCCCGCCGCGCGCTCCCGAAATCGGGCCGATTCGGCCCGAACCGGCACGGAATGCACGCCGGGCGTGCAAATTGAGCACCGACAGCCGGCTGAGGGCGTTCAACTCGTCGCGGGTGCACGCCCGGCGAGAATCGACCGGTCGAGGCCAACACGTGCGACCGCCGTTGCCGCCGCGGACCCGCCCGACTAGGCTCTGCACCCCGGCCCGCGCCCTCGAGAGGAGACCCGTCATGGCCACCGTCCTGACCGATCGAACCCGCTTCATCCTCGACGAGGACCGGATCCCGCGAGCCTGGTACAACATCGCGGCCGACCTGCCGAGCCCGCCGCCCCCGCCGCTGAACCCGGGCACCGGCCAGCCGATCGGGCCCGGCGACCTCGCGCCGCTCTTCCCGATGGAGCTGATCAAGCAGGTCGTCAGCCAGGACCGCGAGATCGAGATCCCTGATCCCGTCCGCGACGTCTACAAGCTGTATCGGCCCTCGCCGCTCCATCGGGCGCACCGGCTCGAGAAGGCGCTCGGGACGCCGGCCCACATCTACTACAAGTACGAGGGCGGCAGCCCATCGGGGAGCCACAAGCCCAACACGGCGATCGCCCAGGCGTTCTACAACAAGAACGAGGGCGTGACACGCCTCGCAACCGAGACCGGAGCCGGCCAGTGGGGGAGCGCGCTGGCGTTCGCCGGCGCGGCGTTCGACCTCGAGGTCAAGGTCTACATGGTCCGGGCGAGCTACGACCAGAAGCCGTACCGCCGGAACCTGATGGAGACCTACGGCGCGCAGATCGTCGCGTCGCCGTCATCCGACACCGAATACGGCCGGAAGGTCCTGGCAGAGACGCCGAACCACACCGGCTCCCTTGGGCTCGCGATCAGCGAGGCGATCGAGGACACCGTCACCCATCCGGGCACGAAGTACAGCCTCGGGTCCGTGTTCGACTTCGTCCTGCTCCATCAGACCGTGATCGGCCAGGAGTCGATCGAGCAGATGGCGATGGCCGGCGAGGAGCCCGACGTCATCATCGGCTGCGCCGGTGGCGGCTCGAACTTCGCGGGCCTGACGTTCCCGTGGCTCGGCCAGACGTTCCGCGGCGGGCGCACGTACCGGGTCATCGCCGCCGAGCCCGAGGCGGCTCCATCCCTCACCCGGGGCATCTACGCCTACGACTTCGGCGATACGGCCAAGATGTCGCCGCTGGTGAAGATGCACACGCTCGGCTCGGACTTCATCCCCGACCCGATCCATGCCGGCGGGCTGCGCTACCACGGCATGGCGCCGCTGGTGTCCCACCTGCTCGAGCTCGGCGCGATCGAGGCCCGAAGCGTCCACCAGCTGGCCAGCTTCGCCGCCGGCGTCCAGTTCGCCCGGGCCGAGGGCATCCTCCCGGCTCCCGAGCCGACCCATGCCCTGAAGGTCGCGATCGATGAGGCGATCGATGCCCGGGAGAAGGGCGAGCCGCGGGTGATCCTGTTCAACCTGTGCGGCCACGGCCACTTCGACCTGTCGGCCTACGAGAAGTACCTCGCCGGCACCCTGGAGGACTACGACTACCCCGACGAGGCGGTGAAGCGGGCCCAGGCGTCGATGCCGAAGGTCTGATCTCGCTCTCGGCCGGCTCGGCAGTCGGTGCTAGACTCGCCGGACTCGGGGCGTGGCGCAGTCTGGTAGCGCACTAGTCTGGGGGACTAGTGGTCGTCGGTTCAAATCCGGCCGCCCCGACCAGACGACAAGCACGAAACCGGCCCTTCGGGACCGGTTTCCTCGTTTACGCGGCTTGTCGCACCGGCGGCCGTTGCTAATCGAAGGCACGGTGCTCGATGGCGAGCCGACCACGGGTCGGTTCCGGACGACGATGGTGGCTATATTCGGGTCCAAGGCGCATCGGCCGGATCTCCGGTTCGTTGAGTTCGACGTGCCGACCTGGCCGGCGTCGACCTTTCGCGACTTGCCGTGGCAGGAACGTCGCGAGCGTCTTGACCGACGGTAGACCTTCGGCGCAGAGGTTCTTGTTCGGTGGGATATAGACGACGCAGTTGGCATTTGCCATCATCAGTCCGTTGCTGAGCCAATCGACACGAGGAGGGTTGTCGCATGGCTAGTACCACCTCGGGCGAGAACGACGTCGCCGTCACCGCTCGACCTCCGTCGCTGCCCGAGCTCCTTCGGGCATGGCGCGCCGCCGAGCGGCGCTGGGAGCGCCCAGGCTCCGCCGAGGAGGTGCGAGCGGCCGCCTTGGACGTCATTCGGGCGTGGACGGCATACCAAGATGCTGCCCTTACGAACGAACCGAGTGAGTTCATGCTCGTGGCGGATGACGACGGAGCGTACGTTGCCGCGACGGCCGGAGTTGAGGGCTGCCTAGGCTATCGCCCGGACGGCCTCATCGGCATGAGGATCGCGGACCTGGCCGCGCCGGAGCTCCTCGAAACCACGCCGGCGCAGTGGGCGGCCTTCCTGACAGCGGGTCGTCAGGACGGGGCCTTCCGACTGCGAGCCGTTGACGGCCGGATCGTCGACCTGCGGTACCAGGCACGAGCCCACCATCCGGTTCCGGGGTACCACATGTCGCGGCTCTGGCCGGAGAGCGGAGCGCTCGATCGCGCACGAAACCGGGATGACGTCGGCTGAGAGCGCAATCGCGATGCAATGCGGAACCGCCCGATTGCGCTCGACTGACGGCCCGTTCGGCACCAACACTCTGGTCATGAACAGTACCGACCGCCAGAGCAGGCTTCGCGCGAATCTGAGCGCCGAGTCCAAGCGGCTCCTCGACACGATCGACGAGATGCATGAGCTGGAGGAGCTGAAGCGCGCCGAGCCAATCTCGACGCCGGCGTTTCATCGCCTCGCCGACGAGGTACTGGCGAAGGGCAAGGAGGTCTTTCGGATCACGTCGGAACAAGAGGCGATGGGCGATGCCATCGACACGGGTGCCGTCTCGCTGAATGACGTCAACCCGAACGACAGCCATGACCGCGGGACGAACGATCACGTAACCGCGAAATAAGTCGCCGTCACGGGGTCAGTCCGCCCGCCGCTCCGCGTCGGCTACGTCCGGGACTAGACCGGCGGCGACGGCGGGCAGATCGTTCGCCGTAATCGGCGACGATCACCACTTGCGCGCGCCGAAGATGCACACTTCCCAAGTGCCACGAATCCGCGCGACGGCCTGCGGCGACCTACTTGACTTCAACGAGGTCCAGCGGCGGCTAAAGCTCGGCTCGCGGACGGACATCGGCACGCACGAGATCTCGGTCGAACAGGTCGTCGGGTCGGTGAGCCGAGTTCACGAGTTCGACGGCTGCTTCCGCCCGCGAACCGCGCGGCTGAAGAAGGTCCTGTCCGAGATCCGCGCGGCGCGCCCCAACGCCGCGGACGACCCGATCCTCGTCTATCAGGTGGACGCCGCCTACTTCGTGGTCGACGGGCACAAGCGGATGGCCCTGGCCGTCGATGAAGGCCGGCAGTTCATCGATGCGGAGGTAAGCTCGTTCCAGAGCCAGTTCCAGGTCGCGCGCGGCACGACCTTGGACGACATCCGCGCGACCGAGCTCGAGCGGCAGTTCCGAGAGGTCACGGGGCTGGCCGAGGCCGTGCGCGACGCCCGCTTCCCGCTCGGAGACCCGGACGCGTACCTCGAGCTCGCCGAGTCCGTCAAGTCGCACGCCTACGACCTGTCCCGGCGGCTTGGAAGGCTTGTCGACCTCGATGAAGGCGCCCGGCACTGGTACGACTACACGTACCGACCCGGAGTCGGCTTGGCCAAGGAGTCGCGCTTGCGGTGGCTCCTCAGCTCCTGCACCGAGCCGGAGCTCTTTCTGGTTCTCCGCAGGGGGGCGCGATACGAGACGACGCGGGTGGATTGGACGATCCCGGATGCGTTAAGCGAGCGCGCCGTCGCCAACCTGCAGGCGGCCGAGCCCTCGGCGATACCGGCGATGCTCGCCAGCGCGACGGGGCGGAGCCGCCAAGCGGCAACGGTCCTCCCGCCTGCGGCCATCAAGGCCGATCCTGAGCCCGCCGACGGCACGTCGGTCGTCCAGCGGCCACGTCGCGAACGGGAGCCGACACCCGACTGACCCGCGATGCCCCCGCCGGTCCGCGCATCGGCTACGTCCGGGACTAGGCCGACGGCGACGACGGGTGCATCACCTGGCGGTCCAACGAGGTCGTGTCGCCGCGACTTTTCCGGCTACGTGGCCGGTGGGCCGCTGTATCTCACGCCGGCGAACAGGGCGGCTTCCGCGGAGGCTGCTTCCTTGACGAGTCGCGTGTGCTCCTCGAGCCAGACCGGATCAGCGCCGTCGTCGACGCCGGCCGACGTCCGCTGGTCCACGAGGGTCGCCCAATGGGCTTCGAGAGCTTGAGCGCACGTCGAGCGGGCGCGGTTGAGCCGGTCGAAGACTTCTGCGTCCATCGTCCTACTGTCCGAGAAGGAGCAGCATCAGCAGGGCCGCGACGGTGATCGTCGCGAGGATCATGCCGAAGGAAGCCGGGGCGAGGCTGTCGGGGGTGCGGTGGCGCGATCCACTGGTCACTGCGAGCTCCAAATCTCCCCCGGATCGTCCGTTCGATCGGTCCTCGTGAGGCGGTCAATCGGACCAGCTGACGAGAGCCGAGGCGATGGCCAGGATCCCGATGATCGCCAAGGACGCGATCCCCGGTCCTGCAACGGCCAGGATTCCGACGAAGCTGATGGCGACCGCCCGCCCGACCACGTCGAGCGAGCCCCCAAGGGTCGTGATGCTGCCCGGCGAGAGGGTTCGCCGAGGATCGACGGCCCGATGCCGATCGACGTGGACGAGCGGGAGCGCCATGGCGCAAGCGTCGCCTGATCCGGCTCGCGTCGGCACTCGTGGAAGTGTGGTTCGCGTTACGTCGGTGCGTCGCTGAGAACGCTACGTTGACGATCGGCACCGGTCCGGGTCGACCGGCCGCGACGGCTCGCGGGCCGGCTGGCACAAGGTGGAGCTCCGTCGTGGTTGGAGCGCGAGGCGGGGCGGTCCGAGCGCGGGTCGGTCAGGCCTCGACGTCGCTTGCCGCATCCCGTAGGAGCAACTTCGCTTCGGCGGCCGTGATCGCATCAGCGACGCCCGAGTGCGTCAGCTCCTGGTAGGCGTCGCGCAGCCGCTTGCAGGCGGTCTCCGCGGCGTCGTGCTCGGGACTGTCGGGCGGAAGGGTGGCGGCGAGCCGCTCGGCGCGTCGCCAGGCGGCCATGATCTCGGCGACGAGCTTCTGCACGATGTCCCTCCGCTCCGCCCCTTTTCCGAGTATGGCAGTCCGGGCCTTGGTTGGCACGGAGTTGTCGTCGCTGTGCAAGGACGCACGCCGATGCATGCCCGCGCAACGCGCGCACACGGCCTGCTAGCGGCACCCGGCTGCGTCTCTTTCGAGGGCGATGCCTCGCCGTCCGGTCAGGTGGCTCGTGCTCGAAGAGGTGCTTTCCCTGCGGGATGCCGCCCAGCGGTCGGGTCAATCAGTCATCCGTCAGCCCTGCGGGATCTCGCAGTGGAGCTGAACGGCGATCTACTCGACGGCGAACTCGCGACGGATCAGCGCCAGCGGCTACGATCCGATCGTGGTTACGCCCTGTCCTTCCAATGCTCGTCGCGAACAAGTTCGACGTCCGGATCCCGGCCGGCGTCGACCTCCGCGGGCGAGCGTGGCGGTTCGACCGCGGCTGATGGCAGCGACCCCGTGAGACGTGCACGGATCGTCGTGTCGGGCGCTCTCGGTGTGGTCCTTGCGGCCTGTGGCGGGATGGACGTCACGCTGACGTCGCCGGGAATTGCCCCCACGCCCGTTCCAACGGCAAACCGGACTCAACGGCCGACCGTGCCTCCCCAAGCCACCGGGACTCCGCCGTCTTCCCTCGCGGGGCTGAACGCCGACGGATACAAGGAAGCCCTGACCGACTCCTTGAAGGCCACCTGCATCGATGGCAAGGGCACGGACCTCCTGCTCTGGACCTGTTCGTATCGGGATGAGATGGCAATCAGCTTCTACGGTTCGAGTCCGGCACAGGTGGCCGCCATCCGTGTCGTGACCGACGCGAGCCGCGAAGTCGACCGGCGAAGCTGGATCAGGGGGTACGCGTCGCTCGTCAGCGTCGAGGTCTTTCAGTGGGCCGATGCCCACTTCGGCTCCCAAGCGATCGCCAAGGTTGGCGACGTGTGGGTCCAGATGACGCACGATGCATCGTCCGACGGAGTGCTCATCAGCACCAAGCAGCCCGGTCCCTAGCCGACGCATTGCGTCGGCTCCTTGGCTGATCTGCCCTACGGCAGCAGGTCGGGTGGTCCGCACGCCGAGAACCCTGGGGGATCTCGGTATCCGGGAGGGTCGAATTTCTCGAACCGGTACATCTTCCCGGTCACCGCGACCACACTCCCGTTCTCGTCCAGAACCGCGACCTCACGCCCAGCCTGCCGAGCGGTGTAGCCCTCCGGCCACTGGACAACCGTCCGAAAGGGCATGTTGCCAACGTCTTCGATGATGAGTGCGGTGCCGAACTCGGGATCGACAACGAGCGGACCTGTGACGTTCATCGCCCAGCAGCCCTTCGTCACGGGATTTGGGTAGCCGGGGAGGAGCTGAACCGGCTCGCCCAACTGAAGGGTCAGGGCGCCGTGACAGCCGAGGACACCGAGCGAGAGAGCAAGAACGGCGACAGCTCGCTTCAGCACCACGCGAGTCTAGCGCTGGGGCGTTCCGGCACCTGCCAGGCTGGCCTGACAGTGCCGCGCTTCGCGCAGTGGCCGGCAGGCCGTTGCCAAGCGGCTGGCGGACGGGACGGGCGGGGCCTCCCGCTGCTCGCGGACCGTGCGTCGATCCGCGGTCCGTCTCTAGCGAGCGGTGACGCGCACCGGGAGGGCGGCCCGCACCGGCGGCGGGGGAGGGGCGTCGGCGGCCAGGAGGACCGGCGGCTCGTAGCCCCGGTTGTGCTCCTCGCGGGCGTAGCGATAGCCGAGCTGCCAGAAGTCGGGCGCCCGCCGGAAGTCGATCAGATCGCACGTGCTCACGTCCCACGCGTCGATCCACGCCGAGGCTCGACTGACCGGCATCCCATCGCGGACGAGGCGCTTGATCGTCCCGAGACGGCCTCGCGCGAACGCGCGCTCGAGATCGTCGTGGCTGGACCGTCGTGTTCGCGCCGGCTGCATCGTGGGCATGGCTGAAGGTTGCCGCTCCAACCTTGCGATCCACCTGTCGGCCGGGCGTCATCCACATGACAATCGACCGGTCCGGTGCGGCATGACGCGGCGTCATGACAGGCGCAGGGTCGTGTGGACAATGGCGGGGTGCCTGGCGGTGGGTCCGCCCTGGGGGTGGGCCCGCCGTCTTCCCGACGGTGGCAGTTGGTGGCACGTTCAGTTCTCGTCGCGCAGGGCCGGACCCCCCAATTCGGCTCCGCGACGTCCCCTCTCCCATTGGCCGCACCGGACGTCGGTGTCTGCGAGGCGGCACGACAAGCGATCCGAACGGACGAGTTCTGCGTATCCCTGGTGAGCGGGCGATCACCGCCCGCATCGACCACGCCTTTCCTGGGGAACGAGGCCCCGCGACCGCCCTCCGAGTCGCGGGGCCTCTTCACGTCCGGAGCCGCTAGGCTTGGCCGCGATGACGCCGAAGGAGTCCCCGTTCCCGGCCGATGCGGCCGACCTCGACCCGGAGCAGATCGCCGGGCTCGCCGACATGGACCCGGAGACGTTCCGCGAGGCGGCGCATCGCGTGGTCGACCTCATGGCCGACTACCTCGTTGATGTCGAGCGGCGCGACGTCCTGCCGGCGATCGATCCCGGCTCGGTCGCCCGGACGCTGCCCGCCGCGCCACCGGAGTTGCCAGAGAGCCTCGAGTCGATCCTCGGCGACTACCTCGCGCTGATCGAGCCCAACGCGACCGCCTGGCAGCACCCCGGCTTCTTCGCCTACTTCGCGTCGACGGCGTCCGGTCCCGGGATCCTCGCCGAGATGCTGACGGCGGCCATCAACCAGAACCCGATGCTGTGGCGGACGTCACCGAGCGGGACCGAGCTCGAGCAGGTCGTGGTGGGTTGGTTGCGTCAGGCGCTCGGGCTGCCCGAGGCCTTCGACGGCCTCCTGACGGACACCGCATCCACCTCGTCGCTGATCGCCCTTGCCGCGGCTCGTCAGGCCGCCGGGATCGACGCCGCGGCGCTGGGGATCGCCGGGCGCCCGGACGTGCCCGCGCTCCGCGTCTACGCCTCGGAGGAGGCCCATTCCTCGATCGACAAGGCCTGCATGACCCTCGGGCTTGGGCGGGCTGCCGTCGTCAAGATTCCGACGAACGACCGGTTCGAGCTCCTGCCGGAGGCCCTCGATGCCGCAATCGCGGCAGACCGAGCGGCCGGTCTACGGCCGATCGCCGTCGTGGCGACGGTCGGGACCACCTCATCGACGTCGGTCGATCCGGTGGCCGCCGTCGCCACCATCGCCGAGCGCGAGGGGCTGTGGCTCCACGTCGATGCCGCCTACGCCGGTGCCGTGGCGATCGACCCCGGCCTGCGCGATCCGTTCCGGGGCTGGGAGCGCGCCGACTCGATCGTCGTCAACCCGCACAAGTGGCTGTGGACGCCAGTCGACGCCTCGCTGCTCCTGAGCCGCCGCTTCGACGTCGTGCGCGACGCGTTCAGCCTCGTCCCGGAATACCTGCGGACGGTCGGCGGCGCGGGTGCCGAACGGAACTTCAACGAGTACACGCCGCAGCTCGGGCGCCGGATGCGGGCGCTGAAGCTCTGGATGCAGCTCCGCTGGTTCGGCCTCGACGGGCTCCGGCGGCGGCTGCGTCACCATCTGGAGTTGGCCCAGGAGTTCGCCGGTTGGATCGACGCCGAGCCCGGCTGGGAGCGGCTCGCACCCGTCCCGTTCTCGACGGTCTGCTTCCGCCACGTGCCGGCAGGCATCGCCCAGGATGGGGAGGCGATCGACGGCCACAACGCGCGCGATCATGGACGCGGTGAACCGGACCGGCGAGATCTTCCTGAGCCATACGAAGCTCCGCGGCCGCTTCACGATCCGGCTGGCGATCGGCAACCTGCGGACGGACGAACGCCACATCGCCGTGGCCTGGGAGCTCCTGCGCCATGCCGCTGGGGAGGTCGATCAGGGATGAGGGAGGAACGGTGAGCGAGCCGGTCCAGGTGCTGTACTTCTATCGCACGCGCTGGGGTGCCCACGACGAGTTCGTCGAGCTGTTCCGGCGCAACCACTGGCCAATCCTGCAGGAGCAGCTCGCGGCCGGCCGGTTCACGGCGGTCGAGATGAGCACGCCGCGGTTCCACGGCGACGGCCGGGCGGACTGGGACATCCTGGTCTCGATCACGTTCCGCGACTGGGCCGCGATGGAGGAGCACAGCGACGCCGAGATCGCCGCCCGGCTCTACCCGGACCAGGTGGCGTTCAAGCGCGAGGAGGCTCGGCGCTTCGAGCTCCTCGAGGCGCACTGGGACGTGCCGCTGGAGCCGCGCCCGCTCGAGTAGGCGGGCGGCCGCCCGGACCTCGGCTACCGGGCGCCGGACCCGGCCGTTGCCGGCTCGGGCAGCGCTCCGAGCTGCTTCATCATCCCCATCTGGTCGAGCTGGTGCCAGTGCTCGGTGACCTTGCCATCGCGCACCCGGAACCAGTGGATCTCGCCGATCTCGTAGCGCTTGTTGCTCGGCGGCATGCCCATGAACGGACCGACGTGCGTCGCCGCCGTCGTGAGCCGGACGGCGACCCGATCACCCTCCTCGATCATGTCCTCGATCGTGAAGGACGGGTCGGCCAGGCCCTTCGACGTTCGATCGATGGCCCCCTTGAGGTCCGCCTTCGGGTCGCCGCTGGGCGACGGCCAGGTGTGCGCCGTGAAGTCGTCGGCGAGCAGCTCGTCGACCGTGGTCTTGTTGCCCTGGACGAAGATCTCGTCGATGAAGCGACGGACGATCGCCTTGTTGTCGTCGATGGTCATGGGGCACCTCCAGCCAGCAACGATGCCGTCGGCGAAGCGTTCGGCGAGTTGCTGGAATCCGGCCGGAGGTGACGGTTCCGCGACGGTTTCGTCAGCTCAACCAGGGCTCGATGAGGCACCGGCGGCGGGCATCCATGTCCAGCTCGGCCCGCACGCCGATCGGCAGGACTCACGACGGGTCGCGGGCCGCCGTGCGTCGGGCCCGCCGGGCGTGGCATGATCGGGCCCACCGCATCCGCCGCAGAGGTCCTCGCCCACCGTGCCACCGATCGGAGAGCTGACCCGGATCGAGCAGGTCTATCTCGACCGTCTCGAACACCAGGGCATCTTCACCACCGGCCTGCTCCTCGAGGTGACGGAGACCGTCACGCGCCGGCAGACGCTCGCCGATCAGGTCGCCGCGGACACGAACGAGGTCCTGACCTGGCGCGACGAGGCCCTGATGCTGAACCTCGCGAGCTTCGGCCCCGAGGATCACCAGCTCCTCATGCAGGGTCGAATCGAGGGTCTGCGGGACATTCTGGGGCTCGACCCTGACGCCTTCCGCGACCGGATCCATCGAGCGGCGATCGAGCTGAACGTGGACCCGCCCGACGATCTCACGATCTCCGGCTGGTGGGATCAGGCGCGAACGCTCGAGGATTAGGCGCACCACCCGAACTGGTCGCAGGCGGCGCAGCCAGGTTCGCGGGTCTACCATGCGGCGGTGACTGAGCACGCGGCGCCCGCCCGGACCGTTCCCGAGTGGCTGGCCGCCGTCGCGACCGCCGTGGCGGCGTCGATCGTGGTGATCGCGATCGCGATCCTGCCGTTCCTGACGCCCGCCTGGGTCTCGTTCGAGCAGGGCCGGACGCACGCCGCCGCGCTCGCAGGCCTCACCGACGCGGAGCTGTCGCTCGCGACCAACGCGATCCTCCACGATCTGGTGCTCGGCCCGCCCGAGTTCGCCGTCGAGCTGAACGGAACGCCAGTTCTCGAGGAGCGGGAACGGTCCCACATGCGCGACGTCCGTGGCGTGTTCGCCGGGTTCTTCCTGCTCGCGGCGATTGCCGCGGTCGGGCTCGTCGTGCTCGTCGCAGGGGCGCGGCGGATGGGCCACCCCGAACGCGCGTGGTCGGCGATCTCGACCGGGATGCGTGGCCTGATCGTCGGGATCGTGGTGGCCGGGGTGATCGCCGCCGTCGCGTTCGACCAGCTGTTCTCGATCTTCCACCAGCTCTTCTTTCCGGCCGGGTCGTTCACATTCGACCCGCGCACCGATCGCCTGGTCCAGCTCTTCCCGTTCGATTTCTGGTCCGAGACGACGATCGTGCTGGGCGGGGTGATCGTGGCGGGCGCAGCGATCCTGTCGGTCGCGACGGGCCGGCTCGCACGACGAGCCGCCGCTCGCCCCGTCAGCCCGGCCCCGGCCGACGGCGTCGGGCGCGCCACTCCGGAGATCGCCCGATGAATGGCATCCCGATCGCTCGCATCTTCGGCTTCGAGATCCGGCTCCATCTGTCGTGGCTGTTCATCGTCGCGATCATCACGGTCACGGTGGCCGGCCGGCTGACCGAGATCCAGCCGGGGATCGACTCCACCATGACCTGGCTGGTCGGTCTGGTCGGCTCGCTCGGATTCCTCATGACGGTGATTGCCCACGAGCTGGCCCACGCCACCGTCGCCCGCCGCGATGGCGCGACGGCCACGGTCCTCGTCGTGCATTTCATCGGCTCGCCCGGCTCCGATCGACGTCATCGCCACCTCGCCCCGGGCGGAGGCCGGCATCGCTCTGGCCGGCCCGTTGACGAGCCTCGTGCTGGGCCTCGTGCTCGTCGGTCTGGGCGTCGCGTCGGTGGCGGTCGGGTCGTGGGCCGGGCCGATCGCCGACGTGTTCGTGGTCATCGGCGTGCTCGACCTGCTCCTGGCCGGCGTCAGCATCATCCCGGCCTTCCCGCTCGACGGTGCGCGGCTCGTCCGGGCCGTCGCGTGGGCCCGGTCGGGCAATCAGCGGGCAGGCACGCGGATCGCCGGACTCGTCGGCAGGATGGCCGGCCGGATCGCGATGATCATCGGCCTGGCGATCATCCTGACCGGCGACACGCTCAACGGGATCATGATCGGTCTGGTGGGCTGGTTCCTGATGGCGTCCGCCCGATCCGTCGATCGCTGGCTCATCCTCGACGAGCTGATCCAGGGGATGAGCGTCGGCGAGGCGATGGAGACCAAGCTCGAGACGATCTCGCCGCAGCTCACCCTCGACACGTTCGCGGCGGGGATCCTCGACGGGACGGTGACGCCGGCCCTGCCCGTCCTCCACGACGAACAGGTCGTCGGGATCATCGGGCTCGCCCAGGTCCGGGCCGTGGCCCAGCGTAACTGGCCGTCGACGCGGACCGAGGACGTGATGGTGACCAAGCCGGACATGCCGACCGCCAGCCCGGATGACCGTCTGACCGACGCGCTCGAGCGCCTCCGCCAGTCGCACCTCGATGGTCTGCCCGTGTTCGACGGCGAGACCCTCCGCGGCGTGCTGACCCGGCGCTCGATTGCGGCACTGCTGCACGCCCGGGCCGAGGCGCGCGGGCAGGCGATCTGACCGCGTTGACCTCACCGACGGAATCGTCCTCGCCTCAGGCAGCTTCCGGCGGGTCCGGCGTGTCCGGCGGGTCCGACCCGGCGGGCGATCGCCTGCTCAGCGTCGAGGAGGCGCGCTCGGCCGTCCTCGCGGCCGTCGCCGGCCCGACCGCGCCGGAGCTCGCCTATCTGTCCGAGGCGCGCGGCCGCGTGCTCGCGGAAGACGTGCTGAGCCTGACCGCGTTGCCGCCCTGGGACAACTCGGCGATGGACGGCTACGCCATCCGGGCCGCCGATGTCGCAGCGGCCGCCGACGCCGCCCCGGTCCGCCTCGAGGTGATCGGCGAGGTGCGGGCGGGGGCGGCGCCGGACCACGACGTGGAGCGTGGGACGGCGATCCGGATCGCCACGGGTGCGCCGATCCCGCCCCACGCCGACGCCGTCGTCCAGGTCGAGCTGACCACCCCCGCCGACGCGGCCGGACAGCCGGCGGGTGAGCGCGGCCGCGACGCCGCGGGTCCACTGCCGGCCGCGGTGCTCGTCCACGAAGCGGTCCGGGCCGGGACGGCGATCCGGAAGGCTGGCGACGACCTCTCCGAGGCGATCGCGATCCTGAGCGCCGGGACCCGCGCTCGGGCCGGCGGCGATCGCCCTGGCGGCGGGTTCCGGGAACGAGACGGTCATGGTCCATCGACGTCCGCGCGTCGGGAATCCTCGCGACCGGCGACGAGGTCCGGGCGCCGGGGAGGAAGCTCGGATCGGCCGGCATCCCGGATGCGAACGGTCCGGGGCTGGCGGCGCTGGCCGAGGAGGCCGGCGCCGAGGCCATGACGCTCGGCATCGCCGCCGACCGACTCGACGATGTCCGGGCTCGACTGAAGTCCGCACTGTTCGGCGATCTGGACGCGATCGTCGTGTCCGGCGGGGTGTCGGTCGGTCCGTACGACGTCGTCCGGGCAGCGTTTGCGGAGATCGGCCGGATGGAGCTCTGGCGGGTTGCCGTCCAGCCCGGAAAGCCGTTCGCGTTCGGGGTCGTCGATCGGACGGACGGCGGCCGAACGCTGCTGTTCGGCCTGCCGGGCAACCCGGTCTCGAGCTTCGTGACCTTCGAGCTCTTCGTCCGGCCGGCCATCCGGCGGCTCGCCGGCTA
Organism: uncultured Chloroflexia bacterium; assembly: GCA_963783055.1. Taxonomy (GTDB): domain Bacteria; phylum Chloroflexota; class Limnocylindria; order Limnocylindrales; family CSP1-4; genus CF-46. The sequence continues at coordinate 1,569,635 of CAWAMB010000004.1, forward strand.
TCCCGGATTCGCGACTGGTGCGCTCAACGGAGCGGGGGGTCCTGCTCGACGACGCCTCCAAGAGCCGGGGCCGGCGGGCGTTCCTGCGGGTGGTCGCGGAACGCGACGCGGACGGCGGCCCCGTCCGCGACGAGCAGGGGCGTGTTCGCGTCCGCCTCGCCGGCGGCGGGCGGGGGCAGGGGAGCCATGTCCTGTCCGCCCTTGCGGTCGCCGAAGCCCTGGCAATCGTGCCCGAGGCGGTCGAACGCCTGCCCGCCGGGAGCCCGGTCGAGCTGTGGTGGCTCGACCGCGACTGACGGCACCGCCCACTCCGCCGGCCAGCCGCCAGCCAGCCGCCAGCCAGCCGCCGGCATGCCGCCGGCAGCGCCCGCGCCGACCACGCCGAACCGCCGCCCACGGCCCGCCCGATCGACCGATACTGGAGACACGATGGCCCGCGAGATCCCGCCCCGTTCCGAGCGCCGCCGCCTCACCCACGTCGACCGTTCGGGCCGGCCGCGGATGGTCGACGTGTCCGACAAGCCGTCGACGGCCCGCCGTGCCGTGGCCGAGGCGCTCGTCGCCGTCTCCGCCGAGACGATGAGCATGGTGATCGACGGCGGCGGGTCGAAGGGCGACGTCCTGGGAGTGGCCGAGCTCGCCGGGGTCATGGGCGGCAAGCGCACGAGCGAGCTGATCCCCCTGTGTCACCCGCTCGCCTTGACGGACCTCGTCGTGGCCGTGACGCCGGATCGGGTTGCCGGCGTCCTGCGCGTCCGGGCCGAGGCCGCGACGACGGGCCCGACCGGAGTCGAGATGGAGGCCCTCACAGCCGCGTCGGTGGCGGCGCTGACGATCTACGACATGGTCAAGGGCGTCGAGCGCGGGGTCGAGATCCGGGGCGTCCGCCTGATCTCGAAGACGGGCGGCAACAGTGGCGAGTGGCATCGTCCCGCCGACCTCGACGCGCCACGCGAACCGGACCAGCGGCGACCCGGCGATCGGGCGGCCGGTCGGATCGGCGCGGGCAATCGGCGGGGCCCGAAGGGATGACGGAGGCAGCACCGGCCCGGACGGCGCTCGTTCTGACCGTCAGCGATCGGGCGGCGGCCGGAACCCGCGATGACACGAGCGGCTCGGCACTCGCCGATCGCCTGACCGAGCTCGGGTTCGTCGTCGAGCGGGCGGTGGTGTCGGACGACCTGGCCGAGATCGAGCAGGCGCTGCGCGATGGCGCGGAACGTCATCCATTGATCGTGTCGACCGGTGGGACCGGCCTGACCCCGCGTGACGTGACGCCCCAGGCGACCCTTGCCGTCGTCGACTTCGAGGTGCCCGGACATCGCCGAGGCGATCCGCGCCGAAGGACGGGCGAAGACGCCGTTCGCCGCCCTGAGTCGGGCGGTCGTCGGGGTCCGCGGCCGGACATTGATCGTGAACACGCCGGGCTCACCGAAGGGGGCCGCCGAGTCGCTCGAGGCGGTCGTCGCGCTCCTCGACCATGCGCTCGAGACCCTGGCCGGTCCGCACGACCACGCGGACGCCGCCGCCGGCGGGCTCGACGGTCCCGGGGATGCGCCCGGCGACAGCACCGAGGACCAGCACGCCTTCGGGCGACCGGACGAGCTGTTCATCGAACCGGAGGACGCCGACTGATGTTTCCGGTCTTCGCCGACGTGCCGGCCTACCCGCTCGTCTTCGTCGTGTTCTGGGGCGCCGCCGCGATCTTCGCCCTCGCGATGGCCCGCCACCTCCGCGTCTTCGCCGCCGCCCGCCCGGCCGTCGCCCAGCCCGGTCCGTTCAGCGAGATCGGTCGCCGCCTGGCCGGCCTCGTCCAGTACGCGCTGGTCCAGACGCGGATGTTCAAGGACCTGCGCGCCGGGCTGATGCATGCCGGGATCTTCTGGGGATTCGTCCTGCTCACGATCGGGACGGCGAACATCGTGACCGGCGGCCTGATCGAGACCGCCCTGTCGGCGCCCCTGGACGGCCTGCTGTGGACCGCGATCAGCGCGATGCAGAACGTCGTCGCGGTCGTCGTCATCGCCTCGATCCTGTGGGCGTTCGAGCGCCGCCTGATCTCGCGGCCACGGCGCCTCACGTTCAACCGCGACGCCCTGCTGATCCTCGGAATGATCGGTGGGGTCGTCGCGACCGAGCTGCTGGCCGAAGTGTTCGAGTTCGCGGCACACGGCGACCAGCCGGGCGCCTTCGTGTCGGCGGCGCTCGCCGGACCGCTCCGGAACGCCGTGCCGGCGGCGATCCTGAATGACCTGTTCGTCGTCCTGTGGTGGGCCCACATCGTGCTGGTCGCGGCGTTCCTCGTGTACCTGCCGTTCAGCAAGCACCTCCACATCGCGACCGCGTTCCCGAACATCTGGTATCGCAAGCTCGCGCCGCGCGGCGAGCTGCCGGCGATGGACCTCGAGCGCGAAGACGCGACGTTCGGCCTGAAGTCGCTCCAGGACCTGGGCTGGAAGGACCTTCTCGACGGGTTCACCTGCACCGAGTGCGGCCGCTGCCAGGCGGCCTGTCCCGCGAACGCGACCGGAAAGCCGCTCAACCCCAAGGCCTTCATCATGGGCATCCGGGACATGTCGGTCGAGGCCGAGCACGGGCTCAACCTGATTCCGAACAACCCGATCGTCCGCGAGACGTACGACCTCGGCGATGGGTCGCCCGATGCGGCCCGGATGGCCGCCCCGATCGTCGACGATGCCATCCCGTACGAGGCGGTCTGGGACTGCGTGACGTGCGGCGCCTGCGTCGAGGCCTGCCCTGTCCTGATCGAGCACGTCGACAAGATCGTCGGGCTCCGCCGTAACCTCGTTCTCGAGGAGTCGCGCTTCCCGCAGGAGCTGACGGCGGCATTCCGCGGGATGGAGGGCCAGGGCAATCCGTGGGGCCAGCCGGCCTCGACCCGGATCGACTGGACGCGCGGCCTGCCGTTCCCCGTGCCGACCGTGGCCGCGATGGCCGCCGAGCCGGGCGGCCTCGACGAGCTGGAGGTCCTGTACTGGGTCGGCTGCGCGGCGGCCTTCGACGAGCGCAACAAGCGGGTCGCCCGGTCGTTCGCGACCTGCCTGAACGCCGCCGGCGTGCGCTTCGCGATCCTCGGCCAGGAGGAGTCGTGCACCGGTGATCCGGCCCGCCGGATGGGCAACGAGTACGTGTTCCAGATCCTCGCGTCGGGCAACATCGAGACGCTGAACCGCTACGGCATGGGCCAGCGCACGATCGTGACGGCCTGTCCCCATTGCTTCAACACGATCGCCAACGAGTACGGCCAGCTGGGCGGCTCGTTCCGCGTGGTCCACCACTCGGTGTACCTCCAGGGCCTCCTGTCCGAGGGACGGTTGCGGATCGCGGAGGATGGCGCCGCCGCGGCCGGCGCCGTGACGTTCCATGACTCGTGCTACATGGCGCGCTACAACGGGGTGGTGGCGGCGCCGCGGGACGTGCTCGGCGCGGTCCCCGGCCTGGAGCTGCGCGAGATGGAGAAGAACGGCAAGAACACGTTCTGCTGCGGGGCGGGCGGTGGCCGGATGTGGATGGAGGAGACGCGCGGGACGCGGATCAACGCCGAGCGCACGCGTCAGGCGCTCGAGACGGGCGCGGGCACCGTCGCGACGAGCTGTCCGTTCTGCATGGTGATGATGAAGGACGGGTTGGCCGATGCCGAGGCCGTGACCGCGGCGAGCGGCGCCGGGGTGGTGAGTGCCCGGGACATCTCCGAGATCCTCGCCGACGTGATCGAGCCGGACCCGATCCCGAGCGGTCGCCGCCTGCCGGTGCTGCAGTAGCGGCCTGACGGCGCGGGTGACCCAGCGACCCGCCTCGCCGGAATCGTCCCTTGGCATTCGGGACGTGGATCCCATGACCACGGGACGACGACGCGTCTAGCCTCGACCCCGATGCCCCGACCCGCGGGGTTTGCCCCGGAGGCACCTGGTGGCTGACGATGGCGATCGGCACGACGTCCGGTGACGCACGACCTCATGACGGCCGTTGAGGATCGCGTCCGCGCCGAGGCGAACCGCGTCGCGGGCGAGCCGCAGGCCGGACGGGCCGGGCGCTGGGCGGCAATCGCCTTCATTGCGCCGGCCCTGGGGTTCGGCCTTCCGACGCCGTTCGTCCTCGCCCACCTTCGGCGGACCGGCGAGCTGCCGATGACTCCGTTCGGGTTCCGATCGCATTCGGGTCCGTTCGAGCGTCTCGGGCCGGATGCGTTCACGGCGCTCGGCTGGATCCTGGTCGTGATCTGCGTCCTCGACGTGCTGGCCGGCGTCTGGCTCTGGCAGGGACGGCGGCGCGGGGCACGTCTGGGCGTGGCCACGACGCCAATCGCGCTCGGTCTTGGTCTGGGCTTCGCGTTCCCGTTCCTGCTGGTGGCGCTGCCGCTCAGGCTCCTCCTCGTCGCGGCGGCGCGATCCAGGCTGCGCTGACCCGGGTGGTGGCGAGGCGGCGAAGGTCCGCCGTTACACTGCGCTCCCAGCGTGAACCTGACGGCGAGCGGGTGACGGAGCGGAGGGTTGGCCGAGTGGGCGTAGGTCGGCAGGCTGCGGCGCTCGTCGTCGGGACGAGCGTCGTCGCCGTGCTGATGTCGATCGGTCTGACGATCGCCCGCATCGCCGCGCCATCGAGCGGGACGGTGATCGCGGCGGGTCCCTTCGAGCCCGACGGCTTCGGCGTGGTCACCCTGTCTGACGTGACGACCCCGCTCCGGGATGGGGACGTGGTGGTCGCGATCGGCGGACGGCCGATCACGGAGTGGTTCGACCGATCCGCCGGACCCCTCCCGGCCGTCGCGATCGGCGACGTGGTCCGGTTCGATGTCCGGCGCGACGGCCAGCTCGTTGCGCTCGACGTCCCGCTCGTTGCCCTCCCGTCGGCGTCCATCCTGCTCGGTGCGTGGGGGACCCTCGCCTTCGTCCTGGGGATGTTCGCCCTCGGCGTGGTCGTCTTCGGCCTGAGGCCGAGCGTCCCCGCTGCCGGAGCGCTGCTCCTGGCCGGTGTCGGCGCCGCGGGGAGCACGGTCCCGTTCCTCCTGGGCCAGGACCCCCTCGATGCCGTGTCCGGCCTGCTGGCTCCGATCCTCCTCGGCACCAGCGCGGTCTACCTGCTCCTCTGGGCTGGATTGATCGACTTCACCCTCGTCTATCCCCGGTCCGTCGCGGGGATCGTGCGGCGCCCTGCGCTCCGGCTCGTGCCGTACTTCGCGATGTTCGTCGGCTTCGCGGCAGCCGTCGGCGTCTCGCTCGCGGTCTCGCCCGACCGCTTCGCGTGGGTCGGAACCTGGGGTTCCCTCACGCTTCTCCCGACGATCGCGGCATTCACCGCGACGCCCGTGATCATCGCTCTCCGCTGGCGTCGCGCCGATGCCGAGGAGCGGCGCCTCCTGCGCGGCTTCGCGATGGTCGTCGGGTTGATCATCGCGACGGATCTCGTCGTGTGGGTGGTGCCGGAGTCGCTCGGCGCGGCGCCGCTCCTGCCGTGGACCATCGCTGCGATGACGGGCCTGCCGTTCCCGATCGTCGTGGCCACGTCGATCCTGCGCCATCGGGCGTTCGACCTCGATGTCGTGATCCGGAGGTCGGTCGTGTACGGCGGCCTGAGTGCCGCCGTCGTGGTCGCCTATGCGGTTACGGCAAGCGTCCTGGGGGCGACGCTCGGGACGAGCCAGTTCGCGACGTCGCTCCTGGCGACCGGGGTGGCCGCGCTGGTGGCGCTCCCGCTGCGGGACGTCCTCCAGCGGGCGGCGACACGTCTCGTCTACGGCGATCGCGACGAGCCGGTCCGGGCGATCCGCCGGCTCGGTGAACGCCTGGAGCTGACCGTCGATCCGGCGTCGATGCCGCGGGTCGTGGTCGACGCCGTCGCCGACGCGCTCCGGCTGCCGTATGTCGGGCTCGAGCTGGGAACGGGATCGCGCCGGCGGCTTGCCGCCGAACGGGGCGTCCGGCCCGCCACGCCGATGGAGCGCGAGCTCGTGTCCGGCTCCGGCCCGATCGGCCGGCTGATCGTGGCCCCCCGCGGGCCATCGGACCCACTGTCCGGGTCGGACCTCCGGCTGCTCGACGACCTGGGTCGTCAGATCGGGGTGGCAGCCCGTGCCGCGCTGCTGACCGAGGACCTGCGCGCCTCGCGGGAGCGACTCGTGGCAGCGCGGGAGGAGGAGCGCCGACGGCTTCGGCGCGACCTCCACGATGGGATCGGGCCCACGCTCGCCGCGATCGGGATGCGGGCCGGGGCGGCCGAGACGCGACTGGCCGACGACCCGGAGGCGGCGGCCCGGTTGTTGGTGGAGCTGCAGGCCGAGATCGCGGCGGCGGTCGGCGATGTCCGGCGCCTGGTCGACGGGCTGCGACCACCGGCGATCGACGAGGTCGGCCTGGTCGGGGCGCTCCGGCTGGCGGCCGACCGACTGGAGTCCCCGGGGGCGCCGGTCCTGGACGTCGGGGCCGACGGTCCGCTGCCCGAGCTGCCGGCCGCGGTCGAGGTGGCGGCGTACCGGATCGGGACCGAGGCGATGATGAACGCGGTCCGCCATGCCCGAGCGGCGCGCTGCACGCTCCGGCTCGTGGGCGGGACCGACCTGACGGTCATCGTCGAGGACGACGGCCGGGGAATCGGCGACGCGGCCGGATCCGGCGCCGGATTGTCGTCGATGCAGGAGCGTGCGGCGGAGCTCGGCGGGGAGTGCCGGCTCGAGAAGCGATCGGGTGGCGGAACCCGGGTCATCGCCCGTCTGCCGCTCGCGTTCGATCCGCAGCCGGCCGGCACGTGATGGACGAGCCCATCCGGATCCTCGTCGCCGACGACCATCCGGGCTTCCGCTCCGGCCTGCGCGCCCTGCTCGGAGCGCAGCCCGGCCTGACCCTCGTCGGCGAGGCCGCGACCGGGATCGAGGCCGTTGCGCTTGCCGGATCCCTCCAGCCGGACGTCGTCCTGATGGACATCAGCATGCCCGGCCTCGACGGGATCGCCGCGACCCGCCGGATCGTGGACACCAGCCCCCACATCGCCGTCCTCGTCCTGACCATGGCCGACGACGAGGCGGCGGTCTTCGACGCGCTCCGGGCGGGCGCTCGGGGCTACCTGCTGAAGGGCGCTGACCGGCTCGAGCTCGGCCGGGCGATCCGGGCGGTCGCTGCCGGAGAGGCGATCTTCGGGCCGAACGTCGCCCGCCGCCTGATGGCCTACTTCGCCGACGCCCCGGTCGCCCCGATCCCGGCGTTTCCCGAGCTGAGCGAACGGGAGCGGGAGGTCCTCGAGCTGATCGCTCGCGGCATGGCGAACCAGCAGATCGTCGATCGACTGGTCATCTCGCCGAAGACGGTCCGGAACCACGTCTCCAACATCTTCAGCAAGATGCAGGTCCGGGATCGAGCGGAGGCCGTCGTTCGGGCGCGGGAGGCAGGCCTCGGTGGGGAGCGGCGATCCCCGTGACGCCGACGTCCCGATCGTGATCGGGACACGCGCCCCATGACGACAGGACGCTCGGTCCGGAGGATGGCGACGCGGGCGCCCGCCCGCCTCACCGCTCGGAGACTTCCATGCCCGCCCGCCCCGCCTCCTGGACGGCCCTTGCCGTCGTCGCCTGGCTCTTTGCCGGCTGCATCGTCGTCCAGGTGTTCCTTGCCGGCCTCGGCGTCTTCGACTCGCCGCGAATGTTCCTGACCCACCGCGACTTCGGCTACCTGTTCGGCTGGCTGAGCCTCGTCGCGCTCCTGATCGCCGCGATCGGCCGCCTGCCTCGGCAGCTCGTCCTTCTTGCGGGCTTGACGCTGGTCCAGATGGCCCTGCAGTCCATCCTGATCCTGTTCCGGGCGGATGCGCCCGCCCTCGCTGCGCTCCACCCCGTCAACGGCGTCCTGCTGCTGGTCACGACGCTGGTCCTCGGCCGGCTGGCCTGGCGCGGACCTCGGGCCACCACGGCGGCGGCGAACCCGGGGCCGGCCGCCGCGTCGTGAGCGCCATCGGTCGGCGGGGCTGGTGGGTCCTCGCACTCGTCGCCGCCCTGCTGGTGGCGTTCGGAGTCGGCGACGTGCTGGTCGGGGTCATGGCCGATCCGGCAATCACGCGGACGCTGTCCGGCCGGTCGCCGGTCGAGATCCAGGCGTCGGAACCGACCGCGTTCCGCCTGTACGACTTCGCGACACGCGGCGCCGGCCTGAATCTGCTGTTCCTGGGAATCCTGCTGCTGGCGGTCGTGGCGATCCCGTACCGGGCCGGTCAGCGCTGGGCCTGGCGGGTGGCATGGTTCCTGCCGGCCTGGGCGGCCGTCATCCCGCTCCAGTTCCTGGCGTTCGGTCCCGCCGCCGGCGAGCCACCGGCGCCGCCGATGATCTCGGGCCCGATCGTCGCCGTGCTGGCGGCCGCTGCGCTGGTCCTCGACCGACGGCGATTTGGCGGTTCCTCCGCGGTCCCGTCGGCCGAGCCCGAGGCGTCGGGATCACTCGGGTAGAGCGGTCAGCCGGGCAGCTTCCGGTGGCAGCTCACGCAGGTGCTGTCCGTCCAGGCGTTGTACGCGCCGCAACTGGGGCAGCGCTTCTGACCCTCGCTCGAGGTGGCGTACTGGTTCTCCCGGGAGTCGGCCTCCCGGTCGCGGCGCTGGCGGCTGATGATCAGGAACATCGCCACCAGCCCGACGAAGGCGGCCACGACCAGGATGAACAGCTGCGTCGTCTGGTCCATGCCGAGTCCTCTGCGGCTGGAGCGAGGCCCCCGCGCCCGACTCGCCGCGTCCACCTAGCCTACCGCGTCCGAATCGGCGTCGTCCCTGCCCGGACCGACCGCTGCTACGCTTGGCCCGATGGCCAGCTCATCGCCCGCTCCGCAGCCGTCCGAGCCTGGTCGCGCCGCGACGTACCGGCTGACGGAGGACCAGCTCGCCCTCCGTGACGCCGTCCGGGTCCTCGCCGATGACCGGATCGCTCCGCGGGCCGCGGAGATCGACAGGACCGCCGAGTTCCCGTGGGACGTCAAGGAGCTCCTGGCCAGTCACGACATCCTGAGTCTCCCGTTTCCGGAGCAGTACGGCGGCCTCGGTGGCGACCTGCTGACCGTTTGCCTCGCCGTCGAGCAGATCAGCCGGGTGTGCGCGACGAGCGGCCTGATCCTTGCCGTCCAGGAGCTGGCGAGCCTGCCGCTCCTGCTCGCCGGCACCGATGAGCAGAAGCAGCGCTGGTTCCCGGACCTCGCCGCCGGCCGGACCCTGATCGCGTTTGCCCTGACCGAGGCCGAGGCCGGCTCCGACGTGGCGGCGGCCCGCACCCGGGCCCGTCGCGACGGCACGGCCGAGGACGCCGACTGGATCCTCGACGGCTCGAAGCGGTTCATCAGCCAGGGCAGCGTGGCCGATCTGATCGCCGTCTTCGCGGTCACCGCCGACGAGACGCCGGGCGCTCCCGAGACCCCCCGCCACCAGCGCCTGACCTGCTTCATCGTCGAGAAGGACATGCCCGGCTTCAGCGTCGAGCGGGTCGAGCACAAGATGGGCATCCGCGGCTCGCCGACCGCCGAGCTCGGCTTCAAGGGCGTCCGCATTCCCGACGCCAACCGGGTCGGGGCCGTGGGGGAGGGGTTCCCGATCGCGATGCGGACGCTCGATCGCAGCCGGCCGGGCATCGCTGCCCAGGCCGTCGGGATCGCCCAGGGCGCACTGGACGTCGCGGCCGCCTACGCCACGGAGCGCAAGCAGTTCGGCAAGCCCATCGCCGAGTTCCAGATGATCGCCGCGATGCTCGCCGACATGGACGCCCAGACGGAGGCCGCCCGGCAGCTCCTGTACAAGGCCGCGACGGAGATCGACGCGGGCGCCCCGGACGCCAGTCGCTGGTCGGCGATGTGTAAACTCGTCGCCGGCGACACGGCGATGCGCGTGACGACCGACGCGGTCCAGGTGCTCGGCGGGTACGGCTACATCGACGAGTTCCCCGTCGAGCGGATGATGCGCGACGCCAAGATCACCCAGCTCTACGAAGGAACCCAGCAGATCCAGCGGCTGGTCATCGCCCGGGCGCTGACCGCGCGCCGGTGAGTGCCGTCCGCCAACGTCGTTGAACGGAGACCGCGCCCGCATGCAAATCGTCGTCCTCGTCAAGCCCGTCCCGGACACCGCCTCGGGCGGCGAGCGGCTGCGGCCGGATGACTGGCGCCTCGACCGGGCGGCCGTCCCGGCCGTGGTGAACGCCAACGACGAGTACGCCCTCGAGGCTGCCCTGAAGCTGACCGAGGCCCACGGCGGCGACGTCACGCTGGTCTCGATGGCCGGCGCCGGCGCCCCCGACACGATGCGCAAGGCCCTCGCGATGGGCGCCGCGAGCGGCACGCTCGTGACCGACGACACGTTGGCGGGATCCGACACGCTCTCGACGGCGCGCGTCCTTGCCGCCACGCTGCGCGGGATGGAGTACGACCTCGTCCTGGCCGGCGCGGACACGTCCGACGGCGGCGCCGGCGTTGTGCCGGCCGGCGTGGCGACCCTGCTCGGCCTGCCGTACCTGTCGTATGCCGCCAAGATCGAGCCGAGCCCCGACGCCGGCACGGTCCGCGTCAACCGCATCACGCCGACCGGCTACGAGATCCTCGAGGCCCCGATGCCGGCCCTCGTCGTCGCGACCCAGGCCCTCGGCGAGCCGCGCTACCCGTCACTCAAGGGGATCATGGCCGCCCGGTCGAAGTCCCTCGAGACGAAGTCCCTCGGCGACGTCGCCGCTGGCGAGTCGCTCGACGCGTCGTCGGTCGGCGGCGCGGCCGCGACGACGGCGGTGCTCGGATCGGAGGCGCCGCCGCCGCGCGCCGCGACCCGCGTGATCCGTGAGCCGGCCGACGAGGCCGCCCGCCAGGTCGTCGAGTTCCTCGCCGAGCGGAGGATCATCTGATGACCGCCGGCGCCATCTGGGTCCACGGCGAGCTCGCGCCGGACGGAAGCCTCGCCAAGATCAGCACCGAGGTCGCGACGCTCGCCCGTGGGCTCGGCGCGGCGGCCGGGCGCGACGTCGTCGGCGTCGTCATCGCCGCCGAGCCGGGCAGCCGCGGCAACGGAGCTCGCCCGGTTCGTCCCGCGTGTCCTCGCCATCACGGAGCCGGCAACGGCCGACCACGCGGCCGGCACGATCGTCGGCCAGCGCCTCACTGCCCTGATCGAGCGGGAGCAGCCGGCGTACGTCCTGCTCGGAGCCGGTCCCGAAGGCCGCGACCTGGCCGGCGTCGTGTCGGCCCTGACCGGCTGGGGCGTGCTCGTCAATGCGGTCGGCGTCACCTGGGATGACGGCCCGGTCGTGGCGATGAGCGTCTTCGGCGGCAAGCTGACGACGACGAGCCGGCTGACCGCGGACCACGGGATCGTGACGGTCCGTCCGAACGTCGTCTCCGCCGAGCCGTCGTCCGCCGCGGGCACGGTCGAACCGACGACCGTCGATGGGGACCTCACGCTGCCGATGGTCGCGATCGTCGATCGGGTCGAGGCCGCCGGCGTCGCTGCCCCGATCGAGGAAGCACGGATCATCGTCGCCGGCGGTCGTGGCGTCGGTGGCCCGGACGGGTTCAAGGTCGTCGACGAGCTGGCAGCGGCCCTCGGCGGAGCGGTCGGCGCCACCCGCGCGGCCGTCGACTCGGGCTGGATCCCGTACGCCCAGCAGATCGGCCAGACCGGCAAGATCGTGAAGCCCGCGCTGTATCTCGCGCTCGGCATCTCGGGCGCGATCCAGCACAAGGTCGGGATGCAGACGGCGGGCACGATCGTCGCCATCAACCGCGACCCGGACGCGCCGATTGCCGAATTTGCCGACGTCGTCGTCATCGGCGACCTGTTCGAGGTCGCCCCCGCCCTCCTCACCGCGCTCCGCGCTCGGGCCGGCTGAGGCGGCGGGCAGACGAGACCGGTCGACGGGCCCGAGCGGACGACGTCGTGGAGCCCCTCCTCGCTCTGCCCCTCCTGGCGTTCTTCATCCTGCTCGCCCTGTTCGTGCTCGTCCTCCGGCGTGCCGGTGAGTTCATTGCCGCCACGCGCGACGCGGAGCGGTTCCGACGCCAGGTGGGGGATCTCGCGCAGCGCGTCGAGACGTCCCTGGCCGAGATCTGCGGGCGGATCGACGCGGTCCGCCGTGGCCAGGTCGGGGCGGACACCGTCGCCGATGACCTGAGCGCGTCGCTCGATGCGGTCGGGCTGTATGCGGACGAGGCACGCGGCCTCCGGCCCCCGTCCGACGCGATCGCCATCCGGGTGGAGATCGTCGCCGAGCTCGAACGGGCGGCCCGGGCGCTCGAGATGGTCGAGCACGGCCGGTCCATCCAGGCATCGGCCCGGTCCGGTGGCCGCGAGATCGAGGCCCAGACGGCGATCAAGCGGGGCTATCTCAACATCCTCCATGCCCGGGAGGCGATTGCCCACCAGGCCAAGATCGTCACGGCGATGACGGCCGTCGAGGCAGCCAAGCGGTTCCAGCGCCGGAACGCCTGACCCACGCCCGATCGGCCGCTGATTGCCAGCCGGTGAGCCAATGGGAATCAGCCCGCGGCCGCCACGTGCCCGCCGAGCGGGTCGTGTGGCGGCCGGGACCCACGAATCGGCTGGGACTCGGTGCCGAAGAGGGCTTCATTCGCTGTTCCGCATGTGGAGCGGGCAGATCGTCGTCTGGCGCCGCTTCCAGCCGGCATAGCACCCGGTCGGCGGGCACGTGGCGCGTGGCGGTCCCAGCGCGACCTGGGCGGTTGGACACCCGCTATGTAGTGGTATCATCGCCCGACACCACAAGTGGTAGTGGTGCAAGCCATCGGGAGCCCGGATGCGTTGTCCTCACTGCGGTGACCGCGAGACGCGGGTCGTCGACTCACGCGACCTCGACGACTCGGCGACGATCCGTCGTCGGCGCGAGTGCTCGGCCTGTGCGACGCGCTTCACGACCTATGAGCGGGTCGAAGCTGCCCGGCTCGTCATCGTCAAGCGCGACGGCGGACGCCAGGAGTTCGACCGCGAGAAGCTCGCATCGGGCCTGCGCAAGGCCCTGACCCGGCGCCCGGTTCCGGAGGACGCCGCCGAGAAGGCCGCCGACGAGATCGAGGCGGAGCTCCGCTCGCAGGGCACGACCGAGGTCGAGTCCCCGCGCGTCGGGGCACTTGCCATGGCGAAGCTGCGCGAGCTCGACCAGATCGCCTACATCCGGTTCGCCAGCGTCTACCAGAGCTTCGACGACCTCGAGGCGCTCAAGCGCGAGGTCGACAGCCTGTACGCCGAGCGCGGCGACGAGACGATCGCGATCGACGTCCGGCCCGGCCTGGGCAAGGGTGGCAAGGCCGGCAAGAGCGGCAAGGCCGGCCGATGAGCGTCCTGTCCGACCGCGACATCCGGACCGCGCTCGAGGCGGGCGAGATCGGGATCCGGCCGTATGACGCCGGAGGATCTCCAGCCGTCCTCGGTCGACCTCCATCTCGACCGCTCGTTCCGCGTCTTCCGCAACAACCGCTACCCGTACATCGACGTCCGGGCCCCGCAGCCGGATCTGACCGAGATGCTCCGCGTCGAGGATGACGAGGCGTTCGTCCTCCACCCCGGCGAGTTCGTGCTCGGCCAGACGCTCGAATGGGTCGAATTGCCGAACGATCTCGTGGCCCGGCTCGAAGGGCAAGGCGCTCGCGCTCGATACGCCCGTGCCGACGCCAAATGGCTGGCGAACCATGGGCGACCTGGAGCCAGGCGACGTCGTGTTCGACGAGACCGGCGCCCCGACGGCCGTTGTGGCGACGACCCCACCGATGATCGGGCGGCCGTGCCGCGAAGTGATCTTCTCGGACGGCACCCGCGTCGTCGCGGATTCCAGTCATCAGTGGGTCACGATCGACAAGAATGGCCGGCGGTACGGTCGCCAGCGGGTTGCGGTCCGGACGACGGACGAGATTGCGCACACGATTCGTGTTGGCGGCGAGATGAACCATCACGTCCCGCTCGCTGGGCCGGTCCAGTACCCAGCCCGCCTCGACTTGCCAATCGAGCCCTACACGCTTGGTGCGTGGCTCGGCGACGGCACGACCACCGCCGCCGCGATCACCAGCGTCGACGACGAAATCCTCGAGCAGATCAGCGGCGAGGGCTATCCCGTCCGACGGCTCGGCTACGCTCCGCACCTGTACAGCATTGGAGCCACGGGTCGCACGCGGGACCTCGTGTCCGGGCGTTACCAACGCAACGGCACGTTGTCCAGCCAGCTCCGGAACCTCGGAATGCGCGACGGCAAGTACGTCCCACGTCCGTACCTCGAATCGAGCATCGAGCAGCGAACGGCCCTGCTCCAGGGCCTGATGGATACGGACGGATACGTCGACGATGTCGCAGGGCGCTGCGAGTTCACGAGCATCAACGAGGGTCTGGCCGACGCGGTCGTCGAGCTTGCGGCGAGCCTTGGCTTCCGCCCCATCAAGACGGAAGGTCGGGCGACGCTGAATGGCGTCGACCACGGTCCGAAGTACCGGGTCAAGTTCACGCCGGATCGGCCCGTCTTCCGGCTGACCCGCAAGCTCGATCGCCAGAAGGCCGCAGACGCCCGGTTCCACCGCTTCCGAGCCATTGACGTCGTGCGGGACGTCACCTCCGTCCCGGTCCGATGCATACAAGTCGCGTCGCCGCGCGGCGTGTTCCTCGCGTCGAGGTCGTTCATCCCTACGCACAACAGCTCTCTCGGCCGCCTGGGACTGTTGATCCACTCGACCGCCGGCTACGTCGACCCTGGGTGGAAGGGCAACCTGACGCTCGAGCTGTCCAACGTGGCGAACCTCCCGATCGCGCTGTATTTCGGGATGAAGATCGGCCAGATCTCGTTCTTCAAGATGTCGAGCCCGGTCGATCGGCCGTACGGCTCGCCATCGCTCGGCTCGAAGTACCAGGGCCAGTCCGAGCCCACGGCATCGGCCTTTCATCGCGACTTCACCGGCCCCCGGATCGAGCCCGTGAGGGATCGCGAGCCGAGCGCGTGAAGGCGCCGCTGTCCCCGTTGATCGTGGGCGGAATCGCCCTGACCCTCGCGGTCGTCAACCTCCTGACGATCCGCATCCCACCCGGTGCGAGCCCGACCGGCTACGTCATCGGCTACGTCGGCTTTCCGATCCTCGTCGCGACGGCGTACACGATCTGGTACGTGCGCCGCCGCCCAGGGGGCTGACCGATGGCCACCAACGGCGCGGTCGACTGGCGCCGCGATCTCGGCGGCGGGTTCTCCGTGGCGCTGATCCAGGCCGGCACCTTTCGATCCGACGCCGGGGCGCTGTTCGGGCCCGTGCCGCGCCTCCTGTGGGGCCGCTGGGTTCCGGACGAGCTCGACGCCGAGAACCGCCTGCTCCAGGCGCTGAACTGCCTCCTGATCGAGACACCGGCCGGGCGGGTGCTCGTGGAGACCGGGATCGGGGACCGCCTCGACGACAAGACCCGGACGATGCGCGGCTACGAGGGACCGTGGATCGTGCCCGCCCTCCACGCGGCGGGCTTCGACCCGGCCTCGGTCGACGTCGTCGCGATGAGCCATCTCCACTTCGACCACGCGGGCGGCCTGCTCGCGGCCGACGGCACCCGGGCGTTCGCGCGGGCCGGGATCGTCGCCCAGCGGGCCGAGTGGGAGATCGCCCTCGGCGACAACCCACGACTCGTCGCGAGCTACGTCCAGCCCGAGCTCGAGCTCGTCCGCGACTGGGGCGCCGAGGGCTGGGCCGACGGCGAACGCGAGATCCTGCCGGGTGTCTCGGTCGTCCCGACCGGCGGCCACTCGGCCGGTCACCAGGTGATCGTCGTGCGTGCGCCCGGCGCCGCGCCCCTCGCCTTCTTCGGCGACCTCGCGATGCGGCCGTGGAGCGCCAACCCGCGCTGGGTGACGTCGTTCGACGATTTCCCCCTCGACTCGGTCGTCCGCAAGGCCGAGCTCTTCGCGACGGCCGCCGACGACGGCTGGACGGTCGTGCTGTCGCACGAGAAGGACCACCCGATCGGGCGCCTGGTCCGCGACCGCGACCGATTTCGGTTCGACGGCGAGTAGCTCCGCCGAATCGTCCGCGGGCCGCGCCCGCGGCTCCCTGCACGACCATTGACGTACCGGCAACCTGTCACGAGTCCTGCCCGCTTCATGACTTCCGGCAGGTTACGGTGGAGTGGGGTCCGGCCTAGATTGGTCCCAGACAGACGGACCGCCGGACAACGAAACCTGAGTCCGGTAACGCGTAGTCCAGACGGCGGGACGCCGAACGGCTACGGAGCTGGCATTGCTTCCGCCTCAGGCGGTCCGTCGATCTTCCTCAGTCACGTCAGCCGGCCGCTTCGCGCGGGCCGGCTTCTTCGTGTCCCGAGCCGCCTTCCGCCTGGGCCTGCGCGGCCGCTTCCGCCTCGGACGAGCCGATCGGCCAGACCTCGACCCGGTCGTCGTCGTGGACCATGCCCGGCCACGTCCGGGCCATGTCGAGCGCCACGGCCTCGGATTCGACCTCGACGATGATGAATCCGCCGAGCATCTCCTTGGTCTCGATGAACGGACCATCGGTGATGCCGCGCTTGCGGACGGTCCGGGCCTGGGTCGCTCGACCGAGCTCCTCGCCGCCCACGATCCGGCCCGCCTGGCCGTGCTCGCGAAACCAGCCCATGACCCGAGCGATGTCGGCTTCTTTCTCGGTCGGGCTCATCGCCTCCCACTCGGCGACCCGCTGCGGCCCGGTGAACGTGAAGAGGACGTAACGCATGGATGGATCCTCCGGTTGCCATCCGATCGCCGGACGGTCTTCAGCGATGCGACGAACCGGCGTCGCTCGACTCGACGTTGTTCGTCAGGGCGGACCGGATGCGGATGGGCCCGCTGCGGAGCTCGACGCCGGCGACGGCCCGGCCGACGCGCCGGGGCTCGGGGACGGCGGCAGGATCGCCTCGACCTGGGCGATCGCCCCGGCCATGGTCAGTGGCGCCAGGACGAACGAGCGGACCGCGCCGTCGGGGCCGACGAAGATCTGGGTCGGCAGCCCCGGCGGGTGATAGAGGTCGTAGATCACGCCGGTCACGTCGGCGGCGATCGTGTAACGCAGCTGGTACCGCGCGGCGTAGGCGGCGACGTTGTCGGCGCTCGACTCCCGGACGCTGATCCCGACGACCACCAGTCCCCGGTCGCGGTACAGGTCGGCGATGTCGCGCAGGATCGGCGTCTCGGACTGGCACGGCGGGCACCACGACGCGAAGAAGTTGATCCAGACCGCCTTGCCCCGAAGCTCCGCGAGTCGGACGGGGCGTCCGTCAAGATCCGTCAGCTCGAACGTGGTCCCGTCGCTGCGTGGCACGGCCAGCTCGGGGGCGATCTCGCCGGGCCGGACGCCGATCCGGGCGTTCGGGTCGAGGACGTATTGGGTCGCCCGCGGATCGCCCGGCCCGATCGGCGTGGCAGATCCGAGGGGCGTCGTCACCACGACCAGGAGGACGCCGGTCACAAGGACGACCAGGGCCCCGGCGAGGAGCTGGCGCCCGCCGAACGGGCCGATGAGCCCACGCCGCTCGCGACGCGGGGTTGCCTCGGGGCGATCGGTCACGGGCTCGTCAGATCCGGGTGTTGAACGGCACGGCCTGGACCAGCAGGTACAGCCAATCGAAGATCATCGCCAGGCCGATCGCCACGACCAGCAGTCCACCGACGACCGCCACCGCCCGCCCGTGCCGGACGAGCGGCCGGAGGATCGCCGGCGCGCGGTCGTAGACCAGGGCGATCGCCAGGAACGGCAGCCCGAGGCCGGCCGTGTAGGCGAGGAGCAGGATGCCGCCCTGCGCGACCGTCGACGATGACGACGCGAGGCCGAGGATCCCGCCGAGGATCACTCCGACGCACGGGGTCCAGCCGATCGCGAAGATCGCCCCGAGCCCGAAGCTCGCGAGCCAACCCCCGCGGCTGCTGACGAGCCGGCCGCCGAGACGGTCGCCGAGACCCGGCCCGCCGGCCGGCGCCAGGGACATCGAGCCGGTGGTGGCGGCAACGGACGCCGATGCGCCGGCATCGAGCGGGCGCCAGTTCCGATCGAGCGACGGGATGCGGAGGATGCCGGCCAGGTTCAGCCCGAGCAGCACGAGGATCACGCCACCGACCTGGCGCAGGACGGGCATCCACGGCGACAGGCCGGCGGCCGCGAAGGTCGCCGTCACGCCGAGCAGCGTGAACACGGCTCCGAAGCCGGCGACATACGCGAGGGCATGGCGGAAGGCGGACCAGCGCGACGGTTGGAACGCGGGTCCGGGGGCGGCGGTGCCGCCCGTGCGGCTCGCGTCTGCCACGGCGACCGCCGTCAGCTGTCCGATGTACGCCGGCACGAGCGGCAGGACGCATGGGCTCAGGAAGCTCAGGAGACCCGCGGCGAAGGCGACGAGGATCGTCAGGTTGTCGGCGGTCATCGCGCGGTCCGGGTCGCGCGGTCCCGCGGTCTCGCGACGAGACCCCGCGAGGTCGTCCCGGCCAGCGCTTCCGTCCTCATGCCAGGCTGCCGTCCAGCGCGTCGTCGAGGAACCGGCGGACCTTCGCGAACGAGGTCGCGAGCTCGAGCCGCCGGCCATCCAGCTCGAGCACCGGGATCGATGCAAAGAACTCCCGCTCCCACGCCGGGTCCGAGCTGATGTCCCGCTCGCGGATCGCGGCAGTTCGGCGGCCCCGCGCGGCACGGTCCTCGAGCAGGCCCTGGACGATGGCGCGGGTCTCGTCACAGAGATGGCAGCCGGGGCGGGTGTACAGCACGAGGTCGGGGAGGGGAGTGGTCATCGCTGATCGCATTCTAGGGTCGACGGCGATCCCGGCCTCCGAGTTGCCTCCGATCGCGCCACGCCACAAGTCACGCAACGGCAGGACTGGACGTCGTCGCGCCTGCAGCCGATGATGCGTGCCGTCGACGGGCGTACCCGCCGGTCACCGCGAGGGATTTGGGCGATGGCCGTCTCCGAACAGACACTGGTCACCGAGCGTTCGCGGCGCCTGGCTCGTCCGGGCCGCCGGTTCCTGCTGTTCGTGCTGACCGTGATGCTCGGGATCGGCGCCGTCGTGGGCGGGTTGGTTGCCTTCCACGAGCGCCAGGCGGGCCGGATCCTGCCGGGCGTGTCGGCCGGTGGCGTCGACATCGGTGGCCTGACGCCGGACGAGGCGCGCGCGGCGCTCGAGAGCCAGTTGGCCGCCCTGTCGGCGGGCTCCGTCCGGGTACGGTCCAATCTCGGCTCGACGACGATCGCCTTCGCCGACGTCGGCCGGGTGCCCGACATCGCGGCGATGGTGACCGAGGCCGCGGCCCTCGGTCGCGGTGGGACCTGGTTCGACGAGACGATTGCCGCCGTTCGAACCCAGCTCCGTCCGGAGTCGATCCCGCTCCGCCTCGGCTACGACCACGACCGGGCAGCGGCCGCGATCGCGGGCTTCGTGGATCGGATGGCCCTGAACGCGATCGACGCGTCGGTCGTGGGCGGCGTGTCCGGGTTCGCGGTCACCATCGGCGTGGACGGTCAGCGGATCGACGCGGCGACCACGATGGCCGCCCTCGACGCCGCCATGCGCGATCCTTCCACGCGAGCCGGCGCCGTCATCGAGGCTCCGGCAACGACCGTCAGCCCGACCCTCACCACGGCGCAGGCGACCGCCGCGCAGCGGGCCGCGGTCCGGGTCGCCGGCTTGCTCAAGGTCTCGACCGGAGTCAACACGTGGGAGATCCGGCCATGGCGGATCCGTCCATGGATCTCGTTCGGCTGGGTCGACGGCGAATACCGACCCATGATCGATCGGTCGAAGATCCCGTCCGCCCTCAAGACGATCTCCAAGGCGGTTGCGCGGCCCGTTCGGAACGCCGAGTTCCTGCACGACAAGCGCGGCCGGATCGTCGGCTCGATGGCCGACCGGGCAGGTCGCAAGCTCAACGTCGCGGCCAGCGTCGACGCGATCGCCAAGGCGCTCGAGGCCCGGATCGGCGTCGCGTCGCCCGGAACGGTCAAGCTCAAGGTCGCGACCGTCGCCCCGGCGCGGACGACCGAGGAGGCTGCCAAGCGGGCGCCCCTGATGGTGATGGTCGGTGGCTGGACGACGCACTACACGTCGTCGCCCCACAACGGCTTCAGCGCCAACATCAGCGTGCCCACGCGCTACATCAACGGCACGGTGGTCGCGCCCGGGGCAACGTTCGAGTGGTGGGGTGCGCTCGGCGGAATCGGGAACGTCAACTTCTCGACGGGCTACAAGCTCGGCGGCGCGATCGTCGGCGGCCACTCGGTCGAGGGCAAGGCGCTCGCCGGCGGGATCTGCGCGGCGTCGACCACGCTGTTCAACGCGGCCCTCCGTGCCGGGTTCGAGATCGTGACGCGCCAGCCACACTGGTACTACATCACGCGCTATCCACTCGGCCTCGACGCCACGGTGTCGCAGTCGCAGACGATGCGGTTCCGGAACGACACGAAGTACCCGATCCTGATCCGGGGCTTCGCGTCGCCGGGCTACGTCCGCTACGAGATCTGGTCGGTGCCGAATGGTCGGTCGGTGTCGTTCAGCCGGGCGCAGGTCAGCAACGTGGTTCCGGGTTCCGATTCAGAGGTCCGGACGACGGAGCTCCGGAAGGGCACGAGCGAGCGGATCGAGTGGCCGGTCGACGGCAAGGACGTCGTGGTGACCCGGACCGTGCGCGATTCGAACGGCCGCGTGGTCAGCCAGGACACGTTCGTCTCGCACTACCATCGGATGATCGGGATCAACCGGATCGGGATCGGATAGCCGACGCGGGGCGCGCGGCGAGGGGCGGGGCGGGCCGCGTGGCGGCTCACCGGCGCGAGTGGCATGGCGCTCGGCGACGGCTCGGCGACGCGGATCCGGCACTCTTCGGGCCGCCCCTTTGCCCTCGTTTCTGCACAACAATTCTCACCCGGTCGTTCCGCGGCGAACTCTTGAATACCGCTCGCCACAAGGTCGTATGGCACAACTCGCACCGTACCGTGAGCGTGAGCTCGCCCGCCGCGTTGCTTCGCCTGCTCGTAACGGCCGCCTGAGAATCGTTACTCACCTTCGTCGGTATCCGCCGGCCGGGCGGTACGATGGCAGCAGCGCCCCCGTAGCTCAGTGGATAGAGCGCGGCCGTCCTAAGGCCGGCGTCGGCGGTTCGAATCCGTCCGGGGGCGCCATCCGACCCCAGAGCGTCACAATGACGCGATCGTGGCCACCACTCGCCTCGCGCTCACCCGGGCCCAGATCCTGGCCTACCGCCGGACGGTCGGCGAGCTCGACGAGCGCCTGCCGCCGGGCACCGATTCCCTGCGCCGCGCGGCGTGGGCCGGTCTCACGGACAGCACGCCCCGGGCCGCCCTCCACTCGATCCACGCCCGCGTCCAGGGCACCGGTCCAGACGCGTGGGAGGATCCATCCCTCGTCCAGGTCTGGGGACCGCGGTACAACGCCTATGTCGTCGCGGCGCAGGATCGCGCCGCGTTCACGCTGGGCCGCCTTCCGGACTCGGCGGCCGGCCGACGACGCGCCGACACCACCGCGGATCGCCTGGAGCGGTTCCTCGCGGGCCGGACGATGCCGTACGGCGAGGCGGGTCGGGGCATTGGCGTCCATCCGAACGTCCTGCGCTACGCCGGGCCGACGGGTCGTGTCCTGATCCGCTGGGACGGCGCCCACAAGCCGACGATCTGGACGGTCCCGGCCCCGGATGTGACGCCGCACAACGCGCGTCTCGAGCTGGCCCGACGCCATCTCCACGTGGCCGGCCCTTCGACTCCGGCGACGTTCGCGACCTGGGCCGGCATTCCGGCAGCCGGCGGTCGGGCTGCCTTCGATGACCTCGCTGGCGAGCTCATCCCAGCCGAGACGCCGATCGGCGACGCCTGGATCCGCGCCGCCGACGAAGACGCGATGCGGAAGCCTCTGCCTCCGACTGCCGCCTCCCGCCTGCTCCCGAGCGGAGATACGTACACGCTCCACCAGGGCGCCGATCGGGCCCTTCTGGTCCCCGACGAGACGCATCGACGGTCGCTCTGGACGACGCGGGTCTGGCCGGGAGCCGTGCTGGTCGCCGGCGAGATCGTCGGCACGTGGCGGCGTGCGGGCTCGATCGTCACGGTCGAGCCATGGCGCAGCCTGGCCCAAGGCGAGCGAGAGGCCATCGAAGCCGAGGCAGCCGCGCTCCCGCTTCCCGGCGTCGACGAGCCCGCCCGCGTCCGCTGGATTGCCTGAGGACCGGCCACAACCCGGACGATCGACCCATGGCGGCAACCCCGGCGCAAACGTGATCCTGCGGATGGAACGCGCGCCGGCAACGGCCGGGGGAGCGCGTTCATCCTGATGGGAATCCGAGGAGAACACGACGTGGCCGGCCGAGGAGCTCGAATCGCGAAGGGACTGGGACGCCCGCTTCGGCTCGTCTTCAGGTCCCCCGCCGCCGACGTCGAGCCGGTCGAGCCGGTCGACGATCGACCGCCGGAGATCGAGTTCGTCGCCTATGCCGAGGACTGCATCCTGTCGGGCCACGTGCGCCTGGCGGCGGATCGCCTGACCGACCTCGTCAACGACCACGACGAGCTCGAGCTGGTCGATGTCCTGGTCGCGGACCTGGTCGGCGGCGAGGGCTTCGAGGTCCATCAGCTCCACATCCGTCGCGACGAGATCCTCGTGGTCCACGCGACCGGGCCGCGCGGCCGGGTCGATCGCCGTCAGCGCACCCGCCAGCACCCGGTGGTGGCCAAGCTCGGCCCGTACGAGGTGCGCGGCTACATCCACGCCCTGCCCGGATCCGATCCGATCGCCGGCTTGCGGCGGCGAAAGCCGATCGTTGCCCTGACGGACGCGCTCATCGCCTACACCGTGGGCGGCGAGAGCGTCCGCCGACGGGTCAGCACCGTCCTGATCAATCGCGAGCTGGCCGACTGGATCGTCGACGGCTCCGACGAGGAGGACGAGCTGGCGGGGCTCGAGATGCCGGTCGACACGAGCGGGGCACTCCTCAAGGACTTCACCGGCGCCATCGTCGGCCGGATCTCGCTGGCCGACGACGAAGCTCCCGCGACGGATCCCATGCCTGATGAGGCGAGCGACTCGACCCTCGCGGACGAGGCCGGGGCTGCCTGACCCGATCTTCGCGGGACGAGGTCAGGAATCGCGGCCGGTGAGCCGCAGCGTGTCCGACGGGTCGCTGTGGGTGCCGCCGCTGTCGACATGCTTGTCGCTGATCTGGGCGCCGTTCCTGATCACGTGGACGAGCGCCATCGCGTGCCCGCGACCGAGTCCGTAGTCGGCCTTCAGCCAGTCGACGATCACGCCGGCCTTCGTCGCGGGCGCGTCGAAGCCCTTCGCCTTCGCCAGCGCGACGAACTCGTTCGGCGTCTTGCCGGTCTTCGCTTCGATGTTGTCGAGGTATGCCTGGAAGGACATCGTCCGCCTCCACTGTCGGTGCTCGTCGGTCAATCCTGACTGTTGGACGAACGCTCCGCTCGCGACTCATCGGCTGGTATCGTGCGCCGCGTGTCGGGACCCGTCGCGCGCATCGTCGAGGCCGTCATGCCCGCCCGTCTGGGGCGGAGCTTCCGGTGGCTGTTCGGCGCCTACATCGTCACGAACATCGGCGACGGCATCGCCCTTGCGGCAGGTCCCCTGCTTGTTGCCTCACAGACGCAGGACGCGTTCCTGGTGTCGCTGGCTCTCCTCGCCGGCTACCTGCCCCACCTCGTCTTCGGGCTGATCGCCGGTGTCGTCGCCGACCGCCACGATCGCCGCCGCATCGTCGCCGGGATGAACGTGTTCCGGGCCCTCATCGTGGCGGCCCTGGCGGTAATGATCGTGACGGACGTCGTGACCATCGGGCTCGTCCTGGCCGCACTCTTCGTCCTCGGCACCGCCGAGACGTTCGCCGATGCCGCCAGCAGCACGCTCATCCCGAGCCTCGTGGCGCGCGAGGACCTGGGTGTCGCGAATGCGCGTCAGCAGGGCGCGACCGTCCTGCTGAATCAGCTCGCGACGCCGCCGATCGGGGCCTTCCTGTTCGCGGTCGGCATGGCGCTGCCGTTCGGGGTCAAGGCCGTGGGCTTCGCCCTGGGGGCGGTCCTCGTGTCGCGGGTGGTCGGCAGCACGCGGGCTGTGCGATCGGATGAACCGTCGCACCTGCGGGCGGAGATCGCCGAGGGCATCCGCTGGCTGCTCCACCATCCGCCGATGCGGACGCTCGCGCTCACGATCGTCCTGTTCAACGTCACCTACGGCGCCGCGTGGTCCGTCCTCGTCCTGTACGCCGGCCAGCGGCTCGGCATGGACGAGGTCGGCTTCGGGCTCATCACCACGGCGATCGCCGCCGGCGGGGTCATCGGGACGGTCTCCTACGGCTGGCTCGAACGGCGCGTTCGCGCTGGCCGACCTCATGCGGGTCGGCCTCGTCATCGAGACCGTCACGCACCTGATCCTCGCCCTGACGACGTCGGCGCCGGTCGCCCTTGCGACGCTCGTCGTCTTCGGCGCGCACGCGTTCGTCTGGGGCACGCTCTCGACGGTCGTCCGCCAGCGCGCCGTGCCCGACGCCCTGATGGGTCGGGTCGGCAGCGTCTATCGGATCGCGATCATGGGCGGGATCGTCATCGGGGCGCCGATCGGGGGCGTGCTCGCCCGACAGTTCGGGATCACGGCCCCGTTCTGGTTCGCGTTCATCGGGTCGGCCATGCTGGTCGCCATCCTGTGGCGCGAGTTCGCGAAGATCGTGCTTGCCGGCGAGACCCCTCCGGATGGGGTGACGGCGCCGACCGGCTGAGCGCGTTCAGAGATTCCCGGGCGGGCTCCGGGCGGCGAGACGGTACCCTTCCCGACCATGCCAGCCGAATTCATCTACACGTCCTACAAGCTCGCCCGGCACTACCCGCCGGATCGGACGGTCCTCGAGGACATCTCGATCTCGTTCTATCCGGGCGCCAAGATCGGCGTCATCGGCTCGAACGGCGCCGGCAAGTCGAGCCTCCTGCGGATCATGGCCGGGCTCGACGACGGGTTCACCGGCGAGGCGCGGCTCACGCCCGGGTTCACGGTCGGTCACCTCAGCCAGGAACCCCAGCTCGACCCGACGAAGGACGTCAAGGGCAACGTCCTCGACGGCGTCGCCGAGGTCCATGGCCTGATCGAGGAGTACAACGCGGTGATGGCCCGCTGGTCGGAGCCGGACGCGGACTACGAGGCGATCGGCGCCGCCCAGTCGCGGCTCGAGGACAAGATCAACGCGGCCGACGCCTGGAACCTCGAGCGCAACGTCGACATCGCGATGGACGCCCTGCGCTGCCCGCCGGACGATGCCGACGTCACGACCCTGTCCGGCGGGGAGAAGCGGCGGGTCGCCCTGTGCCGCCTCCTCCTCAAGCACCCCGACCTGCTCCTGCTCGACGAGCCGACGAACCACCTCGACGCCGAGTCGGTCGAGTGGCTCGAGCGCTTCCTCGGCGAGTACGCCGGGACGGTTGTCGCGATCACCCACGACCGCTACTTCCTCGACAACGTGGCGAAGTGGATCCTCGAGCTCGACCGTGGCCGCGGGATCCCGTTCTCCGGCAACTACTCGAGCTGGCTCGAGCAGAAGCTCGAGCGGATGGCCGGCGAGTCGAAGGCAGTGGACGCTCGCCAGCGGACGCTCGCCCGCGAGCTCGAATGGGTCCGGATGGGCGCCAAGGCACGCCAGGCGAAAGGCAAGGCCCGGCTGTCCGCGTACGAGAAGCTGCTCGCCGAGGCGAACGACACCAAGGACCAGACCCGCGAGCTCGAGATCGCCATCCCGCCGGGGCCGCGTCTCGGCGACACGGTCATCGAGGTCAAGGACCTGCGCAAGGGCTACGGCGACAAGCTCCTCGTCGAGGACCTGACGTTCTCGCTGCCGCGATCGGGGATCGTCGGGATCATCGGGCCGAACGGTGCCGGCAAGACGACTCTCTTCCGGATGCTCGTCGACCAGGAGAAGCCCGACGCCGGCTCGATCGAGATCGGCGACACCGTCCAGCTCAGCTATGTCGACCAGAGTCGCGACGATCTCGCCGCCGACAAGACGGTGTTCCAGGAGATCACCCAGGGCGCGGAGATCATCAAGGTCGGGGCCCGCGAGCTGCCGGCGCGCGCCTACGTCTCGAGCTTCAACTTCCGGGGGACCGATCAACAGAAGCTCGTCGGCCAGCTGTCCGGCGGCGAGCGCAACCGGGTCCACCTCGCGAAGCTGCTCCAGTCGGGCGGCAACGTCCTGCTCCTCGACGAGCCGACGAACGACCTCGACGTCGACACGCTGCGAGCGCTCGAGGCCGGCCTCGAGACGTTCCCGGGCTGCGTCGTCGTGATCAGCCACGACCGCTGGTTCCTCGACCGGATCGCGACCCACATCCTGGCCTTCGAGGGCGACAGCCAGGTCCGCTGGTTCGAGGGCAACGTCAGCGACTACGAGGCGTTCCGCCACAAGGAGCTGGGCACGGCCGCCGATCAGCCGCACCGCATCCGCTACAAGAAGCTGGCGGGCTGAGTCCGCGCGCGTCCTCGAGCTTTCGCGCCCCGCCTCGACGGAGCCGTCACCTCGTTAGAATCGGTCGGTCCCGGGCGGCCGTCGGTCGTCCCTTCCTGCCGAAAGGATCGATCGTGCTGTTTCACGTCAAGCAGAGTCACGCGCCGGCCGACTGTCCGTACGGCAAGGGCGGGTCCAAATCGTTGTTCGATGAGTCCGTGGCCGGCGTCACGCTCCGCGGTTACTGGCTCGCATTTCCGCAGCACACGACGTACCTGGTCGTGGAGACCGACGAGATCGGCCGGCTCCAGGACTTCCTGAAGCCGGGGGCGGGCCGGACCGTCTGCGAGGTGACGCCGGTCAGCAGCGAGCCCGTTCGCTAAGCCCTCGCGCGATCGCGCGCCAACGGCTCCGGACATGGAACGACCCCGCGGACGCTTCGCGGGGCCGGTTCCTCCAGGCCGTCGTGTCATCCACGGCCAGAGGGCATGGTGCGCGCCGTCAACGCCGCGCGCATCCTCCGAACGGACCAGACCTGCCGCCGTCACTCCCGGCGGAGGGGCCCTGTGTCGGCGACGGCGATGGTGAGGAGCGTGACGTCGGGCAGGTGGAGCCGGATCGTGAGCCGCTCAGACGGGTGGTGAGGCGTCAGGTGGGGCGACTTCGACGACGTCGCGAAGGCGCTCCGCATCGATGATCTTGATCCCCCCGGTCCGCTCGCGGACGACAAGGTGCTCCGCCTCCAGGCTACTCAAGGTCCGGTACATCATCACTCTGCTCGTGCCGATCATCGCAGCCAGATCGGCTCGTTGCGCGACTGGCCGGGGCGTGTCAAAGATCTCGCGCCCGTACTGCAGGAGAATGCTCGCCATGCGCTGGCGGGCGGTCGAAAAGGACTGCTCGTCGAGACGCGCGTCGAGCGTCAGTGAGAACCTCGCCATGATGTCGAGAAGACCTACGGCCAGTCCACCATCCCGAAGCGCCAGCTCGCGCAGCGATCGAGGATCCCAGGTCGCCCAGACTCCGTCGGTCAGCGCGACCAGGTCGTAGAGCCAATCAGCGTCGGGATCGCTGACGGAGCGGAGGCCGCCGAGATGGCCCGCGCTCACGATCATCGCCGCCCGAACCTGCCCGGTCTCCGCGACCCGGCGATAGATCACATGCCCGGCGAGCACAAGGAACGGCGGAAGCTGGATGCCTCGGGCGTGGAGAACGTCACGGCGACGGAACGCCTGGGTCCGACCGTCCTGCTCGAGGCTGCACGTCGTCGCATCGTCGGCGGCAGGCAACAGGCGCGCGAGATGCTCCGCGATGACCGGCGCCACCATGCGGACGTCCTCCCAGGGCGCCGAGCGGTCGACCCCGTCCGTCGCCTGGCGCCCACCCAATTCTTGCGCCCGCTGACCTCGGATCACAGTTCGCACATGTGGTATTTGCGCCAGCTCACGTGGCACCTACGTTGCACGGACAGGTTCTCCGTTCATCCATTGGACGGAGGCGTACCCCAGCCACCAGACCGGACTTCAGTCGGTCGATTCGGTGGTGATCGTCGTCGCCGGTAAGGCCTCGACACTGTCGTGCGGGGGCACGTCCGCGGCCGCCCAAGCGGGTGAGCCGGCACTTGAAGCCTGCTCGCCTCGACTCGTGGTGGTCAGGGGAGCGGGGCCAATCCGGGAGTTCCCGGACCATATTGGAGATCAAACCGATGCGTCGAATTCTCTCTAGCCCTCGCCCTGGTCGCGAGCCTCGCCGTCACGGCTTCGGTGGTTGCGGCCTCTCCGTCGAAACTCCGCTTCGATGGCAGCACGGGCACAGCGACCGTCACAGGCCCCAGAAGCGCCACGCTGGTCAATGACGCGGGCGAGTACACCTACGTCTACGTCAATGCGAAGTCGCCGTACGGCAAGCCGCTGGCTGACGTCGACTTCGGGTTCAACGCGACCGGCGACATCGCGGGCGGTTCACCTCGGCTGAGCATTCCGGTCGACAGCGACGATGTGGGTGGGGGCTGGGACCTCTTCGCCTTCATCGATGTGAACAGCTGTGGCGGCGGCTTCGTGAGCACCACGAATGCCTCTTGCGGCGTGTATATCGGCTCCGAGTTCTTCCCCAATTGGGATGCTCTCGCTGCGGCGCATCCGACTTGGCGGATGGCCAACGACACATCCCCGTTCGCCATCGCCGATCAGGCAGGCACCTATCATCTGTCGAATATCGACCTGAACTAGCCGCTTTCCGCATGACCCCGAGGGTGTTCCACCCTCGGGGGCTTTTTGTGCCCAGACGCTTCGACATCGGCCCGGCCGCGCCTGACCGGCATCGGGCTGCGAGACCCGATCGGTCAGTGCAGTCGATACTGTCCCGTACATGCCCCGCAAGAAGTCTGACGCGATGACGCCTGCCCAGTCCGGCTTGACCGACCCCGTCGAGAACGCTGAGGTGGTTGACGTCGGCGAAGGACCACGACTCAGCGGCCAGATGGCGCGGCTCGAAGAATCGATGACATCGGCGATTGAGCGCAGCGGCTTCGAGAGCCTCGGGCTCGACGATCGCCTCCTGACGGCCCTCGCCGGTCTCGGCTACGAGGAGCCGACGGAGATCCAGCGGGCCGCGATCCCGAGCCTGCTCGATGGCAAGGACGTCCTGGCCGAGGCGCCGACCGGGACCGGCAAGACGGCGGCGTTCGCGCTGCCAATGGTCCAGCTCCTCGGCGCGATCCATCCCCGCGATCGCGACGGTCGGCCCCGGGCGTTCGTCCTCACCCCGACCCGCGAGCTCGCGATCCAGGTCGCCGAGGCCATCCACCGCTACGGCCAGCCGTTCTCGATCCGCGTCCTGCCGGTCTACGGCGGCCAGGCGATCGGCCAGCAGCTGCGCGGCCTCGCTCGCGGCGTGGACGTCCTCGTCGCGACTCCGGGACGAGCCGTCGACCACCTGACCCGGGCCAGCATCGCCCTCGATCGGATCGAGATGGTCGTCCTCGACGAGGCCGACGAGATGCTCGACATGGGCTTCGCCGAGGATCTCGAGGCGATCCTGTCGGCGACCCCGAAGACGCGCCAGACCGCGCTCTTCTCGGCCACGATCTCGCCGCCGATCGCCAAGATCGCCCGGCGTCACCTGACCGATCCCGTGCGCGTCCGGATCGACCGCGCCCGCCAGACACGCGAGTCGGCGGCCAAGGTCCGCCAGGTGGCCTACGTCGTCCGCCGGCCCGACAAGACCGTGGCGCTCGCTCGAATCCTGGATCTCGAGGACCCGACCTCGGCGCTCGTGTTCGCCCGGACCCGCGGCGAGGTCGACGAGCTGACCCAGCGCCTGTCCGCCCAGGGCCACGACGCGGCGGCCCTGCACGGCGGGATGGATCAGGCGCAGCGCGACCGGGTGATGGGCCGGTTCCGGGAGGGCGCGCTCGATGTCCTCGTTGCCACCGACGTCGCGGCACGCGGCCTCGACATCGATCACGTCTCGCACGTCGTCAACTACGACATCCCGGCCAACCCGGAGGCGTACATCCATCGGATCGGGCGGACCGGCCGCGCCGGCCGTGAAGGCGTCGCGATCACGCTCGTCGAGCCGCGCGAGCACCGCCTCCTCCGGAACATCGAGGCGGCGATGCGGACGCGGCTCGAGGTCGCCCAGATCCCGACGGTTGCCGACCTGCGCGAACGGCGACTGGAGGTCCTTCGCGGCGCGCTGCGCGACGCGATCCAGGGCGACGGCCTCGACCGGTTCCGGGCGGTCGTCGAGCCGCTGGCCGAGGAGTTCGACGTGATGGACGTCGCCCTCGCCGCGGTCAGCCTGGCCGAGGCCGCGGCCGGACGTGAGGGCGAGGCGGCCGAGACGGACATCGCCCCGGCGTCGCTCTTCGGCGAGGCGCGACCGAGCCAGGGCGGGGGAGGGTTCGTCCGGCCGGATCGCGGTTCGGGTTCTGGTCCCGGGGCCGGGCTGCGGCGCGGTCCAGGCGGTCCCGGCGGTCCCGGCGGCTCGGGTCGGTCGCCGGGGCGGAGCGACGGCGCCTGGACGCGGCTGTGGATCGGGGCCGGTCGCGAGAGCGGCGTCCGACCGGGCGATCTCGTCGGCTCGATCACCAACGAGGCAGGCCTGCCCGCCCGGGCCATCGGGGCGATTCAGATCTCCGGCCGGTTCTCGATCGTCGAGGTCGCCGAGGGGGCCGCGGACGACATCGTGCGGGCGATGCGCGGTGTGCTGCTCCGCGGCAAGCCGGTCCAGATCCGGCGCGACCGCGAGCCGGCCGCGCCGTTCGTGCGGCCGCGTGCTCCGGGCGGCGACGGGGCTGACCGGGCCCTCGTGGCTCAGCGCGGCGGCGGCGTCGTCGAAGACGTAGACGGTGTCGGGCGACGGGCAGACGAAGTGATTGCCGATCGTCGGCCAGTTGCCGTCCGGGATCGTCACCTCGCGCTCCGATCGCCGAGCGACCAGGCCCTGGTCGTCGATGACCGTCGGTGGCGGCCCGAGCCGACCCTGGAACGTCGAGCCCCACTGGACGCCAAGCCGCTTGCCCGTGTCGGCGATCGCCCAGGCACGGACGGCCCGATCGTCGGGTCGATGTGGATCACGAAGGAGCGGTAGCCCGGCATGATCGTGTCGCAGCCGAGATCGCCGACGATCCGGTCGAGGGCGAAGGCGCCCGGAGCGGGGAGGACTTCTGCGGCGCGCCGTCGCTGACGAAGACGCGGAGCGGTGCGGAGCCGTCCTCGAAGGTGAAGGTCACGATGCCCATCAGGTGAGCCGCGCAGTCGACGACCCCGCCCGGGATCTCGGGGCACTGGTGGAAGAACTCGATCTGGCTCACGACCGGATGCTCCGCGGGAAGGAGCCAGGAGCGCACTGCTCACGCTTGATCGCACTCGAGCTGCTGGCTCTCGACGTCGTAGCCGCGGCGGGCAGACGATGCGTCGGCGGCGATGCGAGGATGGTGGTGGCGGTCGGCGGTGAGGCCGCGCTCGCCGAGGGATCGACAGGTCCTGGTTCCACGGAGATCACCGTTGATGGCGACGGGCAGGGGCCCGGAGTCGAGGATGGCGACGAGTGCAGCCGCTTCGTCGGCGGGATAGCCGCCGGTGGTTCCCGCCTGGTGATCTGGACTTGCCGCCCGGGATCTCGCTGTTGATGACCGGCGCGGAGACACGCTCCCGTCGATCGTGATCGCGAAGTAGTCGCCGATGTGGGCGGTGGTGTAGTCCTCGAACAACGCCGCTGCGGCCGGGTTCAGGCTGAAGTTGACGACCCGGCCGCCAATTTCATCCGTGCCGACGTTCGCGCCGGCGAGTCCTTCACTCCCGAAGAGCGGCGGGAAGGTCGCGAAGTCGATCAGGTCACCCGGCTCCATCTGCTCCGAACCGAGCGGAACGAACGCCACGACGCCCGGCTGCTCCGATCAGCTCGCGGAGAGACGTCGCCACGGACAGGCTCGGGACACGAACGGCGACGCGATCCTCGCCGGCCGCGCGAACGACCGCCCCGACGGCACCGGTCGCGTCGACTCGGGCCTGGATGACCTGGACGAGCCGGGCGAGCGTTGCCGGATCGGCGGGCGTCTCGCTCGTCCACTGAACGGCATAGGTGATCACGGTCCCCGGGACCGCCGATGGCGCGAGCAGGGGCGTCGGCGCCGGCACGATGCCGCGCAACAGGCCTCCGCCGCCGATCGCGAGAGCGCCACCGACGGCGAGAACGGCGGCGATCCCGATCAACCCGAACGTGGTGCGCCGTCCGGCAGAACGCGCCCCGCCGGGCTGTCGAGCCACCACGGCGGTGTCCGGAACGCGCTCGAGCGCGTCGAGCAGTCGTGACGGGGCAGCGGGGAGCTCGCGGGCACGGTACGACGACCGGAGGCGGGTCTCGAGATCGCGGTCGATCTGGTCGGTCATCGTCGCGCCTCCGGGGCGTCGGGCTGGTCGCGGTCGTGGGTCTCGCGCAGGCGGCCGAGCGCACGGTGGAGACGCGACTTCACGGTTCCGAGCGGCCACCCCAGGCGCTCGGCAATGATTTCGAGGGACAGGTCCGCCCAGAATCGGAGGACGACGACGATCCGCTCGTCGGCGGTCAGGCGCTCGACGGAGGCGAGCAAGGCGTCGCGCTCGACGAACGCGGCGAAGGGATCGCGATCCGCCGGATCCAGCTCCACCGCCAGCGGGATGAATCGGACGGTGCCGCGCCGGCGCAGCCGGTCCCGACAGCCGTTGACGACGATCCGATCGAGCCAGGCATCGAACTTCGCCGGGTCGCGCAGGTCCTCGAACCGCTGCCAGGCGATGACGAGGGCATCCTGGACGGCGTCTTCGGCCTCGGCCCCGCTGCCGAGCAACAGGCCGGCGAGCCGATAGGCCCGATCGATCGCCGGCCGGGCGCGAACGAGGAACCGCTGGCGTCGTTCGGCGGCGGACGGATCGGGATGGGCTTCGTCAGCCTCGAACGCGGTCATCGTCGCGGTCAACCTTCCCATGTCGCTCGTCCAGACGAACGGCGACAGGAAAAGGTTCTCGCGGGTCAGGCGGTACGCCCGTCCCGATCGGTGCCGGCCGTGTTCGCGCCGGTGGTCGCGACGGGTTCGCGCACGACGAGCCCGGGTTCGCGCACCACGGCCCCGGATGCGCCGGTGTGCATGATCTGGTCGTTCAGCGCGTCCAGGCGCGCGGACGAGTCCGTCCAGGCGGTCGTGTTCCGGGCAAGGCCAGAGCGCATCGCCGCCTCACGCCGCTGGGCGTGCAGGAGCGCGATCAGTCGCTCGGTCTGTGCTGCCTCCACGCCGGACCTTCCTTCCGCGGGTCGGATCGACCCGTCGTGAACATAGGCGCGTCGTTGGGCGTGGAGCGCGCCGACCCCGGCGCTGAACGCTACGGGAGGGCGACAGTTCGCTCCAGCACGGCCCCGAGCTGGGGAGCGTGCTCGCGCTTGTGGCCATACATCAGGTACACGACGAGATCGTCGAGGGCGTACTCGGGTCCGTACCACGGAATCGTCCCGACCTCGCGCCAGCGCTCCGCCGGAATGCGCGGAACCAGGGCCATCGCCGCGGCGTGGGCGTCGCGCAGCTCGGCAACGATCGCCTCGGCGGTCCAGTCGCGCCGGACCGCAGCCTGATCGTCATTGAACGTGGCCGGGCTGATGGCGATCAGCTGCGTCGACGGCTCCTCGCCCAGGAACGTCGTCAGGATCTCGACGAAACGGACTTCGAACGCGCCGAGGTGGCCGACGAGGTCCTTGGTCGTCCAGGTCCCGAGTGCGATGGCATCCCAATCGCCCGGTCGCATCCGGTCGATGAGGCCGTCGATGTCGCGCTGTCCGTAGCGCAGGATGTCGAGCGGGTTCACGCGAGGCCCCCGCGACGTGCGAGCCGCTGCCTCATGCCGGCACCGCCGTCCGCTGGCCGTCGACCCAGGCGCGGACGACCCGCTCGAGGACCGGCAGCGGCATCAGGCCGGAGCCGAGCACGGTGTCGTGGAAGCCCTTGATCGCGAACCGGTCGCCGAGCGCCTCCTCGGCCTCGCCCCGGATCCGCTGGATCTCGAGCCGGCCGATCATGTAGGCGAGCGCCTGGCCGGGCGTGACCGCGTAGCGGTCGATCTCCGGGACGATCTGGCTGACCCGCATCGGCGAGTTGGCCGTCATGTAGTCGATGGCGCGCTGGCGACTCCAGCCGAGAGCGTGCATGCCGGTGTCGACGACGAGCCGGCAGGCCCGCATCGAATCGGCTTCGAGCATGCCCATCCGGTCGAGCGGCGTCGAATAGAGGCCCATCTCGTCGGCGAGCCGCTCGCTGTAGAGGCCCCAGCCTTCGCCATACGCGGCGATGAACGCGCGCTTGCGGAACTCCGGGATGGAGGTCAGCTCGGTCGAGATCGCGAGCTGCAGGTGATGGCCCGGGATGCCCTCGTGATACGCCGTCGCCTCGATCTGATAGCGGCCCCAGCCCGTCGGGTCGGCGGTGTTCATGAAGAAGACGCCCGGCCGGCTGCCGTCCTTGGCCGGGGGGAAGTAGTACGCGATCGCCCCGGCCTGGACCTCCTCGACGTCGCAGCCCGCCTTCGGCAGGATCCCGAACCAGTCGCCCATGGCGGCCGTCGCCTTGGCCAGCGCCGTCTTCGACGCGGTCACGATGTCGGGCCCGTTCGTGTGGTGGAGCCCCGGATCGTCGCGCAGCCGCCCGAAGATCTCGGGAACGTCGCTCGTGCCGAGGACCTCCTGTCCGAGCTCGCGGTACTCGCCGGCGAGCTTCTCGATCTGCTCCAGCCCGATCTCGTGGATCTCGCGGGCGGACCTCGTCAGCGTCGTGTGATACCGGATCATGCGGCCGTAGGCATCGTCACCGTCGGTCAGCCAGGTCAGACCGACATGGTCGTCGTCACGTGCGCGCGGCCGGACCGCATCGCGGATCGTGTCGCGGTACTGGGCCAGCGCGGGCCGAACCTCGCGCTCGATGACCGTCGCGCAGGCGGGCGCGCCAGGCATCGGCGTCCGCGACGCCCGTCGGGTCGGCCGTGTTCAGGAGTGGGTCCTCGCCGATCGGCGTCGCCAGCCAGCGATCGATCTGGGCGACGGTGTCGTCGATCGCGAACGCGGCCGGGGTCCGATTCCGCGCGACGCCCTCGAGGACGCGGTCGCTCATGTCGCGGAAGTGCGTCGCGATGCCGCGGGTCTTCTCGATCATCCCCTCGGCGACGGCGGCGTCCGGGATCGGAAACTTCGGATAGAGGACCGGGAGGCGGGCCTGCGGGCCGAAGATCGGATCGACCGCGAACTCCGCGAACCGGGCGTCGAGGATGTCGGCATTGCGGCGGCCATCGAAGGCGATCATCTCGCGGGTGATCAGGTCCTGGGCCGACAGTCCGTCGATGGGGATCGCCTCGGCCCGGTCGGCGAACGCCCGCCGGTCGCGGATCTCGTCGTCTTCGCCGGCCCGGCTGGCGTCGTCGAACCGGGCGACGTTCTCGTAATTGCCCATGAGATGGCCCCAGCTCGGCCAGGCCGTCAGGAGGTAGTCGTAATACTCCTGGGCGAGCGCGTTGACGTCGTCGGCCACGTGATTCTCCCCTTGAGGATCCCGCTCGTGCTGTTGGTGCCGATCGTACCCGCCGAGCCCGGTCGACCGCCGCGCGTCGCAGACGGGTGGAGCCAGCCCGTCGAACGCTCCTCAGGGGTTCAGGGGCGGGGGTTGCCGATGGCTCGCAGGACGCCATCGTCCGTCGCGACGAAGACGCGTCCGTTGATGACGCTCGGCGTCGTCGGCACGCCAACGACGTGGACCGACCAATGGACCGCACCGGTCTGGCGGTCGACCGCGACGATCTCGCCGTCCGCGCTCGTCAGGATGAGCTCCGTGCCGACGATTGCGCCGACCGACCCGAACGCACCGCGTGCCCGGTAGAGGGTGGTGGCCGACCCAGTCGCGACGTCGATCGCCCAGGCGGTCCCGAGATCGTCCAGCGCGACGATCGACCCATCGGCGACCGCGCCGACGAACAGCCGACCGTCATTCGGAAGCGTCCAGCGCCAGCGCTCGCGACCGGTGGCGAGGTCGAACGCAACGAGGACGGCGCGCGAGCCATCCGCGAACCCGTGGGCGACGAAGGCGAGCCCGGCGTCGATCGCCGGCGTGGTGATCTCGCCGGGACCGAGGTCGGCCGTCCAGCGAACGGTGCCGGAGGCGAGATCGAACGCCGTCACCTGCCCGGTGTCGTCGCCGACCACGCCGAGGCCGTCCTTCAAGGCAGCCCCGCGGTTGACGGCGCCTGGCACCTCGAAGACCCAGACCACGTGACCGTCGCGGGGATCGACGCCGTAGACGTGGCGGTCCACGCTCGCGCCGACGATGACGCCGCCGTCGACCACGACGCTCAACAGCCCCGCGCCCGCAAGCGGCACCGTCCAGGTCGTCGCGCCTGTCGCGCGCCGGATCGCGCTGAGCCGGCCTCGTTCGGAGGCGGCGATCACCACATCTCCGACGACGGCGAGACTGATCGTGCCCGGCCGGTCGACGGCCGTCGTCCACAGCAGGACGCCGCCGGCTTCCGTGACGGCGGTGAGCACCCCTCGGTCGTCGGACGCGAGGACCGTCTCGTCGACCACGAGCGGCATGCCGAGCACGCCGACAGGCCCGCCCAACGTCGCGCGCCACAGCTCGGCCGGCGTGGCATGGGGCGCCGGACCCGGCATCACGCCGGTCCGGGACGGCGGCCCGTGATACGCGTCGATGCTCGGCGGAGGCGTCCGGAGTCGCGATGCGACGCCGAGGGCGATGACGATGGCCAGAAGCAGTGCCCCGAGCAGCAGCACGAGGCGGACCTGGCCGCTGCGCGGGACGACGTCGATCCGACCGAGCCACGAACGGCGGCGCTGGGGGGTCTGACGGATTTCGGCCGAGATCACCGCACCGAGATCTCCGGGGGCGGCAACGTGCTGGTCCGGCGCCAGAGCGGCCCGGATCAGGGCGGCGCGCCGATCGTCGATCATCGCCGCTCCTCCTCGAGCGCCCGGTCGAGCGCCTTGCGAGCGTTCGACAGACGCCACTTGATCGTGCCGACGGGAGACCCGTGGATCGCGGAGATCTCGGCGAGCGGTCGCTCCTCGACGTAGTGGAGGACGAGGAGCGCACGGGTCGCCGGTTCAAGCCGGCCGAACGCCCGTTGGATGGCCTCGACCTCCGCGACCGATTCCGCGTCGTTCGCGACGATGAGCGCCGGTTCGTCCTCGCCAGCCGGCATGTCGGCGACGTCGATCTCGCGGACACGGGTCCGTCGTTGGCGGCGCAGCATCGTTCGGCAGCCGTTGACCAGGATCTGGGCGAGCCATGGGTCGAAGCGACCGACGTCCCGGAGGCGCGGCAGCTCGCGCCACGCGTGGACGCACGCCTCCTGAACGGCGTCGCGGGCGTCCGGCTCGGACCGCAGGATCGCGACCGCCATCCGGAATAGGCGGTCCAAGCGCGGCCGGATCAGCGCGTCGAACGCTCCCGCGTCACCCCGCGCGGCCGAGGCGACGAGCAGGGCGTCGCTCGTCGCAACTCCCGCTGTCGTCGGGTCGCCGCGCGAGAGGCCGCGCGCATCCGTCACGCTCGGGTCGCTCGGGCGGGCCGGGCAGGCGCCATGGGTTGGTCAGCTCGCCGGGAGCTCGAGGGCCACCAGGTCGCCCGTCCGGTCGCTGAAGGTCTGGTAGAGCCGATCCTCGGCCGCGTTGACCGCGATGCCCTCGGCGCCGTTCGGCCAGACATGGAGGAGACGGCCGGTGCGGTCGAGCTCGATCAGGGACTCGTAGACGGGATTGCTGCCGCCGCCGCTTGAGCTCGCAACGAAGATCCGGCCGGACGGGGTCACCGCGATGTCGGTCGCAAAGTCCATCACGTTGTGGAGGTCCCACGTCTGCGTCCAGGTGCCGTCGGGGGCGAAGACCTCGACGGCGGGGAATTCGTTGTCACCGATCACGTAGGCCGTTCCGTCCTGGGCGAGGGTGAAGTACGGCCCGACCCACGTGGCGAGGACGTTCCGGAACGTGCCGTCCTCTTCGAAGACCTGGACGTCGAACCGGTAGTCGCACATCACGTACACCCGGTTCGTCGAGTCGATGGCCACGTCGAACGGATCCCGGAGCTTGCCCTCGGTCATCCCGAACTCGCCCCAGCTGCGGACGAGCGTGCGATCACGGTCGAACTGCTGGATCCGGTGGTTGCCGGAGTCGGCGACGACGAACCCGCCGTCCGCTCGGAAGGCCATCGCCCCCCAGCCACTGCCGCCCGCGACAAAGGTGAACTGGCCGGGATCGGTCCCCGGCGTGCCCCACGTCCCGGCCGCCGCCCCATCCTTCGTGACGATCGCGAACTGGTCCTTCTGGGAGAGTGCCGCCCAGATGTCGCCCCTCGGTCCGACGACCGGCTCGGCGACCCAGGGCGCGTCACTCGTGTCCACCGTGGACGTCCACGCTGTCCGGAGGGCCGCCTCGACTGGAGCCGCCGGAATGACGATGGGCGTCGGGCCCGGGTCTCGCGAGGGCGCCGCCGGAGGCGTCGGGGCGGCGGTGCCGGCACCCGACGGGGAAGCGACGGCAGTCGTCGAGGACGACGCCGTCGACGGTGGCGCGGATGGCCCGCCGCCCGGGGCCTGGGCGGCCGAACAGGCAGACGCGAGGATCAGCGCAAGAACGCACGTCGTTGCGCGACGCCAGAGAACGGCTCGACGGTTGACCGAGTCCATGTCGCACACCCTCAGTCGCGGCTGGTCGGACGACCGGCTCGCATCCGTATGACGCAGCTGACCCGGCCTCGGTTGGCGTGAACGTCGCGTCATCATCGGCTCGGCCCGCCGATCGCGTACAGCGTCCCCGCGTCGGTGCCGACGAGAAGGTAGCCATCCGCGACGGCCGGTGCGAATGGGGTCCCTGCGATCGCAACGGACCAGGTGACGTGGCCGGTCGCGACGTCGATCGCCTGGACCGGCCCGTCGGTGCCTGCGACATACACGGTCGAGCCCGAGAACACCGCCAGGGCGTCGAGGTCGGCCGCGGCATCGTTTGACCACTCGACTGTGCCGGCAGTCGCATCCAGGGCGACGATCTTCCAGTCGTGACCGACGACGATCGCCTGCTTGCCGACGATCGCCGGCGTATAGATCTCCTGCTGGGTGGCGCTCCGATACCGCCAGCGAAGCTCGCCCGTCGCGGCATCGACGGCGACAACCGAGTGGTCGCCGGCCTCGCCACCCAGGCCCGTCGCAGCGAACACGAGTCCGTCCGCGATCGCCGGGGTCCCGATTCCGCCCGATCCCGCGAGGGTGGTCCGCCAGCGGACGGCCCCGCTGTCGGGATCGAGCCCGACGAGGTCGCCCCCGGCGCCGACGGCGATGAGCCCGTCGACCCGGGCCGGCGAGCGGCCGATCGAGTCGCCGGCCGAGCGTTGCCAGCGGATGGCACCGGTCGCCGGATCGAGCGCGTACGCCGTCCCCGAGCCAGTCGTGACGACGACCTGGCGGTCGTCGCCCGCCGGCGCGCCGAGGACGGGCCCGTCGGTCGTGACGGACCAGCGCTCCCGGCCGTCCACCAGGTCGAGGGCGTGGACGACGCCTGCGTGGTCTCCGACGATCGCCATCCCGGGCGTCAGCAGCGGGGTGCCCTCCAGCGCGGCGCCCAGGTCGGCAACCCATGCCTCCGTGCCCGAGTCAAGCCACAGCCCGTGCAGCAGCCCGTCGGTGGACGCGGCGACGACGAGGCCGTGGTGGACCACCGGGGACGAGGTGAGGCTTCCGGCGGCGTGGAACTGCCAGGCGATCGTCGGCCCACCTGAGGGACCGGGACCGGCCATCTCGCCCGTCCGTGCGTCATTGCCGCGATAGGTCGGCACGGTCGCGGCGAAGGAGGGGCGGGACGACGGGTCAGCCGGGCGGATCGGCGATGGCGACGGACGCGAGCTCGCCGGCATCGGCTGCCGGAGCCGTGGTCGGCGCGGACGACGGACGGACTCGCGGACGGCGCAGCCGGCCACGATCGCGACGATGGATGCAACGAGCGGGAGGGCGGAGTGTCGGGACCACGGGTCGGGACCTCGGGTGCGGACGGTGTCGCCACGTGGGACGCCGCCGACACCGGGTCGCGGTTGGCTCGCCGTCGCCGTTGACCGCCGTATCCTTCGTGTCGTGCCCGCCCGGATCCGGATCCCCGACGACATCCTCTCGCTCGCCCACGACCGCGCGGCGGCCCGCGGGGACCGCGACTGGGCGGCCGCCGACCGGATCCGCGCTGAGATCGAGGCGGCCGGCTGGAAGATCGTCGACCGCGGCACGGACTTCGCCCTCGAACCGGCGCAC
Organism: uncultured Chloroflexia bacterium; assembly: GCA_963783055.1. Classification (GTDB taxonomy): domain Bacteria; phylum Chloroflexota; class Limnocylindria; order Limnocylindrales; family CSP1-4; genus CF-46. Next base: position 1,609,894 of record CAWAMB010000004.1, read on the forward strand.
GCGGCGACCGTCGCGGAAGGCGAGATCGTCCGGTACGGATCGACCGACGCGGTGCCGTCGCGCCTGACCGAGCCCGATGCGGGCCTCGCCACCGTCGTCCTCGTGGCGACCGACTGGCCGGCCGACGTGGAGCGGGCGCTGGCGGGACTGAGGGCTCACGCGCCCGCCGGCGTCGCGATCGTCGTCGTGGCCGACGGTCCGTCGCCCGAGCAGGACGAGGCTCTGGCCTCTGAGCCCGGATCCGGCACGGACCAGACCGAGGTGATCCGGACGTCGGACCGGCTGGGGACCGGGGCGGCCTGGAACATCGGGATTTGCCGGGCAAGCGGGCCGGTCGTCGTCATCGTCGATTCGTCGGTCGAGCCGACCGGCGACATCGTGACCCCGCTCGTCCGCGCGCTCGACGACCCGACGGTCGGCGTCGCCGGCGGCTTCGGGATCGTCAGCGACGACCTGCGCAAGTTCGAGGACGCGCCGGCCGGCGACGTGACGGCCGTCGAGGGCTACGCGATCGCCTTTCGCCGCGCCGACGCGGCCGAGCGCGGCCCGATCGACGAGCGATTCCGGTTCTACCGCAACCTCGACATCTGGTGGAGCCTGGTGCTCCGGGACGAGGGGGAGGGGAGCCCGCCGCGGCGCGCGGTCGCCGTCGCCATCCCGGCGGCCCGCCATGAGCACCGCGGCTGGTCGGCGGTCGATGAGACCGAGCGCGACCGCCTCAGCAAGCGCAACTTCTACCGGATCATCGACCGCTTCGGCTGGCGCCGGGACCTCGCCGACAGCTGACCGCCGTCAGCGCCGCTCCACCGACTGACCGTCCGGCCCGTCGGTGACGACCCATCCGTCGTCGGCGAGCTGCGACCGAAGAAGGTCGGCGATGGCGTAGTCCCGAGCTGCGCGCGCGGCGGCACGCTCGGCGAGGAGGCCTGCGACCTCCGCGGGAACCGTCGTCGCGGCGCCTGTCGGCGTCGTGCGATCGAGATCGAGCCCGAGCACGAAATCCGCATCGAGGACGAGCCAGCGGCGCTCGTCAGTCGGGATGTCGGCCCGAAGCGTCTCGCGCACGACGGCGAGCGCGGTCGGCAGGTCGAGGTCGTCGTCGAGGGCGGCGACGAAGCGATCGTGCAGCTCCCGAGCTGCGTCCGACATCCGGCCGTCAGGATCATGGGCTCGATCGCGCAGGACGCCCGCCGACCCGTCGCCGTTGCCGGTGGTCCGCTCGACCGTGCCGCCGGGCCGATCGGCCGCCGCTCCGGCACGCAGGGCGTCCGGGGCGGCCCATGACCCGTCGAGTGGCGCCGGTCCCAGCGCGGCGAGCCCGGCCCGCAGGGACGCCAGCGCCGCGGCCGCGCCGGCGAGGGACGCCTCGGTGTATTCGAGCTTGTGGCGATAGCGCGACGTCAGGCACAGGTAGCGGAAGGCGAGTGGGTCGATCCCGCGCTCGGCCACGTCGGCGATCCGCTCGATGTTGCCGGCGGACTTGGCCATCTTGCGGCCGCCGACATTCAGGAACTCGCCGTGAGCCCAGATCCGGGCCGGCGGCCCGCCCACGATCGGCGCCGACTGGGCGATCTCGTCCTCGTGGTGCGGAAAGACGTTGTCGATGCCGCCGGTGTGGACGTCGAATCGGGCGCCCAGGTGGCGGAGGGCCATCGCCGAGCACTCGAGGTGCCAGCCGGGAAAGCCGTCGCCCCAGCGCGCGGTCGGCCACTTGAGCATCCGGCCCTCGCCGGCCGACTTCCAGAGCGCGAAGTCGGCGGAGTCGCGCTTGTCCGGCTCGATCTCGCCGCGATGGCCGGCCCGCAGCGCATCCAGCGTGTTGCCCGACAACGCGCCGTACGCCGGAAACGAGGCTACCGCGTAGTACACGTTGCCCTCGTCGCTTGCGTAGGCGTGACCGGCGTCCACCAGCTGCTCGGCGAGCTCGATCATCTCGGGGATGTGCTCCGTCGCGCGCGGGAAGACGTGTGCGGGAAGGAGATTCAGGAGGGCCGCGTCGGCGTGGAACGCGGCCTCGTAGGCGTCGGCGATCTCGGCCGCCGTCTTGTGCTCCAGGCCCGCCGCGACGAGCATCCGGTCCTCGCCGCGATCGAAGCGCTCGTCGCGGAGGTGGCCGACGTCGGTGATGTTCTGGACCGCGAGGACGGGCGTGCCGTGGTACAGGACCACCCGCCGGATCAGGTCGGCGAGGAGGAATGTCCGGAGATTCCCGACGTGGGCGTAGCGGTAGACAGTCGGGCCGCAGGCGTACATCCGGAGGCGCTGGCCATCGCTGGGCTCGACCGGCTCGACGGCCCGGGTCAGGGTGTTGCGCAGGTGGAGCGTCACGCGGCCATCCTCCCGGATGTCGGGCGATTCTGCCGGCCGGCCGGCGCAATGCAGGCAGCGCCTGCCCAAGGCAACGAATTTCGTGGCCGATGCCCTAACGATTCACGCGTCTCCTCGTTCTCCGGTTCGAGGCCTCGCGGCAATGCATCGTTCCCCCGGCGGTGTGACTTGCGAGGCCTCACTTCCTGCCCGGCGCCGTCGGCGGACGCTCCCGGGCGCGCGAGGCGGCTGTCCGGCCGAGCGCTCGCCCGAAGGCCTCCGAGCGACCCGCCTCTATACTCCGGGCCATGCGCCGCTGGGTCTGCATCGTCGCGCTCCTTGCCGGCTTCGCCGGGGTCGATGACGCACGCCGCGCCCGGTTGCGCGAGCCCGTCGCGATCGAGCGTCTGATCGGGCCGCGCCGCCCCGGGACGCGCGGCCTCGTTCCCACGGGGGCGTGGTGGTCGCGCCCGGCCGGATGACCTTGCGAGGCGGCAGCGACCCGCCTCGTCCGCGGCCATCGAGTCGCGCTGGCGGCATTCCTCATCGCACTGGCGGCGGCGATCGGCGGGCCGGTTGCCCGGCCGCTCGGCGCGCCGTCCGTCCTGGCCGCCGACGACGACACCGTCCGGATCCTGATCGGGGCGGCCGGCGACCTCGACCCGGCGGCGCAGGGCGACATCGGCAGTGCCGCGGTCTCCGCCCAGCTGTTCGAGGGCCTGACCGCGATCGACGCCCAGCTCCAGACCCGGCCCGCGCTCGCGACGGGCTGGGACTTCCGCGACGGTGGCGCGACGGTCGTCTTCCATCTCCGTCCCGGCATCACGTTCAGCGATGGCACGCCGATCACCGCCGGCGACGTGGTCCGGAGCTGGTTCCGGATCATCGATCCGGCCGATCCGTCTCCGCTGGTCAGCCTCATCGGCGACGTCCACGGCGCGCTGGCCTACGCCCGCGGCGCCTCGGCCGACAAGGCCACCGTTGGGCTCACCGTCGAGGGCACCGACGTCGTGGCCCGCCTGGATCGTCCCGCGACCGACTTCCCGACGATCGTCGCCGGCCCCACCTTCGCCGTCGTCCCGGCGGGCATCGACGCGGGCGCCGCGGCGCTTCAGCCCGGCGCCACGTTCGTCGGCAGCGGCGGCTACGTCCTGACGGCGGCCACGGACGAGAAGTCGACGCTGACGGCCAACGAGCACTATTGGGCCGGCCGGCCCCCGATCACGACGGTGGAGATGATCCATGACATCGGCGGTCGAAGCACCGTGGCCGCATTCGAGGCGGGCGACCTCGACCTGACCGACGTGTCGCCGTTCGACGCGACCTGGCTGGCCTACGACGGCACGCTCGGGCCGCTCCTGCGCCGGACCGACAGCCTGTCGCTCCAGTACTACGGCTTCGACACGTCGCGGCCGCCCTTCAACGACGTCCGTGTCCGCCAGGCGTTCGCCCGGGCGGTCGACTGGCGTCGCCTGATCGGCCTGTCGTCGGCAGGCGCCGCGATCCCGGCCACCGGGATGGTGCCGCCCGGCATCCCCGGCCGGAGCGCCACCGACTTCCTGCCGGCCCACGATCCCGACGGCGCGCGGGCCTTGCTCGCGGAGGCGGGCTTTCCCGCGCGGCGCGGGCTTCCCGGCCGTGACGTTACTCGGCGGCGGCGGCACGGATCGCGCGTTCGCGGCCGAGATCAAGCGGGAGCTCGGGGTCACGGTCCAGGTCGAGCTCCAGGGGCCGGGCTTCTTCGAGCGCCTCCAGGACGATCCCGCGCCGATCTTCTCGATGGGCTGGATCGCGGACTATCCGGGCCCCAACGACTTTCTCGGGATCCTCCTCGGGACCGGGGCGTCGAACAACTACGGCCGCTGGTCGTCGGCGCCGTTCGACCAGGCGGTCGCCGACGCGCTGGCGGCGACGGAACCCGCGGTCGCTCGAGCCGCGTTCGATCGCGCCGAGGGGATCGTCCGCGACGAAGCCCCGACCCTGCCGCTGACCTATGGCGTCAGCTGGTCGCTGGCCCGCTCGGGACTGCTGGGCGCCTACGACAACGGGCTCGGGATCATCCGGATGGCCGGCCTGGCGTGGGATCGATGAACGCGGCTCTGGCAGCCGCGGCCGCCGGATGCTCCGCCACGTCCGACGCGCACGTCTGATGGCTGCGGTCGGCTGGTCGCGGGCGTTCGTCCTGTCCGTGACCGGGGCTGCGGTGACGCTCGCGGCCGACCCGGTGACGTTCGGCGAGCCGACCGCGACCTCGCGCTTCGGCGTGTCGATCGAGTTCAAGCAGCCCGTCACGATCGCCGGCAACGCCGGAACGGATCGGAGATCCTCGTCAGCACGCCCGGGGCGATCGGCCCGACCGTCATCCCCCAGGGCGAGCCACGACGCCGGGCGCGTCGACGCTGGCCTACACGCGTCGACCTCAGCGACGGCCACGTCGTCCCGAACACGACCTTCACGGCACGCTGGCGGGTGACCGACGCGACGGGGAAGGCGTGGCTCGGGTCCGGCGATCCGCCACACGTACGACGACGACCGATTCGACTGGAAGTCGCTCAACGGCGATGTCGTCCATGTCCACTGGATCGAGGGCGATCAGGCGTTCGGCCGGCGGGCCCTGGCGATCGGTGACAAGGCCGTCGCGGAGACGGCGAAGCTGCTCGGGCGTCACCGAGTCGGACCCGATCGACTTCTTCATCTACGCCGACGAGGCGACCTTCCGGGCGGCGCTCGGCCCGTCGACCCGGGAGAACGTCGGCGGCCAGGCGCACCCCGACATCCGGACCCTCTTCGCGCTGATCACGCCGGCCGACATCGACGCCAGCTGGGTCGAGAGCGTCGTCCCCCATGAGCTGACCCACCTCGTCTTCGCGACCGCCGTCGACAACCCGTACCACGACCCGCCGCACTGGCTCAACGAGGGCCTCGCGGTGTATCTCGCCGACGGCTACGACGACTTCGACCGAGGCCAGGTCGAACAGGCGGTCCGCGATGGCTCGATCATCCCGCTCGATGGCCTGGCCGGCGCGTTCCCGACGACCCAGGAGCGGTTCTTCCTGGCCTACGCCGAGAGCGTGTCGGCGGTCGAGCGGATCGACCGGGTCAACGGTCCGGGCACCCTCGTGAAGCTGATTCGCTCGTACGCCGAGGGCGTGTCCGACGATCAGGCGTTCGAGGCCGCCCTCGGCCGCGATGTCGCCGGCTTCGAGGCGGACTGGCTGCAGGAGCTCGGCGCCAAGCCGCCGACTCGGCTCGGCCCGAAGCCCGCACCGGCGGGGCCGCTGCCGGAGGGCTGGAGCGGACCGCAGCCCAACCCGTCGTTCGAGGTGCTCGGGTCGGCTCCGCCGGTCCCCCCGTCGGCGCCCCGCCCGACAGGCGTTCCGGAGGATCCGCTCGCCCGGTTCCTCACGCCGTCGTTGAGCGTCCTCGGCGCGGTCCTGGTCGTCGTCCTGGTTGCGCTGGGCCTGCGCCAGATGAGGCGGCGGCCGGCGCCCGCAGGGTGGGCCGAGACCGGCGACAACCGGCTGTTCGGCCGCCCCCGCGACGACGGATCCGACCAGCCGGGTGCGACCGACACCCCGATTGCGGGGCCCGAGACGCCATCGCGCCTGTGGGGCGCGACGGACTGGTCGCTGCCGCGCGACCCGGACGCGCCTGCACCCGATGCGGCGTCCGGCGATCTCGACACCGACGCAGGGACGCGGGCCGAGTCAGCGAGCGCAGGCCGAGGCCGAGGCCGCCGCCGACCCTCCTTCAACCGACGACCCGCGCTGACGATGGCGACGATCGGTGCCCGAATCCGGGCCATCCCGTCGTGGCAGCTGACCCTCGGATTCGCGCTCCTGGCCCTTGGCTTCCTGATCGCCGCCCAGCTCGCCGCCGAGGGTCCCCGCATCCGCTACACGACGCTCGAGCGGTCGCCCCTCGTCCAGAGCGCGCTGACGCTCCAGGCCCAGCAGGCCGATCTCAAGACGAAGATCGTCGCGCTGCGCAAGGAGATCCAGGAGGTCGAGCTGCAGGGCACCGGCTCGGCGGCGGTCATCCGCGATCTCAACGCCCGGCTGTCGGAAGCCCGCATCGCGGCCGGCCTGCTGCCGCTCACCGGTACGGGGATCGTCCTGAAGCTCGAGGACTCGACCGAGCCGGTCGCGCCCGGCGGCAACGAGACCGACTACCTGGTTGGGGCAGCGGATCTCCGGATCGTGGTCGCCCTGCTCTGGCAGTCCGGGGCGGAGGCGGTCGCGATCAACCACGAACGGATCACCTCGTCGTCGGCCATCGTCGACATCGGCGGCTCCGTCCTCGTGAACGCCGCGTACATCGCCGGCCCGTACCAGATCGCCGCCATCGGACCGAAGGACCTCTTCGCCAAGCTGTCGGCCGCGCCCGGCTGGGAGGAGTTCGTCCGGACCCGGCGCGGGTCGTTCGGGATCGGGATCTCGTGGGCCGAGCCGGCCGCGGTCGAGGTCGACGGGTTCGCCGGCTCCGTCACGCTCCGGGAGTCGCGCTCCGTGCCGAGCCCGGCGGCCGTGGACCCGGCGACCAGCCCGTCCGCGCCGAGTGGCGCGCCGGGTGGGAGCGCGCCATGACGGCAAGCCTGCGCGACCGGCCCAGCCAGGTCACGATCGCCGCCGTGACCACGCTCCTCGGGCTGCTGATCTGGGTCCAGGCGGCCGGTCAGACCGGTGGCTCCGAGCTCCAGTCGAAGTCGGCCCAGGAGCTGACGGCGCTCGTCGCCAACCAGAACACGGAGAACGACCGCCTGCGGGGCGAGGTGACGATCCTCCAGAACCAGCTGGCGGAGCTCCGCGCCGACCGGGCCAGCGGCGCCACGTCGGTCGGCCAGCTCGAGTCGGATCTCGGTCGGATCCGGGCGTGGACCGGTCTCGACCCGATCGCGGGACGCGGCGTGACGATCACGATCAACGGCGAGATCGGCGCGGCGGCGGTCGACGATCTCCTCAACGAGCTGCGCAACGCGGGCGCCGAGGCGATCGCGATCGAGGGCATCCGGGTGATCGCCCGGACCTCGGTCAGTGGCGTCCCGGGTGCCCTCGACGTGGACGGCGTGCTGCTCCGCGATCCGTTCACGATCCGCGCCATCGGCCGGCCGGAGACGCTGGTCGGATCACTGACCCGGGTCGGCGGGATGATCGCCCAGCTCGCGGCGACCAACCCGGGCGCGATCGTCGAGGTCCAGCCGATCGACACCGTCATGACGTTGCCGGCCTCGACGGAGGACCTGGTCCCGGACCATGGAACCGTGCGTCTTTGATACCCTCGGCCCGATGACGGACCGACCGCTGCTCACGCTGTATCTCGGCGATGTCGTCCGTCTCCGGCGTGGCCATCCGTGCGGTGGCGACACGTGGCTGGTCGATCGGCTCGGGGCCGACATCGGACTCCGCTGCCGGACCTGCGACCGCCACGTCCTCGTCGAACGGCGCACGATCGAGCGCCGCCTGGTCGAGTTCGTCGAGCGCGGCGACCCGATCCTGAGCGCCGCCGCCGCGCCCCGGCCCAGCGCCCCGTGACGGGCGGCGGGGGAGTGCCCGCGTCCACCGCCACGCAGCCCGCCCCGGGCAGCGCGATCGACGTCTTCCGGAACCGACCGTTCCTCCTCCTCTGGCTCGCCCAGGCGGCGACCCAGATCGGCGGCAACATGGTCATCTTCGGCCTGACCGTGATCATCGCCAAGTCGACCGGCTCGACGAGTGCGGTCAGCGCCCTGATCCTGACGTTCCTGCTTCCGGCGGTCCTCTTCTCCGCCCTGGCGGGCGTCTTCGTCGACCGGCTCGACCGGCGCCTGGTCCTGATCCTCACGAACGTCCTGCGCGGCATCGCCTTCATCGCGCTGTTCTTCGTCGGGGACCACCTCCTTCTCGATCTACCTGCTCAACATCATCGTCTCGACGATCACGGTGTTCTTCGCGCCCGCCGAGGCGGCGATGATCCCGCGGCTGGTCCCGCGCAAGCAGCTCCTGTCCGCCAACGGGATCTTCACGCTCACCCTGAATGCCGCGTTCGCGCTCGGGTTCACGCTCGATCGGCCCGCTCATCGTCAAGATCGCGGGCGCGCCGGCGCTGATCGTCGTCGTCGCGGCGCTGTACTTCGTCGCTGCCGCGTTCTGCTGGACGCTGCCGTCGGCTCCGCCGACTGCGCAGGACGACGCGCCGACGGACACACGCGGCCGCGTCCGGGAGGCCGAGCATGCCGTCGGCTCCGTCCTCATCCAGCTCCGTGAGGGCCTCGCCTACATCCAGGTCCATCGCGAGATCCGCTGGTCCCTGATCTACCTCGGGATCGCCGCGTCGCTCGTCGGCGTGCTCGGCGTGCTCGGCCCGAACTTCGCGAAGGACACGCTCGGGCTTGGGCCGGAGGACTTCGTCGTCGTCGTCCTGCCGCTCGGCGTCGGGATCGTGATGGGCATCCTGCTGCTCAACGCCTACGGTCGCCTCCTGCCGCGCCGGCGGGTCATCGAAGGCGGCCTGATCGCCCTCGGCGCGTTCCTGCTCGCGATGGCCCTGTCCGGCCGGATCAGCAGCTTCCTCGAGCAATGCCGGCGACCGGACCGGTGTCGACCTGTCACTGGTCACCTCGCTCCTGTCGATCGTCGTGGCGGTCGCGTTCTTCGCCGGCGTCGCCTATGCCGCCGTCGCGATCCCGGCCCAGACCCAGCTCCAGGAAGACCTGCCCGAGGACGTGCGAGGTCGGGTCTTCGGCGTCCTCAACATGCTCGTATCGGTCGCGAGCTTCCTGCCGATCCTGGTCGTCGGGCCGATCGGCGACATCATCGGAACGACGCTCGTCCTCGTGATCGTCGCCCTCCTGATCGGCGCGTCCGGCGTCGCCTCGATCTACCTGCGCGGTCCGCTCCGGGCGACGGAGCGCGAGCGACGGGCCAACGTCAGCCAGGATCACGATCCGTTCGTCAACGCGCTGGGCGTCGAGCTCCGGGCGGAGGACTATCCCGACATGGACGGCGACGGCATCCCCGACTGGCCCGACGGCGCGGTCCCGCCTCGAGTCTGGCGCCGGTGGTGCGACCAGCGGCCGATCCGGTCACGGCCGCCGAGTCGACGTTCGACCCGGACGAGCTGACCCGGGAGATGTCGATCGACCCCGACGACGCCGACCGACGAGACCGCCGACCGGGCCGCGCCGCCGCCCGCCGGCCTGAGCGACCCAACCATGGCCCGGATCGCGATCGTGTTCACCGGCGGGACGATCAGCATGCGCCGCGATCCGGTCGCGGGCGGCAACGTCCCCGTGCTCGGCGGGGCCGCGCTGCTCGAGACCGTTCCGGGGCTCGCCGCGATCGCCGACCTGGTTCCGATCGATCGCGGCCTGACGCCCGCCAGCCACTTCACCTTCGACGCGTTGTTCGGGATCGCGGCGGACCGTCGCCGGCGGCGCTGGCGGACCCGGCCATCGACGGCGCCGTCGTCGTCCAGGGAACGGACACGATCGAGGAGACGGCGTTCTTCCTCGACCTGCTCCACGACGGCCCGAAGCCGATCGTCGTCACCGGCGCGATGCGCTCCGCGAGCGAGCCGGGCTACGACGGTCCGGCCAACCTGACCGCGGCCGTCCGGGTGGCCGCGTCGCGCGGCCGTCCGGGACGCGGATGTCGGGGCCGTGGTGGTCCTCGACGGAACGATCGAGGCGGCCGACGACGTGACCAAGACGCATGCCTCGGCCTTCGACACGTTCCGGGCGCTGAACCGGGGCTCGCTCGGGCGGGTCGTGGAGGGCGATGTGGAGCTGGCCGCCGCGCGCGGTCCGCGGCGGCGCGTCGCCGCCGACCGCGCCGCCGAGCGCGTCTTCCTCGTCGCGGCGACCGTCGCGACCGACGGGACGCCGATCTCGGCGTTGCACGCCGCCGGCGCCGACGGCTTCGTGGTCGCCGCGACCGGGGCAGGCAACACGTCGCCGGCGCTGCTGGCCGCCGCCGAGGCGGCGATGGCCGACGGGCTGCCGGTCGTCCTCGACGACCCGCTGCCCGATCGGCGCCGCGGGCACGCGGCTACGCCTTTCCGGGCGGAGGAGCGACGTGGCTGCGGGCCGGCGCGTTGCTGGCGGGTCACCTCGGCGGGCCGAAGGCGCGGATCGCGCTCGCCCTCGGGCTCGGTGCCGGGCTCGACCGGGACGGTCTCGCCGCGCTGCTCGCCGACCCCGCCCCGATCCACGATCCGGATCGCTTCTGGGAGACGCGCTGATGCCGCTCGACCTCCTCGTCAGCGGCGGCCGGATCGCCACTCTCGCGGGCAGCCACGGCTTCGGCTGGGTCGAGGCGGTCGGGATCACCGACGGCCGGGTCGCGTTCGCCGGCTCGGCGATCGAGCTCGAGACGCGGGCCGATCCGCACACCTTGCGCATCGAGATGGACCCCGACGAGGTCGCGATCCCGGGCCTGACCGACGCCCACCTCCACCTCGCCGAGGGCGGCATCGCGCTCGACCGGATCGACCTGACCTCCAGCCCGACGCTCGACGACGGACTCGCCCGGATCGCCGCGGCCAACGAGCGCCCTCGCCGACCCGGACGCCTGGCTCGAGGGCCACGGCTGGCACAACGATCGCTGGGGCGTCTGGCCGACCGCCGACGACCTCGAGCGGGTGGCGCCGGGCCGGGCGGTCGCGCTGTGGGCCCACGACCATCACGCGCTGTGGGTCAGCCGGCGGGCGCTGGCGATCGCCGGCATCGACGCCGACCGCGACGGATCCCGACGGCGGGATCATCCGGCGCGACGAGTCCGGCGCGCCGACGGGCGTCCTCCACGAGGCCGCGGCCCGGATCGTCATGGATCGCGTCCCGCCGGCATCGGCCGAGGTGTACGAGGCGTCGATCGCGCGGCTCTCGCACGATCTCGTCCGGCTCGGCGTCGTCGCGGTCCACGACCCGGGCGCGCTGTCACTCCAGGAGGGCCTCGGGCGGGCGATCGCCGCGTACCGCGTCCTCGACGAGCGCGGCGACCTGCCGCTGCGGGTCCACGCCTCGATCCGATCCGAGCAGCTCGCCGCCGCGGCCGAGCTGGAGCTCCGGAGCGGCGATCCGCTCGGACCGCCCGATGGGGCGAGCCCGTTTCGGCTGGCTGAAGCTGTTCGCCGACGGGACGCTCGCCTCGCGGACGGCGGCGCTGCTCGAGCCGATCGTGGCGGAGGACGGCCGGCCGCTGCCGCCCGGCACGGAGCGCGGCATCTGGCTCACGCGAGCCGGAGGCCGTCGCCGACTTCGCGAGGCGGGCCGCCGCCGCCGGAGTCACGACCCAGGTCCACGCGATCGGCGATCGAAGCTGCCGCGTGACCCTGGACGCGCTCGACGCCAACGGCCGGCAAGACCGCGCTCATGCCGCGGCTCGAGCACGTCCAGCTGCTCCATCCGGACGACCGGCCGCGGTTCGCCCAGGCCGGGATCGCCGCCTCGATCCAGCCGGTCCATGTCCGGGCCGACGCGCCGATCGCGCGGGCGCTGTGGGGCGATCGCGCCGAGACCCACGGCTACCCGATGCGGTCGCTGATCGAGTCCGGCGCGGTCGTCGCGTTCGGGACCGACGCGCCGGTCGAGCCGATCGATCCGTGGCCCGGGCTGTCGATGGCCGTGACCCGCGTCGACGGGACGTGGCCGGCAGGGCAGCGCGCCGTTCGGTCCGGACGAGCGCATCACGCTCGAGCAGGCGCTCCGGGCGGCCTGCGTCGGCCCGGCCGTCACCGCCGCGGAGCCGGATCGCGGGCGGCTCGTGCCGGGTCAGCGGGCCGACCTCGTCGATCCTTCCGGCGAGTGCCCTGTCGCACCCGATCGAGCCCGGTGGCGACCTGGCGACCGCGCGCCCGCGGCTCGTGCTGATCGACGGCGAGATCGCGTTCGAGCGCTAGTCAGCGTCAGGGGCGAGGTCCTTCGCCGCCTCGGCGAACAGGCCGTTGAGGATCCGCGACGTCGACGGGAAGGCGTGGATCGTGTCCGCGAGGACCTCGACCGAGACCCGCGCCTTGATGGCGAGGACGCACTCGTGGATCGCGGCCGATGCATCCGGACAGGCCATCGCCGCGCCGACCATCTGGCGCGTCTCGCGGTCGAACGTCACCGTCACGTGGCCGAGCTCCGCTTCGAGGGCGTAGCCGCGCGACGACGACGCGAAGTCCGCCACGTACTCGACGGCATCGATCCCGGCCGCCTTCGCCTGGTCGAGGGTCAGACCGACCGACGCGGCCTCGGGATCCGTGTACGTTGCCCGCGGCAGGGCGCGGTAGTCGGGCCGGACGTCCAGCCCCATGCGCCATCCGCACCGCGACCTCGCCCTGGTAGTGGCCCTGGTGGGTGTGGAGCTCCGGCCCGGCCGGATCGCCGATGACCCACAGCCCGTCGGCGACGCGCAACCGGCCGTCGCGCGGGAAGGCGGTCCGGCCGCTGGTGTCGAGGCCGTAGTGCTCGAGCCCGAGGTCCTCGAGCGGGAAGACGCGCCCGACCGCGAGCAGGATCGCGTGGCCTTCGGCGGTGGAGCCGTCGTCGAGGTCGATCACGTCGGCCCCGTCCTTGCCGCCTCCGGCCCGGGCCGCGGTGGCCCGGACGCCGAGCCGGACGTCGACGCCGTCCCGGCGGAGAAGCGACGCGACGACCTCGGCGTTCCGGGGGTGCTCGGTCGGCATGAGCCGGTCGCCCGACTGGACGACGGTGACCGGGACGCCGAAGCGGGCGTAGACCTGGGCGAGCTCGCAGCCCGTCGGACCGCCGCCGAGGACGAGCAGGCTCTTCGGCAGCTCACGGGCCAGGGTCGCCTCGCGATTGGTCCACGTCCGGACGGCGTCGAGCCCGGGCAGCGGCGGAATCTTCGACCGCGAGCCGACGGCCACGACGACGTTCTTGCCGCCGATCTCGTGGGCCCGGTCGTCGTGCCGGATCTCGACCCGTCCGCGCCCGACGATCCGCGCCGAGCCGCGGAAGCAGACGGCTCCCACGTCCTCGAGCCGCTTGACGTGCGATGCGTCGTCCGGCTCCTCGGCGCCCGCCGCCCGGTTGACCATGTAGTCGCGGGCCGCGGACGCCCGGCTCCACGAGTACGACGCCGGGTTCGCGGCGTGCTCCGCCGCACCGTGGAGGAGGGATTTCGACGGCAGGCAGCCGACGAACGGACAGCTCCCGCCGAACCACAGCCGATCGACGATGGCGACGGACGCACCACGAGCGCGTGCTTCGTTGGCGGCGGCCTCGCCGGCCGGGCCGGCACCGATGATGACGAAGTCGAACGTTTCCACGGCAGTCAGTGTCCTCGGTCGGGGGAGTCGCTCGGATGACGGCGCTGACGGACGGCCTCATACAGCACGATCGCGGCTGCGGTCGAGACGTTGAGGCTGTCCGCGATGCCGTGCATCGGGATCGAGATCAGGGTCACGCCGGGAGCGTGCCACGCTCGGGTCAGACCGTCCGCCTCGCTGCCGAGGACAATCGCGAGTGGCCCACGGAGGTCGGCGGCGGCGTAGTTCGTCGGCGCGTCCACGATCGTGGCGACCGGTCGGATGCCGCGCTCGACCAGCCAGGCCAGCGTTTCGGCCGTCGTCGCGGACACGACCGGCAGCGCGAAGATGGTCCCGAGCGAGGCCCGGATCGCGTTCGGATTGAACGGGTCGGTTCGCGGATCCGCCGCGATCACTGCATCGGCTCCAGCCCCGTCGGCGGTGCGCAGGACCGCTCCGAGGTTGCCGGGCTTCTCGACCCCCTCGAGGACGACGATCAGGGCGTCCTCCGGCACGGCCAGGTCGGCCAGCGTCGCGTGCGGCGTCTCCACGACCGCCACGATGCCGTCCGAGCGCTCCCCGAAGGCGACCTTGGCCAGGACGGCCGGGCTCACGGCGATCGTGGCCGGACGGTGACGAAGCTGGTCAGCCACGGCGAACGCGTCGGGCGACCGCAGGAGGTCCTCGGCGACGAAGGCGGTCTCGACGCGGACCCCGGCATCGAGGGCGCGCAGGATCTCGCGGGCACCGTCCACGACCGTCAGTCCGGTCGCCTCGCGCTCGCGCCGGTCGCGCAGCCGCACGGCCGCCTTGACCCGCGGGTTCGTCAGGCTGGTGATCGGCGGCTGGATCATCCGCGGATCATGCGGGCTGCGACGCCGAGGGGCAGGGTGGCGCCACTCTGGGCGATGGCCTCCGTCCAGTCCGTGCGGATCTCGGCGTCGGGACCGGGCTCGAACGCGTCGACCAGGGCGTCGCCGAGGTCGTTCGCCTCGAGACCCGTGGTGTGGGCGGTCAGGAGCACGAACGCATCGTCGGCTCGCGACGGCGGCGCAGGCGTCGAGCAGGTCCGGCAGCGCATCCTCCAGCTCCCAGCGTGACCCCCGCGGCCCGTGTCCGAAGCTCGGCGGGTCGAGGAGGATGCCGTCGTAGCGCCGTGCCCGGCGCGCCTCGCGCCGGGTGAACTCGAGGGCGTCGTCAACGATCCAGCGGACCGGCCGATCGGCCAGCCCGGACAGCGTGGCGTTGTGGCGGGCCCACGCGACCGCCGGGCGCGACGCGTCGACGTGGGTCACCCGCGCACCCGCCTGGACGAGGGCGAGGGTCGTGGCGCCGGTGTGGCCGAAGAGGTTGAGCACGGACGGGTCGTTGCGGCCAGCAAGCGCGCCGCGGAGCCACGGCCAGAACCCGATCTGCTCCGGAAACAGGCCGATCTGGCCGGCCTCGGTCGGCCGGAGCTCGAGGGTCAGCCCCTCGACCGTCACCGTCCAGGGCGTCAGGTCGCGGCCGCTCCAGCCGTCGCCTCGCTCGAACCGGAGGTCGGCCGCGGCCCACGCGTCCGGGTCCAGCTTCGGCGGCCAGACGGCGGATGGCGCCGGCCGATCGACCACGCGGTCGCCGAGGCGATCCAACCGCCGGCCGTCGCCGGCATCGAGCAGGGCGACCGTCTCGAGAATGGCGTCGGGCGGAATCGCGAGGTCGTTCACGTGCCCATCATCGCCGCTCGACGTCGGACCCGGCGTGCGCGGAGAACCGCAAACCCACTCGCCTGCGTATCGCCGGTCATGAGACGCCACCCTCGACCCTCGATCCTCGGACTGATTCTCGTCGCGGTCGCCGCGCTTGCCGCGGCCTGCACCCCCGGTGGATCCGGCGCGACGGCCCCGCCCGGCGGATCCGGGTCGCCCAGCGGACCGGCCGTCGCGCCTGCCTCGGTCGCCCCGGCTCCGTCCACGGCCGGCAAATACGACTACTGACCCGGCGGGACACCTGATCGGGTCGTTGTCGTCTTCCCGGACCCTCGGCTACAATGCGCCGAGCCATTGCGCGTCGCCGTCGAGCGGCGGAGCTCCGGGTGAGGACTGGAACGCCTCGCATTCAACTGGGGCCGAGCAGCGAGACGACCGAATCGCGATGGTGAGGTTCCGCCGGACGGCCCCCAGCCAGGGTCCGCGTCGTCGGAGCCGCCCGGGCGGCTAGCTCAGCTGGTTAGAGCACTTGCTTGACATGCAAGAGGTCACTGGTTCGAGTCCAGTGTCGCCCACCACTTCCCGCTCACGACGAGATCCCGTGCCGCGCGACCACGCCCGTTGACACGCGCACCCGCGCCCAGTGCTGCCGTCCGGGCACGCCGGCTCCTGATCGTCGCCCTCGCCGGCCTCCTGCTGGGGATCGCGATCTTCTGGATCGTGACGACGATCACGACGCCGCGGCGCACCACCCCGTTCTACGATCCACCCGTTCTGGCGGGACAGCGGATCCCCGGCTACTGCTCCGGCGGCGTGTACGCCCGGCAAGGCGACTCGATCGTTCTGACGTCGTCGCCGCACTGCGGCGGCGAGGGGATTGGTCGTCGCCGGGCAGGGAGTCGTCGGTCCGATGGCCCAGGACGCCACCTGTCCGTTCGCGGGGTACACCTGCCACTCGTCGGACGTGAACTACCTCGTGGTGGCGCCCGACCGCATCCCGTGGGGCCATCTCAACGTGATCGACATGGGCATCGGTGGCTATCGCGTGCTCGCGTCCGGGTCACAGCCGCTGCGCTGCGACGACGTGGCGATCGGCGACCCGCTGGAGCTCGACGGGCGCAACATCTATCGGACGGGCACCGTGATCCAGAAGGGCGAGAACCGGCAGCCACCGGCCCAGGACGGCTCCTACTTCCCCTGCATGATCATCTCGTCCGCTCAGGTCGACGGCGGTGACTCGGGCAGCATCGTCCTGGTTCGCGGCATCCCGGCCGGGGTCACGAGCCGGACCTTCAACGGCAACCTCGGGTTCACGCCGCTCGCCGAGGGCCTGGCCGACCTCAAGCTTGAGCTGTGCACGACCCCCGACTGCGGCCTCGAGCGGCCGACCAACCTGGAGTCGTCCGGGACGCCGTAGCGCTGCGAGCGCTTTGACAGGAGCGCTACGGTAGGTCGGACCGGGGCACCACGATCCGGGTTCGATCGTGGTTCGGCCCGTGCGTGAGGAGGGACCGCGCATGCGCGCACTCAGCCGCTCCGTCGTCGTCGGACTCGGGCTGGCCGTGGCCTTCGGGCTGGCGTTCGTCGCCGCCACGCCGATCGCTGCCGACACGCCGCAGACCCAGACCGGCGTCTTCGGCGTCCACTACCTCGCCGACAGCGCCGAGTACCCGGCCGCCACCTGCTTCTACGACAGTGCCACGGAGCTCGCCTCGATCCGGGTTCGCGCGCCGTTCGTCTACGCCCGGAACACGGTGGCCGGCGAAGAAACCCAGACCGTCTCGTGGCAGTTCGCCGTCCAGGCCCGGACGCCGAACACGAGCGCCTGGAGCACGGTGGCCTCGAGTGTCGTCCAGACACGCTCGACGACGGATGTCGTGCCGGCCGCGTTCACGCCGCTGACCCGGGCGTTCAATGGCACGCCGGCGAAGGAGTACCGGGTCATCGGGATCGTCCGCTGGTTCGGGACGGATGGCACGACCGAGGTCGGCCGGGTGAACCATCGCGCCGACTGGTACGCCTGGACCGGCGTCCCGAGCTTCCACGGGCTCTGTCCGGGCGGCATCTTCTAGGCGGCCGCACCAGCGACGCGGCGTCGGTGGGGTATCCTCCGCGGACATCACCAATGCGACGATCGGGACACGCCCGTCGCCGACGCCTCCAGAGAGCCGGGACCTGCTGCGAGCCCGGCGGCGGACGACGATCCAGGCACCACCCGTGAGCGACCGGCGAACCGGTCCGGGATCCGCCCGTTAGCGCGGCCACAAGAGCGCGAACCTCGTCCCGGGTGACCGGTTGGAGCGACGCGAAGGCGGGTGGGACCGCGGGAGTGAACCTCTCGTCCTGTCGTTCAGGCGAGAGGTTTCGTGATTCGCGAGAGGACACTGGCATGACGGACGCAACGGTCGACGACAAGCAGCCGGGCAAGGGCGCTCCCGACGCGCCCGCCGCGGACGATTCCGAGGCCGGCGAGCTCGAGGAGGCCCTGTTCGACGCACCCGAGCGGGGCTCGGCCGACGAGCTGCTCGATGCCGGCGCCCACAGCGACCTCGACGCGATGCGCCACTCGACCGCCCACGTCATGGCCGAGGCGGTCCTGGACCTGTTCCCGGGCACACAGCTCGGCATCGGGCCGGCCATCGCCGACGGCTTCTACTACGACTTCAGGCTCGATCGCCCGCTCACGCCGGGCGATCTCGCGGCCATCGAGGAGCGGATGGCCGCGTCCGTCGCCGCGGACGAGCCGTTCGTCCGGCGCGAGCTGCCGCCGGAGGAGGGGAGGGCCTTCTTCGCCGAGCGCAATCAGCCGTTCAAGGTCGAGATCCTCGACGACCTCGCCACCAAGGCAACGGCCGACGGGACCCCGATGCCGCCGACCACGATCTACCAGCACGGCTCGTTCGAGGACCTGTGCAAGGGCCCGCACGTCGAGCGGACCGGCAGGATCGGACCGTTCAAGCTGCTCGCCATCTCCGGCGCGTATTGGCGCGGCGACGAGAAGCGGCCGTCCCTCCAGCGGATCTACGGCACGGTCTGGTCGAGCCAGGAGGAGCTCGACGCCTATCTCTGGCGGCGAGCCGAGGCGAAGAAGCGCGACCATCGCCGGCTCGGCGTCCAGCTCGACCTGTACAGCTTCCACGACGTCAGCCCGGGCTCGGCGTTCTGGCATCCCAAAGGCCAGATGATCTGGCGCACCCTCGAAGGGGCGATGCGCGAGCTCCAGGCGCGGCGCGGCTACCAGGAGATCAGCACGCCGATCCTCGTCGACAAGAAGCTCTGGCAGCAGTCGGGCCACTGGGACCTGTACGACGCCAACATGTTCCGGCTCACCTCGGAGGATCACGACTTCGCCCTGAAGCCGATGAACTGCCCCGAGTCGACCTTCATCTATCGCTCGAAGGTGCGCTCCTATCGCGACCTGCCGCTGCGCCTCAACGAGTACGGCCGGCTTCATCGCAACGAGCGCTCGGGCACGCTCTCAGGGCTGACCCGGGTCCGCCAGTTCATCCAGGACGACGCCCACGTCTACGTCCGGCCCGACCAGCTCGCCGACGAGATCGAGGCCATGCTCGGCGAGGTCCGCGAGGCGTACTCGTGGGTCGGCCTGACGCCGCGGTTCGCGTTCGCGACCAAGCCCGACAAGGCGATCGGCGATCCGGCGCTGTGGGAGCGGGCGGAGGGCTACGTCAAGGCCGCCCTCGATCGGGCCGGCGGCGACTATCAGGTCAAGCCCAAGGACGGCACGTTCTACGCGCCGAAGATCGACATCTACATCGACGACGCGCTCGGCCGCGAGTGGCAGATGGCGACCATCCAGGCCGATCTCACGATGCTCCCCGAGCGGTTCGACCTGCACTACGTCGACGATCAGGGCCAGGCCCAGCGCCCGATCGCGATCCACCGCGCGATCTACGGCTCGCTCGAGCGGTTCATCGGCATCCTGGTCGAGCACTTCGCGGGCGCCTTCCCGCTCTGGCTGGCACCGGTCCAGGCCGTCGTCATCCCGATCGCCGACCGCCACACCGAGGCCGGCCAGGAGCTGGCGGGCGTGCTCCGGTCGCGCGGCCTGCGCGTCGACGTCGACGGCTCCGACAACCGGATGCAGAACAAGATCCGGATGGCCCAGGAGCAGAAAGTTCCGTACATGATCGTGCTGGGCGATCGCGAGATCGAGGCGCGCGAGGGAACCCTCCGCCGCCGCGGCGCCGAGAAAGGCGCCCCGCAGGAGACGCTCGGCTGGGACGTTCTGGCGGATCGGCTCGCCGAGGAGTCCCGGAGCCGGTCCGTCACGTAAGTCGAGGAGTCGCGAACCCGACCGAGCCGCCCGGTCGCGTAAGTCACGGCGAAGCGTGCCCGTCCACAATCGGGTGGTGGACGGGCTTCGCTTCGGCCGGCAGTTTCGCGCCCTTCGGGTCCGGCTCCGGCAGCGTCAGTCGGACGTCTCCGCGCAGGCTGGCGTGTCACGCTCGCTGGTCGCGGCGATCGACCGAGGCCAGATCGACGGCGTCACGGTGGCTTCGCTCGTCCGGGTCGCTGGGGCGCTCGGCGCGGACGTCGAGATCCGCCTGAGATGGCGCGGGGAGCAGCTCGATCGGCTCACGGACGAGGCGCACGCGGCGCTGGTCGAGGCGACCGTCGCGCGGCTCGTCCGGGATGGCTGGCTGGTCGACGTCGAGGTCTCGTTCTCGATCTGGGGCGAACGCGGATCGATCGACGTGCTCGGCTTCCATCCACCGTCGGGCAGCCTGCTCGTGGTGGAAGTGAAATCTGTGGTCCCGGACTCGCAATCGACGTTGCACGGCCTCGATCGCAAAGCCCGTCTCGCTCACGAGATCGCGAAAGACCGGCCGTGGGCGATCCGGAGCGTCAGCCGCGTGCTCGTCGTTGGAGCTTCTGCGACGTCGCGACGACGGATTGCCCGCTTGGCGAGGACATACGACGCGGCCCTTCCAGCGCGCGGTGCGACAGTCCGGCGCTGGCTTGCCCAGCCCAATGGCGTGATGGCAGGCATTCTGTTTGTGGCAGATGACAGCCACAACGGCACAAGGCGACGCCGGACGGCCGGAGAGCGCGTCCGGCGCCCGAAACGCACCCAATTGACACCCACGCTGGCATCAGATCCCGTCTCGCCCACGACTGGCGACCGCAACGTCGATACGGCGATCGTGGCTGTCAAATGATCGAGAACCGGCCGGCGCAGAATGACCGCTCCTCGATTGCCCCGGATTCCGGGCCGTGCTATCGTTCGCGCTCGACTGGCGCCCCGGGCGCTGTGCCTCGGCCTGCCGGTCGCACCGTCGGAATCACGTTCGTTCGAAGGGGTCAGCAATAGCACGAGACCTGCGCGTCAACCAGATGATCCGGATCCCACAGGTCCGCGTCGTCGATGAAGAGGGAGCTCAGCTGGGCGTCATGCCCACGCCCCAGGCTCTCGCCATGGCGCAGGAGCGCGGGTTGGACCTCGTCGAAGTCGCCCCGATGGCGGCCCCGCCGGTCGTGAAGTTCCTCGACTTCGGTCAGTACAAGTACGAGCTGACGAAGCGCGAGAAGGAGAACAAGCGCCGGCAGCGCTCGGTGACCTTCAAGGAAGTCCGCCTCTCGCCGAAGATCGGCAGCGGTGACTTCGACACCAAGGTCCATCGAGCGATCGAATTCCTCGAAGACGGTGACCGGATCAAGGTGACGGTCCGCTTCCGCGGTCGGGAGCTGACCCATCCGGAGCTCGGTCGCAACATGCTCGCCCGGTTCTCGGACCGGATCAAGGACCACGGCGTCGCGGAACGAACTCCATTGCTCGAAGGCAAGTCGATGCACCTCACGGTCGCATCGGTCCACAAGCCCAAGGAGCACGAGGCCCCGGTCCGTCCACCGAAGGGTGGCGACCAGCCGGCGTCGGACGAAGCGGCTGCCGCGGCAACAGCAGCGGCACCGGCCGAGGCGAAGGTCGAGGCACCGGCAACAGCAGCGGCTCCGGCCGAGGCGAAGGTCGAGGCACCGGCAACAGCAGCGGCACCGGCCGAGGCGAAGGTTGAGGCACCGGCAACAGCAGCGGCACCGGCCGAGGCGAAGGTCGAGGCACCGGCAACAGCAGCGGCACCGGCCGCCGAACCGAAGACGAAGGCACCGGCAGCGTCGCCGGCCGAACCGAAGACCGCCGCCCCCGAGCCGGCCCCTGCGGCCGCGCCGGAAGCGCCAGTCACTCGGACTCCGGTCGCCGCCGCAGCGTCGGCCGGGCCGAAGAAGACAGCGAACGACGCGGCCCCCGCGGCCGCCACGAGAACGTCCGACCCGTCGGGGCCACAGGCACCGGCAGCCACAGGAGAGTGAGGCCAGGGTGCCCAAGATCAAGAGTCACAAGGCAGCCGCCAAGCGCATCGGCGTGACGGGCAGCGGCAAGTTCATTCGGGTGAAGGCCTGGAGCGGCCACCACCTCGAGATCAAGTCGTCCCGACGCACCCGCCGCTACGCCGGCAAGGCCGTGATGGTCGGTGTTCATGCGAAGCAGGTTCGTCGCCTGCTGCCGTACCTCTAGGAGCGAGTCGAACCCATGGCACGAGTCAAGCGTGGGGTCACCGCCCACAAGCGCCACAAGCGCCTCCTGAACGACGCCGAGGGCCGCAAGGGCGCCAAGTCCCGCCTGGTCAAGGTCGCCCGCGAGGCGAACCTCCACGCGCTGGCGTACGCGACCCGCGACCGCAAGCAGCGCAAGCGCCAGATGCGCGAGCTGTGGATCATCCGGATCAACGCCGCCGCCCGCCTGAACGGCATGACCTACGGCGCGTTCGTGGCCGGCCTGAAGAAGGCCGAGATCGAGCTCGACCGGAAGACCCTGGCCGACGTCGCGGTCCGCGATGCGGCAACCTTTACGCGCATCGTCGAGGCCGTCCGCGGCGCCTAGTCACCGAGCCCCAACGGGCGACAGGAGCCAACCGGACCCTCGACCGACCGTCGAGGGTCCTCTCATTCTGCGAGCATGAGGAGCACGTGGATCTCGCTGGCCTGACCCGCGACCTGGAGTCCCTCCGCGACGAGGCGTTGACCTCGGCGGCGGCGGCAGGGGACGTGGCGACCCTCGACGCGCTCGAGCTCGACGTCCTCGGCAAGAAGGGCCGTCTCACCGCGGTCCTGCGCGGCATCGGGGCGCTGCCGGCCGAGGACCGTCCACGGGTCGGCGCGATCGCGAACCAGGTCCGCGAGGCGATCGACGCCGCGCTCGCCACCCGTGGCACGGACCTGCGCGGCGCGGAGCTCGACACGCGCCTCCGGTCCGAGGCGGTCGACGTCACGACGGCCGGTCGCCCGATCCGGCGCGGCGCGCTCCATCCGATCCCCGAGACGATCGCCGAGATCGCGGCCATCTTCGGCCAGTTCGGGTTCGTGACCTACGAGGGCCCCGAGGTCGAGGACGACCTGACGAACTTCCAGATGCTGAACATCGCGCCGGACCATCCGGCGCGCGACCTGTGGGACACGCTCTACGTCGACATCGAGGGCGAGCTCCTGCGGACGCACACATCGCCCGGCCAGATCCGGGTGATGACGTCCACGGCGCCGCCGATCCGGGCGCTCCTGCCGGGGCGCTGCTACCGCTACGAGGCGATCGACGCGAGCCACGCCTCCGAGTTCTTCCAGGTCGAGGGCCTGATGGTCGACGAGGGCACCACGATGGGCGACCTCCGGGGGCTGCTCGACCAGTTCGCGAAGGCGCTCTACGGGGCCGACAAGCGCACCCGCTTCCGGCCCGGCTACTACCCGTTCACGGAGCCGTCCGTCGCGTTCGACGTCGAGTGCCTGGTGTGCGGCGGCTCGGGCTGCCCGGCCTGCTCGCGAAGCGGCTGGATGACGATCCTCGGGGCCGGGATGGTCCACCCGGTCGTCCTCCAGTACGGCGGCCTCGATCCGGAGCGCTACCAGGGCTTCGCGTTCGGGATGGGCGTCGAGCGGATCGCCAACCTGCGCCACTCGGTCGGCGACCTGCGGCTGTACATGGAGAACGACCTGCGCTTCCTGGAGCAGTTCGTCGGGGCGGGCGCGCCGCGGCGATCCGGCAGCGGGACGGCGCCCTGATGCGCGTCCCGCTGTCGTGGCTCCGCGACTACGTCGACGTCGACCTCGCGCCGGAGGCTCTCGCGGAGCGCCTGACCCTGCTCGGGATGGAGGTCAAGGGCATCGAGCGCTGGGGCGCCGAGTGGCGCAACGTCGTCGTCGGCGAGCTCCTCAGCGTCGAGAAGCACCCCAACGCCGATCGGCTGTCGCTCACGACGGTCCGGGTCGCCGCGGCGAGGAGCCGCTGTCGATCGTGTGCGGCGCCACGAACATCGCCGCCGGGCAGCGCGTCCCGGTCGCGCTTCCGGGCGCGGTGCTGCCCGGCGACCGGCGGATCGAGCGGACCGAGAAGATGGGCGTCGTCAGCAACGGCATGCTCTGCTCGGGCGACGAGCTGAACCTGACCGGCGACGCCGATGGGATCCTGATCCTGGCCCCGGACGCCCCGATCGGGATGGCCCTGACCGAGCTGTACGGCGATGTCGTCCTCGACGTCGACGTCAAGCCCAATCGCGGCGACGCACTGTCGCTCGTCGGTCTGGCCCGCGAGGTCGCGGCGATCACCGGCGCCCCGCTCCGCTGGCCGGACACGGATCCGGTCGAGGACGACCGCGACGTGGCCGGGCTGCTCCAGGTCGACGTCCTCGACCCGGCATGGTGCCCCCGCTTCGTCGGCCGCTGGGTGGACGGCGTCACCGTCGCCCCGTCGCCGGATCGCGTCCAGATGCGCCTGCGGGCCGCCGGCCAGCGCCCGATCAGCAACGTCGTCGACGTCAGCAACTACGTCATGCTCGAGCTCGGCAAGCCGATCCACACGTACGACGCCGACGGGGTGGCTGAGCGCGACGGCCGGCGCCGGATCGTCGTCCGGCGGGCGGCGGCAGGGGAGCGCCTCGAGACGCTCGACCACGTGACCCGCGACCTCGACCCGGAGACGCTCCTGATCGCCGACGATCGCGCCGTCCTCGGGATCGCCGGGATCATGGGTGGGGCGGATTCTGAGGTGACCGGCCGCACGACCCGGGTCATCGTCGAGTCGGCGATCTTCGACCCGATCGTCATCCGCCGGACTGGCCAGCGCTACGGCCTCCGGTCGGAGGCCAGCCTCCGCTTCGAGAAGGGACAGGAGACCCGGCTGGCCCGGATCGGGGCCGACCGGGCCGCCCGGCTCGTGGCGGACTGGGCCGGCGGCACCGTCGCTCGGGGGCGGATCGACACCAACCCGGCCGAGCCGGAGCCCGGTCGCGTGGCGTTCCGGCCGGCCCGCGTGAACCGCCTCCTCGGGACGGCCTTCGCATCGGCCGACCAGGAGGCCCTCCTCGGCCGCGTCGGCATCGCGATCGAGTCCGTTCCGGCCGATGCCGGCACCGCCCGGGTCGTCGCCGTTGCCGGATCGCCCAAGCCGCTCAGCGTCGAGGCGGGCACGGCCGAGACGCTCGTCGCAATCGTCCCGACCTGGCGGCGCGACATCGCGATCGAGGCGGACGTCACCGAGGAGATCGCCCGGGTCGCCGGGTACGAGACGATCCCCGCGATCCTGCCCCACACGCCGATGCCGCCCTGGCGGCCGTCACCGCTCGCGATTCGCGATCGCGTCCGCGCCACGCTGGCCGGCGCCGGGCTGACCGAGACCGTCAGCCACGCCCTGATCGCGCCGCGCCTCGCGGAGACCTTCCGATGGACGGCCGAGACAGCCCCGCTCGACGGCGGCGAGCCGGCCCTCGGCCGCCCGATTCACGTCACGAACCCGCTGTCGGCTGATCACTCGGTCCTGCGACCGGCGCTGGTCGGCAGCCTCGTGGAGATCGCCTCGACGAACGTCCGCCGCGGCCGCGAGGACGTCGCGATCTTCGAGATCGGGAAGGGCTACGGCCGCGACGGAGCGACCACCCGCGAGTGGTCGCGGCTGGCGCTGGCGATCACGGGATCGTTCGAGGAGCGGTCGTGGAACCGGCCGAAGCGGGTCGCCGACCTCGACGACGCCAAAGGCGTGATCGAGCTCGTCTGCCGGGTCCTGGGATTCGACCCGCCGGCGTGGACGGCGCTGACTGACGAGCCGCTGCTCCATCCCGGCCGCGCCGCACGGGTGACCGCCCGTCGGGACGGCGCAATCGCCCTCAGCGGGGTCGTCGGCGAGCTCCATCCGCGGGTTGCCGACGACGTCGACCTGCGCGGGGCCCGGCTGATCGTCGCGGAGCTCGAGGTCGCGGGGCTGGCCGGCGGCCGGCTGCTCGACGTCCGGGCCGTTCCGCCGCCGCGCCACCCCGCCGCCGAGCGGGACCTCGCGGTCGTCGTCCCGGAGGCCACGCCGGCCGACGGCGTCGCCGACGCGATCCGCAGCGCGGCGGGTCCGGACCTCGCCTCCGTGCGCCTCTTCGACATCTACCGCGGGACGCCCCTTGCGGGCGATGAGAAGAGCCTCGCCTGGCGGCTCGTGTTCCAGGCCGGCGAACGGACGCTGACCGAGGCCGAGATCGAGGCGGCGGTGACCGCGGTCACGGCGGCGATCGGGCGAATTGGTGGCCGAATCAGGACCTGAGTCCGGCTTGCCGCTGCGGATTCCGCGCTGCTACCCTGTGACCGCCTCACCCGGGGTGAGACGGTCCTGGATCTCGTTCAGAGGGAGCGTCCGTGAACATCGGGGAATTCCTGAACTCGATCAACCGGTTCGACCTGCTGGTCGTGCTGTTCTGCTTCGGCATGTTCGTGCTCGGCTTCATCCAGGGGACGATCCGGCGGGTCCTCGGGCTGGCCTCGATGCTGTTCTCGTTCCTGTTCGCGGCCAACCTGCGCGAACCCCTCGGCGGCTATCTCGCCCAGAACTGGCGGGAGTACCCGCCCGAGTACGCGGTCATGCTCGGCTTCGGACTGGTCTTCGTGGCCTCGACGATCGCCTTCACCGTGGTCATCCAGGGCTTCTACCACAAGCAGGAGCTGTTCCAGAAGGCATCCTTCGCCGACGAGCTGATCGGCGGACTGCTCGGGATCGTCCAGGCCCTGTTCCTCATCCTGTGCATCATCGTGATCCTCGATTCGTTCTTCCAGATCCCGACGATTCCCAAGAGCGACAACGAATACCCCTGGATCCGCAGCTTGTTCGACATGATGGACACCTCGGGCACGGCCGAGCTGTTCCGGACGCGGATCATCCCGGGCTTCATCACGGTCTTCGGCCTCCTGATCCCGGCAGATGTCCAGGCCTTCTACGTCGCGGTCCGGTCCAGCTGATCCTGCGCCGCCCGCGCTCACGGTGAGCCGGCGGGCCGGCGATCCGCGCGGCATCCTCGACCGTCCGACGCTCGACGTCGCGGCGACCCTCCTCGGCTGGCGTCTGGTTCGCGACGAACCAGCAGGACGGCGGGTCGGACGGATCGTCGAGCTCGAGGCATACATCGGCGAGGGAGACCGGGCGTCGCACGCTCGCTTCGGCCGGACCGCCCGCAACGCGGTGATGTACGGGCCGCCGGGAAGGGCCTACGTGTACCTTGTCTACGGCATGCACGACTGTCTGAACATCGTCACCGGGCCGCCCGATTCGCCCGCCGCGCTGCTCGTCCGCGCGGTCGAGCCGCTGGAGGGCGGGGAGCTCATGCGCGCGTCCCGCGCCCAGCGCGCGGGGGAGCGGCGTCGAGCCCCGTCGCCCGACTCGGCCGGCGTCGACGCGCGTCCCGTGCCCGACGCACGGCTCGCCGCAGGACCCGGGCTGGTCTGCGCCGCGTTCGATCTCGACCGGACGCTGACCGGTCACGACCTGTTCGACCCGACCGCCGCGATCCGGATCGAGCCACCGCCGCCGGACGAGCCGGCGGCGGTCGTCGTCGCCGGCCCGCGCGTCGGGATCGGGTATGCCGGCTCCCCGTGGACGGCGCTGCCGTGGCGGTTCGCGATCGCCGGTAACGGTTCGATCTCCCGGCCGCCGCTCGTCGGCTGAGCCATGGATCCTCGCTCGATCGCCCTGCTGGAGTTCCCGCTCGTCCGCGAGCGACTGGCCGACCACACCTCGTTCCCGCCATCGCGCCGGCTCGCCGAGGGCCTCGTTCCGGAGAGTGATCCCGTCCTGGTCGCGCGCGCGCTCGACGAGACCGACCAGGCTCGCTCGCTCCTGTCCGAGCGACCGGGGGTCGGGATCGGGGCCGCGCACGACGTCGGACCGGCCGTCGAGCGGGCGGCCCGCGGCGGCCGGCTCGATCCCGCCCAGTTCCTCGAGCTTGCCGACACGCTCGACGCCACCGCCCGCCTCCAGACCTCCCTGGCCGAGGATCGCCGGCCGCTCCTGCATGAGCTGGCGCGGGAGCTCAACACGCTGCCGGCGATCCGCTCCACCCTGGCCCGCAGCTTCGACCCGGTCGGCGAGCTGCTCGACACCGCCTCGCCCCGCCTCGGCGGCCTGCGAGCGGCGGTCCGGGTCGCCTACGACCGCCTGCGGCGGCGCCTCGACGCGCTCGTCGGCTCGGAGCTCGGCGGCGCGCTCCAGGACCCGATCATCACGCTCCGCAACGGCCGCTACGTCGTCCCGGTCAAATCCGAGGCGCGCTCGAAGGTCAAGGGCATCGTCCACGACTCGTCGGGCAGCGGCGCGACGCTGTTCATCGAGCCGCTCGTCGCGGTCGAGCTGGGCAACGCCTGGCGCGAGGCGCAGATCGCGGCCCAGGAGGAGATCGACCGGATCCTCGACGAGCTGTCGGCGCTGGTCGCCGCCAATGCCGTCGCCCTGCGCGAGACCCTCGACGCGCTCGCCCGATTCGACTTCTGGGCGGCCAAGGCGGCGCTCGCGGCGGATCTCGACGGCGTCCGGGCGGAGACGGCCGATCGGCCCGAGGTCATCCTGCTCGGCGCCCGCCATCCGGGGCTGACGGGGCGGGTCATCCCGACCGACATCCGGCTCGGCGACGGCTATACCGCGCTCGTCGTGACCGGGCCGAACACCGGCGGCAAGACGGTGACGCTGCGGACGCTCGGGCTGCTGGGCCTGATGCATCAGGCCGGCCTCCACGTCCCGGCCGAGACCGGCTCGCGCCTGCCGATCTTCCGCGACGTGTTCGCCGACATCGGCGACGAGCAGTCGATCGCCCAGAGCCTCTCGACGTTCTCGGGTCACCTCCGCTCCATCACCCGGATCGTCGAGGCGGCCGGGCCCGGGGACCCTGGTCCTGCTCGACGAGCTCGGCGCCGGCACCGACCCGACGGAGGGCTCGGCCCTCGCCCAGGCGCTGCTCGACCACTTCATCCGGGCCGGCGCCCTCGTCGCGGCCACGACCCACTACGCCGAGCTGAAGGCCTACGCCCACACGACCGACGGTGCCCGCAACGCCTCCGTCGAGTTCGACCTCGAGACCCTGTCGCCGACCTACAAGCTGACGATCGGGCTGCCGGGCGGGAGCCAGGCGTTCGCGATCGCCGAGCGGCTCGGGCTCGACGCCGGGATCGTGGCGGATGCCCGCTCGCGGCTGTCCGAGAACCAGCGCGCTTTCGAGGAGACGCTCGCCCGCATTCGCGAGACCGAAGGCGCGACGAGCGAGGCGCTGGATCGGGCCCGGGCGGCCGAGGCGCGCGCGGCCGCCGCGCTGCGGGTCGCCGACGATGATCGCCGCCGCGCGCGCCAGGAACGGGACGAGGCCGTCCGGGCCGCCCGGGTCGAGGCCGAGCGGCTGGTGGACACCCTGCGCGACGAGGTCCGGGCGACGCGTCAGGCGCTCGAGCGCGAGACCGTCACGGCGCCGTCTCTCGATGCGGCGGTCGCGCGGGCCGAGTCGCAGCTCGCGCGGCTGCCCGACGGCTCGGCGGCCGACGGCGAGGGCGACGAACCCGCGCCGATCGTCGCGGAGCCCCACGTCTGGCAGCTCGGGGAGCAGGCCCGCAGCCGGTCCGGCGGCTGGGAGGGTCGGATCTCCGCGCTCGAGAAGGGCGGGACGCGGGCGACGCTCGAGTCCGGGGAGATGCGGATCAGCGTCGCGACCGACGATCTCGACCTGGTCGCGCCGCTGCCGCTCGTGGACCACGACCGGACGATCGGACGGAACGCCCGGATCACCCCGGCTCGTGCTCCATCGGGGCGGACCAGCGCGCGGATGGCCGATCCGGGATTCCGGCCGGCCAGCCCGACGAGCGCAGGCGGCGTCGGGATCGGAACGATCGGGCTCGATCGTGCCCGATCCGTCGCGTCATCACTCGATCTGCGCGGTGCCCGGGTCGAGGAGGCCCTCGAGGCGCTCGACCGCTATCTCGACGACGCCGCCCTGGCCGGTCTGAGCCAGGTCGTGGTGATCCACGGTCTCGGGACGGGGGCCCTCCGCGACGCGGTCCGCCTGCGGGCGACCGGCCACCCGCTCGTCGCCTCGACCCGGCCGGGCGAACGGGGCGAGGGCGGCGACGGGGCCACGATCGTCAAGCTCTAGCGGGTCGCCGTCCCGCTACGGCTTGGGCGTCTTGCCCGGCTTGCCCGGGTCGCTCGGGAACGGCTCGCCGGACGGTGGCGGACAGAAGAGCCCGAACGGGTTGTCGCACGGCGGCTCGGTCGGCGGCGGGGCCAGCGGGCAGAGCTTCGAGGGGGCGAAGATGCCGCCCCACGTCTGCCCGAACGGATAGAACCCGCTTCCGTACAGGTACGCCGTGTGGGTGCCCTTCGGCCCGCCCCCGACGCCGGCCCCGCGGGCGGCCCGTCGGGCCCAGCTGTTGTCGTACTTCTGCCAGTTCGGGCGGTTCGCCTCGACCCGGCTGAAGTCGAGCGCGCCGACCGTCTTGCGCGGTCCGACGCAGCCCTCCTGCCAGCGGAGGCCGCTCGCGGAGTCGATGTCGACGGTCCGCCGGAGGTCGTCCGCCTGGGTCGGCTCGGAGCCGGCGATGAACAGCTCCTTGACGGTCCGGTTCGTGAACGGACCGGGCTTCATCCCGCTGATCGCGTCGACGGTCGCCGTCACCAGCCCCTTGGGCTGCTTGAAGGCGGCGATCGGCGTGCCCCGGCTCACGTCGGTCAGGATCCGTGACCAGAGGGGCGCGGACGACCCGAGCGAGAGGGTGTCCCGGTCCGGCTCGTTGTTGCTGTTGCCCATCCAGACCCCGACGACGAGGGCCGGTGCCTTGGGATCCTTCGGCGGCGCGAGATAGCCGTAGGCGTGGACGTCGCGGTTGTCGTTCGTCGTTCCGGTCTTGTAGGCGGCGGGCCGCCGGACGCCCTTCTCGTAGATCGCCCATTCGCCCCAGAACGGGTTCGTCTTCAGGACGGTGTTGCCGGCCAGGATGTCGGTCATGATGTAGGCCGCCTGGGGGCTGATGACCGTCGCCGCCTTCGGCTTCTTGGTCGCCGCCTCCGGCCAGACGACCGTTCCGTCAGCGCGGGTCACCTTGAGGATCGTCGTCCGCGGCATGAGCTTGCCGCCGTCGGCGATCGCCCCGTAGGCGCTGATCATGTCGATCGGGTGGACCTCGATCGTGCCGATGCTCATCGACGTGACCGGCACCGACTTCGGGATCCACTGGATTCCGAAGTCCTCGGCCCGGCGATAGAAGTGATCGAGCCCGTTCATGAGCCCGGCCTTGATCGACGGGATGTTGAGCGAGAACTGGAGCGCGGAGCGGAGGCGGACGGGGCCGCGCTCGGCGTCGTCGGCCTGGGTCGGGATGAACTTGCCGCCGAAGTCCGTCGTGACGTCCATGAACATCGTGGCGGCCGTCATCGTCCCGTCCTCGATCCCGATCGCATAGTTGATCGGCTTGATCGAGGATCCGGGCTGGCGCCAGCCGTCGGACAGGACGTCGAACTTCGGCTGGAACTTCTTTCCTGCCCTTGGCCGTGTAGCTCGCCGAGCCGCCATACGCGAGGACCTCGCCGGTCCGGTAGTCGAGGACCGCGGCAGCGCCGTTGTGGATGTTCTTGCCGCGCAGGTTGACCATCCAGCCCCAGTCCTTCGACGGGATCTTGAGGGCCTTCAGCCGGGCGCGAATGAGGTCGTTCGTGTCGGAGACGTTGGGGATCCGCGCGGCGGCATACAGCCACTTCTCGGTCTTCGCCTGCATCGTCCAGTCGAGGGTCGTCTGGACCCGGTAGCCGCCCGTGTCGATGCCTTCGCACTGGTCGGCCGCGACGTCCGGGCAGAGGATCGTGGCGAGCTGGGCCCGAACCTGCCACACGAAATGCGGGGCACGCCAGGTGACCCCGAGCTGCGGTGCGAGCACGACCGGCTCGCTCTTGGCCGCTTCGTATTCGTCGACGGTGTGCTTGCCGCCCGAGAGCGGGCTGCGCGTCTTCATCTGGTCGAGGACGTAATTGCGGCGAATGACGATCTCGGACGTGTCCGGGACGACGAGCTGCGTCTTCCCCGCCGGGCACTCGACGCCTTCCTTGACCTCGACCGAGCAGCGGTCCTCGGCGTTCTTGACGAGGTCGAAGCGGGTCGGCGACTGGGGGATCGCTGCGAGCAGGGCGTCCTGGGCGAGGGTCAGGCTCTCGAGGTTCTTGTTGAAGTAGGTCCGCGCGGCCGCCTTGATCCCGTACGACTGGTTGCCGTAGAAGTTCTGGTTCAGATAGGCCGTGATGATCTCCTGCTTGCCTTCCTGGCCCGGGTAGGCCTCGGTCAGGCGCAGGGACTGGATGATCTCGCGGATCTTGCGCTCCTCGCGGCTGCCCTCGAAGGCGCTCTCGGGCAGGAGGCGGGCGCGGACCAGCTGCTGGGTGATCGTCGAGCCGCCGCGGGGCCGGCCGGCCAGCGTGTCCGCCGTGGCCGCGATGAAGCCCACGGCGTCGAAGCCGGGGTTGGACCAGAAGTCCTTGTCCTCGATCGCGGTGGTTGCATCGAGGACCTCGGCCGGGATGTCGGCGAAGGCGACGACCTCGCGCTTGAACTCGCCGAGGCTCGCCAGCTTGACCTTGTTGTCCCGGTCGTACACGACGGTCTGCTGGTCGAACGTCAGGTTGCTCAGGGTGTCGCGCGGATCCGGCAAGCCCTGGCTGTAGTAGTTGTAGGCGGCGGCAACGCCGATGACGCCCGCCAGGCCGACCGCGAGGAAGGCCGTGAACAGGAGGATCGGGATCGCAATGACGACTCTTCGGACGGCGGAAGAGCCGCGGGGCCGCTCGCGGCCGAGGCTGCGCCGATGGCGCTGCCGCCGCGCGAGGCTGGTCTGCATGTCGGGCCGCACGATAGCATAGGGGTCGTGAGCCGCCCCTCTTCTCTGACGGTCGTGACGGCTCGGGTTCCGGGCCTGTGACGCTCGGTTCCGAGGCCGGCGGTGCTCCGGCGCATGGTCCGGGGTCCGCTCCGGGTCTGGGATCCCTGCTCGATGAGCTGACCTGGCGGGGGATGCTCCACGCCACGACGCCGGGACTGCCCGATCGCCTCGGCGAGCGGCCGGACGATCGCCGGCTACAACGGCTTCGATCCGTCCGGACCATGGCTCCACATCGGACACCTCGTCCCGATCATGGGCATGCTCCAGCTCCAGCGCCACGGCGGGCGGCCGGTCGCGCTCGTCGGCGGTGGCACCGGGATGATCGGGGACCCGTCCGGGCGGTCGGCGGAGCGCAACCTGCTCGACCGCGAGACGCTCGCCGCAAACGTGGTCTCGATCCAGCGCCAGCTCGAGCGCTTCCTCGACTTCGCGGGCCCGACCGGGGCCGTCGTCGTGAACAACCTGGACTGGCTCGGCGAGATCCAGCTGATCGACTGGCTGCGCGATGTCGGCAAGCACTTCACGATCCCGTACATGCTCGCCAAGGATTCCGTCCAGGTCCGGCTCGATCGCGGCCTGTCGTTCACCGAGTTCAGCTACATGCTCATCCAGGCAACCGACTTCGAGCACCTTCACCGGACGATGGGCGTGGAGCTCCAGATGGGCGGCGCCGACCAGTGGGGCAACATCACGGCCGGCCTCGAGCTGATCCGGAGGCGGGCCGGGGAGGGGAGTGGCGACGGCGCCGCGGCCGACTCCGGGCCCGATGCAGGGGGCGAAGGGGGGAGCGCGGCCGGTGCGGCCGCCGAAGCCGGGGTCGACGACGGTGGCGGGCATGCCCACGGGCTGGCGTACCAGCTGCTCCTCTCGGCCTCGGGCACGAAGTTCGGCAAGACCGCCGGCGGCG
Source organism: uncultured Chloroflexia bacterium (assembly GCA_963783055.1). Lineage (GTDB taxonomy): Bacteria > Chloroflexota > Limnocylindria > Limnocylindrales > CSP1-4 > CF-46. The sequence continues at coordinate 1,643,236 of CAWAMB010000004.1, forward strand.
AGTCGATCTGGCTCGACGCCTCGCAGACCTCGCCGTACGCCTTCTACCAGTACTGGCTCAACGTCGACGACCGCGACGTCGGGACGTACCTGCGCTGGTTCACGCTGCTGCCGCGGGCCGAGATCGAGGCCCTGGAGCAGGATCTCGCCGCCCGGCCCGAAGGCGCGCAGTGCCCAACGCGCGCTGGCCCGCGACGTGACCGAGCGGACCCACGGCGCCGACGCGGTCGCGCATGCCGAGCGGGTCAGCGAAGCGGCGTTCTCGCGCGAGCCGATCCGCGATCCGGCGGTGCTCGCGACGCTCCACGGCTGCGGTCGGCGGCTTTGCGTTCAGCGACGCGGATGTGGCCGGCGGCCCGCTCGCGATCGCCGGCGCGTCCGGGCTGTTCGGCTCGGCGGGCGAGGCGCGTCGGGCGATCGCCCAGGGCGGCCTGACGATCGGCGACGAGCGAGTCGCGGCGGTGGATGGGAAGGTTCCGTCGCCCGTCGACGGGGAGTGGCTGGTCGTGCGGGCGGGCAAGCGGCGGATGGCTGTCGGACGGCGCCAGGCTTAGCGACTGCCACGGACGGGCGTCGCGCGCCTCGGGCGCCGATCATCGATCCCATCGCTTTTCCTTGGCTAGACCACCGAACAGGCGACGTGTCGAGAGGTGGTCCCGGCTGGAGCGGGCGCGGGTCGAGCGCGAATGCTCAGGCAGAGCGATTGCCCGGGTGGCCTCACCCGTCGAGGGCCAGCCAACTGGCAGTGAAGCGCCATGGATAACGATGTCGTCGATATGGCAGGACGGAAGCGCACGACCAGTGAGATCGCCGGGCAGCGCGAGGCACAGGCGATCGCGGCGCACCTCGGGCGAGAGGCGCGTTCGACCCGGCGGCGACTCAGGATCACCCAGAAGGAGCTCGGCCGGCGAGTTGGGCTCGGGCAATCGGAGATCAGCCACCTCGAGGCAGGCGATGGCGCTGGCACGTCGATCGCGACGTGGACAGCGATCGGCACGGCCCTGCGGCGCCCGCTGGCGATTGCCTTCAGTCGCGACATCTCTGCCGCGTCTCCACGGGACGCCGGCCACCTTGCCGCACAGGAGATGCTTCTCCGACTGGCGGCGACAACGGGCAGGGCCGGTCGCTTCGAGCTCCCGACCCGCCCGTCCAACCCGGCCCTGTCGATCGACATTGGCCTTCGGGATCGGACTCACCGGGTCTTGATCCTCGCCGAAGTCTGGAACCGGCTCGACGATGTCGGCGCTGCCGCGCGCGGCATGTCGCGGAAGGTAGCTGAAGCTGCGGCGCTCGCCGAAGCTCACGATCCCCCGGATCGCGTCGCATGGTGCTGGCTGCTGCTCGACACGGCCGCCAATCGCGAGATCGTACGACGGTACCCCGCCGTCATCCGTGCTCAGTTCCCCGGGTCGTCCCAGGCCTGGGTTCGTGCCCTGACGAGCACGGTGCCGCCGCCCGAGCATCCGGGGATGGCCTGGATCGATCCCGGCCGCAATCGGTTGTCGGAGCTCCGCCTTCCCAGTTTCTAGGCGCGGTTCCGGCCGCGCAGGACGTCCATCACGGCGGACGGCGGGACGTTGCGCTCGGCCAGCACGACCAGGGTATGGAACAGCAGGTCGGCGGCCTCGCCGGCGAGCGCGTCCCGGGTCGCCCCACGATCGGTCGCGCCAGCCTCGGCGGCCGCGTCGTCCTTGGCGGCGATCACGACCTCGGTCGCCTCCTCGGCCACCTTCCGAGCTGCGGCATCGACCCCGCCATCGAGCAGGCTCGTCGTGTAGGAGCCGGCAGGCCGCTCCGAGGCCCGGGAGGCGATCGTCGCCCACAGCGTCTCCAGCCAGGCGAGCCCCTGGGTCGTCGGTGCGGCCGGCGCGCCCGCGGGGTCGAAGCACGAGCGGGTCTCGCGATGACACGTCGGGCCGATCGGGTCGACCTGCAGCAACAGCGCGTCCGAGTCGCAGTCCAACGCGAGGTCGACGAGCCGGAGCTCGTGGCCCGACGTCTCGCCCTTGCGCCAGAGGCGGTCGCGGGCGCGCGAGTGGAAGTGGACGATCCCGGTCTCGAGCGTGACCGCCAGCGCCTCGGCGTCCATCCAGGCCAGCATCAGGACGCGACCGTCGGCGGCGTCCTGGGCGACCGCGGGAACGAGGCCGTTCGGGCCCCACAGCGGGATCGGCGGCTCGGCTGCCGAGGCGATCGGTCACGCTGCCGCACCCGCGATCGCCCGAACGGACAGACCGGCCTCGGACATCACCTGCTTGACCTCGGCGATCGAGTGGATCCGGCGATGGAAGATCGAGGCGGCAAGCACCGCGTCCGCGCCGCCGTCGCGCACGGCAGCGACGAAGTCGGCCGGGCCGGCCGCGCCACCCGAGGCGATGACCGGGACCGCAACGCGAGAGGTGATGGCACGGAGGAGCGTCGTGTCGTAGCCGGAGCGGGTTCCGTCGCGGTCGATCGACGTGACGAGCAGCTCGCCCGCGCCGAGCTCGGCAGCGCGCCCCGCCCACGCGACGGCGTCGAGCCCGGTCGGCTCGCGTCCGCCCGTCACGACGACCTCCCAGCCGTCGTCCGCCGCGCGACGCCGGGCGTCGATCGCGACGACGACCGCCTGGCGGCCGAACCGGGCGGCACACGCGGCGATCAGCGCGGGATCGGCCACCGCCGCCGTGTTGAGACCGACCTTGTCGGCCCCGGCTCGGAGGACCGCCCGCATGTCGTCGACGCTCCGGACCCCGCCGCCAACGGTCAGCGGGATGAACGCCCGGCGGGCGGTCCGCTCGACGATGTCGAGGAGCGTCCCGCGACCCTCCGGCGCCGCCGAGATGTCGAGGAAGACGAGCTCGTCCGCGCCTTCCGTCGCGTACCGTTCCGCGAGCTCCGGCGGATCGCCTTCGTCGACGAGATCGACGAAGCGGGTGCCCTTCACGACGCGACCGTCAGCGACATCGAGGCACGGGATCACCCGGACGCGCAACATCAGACGGGCACCACGGCTGCCGCGAGACCCGGCCACGCGCCACGCCCGACGAGGCCGACGACGTTCTCGAGGAGCCGCAGCCCATCGGAGCCGCTGCGCTCGGGGTGGAACTGGACGCCGAGCACGTTCTCGCGGGCGACCGCGCTCACGAACGACGCGCCGTGGGTCGTCCTGGCGAGGACGGCGTCCGCGGCGTCGCCGCCGGCGGGCGTGCCGGCGTACGAGTGGACGAAGTAGAAGTCGGCGCCCGGCGCGATCCCCGCGAACGCAGGATGGGCGCGGACCAGCTCGACCTGGTTCCAGCCGATGTGAGGCAGCGTCGGCGCGTCCACGAGGCGGGTCGTTCGACCGGCGAGGATCCCGAGCGTCGACGCGCCGTCCTCGTCGCTGCCGTCGAACAGGAGCTGCAGCCCGAGGCAGATCCCGAGATACGGACGGCCGGCGGCGATCCACGCCCGGATCGGCTCGACCAGACCCGCCGCCACGAGACACTCCATCGCCGGCGCTGCCGCACCGACCCCGGGCACGACGAGCGCGGCGGCGCCGAGGAAGCCGTCGGGGTGGCGGGCGACCGTGACGTCCGCGCCGACGCGGGTCAACGCCTGCTCGATGCTCACGAGGTTGCCGGCGCCGTAGTCGACGACCGCGAACCGCGGAGCTGCCCCGGGCACGGCCGTCATGTGGAGCCCTTGGTCGATGCCAGGCCGGAGCGTCGCGGGTCCCGCTCGGTGGCGGCGCGCAGGGCGCGACCCAGGGCCTTGAACGCGGCCTCGGCGAGGTGATGGTCGTTTCGGCCGGTGCCTCGGACGTGGAGCGTGGCGCCCGCGGTCCGGGCGAATGCCTCCAGGGAGTGCTCGACCAGCTGGAGCGACAGCTGACCGGCCCGCTCGCTGCGGAACGGCAGGTCGATGACGGCATACGGCCGCCCCCCGATGTCGATGACGGCGGTCGCCACGGACTCGTCCATGGGCACCGTGGCGTCGCCGAACCGGACGATTCCCGCGCGATCGCCGAGTGCTTCCGCGATCGCCGCGCCAACAACGAGCGCCACGTCCTCGACCGTGTGGTGGTCGTCGACCTCCAGATCGCCGGTCGCCTGGATCGTCAGGTCGAGCAGCCCATGGTGGGCGAGCGACCCGAGCAGGTGGTCGTAGAAGCCGACGCCGGTCGCGATCTCGGCCGATCCCGTGCCGTCGAGGTCGACCGTGACCGTGATGTCGGTCTCGCGCGTGGCGCGATGAACGGTGACCCTGCGGCCGTCGCGCGCGACCACCTCCAGCGAGCCAAGGGCGGTGGTCATCGGGCCGCCTCATCGTCCGGCGCGTGTCCGGCAGCGGCGGCCTCGGCCTCGATCTCGCGTGCCGCGCCGATCAGCCGGTCGTTGCCCGTCCGGTCCCGGATCGTCAGCCGCAGGGCATGAGCCAGCGGGTGGCCCGCGCCGAAGGTCCGCGGCACGAGACCCCGCCGCAGCATCCCGGTGGCGACGGCCGCGGACCGGTCGGCCGTGCCGAAGTCGACGAGCAGGAAGTTCGTGACTGTCGGCCCGACCGACCAGCCCGCCTCGCGCAGCTCGCCGGCGAGGCGATCCCGCTCGGCGTCGACCCGGGCGACGTTCGCGTGCATCCCCCGCGGATCCGCGAGCGCGGCCGTGACGACGGTGACGCTGACCGTCGACACGGATCCCGGCGGACGGTACGGGGCAATCCGGGCGATCGTCTCGGGCCGGGCGACGGCGAATCCGACGCGCAGGCCGGCCAGGGCATACGCCTTGCTTGCCGTCCGGACGACGACGACATTCGGGTGACGGGCGCGCAGGTCCAGCAGCGAGGCACCCACGAACTCGGCATACGCCTCGTCGATCACGACGATCGCCGGCGGCCGGCCGGCCGCGTCCGCGTTCGCGCGGATGCCGTCGAGCAGGTCGCCGATGGCGCCGTCGGGCTCGGGCAGGCCGGTCGGGTTGTTCGGGCTGCACAGCCACACGACCTCGGCGTGGGCCGCCGCGTCGAGGGTGGCGGCGACGTCGAGCGCGTAGCCCCGATCGGCTCCGAGGCGCGGAACCAGGACCGCGGTCGCTCCGCGCTGCTCGGTGACGACCCGGTACATCGCGTACGTCGGCGTCGGGATGACGGCCCTGCCACCCGGCGACAGGAACGCCTTTCCGACGAGGTCGAGGACCTCGTCCGCACCCGCCCCGACGAGCAGCTCGTCGGTCGAGACGCCGTAGACGCCGGCTGCCGTCTCGACCAGCCGGCGATAGTCGGATGGCGGGTACTCCGACAGGGGTGCGTCGAAGGCGCCACCGGCGAGGATGCCGGCGACGATCTCCGGCGGTGCCGGCGAGGTGTTCAGGTCGAATCGGAGGATGTCCCCGATCGGGATCCCGAACCGGGCGGCGACCTCCTCATCGGTGGCCTCCCAGCTGTAGCTCGCAGGCTGGGTGGGCAGGCCGAAGGTCACCGGCGTGGGGCTCATGCGGGGCCCCCGGTCCGGTCGCGGAACCGCACCTCGACGGCATTGCGGTGCGCCGTGAGGCCCTCGGCGGCCGCCAGGTGGCCGACGGTCTCACGGATGGCGGCGAGGCCTTGCTCGTCGACGCGCTGGATCTGCGTCCAGCGCCCGAATGCTTCGACGCCCAGCGGATCCACGCTCCGCGCCAGGCCGCCGGTCGGCAGGACGTGGTTGGCGCCGGTCGCGTAGTCGCCGGCCGACTCGGGCGCCCACGGGCCGACGAAGATCGAGCCGGCGTGGCGGACCCGGGCGGCCGCGGCGTCGGGATCACGGACGTCGATCGAGAGATGCTCGGGCGCATAGGCGTCGACGAAATCGATCGCCGCGCCGAGGTCGTGGGCGACAGCGATCCGGCCGTGGCCGGCGAGCGCACCGGCGAGGATCGTCCGGCGCTCGAGGCGCGGCAGGAGGGCGGCGATCTCGCGCTCGACCGCATCGGCCAGCTCGACGCTCGTCGTGACGAGGATTGCCGGCGAGTCCGGTCCATGCTCCGCCTGGGTGACGAGGTCGGCGGCGACGAGAACGGGGTCCGCCCCGTCGTCGGCGAGGACCATGCCCTCGGACGGCCCGGCCGGCAGGTCGATCCCGACGAAGCCCGCGACCTCCAGCTTGGCGGCGGTCACCCAGGCGTTGCCGGGTCCGACGATCCGCTCGACCGGCGCGAAGGCAGGCTCCTGCGCACCCGCCCGCAACCCGTGGGCGAGGGCGCCGATCGCCTGCGCTCCACCGGCGACGAGCAGGACGTCGACGTCGAGCAGTCCGGCCGCGCCGACCAGGAGCGGGTGAACGGTGCCCGTCGGGTCCGCCGGCGACGCGACCACGATCTCCGTGACGCCGGCCACGCGGGCCGGGACGACCGTCATCACCAGCGACGACGGGTACGGGGCGGAGCCGCCGGGCACGTAGCAGCCGACCCGGTCGAGCGGCAGCCAGCGCCGCTCGATCTCGATCCCGGGGATGATCGCGGTGGTGGTCGTCGCCGGGCGCTGGGTCTGCGGCGAACCGGGTCACGTGGTCGATCGCCTGGTCGAGGGCGCGGCGATCCGCGGGCGTCAGGCGGTCGCGAGCAGCCCGGAGCTCCGCGCGCTCGATCGTGAGCCGGCCATCGTTGAGTCCGCCACCCACGCGCGCATTGGCCTCGCGAACCGCGCCTGCGCCGCGGTCCCGAACATCGGCGAGGATCGCCCGGGCGCCGTCACGAACCGCGTCGTCAGGAACGGCGCCGCGCCGGCACAGCTGCTCGCGCTCGCGCACGTCGGCAGGCGCGGTCGACGACAGGTCGAGGCGGCGGAGGCGGACGGTGCTCGGCCCGGCGCGCTCGTCGGTGGTCGTGGTCGTGGTCGTGGACGGGGCCGTCACGGGACGATCTTCTCGATCGGCAGGACCAGGATGCCCGACGCCCCGGCGCCCTTGAGGCGGGGGAGGAGGCTCCAGACGTCGTCGGCGCCGACGACGGCATGGATCGCGATCATGCCCTCGTGGGCCAGCGGGATGACCGACGGCGACTCGAGCCCGGGCAGGAGGGCTTCGAGATCGCGCAGCCGGCCGGCCGGGGCGTTCATCATCAGGTACTTCCGCCCGCGCGCGGCGATGACGGCACTCAGCATCGTGTCGATGGCGTCGATCTGGGCCGATCGCTGGACCACGGAGGTCGGATTCGCGACGAGGATCGCCTCCGAGGCGAGGACGTCGGCGATCGGCCGGAGGCCGTTCATCACCAGGGTCGACCCGGTCGAGACCAGGTCGACGATCGCCTCGGCGAGACCGAGCCGCGGGGCGACCTCGACCGCCCCGGAGATCGGGATGACGTCGACGTCGATGCCGGCCGTGGCGAAGAACCGCCGGGCGGTGTTGGGGTGGGCGGTCGCCACCCGCAGGCCGGCGAGGTCCGCGAGGTCGCGCAGGGCGCTGTCGGCCGGGACCGCCGCCGCGAGCCGGCACTGGCCGTAGCCGAGCGATCGGAGTCGCGGGAGCTCGGCGCCCGTCTCGGCGAGCAGGTCATCGCCCGTGATCCCGAGATCGGCGACGCCGTCACCCACGAACTCGATGACGTCGTTGGTCCGGACGAAGAGGATGTCGAGGTCGAAGTTGCGGACGCGGGCGACGAGGCTCCGCTCGTGCTCCTCGAACACGAGGCCGGTGTCGTGGAGGAGCTCGATCGTCGGCTCGACGAGGCGGCCCTTGTTCGGGACGGCGAGGCGGAGCCGCCGCGGCTCGCTCGCCTCCAGGGCGGTCACCGTTCCGTGCCGGCGGGGTAGGGGATCCCGGTCTCGCGTGCCGCGGCGAGCTGGGCGAGCGCCGCCCGGTAGCCGCCTTCGCCGTGGTTGAGCCACGAGGCGATGCGCGTGATCGTCGCGGTGCTGGCCCCGGTCTCGCGCGAGATCGCGGCGTAGTGCTCGCCGGCGTCGAGGCGCCGGACGACGGCCCAGCGCTGGGCGAGGTCGCGGAGCTCGCCGAGCGTGCACAGGTCGCGCAGGAACGCGGCGGCCTCATCCGCGGTCTCGAGACGGAGGAGCGCCGCGATCAGCTCGTCGACGTCGGAAGTGCGCCAGTCGTCCATGGTGGGAGTCCGTCCTGCGGTGGGTCGGCCGCTCGAGGCGACCGTGTCATCGTAGTAGCGTGCTACTATGCTAGCGTGCCAGCACGATCCGCGTCAACGTTCGAGATCTACCCCGCCATCGACCTTCGCGGCGGTCGGGTCGTCCGCCTCCGCCAGGGCGATTTCGGCCGGGAGCAGGTCTACGACGACGACCCGGTCGGCGTCGCGCTCCGGTTCGCCGCTGGGGGCGCTCGCTGGATCCACGTCGTCGACCTCGACGGCGCTCGGGACGGGGAGCGGCGACAGGCAACCGTCGTGGGCTCGATCGTGACCGCGGCCACGGCCGCAGGGGTCCGGACGCAGGCCGCCGGTGGCCTGCGGACGACGGATGCGATCGCGGAGGTGCTGGCGACGGGCGTGGACCGTGTCGTGATCGGCACGACGGCCCTGCATGATCCGACGGTCATCTCCGACGCGATCGCGCGGCACGGCCCCGCCCGGATCGCGATCGCCCTCGATGTCCGGGACGGCCTCGCCGTCGGCCAGGGATGGGTTCCGGACGCGGCGGGCGTGCCGGTCGGCGACGCGGTCCGCACGCTGTCCGACGCCGGCGCCGCGACGTTCGTCGTCACGGCGATCGAACGGGACGGGCTCCTCGGCGGACCGGACCTCGCGCTGCTGGAACGGGTGATCGGCCTGACGGACGCGGCGGTCGTGGCCTCGGGCGGGGTCGCCACGCTGCACGACATCGAGGTCGTCGGCGCCATCGGCTGCCAGGGTGCGATCGTGGGACGGGCGTTCTACGACGGTCGGATCGACCTCGCCGCGGCCGTGGCGCTCACTCGGACAGGTCGACCGGCTGGCCCTTCCACGTCCCGCTGACCTGCCGCCCGCTGCCGTCGGCCCGGTACTCGAGCTGCCCGCCCGGTGTTGACACGGACCACCTCACCGTGTTCGTCTCGTACACGTAGCTGCCAATCCCCGTCAGCGCGAAGTCGGGCACGAACTTGCAGTCGGCGAACCGGATCTTCTCCTCGACGCTGGCCGGTGTGATCGCGACGAACCCGCCGTCGCGACATCCGAAATGGAGATCCGACGCGCCGTCCCAGAGCAGGTAGTCGGGGTCGGCGAAGATCTCGTTCTCGGCGACGAGCATCGCGTCGAGCGCGTCATCGAATGCCGCCGCTGACCGCGGCGACCGCGGGACGTACGGCTCGGCGACCTCGCCGGCGCACTCGATCGACCGCGTCCGCCGGTCGGCGGCCCTCGAGCAGGAAGGCGAGGATCGGCTCGTCGACGCAGGCCTCGCCCCGCCCGAACGTGACGTGCGGGCCGCCCCGCGTGACGATCAGGTAGCCGTCCGCAAGACGGCTCGCGATCGCGCGGGCCTGGCCGACCGGAGTGATCGGGTCGCCGGTCGCGCCGAGGACGAACACCGGGAACGGGGTCGTCGTCAGTGGTGCCGGGCGCGAGCCATCGGCCGGCTGGTAGGGCCAGAACAGGCACGGCAGCTGGTTCGAGTAGATCTCGTCCGCGCGCAGGTCCTCGACACCGGCCGCGGCGCCGGCGGCGATGACGGCGGCGGCATCCCGCGGATCCGCGGTCGGCGACACGCGGTAGTCGGCGCAGGTGATCGCGTGGTAGGCGAACGACGAGACGCCGACGCCCGCGCCGGAGCCGAGGGCCACGACCAGGCGAGCCGCCGGCACGTTGTCGCCGTTCGCCGCCGCCGCGACCGCTCGCTGGACGAGCATCCGTCCGCCCGGCTCGTAGAGGAGCGCATCGACCGCGGCTTCGAACGCCGACGACGTCGAGCCGGTGCGGCCGGACGACGCCATCGGGATCGCCGAACGAGACGTCGACCGGGCCGTCGAAGCCGCGGACGAAGCGGTCGTACGCGAGCGCGGGATTGCTGACGTCGGCCCGGCAGTCGCGGTCCGCGGCGCAGTCGGCGAGGGTGTCGGCCAGGGTCGTCGAGAAGCCCTTGGTGGCGTCGATCCAGAAGTCGTTCGCCGAGCGCGTCAGGTCGACCGCTCCGTCGAGGATCAGGCCCGCCAGGCGATCCGGATGGGCGGCCGCGTACACCTGGGCGAGCTCGGTCCCGTAGCTCTCCCCGTAGAGGACCAGCCGCTCGATGCCGAGCCGGTCGCGGATCGAGTCGAGGTCCTCCGCGGCCTGCCGCGTCGCGTAGCGGGCGACGGTCGCCGGGTCGACCCCGGCTTCCCGGACGCAGGCGTCGGCGAAGATCCGGGCGGCGTCGGCGCTCGGCGGCGAGGTCGCGTAGCGGATGCCCGCAGCCGGGCAGTCGCGCCCCTCGGACGCGCCGACGCCGCGTTGGTCGAAGAACAGGATGTCCCACCGCCGGACGAGCTCCTCGTCCAGCCGCTCGACCGTCTCGACCGCGGAGTTCATGCCGCTGCCGCCCGGACCTCCGACCGCGATCGCCAGCGTGCCGAGGGGAGCCACGGCCGCGCGGTGGACGGCGTACACGACCCAGATCGTTGCGTTCGATCCACCCTCGTGGTCGACCGGGACGAGCATTCCGTCGCAGGCGAGGGAGGCCTGGGGACAGGCGATGAACCATGGCTCGGGTCGGGCCGAGGCGACGAGGACGCCGGCTCCGAACAGCAGGATCGGCGGCAGGATCCGAACGAACGCCCGGCTCGGGGCATCGACGAGCGGGATGAACACGCCGAGGGCGCGGGCGGCAGCCGCCTCGCGCCAGAGCATCGCGTCGAGGGCGACACCGACCAGCACGGATGCGATGAGCCACAGGGCACCATCGATCCCGCTGACCACGCGCAGCAGCCGCGACGTGTCGGCGTCCCGGGCGGCCCCGAGCCAGATCGCGGCGACGAGGCCCACGATCGTGGCCAGGACGACGATCGCGGCAGCCAGCCCGGCCATCCGCCGGCCGGCTCCGACCCGGAGGTCCGACCACCCGGCCCGGTCTGCGGGCACGCCCGACGGCCGCCAGAGCAGCGACAGCCGGCCGATGATCCCCGGTCGCGGCGGCGGGCCGTCGACGACGCCGCGCTGCCGCAGCTCCTCCATCACGGGCAGGGCGCCGCGCAGCCACCGTACGGCCAGGAGGACGCCGATGACCACGACGACGATCAGGACGGTCCGGGCCGCGTCGAAGGATGCTCCGGCGGCTTCGACCTCCTCGGTCGTGACGAGATCCCGGTCGATGGCGACGAGGAGAGTCGCCTGGCGGACCGCGACGAGGCCGAGGATGAGGCTCGCGAGGGCGGCGACCCAGGTCAGCCAGACGATCCGCCGGCCGCGGACGAGGTCGCGCCGGATGCGGGCCTCGAGCTCGTCCGGGATGGGCGGGCCCGGATCCCAGCTCGACGTGATCGGCGACGGCCCAGGCGGCGCGATGCCGGGCGACGAATCGGACCAGCGCACGACGTCGGCGGCGCCGGACGAGGGCGCAGCGGGATTCGCGGGCGGGGCGGCATCCGTCTCGCCGGAATCGGACGCGCCGGAGTCGGTTGCGCCGGCCGCCGCTTCGAGCGGCGGTTCGGTGGGCGGCTGCTCGTCAGCCGGGACGGGGCGCTTGTATCGAGCCCATTCCGGATGGTCGTCCGGCGGCTCCGTCACGTGCCCCCCGGCCGGGTCAATGTCCGCCGTGGGCGCCGGTCGCCTCGGCGTCCTTGCGGTGCGCCTCGATCACCTTGTCGGCGACGTGGCCGGGCACTTCCTCGTACTTGTCGAGCGTGGCCGTGAACGTCCCGCGTCCGTGGGTCAGCGAGCGCAGCTCGGTGGCGTATGAGAACAGCTCCGACTGGGGCACCTGGGCCTGGACGACCTGGAGCCCGTCGCCGAGCGTGTCCATCCCGAGGACCCGCCCGCGGCGCGTGTTCAGGTCTCGGTTGACGTCGCCCATGTACTCCTCGGGCACCCGGACCTCGATCGACATGATCGGCTCGAGGAGGGCCGGCTTGCAGTCGAGCACGCCCTTCTTGAGGGCCATCGAGGCCGCGATCTTGAACGACATCTCGTTCGAGTCGACGTTGTGGAACGAGCCGTCGTACAGGGTCGCCCGGAAGTCCGACAGCGGGAAGCCGGCGAGGACGCCTTCCGCGGCCGCCTCGCGGATGCCCTTCTCGATGCCCGGAAAGAAGCCCTTGGGGACCGAGCCGCCGACGATCCGCTCGGCGAACTCGACGCCGCCACCGGGATTCGGCTCGATCTCCAGCCAGACGTGGCCGAACATCCCGTGGCCGCCGGTCTGCTTCTTGTACTTGCCCTCGACCTGGGTCTTGCCGCGGATCGTCTCGCGGTAGGGGACCTTGGGCTGCTTCGTCAGGATCGAGGCCCCGAACTTGCGCTTGACCCGCTCGCCGATCACGGCGATGTGGGCGTCACCCATGGCGACGAGCGAGCTGCTCGCCGGTCGCCGAGCGCTCGATCCGGGCCGACGGCTCCTCCTCGAGCATCCGCTGGAGGGCGGCGCCCATCTTGTCGAGGTCCGCTTTGGTCTGGGGCTCGATCGCGACCGATAGGGACGGCACGGGGAAGTCGAGCGGCGGCAGGATCACCGGATGGTCGCGCGTCGACAAGGTGTCGCCGGTCTCGGTCGCCGACAGCTTGGCGACGGCTCCGATCTCGCCCGCTTGAAGCTCGCCGATCGGCTCCTGCTCCTTGCCGTGGAGGAGGAGCAGCTGGCCCATCCGCTCGTCCTCGTCGCGGTTGGCGTTCCAGGCATGGGCCTGGCCGTGAAGCGTGCCGCTCAGGATCCGGAGGTAGGTCAGGCGGCCGACGAACGGGTCGGCGGCCGTCTTGAAGACGCGGGCGACGAGCTGGCCGGTCGGGTCGGGGGCGATCGTCACCGGCTGGTCGGACTTGGCGTCGCGCGCCTCCAGCGGCGGCTCCTCGGCGGCGGTCGGCAGGTACCGGATGAAGGCGTCGAGCAGGGCGTTCATCCCGATCCCCTTGGCCGCGCTCCCGATCAGGACCGGCGCGAGGATCGAGTCGCGGACGCCGCGATGGAGGCAGGTGTCGAGCTCGGCGTCGGAGATCTCCTCGCCCTCGAGATACTTGGCCATCACGTCGTCGTCGGCCTCGGCCGCCGCCTCGAGCAGCTGATCGCGGCGGGTCGCGATCTCGTCGGCCAGGTCGTCCGGCACGGGGATCTCGGTTTCCTTGCCGCCCTCGAGCGCGTAGGCCTTGCGGTGGACGAGGTCGACGTAGCCACGGAATGCCTCCGCCTTGCCGATGGCCAGGTGGAGCGGCGCGATCTTGTTGCCGAAGCGCTCGCGGAGGGCGTCGAGCGTCGCGGTCGGGTCGGCGTTCTCGCGGTCCGCCTTGTTCAGGAAGAAGCAGGCGGCGCGCCCGGTCGAGCGGCCGAGCGCCACCGCGGTCTCCAGCCCGGCCCCGATCCCGGTCGAGCTGTCGACGACGAACAGCGCCCCGTCGGCGGCGGCGAAGCCCGAGACGACCTCGGCGACGAAGTCCGGGTAGCCCGGGGTGTCGACGAGCGTGATCCGGGTCGCATCGTGCTCGAACGTGGCGACCGCGAGGCTGAGCGACTCCTTGCGCTTCTGCTCCTCCGGCTCGTAGTCGAGGTGGGCGGTGCCGTCATCGACCCGGCCGAGGCGCTGGACGGCGCCGGCCCGAAAGAGGAGCTGCTCGGCGAGCGTCGTCTTGCCGCCACCGGCGTGGCCGGCCAGGACGACGCTGCGGAGGTGGGCGGGGTCGACGCTCTTCATCGTCATCGGCGGAGGGACCTCACGGCTGCTCGAAACGACGGGCGGATGCCGCGGAACCGGGCCGTGACTGGCCCGCCGGGCTCGGGTTCGGCCCATGATAGGCGGGCCGGGCGATCGTCGTCCGCTATACTCCCGCCCGCGATGTCAGGGCATTCCAAATGGTCCACGATCAAGCGGGCGAAGGGCATCACCGACGCCAAACGTGGTGCGCTCTTCACCAAGGTCGCGCGTGAGATCAGCGTCGCGGCGCGCCAGGGCGGAGGCGATCCGGACGCCAACTACCGGCTCCGGCTGGCGGTCGAGAAGGCTCGCGCGGTCAACATGCCGTCCGACAACATCAAGCGGACGATCGACAAGGCGACCGGCGGCGGCGACGGCGACCAGTTCGAGGAGATCGTGTACGAGGGCTACGGCCCGGGCGGCGTGGCGATCCTCGTCGAGGCGGCCACCGACAACCGCAACCGGACCGCCGCCGAGGTCCGCTCGATGTTCACCAAGGCCGGCGGGCAGCTGGCCGGATCGGGCGCCGTCGCCTGGCAGTTCGAGCCGCGTGGCCTGATCGCGGTGCTGCGTGGCGCGAAGGTCGACGCCGATGAGGTTGCCCTGGCGGCGATCGATGCCGGCGCCGAGGACGTCGACACCGAGTCCGACGACCAGATCGACATCTACACCTCGCCGGCCGACCTCGAGGCCGTGCGCAAGGCGCTCGAGGGTGCGGGTGTGCCGGTCGACTCGGCCGAGAACGCGATGGTCGCCAAGCAGACCGTCGAGCTCGATTCGCACAAGGCGCGTCAGGCGCTGCGGCTCGTCGAGCTGCTCGAGGATCTCGACGACGTCCAGCGCGTGACCGCCAACTTCGACATCCCCGAGGACGTCTACGCCGAGGTCGCCGGGTGATCGTCCTGGGCATCGATCCCGGGACCGCCGCCCTCGGCTGGGGGCTCATCGAACAGACTGCCGGACGGCTCCGCGCCGTCGACCACGGCTGCCTTGTCACCTCGCCGGATCTGCCACTCGGCGAGCGGCTTCTCGCGATTCACCGACACGTCGCAGAGCTGATCGCGTTGCACGATCCGGCCGTCGTTGCCGTCGAGCGCGTGTTCTTCTCACGCAACGCCCAGACCGCGATCGCCGTCGGCCATGCCCGCGGCGTCGTGCTCCTGGCCGCGGCCGAGGCCGGCCGCCCGGTGCGCGAGGCGACCCCCAACGAGGTCAAGAGCGCGATCGCGGGCTACGGCGCGGCCGACAAGCAGCAGGTTCAGAAGATGGTCCAGATCGTTCTCGGGATGGCGGCCCTGCCGACGCCCGACGACGCCGCCGACGCCCTGGCGATCGCGGTCTGCATCGCGAACGGGATGGGCCAGACCGGGCGTGCCGCGGGGGCGACCGCGAGCGTGATGGACCGCTCCGCGATCGACCCGATCACGCGCGGCTCGACGCCGTACGAGCGGGCGGTGCGGGAGGCGCTGGCTCGGGAGAAGCAGCCGGCTCGTCGACCGGCGCGAGAACCGGCCCGTTGAGGCTCCCCGGACGGCGATTCCCCCATACGCCCGCCTCTGTGGCATTAGACCGCGAGGCCGGCAGCTCGGAGCGCCCAATTTGCCGTCGCCGGCTAACGCGTGTGGAATTTCGGCCGAATTCGAGCCTCCTGGGCCGCCGAACGCCTTCCCCGGTGGCGTATGGCAATTCGCGCCGGCTCGTCGGAGGCGTTCGGTCGTGATCGCCTCGGTCGAGGGCAAGGTCGGCGCGGTCGCGTTCGATTCGCTCGTCATCGAGGTCCTCGGGATCGGCTACCGCGTGTTCGCGGCCCCGGCGATCCTCTCGACCGCCCAGCCCGGCTCGACGATCAAGCTCCACACCTATCACCTCGTCCGCGAGGATCAGCAATCGCTGTTCGGGTTCCGGACGACCGAGGACCTCGGGTTCTTCAACCTGCTCCTGACGGTGACGGGCGTCGGGCCGAAGGTCGCGCTGGCGATCGTGGGGAGCCGGCCCACGCCCGACCTCCAGCTCGCGATCATGGCCCAGGATCAGGCGGTCCTCGTGTCGATCCCCGGGATCGGCAAGAAGCTGGCCGACCGGATCATCTTCGAGCTCAAGGAGAAGGTTGCGGCGGCGGGAATCGCGGCCTCGACGGTCGCCGGCGGAGCGGGGATCGGGGCGTCCGAGTCGGAGGTCGTCGGGGCTCTTCAGGCGCTGGGCTACTCGCTGGCCGAGGCGCGCGAGGCGTCGCGGATCGCGCTGGCCGACACGAAGATCGGCGGGACGCTGGAGGATCGGGTCAAGGCCGCGCTTCGGAGCCTGCTTCGGGACTGAGGGCCGAGCCCGCTCCGTCGTTCCCGATCATCGGGGCCGGACGAACCGTCGCCAACCGAGCGCGAACACGACCAGCGCGGACAGGCCGCCGGCAAGGTAGGACGTCCAGACCGCCAGGATCATCGGTGGGGTGTCGTCGATCGGCGCGAGGTTCTGACCGGAGACCCACACGAGAGCTGCATGGCCGAAGAGCGCGCATGCAACCGCGACGGAGACGCCGACGAGGGCGGCTGCCACCAGCAGGATGACAAGCCTGCCGAGCAGGAGCACTCGATGCGACACGATCGCCATGGCCTCCGCCTACTGATCGTCGTTGCTGACGCGCGACGTCGTCGGATCGTGTCGCCACGTGGCGACAGGATGAACGCACGCCTGCGACGAGACACGTTCATTCACAGGCGCTGAGTCCCCGGTCTCACGGGCGGTTGCCGGCGAGGGCGTCCGCGTGGATGCCGCGCGGGTCGATCGATGCGCGGCCCTGGCGAGCGGAGAGCTCGGCCAAAGACTCCCGGTCGAGGATCGCGAGCATGGCGTCGCGGACGTCGAGCATCACGTCGCGCAGGGAGCACGTTGCCTCGTCCGGACACGAGCTGCGCGCGTAGTAGCGAAGGCTCACGCAGGGCAGGGGAGCGAGGGCGCCGTCGAGCATCCGGATGATCCGCCCGATCGAGACCGTCGCCGGGTCGATCGCCATCGCGTAGCCGCCACGCGCGCCGAGCGTCGTCCGGACGATGCCGCCGCGCTTGAGCGTCGACATGATCTGCTCGAGGAACTTGGGCGGCAGGCGATTGCGTTCCGCCAGCGTCGCCAAGGCGATCGGAGCGGCGTCATCATGGCGGACAAGGTCGACCAGGGCCCGGATGCCGTACTCGGAGCGACGGGAGAGACGCATCGCGGCCATTGTGACGGGATGTCCTAGCCGCTGGGTGGGGATTCCGCGCTGGGTTGCCCGGCCCAGCCGGACCGATGCCCGGTTACCGGGTCATGTGGCGGGCGACCTGGTCGGGATTGCCCGAAACGGGCCCCTCCGACGTCGGGATGCCCGCTGCGCGCTCCAGTTGGCGAACCAGAGCCCTGTCGAGCGGCGTAGCGCCCGCTCAGCGGGCATCGGGGCCATCAGCGGGGCAGCGCGGCCGTTAGAACATCCGTGCGAAACGCGGTGCAGCGTGGTAGATTCCGATCGATGACCGACGACCTCTCGCGGATCCTCGCGCCGGACCTGCTCGACGACACCGATGTCGTCGTCGAAGGCACCCTTCGGCCGCGGACGCTCGACGAATACATCGGCCAGCGCGAGGTCAAGGCCAACCTGTCGGTGCTGCTCGCCGCGGCCCGGGGCAGGGAAGAGGCCGCCGACCACGTTCTCCTGTACGGCCCGCCCGGCCTGGGCAAGACGACGCTTGCGACGATCATCGCCCGCGAGCTCGGGGTCAACGTCCGCTACACGAGCGGACCGGCAGTCGAGCGGGCCGGCGATCTCGCGGCGATCCTGACGGCGCTCGAGGAGCGCGACGTCCTGTTCATCGACGAGATCCATCGCCTCAACCGGGCGGTCGAGGAAATCCTCTACCCGGCGATGGAGGACTACGCGCTCGACGTGATGATCGGCAAGGGGCCGAGCGCCCGCAGCCTGCGCCTGAACCTGAAGCCCTTCACGGTCGTCGGGGCGACGACCCGCGCCGGCCGGATCTCGAGCCCGCTCCGCGACCGCTTCGGAGCGACCTACCGGCTCGACTTCTACGAGGAAGACGATCTCGCGGCGATCGTCGACCGGTCGGCCCGGATCCTCGACGTCCAGATCGAGGACGCCGCCGCCCGCGCGATCGCCCGCCGCGGGCGAGGGACGCCGCGGATCGTGAACCGCCTCCTCAAGCGGACCCGCGACCATGCCCAGGTCCACGGCAACGGCCGCGTCGACGAAGCGACTGCGACCGCCGCGATGCGCCAGATGGAGATCGACGACGAGGGCCTCGACTCGACCGACCGCAAGCTCCTGGCGGCGATCGTCCAGAAGTTCGCGTCGGGGCCGGTCGGGGTCCAGGCGCTGGCCGCCGTCCTGGCCGAGGAGGTCGAGACGATCGAGGACGTCTACGAGCCGTTCCTGCTGCGGCTGGGCTTCCTGGATCGGACGCCGCAGGGCCGGATCGCGACCGAGGCGGCGCGCGTCCACCTGGCCCGGCTGGGGTTCGAGATCCCGCCGCCGCGCCGGCAGGAGCCGGAGATGGTCGGGCTGTGGGACCTGCCGGTCGAGACGGGGGCGCCAGAGGCGGCGCCGGACGACTCCGAGTCCGAGTCCGATCCCGCCGAGCCCGAAGCGTGACCGGCGCGGCGACATTCCGGGTCGAGGTCCCGCCGCCCGCGGATGGCGCCACGCGAGCCCGCGTCGGCCGGCTCGAGCTGACCCACGGCGTGGTCGAGACGCCGCAGTTCATGCCGGTCGGCACGAACGCGACCGTGAAGGCCCTGACGCCGGCGGACATCCGCGAGACCGGCGCCTCGATCATCCTCGCCAACACGTACCACCTGTACCTGCGGCCCGGTCATGACCGCATCGAGCGGCTCGGCGGCCTGCACGAGTTCATGGCCTGGGACGGCCCGATCCTCACGGACTCCGGCGGCTTCCAGGTCGTCTCGCTCGGCGATCTGCGGGTCGTCGACGAGGACGGCGTGACGTTCCGCAGCCACCTCGACGGCTCGACCCACCGCTTCACCCCGGAGGTCGCGATCCAGGTCCAGGAGGCGCTGGGATCGGATGTCGCGGTCGCCTTCGACCAGCCGGTCTACCCGAGCTCGCCACGTGCGGTCGTCGCGGACGCCACGGAGCGGACCCATCGCTGGGCCGAGCGCTCCCTGAACGCCCACACCCGTCCCGACCAGGCGTTGTTCGGCATCGTCCAGGGCGGCCTCGAGCCGGATCTCCGGGCCGCGAGCACGCGCTATATCGCGTCCCTGCCGTTCGACGGGATCTGCCTGGGCGGTCTGGCCGGCGATGAGACGCCGGACCAGCGCAACGCCGCGCTCGACGTGGCCGTCCCGATCCTCGACGACGATCCGCGGCCGCGCTACCTGATGGGGCTCGGATCGCCGGCCGACCTCCTGGACGCGGTCCATCGCGGCGTCGACCTGTTCGATTCCGTGCTGCCGGCGCGCGTTGCCCGGAACGGTCAGCTGTGGGTGCCCGGCGGCCGCCTGAACCTCCAGAACGCCCGCTTCCTCGACGATCCGGAGCCGGTCCAGGCCGACTGCCCGTGCCTCCTCTGCCGGACGTTTTCGCGGGCCTATCTGGCCCATCTGTTCCGGGCCAAGGAGCTCCTCGCGTACCGTCTCGCGACTTGTCACAACCTGACCTTCACCCTAGACTTCATGCTCAGGATCCGCACCGCGATCCGGGCCGGAACCTTCCCAGCCGAGCTGCCGGATCTGGCCTTGCGCGCCGGTCGGGTGACCGGCAATGAAGTCGCGGTGCAGTCCGCGTGAATGGTCAACCGGTAACGTCCAACCCCATTCGGAGGAGCATCGATGGCGTCTCGAGATCGTCCGAAGAAGGAACAGAAGAAGAAGCCCAAGGACCGGTCGGGCCAGCCCAAGCTGACCTCGCTTTCGGAGCCGCCGCCGCAGCAGGCCGAGCTCATCCGGAAGCCGCGGAAGGAAAAGCCGGTTCGCGAAGAGGAAACCGACGAGGGTTGACGACCCGAGGTCTCGCCCGGGAGCGCGACCTGTCGGTCCAGGACCATTCGACAGGAGCGTGACGAACCCATGGCGTTGATCGGAGAGCGGGCCGCGGACGAGCGGAACGGCAACGACCGCACCACTGACCGAGCCCAGGCCGAGCGCGGCAAGGCCGTGACGGCGGCCATCGCGGCGATCGAGAAGCAGTTCGGGACGGGCTCGATCATGAAGCTCGGCGCGGGGTCGATCCAGGCGATCGACGTGATCCCGACCGGCTCGATCGCGCTCGACCTGGCGCTTGGCGTGGGCGGCATCCCGCGCGGCCGGATCACCGAGATCTTCGGCCCCGAGTCGTCGGGCAAGACGACGATCTGCCAGCACGTCATCGCCGAGGCCCAGCGCCGCGGCGGCGTGGCCGCGTTCATCGACGTCGAGCATGCCCTCGATCCGGCCTACGCCCGGGCGTGCGGCGTCAACGTCGACGAGCTCCTCGTCAGCCAGCCGGATACCGGCGAGCAGGCGCTCGAGATCACCGAGACCCTCATCCGCTCCGGTGGCATCGACTGCGTCGTCGTCGACTCGGTGGCGGCGCTCGTGCCGCGGGCGGAGATCGAGGGCGAGATGGGCGACAGCTTCGTCGGCATCCAGGCCCGGCTGATGAGCCAGGCGCTGCGCAAGCTGACCGGCGCGGTGTCGCGCTCGAACACGTCGCTGATCTTCACCAACCAGCTCCGCGAGAAGATCGGGGTCATGTTCGGCAATCCCGAGACGACGCCGGGTGGCCGCGCCCTGAAGTTCTACGCCAGCGTCCGCCTCGACATCCGCCGGATCGAGACGATCAAGACCGGCACCGAGTCGGTCGGCAACCGGGTCCGGATCAAGGTCGTGAAGAACAAGGTCGCGCCGCCGTTCCGGGTGGCCGAGTTCGACGTGATGTACGGCGAGGGCGTGTCCAAGGAAGGCGGCCTGCTCGACGTCGGCGTGGCGATGAGCGTCGTGACCAAGACCGGCGCCTGGTTCACCTTCGACGAGACGCGGCTCGGCCAGGGCCGCGAGGCGTCCAAGGACTTCCTCCGCGCCAATCCGGACATCGCCGCCACGATCGACGCGAAGATCCGGGGCAAGATCGACGAGGTCGAGCTCCCGGTCGAGGGCATCTCCGAGGCCGAGTAGGTCGTGGCCGGCCGTCCCCGTCGGCCCAAGCCCTCGATCGCCGAACGCCGCGAGCAGCGCGCCGCCGTCGACGACCCCGCGGTCGTCCTCGAGGCGGCCGCGCGCTTCCTCGAGGCCCGGTCGCGGTCGGTCAGCGAGGTGCGTCGCCGGCTCGGCCGGGCCGGCTATCGGTCCGAGCTCGTCGACGGCGCGATCGAGCGCCTCACCGAGCTGGGGATGCTCGATGACGAGGCCTTTGGGCGTGCCTGGGTCGAGTCTCGCGACCGGGCCCGTCCGCGCGGCGAGATCGCCCTCCGTCGCGAGCTGAGCCTGAAGGGCGTCGACCGATCGATCGTGGACGAGCTGCTCGACGCGCGGCGGGAGGCTGTCGGGCTGGACGAGGACGGCGCCGGCGTCGATCTCGCAGCCGCACGCCGGCTCCTGGCCCGCAACGAACGCGCCCTGGCCCGAGTCGCCGACTCGCGCCAGCGACGCCAGCGGGCGTACGCCCTGCTGGCCCGGAACGGGTTCGATCCCGAGACCTGCCGCCAGGGATCGGCCGAGGTCGCGCTGGCGATGGCCGAGGAGGATGGCAACGACGCCTGAGCCCAAACGCCGTTGTTCGGCGACACCGGCCTGACCGGACCGGACCTCACCGGACCCACCGGCTCCGGACCCGATCCCGAGACGGGAGCCGCGCGTCGGGACGAAGGTACGGGTCGATCGCGGAGCGGCCGCCCGGGATACTCCGGGCTGGGCTCATCCCACCGGCCGATCGGCCGGATCAACTCTCACTGTTCCGGGGGCGAGGAGCAGGAATCGATGTTCTCGCGGATCCGTTCCATCTCGATGGCCGGAGGCGGCGCCATGGCGCTCGTCCTTGCGCTGAGCGGCGTCGTCGCCGCGGCCACGGTCATGAGCGCACTCGTCAGCCCGGCGGCGGATCCCGTCCCGGTCGTCGTCGACACGACGGCGACGTTCGAGGATCTCGACGGCAACGGCATCGATGACGATTGCCAGACCGACGTCGTCGAGGACGAGACGGCCGCCGCCGATGCGGAGAAGGCCGCGGACCTGGACAGCGACGGGATCATCTCCGTCTCCGAGGCGGCGCAGAGCGGTCGCGTCGGTGGCAAGAACTGCAACCACGGCGGCTACGTGAGCTCCGTCTGCCCAGGGTGATGAGGCGCCCGAGGCGGACGAGGCGCCCGAGGCGGACGCGCCGGCCGAGGACGAGGCTCCGGTCGAGTGCACCACGGAGGAGGCGGCTCCGGGCGCCGAGGCCGACCCGGTCGTCGATCCTGCGCCGAACGCCCATGGCAAGGCCGTCTCCGACGTCGCGAAGTCCGATGCCGTCGGTGGCAAGAACTGCAACCACGGCGGCGCCGTCAGCGAGGCCGCGAAGAAGGACCACGAGGCGGCCAAGGCCGAACGGGACGCTGCGAAGGCGGCCCGAGAGGCAGCTCGCGCGGCGGCGAAGGAAGCGCGCGATGCGGCCCGCGAGGCCGCGGGTCACGGCAAGAAGCACGGCGGCTGAGGCCAGCCAGAGAACGCTCGATCAGAAGGACGAAGCGGCGTCGCGAGAGCGGCGCCGCTTCTCTGTGTCCCGCGCGGCGCTACCAGTGGGCCGCGAGGGTCTCCGCGTCGCGCACGAGGCCGACGAGATTGGCCGACCCCATGTCGACGAGCCAGGGCGTGCCGATGAACGTCAGCCCGTCGACCGGCGTCGCCCCATCGGCCTGGATGGGCAGGCCGAGCTCGTCGACGACCGGCAGCCCGATCCAGCCGAACCCCGGCCGATAGCCGCTCGACCAGAGCACCGTCGACACCCCCTCATCGGAGAGTTCGAGCTCGGTCACCTCGGGCGGGTCGAAGGCGTACGTCACCGACTCGTGCGCGGGATACGCATCGCCGGTCGCGGCGATGTAGGCCTCGCACAGGGGTCGGAGGCGCTGGTCGAAGCTCGCGTCGCCGTACTCCAGGTTCTCGGCCAGGTCGGGTCGGATGTGGACCGTGGTGCCTTCGGCGGACTCGAGCCGGCCGACGAGGCGAACCCCGTCCTCGGCCGCCATCCGGCGCAGGCTGACGGTGTGCCCGCCGCCGTGCCCCGAGAGATGCGGGTTGCACGCGAACCTCGCGGCCGGCGAGGGTAGCTGCCTGGCCGTCGGCAGCGACACGCCGACGCGCGGGCCGTCGGTCCCGATCGTGCGCAGCCACCAGAAGATGTCCTGGCCGCGATAGCGTCGCGGCGCGCTCCAGCAATGACCGACGGAGATCAGCACCTCGCGCCCCGCAGCCAGCAGCTCCTCCGCCAGCTGCACGCCCGTCTGGCCGGTGCCGACGATGAGGACGCGACCGGGTGGCAGCTCGTCCGGCGAGCGGTAGTCGTGGGCATGGACGCTGTGAATGGCCGGTGCGAGACCGGCCCCGATCGCCGGGATCTTCGGGGTCTGGAACGGGCCGCCGGCGACGATCACGTGGCGCGCGTCGATCAGCCCGCGGCTCGTCGTGAGCCGGAAGCGGGCCCCGCCGCCACCCTCAAGGCTGTCGAGCCGCTCGACATCCGTCTCCAGCTCGACCGGCGCCGCGATGACCGCGGCATACGACCGCCAGTGATCGATCAGCTCGTCGCGGCCCATGAAGCCGTCGGGCTTGGCGCCTTGATAGTCGTAGCCGGGCATCGAGACCATCCAGTTCGGCCCGACGAGCTGGAACCCGTCCCAGCGGTCCTGCCAGCCGCCGCCGAGGGTCGTCCGGCGATCGAGGACGAGGTGCTCCCGGCCGGCCTGGCGGAGGTGCCAGCTCATCAGAAGGCCGGCCTGCCCGGCGCCGACGACCACGGTTTCGACCGACCTCGCAGCGTTCATCCGCTCGCGCCTCCCGCTTCCCGGGTGCCCCGTATGCGGGTCACTGTAGCGCCGTCGGTCAGGCCCGCTTTGTGCCCGCATCGGCAACCCGCCTGCAACCCGTGGCCGCCCTGCCCGCGCCGGCCGTAGTAGGCTGTGCCCAGATTTGAATGCGCCGCGCGAGCGGCGCGGCCCACGGTAACCGGTGATCGTCTCCGCCTCCGACCGGCCCATCGGTCGATGTCGCCGTTCCCGCCGAGACGACCGCCGCAGCACCGATCGTCAACCTCCGGCGTCCGCGCCGGATGGGAGGTAGAGATGGATGCACCGGTCGTGATCGCGATCGCGATCACTGCGGCCGTCGGCGGCGCCGTGCTCGGCATGATCGCCCGCGGCATGTTCGCCTCCAACTCGATGAAGGCGGCCCAGTCCGAGGCGCGCCGGATCGAGGCCGAGGCGCGGAACCGCCAGAAGGAGCTGATCCTCGAGGCCAAGGACGAGAAGCTGAAGATGCAGCGCGAAGCCGAGGACGAGGCGCGCGCGAAGCGAACCGAGCTCTCGACCCTCGAGCGCCGCCTCCTCCAGCGCGACGAGCAGCTCGACCAGCGCACCGACATGCTCGAGCAGCGTGACCGCAAGCTCCTCGATCGCGAGCGCGATCTCGACAAGACCCGCGAAGAGCTTGCCAGGGCCCACCAGGAACAGGTCGTGGCCCTCGAACGGGTCAGCGGCGTGTCCGCCGACGAAGCCAAGGGCATCCTGCTCGAAGCCGTCCGCGAAGAGGCCGAGCATGACGCCGTCAAGCTCGCCCGGTCGATCGAACGGCGAGCGATGGACGAGGCCAACGAGAAGGCCCGCGATGTCGTGGTCACGGCGATCCAGCGGGTCGCGGCCGACCACACGGCCGAGCACACGGTGACCGTCGTCCATCTCCCCAATGACGAGATGAAGGGCCGGATCATCGGCCGCGAGGGCCGCAACATCCGGGCCCTCGAGCAGGCGACCGGGGTCGACCTCATCATCGATGACACCCCGGAGTCGGTGGTCCTGTCGGGCTTCGATCCCGTCCGTCGCGAGGTCGCGCGCGTGGCCCTGACGAAGCTGATCGGCGACGGCCGGATCCACCCCGGCCGGATCGAGGAGGTCGTGGCCAAGGCGCGCGCCGAGGTCGACCTGATCATCCGCCAGGCCGGCGAGACCGCCGCCTACGAGTGCGGCGTGCCGGGCCTGCCGCCCGAGCTGATCAAGCTCCTGGGCCGGCTCAAGTACCGGACGAGCTACGGCCAGAACGTCCTGAACCACGTGATCGAGACGAGCCGGCTGGCGGCGGTCATCGCGGCCGAGGTCGGAGCCGACATCCAGATCGCCAAGACCGGCGGCCTGCTCCACGACATCGGCAAGGCCGTCGACCACGAGATCGAGGGCCCGCACGCCGCGATCGGGGCGACGATCGCCCAGCGCAACAACCTGTCGCCGAAGATCGTGAACGCGATCGGCGCCCACCACCAGGAGATCGAGTACACCTGCATCGAGTCGCCGATCGTCCAGATCGCCGATGCGATCAGCGCCTCGCGGCCCGGCGCCCGCGGCGAGACGATGGACGCGTACGTCAAGCGGCTCGAGGACCTCCAGGCGATCGCCGACAGCTTCCAGGGGGTGGAGCGCTCGTTCGCGGTCCAGGCCGGCCGCGAGGTCCGGATCCTGGTCCGGCCCGAGGAGATCGACGACCTGACGGCGACTCGCCTGGCGCGCGACATCGTGCGCAAGATCGAGGAGCAGCTGACCTACCCGGGCCAGATCAAGGTCACGGTCATCCGCGAGACGCGCGCGGTCGAGTACGCGAAGTGACCGGGATCGGGCTGCGCGGGCGCCGGACTGCACGCGGGCTCCTGCTGCTGGCCATCGCACTCGACGCACTGCTCGCCCTGCTGTTCCTTGCCGCTCCGACCTCGCGTGGTCCGATGTTCCAGGAGCCACCAGCGATGCCCTTGTGGCTCGTGCCGGTGGTCGGGATCGGGCTCAACCTGCTCGGCCTCGCCTGGATGATTCGCCTCTACCGCGCCGATCCCGAGGCCGGCCGATCGTCGTGGCGCGCGACCCGGCGCTGAGGCGCGGGCGGACCGGCGCGCGTCTGGCGCTCGTTACGACGGCTGACGGCGGACCAGGGCCTCGGAACCGGGCCCATGGGCGTCAACCTGCTCGACTGCCGCGCATCGCAACGGCCGGATGGCCCTTCGGACGTCAATGTGAGCGCCCAGCGCGCACCGCGCGATCGGCCGCGTGACGGGCACACGTCGGGTATCGTCCGCGGGTGACTGACGGACCTCCCACGCCACCGGCCGGCGCCGACACCGCGATCGGCAAGACCCGCCTCGGCAACCCGACGAACGGCAATGCCCCGCGGCCGCGCGGCGCCTGCCGGATCCTGATGATCGGCGACCTGATCGGCAAGCCCGGCCGGGTCGCCGTCGAGCAGCTCCTGCCCGGGCCTCCGCGACGAGCGCGGGATCGACTTCGTGACCGCCAATGGCGAGAACGTGGCGGGCGGGATGGGCCTGACGCCGTCCACCGCGGACGCGATGTTCGCGAGTGGCGTCGACGTGATCACGAGCGGCAATCACATCTGGGACAAGCGCGAGATCTATCCCTATCTCGACGCCAACGACCGTGTCCTGCGGCCGCTCAACTACGGCACGAACGGCGTTCCTGGCCGCGGCTGGGCCGTCCATCACGCGCTCGACGGCACCGAGATCGCCGTGATCAACCTCCAGGGCCGGACCTACATGCAGCAGATCGAGAACCCGTTCACCGACGCCGACGCCCTGCTGGACGAGTCGTCGGAGCCGTTGCCGCCGGTCCGGATCGTCGACTTCCACTGCGAGCTGACGTCCGAGAAGAACGCCCTCGGGCTCCACCTCGACGGCCGGGTCAGCGCGGTCGTCGGGACGCACACCCACGTCGTGACCGGCGACGAGCGGATCCTGCCCGGTGGAACCGCCTACCAGACGGATCTGGGCATGACCGGGCCGGTCTGGAGCGTGATCGGGTTCGATCCCGCGACGGTCCTGCCGCGGTTCATCAATGCGCTGCCGACGCGGTTCGCGGTCGGCGACGGGCCGGTCGTCTTCAACGCCTGCCAGATCGACGTCGATCCCGCCACGGGCCGCGCGCTCGCGATCGAGCGGATCCAACGGCTGGTCGAGGTCTGAGGGTGGCGGCATCGTCGCGCGGCCGGCACGGGCGGCGCCCAGCGCCGACGGCGGACAGCGGGGTCTCGACCGTCGACCTCCATACCCACACCCTCCGCTCCGACGGCGTCCTCCAACCGGTCGAGCTCGTCCGGGCGGCGGCCGCGGCCGGCGTCACGACGCTCGCCATCACCGACCACGACACGCTGGCGGCCTACCGCGAGCTGATCCTCGGTCGTGCGATGCCGGCCCCGATCGAGCTGATCCCCGGCGTCGAGATCAACGCCCTCGCCAAGGGGATCCGGCTGGCCGATGGCGAGCTGCACATCCTCGGCTTCGGGATGGACCACGCCGACGAGGCCTTCGAGGCGGCGCTCGCCCGGCAACGGTCCGCCCGCAAGGTCCGGTTCGAGCGCACCGTCGCGCTGCTGCGCGAGGTCGGGATGCCGATCGACGAGCACCTCGGCCACATCGACCTCTCCCGCGACGACGCGCTGGGCCGGCCGACCGTGGCCCGGGCGCTGATCGCGGGCGGGTACGCAACGACCGTCGAGGACGCATTCCGGCGCCTGATCGGCTGGGGCGGACCCGGCTACGTCCAGCGCGAGGGGATGGGCCCGCGCGAGGCGATCGATGCGATCCGGGAGGCTGGTGGCGTTCCGGTCCTGGCCCACTTCTCGGAAGCGCCCAGCCAGATCCCGCTGCTGCGCGAGCTCAAGGAGATCGGCCTGGCCGGGCTCGAGGTGCACTACATCTCGTTCGTGCCCGAGACCGTGACGATGGTCGCCGCGGTCGCCAAGCTCCTCGGACTCCTCGGAACGGGCGGCTCGGACTACCACGGCGACACGTCGACGTACGCCGAGGCACATGCGGCACTCCACGTCCCCGACGTCGTCGGCGAGCGGGTCCGCGCCGCGATCGCGCACGGCCCGTCCCCCGCCTGAGCGGGCGGTCGTCAGCTCGCGGGGGACGACCCGGACGTCGGCGGCGCGTCGTCGCGGTAGGTCGGATAGAGCTCGACCGGTTTGCGGCTTCGGCGCCGGAGGTTGAGGGCCTCGACGAAGACGCTGAAGCCCATCGCCGAGTAGATGAACGCCTTGTCGATGTGGAGCCCGAACCCGTCCGCGATCAGGGTGACCCCGATCAGGAGCAGGAAGGACAGGGCGAGCATCTTGACCGATGGATGGGCATGGACGAACTTCGACAGGGGGCCGGACGCGAAGACCATGACGCCGACCGAGATCAGCACGGCCGCAACCATGATCGCGATCTCGTCGACCAGCCCGACCGCGGTCAGGACCGAGTCGATCGAGAACACGATGTCGAGCAGGACGATCTGGACGATCACCCCGCCGAACGACGCTGTGCTCGCGCCCGCGGCGTGGCTCTCGTCCTCGCCCTCGAGCGCCTCGTGGATCTCGCTGGTGGCCTTGTAGAGCAGGAACAGGCCGCCGCCGATCAGGATCACGTCGCGCCACGAGAAGGCGCGATCGAACAGGGTCACGAGCGGCTGGGTCAGCCCGATGATCCACGAGATCGTCAGGAGCAGCAGGATCCGCATCCCGGCGGCCAGTCCGAGGCCGACGAGGCGGGCCTGATCGCGTCGATCGGCGGGCAGCCGCTGGACGAGGATCGAGATGAAGATGACGTTGTCGATCCCGAGGACGATCTCGAGGACGGCCAACGTCGCCAGCGAGACCCAGGTTCCCGGGTCGGAGAGAAGAGCAACAAGGTCCATGTCGGACAGAGCGTATCGGGGATCGCCCGATGACGACGTACCATGACCCGGCCGTGCATGACGCTCCTCGCTCGACTCGCTCCCTGCCGGTCCTCGACCTGCTTGCTCCGGACGTCCGGGCGCCGCGCACCCCGGCGGAGCCCGTCGATCCGCGGCTGGGTGAATACGCCCCGGATGCGGCCGTTCTGCCGTCCTTCCACGTCTGGACGCTCGGCTGCCAGATGAACCGGAGCGACTCCGAGGAGATGGCCGGCCGGCTGCTGGCCGCCGGCTGCGCCGAGGCGCTGTCGATGGACACCGCAGATCTGGTCGTGATCAACACCTGCGCCATCCGCGAGGCCGCCGAGCAGAAGGTGATCGGCCGACAGGGCCACCTGAAGCGCCTCAAGGCCGCCAACCCCGGCATGCGCGTCGTCCTGACCGGCTGCGCCGTCCGCGAGGCCGAGCGCGACGGCCTGCGCCGCCGCTTCCCGGCGGTCGATCTCTTCCTGCGGCCCGACGAGGAGCCCGAGCTGGTCGATCGGCTCGGCCTCGCCTCGGCCCAGGGCGCCGTCGGGCTGGCGCCGGGCGCGGCGACCGCGATCGCCCCGGCGGCGGGCTCGGTCGGAGCCCTGACCGTCGTCGGCCGGGCGACCGTGGGCGCGGCCGACCACCTCGCGATGACCCGCGCGGCCGCCGTCGAGGGGGGCGCCGTGGCCCGTGAGTCGGCGATCACCGCCTGGCTGCCGATCGTGTACGGCTGCGACAAGACGTGCACCTATTGCATCGTCCCGTTCAGCCGCGGCCCGGAGCGGAGTCGTCCGTTCGACGAGATCGTCGGCGAGGCGCGCAGCCTGGCCGCCGCCGGCTACCGCGAGGTCACGCTGCTCGGCCAGAACGTCAACTCGTATGGCCACGATCTGGAGGTCGACGAGCGCTTCGCCGCGGTCGACACCGATCGGTGGGCGGGACGCCGGCTCGACCTCCACGGCCGGCCGGACCTCGCCGCGCTGATCCGGGCCATCGATTCGATCCGGACCGCCGACGGCGTGCCCGCGATCCCGCGGCTCCGATTCGTGACGTCCCACCCGTGGGACCTGAGCGACCGCCTGATCGCGGCGATGGCCGACTGCCCGTCGATCTGCGCCCACCTCCACCTCCCGGTCCAGTCGGGTGACGATGCCGTGCTGCGCCGGATGGGCCGTCAGTACACGATCGAGCACTATCTCGAGCGCCTGGCCCGGATCCGCGAGGCCGTCCCGGACATCGCCATCTCGACCGACGTGATCGTCGGGTTCTGCGGCGAGACGGACGCCCAGTTCCGATCGACGCTGGCCCTGCTCGAGACCGTCCGCTACGACCAGGTCTTCGCAGCCGCGTACTCCGAGCGACCCGGGACGCCGGCGACCCACCTCGCCGACGACGTCCCCGCCGCCGTCAAGCGGGCCCGCCTGAACGAGCTGCTCGCGCTCCAGGAGGCGATCGGGCTGGAGCGCAACCGGGCGTGGCTCGGTCGCGAGGTCGAGGTCCTCGTCGACAGCGTCACGCCGCCGCGCAGCCACGACCATGAGCACGAGCCGGGCGCCGGAGCCGACGCCGCCACGCCCGCCGGTCCGCGCGTCGCCGGTCGCAGCCGCCAGAACAAGCTCGTCCACCTGACGGGCGGCCCGGAGCTCGTCGGCCGGCTGGTGCGGGCGCGGGTCGAGCACGCCGGCCCGTACGCGCTGCGGGGATCGATCGTCCCGGCGTGACGTCACCGCCCCTGCTCGTCATCGCCGGCGCCACCGCCACCGGCAAGACCGGACTCGCGATCGACGTCGCCGAGCGCCTGGCGGGGGAGGGGATCCCCACCGAGGTGATCTCGGCCGACTCGCGCCAGGTCTTCCGCGGGCTCGACATCGGCACCGCCAAGGCGACCGTCGACGAGCGACGCGGGATCCCCCATCACGGCCTGGACCTGGTCGAGCCCGACGCGCCCTTCACCCTGGCCGACTTCGCGGCGCACGCCCGCGCGACCCTGGCCGGGATCGCCGTACGGCGCGGTCTCGCGATCCTCGCCGGTGGCACGGGTCTCTACCTCCGGGCCGTGGCCCGCGGGATCGCGACCGACGCCCTGCCCGCCGACGCCGGCATTCGCGCCCGGCTCGAGGCGGAGTTCCTGGCGGTCGGGCTCGATCCGCTGGTCGAGCGACTGCGAGCCGTCGCCCCGGACCGTGCCGCGACCGTCGACACGCACAACCCGCGGCGCGTCGTGCGGGCCCTCGAGATCGTGGAGCTCGACGGCGGGGCCGGGCCGTTGCCCGAACCGCGCGGCTACGACGGCCCCGTCGCCTGGGTCGGGCTCGCGCTCGACCGGACGACGCACCTCGCCTGGATCGGCGCCCGGGCCCGGGCCCAGTTCGACGCCGGCCTGGTCGAGGAAGCCCGCGCGCTCCGGGACCGCTTCGATCCGGGCCTGCCCGCCTTTTCCGCGATCGGTTACCGCGAAGCGTGGGCGGTCCTCGACGGTCGGCTGAGCCGGGAGGCCGCGATCGCCGAAGATGCTCGTCGCAACGCGGCGTTCGCGAAGCGCCAGCGGACGTGGTTCCGGTCCGAGCCGGACATCGACTGGCTCGACGCCACCGCCGGCCCGCTCGGCCCGACGCTCGCCGCGGCTCGCCGGATCCTCGATCCCGCCTGAGCCCGCTCGCTGGCTGCGAGGCTCGCTCGCGTGTTGCGCGGACGCCCCGGTTGGGCGCACCATGACGCCAGCAGCCGGGGAGGAACGATGATCAGGCTCGTCCGCCGCATGGGGATCGCCGTGGGGTCCCTGGTCGCCGCGGCCCTCTGCCTGAGCCTGCTCCACAGCCTGATGCCGCCGTTCGCATCGGCCGTCCCGATCATCGCGTTCCCGTCGGCCCTGTTCGTGTCCGGGCCGTCGGCCGGTGGCGCCGCGCTGAGCGTCTTCGCGACGATCGTGCTCGGCGGGCTGATCTACCGCGACATCCTGATCCGCGAGGCCGCGCGCCGCTGACCACGGCCATCGGGCTCGTGCACGTCGTCGCGTCTTGTCTCCCGTCCCCGCACCGGGTACCGTCGATCCATGGCCACCGACGACAGCGATTCCACCAAGCCGCTCGGCTTCAGCATCGACATCGGCGAGATCCTCAAGGAGGTCACGGGCAGCCGCCGCAAGCCGGCGACGCGGCGCCGCCCATCGACCTCGACCCGGTCTTCGTCGAGCGACATGGACGCCGCCCTGCGCCGAGCGGTCCGCGCCGAGCTGGTCGACGTGGAGAAAGCAGTGAAGCTCCTCGCGACCGAGGTCGTCCGCCTCCGCCGTGCCAACGAGGACCTGCTCGAGCAGCTCGCCAAGCTCGCCCGCCGCTGACCGCGCGCCGGCGCGGCGCCTCGAGCCGGTCGATTCGGCCACCCGGGGCCAACGGACTATCCTTCGCCGATGCCCCGCCCCAGTGCCATCGATCTCACGCCGCCCGTCGAGAAGGCGTTCCTGCTCGCCGTCGACACCGGTGACGACGCCGGCTGGACGGCCGCGGAGTCGCTGTCCGAGCTGGCCAGCCTCGTTGCGACGGCCGGCGCCGACGTGGTCGGAGCCGAGTGGCAGAACCGCCGCCACATCGACCCGAACTGGTATGTCGGCAAGGGCAAGGCCGAGGAGCTGACCCAGGCGAAGAGCGAGACCGGGTTCGACCTGCTCGTCACCGACGACGAGCTGTCGCCCGGCCAGCAGAAGGCGCTCGAGAGCCTGCTCAACGTCAAGGTGATCGACCGCAGCCGGCTCATCCTCGACATCTTCGCGCTCCATGCCCAGACCCACGAAGGCCGGCTCCAGGTGGAGCTCGCCCAGCTCGAGTACCAGCTGCCGCGCCTGACGAAGCTGTGGACCCACCTGTCGCGAACCCAGGGCGGCATCGGCTCGCGGGGACCGGGCGAGAGCCAGCTCGAGACCGACCGCCGGATCATCCGGGTCCGGATCGCGAAGATGAAGGAGCGGGTCGAGCAGGTCCGCCAGCAGCGCCAGACGGCCGCCCGCGGCCGCGACCGGCGCATGATGGCCACCGTCGGCATCGTCGGCTACACGAATGCCGGCAAGTCGACCCTCCTCAATACCCTCGTCGGGAGCGAGGTCGCCAAGGCCGAGGACAAGCTGTTCGCGACCCTCGACCCGACGTCGCGCCAGGTCAAGCTCGGCGACGGCCAGACCGCGATCGTGACCGACACCGTCGGCTTCATCCACAAGCTCCCGCACCAGCTCGTCGACGCATTCCGGGCGACGCTCGAGGAGGTCAACCGGGCGGATGTGCTGGTCGAGGTCGTCGACGCGTCGGACCCGCACCTGCGCGAGCACCGGGCGACCGTCCAGACCGTCCTCGACGAGCTCGGGGCGGGCGACAAGCCGCGGCTGGTCGCCTTCAACAAGGCCGATCTCGTCGAGAAGGCCGCGCTCGATGGGGGAGCGCCGGCCCCGGCCCTCGCGGGCTCGGTCCTCGTCAGCGCCCTGACCGGGTTCGGGATGGACACGCTCCGGGCCGAGATCGCCGCACTCCTCGCCTCCCTCTGGGTCGACGTCGACGTCCAGGTTCCGTACACCGCCGGCGAGCTGCTCGCCCGGATCCGCGAGCGCGGGACGGTCGAGCTCGACTACGGCGAGCGGGACGTCCGGGTCCACGGCCGGGCGGCGCCGTCGATGGCGGGCGAGCTGACGGCCGTGGCGGAGCGCTGGCAGGAGTCGCTCGCCGGCGACGGCCGCAACGGATCCGGCCCCGCGGACGCCTGACCGAGATGCCAGGCCCGCTCCGGTTCGGGGGCCGCGGCCAGGGTGCCGACGGCGCAGCGGTCGTGTGGTCGGTGGCCGAGGGCAGCAAGGGCCGGCGCTGGCGCGAGGTCCGCAACGTCGGGGGCGGGGTGGCGTCGTCGCTGCTCCTCGAGACCGACGCCGCGGGACGGTTCAGCCATCTCGAGCTGTCGACCCCGTCCGGTCTCCTGACGCTCCACCCCGAGCCGGACGGCACGCTCCACGGTCACGCGATCGTCAGCGACGGCGTCGAGCACGTCGAGGGGCTCGCCGTGGGACGCCGACGGGCTCGTCCTGCTCGAGGGCTCGACGGTCTGCCGCCTGGCCGCCGCGGCATCGCTCGAGAACGCCGTCGTCGCCGGTGAGTCCAAGGGCCACCTCGCCGCGCTCATCCCGCCGACGCTCTGGCTCGAGGTCAAGCCGATCCGGGTCGAGCGGATCGACGCGACGACGTGGCGCCTCGGGACGGACGAGCCGTTCGCGGTCGACGGTCAGGGACTGCCGACGCTCCGGGGTGGCGAGATCTGGCCACTCGAACGCGACCCGGAGGCGACGCCGCGCCACCGCTGACGAGGCGCCGAGACCGCGCGGGGGCCAGGTTTGACCCACCTGCCGGACCGGACGTGGACAGAGCGTGGATAACCGCGCCAGATCGGCCCGACGTTCCGCGAAACTCGTGGACAAGTCGCTAGGCAAGCGCCCGCGACCGCCGTCTACAGTAGGTCTTGCCTGAAGGGGCAACGAGATCGAAAGCGACGGTTCCCGTGCTTGCATGGGAGGCGGAGGCTACGGACCCGGGGTTCCTTCGGGCGTTTTCGTGTCCTCCGGGCGGTCGGGGGCCGGACGCTCCGCCAGGATGGTCCGTGCCGCCTCGAGGACGCGAGCGACGTTCGCCTCGAGCGGCTGGCTGGCGTCGATGACGAGCGGCGCAAACGGCCACGCGACCCACTCGTCGCGGCGCAGCGTGACCGCCTCCCACGTCGGCTCGGGGATCCCCAGATCGCGAACCCGTTCGGCCAGCCGCCGGCGGTGGAGGTCCGGATCGGCCAGGACCGTCTCGACGACCAGGAGCCGCGTCCCGGCCCGGCGCGACAGCTCGATCCAGAACGTCTTCGCCTCGCCGACGGCATTCACGGCGTCGACGACGACGGTGGCCCCCAGCCCCAGGTTCAGCTCGGCCAGTCCTTCGACGACGGCGTAGGCGGCGAGCCCCGGTGGCCCCGGCTCCACGACCCCGACCTGGGCCAGCGCCGAGTCGACGGGATCCACCGACAGGAGCACCGCGCCGAGCTCGCGGGCGACCGCAGCGGCGACGACGGTCTTGCCCGTGGCGGGCAGACCGGACAGGACGATCAGCATCCTCGGCATGGTCGCAGGATTGGTCGCATCCGGCGCGACGAACGTGGGAACGCTGTGGATAACCCTCGCAGGAGCAACGTCGTTGTCACGAATCTCGTGGATAAGTGACTGGACGCACCGACGCTCCCTCGCCTATCGTAGGTCTTGCCCGAAGGGGCCTCGAACATCTAGTGAGTCAGTCGGTACTTGTATTGACGGACGCATCTAGTGATCGGCGGTTCCTTCGGGCGTTTCGTTGTCCCCGGTCGCTGACCCACGCCCGGGTCGCCCGGGACGCGAAGCCCCTCGATCGGTCCTGACGGCCGACGTCGCACGCGTCGCGCCACGCCGGTCCGCGCGGGATGGCACCATCGAGCCCATGCAGATCGCCGACGGGATCCACCGCCTGGGGACGGGCCTGGTCAACGCCTACCTCGTCGCGGACGGGGGAGGGGTCACGATCATCGATGCCGGCCTGCCCGGCTACTGGTCGGACCTGAAGGCCGAGCTCGCCGCGATGGGTCGCGGGCTCGAGGACATCCGGGCGGTCGTCCTGACCCACGGCCACTCGGATCATGTCGGGTTCGCCGAGAAGGCGCGGAAGGAGAGGGGAGTGCCCGTGTCGGTCCACGAGGCCGATGCCCTCCTCGCCCGGGGCAAGGTCAAGAACCCGGCCAAGGGCACGGGCCCGGTCCGTCCCCTGCCGCTCCTCCGGTTCATCGCGCTCGCGATGCGCAAGGGCGGCTGGCACATCGACCGGCTCGGCCAGGTCGCGACCTTCGGCGACGGCGCCACGCTCGACGTGCCCGGCTCGCCGCGGGTGATCCTGGTGCCCGGTCACACGCCCGGCAGCGCCGCGCTCCACCTGGCCGATCGCGGGATCCTGTTCGTCGGGGACGCGCTGGCGACGGTGGCGGTCACGACCGGTGTCGTCGGCCCCCAGATCGCGCCGTTCACGGCCAACACCGATCAGGCCCTCGCGTCGCTCGATCGGCTGGCGGACATCGAGGCGGGGCTCATCCTGCCCGGCCACGGCGCGCCCTGGACGGCCGGGACCGCCGCGGCGATCGCGGCGGTCCGGGAATTGGCAGCGGCGGCCCGCAAGGACCGCCGCTGAGGCTGGGTGGTGGGGTCTGGTGGGGTTACGCCCCGGCGACGAACCAGACGCCGCCGACGCCCTCGCCCTTTGTGTCGCCGGCCGCCTTGTCGGCCGCGAAGTAGTACAGCGGCATCCCGTTGTAGCTGACCATCTTCGTGCCGTCGTCGCGGGTGACGAGGGCGAGCTTTCCGGTCGCGCCGGCGCCGAGCTTGATCTCGTCGAGCGAGGCGGCGGTAAGCGGCGGCCAGTTGGTCACGCAGTCGCCGTTGCAGACGCTCTTGCCGGAGTCCTTGGTGTCCTTCGTGAAGATGTACAGCGTCAGGCCGTCCTTGCCGGTCAGGTAGTTCGCGACGGAGCCGGAGCCCGCGACGACCTTCAGCTCGAGGGCTGCGCCGCCGGCGGGTGCCGAGGGGCCGCCTCCGGTCGACGGAGCGGCGGCGGGCTGGCTCGGTGGCGCGGTCGGGGCTGAACTGGCCCCGCCTCCGCTCGAACAGGCGGCAAGGATCAGCATCAGTGGCAGTGCGAGGGTGGCGAGCTTCGATCGTCCCATGGTGTGGCGTTCTCCTGTGAGGGCTGCGGGATGGTTTCCTCTCCCAGGACCACTACGCCAGGTCAGGCTCATGCGGTTTCACGGCCACGGATGCCTCACCACCGGCTTGTTTCGCCGGGGCGGTGTTGTAGTATGCAACAACAAGGAGGTCGTGATGCTCACCGTACCGGAGGCCGCGCGACGGGTTGGCAGGAACCCCGAGACGGTTCGGCGCTGGATCCGCGAAGGCAAGCTCGAGGCCCGCAAGGTCGGCACGCAACACGTGATCGAGGAACGCGACCTCGCTGCGTTCGAATCTCGCTTCGACGCGACCGCGCTGCCCGTCGCGTGGCGCACGACGTCCTGGGGCGGCCCGATGCCCGATGTGGTTGCCGCCGTTCGTCGATCGCGCGCCGCTCACTGACCATGCTGCTCGTCATCGACGCGAGCGTCGTCGTCCAGCTGCTGATCGCCGGCGGCGACCTCGGACCGCTCGACGGTCACGAGCTGCGCGCCCCGGCGCTCCTGCCGTCCGAGGTCACGTCGGTGCTGCGCGAGATCGCGTTCCGCGGTGAGATGCCGGAGGATGCCGCCCGAAGCGCCCTGTCGATGCTGGTTGCGCTGCCGATCGCCTACGAGGCTCCAGGAGCCTTGGCAGCGGAGGCGACCTCCGTGGCGCGCGACCTTGGATGGGCCAAGACGTATGACGCTGAGTACCTGGCGCTGACCCAGCGCCTGGGTTGCCCGTTGATCACGCTCGATGGTCGATTGCAGCGAGGCACCGACGGCCGGTTCGACGTCCGGTTGGCGACAGAACTGTAGGTCCGCGCTGAGCCCCGTTCACGCCGCTCGTCCGTGGGCGCATGACTTCCGATAAGGTGAGTTATGTCTGGAATTTACCTAGACGCTGACTGGAGACTAAAGCATCGGCAAACGTTTGATCTGGCGCTTCAATCGTTATCGAAATTGCCGCCGAGATTGGACCGGACCGCCGGTTGAAGAGTTGGGTTAGTTGTTCGTCCGTTACGGCGCCTCCGTGTTTGCAAGCGAGAAGATCCGCCATAAAGCGCTCGAGTCGCCATCCGTAACGTGGGAGGTTGTCTAGCCGGCTGACATCGGCTAACGAGGGACTCTTGTTGGCAGCGCCGAGCGTCGAATGGACGACGTCCATGGGGAGGATGCGGACGCCAACCTTCGGGTCCCCCAGCGGTTGCTTGTAGTCAGCAATCGGAATACGGCCCTCCCACGGCACCGTCCAGGGGTTGTAGAGCCTCGCGTCATCCGCCCCTTCGTCTCGGAACCCGCGAATGGTGGCTTCTATCGCCCGAATCCGATCGAGTAGTCGCGTCGCCGCGGCTCGTCGGGCCGCTACTTCTCCATCCTCTCGGCGAGCGGCGGCGATGCGCTCATCAAGGCTCTGCATCACCTCGCGAAGCCGCCGCACCTCTTGCTGTAGCGCAGCGTTTTCTGGAGTTTCGCCTTCCGATGTCGGAACTGGGACTTCCGCCGGGCGCGACGCATCATGTGCCGCCAACTGTCTGTTGAGCTCAGCGAGCCGCGCTTCGAGGCCACCGCGAAACTCGCGCCGTTGTCGTCCCGTGAGTTCGATGATCCGCCGATTGAGGACGCGAATCTCGTCGCGCAACACGCCAATGGACTGATCAATACCCTGGCCAAGGCTCGCTAGGAGCGAGCCAAGGGTGGGATGCTCTCGCCGATCCGCGGCGGACACGTGAGAGAAGATCACGTCTTGCAACTCGTGATAGAAGCGGCTGCTTTCGCCCCGATCCATCTCGTTGCAAATCTCTTCGAGGAAGCCCTGCCCAATGTACCGAACGCGTTCGACAGCAGTACGCGCCGGGTTCTCACTCAGTCGACGTGGTCCCAGCGAGGTTCCGTCACCCCACGAGATCGTTGCCTCAAATTGGTCGGCCTTTCCGATGCGGGGATGACGAAACCTTTCGCTGCTGAGGAAGCTGAAGGAATCTGTCCGCTGAGTGTCGCCGAGTAGCCCAATGATCTCGGCGAGAGCGCTCTTGCCATTGCCGCGGTTTCCGATGATGCCGACGATGCCCCCGTTTAGGGGCACGGTATTCGCGAACCACCGTTCCGGGGTTGCGGCATCACGGGACCGGTTGATCGTGACTGAGGTAATTGTCTTGGGGACTCGTCGACTCATCGCGTCGAGTTGTGGGGGGCGCGGACCAATGTGAACCCGGTCGACGGGTTCGTTGAGAAGCATCAGAAGGCCGGGCCACGTTGGATCGGACTTCACCCAGTTGTACCTACGATCGTCTGGTTCGAACAAGCGCGGGTATTCGTGAGCGTCGGAGCCGTGGATGCACGGCTTGATTGAGGTGAACTCGGCGACATAGTCATCGACGGAGGCATGGCGCCGACCCAGGGCGAACTCCCGCGTAGAAGGGTTTGCAGAAAACAACATGTGTGACTTCTGAATGAAGATCTTGCGTGTCAGGTGACCCTGCCCATCCAACGAAGATCGGCTAAGTCCTCATCGATCGGCGCGACCAGAAGGTGCTTGCCCTCGAACCTCGACGATTGCCGGCCAAGGACCTCGCTCACCGCCCCGTGGTCGATGACGGCGTTCATCATCCCGACCTCAAGAGGCGGCTGAGTAAAGCGAGAATGCTGTTGCTTTAGTCGTTCACCCAAGGCCGTAAGGTCCCGCTCTGTTAGGGGCCACCGCTCATCCTGACGCCCAGGCGCCGACGCAGCCGTGAATTCGATCCGCGACAAGAAGTCACCCTCGATGTCGTCTGCGCTCAACTCGTTGGAGAACAGCACATGAAAATTGATGCGACTGTCTCTCGACTCGTCGCCTCCAATGACAAAGCCTCGGAGTTCGACGTTAGCTAGGACGAGGAGCCCAGCCGCGTGCTCACGGACCGGTCCTGCCAAAGACCCCAGCCAGGACTCATTCGCCAATAGAGTCCTCAGATGGCGATACCCCTGGACCGAGAAGTAGTCCGTCACCCCGATGACGGCTATGCCCTTTTCGGTGGCCGCCGCTAGCAGAGCCCGGGCATAGGCGTCGAAGTCTGTGCCAAATTCATTGTGAAGAACGGAGTAGGGCGTATGAATGTGGAGGTCCCAGCGTCGCCACTCGGATCCGCGTGGAAAGGCTGCCGGCATCAGTCTTCCTTTCCAACACATACTCTGTAGGCGACTCGGCCGCGCGCACCACGCGGGCAATGCCACGTTCCGTTCGGCTAAGGAAGAAGTCTCGTGTCGCAGCGTCCATGAAGTAGACGTAGCAGCC
The DNA here is from genome assembly GCA_963783055.1 of uncultured Chloroflexia bacterium. GTDB lineage: Bacteria > Chloroflexota > Limnocylindria > Limnocylindrales > CSP1-4 > CF-46. The sequence continues at coordinate 1,682,908 of CAWAMB010000004.1, forward strand.
GCGGAGGCCACGGGTGAGGAGGACGCGGTAGGTGCTCTTGACGAAGTCGGTGAACTCGGCCGTCGGTGACACCGCTACTGACAACACGGTCGATGGACTCCTTCGGCTGGCCGACCCATCCCCCATCCATCGGGCGGTAGACGAGGTCGGGGCCGAAGATCACGCCGACGTAGTCGAACTCGAAGCCCTGCGCGGTGTAGACGCAGCCGACCTGGTTGATGCCGTTCGGGTCGCTCGCCCAGAAGTCGGACTTCGGGATGCCGGCGCGAGCTTGCCGGCGCCGGCCTGGGCGTTCCAGGGCATCTACCAGTCCCCCACCTTGACGTCGGGCACGAGCTCGCCATTCGCGTCGGGGTCAGACCAGGGCCAGCAGAAGCCGGCGACGAGGCGGGCGGTCGACCCCTCCCCTGCCCTCTCGCGGATCAGGCGGTCGAGCTCGCGGACCGAGGGACGATCCGGAAGTCGAAGTCGTCGTCCATCGGCCAGAGGACCTGCGGCGTGCGGGCCAGCTCGAGCGTGTTGTCGACCCAGTGGATGAACGAATCCGAGCCGTTCGAGCGGAACTGCGCCTCGAGCTCGAACTCGCGGATCTCGATCGAGCGCTTGGCGGCCGCCTCGCGGATCAGGTCGGTGCTGCCGACCTCGCCCGGGCGGACGACCTGGAGGTCGTCGATGAAGAAGACGGACGTCCGGGTCGAGTCGAGGATGTCGTCGATCTGGGACTTGCCGGTTCGCGCCTTCGCCGGCGTGAAGCGGCTCGTGCTGATCGTCCGGATCCGGTGGGCCTCGTCGAGGATCGCGACGTCGAGCTTGTCGTCGGGCGAGACGGTCGCGGTGTCGCGGAAGTACTTGAACAGCACGCCGGCGCGCGACCCGACGATCTTGCGCAGGTTCTCGGTGAACGCCTTCGAGCCCGTGAGGTGCAGCGTCCGCAGGCCCGAGCGCCGAGAGCTCGGCGACGAGGTTGACCGCGATGACCGACTTGCCGGTGCCCGGGCCCGCCCTGGACGAGGAACACGACCTGCTGCTTGTTCTGGCCGGCTGCCTTGACCGAATCCATGATCGCGTTGAAGGTGACCAGCTGTTCGTCGAGGAGCGTGAAGACGGGCTCGTTGCTGGATGACGCGGGCGACGTAGTCGAGCAGGCGCTTGTGCGGGTTGAAGGCGGTCGCGGCGACCTTCTCGAGGATCGAGCCGTCGTCCGGCCCGACGACGTGCTCCTCGAGGAAGCCGGCGAGCTTGTTCGACGCTCGTTGCCGGTGAAGAGCGGGTTCAGGGCGAGGAGCGTCTCGAAGTCGGCGTGGTACAGCGGCGATTCGGGTCGTGCTGGGCGTTGTGGAGGTAGGAGCACGCGTCGAGCTCGATCGCGCCGTCCGAGAACGCCGGATGCGTGTCCTGGAGGTAGCGCTGGTAGTGCGCGACCTGCTTCGATGGGTGCAGGACGTCCTTCTCGTGGCCGCCGCCGTACTCGACGGTCACGCAGTCGCTGATATTCGACCGCCCGACCGTCGTCCACTGCTTGAGCTCGACGATCACCGCGGCGTCGCCGACGATCGGGTTCGAGCCAGTGATCATCACGTCGAGGCGCTTCGATGAGAGCGGCAGCTTCAGCTCGACGAGGATCCCCTGGTCTCTCAGGTCGGCGAGCTGCAGGACGCTCGCCATCGCGCCGAGCGAGTTCTGCCAGGACATGACCTCGGTCGGCGCCGGGCTTGTAGCGAAACTCCTGGAAGAACCGCTCACTCAGCTGATTCGCGAGGCGCGCCTGCACGGCGTCGGCGATGAACTGCTCGCTCGTGCCCTGGTAGAGATGCACGCGCGCTCGGCTGGGCAGTGATTGGCATTGATATAGCGGCGAAGATGGTGCGTTGCTAGCTGGATGCGCACAGTTCGCAGCGTTGGTGGCGCGTTGCGAAGGTTTCGACGCTTGCGGAGAGCTTGGGCAGAGCGCGAATCTGAATCAGCGTTACGGAAATTGATCGCGGATGAATGTGAGCGAAATGGAAATCGCGTGACGACGCAGATGTATGATGACGTGTGATGAGCGCGCTTATCGAGCGATTGTGTGCTGGTGAGAACTGTGTGGGGGATTGAGGAGAGGTTTAGCGGAGGGGGTAGCGTTGGTGAGAGATGAAGGGCGGCCCGATGGATGATGATGTTGTCCTGGGGGTGGTGTGGCAGGTGTGCTTAGCTGCTAGGGCGGAGCGCTTGGGGCGGAGGGCGGTGGCGGGTAGAGTAGCGATGGTGTACGTGGGAGATAGCGTGCGAGGTGGGTGATGGGCGAGCCGCTGCGGAGGCAGAGAGCGCGGTGACGCGTGAGCTAGTGGTGCGAGCCGTCGTCGTAGTCGACCTGGTGAGCGCCGACCTTGACGAGGGGACAGGGGAAGAGCGCTCGCTGCCGGGGCGGGAGCGGTGGGTGTAACGAACGGGCGAAGGGGAGTGGGCACAGAACGGCGCGCGTGCTGCGCGTGGCGCGAGCGCCGGGCGCAGACGGGCGACGAGCGCGATGTGCGTGAGCTAGCGAGACGTAGTGGCGAGTGTGGAGCGACGAGGTGGTGCGACCCGGGACGGCGGGCCGAGATGTAGATCCCCGGCCGAGGTGAGGCGGCGTACGGAGAAGTGGCGACGAGACGGGCGAGTGAACGGGCGAGTGACGCGGACAGACAGACGCGGTCGGAAGACGAAGAGACCGGGACGAACGCGCACACCTGCGTCGCAGCGCGCGTCGAGACCGCATTCGGAGCGTACAGAGCTCGAGCCCGAGTTGGGTAAGCCCGGGGGGGGGAGCGCGCGCGACAGCTGACGATCGGCAGCCGCGTCGAGACGATGTCGAAGGGCCGTACGGGCGGGGGCGGGCGGGCGGCGGGCGAGGGGGCGGGGGGGGGGGAGGGGCGGGGAGCGCGGCGGCGGGAGAGACGCGAGAGAGCTCGAGCCGATGGGTAGCCGCGGGCTCGGCCAGCGGAGTGAACCCGAGGTTGCCGCCGAAGGTCCGCGACGGATCACGCCAGCCGCATGTGAGCTGTGCGGGGGGGACGGGAAGGAGAGCGACGCGGAACGGTTTACGAGCAGGGGAGGGCGGCGACCACCGACGAGAGGCTGAGTAGAGCTAGTGCCGAGCTCGCAACGAGAGCGCGCGGCGAGGAGAGGAGAGGAGGGGGGAGGGCGGAGGAGCGACGAAGCGCGCGGGGAAACGTCCATCGCGGGCCGGGGGCGCCGGATGAGCCCAAGACGGTACGGGAGCTCGTGGGAAGGGGAGAAGGAGCGCGGGGGGGAGAAGAGCGGAGGGGCGGGAGGAGGGCGGAGAGGCGGAGGAGGGCGGGCGGGGAGAATTCCGTTGACGAGGACCACGCTATTCGTAGGCGACGTCCCCTCGCTCGTGAGTGGCGCGAACTCGAGCGTGAGATCGTCGACTTGTCGATCCGCGAGGTCGACGGCGTTCCAACGCGCCGACCAGGCGCATGGGGCCGTGAGCACATGGAAATCGCGATCCTGCCGTGGAGAGTCGTGTATCGCGAACACGTAGGGAGGCCCGAGTCGCCCGCCGCACCTGGACGTCCGAGATGATCATGCACGGGAAGGACAAGCCGTCGTACTTCGGAGCGGTCACTGACGAGGTTCTGGACGACTCCGGCCCTTCGAGAGGACCTTGCCGTCGCGGTAGATGGTGCGGCGCGTCGATCTCCACAGGTAGCGAGGATGGTACGTAGTGCGAGACGAATTCGTGATGGCGGATCTAGCTGTCGCGTGGAGCGGAGGGAGGATGCGTGTGAGCGATAGAGACGATATAGATCGCGTGCGAGATGTTCGATGATGGGCAGCACCGGCGGGGCGTGCGGCTGGTCGGGCCGACGCTTGACGTCGGCACAGGAGAGCGCTCGCGTGCCGGGCGCGAGGATGCGGTAGCCGAGATGGCGACGAGCGCGCGGAGGCACCGAATCGACGTGATGATCGTCAGCGGCGAGTGTGGTGGAACCGGAACGTCGCCTCATCGGGTACCGTCGCGGATCCGCGCCCTTAACCCTCGAGGGCTGGACGGTCCAGGTCCCCGGGTCTTTGTCGACGGGTGGGACGACGGCTCTGGGTGGGCTACGACGATCAGCGGTCCATCCGACTCAAGACGATCGCGATCCGGGCAAGCCTGTCATTCCGACCGCGGACGAGCTCGCCGCCGCCATGACCGGCGCCGACCCGACGATCGATCCTGGTGACCCGGCTCTTCGCGGCGGGGCAACGATCGCCGATACCTCCGAAGGCGGTCGCCTGTTCGGGTCGTTCAGGGCGCGCTGATGGTCACCGGGCGCGTTCTGGTCGTCACGATCGTGTTCGGCGATGACGAGACGTGGGGTCAGACGTTTCGCTCGATCCGGTTCACATTGCGACCCGACGATCTGCCCGACCCTGACTGAGATGCTTCAGCCCTGAGCCGGGTGGCGAGCTCTGCCTTCGCGTTACTGCAGCAGCCCGTACGTGACCTTCACCTGGACCTTGTAGACGTACGCCGTCCCGGCCTGAACCAGCACGCGCCCGCGCACGTAGTGGCCGGACCGATTGCTGGTCACCGATCCGGATGTTGAGTACCACGTGAGCCCCCCGCCCATGTCCCGATCTCTGTTGATGGTCGAAGCACGCGTCGTACCAGGTTCCGGTCGTCCGGGCGCACAGGCCGAAGTTCTGCATCGCCAACGTCGTGCGCGGGAACATGAACGGCGCCTTGGCGTAGACACGGACGCTGAGGGCCTTGTAGACGGTCGCGCTCGGCACGACGAACTCCCAGCCGGCCGCGGCCGCTCCGGTCCCGGCATTCAACTTCACGTAGCCGGCCGACGACACGGTGACGGAACCCGTTCCGGCGTGACCCTTCGCGCTCACAGCCGACCCGAGCTTGGTGAGGTACCTCGGTATGCGACCAGCCTCTTGTGCGAGAGATAGACGTACGAGGTCACAACTTTGCGCGTCCCGAACGAGTCGGTGAGGGTCTGCGTCACCTTGTACGTGCCCGATGCCAGCACGCTTCCCGCGGAGTTCCGACCGTTCCAGGCGTAGGCGTAGGAACCCGCGGCCTTCCCAGGGACCGATGCGAGCCGGACGCGCACGCCGAGAGAGTTGAAGACCTGATCGACACCGAGATTGGCTCGACACGTGTGCCCCGTATGCGACACGATCGCATAGCCGGCCGGGACTGGATACACCGACGAGGATCCGACCCCGCACCGGATGCCTCGACGACGTCGGGCCCGACCGTGACCTTGAAGGTGACGCTCGACGCGAGGTAGTTGGCATCGCCGGAGTAGTTGGCGGTGAAGGTGTAGACGCCCTGGCTCAGTCCGGGAATGGCCGCAAACACCGCCCGCTCATCCCCGGACGCGTATACGGTCGCGCCCCGGGATATGGTCGTCAGCCCCGTCGGCGGAACGGTGACCTCGCCCAGACGGCGAGTGGAAAACAGGTCAAACGGGTGATTGGCTTGCACGGCAGCCGGACCAATCAAGGTGAGGTCGAGGTCGGCGCGCGCGATCACGATGGTTCTGCTGACCTCCGACGCAGCGTATTCATCGTCACCAAGGAACTGCGCTCGCAGCGTGTGCTGCCCCTCGCTCAGGGCCGGGACCTCGATCGTGGCGAACGTCGTGCCACCGGAGAACAGCGGGCTTCGTCCCAGCTCGATCCAGGCGCCATCGACGAAGTCCTCGAACACCGTCTCGGCCTCGATGACGAACGGAGCGCCGATGATGTCGACGCGCATCGTCAGGGGCGTGCTCCCCGGCACGATCAGACCCGTGGAATCCGGCCCGGAGATGTCGAAATTCTTGGTCTGTGTCGGACGCCGAAGGACAGTCTGCTGGATTGACTCGGATACGGACGACGCGAACCCGGTCGGAGAGCCCGCCGCGTAGCGCGCGCGCACGAGTCGGGCGCCCGTGGGCAAGTGCACGTTCTCAGTGATCGTGGCCAGCCCATCTGATGACGTCAGCGATCCAAATGCAGCCCCAACCCACGTGTCGCCGCCGTCATACGACGCGTCAACGTTGATCGACCCCCACGGGGGCGCAGGCGTCACCTGGACGGTGTACTGGACACTGTCCACGACGACCACAGTGGACGGCGGGCTCAACAGGATCGTCGTGGTAGAAACGTCCGCGGCCAGAACTGGTCGCGAGCCGGGAATGGCGAGCGCAACCGCTGCGAAGGTGATGGCGACAAGCAGCCTGCGAGGCATGAGTCCTCCGCGCGGCTGGATCGTGGTTGCCGCCCAGGTCCACATCATCGGTCACGCGATGTCGGCGTCAAGGCTGGCTTCTCCTGGACTCGGACAATGCGGTGACAGGACGCCCATCCTGACCCGGGTGCTGGAGCGCTGTCATCGTGAGCATCACCGTCCCCTACCCCGAGTTGAGGCTGAGGGTCAGAAGTCCCATGCCGCGATTTTAAGCCTCGCCCGATCGCCCCTCGGGTAACCCAATCCGCCCGATTGACGGCACGCGCATGATCCTTCGCGTGCGATACCCATGGGCGACTCTCGGCATCCTGGCGGTCATCCTCACGGGCTGCTCGGACGACGCTGTCGAGTCCTGCTGGCTCCGTCAGCCCGCCCGCGGCGACAGGTGCCGCGCCAACCGTCGCATTGCCCCGCCACAGTCGTCGGCGGCCGCTCTCGTCGTCGGAGGCGATCGCCCGGTCACGGTTCGGCTGCCGCCCTCGTACGACCAGGCTCGGCCGGCGCCGCTGCTGATCGTCCTCCACGGATACACGGGGTCGGGCTCCGGCCAGGAGGCGTACTTCGGCTTCCAGCACGAGGCGGAGGGGCGTGGCTTCGTGACCGCGTATCCCGATGGGACGAAGGACAGCGGGGGCGATCGGTTCTGGAACGCGACGAACGCCTGCTGCAACTTCGACGGGAGCGATGTCGACGACGTCGGCTACCTCGACGGCCTGATCACCGCCATCGAGGCCGCGGTGACGATCGATCCGCACCGCGTCTACATCGCCGGCCACTCGAACGGCGGCTTCATGAGCTACCGCCTGGCGTGCGCCCACGCCGATCGGATCGCCGCGATCGTCAGCCTCGCCGGTTCCACGCTCGCGCCGTCGGCCGACTGCCGCCCGTCCGAGCCGGTCGCGATCCTCCAGATCCACGGCACCGCAGACGACACGATCGCGTTCTCGGGCGGCGACGATCCGGGGGTTCCCCTACCCCGGCGCGGAGGAAACGGCTGCGACCTGGGCCGGCTACGACGGCTGTGCGGCCGACCCCGTCACCCGTCGACGAGCGGGTCGACATCGATGCGACCCTCGAGGACGCGGGTCAGCCCGCCGAGACGACGGTCAAGCGCTGGACCGGACTGCAAGCCCGGTGGCGCCGTCGAGCTCTGGACGATCCCCGGCGGCAGCCACGTCCCGGCGATCTCCGACACGTTCGGCGCCGCGGTCCTCGGCTTCCTCGAGGCATCATCCGAAGCCGTAGGCCATCCGCAGCTGTCTCACATCACGGCGCCGAGGAGCCGCCGGCCGGACGCGTGATGCCACAGTCCGGGTCCGTGCAGAGCGTGAGCCCGAGATCCTCCAGCCCTTCGGCGAGCGATGTGAAGCCCAATTTGCCCGAAAACTCGCGGGCGGCGATCCCGGCCGGACGCCCGTCAGCGATGATGGCTGCGCCGGAGTCGCCGATGGCTGCGTCCAGATCGGTTAGTGCCATGCACGGAAACACCGTGTCGGTCCCGAAGTCGTACGGCCCGACCCCGACGATCCTGCCGGACCGATAGAGCCCCAGGCCGTCCATTTCCACTGCTGTTCCCACCCGGAGGTCCACACACGACAGCGGGCGAGCATCCGGCGCGATCGTGCGGTAGCCGCCAGTCCCCAGGTCGACCAGGTTCAGGTGACCCCATGGGATGTGATCGTTGGTGAGGATGAGCTCGACGATGTCGCTCCCGGCGCACACTCGGCCGGTTGGGCAGTCGGTCCGGCGTGCGGCGGCGCCGAACGTCCCGATCAGCCGTCCGGCCGCGTCGCGCGGCGGGTTCACGCGGTCGATGCAGTGGCCGGAGATCGTGAGAACCACCGTCGAGCCGCGATGGGCGTAGAAGCCGGCCGTGCAGGCCACGACCTGGCCGGCGAGGACGGGCGGGTCGTAGATCGGGGTCGTCCGGATCTGGCCACGCACCGCGTTGGCAATCACCAGCAGCCCGCCGAGGAGCACGGCGACGAGGAGCAGGAAGACGATCCGCCTGGCGCGGATCCGGGGCTTGGTGGCTGCAGCGCTCGGCATCTCGACGGGACGATACGCTGACATCGGGTCCCGGGCGCGCACTCCCTGCAGCGACGGCCCGTCAGGGATCCAGGACGCTTGACTCAGGCCAACATCGTTTCGATCTCCCGAAGCACGGGCTCCGCACGGAGGTCCGCGAAGATCGCCCGAGCGCGCTCGAGGATTGGCCGCGCCTCCTCTGCCCGGCCCATCGCGAGAAGCGTTCGGCCCTGTCCGAGCAGCCCGAACGCGATCTCCGGGATCACCCCGACCGCAGTAAACCGACGGACGACGTCCGCATAGGCATCGGCGGCCGATTCATGATCGCCGCGCGCCTCCAGCAACATCGCCGCTCCCGCGGCGACGGCATGCTCGGCGTACGGGACCTGGGGCTCGGTGCGGCCGTGGATCGCTTCGGCGAGCTCGAGGTCGCCCGCGCTGATCGCGGTTCTGACGAGCGTCGGCAGCAGGGTGAACCAGTAGTACGTGCCCACGTCCTCGAGGGCCACGATCTCAGCCAGCAGGCGGCGGGCCTCCGCGGCATCCCCGAGCATCAGCCGGGCCGCGCTGACCGTCCCGAGTCCGCCGCTGAGGCTCTCCGCTGACTCAGTGCCTCGCGCTGCGTGCTCGATCCAGGCCAGTCTCTCGGCGCCTGGGTCCCGACCACGCAGGACGTCCACGCGAAGGGTGAGCAGGCGCAGGTCCAACTGGATCGCCGTCGCTCCCTGCGTCTCGAGCTCGGCGTCGAGTCGGGCGAAGTCGGCAAGCAACCGATCGTGCTCGCTGAGGTCGTACCGCCCCTGGAGAATGCTCACCTCGAGCCAGGCGAGATCCGCCCGCAACCCGCGTGCCCGCCCGAACGTGAGGGCATCCTCCAGGCGGCTCATCACCTCGGGGACGGGCGCGAAGCTGGCGATGACGATCGCAAGATTGATTCGGAACGACATGGCCGTCTTGCCGTCGCCGGCCGCGGTCAGTGTCGCGATCGCCCCCTCGACCTCGTCGGTGCCCGTGACATCGCCCATGGACGCCCGCACGATGCCCCGCCAGCCGTTGTTCTTGGCCCGGAAGACGAGTGCGTCGCGCTCGCTGGGATACGCACTCGACGCTCCGATCGCAAGCGCGCGGTCGAGGCCGACGAGCGCCTCCTCGAAGCGCGATTCGACGGCGTCGGACGTGGCGAGCCGCTGGAGAATGGTTGCCAGCTCCGGCGTGGGACCCAGCGGCTCCAACAGGTCGGCGGCCTCGCGCTCGAGGTACCGATAGCGCGGATCGCCCATGTTCTCGTAGTCGCGCGAAAGCTTGACCATCGCGGCGCCCGCGGCTCGGATGTCGCCGCCGGATCGGGACAGGTCGAGCGCCTCCTGGTGGACCGCGACGGCGTCGCGGAATCGCCCGTCATGACTGAGTCCGTCGCCATACGGAGCGAGGACCATCGCTCGGTCCGGATGCCCCGCCGGCACCAGGGCGAGCGCTCGTTCGAGAAGCCCGAGCGCGACCGGGAGATCGAGGCCGAGCGCGCGCTTGCCGGCCAGGAGCAGGAAGCGGAGGGCCGCCGGTCGCAGCTCTTCGGCGATCTGGTCGTCGCCGGCGGCGATCGCCAGGTCGAACGCCGTCGCGTAATGGTGCGCGAGAATCTGGGCGAGATCCTCGACCCGGTCGCCCGACTTCGACTCGATCCACCTCGCCGCCGCGACGTGTCGCGACGAGCGGCGGGCCCGGGGCATCGCCGCATAGGCGACATCCCGGGCGAGGACGTGCCAGAACGCAAACTCGTCCTCGCCGGCCATCGACGAGCGCGACTGGCGGCGGACGAGCTCGAGCCGCACGAGGCCGTCCAACGCCGCCCGAACATCGTCCGGCGAGCGCTCGCCCATCGCGACGATGGCGCCGGTCCAGAACACCTTCCCGATGACCGCCGCGTCGCCGAGGATCGCCTTCGTCGCCGCCGGGAGAGCGTCGATCCGCGCGGCCAGCAGCGCATGGATCGTGTCAGGCAACGGGAGGTCCGCGTCCTCGCGCAGGTCCGTCACGCCGTCGGCGGTGATCAGCAGGTCACGGTCGCGGAGCAGTCGGATGAACTCCTCGACGAACAGCGGGTTCCCGGCCGCCCGCTCGAGGATCGGCCGGAGAAGACGTGGCGCGATCGACTCGCCGTCCACGAGCGCGCCAAGCAGGTCCGTGGCGACGGCGGCCGGCAATGGCTCGAGGACGATCCGGACCGCGCGCTCGGCTTCGTTGGGGAAGTCCGGCCGCCGCTCGAGGAGCTCGGGACGGGTCGTCCCGATGACGAGCATCGGCACGCCGGCGGCGCGGACCGCCAGCTCCTCGAGGAAGGCGAGCATTGCCTCGTCGGCCCAATGGAGATCCTCGAAGACGAGGACGGTCGGGCGCTGGACGGCGAGGAGCTCGAGGAAGCGGCGCCAGGCGGTGAACTGCTCGTCGCGCCCCGCGTTGGCCTCGGACTCGACCCCGAGGAGCGGCAGGAGCCGTTCGCGGAACCACGCCCGCTCGCCGCCTTCGGGCAGGACGTCATCGAGCTTCGCCATCGCCACGGACGCCGGATCCGACTCGAGGATCCCGGCCTGGCTCTTCACAATCTCGCCAAGCGCCCAGAACGCGATCCCTGAGCCGTACGGCAGGCAGCGGCCCTGGCGCCAGGTCACGAGCAGCGGATGCGTATCGACGTGGGCGAGGAGCTGGGACACGAGCCGGCTCTTGCCGAGCCCGGGCTCGCCCACGATCGTCGCGAACTCGAGAGTGTTCGCGGAGACGGCGCGATCGAGCGCGCGCACGAGCAGCGCCAGCTCCGCCCCTCGGCCGACGAACGGGCTCGCCTGTCGTCGGGTGACATCGACACCGAGCGATGACCGCGGCGCGATCGCGTGGAAGACCCGGACCGGTTCGGCTTTCCCTTTCAGCGACGCAGGCGGCAGCTCCGCGTACGCGAACAGGTGACTCGTCGCGTTCCACGTCTCCTCGCCGACCGCCACGCCGAGCTCGGGGGCGACCGACTGGATTCGCGACGCGGTGTTGACGCTGTCACCGGCGAGGAAGCGCTCCCCCGCCCCGGGTGAGAGATCGAGCCGGACGAGCGCTTCGCCGGTGTTGATGCCGATCCGCAGCCGGAGCGGAGCGCCCTGCAGGGCCTCGAGCCCTGCGGCATCGTCGGCGATCCGGAGCGCAGCCCGGACGGCCCGCTCGGGGTCGTCGCCGTGCGCGACGGGCACGCCGAAGACGCCGACGACGGCATCGCCGATGAACTTCTCGACCACGCCGCCGTGCAGCTCGATCTGGGAACGAGCCATCCGGAAATAGCGGGTGAGCATCCGATCGACGTCTTCCGGATCGGCGCCCTCGCTGGTCGCGGTGAAGCCGACGAGGTCGCAGAAGAGGGCCGTGATGACCTTGCGCTCCTCGGTGATCGAGGCGGGTGCAGACGCGGCCGCGCTCAGGCGCGATCCACAGCCGTTGCAGAAGCGGGCGTCGTCCGCGTTGTCAGTGGCGCAGGCGGCGCAGCGGATCATGTGCGGAGCGTAGCGAGGTCGAAACGCGACCGCGTGCCGGTCAGCCCGGTCCCGACCGCCGCATCCGCTCGGCTCGCGGCGGAGCCGCCTGCTCGGCCGGCCCTCAGCGCGGACCGCCTTGATGCCGGGCGCGATCTCCCGGATGACCGGCAGTGGGCTGTTGTCGACGAGCATGTTCGAGGCCTGCTGCTCGCGATCGCGCGATGAGCCAGGGGCGGCCGAGGCGGGATTGATGGGCATCCTCCGCCGCCCCATCTGGGGACTTCGACCGATGTCCACGGCCGCCCTCGCCGCCAGTCTCGGCTCCCAGGTAGCGAACGGCTGCCGATCAGCGAAGCGAGGACGGCGACGTGAATCATCACACCATCGAGTTCCTGGCCCGTGACCGTATTGACCAGTTCGCGCGCGAAGCCCGCGCTGGGCGCATGCACCCGAGCGAACCGGGCGGCGAACGCGCCTCCATCGCGAACATCGTTGGTCTCCTGAGGCGGCTCAGCCGCAGGCCGTCCCTGCATTCGCCGTCCGGCGCGGCCGCCACCGGGCCCCACGTCTCGTAGCCCGGCTCGGAGCGATCCACCGGCCCGATCCCGGAGGGGGGCCGTGGCCGGCAAGCGGGCTCCCATAATGGAGCGCATGAGCCGCGTTTCGAGTCCAACCTTCGTCGGGCGCGAATCCGAGGTCGGACAGATCGGGGAGGTCCTCCAGGACGCGTTCGGCGGCCGTTCCGCGCTGGTCCTCCTGGCCGGCGAAGCCGGCGTCGGCAAGACCCGGCTCGTCGAGGAGGTCGTCCGCCAAGCCCGCGATCTCGGCGGGATCGCGCTCGTGGGCGCCTGCGTCGTCGGCGGATCCGCGCTGCCGTTCGCGCCCCTCGCCGAGGCCCTCCGGATGCTTGCGGTCGACCGTTCGCCGAACGCGGCCGGCACGTCGCCGGGCCCGACCGACATCGAGCTCAGCGAAATGCTGCCGGACGCCGGTCACCCGGGGACGCCCCGACAGCGCGATCACGTGGGCATCGATTCCGTTCAGGCTCGCCTGTTCGAAGGCATCCTCGGCCGGTTCCGGTCGCTGGCTCAGGATCGCGGACTGCTGTTCGCGATCGAGGACGTGCACTGGGCCGACCCATCCACGCTCGATCTGCTCGCCTTCCTCGCGCGAAACAGCAACGACGCAGGCATCGTCGTCCTGGCCACGTTCCGAAGCGACGAGCTTCACCGCCGGCATCCCCTGTTGCCGTACCTGGCGGAGCTGGAGCGCGGCCGGCGGATGCAGCGGATCGACCTGGCGCCGTTCGATCGCAATGAATTGTCTGCCCAGATCGGCGGGATCCGGGACGGCCCGCCGGATGCCGACCTGCTCGAGGCCGTCTTCAGCCGCTCTGGTGGGAATCCCTTCTTCGTCGAGGAGCTGCTCGCCGTCCAGACGCCCGGACGTGTCCTGCCCACCGTGTTGCGTGATGTCCTGCTCGCCCGCGTGGCTGCGCTCACCGAGCCGACGCAGGAACTCCTCAGGCATGCGTCAGCCTCCGCTCCGCGGGTATCGACCCGCCTCCTCGCGCGCGTCGCCGAGCGCGACGAAGCGGATCTTGGACACGTTCTTCGCGAGGCGGTGGAGCGCCACATCCTTGTTCCGGTCGAGCCCAGCGCAGAAGAAGTCTTCGTCTTCCGACACTCGCTCCTGCAGGAGGCCATCTACGCCGAGCTGTTGCCCGGAGAGCGAGTGCGCCTCCACGCTCGTTTCGCCGACGCCATCGCGGACCTGCAGGGCGGGCTGAATGATCGGAACGCCGCGGAGCTCGCCCATCACTGGTACGCGTCGCACGAGCTGCCGCGAGCGCTCGAAGCGTCGGTCCGCGCAGGGGCAGCCGCCCAGCGCATGCACGCCCTCGCCGATTCGAATGCCCAGTTCGAACGTGCGCTCGAGTTGTGGGATCGGGTCCCCGACGCCTCGCAACGAGCAGGGCTCGATCGGATCGGCCTGCTCGATCTGGCGGCTCGAACGGCTGCCGAAACGGCCCCGCTGCGAGCCGTCAGCCTGATGCAGGAGGCCGTCAGCGCAGCGGGCGATGCGGCTGAGCCGACGCGCCTGGGTCTGCTCAAGGAGCGTCTGGGCCGCTACCTGTGGAATGCGGGTCGCGGATTTGCCGGCCTGGAGGCCTGCCGCGAAGCCGTCCGGCTCGTCCCCGAAACGCCATCCCTGGCTCGGGCGAGAGTCACGGCGAGCCTCGCCCAGATCCTGGTCAACGAAACGTTCTTCGACGAGGCGAAGCCGATCTGCGAGGAGGCCGTCAGCGTCGCCCGCCGCGTCGGTGCCGTGGAGATCGAGAGCCACGCCCTGACCTCGCTCGGCCTCATCGTCGTATACCTCGGCGACTTCGAGGGCGGACTCAGGGTCCTGCGCGATGGCCTCGAGATCGCGCTGCGCGCAGAGAGTGTCGAAGATGCGGCCCGCGCCCACGCAAATCTTGTCGACGTGATGAACCACAGCGGGCGCCTCGTGGAAGCTGGCGAGGTCGCGGAAGAGGCGTTCGCGTACGCGTTGGCCCATGGATTGGCCCGCACCTATGGTGTGGCGAGCCTCTGCGAAGGGGCGGCGGCGCTCCAGCGGATGGGCCGCTGGAGCGATGCCGCGGCGTTCATCGAACGTGCACGGCGGTACGAAGTGCCGGGCACGAGCGAGCTGTTCGTCCAGGAGCGACTGGCGCTCCTCGATGTCGGTCAGGGCAGACACCGCGATGCCGCGCGACGGATCGAACGCCTTCGGCCGCTGGTCGAGCAGACGGTCGAGGCGCAATGGGTCGGGCCTCTCGCCGAGGCGGCGGCCGAGCTCCAGCTCTGGAGGGGCCGACCCGGCGACGCTCGGACGGAACTCGACGCGGCGATGGAGCGGCTCCCGATCGAGGAGCCCGGGTTGGTGACCCGGACGGGCCCATTGCTGGCGCTCGCACTGCGGGCGGAGGCCGACGCGGCGGGCTTGGCACGAGCTCGTCGCGCGCAGCGGGAGCTGGAAGCGTCGAGGTCGATCGCCGATCGACATCTCGGAGTCCTCCGCTCGGTCCGGGACATCGTGACGCGCGACCGTCCCAACTTCGCGTCGCAAGCGCAGGCATTCTGGGCGATCGGAGAAGCCGAGAGCGGGCGCCTGGACGGCGGATCCGACGCGGAGCAGTGGGCGGCCGCGAGCGAGGCCTTTGGCGCCATCCCGATGGCGTATCAGCGCGGCTATGCGCTCTGGCGCCAGGCGGAGGCGCTGCTGCTTCGGAAGTCGGTCAACCGCTCGGCGGCAGCGGGACCCTTGCGCGAGGCCCACGCCATCGCGGCGGCCCTCGCCGCGACGCCCCTTCGCGAGGAGATCGAACGCCTCGCCGTGCGCGGTCGACTGGACCTGGGCGTCGAACCGCCGAAGCCGTCCCCACCCGATGCGCTCGGGCCGTTCGGGCTCACGACGCGCGAGCGCGAGGTGCTCGACCTGCTCGCATCCGGCCGAACGAATCGCCAGATCGCAGACGCGCTGTTCATCACCACCAGGACCGCCGGACACCACGTCTCGACGATCCTGGCCAAGCTCGGCGTCCAGGGACGGACGGAAGCGGCGGCGACCGCCCATCGCCTCGGCCTCACCGCCAGGACCGATCCCGGCGCCCTCGTGGATGAGTCGCCCTAGCTCGCCGCGCGCGAGACCAGGACTCGAGTCAGGTCCGGCGCATCCGATCGAGCTCGCGGCGGAGGCGCTTGCTGGGCCGGCCCTGGCCGCGAACCGCCTGGATGCCGGGCGCGATCTCCCGGATGACCGGCGGTGGGCTGTTGTCGACGTAGCACTCGGCCGCGATTGACGCTCCGACGCGCGTCTCGATCGGCCGCACGACCTCGACGATCCGCTCGCGTTCGGCGATCAGCGCCTGGACCACGTCGCCGGCCCGAACCTTCGTGGACGGCTTCGCCTGATTGCCGTTGACCCGGACGTGCCCGGCGTCGCAGAGCTGGGTCGCGATCGGCCGCGTCTTGACCAGGCGCACCGCGCACAGCCAGCGGTCAATTCGGGTGTCGTCGGGCATCGATCGCTGCGCCGGGTCAGCGCGCGCGCCGGTAGTGCATGGCGACCGCGCCGTTGCTCAGCGGCTTGGCCGAGACCAGCTCGAGCCGTCGCGTGCTGGGCAGCCCGCCCTGGTAGAGGGTCGGGCCGTGGCCGGCGATCCTGGGGTGGACGAGGAAGTGGTACTCGTCGATCAGATCCAGCCGGTCGAGCTCGGTCGCGAGCTTGCCGCTCCCGAGGAGGACGCCATCCGGGAACGCGTCCTTGAGCTTCTGCACCTCGCTGCGCAGGTCGCCGGCGATGTGGTGGCTGTTGGTCCATGGGAAGTCCGTTCGCGTCGACGACACCACGTACTTCGGCTTGGCATCCAGCTTGACCGCCCACTCGACCAACGCCGGCGGTGCCTCCTCGTCGCCGCGGGCGACCAACGGCCAGTAGCTCTCCATCATCTCGTAGGTGACGCGGCCCCAGAGCATCGCCCCGCCCTCGTCCAGGAGCCGGGTGAAATGGGCGTGCGTCTCGTCGTCGGCGATCCCCTCCTGGTGGTCGACGCAGCCGTCGAGGGTGACGTTGAGGCTGAAGGTCAGAATTCCCATGCCACGATTCTAAGCCTTGCCCAGCGCGCGACGATCACGTCCCCGAGCGCCACTTCGGCCATCGAGCCAGGCCCGGACGGGCTCGACGTGCTCGTCGTGGAGGTGGCCCGTGAAGTCCACCTCGACGGGCGGTTCGTCGGGCCATGCGGCCACCGCCGCGTGCAGATGGCGATCTGACGGTCCGATGCGCCGCGCTTGACACAGGTCTCTTCTTCGTGTTTCATCATCGTGTTAATTAACACGGAGGTTAGATGCACGCCGAGCCGCTCGACCGCACCTTCGCCGCCCTTGCGGACCCGATCCGGCGCGCGATCCTCGCGAGGCTGGCCGAGGGAGACGCGACCGTCAACGATCTCGCTGAGCCTTTCGACGTGAGCCTTCCCGCGATCTCGCGCCACCTCAAGGTGCTCGAGCGTGCGGGGATGATCGAGCGCGGTCGGGAGGCGCAGTGGCGGCCCAGCCGCCTGCAACCCGAGCCGCTTCGCGATGCGACGGACTGGCTCACGGCCCGCACCCGGACCTGGGAACGACGAATCGATCGACTGGGCGCCCACCTCGCCCGCAAGCAGAAGGACGGACCAGGATGACTGACCTCACGACCCCGACCCGCGGCACGGTTCGCCTGTCCCGCCACTTCGATGCTCCGCGCACGGAGGTCTATCGCGCTTGGACCGATCCCGCGGAGGTCGCGCAGTGGTACGGCCCCGACGGCTGGCACGCGCCGATCGAGCGGATCCGCATCGATGGCGAGGCGGGCGGCCGCTGGGAGCTCACGATGGTCCGCCGCTCGGACGGCTTCGAATTCCCGATCGGGTACGAGATCCTCGAGCTTCGCGAGCCGTCGCTCGTCGTCCTGCGGCACACGGAGCAGGATCCCGGCGGCGCCGCGCCCACCATCGTCCGCATCGAGCTGACCGAGGCTGGCGACGGCACGCTGATGATCCTGACCGACGGCCCGATGGACGCCGCAGGATCCGAGCACGCCGCCGGTGGTTACGAGCAGGCCTTCCGGAAGCTGGCGGCCCGGCTCGCCGGCGACGCCGCGTAGCACGGCATCTGCGCGCCCGACACCGATGAGTCTCGATCCGGATGGCCGTCCAACGTAGGACGACCACAAGACCGGAGGCTCCCTTGAAGCTGCTGCTCGCATCGGCCGGCATCACGAACCCCAGCATCCGGGCCGCGCTCGTCGAGCTCCTCGGCAAGCCGATTGCCGACGCGACAGCCCTCTGCATCCCCACCGCGTCGTACGGCATGGGCGCGCGGGGCCCGGTCGCCGCCTGGCGGTTCATCGCCGGTCAGGAGCCCGAGTGCCCGATGACGGATCTGGGCTGGAAGTCGGTCGGCGTGCTCGAGCTGACCGCGCTGGCCAGCCTCGACGCCGAGCAATGGATGCCTGCGGTCCGCGCGTCCGACGTGCTGCTCGTCAACGGCGGCGACCCGATGTACCTGCACCACTGGATGGTCGAGTCCGGGTTCGCGGAGCTTCTGCCGTCGTTGTCGGACACGGTCTACGTCGGGCTGAGCGCCGGAAGCATGGTCCTGACGCCGCGGATCGGCGAGTTCTTCGTCGAGTGGCGAGCGCCGGACCGCGCGGGCGACGCGACTCTCGGCCTGGTCGACTTCTCGATCTTCCCGCATCTCGACCACCCTGCCCTGCCGTACAACACGATGGCCAACGCCGAGCGGTGGGCCGCGGACCTGACCGTGCCGGCCTACGCGATCGACGACCAGACGGCGATCAAGGTGACCGACGCCGGCGTCGAGGTGATCTCCGAAGGCAATTGGCGACGGTTCCAGAGAGAATCGGAACACTGAGATGCGACGACCGGCGGCCATCGTCGTTGGCCACCGTAATTGAGCCGAATTGAGCGGAGAATCAGCACTTGGCACTCAAGCGGATGGACAACATGGGCATCGTCGTCGAAGACCTCGCGGCGGCGATCGACTTCTTTCGCGAGCTCGGGCTCGAGCTCGAAGGGCAAGGGATGGTCGAAGGAGAATGGGCAGGGCGAGTGACCGGACTCGGCGACCAGCGGGTCGAGATCGCGATGATGCGCACGCCGGACGGCCACAATCGCCTGGAGCTCTCGCGCTTCCTCGAGCCGGCGGTCGTGGCTGACCACCGGACGGCCCCGGTGAACGCGCTCGGCTACCTGCGGGTCATGTTCGCCGTGGACGACCTCGACGACACGCTCGCCCGGCTCCGCACCCATGGCGCCGAGCTCGTCAGCACGGACGTCGTCCAGTACGGAGATTCGATCCGGCTGTGCTACATCCGCGGGCCGGAAGGGCTCCTCATCGGGCTCGCTCAGGACTGACGGCGGAACGACCGTCGCGGATGGCCCGTGGTCCGGCGAGCGCCGCCACGCGAGCTTCGCCCACAATCGGCCGGTGAAGACAGAGCAGTTCCGAGCGACGGCCGAGACGCGACCCAACGGCGGCCTCCGAATTGACGTCCCGTTTGACCCAGCCCACACCTGGGAGGCTCGGGACGCCTATCACGTGGCCGGGACGGTCGGCGGCCAACGGTTCCGCGGGCGGCTGACCCAGGGTTCGCCGTGGCTGCTGGAGCTTGGGCCGGCGTGGTGTCGGAATCCCGGGTTCGCGCCCGGCGACGAGATCGACGTCCACCTGTTCCTCGAAGGCCCGCAGTCGACGACGATGGGCGACGACGTTGCCCTGGCCTTCGCGGCCGAACCGGAGGCGAAGCGGTTCTTCGACTCGATGCCGACGTTCTACCGCAACAACGTCGCTCGGTCGATCGCGCAAGCCAAGCGTCCGGACACACGCTCCCGGCGGATCGCCCAGGCTGTCGCACGAGCCAAGCAAGAACGGCTTGAGGGCTGACGCGGCCGAACGATCTCCTGGAGGGCGACCGATGAATCTCGGTCGGATGAGCGGTCAAACGCTCGACGACCGCGTTCAGGAGGATCCGATGCCGAGCGAACCCCGATCCGCCGAAGGGAGTGTCGCCGAGGGCGACCTCCTGGCGAGGCTGCCCGCCGCCATGACGGGCCGGGCGAGCCCCGCCAAGGCCGCGCTCGGCGACAAGCCGGTCTTCGCCTACATCGCCGGCTTGCCGCAGCCGCAACGCTCGATCGCCGAGCGCGTCGACGCCCTCGCGGCCGCGACGTTGCCGGGCCTCCAGCGCTCGATCAAGTGGGGCATGTCGTGGTATGGCGTCGGCGACGGCTGGTGCTTCGCGTGCGGCGGATTCGAGGGCCACGTCAAGCTCGCGTTCGGGCGCGGCACGTCGCTCTCGCCCGTGCCGCCCGAGACGCCGATCGGGATGGGCAAGGAGACGCGCGGCGTCGACCTCAAGTCCCTCGGCGACCTCGACGAGGACCAGGTCGCGGCGTGGATGAAGCAGGCGACGGCGTTGCCCGGGTTCGGGAAGCGCTGAGGCTGTCAAGAACCTCACGGAACCTCGCGCGTCATGCCCACCGAGGGCCCGTGATCGGGCCCATCGACAGACGTGTGGAAGAATTGGCCGCCAGATGCGACGCACGACCCTCCGCCCCCGCCTGACCATCTGGCTCTGCCTGGCGATCAGCATCCTGATCGCCGGGTGTGGCGCCGGCGCCGGACCGGCCATTCAACGGCCGCAGTCGCCGAATGTCCCGCTTGGCGCCGCGTCGATCACGCCGACCGATGCGCCGGACGACGTCGAGGGCGAGCCGACTCCCGCCGCGGCCACTGCCCGGCCGCGAACGCCGGCGCGGGCAACGCCCACGCCCTCTCCCGCCCGTTCGACGCCCGCGCCCGAGCCGTTCAGCCTCGATCTCTACCGCAAGGGTGATTTCATCGGCCAGTACACGTTCGAGTGGTGCGTCGGGGCGAGTGTCCAGATGACCCTCAACATGCTCCGGCCGAAGAACGACCGGACGCGGGCCACGCAGGAGCGCCTCTGGAAACGTGCGCGCGACCTGTCCGACAGCATCTTCGGCGGGGCGAATCCGAACGGCTGGGTGCCCCTCATGAACGAGCTCGGGATCGGCCGCTGGCAGCTGGTCTCCGTGCCGACGCTGGACGAGGCGGTTCACGCGGCGGCCAAGGCGATTCGCGCGACCAAGCGACCGGTCAACCTGGTCATGTGGGCCGGACGTCACGCATGGGTGATGAGCGGCTTCACCTCGCTCGGCGATCCCGCGACGACTGACGAGTTCGTCGTGACCGGTGTGAATGTGCTGGACCCGCTCTATCCCCACGGCAGCTCCGTCTGGGGCCTGTCGCCGCGGCCGAACAGTCTCCTGACGCTGGAGACACTCGGCGAGCAATTCGTCGCCCGGACGAACGGCCGGATCGACCTCGGCGTCCCGCCGGGCTACCTCCTCATCCTTCCGGTCGGCTGAACCCACGACGCGAGCCGCCGACCGCCGTTGCACAATGCTCGGACCGTGGCTCACTACACCATCACCACGCATGTCGGGGCTCCGCCTGAGCACGTGTTCGCGCTCTGGACGAACCTCGAGCGGATGGGCGAATGGGTCGGCGGGGTGACCGGCGTCAGCGACGTGTCCGGGTCCGTCGATCAGGTCGGCACGACGTACGTCGTCCACTTCGGGCCCGTGAAGAGTCCGACCGAGATCCTCGAGGTCGAGCGCCCACGCCTGTTCGCCACGAAGTTCGGCAGCTGGATCCTCCGCGGCCGGTCGAGCGCGACGTTCGAGCCCGACGCCGATGGGACGCGGATCACGCAGACGTTCGAGACAGTCGGCCTGATCTCGGCGATCTCGTCGTGGATCTTCTCGCGCGGCTCGTACGAGGGAAGCTTCCGCGGCGAGCTCGAGAAGTTCGCGCGCGAGGCCGAACGCGAGGCGCCGTCGCCTCCTGGCTGACGGCGTGGCATCCTCCTTCGGGTGAACCGATACCTCGTCCTCCTGCGCGGAATCAACGTCGGCGGCCGCAACAAGGTCCCGATGGCGGCCCTCCGCGAGCTCCTCGAGTCGCACGGGCATACGAAGGTCTCGACGTACATCGCCAGCGGCAACGTGATCCTGAGCTCCGATCAGTCGGCCGCCGCGATCAAACGCGAGCTCGAGAAGGCGCTCCCGAAGACCTTCAAGCTCGACAGCGAGCTGATCGCCGTCCTCGTCCTGACCCAGGCCCAGGTTCGAGCCGTCGTCCGGGATCGGCCGAAGGGCTTCGGGGATCAGCCCGACACGTACCACAGCGACGCGGTCTTCCTCCTGGGGATCTCCGCCGCCGAGGCGATGAAGGTCTTCGACCCGCGGCCCGGCGTCGACGAGGTCTGGCCGGGCACCGGCGTGATCTACTCGCAACGGCTCAGCGCACAACGGACGAAGAGCCGTCTCGGCAAGATCGTGGGCACGCCGGCGTACAAGTCGATGACGGTCCGGAGCTGGCAGACGACGATGGCACTGCTCGAACGGATGGAGGCACCGGAGGCCGACGCGTGAGCCCGGGCTACTCGCTCGGCTGGTAGACCCCGAGGACGTTGCCCCACGGATCCGCGAACTTGAAGCGCCGGCCGCCGGGATACTCGGCCAGCTCGACGACGATCCGGCCCCCGGCCGCCAGGACGCTGGCCAGCGACGCGTCGACGTCGTCCGTCCGCGCCAACGCCACGACGCCGTCGCCGCGGCCCGTGGCCGCGATCGGGTTCAGCCCGCCGAACTCGTGGCCGGGCCGCGTCGGGTCCTGGATCCCGGCGTAGTCCGGGCCGTAGTCGTTGAACGCCCAGCCGAGTGCCTTGGCATAGAAGGCCTTTGCCTCGCTGAGGTCGTCGACGGTCAGCTCGACATAATCGATCACGTTTGCCATGGCGGAAGGTTACGACTGACGCGGATCATCGGCCGTCCGGCAGCGCCTGGAACTCCTCGATCATGGTCCCGACCCGTTCGCCGGCCTCGACCTGGGGCAGGATCGTCCCGACGGTGCCATCCGGGTCGACGAAGAAGTTGCTGCCCGTGCCGCCGGACCATCCGTAGCGACCGCGTCCGCCCGCCGGCGATCTCGATTCCGACGCCGAAGCCCCAGTCGGTGCTGTCCCAGAAGCCCGGGAAGAAGCTGTCCGGGGCCTTGGCGATCGCCGGCACCTGGTCGCTCGTCATCAGGCGGAGGTGCTCCTGCGACACGATCTGCCGCCCCTCGAACCGCCCGCCGTCCGCCAGCATCCGGGCGAAGCGCGTGTAGTCACGGACCGTCGAGACGAGCTCACCGTGACTCACGTCGAACGGCGGCGGGCCCGCGTAGAAACCGCCACCGGCCGGGAACACCTCCACGAGTCCCGTCTCATCGTGCCGATACGCGGCGGGCAGCCGGCCGAGGTCGGTGGTCGGCACCCAGAAGCCGGTGTCCGCGAGGCCGAGCGGGCTCGAACAGGTCGTCAACCAGGTGATCCTGGAGGGGCCCGCCGGTCAACCGGGCGATCAGGATTCCGAGGATGGCGAAGGAGTGGTGGTACCGCCACCCCTCCCCCGGCTGGAAGGCCAGGGGCAGGGCCGCCAGCCGGGCGAGCCAGTCGTCGGCGCCGAGCTTCACGGGATCGGTGCCGGCGTCGACGTCACTGTCGACCATCGCCTGCTGGATCGGACTCTCGTTGAAGATCATGCCGTAGCCGGCGGTGTTGGTCAGCAGGTGCCGCACCGTGATCGGTCGAGCAGCCGGGGTCGTGTCGGCCAGATCGGACGTGGGCGCCCGCAGCACCCGTGGGTCGGACAGCTCGGGCAGCCATCGGGCGACCGGGTCGTCCAGGGTCAGGCGACCGGCTTCGACCAACCGCAGGGCCGCGACGGCGGTCACGGCCTTGGTCATCGACTGGATCTGCATGATCGCGTCCGCCGGCATGGGTAGGCCGCCGATCGACAGTGCGCCGGCAGCAACGATCTCCGGGTCTGCGGTTCCCAGGCTCGCCACGACCCCCGGCACCGTGCCACTGGCGACGTGGCGCTCGAGCAGGTCCTGGAGTGCGCTGGTCATCGTCACGGTCTCCCAGTCTGGTGTTCGGCCTGCGTGCCAAGCAGTGCTTCGGCGCGGCGCACGACGGCCAGGATGATCCCGCGCCGGAACGCCTCGGCCAGCATGCCCTCGTTGAAGCGATCGCCCCGGACAACGGTCGTCAGGATCTTCCCGAGGTCGGCCTCCGTGGCGTCGGCGACGGCATCAGGCTCGCGAAGGTAGCGCTCGCCCGCGGGCGTTTGCGCCCACGATGGCCAGTCGAAGGGATACACCCAACCCAACGTGCTCAACTCGCGGGTGAAGGCGAGAACCTCGCCGCTGTAGTCGAACCAGGGCATGTGGATCACGCCGTGTTCGTCCGTGTCGCCGCCGGCCCATTCGCCGATCGGAAAGTCGGCGGCGCCGACGATGTCCGCGTAGGCGGCCAGTCGCCGGAGTCGATCGGTGTCGGTCGGCATCAAGCCGGGAGGGTACCTCGCGCTCGCTGACGTGCGGCGATGGCCAGGAGCCGAGGCGAGCGGCGACAATCCCTCCGACGCGCACGAGGACGGTGATGACTCGACAGGTCCTGTTCATCCAGGGCGGCGGCGAAGGCACCCACGACGAGTGGGACAACAAGCTCGTCGTGAGCCTCACCCGGGAGCTCGGCGACGGGTTCGACGTCCACTACCCGCGGATGCCCGACGAAGACGACCCGGACGAGGCGACGTGGGATCCGGCGATCCGGCGGGAGCTGGCGGCCCTCGACGACGGCGCGATCGTCGTCGGCCATTCAATCGGCGGCACGCTCCTCGTGCGCGCTCTCGTGGAGCAGCCGCCGGCGTCCAGGCTGGGGGCGATCGTGCTGCTCGCCGCGCCGTTTGTCGGCGACGGTGGGTGGCCTGACGACAACGACGGGACGCCGAGCGATCTCGGCGCGCGGCTCCCGGACAGCGCAGCGGTGCACCTGTTCCACGGGCTCGCCGACGAGGAAGTCCCACCGGGTCATGCCGACCTCTACGCTCAGGTGATCCCCCACGCCGAGGTTCACCTGCTGCGCGACCGCGATCACCAGCTGGGCGAGGACCTGCGCGAGGTGGCGATGGTGATCCGGGAGCTAGCCGGCCTGTAGCCCGTTCACCGCGTCGCCAGAGCGGTGTTGCGATGGCCGACCAGGGCATCCCCGCCGCTTAGACTCGAGCCCGGGCGGCCCTCCGCGAGGATCTCCCGGTCGCGACCCTCGACGGGCCCGACCGCGAGGTCCGGCTCCTCGTGGACCATCGCGAGGATCTCGTCGCCGAGCGGACGCGCGCCGAGAACCGCCTGCGCTGGCACCTCCACGAGCTCGACCCGGGCTCGGAGCCGCCGATCCGCAGCCTCAATCGGACCGTCGTCCTGGCCGCCCTTGAGCGCGTAACCTGGCCGATGCTCCCGGGACCGTCGGCCGCATCGCCCGCGAGTTGGTGGTCCGGATTCGGGATCTGACCGACGACGATCAACGGCCTCGAGCGCGAGATCGAGCGCCTGGTCGCCGACCTTGCGCCGTCCCTTCTGGCTCTGACGGGCTGCGGCCCGCTGACCGCGGCCAAGCTCGTCGGCGAGACAGCCGGCATCGGCCGCTTCCGGTCGCGGGCCGCGTTCGCCCGTCACAACGGCTCAGCGCCGCTGCCGGTCTGGTCGGGCAACACCGAACGCCACCGACTCAGTCGACGCGGGTGACGAAGCTTCTTGCCGCCGCTGTTGCGCTCGCGCTGTGCCTCGTCGGGTGCGGCTGGTTGCCGCCCCACGGCGACCCGGTTGAGATCCTCACCGCCCCGCAAGACCACACCGGCTGCTTCGCGGCGGACGCAGCCGGCCTGCTCGTGGTCGATCCGACGTACGGAACCGCGATCATCGGCGACGGGCACGAAAACATGCTGGTCGGGGGCGATGTACCGGTGACCGTCGCGTGGCCCTCCGGCTTCACCGCCCGGCGGAGCGGGTCAGAGGTCGAGGTGCTCGACGCGCACGGAAACGTGGTTGGGGTAACCGGTCGGAGCTACCACTTCCTCGGCGGCTATGTGGCCGCCGGAGGCAGCTCCGGGATCGTGTGGCCCGAGCTGAAGAAGAGCGTGCTCTTGTCGTGCGGCAACCTCGCCGCGACGGTGCCGGACGTTCCGCCGACCCAGGACGAGATCCGACAGGGCGCTGCAAACGGCTACGCCCAAGCAGTCATTCCGACGGACCGAGCGCGTGACAACCTGTTCAAGCGGTACAAGAACAAGACGTCCCTGCAGGACTGGAAGCTGTACTGCTGGAAGCTGGCCGCCGTCGAGCGGGACGTCCTCGTGGCTCTGCAGTCATTCACGTATCCGGACGACGCTGCGGCTGATGCCAAGGCCCTCATCCGAGACCAGGCCGCTCACGTGGCAGCCCTTCGTACCTGCGCCAAGGCACCGAATGTCGGCGCGTTGAACCGCGCGATGGATCTCGCGAACAAGGCCCAAGACCGCGCTCACGCAGCGTCGAACCTGCTCAGGCTCGATCTGGGCCTGGACCCCCTGCCGGACTAAGCCAGCGGATGTGGGCCCGCTTCGGACGGATTCCCCGCGGAATGCTACGAGCTCAAGCGGGTGCCGTCCTGACGCCTGGCCCGACCAGGTCGACGATCCGCCGAGCGACCGCAGAGCGACGCGCGGTAGTGTGACCGGACAACGTGGCGCTCAACTTGGAGGAACGGTCATGCGAACGCCGCTGACCCTGTCCCGCGCGATCACGGTCGCGACCGCGGTCCTTCTGGTCGCGTCATGCGGCGCGAGCACGCCGTCGGTGGCGCCGCCGACCTCGAGCGGCGCGACGTCGCCGTCCGGCCCGGCAACTGCCCCCGCCTGGCCCGCGCCGCCCAACCCGATGGACCTGGCAGTCAAGGCCGGCCTGAAGCCCCTGCCGAGGGAGTTCACCGACCATCACGTCCATGCCCATCTGGACGTGTTCGTCGATGGCAAGCCGGTCGCCGTGCCGGCCGGAATCGGGATCAAGATCGACGACCCGGCGGTCCAGGTGGACGACCTGCCGGATGGCACGAAGCGGTACGGCGGCATCGACCTGTGCAACGAGCCGTGCATCTCGCCGCTCCACACGCACGGGGTCGATGGGATCCTGCACACCGAGTCGACCGAGACCACGCGGAACACGCTGGGCGAGTTCTTCACGGAGTGGGGCGTGACGCTCGACGCGTCGTGCGTCGCGACCTATTGCAGCCCCGCCACCCCGATCGCGGTCTACATCGACGGCGTGCTCACGCCCGGGGACCCACGGACGATCGAGATCCTCGACCGGCGCGAGATCGCGATCGTGATCGGGACGCCGCCGGCGACGATCCCGAAGACGGCCGACTTCTCGAACGCCTAGCCGTCATCCGGCCGGCAGCGCGATGGACAGCGTCAGACCGGCGACGAAGAGCCCGACGCCGTAGACCATGTGACTGCCCAGGTTCCGGAGTCGGGTTGCGGCCGGGTTGGGAGCGTTCGATCCCGCGAAGCCGAGTCCCAGGGCCGGCTGCATCACGAACCACGGCGCGACGATCGTCCCGATTCCGACGACCAGGGCGGGGGCGATGGACGGCGCGGCGACCCATCCTCGGCCCCAAATCGCGAGCATCACGAGCGCAACTGCGACGCCGATCCCGTAGTGGGCGATCCAGCCGATCGCCCGCTCGTTCGCGACCGGAGCCGCAGTGCCGATCCGCTCGTGGACGAAGCGACCCTTCGGGAAGTGGCCGATCCAGCGGCCGAGCAGGCCATAGTCGAGCGTCGGAATGTCGAAGCGCCGTCGCAGGACGGCGCTCCAGACGTCCATCAAGGCTGAGCCCGTGACGCCCATGACCGCCCCGCGAAGGAGGAGGTCGAAGGCCTCAGGCATGAGCCGCGTCCCCTCCCCGCCGCGGCACATCGCCGACGCCACGACCCACCAACACGTGGCCGAGCCACACGAGGGAGCCGATGAGCCACACGACCGGAACGATCCCCGTCGCGCCGATCGCCACCGCCACGAGCGGGGCCACCGGCTGATGGAGCAGGTTGTGCGCCACGCGCCCGCGGTTGCGGAACAGGCGCGGAACGTCGGGGGCGATGCCGAACGCGATCAGAGCAAGGATCCCGACCCCGTTCGTCTTGCCGAGCTCGTTCGCGACAATCGCGATCGCGAGTCCGGGAACGATCCAGAGGTGGCGAGCGCGGAGCCGACGACGCGTCCCCTGCCCCGTCGGCTGGGCGGCGCGGTCGGCGCCGCCCAGCTGGATGGTCGACTCACTCATCGCTCCGCCCCTGCCAATCCCGGCGCCGGCTCGAGGACGACGATCGCCGTCTCACCGGGTCGTTGCGCGGTCAGGGCACCGAGATCGGAGCCCCAGCCCGGGTAGTCCCGGAAGGTCGTCCAGAGGCGGTCCCGCTCGTCCCCGGCGGCCGCTCGGGCGCGAACCACGCGGGTGCCGTCCGGGAGCTCCACGGTGGCCGTTGCGTCGGCCTGGAGGTTCAGCCACCACGCCGGGTCGGCCTTGCCCCAGCCGTTCATCGCGAGGGTGACGAGGTTCGGTCCGTCCTCGAAGTAGCCGATCATCGTGATCCGCTCCCGCCCGGACCGCCGGCCCACGGTGTGCAGCCGGAGCATGCCGAACGTGGCACCGAGCTCGGGCCGGCGGAGACCGACGCGGCCGCCGGTGGCGCGATATAGCGAGCGGTGCAGCCGCCAGAAGGTGTGCAGGAAGATCCGCGGCACCGGCCGGACCTCCGGGCGCTCGGCCGCGATCACGCGGCACCTGCGCTGGTCGTGAGGGCCGCCGCAGGGGCCAGCCGGGCGCGCTCGGCGACCGCGATCGGCGCCGACTCATTGAAGCCCTTGAAGGTCAGCCACAGCCCGAGGGCGAGCTCCCAGACGAAGAACGGGAGAACGGCGATGGCGTGGAAGGGAGTTCCCACCTGCGCCTGGCCCAGGATCATCAGGGCGACGAAGGAGATGAGGATCGGCGCACCGACGAGACCCAGAGCGGGCATCCAGCGGGGAACGAGCCGCGCCCGGTACAGGGCGGTGCCGAGCATCAGGGCATTGAACGGAGCCATGTTGCTGCCGAGGACGATGGCCCAATTGCGGATCGCGACGAGCGCGGCGGCGACCGGGACGACCGCCTCGCCGTCCGCGCCGGCCGCGACCTGCTGGCGGAGGGTGATGATCGAGAGGAGGCCGACGACGCTGATGGTGATGATCGCGCCCTCGAACAGCCGGGTCGCGAGGTAGCCGATCGCGAGACCTTCATGAACGCGGCGGATGACCGAGAAGAAGGCGATCCCGCAGCCCACCAGCCCGAATACATTGACGAGCTCGAGGACGCCGGCGAGGCCGATCTGTTGGTCGACGCCGGCGCCGAGCACGTAGGCCGGATCGTTGAGGGCCGGCCCGACGAGGAGGGCCGAGGCGATCGAACCGATGAAGGTCACGAGGTACAGGACGCCGCCGACGAGGGCGGTCTTCCGGAACGAGGTCATGGGGTTCTCCTGTGGGACTCAGGTGGAGGTCAGTGGAGGTCGCTGAGCGAGCCGACGATCACGGCGTTCGGGCCCAGATTCACGAGGACTAGATCGCCCGCGGCCGCCGCCGACTCGATGACAGCCGTCGAGGTGAGGTCGTGGCCGGCGACAGTTCGTGCGAATGGCAGCGGGTCGCCGCCGGGCGACGTCCAGAGCGGGACGCAGGCGCCGCTGATCAGGCCCTGGCCGCTGCAGAGGACGAAGTAGCCCTGAAGCTTCGTGCTGTAGGTGCCGCCGTTGCCCTTGGGGGTGGCTCGGGTGACGTGGTCGTGCAGGAAGGTCGGCGAATAGCCCTGCGCGTCGGCTCGCTGGGGAGCAAGAACGTAGAAGGGGTCGAGGTCCTTCGGGGTGTTGCCGGAGAAGGTCAGGTTGGAGAAGGTCATCCGGTACTCGACGCCGCCGGACCAGACCTTCTCGTAGCAGCCGACGCGGTTGGCCTGCTTGCCGCCGATGTCGACGCAGTTGCGGATGCCGCCGTTGTCGGCGGCCTGGACGGTGGCGCCGATCGCCATGGCGCCGATCGCGAGCGCCGCGATTGCACCACCGGCGAGGCGGCCGAGCTTGAGCTTGGGCATGAGATTTCTGCTCCTCAGGACTTGTCGTGGGTCGGAGTGACGGAGATCAGGGCCAGGCCGAGGTCGCGAACCTTCGCGATCAGCCCGTGGAGGGCGGCCTGGTCGAGGGCGGGGCACAGGATCAGCGTCGTGCCGTCGGCCTGGTCAACGAGGGTCAGGCCCTCGAACCAATCCGACCAGCTCTCGCTGATCCGCCCCTGGGTCCGGATCTCGTAGCCGCTGCTGCCGCCGAGACCCGGGGTCGTATCGCTCATCGCGCTCCTTTCCAGTTGCCCATCCCGGTGCGGTTGGGCGTCCGATGAGCGCAGCCTCGACGGCGACATGGTGAGCGGGCATCACCACACGTGGTGATCCGGTGGGTGATTTTCTGGACTTGGCGGCTCGGAGCGGCTCGGGGCCGCCCGGTCAGATCAGGTGGAGCTCTTCCGCTCGTCGCACCGCGGCGCGGCGACTGCCGACGCCGAGCTTCGCGTAGATGTTCTTCGTGTGGGTCCGCAAGGTGTTGACCGACACGACGAGCTCGCGAGCCATCCCTGGCCCGTCGAGGTCGCTGCGGAGCAGACGCAGGACCTCCATCTCGCGTTCGCTCAACGGCTCGACCAGCCCCTGGTTCGCGGGCAGGGGCGTGGCTGAAGGGGTGGCTCCGGAGGACGCGCGGATGAGCTCCTGGAGGTGGCCCGGCGCCGCCGGGCGCTTCGCGGCCGCCTTGAGCAGCCGCGTCATCGCTGGTCCCTCGTCGACGAAGACCCGGACATAGCCCTCCGCCTCGCCCAGCTCGATCGCCGCGTCGAGGGCCTCGAAGGCGCCGGCGTCATCGCCTGCGGCGTGTCGGGCCAGCGCCTGGACGACCAGGACCTCCAGGCGGCTGCCATCCCGGTGTCCGGGCTCGACCGCCGCCAGGAGGCGATCCAGGAGCGCGAGACCCGCGGGCAGGGCACGCGCACCGACGCGGTCGTTGGCGGCCTCGGCGACCAGGAGGCGGGCGAGGGTCGTGTGCTCGTACTCGCGGACGTAGGTGAGCTCGTCCGTCGGCGCGAGGCCGGTCCGGTGCGCCCAGGAGCGCGCATCGGCCGTGCGCCCATGGGCGATGAGCAATCGGGCCCGGATCGCCGGAATCGGGTGGATGTCGGGCGAAAACTCGCTGAGGTACAGGCGCTCGGCCTCGTCGAGCAGCGGCAGGGCGGCGTCGACGTTGCCGCGTGCCTGCAGGATCCGCGCCTGGACGACCCGCCAGCGGTATGGCTCGCGCGGGAAGCCGAGCTCATCGCCCAGGCTTCGGCCGGCGTCGAGGTGTGCCTGGGCCTCGTCGAGCCGGCCCCGCTGGTAGGCGATCTCGGCGAGACCGGTGTGCATGTCGGTCGCGCCCTTGAGCGGAGGATCGGTCCGGGTCGCGCGGTCGAGTCCGGCCTCGTAGATCCGCATCGCGTCCGTCAGACGCCCCGCGGCGATCCGGATGTCGGCGCCGATGATGCCGGCGCCGACGACGTCGGTCACGAGCCCGCCCCGCTCGAGGCTGGCCATGCCCTGCTCGTACCACGCGAAGCCCTGGTCGAGATCGCCCATGCCCCACGCGGCCAGGCCGAGGAACGTCTCGGCCCCGCCCCGCCCGATGTCGTCGTCGGCGTTGACGAGCTCGAGCACCCGCCGGGCGTGGGCGACGTTGCCTTCGAGATCGCCCTGGAGCTTGCTGAGCGCAGCCCGGTAGAGCTCGATCATCGCCGGCAGGCGACGCCGCTCGCCCTCGTCGACGATGATCACCGGCTCCCCGCTCGCGAGCCGCCGCTCGGCTTCGCTCAAGAGCTCGTCGACCCGGTCGATCTCGTTTGCCGACAGGATGGCTCCGGCGAGGCCCACCGCGAGGACCGGTCGACGGGCGAGGACGTCGAGCGGCATCGCGGCGAGCCAGCGGCGGTGCGTCGCCTCGCGCCGGTACTGCCGCATCTCGACGAGCCCGAGCTCCACCAGCTCGGCTGTGCGCTCGGGATCGCCGGCCCGGAGGCTGTGTTCGACGGCGGTCGAGCGGTCGCCGTTCTCCTCGAACCAGTCGCTGGCACGACGATGGAGGACCGGGACGTCGCCCGGCAGCTCGGCCAGGAGGTGGGCCTGGAGCACGCCGCCGAACAGGTGGTGGTAGCGATACCAGCGGCGCTGGCTGTCCAGGGGGATCACGAACAGGTTGCCGCGGTCGAGCGCCTCGATCGTCGCCGCTCCCCCTCGCCTGCCGTGACCGCGTCGGCAAGGGAACCGGTGAAGCGCGACAGGATCGAGGTCCTGAGCAGGAAGTCGCGGATCCGGGCTGGCTGGCGGCGCAGGACCTCTTCGACGAGGTAGTCCACGATGTGGCGGTCGTCGCCGGCGAAGGACTTGATGAACGCGGTCGTGTCGGCTCGGCCCTGCAGGGACAGCGCGGCCAGCTGGAGCGCGGCGATCCACCCCTCGGTCCGCCCTTCGAGGGTTGCGATGTCGCTCGCTTGAAGCGCGAGATCCATGGTCTCGAGGTAGCGCGCCGCCTCGGCCGGCGAGAACCGCAGGTCGCTCGCCCGGATCTCGATCAGGCCGCCACGCGCGCGGAGGCGGGCGAGCGGAAACGCCGGATCGGCCCGGGTGCCCATGACCACGTGGCCGCGCGCCGGGAGGTGCTCGAGGAAGTAGCCGAGCTGCTCGTGGATCGCCGGCGACTCGATGACGTGGAGGTCGTCCAGCACGAGGACGACGTCGCCGGTGGCGGCCGAGAGCCCGTTCAGGAGCGTGGTCACGACGGCGTCGACCGAGACCTGGGCGCCCGAGAGGCTGGCCCGTGCGCCGGTCACCAGACCCGGGGCGGCGCGATCGATGGCCTCGATGACGTAGGTCCAGAACGTGACGGGGTCGTTGTCGCTCGCCTCGAGGGACAGCCATGCGATGCGCGCGCCACCGGAGCGACCCGCCAGCTCGGCCATGACCGTCGTCTTCCCGAAGCCGGCCGGCGCGGACACGAGCGTCAGCGTCGCGCCGACGGCCCGTGCGATCTGATCGCTCAGCCGGTCGCGCGGGACCAGGCGGCCATGGGCGATCGGTGGGTGGAGCTTCGTCTCGAGCAGCGGGGCCGCCGTCATCGCGCGGTTCCGGCCGTCAGGCCATGGAGGAAGGTCCGCTGGAAGAGCAGGAACAGGACGAGCGGCGGCAGGAAGGTGATGGCCAGGCCCGCGAACCGGAGACCCTCGTCGGTGGCGTAGAAGGTCGAGAACGTCGTGAGCGCCAGCGGCGCGGTGAACGCGCTGGGTCGCTGGAGGAGAACGAGGGCGCCCGCAAAGTCATTCCACGAGAACACCGCGACGAGCACGCCGACCGCGACGATTCCGGGCCGGGCCAGCGGGATGGCGATCGACGTCATGAGGGCGATGCGGCCCGCGCCGTCGAGCCGGCCCGCATCGATCAGGTCCTGCGGGATCCGCCGGAAGAAGCCGGCGAGGATGATCGTGGCGAACGACAGGCTGAACACGATGTCGACGAGCGCCAGGCCGGGCAGGCTGTTGATGAGCCCCAGCGTCCGGTAGATCGAGAAGAGCGGGACGATCAGCACCTCGGTCGGGATGATGAGCGGGGCGAGGACGAGGAGGAAGAGAGCGGCGCGACCCGGCGGCCGGAGGCGCGTCAGCGTGAACGCGGCCGGGATCGCGAGGACGAGCGTGCCGGCGACCGTCAGCGACGCGACATAGGCGGAGTTGAGCAGCGCCTGGCCGAGGTTCGCCCGGTTCCACGCCTCTCCGAGGTTGCCGATCGCGGGGGGAATCGGCAGGGAGAGCGGCCCACCGTACAGATCGGAGGTGGTCTTGAGCGCGTTCGCGAGCGTCCAGATCACGGGGTAGATCCAGACCAGCGCGAGGCCCACCAGGACGAGGCTCGTGAGACGGATCGGCCGGCGAGCCGTCACGTGCTGACCGCCTCCGCCCGGGGATTCAGGAGGCGGTACTCCACGACGGCCAGGGCAACGATCAGGATCAGGAGGATCGTGGCCATCGCCTGGGCATACCCCACGTCCAGGGTCCGGAACGCGGTCGTGTAGACGTACGTCGCCACGGTCTCGGTGGCGTGCCCGGGTCCGCCCGCGGTCATGATCCACATGAGGTCGAACACGCGGAGCGTCGCGATCGTCGTCAGCAACGTGAGGGCGAAGGTCTGTGGCCAGAGGAGCGGCCACGTGATCCGGCGCAGCCGCGCGAACCGGCCGATCCCCTCGATCTCGCCCTGCTCGTAGTACTCGCGCGGGATCGACTGCATCGCCGCGAGATACACGACCATCGAGAACCCCGCGAACCGCCACACGAACACCAGCACGACTGCCCACAGCGCGATCGCCGGATCCGCGAGCGGGGCGACGCTCGACAGGTCGAGTCCCAGCGCGTTGCCGGCAGACGGCACGATCCCGAAGAACGGCGCGTACATGAACTTCCAGACGGTGCCGGCGGCGACCGGGGCCAGCACGAACGGCGCGACGAATGCGATCCGGAACAGGGTCCGACCCCGGCGGGTCTCGGCGACGAGGACCGCGAGCCCGAGACCGACGCCGATCTGGAGCACCACGGCCGCTGCGGTGAAGACCAGCGTGTTCGCCAGTCCCTGGCGGAACACCGCGTCGCCGAACAGGGCTCGCCCGTAGTGCTCGAGGCCGGCGAAGCCGGTGACCTGAAAGCCCTCGGTCCGGTTGACGCTCAGGTCCAACCCGTACAGGAGCGGGTAGAGCAGGAACAGCGCCAGCAGCGCGAGAACGGGCAGGACGAGCGCGAGGTCGAGTACGCGCTCTCGCCGGGCCGCCGTCATCGAGTGCGAGCGCGATCCATCCACTGCAACCATACTCGGTCGTGCGCGCAGTCGACCCTCGTCTCCGTGCCCAACGAACGCTCGCGGGGGACGATCATGACTGCCCGAGCCCCGCTGCCCCTCACGGCCTGGGACCGGCCGGTCACGCGTCGCGACGTGCTGCGGCTCGGCGCGCTCGTGGCCGCTGGAACGATGGCTGGCGTGGCGGCGAGTGCCTGCGCTCCGCGTCGGGACGTGGGGGCGTCCGGCGCCTCCGCTCCGTTCGGGTCGCGCGGTGGTCCGGCGGGTTCGGACGGGCCGGTCACGATCATCGCGGGCGGCGGCGATCCGCTGGCCGAACCGCCGCTCCGGACGGTGTTCGACGCGTTCGCAGCGCAGCACGCCGGCCTCGCGTGGGACATTCGCGCGCTGCCCGGCGGCGGACCGGAGTGGGATCGACTGGCCCGATCGATGCTCGCCTCGGGCGAGCCGGTGGACCTGACGATGATCAACGGCCAGCAGGTCCGATCGTGGGCCCGCGACGGCCTGCTCGCGGATCTCTCCGCCGATCCCAGGCTGGCCGATGTGCTGGCACGGATTCCGGCGCGGTTCCAGATCGGCGGCCCGGGCGAGACGGCGACGCGCGCGTTTCCCCTGGCGATGACGCGCGGCGTCCACACGACGGGGCTCTACTACAACCGGGCGCTGCTCGACGAGGCCGGGCTTGCCGTGCCGCGCTCGATCGCCGACCTGAAGGCCATGGTCGGTCCGCTCGCGAAGCTGGGAGCCGCACCCCTCGTCCACTGCTCCGGCGACGTGTACTTCAACCAGATCCTCCTGACCTGGCTCCTGCCGATGATCGTCGAGCGGTCGGGCGGCGACGCAGCGGCCTTCGCCGACGCCACCGTGAAGGGTGAGATCGGGTACGACAGCCCGGAGTGGATCGAGACGTTCACGACGATCGCGGACCTGCGCGCGAGCGGTGTCCTGCTCGAGGGCTCCGGCGCGACCGACTACCTCGCGATGCAGCAGCTGCTGCTCCAGGGCAAGGCCGCGGCGACGTTCCAGGGATCCTGGATGCTCGGCTCGATCCAGGCCGGGACCGCATCGCGTCCGTTCGATCTGCATGTCGCCCCGCCGCCGCTCGTGGACGGCGCGACGCGTCCGCGCCCGATCCTGGCCTGGGGCGGGTTTGCGCTGCCGGCGGCGGCGACGCGAGCCCGCGAGACGGTCTACGCCTTCCTCGACTATGCCAGCCGGCAGGACGTCGACCGCGCGATCACGGCCGGCTCGCAGAACTACTCCCCGATCGCGCCCTCCAACGAGGCGATCACCAATCCGGTGGCCCGCGAGTTCCTGCCCCTGTTCGACGACGCGATCTCGCCGATCGACTGGCTGTGGGAGCCGGAGATCACGGCCGAGATCGACACGCAGGTCCAGGCACTCGTCAAGGGCGGCACCGACGCCGCGTCTGCCGGTCGTGCGATCCAGGCGGTCGCAACAGACCTGCGCGCGAGCGGCCGAAGCTATTACCGCTAGGCGGAGGTCCCATGGTTCCGTCCTCCAATGTGCCGATTTCAGCCCGCCGAGTCGGAGGGGAACGCCCAGCGCGTCGCCGCGTGATGCCGGTCGTCCTCGAACATCCCGAACATCCCGGGCAGGCCGAACACCTTCGTCTGCTCGAGCCGGTAGATCGCGTAGGGCGGCGGGCCTGCCGTCGGGCCATGCGGACCGTAGACATCGCTGCCCTTCGCCTCGAGGGGCCAGCCCGCGCCGCCGAATTCCTCTGCGAGCCGGCGCACCGTCGCCTCGTCGGTGATGGGCCTGGCGCGCCCTTCGACGATGACATCCAGCGACGGGAGGGTCATGTTCCCGGTCCCGATGGCGCATCGCTCGTCGGCTGCGAGGTTGCGGCCCTTGCGGGTTCCCTCGCCGGCGAGAAAGTGGAACGCACCGTCGATCCAGAAGGCGATGATCGGCATGAGGTGCGGCCAGCCGTCCGGACGGACGGTCGCGAGCCAGTGGTTCTGTCCCGGCGCGGGATTCTCGAGGCGCTCCAGGGCGACGCTCCAGGGCGTGGTCTCGGTCTGGCCGTCGACCAGCGGCGTCTCTGACTCGGGTCCTGGCGCGGCGGTTGTCATCGTGTCACTCCCCTGCGTTGCCGGAGGTTGATCGCCCATTCCGGTCCACTCGTACCGCCCGCCGGAATTCGGCATCGGCCCGGACGGAGCTTTACGCTTCGCTGATGATCCTTCCTCCGGCAGCAACGCGGGTGGTCCGCCTCGTCATGCTCGTCGCGATCCTCGGCACCGGCTGCTCCGGCCCGAACGGGCTCACCGTCGGCGAGTGCGACCGCGACGGGCACCGCGGTCAACACGAGCTCATCCTCCGGCGGGCTCCAGGGCGCCCACGTCAAGGTCCTCGGGTTGTGGAGCGGCCCCGAGCTGGCCAGCTTCGAAGCCGTCACCGCTGCCTGGGAGAGCGAGACCGGTGCGATCGTCGACTGGGAAGGGACGACCGATCTGTCCCGTGCCCTGGCCGACGGCGTCGCGGCCGGCGCCCGGCCCGACATCGCGATCCTGCCGAACCTCGCGCTGATGCACGAGCTCGCCGACGCCGGGACGCTGATTCCGCTCGACACCGTCCTCGACATGGCGGCGATCACCCGCGACTACGCGCCGCCCTGGATCGAGCTCGGGAGCCACGACGGGAAGCTGTTCGGCATCTTCTACAAGGTCACCGACAAGGCGGCGGTCTGGTACAACCCGAAGGTCTTCGCGGCTGCCGGCTACGACGTCCCGGCAACGTGGACCGAGATGCGCATGCTGGCCGACCGGATCGTCGACGGCGGGAAGACGCCCTTCTCGGTGGTCGCCGCGCGCGGTCCGGCGAGCGGCTGGGCGCTCACGGACTTCGTCTCCGTGATCGTGCTCAACACGTGCGGCCCGGCGCTCTACGACCGCTGGATCGCCGCGGAGATCCCGTGGACCGACGCCTGCATCAAGCGCTCGTTCGACTTGTTTGCCGACCTCGTCGCGACAAAGGGCTACGTGCTCGGAGGCAGTGAGCGAATCGTCTCGACCGGTGACGACACCGGCTGCGATCCCCTGTACGACGATCCGCCGACCGCCGACCTCTGCTATCTCCCCTCCTTTGCCCAAGCGTTCATCGCCGCGAACCATCCCGACCTCGAGCCGGGCGTGGACTACGACGTGTTCCCCTTCCCGGCGATCAGCCCCGAGCACCAGGGGGCCGTCACGATCGGCGCCGACGTCCCGACGCTGGTGAGCGACTCCCCGGCCGCTGGCGCGTTCATGACCTACCTCGCGGGCGCCCGGTCCCAGGAAACGTGGATCAAGCTCGGTGGCTTCACCTCGGTGAACCGCAGCGTGTCATTGACCACGTACGGGGATGCCGTGGCGCGATCGGTCGCCGAGGAGCTCGCCGCGGCCAGGATCACGCGGTTCAGTGCCGGCGACATGATGCCTGCGTCGCTGCAGCGTGCCTGGTGGTCCGCGATGCTGGACCTGGTCAAGGATCCGAGCCAGGTGGACGCGATCCTCGACCGGCTGACCGCCGCCGCGAGCGCGGGCTAGCGCCGCCGGGATCGGGCCGGCGTCACTCTGCCGCGCTGCCGAAGACCACGCGACCGTTGGGTCGGTACGTCTGGATCGTCACGCCCGAAGGCAGCGATCGCAATTCGATGAGCTCCAGGTCGTGGGTCGGGCCACGCTCCGGGAAGAGCCTCAGGCCGTCACCCACGATCACCGGGGAGATGCGCAGGTTCAGCTCGTCGACGAGGTCGTGCTCGAGGAGCCAGCGCAGCAGCACGCCGCTGCCATGCACCTGGAGCTCGCGTCCGGGAGCTGCCTTGAGCTCGCGGATGGCCGCCTCGACGTCGCCGCGAGAGCACGTGGGTGTTCTGCCAGGTCGGGTTCTTGAGCGTGGTCGACGGCACGTACTTGGGCAGGACGTTGATGCCGTGGGAGACCGGATCGCCGCTGTCATGGAGCGGCCAGTACGGCTCCCAGATCTCGAAGGTCTTGCGTCCGAGGAGGAGCGCATCGGCGCGCTCGAACATCGCGACCAGGAACGGCCACATCTCCGCATCGGCGTGTGAGGCCGTCCAGCCGCCGCGCTCGAACCCGCCGCGCCGGTCCTCATCCGGGCCACCGGGACCCTGGTA
The DNA here is from genome assembly GCA_963783055.1 of uncultured Chloroflexia bacterium. GTDB lineage: Bacteria > Chloroflexota > Limnocylindria > Limnocylindrales > CSP1-4 > CF-46. The sequence goes on from CAWAMB010000004.1 coordinate 1,721,309, forward strand.
GACGCCGTCCAGGGTCAGCATCATCGAGGCGATCAACTTCATCGTTCAGCGCTCCTTCGGATCGAGGTCGATGCTGGTTGGACGGGAGACCGACCGGCAACTCATCGGCCGGTGATCAGTCCCGACCAGGTCGCCGCCTTGCAGGCTTCGAGGGTCCCGCCACGACGGCGCCGGTCACGCTGAACCGGGCAACCGAGGCAGCGCGACGGGTGACGTCAGACCCGCGACGGCGCAGACTAGCCCGGCCATGAAGAGCTACAAACAGTACTGCCCGATTTCGCGAGCGGCGGAGATCTTCGCCGAACGCTGGACGCCGCTCATCATCCGCAACCTGTTCCTCGGCTGCGAGACCTTCACCCAGATCCGTGACGGCGCGCCCGGTCTGCCCAAAGCCGTCCTGGAGCGACGGCTGACGATGCTCGAATTCGAAGGCGTCGTCAGCACCCGACCCGCCGTCCGCGGCCGCGGCCGGACCTATCACCTGACCGGGATGGGCCGCGAGCTGGTCGACGTGTGCTTCGCGCTCGGGAACTGGGGGGCCCGCTGGCTGGAGGTCGGCCCCGAGCATCTGGACGCCCGGGTCGTGCTCTGGTCGATGGCCCACCTCGTCGACCGAACCACGCTGCCGGAACCACGCATCGTCGTGCGCTTCGACATCACCGACGGCCACCCGGACGCATGCATCTGGCTGGTCCTCGAGCGCGACTCGGTCGAGGTCTGTACCCGTGACCCCGGGTTCGACGAGCGGATGGTCGTGACCGCCAGCGCCCGTGCCCTGGCCGCCTGGCACATGGGCCGGATCTCGATGACGGACGCTCGGGCGCGCGGCCTCATCGATGTGCTCGGGCCGCCCAAGCTGGCGCGGGCACTGGGGACGTGGGGACTCAGCCCGTTTGCCGGGATCCAGCCGGAGCGTGAATCGCCGGCGCTTGCCGCGATCTGAGGTTCCGGCCACTCGCGAGTCCCACTTTCTGGGCTCGACCTCGCTGTCGCTCGCGGCCAGCATCGTTTCCACGGGCGTCGAGGGACGGCGCCGACTGGAACCGAGGAGATCACCCATGGCGGCCTCAGCCCCGACAGACGCGCCCGCGCCCGACCTCGCCGCGATCAAGCAACGCCAGCAGGCGACGTGGTCGAGCGGCGACTACCAGATGATCGCGACCCAGATCCAGATCGTGGCCGAGCTGCTGATCGAAGCGCTCGACGTCCACTCCACCGAGCGCGTCCTCGACGTCGCCACGGGCAGTGGCAACGCCGCCCTCGCCGCCGCCCGGCGGGGCTGCTCGACCGTCGGCGTCGACTACGTCCCGGCGCTCCTGGAGCGGGCTCGCCTTCGAGCGACCGCCGAGGGTGTCGACATCGAGTTCGTGGAGGGCGACGCCGAGGCGCTGCCGTTCGCGGACGGCAGCTTCGACGTGGTGAGCTCCGTCTTCGGATCGATGTTCGCGCCCGACCAGGTCAAGACGGCCGGCGAGATGGCGCGGGTCTGCACGTCCGGCGGTCGGATCGGGATCGTCGCCCACGCGCCCGGCGGGTTCATCGGCCAGGTCTTCAAGACCATCGGCGGCGCACGTGGCGCCGCCGGCAGGGCTCGCCTCTCCCCTGCTGTGGGGGACGGAGTCGCGCCTCCGCGAGCTGTTCGCCGACGCGATCGCCGACATCTCGTTCACGACGCGCCACTACGTCTTCCGCGAGCGCTCACCGGAGGCGTTCGTGGACTTCTGGCGACGCCACTACGGCCCGACCCTCAAGGCGTTCGAGGCGGTCGGCCCAGCCGGTCGCGATGCGCTCGAGGCCGACCTGGTCGCCCTGATCGGCCGGTTCAACACCGCGACCGACGGCACGATGGTGGTCCCGAACGAGTACCTGGAAGCGGTCATCGTCCGGCGCTGAGGCACGGTCCGACGTCCGAGGCCCCGCCGGTCGGCGGGGCCTCGTCGCGTGGAGGCCAGCCCGGACAGCGCGCGAATCACGCGCCAACGGCGGCCAGATCCTCCGCACTCGCGCCAAGGGCCCATGCGTCGACCTCGTCGGCGACGAAGAAGCCCATCGCCTCGTACAGCGGACGGCCCGCGGGCGACGCCCAGAACAACGTCTCCTCGATCGGCCGAGCAGCGACGGCGGCGGCCCCGGCCAGGGCGGCGTTGACCACGGCCCGCGCACCGCCCCGCCGTCGATGGCGGACGGGCGTCATGACCTCCCAGATCGACAGCGCCGCGCCGACCTCGATCACGATCGTGAAGCTGATCGGGTCCGGGCCATCCCAGGCGAGCCACGCCGAGAAGCCATCGTCGCCCTTGACGCGACCACCGTAGAGCGCCGAGATCGCCGCCGGGTCGTAGCCATGGGCCTCTTCGAAGATCGCCAGCATCGCGTCGACATCGGCGTCGCTTCGGACGCGCCGGATGTCGAACGCCGACGGCTCGATCGCGTCAGGCGGCCCGGGGCGCCAGAAGATCGCCTCGCGCTTGGGCATCTGCACGAAACCGGCCGCCGCGAGGGCAGGCGCCGCTCGCTCCAGCACGCCATCGGAGCAGCCGAGCAGGCACGGGACGTCCGCGTCGACGACGCGTTGCGCGACGATCGCCGCCTCGGCTGCGCCTGCAGCGCCGAAGAGCACCGCCTGGTTCATGTCGACGTGGTCCGACCCGCGTGGCCGCGAAGAACCAGCTCTCCGTGACGTCAAACGACGGCCGAGGCCCGCCGCGGAACAGCAGGGCGGCGTGGTCGGCGTACACCCGCCACAGCCGGGCGGCGTCAGCACGGCGAGCGATCGGGCCGTCCGGGCCATGCGCGGCAGGATCTGTTTCGGCCTGTCCTGGCACGTCTCCCTCCTCGGACGCCATCATGAGGCTACCGAGCTCGCCCGTTAGCCGGCGTCCTCGACCGGGTGACCGGTCGTCCCGCCGTCGGGCCAGACCGCGATGCACACGCGATTGCCGGCCCGGTCGGAGAGCGTCCAATGCTCCGCTGACTCGGCGACGATCCGGCCGCCCGCGGCGAGCGCGGCCGCGAGTCGAGCCTGAGCCTGCGTGCGCGCGACCGAGACGTCGACGTGCATCGCGTGGCGCAGTGGCTTGGCCGCATCGAGCTCCTGCAGCCAGACCGTCGAGCCGGTCCCGAGCGGGTCGACGCCGTTGTCGTCGGACGCCGGCGCATAGCCCAGGATCGCCCGCCAGAAGCCCAGGTCCGCCGCATCGGGCTTCGCTGCGATCGCGAGCTGCACCTCCTGGACCGCGGTCAGGTCGGCGGGCGCGCCATGTGCGCGGGCGACCGTCGAGATCGCCCGGGCAAGCTCGACGTGGCTCGCCTCGAGATGCCACATGTCGCGCGTGAGGCGCACCGTCACGGTCGAGTCCGTCAGGGTCAGGACGGTGCTCGCCTGCTCGGACCCGGGAACCCCGGCGATCGCCTCGGCGAGCCGGGTCGCCTCGCCGAGCGTCGCAACGCGGAAGACCGCGGTCGCTCCGCCATGGAGGACGGTCCAGTCGTCGGTTCCGTCTGCGGCGAGGAACGCTCGCCAGCCTGCCTCTGTCATGCGCCGAGACTAGCGGATCGACTCGCGGCGGGGGACGCCCGAGAACTAGGACTCGCCGTCTCGGGTTCGCTTTGAGCGGCGAGTGCGTTGCGGGGTGGCCTCTGCCTTGGCCGGCGGGGACGCCTTCGTCGACCCGCCCGTCGCCGCCCGTCGGGCGCGCTTCTGTGGCGCCGCGGGCTTGACGAGTGCCGCGGGCTTGACGAGGGGGGCTTGACGACGCGGGCTCCGGATCGGGCCGCGGGCGTGCCCAGACCGGGGTCAGCTCGGTCCCGTGGAACAGGACCTGGCGGACGATCGTGGCCGGCAGCAGGACCGGCGGTCCGATCGGCGCCGCATCGGGGTCGGTCGACCGGGCAGCCACGGTCGACGGTTCGGCCGCCCGATTGGACGCGGTCGACCGTCGCGACAGAAAGGGCAGTCGTCCAAGGCCGCGAGGCATGGTCGGAGCCTACGCGTGGACCGACCCGGTGTCAGTGGCAACTGTGGCGCCCCGGACTGGTACGTTCGTCCGGAGCGCGCACCGTCAGCCGGGCGTCGCGGCCGGGTCGTCGCGCCGGAGCAGGATGCCCGAGCCAGGCCTTCCACGGGCCGACCGCTGCATCGTGCGAACCGGCCATCCCCGCGAAGATCTGCGAGACATGGTCCAGGTCGTGGACCGCCCAGGTGGCGAGCAGCTCACCGAGCGTGACCTCGCCGAGGCCGGGGTGGAGGCCTCGGCGGTCGAGATCGGCCTCGCTCGTGATCAGCTCCGCCATGCGCTCCAGGCTCCGGGTCCGGAGCTCGGCAAATTGCTCGACGAGCCGGTCCAGCGGCACGTCGACGTCCCGTTCGACATGGGCGAACCGATCGAACGGGTCGAACGGCTTCGCTGTGCCGTCTTCGATGATCCGCTCGGCGCGCGGAATCCAGTCGTCGATCTCGGCCGAGATCAGATGGCCGACGACATCGCGCGGCCGCCAGCCAGCGGCGACGTCCGGCGTCCGGGTCCATGCGTCCGGGACGCCGGTCAGGAGCGCCGAGACGACCAGCGGCGTGCGGCGCAGGAGGTCGACGGTGTCGGCGAGGGAGGCAGTCATCGCGGCGATCCTCCGTCCATCAGAAGTCGCGCCGGCCGGCGACGTCGTCGAGCGGGCCGAGCAGCGAGTTGGTCAAGACGAAGCGACGGCCGGTGCGGGCGCGATGTTGGGGTTCACGTGGAACGCGTTGTCGGGGTCCCAGACACGCTTCAGGGCGGCCAGCCGCGCGAGCTTTGCGTCGCCGTAGATCTTGCGGCTCTCCTCGGGTCCGGCGTCGGCGTTGCCGTTGGCGTACGCGCCCAGGACTCGATCGGGCTCGACGATCGCCATCGCCCGCCGGCACCAGTCGGCATTGGCCTGGTCGAGCGCTGGGTCGGACCAGGCCGAGTCCGCGCTGAGGTCGAACGCCGACGCCCGGCCGGCGTAGGCCGTCGCATCCTCGGGCACCCGGCCGATCGCGCCGCCGAGCGCGGTGGCGGAGAAGGTCGCGTCCCCCGGCGCATTCGCCGCGAGCTCAGCCAGCTCGTCGAGCGACTCGGGACGGAGGTCGTTGGCGTTGTGGCTCTTGATGAACGAGCGGCTGCCCCAGCCGAACGCCAGGTCGTGAGCGGTCTGGACCTCGAGGAAGGGGACGCTCGCGATCGACGTGGTCAGCGGCGGCGGGCCAGTCCGAAGGCCCGCCGTGTCGCGCTCGACGTCGTCGGCTGCGCCGCTGTGGTTCCAGGCGAAGAAGACGATCGGCTTGCCGACCATGTCGTCGGCGTAGCCGGCGTCCGGCGCGGCCCGATCGAGACCGAAGATGCACGACACCGCGTCGGGCGCGGTCGAGCGCGTACGCCCGGAAGATCGCCCACAGCTCCTGCACCTGGCTTGCCGGGAACGTCAGGACGCCGCGGTGGAGCTCCGGGCCGAACGGCTGGAGTCGGAATTCGAACGCCGTCGCGATCCCGAAGTTCCAACCGGCGCCGCGGAGGCCCCAGAAGAGCTCGGGCTCCTCGGTCTCGCTGGCGCGGACGAGCCGGCCGTCGGCCGTGACGAGCTCGACGGCGGTCAGGTTGTCGATCGTGAGCCCGAAGTGACGCTGGAGGCGGCCGACTCCCCCGCCGAGCGTCAGCCCGGCGACCCCGGTGTGGCCGACGACACCGGTCGGACACGACCAGGCCGTGCGCCTGCGCAGCGACGTCGAGCTCGCCGAGGAGCGCTCCGCCGTTCGCCCGCGCGCTCCGAGTCGCCGGATCCGCCTCGACGCCACGCATCGTGAACAGGTCGATCAGGAGCCCGCCCGGCGCGCCCCCGAACGCGGCCGCGCTGTGGCCGCCGGACCGGACCGTGATCTCGAGGTCGTGGTCGCGCGCGAAGCGGACCGCCGTGGCGACCTCGGCGGCCTTCGACGGGCGGGCGATGAGCGCCGGCCGGCGGTCGTGGACGGCGTTCCAGAGCCGGCGCCCTTCGTCGTAGCCGGCGTCATCGGGGGTCACCACCTCGGCGCACGAGCGCCGAAGCTGGTCGAGGTCGGTGGGCAGTGATCCGAGCCGACACTGCGGCCATCTGTTCCTCCGCCGTTCTCAGTCGTCGAGCATTCGCAGCAAGTATGGCGCGCCGGGGTCTCGTCCCTCGCATCCGGCGATCGACGTTTGACCGGGATGGGGATCCGGGTAAGCATGGGACGATGCAGCGCGCCCTCACGGCCCTCCTCGCCCTGTGCCTCGCCGCGCTCGTGTTGGCGGTGCCGGCGACGGCGGACGCGAAGGGATCGCCCCGCCCTCCGCGACCGACGCCAACCGCGAAGCCGACGCCAACTCCGACCGTCGCACCGACGCCGAGTCCCACGCCGACGCCGACCCCGACGCCGTCCCCCACGGCCACACCGGCGGCGGCGTACGTCGACGGCGTCGACGTCAGCTACCACCAGGGCACGATCGATTGGGCGCAGGTCGCCGGGTCGGGCAAGAAGTTTGCCTTTGTCCGGGCCACCGCCGGGAGCCTCACCGCCGACACGGCGTATGCGACGAACCGGTCCGGTGCATCGGCGGCCGGGCTCGCCGTCGGGGCATATCACTTCGCGAACCCGGATGGTGCCGCGAACGATGCGAGCAATGAGGCGACGTGGTTCCTCCAGAACGCCGCCGTCGCCTCGCGCGATCTGATCCCGGTGCTGGACCTCGAAGTGACGAATGGCCTGAGTCCCGCGGCGATGACCTCATGGGCTCAAACGTGGCTCGGACAGGTGTCGGCAGCGACGGGCGTCCGCCCGATCATCTACACGAACGCCAACTTCTGGGCGACATCGATGGCGAACACGGACTGGTTCGCGGCGAACGGCTATACCGTGCTGTGGATCGCCCACTGGACGAGCGCGAGTACACCCAGCGTCCCGGCCAACAACTGGGCGGGCTACGGGTGGACGCTCTGGCAGCACTCGAGCACGGGGAGTGTCCCGGGGATCGCCGGGCCGGTGGACCTCGACCGGTTCCGGGGCTCCGCGCTCCCGGCCTCGCTGTTCGTTCCCTGACGTCACCCCCCGGTTCCCGCCGGGACCTCAGTCGGTCGCGGTGAGGCGCACCGTCCAGGGCCGTCCGCGTCCTTCCGGCTCGGTCAGTCGGACACGCCAGCGCTCGGCGAGGACGTCCGCGAGGGCGTCAGGATCGGCCGGGTCCGTGCCGGACACCAGCACCTCGCGAGCGGCCTCGCCCCGGATCCGCTTCGCGATCACGTCGCCGATCCGTTCGCCGGACGGGCCGATCTGCCCGACGCGGACGGCCACCGTCCGATCGGCCAGCCGGGTCGGCACCCCGAGGGCTTGGTAGCTCGGCGAGCGCAGGTCGACGATGATGCCGGCCGGTCCGGCCAGCCGCTCGAACACGCCCGGCAGGAGCGTCCGCCAGATCGGCTCGAGGCGATCCATGCCGACGAGGCTCGCCCACGGCCGGAGCCGATAGGCGGGAATCCGGTCGTTCGGCCGGAGGACGCCCCAGAGCGCGGACGCGATCACGAGGCTCCGTTCGGCGCGGGCCGCCGCGGCCGGCCCCAGCGACGCGAGATCGAGCCCGCCGTGAAGCGGCCCGCTGTAGACCTCGGCCGCTGGCCTGGTCGGCAGCTCGCGCAGACGGGTGTTGCGGGCGATCCAGGCGGCCATCGACGGTCGCTCGTGGAGTCGCGCGAAGGCGTCGGCGCCGGCGCTCGTCTCGATCAGGGCATCGAGGATTCGGGTGCGAAGCGGTGTCAGCTCCGGAAAGGACAGCTCATCCAGCGAGAGCGGTGGGCCGTGGTCCGGCGGCGGCCGCTTCGACTCGGATGGCGGCGCCAGGATCAGCATCGCGTCAGAACAGCTTGACGACCATCCCGAACAGGAGGATCGCGGTCGCGCCGAGGAACGCGACGATGCCGGCTGCATCCGGAAGGACCGTTCCGTAGGTCCCGAGGAACCCGACGATCATCAAGACCAGGGCGACGATGATCGTCCGTGCGGTCGGAGCGAAGTTCATCCGGCGCATCGGCGGTTCTCCTCAGATCTGCGGCAGGAGCGAGCCGACGACGAGGAGCGCCGGCGACGCGAACAGGCAGAGGAACCCGGTCTGCTGGTCGAGCCCCAGCCCGACGGGTCGCAGGACGGTCTCGAGCGGGGCGAGGACACCGACGAGCGAGTCGATCGGCCAGGCGAGCACGAGTCCGATCGCTGCGAGGACGACTGCGACGACCACCGTGACCATCCGTGGCGCGTTCGGGCGGAACTGCACGGCTCGGAGTATGGCGGTTCCGCCCGGCGCGATGTTCCATCTAGCCGCGCTTCGCGAGCGATGCGAGCCAGGCGTCGCGATCGAGCGGACTCGGCCCGGAGCGCGGCCGCTTCGGCGGGTTCTCGCCGATCGGCTGGTAGCCGCCGAACCGCGTCTCCAGGATCCCCTCGCCCATCGACAGACCCGGCAGCCGCTGCTGGAACGGCTGGACGCGCGCCACGGGCAGCACCGCATCGACATGCGAGATGCCGTTGGCCGAGAACTGGCCCCGGACACGCCCGCCGAGGCGGCCCAGGACCGCGAGGACTCCCTGCGTCGTCGCCGACGGGAGCTCGAGCGCGAGGTCGGCGAGCGGCTCGCAGACCCACGTCCCCGCCCGGTCGAGCGCGGTCGTCAGCACGAGCTGGGTCAGCCGCCGGAAGTCCGCCGGGCTCGTCAGCGGTGACGCGTAGCCGCAGTCGGTCATCGTCACCCGGCAGTCGGTCACCTGCCAGCCTGCAAGGCCTTCGGCCAGCGCCTCGGCGACGTACGTCTCCATCTGCGCGGCGAACGTCTCGACCGTGTGGAACAGGTAGAGCGGGACGAGACGCGGCTCGACGTCGGTGGCGGAACTCGACCCCGGAGCCGACCGCGGCCGGCTCGATCCGGAGCGCGAGCGTTGCCAGGAACGGGTTCGTGCTCAGCGGCGAGCTCCGCCCGGTGATGTTCGTCTTCGTCTTCGCCCGGATGATCTCCTCGGCCTCGCCCACACGGCCGAGCCGCTCGATGCACAGGACGCTCGTCTCGCGGAAGTCGGCGGCGATGCCGTAGTCGCGCTCGAGGGTCGCCTGGATGACCTCCTTCTGGACCTCGCCGTACAGCGAGACCGCGATCTCATGGCGCAGGTCGTCCTGGCGGACGTCGATGAGCGGATCCTGTTCGGCGAGCTGGGACAGCGCGGCCCGGAGCGAGCCCTGCTCGTCCGGCCGAACGGCGAACACGACGGCCTCGAGCGTCGGGCGCGGGAACCGCGGCGCGATGTCCATGCCCGGCGGCGGCTGCCCGATGGCATCGCCGACGCGCACCGCGCCGAGCCCGCGGATCGCGGCCATCTCGCCCGCCACGACGTGGTCGCGCCGCGGCGCGCCGGCCGGGGCGAACACGCGGATCGACGTCGCCTTCGCCTCGTCCCCTCCCCCGACCCGAACGCGCTGGCGCGGCCGGAGCGTGCCCGCGAACAGCCGAGCGTAGGCAACGCGCTCGCCCGAGGCGGTCCGCTCGATCTTGAAGACGCGGCCCGACACGTCGCCGTCCGGGTCGGCCCGCGAGCCGGAGAGGAGCTCGTCGACACCGGCCAGCAGCGCGTCGATCCCGACGCCCTGTCCCGCCGAGCCGAAGAACACCGGATGGACGAAGCCCTTCCGGGTCTGTGCGGCGAGCTGCTCGCGGAGGCGCGGGTACGAGAGCGCGGCCTCATCCCGGACGAACGCCCGCAGGATGGCCTCGTCGTGCTCGGCGAGGCTCTCGGCCAGCGCGCTGCGATGGGCCTCGTCCGCCGCCGTGAAGGGCACGAACGTCGCCTCGCGCCGGCCGGCGTCGCGGGCGAATCCCATCGGGATCACGCCAGGCGACAGCCGCCGCGCCATCACCTCGACCACCCGATCCGGGTCGGCGCCGGCCCGGTCGATCTTGTTGACGAAGATCAGGGTCGGGACGTCGAGCCGGCGAAGGGCGCGGAAGAGGAGCGGCGTCTGGGGCTGGACACCCTCGACCGCCGACACGACGAGGACCGCGCCGTCGAGCACGCCGAGGACGCGTTCGACCTCGGCGATGAAGTCCGGGTGACCGGGCGTGTCGACGAGGTTGACGGCGAGATCGCCCACGAAGAACGAGGCGACGGCGGATCGAATGGTGATGCCGCGTTCGCGCTCGAGGTCGAGCGAGTCGGTCTGGGTGGTGCCGGCGTCGACGCTGCCGACATCCTTGATGGCGCCGGCGGTGAAGAGGAGCCGCTCGGTGAGGGTGGTCTTACCGGCGTCGACGTGGGCGAGAATGCCGAGATTGAGCGTGCGCATGGGACCTCATGTCGTGCAAGGAGGTGCGGACCTTCTGCCTGGACACGGGTGTCCTCATGTCGCTCCTTTCTCATGCGATGGCACGGTCTGTGCGTCACCAGCGTCGCACGTCGCGTCAACGTCTTGCCCGCGATTGCCGCGGTCACACGCACACGGCCTGGCGGGTCATCCTGATGAACCCACCCCGCAGCAACGAGACGCATGACCGATCAGGACTTCCTCGCCGAGCGCTTCGAGGCCAACAGAGCCCACCTGCGCGGCGTCGCGTACCGGATGCTCGGTTCGGTGAGCGAGGCGGATGACGCGGTCCAGGAGGCCTGGATCCGGCTGAGCCGGACCGACACGACCGAGGTCGACAACCTGCGAGCTTGGCTGACGACGGTTGTGGGCCGGGTCTGCCTCAACCTGCTGCGGACGCGCAAGACGCGGCGCGAGGCGTCGCTGGAGACGCACCTCCCCGATCCCGTCGTGAGCCCGGAGGCCGGCGTGGATCCAGAGCAGGAGGCGCTCCTGGGCGATTCGATCGGGCTGGCCATGCTCGTCGTCCTCGACGCCCTGGCGCCCGCCGAGCGCGTCGCCTTCGTGCTTCACGACGTGTTCGCGGTGCCGTTCGACGAGATCGCCCCGATCGTCGGCCGAACGCCGGTCGCGGCGCGCCAGCTGGCCAGTCGCGCTCGCCGCCGGGTCCAGGGCGCGCCCGTGCCCGACGTCGATCTCGAGGGTCAGTGGGTCGTGGTGAACGCGTTCCTGGCGGCGGCCCGCGACGGGGATTTCGAGCGGTTGCTGGCCGTCCTCGATCCGGATGTCGTCGTCCGATCGGACGGCGCGGGCGCGCGACCGGGGCTGGTCTCCGTGGTGCGTGGCGCCCGGGCGGCGGCCGAGCAGGCGATGTCGTTCCGGCGCTTCGCGGAGGGAGCGACCCGGGTCCTCGTCAACGGGCTGCCCGGCGGCGTGGCCTGGGCGCCGGACGGGAGTCCCTTCGCGGTTCTCGCGCTGACGGTCCGCGGCGGTCACGTCGTCCGGATCGACGTCCTCGCGGATCGCCAGCGACTCGGTCAGCTGGACCTCACCCTGGTCACCGGCTGACGCTTCCGGTCACGTTTCTGCGGTCGGGCGGGTCCCCTGTCGAGATCGAATCCTCGAGCAGAAGGAGCACCCATGACCAGCCAGATCGGGATCGCCTCACGTGCGCCGCGCCACGTCACCGTGTTCACGCCGATCGCCCGGTTCCTCCTGGCCCGCGGCGTGCCTCTCGGGCCCAACGGCCTCCTCACGGTCCGCGGGCGGACGAGCGGCGCGCCGCGGTCCGCGCCGATCGCGATCATCCGGGCCGACGGCCGGCGCTGGATCTGGGCGCCGTGGGGCGATGTCCACTGGGTTCGCAACCTGCGCGCCGCCGGCGAGGCGACGCTGACCGTCCGCGGTCAGGCGGAGGACGTCCGGGCGACGGAGCTGGACTCAGCCGAGCGGGTCGCGTTCTTCCGGGACGTCCTCGGACCCGTGGCGAAGGCCATCCCGCTCGGCAAGCAGTTCGTCCGGTTCGTCGACCGCGTCGACATCGACGATCCGGTCGGAGCGGCCGACGGTCGCCGGGTGTTCGAGCTCCACAGCCGCTAGCGGGCGCGCCCGGCCCAGTCGAGCACGCGCAGCGCGCGGAGCGTGTTCCAGCGGCTCGGCTGGCCCTCGCCATCGTCCAGCTGGACCCAGGATTCGCCGGCGTGGACGTTCTCGAGCGGCCACCGGCCGTCCGCGTCCCGCTTCGCCTCGACGATCCCGATCGCCTCGGCGAGCCGCTCGTCGGGTGTGACCCCGGCGTCGCGCAGATGCTCCAGCCCGCGCAGGATGTCGTAGAAGTACCAGGTCGGGAACGAGAACTCGAGCCAGGTCGGGTCGATCACGTCGCCGCTCGACTTTCGCCGGAACAGGTTGCGCTCCAGCAGATAGGCCTCACCCCGCCGGCGCGCGGCAGCCACCTCGGCCGGTCCGCCCGCCGCCTGCTCGAACGCGAGCAGGCCTTCGACGACGTTGATCGTGGTCGCCATCGACGACACCGTCGCGCCACGCTCGACCTCGCAGTTCCAGCCGCCGTCGGCGAGCTGCTCGCCGAGCAGCCGGTCGACGAGCGGCGTCATGTCGACGCCGAAGTACGCGCCGGTCGCGACGACGTTGCCGTTGATGCACGGCTCGACCTCGCCCTCGAAGAACGCGTTGTCGGCCCACGGCGTCTCGAACTCGGCGTTCCTCCAGGTGACGCGCTCGCGGACGAGCTCGATCGCCTGGCGCGCCTGCTCGCTGTCCGGGTCGAGCCCGAACCGCCGCAGCAGCTCGAGGACATGGAACGTGTCCGTCCAGTCCTGCGACCACGCCTCGCCGCCCCATCGACCGTCCGAGCGCCTGAAGCGCGAGGAGACGAGCACCCCAGCCCTCGCCCGCCACCCGCGACCGCTCGGCGGCCACGACCTCCGCCGGCTCGTGGGTCAGGTCGCGCATGACCTGCCAGCGGATCGCCGGGTCGGAGTCGAGCAGCCAGTCGATCACGTCCATCGGTCTACCTCACGCCGCCCGGTCCAGTCCTGTCGCCGGGTCCTCGTCCACCATCGGGTGGAAAGGTGACAGGAGCCGTCATGCAAGCGCGCGGCGCACCGCAAGAAGGGACAGAAGCCCTTCCTGACGCGCGTCGAGGGCCGCTCCGCTTCGGAGTGGCCCTCGACCTCAGCGTTGCTGCGCCTTCCGACTCAGGCGTGGGCCGGCATGCGCTCCACGAAGTCCGCCCGCCAGGCCGGGGCCTCGAACGGGTTCGCGAAGTACGACGTCATCTTGGAGACCATGCCGTCGCGGAGCTCGCCGATGCCGGCGTAGCTGACCGGGACGCCGTCGCCGTAGTCGATCGTTCCCTCGATGACGAAGACGTCGCCGCCTCCGAGCATCCGCTTGTAGGTGAACTTCGGCGTCGTCCCGGACATCTCCGGATAGGCGTCGGCCATCTTGATCGACGCGGCCTTGCTGAGTCGCTCGCCGGACTGCGGCCACTCCTCGACGTAATCGTCGGTCGCGTACTCCTTCAGCAGCTCGGTCAGCCGCCCGAAGTCGTTGGTCTTGAGAACCTCCTCGAACTTCGCTGCGAGCTCCCGGTTGTCGCCCATCACCTGACCCTCCAACGAAACAGCGTGGACGCTCAGAGTGCGCCGATCGAGCCGCGAGGACAAGCCTCCGGCGCGCCCGATCAGGCAGGGCGTCTCCGGGTCGGGGGCGTAGAACGCGGTGGTGTTGGCGACGGCCTTCGCCGCGGCCTCCGGCGTTGCGCCGGCCGCCTCGTTCGCGACGCCCCACGCCTGGCTGCTCGGTCGTGAAGAACGCGCGTCCCTCGTCGGACAGCTGCCACGCGATCGGATCGCCGACCGACCCGCCGCGAAGGTGCAAGGTCAGCCCGAGGAAACCCCCATCCCAGCCGACCCCGACCGCGCCCGGCCCGTACTCGCCCCACATCTCCTCGGGCACGACCGCGGTGTGCTCGAGCTCGAATGTCGTGCGCTCGTCCCCGTCGGCGTTGAGCCGCACCTCGACCTCCGAGATGCTGGCCGGGTCCGAAGGGTCGCCGGCCGTCCAGGTCACCAGGAGTCGATTCGGTCGCTCACAGCTGACGATCTCGCCGCCGGCGTTGCCCTCGAACTGGTAGTGGCCGCCCAGCCGATAGTCGCCGCTGATCGGCAGGAACCAGCGCCCGATCCGCTCGGGATTCGTCAGCGCGTCCCAGACGTCCTCGATCGGCGCGTCATACGTCCGCCGGAGGCGAACCGAGCGCCCCTCCCCTGCGGCGATCCGGCCGCTGCCGACCTCGCGCTGAACGGCCTCGATCTCACGGACGATGTCGATCATTCGATGAGTCCTCCTTCGATGGCTTCGGTGGCTTGGTGGGCGCGGCGGCAAGACGCCGGTCGCGCTTGCCCCGGGCGAGCTCGGTCGCGAGCGAATCGAGCCGTTGCTCCCAGAAGCGGCGGAATTGGTCGAGCCACATGTCGACCTCATGAAGCGGTGCCGAGTCCACGGCGTAGAGCCGCCGGGCGCCCTCGGGCCGGACGCTCGCGAAGCCGCTCTCCCGCAGGACCTTGAGGTGCTGCGAGACCGCCGGCTGCGAGATGCCGAATTCGTCCTGGACGACCGTGCTGATCGCGCCGGAGGTCAGCTCCCCGTCCGCGAGGAGCTCGAGGATCCGCCGTCGGACCGGGTCGCCGAGAACGTCGAATGCGTGCACGGTGGCATGATATAAGCGTCGCCTGATATAAGTCAAGCGTGTATCTCGCCCGGCGGCCAATCCTCATTTGCGGATGAACATGACAGCTGCCGTCCGGGTCGCGGGCTAGAGTGAAGCCGACGCGCCCCCACCCCGCCCGCATCCGGAGGCTCCCATGGCCGAGGTCCTGCTGTTCCATCACGCCCAGGGACTGACCCCCGGAGTCATCAAGTTTGCCGACGACCTGCGGGCCGCCGGACACACCGTTCACACGCCGGACCTGTTCGACGGGCAGACGTTCGGGTCGATCGACGAGGGAATCGCCTACATCAAGTCGCAGGGCTTCGAGGAGCTCGGCGATCGCGGGGCCCACACGGCGGACGACCTGCCGCAGGAGCTCGTGTACGCCGGCTTCTCGTTCGGCGAGTCGATCGCCCAGCGGCTCGCCCAGACCCGGCCCGGCGCTCGCGGGGCGCTGCTCTTCTACTCGGCCATCCCGATCAGCGGCGAGTGGGCGTTCGGACCATGGCCCGAAGGCGTCCCGGTCCAGATCCACGGCATGGACAACGACCCGATCTTCGTCGGCGAGGGGGACATCGACGCCGCCCGCGAGATCGTCGCCAACGTCGACGACGCGGAGCTGTTCCTGTACCCCGGCGACCAGCACTACTTCGCCGACAGCTCGCTTCCGTCCTACGACGCAGCCGCGACGACGTTGCTGATGCAGCGCGTGCTCGCGTTCCTCACGCGCTGCTGACCAGTCCCGAGCGCCGTCTGATGGTGCGCCTGAGCTCGGAGCCCGCTGCCCCTCCGGCCGACGTGGCGCGGATCATCGACGCGATCAACGCGTGGAACATGGAGATCACGGGCGTTCGCGACTACCGCCCGATCGCGATCTTCCTGCGTGACGACGAAGGCACGATCCGGGGCGGGATCACGGGGGGTGTCTGGGGCGGCTGGCTCCACATCGTCGCGCTGTGGGTGGATGAGGACCTGCGCGGCCGTGGCCTGGGGCGCGAGCTGGTTCTCGCCGCGGAGGCCGAGGCGCGCACCGCGGGGGCCGGCCACGCATTCCTCGAGACCCACTCGTTCCAGGCGCCCGGGCTGTACGAGAAGCTCGGCTACGCCGCGTTCGGCGTCCTCGAGGACTACCCGCCCGGCCAGACCCAGCAGCTCCTGCGAAAGGACCTCGGTCCCGGTTGACGTCGAGCGGCGGAGGGGCTTGACGTGCGGTCGCTAGGATCGAGGCATGACGACTGAATCCTTGCCGACCGGCCCGGATCCCGAGGCGGTCACCCACACGATTCTCGAGATGTACCCCGACGCCGACCTCGTCCAGGCGATGGGCGCGACCTTCTTCTCGCTCGACGCGGAGAAGCACTGGCCGAACTTCGCGACCATCGTGACCACCGACGAGCACGATGCGGGCGCGCCGTCGAACCTGGCGCGGCCGGGCGTCTTCCGGCTGAACCTGGGCGTCGGGCGCGCGACATTCCAGCGGCTCGTCGGGGGAGCTGTGGAGCCCGACTTCGCGGCGTTCGACCGGATCCTGCCCCATCCGGTCTACGCCAGGCAGCTCTGGATCTCGATCCTCAATCCGACGGACGCCACGTTCCGGGACGTGGTGCTGCCGCTCCTCGCCGAGGCCCACGACCGGCTGGCCGCCCAGCGGGCTCGCCATGCTGGGGCCGAGGGAGGCACCTAGCCCCGACGACGCGCCGCCGGGCCCGGGTCAGGCCGGTGACGACCCCGTCGCGTGCTTCTGGAGCGCGCTGATCATCGCCCGCGCCTGGTCGCGGTCCTTCTCGTTGGGCTCGTGATGGTCGGCCATGATCCCGCAGTAGACGTCGTGGATCGCCCGGCTCATCGTGTCCTCGTCGGCGACGGCGAGACCGCCTTCGTGGAGCCGTCGGACGGTGTCGTTGTCGTCCGGCAGGTGCATCGCTCGCACCAGGGCATCCTGCATGGTCATCGGCGCCACCTCCGTCAGATCTGTTGGGGACGCGAATTGTACGCCCGTCGGGCCGGGGCGGGAAGGGCGTTCCAGCCGCATCCCGGTTGCGTCAGCCCGGTAGGCTCGCAGCACGTGATCGGAACGCCGAACTCCTCGCTCCAGGGACGACACGCCGAGCTCGACGAGGTCGAGCAGTTTCTCGGCGCGGTCGAGCGGGGCGTCTCGCGGCGTGCTCCTCCTGTCCGGACCCGCGGGGATCGGCAAGACCACCCTCTGGTCGGCCGGGATCCGCGCCGCCGACGATCGTGGGTTCCGGGTCGTCTCGGCACGGCCGGCCGAGGTCGAGACGGGCCTCGCCTTTGCCGCGCTGGGCGACCTTCTCGGGCCCCTGCTCGAGACCGGCGGGGCGGATCTGCCGGCGCCCCAGCGAGCGGCACTCGACGCCGCCCTCCTGCGCGTTGCGGCCGCCTCACCGCCGCAGCCGCTCGGGGTGTCGCTGGCCACGCTCCACGTCCTGCGCAGCGCGGCCGCCGACGCGCCGCTGCTCGTGGCGATCGACGACGTCCCGTGGCTCGACGACGCCTCCGTGCGGGCACTCGAGTTCGCCATTCGCCGCCTTCGGGATGAGCGGGTCGGCTTCCTGCTGGCACGGCGTGCCGCGTCGGTCGACGAGCCGCTGCCGGCCTGGCTCGCGGCGCTGACCGCCGATCGTCTCCGCCGTCTCGACGTGGCGCCACTGTCGTTGGATGAGACCGGCCTCCTCCTGCGCCAGCACCTCGACCTGACCCTGTCGCGGCCCGTTCTTGCCCGGCTCCACGCGATCTCCGGCGGGACGCCGTTCTACGCGATCGAACTGGGCCGTGAGCTCCGACTCCGCGGGCCGTCGGCCACGCCCCGATCCCTCCGGGTGCCGCGCAGCCTGGATCGACTGGTCGGCGATCACGTCGCCGCCCTGGATCCCGTGGCGGGCGAGGTCGCTCTGTCCGTCGCCGCGCTCGCCCAGGCAACCGTCCCGGTCCTGATGGCCGCCCATGGCCCGGATCGGGCGGGCGACGGTCTGGAGGCCGCCGTCGCCGCCGGGGTGCTCGAGGTCAACGGGGACACCGTCAGGTTCGCCCATCCCTTGCTCGCCGCCGCCGCGTATGGCCGCGCCGCGCCCGAGCGTCGCCGAGCGGTCCACCAGCGGCTCGCCGAGGTCGTCACCGAGCCCGAGGAGCAAGCACGCCACCTGGCGCGGACGGCAGTCGGCCCGGATGCGTCCGTGGCACGGGCCCTGGAACGCGGAGCCGACGCGGCTGCCGGTCGCGGGGCGACGGCGGTCGCGGCTGAGCTGGCCGAGGAAGCCGCCGCGCGAACGCCGATCGACGCCGGAGATGACCGCCGGCGTCGTCACCTGCGAGCAGCGGATCACCTGCTCGCGTCCGGCGATATGGTCCGAGCGGACGACATCCTGCGCGCGATCGCTCCCGGCCTGGCGGACGGGCCGATGCGCGCGGACATCCTGACCCGCCGAGCGTTCGTCGCGCTGTATCGGTCCGAGATCGATCCGGCGCGTGCCCTCCTTCACGAAGCCATGCCGCTGACAACGGACGATCCGCGCCGCGCCATCACGATCCACGCCCTCCTTGCCGGGATCGGTCACCTATCGTGGATCGGATGGCGTCGAGCGCGGCTCGACATGTGGGAGGCGCTGCGCCTGGCCCGGTCGCTCGGCGATGCGCCCGTCCAGCTCCAGGTGCTCGGTCACGCCGCGACGTGGTCGTTCGGGCTCGGGCGGCCGTGGCGTCCCCTGCGCGACGAGGCCGACGCGCTCGGTGTCGCGATGGCCGACGTGCCCGCCCTCGAGCACCCGGATCTCCAGTTCGCGCGCCTGCTCAGTCGCGAAGGCGATGCCAGCGGTGCCCGCAGCCTGCTCGAGCGGCTGGCCGAGCACGCCCGGGCTGCCGGCGACTGGACGAGCCTGCCGCGCCTGCTGGTCTCCCTGGCGGCCATCGAGGTCGAGGCCGGCAACTGGTCGCGTGCGGAGCAGGTCGCGGGCGAGGCAGAGTCAGGGCTGCTCCAGACAGGTGAAGGGGCGTTCGCCCTGGACCTCAGTCTCGCCCGACTCAACCTCCTCACGGTGCGCGGCGATGTCGAGGGGTCCCGGAACCTTGCGACCGCGATCGCGCCCGAGACCAGCGCCTCCCCGAAGCCGCTCGTCCGGACCACGCCGCCGCTGGCCCTCGCCATGCTGGACGTCTCGCTCGGCGACGCCGCGAGCGCCCACGCGCGCCTGGGTCCGGTGCTCGCCGAGCCGGGTCTCGGGCGTCTCCTTCCCGTGCGCTGGGAATTGGTCGTCGCGCACGAGGTCGAGGCGCTGGTCGGCCTTGGCCGGCCGACGGAGGCGAAGGCCCTCATCGAGCCCGTGGTCCGGCGGGCGCGACGGCGCGGCCCGGCGACGGCGGTCGCCGAGGCGCTCCGAGGCCGATCCCTGGTCCGGTCCGCGCTCGGAGAGCACGCGGATGCCGTCACCGATGCCGAGGAAGCGGTCGCGATCCTGACGAACGTGGAGCTGCCGTTCCGGACGGCTCGCGCCTGGTTCACCCTCGGCGACGTCCGCCGTCGGTCGCGCCAGAAGGCGGCGTCGCGGGCGGCGTTCGAGTCCGCTCTCGCCCTCTTCACCCGGCTCGGGGCCGCGGTCTGGATCGAGCGCACCCGGACCGAGCTCGGTCGCGTCGCGAGCCGGCGTCCCGCCGGGGCGCCGCTGACCGACACCGAGCGGCGCGTCGCGGAGCTGGCCGCGGCCGGCGCGACGAACCGTGAGATCGCGGCTGCCCTGTTCATGAGCGTGCACACGGTCGAGGCGCACCTGACGCGGATCTTCCGGACGCTCGGAGTCCAGTCGCGCACGGAGCTGGCCCGGGCGGATCTCGACGCGACCACGTCCGCCTGAGGCCGCGTCGTCACGGTGTGGCCCGCCAACCGGGCCGCCGCGCGAAAACCATAGGGATTCCCGTGATGTCTTCCGGCCCTCCCGAAGACCGAGCATGTCGTCATCGGCTTCGCTCGACCACGGAAGCGGGCCGCATCACGGAGTTCACAGTGACCACGCTCAATCAGACCCAGCGGCGGACCCCCGCCCTGCCCTTCGCCGGTTTCGCCCTGGCGGTCGCCCTGTTCGCCGGCATCGCCGGCATCGCCGGCCTGCGCATCCAGGCCATCACCAGTGAGACGGCCAGTGCCCAGGCCGCTCACAACGCCAAGCTCGACGCGTCCGGTGCCGAGTGGGAGCGGCGCTACCGCTCCCAGCAGCCCCGGTTCACGTCGGCCCACGATGACGCCGTCCTCAAGGCGGCCCAGGAGTGGGAGGCACGCTACCGGGTGATCCATCCCGGCTGACCCACCAGCGGCGGCTCAACCCGCCACGATCCAGCAACGCCCGGCCGACTCGGCCGGGCGTTTTCGTGTGCCGTGTCAGTCACTCCCAGGCGATCGCCGCGACGGTGACCGGTGCCGAGGCGCCGCGGACGGGCGCGGT
This sequence comes from uncultured Chloroflexia bacterium, assembly GCA_963783055.1. Taxonomy (GTDB): domain Bacteria; phylum Chloroflexota; class Limnocylindria; order Limnocylindrales; family CSP1-4; genus CF-46. Next base: position 1,741,356 of record CAWAMB010000004.1, read on the forward strand.
CCGCGTCTCGGATGACCGCACGTCGCCGGCCTCCGCGATCGTCTCGGTTGACGCCAGGATCTCGCCGGTTCCGGCCAGGGCCCCGATCCGGGCCGCCACGTGGACGCCCATGCCGCTGTAGTCGGCGCCGCGTCGGGTGGCCTCGGCCGCATGCAGACCGATCCGCACGGCGAGCGCGAATCCGCTGCTGGCGCGGCGGTCGCGGAGCGCCCGCTGGATGGCGATGCTCGTGTCGACCGCCGAGCGACTCGTCTCGAACGCGGCGAACACGCCATCGCCGGTCGTCTTGACGATCGCCCCACCGCCGGCCTCGACCAGCTGGCGCAGCATGTCGTCGTGCCAGCGCAGCAGTCGCTCCCAGGAGTCGTCGCCAAGCACCTCGGCAAGGCTCGTCGAGCCGACGATGTCGGTGAACATGAAGGTCATCCGGGCGGTCTGGGGTCCGTTCCTGCGATCGGTGGCCTCGCGCATCTCCCGCTCGGCCGCTGCGAGATCGACCGGCGCGCCGAGCCGCCGGAACTCGTCCGCCGCCGCGCCGAGCTCGTAGTCGGCGCCCTCGTCGTCATCGATCGCGCGGAGCGCCCGGGACAGCACAGCCCGGGCCCGCGCGACCTCGTACGGCGCCCCGACCTCGCGCCAGCCCTTGATCCCGGTCCGAAGCTCCGACGCGGCCGTCGTCGGATCGCCCTCGGCAAGGAGCACCCGGCCCTGGGTGACCCGGCAGCCGGCCTCGAGCGCCGGTGACGGGTAGCCCAGCACGATCGCCATCAGCTCGTCGACCGCCGTCCGGGCCCGCTTGACCTTGCCGGCCGCGATCGCGATCTCCGCCTGGGCCGGCAGGAGACGAGCGCGCGCCCAGCGGTCCCAGGTCTCGGCGGCGACCGCGGCATCGATCGCCTTGGCGGCTGCCGTCACGTTGCCCTGGGCGAGCCGGATGAGCGCCAGGGCCGGTTGTGGCGTCCGGCCCCGGGCGTGGGCTTCGCGCAGCGCGGCCTCGGCCCCCTCGAAGTCGCCGCGGAGCCGCCGGATGTCGGCCATCGCGTAGAAGCCGTCGGCCTGGGGCGGGGCCGCGTTGTACGCCGTCAGCTCGGTCGTGGCTCGGACCAGCTCGGTCTCGGCTCGCTCCCAGGCGCCGCTCACGGCTGCGACCTCGGCACGATGGATCCGACAGACCCCCGGGAAGCCCTCGAGCGACTGACGGTCGCAGTACTTCTCCGTCGCCTCGATCCACTCGCTGGCCCGGCGGTAGTCGGTCAGATCGCGGCAGGCGCCGATCATCCGGCAGGCCGTCACGCCACTGGTGAACGGCGACAGCTCGCCATTGACCGCCGCGATCGATGCCTCCTCCATCAGGGCGAAGCCCTCGGTCGTGTCGCCCGACGCGATCTTCAGGGCGCCGAGGTTGGACTGGGAGTACGCGCGCAGGTCCGGATCGGCCGTGGCGCTGCCGATGCTCACCGCCCGTTCGGCCAGGGCGAGCGCGACCTCGAGGTCGCCGGCCGAGGCAGCGGCCTCGGACCCGACGAGCGCGAGATAGCCGTGGACGTAGGTGTCGCCATCGGCCCCGATCAGGCGCTCCGCGCGGCGCTTCCAGGCGGAGGCGATCGACGGCTTGCCGGCATAGCCGTACGCCCGCGCGACGTCGACCGCGAGGAAGGCGGCTCGCAGGTTGTTGCCTTCGGTCTCGTGGGCCCGGAACGCGCGCTCCTTGACCTCGAGCTCCGCGTCGGGATGGGCCGCGAAGAAGGCAGCCGTCGCGAGGCCCTCGAGGTCGCTGGCGGGAAGGGCAGTCGCGCGGTCCGCTTCCGACAGGCGGTCGAAGGCCTCGATCCAGGCATGACGGGCAAGGGCGTCGCGGCCGGCCTGGAGCGAATCCGGCAGATCCACGGATGGCAGCGGCCGGGCATCGCTCATGGCGGCCATTGTGACAGTCCACGCACGATGACCCCGCGACCGCGGCCGGGTGGCGTGGGCCGGCCGGTCAGCGCCGCATCAGGAGCCGGCCGATGTTCGTCACGGCCTGGTCGAAGATCCGCTTGACCTCGGCGGGATCGGCGTCCTCGCGCGTCCGGAGGCGGAGCGTGACGCCGGCAGTGCTCGTGGTGCCCGGCGTGACCTCGAGGGATCCGCCGTACTCGCCGTCGGGCCGGCCCCAGACGATCCGGCGCGTCTTGCGATCGGCGACGAACCCCGCGTCGGGCGCCCCGTCGCGCTCGCGCAGGTCGGCGTCGACATCCAGCTCGCCCTCGACGGCGGTCGAATCCTCGAGCCGCATCGTCGTGACGTACTCCGGGATCCGGACCGGGTCCGACAGGAAGTCGAACGCCGCGTCCGCTCCGCTCATCACCGTGAAGGTTCGCTCGAGCTCAGCCATGGACGGGATCATGCACGTTCACGAGGGGTCGCGTCCTGGCCGTGTCCGTCAGCCGCCGCCGCGGCGCCTCAGACGGTCAGGATGACCTTGCCCCGCGGGAGGCCGTCGTCGACGTAGCGCAGCGCCTTCCTGACCTCGCTCAGCGGGAAGCTGCGGTCGATCACTGGCTTCAGCGAGCCGTCGGCGATCAGCCGCTTCAGCGTGTCGACATCGGCAACCTCGAACGGCTTCCACCAGAGCAGCAGGCCGGTCCAGCGGTCGGAGGCCAGCGAGATCAACGGCCCGAGGGTCATCGCCCCGAGGATCGGCAGCGACGTCCCGCCGAGGGTCACGTAGACCCCGTTCGGCCGGAGCGCGCGCCGCACGTCCAGGATCGAGTGATGCGAGTCGGTGTCGACGATCCAGTCGTAGCGCCGGCCGGCCCGGGTGTAGTCCGTGGTCGTGTAGTCGATCACGTGGTCCGCGCCGAGCGACCGGACGAAGTCGAGCTTGGCGGGGCTGGCGACGCCCGTGACCTCGGCGCCCATGGCCTTCGCGATCTGGACGGCGAACGGACCGACATTGCCTGACGCGCCATCGATCAGGACCTGATCGCCGGGCCGGATCGTCCGGCCGCCCCGAAGGCGCAGCCCCTGGACGGCGAGGACCGCCGAGTGCGGCAGGGTCGCGGCGTCCTCGAAGGACATGGCGTCCGGGATCGCCTCGAACGCCTTCTCCGGCGCGCACGCGAGCTCGGCGAACGCACCGGCGCCATACGCGAACAGGTCGCCGAACACGCGATCGCCCGGACGGAAGCGGGTCACACCGGCGCCGACGGCCTCGACGACGCCCGCGACGTCGAGCCCGATGGCGTGGCTGCGGGGCGCCCGAATGCCCATGAACAATCGGGCGAAGGCCGGTCGTGGCGTGATGCCGTCGAGATCGGCCCGGTTGACCGATGCCGTCCGGACGCGGACGAGCACCTGGCCGGCCGCCGGCACTGGATCATCGACCTCGCGCAGCTCGACGACATCGACCGAGCCGTATCGCTCGCGAATCGCAGCCTGCATGCGTCCTCCTGGATCGGCGGGTGCGCCGGGCTTCGATGGTGACACACGCATTCGCGGCTTGAGCGAGGTGGTCACAATCGACGCATGCATGGCAACCCGATCCCGGCGAGCTCGTGGACGAGTGGCGACGCCTACGAGGCGTACGTCGGGCGCTGGAGCGCGCTCGTCGCGCCGCGGTTCGTCGAGTTCGTTGCGGCGCCATCAGGTCGGCGCTGGCTCGACGTCGGGTGCGGCACCGGCATCCTCACGCAGGCCATCCTCGACCTCGCTGGACCGGTCTCGGTCGTCGGCGTCGATCCCTCCGAGCCGTTCGTCGCCCACGCCCGTCGCGCCGTCGCCGATCCGCGGGCGATCTTCGGGATCGGGACCGCGGGCGAGACCGAGCTCGCCGACGCCGCGGTCGATGTCGTCGTGTCGGGCCTCGTTCTCAACCAGGTCCCCGATGTCCCGGGTGCGCTCATGGAAGCCCGCCGGGTGGCGGTTCCCGGCGGGATCGTCGGGGCGTACGTCTGGGACTACGCCGGCGGCATGCAGTTCATCCGGGCGTTCTGGGACGCGGCGATCTCTCTGGACGCCGCGGCTGCGGTGCACGATCAGGCTCGACGGTTTCCGATTGCCGCACCGGATCCGTTGCGCGCGGCATTCCGAGGCGCCGGCCTCGAGGCGGTCGAGGTCGTCGGCCTCGAGATCGCGACGGCCTTCGCCGACTTCGACGACCTCTGGACGCCGTTCACGGGCGGCACCGGGGATGCGCCGGCGTACCTTGCCGCGCTGGAACCGGATCGAAGGGCGGCCCTTCAGGCGCGTCTCCGGGCGTCGGTCCCGATCGAGGCGGACGGCTCGATCCATCTGTCCGCCCGGGCGTGGGCCTGCCGCGGGCTCACGCCCATCTGAGGAAGGCGCTCAGCGCGGGCCGTCCCGGGCGACCTCGCGCCGGACAGATCGAGGGTCCTTGCCGTGGTCGAGGCCTTTGTAGGCGGCCTGGCGGACGAGGCCGTCGCCGGTCCAGCCCGCGAACTCGGCCCGGATCACGAGGCCGGGCCGAAGCCACTGGGCGATCCTCGCCACGGCTCGCGGCGGCTCCGACGCGAACGGCGCCGCCTCGGTGGCGAGCGGCGCCAGGGCTGCCAGCAGCTCGGCGCGGCTGTCCGCGGTGAAGCCGGCGCCGACCTTGCCGGCGTAGCGCAGCTCGCCCTCCTCGTAGACGCCGACCAGCAGCGCTGCGAGGTCCACCGCACTCCCCGTCCCGCGCGTCCAGCCACCGACGACCAGCTCCTGCTCGGGCCGGATCTTGACCTTCTGCCAGGCCGTCGAGCGCTTCCCGGGCAGGTAGAGCGAGCGCCGATCCTTGGCCATGATTCCCTCGAGGCCGCGCTTCCGGGCTGCCTCGAAGAACGCGATCCCCTCCTCCGCAATGTCCTCGCTGAGCCGCACCCGCGGGTCTGCCCGGAGCACGCTGGCGAGCAGCCGGCGTCGTTCCTCGAGGGGCTCGTCGAGGAGCGAGCGCCCGTCGAGATGGAGCAGGTCGAACACCTCGTACACGAACGAGCCGCCGGAGCCGCCGGAGCCGGCTGCGTCCCGTCCGGGGGCAGCGCGTCCGCGGCCCCGGATCCGGCTCTGGAGCAGCGCGAAATCAGGCTCACCGTGCGGGTCGAGCGCGATGACCTCGCCGTCGACGATCGCCGTGTCGGCCGCGATCCACGTCGGCGGCGCGAGGAAGTCGCCGAAGTAGCGTTCGGCGTCCTGCTCGCCGCGCGTCCAGATCCGGACGGTGCCGCCGGCGACGACGGATTCGACCCGGAAGCCGTCCCACTTGATCTCGAACAGCCAGTCCGGGTCGTCGAACGGCGCCGCGACGAGCGTGGCGAGCATCGGAGGGATGAAGGACGGTGGGCGCGTTCGGGCGCCGGATCGGGCGGGCACGGTCAACCGGCCGTGACGAGCACGGTGTTCCCGTCGGGGTCGTCGACGAGGCACATGTAGGCGTCGAAGCTGGTCAGCCACGGCTCGCGCCGGCCGCGATAGCCGGCCGCGACCAGCTCGGCGTACTTGGCGTCGACCGCGTCGTGCCCGTCGACGAAGAACTCGAGCATGATCCGCGACCCGCCGCTGGGCACCTGGCGATCCGGATCGTTGCGGACGAACTGCGTCGTCAGGACCATCTGGTGCTGGTCGCCGATCGGGACCTGGACGTCGGTGCGCTGGTCGGCATCCGGCGGGAACTCGACCCCGAGCCGGCGGTAGAAGGCCAGCGAGCGCGGCAGGTCCTCGATCAGCAGGACGACCATCGTGAAGCGCGGCGCGGTCATCGCGAGCCTCCTTGCTTCGGCGGACCCGGCGCGGTCGAGGAGCTCGCGGGCACCAGCTCGACCGGGCGGTCGTGGGCATTCATGACGAGCACGACGAGCCAGTCGTCGCTCATTCGTTGCAAGAAGAAGGCGAGGCGGCCATGGACGACCTGGTTCTCCGCGCCTGATCGGTGGACGAGCGTCTCCGAGTACAGCGCCATGACCGTGGCGGTCTCCGGATGGGCGTCGAGCAGCTGGATCTCCGACTGCCAGGCGCTGGTGTCGTAGGTGGCGAACAGGCGAGTCCAATGGTCCCGGATCGCCGCCCGCCCGACGATCTCCGCGCGATGCTGGAGGAGCAGCCGAGCGTCCTCCGCAAAACAGTCGGTGAGAGCGGCGGCATCGCCCGAGACGAAGCTGCGATCGAAGGTGGCAAGGGCCGCCCGGACCGCGCGGGCGGGATCGTCCGAAGGCATCGAGCCAAGCCTAGCGCGGTGCGGCGCGCGCGGCCCGGGCGCGCCGGACCACCGTCCGCGCCCGTCGAGCGCGCCCGGCGGCGAGTCTGCGACCATCGGTCCATGCCCGTCACCCGGAACCCGGCCGCATGACGCAACGCGGCCTCGTCCTCTTCGCGCTCATGTCGGTCATCTGGGGCATCCCTTACCTGTTCATCCGGATCGCGGTCGCCGAGATCACCCCGGCGACGCTCGTCCTGTGGCGGACCGCGATCGCGGCGGCGATCCTGCTCCCGATCGCCCTGGCGCGCGTCGACCTCCGGGCGGTCCTCGGCGCCTGGCGCTGGGTCGTCGCCTTCGCCGCCATCGAGATCGCGATCCCGTGGGTTGCGCTCGGGTCGGCCGAGCAGCACCTGTCGAGCTCGCTGACCGGCCTGCTCATTGCGGGCGTGCCGCTCGTCGGGACGGTCTTTGCCCTCGCCACCGGTGGCGCCGACCGGGTCAGCCGGACTGGCCTGCTCGGTCTCCTCATCGGCCTGGTCGGCGTCGTCGCAATCGTCGGCAGCGATTTCGCCACCACAGATCCGACGGCCCTCATCCAGATCGCGATCGTCGTCGTCTGCTACGCGGTCGGGCCGGCGATCCTGGCCCGACGACTCGGCGGGCTGCCCACGGTCGGCGTCATGGCGCTGTCGCTCACCCTGTGCATGCTCGTCTACGTCCCGATCGCCGCCGTCCAGCTGCCGGCCGCCATCCCGTCCCCGAACGTGATCTTCGCCGTGGTGATCCTGGCCGTGGTCTGCACGGCCGCGGCCTTCCTGGTCTTTGCCGCGCTCATCGACGAGATCGGCCCGGTCCGCGCGACGGTGATCACGTACGTCAACCCGGCCGTGGCCGCGATCCTGGGCGTCCTCGTTCTGAACGAGACTCTCACCCCGGGGATGGCGCTCGGGTTCGCGCTCGTGATCGCCGGCTCGACGCTCGCGACCCGGCAGACGCCGAGCGAGCCGGAAGCGCTCGCCGCCCCTGCCTGAGCGTCGCGCGCGTTGCTGGCCGCTGCGCGGTCAGCGGATCTTCTGCCAGGCTCCGAAGCAGGCCGCCCCGACCGAGACCGCAGCCCAGGTGATCGCATCGAGGATCATCGACTGGGCGAACTGGTAGCCCTCCTCGTCGGACGCCGCCATGTCCAGGTAGACCCCGTACTGCGTCAGGAACCCGGCGGCCGCCCCGACCAGCGTCCCCAGCGCGATCCCACCCATGACGACCAGGACCATGACGGGCCCACGCTTGTAGCCGGTCGCGCGAGCCACCATGTCGGCGATGAACATGCCCGCGAAGTAGCCGATCAGGATCGAGAAGAACCCGACCTTCGCTCCGATATAGCCGGCGATCAGGCCGCCGCCGACGGCTGTGGCGATGCCGAGGATGAGCTGGGTCGGCGTAAAGGACGTCAACGGATCGAACGCCAGCTTGCCGCACTGCTTGCAGCGCGAGCCGACCGGGCCCTGCATCGCGCAGCTCGTGCAGATGGGTCGATCGCAGCGGCCACACCGGATCCAGGTCTCGCGGTCCGGATGGCGGTAGCAGAATTGGCGGTCGTCGTCGGTCAGCGGGTCGGCGATGGGCGTCGCGGTCACCGGGCGATGGTCCCTTCATGTGACGGAGCCGCGAGACTGACGGTCGCCCGGGATCGCCGTCAAGTAGGCGAATGGCGGCCTGGGCACCCGACGATTCGTTCGCCCGCCGGGTAGAGTCCGGCGCATGGTCGGAGCGGTTGGCGTGGTCGAGGACCTGCGGCACGTCCTGGACGAGCTTTTGTGATCGAGGAGCTCGACCCGGACGGCTATCGGGCGGCCATCCCCGGCCTCGCCGAGCTCACCCTGGAAGCGGTCGAGGGCGGCGCGTCGGTCAACTTCCTCCGGGGCGTGACCATCGCGGAGGCGTCGGCGTGGTGGATCGCCCGGATCGCGTCCTTGGCCGACGGGACGACATCGGTATTCGTGGCACGCGACGGACCCACGATCGTCGGCTCGACGATCCTGGTCCGATCGCGCAACGCCAACTCGCCCCACCGGGCCGAGATCGGCAAGGTGCTCGTCCATCGAAGCGCCCGCCGGCGTGGGCTCGGGCGGGCGCTCATGGCCGCCGCCGAGGCACGGGCGCTGGCCGACGGCCGCTGGCTCCTGATCCTCGACACCGAGGCCGGCAGCGACGCGGACGCCTTCTACCGCTCCCTGGGCTGGCAGGAGCTCGGGACGATGCCGAACCACGCCTATCGCTCCGACGGCGTCCTCGCCCCGACGACCTACTTCTGGAAGGACCTCCGGACTCCGGCCGCGCCGGAATAACGGCGGCCGGACCCATCAATAGCCGGTTCTCCCGATGCCCGATCCCCGCCTTTAGACCGAACCTTCGACGTGCACACCATCGACTTGATCGCCTCGTTCAACCAAGCCACCGACGGGACCATGGTCGTTCCGACCGAGTACCTCGAGGCGGTGATCGTCAAGCGCTAGCTCGTCCTGGGGGACCACGCTGGCGGACTGGGGAACAGCGGCCGGCGACGCACATCAGCGTCGCCGGCCGCTTCGTGCGTGCCCGGACGACGGCGTCAGCCGGCCCCGCGCGTCGCGGGGTTGTGCTCGTGGAGCTGCCGGCCGTCGCGGCGGCCGGCGGCGTGATGGGCTACTTGCCCTTGGCAGCGCCGTCTTTCGACTTGTTCTGCTTCGGCTTCTTTGGCGTCTTCGCCTTCTTGTCCATCAGGTGATCCTCCGAGATGCCGCTGGTCCGGGCGATTCTCGCATGCCCGGGCCGTCCGGTACAGGCCTCGCTGCGATCTGGGCCCTGCCGGACGCGCGCTCGGTCGGTCCGTGACAGCATGGGTCCATGCCACTCGACGGTGAGTACGAACCGGGGACGTCGGCCTGGTCGCGCAAGCAGACCGAGCTGTACGTCGCGAGCGACGGCGCGAAGGGTGGGCTGCTCCGGGGCAAGCCCATCATCGTCCTGACCTCCGTCGGGGCGAAGACCGGCAAGCTCCGCAGGATTGCCCTCATGCGCGTGGAGCATGACGGCCACTATGCGGTGGTCGCATCGCTCGGCGGTGCCGCGCGCAACCCGGTCTGGTACCACAACCTGGTCCAGAATCCGCACGTCGAGCTCCAGGACGGGCCGATCACGCGGGACTACGTGGCGCGCGAGCTCCACGGGCCGGAGAAGGCGACCTGGTGGGAGCGGGCCGTCCAGGTCTGGCCCGATTACCACCGCTACCAGACGAAGACGGATCGCCAGATCCCCGTGTTCGTCCTCGAGCCCCTCGACGACCTGTCCTGACCGGGTCCGGGCGGCCATCCACCGGCTGGTCCCGGACGTCCTCGGCGCTCGCTCCGTGCGGCTCCTACGATTCGCTTCGTGCCGGGACCGTGCGTTTCGCACGTCGCCGGCGTGTATCAGGGTGTGACGACCAGCGTGGCAATCGCCGAACCGACAGAGCTCGCCTACGAGCGCGCCTTTGCGGACCACTGGACCGGTGTCTTCCGGTTCGCCCTTGCCTGGACGAACGACTGGACAGCCGCCGAGGATCTGGCCCAGGACGCCTTCCTTCGGCTGTGGGGTCACCGGAGTGGCCTCGACTGGAGCCGGCCCGTCCTGCCGTGGCTGCTGGTCACGACCCGTCGGCTGGCAACGGACCGGTTCCGAGCGCTCCGGCGCCGCCTGACGGCTCCGACGCACGAGGCGACGATCGATGCCGATCCGGCACTCCGTGCGCGCTGGCTGGACGTCAGCGCGGCCCTCGACGAGCTCTCGCCACTCGAACGCAGCGCGCTCGTGATGACGGCGATCCACGGCATGACCTACGAGGAGGCCGGGCGGCTGCTCGGGACCTCCGCCGGATCCCTGCGCGCCGCCGTGAGCCGCGCCCGAGCCAAGCTGGAGACGTCTGATGCCTGACGATCGCGCGACACGCGTCCTCGACGAGTTCGCCGCCGTGACCGCGGCGGCCCCGCGCCCGGACCCGGCGGCGCGCCGCGCGGCGATGCGTTCGGGCCTGCCGGTCGCGACCCTGGCGGGCGCCGTCCTGATCGTCGCGGCGGTCGCCGTCGGGGGCATGCTCATCGGCCGGCCGGCGCCGCTCGACGAGGCGGCGGCCTCCTCGTCGCCGTCGGTCCGCGCCTCGGCCGGTCCCTCGTCGCCCGTTGCGGTGGCGACGACCCGGCCGAGCACGAACGCGTGCGGCCTGGTGGCTCGGATCGCTCGCTGGGAGGGCGCCGCCGGTCAGCGGATTGCGACCGTCGAGCTCAGGAACACGGGCGACCTCGAGTGCCGGATGGAGCGCCTTCCGCGGGTGCAGCTGGTCGACGGCGCCGCAAGCGTCCTGATCGACAGTGGCCCGTCCCCGTCCGACGGGATCGCGACGCTGGCGCCGGGCGCGTCCGTGACGTCGCTCGTCGCGGTCGGCAACTGGTGCGGGGCCGTGCCGCAGGCCCCGATCAGCCTGAGGTTCGTCTTCTCGAGCGGCGAGTGGCTGCTCGCGGCGCCGGTCAGCCCGACGGATGTCACGCTTCCGCCGTGCAACGGGCCGTCCCTGCCGGCATCGATCTCGATGCGACCGTGGGGTGCGTCATGAGCCGAACGACCCGTCGCGCCGGCTCGATCGTGCTCGCCATCGCGCTTGCGGCCGGCCTCTGCGGCGGTCCGACGACCGCGCCCGCCATTCGAGCTGCCACGACGACCCCGACGATCGCTCAGCTCATCGGCCAGAAGCTCGTCGTCCGGATGGACGGCACCATCCCGAGCGCCGACCTGCTCGGCCGGATCGAACGGGGCGAGATCGGCGGAGTCATCCTCTTCGGGGCCAACATCACGACCGCGACGGCTCTCCAGGCGCTGACCGCCAAGCTCCGGGCCGCAGCCGCCGCCGGCGGCCGGCCACGGCTCCTGATCGCCGTCGACCAGGAAGGCGGATCCGTCAAACGCATTCCCTGGGCGCCACCGACGCTCTCCGTGCCCCAGATGGGCGCCCTCGCCTCGACCACGACCGCGCGATCGCAGGGCGCCGCGACCGGGGTTGCACTCCGCGATCTCGGGATCGACGTGGACTTCGCGCCGGTCGCCGACGTCCCCGCGTCCACCTCGTCGTTCATGTACCGCGACGGCCGGACGTGGTCGTTCTATGCGTCCCGGACGGCCTGGCTCGCCAATGCGTTCGCCCAGGGTCTCCGGATGCGCGGGGTGCTTCCGACGTTGAAGCACTTCCCGGGGATCGGGTTCGCGACGACGAACACGGACACGTCGGTGGTGAAGATCGGCGCCTCTCGGACCGCGCTTGCGCCCGGCCTTCTCCCCTATCGGATGGCCGTCAAGAACGGCCTGCCCCTGATCATGCTCTCGAACGCGACGTATCCCGCATGGGATGGCGTGCACGCGGCGGGCTGGTCGCCGGCGATCGTCGGGACGCTGCTCCGCACGGAGCTCGGATTCAGCGGTGTCACGATCACCGATTCGCTCGACGGCACGGCCCATGCCCGCTCCATCTCGACCCGCCGTCTCGCCGCCGCTGCGGCGCGGGCCGGGACCGACATGATCCTGACGACCGGGTCCGAGTCAGCCACCCGCGCGGTCTTCAGCTACCTGGTCAGCGAGGCCACCGCCGGCACGATCCCGTTGGCCGCCCTGCGCGCCTCGTACGATCGGATCCTGACCCTGAAGGGCCAGCTCTAGCGCCCCGCGTTCGGCACGGCGCCGCCATCGGTCACCCACGGCGAGCGCGTCATCCACGCGGCGAGCCCGGTGCCGTCGAGGAGCCGGGCACTCTGGCAATCGCCACGGACGGCCACCTCGCGCTCGATCGCCTGGAGGAAGTGGCGATCGAACGCCCCGCGCGGGAACGCCCGGACGACCCCGTCGCGGACGCGCTCGATCGCGTCGTAGCCGTCTCCCCGCACGTCGATCCCGGTCGCCCGGTCGAGGAGGACGGACTCGACCCCGTCGTCGAGGGTCACCGCCGGACGCATGTGAAGGATGATCGCGATCGCAGCCCGATCGGCGTCGGCCGCCGGCAGCCCGGCCCGCTCGAGGAATCGACGGGCGATCTCGGCGCCTTCGACCTCGAAGCACATCGTGTTGCGCCGGATGCGCGTCAGGCCCAGGTCGTGGAACAGGGCCGCCGTCCAGAGGATCCGCCGGTCGAACGCCCAGCCCTCGCCGTCGGCGATCGCGACGCCCCAGCAGAACGATCGGACCGAGTGCGCGAGCAGGTACGCCGGCAGGGATCGATGGGCCCAGCGCCACGTCGCCTCCGACACGTCGTCCTGGGGCACGGCGACATCGCCGATCCGGGCCGGGAGCGTGGGCAGCGCGGGCACGAGGCCATCCTAGCGAGCGCGGTGGAGGGCCGGGGCATCCGCCGGCGGGTCTGCCGCGTATGGTTCGGAGATGGTCGAACCACCGGCGCCGATCGAGCCTGCGCCCGCCCGGGAGCCACCGCTCGACATGGCCAGTGGCGGCCGCAGCGCGGCGCTCGATCCCACGCCGCCGCGCGGCCGCCGCCCGCGCCGCCGGATGGCGGTGCTCGGCGGGCTGGTCGCCGTGGTCGTGATCGCTGGGATCGCGGCCTGGCAGGCGAGCCGCCCATCGTCGGCGCCACTGCCCGCGGGACGCGCTGTTGCCACGGGACTCCCGCCGCTGATCGCGATGGTCGATCCCGCAGGGGCGCTCGTGACCGTTGACCTTGCCGGCCATCGGACGGTTCTGGCGTCCGGGCCCGAGTTCACCTCCGGCTTCCCGGCGTGGTCCCCGGACGGCCGGCGCATCGCGGCGATCCGGGCCGGCGCCGGAGATCCCGCTCTGGCGATCTTCGCCGTCGACCGGGACGCGCCGCCAGGGAGCCAGGCATCGCCGACCGGCGCCGGTCGTCGCCTACCGCGACGCCGACTCGCCGCCGTTCTACGTCTACTGGGCGCCCGATGGACAGCGCGTCTCCTTCCTCGCGACCGAAGGCGCCGAGGTCTCACTCCGGATCGCGCCCGCGGATGGCAGCGCTCTGCTCGACGGCAGCAGCCCCGGATCGATGGTCCGGCGTGGCATCCCCCTCTACTACGACTGGATCGCGACCGATCGCCTGCTCCTCCACGTTGGCCTGGGCGCCGATGCGTTCCTCGGCGAGGTCGGCCTGGACGGCAGGGCGGTGGCACCGGGCCTGTCGGGCACGGGCGAATTCCGGTCGGCCATCGTCGGCAAGGACGCCCGACTGCTGGCGTTCGTTCGCGGGCAGGCGCCGGAGTCGAACCTGGTGATCGCGGCCCGCGACGGGTCCGTGGAGCACCAGGTCCCGGTGTTCGGCCCGACTGCGGCCGTCTTCGATCCGACCGGCACGGTCGTCGCGGCGATCGCGGCCGTCCAGCCGATGCCCGCGGCACTGGCGTTCCCGCTCGGACCGCTCCGCCTGATCGATGGCACCACGGGCGACGTCCGGACCCTCCTCGACGGCACCGTCGTCGGCTTCTTCTGGTCACCCGACGGTCGAACGATCGCGGCGCTCCGGCTCCAGACCGGGAGCGGCTCGACGACCGCCGCTGGCCCCTTCGTCGCGGCTGCGGCCGTGACCGCGGCGGACGGGCCATCCGCCGCGGCCAGCCAGCCGGCGCCGACGCCGATCGCGAATCCCGAGCTGCACCTCCTGTTCGTGCGCGTGGCCGACGGCTCGATCCGCTCGGATCGGGTCGTCCAGCTCAGCCGCTCGTTCGTGAACCAGTTCCTGCCGTACTTCGACCAGTACGCGCTGAGCCACCGCGTCTGGGCCCCCGACAGCAGCGCGCTGCTGCTTCCCCTGGGCAATCCGGCAGGCAGCGATCAGCTGGTGATTTTCCCGCCCGACGGGTCAGCCGAGCCGACCAGAATCGACGGCCAGAGCGGCTTCTGGAGTCCGTGATCGTCGGCCGGCGCCGGCCGCCGGCCCGCCGGCGCCGGTCGAGGCGTCGACCTCCTACAACTCCTCGCGGCCGCCGGGCCGCTCCACGACATACAGGGCATTGCCGTCCGGGTCGCGCAGGACGAACATCGGGACCGGGAACGGAATGACCTCGCCATCGACGTCCACGCCGGCTGCGATCAGGGCGGCATGGTCGGCGGCGGCGTTGGCGCTCGTGAGCCGGATGCCGGTGTCCACCGGCTCGAGCGTGGGGTCGGTCATGCGGACGAGGGCGATCGAGGTCTCCGCGCCAGGCGGTCCGACTTCGATCCAGCGGTTGTCGCCGAAGCTGGCGTCCATCCGGGTCTCGAAGCCGAGGGCGTCACGGAAGAAGGTGAGCGAACGGTCCTGGTCCGTCACCGGAATGCCGACGGTTCCGAGCTGAGTGATGCGGGTCTTCGGGGTGCGGGCGGACATGGTGATCTCCTCGGGGTGATGGAGCGGGTCGTCCGGCTCTCGGCGGGCGCCCGACGATCGGCGCGTCACGGCGCGGCGGGGTGGAGTCAGGCGCGCTCCAGGGTTGCCTTCAGGCTGGAGAGCCAGGCGCGCCACCGCACCTTGAGCGCGTCGGCGGCCGCCGCATCGGCGATCCGCTCGTGCGTCACCGACACGATCAGCCGGCCGGCGTCCTTCGGAGCGACGACGACGACCACGCGCGACTCGGGGTCGGCCCAGTCGAAGCGGGCCGTCCGGACGGCCCGGGTGGGCCGCGGGGTCAGTGGTGCGTCGGGCAGCCAGCGTTGACGAGCGGTCGGGTCCGTGAAGGCGGCCAGGGCGTGCTCCGCGTCCGTCGCCACGGTCTTCGTCATGCTGACACTGAAGCCGTCGCGCATCTGGTGGCGGCTGCGCATGCCGCGGGCTCGCTCGTAATCCACCGTGATCGCCTGGGTCCACCACGGCGGCGTGCCCTGGACCTCGCGGAGCCACCTGGCGATCTCGGTGTGGGTTCGCTCCGTGGCACCCCACACGTCGAGGCGGTCAAACCACTCGGCGCGGCCTTTGCCGGTCGCCTTGACCACGAGTGCCTCGGCGATCGACGGACCGCCGTCGGTCGTGGGCAGGCCAGGATCCGTCGCGCTCGACGAGGCCGTCGAAGCACCGGGCACGGTCGACTCGGGCGGCTCGGTCGCACGCGGCTCGAGGTCGGGCTCGCCGGCGTGTCGCAGGAGCTGGCGGCGGGCGGCCGTGTACGACTCCCCGGTCTTCGTCATCCGGGCGCGGATCCGCTGCTTGAAGATCTTCTGGGTCGGCATCGTCACGACATCCTTCTCAGGGGCGATGCCACGGGACTCACGCTCGTCGGGGCTCGCCGGAGAAGGGCGGACAGCCGTCCCGGGAAAGCGAGTTTCCCTTTGCCCCATCGAAGCCGACGGCGTGAGCGCCGGAGCGGGGTTCGGCGCGGGACGCGCCGTCCAGCCGAATCTAGCGGAGCCGGGGGGCGCATGACAAGGGGCAGGGAGCGGACATGGCGACGGGTCGCCGGCGACCTGGCCGGCGACCCGTTTCGTCCATCCCGCCCGGGAGGCTCACACGGAGCCCACATGAGTGCAGGATGGGCCCGTCCTCGCGTCGGTCCCATCCTGCGGAGAACTGCGACCGGACGTTGGGGAGGTGTGCGCTGCCGGTCGATCTCGACTGTGCGCGACCGACACCGGCTCGTCATTACGGTCCGTCATGACGCGGTCCGCAGCGCAGCGGCGATCGAAGGTCGTGACGCCGAGTCTCGTCGCACCCGACGTGATCAGCCTGGCTGGCCTGGCTCCTCGGCGTCCGTCCACCCGCGGTTCGTGAACGTCGGGATGAAGCGATAGCCCTTGCCGGGGACCGTGGCGATGAAGCGCGGCTTCCGGTAGTCGTTCTGGAGCTTCACTCGGAGGCTCCGGACGTGGCGGTCGACGATGTTGCTCTCGGCCACGAAGTCGGTGCCCCAGATCGCATCGAGGACCTCCTCGCGCGTCACGACCTGGCCGCCGCGACTCGCCAGCAGGTACAGCAGGCTCTGCTCGATTCCGCTCAGATGGACGATCGAATCGCCGGCCCGGACCTCCCGATTCAGGATGTCGATCTCCATCTCGCCGAGCGTGATCGTGGGCACGATCGGTCGATCGGTGCCCGACGCGCGACGCCCGACGACGATTGCCCGGGCGAGCAGCTCCTCGGGCGAGAACGGGACCGTCAGGATGTCGTCGACACCGAGATCGAACGCCTGGAGCTTCGTTCGGAGGTCGCCCCGCCGGGTCAGGCCGAGCACCGGGACCACGCTCCGGGTCATCGTGTTCGAGGCGCCGAGGTGGCGGAGCAGGGACGCGCTGTCCTCATGGTCCATGTCGACCACCGACACGTGGGGCCGCCACTCGGCGAGGATGGTCACGGCCTCCGCCAGGGTCGACGCCGAGCGAACCACGAACAGCCCATGGTTGAGGGTCAGCTCGATCAGGTCGACGATCAGGGCGCGATCGTGGAGGACGAGGGCACGTCGCGCATCGTCTGGGGCGGCTTCCACGAGTCCGTTGCTCCTGAGTGCAATGGTGCGCCGAACCGGCGCCGCGTCTGGTATAGCAGAAATCGATCGGACGTTGGCTGTCGCGCCTCACGACACGGCCTCCGGGGACGACGGCCGATCGTGGTTCCATGCCGCCCCGAGGAGGTCGCCATGACGCCGATCGATGGTCCGACCCGCCGCGCTCGTCCACGCTTCCCCGCTTTCGCGATCGCGCTCGCATGCGCGCTGCTGCTTCCCGCCACGGCGGCTGCCCGCCCGGGACCGGTGGCCGGCACGCCGCAGAGCGCGCTCGCCGCCCCCGTCTCGATCCGGGTCATGTCCTTCAACATCCTGTACGGCGGCGACGAGATCGATCCCGTCGGTCCAGGCAATCACTGGTGTCAGAACCCGGCCGGCTGCCAGGCCAATCTGGATCGGACCGTCGGAGCGATCCGGGCGGCTCGCGCCGACGTCGTCGGACTCCAGGAGGGAACCGGCAACGGCTGCCGGATCGCCGACGCCCTCGGCTGGTTCTGTGCTCCACGCCTCCAGGTCATCAGCCGGTTCCCGTTGATCGATCCGCCCGGCGCCGACGGCTTGTACGTCTACGCAGAAGTGACGTCAGGTCGGATGATCGCGGTGGCGAACGTCCACCTGACATCGGACCCGTACGGTCCGTACTTCCCGCGCCAGGGGTGGACGCTCCAGCACGTCCTCGATCTCGAGGCCGACCTGCGGATGCCCGACATCACCGACCAGCTCGAGCGTCTGCCGGCGCTCGCGGCGGCCGGCGTCCCCGTCGTGCTGACCGGCGACTTCAACTCGCCGTCGCACCTCGACTGGACGACGGCTGTCTCCCTCGTTCGCCCGGTCGACGTCCCCTACCCGATCGACTGGCCGGTCGCACGCGCCCTGGCCAACGCCGGGTTCCGTGATTCCTATCGCGTGGTTCATCCCGACCCGGTGGCCGACCCAGGGTTCACGTGGACCGCCGGGTATCCCCGCGAACGGAAGGGCGTCGAGGTCCACGACCGAATCGACTGGGTGCTCACGACGGGGCCGATCGCGGCCGTTGCCAGCGAGGTCGTCGGCGAGTCCGCGTATGCCGGCACCGGAATTGCGTTCGATCCCTGGCCGTCCGATCATCGGTCGGTCGTCTCGGAGCTCGTGCTCTCGCCCGGCAACCCGGCGCCGTTCGCCGCCGTGGACAGCCGCCGGCTGTTCCTGGGCCAATCCCTGGCCGTTCACCACCATGGCGCCACGGTCGGCGATCAGGTCCGGATCGTGCCCGCGGGTGCCGGCATCGGATCCGCGATCGCATCCGCCGCGGTCACCGGGGACGGCATCGCGACCTTCACGACCGGTGCCTGGACGGCGCGGGCCTACGAGGCCGTCCTGGTCCGCGGCGGTGCGATCCTCGGCGGGCGCTCACGCGTCGATGCCTACCCGATGGGAACGCCGACGACGATCCGGACCGATCGGTCGACGTATCTGGTTGGCCAGCCGGTCAGGGTGTCCTGGTCGGCCGGTCCGGGCTGGAAATGGGACTGGATTGCCGTTACCAAGAAGGGGATCTCGACTGGAGCCCGTTTGTGTCCCAGTCCGTTCCGTCCCGCCGGTCGCACGGAGGCGCCCGTCGCGGCTGAGAGCCGGGACGGGCGCCGGGATGCTTCTGCGGGATGGTCAGCTCGGCGTCGGCTTCTCCTGGACCGCCCAGCCGTTGCCGTCCGGGTCGCTGAAGAAGGCGAAGGAGTTCCACGGCCCGCCGTGGCCGTCCTTCCACTCGCCGTCCTCGATGTAGCGGACGGGCGTGATGTCGAGGCCGCGCCCGACGAGCTCGGCACGCGCGGCATCGATGTCGGTGACGCAGAGCTGGAGCCCCTGGAGGGTGCCCGGTTCCATCTTGGCGAGGCCCTTGCCGATCGAGATCGAGCAGGCCGAGCCGGGCGGGGTCAGCTGGACGACGCGGAAGGCGTCGCCGACGCTGTGGTCGACGTCGACGTTGAAGCCGCACGTCTCGCTGTAGAAGGCCTTGGCTCGGTCGACGTCGGAGACGGGAACGACGACGAGCTCGAGGGTCAGATTCATCGGGGATTCGATCCTTTCCGGGCTGGTGCCCGCGGGTTGCTGGTCAGGCGACGGGGACGAGCCGCGCCGAGCAGGGCCTCGAGACGGTTGTAGCCCTCGTTCATGCCCTCGGCCATCCCGTTCTCGACCATGGCGTTGCGGGCCTCGATTGACTGGTACACCGAGTGGGTCCGGACGGTCGTCCGGCCGTCGGTCTCGGTCAGGACCAGCTGGTCGAGCGAGACATGGCCCGGCGCGCCCTCGAACTCGAACGTCTGGACGAAGCCGTCCGGCGACGGATCGCCATGGAAGACGCCGTGGAAGCCGTACGCGTTGCCGTCGTCGTCGCGGTGGATGTAGCGCCAGCTGCCGCCGGCCCGGACGTCGTACGTGTCGATGACCATCTCGTACTTCGCCGGGCCGAGCCACTGCACCAGCAGCTCGGGATCGGTGAAGGCGCGGAAGACGAGGTCGCGCGGGGCCTCGAACTCACGGCTGACGTCGATGAACGGGACGCCGTCGGGCGCCTGGACCTTCGTCTCGGACATGCTGGGTTCCTCCTGTCGTCGCGATCGTCGATCGATCACTCGGTGGGGTCGGCGCCGGATCGTCCCGGTGCCCGGTGGGGAGTGGGGTCGGCCTGGAGGCGGGCGAGGAGCGCGTCGAGGCGCCCGTGGCTCTCGTCCCACCAGGCCTGGTACTCGGCGAGCCACGCCGTGGCGTCGCGCAGCGGGGCGGCCTCGAGGTGGCTGAGCCGGGCGGTCGCGCGGCGCGTCCGCGTGATCAGCCCTGCCATCTCGAGGACCTTGAGGTGGCGCGAGATCGCCGGTTGCGACATCGCGAACGGAGCGGCGATCTCCGCGACGGTGCGGTCGCCGTCCGTGAGTCGGGCGAGGATCGCCCGGCGGGTCGGATCGGCCAGGGCTCCGAAGACGGCATCGAGATTGGCTGACTGCATCTCTATAACCACTACGTTCTGAAACAATGTCGTTATTGAAGCGGATCGTCGCCACGGTTGTCAAGTCCGATTTGCAACTCGTCTGCGAGAAGGGACCTGGGATGCCCGGCGACCCTGTCCTGCCGGTGCGCGATGCTGGGCGCATCGCATGGAGGTGGATCGCATGCCTGTCGACAAATCACTCCCCGGCACCCTGAAGCGCTCGCCGAAGAAGGCCCAGGAGACGTGGCTCAAGACGCACGACAGTGCCGCCGAGCAGTACGGCGACGGCGAGCAGGCGCATCGGACGGCGTTCAAGCAGCTGAAGCGCGGCTGGGAGAAGGTCGACGACCACTGGGAGCGCAAGGCGGAGCCGGGACCGTCCGATCCGCGCTCGACGAACCGGGGCAAGGCCGCCCGGGACGGTCGCGGCGAGGCCCTCGGCGGAGTCGACTTCTACGGCCACACCAAGGCTGAGCTGTACGAGCGGGCCAAGCGGCTCGGCGTCGACGGACGCTCGACCATGACGAAGATCGAGCTCGCCCGGGCGATCGACCGCAAGCAGGACTGACCTGCGGGCCGGCGAGCCGCGCCCAAACTCGCCCCCGGCTGCGGCCCGTCGACGCGAGCGCGGCTAGTCGACGATGCCCGCGAGCCGGACGCCGGCCAGGAACATCCGGTATGCGGTCACCGGGTCATCGCTTCGGTACACGACGGTGCGATCCCCCACCCGCTCCGCGCCGGGCTGGATCGCGGCATAGTCGGCCTCGAGGCCGCGTCGGTGCTCGACCTCGATGACGACCGGGCGTTCGACGTCCAGGATGCGGAGCTCGCGGCCGGCCGCGGCGCGGTGGACGGCTCGTTCCGCGCCGGCCCGGATCAGCTCCTGGGCACGGCCCGGGTGGAGCGAGGCCGCGCCGGACGTCCCATGGGCCTCCTTCACGACGACCCGTTCGGCCCACGGCAGCCACGCCTCGACCTCCTCGGCCAGGGCGTCGTCGCCGGCGACCAGCCCGACCGGCACGCCCCACGCGCCGAGGATCAGGGCGTTGACCCCGTACTCGCCGGTCGGCCGGCCGTTCAGGCGCGTCTCGACGGGCTCGTCCGAGAACGTATGGGCGATCGTGCCCGTCGGGTGGCCGGCTCGGGCGTGATAGCCGACGAACAGGGCCACGTCGAAGGACGGAGCGCCGTCCGTGCCAGGCAGGGCGCCCGCGACCATCGACCACGCCTTCTGGCCCTGGAGCAGGCGGGCGGCCGGGTGGAGGGCCGTCGGGCTCAGGTTGTACATCCCGCCATGGCTGTCGTTCACGAGGATCTCGGACGCCCCGGCGGCGAGGGCCCCGTCGATCGCGGCGTTGGCCTCGCCGGTCATGAGCTCGCAAGCGGCCGGGTAGCCGGCGTCGCCGCGCGAGGTCGGCCGGTGGTGGCTGATCCCCGCGATCCCTTCCATGTCGACGCTGATGTAGACCCGCACGGACGCTCCTCAGGCAGTTCCGACTGGCGAGATCGCCAAGCCGCGTCCGATCAGGATGACCGATCGGGCCATCCGGGGTCGCGTGTCGTGGACCGCGCCTCGCCCGTTGGGACGCCGGGTCTCGGGCGCGCCCGCGCTCATCGCGCGTCCGCAACTAGTTGCATACGCAACGACCATGCGGTACCGTAGGGTGCGAGCAAGCCGATGGAAGATCGGCGCGGGCGCGGCACGGGCCACGTTCGACATCAGGGAGTCGACATGCAATTCGGGATCTTCAGCGTCGGGGACATCACCCCGGATCCCACGACCGGAACAGCCATCAGCGAGCACGATCGGATCCGTTCGATGGTCGCGATCGCCCGCAAGACCGAGGAGGTCGGCCTCGACGTCTTCGCCACCGGCGAACACCACAACCCGCCGTTCGTGCCGTCTTCGCCCACGACGATGCTCGGCTACCTCGCGGCGCAGACGGACCGTCTGATCCTGTCGACCGCGACGACGCTGATCACGACCAACGATCCGGTCAAGATCGCCGAGGACTACGCGATGCTCCAGCACCTGGCCGATGGCCGGGTGGACCTCATGCTCGGCCGGGGCAACACGGGGCCGGTCTATCCCTGGTTCGGGCAGGACATCCGCAACGGGATCGCCCTTGCGTACGAGCACTACGGGCTGCTCCATCGGCTGTGGCGCGAGGACGTCGTGGACTGGGAGGGCAAGCTCAGGACGCCCCTGACGGCGTTCACCGCGGTCCCTCGCCCGCTCGACGGCGTGCCGCCGTTCGTGTGGCACGGCTCGATCCGCAGCCCCGAGATCGCCGAGCAGGCGGCCTACTACGGCGACGGCTTCTTCCACAACAACATCTTCTGGCCGCAGGACCATGTGAAGCGGATGGTGGAGCTGTATCGCCGCCGGTTCGAGCACTACGGCCACGGCCCGGCCGATCAGGCGATCGTCGGCCTCGGCGGGCAGGTGTTCATGCGCCCGAGCTCGCAGGACGCCATCCGCGAGTTCCGGCCGTACTTCGACCATGCTCCGGTCTACGGCGGTGGGCCGTCGCTGGAGGACTTCATGGCTCAGACCCCGCTGACCGTCGGCACGCCCGACCAGGTGATCGAGCGGACGCTCGGCTTCCGCGACGTCGTCGGCGACTATCAGCGCCAGCTGTTCCTCGTCGACCATGCCGGACTCCCGCTGGCGGTCGTGCTCGAGCAGATCGAGATGCTCGGCGAGCTCGTCGTGCCGGTCCTGCGGCGCGAGTTCGCGGCGCTCAAGCCGGCCCACGTGCCGGAGGCGCCGGTCCATCCGCGGGTCGCCGCGGCCCGGGCCGCCCGAGACGGATCCGTGGACCTGGACGCCTCGGCGACGGCCGTCCTGCCGACCCCGGTGCCGGCGTGACCACGTCGATCCGGTCGATCGTCGTCGTCAGCGCCGGTCTCGGCCAGCCGTCCTCGACCCGCCTCCTGGCCGACCGCCTGGCGGCGGCCACGGAACGCCACTCCCGGGACGCCGGCGTCACGCCGCGGATCACCGTCCTCGAGCTTCGCGACCATGCCCAGGACCTCACGAACCACCTGCTGACCGGCTTCCCGAGCCCGAAGCTCCAGGCGGCGATCGACTCGGTCCTCGGAGCCGACGGGCTGATCGCCGTCAGCCCGATCTTCAGCGCCTCGTACAGCGGGCTGTTCAAGCTGTTCTTCGACGTGGTCGAGCGGGATGGGCTCGCCGAGATGCCGACCATCATCGCGGCGACCGGCGGGACGGCCCGCCACTCGCTGGCGCTGGAGCACGCGCTGCGGCCCCTCTTTGCCTATCTCAACGCCGCGACGGTCGCGACGGCCGTGTACGCCGCGTCCGAGGACTGGGGCACGGCCGGGCTCGCGGCGGACGGTCGTCTCGTGGCCCGGATCGACCGGGCCGCGCGCGAGCTGGCGACGGCGATCGAGGCGCGCGAGCCTCGTGTGGCGGCCGATCCGTACGCCGATCCGGTCCCGTTCGAGCAGATCCTGCGCGAGGGCGGCCGACCCGACTGAGAGGCGGTCGCGCCCTACCAGACGTCGCCGGGTCGCCAGTCGCAGCTGATCGGGGCATCCAGGTCGAGCGGTGGCGTTCGCGTCGTCCGGCGGACCATGATGAAGCCGTCGTCGTCGGGCGTCGGGCGATCGCCGGCCGGCGTCCGGACCGATGCCGGGCCGCGCCACGTCTCCCAGCCGAGTCGCTCGTAGAAGTGGTGGCTGCCCGTGCCGAGGGCACCCAGCTCGTCGGTTTCGTCGATGATGGCGCCGATCTCCACCATCGCGACGGTGCCCAGGCCCGTCCCCTGGCGATCGGGGACCGTCGCGACCGCCTCGACGTAGCCCGTTCGCAGCGGCCGGCCCGCCAGGTGGAGCTCGCGCTCGACGACGGCGGCGTGGGCCACGATCACGCCGCCGAGGTCGACGACGACGTGGACGCCGCCCAGGGCGTGGTCCCAATCGGCGTCATCGAACCGGTCCTCTTCGTCATCGCCGAACGCAACGGTCATGAGCCGCCGGATCGCCTCGATCTCGTCGGCGGCCAGGTCCGATGAGGCAAGGCGGCGCACGCGGGGCCCATTCGATGACATGGCGACCGAGTCTACGCTGCCGTCGCCCGCACGTCGGCCCGCACACGCCCCATTGCGGCCGCCGACCGGGCGGCGCATCATGCGGCCATGGCTGAGTACGGAAACGGCGTGGGCCAGGCGACGGGCGTGGCCGGCGGCTCGGGTGGCGGCGGACAGACGATGGACGCCGGAGCGGCCCTCGGACAGTTCGTCGGGAACGCGGCCCACACGATCTCGACGATGCCGCCGACGCAGCTGGCGCTGCTCGTCATCGTGATCGTCGTCGGGTTCGTGATCCTGAAGCGCGCGTTCTGAGCGCGGGACGCCCGGCGGACGGCCGGCCTAGCCCGGGATCGCCTTGCTGAAGTAGACCAGATCCGTGCCGCGATACGGCGCGCGATGCGTCTCGCGGTAGCCGTACCGCTCGTACATCGCGATGTTCGCGAGATAGCGCTCGTTCGTCAGGAGCCCGATGGCCGGCAGGCCGAGCCGGCGCGCCTCCACGTCGGCGAACTCCAGCAGACGGCGCCCCAGGCCGCGGCCCTGGAACGCCGGATCGATCGCGACGTTGTCGACCCACAGCTGGTCGGGCCGGGCGACCAGCTCGAGGACCCCGACGAGCCGCTCGCCGTCGGCGAGGACCCACACGTCGTGGGTTCGGACCGCCGCATCGAAGTCGGTCAACATCGGCGTCGGCGTCCGACCGAGCAGGGGCGTGTAGTCACGATACGCCGCATCCACGAGCGCCCCGATCGCCGCGACGTCGGCACTGGTCGCCCGGCGCAGCGTCGGGACTTCGGTCCCCGCACCCGTCTCGGGGCTCGTCCCGGACCCCGTGCCGGGGCCCGTCTGGTCAGGCATGGAACGCCTCGAGGGCCTCGCGCTCCCGCTCCACGGCCCGCCGATCGCGGGCTCCGATCGCTTCGTAGGGGTCGAGGACGATCCGCCCCTCGCGCAGCGACCAGGCCGCGACGACCCGGCCGTCGACCAGGACCGTCCCGACGGAGAACGGGTTCTTCGTGCGGAACACCTTCGGGCGGTGCTCCTCGGGCAGGAGCCCGGTCCGGCGGGCGTGCACCAGCAAGGCCGCGTCCCAGTGCGGCAGGAAGCGGACGGGTGCCGGCGTGTCGGGATCCGGAAGGGGCGCGCCCGGGACGTCGAGGAGCTCCTTGCCGGCCTCGTCGCGATAGCGGACCAGGGTGATGCCCTCCCCTCCCCGTTTCGCATCCGTCACGCTGATGCCGGCCCACAGGCTGATGTCGCGCCACGGCGCCGGTCCGTAGGCGCGGAGATACGCCCGGACCAGGTGTGCCAGACCTTCGTCCTCGGTGGCATCCGGTGGACCGACCCAGTCCTCCGCGAGGCCGAGGCGATCGGCTCGCCGGCGCTGCCACGTGCCGGACGGCGGCACGCGGACGACATCGACCCACAGGCTGGCATTGCCGACGAACCCGCTGACGAGGCCGTCGAGCTCCTTGACGGTCCGCGGGCCGGCCGCGAGCGCCGCCCGAAGCCGATCCGCGGCGGCGACCAGCGTCGCCTCGTCGGCGGCGTCGGGTCCGAGCCGCAGCGCCCACGTTCGGCGCGCCTGGCGGATGCCCATCGCGTAGCGCCAGAACTCGCGACCCGAGACCATGTGGATCGTCGTTCGCAGGAGGGTCGCCTGGATCACCGAGCGGTCCTCGAGGGCGGCCGTCAGGGCGTCACGCGGGAAGTCCGCGATTCGGCTCCACAGTCCGACGTAGCCCGACGGCGCGTACTGGGTCTGGAGCGCGCCGACCTGCTCGATCGCGGCGACGATGGACAGCGGCGAGCGCTCGAGCAGCAGCTGCCGGGCGAGCAGGGCTCGGTTCAGGGCGCGGGCGGTCAGGATTCGCTCGGTCACCGGCTCATTCTGGCGGGTGACGGCCCGGACAGGCGGGGTTCGTCCTCGATCACGACCACGCCGTCAACGAGCACCTCCGCTTCGTTCAGCTCACCCCGCCCGGATCGGCCTGCTCGATCACGATCGGGACCGGCATCTCCGACAAGGCGCCGGGCTCGGTGGGCGGGCTCCAGCTGGTGGTGACCGACGCTGACGCTGCCCGGGCCGAGCTCGTGAGCCGGGGCGTCGACGCGAGCGAGGTCCAGGACTTCCCGTGGGGGCGGTTCACGTTCTTCAGCGATCCGGACGGCAACGGCTGGGCCGTCCAGCAGATCGTCCGTCCGAGCTGACCGAGCTCGCCGTCCGGGTCGCGACGCTACGCCAGGATGGTTGTGCCGCCGACCCGGACGCCGTTGTGGAGGACCAGCCGGATCCGGTCGCGGTCCCCGAAGATCCCCGGGTCGTCGAGCGGGTTGCCATCGAGCGCGACCAGGTCCGCCCACAGACCGGTCCGGATCGTCCCGACAGCGGACCCGATCCCGAGTGCCGTCGCGCCGCCGCGGGTGGCTGCGGCCAGCGCCTCGCCGGCGCCGAGTCCGTGCTCGACGAGGCGGGCCAGCTCCCGCGCCACCCCGTCGGCGGCCACACCGTCCGAGCCGACCGCGAGCGTGACGCCGGCGGCCCGCGCGGCATCGAGCGTCCGCTGGGCGTGGTCGAGGTTGGCGATCCCCTGCCGCTCGAGCTCCGGCGTCCACGCATCCGACTCGGCCACGTGGTGGAGGAAGTCGAGCGTCGGCACCAGGACGGTCCCGCGTTCGGCCATCCGGTCGAGCAGGTCGGGCCGTTGGTGGAGATGGAAGCCGTGCTCGACCGTGTCGACGCCGGCCTCGATCGCGAGCGCCGTCCCGTCGAGTCCCTCGCAATGGGCGGCCGCTCGGTAGGTCAGCCGATGGGCCTCGTCGACGAACGCGCCCATCTCGGCGTCTGTCAGCTGGGCCGGCAGCGGGTTCTCGAGCTCGACCGAGCGGGCTCCCGTGCTCATGACCTTGACGAAGTCCGCACCCGCCCGGATCTGCTCGCGGACCGCGCGCCGGATGTCGTCGGCGCCATCGGCCTCGCGGTACATGTCCGGGAAGAATCGAGCGCCCGGTGCCGTCGCCGACACGATCCGGCCGGACAGGAGCATCCGCGGCGCCGCGAACGCCCCGTACCGGACGGCCTGGCGGGCGTCGAACAGGACATCTCCGTGCGCGCCGACGTCGCGGATCGTGGTGACGCCGAAGGCGAGCAGCTCGCGCAGCGTTCGAGCGACAAGGTGAGCCTCGACGCCCGGCCGGATCGGCTCGGCGCCCTTGGCCGGCGCGGGACCGCGGCCGGCGTCGGCGAGCATCGAGACGTGGACATGGGCGTCGATCAGTCCCGGCACGACGGTCAGCCCGGCGACGTCCACGATCGTGGCCCCGTCGGGGACACCGTCGGCGAGCCCGGCGACCGCATCGATACGGCCGTCACGGACCAAGATCGTTCGTGGCTCGTCGGTCCGGCCGCGGGCAGCGGCATCGTCGATCACGACGGCGCCAACGAGCGCGAGCAGTCCGGATGCCGGTGCCAGGTCGTTCAGGAACGCGGGCAGCCGGTCGACATCCATCGAGCCATCGTAGCGATCGGGCACGGTGCTACGCTGCCACCCATGACCCGACCGAAGGGCCGGCGTCCACGCGACGCCTGGCTCGCCACGATCGCCAACAGGAACGGCTGAGCGGCCCCTTCCAGCACCAGCGTCGATGGAAGGGGCGGGAACGGACGCGTGCCGCTCGTCGCAGTCGCTGGAGACCGCGCGCCACGTGCCGACCCGCCGATCTTGTTCGAAGGAGTCGTGCCGTGCCGATGCCACATCGGACGTTTGCCCAGGTCGCCAAGAGGAGACTCGTCGGGAAAGAGGGCCGGGATCGCATCCGCGAGGTCCGCGCCCTCCTCGCCGAGCTGCCCGACTACAAGAACGGTCCGTACGCCGATCTCCGCAAGTCGTTGCTCGCCGAGATCGAGGACACCCGGGTCCGGTCGAGCGCCGTGCACCGCGACTCGATCGCCGTCCGGCGGGAAGGTGCGGCCCAGATCGCCCTCGTCGGCCCGCCGAACGTCGGCAAGTCGTCCCTGCTCCAGGCCCTGTCGGAGATCCAGATCAAGACCGGTGACTACGCGTTCACGACGCTCCGTCCGACCCCGGCCCTGACCCGGATCGGCGGGGTTCTCGTCCAGCTCGTCGAGATCCCCGGGCTGATCGAGGGCGCGGCGGACGACCGTGGCGGGGGACGGGCGCTGCTCGGGGTGCTCCGGGCCGCCGACGCGATCGTGTACTGCGGCCGTGCCGACGGCGACGTCCGGGACATCGCGGTGGTTCGCGGCGAGGTCGCCGCGGCCGGCATCGACAAGCCATCGATCCTGGCCGCGACGCGGGCCGACGAGGCGCCGGACGGGGTCCTTCGACCGCCTGGCCGCGGCGCTACCGGATCTGGAGGTCGTCCCGGTCTCGATCCTCGACGAGGCATCGCTCGACGCGATCCGTGCCGCGATCTGGCGCCTGACCGGCCTGATCCGGGTGCGGCTCCGGACGAACGGGGTCACCGAGGACGAGCCCATCGCCCTCGAGCCGGGCTCGACCGTTGCCGACGTCGCCGACTGGGTCCATCACGACCTCGGCGGCGGCGTTCAGTGGCGCCCGCGTCCGCGGTCCGTCGGCCCGGTTCGACGACCAGCGGGTCGGGCGCGAGCATGTCGTCGCGGACGGTGACATCGTCGAGATCCTGCGCTGATCGGGCGCCGACCCGACACGGGTTCGCGTCAGCTAGGCGCGCGACCGGTACGATGCCGTCTGCCATGCAGCCCATCCCCGAGCTCGCCGAAACGGCCATCCGGGCCGCCCACGCCACGATCGATCCGGCGTTCCGCGACAGCCCGCAGTACGTCCACGAGACCCTGTCGGGGCGGCTCGGCGTGCCGGTCATCGTCAAGGTCGAGACCGTGAACCCGATCCGGTCGTTCAAGGGTCGCGGGACCTGGGTCGTCGTCCACGCCCTCGCCGCCGACGGAGCGATCGGGCCGGACCGGCCGATCGTGTGCGCGTCGGCCGGGAACTTCGGGCAGGGCGTCGCGTACGCGGCGCGGGCGCTCGGTCTTCCGTCGATTGTCTTCGCCTCGCGCCGGGCCAATCGCGCCAAGATCGCCCGGATGCGGGCGCTCGGCGCGGAGGTCATCGAGATCGGCGAGGACTTCGACGATGCTCGCGAAGGGGCCGAGGCGCATGCCGCCGGGCATTCTGCCCATCTCCTGGTGGACGGCGAGGACGCGCGGATCTCGACCGGCGCGGCGACGCTCGCCCTCGAGATCACCGATGCGGTCGCGAACGGTTCGCTGCCCGCCCCCGCCGTCGTCTCGGTTCCCGTCGGGAACGGCGCGCTGATCAACGGGGTTGGCGCGTGGCTGCGCAGCGCGGCGCCCGACTGCCACGTCGTCGGCGTCCAGGCGGAAGGCGCGGCCGCGATGACCCTCAGCTGGCGGGCGGGTCGCGCGATCGACACGCCGACCGTCTCGACCTACGCGGACGGGATCGCCTCACGGGTCGCGATCCCGGCCGCCGTGGAGCTGATGGCCGGGCGCGTCGACGACATGCGGGTCGTCCCGGAGGATGCCCTGCACGAGGCCCAGGCCGAGCTGACCGCGGAGCTCGGGATCACGGTCGAGGGCGCCGCCGCCGCGTCGTGGGCCGGCCTGCTCGCCGGGCCGCAGCCCGCTGGCCCTGCGGTCGTCATCATCACGGGCAGCAACATCTGACGCGAGGCGGCGGCCCGCGAACGCCGCCGTCGGTCCGTCTCCGGTTGACGCGCCCGTCCTCCGGCCCGACGATCTCGGCGATGTCCGAGGACCAGCCGCTCGATCCCCGCGAACAGGAGCGCCTCCGCCGCCGCGATCGCGAGGCGCAGGCGGCTCAACGCGACCTGCTCCGACCGGGCATGGGCAAGGTCTTCAAGCAGATCCAGGACGCCCAGCGCAAGGCCGCGGCCGCCGACGAGGCGGGTCCGCGGCGGCGCACGGGACCGGCCAAGCGCCGGCGCGCCTGAACGCGCGCCGCGGCGGGTCCGTGCGCTAGCCGCGGAACCGGCGAATCGCCTCCAGGACGGTCGCGTACGTGGATTCGGTCGCGGGCCGGACGCCGAGCTGGACGTGATCGACCCCTTCGGCCTGCCAGGCGGCGAGCCCCGCGACGATCGCGTCGACGTCCATGGGCAACGAGTTCGGACCGCTCGGCGCCTCATCGACGTCGACCCCGACCGTGATGCCGACCGTCGCCGGATCGCGGCCGACCGTCGCGCAGGCGGCGAGAAGGTCGCGGTGGCGGCCCCGGTAGCGCTCGTCCGGCAGGCCGAACCAGGCGGTCTGCCACAGGTCGGCGTGCTCGGCGGTCAGCCGGAGCATCCGCTCACCCTTGGCCGCGACCAGGATCGGCAGGCGCGGCCGGATGGGGGGCGGATCGATGGCCGCCTCACGGACCTGCTGCCAGGTGCCGTCGATCGTCACGCGCTCGCCGCGGGTGAGCGGAGCGATGATCCGGAGCGCGTCCTCGAACCGCCCGACCCGGTGATCGAACGGGTAGCCGAACGCGGTGTACTCGGGCTCGTGCCAGCCGCAGCCGAGGCCGAGGATCAGGCGGCCGCCCGACACGTCATCGGCGGTCGCGGCCATCTTCGCCAGCAGCCCGGCCGGCCGGAACGACGTCGACAGGACGAGCGTCCCGAGCTCGACCCGGCTCGTGACGGCGGCGAGGGCGCTCAGCACCGTCCACGCCTCGTGAAACCCGGTTTCCGAGCCAATCGCGGCGTCATCCTCGCGATAGAAGAAGTGGTCGATCAGCCACAGGCTGTCGGCGCCGCCGGCCTCGGCCTGGCGGGCACGATCGGCGATCCCGGACCACGTGTCGCCGGAGCCGTCCGATGCCGATTGGGGAAGCAGCAGGCCGATCTTCATGGACGGCAGTCTACGGGCGGCCGACGGCCGGCGCGGACCCGCCGGTCAGCCAGCGGACGCGGTCAGGCGCGGCGCCGGCGGGTCGATTCGAGCAGGATCGGGCGGCCATCGCCGTCGACGAGGCGCCAGCGCACGCCCAGGCGCTCGTCCTTGCCGTCGGCGAGGAGCTCCGCGATGGTGCCCGGCGCCGCCTTCTCACCGAGCTCCGCGAGCCGTCGCGCGATCGCGTGCGCGGCAAGGGCCGGTACATCGCCGACGACGTCGCGCCGGACCAGCCCCTCCGCGTCGGCGATGCCGTCCTCGTCCAGGCGCGCCATCAGCCGGCGGGCCCGGCCGCGCTCGGTGGCGCCAAGGTCCGTCAGCCAGGCCGGCTCGCGCGGCTCCTCCTCCGTCGGCGCCGCCTTCGGGCGCTTGGTGGCGCCCCGGGCCGGCGCCTTCCCGGAGTCCTCGCGTTCGGTCCGGGTGGGCTTGGTCTTGGGTGTGGGCGCATCCGCGGTGGCGCGCTCGTGCGCCGCCGGGCGCGTTCGCCGCTCGATCTTGCCGGCCAGCGGCGACGTCGCCGGGTCGCTCGATCGGGCGGACGCGATGGCTTCCTTGGCGCTCGTCAGGCTCGGGAACGGGCCGCGCACGAGCGGCAGGCCGAAGTCATCGGACTGCTCCGCGTCGACGATGACCCACGTCCCCGATTGGGGCTCGATCGTGAACCGCTCGTCGCGGGTCTGCCAGCGACCCCCGCCGAGGCGCTTGAGCGGCGCGTCGTCGGGGTCGACGGGGGGCTTGGTCGCGCGAGGCATGGCCAGACGATACCGCGCGCCGTCAGCGCCGGCGGCCGGGCAGGCCGGCGGACGCGACGACGATGCCGACCGCCACGGCCGTCAGCAGCCCGAACCCGAGGCTGACGCCTCCGGCAGTCACCGCGCCGCCGAGGACGGCCCCCGCCAGGCTCGCACCGAGCACGCCGCCGAGGTAGCGGGCGGTGTAGTACGTCCCGGCGGCCATGCCGACCCGATCGGGACCGACCGTCTCGAGCGCGGCCGCCTGGCGCGGCGAGCCGGCCAGCCCCATCCCGGCCCCCACGATTGCCAGCAGGCCGCCCAGCACGACCAGGGACGCGACCGTGGACACCTGCCAGAGGGCGGCCAGCCCGATCGCGCTCGCCAAGGCTCCGACGACGGCCGGGCCGCGCCGCCCGACGCGGTCCGACAGCCGTCCGCCGAACGGCGCGGCGACCGCCCCCAGGGCACTGATCCCGAGCAGGACGAGGCCCGTCGTCTGCGGGCTCCCGCCCTGGAGGATCTCGACCAGCAGCGGAACGAGGACGAGCGTCGCGTGCAGGACGATGGTCGAGAGCAGGATCCCCACGACGGCGGCGGCGAACGGCCGCGACGCGAAGAGACGCGGGTCGACCGCCGGATGATCCGTCGCGAGCTCGAGCCGGACGAAGGCGATGAGCAGGAACGGAACCGCGACTGCCGCGACCGTGTCGATCACGCCGTCGCGACCGCCCCGCAGGGCGAGGAGGAACGACACGAGCAGGAGCGCAAGGACGGCGAGACCGCGGCCGTCGATGGGCCGCGGGACGACGGCCTCGCCGCGTCGCTCGGCCTCGGCCATCGGGTCGGGTCGGAGGCCCACGGCGACCACCGCCACGATGGCGATGGGTGCCGCGAGGACGAACATCGCTCGCCAGTCGAACGTGCCGACGATCAGGCCGCCGACCAGCGGACCGAGCGCGGCGCTGGTCGAGACGAGCATGTCGAACAGCCCGAACGCCGCGCCGCGGCGGCTTGCCGGAGCCGTCGCCCGGACGAGCGCCACGGAGCTCGTCGATACGAGCGCGCCGCTCGCCGCCTGCAGGATCCGGGCGACCACGAGCACGCCGAACACGGGCGCCAGGGCCGCGACGAGCGACGCCAGGCCGAACCCGGCCACCCCGATCAGGAACGCGCGTCGATGTCCGAAACGATCGCCGATGCTGCCACTGATGGGGACCGCGATCGCGACCGCTCCGAGATACACCGTCACGAGGGTGGCGGCCGCGTCGGGCGTCACCGCGAACGACGCCATGACGCTCGGCAGGGCCACCGCGAGCATGGTCGAGTTGAGCGGGACGAGGATCGCCCCGCTGGCCACGCCGATCATCGTCGGCGTCAGGAGCCGCCCATCCTCCCCGGCGCCGGCCGGCCCGTCCGCCGGCGGCGCGGCGTGCGAGGTCGGATCCTCGGCGTCGACCGGCCGGTCCGTCACCCGAGGCGCACGTAACCGGTCGCGCCGTCGAGCTCCACGATCTGGCCGTCCGTGATCCGGCTCGTCGCATCCCCCGTTCCGACCACGGCCGGAACGCCGAACTCGCGGGCAACCACGGCCGCGTGCGACAGCACGCCACCCGTGTCCGTCACGAAGCCGCCCGCGATCGAGAACAGCGGCACCCAGCCGGGATTCGACGCGCGGGCAACCACGATGTCGCCGGGTCGGACCCGGTCGAAGTCGTCCGGACCATGGACGACTCGGGCCACCGAGCGGACCACACCGGCCGACGCGCCCGTGCCGCGGACCACGGCGGCGTCCGTCGAGGCGAAGCGGGCCCCATCGAACCGATCGGCGTCGTCCGGATCCTTCGCCTTGCCCAGCGTACGGGGCGGCGGCGTCAGGGCCGATCGCCAGGCGTGTTCCGCCTTCCGCTCGGCAACGAGCGCGCGCTGGTCAGCCGGTGCCCGGAGAAGCGGGCCCACCTCGTCGCGCGTGAAGTGGCAGATGTCGTCGGCGTCGTCGATTGCCCCGGCCGCCACGAGGTGCGCTCCGATCCGACGCGTGAACCGGCGCAGGCGGTCGCCGCACATTCGATCGAGCCAGTAGTTGTGGCCCTCCGTCAGCCAGCCGACCGCCCGGGCCGCCGCGAGCGCGCGCTCGAAGGTGGCCAGATCGTCGGGCCGCCCGGCGAGGGCCATCCGGATCCGGCTCTCCAGCTCCGCGGCCGCGGCCTCGCGCAGGGCCCGGCGATGCCCGGGCGTCCGATCGTCGCGCTCCGTCCGGATGGCGAGGTCGGCCAGGAGGCGGCCCGGAGTCTCGTTCCAGGACGGTTCGCCGAGATCCTCGGTCAGGTGTCCGAGGTGGCCGTGGGCCCCGAGAAACTCGTCCACCGCGGCCGCGAACGTCGCGGCCCCGGGCAATGGCAGGCCGCGGAGCTCGGCGATCGATGCGGGGGCGGCCGTGCGCAGGCGTTCGGCCAGGTCGGGATGCGCGGCGAGGAGCGCGGCGAGGTCTTCCAGGCCGGCCTCGACCGCAGCGAGCTCCCGGATCTCGCCGCTGGCGAGGCCCAGGACGTCGGCGTCGGCGATGTCGTCCAGCCGGGCCTTCACGACGTCGACGAGGTCGTCCAGTGCCTCATAGGCGCCGACGATGACCCGGAAGTGGATCTCCCAGATCCGATCGGCCATCTGCCAGGCTCGGTCCCATGCCGCGGCGAGACCCTCGGGGCCGGTCCCGGCCACGGGCAGGCCCTCGAGCTCGCGATAGATCGCCTGGGCCTCGGGCTTGGCCACATCACGCCACCAGTCGCCGACCACCGCGATCTCGGCCTTGCGCGCCTGCGCGGCCCGTTCCAGGACGGCGGCTCGCTCGTCGGCCGGCGCGTCGACGGAGAAGGCGAAGTAGGCATAGCCGTTGACGATCATCAGCACGGTCCGGACCGGCAGCCCGAGGGCACGCGGCCGGACGTTCATGCCGGCGTTCAGCAGCTCGAGATAGGACTGGCTCAGCCGGTGGAGGGCCCGCGGCGCATGCATGTCGTCCCAGTCCCACGTCAGCTCCGCGAACGCAGGCTCAGCCCACGCGATCTGATGCCAGGGGTCCGTGGCGGGGGCTGGCTCGGATCGGGGCGGGACGGACATCAGGCGAGCCTCGTCAGCTGGTGGTGATCGGTCGCGATTGGAGGAGGAACCAGGTCGAGGCAGTTCGCGCGGCCTCGATGTCGACGGCGTGGCCCGCGGCCGCCTCGACCGCGAGCGCGAGTTCGACGAGCTCGGTCAGCGCGCCGTCGGAGAGCACAGGGCCGGATGAGGGGTCCGGCCGCTCGACGATCCGGCCATCCGCGACGAACTGGCGCATGCCGGGACGACCGGGCGATCGCTCGATGACGCGCCGGCTCGCGCGCTCGACCTCGATCGTGTCGGGCGTCGCCTCGCCGGAGACCATCGGTTCGCCGAGGCCGCGGATCGCGGTCAGCAGGATCCGATCGTCGCGGCCGCTCACGGGATGGCGAGTGAACGCGACGGCCGACGCCTCGGCCGGCACGAGCGCCTGGACGACGACCGCCATCGCGAGCCGGTCGACGGGGAGGCCCCGTCGAGCGCGATAGCTGACGGCCGGGATCGACCAGAGCGACGCCCAGCAACGGCGTACGGCCGGCTCGATCTCCGGTGCCGTTCGCCCGAGCTCCGTGTCATGGAGGCCCGCGAACGACGCGACGGCCCCGTCCTCGTCGAGGGCCGACGAGCGGACGGCGAAGGACGCCACGTCGGTCGCCCCGGGGGTCAGCGCAGCCATGTCTCGCACGAGCCCGCCGACCGCGTCATCGATCGCGTCCCGCAGCGCGGGAACGGTCGGCGTCGCCTCGAACGCGGCGACGATCGCGGTGCGTGCTTCGGGGGCGGGCAGTGCAGCCAGGAGCTCACCGATCGGGAAGCGTCCGGCAACGGCCGCGAGCTGGTCGCGGAACGCATCGGCCGTGACGCACACTCCGGGTGGCACGGCCCAGCCGAGCCGGGTCAGTCGATCGAGCGAGGCACCCTTGCCCCCGGCCTGATCGGCGGTCAGGGGCGGGCCGATTCCGATGTGGACGACTCGGGGGTCACGCGGCGCGATCGCCGGGATGGGCATGCTCGGAATGCCTCGTCGGGACGGTGTGGCGCGGGAGTGTAGCAAACGGCCGGGGCGCCGATCGTAACGCGCCGCAGCGACCGCAGCGAGCCGACGGCTAGGCTTCGAAGGGCAGGAACGTCCCGTCCGCGGCGCGCGGCGCGGGCACGACCGCGACGATCGCCGCTCGATCGATCGGGCCGAAGATGTGGGGGTAGATCCGGCCCGGGTCCTCGACGCTCCACGGGCTCGTGATCCGGTCGAGATCGACGGTGAGGACGACGAACTCCCGGGAGTCGGTGGCGTAGTGGCGGTTCGCCGTCGCAACCATCGCGCTGGCGCCGTCCGTGCAGTGGATGAAGCCCTCGGTCTCGAGCGACGGCGCCGACAGCGGGGCCGCGGGATCGGCAGCCGCCCACCACTCCCGCGGCGTCAGGTGGTACGTCCGACGGGGAGCGGGATCAGCCACCGGCGACGAACGGTCGATCCGGCGAGACCCAGCCGCGGTCGAGGGCCACCTGGATCACCGTCGGGCGGTCGTTGGCCAGCGCCTGCCGCACGGCCTGCTCGAAGGCCGTGTCCGTCTCCACCCGGATCCCGCGCGCGCCACAGGCCCGGGCGATCGCCGCGAAGTCGATCGGTCCGAGGTCGGTCGCGATCGCACCGGCCTCCCCTCCCCCGCGCCCGTCCTGGTGCATCCGGATCGTGCCGTAGCGTTCGTTGTCGAACACGACCGCGATGACCTTGACCTTCTCGCGGACGGCGGTCTCGAGCTCGGCCATCGTCATCGCGAAGCCGCCGTCGCCGGCGATCGCGACGACGGTCCGATCGCGGTGGACGAGGCCGGCCGCGATCGCCGCCGGAAGCCCGTAGCCCATGGCCCCGGACGTCGGGTCCGAGGAACGTCCCGGGCCGGCGGAACCGGAAGTGGCGGGCGACCCACAGCCCGAAGTTGCCGGCGTCCGTGGTGATGATCGCGTCGTCGGGGATCAACCGACGGAGGGCGGTGACCGCGTGGGCGGGGTGGACGCCGGGGCCGGTCCAGGGAGCGGCGTCGGCGGTCGTGGCCTCGTCCCAGGCGGCGCGATCGGCCGTATTGGTCGCCTCTCGCGCGTCCGCCCCTGCGGCGTCCAGGACCGCCTCCTGGAGGCGCGACACGGCCGCCCGCAGGAACGCCCGGGCGTCCGACCGAATCGTGCGCCGCGGGGCGGGCAGGCCGGGCCGCTCGTCGGCCGGCTCGACGTCGACCTGCATCCAGGCCTGGCCCTCGGCTGGGAGGGTGTAGCCGAACGAGGTGATCTCGGACAGGCGGCAGCCCAGGACGAGGATGGCGTCGGCCCGCTCGAGCCGCTCGCGGACCACGGACGGGCTGCCGTAGCCGGCCATCCCGAGATACAGCGGGTGGTCGTTCGGGATGACGTCGCCGCGACGCCAGCCCGCGATCACCGGCACCCGGAGCAGCTCGGCGAGGCGTACGAGATCGGTCGAGGTCCGAGCCCGCAGGACGCCGCCGCCGGCGAGGATCACCGGTCGCTCGGCCGAGGCGAGGAAGTGGAGCACGGCCCGGACGTCCTCGGGCTCGGGCCGGACGGGCGCGGGACGTGAGGTGTCGAGCTGGGTGTCGGCCGGCAGCTCCTCGTCGAGGATGTCCTCCGGCAGGGAGAGGAACGCTGGGCCGGGCCGCCCGACGAGAGCCGCACGCACGGCGTCCCCGACCATCCGCGGCACGTCCGCGACGGCTGTCAGCTCCGCGGCGTGCAGCGCCAGGCCGCCGATCGTCGTCGCCTGGTCGATCTCCTGGAACGCCTCGCGACCGCGGAACGCGCGCTCGACCTGGCCGACGAGCGCGAACATCGGCGAGGAGTCCTGGCGGGCCGTGTGAATCCCGATCGCGAGGTTGGCCGCGCCGACGCCGCGCGTCCCGATCGCCGCGGCGGGACGGCCGGTCAGCTGGCCGTGGGCCTCGGCCATGAAGGCCGCGCCGCCCTCGTGGCGCGTCGCGATCGACGCGGATGCCGGCTGCCTGGAGGCCTTCGAGCAGGCCGAGGAAGCTCTCGCCGGGGACCGTGAAGGCGTAGCGCACGCCGGCGGCGCGCAACGCATCGGCGATGAACCGCCCGACGGTGCGCGGGCCGGCTGGTTCGGCGGGCTCGGAGTCGGGCGCGTCTGCGCCAACGGGCTCCTCGGGCGCGTCTGCGCCATGGGCTCCGGGGCCGCGACCTCGTCGTCTTGACGCGCGCCTGCTTCGACGGCGTCGTCGACCGCCGACGGCGGGGCGACGGCCTCGGACGCGACGGGCTCGACCGCGGCGCTCGCCTCATCCTCGACGGCGTCACTGCGCGCGTCGTCGGTCTCGTCCGCGGACGCACGATCGGCTTCACCTGCCAGCGGGTCGTCGGGCGTCACTCCGTTCGCCGCGTCCGGACGACCGTCGACGTCGGCAGGCGGCGCCTCGTTGGCGTCGGCCGACGGGGCCGGCGGCTCCTCGTCGGCGGCCGTGGCCTCGCTCGGGTCCGCCTCGGTCGCCGTTCGCTCGTCGGTCATCAGGGAGCCGTCGGCATCGAGACGGTGCCGACGACCAGGCCGAGCGCCACGACGATCGCGACGATGATCATCAGGACGCGGGCGTAGCGCGCGCCGGGCATCATGCCGGGGCTACCGGTAGTTCTCGAACTGGAGCGGAACCGGGAGCTCCTCGAGCTCGCGCAGCCGTCCGATCACCTTCTGGAGCTCGTCGCGGCTCTTGCCGGAGACCCGGACGGCATCGCCCTGGATCTGCGGCTTCACCTTCGGGAACTCCTCGCGGATCAGCTTGCTGATCTTCTTGGCGAGCTCGTCGTTGAGACCGCGTCGGAGGGTGATCGCCTGGCGGACCTTGTTGCCGCCCGACGGCTCGATCTTGCCCCAGTCGAAGATCTTGAGCGACAGGTTGCGACGGACGGCCTTCGACTCGATCAGGTCCTTGATCGCGGCTGCCCGATGCTCGTCGTCGGTGACGAGGGTGAGCTCGTCCTTGGTCTGCTCCAGCTCGACGGTCACGCCCTTGAAGTCGAACCGCTGGCCGACCTCGCGACGGACCTGGTCGAGCGCGTTGCGCAGCTCCTGCTCGTCGAAGTCGCTGACGACGTCGAACGAAACGTCTCCGGCCATGGGCCTCCCTGCGGTGTGGCGATCGGCGGCGCGTCGGTCCGGGGCGCCGCGATCCGGATGGACGCCAAGTATGCCCTGATCGGCCGATCAGCGGTCGGCGAGCGCCTCGAGCAGGAGCTCGCCGATCCGGTAGCTCCGGCCGCCGCCCATCACGAGCACGGCGTCGCCGGCGCGGACCTCGTCGGCCAGCCACGCCGCCGTCGCTTCGACCGATCCCGGTGCGGCGACGGGGATCGCCGGATTGCGGGTTGCGACGGCCTCCGCCAGGGAGGCGGCCGAGGCGATCGTGGTGTCCGGGTCGCGGCCGGCCCAGATGTCGGCGATCGCGACCGCATCGGCCTCGGCCAGGGCGGCGGCGAAGTCGTCGAGCAGGGCCGCCGTCCGGTGGAACGTCAGCGGCTCGTACACGGCCCAGACGCGCCGGCCGGGAGCCCGCTGGCGGACGGCCGCCAGCGTCTCGCGGATCGCGGTCGGATGGTGGCCGTAGTCGTCGAACACGACGACGCCGCCCGCCTCGCCCTTGCGCTCGAGGCGCCGTCCGACGCCCGTGAACGAAGCGAGCCCGCGGACGATCGCGTCGGGCTCGAGGCCCGCGGCGTGGGCCGCGCCCGCCACGCCGAGCGCGTTCGCGGCGTTGTGGCGGCCCGCGGTCGTCAGTCGGGCGGTGAGCGGCCCGCGGAGGTCGTCGAGGCCGTGGATCTCGATCGTCGTCGCGTCCGGGTCCTGCCGGACGATCCGGCCGAGGACGGTCCGGGCCGGTCCCGCCGCCGTCGCGAACTGCTCGGCGATCCCGCGTCCGAAGCTCGCGACCCGCGCGGACTCCGCGTCCACGATGGCCGTGGCGAGGATCGTGCCCGGCCAATCGCGGAGGCGCGCGGCGAGCTCGGCGGCACCCGTGTCGGCGACGTTGATCACGGCCACGGGCGGCGGGTTCAGCCCAGGCTGGACGGCGGGGTCCGCCACGGCCGCAGCGCGCAGCCAGCGCTCGAAGGTCGCCACGACGGCCGCGCGATCGACGAAGACGTCGGGGTGGTCCCACTCGGCCGAGGTGACGACGGCGATGGCGGGCCGGTAGGCGTCGAAGTTGCCGGCGTACTCGTCGGCCTCGACGACGAAGGCCGATCCCGCACCGCGCCGCGCCGTTGCGGCCGGGCCGCCCGTCAGCTCCGGCCCGAGCAGGGCGCCGACGAAGGCCGACGGATCGGCGCCCGCCGCGACGAGGACGTGGACGAGCCAGCCGGCCGACGTGCTCTTGCCGTGCGTGCCCGCCACGCCGATCAGCGTCCGGCCCGAGGCGGCGTCGGCGATGACCTGCTGCCAGGGCTCGATCGGGATGCCGGCCCGCCGCGCGGCGCGGAGCTCGGGATGATCGGGATCGATGGCCGTGAGGGCCTTGGTGACGGCCAGTCGATCGGGCGGTGGCGTGTGCGTGACGTGCGCGGCATCGTGCTGCCAGGCGAGCGCGATCCCGGCGGCTGCGAGGGCGGGCGTGTACGGCGATGCTCCGCCAGCATCGCAGCCGTCGGCCACGGCGCCGGCCCACGCGGCGTGGAGCAACGCGGCGCTCGCCCCGGCGCCCGCGCCGCCGACCACGTGGATCCGCTCACCCGCGACGATCGCGCGGGCAGGCCGGGCCGGGAGCAGGCCGACCCCCGGCGTCGCTGCGCCGGTCACCCGCCGTTCGACCGCGGCCGTGGTTCGCTGGCCGGCGCGCGATCCCTCGAACCTCCGGCAGCCAAACCGACCCCCTCGCCGTCGACCGCGTCGTCGTTCCCCGCGACCCGGTCGATGAGCGTCTCGAGGACCGCTCGGACGCTGTCGCGCCGGTTTGCGTCCCGATCCCCCGACCAGACGATCCGGCGGACATCCACCCCGTCGTCGTCGGCCACGGCGACGTAGGTCAGACCGACCGGCTTGGCAGGTGTCCCGCCGTCCGGTCCGGCGATGCCCGTGACGGCGGCCGCGACGGTCGCCCCGAACCGCGCCCGAGCGCCGAGCGCCATCGCCCGTGCCACCTGGGCGCTCACCGCTCCGTGGGCGGCGAGCACGTCCGGATCGACGCCGAGCAGATCGCGCTTGGCCTCGTTCGAGTACGACACGATGCCGCCGGCGAAGTAGCCGCTCGAGCCGGGTCGATCGGTGATGGCCGCCGCGACGAGGCCGCCCGTGCACGACTCGGCAAGCGCCACCGTCGCGCCGGCCGCCAGACTGGCCGCCTGGAGGCGGTCGGCGAGCTCGTCGAGCGGATCGCCGCCCATCGTCAGGAGCGCTGGGTCAGGGCCGGGGCGGCGGGTGGCTTGAAGA
Organism: uncultured Chloroflexia bacterium; assembly: GCA_963783055.1. Classification (GTDB taxonomy): domain Bacteria; phylum Chloroflexota; class Limnocylindria; order Limnocylindrales; family CSP1-4; genus CF-46. Next base: position 1,782,235 of record CAWAMB010000004.1, read on the forward strand.
GCCACGTCTCGGGGATCCCGCGTCTGCCGAGCGCCCCGAGAGACTGGCCGTTGAGCGTGAACAATGTCGCTCCCGACGAGCCCGTCCGGACCTCGACCGAGGTCGTGCCGGTGAACGTCAGGACCTAGCCGTCGCGATAGGTCTTGCCGCCCCGCCCGACGGTCTCGTCGATCGTGCCGTCGACCCAGACCTTGATCCAGGCTGCCCCGCCCTTGATCGTCACGACCAGGTTGACGCCCTTGTAGGCGACGGACACGTGCCGCGTCTGGGTCTGCGTTGCGGACGTGGCCGCGTTCGAGGCGGTGATCGTGAGCGTCCAGCGCCCGGTCGTGAGCTGGAGCGGGTTCGAATCGGTGTCCCAGGCGCCGTCGCTGCCGACGGCCACGGTGATGGGCGCCGGCGCGGCCGGACCCGACGGGGCGCCGGAGGGGCGGGCACTGGGAGCGGGAGCGCCGCCGACGGGACCGTCGTAGGTCGCCGCGATCTTGACGGCCGTGGCGTTGACGGCGGTGCCCTGGATCGGAATCGCGCCGTTCTCGAAGGTCGTGCCCTCGGCGGGCTGGTCCACGGTCAGCTTGGGCGCTTGGTTCTCGATGACCGGGACCGTGATGACGACCATCGCCGACGACTCGGACGGCTTGCCGGTCTCGGGGTCGGTCGCGTCGAACTTGAACTCGTTGGGCCCGCGGCGAAGGTCGACCGTCATGCTCCAGTGACCCGTCGAGTCGGCTGACGCCGTACGGGTCCCGCCGGCCATCTCGACGCTGATGACGGCGCCCGGGATCGACGTGCCCTCGAACGTCCATGAGGTGGCGTCCTGGTCGAGCTCGATCGTGGCTTCGCGCGGCGACGTGATCTCGAGCGTCGGTGGCTTGGCGTAGCGCATGACCTGGAGGCCGAGCCACACCCCGACGCTCACGATCAGGATCGTCAGGAGGGCCGCGACCACGATCCCGGGCGAGAACTGGAGCCCGGGCCTGGGCTGGGCGATCGGCCGCGGGACGGTCAGGACCGTCCGGGTCGGGGTGTTGTCGCCGCGCTCCCGCCGCCACTGCCCCACGACCTCCTCGGGGTCGAGCCCCAGGTAGAGCGCGTAGTTGCGCAGGAATCCCTTGGTGTAGACGTCGCCCGGCAGCTCGCGATACTCGCCGCGCTCGAGGGCAGCGAGGTAGCGGGCCCGGATCTTCGTATCGCGCTCCGCCCGGTACAGGTCGACGCCTTTTCGCTCGCGGGCGGCATAGAGCCGTTCCGGAAGGGGCGCCGGCCGGCTCGCGGAGGCGGATCGCTCGCCGTCGGAGCCCGGGCCCGCATCGCGGTCGGGGTCCGTCAGGCGGTCCAGGCCGGATGGACGCGGATCCGGGCGCGGCGGAACGAGGCGCAGGCCTTCGGCCCGCGGCTCGGCTGCCGTCCGTCGCGCGTCATCCCTCGTCGTCATCGAATCCTGTCCTCAGTCGTCCGCGCCCGGGCGCGCGCCGGCGACCCACCTCGGCCAAGAGGATACCCCGTCATCGGTGACGGTCCAGACGGCGCGGATGGGACGATCGTTCATTCGTCCGAGCCATCTCCATCGTCGATCGTGCGGAGCCAGTTGTCCGGACCGTAGATCTGGCGCGGCGAGGCCGGGTTGCGCGGATCCTGGGGACCGATGATCCCGTAGCGCTCGAGCTCGTCCATCACCCGGCTCGCCCGGGCGAACCCGAGCTTGAGCTTGGTCTGGAGCATCGATGTGCTCGCCCGCTGCGAGGTCGCCACGAGCTCAGCCGCGGGAACGGTCATCTCGTCGACACCGTACTTGCGCAGCCAGCCGAACTGGCCGCCGTCGCCGCCACCGCCGTCCTCGGCATCGGTGAACGCCAGGATGTCCTCGTCGTAGAAGGTCCGGCCGCCGGTCTGGCCGAGCCAGTGCTTCGTGATCTCGCCGACCTCGCGGTCGCCGACGAAGACGCCCTGCATCCGGACCGGCCGCGGCAGGTCGACCGGCTGGTAGAGCATGTCGCCACGCCCGATCAGGTCCTCGGCGCCGGGCGAGTCGAGGACCGTCCGCGAGTCGATCATCGAAGCCATCGCGAACGCGATCCGCGACGGCACGTTGGCCTTGATCAGGCCGGTGACGACGTTGACCGACGGACGCTGGGTCGCGAGGACCAGGTGGATCCCGACGGCGCGCGCCTTCTGGGCGATCTTGACGATCGGGTCCTCGACCTTGCGGCCCTCGCGCATGATCAGGTCGGCCAGCTCGTCGATGATCAGGACGATGTACGGCATCCGCTCCTCGTCGCCGTCCTCGGCCAGGATCTCGGGCCGGGCGTTGAACGACGCGATGTTGCGGACGCTGTGGGCAGCCAGGATCTTGTAGCGGTCCTCCATCTCGCGAACCGCCCAGTTCAGGACCGCCTTGGCCTCGTTCGGCTCGACGATCACGTGCTGGAGGAGATGGGGCAGCCCGTCGTACGGCGCGAGCTCGACCCGCTTGAGGTCGACCAGGATCATCCGGACGTCGTCGGGCCGGGCGCGCATCAGGATGCTCGTGATCAGGGCGTTGATGCAGACGCTCTTGCCCGAGCCCGTGGCGCCGGCGACGAGGAGGTGGGGCATCTTGGCGAGATCGACCGCGTAGGCCGTGCCCGATACGTCGCGCCCCAGGGCGAACGTCAGCGGGCTCGTCGCGTCGAGCATCTTGCTCTCCTCGACCAGCGGCCGGAACCCGACGATCTCGCTGACCGCGTTCGGGATCTCGATCCCGACGACGTCCTTGCCCGGGATCGGCGCCTCGATCCGGATCGAGCGGGCGCTGAGCGCCATCGCCAGGTCGTCGGCCACGGCCTCGATCCGGGCCACCTTGACGTGATGCTGCGGCTTGACCTCGTACTGCGTCACGACCGGCCCGGAGTTGACCGCCACCACCTCGGCCGGGATCGCGAAGCTCAACAGCTTCTCCTCGATCCGTCGCTTGTTCGGGCCATGGTCGAAGCCGGCCCCGATCACCGCCACCGGACGGGCGTCGAGGAGCTCGACCGGGGGCAGCGTCCAGTCGATCGCCTGGAGCGACTCGAGGGCGGTCGCGGCGACCGCGGTGGCCGTTCCCGCCGCGCCGTCCTGCCCGATCCCGCGCACCCGGCGGCTGGCGACACCGTCGCCGATCCCGGTCCAGACGGTCTGGCTCATCGGCGGCGGACCGCCCCCGACGGCCGGCTGGTCGAGGATGCTGACCCGGGCGGCGTCCGTGCCAGCCGTGGCGATCGGCTCCAGCTTCGAGGGTGCGACCGGCTTGGCCGCGGTTGCGCGCGTCGGCACTTCCTCCTCGCGGTGGAAGGATGCTGCCGCCGTGGCCCGCACCCAGTGGCTGAACGCGCCCAGCGACCGGAAGACGGGCCGGAGCAGCTCCTTGAACTGGAGGTTGAACGCGATCATCAGCCCGACCGCGAAGATCGCGGCGCACACGACGAACGCGCCCGGCCTCGTCAGCAGCGGCTCGAGCAGGCCGGCCAGGAACCGCCCGATCCGGCCGCCGCCGCGATCGGCGTCGAGGATCGTCAGGTGGAGGACCTCGAAGGCCCCGAGGAACCCGACATACGCGACCGCGACGCCGGCAATGGTCGAGCCCCAGCCGGAGTTGGGGCGCTTGCCCGGCCCGACCTCGAGATAGGCACCGGCGCCGAGCAGGAGGAACGGCAGGAGCCAGCGGCCGGTCTCGAACCACGGGGCGATCGAGTCGCGCCAGATGTCCGTGAGCCGGCCCTCCCCGGGCAGCGCAAGGGCAATCAGCGTCACGGCGCCGAGGACCAGGAAGATGATGCCCAGGATCGAGCGGGCGACCTCCGGCCCGACCGACGGCAGGGGGATCGTCGGCAGGTTGGTGCTGGATCGGCGGCGCGGACTCGGCCGGCGCGTCGGCGTGCGGCGCTTCGTCGCCACCCTCAGACCTCGACCACGACCGGGAAGACCATCGGGCGGCGTTTCGTCTGCTCGTACAGGAAGCGCGACACGCCGTCCTTGATCTGGGTCTTGAGGAGCGCGATCTCGCTGATGTGATCGCCCGGGTTCTTGATCGAGGTCAGGATCCGCTCGATCGCCTCGGCCATCATCGGATCCTGCTCGTTCTGGTGGACGAAGCCGCGGGTGATGATCTCCGGCCGGCCGACCACGTTGCCGGTCTGCTTGTCGATCGTCACGACGACCATGAACATCCCGTCGTTCGCGAGCGACTTGCGGTCGCGCAGGACGACGTCGCCGACCTCGCCGACCGACAGCCCGTCGACGTAGACGTAGCCGGCCGGGACCGGCTGGCCGCGATGGGCGACCCCGTCCGTGTCGATCTCGATCGGCTGGCCGTTCTCGATGATGAACACGTTCTCGGGCGCGACGCCGGTCTCGATCGCGAGCCGGCCGTGCTGGACCTGCATCCGGAACTCGCCGTGCATCGGGATGAAGTACTTGGGCTTGGTCAGCCCGAGCATCAGCTTCAGCTCTTCCTGGCTGGCGTGGCCGGAGACGTGGGCGCGCTTGATCGTGTGGTAGAAGACGTTCGCGCCGGCCTTGAACAGGTTGTCGATCGTCCGGCTGACGTATTCCTCGTTGCCGGGGATCGGGCTGGCGCTGACGATCACCGTGTCGCCCTGCTGGATCTCGACGAAGCGGTGATCGCGGTTGGCCATCCGGGCGAGACCGGCCATCGGCTCGCCCTGGGCGCCGGTCGTGCAGATCACGAGCTTGTCGGCCGGGATCTCGTTGAGCTTGTCCTTGGCCACGATCATCGACGGGTCGTAGGACAGGTAGCCGAGATCCGTCGCGATCCGGAAGTTCTGCTCCATCGACCGACCGATGACGGTCGTCTTGCGCCCGAACGAGGCGGCGGCATCGAGGACCTGCTGGACGCGCGCGATGTTGCTCGCGAAGGTCGCGACGATGACGCGGCCGTCGAGCGGCTCCATGATCTCGCGGAACGCCTCGCCGACGGTCCGCTCGGACGGCGTGTAGCCCGGGTTCTCGGCGCGGGTCGAGTCGGACAGCAGGCACACGACGCCCTCGGCGCCGAGCTTGGCCAGGATCGCGAAGTCGGACAGCTTGCCGTCGACCGGCGTGTGGTCGAACTTGAAGTCGCCGGTATGGACGACGACGCCGGCCGGCGTCCGGAGGGCGATCCCCATCGCGTCCGGGATCGAATGGCCGATCCGGAAGGCGACGACCCCGAACGGCCCGATCTGGACCTCGTCGCCGGGCTCGAGAGCGAGGATCGGGTTGTTGTGGAGCTTGTGCTCCTTGATCTTGTTGCCGAGCAGGCCACGGGCCAGCGTCGAGGCGTAGACCGGCACGCCCGGGAACTCGGGCAGGACGTACGGCAGGGCGCCGACGTGGTCCTCGTGGGCGTGGGTGATGAGGAAGGCCTTGACCTTGGCCTTGTTCTCCTTGAGATACGTGATGTCGGGGATGACGAGGTCGATGCCGAACATCTCCTCGTCGGGGAACATCAGGCCGCAGTCGATCACGACGATGTCGTCGCCGTACTCGAACACGTACATGTTCTTGCCGATTTCGCCGACCCCGCCGAGCGGGATGATGCGAAGGGAATGGTTTGCGGTTGGCATGGGTGGATGGTGGTCCTTCGTGTGGGATGGATCTAGAAGATCGTGATGTCGGGCGCCGGCTCCGGTGCGGGAGCGAACGCGAGAGCTGGTTCGAGGGCGCGCGGGTCGTCGGCGACCGGCTGGGATTCGGCGGAGGTGGTGGTGGCGCGTTCGGTGCTGCCCGCCGCGGCAGGAGCGGCCGACGCGGCGGCGGCCGACGCGGCGGCGGCGTCCCGGCGAGCGCGCACGTCGAGCAGGACCTGTGGCACCTTCGCCACGTCGGCGTAGCTCTGGCGCTCGACCTCGGCGCCGCGCAGTGCGGCTGCCGGGTGGTACATCGCGAAGACGGTCGCGTCGCGGGCGCCGCTCGCCGGATCGACCGGGCCGATCGTGCCGTGGGCCTGGCTGATCCGGGCGCCCGGCATGAAGCGGCCCATCGAGTGCCGGCCGAGCGTGACGATCAGGGCCGGATCGAGGATCTCGAGCTGGCGCTTGAGATACGGCGCGCAGGCCGCGACCTCATCGGGCTCCGGATCGCGGTTGTCGGGTGGCCGGCACTTGACGACGTTCGTGATGAAGACGTCCTCGCGCCGCCACTCGATCGAGCCGAGGAGCTTGACGAGCAGGTCGCCGGCCCGGCCGATGAAGGGCCGTCCGAGGCGATCCTCGTTGAACCCGGGCGCCTCGCCGACGAGGACGACCTCGGTGTCGGGGCTGCCCTCGCCCGGCACGGCGTTGGTCCGGCCCTCGGCGAGCCGGCAGCGGGTGCACGTCCGAACCTCCGATGCGACCGCGTCGAGCGCCGCGCGGCGCTCGGCCTGGGTCATGCCGGGGCCCCGATCGCGGTCCCCTCCACGTGGTACGGCGTCGCACCCCGGACGGCGGCCGAGCGGACCCAGTCGCGGGCGACGAGCGCCTCCGCGATCTGGACGGCGTTCGTGGCCGCTCCCTTGCGGAGGTTGTCGCTGACGACCCAGAACGCGATCCCGCGATCGTCCGCGATCGACGGGTCCTGGCGCACGCGCCCGACGAAGATCTCGTCGCTGCCGGCGGCCTCGGTGGCCAGCGGATATGTCGAGGTGGCCGGATCGTCGCGGACGAGGACACCGTCGACGGCGGCGAACAGCTCGCGCGCACGATCGGGCGTGATCGGGTCGCGGGTCTCGACGTGGACGGCCTCCGAGTGGGCGACGAAGACCGGCACGCGGACGGCGGTGCAGGACACGCGGAGATCGGCGAGGTGGAGGATCTTGCGGCTCTCCTCGACGACCTTCCACTCCTCCTTCGTGTAGCCGTTGGGCAGGAACACGTCGACCTGGGGCAGCGCGTTGAACGCGATCTGGTGGGGATAGACCGATACGCTCTTCGCCTCGCCGGCGACGTGCGCCCGAATCTGGCCCTCGAGCTCGCGGATCGCCTCGCCGCCGGTGCCGGACACAGCCTGATAGGTGTCGACGACGACCCGCTCGAGACCGACGGTGTCGCGGAGGGCCATGAGGACGGGGACGAGCTGCATCGTCGAGCAGTTCGGATTGGCGATGATCCCCGGGTGGCCTTCCAGGTCGGCGGCGTTGACCTGGCTGACGACGAGCGGGATCTCCGGGTCCATCCGCCACGCGGACGAGTTGTCGATGACGGTGGCCCCGCGAGCGACCGCGAGCGGCGCGAGCTCGCGCGACGTGCCGGCGCCGGCCGAGAACAAGGCGATGTCGACCCCCTCGAATGCCTCGTCGGTGGCCGCTCGGACCTCGAGGGTCTGCCCGTCGACGGAGATCATCCGGCCGGCCGACCGCTCGGAGGCGAGCAGGCGCAGCTCGCCGACCGGGAACTCCCGTTCGAGCAGGATCTGGATCATCGTGCGCCCGACGACGCCAGTGGCGCCGACGACCGCGACGGTGAGGGATGGGCGTGTCATGTCGGGCATGGCTCCGCTGTCACTGTCGCTGGCAGGGCACGGCGGGAGTATAGCAGCGGGTCGTCTCAGCCCGGCCGATGGGTCGAGCGCTCCATCCACCGCTCCGGCGCCGCCAGCGGCTCGAACCCGAAGCGCCGGTACACGTCGTGCGCGTCGCGGGTTGCCAGAACCATCCGGCGCAGACCCGCGAGACGGGGATCGCCGACAACCGCCGCCATCAGCCTGCTCCCCACCCCGCGTCCGCGCTCGTCCTCGGCGACGAAGACGTCGCAGATCCAGGCGAAGGTCGCTCCGTCGGTGATGACGCGGGTGAAGGCGATCTGCCGGCCGGCACGGTGGGCGCTGAAGCAGAGTGACCCGGCGATCGCGGCGTCCATCCGCTCGCGCGTGCGGCCCAGCGCCCAGTAGGCCCGCTCGGAGAGGGCGTGGAAGATCCAGTCATGGTCGAGATCGGCCGGATCGGTGCTGATGCGGACGGCATCATCGCCACCTGCCGCGAGGTCGTGCGTCACGCGCGGACTCCAGGAGGATCGGACGGGGGAATCGTCGAGCCGCCGGCGGGGCCGGCGGCTCGCTGCGCCTGTGGCGCGATTGCGGGCTAGCTGGACACCGGCTCCTTGGCGAGATGGCGCTGCATCGCCGCCTTGCGGGACAGGTTGACCCGTCCCTGGCGATCGACTTCCATCACGACGACCATCACCTCGTCGCCGACGGACACGACGTCCTCGACGGTCGGCACGTGGTAGTCGGCCAGCTCGCCGATCCGGACGAGGCCTTCCTTGCCCGGCAGGATCTCGACGAACGCGCCGAAGCCCATGATCCGGGTGACCTTGCCGAGGTACAGCGCCCCGACCTCGACCTCGCGGGTGAGGCTCTCGATCCAGGTGATGGCCTTGCGGGCGTTCTCGCCGGAGACGGCCGCGATCTCGACCGTGCCGTCGTCCTCGACATTGATCTCGGTCGAGGTCTCTTCCTGGATCTTGCGGATCATCGATCCGCCCTTGCCGATGATCTCGCGGATCTTCTCCGGGTTGATCTTGATCGTGGTGATGCGCGGCGCGAAGTCGCTCATCTCGCCACGGGCCTCGGGCATGACCTCGGTCATCTTGTCGAGGATCTCGAGGCGGGCCGCCAGGGCCTGCTTCAGACCGTCGCGGATGATGGCCTCGTTGATGCCCTGGACCTTGATGTCCATCTGGAGGGCGGTGATCCCGTCGCGGGTGCCGGTGACCTTGAAGTCCATGTCACCGACCGAGTCCTCCTTGCCGAGGATGTCGGTCAGGACGACGAACCGGCCGTCGGGCTCGCTGATCAGGCCCATCGCCGCGCCGGCGACGGGAGCCGAGATCGGCACCCCGGCATCCATCAGGGCGAGGGTCGAGCCGCAGGTCGAGGCCATCGAGGTCGAGCCGTTGGAGCTCATGCACTCGGACACGAGCCGGATGACGTACGGGAACTCGTCGTGCGGCGGGAGCACCGGGATCAGCGCCCGCTCGGCGAGGTTGCCGTGCCCGATGTCGCGCCGGCTGGGGCCGCGCATGGGCTTGTTCTCGCCCGTGGAATAGGGCGGGAAGTTGTAGTGGTGGATGTACTTCTTCTCGGTCTTCGGGCTGATCGTGTCGATCCGCTGGACGTCCGAGGACGCCCCGAGGGTCGCGATCGTCAGGACCTGCGTCTCGCCGCGGGTGAAGAGGCCGGAGCCGTGGGCCCGGGGCAGGATGCCGACATCGACCGAGATGTCGCGCAGCTGCGTCGTGCCGCGGCCGTCCATCCGGATGCCCTCGTCGAGCGCCAGCGTGCGGCACGTCTTCTTGTAGACGAGGCTCCACAGGTTCTTGCTGAGGCGGGCCTTGCGGCGAGCGTCCTCGAGCTTGGTCTTGGCCTCGTCCTTCGAGGTCCGGTTGGCGCGGACCGCGTCGGAGATCTCGGCCTTCGCGGTGGCGATCCGGCCCGGCAGGTCGGTTGCGAAGCGGAGCAGCAGGTTGGCCGTGGCCTCGGCGTCCGGCACGGCCCGGTGGCTCTGGGTCAGATCGACCCCGAAGAACCCGGCCAGGGTGTCGAGCTTGTAGTTCTGGAGATCCGGATAGCCCTCGCGGGCGATCGTCAGGGTGTCGAGGTAACGGTCCTGCGCGTAGCGCGGGGCGCCGGCCTCCTCGAGGAACCCGAGGTCGAACACGACGTTGTGACCGACGACGATGGCGTCACCGATGAAGTCGACGGCCTGCTTGGCCGCGTCGGCCGGGCTCGCCCCCTTCGCGACGTCCTTGTCGGTGATGCCGTGCATCTGGTTGCCGAGGATCGGCTGTGACGGCTTGACGAACGTCGACCAGCGATCGCTGATCTTGCCGCCCTTGACCTTGACGACGCCGATCTCGAGGAGGTCGGACATCTTCGGGTCGGTGCCGGTGGTCTCGACATCGACGATCGCGAACTCGCGCTTGGCGTCGACGGCGGCCACGAAGTCGAGGACCGAGCCGGTACCGGGCTCGAGGTAGGGCGAGCGCTTGGGCTTGCCGACGGCCTCGCGGAGCTGCTCCTGGATGTCGATGAGCGGCTGCAGCGCGCGGTGGCCGAACAGGATCGCCTCGGCCATGACGTCCTCGGGCAGGAGCTTGGCGCCCGCCTCGACCATCATGATGGCGTCGCGCGTGCCGGACACGATCAGGTCGAGCTCCGAGTCGGCGAGCTCGCTGAAGGTCGGGTTGACGACGAACTCGCCGCCGATGCGGCCGATCCGGACGGCGCCGACGGGGCCGGCGAACGGGATCTCGCTGATCGTCAGGGCGGCCGACGCGGCGATCGTGCCGAGCACGTCGGGCTCGTTCTCCTGGTCGGTCGAGAGGACCGTGATCACGAGCTGGATGTCGTCCTTGTAGCCCTCGGGGAAGAGCGGCCGGATCGGGCGGTCGGTCAGGCGGGCGGCGAGCGTCGCGGCCTCGGAGGCACGCGCCTCACGCTTGATGAAGCCGCCCGGGATCTTGCCCGCGGCGTACATCCGCTCCTCGAACTCGACCGTCAACGGGAAGAAGTCGAGGCCGGGCCGGGGGTCCGACCGGTTGGCCGTCCCGAGGATGAAGGTGTCGCCGTAGCGGACCGTGACGGCCCCGCCGGCGAGTCGGGCGAGCTTGCCCGTCTCGATGGTCAGCGTGCGACCACCGATCTGCGTCTCGAATGTCTGAGACAAGGGAATGTTCCTCCTTGGTCGTGGAGGAAGGAAGCGACCTGCTGCAGGTTGGCCGTCTGCGCCTGGCTGAACGTCGAGTGCGGTCGGACCCGGATGGCCCGGGGTCAACTACCCCGGATCCCTTCGGGGTTCCGTGCTGACGCTAGCGGCGGAGTCCGAGCCGTCCGATGACGGCGCGGTATCGCGTGTTGTCCTTCTTGATCAGATAGGCAAGAAGGCGCCGACGCTGGCCGACGAGCTTGAGGAGGCCGCGACGCGAATGGTTGTCCTTGGGGAAGCTGCGGAGATGGTCGGTCAGGCTCCGGATCCGCTCGGTCAAGAGCGCGATCTGGACCTCCGGCGACCCGGTGTCACCTTCCTTGGTGGCATACCCGGTCATGATCTCCTGCTTCTGTTCCCGCGCGAGCGGCACTCGTTCCTCCGAAACACGAACTTCTTCGTTGCTGTTCTTTCTATGACCGGCGAACGGTAGCACGAGTCCGGTTTGGCGGGCAAGCGAAGAGGTACGTGGTTCGCCTTGCCCGATCAGGCCGGAACGGGCGTCGGCCAGCAGAACTCCGCGTCGATCTCGGACGGGTCGGGGGCGGCCGATCCGGGCGGGCCGAACGGCTGGCGGAAGGTGAAGGCCTCCGCAGTGGGGCCGTCGCGGCGGAGGCGCTCGACCCGTTCGAGGGCCTCCTGCGGGCTGGGCAGCGCCCCGGCTTCGATCCACCACAGGGCGAAGTGCGGCTCGATGTGGCGCTCGAACCAGGCCCGGCGCTGGCGGAGAACGTCCGTGTGCGCCGTGGCGTACGTGAAGTCGCGGAGCGTCTCGATCGACTCCCAGACGGACAGGTTGATGATGAACAGCTCGTCGTCGGTCAGGTGGATGTCGGTGGCGTTGCCGACATCGGATTTGAGGCGCCAGACATAGCCGGGACTCGCCTCGGCCAGCCGGTTGATCGGGTCGAGGCCGGCGACGAAGCCGGCGATCCGGGCGTCATCGATCGGGGCGAGGAGCCGGCCGACATTGATCTGAGCCAGATGGAACGGTTTGTCGCTCATGGCGGGCACGGTAGCACCGGGCGCGGGCCGTCGCCGTCGATCCGGTCCGAGCCCGGCAGCTCCGGCGTCACCAGCCAGGCTGGTGCTCCGGCCATCGTCGACACCGTCATGTCCGGGTCACCAGCCGGGCTGGTGCGCGGGTGGGACCTCGGGGCCGGGTGCCCGAAACACCAGTTGGACTGGTGGTATCGGGGATCAGCTCGAGGTAGCACCACCCGAGGTGGTGTTCCGGTCAGTCAGGGCGGTCGACGAGCGTGGCCGCGCACGAACGCGTTGCCCTGCCCCCAGTCGAGCCACCGGAGCACCAGCCGCACCGGTAGCCCGAAGGAACCAGATCGAACGCAAATCGCCAATCGGCTCCTGGATCCAGCGCCGCGTCTGGACCGTCCGGCCCGGCAGCGTCGTCGCGAACGTGGCGGTGTGCGCCGCGACGGCATCGCGAGACGTTGACGACGCTGGCAACACGAGGATCCTGGCGAGGCTCGCTGGGCGCCAACCCCGCTCGCCCGGCAGGACTTCGCGCGCGACTCGGACCTTCCGGTCGAGCGTCCCGAGCAACTCCTGGAGGTCGACGATCCTCGTCTTCACCTCGATCACCGCAAGCGCAGCTCGGGCCGGATGCCAGGCCAAGACGTCGACGGCCCCGCGCTCGCCGAACCGATTGAACGACCACTCGACCTCGCTGAACCAACCGCCAGTACGAAACTCAGTGACGACTGCCTCGACGATGGCGGCGTGCCCCGCGTCGAGCAGCCGATCGAGTTCGGGGCCGCGCCAGCGTGGCGCAATCGAGGTCTCGATCCCGAGGACGGCGCAGACCCGACGAAGGGTGGCCAGATCGACCTCCTCGAGGCGTCCGAGATCGATGATCGAGACCGTTTGCTGCGAGACGCCGGCTCGTCCCGCAACGTCCCGCTGGCGTAGCCAAAGCCGCCTGCGGATCGCGCGGATGATCGAGCCGACCCGGATGTCGTCCACTCCGGAGAGGTTGGACGGCCCTCCTGATGCAGGGCTGCGTTCCGGCTAGATCGTCGCTTACCCCTCGATCGACCCGAACTCGACCCGGAGACTCGATCGCGCCCTTCCGGGGTGATCGGCGAGGATCAACATGTCGTTCTCCCGGCGCGCGGTCGTCGCTGGCCCGTCGAAACCCGTCACGCGGTAGTCGCCCGGCGGCGGCAACGCGACCGGCATGCCGAACGTCATCCGTCCGGAGTCGTCGAGATCACCGATGACGGCGTACGGACGCCCGAGCAGCCGTGTGGCAACCGCCAGGTCGCCCGCCGCAATGGCCGCGCGGATCTCCGAGGACCGGACTTCGCGACCATCCAGCGCGAAGGGTGGCACGACGACGACCTCGAACCCGTCGGCAGCGCCGAGCGCGGCCACCGTCTCGGGCGTCCCGGCGCGATCGTGCCCGAACGCCGCATCGGGCGTCATGACGAGCCCGGCGAGCGCGCAGTGGTTCGTGATCCCGTGGAGGAACGCGTCGTACGGCGTCTGGCGCAGCGCTTCGTCGAAGTGCTCGACGACGACCACCTCCACGCCGAGCGCGGCGAGACGCTGGAGCCGCTCCGCCGGATCCATGAGCAGCGGCGGCGCATGGCCGAGCAGGACGGCGTCGGGATGGGCGTCGAATGTGATCACCGCCGGTCGGGCGTTGCGGGCCGCGGCCTCACGGACGAGATGCTCGAGCAGCCAGACGTGGCCGAGATGGAGGCCATCGAACACGCCGACGACGACCATCAGCGGTCCGTCGGCCGCCTCGAGCTCTCCCCGGCCGAGCGCCGTCCTCACCACGTGCCCTCGGCGCTCAGGCGGGCTCGGCGCCGGACGGCGCGTCGATCAGGACCTTGTCGGGCGCGAGCTTGCTGCCGGCAAGACGGGCGATCGCGAGAAGCCGGCCTGATTCGTCGACGAGCCGGATCGGCGTCTCCGGAGCGAGCACCGGTGTCCCGGCCGGGACCCCGATCGCCTGGCCCCGGCCGATCGCCACGAACGCGGCATCGGGGACCACGACCGTCGGGAGATCGAGCCCGGCATCGATCGGCAGGAGGAGTGCGGCAACCGCCTCCGGCCCGTCGACGGCGGCGGCCCGGACCGCCTCCAGATCGATGGCGCCGGCCAGCTCGAATGGCCCGCTCGCCGTCCGCGTGAGCGCTCCGAGATAGGCGGCGCTGCCCACCGCCTCCCCCAGATCGCGAGCCAATGAGCGGATGTACGTGCCGGCCGAGCACTCCACGTCCACGATCGCCACCGGCTCGCCGTCGGTGGTGGCATCCCATGACACGAGATCGAGGGCGTGAATCGTCACCGCTCGCGCGGCCAATTCCACCGTCTCGCCGGCCCGGGCCAGGGCGTACGCTCGACGGCCGGCGACCTTGATCGCGCTGTACGCCGGTGGCCGCTGCTCGATCGGACCGCGGAAGCCGTCCAGGGCCGCCTCGACGACGTCGCGAGTGGGGACCGGGCCGTCAGCCGGCGTCAGCGCGCCCTCGAGGTCGTCCGTCGTCGACGAAGCGCCGAAGCAGACGGTCGCTCGATAGCGCTTCCGATCGCCGAGATGGAACTCGACGAGGCGCGTCGCCTTGCCCAGGAACACGGGCAGGACGCCGCTGGCGAACGGATCGAGGGTGCCGCCGTGGCCGACCCGCTTCGTGGCGGACAGGCGTCGAACCAGGCCGACGACGTCGTGCGAGGTCGGGCCGACCGGCTTGGCGACGACCAGGACGCCGTCCAGCGCCGACCCTCCGGTCCGCTTCAGCGGGCCACCGCGGCGACCATCCGCTCGGCCTCGGCCAGGACCGCGCGCCGTGCCTCGGCCACCGGAAGCGGGATGGTCGCTCCGGCCGCGCGTGCGTGACCGCCACCGCCGAAGGTCCCGGTCAGGACCGTTGCGTCGACACCGCCGGGCTTCGTCCGGACGCTGATCCGGGTCCCCTCCCCCGCCTCCTTGAAGACGATCGCGACCTCGGCCGCCTCGGACTGGGCGAGCAGGTCGATGATCCCCTCGGAATGCGGCGCGCTGGCGCCGGTTGCGAGGAGGTCCGCGTCGAGCAGGGTGGAGTGGATGATCCGGCCGTCGGCGGCGGTCTCGAGCCGATCGAGCACGCGGCCGAACAGCTTCAGCTGGGCATCCGGCTTGGAGCGATACAGCCGGCGCGAGATGTCCGACAACGGAGCACCCGCCTCCACGAGCGCGGCCGACACGGCCAGCGTCCGCGGCGTCGCGTTCGGGTGGGCGAACGTCGCCGTGTCCATGACGATGCCGGCCATCAGGGCCGCGGCGAGCGCTCCCTCACCCGCGCCGAGCGACACCCCGAGGCGGGCCGCGAGCAGCGTCACCATCTCGCAGGTGGCGGCGCTGTCCGGCTCGATCCAGTCGGTCTCGCCCGCGGCGTCATTGGAGGCATGGTGGTCGATGACGACCCGCGGCAGGCGCTCGAACAGCTCCGGATGGCGACCGCGAACGGACCCGATCCGATCGAGCGAGCCGCAGTCCGACACCACGAGCAGGTCGTAGTCGATGGCCGGGTCGGGGTCCGTCCGGGCGCGTGCGGTGTCCGCCAGGAAGTCGTACAGCGGCGGCACGGGGTCGGCAAAGACCGCGGTCGCCGTCGCGCCGCCGAGCTCCACGAGACGGCAGATCGCGAGCGTCGCGCCGAGCGTGTCGGCATCGGGGTTCTCGTGACCGACCGCCAGCACGCGTCGGGCGGTCGTCAGGCGATCGACGACGCGCTGCGGAACGGCGTCGAGCCAGGGGGTGAGGTCGATCATCGCCGGCGCTTGCCGGGCACGGTCCGGTTCGTGCGGGAGCCCGGCCGGAACGTGCGGCGCTGGAGCTGGGCCCGTTCGGCGGCACCGAGGGCATCCGCCGCGGCGCCGCCAAGGCCCTCGGTCACCGACGGCTCGCCGCGCAGCGGCGTCGGCTTCGGCAGGGACTCGCCGTCATCGGGCTTGCCCTCGGGCTCGCGCCCGGCCTCGATCTCGTCGAGCAGGTGGAGGATCCGGGTGCCGCGCTCGAGGGTCTCGTCGAGCTCGAGATGGAACTCCGGGATGCGCTTCATCCGGAGCCGCTTGCCGAGCTCGTGGCGGACGAACGGCATCGCCCGGCCGATGGCGGCGAGCGTCGTCCGCCGCTCCTCGGGCGAGCCGATCACGCTGACGCGGACCTTGGCGTGGCGCAGGTCGGGCGCGGTCTCGACCGCGATGATCGTGGCGAAGCCGATCCGGCGATCCTCGACATCGCGGCTGAGGATCGACCCGATCTCCTGCCGGAACAGCTCGTCGATCCGGTCAGTTCGCGCGGTCATCGAGGCATCAGCCGGTTCGCGTCAGCTCGGCAGGACGCGCGAGACCGACTGGGACGTGAAGCACTCGATGATGTCGCCTTCCTCGAGGTCGTTGTATCCGGCGAGGCCGATGCCGCACTCGTAGTTCCGCTCGACCTCGCGGACGTCGTCGCGGAAGCGCCGGAGCGACTCGATCTTGTCGGTGACGACGATCTTGCCGTTGCGCCAGACGCGGGCGCCGCCACGAACGATCCGGCCGTCGGTGACGAAGCAGCCGGCGATGACCGTGCTCTTGCCGACCCGGAAGATCTGGCGAACCTCCGCCCGGCCCTCGACGACCTCGACGATCTCCGGCTCGAGCAGGCCCTGGAGGGCGGCCGAGATGTCGTCGGTCAGCTTGTAGATGATGTCGTACAGGCGGACGTCGACCCCCTCCGCGTCGGCGGCGCGCCGGGCGGTCTCGGTGATCTTCGTGCTGAAGCCGACGATGATCGCGTCCGAGGCGGACGCGAGCATGATGTCGTTGTCGGTGATGTCGCCGGCGCCCTCGTGGAGGACGTTGATCCGGATCTCGTCCTGGTTGAGCTGGTCGAGCGCGTGGGTGATCGCGCCGAGCGAACCCGACACGTCGGCCTTGAGGATGATCCGCAGCTCCTTGGCCTGGCCGGCCTGGATCTGGCGGTAGAGGTCCTCGAGCGTCGCCCGGCCGCTGCCGTCGCCGCTCTTGGCGGCCGCTTCGGCCTGACGCGACTCGACCATCGCCCGGGCGGCCTTCTCGTCGGCGACGACCCGCAGGATGTCGCCGGCTTCGGGCACGGCCGACAGGCCGAGCACGACCACGGCCGACGACGGGCCGGCCTTCGTGATCCGCTTGCCCTCGTCGTTCTCGAGCGCGCGGACCTTGCCGAACGTCTCGCCGACGACGATCACGTCGCCGACCTTGAGCGTCCCGGTCTGGACGATCGCGGTGGCGATCGCGCCGCGGTTCTTGTCGAGCTGGGCCTCGACAATGGTGCCGACGGCCGAGCGCTTCGGGTTGGCCTTGAGCTCCTGGAGATCGGCGACGAGCTGGATCATGTCGATCAGCTCGTCGAGCCCGATCCGGGTCCGGGCGGACACCGGGACGAGCGGCGTATCGCCGCCGTAGTCCTCGACGATGACGCCCGCCTCGGACAGCTCGGTCTTGACCCGGTCCTGGTTGGCGTCGGCCTTGTCGATCTTGTTCAGGGCGATGATGATCGGCACCTTGGCCGCCTTGGCGTGGCTGATCGCCTCGAGCGTCTGGGGCATGACGCCGTCGTCGGCGGCGACGACGACGACCGCGATGTCGGTCACCTTGGCGCCGCGGGCGCGCATGGCCGTGAAGGCCTCGTGGCCGGGGGTGTCGAGGAAGACGACCCGCTTGCCGTTGCGCTCGACCTCGCTCGCGCCGATGTGCTGGGTGATGCCACCGCGCTCGCCGGCCGCGACCTCGGTCGTCCGGATCGCGTCGAGGAGGCTCGTCTTGCCGTGGTCGACGTGGCCCATGACGGTCACGATCGGCGCGCGCGGGACGAGGTCGGCCGCATCGTCCTCGTCGAACAGGACTTCCTTGGCGGCCGGAGCGGGAGCCCGCTCCTCCTCGCCCTCGACGGCCACGCCGGCGGTCGGGGCGATCGTCTCGGCGACTTCGTAGCCGAGCTCGCCGGCGACGAGCGACGCGGTGTCGCGGTCGATCAGCTGGTTGATGGTCGCGAAGATCCCGCTCTTGATCAGCTCGCGGATGACGTCCGCCGGGTTGACCGCGAGGAGCTCTGCCAGCTCCTTGACGGTGATCGTCGTCGGCAGCTCGATCGCGCCGCGCTCGCGCGGGTCGATCGTCTGCACCTGGGAATTCGCGTCGCCGGGACGACGCGGCGGCTTGCGGGGTCCGCGTCGGCCGCGGGTGCCGCTCCTACTCCTGGCCACGGGCTCCTCCTGTCGTTGTCATCATCGCCGGTCCGGCCAGGAGCGCCTCGCGGAGCTCCGGCGGAACGGATGCCGCGAGGGCGCGCCCAAGGGCACCACGCTCGGCAGCGATCGTCCAGCAGCCGGCATCCCGACAGAGGTAGGCACCCCTGCCGGCCAGCCGGCCGGTTTCATCAATGGTCAGCTGCCCGTCCGGAGTCCGGACCACCCGGACGAGATCCCGCTTGGGGCGGGCTGTCCGGCAGGCAACGCACGACCGGGTCGGGACACGCCGCGGCGCGTCCGGTCGCGGCCGCGCTACGACGCCACCTCCTCGGTGGCAGGGGTCTTCTTGGCGCGGCTCTTCTTCACCGGCGCCGCGTCGGCGGGCTCGGCGTCCACGGCCGCTGCGACGGGCTCGTCGGCTGCGGCTGCCTTCTTGGCGCGGGGCTTGGCGGCCGCCTTCGGCTTCGCGGCCGCCTTCGGCTTCGCGGTGGGCTCGGCCACCGCGGCCGACTCGGCGACGGCCTCCGTGGCATCGACTTCAGGCTCGGCTTTCGCCGTCGCCTTCTTCGCTCGCGTCTTCGGAGCCGGCTTCACCGGCGTCTCGGCAACACCAGCCGTGGCGGCCGTCTCGGAATCAGCCGCGGGCGCTTCGGGCTCAGCGGCTTCGGCGACGGGCGTCGTCGTCGCGGCCTCGTCCTCGGCCACCTTGGCCGCGACCGACACGTCGCTCCGGATGTCGATCCGCCAGCCGGTCAGGCGGGCGGCGAGCCGGGCGTTCTGGCCTTCGCGGCCGATCGCCAGCGACAACATCCGCTCCGGAACCGTCACGTTGGCGATCCGCTTCTCCTCGTCGATGTCGACGCTGATCACCTGGGCGGGCGAGAGCGCGTTGGCGACGAAGACGCTGGCGTCGTCGTTCCACGGGATGATGTCGATCTTCTCGCCGCCGAGCTCCGCCACGACGGCCTGGACCCGGGCGCCGCGCTGGCCGACCGTCGCGCCGACGGGGTCGAGCCCCTCCTGGCGCGAACCGACGGCGACCTTCGAGCGCGAGCCGGGCTCGCGCGCGATCGCCTTGATCTCGACCGTGCCGCTGTGGATCTCGGGGACCTCGAGCTCGAACAGGCGCTTCAGGAAGCCCTTGTGGGTTCGGCTGACGAGGATCTGCGGGCCGCGGCTGGAGCGGCGGACCTCGAGGACGTAGGCCTTGACGTTCTGGCCGATCCGGTAGTGCTCGACCGCCGACTGCTCGGAGGTCGACAGGACGGCCTCGACGTTGTTGCCGACGTCGAGGATGATCGCCCGCGGCTCGACCCGGTTGACGGCGCCCGTGATCATCTCGCCTTCGCGGTTGGCGAACTTGTCGAAGACCTGGTCGCGCTCGACCTCGCGGATCCGCTGGAGCACGATCTGCTTGGCGGTCTGGGCGCCGATCCGGCCGAACACGTCGTCCGGGAGCTCCTCGGTCTCGATGAGCTCGCCGGCCTTGGCCTCGGCGTTGAATCCGCGCGCCTCCTCGAGCGTGAACTCGATGAGCGGGTCCTCGACCTCGTCGACCGCGACCTTGGCGCGGAACACCCGGATCTTGCCCGTCTCGGCATCGATCCGGACGTGGATGTCCTCGTCGCCGGCGACGCGGCGGTAGGCGGACTGGATGCCGTCCTCGACCGCGTGGATCAGCTGCTCGCGCGAGACCTGCTTCTCGGCGTTGAGCTGGAGGAGGGCACCGACGAAGTCGCGACTCACGATGCCTCCTTCACTGCATTCGTTCGTTGGCCGACAAAAAGAAACGCGAGGGGGGTCACCCACGCGTGGAGCGGCCGTTCAGTTGCCCGGAACTATACACCCGGATGGGTGGACGCCTCAAACGCGCGACGAGCGCGGATCACGTTGGGCCGCCGCCGCCGCTGCCCGACTCCGCGCATCCTGCCCGCTCATCTGACAGCCACCACGGCCGTATCCAAGGCTTGGACGCACGCGACCTGCCAAACATGCTCATGCGCCACCAAGGCTGTCATTTGATCGCGAATCGTGATCCGAGAGGTCCGGCGCGCCCAGCATGGTGGCGTACGGCGATCCTGGCTGTCGTTTGATCCTGAATTGGTCCAGAGGGCCGCTCCGCCGGCTTTATCGTTCGACCTCCGCGAGGTCCTCGAGCTGTTTGCGGAGCTCCGCCTGCACGACCGGGTGCACGAGGGCTCGAATGAACTCTTCGACGTCGCCGGTCGCACCCCGACCGGCCGCCTCCTCGTCGGCGACCGCGAACGCGAGATCGGCGACACACGAAGCGGCCCACACGGCAGCTTGCACGGCCCCGGTTTCGAAGCACTCAGCGGCGTAGATCGCCGCGTGCGCGGCGGCATCGTCGGTCTCGCTGTCCTGGTCGTCGATCTGGTTGAACGGGCCGGTCCCGAACGTTTCCAATGCCGTCAAGATGTCGCGCCGCGCGTCCGGACCCCCACCATCGAGACCAGCTTCGACCCGATCCAGGACCGACTCCCAGCCAAGGGTGAACGCCCGCTGGTCCAGGGCGGGCTGCGTTCGATGGATCGCCATGGCTCGTCGAGCGCACCGCAACGCAAATCGTTGGCGCCGTTCCGGACCGAATCGCTCCAAATCCGCCCGGACCGTTGCCTCGACGTCCGGAGAGAACAGGAGGCCCGTCGCTCGGACCCGCGGGCCGGCGATCTCTCCCCAGGTTCGGTCCGACGACATCGCCGCAGAGCCTATCCGGGCTCTGCGCCGACGGCGGACTCCCGGGCGTGAAGCGGCGTCGGATAGCGCCGCTCGACGTAGTCCTCGAGGATGCCGATGAACTCGTCCACTAGGCCCTCGCCGCGGAGCGTCCGGTCGAGCTTGCCGTCGATGAACACCGGCGCCACCGGGTCCTCGAAGGTGCCGGGCAGCGAGATCCCGATGTCGGCGTGCTTCGACTCCCCGGGGCCGTTGACGACGCAGCCCATGACCGCGACCCGCATCTCCTCGACGCCGGGGCGCGTCTGCTGCCACTCCGGCATCCGGGCCTTCAGGTGGGCCTGGATCTGCTGGGCCATCTCCTGGAAGAACGTCGAGGTCGTGCGCCCGCAACCGGGGCAGGCGCTGACCTGGGGCAGGAACGAGCGGAGGCCCATCGACTGGAGGACCTGCTGGGCGATCTCGACCTCCTCGGTCCGATCGCCGCCCGGGGCGGGCGTGAGCGAGACGCGGATCGTGTCGCCGATGCCCTCGTTGAGCAGGATCGCCAGACCGGCCGTCGAGGCGATGATCCCCTTCGAGCCCATCCCGGCCTCGGTCAGCCCGAGATGGAGCGGGTAGTCGGAGCGGGCGGCGAGGAGGCGATAGACGTCGACGAGGTCGCGGACCTGCGACACCTTGGCGCTGATGATGATCTGGTCGTGGCGGAGGCCGGTCTGCTCGGCCAGCTCGGCGGACCGCATCGCCGACTCGATCATCGCCTCGATCATCACGTCGCGGGCATCGCGCGGGCTGCCCGCCCGGGAGTTGGCGTCCATGAGCTCGGTCAGGAGCTGCTGGTCGAGCGAGCCCCAGTTGACGCCGATCCGGACCGGCTTGTCGTTCTCGATCGCGACCCGGACGATTGTCGCGAAGTGCTCGTCGTGGCGCTTGGCGCCGACGTTGCCGGGGTTGATCCGGTACTTCGCGAGTGCCTTGGCCATCGCCGGGTAGTCGACCAGGAGCTTGTGGCCGTTGTAGTGGAAGTCGCCGATGACCGGGACGTCGACGCCGAGGTTGTCGCGGAGCTTCTGCATCATCGCCGGGACGGCCGCGGCCGCCTGCTCGGTGTTGACCGTGATCCGGACGAGCTGCGAGCCGGCATGGGCGAGGCGGGCGGTCTGGATCGCCGTCGCGTCCGGGTCGGCGGTGTCGGTGTTCGTCATCGACTGGACGACGACCGGGTGGGCGCTTCCGACGAGCACGCCGCCGACGTCGACGCTGACCGTCGGGCGACGGCGGGGACGGAGCGAGTCGGGGCTCGTGACCGGTGGTCGGGCGTCGAGCGGGATCGGGCTCGCCGGGCCGGTCCGACCGGACGGGTCCTCGACGAGCGGCAGATGGTCGACGCCGTCGGCGTCAGGCATCACGAGCCGCCGGACAGGATCCGGACGATGTCGAAGCCGCTCACCCAGATCAGGAATCCGAACAGGAAGACGAAGCCGACCATGTACGTCGCCTGCTCGGCGCGCAGGCTGATCCGCGTCCCGAAGACGCGCTTCAGGACGATCATCAGCATCCGCCCGCCGTCGAGCGGCGGGAACGGCAGGATGTTCACGAGGGCGAGGTTCGCCGACAGGATCCCGGCGACGTAGAGCGTCAACACGAAGCCCTGCCCGAAGAAGATGTCGGAGATCTGGGTCGCGATCCCGATCGGGCCCGACACGGGTGGGGCCGCGGTCGGGTTGCTGATCACCTGCCGCGCGAGATCGCCGAGGCCGCCGAGGATCACGCCGAACCAGCGGACCGTCTCGTTGGCCCCGACGCCGATGGCGGCCGGCAGGTCGCGGGTGAACGTCCCGTACAGGCGGGTCTCGTACTGGCTGATCCCGAGAGCGCCCTTCTGCGGGATGCCGTCCTTGTCCTTCGAGGCGTCGATCTCGGACTGGGTCCGGAGCGTGACGGGGATCTGCTCGATCGATCCCGTTCGGGTGCTCGATCGTCAGCGTGACGGTCTTGCCGACGTTGGACCGGAGGTCCGTGAGGATGTTCGCGGACCCGAAGAACTCGTTCTGGCGGCCGTCGACCGCCAGCACGGCGTCGCCCGACTGGAGGCCGACCGAGGCCGCCGGCGAGTTCGGCTGGACCTCGGCGAAGCGGACGCCGACGAACGGCGTCGCCAGCCAGGCGATCAGGGTGAAGATCAGGAACGAGACGACGAGGTTCATCGCGACGCCGGCGACGAGGATGATCAGCTTGACGGGCAGCCGGGCCCGGGCGAACGAGCGCGGGTCGTCGTTCTCGTCGCCGTCCTCACCCTCGAGCTTGACGAAGCCGCCGATCGGCAGCCAGTTCAGCGTGTAGAGGGTCTCGCCGCGCGCCCGCAGGACCTTCGCCCGGGGCGGGAAGCCGATCCCGAACTCGAGGACGCGGATGCCGGCCAGGCGAGCCGTGATGAAGTGGCCGATCTCGTGGATCAGGACGAGGCTGCCCAGGACGACGATGAACAGGACGATCGTGACGAGGACGCCGAGGGGACCGGTCACGCGCGGGCCTCGCGCCACGTCGTGGCGAACGCTCGGACCTCGCCGTCCAGGGCGATGAGGGTCTCAAGATCGGGGGCCTGGTCGGCGCCGGTCCCGAACCGCTCCACGGCGGCGCCGAGGAGGGCGGGGATTCCGGTGAAGCCGAGGCTGCCGGCCAGGAACCGCTCGACGGCGATGTCGTCGGCGGCGATCAGGGCCGTCGTCGCCCGCTGACCGATCCGGCCGGCGTCGCGCGCGATCCGGAGCGCCGGGAAGCGCGCCTCGTCCGGCGCCCGGAAGTCGAGCCGGCCGGCCGCGACGAGGTCGACGGCGGCGGTCGCTGCGGGGCGGCGGTCGGGGAATGTCAGGGCGAACTGGATCGGGGTGCGCATATCCGGGGTGCCGAGCTGAGCCTTCAGGGATCCGTCCACGAACCGGACCGCTGAGTGGACGACGCTCTGCGGATGGATGACGACCTCGATCGCGTCATCGCCGACATCGTACAGCCAGCGTGCTTCCACGACCTCCAGGCCCTTGTTCGCGAGGGTCGCCGAGTCGATCGTGATCTTGGCGCCCATGGTCCAGGTCGGGTGGCGAAGGGCCTGCTCGCGGGTCACGCTGGTGAGGTCCGCCGGAGCGTCGAGGAACGGTCCGCCCGAGGCGGTGAGGACGAGCGATGCGACCGTCGCCATCGATTCGCCGACCAGGCACTGCCAGATCGCGGAGTGCTCGGAATCGATCGGGCGGAGCCAGGCAAGCGGGCTCGCGAACGGATCGCCCGGGTCCATCGACGCCCGCTCGTCGGCGCGGGCGCGGGCCAGGGGCATGACGAGATGGCCGCCGGCGACGAGCGTTTCCTTGTTCGCGGTTGCGACGATCTTGCCGGCCGTCAACGCCGCCAGGACGGGCCGGAGGCTGACGATGCCACCCGTCGCGACGACGACGAGGTCGACGTCGGCGCCGGTCGCGAGATCGACCAGGGCCTCATCGCTGGCGCCCGCGACCGCCACCCCGACCTTGAGGCGGCCAGCCTGCTCGGCCAGCAGCGTCCGGTTGGATCCAGCGGCGAGCGCAACGACCTCGAACGCGTCCGGGTGCGCCGCCAGGACGTCGAGCGTCTGGGTCCCGATCGAGCCGGTCGAGCCCAGGACGGCAACCCGGCGACGCCTCGCCGGATCGCCGTCAGCGGACGCCGGCGAGGACATACAGCGCCAGCACCGGGGCCGCGAACAGGAAGGAGTCGACGCGGTCGAGGACGCCGCCGTGGCCCGGGATCAGGTTCCCCGAATCCTTCGCTCCGGCGGCGCGCTTCAGCATCGACTCGGCGAGGTCGCCGGCCTGCGCCGCAAGCGAGATGAGCGGCCCGACGATCAACGCGGTCACGGGCGCCTGGCCGAGCCCGACGAGGACCAGGGCGCTGACCGCGGTCGCCGCAACGATGCCGCCGATCAGCCCGGCCCACGTCTTCGACGGCGAGATGTGGGTCAGGAACTTCCGCCGCCCGAACCGCTTGCCGATGAGATACGCGCCAGTGTCGTAGGACCAGACGGCGAGGACCAGCAGCACGATCCAGCCGCGGTCCGAGCCGAGCGCGGCCAGCGGCGCACCCTCGGGCAGCGGCGGCGCCTGATGCCCGAGCCGGATCACGAAGCCGAGCATGGCTGCGTAGAACGCCCCGAACACGGTCGTGAACCACGTCGGCAGGCCGTCGCGCGGGTCCGTCCGGGTGAATGACCCGACCGCCGCAAGGACCGTGCCGGTCGCGATCAGGAGGACGCCACTGCTGTCGATCGCGGGCACGATCGCCGCGTCGAGCACGAGCGCGACCGCGAACGCCACGCCGAACCAGCCGAGGGACGGGTAGCCGGCTCCGGTCAGGAGCTGGAACACCTCGCGCGCGGCGAGCGCGGTGGCGGCGACCAGGACGGCCACGATCCAGGGCCCGCCCAGGAGCAGAGCGATGACCAGGGGCGGGATCAGGACGGCCGCGCTCATCGCGCGCTGGCGGAGCGACCCGGCGGGGAGCGGCGTCGTGCCGTTCAGCGTCCGAACCGGCGGGTCCGGCTGGCGAACTCGAGGAGCGCCGCGTCGAACGCGTCCGCCCCGAAGTCGGGCCACAGGACCTCGGTCGTGTACAGCTCGGCGTAGGCCGCCTGCCAGATGAGGAAGTTCGACAGGCGCTGCTCGCCACCCGTCCGGATCACGAGGTCCGGGTCCGGCAAACCGGCGGTGTAGAGCGCCTCGGCGATCGCCGACTCGTCGATCGATTCGGCCGTCCGGCCACTGGCCACGATCCGCCGGACGGCATCGACGAGCTCGGTCCGGCCGGCATAGTTGAACGCGACATTCAGGAGGAGCCGATCGCCGCCGGCCGTCTCGGCGAGGGCCTCGCCGATCGAGCTGCGCGTGTCGTCCGGCAGCTCGTCGAGGCGGCCGAGGAGGCGGATCCGGACGCCCTGGGTCTTGAGCTCCGCGGTCTCGCTCCGGATCGCGTGCTCGAGGAGGGCGAAGAGGCCGCGGACCTCGTCGTCGGAGCGGGCCCAGTTCTCGCGGCTGAAGGCGTAGACGGTGACGACCGGGACGCCACGCTTGACGGCGTGGCGGAGGAGGGTCCGGATGGCCTCGACGCCGGCGGCATGGCCGTCGAGCTCGGCGAGGCCCTGCTGGCGGGCCCAGCGGCGGTTGCCGTCCATGATGATCGCGACGTGGCGCGGCAGCTCGCTGTCCGGCAGGAGCGGTTCGGTGTCGGGCGCGGTCGCAGGGGCGGCGCCGGACGCAGCCTCGGCGTCGGAACGATGCGCCGTCGGCGGCGCGTCGGTCGGACGGGCGAGGGGCGGACCGGCCACTAGACCTCCATGACCTCCTGCTCCTTGCCGGCGCCGACCCGATCGACCTCGCCGATCCAGCGATCGGTCGTCTTCTGGAGCTGGTCGAGCTGGCGATGCGACTCGTCGGTGCCGACGGTCCCGTCGCGCTCTTCCTTCTTCAGGTCGTCCGCCGCGTCACGGCGCAGATTGCGGATCTCGACCTTGGCCTCTTCCATCCGCTTGTGGACGCTCTTGACGAGGTCCTTGCGACGATCCTCGGTCAGCGGCGGGATGTTGAGCCGGACGACCGTGCCATCGACGTTCGGCATCAGGCCGATGTCGCTCTTCTGGATCGCCTTCTCGATGGCCCCGAGGACGCCGCGGTCCCACGGCTGGATGACGATCTGGTGCGCTTCGGGGACGCTGATCCCGGCCAGCTGATTGAGCGGGGTCTGGGTGCCGTAGTAGTCGATCATCAGGCGCTCGACGAGGGCCGTCGAGGCGCGACCGGTCCGGAAGGCCTGGAAGTCACGCTCCATCGCCTCCACGGCGCGGCCCATCTTGTGATCGGCGGACGGGATCGTCTCGCTGCTCATGGGGTTCCTCCGATGGCGCCCTTGGCGCCGGAGATCCGGGTCCCGACCGGCTCGCCGGCGGCCACCCGGGTGATGTTGTCGGGCTTGTTGAGGTCGAAGACGACGATCGGCAGATCGTTCTCCATGCAGAGCGAGACCGCCGCTGCGTCGAGGACCTTGAGCTGGTCTCGGAGCAGGTCCGCGTATTCGAGCGCAGCGTAGCGCCGCGCGTCCGGATGGGTCGCCGGATCGGCGTCGTACACCCCGTCGACCTTCGTCGCCTTGAGGAGGACCTCGGCGCCGATCTCGACGGCCCGCAGCGCCGCCGCCGTGTCGGTCGTGAAGTACGGGTTGCCGGTGCCGGCCACGAACAGGGCGACGCGGCCCTTCTCGAGGTGGCGCACGGCGCGGCGCCGGATGTAGGGCTCGGCGACCTCGTTCATCGCGATCGCGCTCATCACCCGGGTCGGCACGCCGGCTCGCTCGAGGGCGTCCTGGAGGGCCAGGCCGTTCATGACGGTCGCGAGCATGCCGATGTAGTCGCCGGTCGCGCGGTCCATGCCGCTCGCCGCGGCCGCGAGGCCGCGGAAGATGTTGCCGCCGCCGACGACGATCCCGACCTGGACGCCGAGCCGGTGGACCTCGGCGACCTGCCGGGCGATGAACGCGCAGAACGCGGGGTCGACGCCGTAGGAACGGTTGCCGAGGAGGGCCTCGCCGGACAGCTTGAGCAGGATCCGCTGGTAGCGGACCCCGTCATGCGCCGCCGGGCTCGCGGCCGCGGTCGTTCCGGTGGCGTCGCTCACAGCTCCTCCCCGAGGGCATAGCGGACGAAGCGGCGGACGCGGATGTTCTCGCCGATCGTCGCGATCTTCTCGGTGACGAGATCGCGCACGGAGCGCTCCTCGTCGCGGAACGGCTGGTCGAGGAGGCAGACCTGCGAGTACCACTTCTTGAGCTGGCCCTCGACGATCTGGGGCCGGATGTTCTCGGGCTTCTTCTGGGTCGCCGGATCGGCGAGCAGCTCGGCCTTCTTGGCGTCGAGGACGTCGGCCGGGATGCCGTCCGCGTCGACGTACAGCGCGTTCATCCCGGCGACCTGGATCGCGAGGTCGCGGACCAGCTTCTGGAACTCGTCGGTGCGGGCGACGAAGTCGGTCTCGCAGTTGATCTCGATCAGGACGCCGAGCCGGCCACCGGTGTGGAGGTAGCTCGAGACGAGGCCCTCGCGGGCGTCGCGATCGGCCCGCTTGGCGGCGGCCGCGAGGCCCTTCTCGCGCAGCAGCGCGACGGCCTTCTCGACGTCGCCGTCGCTCGCGACGAGGGCGTTCTTGCAGTCCATGAAGCCGGCTCCGGTCATCTCCCGGAGGTCCTTGACCGCCTGCGCGGTGATCTCTGCCATGTGGTGGGTTCGCTCCTGGTTCTCGGTGGGCGGCGGGCCGGAGCCCGCGGTTGGGTCGGGTGGTCGATCGAGCACAGGGTGCCCGATCGGTCGAGCGGCGCGCCGGTCCGTCCGGTCGTCGCCGCCCGAGGGTCAGACGTTGGCGGGCTCGGCCTTCTCGGCGGCCTCGCGGGCGAGCTCGGCGGCGATCTCCTCCGGGCTGGCCTCGGCGGCGGGTGCCGCCTCGGCGACCGGGGCGATCGGGCGGGCGCCCGGGAGGAGCTCGTCCTCGTCGGCGTCGGGCTCGAACGAGAGCGCCTTGCCGCCGGCGAGCGCGGCGACGAGCTCATCCGAAGCGGTCTCGTCGAACTCGGGCTCGGCCGACTGGACGACCTCGGGCTCGGGCTCGCTGGCGCGCGCCGCGCGCTCCTGCTGGCCTTCGATGCAGGCATCCGCGATCAGCGTGCACAGCAGGCGGATCGAGCGGATGGCGTCGTCGTTGGCGGGGATGATGTGGTCGATCTCGTCGGGGTCGACGTTCGTGTCACCGGTCGCGACGACCGGCAGCTCGAGCTTGTTCGCCTCCGTGACCGCGATCCGCTCGCGATGCGGGTCGATGATGAAGATCGCGCCGGGGACGCGCTTCATCTTGCGCATCCCGCCGACCGTCAGGGTCAGCTTGTTCATCTCGTCGGTGAGCTTGGCGGCTTCCTTCTTCGTCATCCGCTCGAAGTCGCCGGCCTGCTGGCGGGCCTCGAGCTGCTCGAGCAGAGAGATCCGCTTCTTGATGGTCGTGAAGTTGGTGAGCATGCCGCCGAGCCAGCGCTTGTTGACGAAGGGCTGGCCGGCCCGGTTCGCCTCCTGCATGATCGGCTCCTGGGCCTGCTTCTTCGTGCCGACGAACAGGACGTACTCGCCGTGGGCGACCGTCTCGCGGACGAAGTCGAGGGACGACTCCAGGTGCTTGACCGTCTGGGCGAGGTCGATGATGTGGATGCCGTTGCGCTCGGCGAAGATGAAGGGCTTCATCTTCGGGTTCCAGCGCCGGGTCTGATGTCCGAAGTGGACGCCGGCTTCGAGCAGCTGCCGCATGGAAACGTTCGGCACGGGGAGAGGCCTCCTGTCGGTGTGTTCCTCCGCGGACTTCTGTCGCCGGGTCTCCGGTCCCGTCGCGTGTCGAGACGCCTGCGCGCTCGGTCGTGAGGGTCCGGCACCGCCCCGGTCGGAACGGTCCGCGTGTGATCTCCGTCGCCTCGGCGGTTGCCTGCGGCGCGGGTGGTGTCTTGGTCGGTCCCGGGCGTGCCCGGAGCCGGCGCGGAGTGTAGCACGGGCCCGCTTCCGGGCCGAACGGAGCGCCTCCCGGCCGCGGTCAGAAGGCGGCTCGGTGATGGCGAATCCGCTGACCGGCGGCGTCGTTGGACGGCTCGACGACGACGAGGTCGAAACGGACGGGGAGGCGTGGGCCAGAGGACGCATCCAGCCAGCGGCGCGCCCCATCGTGGAGGCGGGCACGCTTGCGATGGTCGACCGTCTCCTCGGCGATCCCGAAGGCGCGCGATCGCCGCCACCGGACCTCGACCACCACAAGCTCGCGCGGCGGGCCAGGATCGATCGCCACGATGTCGAGCTCCGCGCGCCCTGCGTGCACCTGGCGAGCGAGAATCGTCCAGCCGGCGGCGGTCAGGCGGTCGGCGACGGACGCCTCGGCAGCGTCGCCGGCGCGTTGTGCAGGGGTTCGCATCGGCCGATGATGCTCGGCGACCCTTTAGCGCGGGTTCGCTGGCGCTTCTCCGGCGACCGCGACGTCCGTCACGGGTTCGGCGACGAGCCGGCCGCCGCGGACCGTCGCGCCGAGCACGATCGCCGCGGCCACGAGCACGACGTTCTTGATGATGTACTGGCCCTCGAGAGTCGGGGCAATCGGGAATTGCGTCCACGTCTCGGAGGGGAAGAGCACGAGCGGTGTCACCGTCCCGAGCATCTGCACGAACAGCAGCAGCAAGACCGCCCGCATCCAGCGGCCCACGAGCAGACCGATGCCGATCGCGACCTCCCACGTCGCGAGGACCGGCAGCGACACCGATGGCGCGATGAGCCCGCCGCTCAGCGCCTCGATCGTCCGACCTGCAAGCTCCTCAGCCGGGCTCAGGTTCGGGGCGAACTTCAGGGCGCCGAACCAGAGGAACACCACCCCGAGGGCGATCCGGAGCACGGTCAGGCCGTGGTCGGCCATCCAGGCGGTGATCCGGCGGTCGATCGGCTGGAGCGGCTGGATCGGGATGTCGGCCACGGGTCAGGCGAAGGCGGGCAGCTCGGCCGTCTCGAACGGGGCGGCCTCGTCGCCGTCCGGGATCGGGTCGAGCGCGGCCAAGTCGCTCGCATCGAGCATCGCGTCGTCCGCCATCACCGGGACGGCCTCGCGGTCGAGCAGCTCGTGGAGATCGGAGGAGGCGGCGGGGTCGCCGAGCAGGTCGAAGTCGAGCTGATCGCCCGCCAGCGTTCGCTGGAGCGCCAGGAACGACCGGCGGTGGAACGGCGTGAGGCCCATCGCCCGGATCGCCATCCGGTGATCGAGCGTCGCGTAGCCCTGGTTGTGCTCCCAGCCATAGCCCGGGTAGCGGGCGGCGAGGCGGATCATCATCCGGTCGCGGACGACCTTGGCGACCACCGACGCGCAGGCGATCGAGTACACCTTTGCGTCGCCGTCGACGATGTTCGTGTACGGCCCGACGAGGTGCTCGAACCCGACGATCCGGTTGCCGTCGACCATCACGTGCTCGTGGCCGCCGAGCCGGGCGATCGCCCGGCGCATCGCGAGATGGGTGGCGTGGTAGATGTTCAGCTGGTCGATCTCGCGGACCGACGCGGCTCCGACGCCGACAGCCACAGCCCGCGCCCGGATGATCGGGGCGAGGCGCTCGCGCTGGGCCATCGAGAGCGTCTTGGAGTCGCGCACGCCGGGAATCCGATGGCAGCCGGGCTTCATGATCACGGCCGCCGCGACGACGGCGCCACAGGTCGGGGCAACGCCGACCTCGTCGACACCTGCGACCCGGGTGAGGCCGTCGTTCCAGAGGCGGCGCTCGTGACGTAGGGTCGGGACGATCACGGCCATCGGAGGTCAGGGTAGCCGGTCGGTGATGGTGCCGCCTCCGGGCCCGGTCGATGGCTCGTACCGGCAAGATCGATGCGATCGATATCGGCTGGCCAGGACCGTCGACAAGGGCCCGCACCAGCAGCTCAGCTGGGCTCGGATCTGCGCTTGGGCACGCTTCTGCGAGCGTGAGGTTCGCCAACCGCAGACGTCCGCGATGGAGTCGCCCGTCCGCAAACCCACCCGCAACCCCTGGGATAGCGATGCGGGTCAATATCGCCAGCCGGAGGGCACAGATCAGAGGCGCCCGAGGGCCGGGAATCGAACGACCCCGGCGCAGGCCGGGGTCGACAGGTGGGCGCGAGCCCGACTGACAGGCAGTCCGATCTAGCGGGCGGTCCGCCGCTCGCGGAGGGTCGCGGCCTTGCCGACCCGGTCGCGCAGGAAGTAGAGCTGGGCCCGGCGGACCTGGCCGTGGCGGACGACCTCGATCTTCTCGATCCGTGGGCTGTGGATCTTGAACGTCCGCTCGACGCCGACGCCGCTCGCGATCCGGCGAACCGTGATCGAGCGGGTGATCCCGCCGCCGCGCAGGCGCATCACGATGCCTTCGAAGACCTGGACCCGCTCGCGGTTGCCCTCGACGACCTTGGCGGACACCTTGACGGTGTCGCCGGAGGCGAGCTCGGGAAGGTCCGTGCGGAGCTGGTCGGAGACGATTTCGTCGAGAACGGTCACGTGGGCGATCCTTGGTTCGTTCGTCGGCAGCGCGAAGCTGCGGGTCGGTTGCACGAGGAACGGCCGAACGATTCGACCGGCGGCGGAGTATAGCATGGCGACCGCGTGCGCCCGGACGCCCATGGAGGAGATGTCCTGCGGCGCCGCGGTCGCAACCCGGCCGCCGGCGCGGCGAACCGCCCGGTCAATCCGACGGCGGCTCGAGCAGGTCGGGCCGCCTGGTCCGGGTCCGCATCCGGGACTGCTCCGTTCGCCAGCGCGCCACGGCACCGTGGTCGCCGGACGTCAGGATCGGCGGCACGTCGACGCCCCGAAAGGTCGGCGGCCGGGTGTATTGCGGGTACTCGAGCAGTCCGTCGGCGAACGACTCCTCCGTCGTCGAGAGCTCGTCGATGGCGCCGGGCAGGAGCCGGATGACGGCGTCGATGACGACGAGGGCCGGAAGCTCGCCGCCGGTCAGGACGTAGTCGCCGATCGACAGCTCGACGTCGACGAGGGATCGGACCCGCTCGTCGACGCCCTCGTAGCGGGCGGCGACGAACACGAGGTGTGACCGGGCCGCGAGGTCATGGGCGCGGGCCTGGTCGAAGACCTCGCCGCCGGGGTCCATCAGGATGACGAGCGAGTCGGGGCGGCGGACCGAGTCGATGCCGTCGGCGATCGGCTCCGGGCGCATGACCATCCCGGCCCCGCCGCCGTACGGCGCGTCGTCGACGCTCCGATGGCGGCCGATCCCCCACTGCCGCAGGTCGTGGGTCCGGATCGTGGCGATGCCGCGCTCCTGGATCCGGCCCGGGATGCTGGCGGCGAGCGGCCCGCTGACCATCTCCGGGAACAAGGTCAGGACGTCGATCTCGAGCCCCATCGGCGGCTCCCGGTCAGTCCTTGAGGACGTCGAACGGGTTCGGGCGGGGTGCCTCGGGGTCCGGCGTGGCCTCCGCGGCGCGGGCCGGACCCGTCGACGGCTTGGCCTTGCGCGACCCCGGCCGACGACGCGGCGCGCGCGGCCGCTCGGGATCGTCCGGGGCACGACGGCGCTTCGGCGGGGCCAGGTCGAGGGCCACCGGATCCACGACGATCTCGCCACGGCGCGGCGCAAAGATCCGGATGAAGTCGCGCACGGCCGGCACGTCGAACTCGCCGTAGTCGCCGCCGGACACGACGTAGACCTCGGCCCCGCCGGAACGGTAGACGTCCTGGACCGTGCCGAGCACCGTCCCGTCGGTCGACGTCACGGTCGTCCCGACGACCTCGTGCCAGAAGTAGGCCCCGCGCGGGAGTGCCGCAACAGGCCCGGCGTCGATCTCGAGATAGACGCCCTTGAGATCCTCGGCTGCGGACCGATCGCGGACCTCGGCGAACTGCAGCCGCCACCCGGGACCGTCGGCGACAGCCGATGACCAGGTGACGGTCAGCGGCTCGTTACTGCCCTCCCGCCACAGGCGCGAGCCGACCGCGTAGCGCTCCTCGGGCTTGTCCGTGAGGATCTCGACCCGGACGGCCCCGCGCAGACCGTGGACGCCACGGACCACGGCGACGGCGAGACGCTCGGGCGCCGCCCCGCCCGGCGCCGATTCGGTCATGACGACGCTCAGAGGATCTCGAGCGAGATCGGCTCGCCGTCGCGGGCGGCCGTCACCTTGAGGAGCGTCCGGAGCGCCTTCGCGACGCTGCCGTTGCGACCGATCACCTTGCCCATGTCGTCCTCGGCGACGTGGAGCTCGATGACGGTTCCGCCCTGGTCGCGGATGACCTCGACCTTGACCGCGTCGGGGTCGTCGACGAGGGACTTGGCGACGTATTCGACGAGTTCGGCTGCTGCCATCGGGTTCCCTACTTCTTGGCGGCGGGCACGATGCCGGCCGAGCGCATGAGGCGGAGGACGGTGTCGGACGGCTGAGCGCCCTTGGCCAGCCAGGCCTTGGCCTTGTCCTCGTCGATCTTCAGCTCGATCGGCTCGGTGCGGGGGTTGTAGTGGCCGATGATCTCGATCGCGCGGCTGTCCCGGGCGGATCGGCCGTCAGCCACGACGACGCGGTAGGTCGGCTGCTTGGTCGCGCCCACGCGCGTCAGCCGGATGCGGACTGCCATCTGGTTCTGGTTCCTCCTGGTTGCTCCGCCGGCCTCTGGGGGGCCGGCTGGGCGAGCGGTGTCGGGCGGCGCCTCAGTGCGCCGAGAAGAGGCCGGTCCCCCGGTCGAGGGCGCCGTCCTTGCGGATGGTCGAGATCAGCACATCGAGCGGCTTGAGATAGGGCTGGATCTCCGTGGTGTAGTGGGTCCAGACTTCGGCCGGAACCTGCGTCTGGGCGAGCGGCTCGACGAGGGCACGGATCGCGGCGATGTCGAGGAACGTCACCCCGAGATTCTCGGCGCCGACGCGGCCGAGGAAGCCCTTGAACCGGGCATCGTCGCCGAGCGACTTGCCGGGCCCGGCATCGAGGACCTCCTTGACGAAGGTGCTGCCGTAGCCGATGACGGACACGTCGGCATTGGACGCCCATGCGAGCTCCGGCTTGTACCCCGCCGGGAGGCCCGTGGCGCCGCCCATCCCGGCGGCCTGGCTGACATCGATGATCGTGATCTTGGTCCCGTTGTGATCCTCGGTCCGGGTCGTGACCCCGGCACTGCCGCCGGCGAGCGCCAGGAACCCGTTGAGGGTCGTGAACAACCGGTCGGCCTTGGCGGCGTCGGTCGGATGGATCACCAGTCCGCCACCGATCGTGCCGTCGGCCAGGGGCGAGACGACGAGGGCAGCTGTCGCCCCACCAGCCGTACACCGCGTCCGGGCCACCGAGCAGGCTCAGGGCCTGGTCGAGCTGGGCGAACGCGGGCTTGGCTTCCTCGAGACCGCGGAACTTGGCGAGCAGCGCGCTGAGGTTCGGGCCGACGTCATGGATGTCGACGTAGAAGACGGTCTTGGCCGGCACGTGTCCGACGAGCTGGCTGGTCCGGCTCGTGCTCTCGTAGCCGATCGACCACGAGGGACCGGCCGTCGTGGCGACGATCGCATCGTTCTCGAACCGGGCGGTGTTGGCCTGCCAGGCCGGGATCAGCGCGAGGACCGTCTCGTCGATCTGGGTCTTGTCGAGCGCGCCCGGCTGGTTGACGGCGAACATCTTGACCATCGCGTCGGCGTACAGCCGCGTCCGGGTGACGCCGAACAGGACGTAGTCCTTGTCGAGCGTCGCGAGCGCCGCCTTGACGTCGGCGTTCTGGTCGAACGTGCCCTTGCCACCCGTGTCGATCGCGGCCTTCACCGCGACCGCGGAGCCGGCGAGCATCACCTTGTCGTTGACCGCGAGCCCCCAGCTGCCATCGCCGGCCGGCGTGAAGAAGTCGGCGTCGCCGTACGTGCTCTGCGTGAGCGACGCGCCGTCGGCGGTCGCCTTCAGCCAGGCGATCGCCTTGCCCCGATCGGAGATCGAGACCGCGAACAGGCTGTCGTTGATCCCCGACATCCCGATGGTCGACGTCGTCGCGCCCGACGGGGCGCCGATGCCGAACGCGATCTGGCCGCCGAACCACGGCTTGATGTCGGTGGTCCAGGTCTGCTTGTCCTTGGTCGCGGCCTTCACGATCCGATCGAAGATCTCGTCGATCTTGGGCTCGACCGCGCTCTGATCCTTGAACCCGGGGAAGGCCTGGAGGAACGTGGCGAGCTTCTGGCGCTGGTCGCCCGGCAGATCGAGCCGGACCTCGTTGTAGCTGAACGTGTTGGCGGGCATGTAGCCCATCGCCGGCGAGGTCGACGGCCGGCCACCGACCAGCGAGACGATCGCGAAGGACGCGGCGGCGACGATCACGACCCCGAGGATCGCGAGGCCCCAACGGAGACGGGAGCCGCTTCGCTGGGGCTCGGAGGCGCCGGACGGGCCGGTCTCGCCGACCGCCCCGACCCGGGCCGCCGGAAGGCTCTCGGCGGGTTCGTACGGTGACGGGCGCGTGATCGGCGTGTCCAGCGAGCGGATCGGAGCTCAGCGACGGGCCGGTTGAAGCCGCGGCAGATGCGGCGCTCGCGCTTGCGTTCGCGGGCGGCGTGGCCAGCGACGGCCACGCCTGGGTCGGGCTGTCAGCGGCGTCGATCGACGGTGCTCCGGTTGTCGTCGGCGGCGAATCCGCCTCAGACGGCGTGGCGCCGCTGTCGATCGGTTGATCGTCGGAGCGTGCGAGGCTCGGTCATGGCGCGAAGTCTCCCCTTACCGCCGGCCCATGAGGCCGGCCATCGCGGCCTTGCGGCCACCGCCACCGCTGAGCTGCTTCATCAGCTTCGACAGCTCGGCGTGTTGCTTGATCAGTCGATTGACTTCCGTCAGGTCGGTCCCGGCGCCGGCCGCGATCCGCCGCCGGCGGGAGCCGTTGAGGACCGCCGGGTCGCGCCGCTCGCGCGGCGTCATCGCCCGGATGATGGCCTCGACCCGGCGCAGGTCGCCGCGATCGACGGCTTCCTGGGCCTGCTTGGCCATGCCGCCCATGCCCGGGATCATCCCCATGAGCTGACCCATCGGGCCCATCTTCTGGACCTGCTGGATCTGCTCGAGGAAGTCCTCGAGGGTGAACTGCGACTTGCGCAGCTTCTCCTCGAGCTTGGCGGCCTGTGAGGCGTCGACGTGCTCCTGGGCGCGCTCGACGAGGGTCATCACGTCGCCCATGCCGAGGATCCGGCCGGCGAGGCGGTCGGCGTGGAAGACCTCGAGCGCGTCGGTCTTCTCGCCGGTGCCCATGAACTTGACCGCGAGCCCGGTCACGGCGCTGATCGAGAGCGCGGCGCCGCCGCGCGCATCGCCGTCGATCTTGGTCAGGATCAGGCCGGTCAGCGGAACGGCCTCCTTGAACGCGGTCGCGACGGCCACCGCCTCCTGGCCGGTCATCGCGTCGACGACGAGCAGGGTCTCGATCGGCTTGACGGCGGCGTTGACGGCCGAGATCTCGTCCATCAGCGCCTGGTCGACGCTCAGCCGCCCCGCCGTGTCGAGGATCACGACGTCGCGCGACAGGCGCTGGGCCGCCGCGACACCGCCCTTCGCAATGTCGACGACGGACGTCCCGACGGGCGCGCGGTGGACCGGGATGTCGAGCGCCTTGCCGAGCGTCTCGAGCTGGTCGGCGGCGGCCGGCCGATACGGGTCGGCGGCGACGAGAAGCGGCCGGCGACCCTGGCGCACGAGGTGCCGAGCGAGCTTGGCCGACGACGTGGTCTTGCCCGAGCCCTGAAGGCCGACCATCGCGACGACGGCCGGGTTGCCCGACAGGTGGAAGGTCTTGTCCCCGGCTCCCAGCAGCGCGACGAGCTCGTCGTTGACGATCTTCACGATCTGCTGACCGGCGCTGAGGCTCTGCAGGATCTCGGCCCCGAGGGCCTGCTCGCGGACGCGGCCGATGAAGTCCTTGACGACCTTGAAGTTGACGTCGGCCTCGAGGAGGCTCAGCCGGATCTCGCGCATGGCGGCATCGACGTCCGCCTCACTGACACGGCCGCGGCCAGTCAGGTCGGAGAGCGTCTTGCGCAGGCGTTCAGAGAGGCTGTCGAACACGGTTCGGGTAGGACTCCAGCATGGAACGGACCGAGCGGCGCGCCGTGGGGCGGGAACCGTCCGGGTGGTGCACGAGTTCTGGCGCACCGAGGCGCGGTGAGTGTACCCCATGGTCCGGCAGAATCCGCCACGTGACGATCGGCGGGTTGGGGCGTGCCGATCGGATGCCGCGGCTGCCTCGGTTGACTTACTGGTCGAGTCACATCGGCTCCGAGGGAGCGTGGCTCGATCCGATTCGCCGCCGACCCATGCACGCTGAGCCGGGATCTGACCCACGCACCGGGTCAGGGTCGCGCCTCAGGCTGACGTCGGCTCGGTCAGAGGTCGGGAGGGATCGCCGCCAGCACGACGTTGACGAGGGCAGGGTCGTCCGCGATCACCTCGACCGCCGCCCGGCCGGCTGCGAGGAGCCCGATCGTCTGG
Source organism: uncultured Chloroflexia bacterium (assembly GCA_963783055.1). Classification (GTDB taxonomy): domain Bacteria; phylum Chloroflexota; class Limnocylindria; order Limnocylindrales; family CSP1-4; genus CF-46. The sequence goes on from CAWAMB010000004.1 coordinate 1,819,913, forward strand.
CCGTTCGACGCCGTCGCGTGCCAGATCGGTCGGTCGCCGGCCGCACGCACGGGACCCCTCGGAATGAGGGTCGCGACGGCGTCGATCCAGCCCGCGTTCGTGGCGCGATCCGCGCGGCACACGAGGATGCTCGCATTCGGCTGGCCCGCGACCGGAGCCATGGCGCCGATCCCCAACCCGATCTCGTCCACGGTGGACGCCATCGAGAGGCACAGATCGAACACGTTGCCGACGCCGAGCAGGTTCATCTTCACCACGGTGGGCTGAACGAGCAGGAAGCGACCCGGCGCGGGGTGCGCGTTGAGATCGCGGTCGCCGACCTTCGCCGGCAGCCAGCCGGCCAGCGGCAGGTCGGGCAGTGGCGTCGTGCTATCCAGTCCGATGTGACCGACCGTCGTCGCCGGGGGGCCGATCGGCTCGATCGAGCGGATGAGCCGGGCCGCAAGCTCATCGGCCGGCGCGGGGGCCTTCGCGCTGGTGCGGACGCCGACCGCGAGCGACCAGTCCGGTTGGACGCGCACGAGCGCGTACACGTCGGTCGGAGTCGTCGCATCGAGCTTTGCCGCGCCCGCCGGCGACTCGACGTCGACCGCGCCGGCGTCGTCGCGCTGCGACGCGTTGCGAACCTCCAGGACGACGAACCCCGTCTTGTCCGGGGCGACCGCAAACAGCGCGTAGCTGCTCACGATGCTGCCCGAGAGGGCTGGTGCTCTGAAGGCAAGGCGGAGGTCGGCGCGCGTATCGAGGTCAAGGCGCTGCAGCGCCGGGTCGTCGCGTTCGTCGAGCGTGACGACGTGCCAGTCAGGCGGCACGGCGACGCGCAGTCCGATGTGGTGCAGCTCATGTGTCGTCCAGCCGGCCGGGACGACGGGAACGATCCCGGTGGCCGGGAACGGCGTCGGATCGACGGCACCGGCCGATGGCGCGGCCGATACGACCGCTGGCCGTGACGGCTCGACCGATGGACCGGACGTGCTCGATGGCCCCGCCGCCGCAGCCGGCGCGGTTGAGGATAGGCCCGTCCCGCTGCCGCACGCGACCGCGACGAGCGCGAGGATCGTCGCCAGGATCGCGGGGTGGCGCATCAGCCGAACAGCGCCGCCACGAAGGCCTCGGGGTCGAACGCCAGGAGGTCGCCGGCTTGCTCCCCTACCCCGACGAACCGGACCGGCACCCCGAGGTCGTGCTCGATCGCGAACACGATCCCGCCCTTGGCGGTCGAGTCGAGCTTGGTCAGGACGATCCCCGTCAGCCCAACCGACTCGTGGAAGGCCTTCGCCTGGTGGAGCCCGTTCTGACCCGTCGTCGCGTCCAGGACGAAGAACGTCTCGGGGACGGCGCCGGGCAGGCGCTTGTCGATGATCCGCCGGATCTTCGTCAGCTCGTCCATCAGGTTCGACTTCGTGTGGAGCCGGCCGGCGGTGTCTGCGATCACGAGGTCCGCGCCGCGGGCGACGGCGGCGTCGAGCGCGTCATAGACCACGGCACCGGGATCCGCGCCGGGGGCATGCGAGACCACCTGCACCCCGGCCCGATCGGCCCAGATCATCAGCTGGTCGATCGCCGCGGCCCGGAACGTGTCGGCGGCGGCAAGGAGGACGTGGCGACCCTCTGCCATGTAGCGGGTCGCGAGCTTGCCGATCGTGGTCGTCTTGCCCGTCCCGTTGACCCCCACGATCAGGATGATCGCCGGTCCGCCGGCGACCGCGGCCCGAGGCTCCCAGCCCGGCTCACGCTGGACGAGCAGAGCCGTCAGCTCGGCCCGGACGGCCGCCTCCGCCCCGTCCGGATCGCGCCGGCTGCGCGCTCGCTCCACGAGCTCCATCGCGAGCGCTGCCCCGACGTCGCCGCCGATCAGCGTCTCCTCGACGTCATCCCACGACGGCCCGCTGCCATCGTCGCCGACGAGGAACCCGCGCAGCTTCGACATGAAGCCGCCGCGGGTCCGCGCCAGGCCCTGGTCGATGGAGCCACCCGGTTCCAGGACCGGGACGACCGGCTCGGGCTCGGGGTCGAAGAAGATCGGGCCGGTCGCCCGCTCCGGCTCGGCCTCGATGGTCGGGGCTCCGCCGGCACCCCACGCGGCGTCCGCCTCGAAATCGGCCGGATCGGGCTCCCACGGTCCGTCGTTGGCGATGGCGTCGTCGTCCGGCGGCTCGGCTGCGTCGGGTTCCTCGAGGAGAGCGTCATCGGCCGGCGGGTCCTCGCGCTTGCGGCGCCAGAACATCAGCCGACCTCGGCCAGTTCGCTCGCCCGATCCTCGCCGTGGTCCGCCTCGTCGCTCGCGGCCAGCGGGTCGTCGCCCAGCCCGGCCGCGGCGCCCTGGCGATCGGCGATCGCGCGCGCCTCGTCGAGCCGAAGGCTGATGACCCGGCTGACCGAGTCGTCGCCGACCGTCACCCCGTACAGCGCATCGGCCGCCTCGATCGTGCCCCGGTTGTGGGTGATGACGATGAACTGGGTCCGGTCGGCGAGGCTCCGCAGCGCGTCCGAGAACCGCCCGACGTTGGCCTCGTCGAGGGCCGCATCGACCTCGTCGAGGACGCAGAACGGCACCGGCCGGACCTCGAGCATCGCGAAGAGCAGGGCGACCGCGGTGAGGGCGCGCTCGCCGCCGGACAGCATCGCGAGGGCCTGGGCCTTCTTGCCGGGTGGCCGGGCGACGATCTCGACGCCGGTCGCGGCCAGGTCGGTCGGGTCGGTCAGCGACAGCCGCGCGAAGCCCCCGCCGAAGAGCTGCTGGAACCGGGCATCGAACGCGGTCTCCAGCGCGGCGAACGTCGTCCGGAACTGGTCCGCGATCATCGTGTTCAGCTCGGCGATCAGCTCGCGCGTCTTGTCGATCGCGGTGCGCAGGTCGCGCTGCTGGGTGTCGAGGGTCTCGAGACGCTGGCGCAGCTCGTCGTACTCCTCGACCGCGAACGGATTCGCGGCGCCCAGCTCGTGGTAGCGCCGACGCAGGGTCCCGAGCCGGCCGGGCGAGGGAACATCGCCGCTCGGCGACTCGGTCGCCCAACGCGCGACGACGACATCGAGGGCCGACTCGAGTGCGGCGGTCTCGTCGGATTCGGCGGCGTCGTCGGCGGAGGCGACGTCGGCGGAGGCGTCGGGCGTGGCTGCCTCGCCATCCATCGGCTCGACACCGACCGGGCCCGGACCGACCGCGACCGGCACCACGCCGGCCTCGCGCTCGAGATGGCGCCGTCCGAGCTCGCCCAGCCCGGCCAACTCGACGAGGAGCTGTTCGCGCAGGGAATCCCGCCCGAGCCGGGCCTCGAGATCCGAGCGATCGGCGGCCCGGAGGCGGTCGTCGGCCGCGCGCAGCCGTTCGCGCGCCTGCGACGCCGCGCGCTCGGCCCCCGCCAGCCGATCCCGCGCGGCGGCGTCGGCAGCACGGACCTCGCCCAGCACCGCGGCAGCGCGTTCCTCGCGCTCCGAGGCCGTCGTCAGCTCGGCCACGAGGCGCCGGCGATCCGCGGCGATCTGCTCCTCGCGCTCCGCGAGAGCGATCGCGTCACGCTCCGAGCGGACGATGCGCTCCTCGTCCATCGCGACGGTGGCCTCGGCCCGGGCGCGGCGGCCCTCGACGTCACGTCGCGCGGCATCGGCCTCGGCCTGCTGGGCGGCCAGCCGATCGCGGCGCTCGCGGAGGTCGGCGGCGCGGCGCTCCCAGGTCGCGATCGCGGCGGCTTCGTCGGTCCCGGTCGAGCCGGCCGGCACGGCCTCGCCGGATGGTGCGTCGCCCCACAGCCCGCCCGTCTCGTGGGCCGTGACGGCCTCGCGGGCCCGATCGACGTCGGCGGCGAGCCGCTCGAGCTGGGCGACATGCCAGCCGGCCTCCCGGACAACCGCCTCGAGCTCACGTGCCGCGGCCCGCTCGGCCTCCTCCGCGCGACGCCGGTCGGCGCTGGCCCGGGCCTCCTCGGTCGTGGCCGCATCGAGCGCGGCGCGCGTCGTGGTCGCCGCCCGTTCGGCGTCGGCGGCCTCGGCCGTGGCGCTGTCGGCCTCGGCGGCCAGGCGGGCGACCTCGGTCCGGAGCCGATCGGCTTCGGCCCGGCGCTCCAACGGTGCATCGCCGCGGCCAAGCCGAACCGCGAGCTCCGTGACGAACGCCGATCCGTCGCGGGTCGCGACGGCCCAACCGGCCGGCAGGTGCGGCTGGAGGGCCAGCGCGGCCGTGAGATCGTCGACGACGACCGTCCGGGCGAGGACCTGGGCAACCGATCCGCTCGGATCGCGCCGGATGGCGTCGGCCAGGGGCGACCCGCCGGCCGCCGCGAGACGATCGAGGAAGCGCCGCGTGGCCGTGTCGGACGCAGCCGCGGGTGAGCCGGACGCCGCGCGCTCCCGGATCACGAGCATGCCGCGCTCGGTTGCGAGCGTTCCGGCCGCCGCCTCGTCCACCAGGTACGCCCGGGCAAGCTCGTCCAACGCCGCTTCGACGGCCGCCCGGAGTCCCGGCTCGATCACGAGCTCCTCGTCCAGCCGGCGACCGCCGCGGCGCTTGGCCGCTCGCGCGATCCCGCGCTCATCGTCCTCGCGGATGCGGGTCTCGAGCGCGTCCAGGCGGGCCTCCTGGGCGGCTCGTCCGGCGCCGGCGGCTCCAGCGCGCTCGGCGGCGGTCCGGCGGCGGGCGTCCGCCTCGGCGGCCGCGGCACGGGCCGTCTCGCGGGCTGCCGACGCCGTGGCGGCCGCGGTCGTCGCGCCCTCGAGCGCGGCACGGGCGCCGGCGAGGCGTGCTTCGAGCTCGGACCGGCGCGTCGCGACCTCGGCGGCAGCGGCTGCCTCGGCATCGTGGCGACGCGTTCCCTCGGTCAGCCGGCGACGGGCGGTCTCGACCTCGGCCTGACGGGCGGCCTCCGCGCGACGGATCGCGGCCGCTTCCTCGCCCCGTGCCCGGCTCGCGGCCCGGAGCGACGCCAGCTCGCCATTCGCATCGGCGAGCAGCCGCTCGGCCTCGGCCAGTGACGCGTCGAGATCGTGGTCCCGGGCCGGCAGCGGGATCGCGAGGCCGCGCCGCTGGACCTCGAGGGACAGTTCGGCGGTTTCGCGTTCGGAGCGGAGGCGGAGCCGGTCGCGCCCGATCGCCTCGAGGTCGCCGGCCAGGCGGGCCTCCCGCAGGCGGAGCTCGGTCACGGAGCCGCGCGCGGACTCGTGGGCCGCCAGGTGCTCCCGTTCCGTGGCCGCGCGCGCCCCGATCTCGGACGCCACCGCGGTTGCCGCTTCCTCGGCCGCCTGGAGGTCGGCCATCGCCCGGTCGGCGTCCGCCCGTTCGCGCTCGACCCGTGCGGCTGCCGCGGCTGCGGCACCCGCCGCATCGTGCCAGCGAACGTGGGCGGCGGCCAGGAGCGCCGCCGCCAGCTCCTCGCCGGCCGACAGGCGGGTCGTCTGCTGCTCCGCCTGGGCCGCGAGACGGCGGGCCTGTGGCCGGAGCTCGGCCAGGATGTCCTCGACCCGGGCGAGATTCGTCTCCGATTCGGTGAGCTGCTCCTCGGCCTTCCGCCGGCGACGCTCGTGGCGGCGGACGCCGGCCACTTCCTCGAACAGCGGCCGCCGTTCCTCGGGCCGGAGCGCCAGGGCCTGGTCGACCATGCCCTGGCCGATGAACAGGAAGGCGTTGTCCGCGAGGTGCGCGCCGTCGAGCAGGTCGACGAGATCGCGCAGGCGGATCCGCTGCTTGTTCAGGAGATAGTCGTTCTCGCCGCTCCGATACAGGCGCCGGCCGAGCTCGAGGACCGAGAAGTCGACCGGCAGCAGGCCGTCGGCGTTGTCGAGGACCAGCGTCACGTCGGCCATCCCGAGCGCCTTGCGCTTCTCGGAGCCGGAGAAGATCACGTCCTCGGACTTGCGGCTGCGCAGCGCCCGACCCTGCTCGCCCAGTGACCAGCGCAGGGCGTCGGCGAGGTTGCTCTTGCCCGACCCGTTCGGGCCGACGATGGCGCTGATCCCGGGCCCGAACTCGACCACGGTCCGCTCGGCGAACGACTTGAATCCCTGCAGCCGGAGCGCGAGGAGGCGGGCGGGTGCGCTCACGATGCCGACGCCGAGGCGACGCCGTCGTCGAGGTCGGCGTCGTCGGCGCGTCGGGCGCTTGCCCGTCGAAGCGTCCGGCCGGGACGGACGCCGATCGCCGTCCTCCGATCGCAGCGTCTCCATCGCCAGCTGCGCCGCAGCGGTCTCCGCGATGCGCCGCGACGGCCCGACCCCGACACCGAGGGCGCGTCCCTCCACGCGGACCTCGACCTGGAACAGCTTCTCGTGATCCGGCCCGGTCGAGTCCACGACGTGGTACTCGGGCCGGCCGCCGGTCCGTCGCTGGGTGAACTCCTGGAGCCGGCTCTTGGGGCTCTTCAGCGTCGACAGCGGCGCATCGAGGCTGATCTCGGGCGCGGCGATGGCGAGCAGCCAGTCGCGGGTCCGGTCGAAGCCGATGTCGAGGTAGAGGGCGCCGGCCAGCGCCTCGAAGGCCGAAGCGAGGATCGAGGGCCGAAGCCGGCCGCCGCGGCGCGCCTCGCCTTCGCCGAGCGACAGCGACTGGCCGAGGTCGATCCGGCCGGCGAGCCGGGCAAGGCCGACCGTCGACACGATCGAGGCACGGCGGGCGCTGAGCATGCCCTCATCATCGCCGGGATGGGCCGCGAACAGGGCCTCGGAGATCGCCAGGTTGACGACGGCGTCACCCAGGAACTCGAGGCGCTCGTTGTGACCGGTCGCGGCCTCGGGATGCTCGTGCAGCCAGCTGGTGTGGACGAGAGCCTGCTCGACGAGATCCGAATCGCCGATGGGGAGGCCGAGCTGGGCCGCGAGCGCAGCGGCGGGTCGCACGGCTCCCGGGTCGACCGAGCGGGTGCTAGGTGGACCGCTCGTCGATGTAGTCGACCGCGTCCTGGACCGTCCGGATCTTCTCGGCGTCCTCGTCCGAGATCTCGGTCCCGAACTCCTCCTCGAGGCTCATGATCAGCTCGACCAGATCGAGGGAGTCCGCGTTCAGGTCGTCGACGAACGATGCTTCGGGCTTGACCTCGTCTTCTTCGACGCCAAGCTGCTCGACCACGAGCTTCTTCAGTCGCTCGTACGTGGTGGACACTGGGAACTCCCTCCTCGGAGCTGGGAGCCGACTACCGGTCGACCGTGCTGGCGATCCGCCCGAGAACGCCATTCATCAGGCGCCGCATCGGGTCTCCACTGTAGGTGCGGGCGAGCTCGACCCATTCGGCGATCGCCACCCGGGCCGGCGTCGGCGAGTGTAGCACTTCACCGATGGCGCAACGGAGGAGCGCGCGATCCATCCGGGGCAATCCACCGACCGGATACTGGGGCGCCGTGGTGGTGATCCGGGCGTCGATGGTGTCCCGATGGGACAGGACATTGGCGACCAGGCTGCGGGCCAGCTCGGCGGCTTTCGGGTCACCCTCGGTCTCGGCCAGGTGGCGCTCGAGGATCGCGTCGGCCGTGCGCTGGCCGAACTCGGCCTCGAACACGGCGGCCAGGGCGAGCCGGCGACCGGCGCGCAGGGCCCGGACCGCGTCCGAGGCGCCGGAGCTGGACGCGCCCCCGCTCGGACGGCCCTTAGCTCCCGACGCCATCGACGGTCACGGTGACCGACTCCAGACGCATCCCGAGGAGTCGCTCGACGGCCGCCCCGACCGCCGTCCGGACGTCGTCGGCGAGGGTCGTGAGCTGCTGGCCGGGCCGGGCGACGATCCAGACCCGGATGCGGACGCCGCTGTCGGCGACGTGGCTGACCACGGACGGTCCCGCAAGCGCGGCCCGCCAGGCCGGTCCGCCCCGCGAGACGCGTGCGACGCCCGGGTTCGCGATGGCGGCCATCCGGACCATCTCGGCGATGACGCCTCGCCCGATCGTCAGCTCCGGGCCGCTCACGAGGCGGGCTCCAGGGCCGGCGGCTCTTCGTCCGGCGTCTCCGGCGCGATGGGGGCAACCGGGGCAACGACCGCGACGGTCGCGCTCGGCCGAAGCGCCTCGGCGATCAGCTCCGGGACCCGGGTCCGGGCCATCGTCGCCGCGACCCCGACGCCGTAGCCGATCATCCGCCGCTTCGCCCGGCCGTGGGTGATGATCACCGTGCCCTTCACGCCCAGCAGCGGCGACCCACCGACCCGCTCGTAGTCGAACACCGAGCGGATCCGGGTGATGCCGGGCCGCATCAGGACGTACGCGATCCTGCCCCGGAGCGAGCGCGAGAACTCGGTCCGGAACAGGTCGAAGATGTAGCGTCGAGAGACCCTCGAAGAACTTGATCACGACGTTGCCGAGGACGGCGTCGCAGACGACGACGTCCGCCTCGTGGCGCGTCAGGTCCTTGCCCTCGACGTTGCCGACGAAGTGGAGATCGGTCTGGTCGAGCAGCTCGGTCGCCTGCTGGATCCGGAGGTCGCCCTTGCCCTTCTCCTCGCCGATCGACAGCAATGCGACCCGCGGCGTCGCCACGCCGAGGACCTTCTGGCTGAAGATCGAGCCCATCCGCGCGTACTGGGCCAGGTTCTCCGGGCTCGAGTCGGGGTTGGCTCCGATGTCGAGCAGGACGAGCGTGCCACCGTCCGTGATCAGCTGGACGGCGAGGGCGGGACGATCGACGCCCGGCAGCCGGCCCAGGCGGAGCACCGCGGCGGCCATCCCGGCGCCGGTGTGACCGGCGGTGACGACGGCGTCGGCCGTGCCGTGCTTCACGAGGTCGGTCGCGATGAGGATCGTCGAATCCTTCTTCTCGCGGAGGGCCATGGCCGGGTGCTCGTCCATCCCGACGACCTCGGAGGCGTGGACGATCTCGACATTGGCCGGCAGCGGGCCGGCGATCTCGCGCAGGGTGGCCGCGTCGCCGACGAGCAGGATCCGGTCCTGCGGGTGGGCCGCGGCGTGATCGAGGGCGCCGGGGACGATCTCCGACGGGCCGTGGTCGCCGCCCATCGCGTCGACCGCGATCGTCACCCCGTGCCCGTCATCGTGGGCGGTGCCGGCGGGCGACGGATGCGGGCGGTCGAACGCGGCGACCACCTCAGTTGGCGGTGTCGGTCGCGGTCTGCTTGAGCTCGACGGCCTGGCGGCCCTGGTACCAGCCGCAATTCGGGCAGACGTGATGCGGCAGCTTCTTCTCGTGGCAGTGATCGCACTCCACGAGCTCCGGCACGCTCAGCGCCAGGTGCGCGCGGCGCTCGCCCTGGCGGGCATGCGAGACGCGTCGCTTGGGAACTCCCACGGTCCGTGGTCTCCTTCGATGTCAGTTCGGGACGGCGCGCGGGGCGTTGTCGCCGCAGGACGTGCCGGGACGCCCAGCCGGGCTGGCAGGGCCGATGGCGGAGTGTACCGGAAGCGCCGTCCCGACGCGAGCGCGGTGGCGGGTCCCGCTCGGGCGGAAGTCGGAGCAAACGGGGACATTCGCAGTTTGCCCGTTCAGCGGGTCATGTAGCGGCCAGAGGGTCGCGCGGGCCGCGGAAACGAGCCGTGGGTCGTCGCCGTGCCCAATACGCGAGCAGGTCGTCGGCCGATCGTGATCTCGTCGGTTGTATGACCCGGCCAGCAGGCGTGCGCCGCTGGAACGGCCGTCGGGCTGGTGCTACGGAACGTGTCGCCCCGAGCGTGTCGCGGAGCCGCATGCGATCCGGGCAGCGAATGGCGCGACCGACCTGGGCCCCTCGAGGCTCAGTCCGAGATGAACCCGCGGAGCGCCTCCAACCGGGGATCGATGTCGTCGTCCGGATGGTCGTGGACGCCCTCGTCGAGCGGCAGCCCGCACACGATGCACAGGCCCGGGCAGTCCTCGCGGTCCAACGGCGCGATCGGCAGCGCCATCACGATCGCTTCCCGGATCGGCCCCTCGAGGTCGAGCTCGTGATGGTCGGTCAGGCGGATGACCCCGGCCTCCGCGTCCTCGGCGCTGAGCGGCACCGCCCGGCCCGAGTGGATGTCGATCGCGGGCAGCGCCTCGTCGTGGATCTCGAACGCCAGGGGGACCGTGATGTCGCGGAGGCAGCGGGCGCATTGGGTCGCGATCGTGGTCGTGAAGTCGGCGTCGACGAGGAGGCCGCGGTTCGTCCGACCGAGGTGGACCCGCCCGTCGATCGGCGCTGCGAGCGTGACGTCCTCGTCGCCGGCCAGCTCGACCCCGCGGATCGCGTAGTCGCGAACGGCGCCGACGCTCTCGCCGAGCAGCCCGGACACGTTCCAGACCAGCGGCGCATCGGCCGTCGGGTGGGTCGCCCTGGGATCCCCGCCGGTCATCGCCGGACGGGCTGCGGCAGACCCTCATCGTCGACGACGTCCGCGTCGGCCTCGTCAGCTTGGCCATCGTCGGGGCCGAGGCCATCCTCGTCGCCGGTCCGGAGCTCGGACCGTCGCGTGTCGAGGAGGTCGATCCCCTTCTTGATGCTCTGGAGGGTCTTGACGACGTCCCCCTCGAGCCCGACCAGGACGTTGACGGCGTACTCGTCGGCGCCGCGCCGGACGTCCTCGGAGTCGGCCTCGGCCTCGGCGATGATCCGCCGGCTGTCGGCTTCGGCCTGCTGGGTCAGCCCGCGCTCGTCGATCAGGAAGGCCGCCTGCTCCTGGGCCTTGGCGACGATCCGCTCGGCCTCTTCCTGGGCCTTCTCGATGATCCGCTCACCCTCGGAGTTGATCCGTTTGGCGGCCCGGACCTCCTCGGGCACGGCGACCCGGAGCTCGTCGATCAGGCCGAGGGCAGCCTGCTGGTCGACGACGACGTTGTTCGTCAGGGGCAGGCGCTTGCCGTTGGCGATGATGGACTCGAGGCGTTCGACCAGGAAGATGATGTCGATCGCGGTGCCCTCCGTGGCGTCGATCGGAGCGGCTCGGGGCGGGCGCGTTCGGCGCTCGGCGGGCCGCGCAGTGGTTGCCGCGGATTATCGCACGGCGCGCGCCGCCTCACGCCACCGATCGCGGCGTTCGGACCCGGCCATCACTCGACGATGTCCATGGTCCGCAGCCGCCGGTCGGCGAGCACGGCGAAGAGCACCCCCCAGGCCAGAATGATCGCCGCGACTCCGAGCATCGGGATCTCGAGTGCCTGGAACGGCATCTCGCCGGTCTCGGACAGGGCGATCGCATGGGTCTCGAGGCCGAGGTTCCCGACGAGGGTCCGGATGTTCTGGCCGAGGAACGCCTGCGGCACGCCGGCCAGAAGCTCGTTCGGCGCGAAGATCGGCAGGTGGGCCACGAAGAGCTCGCCCAGCCCGACGAACAGCAGGATCAGCAGTGGCAGAGCGCCGGACCGAAGGACGACCGTCAACGCGACACCCAGCACGATCACGACGGCCGACGTCAGGACGAGCCCGCCGAACCAGGCGACCGACGCCATGGCATCCACCGTTGCGGAACCCGTTCCGAGATCGGCCCCGACGAGGCCGAGCGCGAGGCCGAGGAGTGCGGCGAGCAGGATCAGGGCGACGAACACCCCGACGGTCAGCGCCAGGAGGCTGATCAGGCGCGCCGCGAGAAACCGGCGTCGGTCACTGGCAGCGAGCAGCGACGTCCGGATCGTCCCGTACCGGAACTCGTCGCCGACCGCCAGGCTGGCGACGAGGATGAGCGCCAGGAGCGGTGCGAGGCCGGAACCGACGACCGTGAACAGGCTCTGCGGGAACGCGTACTTCTGGAGGATGAACCGCTGCTGCGACTCCCAGTCTGCCCGCTGCTGGTCGTAGGACTCGACCTGGGCCCGAACCATCTCCTGGATCTGGACCTCGATCTCGGCCGGGGTTCCCTCGAAGAATCCGAAGTCGATGGCCTCCTGACGGATCTGGGCCTCCGTCGGGTACTCGGGGTCCGTCGCATCGCTGCGGTAGGCGGCGAGAAAGACGACCGTGCTGAGGACGCCGACCGCGATCAGGATGATCCAGAGGTCCATGCGGCGGCGGAGGCGGAGCCAGTCGGCCCGGAGGAGCGCCGTCATCGCGCTGCTCCCGACGCGCCATCCGGCGCGGGCGGCTGCTGCGGGCGGCTCCGCGGGCGCGGCCGCCACCTTCGTCGGCAGCGCCGGGTCATGGTCCGAGGTGAGCTCCCGGAACACGGCCTCGAGCGACTGGCGCCGGACGGTCAGCTCGGCCGGGTAGAGGCCCGCCTCGCCGAGTGTCCGATTGATCCGGGACGCCTCGGCCGGCGGCGCATCGACGAGGAGCGCCGCGCCGGGACCCATCGCGCCGGCGTCGGCCCGGGTGGCGCTCGGCCCGAGGATCGTCTCCGCGGCCCAGGCCTCGGGCGCCGTGTCGAACCGGATGAACAGTCGCTCGCCCGCACCGAGCAGGTCGCTCGTCGCGCCCTCGGCCACGATCCGTCCCTCGCGCAGGATCGCCAGCCGATCGCAGAGCTGCTCGACCTCGGGCAGGACGTGGCTCGAGAGGAAGACCGTGGTCCCGTCGGCGGCCAGCCGGGCGATCAGCTCGCGGACATCGACCACGCCGTTGGGATCGAGGCCGTTCGTCGGCTCGTCGAGGATGACGAGCTCGGGCCGGCCGATCAACGCCGTCGCGAGGGCGAGCCGCTGGCGCATCCCCGTCGAGAACCCGCCGGCCTTGCGTCGGGCGACCGCGGCCAGCCCGACCCGGTCCAGCGACTCCGCGGCGCGCGTGCGGAGGACGTCCGGAGCGAGCCCGTGGGCCGTTCCGAAGACGCGCAGGTTCTCGAAGGCCGACAGGTACGGATAGAACGCCGGCCGCTCGATCAGCGAGCCGACCCGCCGGAGCACGGCCGCGCCGGGCGTCACGGGCTCGCCGAAGATCCGGCTCGTCCCGCGGGTCGGCCAGAGGAGGCCGGCCAGGATCCGGATCGTCGTGGTCTTGCCGGCGCCGTTCGGCCCGAGGAAGCCGTAGACCCCGCCGGCGGGCACGTCGAGGTCGATCCCGTCGACCGCGTTCGCCTCGGCGAATCGCTTGACCAGCCCGCGCGTCTCGATGACCGCGCCGCGTCCGTCCACCCATCCCTCCGTCCCCCGGAGCTCGGTGACCGTCAAACGGCCGGGATCACCCGCCGCAGGGCCGTCAGGGCGGCCGGGGGGATCATCGCAGACACGTCGCCGCCGAACGTCGCGATCTCCTTGACCAGCGAGGAGGCGACGTAGCTGTGCTCGATCGACGTCATGAAGAAGACGGTGTCGACGTCCGGGGCGAGCCGCCGGTTGTTGTGGGCGAGGAGCATCTCGGTCTCGAAGTCGCTGATCGCGCGCAGGCCGCGCACGATGAACCCGGCGCCGAGGCGGTGGCAGAGATCGACGGTCAGGCCGTCGAACGACTCGACGGAGACGCGGTCCAGGGCGACCACGTCCGGGCGGCCGGCCAGCGCCTCGCGGATGACCGCGACGCGGTCGTCGGCGCTGAGGAGCGGCTGCTTGCGCGGGTTGGCCAGGACGGCGATGACGACCCGCTCGAAGACGGCGGCGGTCCGGCCGATGACGTCGAGGTGGCCGTTCGTGATCGGGTCGAACGAGCCGGGATAGACCGCGATCGTCATGCAGGGTCCTCGCTCGTGGTCCGTCGATAGAAGGTCAGCGCTGTCTCTCCGAACCGCCGATCGCGCTCGGCGACCAGTCTACCGATCCGCTCGGGCGGCCGGTCGCGCCAGAAGTGCTTGGCGACGACGCGCGCGTCCGGGCCGAGCGGTGCGGCGTCGGCGCCGAGGATCTCGAGGACGCGCGTCATCAGCTCCGTCTCGGCGTACGGCGGATCGACAAGGACGAGGTCGAACGACGCATCGGCGTTGGCCTCCCCGAGCCAGCGCACGACATCCCAGCGGATGACCGTCGCGTTGGGGCCGGCCAGACCGGCAGCCCGCAGGTTGGTGTCGATGACGGCGGCGGCGCCCTGATCCTTCTCGACGAAGATCGCACTGGCCGCGCCGCGCGACAGGGCCTCGATCCCGCCCGCGCCGCTGCCGGCGAACAGGTCGAGGACGCGGGCGCCGTCGAGCTCCGGCTCGAGGATCGCAAAGAGGGTCTGCTTGACGCGATCGGCGATCGGGCGCGTGCCCGGGCCCGGTGCGCGCAGCCGGATCCCCTTCGCCGTGCCCGCGATCACCCGGCCTGCGTCCGCCATCGGTCAGGCGCCGCTGGCCGGGTCGCCGGCCCAGACCCGGGCCAGCCAGCCGTGCTCGAGCTCGCGCAGGAGGGACGCGGCGTCCGGCCCGAGCCGGCCCGCGTCGCTGAGGAGCGCCTCCGCGTAGCCGCGGGCGTGCTTCGCCAGCGCCACGTGCTCGCGGTTCTGGAGCGACGCCACTCGGAGCCGCGGCAGCCCCGACTGGACCAGGCCCAGGACGTCGCCCTCGCGGCGCAGCTCGAAGTCCTTCTCGGCGAGCTCGAACCCGTCGCGGATCTCGGTCACGGCCTTGAGCCGAGCCTGGGCCGTCTCGTCGGCGCTATCGGAGACGAGGACGCAGAAGCTCTCGACCGTGCCCCGCCCGACGCGGCCACGGAGCTGGTGGAGCTGAGCCAGGCCGAACCGGTCGGCGCCCTCGATGACCATCATCGTCGCCTCCGGAACGTCGACCCCGACCTCGATGACGGTCGTTCCGACGAGGACGTCGAGCTCGCCGTCGCGGAAGCGGGCCATCTCGGCGTCGCGCTCGGCGGGCTTCATCCGACCGTGGACCATCCCGACCCGGAGCGGGGCGAGCAGGGTCCGCAGCCGGACGGACTCCGCCTCGGCGGCCGGCGCCGAGGAGTCGAAGATCGTCGGGTTGGCGCTGTCGTCGTCGGCCGGCTCGGCCTCGTCGATGAGCGGCACGACGACGAACGTCCGGCTGCCCGTCGCGGCCTCGGCCCGGACCCGCTCCCACGTCGAGCCCAGGTTGTCCGGATGGCGGATCCCGGTCCGGATCGGGATGCGGCCCTCCGGCGGGGTGCGCAGGTCGGAGACGTCGAGGTCGGCGTACAGGACCTGGCCGAGCGTCCTCGGGATCGGCGTCGCGGTCATCAGGAGGACGTGCGGGGCGTGGCCGCCGGCCTTCGCCTCGAGCTGGCCGCGCTGCTCCACGCCGAACCGGTGCTGCTCGTCGATGACGACGACCCCGAGCGCCGCGAACTCGACCCGGTCCTGGATCAGCGCGTGGGTCCCGACGACGACCGGCGCCTGGCCAGATTTGACGAGCTCGAGCGTCCGTTTGGCCTGGGCGCCGGTCTGGGAGCCGGTCAGCAGCTCGACGGGGACCCCGGCGTCCTCGAGAAGGGTGGCGAGGGTCGCGTGATGCTGCCGGGCGAGGAGGTCCGTCGGCGCCAGGAGCGCGCCCTGGAGCCCGTTGCGCGCCGCTGCCGCGAGGGCCCACGCCGCGACCGCGGTCTTGCCGCTCCCGACGTCGCCCTGGAGGAGGCGGAGCATCGGCGTCTCGGCGGCGAGGTCGGTCCGAATCGCGTCGATCGCGGTGTCCTGGTCCGTCGTCAGGACGACCGCCCGGTCGAGCTTCCGCCCGATCGACGCCGTCAGGGATCCGCGCAGCGCGGCGTCCACGCCGTCGTCGACGGCGATCGGCCGGGCGGCGTCGCGTCCGCGCTGCCTCCGCCGCCCGACCATTCCGAGCTGGAGGGCGAGCAGCTCGTCGAAGGCGAGCCGGCGCAGGGCGGCGTCGCGGCCCTCGAAGGTCGACGGGTAGTGGGCGTCCTCGAGGGCGCGGTCGATCCTCTCGAGCTCCTGCTCGGCGAGGATCGGCGCCGGCAGGTACTCGTCGTAGTGGACGCCGGCTCGATCGAGCGCTTCGCGCATCGCGATTCGGAGACGCGCGGCGGTGAGGCCCGCGGTGAGGCGGTAGATCGGCACGATCCGACCGACGTGGAGCATCTCGCCCTCGGCCCCGACCGGCTGGAAGTCGGGGTTGTCCAGCGTCAGCTTTCGGCCGAAGTGCTTGAGCTTGCCGGACACGATGATGTCGGCCCCCGGGAACAGCCGCCGTTCGATGAACCGACGCCCGAACCAGGTCGCCTCGACCGAGCCGGTCTCGTCCTCGAGCTCGGCGATCGTCCGCTGGATCCGGCGCCGGAACGATCCCTCGACGCGGACGTCGACGACCCGCACACGGGCCGAGACGACCGTCCCCTCCTCGATGAACCGGAGGTCGCCGAGCTTGCGCATCTCGCGCAGGTCGTCGTAGCGCCGGGGCAGGTGGAACAGCAGCTCGCGGACGGTCAGGAACCCGAGCCGCCGGCCGGCCCGCTGGAGGAGGTTGGCCGCGCCCAGCCCCGATCGGTTGAGCATCGTGTCGAGCAGCTCGGCCGGATCGGTCGGGGGCGGTGGAGCGGCCGCTGCCTTGGCCTTCCTGGGCGCTCCCGATGGCGGGCGAGATCCGTCGCGGGTCCCGGTCACTCCCCTACTCGGCCGAGATCAGGTAGCGGTAGTGCGGCTGGCCGCCGTGGACGACGTCGACCTCCGCGCCGAGGTCGGCGCCGATCCGGCGCGAGATCGCCTCGGCCTCGGCCAGCGTCGCCTCCTCGCCGTAGTACACGGTGACGAGCTCCATCCCGGCCGGGAACGTCGCGACGGCCTTGAGCACGGCCTTGTCGCGATCGCTGTCGACCGCGACGAGCCCGTCGTCCGGATCGAGCGCGATCGTCTGGCCCTTCTTGACCTTCTTGCCGCCGATCTTCGCGTCGCGGACGGCCTCGGTGACCTGGACCGTCGCAAGGCCACGGCCGGCGGACGTCATCGGCTCGACGTTGGCGTTGGCGTCGAGCTCCGGGTCGAATGCCAGCAGGGCCGACATCCCCTCCGCGGCGTTGCGGGTCGGGACGACGACCAGCCGGCGGTCGTCGCAGATCCGGGCGGCCTGCTCGGCGGCCAGGCGGACGTTGGGGTTGTTGGGCAGGAGGATGACCTCGCGCGAGCGGGCGAGGCGGGCGATCCGGAGGAGCTCGCCGGTGCTCGGGTTCGTCGTCTGGCCACCCCGGACGATGTGGGCGACCCCGAAGTCGCGGAAGAGCTTCTCGAGACCGTCGCCGGCGACGACCGCCACGATGGCCGGGCCGAGGGTGGCATCGACCTCCACCGGTTCCTCGCGCTGCCCGCCCGACGGCCCATCCGCCCCATTCCGGCCGGCGGCCGGGAGGTCGGCGGGGCCGGCCTCGACCGTCTCGACGGCGGCCTCCGCCACGGCCACGGCGGAGCGCCGGCTCGCGCTTGGCTCGGGAGTCCGCCTGCCCGACGCCCTCGGCCGGCTCGGCGCCGACGAACTCGGTCGCGCGCGCCTCGCGGACGTCGTCGGCCATCGTGTCGAGATTCTCGACCGTGATCCGGGTGAGTGATCCGAGCGACAGGCCATAGGCGATGATCTCGTCCGGCCGCTCGTTGTGGACGTGGACCTTGACCATCCGGCCGTCGCCACCGACGAGGACCGAGTTGCCGAGCTCCTCCAGCCGGTTCTGGATCGCGCGGACGTCGAGGGACCCGCCGTCGGCCGCCGTGAGGATGAACACGGTCTCGTAGCCGAACGCATCCTCCTCGAGCGCGGCAACGCCGGATCGGAACGCCGGGGCGACGACGGCCCGCGTCTCGCCGTGGGGCAGCCCCGCCTGGGCCGACGACGTCGCGGCCTCGACCGGGCGGCCGCGGACGCTGAGCAGCGCCCCTTCGAACAGGCGCAGCAGCCCCTGACCGCCCGAGTCGACAACGCCCGCCTCGCGCAGGATCGGCAGGAGCGACGGCGTCCGGGCGACGGACTTCTCGGCCGCGACCACGGTCGCCGCGAGCACCGACTCCAGCGCATCGTCCTGCTCGGCGGCCGCCACCGCTGCCGCCGCGGACTCGCGGATGACCGTCAGGATCGTGCCCTCGACCGGCTTGCCGACCGCGCCGTACGCCGTCTTGGCCCCGACGGCCAGGGCGTTGGCGAGATCGAGCCCGTTGAACCGGCGCCGCCCGGCCAGCCCCTCGGCGAGACCACGCAGGATCTGGCTCGTGATGACCCCGGAGTTGCCGCGGGCGCCCATCAGCGCCCCGAGGCTGGCAGCCGCGGCAACGCGTTCAGCCGGCGCGTCGCGCCCGACCAGCTCGGCCTCGTCGAGGGCGGCTCGGACCGTGGCCACCATGTTCGTCCCCGTGTCGCCGTCGGGGACGGGGAACACGTTGAGGGCGTTGATCTCGTCGACGTGCTTCTCGAGGTTCGCGACGGCGCTCCGGAATGCGTCGAGCAGGCCGCTCCCCGTGCAGTGCTGGCGGGCCATCAGGCGGCGGCCATCAGGCGACGTCCGTGCCGCTCGCCGCGAGGTCGTCGGTCGCGATCTCGAGCGGGTCGCGCGGCCGTCCGGCGCCCGCCAGACGGAGGTCGGTGGACGCGACGCGCAGGCCGTCGACGTGGATCGTCAGGCGGTCGACCTCACGACCGAGCGCCCGGCGGATCGCGTACCGGACGGCCGAGTCGACCTGGCGGGCGACCTCCGCGATCGGCAGGCCATGGGCGACGAGGAGGTCGAGGTCGATCGCGAGGGCCGTTGCCGGCATGGACGTGGATCCCGCGCGGGGCGAGGCCGAGGCGCTCGGCGAGGCGCCCAAGCGGCCCGCCGCCGGCGAAGCCGATCACGCCGTACGAGCCGATCGTCGCGCTGCGGACCACGTCGACGATCGCGCGCCGGCTGACCAGCGAGCGGCCGGGGGTCGGGGACGTCGGATCGGTCGGCACGCCGCGGGCATCCTCCCTCAAGGCTGGATCCGCCGGGCCTGTGGCGAGGCGCGCGACGCGGGTGCTATCATACCGCCCCGCCCGGGCCTTCCAGCCGGGCTCGCCCGCGCGCCCGCGCTCGGGCCTGACCTGATCTCAACCACCCGACCGATCTCGAGGACAACATGGCCCGCTCCTGTGCGATCTGCGGCAAGGTCTCGATGGGCGGCTTCAACCCGCAGTCGTCGGGCATGAACCGCGTCCGAGCCCACCGCCGCTACCAGCCGAACCTCCAGAAGTTCACGACCCGCGACGCGAAGGGCACCGAGACGACCTCGCTCGTGTGCACCCGCTGCCGGCGGACCTCGCTGAAGTCGGCCAAGTAGCCATTCGGCGCCGCGAGGCGCCCCGCCCGATCGACGCCCGGCCCGCCGCCGGGCGTTTTCGTGTCCGGCGGCGCGAGGCCTGATCTGCTCGCGGCGTCGTCAGGAACCCGGTCTTCGCCATTCGTCACCCAGACGGGCGTTAGACAGCTGACTGCCCGTCGGAGGCGATCTCGGGCTCCAGAATTCGTCTTCGGCGGCTAAGTCCTGGCCCCACGCGCCTCGCGAGCCCTGAAATCGTCGCCGAATGCCCGCGTGGCGGGCGTATGACGGTTTTCGGATTGTCGGCCAGCTTCGATGAGCTCGGCACCCCCGCCGCGCCCCTCAGCGATCCGCTGTGTCGAGCCAGATCGTGAACGGGCCGTCGTTGACCAGCTCGACCTCCATCACCGACCCGAAGCGTCCCGTCGCGACCGTGACGCCCAGCTCGCGGAGCGCCGCCGCGAACCGGAGGTACAGCCGTTCCGCCAGCTCCGGAGCCGCGGCGCCGGTGAAGCCGGGCCGTCGGCCGCGCCGCGTGTCGGCGTAGAGGGTGAACTGGCTGACGACGAGCACCGCCCCGGCCGTGTCGACCAGCGAGAGGTTCGTCCGGCCGTCCGCGTCGTCGAAGATCCGGAGCTCGGTCACGCGGCGGGCCAGCGCGTCGGCGACGGCATCGTCATCGTCGGGGCCGACGCCGAGGAGCACGACCAGACCGGCGCCGATCTCGCCGACGACCGAGCCCTCGACCCGGACGCGCGCGCCGGTGGTCCGTTGAAGCAGCGCCCTCATTCCCGCGGATCGGGGGGGCCGGCGGGCGTCCCGTCCGGTCGGGCCCGCAGCGTCTCGGGCGGCTTGACCCCGAACTCGGCGATGTACGCGGTCCGCCAGGCTTCCGCCTCGGCCCGGTAGCGGTCGCGATCGGCCGCGTGGCGCTCGAGCATGAGCGGCTCGGCCGCCGCCGGCACGAGGAGGTCGTAGTCGCGGACGCCGTCCGGGTTGAACTGGCCCGTTCCACGGAGGGGGATGACCGGGATCCCGCCCCGCTCGATGTCGTGCATGAACGACCACGCGAGGTGGCGCGGCAGCTGCGTGAACATGACCATGGCGTCGCGCGGGATCGGCGGCTTGCCGTCGTTCAGGCGGTACTGGTAGCCCTCGTCCGCGAGCGCCCGCACGAGGCGGATCTCGCGGCCCATGTTGCGGCCCGGCTTCCACAGCACCGAGCCGACGACGAGGATGTCGACCCCCAACCCGCCGACGAACTCGGCCGTCTCGCGGTTGACTCCGCCATCGACGTGGACCTCGCCGTCGACCGGCTTGTGGGTCAGGTAGTCGCGCGCCGCCAGGATCTTCTCGGCGGCGGTGTCCTTCAGGAACGACTGGCCGCCGAAGCCCGGCTCGACGGTCATCACGAGAACGATGTCGAACAGGCCGCGGTACGGCTCGAGGGCCGACAACGGCGTCCCGGGCTTGACCGCCAGGCCGGGCGCCCGGCCGGCCGCCCGGATCTTGTTCAGGGTCGGCTCGATCTGGGCCGGATCGACCTCGACGTGGAACGTGATCGAGTCGCAGCCCGCATCGATGAACTCGTCCACGAACCGGAGCGGGTCGCTGATCATCAGGTGGGCGTCGAGCGGCAGCTCCGTCCGCGGCCGGATGCCCTTGATCATGCGCGGCCCGAAGGTCAGGTTCGGGACGAAGTGGCCGTCCATGATGTCGATGTGGAAGCGGTCGGCGCCCTCGCGCTCGGCGCGTCGGATCGCGTAGGCCATGTTCGAGTGATCGGCGTCGAGGATGCTGACGGCGACCCGCGCCCGGCCCGACGCCATGGCTACTCCCCGACCCCGGCCGGAACGGGCTCGTCGCTGCGCTCGCCCCGGAGGGCGTGGGCGCTCTCGTCGACGAGCCGTGCCCGCCGCCGGGCGACCACGGCCGGGGCCGGCTCGCCGGCCCGCTCGGCCGCGAGCTGACCGCAGGCCGCGCCGATCTCCTGGCCGCGGTTGCGCCGGATCGTGGCCGTGACGCCGGCGTCGCCGAGGATCGCCGCGAAGCGCTCGATGACGGCGTCCGGTGAGGCCGACCACGGGGTATGCGCGACCGGGTTCATCGGGATCAGGTTGACGTGAGCGTGGTCGCCGCGGAGGAGCTCCGCCATGGCATGGGCGTCGGCCTCGGTGTCGTTGATCCCGCCGATCATCGTCGCCTCGTAGGTCACGCGTCGGCCGGTCGCGGCGGCATGCTCGCGGGCGGCCTCGACGACCTCGGCCACGGGCCAGCGCCGGTTCAACGGGACGAGCACATCGCGGAGCGCGTCGCGGGCGGCATGGAGCGACACAGCCAGGGTGAACTGCGGCCCGAGCGCGGTCAGCCGCCGGATCCCGGGCACGACGCCGGACGTCGACACGGTGATGTGCCGGGCGCCGAGCCCGAACCGGCGCGGGTCGTTCAGGGCGTCCACGGCCGCCAGCACCCGGTCGAGGTTGAGCAGCGGCTCGCCCATGCCCATGAACACGACGTTCGTCAGGCGCTTGCGGTCCGCATTGAGGCGCCGGGCGGCGTGGCGGACCTGGTCGACGATCTCGGCCGTCTCGAGGTCGCGCCCGAACCCGAGCTCGCCGGTCGCGCAGAACGGGCAGCCCACAGCGCACCCGCCCTGGCTCGAGATGCACAGCGTGTGCCGCTCGCGCTGCCCGGGCCGGGCCGGGTAGTGCATCAGGACCGACTCGATGAGGGTCCCGTCGGACAGGCGGTGGAGGCCCTTCTCGGTGAGGCCGCCATCGGACAGGCGGAGCTCGGTGTCGCCGACCGTGTCGAACCGGAAGGCCGCGTCGACCGCCTCTCGGAGCGCCGCCGGAAGCGTCCGGATCTCGTCGACCGACGTCGCGCTCCGACCCCACACCGCGTCGCTCACCTGGCGGGCGCGGTAGGCCGGCTCGCCGCGCTCCGCGAACCAGGCCGCCAGCTCGTCGCCGGTCATGCCCGACAGGCCCGGGCGCGGATCGCGGGCGGGGCTGGCGAGGTCCGGGGCCATCGGCAGGGCGGGACGGACCGGCGCGTCGGGCAGATCGGGCGGCTTGGGCACGGATCGAGTCTACGCGGGCTCGACCGACGGGTCGCCCGGCACGGCGTGCGGCCGACCTGGCACGGCGACCGATCGGCCCAGGACCGACGGCCGGCCGCGGACGAACGCCTCGCCGGTCATCGGCCGGCCACCGGCAGGCTGAACCTCGTCGAGCAGGAGCCGCCCGTCACGCGTCGCCAGGGCGAGACCGCGCTCGTCGGGCACGAAGCGGCCGGCCTCGTCGTCGTCCTCGGACGCGGTCACCGACCCGGCGAGCACGACGAGCCGATCGCCATCGACCTCGAGGAAGCTCCCCGGCCACGGCAGATGCGCCCGGATCTGGCGTTCCAGGACGACGGCCGGCTGGTCCGGATCCAGCCGGCCATCCGCTCGCCGCAGCGGCCGCGTCAGCGAAACGCCGTCGGTGGCCTGCGGTTCCGGCTCGAGCTCGCCCGCGAGCCACGGGTCGAGCGACCGCGCCAGCAGCCCGGCGGCAACGATCGCCAGCCGCGCCTCGAGGGCCGGCGCGGTCTCATCGCCCGCGAGCGAGACGTGCTCCACGGCCACCAATGGCCCCGTGTCGAGACCCGCGTCCATCCGCATCAGGCTGACGCCGGTCTCGGCGTCACCGGCGAGGATCGCGGCCGGGATCGGGATCGCGCCACGGTGGCGCGGCAGCAGCGATGGATGGAGGTTGAGGGCGCCGTGCGGGAGGTCGAGCAGCTCGACGGGAACGATCTGGCCGTAGTCAGCCAGGACGACGAGTGCGGGCTCGAGCCCGAGGATGTCGGCGAGGGCCGCCGGGTCGCGCAGCCGGGCCGGCGTCAGCACGTCGAGCCCGAGCTCCCGGGCGCTCGTGTCGACGGGGGTCGACGTCTCGACCTGGCGACGGCCGACCGGGCGGGGTGGCGCGGTCACCACGGCCACGAGCTCGACCGCCGGATGGGCCGCGAGCCGGCCGAGGACCGGTTGGGCGAATCGGCCGCTGCCGAGGAAGACGGTCCGGACGGGGCCAGCGCCGGGGGCGGCCTCGGACGGGTTCGCGGCGTGAGCTGCCGGGGACCCGTCGCTCACGCGAGGACCCGTGCGGCCTCCCGGGTGCTGGTCGAGTGCTCGTCGTCGGCGTCGTCGTCTCGTCGTCGTCGGCGCCGACCGGGATGAGCTCGTCCATGGAGTCGAGGTAGTCGATGAAGAGCTTGCCGTCGAGGTGGTCGAGCTCGTGCTGGAGGGCACGCCCGAGCAGGCCGGACCCGGCGACCTTGATCTTCTTGCCGTTCCGATTCTGGGCCACGACCCAGACCTTCTCGCTGCGAGTGACGTAGGCGTAGTAGCCGGGCAGCGAGAGACAGCCCTCGAGGTCGCGGTCGTCGCCGGCGGCCCGGACGATCCGCGGGTTGATCAGCTCGTACAGCTGATCGCGGACCTCGATCACGCAGGCCTGGAGCGCCTCGCCGACCTGCGGCGCGGCCAGCCCGACACCCGGCGCATGGCGCATCGTGTCGGTCATGTCGTCGAGCAGCTCGTGGAGGAACCGCCCGAAGCTGTCGACGGGCAGGCCCTTCAGCCGCAGCCGCGGGTCACCGAGGAGGACGATCGGTCGGACGCTCATGGCCGGGAGTATACCGGGGGTCGGCCGGCCTTCCGGTTCGGGTCAGGGATGGGACTCGCGGCCGCCGAATCGCGCGCTCAGGCGCGACCGCCTTCGGCCGGCTCGTCGCGGGCGATCTCTTCGACGACGTCGTCGGCCCCGCCGAGTGCCTCGCTGGCGCTGCTGGCGGCGTCCGCCTCGGCCTCGCCGACCTTGCTGCGGAGATCCGCCGCCCAGGTCCGGGACCGCTCGGCGAGCTTGACGCTGGCGTCGGCGGTCGCCTCGGCGGCCTTGTGGGCGAGCGGGCCGGCCCGATCCGCGGCGACCGCGGCGAGCTCGGCTGCCTTCGCCCCGATCTGGCGCGCGACGGGGGCGGCCTGGGTGGCGACCGTGTCGATCATCGACTGGAGCTGGCCGAGGATCCGCTCGGCGGCCGCGCGGGCATCGCCGCCGGTCGAGGCGGACTCGTCATCCGGCGCCGTCCAGCCGAACGTCTCGTCGGCCGGGTTGCCCGATCCCGCGTTGCCGGCGTCGTGACCGTTCGATCCGGTCGGGGTGTCGCTCATGTCGTCCTCCAGGGTGCGTCCGATGTCCGGTCGCCATTGTCGCCCGGATCGGGCGACGACGCTGCGGCATGGTCAGCGGCGCGCCGCCGCGGACGACGGTCAGAGCAAACTCTCGGGGTCCACATCGACCGACCATGGCGGGTCGAGCCCGCCGTCGAGCAGAGCGGCCGGATCGGGGCCGCGCAGGACGACATTCCAGCGCCAGCGATCGGCCCGCTTGGCGATGTAGGCCGGGGCCGGTCCGAGGACCGCGACCTCCTGCCCACGCTCGCGGGCCCGGTCGCGGAGCCGGTCGGCCATCGCCGACGCCTCGCGCTCGGCGGCTTCGCGATCGACGATCCCGACCGTGAGCTTCACGAGCCGGCCGAACGGCGGTGACCCGAACCGCCGGCGCAGAGCGAGCTCGCTGTCGTAGAAGGCGGCACCGTCGTCGTCGGCCACCGCCCGGATCGCGGGATGGTCGGGCTGATAGGACTGGATGATCGCCAGACCCGGCCGGTCGCCCCGTCCGGCGCGACCCGCGGCCTGGGCCAGGAGCTGGTAGGTCCGCTCCGCGGCTCGCTCGTCCGGCAGGTTCAACGCGACGTCGGCGGACACGACCCCGACGAGCGTCACCGCGGGGATGTCGAGGCCCTTGGTCACCAGGGTCGTGCCGACGAGGATGTCGAGCCGGCCGCTCGCGAACGCGTCGACGACGCGCTCGGCCGCGCCGCGGCGCTCGACCACGTCGCGGTCCAGCCGGCCGATCCGCAGGTCGGGGAACCGCCGCCGGACCTCTTCCTCGACGCGCTGGGTCCCGCCACCGAGGTACCGGATCCGGGGCGACTGGCAGTTCGGGCAGCGGGTCGCGATCGGCGTCGCCCGGCCGCAGTGATGGCAGCGGAGCGTCGTCCCAGCCTGGTGGTAGACGAGGGGCCGCTCGCACTCCGGGCAGGTCTGGACGTGGCCACAGTCGCGGCACAGGACGACGGACGCGGTCCCGCGCCGGTTGAGGGTCAGGATCGCCTGGTCGCCGGCGGCCCGGTCGAGACCTTCGATGGCCTCCACCAGCCGCCCCGAGAGCAGCCCGCGGTTGCCGGCCTTGAGCTCCTCACGGAGGTCCACGACCTCGACGACGGGACGGGCGCCGGTCGGGCGGGACGGGAGCACGACCCGGCGGTAGACGCCGTCGCGCGCACGCCCGACGCTCTCGACGGCCGGCGTGGCACTGCCGAGGAGGAGCGCGGCGCCGGCCAGCTCGGCGAGGCGCAGGGCGACGTCGCGGGCCTGGATCCGGGGCGTGCGGTCGCTCTTGTAGGCCGCGTCATGTTCCTCGTCGACGACGATCAGCCCGACGTCGGCCAGCGGGGCGAAGATCGCGAGTCGTGTCCCGACGACGATGTCGACGTCGCCGCTCCGGATCCGGCGCCACTCGTCGGCGCGCTCGCCGTCACCGAGACCGGAGTGGACGAGGGCCACGCGGACGGCGAGGTCGGAGCGGAGGCGATCGACGAGCGGCATCGCCAGGGCGATCTCGGGCACGAGGACGAGGGCGGGCCGGCCGCGCTCCAGCGAGGCGACGATGGCCTCGACATAGATCGCGGTCTTGCCGCCGCCGGTGACGCCGTCGAGAAGGAGCGGGGTCGGGTCGCCGGCGGCAATCGCCGCCCGGACGATCGCGACCGCCTCGGCCTGGGGCGGCGTCAGCTCGGCGCCCGCGGGGCGGCTGCCGCGCAGCCCGACGGGACGCTCGGCGAGGGGCCGGCGGGGCCGCTCCCGGACCTCGACCTCGACGAGTCCGCGCCGAGCCAGACTGGCGATCGCGCCGGTGCCGTGACGCTCCCCCAGGGAGGCACCGGGCAGACCGCGGTCCGCGGCGGCGGCGTCGCCGTGGGCCGAGCGTGCCTCAGCCAGCTCGCCCAGCGCCGCGACCTGGCGCGGCCCGAGCGCCCGGCCCGCCGGCCGCTCCCCCGCCGCGAGCCCGTCCGCCGCCGCGCGGCCGTCGTCGGTCAGCCGGACCCAGCGTTCGTAGCGCGGTCCGGCGCCCGCCGCCAGCAGCGTCCAGTCCAGCGTGAGGAGCCCGCTCTCGGCGAGGCCACGCAGGCGTCGGATCAGGGCCGGCCGGCCCTCGGCGGCGACGAGCTCGCGGATCGGCCGGGGACCGCGCTCGAGCTGGTCGAGCAGGTCGGTCTCCTCGGCAGCGAGGCCGGGTGGGAGCGGCGCCGCCGTCCGCTCGGCCAGGAGCTCGAGACGCTCGAGCAGGCCCGGCGGGAGCATCGCCCGCAGGACCAGGGCCGGCGGCGCAAGGTAGTGATCGGCGATCCAGCCCGCGAGCGCGAGGGCCAGCGGCGGGAGGAGCGGCCCGTCGGCCCGGACCCGACCGGCGATCGGCTTGGCGACGATCCCCGCGGGCGGCGGCGCGTCGCCGAGGATGATCCCGAGCGCCTGGCGCCGGCCGAACTCGACGAGCACGGCCTCGCCGGCCTCGAGGTCGGCGAGCGGCGACGGCACGGCGTAGGTGTAGCGACGCGCGCCACCGCCGCCCGCCGCGTCGATCGCGACCTCCACGTGACGAACGCCGGGCTCGGTCGGCGTCGCGCTCGCGGCACCGGACGCGGCCAGCGCCGGATCACTGGTGAGGTCGAACGCGGGCTGGTCGGTCATGGCAGGATGGGATCGATGGCCGCTGGTGGCGGCGCGGCGTCCGGGGCGTCCGGCTCAGACGCGGACGCGGCGGGTCGGATGGCGGCGGTGCTCCTTGGCGATGATCCGGTTGATCTTCGCCGCCGTCTGCTCGACCTGTCCGGTCTCGTTCGTGACGATCTTGTCGTAGTCGTTCTGGCGGGCGAGCTCGAGGGCGGCATTGCGCTGCCGAAGCTCGAGCTCGTCGGCGGTCTCGGTAGCCCGCGCCCGCAGCCGCTGGAAGAGCGCCTCCATCGTCGGCGGGATCACGAAGATCAGGAGGGCCTGGGTGACCTGCTCCTTGACGACCTGGGCGCCCTGGACGTCGATCTTGAGCATGACGTCCTTGCCGGTCGCGAGGGCGGCCCGGACCTGGTCGCGCGGCGAGCCGTACCAGTTGCCGTGGACCTCGTTGGCCTCGAGGAAGCCACGCTCTTCGCGCATCCGGAGGAACTCGTCGCGGGTGACGAAGTGGTAGTCGACGCCGTCGACCTCGCCCTCGCGCGGCGCGCGGGTCGTGACGGTGACGACGTAGTGGCGGCGATCCTCGAAGCCGCGCTCGCGCTCGTGGCGCCGGAGGGCATCGATGATCGTGTCCTTGCCGACTCCCGACGGCCCCGAGATGATGATCAGCATGGCTCCCGGGCGCGCCGTCGATCGTGTAGTCCGGCCGGCCCGGATCGTCGGAGACGTGGCCGTTGGCGTCGAGGACGGGAGCCGGCGCCGGGGAGTCCGCCGGGTCGTCCAGCGGGGTCGCTCGCCGGCTCGTCCTCGCTCGGCAGCGCGGCCTCGTCGTTCATCGCCGGCCGTCCGGGCTCGACAGCGCGGCCGTGCCGTCGGTCCGCATCGCCTCGAGGACGTTCTCGAGCTCCGACGGCAGCGGCGCCTCGGCCCGGATCAGCTCGCCGGAGCTCGGCGACGTCAGCTGGAGGCGCCACGCATGGAGGAAGAGGCGGCTGAGCGGCTCCGCGTCGCCGGTGACCCGCGGGCCCTTGCGCGACGTGCCGGTTCCGTACACCGGATCGCCCGCGATCGGGTGACCGATCGCCTCGAGGTGAACCCGGATCTGATGGGTCCGGCCGGTCACGAGGTCGAGCTCGAGGAGCGTCCAGCCGCGGAGGCGCTCGCGAACACGGTAGCCCGTCGTCGACGCCCGGCCGTCGGGCACGACCGCCATCTTCGTCCGGTGCTTCGCGTCGCGGCCGATCGGCGCCTCGATCCGGCCGACCTCCGCCGACACCTCGCCGAGGACGAGCGCGAGGTACGTCTTCTTGACGCGGCGCGCCTTGAGCTGGGCCATGAGCGAGTGCTGCGCGACGTCGGTCCGGGCGACCATGAGGAGCCCGCTCGTGTCGCGGTCGAGGCGATGGACGATCCCCGGCCGCTGGACGCCCGCGATCCCGCCGAACCCCCCGCCGCCTTCGAGCCCGAGCAGGGCGTTCACGAGCGTCCCGCCACGGTGCCCGGGCGATGGATGGACCACGAGCCCGGCCGGCTTGTCGATGATCAGGAGATCGCCGTCCTCGTAGACCACGTGGACCGGGATGTCCGGCTCCGGGGTGAGGTCGAGCGGCTCGGGCTCGGGAACGATCAGCTGGAGCGCCGCGCCGGGCCCGATGACGGCATTCGCCTTGATCGGGACCCCGTCGGCGGTGAGGTTGCCGGCCGTGATGAGCTTCTGGACGTGGCTCCGCGACAGGCCGGTCACGTCGGCGACGTAGCGATCGACGCGCTGGGTTGCCGCCTCGGGCGGGACCAGGAGGGCGTGCGTCCCGGGGCCGGTCACGGCGACGGAGCCTCGCCACGCGGCCGGTCATCCGGCTCGAGTCCGTCGCCCCAGTCGTCGTCGCCGGCTGCCGTCGTGGCCGGGCCGGGGGTCGGTCTCGTCGCCGCGGTCGCGCCGCCATCGACCAGCGACGGCCGCAGGGCGGCCACGAACAGCAGCAGGATCGCGAGGCTGATTGCGCTGTCCGCCACGTTGAACGTGTAGAACCGGGTCGTCCCGAGCCCGACGTCGACGAAGTCCACGACGTAGCCGAGCCGGAGCCGATCGATCATGTTGCCGATCGCGCCGCCGAGCAGCAGACCGAGCGTCGTCGTCAGGTAGAGGCTGGCCACGGATCGGGCGTGGTAGACGACGATCAGCCCGACCACGAGCAGCGAGACGACCCCGAACATCGCGGCGTTGTCCTTGAACAGCCCGAAGAGCGCGCCGCTGTTCTGGCCGAAGACGATCCGGACGAGATCACCGACGACGTCGACCGATTGGCCGGGCGCCAGCGACCGAGTGACGAGCGCCTTGGCGATCTGGTCGGCCACGACGATCGGTCAGGGCGAGGGCGATGAACAACGGCCAGCGCCGGCGGGCGGTCGGCGCCGCGACCGCCGGAACGCTCGGGTCGGTCGTGGCGGCCGTGCCGGCGCTCGGTTGGGTCACGGGACCGGGCCGCCGATGCGCCGCAGCGGCGATCGCGACGGGCCGGCCGGCGAGGTCGATCGAACCCGCGCTGATCCCGGGGCCGGTCGGCGCCGGCTCACGGGCGACCGTGTCCGCCAGCGTCTCCTCGGCGACGGCGTCGAGGTGGACGGCGACCGCGTCCGCCAGCCCGTCGACCCACAGCGCGATCCGGTCATCGAGGGCGAGGCCGGCGTCCTTGCGCAGGTCCTGGACCGCCCGCTGCAGCTCGCGGGCATCGCCTTCTGCCCGGAGGTCGTCGGTCAGCTCGGTGTCGATGACGACGACAAGACCCTCGTCGTGGGCGACGGCGGTCCCGGGCCGGGGGCTGGCCAGGATCTCGACCTCGTCGGCCGCGAGGGTGACGCCGCCGAGCGTCACCGAGCCGTCCGCGTGGTACTCGACCGCGTTCTCGCGGGCGGCGGCCATGATCGCGGGGATCGCCGTCCCATGCTTCTTGCCGATCTTCGGCAGGAGTGGCTTGACCCGCCGCTCGACCAGGTCGGACTCGTCGCCGATCAGGATGACCTCGCGGACGTTGACCTCGTCGCGGATGAGGGCGATCAGGGCATCCTGGTCTGCCAGCTGAGCGCCCGGCAGCGCAATCCAGAGACGGGCGAGCGGCTGGCGTGTCCGGATCCCGGCCTGCGAGCGGAGGACCCGGGCGAGCTCGACGGCTTGACGGACCCGCGCCATCGCAGCCTCGAGCCCCACATCGCGGAAGCGCGCCATCGAGGCAGCCGGCCAGGCGGCGAGATGAACACTGTCCGGCAGAACCGGGATGACCGAAACGATCAGGTTCTGGTACATCGTCTCGGCGATAAACGGCAGGATCGGGGCCATCGTCTCGACGAGAGTGGCGAGCGCCGCGTGGAGCGTGGCAAACGCTGCTCCCCGCTCGGTGGCCTCCGCCCCGGCTCGCATCCGGTCGCGCGATCGGCGCAGATACCACGTCGACAGGTCGTCGATGAACGTGCCGATCACGCGGGTCGCGGCGACCGCGTCGAAGTCCGTCAGCCGGCTGCCGGTCTCGGCGGCGAGCCCGGCCGAGCGCGACAGGATCCAGCGATCCAGGACAGGCCATGCCGGAGCGGCTGCCACGGCCTCGTCGATTCCCTGCTCCGGCGCCCATTCGGCCAGCCGGGCGTAGGTGACGAAGAACGCGTAGACGTTCCACAGGACGAGCAGCTCACGGCGGGCCTCGTCGGCGGCGTGCCAGCCGAAGTTGATGTTCTCCTCGGGCCGCGCCTTCGCGAACAGCCAGCGCATGACGTCGACGCCCATCCGCTCAGCGGCTTCGTCGAAGTCGATCGCATTGCCCCAGCTCTTGTGCATCGGCCGGCCGTCCTCGCCGAACACGAGGGCGTAGCCGAAGATCGTCTTGAACGGCGGCTCGCGGCGGAGGACGGTCGACATCGCCAGCATCGAGTAGAACCAGTTCCGGAACTGGCCCGGGAAGCTCTCGGTGATGAAGTCCGCCGGGAACCACCGCTGCCAGTAGTCCGGGTCCTCGCGGAAATGGAGCGTCGAGAACGGCACGATCCCGGCGTCGAGCCAGGGGTTGCCGACGTCCTTGATCCGCTCGACCGGCTCGCCACACGACGGGCAGGCGATGGTCACCTCGTCGATATGCGGCCGGTGCGGGGTGTGGCCCTCGAACCGGTCCCAGCCGTCGACCGCCCGCTCGTGCAGCTCGTCGCGCCCGCCGACGACATCGAATGTGCCGCACGCCTTGCAGTCGTAGATCGGCAAGGCCAGGCCCCAGTAGCGCTTCTTGCTGATCATCCAGTCGTGCATGTTGATCAGCCAGTCGAGCTCGCGGTCGTAGCCGAAGCCCGGGATCCAGCGGATCTGGTCGACGGTCTCCATGATCTGGTAGCGAAGGCTGGCGTCGATCTCGGCCGGGGTCAGCTCGGCGCGCGGGCGGTCATAGACCGGGCCCATGGAGATGTACCACTCGTCGACGAGGCGGAAGACGAGCGGGGTCTGACAGCGCCAGCAGTGCGGATAGCGGTGATGGATCGTCTCCAACCGGTAGAAGCGGTCCTCGTGCTTCAGGTGCTCGACGATCGGGTCCGTCACGTCGCGTACGTCGCGCCCGGTCAGCGACCCGAACCCGGCGATCACGATCCCGCTGTCGTCGAGCGGTGCGATCATCGGCAGGCCGAGCGCCTTGCCGAGGGCGTGGTCCTCGGCGCCACAACCGGGCGCGATGTGGACGATCCCGGTCCCCTCGTCCTCGCCGACCTCGTCCCAGGCGATGACCCGGTGGCCGTACGGGGCGTCGGTCGCGATCGGTGAGGCGCCCTGCTCGAACGCCTTGCGAACCGCCGGCAGCTCGTCGAACGGGCCTTCGTAACGCCAGCCGACGAGATCCGCTCCGGGGACCTCTTCGAGCACTTCGAACGGGCCGGTCAAGGCCTGCTTCAGCGTGCCCTTGGCGAGCCAGTGGATCGCGTCGCCCTGGCGGACCTTGACGTAGCGCAGCCCCGGCCCGACGGCGGCGGCCACGTTCGAGGTCAGGGTCCACGGCGTCGTCGTCCAGACGAGGAGGTCCTCCCCGGGCCGGTCGAGGAGCGGCAGGCGGACGGTCAGACCGGGATCGTCGCGGTCGGCGTAGCCCTCGTTCATCTCCATCTGCGAGATCCCGGTCCCGCAGCGAGCGCACCACGGCATCGTGTCGTGGCCCTTGTAGAGCCAGCCGCGCCGATGGACCTCCTTCAGGAAGCCCCAGATCAGGTCGTTGTTCTCGTTGCTGAAGGTGAAGTAGCTGCCGCCGGTCTCGGGCATGCCGAGCCGCCCGACGAGCATCTCGACGCTGTCGGTGACCGGGCCGTGCGGGCCCTCGATCGTGGTCACCGTCGTCGGGTCGGCCGCGAGCAGGTCGCGCAGCCGGCGGAGCTCATCGGGGTCGTTCCAGTCCATCCACATCCCGAGCCGGATGCTCTGCTCGGACTGGCGGGCGGCGTAGGTCAGGACGCGCTGCTTGCAGAGCGACACGAACTCGGCGATCCCGTAGTCCTCGATGTCGCGCTTGCTCGTGAAGCCCAGGTCGCGCTCGACGTTGACCTCGACCCACAGCCCCTGGCAGTCGAACCCGTTCTGGTAACGCTGGTCCTCGCCGAGCATGGCGTGGAACCGCTGGTAGAGGTCCTTGTAGGCGCGGCCCCAGGCGTGATGGACGCCCATCGGGTTGTTGGCCGTGATCGGGCCATCGAGGAACGACCAGCGCGGACCGCCGACGTTCCGGGCACGGAGGCGCTCGAACGTCCGACGCTCACGCCACTCGGCGAGGATCTCGTGCTCCTGGGCGACGAGGTCGGGTTTCGCGCTGACGGGTCGGAACATCGGGCCTCGGCTGGATCGGGGCGTCGGCACGCTCCGCGGAGCGGCGGGCAGCCTCCACGACGGCCGACGGGTGTCCGAGTATCCTACCCTGCGATGCAGCGCGCGCAGGAGCCGCGGCCTCGAGCGAAGTCGCCGTTCGTCGCCGCCGTGCTTTCCCTCCTGTTTCCGGGACTCGGTCATGCGTATGCCGGGGCCTACCACCGCGCCATCGGGTTCGCGGCTCCGCCGATCCTGATCGGCGCGCTCGTCGCGGGCATCGCCCTCCGGATCGACCCGACGAAGCTCATCGAGTTCGTCCTCACGCCGGTCGTCCTGCCCGGCATCTTCGTGTTCAACCTGCTCTTGCTCGTCTATCGCCTCGTCGCGATGGTCGACGCGTACCGGGTCACGGCCTTCCTGAATGCCGTCGCGCTGAGCGGCGGCGGCCGCCTCGGGCGCCCCCGGCTGGTGTTCAACCCACTGTCGGTCGGCGGCCTGCTGGCGGCGATCCTCGTCATGTCGGCCGCGCATGTCGTCGTCGCCAAGTACGACCTGCAGGCGTCCGAGTTCCTCGACGATCCGTGCGTCTTCCTCGCCAACGACAGGAGCGACTCGGCCGACTGCACCGATGACGAGCCGACGCCGTCCGGGACGCCGCGGCCGAGCGACGAGCCGCTCGACTCCCCCAGCCCGTCGCCGTCCGACCCGCCGGTCCAGGGCTCGGCGCTGCCGAACGCCTCGGTCCCGCCGTGGAACGGCACCGAGCGGCTGAACATCCTCCTGATCGGGTCCGACCAGCGCCCGAACGAGGGCACCTACAACACCGACACCCTGATCGTGGTCTCGATCGACCCGGTCACGAAGCAGGTCGCGATGTTCAGCCTGCCGCGCGACTCGACCGACCTGCCGCTGCCGCCAGGGAGCCGCCTCGCGTCGGCGTTCGGCGGCTACTACCCGAACAAGATCAACTCACTCTTCACCCAGGTCCGCAACCGCTCGGACCTCGTCGCGGGCACCAACACGACCCGCGGCTACAACGCCCTCAAGGCGGTCCTCGGCAACCTCTACCAGCTCGACATCAAGTACTTCGTCGAGGTCAACTTCCAGGGCTTCAAGCAGGTGGTCGACGCGGTCGGCGGGGTCACGATCAACGTCCAGGTGCCGGTCATCGACGACAGCTACCCGGCCGACTCCGGCCGCCATGCCCGGATCTACATCCCGGCGGGCATTCAGCACATGACCGGCGCCGAGGCCCTCGTGTACGCCCGATCGCGCCACGGCTCCGACGACTTCGATCGCGGCTTCCGCCAGCAGCGGGTCCTGACGTCGCTCCGCGCGCAGGCCAACATCTCCAACCTGATCCCGCGGATCCCGGAGCTCCTCAAGGCCGTCAAGAAGACCGTCCGAACCGACATCCCGCAGGCGGAGCTGGCCAAGCTGGCCGGCCTCGCCGGCAGCGTCGACTCGAAGAACATCCGCTCCTATGTGTTCTCGTACCCGCGCTACGGCAGCCAGATCCTCGCCCCGATCTACAAGTACCTGCCCAACGTCGACAAGATCCGGTCAGCGGTCCTGAACGCGTTCAAGGTCGACCCGCAGCTCGAGGACACCCGGGCGGCCCTCGGCGACGAGAACGGCTCGATCTGGGTCCTGAACGGCGGCGGTCCGGCCGGGCGCGCGACGTCGCTGGCGGGCTATCTCGAGTTCTACGGACTCACGGCGTCGGCACCGACGACGAAGCCGGACGTGACGGGCCTGTCGAACACCCGGATCGTCGTCTACAACGGGGCCGAGACACGCCTGCCCGAGACGATCGCGTTCCTCGAGACGAAGTTCAAGGTCAAGGTCGAGCTGAAACAGGACGCCGCCGTCCACGTCGACGTGATCGTGTCCACCGGCTCGGCGACCCCGAACCTGGCGCCGCCCCCCTCGAGCTGAGGCGCGGTGGCTGGCGTGCTGTCGTGCGCGCGCCGGCGCGGCCGGCCGGGCCGGCGCGGCCCTCATCTCCTGCGCTCAGGAACGTGGCGCATCCCGACGAGCCGGCTCCTGCGCCCGATCCGGACCGCCCACGCTCGCGCGGGCCAGTGCAGGCTGCTCCTCAGGAGCCAGTCGCCTGAGCTCCGGAGATTTGGAGCAAGGGGCCGGCTACCAGGAGACGCTCTCCTGAGCGCAAGCGATTCGGCCGTTGGGCGGGCGAACAGGAGCCTCTCGCCTGAGCGCAGGCGATTCGCGGTCGGCGGGCGCACAGGAGCCTCTCGCCTGAGCGCAGGCGATTCTGCGCATCGAGCGCGCGCAACGCCGCGATCGCGTGCCCAGGCGCGACAGCCGGAAGTCGCGCCGCAGTCTCAGTCGGCGGGGATCTCCGTGAGCCAGTGGCGATACTCCGGCAGCCGCCCGCGAACGGCGTCGAAGTAGCGCTCCTTGACCAGGGACGTGATCGGACCGACCTCGCCGGAGCCGAGCGGGCGGTGGTCGATCTCGGTGACCGGGGAGATCTGGACGCCCGTCCCGCACAGGAACATCTCGTCGGCGACGTACAGCTCGGAGCGATCGATCGAGCGCTCGAGGACCGGGATCTTCTCGTTGCGGAGGAGCTCCATCATGGCCAGCCGCGTCACGCCCTCGAGCAGGTCGTCGTTGACCGGCGGGGTGAGCGCAACGCCGTCGCGGACGACGAACAGGTTGGCCGCCGACGCCTCGTTGACGTGGCCGTCGGCCGTCAGCACGACCGCCTCGTCGTAGCCGTTCAGCTCGGCCTCGGACTTCTGGAAGGCCATGTTCACGTAGCCGCCGACGATCTTGCCGCGGGCCGGCAGCGCCTCGTCCGCGTTCCGCCGCCAGGACGAGGTCATCACCCGGATGCCGCCTTCGGTGTCGACGTAGTTCCCGAACGGGATCGCGATGATGTAGAGCTCGTTCTCGAGATGGTGGAGCCGGACGCCGATCGCCTTCGTCGACTTGTAGAACGACGGCCGGATGTAGGCGTCCTCGCGGAAGTGGTTGCGCCGGACGGTCTCGACGATGAGCCCGGTCAGCTCGTCGACCGACGGTACGTTCTCCATCAGCAGGATTCGGCACGACTGGCGGATCCGCTCGACGTGTTCCCGGATCTTCAAGCCGTAGAGCTTGCCCTGCTCGGCGTTCCAGTAGGCCCGGATGCCCTCGAACGTGGCCGTCCCGTACATGAACGCGTGGGTCATGATGCTGACCTTGGCGTCCTTCATCGGGACGAACGCGCCCTCGAAATAGGCGATGACCTCGTCGAGGTTGCGCGGCGCCGCGGCGGCGTGCGGATCGGCGGCCGGCGGGTCGGTCGCGGCCACGGCATCGGCCGGGCCGGGCTTCTGGGTCAGCATGCGGACGCTCCTGAGAGGTCGGCGGCGCGGGCGCCGCGGGGTCGTCTGACGGTCGATCGAGAATACCACGGGAGGTTGCGGCTCCCGGTCGAACCGAGCGCTCGGGCGGTCCGTTGGCGAGCGAGCCAGACCCTAGAAGGCGCCCGCCAGCGACGCGCCGACGATGCCCAGATAGACGAGGTAGAACAGCCCGCCGATCAGCAGCCCGCGGCCGCGCAGGCGGCCCGATCGGGCCATCGGGATGAAGATGAACGCAGACGCGATGAAGGCGATGGCGGCCGAGAAGAAGGCCACGCGGGTGTCGGCGCTGAAGTGCCACGCATCGGCGGCGAACAGCAGGGCGACGACGGTCGGAATCGTCGACTGGAAGACCATCGCCCCGGTGATGTTGCCCATCGCGAGCGTGTCCTTGCCCTGGCGGACCCAGATCACCGAGTTGAACTTCTCGGGCAGCTCGGTTGCGATCGGCGCGATGACGAGGGCGACGATGATCGGGGCGATGCCCAGAGTGCTGGACAGGTGCTCGACCGAGTCGACGAAGAAGAACGCGCCGACGATGATCAGGCCGAGGGCGGCCAGGACCTGGAGGTTGACGATCCGCAGCCGCGGGACGACGCCCTCGCCGTTGGGCGTCGTGGGATCCAGCCGGTTGAAGCGGAGCGGCGCCAGATCCTCGAGGTCGACGCTCGGGTCGTCCTCGAAGTGGCCCTTCACGTACCACCCGTAGATCAGGATCAGGACGACCGCCACGATCCACTTCGGCCAGGCCGGCTCGAGCGGCAGGAATGCGGCTGCGATCGCGATGAAGTAGGCGATGGCGAAATAGCGCATGTCGTGGGCCAGCACGCCGGTGTCGACCGGCATGACGTCGCCGGCCGGCCGCTTCCGCGCGGCATACAGGACCGCGACGCCGGTCACGAACATCGCCAGGGTCGACAGCATGAACGGCGCGCCGAGGATGGCGCCGACCCCGATGCCGTGGGACGACGACGAGCCGCCGCCGGTCAGGATCGCGATGATCGGGATCATCGTCTCGGGCAGCGCGGTGCCCACGGCGGCCAGCACGGAGCCGACCGCACCCTCGGCCAGCTCGAGCTTCCGGCCGAACCACTCGATCCCGTTCGTGAACAGCTCGGCACCGATCAGGATGACGATGAACGCGATCACGAGGATCAGGATCTCCACGTCAGCCCTCCAGGCCGTTGGCGAGGGCGACGCTCGCGGAGATCACGATCAGGATCAGGCCGGCGACGATGACCATCGCCCGCTCTCCGCGCCGGGCGTAGCCCACGAGCGAGGCGACCACGCGAGCCGAAGGCGTCGCGACGACCACGACGAGCCCGAGCCAGATGAAGCCGGCCGGCTGCAGGGCGCCCAGATCGGCGATCAGCCGGCCCGGATCGAAGTCCGGACCGCCGGACAGTGGCCCGATGCCGGCGGCCACCATCAGGGCGAGTCCGACCACGAGCAGGGCGATCGCGACATACGTGCCGATCGACAGCAGGCGAGCGATTGTCCGCTCGAGCCCGAGCGATCCCGGCTCCTGCGAGCTCTTCACTTCCATTCCGGCGCCCGTCGCCGATCCGAACAGACCGCCCGGGGTCGAGGCGGTCATGCGATTGCTCGCTGAAGCATCTGCCACGCAGTGTAAAGCAGGATCGCGACGAACAGCCCGCGCAGGACCCGGAGCTGGATCCGGGCAGCGATCCGCGAGCCGATGCTGGCTCCGATGAAGACCCCGACCGCCGTCGGCGCCGCGGCGTAGGGATCGATCCCGCCGCGGAGCAGGTAGATGATCGCGCTGGCCGAAGCCGTGATCCCGATCATCAGGTTGCTCGTCGCCGTCGCGACCCGGAGCGGGACGCCCATGACGACGTGCATCACCGGGACCTTGATCAGCCCGCCACCGATTCCGAGCAGGGCGGACGCCACGCCGGCGCCGACGCTGCCGATCACGCCGAACCCGAACCGCCGGATCCGATAGCCGGGGCCGGACAGGTCGTCGATGAACGACCGGGCCGGCGTTGGGGCGGGCCGCGCCGGGACCGTGGCGGCCCCATCCGATTCGACCTGGACGGCCGCGCCGTCCGGCACCGGGACCGGCACGGGCGCGGCGCTCGGGGCCGAGTCGCTGCGGCGGGCCATCGTCACGGCCACATAGACCAGGAGACCGGTGAACGCGAGCTCGAGCACGCGCTCCGGCAGGAGGAAGGCGATGAGCCCGCCGACCATCGCCCCGCACGCCGTGAACAGCTCGAGGGTCATGCCGAGACGGAGATTGGCGACCCGCCGCTCGAGGTACACGCCGGCCGCCGCGCTGCTCGTGACGATGACGCAGATCAGGCTGACGCCAACGGCGGTGAGCAACGGCAGCCCGAAGGCCAGCGTGAGGAGCGGGACGATCAGGATCCCGCCGCCCAGCCCGAGCAGCGAGCCGAAGAGCCCGGCTGCCAGCCCGCCGCCGAGGAGCAGGATCCCGTCGATCACGTCAGGCGCTCCAGCCGACCGCCCGGACGTTCCCGGGCGATGGCGGGACGGCTACGGGCGGAGGTGCTGCGGCGCGTACGGCAGCAGGGCGACGATCCGGGCCCGCTTGAGGGCCACGGCCAGCTCGCGCTGGTGCTCGGCGCAGGTGCCGGTCTTCCGACGCGGCTCGATCTTCGCCCGCTCCGAGAGGTAGCGGCGGAGGCGGTTGACCTCCTTGTAGTCGATCGAGACGGTCTTGTCGGCGCAGAACGCGCAGACCTTCCGGCGACGTCGGTCGCGGTAGTAGTCGTCGCGCTTCTTGGCTCGTGCTGCGGGGGGCATTCAGTGTCTCCTGGTGGCGCGGCCCGCGGGTCGCGCAGTCGGTCGGTCGAAGTCAGTCGTGGTTGGTCGGCGGTCACGTGCAACCGCGGCGTTGGCCCGGTCGCGTCGGGCGGTCAGAACGGCAGGTCGTCGAGGTCGCTGGCGTCGTCGAACCCGCCGCCATTGCCGCGCGGGGCGCTGCCGCCACCGGACGGGGCGCCGGCGGGAGCGCCGGCTGAACGAGGCGGCGCGGACGAGGTCGCGCCGGCGAACTCGCCGTCGCCGTCCTCGCGGTTGCGCTTCTCGAGGTTGACGAGGCTGTCGGCGGTCAGCTCGAGCGACGTCCGCTTCTGGCCGTCACGGCCCTCGAACTCGCGGGTCTTGAAGCGACCCTCGACGAAGACCTTGTTGCCCTTGCGGAGGTTCTCGGCGGCGCGCTCGGCACGATCGCCCCAGACGCTGACCCGGAACCAGTCGGTCGCCTCGACCCACTCACCGGTCTGCTGATTCTTGGTGCTCTGGTTGACGGCGACGTTGAACTGGGTGACCGGCCGGCCGCTGGGCGTATAGCGCATCTCCGGATCCGCGCCCAGGTTGCCGATGATCATCACCTTGCACAGGGCCATCGTGGCGCTCCCTCAGTCGATGGCGGCCGGAGCCGCCTCGGTCTCGGACTCGTCGATCCGCTCGGCCCGGTCGTCCTCGTCCTCGTCATCGGGGGACGGAAGATCGGGGCCGTCGGCCTCGTCGAGCCCATCGTCGATGCCGTCGCGGCGTCCGGGCCGAGCCGGGCGGTCGTCACGGGTCACGAGGTGGCGGAGGACTTCCTCCGTGATCTGGAGGGTGCGCTCCATCTCGCCGAGGGCGTCTGCCGGCGCCTCGAAGAGGACGATGTGGTACGAGCCCTCGCGGTAACGGTCGATCTGGTACGCGAGGCGGCGGCGGCCCCACGGGGCGACCTTGATGATCTGGCCACCGGACGCCACGAGGGCGCGGGTGGTGCGGTCGATGACCGCCTGGGCCTTGTCGTCCGCGACGTCGGGTCGCAGCACGAGCATGAGTTCGTATCGGCGCATGCGCCAGTTCACTCCTTCCAATGGGAATCGTCCCGCTGGCGGCAAGGCCGGCGCGGAACCGAAAGGAAACGGTGCCGAAGCATAGCACGGGGCCTCTTCACCTCCCCTCCACGGCCGCTTCGCCGGCGGTTCGCGCGGTTCGCCGGCGGTTCACCGAGGGTGCCGACTCGATCCATTGGCCCAGCACCGATCCGTGGCCGGTCGCCGTCCGCCCGACGGGTCGGGATCGCCGCGCGCGGTCGCCGCCGCCTGCGCGTTGTATCCTCTCGGCCATCGGTTCGGGGACCGCCTCCGACCGCTCCACCATGGCGACCATCCCTGCCCTCGGAGGATCCGTGCCCGCCAGCACCGTCCTGCTCATCGGTTCCGATCCGGCTTCGGCCGAGAACATCTCGTCGGTCCTGACCGGCGTCGGCTACACGGTCACGACGGCGTCGGAGCCGAACGACGCGTTCGCCCTCGTCTCGTCCAACCAGATCGTCATCGTCGACGTCGTCGCGGGCGATCGGTCAGCCGCGGACGTCTGTCGCGAGATCCGGGCGACCCCGTCCCTGGTCGCGATCCCGGTCCTCTGCATCAGCCAGACCGACGAGGTCGAGGAGCGGATCAAGTTCCTCGAGGCCGGCGCCGACGACGTCATGGCCAAGCCGTTCGACGCCCGCGAGCTCGAGGCCCGGGTCGAGGCCCTCCTCCTCCGGTTCCAGCGCTCGAAGGACCTGAGCGCGGTCGTCTCGACCGACGGGGTCACCGTCACCCGAACCCATCGCGTGATTGCCGTTCACAGCCCCAAGGGCGGGGTCGGGACGTCGACGGTCGCCGTCAACATCGCGATGGCGGCGGCCCAGCGGAAGCCGGACCGGGTCGTGATCGTCGACCTCGACCTGCAGTTCGGCCAGGTCGCGACCCACCTGAACATCCAGCCCCGCCAGACGCTGGCCGACGTCGTGCGCGACGAGGCCGCCC
Organism: uncultured Chloroflexia bacterium; assembly: GCA_963783055.1. Classification (GTDB taxonomy): domain Bacteria; phylum Chloroflexota; class Limnocylindria; order Limnocylindrales; family CSP1-4; genus CF-46. The sequence goes on from CAWAMB010000004.1 coordinate 1,860,721, forward strand.
TGCGCGAGGCCGAGATCCTGCGAACCTACGCGACCAAGCACGACACCGGCCTGCACGTGCTGGCCGGCTCGACCGGCCCCGAGCTGGCCGCGACGATCACGGCCGACCATGTCGACCGAATCCTGAGCCTGCTCCTCGACACCTACGACCAGGTCGTCATCGACACCGGATCGTGGCTCGACGAGCGGACGATGCAGGCGTTCGAGCACGCCGAGAACGTCCTGTTCGTGGTCATCCCGGAGATCGCGGCGCTGAAGGCGATGACGGCCCTGATCGAGCACCTGAACGACGCCGGGACGGTCTCGTCGAAGACGATGTTCGTTCAGAACAATCCGTTCGGGCGCGAGATCCTGAAGCTCCGCGACGTCGAGCAGGCGCTCGGCACGCGGGTCGCCGCAGAGCTGCCCTACGACGCGTTCCTGTACCACAAGGCGGTCAACGAGGGCATCCCGATCGTCCTCGGTGCGCCGCGCTCCGCTCCCGCGGAACGGCTCGTCAAGCTGTCGAGCGTGGCCTTCGGGGCCGACGGCGTCCTGCCGCCGGCCGCCGCGGCCGACGAGCGCAAGTCGAGCGGCCGCTTCGGGTTCCGCCGCCGCTGATCCCATGCCCCGGGCGGCGATCCGAAGGGACGCCCGGGATCAGCAGGTTCGCGGGTGGGGCGTCGGATGCGCCGTCGCGTACGAGACCGACTCGACCGAGATCCGCTTCGCCTCGACCACGAGCTTCGGGTAGGTCGAGTTCGGGCCTTCGGAGGTCTGGAGCCAGAGCCGCTCGGCCGTGATCCCCAGCGAGTTCTGGATCGAGCGGACGTGGCGCCGAACGCGATCGATCTTGTACGTGACCATCTTGCTGTCGGTCGTGTAGACGCGGACGAGCTTGCCGATCATCGCGGAGCCATTGTTCACCTTCGAGGCGTTGAGCAACGGCAGGAACATCCCCGTCCGAGCGTGGGCGTAGATGTAGGTGACGCCGGGCTCGCGCGGCTGCGCCAGCTCGCGCAGGTACATCGCGACGCCGCACTTCGGGTAGCCGGTCGACAAGATGACCGGGAGGTTGATCGAGTAGGCGTTGATCGCGATCCGCGTCGCCTTGTTGAACTGGAAGTTGGCGCACCGCTGCGACGCGCCGGACGTGACCCGGACGGACACCGGATACAGGCGGATCTTGCTCCAGATCCGGCTCATCGAGACCTGACCGACGGCCCGCGTCGCGCTGCCCGCGCCGCTGCCGTCGACCTTCAGGTAGCCCCCGTTGAAGAGCAGGTCGCCGACCCGCGAGCAGCTGCCGGCTCGGACCCGGATCGAGTACGTCGCATTCGGATTCAGGCCCTTGAGCTCGATCGCCATCGACCCCGTCAGGATGTAGCCGTCGAGGACGATCTTGCCGTTCGAGGCGCTGGCCCCGAGGTTCGCCCACCAGGTGCGCTTGACCGTGATGGCCGAGGCCGGTCCCGCAGCGAGCAGGACGAGGACGACGGACGTCAGGACGATCAGGGCGCGACGCATGGGCTCTCCTCTTGCGATGTTGGTGCCGGAGCAGGGGTTCGAACCCTGACGACCTTGCGGCCAACGGTGTTTAAGACCGTCGCGTCTGCCTGTTCCGCCACTCCGGCCGCGGTTCCCCAGCGTAGCCGGGTCGACCGTCTTTGTGACGGCATACTGGGCGAGTGTACGTGCCGGACCACTTCCGCCCCGCCGACGAGGACGTCGCCGAGCTGCTCGCCCAGATCGGCGCGGCCGACCTGATCACCGCCACCGCGGACGGCATCCTGGCGACGCTGTTGCCCCTGATCCACGAGGCTCCGGGCGCGTCTGACGCAGCCGGCGAGCACGGCCGTCTCCTGGGCCACGTCGCGCGCAACAACCGCCAGTGGAAGACGCCGCCGATCGGCGAGGCGATGGTCATCGTCCGCGGGCCGGACGCCTACATCTCGCCGGCCTGGTACGCGACGAAGCGCGAGCATGGTCGCGTCGTCCCGACCTGGAACTACATCACCGCCCACGTGCACGGCCGGCTTGTCGTCCATGACGACCCTGGGTGGGTGGAGCGGAACGTCCGGGCCCTCAGCACGCGCCATGAGGCGAGCCGCGCGGAGCCGTGGTCGGTGGACGACGCTCCCCTGCCCTACATCGAAGGGCAGCTGAAGGCGATCGTCGGCATCGAGGTCGTGATCAGCCGGATCGAGGCCAAGTTCAAGCTCAGCCAGAACCGATCCATCGAGGATGTCGACGGCGCGATCGCCGGCCTGGAAGCGGAGACCGATACCGGCCGGGACATGGCCCAGGCCATGCGTCGGGAAGCCACCGGCCGCTGACCGCGGCTCGCCTAGTCGTCCTGCGACAGGATCACGACCGAGTACGGCCCCAGCCCGACCGCGATCCGCTGCGGCATCCCGTCGTGCGACTCGGCTTCGCTGTCCGCGTCGAGCGAGTCGACGGTCTCGAACTCCGGGTCGTAGCCGTCCCAGTCGCTGTTGAACCGGACCAGCCAGCGACCCGGCCGAGGCACGCCGACGTGGTAGTCGGGAAACGCGTCGGTCGAGAAGTTGGCCAGGACGATCACGTCGTCGCGCGGACCCCCCTCGAGCCAGCGGTGCCAGCCGAGAACGCCGGCGTCCCGGTTGACGTGATGGACGGTGACGTGCTCGCCGCGCAGGCCGCGCGAGACGTCGGCGGTGTTCCGACGGAGTGAGATCAGGTCGCGGTGGAGGCGAAGGAGCCCGGCGTGGCGGTGGCGAAGCGTCCAGTCGAGCCCGTCCTCGTCGCTGAACCACGAGCCCTCGACGAGCTCCTGGCCCTGGAACAGCATCGGGATCCCGGGACTCGTCAGGACGATCGCACTCCCGAGAGTCGCCCGCTTCTTCGACGCCCAGCTGTCGGCGTAGCCCGGCCAGATCTCCTCCGGGACGCGGGCCGAGCCGTTGGCGTCCTCGTCGTGCGACTCGGTGTAGATGACCCGGGCGAACGCAGCCGCGTCCTCGGCCCCGGCGTCGATCGCGCCGACGACCGACAGGATGTCCCGGTCGTCGTCGTTCATCGCCACCAGGGCGGTCCGGACGAAGTGGACGAACGCGCCGTCCCACTGGGCACCGAAACCCGCGCCGCCGTCGGCGGACGGCCGGGTGATCGCGAGATCGGAGCGGAGGTCCTCGGCGATCGTGAGGCGGCCCGGGAACCGCTCCGCGATCTCGGCGTTGACGTCGGCCATGAACTGCCAGCCGTCCGCGATCCGGTCGGCGCCGCTGTTGCCGTCGCCGTAGATGCTCGAGATCCAGGCCGTCGCGTCCCAGCGCAGTCCGTCGACCCGGAACTCGTCGAGCCACTGGATCGCGCTGTCGCGCAGGAACGCCCGGACCTCGGTCCGGCCGTAGTCGGGCCGGGTGTCGCCCCACGGCGTCGTCGACCGCTCGTCCTCGTAGAAGTAGATCCCGCCTTTGCCGTTCTCGGCCCAGCCGTCGAACTGCCAGATGTCGAGGTCACTCGGCCCCAGATGGTTGTAGACGACGTCGAGGATCACGGCGATCCCGGCGGCATGGGCGTCGCGGACGAGGGCTTTCAGGTCGTCGGGCGACCCGTACGTGCTCTCGACGGCGAATGGATAGGCCGTGTTGTAGCCCCACGATCGGTCGCCCGCGAACTCGAACGGCGGCATGAGCTGGATCGCCCCCACCCCGAGCTCCTTGAGGTAGCGAAGGCGGCGGCGCACGCCGTCGAGGGTGCCGGGCTGGCCGTGGAGCCCCTCCCCGAACGTGCCGACGTGGAGCTCGTAGACGACGAGATCGTTCCACGGCGGCTGGTGGAACTCGGCGTCGCCCCACTCGAACGCCGCCGGGTCGTAGATGATCCCGTTGCCGACCGAGTTGGTCAGCCGTCGTGCCCGCGGGTCGATCCGGTTGCGCTCGCCGGCCGGCGTCTGGAGGACGAATCGGTACTCGTCGCCGGCGTGCGCCGCGGCGACCTCCGCGGACCAGGTCTCGGCGTTGCCGGCGTCGTCGCGGACGAGCGGGTGACGGGCGGCATCCCAGTCGTTGAAGGTGCCGACGACCGCGACAGCGGTCGCGTGGGGCGCCCAGACGCGGAACGTGGTGCCGTTGTCGTGGGGCAGCGCGCCCATGCCGGCGCGTGGCGAAGGGATCGACGATGGCTTGGCCACGCATCTCCAGCAGGACGCGACCGGCGAGGGGTCTTCGGTCGGCAGCGCAGCGTGCGCGGACCCGGGCTCGTCGGCCGTCCGCAAGCCTACAGGGTCAGCGGGGCGTCAGGCGGCGGCGGCCACGTACCCGCAGAGGATGGCGAGGATGGCCGTCGTGGCGGCGAACGCGGTCCGCTCCAGGCGGCTCTTCGACGCCAGGTTGCCGAAGGTGTTCAGGACGAGGTATGCGGCGATTGCCCAGCACGCGGGCCCCAGGAGTCCGGCGACGCCGGCCGGCCACGAGACGATGCCGGCGCGGCCGAGCACGACCAGGGCGAAGACGACGAGCAACGCCGCCGCGATCGCGCTGGCCATCCGCGCCCGCCCCGGCAGGACGCCCGGATACCGCCCTCCGAGCACGTGGGCGCCATAGGGCAGGCCGGCGGCCAGGCCAAGCTGGACGGCGGCCATCGCCCCGAACAGGATCGTCGCCAGGACGGCGGCCGTGGTCGTCACGTGACCAGGAGTCCGACGCCGAGGGCAATCAGCCAGACGGACCAGGCGATGTAGGCGAGCGGGACGATCGTGCCCGCGAGGGGCCAGCCGTGCTCCTCGTTCGGTCCGACGAACTCGAGGGTCCCGACCAGCAGCGCCAGCCCGACGACCAGCCCGACGATCCCGAGCCAGCCGGGCAGGACGGTGGTCGACAGGATCGAACCCGAGGCGAGCAGCGTCCAGAGACCGGTCAGCAGATAGCCGAGGTGCTCTCCGATGCCGACGCCGAGGAGTCGATGGAGGGTTGCGAAGGTGACGACGACGGTCTCGCGGGTGGCGGCGGCGTCCGGTCCCGTCGCAGCGCGGTAGCGGCGGGCCAACTCCGGCACGGCGAACGGCCAGCGCACAAGGCCGAGGCTCTGGACGAGGGCGGCGCCCGCCCCGACAACCACCGAGCTCACGGCCAGCGCGGGCGGCGGATCCAGGGCGACGGCCAGCAGGGCCACGAGCGGCAGCATCGCCAGCGCGCCGAGCAGCAACGCCTCCCAGCGCAGGATCAGGCCCGAGCCGCCGGCCGCGAACCGCGTCAGGATCTCGTCGGGCTCCTTGCGCAGGATGTTCGGGTAGTCGAACGCGCGACCCAGCTCGAAGAACGCGAGGTTGAAGGCGATCGGGACGGCGATCAGCAGAAGTGCGGTCGCCAGCTCGATGGTCATGTCCCCCAGTGTGCCCGAGGCCGCGGACGACCGAACGTCCGGCGCGTGATGGTCCGGACGGTCGTCAGCGGTCGCAGGGGATGTCGCAGAAGCTCGGCTTGAGCACGCCACCGGCGATCGCGTCGACGTAGTAGATCGCCCAGTTGCGCGGTTCCCGGAACAGCTCGACCGCCCAATACGGGACGGCGGGCAGGACCTTCACCCCGATCGCGCCCGGCTGGAGGTACAGGTTGGCGTTCACCCAGGAGGCCGCCGGCTGTTGCCTCAGCCAGGCCGCGAACTTCGGATCCCCGATGGCGGCATCGAGCGCCTGACCGGCGCTGACCGCGCTGGGCCGGCCGTCGAGGATCGTGAAGGTCCCGGTCAGCTCGAGCGTGTCGGCCCGGATGAGCTGGCCGGCGACTCGTGGGTCGTAGAGCACCTTGATCGAGTAGGCGGCGGACCCAGGCATCGCCGCGACGCCGCGAACCAGCTCCGCGGTCCAGCGCAGCGTCGTCGTGTAGGTCGTCCCGGCCGGGATGATCGTGGTGGGCAGGACCCCGCTGGCGTCTCCGGGCCCCTGCTCGGCGTGACACGGGGCCGGGGTTGCCGCGGTCGGCAGCAGCGTCCGGACAGACGACTCCATCGGGGACCCGGTGCTCTGTTCGAGGGCATAGGTCTTGAACGTCGCGGCGATGCCCGTCCAGGTCCGCCCGACCGGCTCGACCGGAACCGGCACCGAGACCGTCATGGCGGCCAAGCCGCAGGGCTCCTCGAAGCGGACGTCGGTCGGGCGCGTGTTCTCGATGCTCAACGCGACCTCGATGACGCCGCCGGCTTCCACCGCGATGCGATCGAAGGAGGCTTCCAGCCTCAGCCCACCGTCCTCGGCCGTCGCCGTGATGGCAGGCGAGCCCGGCTCCGAGGTCGCCGGCGCGGGGATCCCCGGGCCATCGGTTGGATTCGGGATCGGGGCCGCTGCTGACGGCGCGACCGACGGTGCGACCCCCATGCAGGCGGTCGCGAGAAGCCCGAGCGCGAACAGGATCGTCAGCCGTCTCACGGCGCTAGTGTCGGCGGCCGCACCCGCGCGCGTCGATCAGGGAGTTCATCGCAGGACGGGCGCCGGCAGCAACGAGGCGTCAGAACGGAACACCGGCCCCCGGAGGGGCCGGTCTCGGGTCCGAAGGTGTGGAGGCGACGACCGGATTCGAACCGGTGAATAGAGGTTTTGCAGACCTCCGTGTTGAACCACTTCACCACGTCGCCGAGAGCGTGAGGGTACCCGAGGGCGTCCGAGTCTGTCTCGGCGACCGTCGGCCGGGTGCGTTCCTGCGATTCTTGGCTGCCCCTCGAGGATTCGAACCTCGGTTCACGGATCCAAAGTCCGCTGTCCTACCACTAGACGAAGGGGCAGCGGGCGGCGACCTCGTGGGATCCCGGTCGCGGGCCCGGTCCGGGCCGGCGTGTCCCGGGCAAAGAAATGGAGCGGAAGACGGGACTCGAACCCGCGACCCTCACCTTGGCAAGGTGATGCTCTACCAACTGAGCCACTTCCGCTCGATGCACGCGACCATCGACGTCGATGGTGCCGAGAGCCAGGATCGAACTGGCGACACCGCGATTTTCAGTCGCGTGCTCTACCAACTGAGCTATCTCGGCCCGATGGCCAACCAGGCTCGGTCACCCGTCGGCGGTGGCGAGGATACCACGGGCCTCCGACCCCCTTCAAACCTCGAGGTCGTGGGACTGGCAGGGACTGATCCCGTTGGCCGTGACCGGAACGAGGCACCCGGGCGCGAGCCCGCGCCGGGCGGATCAGCCCTCGGGCGACTCGCTCTCCCGCCGCTTCGCGCGGCCCTCCCGAGCCCATTGCATCGGCCGGACCGGCTGGCCCTCCGCGGAGTCCGCGATCAGGGCGGCGAGGCGCCGCTCGCGCGTCTCGGGCCGCTTGGCGGAGATGACCCAATGGAGGACCTGCTTCCGGAACGAGGGCGCGCGGGCCGAGAACCAGGCCCAGGCGCCCTCGTTTGCCCGGAATCGCGACTCCTCGTCAGCCGTGAGCTGGGGATCGTTCGGTTGCTCGAACGAGTACACCCCCGTCCGGTCCTCTCGTCGGAGCGCGAACGCGGCTTCGCCGGCCGGGCGCATCCGGCCGGCCGCGCGGAGCTCGGCGATCTTGGCGACGTTGATCGCGCTCCAGTTGCTCCCTTTCCGCCGCGGCGTGAACCGTTGGGCGGACCGCTCGGCGTCGAGCGAATAGCGCACGGAGTCGATCCAGCCGACGCACAGCGCCTCGTCGACCGATTCCGACCAGGTCACGCTCGGCTTGCCGGTGGCCTTCTTGTACGAGCCCAGCCAAAGCTCCGTTGCGGTCTCATGATTCGCGTCGAACCAGTCGCGCAGTTGGGACGGTGTCTCGAAGAAGATCGGGTCGGTTGGCCGCTCGACCGGCACGATCAGTCCAGGTCCGACAGCTGGGCGGCCTCCGAGCCGTCGAGCGGCCGCTCGCCGGACAGCTCGCGCAACCGGTTGATTCGATCGAGCGTCGCCGGATGGGTCGAGAAGAGCCCGGACGACCGCTCCTCGAACTTCTTGATCGGATTGGTGAAGTACATATGCTGGGTCGCCCGGTTGGCGACCTCGAGGACCTCGGTGTCGCTCGAGATCTTGGCGAGCGCCCGCTCCAGGCCATACGGGTTTCGCGTCAGCTGGATCGACGAGGCGTCGGCGAGGTACTCCCGCTGACGGTTGACGGCGAGCTGGACGAGCCGGGCGGCGATCGGGGCCAGGATCGACAGCACCAGCGCAACGACGAACATGATCGCCTGGAGCCCGCCGCCACCGCCGGAGTCGCGGTCGTTCGACCGCCGGCCTCCGCCCCAGAAGGTGAAGCGCAGGAAGAAGTCGGCCATGAGCGCGATCGAGCCGACGAGGACGCCGACGATCGTCGCGAACCGGATGTCGAAGTTGCGGACATGGGACAGCTCGTGGCCCATGACGCCCTGGAGCTCCTCGCGATCGAGCTTCTCCAGGAGACCGGTCGTGATCGCCACCGACGCGTGCTTGGGGTCGCGCCCGGTCGCGAAGGCGTTCGGCGCCGTATCGTCGATCAGGTAGACCTTGGGCATCGGGATGTTGGCCGCGATGGCCATCTCGCGGACGACGTTCACGAGCTGCGGAGCGCTGGTCTCGTCGACCTCCTTCGCGCCCGACACCGACAGGACGATCGAGTCGCCGGCGAAGTACGAGCCGACGGCGGCGAGTCCACCGAACAGGAGGGCGATGGCGGAGACCCCGATCGCCCCTGTGGCGCTGCCCGCGATCGCGTATCCGATCGCGAATCCGAGCAGGCCGAACAGGACGATGACGAATCCGGCGAGCAGGAACGAGTTGCGACGATTCGCCGCGATCTGGTTGTAGAAGGTGTCGGCCATGGTGGGTCCCGGCGCGAGGCCGGGGCGTCGGCTCGGCGGCGCCCCGTCGCGCGGTCGGTTGCCCTCCGATTCGAGCGGCTAGGAGAGGTTCAGGTCGACCGTCGGAACGGCGCTGGCCTCGGGCTCGGCATCGAAGAAGTCACGCTTGGTGAAGCCGAACATGCCGGCGATCAGGACCGCCGGGAAGACCTGGATCGCGGTGTTGTAGTCGAGGACGCTGGCGTTGTAGTGCTGGCGGCTGAACGCGATCTGGTTCTCGGTCGTGGTCAGCTGCTCCTGGAGCTCGAGGACGTTCTGGTTGGCCTTCAGCTCGGGGTAGTTCTCGACGACCGCGAACAGCGAGCGAAGGGTGCCGGTGAGGGCGTTCTCGGCAGCGGCCTGCTGGGCCGGGCCCTGGGCGCCGGCGGCGACCGCGTTCGCGCGGGCGTTCGTGACGTCGGTCAGGACCTTCTGCTCGAAGCCCATGTAGCCCTTGACGGCATTCACGAGGTTCGGGATCAGGTCGTGGCGGCGCTTGAGCTGGACCTCGATCTGGGCGAACGCCTCGTCGATCCGGAGGCGGCGCTGGACCAGGCCGTTGTAGAGCCCGATCACGAAGATCACCGCGACGACGATGATCACGATGACGATGATCAACGCTGGATTCATGTGCACCCTCATTGGTCGGTCGATCTGACGGCGACCGGTTGTCCCCGAGCAATCAGTCTAGCAGTGGGCGGTACTGGACTCGAACCAGTGACCTTCTCGGTGTAAACGAGGCGCTCTGACCAACTGAGCTAACCGCCCGTCTGCGAGGGTACGACAAGCCTGCCACCCGCGGCGCTCATTCGACATTCACGATCACCTTGGGCGACCGATGAGCTCGCGTTGGCAACGATTCGGGCTCGAACGACAGCCACCAGAGCAGATGCGCGTGATCCGGGGTGCCGCCGCGGCGGCTGCCTCCCGGAGGCCGTCCTGGCTGTCATTTGAGCGATCGGCATGCCACGGCGGTCGGGCAGCGCCGCGGACCGCACGAGCCGGACACAGAGCGACCGCCGGCGGGCCGGCGGTCGGGACGGTCAGGTGGTTGGTGCCCAGGCCGGGACTTGAACCCGGATGAGTTGCCTCATACGCCCCTCAAACGTACGCGTATACCAATTCCGCCACCTGGGCAGGTGTGCCGCACGTTCCGGTGAGTCGAGAGGGAGGAGGTGGTACCGAGGAAGGGACTTGAACCCATACGCCCTTGCGGGCACTAGCTCCTGAAGCTAGCGCGTCTGCCAATTTCGCCACCTCGGCGTCGACCCGCCGGCCGGCCCGCCCGAGGGCTCACCGGTCGTCAGCGAGGCGCCATGTTAGCACATCGAGGAATCGCTCCGACCCGTCGGCGACCTCCCGGCTGACCGGTCCGTCGACCCGGGAACTGAGCACGACGACGTCGTCCGGCCAGGCGATCGGGAGCAGGTAGGTGCCCCCGGCAAGACGCTTCTGGAGGGCCTCGTACGCCGCCATTCGAGCCGCGTCGGCGGCCGGCTTGCGGGCCGCCTCGAGGAGGTCGTCGAGGAGCGGATCCTGGAGTCCGATGACATTGGCGCCGCCGGTCCGGACCTGGCTCGAGGCCAGCAGCGGGTAGAGATCGGGATCATGGCCGATCGCGATGTCGACGATGGCCGCCTCGAACTCGCCCGTCCGGATGTGGTCGGTGGCGATGACCGCCGGATCCTTCTCGACGACCTCGACCGTGAAGCCGAGCGCCGTCCAGTCGGCGGCCACCTGGCTGCCCGCGGCGTAGAGGATCGGGTTCATCGTCCGCGACGGGACGAGGAGCTGGAGCGTTCTGGCGGCCTTGGCGCCGTCGTGGTGCCAGCCATCCTTCGCCTTCTTCCAGCCGGCCGCGGTCAGCGACGCGGCGGCGGCCTTGAGATCGCGCGCGAGCGGCGGGCTGACGGCCGCATCGAAGGCCCACGACGACGGCGGGATCAGTCCATCGGCCCGGGTCGCCGCACCGCCGTAGACGACGTTCACGATCCGGGTCCGGTCGATGGCCCCGAGCAGCCCGAGCCGCGTCCGGGGATCGGCAAACGCATCCTCGTCCGGGTGGAGGTTCAGGATGATCGCGCCGAGGGTCGTCGTCGGGTTGCGGATCACGCGCGCGCCGGGCGTGGCCGCGAGGCCCGTCGCGGCGGCCGGGTCCAGGCCGGACACGGCGTCGATCTCGCCGTTCCGGAACGCGGTCGCGAGGGCGGTCGGATCGTCGAAGTAGCGGAACTCGAGCCGCTTCAGGCCGATGCCGTCGTCGTCCGGGCGGCGGGTCGCGTCGGGGGTCGCGAGCGGGTCGCCCGGCGGGGCCGAGGCCTCGACGCCGGGAGCGGCCGGAGCGAGGACCGCGGACGGTTCGAGGACGGCGTGGTCACGGTCGAGCTCGATGACGTCGTACGGCCCCGACCCGATCGGTTGGGTGCCGAACGGCGACTCGGCCATCGCGTCCGGCGGCGTATCGGCGAGCAGGTGGCGGGGCACGATCGGCTGCGTCGCGAGGTCGAGGAACCCACCGAGCGGCGTCGCAAGCTTGAAACGGACCGTGGTGCTGCCGACCGCCTCGACCGTGATCCCGGCCCATGAGCCCGCGCCCGGGCCGTGGTAGTCGGCGTTCTGGAGCGACTCGATCGTGAACACGACGTCGTCCGCGCTCAGCGGCTCATTGTCCTGCCAGTGGCGATCCGGGGCGAGCTCGAACGTCCACGTGGCGCCGCCGTCGGACGACGTCCAGGACCGAGCGAGACCCGGGATCGGTCGGCCGTCCGCAGCCCGATCGACCAGGCCCTCGAAGACGAGCGCGATCAGGTCGCGGTCGGCCTGGCTCCGGGCCGCGAGCGGGTTGACGTTCGTGGGCCGCGACAGCACCCCTTCGCGGTACGGCGCCGGCGGGCCGCCGGTCCCGGTCGGGGCGACGGACGAGCCCGGGGCAGGCTTGGGGGCGAGGGCCGGCCCGCCGATCGCGATCGCCGCGACGGCGAGGATCAGGACCAGTCCGGCAATGACGGCGCGATCGATCCGGTTCATCAGATGGGTTGTGGGTCGTCTGCGAGTGGCGCCCCCGACGCCGCGACGGACCCGGACCGGATCAGACGTTCTGGAAGAGGTACGACCCGACCGAGAACGCCACGAAGAGCACGAGCAGCACGATCGTGAACTGCCAGAGGCGGCGCTCGACGCCGCGCCGGCTGCGGTAGACCGCCGAATCGCCGCCGAACGTGCCGGACAGGCCGGTTCCGCGCGCCTGGAGCAGGATCGCGGCGATCAGGGCGATGCTGACGATGATCTGGCCGATGGCCAGAGGGGCATTCACTGGGGTCGACCTCCGATGGGAACGGCGCCGGATGATAGCACGGCCCCGCTCGGGGACCCCTCGTGGACATCGAGCAGCGATTGACCGGTCATGCCGCGCCACCGGGGCAGGCCGGCGAGCTCGAGGAGGGTCGGTGCCACGTCGGCGAGGACGCCGTCGCGCAGCGACCGGCCGACGACGGACCGGCCGGCGAGCAGGAACGGAACGGGGTTCAGCGAATGGGCCGTGACCGGGTTGCCGGACGCGTCACGCATCGCATCGGCGTTGCCGTGATCGGCGGTGACCGCCAGGAGGCTGCCCGGTCCGGTCGGATCGGCGGCGTCGCGGGCATCGAGCGCGGCGACGACCCGAGCGAGGCAGGCGTCGATCGTCTCGACCGCTCGGACCGTGGCCTCCCACACTCCGGTGTGGCCGACCATGTCCGGGTTGGCGAAGTTGGCCACGATCAGGTCGTAGGTGTCGGTCGCGAAGGCTTCGACGAGCGCGTCGGCCACGCCGGACGCGCTCATCTCGGGCTGGAGGTCGTAGGTCGCGACCTTCGGGCTCGGAACCAGACGGCGGTCCTCGCCCGGGAGCGGAGCCTCGCGCCCGCCGTTGAAGAAGTACGTGACGTGGGCGTACTTCTCGGTCTCGGCGACGTGGAGCTGGCGCCAGCCGGCATCGCTCGCAGCGTGGGCCAGCGAGCGCACCTCCTCGGGTCCGAAGGCGACCTCGACGGCCAGGCTGCTCTCGTACTCGGTCATCGTGACGATCGCCAGGTCTCGCGGCCGGGGCCCGGCAGCGGCGCGATCGAAGCCGGCGAAGGCATCGTCCGCGAGCGCGTGCGCAAGCTGTCGGGCGCGGTCAGCCCGGAAGTTCGCGATGACGACCGGCTCGCCGTCCCGGATTCGTCCGTCGACGCCGTCGATCGCGGTGGGGAGCACGAACTCATCGTTCTCGCCGCGGTCGTAGCCGGCCGCGATCGCGGCCTCGGCCGATGGGGCCCGCTCCCCCACCCCGTGGACGATCGCGTCGTAGCCGCGCTGCGTCCGCTCCCAACGCTGATCGCGATCCATCGCGTAGTAGCGGCCGCCGACGGTCGCGATCCGGGCCTTCGGATGGGCCGCCCCGAGGCGCGACTCGAGGTCGTGGATGAAGCCGAGCGCGGAGCGCGGCGGCGTATCACGCCCGTCGAGCAACGCGTGGACGAGGACCTCACCGACGCCACGCCGGGCCGCGAGCTCCACGAGCGCGACGAGGTGGCGGTCGTTGGCATGGACCCCGCCCGGCCCGACCAGGCTGATCACGTGGAGCCGGCCGGTCCCGTTGGCGGCACGCGTCGCGGCGCCGACGAGGGCTGGCCGCTCCAGGAACGATCCGTCGACGATCGCGGCGTCGATTCGGGGCAGGTCCTGGAGCACCGGCCGGCCGGCACCGAGGTTCAGGTGGCCGACCTCCGAGTTGCCCATCTGCCCGGGCGGCAGCCCGACCGCGCCCTCGGAGGCTCCGAGCGAGCTGTGCGGCCAGCGAGCCAGGAGCCCGCGCCAGGCGGGCATCGCCGCGGCCGCGATCGCGTCGTCCGCCGCCACCGGCCCGAGGCCGAACCCGTCGACGACGACCAGCACGATCGGGCGCGGACGGCGGCTCGGGGCGGCGGCCGTCACGGGGTCGCGGACGAGGTCGAGGATGTCGTCACGGGACGGCGGCCAGACGAGCCGCCGCCGTGACGCCGGCCCGGCCGACGATCCCGGCCATCTCGTCGGGCTTGAGCGAGGCGCCGCCGACGAGCGCGCCATCGATCGTCGGCTCAGCCAGGAACTCGCCGATGTTGGCGGCCGTCACGCTGCCGCCGTAGAGGATCGGGACCTCGGCGGCCGCCGCGTCCCAGCCCTGCCGGGTCAGCGTGGTCCGGATGGCCTCGGCCATCGCCGCCGCGTCGGACCCGAGGGCGTTGCGCCCGGTCCCGATCGCCCAGACCGGCTCGTAGGCGATCACCAGGCCCGCCTCCGCCAGAGCCTGCGGATCATGTCCGGCGAGCGCCCCGCCGAGCTGCGCGTCGACCACATCGGCGGCGCGGCCGGCGTCGCGATCCTCGAGCTGCTCGCCGACGCACAGGATCGGGCGGAGACCGGCCTCGACCGCCCGGGCGAGCTTCCGGCCGATCCGCTCGTCGGTCTCGCCGTGATCGCGGCGCCGCTCCGAGTGGCCGACGATCACCCAGCCGGCGAGTCCGACGAGCATCGGCGCGGAGATGTCTCCGGTATAGGCCCCGGCGAGCTCGTGATGGACGTCCTGGGCGCCGATCCCGACACCCGGGTCGACCGCGGCGAGCGCATCGCGGACCGCGGCAAGGGCGACGAACGGCGGGCAGATGACCCGGGTCACGCCCTGGACCCGCGTCCGGCCGGCGATCGTGACGGCCAGCTCGCCGGCGTCGGCGGGGGTCGTGTTCATCTTCCAGTTGGCCGCGATGACGACAGGACGCATCGAGGGATGATGCCAGAGGGACGGCGGCGACGGAGGCCGGCCGTCCGGGTGATCAGCGCCGCTGCCTGGAGGCGTCGCGGGCAACGAAGACCGGTCGACGGCGGAATGGAGCCGTCCGTCCGCCGGCCGTCCCCGGGCGATCGCGGGGCACGAGCGCCAGCCGCTCCACCCGCTCGAGGGCTCGCTGCACCGCCGAGCGATGGATCCCCAGCCGCTCGGCCAGCTCGCCCGAGCGTTGCCTCCGGCGTCTCTCGGCGCGCCTCGGCGACGGAGCGCACGACGTACGGCTGCTCGGCCAGCTCGCCAGTCGCCGCCAGCTCGTCGATCGCGGCGATCTGGCGGCCCGCGGCGCCGACGGCCCGATCCAGGTTGGCCGACTCGGCGTTGATGACCCGGTTCAGCTCGCCGCGCAGGGCCCGCGACACCTGCCGCGCCTCGACCTCGAGGAGCG
Source organism: uncultured Chloroflexia bacterium (assembly GCA_963783055.1). Classification (GTDB taxonomy): domain Bacteria; phylum Chloroflexota; class Limnocylindria; order Limnocylindrales; family CSP1-4; genus CF-46. Next base: position 1,875,727 of record CAWAMB010000004.1, read on the forward strand.
CGCCGGTCGCCCCGATCCGGCGCAGGAACGTGCCGACCAGGTCGCCGTTCTTCCACGTGACCACCCCGCGCCGCCGTCGGATCCGCCACGACGCCGGCAGGCCGGCCTCGCCCAGCCGCCGGCTGAGGACCGGGGCATCGGCCGCGGCGACGACGAACTCGAGATGGGTCCGCCCGCCCGACAGGCTGAGCGAGCCATGGGCCAGGAAGAGCCCGCGCAGCCAGGCGAGCCGGCAGTGATCGGACGAGGACGCCCAGTCGAAGCCTGTGACACCGCTGACGACGGCATCCGGACCGGTGACGTCGTCCCGGTCAGCGGAGGGTCCGCTCCCCTCGCGTCCGTTGGCCGCCCCCGGGGCCGCCACGGCTGCCCGCTCGCGCGCGAGCCGGAGGAGGAGTCGCGCCAGCGGCCCGTCACGCGCCACCTCGACATCGACCAGGGCCATGGCCTCGGCCCGCCGGTCGCACGCCCGCGGCGGATCGATCGCGGCGAGCTCGGAGCGGAGGGCCAGGACGAGATCGCGATCGCTGCCGCTCACGATCGACGCTCGATGGGGCGAGACGGGATCGAGGCGGCGCTGTGCATCGGGTCAGGCCGTGCGTGGCGCGGCAAGGCGACGGCGAGCCGAGCCCTCGCGCTCGAGGATCCGCATCACGGCGGCCGCCAGACGAACCGAGTCGTGGCGCTGCGCTGCCGAGCTGTCGACGACGTCATCGAGCACGAGCCGTGGCCCTTCGGAGTAGGCCGGCGGCCAGCGCAGCCGGACCGCCTCGGACGGAGGCCGGAGCGACGCCGGATCTCCGGGCCGGTTGTTGGCAAGGACGACGTCGACGATCCCGTTGCCGGCGTGGGCCACGAGGGCCTCGACGTGCCCCGCCAGGTCGAGGCCCGGCCGTCTCGCCGTCCTGGGTCGCGACGTTGCAGACGTAGATCCGGAGCGCCGTCGACGCTGCCACGGCGTCGCGGATCTCGGGCAGGAGCAGGCTCGGCAGGAGACTCGTGTACAGACTGCCCGGACCGAGCACGATCAGGTCCGCCTCGGCGATCGCCGTCAGCGCGTCCTCGCACGCCGCGACGCTGGCCGGGGTGACCCAGGCCCGCTCGATCCCGGCGGTCCTGGTGATCAGGGACTGACCGTCGACGATGAGGCCATCGCGGGTCCGGGCGTGGAGCGTCAGCGGCGTCGCCGCGGCCGGCAGGACCTGTCCACGGACCGCCAGGACGCGGTTGGCCCGTCGGACGCCCTCTTCGAAGTCGCCGCCCTCGAGCTGGGTCATCGCGGCGAGCAGGATGTTGCCGACCGGATGACCGCCGAGGGACCCGCCGCCTTCGGGGGCGGCATCCGTCGGCGAGCCGGCGAACCGGTGCTCGAGGACCTCGCCGACGAGGTTCTCGGCGTCGGCCAGGGCTGCCAGGCAGCGTCGGATGTCGCCGACCGGTGGAATCCCGAGCTCTTCGCGCAGCACCCCCGAGGAGCCACCGTCGTCGGCGACCGCGACGATCGCGGTCAGGTTGCTCGTGTGCTCCTTGAGGCCGCGCAGGATCGTCGACTGGCCGGTCCCGCCGCCGATCACGACGACCCGCGGGCCGCGGGCGAGGGACTTGCGCTGGTAGATCAGCTCGACGAGCCGGCCGCGGCCCTGGACCGGCATGAACGGCGACGTCAGCGCCCGGATCGTCCGGTAGGCGCCGAACCCGAGCAAGCCGAGCCCGACGACGCCCAGAAGGAGGCCGCGGACCGGATACGGCAGGAACTGGAGGGTGACGAGGTCGAGGACGGTGCCGGCGACGCCGCCGGGCTCGAGGTCGCGGGTGGCCTGGCGGATCACGTGGGCGGCGCCGAGCGCCAGGAGCAGGAGTCCGCCGAACGCGAGGAGCAGCCAGCGCTTCACGCCGATGCCCGGCGTCAGCCAGCGCCGGAGGTTGGCGACGGCCAGCCGCTCGGCATCCATCCGACGATCGGCGACCGGGCCGGCGTCGGCCGCCTCGGGCGTCGCGGGGACCGGCGCGCCCGGATCGCGGGGTCGCCCCGGATCGCGGCGGTCGGAGTCGGTCATGTCCGATCCAGCTCGCGGTGGAAGACCGCGACGGCGCCGAAGTCCTTCTCGCGCAGCCACTCGGCGAGGGCCTCGGTCAGGGCGATCGAGCGGTGGTAGCCGCCCGTGCAGCCGAGGGCGATCGTCAGGCGGGTCTTGCCCTCGCCGACGTACGCCGGCAGGGCGAAGCCGAGGAAGTCGTGGAGGTACTCGAGGAAGCGCTGCGCGACCGGCTGGCCGAGGACGAACGCGCGCGTCTCCGGGGTCAGGCCGGACAGCTTGCGCAGCTCGGGGATGTAGTACGGGTTCTGCATGAAGCGGACGTCGAAGACGAGGTCGGCCTCGAGCGGGACGCCGTACTTGAACCCGAAGCTGATGAGCTGGATCGCGAGCCGGCTCGGGTCGGCGGCCTCACCGAGCCGGGTGAAGATCTTCTCGCGCAGCTCGCGCAGCGCCAGGTCGCTCGTGTCGATGACGACGTCCGACTCGCTCCGGACCGGGTCGAGCAGGCGCCGCTCGGCGTTGATCGAGCTCGCGATCCCGCGCTGGTCGGCGAGCGGATGGCGGTGGCGCGTCTCGGAGAAGCGCCGGATCAGGACCTCGTCGCGCGCTTCGAGGAAGAACACCTGGGGCCGGATCCCCCGCCCCTCGAGCGCGCCGCGCATGGCTCCGAACGCCATCGGCGCGTCGCCGGACCGGATGTCGAGGACGATCGCGACCTTCTGGAAGCGCTCGGGGTCGTCGGCGACCAGCTCCGCCAGCTCCGGCAGCAGCTCGCCCGGCAGGTTGTCGACGACGGTATAGCCGAGGTCCTCGAAGAGCTTCGCGGCGGCGGTCTTGCCGGCCCCGGAGAGCCCGCTCAGCAGGACGACATGCTGGCCTTCGGTGGGCGGCGCGACCTCGAGCGTGTCCGCGTCCGCGTCGGGCACCGCGACATCGACCGGGTTGGGCTCGGCGATCGGAGCGGGCTCGGGATCGAGCGGCATCAGCGACCGCTGCGCCGGATGGCGACGATCGTCAGCTCGAACAGGATGTACATCGTCATGCCCAGGATGACCGGACTGACGAGATCGCCGCCGGGGGTGGCGATGGCCGCGAAGATCGCGATCCCGAGGATGACCATCCGACGCGAGGAGCGCAGCCGCTCCGAGCTGAGGACGCCGACTCGGGCGAGGCCGTACACGACGATCGGGAACTCGAGCAGCAGTCCGAAGGCCAGGAACATCGTCGTGACGAAGTCGAAGTAGGCCGGCGCCGCGAGGTGAGCGACGATGATCTTGTTCGTGAACCCGAGCAGGAAGCCGATCGCGAACGGCAGGATGATGTAGGCAATCGTCACGCCGAGCACGAAGAAGAAGAGCGCGAGCGGGATCCACGGACGGAGAGCTCGCCGTTCGGACGGGGTCAGGCCCGGGGCGATGAACGACCAGACCTGGTAGAGCAGCACCGGCATCGCGAGGATGATCCCGACCGCGACGGCGATGCGAAGAGTGACGGCGAAGGCGTCGCCGGGGCCGAGCGTCTGAAGCGGCAGGGCGCTCGCGGGGAGCGGGGCCGTCAGGAACGTCTGAAGTGGCTCGGCCGCGACGAACCCGACCGCGGTGCCCGCTGCGATCGCCAGGATCGCGCGGACGATCCGGCTGCGAAGCTCCGTCAGGTGATCGACCAGCGTCATCACCTTGTCGGGCTCGGCTGCGGGCAGGCTCGGAACGGGCGAGGAGGAGCCCGGCAACCGCTCCGGCAATCCCGCCCCCCGGACGGCGTCGGTATCGGCCATCAGGTCGAGGGTGAGACCGGGCTAGGCCGGCAGATTGGTGGGTTCGTCGTCGGCCGTGCGGTCCGGCGGCGCGGCGATCGGCGCCGGGACGGTCGGGGCGGTCGGCGTCGGGACGGACGGCTCAGGCGTCGGAGCGGGGGCAGCGGTCGCGGCTGGCGCGTCGGCTGCGGCCGAGGGCGGCAGCGGCGAGGTGTCGATCCGGGTGGCTTCGGCCATGTCCGTCGACGCCTTGCGGAACTCGCGAATGCTCTTGCCGAGAGCGGCGCCGACGTCGGGCAGGCGTCCTGGACCGATGAACACGATCGCGATGACCAGGATCAGGATGAGCTCTCCGGGCCCGATGTTCGGCATGTGTGGCTGCTCTCGACCTCGGCTCCGTCGGCGCACCCCGAACGGGGCTCGCGCGCTGGCTAGGGTAGCACGGGCAGGCGGGCGGCCCAGTCGCGGGCGGCGGTCGCGAGGGCCTCCACGGGGCCCTGCGACGACCCCGATCCGGACGGCTGTCGCGCCGCTCCGGCGATCCCGCGCGAGACGTTGACGAGCAGCCCGCCGCCCGGGGCCGCGCCGGCCGGCGCCGCGAGCGCTCGACCGTGGGCGAGCACGGCCGCCTCGTCGCCGCCCTGGGCGCCGACGCCCGGCACGAGGAACGCGAGACCCGGCGCGATCGCCCGGATCGCGGCCAGCTCGACGGGCGCGGTGGCGCCGACCACGAGCCCGACCGTCCCGCCCGGTCCCCAGGTCCGCACCCGCCGGGCGACGCGAGCCCAGAGTGGCTCGGCCGGCGCCCGCAGCTCCTGATCGGCGGCGACGAGCAGTCCCTGGAGCTCGCCCGCCCCCGGGTTCGAGGTTCGGCACAGGACGTAGGCGAACCGATCGGTCCGGCCGATCAACGGGCGCAATGGCCTCCTCGCCGAGATATGGGCTGACGGTGATCGCGTCCGCCCCGAGGCCGTCGTACAGGGCCGCAGCCTGGCGCGCGGCCGTCGAGCCGATGTCGCCGCGCTTCGCGTCCATGACCACGGGCAGGTCCGCCGGAACGGCAGCGCGGAGTCGCTCGAGGGCCGCGATCCCTGCCGAGCCGAATGCCTCGAAGAACGCGAGGTTCGGCTTGACGGCGGCCGCGAACGGGGCGGCGGCCTCGAGCACGAGCCGGGCGAACGCCTCGACGCCGCGGAGGTCTCGGCTGAATCCGTCGGGCAGCGACTCGGGATCCGGATCGAGGCCCAGGCACAGGACGGTGCCCGTCGCCGCGGAGCGAGCCGCCAATCGACCGAGGTAGGTGCGGTCCGCAGCGTCCGGTCCGCGGTCGGGCACGACGTCGCGGCTCGCCGTCACGGAGCGCTCGACGTCGCCGGCGTTCCGCTCGATGCCGCCGGCGTCGCGCTGGCGCCCGGGGCGATGGCCGGCGGCGGGACCTCCGCGGCAGACGCGTACCAGCTCGGCCGCGACGCGCCGTCGAGCCCCGACACCCGAGTGAGGTCGACCGTCTCGCTGACGACCCAACGGCCGGACGCCTTGTCCAGCCGTGCCAGGCGCATGTCGACGATCGTGCCTTCGAGGTGGAGGAACGCAACCGCGTCACCAGCCGGCGACCACACCGGCGAGAAGGAGTGGGCGTCGTCGGTGACCCGCAGGACCTCCTTGCCCGCCGCGTCGAGGATCGCGATGTCCGTCCCGAACGCGTCCGTCTTGGTCGCCGCGATCCACGCCCCATCGGGCGAATAGGACGGCGCAACGTAGCCCGGACCGGTCAGCGCCCGAGTCTTCTTCGTGGCCGGCTCGTAGCGGAAGATCTGGGGCGCCCCGCGCGTCAGCTCCCGGCCATTCCGGACGTACAGCAGGAACCGTCCATCGGACCGCCAGGCGGGATCCTGGTGGCCGAGGTGGAGCGAGTTCGGAAGGTTCAGCGAGGTCAGCTTCTTCGACGCGATCCCGAACGTGTGCAGGACGATGTCGCTCTGGAGCGGGTTCGGTCCGTCGGAGATGACCGCGACCGTCTTGCCGTCCGGGCTCGGGACCGGCTGGCGCAGCCAGTAGAACCACTCGTTCGTGCCCTGGGTGTAGCTTGCCCGTGAGGAGCCGCTCGACGCCGGTCCCATCGGGGTGGATCCGCAGGAGGCCCGGCGTCACGAGGTCGTACCAGGACGGGGGCCTGGACCCCGCCCGTCGGGAACTTGCCCCGGTCGTGACGGTCCGGATGAAGTAGATCCACGCGCCGTCGGCCGAGAACGTCGGCATCGAATCGTTGCCGAGCTTCGTGAGCTGGCGGACCTCCTTGGTCGTCTGGATCCAGATGTTCCCGGCCTTGGCATACGTGATCGAACCGGGGAACGTCGACTTGGGGACCGGGATGACGACGTCCGGCGGGGCGGGCGTGGCCTGCGCGCCGTTGCCGTCGCCGTTGCCGTTGCCCGGCGTCTGCGACCGGACGAGCGGGACCTGGCCGTTGAACAGGCTGATCGAGACGAGGGCGACCACGATCAGGACGACGACCGCGATGGCCGGCCCGACATAGCCGCCGACCGGCCCGATGCCGTACGGGTCGCGCGGCGCGCGGCCGCGGGCGGGAGCGCCGCGCCGGGTCACGAGGCCACCGGCAGGCCGAGTCCCACGTCCGGCTCCGGGACGGACGCGACGCCGTCGATCGCGCACGATGCCACCCTGGCCACGACGTCGTCCAGGCCGGCGCTCGCGACATCGCGGATGTCGAGCTGGAGGGACTCGTAGCCGCCGAATGTCCGGCTCGTCAGGCGGGCGACGACGTCGACCTGATCGCCCTCGTGGACGGTCTCGGCCAGGTCGGAGCGCCCGAACGCGATCCCGTCGAGGACGTCGAGTCGGCGGCGCAGGGTGAGCTGGGTATGGCCGCCGCTGGCGGCACGCACGCGAGTCACGGTCAGGCCTTGGACGATCAGGAGGGGCTCCGGGTTACCCTGCCCGCACGGATCGAGCCGGCGCAGGTCGCGATGGAGGGCGTAATCGACGTCGAGGGCCGGCAGCGCCAGGTCGATCGCCAGCGGCAGGCGCGGGATCGGCAGGCACGGATCGCTCCGCCAGGGCGTCGAAGATCGCGACGAACTCCGGCCAGCGGGCCGCCTCGATCTCGAACCCGGCCGCGCCGGCATGGCCGCCGTGGCGCAGGAAGATCGGTCCGCAGGCATCGAGGGTCGCGCCGAGGTCCAGGCGGCCGTCGCTCCGGCACGACGCCCGGATCACGTCGCCGAGGTCCGCTCCGACGATCGCCGGCCGGCCGTGATCCTCGACCAGCTTCGACGCGACCAGGCCGACGATCCCGACCGGCCACGGGCCGCGGATGATCGTGGCATGGATCGCGATCGGATCCGGAGTCACCGTGAACGCCGGCTCCGTCGCCGGCTCCGTGGTGACCTCCAGGAGGCCGTCGAGCGTCGGCGCCGCGACGCCGGCGATCGCCGCGCGGGCTTCGCTCATCGCCTGGCTCGTCAGGTCCCGCCGGGTCTTGTTCGCCGTCTCGAGCTCGGTCGCGAGCCGGTCGGCCTCGGCCCGGTCGTCCGTCATGAGCAGGGCTGCGGCTGACGCCGACTCCCCCACCCGACCGGCCGCATTGATCCGCGGCGCGACCGCGAAGGACAGCGTCTCGACGTCGACCGCCTCCGGCGCGACGCCGGCGGCGGCCAGGAGCGCGGCGATCCCGGGACGTGGGCCGGCGGCGATCCGGGCCAGCCCGAGGCGCACGATCGCTCGCGTCTCGCCGAGGATCGGCACGAGATCGGCGACGCTGCCGATCGTCGCGAGGTCGGCGAGCGCGAGGGCGGCGGCCGGGCCGCCCGGCTCGTCGGCGAGCAGCAGCTGGGCCAGCTTGAACGCGACCCCGCTGCCGGCCAGGCGGGTCCATGGGTAGACGCTGTCGGCGCGCTGCGGATTGACGATCGCGACGGCGACCGGCAGGACCGCGGGCAGCCGGTGGTGGTCGGTGACGATCACGTCGATCCCGGCGTCACGCGCGGCCGCGATCTCGTCGACGCTCGTCGACCCGCAGTCGACCGTGACGATCAGGGTGGCGCCCGCCGTCCGGGCCGCGTCGATCGCCTTGACCGACAGGCCGTGTCCTTCGTCGAGCCGGCTCGGGACATACGGGACGGGCTCCATCCCCCAGGCGCGCAGGGCGCGGGTCAGGATCGCCAGACCCGTCAGCCCATCGGCGTCGAAGTCGCCGAAGACCATGACCGTCTCACCGGCGGAACGGGCTGCGCGCATCCGCGCCAGGAAGCGATCGGCGTCGGGCAGGAGACGCGGATCGTGGAGAGCGTCGATCGGCTCGGCGAAGAACGCCTCCAGCTCGTCGGCCGTCGACAGGCCGCGGCTCGCCAGGAGGCCGATCGCACGCGTCCCGAGGCCGAGCTTGGCTCCGGCGGCGCGGAGGTCGTCCGTGGGGGTGACGGCGTCCGCGACTTGCCAGGAGAAGCGCGGTTCGATCACGCGATCAGGATGCCACGCCTCGCTCACCCGCCGCTCACCGGACACCGGCGCGGGGCGTCGGGCTCTGCTCGACGCGGCCCCGCATCGGACGGAGTCGCGTCATCCACCGCCGGCCCTCGGCCGGTCAGGAAGCGGCGCGGCGCGTGCTCGGGGCGCGGGTGGACCCGGTCCGGCCGAGCCGGCGGTCCTCCCACTCGTGCCAGACGACCAGCAGCGGGGCGGCGTTGAAGATCGACGAGTACGTCCCGGAGACGATCCCGATCAGCAGCGCCAGGACGAACGTCCGGATCGCCTCACCGCCGAACAGGTACAACGACAGCAGGGTCAGGACGACGGTGAAGCTGGTCATGATCGAGCGGGCGAAGGTCTGCAGGATCGAGTGGTTGACGATCTGGGCGAACGACTCGCCGGCATGGCGGGCGCGGTTCTCGCGGACCCGATCGAAGACGACGATCGTGTCGTGGACGCTGAAGCCGATGACGGTCAGCATCGCGGTCACGAACAGGGCGTCGATCTCGAGCCGGAAGAACGACCCGAGCATCGCGAAGATGCCGACGACGACGATGACGTCGTGGACGAGGGCGACGAGCGCGGTGACGCCGAACTTCACGTCCTGGAAGCGGTACGTGATCCAGAGCAGGATCCCGATCGAGCCGATGACGATCAACAGGAGCGCCTGGTTGACGAGGTCGGACGAGACGACCGGCCCGATCGTCGTGAGCGACGCCTGCTCCGCGATCGGCCCGAACTTGGCCTCCAGAGCCTTGACCATCTCGCCACCCTTGCCCTCGGTCGGGAGCTGGGTATTGCCGGTGGCGGTCGAGGGGGACGCCGATGGTGCCGCCGAGGCCGCCGCGGACGCGGCGGGCGACGGGCTCGCGGCCGGAGTGGCGCTCGGAGATGGCGAGGGCGAGGGCGAGGGCGACGGCGCGCCGCTTGCACCATCGAAGCCGGACCCGCCCGGGGCAATCGACGCAGCCGAACTCGGCCCGGTCGATGAGCCGGCTGAGGCACTCGCGCCCGCGCTGGCGCTCGGTGGCGCCGACAGCGTCGGAACCGGCGTCGGCGACGGTGGCGGCGGCAGGAGACCGATCGCCTCGGTCTTGATGTCCATGAACCCGTCGCCCTGCTTCACGACGATGGCCTGGAGATCGTTCTCGCGGAAGACGGCCGCGACGGCGTCGGCGCTGACGTTCTTGTCCGCGAACCGGATCTGCCAGGTCGTGCCACCGGTGTAGTCGATCGTGAACTGGAGGCCCTCCTTGCCGCCGGTCAGCGGGGTCAGGAGGATGAAGATCAGGCCCGGGATGGTGACGATCAGCGAGATCAGGAAGAACCAGCGCCGCTTGCCGACGATGTCAAACACGCGAGCGAGCCTCTCCCCGGAGACGGCCACGTGTCGGTGCGCCGACCCCCGCCACGAACTCCTTCTCGCTCACGCCGTACAGCCCCGCCTTGCGCGACCAGAGGCGGCCGACGACGGCCCGCAGAATCGTCCGGGTGACCACGATCGCGCTGAACATCGAGACGAGCACGCCGATGATCAGGACGAGGGCGAACCCGCGGATCGTCGACGAGCCGAAGAGGTACAGGATCGTGGCCGTGATCAGGCTCGATACGTTCGAGTCGAGGATCGAGTTCCAGGCACGCCCGAAGCCCGCCTCGACGGCGGCGGGCAGCGACTTCCCCACCCGCATCTCCTCTTTCATCCGCTCGAAGATCAGGATGTTGGCGTCGACCGCCATGCCGATCGAGAGGACGAAGCCGGCGATCCCGGCGAGGGTCAGGGTCACCGGGACGAGGCGGAAGATCGCCAGGACGACGAGGCTGTAGTAGATGAGCGCGAAGCTCGCGATCACGCCCGGCAGGCGGTAGTAGATGATCATGAAGGCCATCACGAGCAGGATCCCGACCAGGCCGGCGAGGAGGCTCTGGTTGAGGAACTGCTCGCCGAGGGTGGCGCTGATCGTCGTGTTCGAGAGCTCGGTGATCGGGAAGGGCAGCGACCCGAATTGGAGCACCGTCACGAGTTCCGTGGCTTCCTTGAGCGGATAGCCGCCGATCGTGCGGTCCTGCGAGATCTGGACGTTGCCACCGGGGATCGCGCTCTGGATCTCCGGGGCCGAGATGACCTTGCCGTCGAGGACGATCGCGAAGAAGTTGTTGATGTGGCTCGCGGTGTAGTCGCCGAACAGCTTGGCGCCGGTGTCCTTCAGGACGAAGTTGACGACGCGGTTGCCGGTCTCGTTCGTCCCGATCGTCGCCGACGACAGCTCCGTTCCGCTGAACAGCGGCGGGAACTGGGCTTCGTCGATCACGTCGCCCTTGTTCTTCTGGGTCGTTCCGAGGGGCACGAAGTCGAGCCGGCCCGTCTGGCCGACGAGGTTGCGGATCGCGTTGGGGTCCGACACGCCGGGGAGCTCCACGACGACCCGGTCGCTGCCCTGGGTCGTGATCACCGGCTCGGCAACGCCGGTCGAGTTCACCCGGTTCTCGATGATCGTCCGGATGACCTCGAGGTCCTCGGGCCGGGGAGCCTTGTCCCCGACCGGCAGCGCCTGGTACTCGACCCGGAGGCCGCCCTGGAGGTCGAGCCCGACCTTCGTCTCGAGGACGCGGGTACCCTCGGCGTCGGGGACGGAGATTCCGGGAACGAAGTCGAGGATCAGGGCGAGGATGCCGATGATCAGGATGAGGATGGGTCCGGTCTTGCGCATCAGCGGCGGATGATACAGGAAAGGTCCCCGCGGGCCGCCTGGCGGGCCTCGTCGGGGCGGCCATCGTCCCCACGTCCCCCGCTTCCGCCGAGCGATTCACATGGGGCGTTCACAAGTGACCAGGAGATGCCGCTCCACGGTCGATCGATGCGTCCCTTTCACACCGGGTGTGACAGCGAGACACGAATCGGGCGAATCGGAAGGCCCGACGGGTGTGGAGTGTCGCGGGTGCACATGGGGTGTGAATCGCTACCCGTCTCACAAGAGGACGATGGCACTGCCCGCCGGTCGCTGGCCCGCCGTCAGCGAGGCGAGCGCTCCGGCGCCCCGGACCGGGAACTCGACAGCAACATCCGGGGCGACGAGCCGGAACACCCGGCGGTTGTGCCGGGTGTCGGCCACGAGGAGGATCACGATGTCCCGCCCATCGTCGCGTCGCTTCAACGCGATGCGTCGCAAGCAAGCCTGGACGTCGCGGACGCGCGATTCGGCTTCGACGGGAAGCTGCCAGCCGTGGCCGACGATGACGGCATCCCAAGCCCGTCGGTCGCCGGGTGCGTTCAAGGGAACCTCGGTCCGCCAAGCGAGTCCCTCGCCGAGCCGAATCCGCAGTTTCGCGAGAAGCGCGAGTTGCGCTGCGTCACGGATCGGATCGCCGGACGGGAAGGCACGGAGCGGGAGATCGAGCCCGAGGACCGAAGCAATGACCGCGAGCGTCTCGTACGACACCCGCGGCGCCAGGCCGAGTTCGATCCGACTGATCATGGCGTGCGATACGCCGGCTGCCGCGCCCATCTGACGCTGCGTGAGGCCGGCCTGCAGCCGAGCCTCCCGGAAGTCGTCGCCGACCCGCTGCAACCACCGTCGCGCGAGTCGCATTCCGCGATCTCGTCTGCGTTCGCGATGGGCCATCGAGACACGATGGCGAGCGGCTCTTATCCGGCGCTCACCAGCGGATGCCCCCGATTCACACCCGGCGAGCACGTGGGACCGATTTGACGCTTCGCATGCCCGAATCCGCAACGTTGGCACGCCGGGCGTGCCGGATTGACGGTTTCAAGGGCAGATCCGACGCGACGGCCGTCGATCCGGTCGTGCGTGTACACGGGTTGTGAATCGGAGCGCGATGCGGTCGTGAGGCTCAGGCCTCGAGCGTCGCCTTGATCCTGGCCGCGAGCGCCGTGCCGATCCCCGGGACCGCCGCGATCTGCTCGACCGGCGCGTCGCGGACCCGCTTGGCCGACCCGAACACCCGGAGCAGGGCGCGGCGCCGCTTCGGCCCGACGCCGGGCAGGTCGTCGAACGCCGAGCGCGTCTGACGTTTCGAGCGCAGGTCGCGGTGATAGGTGATCGCGAAGCGGTGCGCCTCGTCGCGGAGGCGCTGGACCAGGTAGAGCGCCGGCGACGTCGGCGGCAGGACGACGGGCTCGGTGATCCCGGGCCGGAACAGCTCCTCGCGTTCCTTGGCCAGCCCGGCCAGCGGCAGGTCGTGGAGGCCGATCTCGTCGAGCACCTCTTTGGCCGCGCTGACCTGGCCCTTGCCGCCGTCGATGATCACGAGGTCCGGCATCGCCCAGCGGCGTGCCTCCTCGGCGCCCTCGTCGCCGTCCTTCGCTCGCCGGAAGCGGCGCCGCAGGACCTCCTGGTGCGAGGCGAAGTCGTTCGGGCCCTGGACGGTCCGGATCTTGAACCGGCGGTACTCCCCCGTCCGGGGCCGGCCATCCTCGAACACGACCATGCTGCCGACCGTGTCGGAGCCCTGGATGTTCGAGATGTCGTAGCACTCGATCCGGAGCGGCGGCCCGGGCAGACCGAGCGCCTCGGCCAGCCCTTCGAGCGCGACCAGGGTCTTGCCCTCGTCGGCCATCCAGCGCGCCTGCTCGCGGGCGAGCGTCTCGCCGGCATTGCGCGTCGCGAGGGCCATCAGCTCGCGCTTCTCGCCGCGTTGCGGGACGGCCAGCCGTGACGGACCGCCACGCCGCGCCGTGAGGAACGCCTCGAGGTCCGCGGCGTCCGGCAGGGGGCACGGGACCAGCACCGATGGCGGGATCGAGGTCGCGCGCGCGTAGAACTGGAGGAGGAAGCTCGACAGGACCTCCTCGTCGGGCGCCTCACGGACCGCGTCGAGCAGGAACACATCGCGCCCGATCAGCGTGCCGTTGCGGATCGCGAACAGCTGGATCGCCGCCTGGTTGTCCTGCCGGGCGAGGCCGACCATGTCGAGCTCGGTCCGCTTGAACGCGGCCATCTTCTGGCTCTCCATCGTCCGCTCGATCGCCCGGATCTTGTCGCGTACGCCGGCCGCTCGCTCGTAGTCCGTCTTCTCCGAGGCCGACCGCATCTCGGCGGTCAGGGCCTGCACGACCGATTCCTGGCGACCCTCCAGGAACAGCTCGATCTGCGAGATCTGGGCGCCGTAATCGGTCTTCGAGACCGCCTCGATGCACGGCCCCTGACAGCGCTTGATGTGGAACAGGAGGCACGGCCGGGCGAGCGCCCGCTTGCCATCCTCGATGTCGATCGTGCACGTCCGGAACGGAAAGAGCCGCCTGACGAGGTTCATCGACTCGTCCACGCTGCTCGCCGATGCGTACGGCCCGAAGTAGCGGCTGCCGTCCTCGACGAGCTTGCGGGTCCGTTCGACTCGCGGGAAGTCGTCGCCCTTCGTGATCTTGATGTACGGGTAGCTCTTGTCGTCCTTGAGACGGACGTTGAAGCGCGGCCGGAAGCGCTTGATCAGGCTCGCCTCGAGCAGGAGCGCCTCGCTGACGGAGTCGGTCAGGGTGTACTCGACCTCGGTGACCCGGTCGATGACCGATCGGATCCGGTGGACCTCGCCGACGGGCGTCGCCTTCTGCCAGTAGCTCCGGACCCGGCTGCGCAGGCTCTGCGCCTTGCCGACGTAGACGACGTCGCCGCGGGCGTCGCGCATGAGGTAGACGCCGGGTCGATCGGGCAGCTTCTTGAGGGTCGCCTGGAGGTCGGGGGTCACGTCCCCGATGCTAGGACACCCGGCGCGATGGCGCGCCGGGTGTCCGGTCCGTCGTGCTGGGCTGTCGGGCTTAGTGCTTGCCTTTGCCCTTCGGGGTGCCCGACTCCGCAGCCGCGCTGCCGCGGAGGTCGATCCGGATCGATCCGGCGGTTGCGCCGTCGACCGTCACGGCGGCCACGTAGCAGCCGGGACCGGCGAGCGTGGACGTGTCCAGCTTGCCCGTCCAGCGTCCCGAGTCGCGGCTCAGGACCACGTTGACGGCGGGGCCGCCGGCACACGGGGTCACGACCAGGACGACCCGACCGCTCGTTCGCTCGACGCCATTCGCGAAGACGTCGACCTTGATGGGGATCGTCCGGCCGGGGTTCGCGACGAACGTCTCGCCGGCGTTGATCGGCTCGCCCCAGATCGCCGTCCACGTGACGAGCGGGACGAATGTCACGTTGACCTGGAAGGACCCGGACGAGTGGTTGCCGGAGGCGTCGGTGGCCGTGCAGGTGACGGTCGTCGATCCGACCGGGAAGGTCGAACCGCTGGCGGGCAGGCATCCAACCGTCGGCGACGGGTCGACCGCGTCGTTGGCCGCGGGTTTGGCGTAGGACACGGTCCTCCCGGTCGGGTCGTTGGTGGTCACGCCGACATTGGCGTGGCCGGCCAGGGACGGAGCGGTCGTGTCGACGACCGTGATGTCGAACGAGCCGGTTGCCTCGAGACCGCCGCCGTCCGTGACGGAGCACTCGATCGTGGTGGTCCCGAGCGGCAGCACGTCACCGACCGCCGGGCTGCACTCCGGCGTCGGCGGATCGGCGTCCTCGGCGTCGTCGGCCGTGACGGTGTATGCCGCGAGGGCGCCGCCGGTCGTGTTGCCCTCGACGGTCGAATCCGCGGGGAGATCCAGGGTCGGCGGTGTGTTCTCCGCGACGTCGAGGATGAACGCGATCGTCGGAGCGGTGCCCTCGAAGACCGCGTTGTCGCCGGCGGTCACCGGCATCAGGCCGCGGTTCCAGGTGAACGAGTAGCGATAGTCGAGGCCGGGCTCGCTCGGCGCGGTGAGGATCACGCGGAGCGGGCCGCTCGTGGTGGGCTGGAGGTTGGCCGGACACTCCGCGCCGTCGGCCGGCCAGCCCGGCATCGGGCGCGAACAGGAGGCTGCCGACGCCGAAGCTGCCGCCGGGCGGGACCGTGATGGCGCCCGGGCGTCAGGCGGACCAGCTGGTTGGCGTCGACGTGGTTCGTGCCGGTGCAGGTCAGGACGAACAGGACGTCGACCCGGACATCCTGCCCGGGCTGGGCGGTGCCGAGGTCGACCAGGCCCTGCACGCCGGAGGTCAGGGCATCGCCGTCGCCCTCGACCGTCTCGGCGTGGGCCACGGCCGTTGTCAACATGAGTGCCGTAACAGCGAGCGCGAGGGCCCGCCGTGTCATGCGTCGTTCCATTGTTCTGGTCTCGCCTCACGCGCAGGGCTGCCAACGGAACGAATGCTCCGGGCTGCTGCACGGGCGGTCGATGGGCCGATCGGCGCAATCGTTGCGAGCGTGCGCCGCCAAGGAGTACCGGTGCGCGGGGCGGGTCGCGGGCGGTTGGTGGCGGTTCGGGGTGCCGTGGGGCGGCGCGCCAGGGCAGCCTCGAGCCGCGCCCGGAATCATCGAGGGCCGATCCCGTTGGGACCGGCCCTCGATGGCGCGCTCGGAGAGGGGGATTACTTGAACTTGAAGTCCGCGTCGTGCGTGCTTCCGTCGTTGAGGGTGAGGGTCATGATCCGGCACTGGTTGGCGTACGACTTGGGCGTCTGCCAGTTGAAGTGCCAGTTGCCGTTGTTCTGGTATTGGAGACCCGAGTTCGTGCTGTACGTCTCGACGTCGTCGCCGGGCAGGTCGGCCATCGTCGTGCAGTTCGCAAGGCTCGACGTCAGCGCGACGAAGCTGTTCGGATCGGACACCGGAGCGCCGTTGAGCGTCAGACGCCACTTGATCGGGATCGTCTGTCCGGCGTTGGCCTTGTTAATGATCGGGAGGTTGTCGACGGGGCTGAAGAAGCCCTCGAAGACATAGATGCCGCCGCTGACATTGGTGATCGTGAAGGCCGTGCTTGTCAGGGGCGACTGCTGGTTGCCGGCGACATCCGTCGCGCGGGAGTAGAGCGTGTAGACACCGGCCGTCGGGAAGGTGCTGAACGGAACCAGGCGGTTCCAGCTCGTCGTCCCGGCGACGGTGACGAAGACAGGACTCGAACTGGTGAAGGCGTTGCCGAAGCCAGTCCAATAGAGGTTGGCCGAGTTCTTGAGAGCGATCTGCACAGCCGCGACGCCGGTCGGCGACAAGCCCGGATCGGCCGCCGTCCGCAGATATCGCCGATGAACGTCGTCGTGCAGCCGGCATTCCAGGTCAGAGCGTTGTACGAGGTTGCCGGCGGGAACGTGATGGCGCTCGTCGGCAGCGTCGTGTCGAGGATGATCGAGTCGGTGGAGTTGGTCGAGATGTTGCCGGCCGCGTCCTTGTACTGGACGCAGACGGTCTTCGTGCCGTCGGCCCCAGTCAGGGTGAATGTCAGGTTCGCGCCATACGGGCTGATCGCCGAGAACGGCGCGACGAACGTGGCGCTCGAGCAGTCAGCCGCCTGGGCGACGCGATAGCTGACGATCCCGTTCAGGTCGGTCGCGTTCAGGTTAAGCGTGACCGTGGTCGAGGTCGTGTACGAGGCGTTGCTGTTGATCGTGATCGATCCGGTCGGAACCGTCTGGTCCAGGATGATCGCGTCGGTGTAGTTGGTCGAGATGTTGCCGGCGGCGTCCTTGTACTGGACGCAGACCGTCTTCGTTCCGTCGCCACTGCTGATCGTGAAGCTGGCGTTGGCGCTGTACGGGCTGACCGCGGTGAACGGCGTCACGAAAGTCGCGGTCGAGCAGTCGGCCGCCTGGGCGACGCGATAGCTGACGATACCGTTGGTGTCGGTCGCGTTCAGGTTGAGCGTGACCGTCGTGGAGTTCGTGAAGGGGGCGTTGCCGTTGATCGTGATCGACCCGGTCGGTGCGGTCGTGTCGACGATCACGTTGCGGGTCGTGCTGAAGGCGCTCGTGCCGCCGTCCTCGTCACTCGCGCTGACCGCCAGCAGTAGTTGCCGTCGG